>NZ_CP077378.1:0-1927500 GCF_019048565.1 Aeromonas sp. FDAARGOS 1406
CCCAAATCAGGTCATAAAGCCAGTCAAAGCCCCAGGCATTGAACCAGAGGGTGGACAGAGCCCGCCCCGGTGCACCCTCGGCGATCCCCTTTGCCAGGCGACGTTCGCCGAGGAAGAGGAAGGCGGCCAGCGCAATGCCTGCCACGGCGATGACGCCGGAGAGGATCTCGAGGCCATGGCGTCCCTCTTCGATGTGATCCCCGGGGCCTGCCGGCAGTACTCCGGCCAGCGGCGGCACTATCAATGCACCCACCCCGGTGGAGAGCACCAGCAGCACCAGCAGTGGCAGATGGTGGGCCAGACCGTGACCTTTGTGCGCCTCGGTCTGCGCCTTGCCGTGGAAGGCGATGAAGATGAGGCGGAAGGTGTAGAGGGAGGTCAGGAAAGCCCCCCCCAGACCGGCCCACAGCAGGGCGCTCTGGCCACTGGCCTGCACCTGCCAGAGGATGGCGTCCTTACTGTAGAAACCGGCGGTCACCAGCGGCAGCGCGGCGAGCGCCGAGCCCCCCACCAGGAAGCAGGCATAGACCAGCGGCAGCGATTTGCGCAGGCCCCCCATCTTGAAGATGTTCTGCTCGTGGTGGGTCGCGATTATGACGGCCCCGGCGGAGAGGAACAGCAGCGCCTTGAAGAAGGCGTGGGTCATCAGGTGGAAGATGGCCCCTTCCCAGGCACCGACCCCCAGGGCCAGGAACATGTAGCCTATCTGGCTCATGGTGGAGTAAGCCAGGATCCGCTTGATGTCGGTCTGCACCAGGGCGGCAAAACCGGCCAGCACTAGCGTGATGGCACCGACCAGGGCCACCAGATGGAGGATCTCGGGAGCCAGCAGGAAGAGGCCGTGGGTGCGGGCTATCAGGTAGACGCCGGCAGTCACCATAGTGGCCGCGTGGATCAGCGCCGAAACCGGGGTCGGACCCGCCATGGCGTCCGCCAGCCAGGTCTGCAGCGGCAGCTGGGCGGATTTGCCGACCGCGCCGCCGAGCAGCATCAGGCAGGCGAACGACAGGGCAGGGGAGCCTTCTGCGAACATCGCGGGGGCGCGCACCAGCAGCTCGTGAATGTTGAGGGTGCCGAGCTCGCGGTAGAGCACGAAGAGCCCGATGGCGAGGAAGACGTCGCCGACCCGGGTCACCACGAACGCCTTGAGGGCGGCGGCGCCGTTGTTGCGATCCTTGTAGTAGAAGCCGATCAGCAGGTAGCTGCACAGCCCCACTCCTTCCCAGCCCAGATAGACGAACAGCAGGTCATCAGCCAGCACCAGGAACAGCATGCTGGCGATGAAGAGGTTGGTGTAGGTGAAGAAGCGTGAATACCCCTCTTCCCCGCGCATGTACCAGGAGGCGAAAAGGTGGATGAAGAAGCCCACCCCGGTCACGACCCCCAGCATGGTCAGCGACAGCCCATCCAGGGAGAGACGGAAGGCGGGCTGGAACTCGCCCACCGTCATCCACTGCCACAGGGTCTGGGTATAGACGCCGCCTTCCGGCATGGTATTGAGAAAATCGATGCCGACCCACAGGGTAGTGAGGGCCGAGAGACCGATGCTGCCGACACCGATGAGCGCCGAGGTGCGCTCGCCGAGGCGGCCGAGGGAGAAGGCCAGCAGCAGCCATCCCAGCAGCGGGAACAGGAAAGTCAGATATAGGAGGCTCATCCGCGCATCTCGCTCACAGTGTCCACGTTCAGGGTGTGGTAACGACGATAGAGCAGCAGTAACAGGGCGAGGCCGATACTGGCCTCCGCTGCCGCCAGAGAAATCACCAGTATGTACATGATCTGGCCGTCGGCCTGGGCCCAGCGGCTACCCGCCACCACGAACGCCAGGGCGGACGCGTTCATCATGATTTCGATACTCATGAGGATAAACAACAGGTTGCGGCGTATCAGCAGGCCGCACAGGCCGATGGCAAACAAAATGGCCGCCAGCAGGAGGCCGTGCTCCATGGGAATTCCACTCATCGCCATGCTCCTTGTGCTTGCTGGATGGAAAGGGGGCGGGCTGCCGGCAGCGAGCCATGCCTCACCACGGGGATGTCGCTCATTGCTGACCTCCTTCCTGTGTGGTGCGAGGCACGGAGAGCACTTCCCCGCTCTTGTCCTCGCGGCCCAGGTGATAGGCGGTGACCAGACCCGCCAGCAGCAGGATGGAGGCGAGCTCCACCGCCAGCACATAGGGGCCGAACAGGGCGATACCGACTTCCTTGGCGCTGACCTCGGTCAGACCCAGTTCACCGCCGGTCACGCCGAGAATGCCGTGGGCCAGAAAGCCCAGCAAAATGAGGGAGAGCAGGGCCGGGCCACCCCAGGTCATGGGGGTGAGCCACTTCTTCTCCTGATCCTGGGCGCTCCCCAGGTTCAGCATCATCACCACGAACACGAACAGCACCATGATGGCGCCGGCGTAGACGATCACCTGCAGGGCCCCCGCAAAGGCGGCGCCCAGGCAGAAGAAGATCATGGCCACGGCGATGAGGGAGATGATGAGATTGAGCAGCGCATGCATGGGGTTGCTGGTGCTGATCACCCGCAGCGTGCTGTAAACGGCGACCAGGGCCGCGGCATAGAATGCCAGTTCCATGATTGACTCCTAGGGCAGCAGGCTCTTGACATCGATGGGCTTGGCTTCGTTCTCGGCATCCCCTTTGGGTTTGCCGTCGATGGCCATCCCGCTCATGCGGTAGAAGTTGTAGTCCGGGTATTTGCCGGGGCCGCTTATCAGCAGATCTTCCTTCTCGTACACCAGATCCTGGCGACGATACTCCCCCATCTCGAAATCCGGCGTCAGCTGGATGGCGGTGGTGGGGCAGGCCTCCTCGCACAGGCCGCAGAAGATGCAGCGGGAGAAGTTGATGCGAAAGAACTCCGGGTACCAGCGGCCATCTTCCCGCTCCGACTTCTGCAAGGAGATGCAACCGACCGGGCAGGCGACCGCACACAGGTTGCACGCCACGCAGCGTTCGTCGCCATCGGGATCCCGGGTCAGTACGATGCGACCGCGAAAACGGGGGGCGGCGTAGACCGGCTGCTCCGGGTAGCTCAGGGTTTCACGGGGGCGCCAGGCATGGGAGAAGACCATCCCAAGACTGCGCAACTGGGTGCCAACACCCTTGATAATGCTCGTAATTTTCATAGGTGCCTCACTGCACATTTATCAGCACTGGCGTCTGAGCGTTTCCTTGCCGCAGACGGCCGAATCATCGTCATGTCCATCTCGTTTTGCTCACGCATTCATCAGCACCACGGCAGCGGTGACCAGCATGTTGAGCAGGGTCAGGGGCAGGCACACTTTCCAGCCAAAGGACATCACCTGGTCGAAGCGCGGGCGTGGCAGGGAGGCCCGCAGCAGGATGAAGAACACCATGAAACAGGCTGTCTTCAGGGCGAACCAGATGAAGGGCGGCAGCCAGGGGCCGTGCCAGCCACCGAAGAAGAGGGTCACGATGAGGGAAGAGATCAGCACGATGCCGATGTACTCCCCCACGAAGAAGAGACCCCACTTCATGCCCGCGTACTCGATGTGATAGCCGTCGGCGAGCTCCTGCTCGGCCTCCGGCTGGTCAAACGGGTGGCGGTGGGTGACGGCGACCCCGGCAAACAGGAAGGTGACGAAGCCCAGGATCTGGGGGATCACGTTCCACATGCCGGCCTGGGCCTCGACGATGTCACGCAGGTTGAAGCTGCCGGTCTGGATGACGATGCCCATGAGCGAGAGGCCAAGGAACACCTCGTAGGAGAGGGTCTGGGCCGAGGCGCGCAGGCTGCCGAGCAGGGAGTACTTGTTGTTGCTCGACCAGCCGGCGAACAGCACGGCATAGACCGCCAGCCCGGCGATCGCCAGGATATAGAGCAGCCCCACGTTGAGATCCGCCACGCCCCAGGTGGGGGTGATGGGCACCACCGCAAACGCCAGGATGAAGGCGGTGAAGGCGATGATGGGGGCCAGCACGAAGATCCGGCGATCCGCAAAGGGCGGGATCCAGTCCTCCTTGAAGAACATCTTGACCATGTCGGCCGCCAGTTGCAGCAGGCCGAAGGGGCCAACCCGGTTGGGGCCGTAACGGTCCTGCCACAGTGCCAGCAGGCGGCGCTCAATGAAGCTCATGAAGGCGCCAGCCCCCACGATCCCCACGAGCACGACCAGGGCCTTGCCGACCTCGATCAGCAGATCCATCAGAGAGTCGCTCATGCGATGACCTCCTGCAGGTTATCGATCAGGGCGTGGTGCAGGGCGGTCGGCAGGCCGTTCACCCCGAGTGGCAACCCTGCCAGGCCCGGAGCCAGCGCATCGCTCAGGCGAAGACGCAGGCGCCAGTGGTTGCCACCCCAGGATAAGGCCACCAGTGCGTCAGGGGACAGTGCCAGGCGCGCGGCATCCGCCGGGTTCAGTACCAGGGTGGGTTCACCCATGCGAGCCTGGATGACCGGGCTTCTGGCGGAGAGCTCTTCGCCACCGAACAGCTGGTCATAGCTCACCACCTGCAGGGATGCGGCGGGCTGGAAGGGGGCCGGGATGGCGCCAAACCAGCTCAGGTTGCCTTCGCCCGGCTCCAGCAGGCGGCGACCGGGATCCCCGGCACGCAGGTTGCCACCCACCTCGTCCTGGAACTTGTTCCAGGCGGAGGGGGAGTTCCAGCCCGGCGCCCAGGCAAACGGTACCTGGGAGAGGGGCTGGCGGGCACCGGCGTAGCCTTCCATGGAGAAGGCGAACGGCGAATCGGGATCCTGGGCGACTCTGGGCTCGCTCACGTTCTGGTTCGCCAGCATGGAGGTGCGACCACTGTAGCGGTGCGGCTCCCGGGCGAGCTTCATGCCGCGAATTCGCAGGCCGGCGTTGGGTGCAGCTTCACCCATGGTGGTGAGCAACGGGGCGCTGGCGGCACAATCGCGACTCACATCGTCGAAGGTGCTCCAGCGAACCGAACGCGGTTGCTGGCTCCCTTGCAGGGCATCCAGCCAGCGCCAGCTTTCGCGCACCTGGATATCGGCGTTGTAGAAGGCGGGAGCATAGACCTGGAAGAAGCGCTGGGCGCGGCCTTCCATGTTGACCAGGGTGCCATCGCCTTCGGCAAAACTGGCGGCAGGTAGCACCAAATCCGCCTTCTTCGCGGTGGCCGTCTCCTGATGGTCGATGACCAGCAGGTGTTGCAGGCGATCCAGAGCGGCGTCCACCCGGCTGCGGGGGGCTCGGCGGTAGAGGTCGTTCTCAAGAACGACCAAGGCAAGTCTCTCTTCCCCTTCCATGCGCTCGAGGGCTGCCTCCAGCGGGGCGGCATGCCGGGCCAGCATGGCCAGCCCCAGGCTGTTGGCTTCCTGAGCCACCAGGGCAAGCTCCGCGGCCTGGCCACGGCCCTTGAGGGCGCGGGCGATGTTGCTGGCCGCTTCGATCAGCGCCTGGCTGCGGGCACCATTGCCTGCGATGATGAGGGGCTTTTTGGCGTTGCCAAGCAGGTTGGCCCATTGGGCGGCGAGGGCCTGCTGTTCGGGGGAGAGATCCGTTGGTGCAGGTGCACTGGCGTCCAGCAGGTGGGCGATGGCAAACCCGAGGCGCGCCTGATCCGCGTGGGGGGCGTGCAGGGTGCTGCTCGCCACGTCATCCAGGCGGGTGGCATCCAGACTGGTGATGAGCAAGGGGTAGCGCTGGTTCTGGGCCAGGGTCTGCACGGCAGCGACCTGCCAGAGATCCACCTTCAGCTTGCGGGCAATTTCGCGCCCCTTGCCTTTCACCGCCTGGCGCAGGGCCAGGGCGATGCGGGCGGCGGTCTGGGTGACATCTTCCCCGAGCACCAGCACGGCGTCGGCTTCTTCCATGTCGCGCAGGCTGGGAGTACGCACGCCGCCGTGCTCCAGAATGTCCAGCATCTTCTGCAGGCATTCCCATTCGCTCTGCTCGACCCCGGAGTAGAAGTTGGCGGCCCCCACCAGTTCGCGCAGGGCGAAGTTGCTCTCCAAGGAGGCGCGGGGTGAGCCGATGCCGATGACGCCGCTGGCGGTGCGCAGCGCATCCGCGGCCCGGTTCAGGGCACCATCCACCGTGATGGCCAGCTTGTCACTGGCATCCTGCAGCAGGGGCTGGCGCGGGCGGTCGGTCAGATTGACGTGACCGTAGCCGAAGCGGCCGCGATCGCAGAGGAAATAGTGGTTCAGGGCGCCGTGGAAACGGTTCTCGATGCGGCGCAGCTCGCCGTAGCGCTCACCCGGGCTGATGTTGCAGCCGACCGAGCACCCCTGGCAGATGCTGGGGGCGAACTGCATGTCCCACTTGCGGTTGTAACGCTCGGAGTGGGTCTTGTCGGTGAAGACGCCGGTGGGACAGACCTCCACCAGGTTGCCGGAGAATTCGCTCTCCAGGGTGCCATCCTCGACCCGGCCGAAGTAGACGTTGTCATGGGCGCCATAGACCCCGAGATCCTCGCCACCGGCGTAATCCTTGTAATAGCGCACGCAGCGGTAGCAGGCGATGCAGCGGTTCATCTCGTGGTTGATGAAGGGGCCCAGATCCTGATTCTGGTGGGTGCGCTTGGTGAAACGGTAGCGGCGGCTGTTGTGGCCGGTCATCACCGTCATGTCCTGCAGGTGGCAGGCGCCACCCTCTTCGCACACCGGGCAGTCGTGGGGGTGGTTGGTCATCTGCCACTCCACCACCGTCTTGCGAAACTCCTTGGCCTCTTCATCCTCGATGGAGATATAGGTGCCATCGGTGGAGGGGGTCATGCAGGACATGACCAGGCGGCCGCGCTTGTCGTCGGCATTCTGATACTGTTTGACCGCGCACTGGCGGCAGGCACCGACGCTACCCAGCGCCGGGTGCCAGCAAAAATAGGGGACGTCCAGACCCAGCGACAGACAGGCTTGCAGCAGGTTGTCTGCCCCGTCTACCTCGTACTCTTTACCGTCTACATGAATGGTTGCCATACAACTTCCCTGAAACCTGTTTTATGAAATCGGCTATTGCCCGATGCGTCCTGGCGCTTACCAGCGCTCGCCCAGCAGGTTGGGCTGGATACCCTTGAACAGCTTGTGATTGTCATGGGGGGCCTTGACCCCAGCCTCGAACTCGGACCGGAAATACTTCATCGCACTGCCAAGGGGCTCGACGGCGCCGGGGGCATGGGCACAGAAGGTCTTGCCCGGGCCCAGGAAACTGACGAGTTGTTCCAGGGTCGCGAGATCCTCGGGTTGGCCCTCGCCCCGCTCCAGCGCCCGCAGGATCTTGACGCTCCAGGGCAGGCCGTCGCGGCAGGGGGTGCACCAGCCGCAGGATTCGCGGGCAAAGAACTCCTCCATGTTGCGCAGCAGGGAGACCATGTTGATGCTGTCATCCACCGCCATGGCAAGACCCGTACCCATGCGGGTGCCCACCTTGCCGATGCCGCCTGCATACATCTGGGCATCCAGGTGCTCGGGCAGCAGGAAGCCGGTGCCGGCGCCGCCCGGTTGCCAGGTTTTCAGACGATAGCCGGGCTTCATGCCGCCGGCGTAGTTTTCGAACAGCTCGCGGGCGGTGATGCCAAAGGGCAGCTCCCACAGGCCGGGATTGTTGACCTTGCCGGAAAAGCCCATCAGCTTGGTGCCGTGATCTTCCGAACCCGGCAGTGCCAGCCCCTGATACCAGGCCACACCTTTGCCGATGATGGCGGGGACGTTGCACAGGGTTTCGACGTTGTTGACGCAGGTCGGTTTGCCCCAGACGCCGGAGACGGCGGGGAAGGGGGGTTTGGCCCGCGGGTTGGCGCGCCGTCCTTCCAGGGAGTTGATGAGGGCCGTCTCTTCGCCGCAGATGTAGCGACCTGCGCCGGTGTGGACGAACAGCTCGAAGTCAAAGCCCGAGCCCAGGATGTTCTTGCCAAGGAGCCCCGCGGCCTTGGCCTCTTCCACGGCGCGGCGCAGGTGGATGGCGGCATCCACGTACTCGCCGCGCAGGAAGATGTAGCCGCGATAGGCCTTGAGAGCCCGGGCACTGATGATCATCCCCTCGATCAGCAGGTGGGGCAGCTGCTCCATCAGCATGCGGTCTTTGTAGGTATTGGGCTCCATCTCGTCGGCGTTGCAGAGCAGGTAACGGATGTTCATGCTCTCGTCTTTGGGCATCAGGCCCCACTTCACGCCGGTGGAGAAACCGGCGCCGCCGCGTCCCTTGAGGCCGGCATCCTTGACGGTGCTGACGATGTCATCCGGGCTCATCTGGCCCAGCGCCTTGCGGGCGGCTTCATAGCCCTGTTTTGCCTGATACTCCTCGAGCCACACCGGCTGGCCGTCGTCCCGCAGGCGCCAGGTGAGAGGGTGAGTCTCGGCGGTACGGGGGATGCGGTTGGCGGTACCGAGGGAGGCAAGCGTCTTGCCTGGCTGAATGCTCATGGGTAAGCCTCCAGGGTTTTCAGCAGGCTGACGGCATCGAGTCCGCCATAGGTATCGTCATCGATCATGATGGCCGGCCCCTTGTCGCAGTTGCCGAGGCAGCAGACGGGCAGCAGGGTGAAGCGGCCATCCGGGGAGGTCTGACCGGGGGCCAGATTGACGACCTCTTTCAGACCGGCAAGCAACTGCTCGTGGCCGTTGATGTAGCAGACCATGCTGTCGCAGACGCGGATGATGTGACGACCCACCGGCTGGCGGAAGATCTGGCTGTAGAAGGTGGCGACCCCTTCCACGTCGCTGGCGGGGATGCCGAGCTCGGCGCCGATGGCGTGAATGGCGCCGTCAGGCACCCAGCCACGGGCCTGTTGCACTATCTTGAGCGCTTCGATGCTGGCTGCTCGGGGATCTTCGTAGTGGTGTTTCTCGTGTTCGATGGCATCGCGCTCGGCCTGGCTCAGGACGAAATCTCCCTGCTGGCTGCTGCATGCCCCTTGCCCTTGTGGGGTCTGGTTATTGTGACACTGACATTGGCTCATGACTTGACCTTTTGTGGCTTGTCCCTTTACTGCGCGTCTTGCCCTTCGCCCCGGCTGCCGGGGCGAGAGGACTCAACGATCCACATCTGACATAACGAAATCGATACTGCCCAGGTAGACGATAAGATCCGACACCATCTGGCCGCGGATCACCGAGGGGATCTGCTGCAGGTGGGCGAAACTCGGGGTGCGGATCCGCGTCCGGTAGCTCATGGTGGATCCGTCGCTGGTCAGGTAATAGCTATTGACCCCCTTGGTCGCCTCTATCATCTGGAAGGACTCGGCGGCCGGCATGACAGGCCCCCAGGAGACTTGCAGGAAGTGGGTGATCAGGGTTTCGATGTCCTGCAGGGTGCGCTCTTTGGGCGGTGGCGTGGTGAGCGGGTGATCCGCCTTGAAGGGGCCCTCAGGCATGTTTTTCATGCACTGCTCGATAATGGACAGGCTCTGGCGGATCTCCTCGATGCGTACGGTGGCGCGGTCGTAGGCGTCCCCGTTGCTGCCCACCGGCACCTCGAACTCGAACTGATCGTAACCGGAATAGGGGCGCCATTTGCGCACGTCAAAGTTGAGCCCCGTGGCCCGCAGACCGCCCCCCGTGGTGCCCCAGGCCAGGGCCTGGGCCGTGTTGTAGGCGGCGACGCCTATGGTGCGGCCCCGCAGTATGCTGTTGCGCATGGCCGCCTTTTCATACTCCATCAACCGCTTGGGCAGCCAGCTCAACAGGTTGTCCTGGATGAGGCGGGTCCAGCCGGCAGGCAGATCGTGGGCCACGCCGCCGATACGGAACCAGGCCGGGTGCATGCGGGCTCCGGTGATGGCCTCGATGATGGTGTAGATCTTCTGGCGGTCCGTGAAGGTGAAGAAGACCGGGGTCATGGCCCCCACGTCCTGAATGTAGGTGCCAAGGAACAGCAGGTGGCTCTGGATGCGGAACAGCTCCGCCATCATCACCCGGATCATGTCGACCCGCGCCGGCACCTTGATGCCGGCCAGTTTCTCGACCGCCAGCACATAGGGCAGGTTGTTCATCACGCCGCCCAGGTATTCGACCCGGTCGGTGTAGGGGATGTAGCTGTGCCAGGACTGGCGCTCGCCCATCTTCTCGGCGCCGCGGTGGTGATAGCCGATGTCGGGCACGCAGTCGCGGATCTCTTCCCCGTCGAGTTGCAGCACCAGGCGGAAGGCGCCGTGGGCGGAGGGGTGGTTCGGCCCGAGGTTCAGGAACATGTAGTCCTCGTTCTCGTTGCCGCGGGCCATGCCCCACTCTTCCGGCTTGAACAGCAGGTTGTCCTGCTCCTGATCCTGCTTGACCGCATCGAGCATGAAGGGATCAAACTCGGTGGCGCGCGCCGGGTAGTCCTTGCGCAAGGGGTGCCCTTGCCAGCTCTTGGGCATCATGATGCGGGTCAGATGGGGGTGGCCATCGAAGGTGATCCCCATCAGATCCCACACTTCCCGCTCGTACCAGTTGGCGTTGGGGAAGTGGCGGCTGACGGTGGGCAGATGGAGATCGCTCTCCTTGAGCGCCACCTTCAGCATCACGTCGGCGTTACGGTCGATGGAGATGAGGTGATAGAAGACGGTAAAGTCGCTCTCTGGCAGGCCGTGGCGATGGCTGCGCATCCGTTCGTCGGTGGCGCTGAGATCGAACAGCATCACGAAGGGGGAGGGCAGCTTTTGCAAGAAGCCCATCACGTCCAGCAGCAGATCCCGGGAGAGCCAGATGACCGGCACGCCGGTACGGGTGCTCTGCACGGTGAAGCGCTCGGCACCGAAGTGGGCGACCAGCTCGCCGACCACCTGGGCATCGGCGTGATCGGCGGTTTGCCACTGGGCCATGGTGTAATTGCTTGGGAATTCTCGAGTCAGTTTCATGATCAGATCTCATCCGGCGTGCGCAGGTTGGTCACGTTGATCCGCTCGCCGCGCTTGCGTTCCTTCTCGGATTGCATCTGGGGACGGTAGATCCCCTGATCCCCCACCACCCAGGAGAGGGGGCGGCGTTCCTTGCCGATGGATTCCTGCAGCAGCATCAGGGCTTGCAGGAAGGCCTCGGGGCGGGGCGGGCAGCCCGGAATGTAGACATCGACCGGCAGGAACTTGTCCACCCCCTGTACCACGGAGTAGATGTCATACATGCCGCCGGAGTTGGCGCAGGCCCCCATGGAGATGACCCACTTGGGCTCGAGCAACTGCTCATAGAGCCGCTGGATGACAGGGGCCATCTTGATGAAGGGGGTGCCGGCAATCACCATGAAGTCGGCCTGACGGGGGGAGGCTCGTATGACCTCAGCGCCGAAGCGAGCCACGTCGTGGGGAGAGGTGAAGGCGGTACACATCTCCACGTAGCAGCAGGAGATGCCGAAGTTGTAGGGCCAGAGGGAGTTCTTGCGGCCCCAGTTGACGGTGTCTTGCAGCACCTCTTCGAGGCGCCCGATCATGATGCCGCGGGTCGCTTGCTGCGCCAGTGGATCATCGACGGTCTGGCGCTGTTCCTGGGGGTAGCGCTCAACGGGCGCATCCGGGTCAATCCGGGTCAGGGTGTACTTCATGGTGCAACCTCAAAGAGATAATCGGTAGTTCAGTCTGGTTTCTTGTCAGTCAGGACACGCTTTTTCGGGGCCCAGTCGAGGGCACCAATGCGCCACAGGTAGAGGAGGCCTACCAGCAGCAGGGTGATGAAGATGGTGGCTTCGATGAAGCCGACCCAGCCGCTCTCCCGAACGGAGACGGACCAGGCAAAGAGATAGAGGGCTTCGACATCGAAGATGACGAAGAACATGGCGACCAGGTAGAACTTGGCGGAGAAGCGCAGGCGGGCGTTACCGACGGAATCCACCCCGGATTCGAAGGGTTTGTTCTTGGCACGGCCATAGGCGCGTCCCCCCAGCAAGGCCGCCAGGCCTATCATGGTCAAGCAGATACAGATGGCGCCAATGACATAGACAGTAAAAGCCCAGTGCTGGACGGCAATATCAGCAAACATATAGGTTTTTCCCTAACCAAATTAATCATGTGACTTAACAATGATGTTACGTAGTATGCCACTTTCGTACTGATTTACATGTCATTTCAAAGGATTAATTATTAATCAACGGGATGAAAATTGTGTTTTGCTAGCGGGGTCAACTTTCTCGTTTGAGAATTGTTTTCAATCGTTTTTATGTAGCAGAAAAAAACCGGATAGTTTGAAAATCCGGGGGATGGCAGGAAACAAAAGACCCCGCATGGCGGGGTCTGTTTCAGGGTTGGAGAACGGGGAGGCTCTGCTCTGCCGCCTTGCCCTGGGAGAGCACGATCTCCACCCGGCGGTTGGCCTGGCGGTGAGCCGGGGTATCGTTTGGATAACGGGGTTGGGTATCCGCCACCCCCTGGGCGATCAGCCGTCGTGAATCCAGCTTGGGGTTGGTCAGCAGGGTGTGGGTGATGGTGGCCGCCCGCAGCACCGACAGCTCCCAGTTGTTGCGATAGAGCTCCACCGGCGCCTGGGAGTTGTCGGTGTGACCGGTGACCACCACCATGCCGGGGATGTCCGCCAGCACGTCCGAGACCTTGTTGACCAGGGGAATGAACTGGGGCTGCAAGAAGGCGGAGTCGGCCGGGAACAAGGTCTTTTCGCCGATGCGGATGACCAGTTGGCTGCCAAGCTGCTCCACCTCGATCTCTTTGGACTCGATTTGGCTTTTGAGCTGCTGATCCAGCTTCTGCTTGGTGACTGTGACCCAATCCTGCTCCTTGGTCTTGTGGGGCCAGGACTCCGTGGCCGTAGGTTTCTCCGAGGAGCCGATGGTCTCGTTGAAAGGGTCGGCCGCCGCTGCGGGCGTCTGGGTATCCAGCACCTGCTCTTTCTGGGAGGTATTGGGGGTGGTCTTGGACTCGGGTTCCAGTATGCCTGTGCCCCCCTGCATCACGGGGGAGCCGGCGGGAAGGGAGACCAGCCCTATCTTGCCAAGAGATTCGATAAAGCCCTGAATGAGCACGCGAGTCTCCGACTGCTTGGCCATGGCGAAGGAGTAGAGCACCACGAACAGGGCGAACAGCAGTGTCATAAAGTCGGCGTAGGAGACCAGCCAGCGTTCGTGGTTCTCCGGCGCCTCAGCCTTTTTCTTTTTCGCCACCGTGGCCTCCGAGGTAAGGCTCAAGGGTCACTTGCAGCCGTTGCTGTGACTCGCCGTCCACGATGCAGAGGATGCCGGTGAGGGTCATCTCCTTGTAGTGGCGGATCTGGTGGGCAAACGACTTGTAGCGGTTGCCGAAGGGCAGGAAGATGAGGTTGGCGGCCGACACCCCGTAGATGGTGGCGATAAAGGCCACCGCGATGGCGCCCCCCAGCTTGTCGGGGGCATCCAGCAGGCCCATGGCGTGAATGAGGCCAAATACGGCCCCGACGATCCCCATGGTCGGGCAGTAGCCCCCCATGGCCTCGTAGAATTTGACGGTCTGTTCGATATCTTCCTGCTCGAACTCGATCTCGTTTTCCAGTACCTCGTGGATTTTGGTCTTCTCGTAGCCATCGACCATCATCTGTACCCCTTTTTGCAGGAAGGGATCCTTGATGTCGTCGATCATGCCCTCCAGTGCCAGCATGCCGCTGCGCCGTGCATTGCCCGCCAGGGTTTCAAGCAGTTGGGCCTGCTCCAGCATGTCGAGGCGCAGGGGAGTAATGAGCCACTTGAAGCGTTTGAGGGTTTTACCAACCACGGAGAAGGGAAACTGGGTCAGTGCGGCACCGACGGTACCGCCGATCACGATGAGAAAGGCGGGCAGATCGAGCAGGGCGCTGGGGTGCCCCCCTTCTATCATGTTGCCACCCAGAATGGCTGCCAGGGCCAGCAGCAAGCCAATAAGACTCATTTGTCCATATCCCTATGCGATGTGTGAGGCTAGTGTAGCCATTTAACTATCAGTTTTTCAAAACGATATCCAATCGGTGAGCAATATCCGAGAGGTTGCGCAGACCCGGTATTGTCCGGTGGCATCGGCCTGTGCCGCCTGGTCAGCAGAGCAGGTTGACGGTGCCTGCATGGCAGGACGAGGCAGGTATCCAGACAAGAGTGCAACATACTGTGCTATCTATTAGTGGTTGTTGGATGTTTGTATCGCTAATTTCATTTAATTTAGCGTAATTCTCCATCAAGGAGAGGGGCCTGGCTGCCCCATGGGCATATCCCCTGTCGGCAGAGAGCAGAGAGCAGAGAGCAGAGAGCAGAGAGCAGAGAGGCGGAAGGGATGGGATTAGCTGGGCGGCACTTGGCCAGGTATCGCGGCAAGCCGTTTTTTCTGGCCCCCGCCGATGACGGGTTTCTCCTGCCAGGGGGTTGGCAGACTCCTTGAAGCAAAAACCGACCCTGAGGTCAGTTCTTCAATCTGTACGCTGGGTCGGGATTGACTCGCGCCATCCCTGGCGCTCGCCCTGCGGGCGGCCTCTGGCCGTCCAGTCAGGCTATCCTGCCTGTCGAACAGCGTTCCAACCGAGCCGCCCATCATCGGATAAAGTAAAAGGCCCCGTCTTGCGACGGGGCCTTTTACTTTATTTGGCGGTGAGGGAGGAATAATTCACCACTGCGTGGCTCACCCCTTCGGGGCGACCTGCGGCCGTTCATCGCAGCAAGCTGCTCTGCTCGAACCCGACGAGGCTTCTCACCTTCTCTCCATCGGCATCGGCATCGGATGTTGTTATGTCACCAGATGCAAAAAACCGACCCTGAGGTCGGTTTTTATAATTTGGCGGTGAGGGAGGGATTCGAACCCTCGATACGTTGCCGTATACACACTTTCCAGGCGTGCTCCTTCAGCCACTCGGACACCTCACCAAATTTTGGTCTGTGGTTTAACGTGTTCAGCCAACACGATGTTCGCTGCGCCGTTGCGCTGGAACGGGGCGTAATTTAGGGGAAAGGGCTGCCTGGGTCAACCACTTTTCCCCTTATTTTTCATAATCTTTATCGAGTGCCTATCCCTTGAACAGAATGCCGGTTTTTTAAGCCCGTTCAGGGCTTGTCGAGAATGATCAGGCTGTCAGGCAGCTCGTTCTGATCCCGGGTGGCGGGGAAGGCGTCGGTCAGAATGGCGCTGGTGCGCTCCACGCACTCCAGAAACCCCTGCTCGACCTCCTTGTTGCGTACCCGAACCACGAAGTCGTCGATGATCTGCTGCCACTGGGTGTTGTCGATGTGCTGGGCGATCCCGTCGTCTACCAGGATTTCCACATAGTGCT
The DNA here is from genome assembly GCF_019048565.1 of Aeromonas sp. FDAARGOS 1406. Lineage (NCBI taxonomy): Bacteria > Pseudomonadati > Pseudomonadota > Gammaproteobacteria > Aeromonadales > Aeromonadaceae > Aeromonas > Aeromonas sp. FDAARGOS 1406. The sequence continues at coordinate 15,115 of NZ_CP077378.1, forward strand.
CCGCCACCGAGACGAAGATGAGCACCCCGAGCCGGTCCCGGGTGCGGTGAAGTCCCTGCTCGACAAACTGCAGGCGGGCCATCAGGGCGGCCCGGTGACGGCGTACCTTGTTGGGAATGAGCCGCATCTTGATGGGTGTCCAGTGGAACAGCAGGCTCAGCAGCAACCAGACCGACCACTGCACCAGCAGGATCTCGTACCAGCCAAGCCAGAAGCCGAGCTGGAAGACCAGCAGGGGGGTGAGCATGGCGAGCAGGGCGGCCCACAGGGTCGGAATATAGCGATAGCCATCGCTGGCCGGGGCCAGCACGGTGACCAGTTCGGCATCCGTGGCCTGCTCGGCCTGTCGAACCCTGGCCTGCAAGGTGTGGAAAAACTGTTTCGAAATCATCTTGTTGTCTCTTTTTCCCTGATTACCAACCGCCAGATGCACCGCCGCCGCCAAAGCTGCCGCCGCCACCACTGAAACCACCACCGCCAGTGCGGCCGCCAAAGGAGCCGGCACCGAATCCACCGGCCATGTAGGCGGCCCGGCGACGTCCTCCCGGCCCACCGCCGCCGCCGCGCAGGTTGTGCAGCACGATCATCGCAATCACCACCAGGATGAAGAGCCAGGGACCTCCCTGCTTGTCGGCCTTGCTGGCGTGGTCCACGGGCTGATACTCCCCGGCCAGGGCCTGCATGATGCCCTGGCTGCCGGCGAGGATGCCGGCCACCATGTCACCGCGCTTGAAGGCGGGCAGGATCCGGGTCTGGATGATATTGGCGGCGATGGCGTCGGGCAGGGCACCTTCCAGGCCATAACCCACCTCGATGCGCACCTTGCGCTCGTCCTGGGCGATGATCAGCAGCACGCCGTTGTTCTTGCCTTTTTGGCCGATGCCCCAGTGGCGACCGAGCTGGTAGCCGTACTCTTCGATGGTATCCCCCGCCAGCGTGTCGATGGAGACCACCACCAGCTGGACGCCGCTGCGCTTCTCGAAGACGGCCAGTTGCTGTGCGAGTTGGTGGGCCTGCTTGCGGGACATCAGATTGGCCTCGTCCACCACCCGCCCGGTCAGGGCCGGGAAATCGGGGGCGGCATGCAGCGCCGTGGCACAGAGCAGCAGACAGAGCGCCAGCCAGTGTCTCATCACGTTCATTGGAAGCTGACCTTGGGCGCCTCATCGGCACCGGGTTTGGCGCTGAAGGTGGGTTTGGCTTCCAGATCGGAGTAAAGCAGCTTGGACCAGATGACCCCGGGGAAGGTACGGATCTCGGTATTGAACTGGCGTACTGCCTCGATGTAATCCCGTCTGGCCACCGCGATGCGATTCTCGGTGCCTTCCAGCTGGGCCTGCAGGGTCAGGAACTGCTGATCGGCCTTCAGCTCCGGGTAGCGCTCGACCACTACCATCAGCCGGGAGAGGGCGCTGGAGAGCTGCTCCTGCGCCGCCTCGAACGCCTTGAGCTGGGAGGGGTCACTCACCTGCACGCTGCCGACTCGGGCACGGGCATCGGTGACAGCCTTGAGGGTCTCCTGCTCGTGGCTGGCGTACCCCTTGACGGTGGCCACCAGGTTGGGAATGAGATCGGCCCTGCGCTGGTACTGGTTCTCGACCTGTCCCCAGCTCGCCTTGACCTGCTCATCCAGGGTCGGAATGGTGTTCATGCCGCAGCCGGTCAAACCCAGCAGCAGGGTCAGGGTCAGCAGGGCACGGGTACCACGCTGCCAGAGTGAAGTGGCCATCTTGTTGTTCTCCATTGATATTTCTCTCGGAAATAGGTTCACCATAACAGCTTGTGGTCAGCCCTCACAACGCCTGGGTAAGAGGGGGGCGCGGTAGCTCATCGACACCTTGGGCAGCTGGGGTTTGTCCTTGAGCCAGGAGGCCAGCTCCTCCCCACAGCCATTGCCGGGGGGAATGGGAGCCTGGGGCTGGCAGTCCGGACTGTTTGCCGGGCAGCGCAGGCGCACGTGAAAGTGGCTGAAGTGGCCGACCCAGGGGCGCAGCTTGCCGACCCAGGCTTCACCGGGTGCCTGTTTGCACACCTCGGCTTTGATGACGGGGTTGACGAAGATACGCGCCACCTCGGGGCGATCGGCCGCAAGGCGCAGCAGATTGAGCTGCCTGGGGCCGAATCGGCCGGGCAGCATCCGGTAGCTGGGTTCGTCGATTAGCGCCCACTCCCTGGGGGCATCCTGTTCCCAGCGGCTGATGGGTCTGTCAGCCATCCTGAACCAGATGTCGGCATCCAGGCCGGTCTGGTGGCTGCGATGACCTGAGGTAAAGGGCCCCCCGTGCATCATGGCGAGGTCGGCGATATAGAGATCCGGCATGCCGGCCAGTCTGGTCTGGTTGGCCAGATGCTGCAGGTAATGGATGAGGTCGGGGTGACCGTAATAGCGCAGCCGTTTGGTGCGGATCACCTGATAACCAGGACCTTCGAGGGGCAGGGCCACGGCATTTTTCAGGCAGCCGGCGGAGTAGCCGCCGATGGCCTCGGCATAGAGTGTGCTCGCGGACAAGAGCAGGGCGGTGGCGAACATGGGACTCCCGGGATGGCGCCCAGTGCGGGCTCAGACAGCCCCAAGCATACCAAGAGTGGCCGCTGGCCGTCATCCGTGTCGCGGTGGCGGTTGCATCGCGGCGCGTCGCTCGCGCACAATGCGCGGCAACGCAGCGACGGCAAGGCCGTTCGCATCACAGAAGGAGAAGAGAAGATGAGAGTCAGTGAGCTGGCAGCGCAAGAGAACGTGAGCTGGCTGATGCCCCCGGCCCGGCGGTTTTACGGGGTCATGATCTGCCTGTTGCTGGCGAGTCTCGCCACTGTGGTGGCCGCCCTCTGGCTGGGATATCCCGACATGGGCCTGCTGCCCTGGGTCGGGGTGGTCTTTGGCGGCATCGTGCTGGTGATGATGGTGTTGCCGCGCAACTGGCAGCGCTGGCGTCTGGCGGAGCTTGCCTGGGATGAACGCCATCTCTATCTGCTCAATGGTGGCGAAGACCGGGCGTTGGCGCTGCCCAGAGCCGTGCTGGTGGGCATGGAGCGGGATCGCAAGGTGGGACACGATGGCCAGTGGCTCGATTTCAGCCTGGATCTCGGGCTGGATGAGGTGACCCTGGCGACGGCCACCAGCCTGCTCGGGTTGTCTCGGGAAGGGACTCACGAAGTGGCCCCCGGGGTCTATCGATTCGGGTTCAAACGTGCCTGGCATGGGCGTCGTGCCCTCGGTACATTGCTGGCCGAGCTGCACCCAGCCTGACTATTTTCTCGACAATTCATCCCAATGCTCAGATACTGCCTCTGATTCGATTTGATCTTTCCTGCTCCGATAGCCCAAGAGATCAAGGACTTGGGATACGAAGCTGGAAGTGCCATGGCATGATGCCGTGGCTGGTCCGGCAGGGGGGTTGTGCCCTTACTCCCAGGTCGGTGGATGCATAGATAAGGCACCTTGAATCGAGAGTGGATGGCATGAAGATTTACGTAGGTAATCTGTCGTACCGGATGACGGCCGACGAACTGACAACCGTGTTCAGCCAATTTGGGCAGATAGACAAGGTCGATATCATCATCGACCGCGATACCGGTCAGTCCAAGGGGTTTGGTTTCATTGAAATGCCGGTCAATGGTGAGGCCGAGAAGGCCATCGCCGAGTTGCACGGCACCGAGGTCGGCGGCCGCACCATCACGGTCAATCAGGCCAAACCGAAGACGGATGCACCCCGTGGTCGCCCCCAGCGCCATCGTTGAATCGTCTCGATAACGGAAAACGGCATGGAATCCTCCATGCCGTTTTTGTTTTCAGGGTCTGGTGCAGACTCAGGGAACGTCATAACCCAGAGCGGCCTTGCGGATGCGGAACCACTGCTGGCGAGTGAGCTCAATGGACTCGGCTGCCACGGCGGCGGCGATCCGCTCCCGTTTGCCGGAGCCGATGAGGGGCAGCGGCTGACTCGGCAGCATCATCACCCAGGCGTAGACCACCTGCTCCAGACAGTCGGCGCCCACCTCCTGGCGGATCTGCTCGAGTTCCGCCCGCAGCGGGGCATATTCGGGGGCATGGAACAGCCGCCCGCCGCCAAGGCAGGACCAGGCCATGGGCTTGATGCGCAGTTGCTGGCATTGATCCAGGGCACCATCCAGCGTCCCCTCCTGATGGAGCGGGGAGATCTCCAGCTGGTTGGTGACCAGGGGGAAGGGCAGGCGGGATTGCAGCAGGGCGAACTGGTGGGGCGTGAAGTTGGAGACCCCGGCGTGCTTGATCTTGCCTGCCTGCTTGAGGGTGATGAAGGCGTCGGCCACCTCGTCGGCGTTCATCAAGGGGTCGGGGCGATGGATCAGCAACAGATCCAGATGATCGGTGCCGAGCTTTTGCAAGGAGGCTTCGGCACTGGCGACGATGTGTCCCTTGCCGGTGTTGTAGTGATTCAGGGCGTGGGCCGGATTGGCGGTGAGGGCGATGCCGCACTTGCTGACGATCTCCATGCGATCGCGCAGGGAGGGTTCCAGGCGCAGGGCATGGCCGAAGGCCTCCTCGCATTGGTAGCCACCGTAGATGTCGGCGTGATCGATGGTGGTGACCCCGAGATCAAGGTGATATTTCATCAGGTCCAGCAGGGCGGTGGGGGAGAGCTGCCACTCCATCAGGCGCCAGTAGCCCATGATGAGGCGGGAGAAGGTGGGGCCTTGCTCATGCAGGGCCAGACGGGATACGGACATGGTGACTCCTCTGGAGATAACAATGCGAAAAGAAAGGGGCAAAATCATGTGCCAGCATCTTGGTCTCTTCCGGCGGACAAGGCAATAATGCCCCCTTCGCGAATTCGAACTATGGTTCTGACTCCGACGGGTCAAGATCCCGGTGTCAGTGAGAGGAGAAGGGGTGATGGAAGGATTTGCCGCCAGGCTGCAAAGCCTTATTGGGGAGGGGAGCGTGAGCGCCTTTGCCCGCAAGGTGGGGTTGAGTGAAGCCCTGATCCGCAAGTATCTGAAAGGGGCCGAGCCCGGCCTTGGCAAGGCGAACCAGATTGCCATGGGGGCCAACTGCTCGCTGGAGTGGCTCGCCACCGGTTGCGGGTATCTCTATCGTCAGGCCGAGGTGGTGGACAGGGACGCGCTGGCGGCGGCGGGGTCGCTGGTGCAGGAGACCCGTCCGGGAAAGCCCATGCCGGACGAGGAGCAACTGGTGACCCTGCTCGCCTATTACCAGTTCCTGCGCAGCCACAAGCAGGCGGACGGTTTTCTGGACCTGGCCCGGGCGCGGGAGTTTGGGCGCCATCTAGCCGAGGCCTGAGCCTGACGGGGGCTCCCGGCAGTCCGCCATTCTTCTGATACCCTCTAAGCAGTGATCAAATCCAAGGACACGCAGATGAGCTATCTGATCCTGGGCAGTGGCGGGTTGGGCAGTGCGCTGGCACGGGAGCTGGCCAGACGGGGAGAAGAGTGGTTGCTGGCGGGCAGGCAACTGCCCAGGGGGCTGGATCCCGCCTGCTACTTTCCGCTGCAGGAAGTGGACTCGCTCTCCTTTGAAGCCCTCTTCACCCTCTATGACAGCACCACCCTGCCGACGGTGGTGATCAACACCATAGGCCTGCTCCATGATCTTGCCCACATGCCGGAGCGGCGGGTGGAGGAGGTGACCCCCCAATGGCTCGAAGAGAGTCTGCTGGCCAATGCCTGGCCCCACCTGGCCCTTGGTGCCAATCTGAGCCGGCGCATGATGCCCCAGAGCACGCTCTGGCTCTGCACCCTCTCGGATCGGGCGGGAAGCCTGGAGGAGGGGGGCCAGGAGGCCATGTGCCATTACAGCTACCGCATGAGCAAGGCCGCCCTCAACATGGGATCCCGGATCCTGGCGGGTGAGTGGGCCGGACGTTTTCCCGGCGCCGGTGTCATCACCGTGCATCCCGGCCTCATGAATACCCCCATGCAGCAACCTTTTCTTCAGGAGATGGATCCCGCCCTGCTGCAGGATCCCGCCGAGGTCGCCGTCCGCCTGCTGGATCTGATGGCCACACTGACGCCCGCGCACTCGGGCCGTTTCGTGGATCTGCAGGGTCAGTCGCTGCCCTGGTGAGCCGCCGGGCTCACATTCCCGGTTGCCGTTTCTTGCCAGCCGGGTGTCGGCTGGTTAATGTCATCGTCCTGCATCAGGAGGATGACATGCGCTATATCGATTTACGAAGTGATACCGTGACCCAACCCACGGAAGCCATGCGCCAGAGCATGCTGCATGCCGAGGTGGGAGACGATGTCTATGGGGAAGATCCCAGCATCAATGCGCTGGAGCGCCGCGGCGCCGAAATGCTGGGCAAGGAGGCGGCCCTGTTCGTGCCCTCCGGCACCATGTCCAACCTGCTGGCCATGATGAGTCACTGCCAGCGTGGGGAAGGGGCCGTGCTGGGGGCGGCTTCCCACATTTATCGCTACGAGGCCCAGGGCTCTGCCGTGCTGGGCTCGGTGGCCCTGCAATCCGTCCCCATGCAGGCGGACGGCACCCTGGCCATTGAGGATGTGCGGGGGGCCATCGCTCCCGATGATCCCCATTTCGTCCAGACGCGCCTCGTCTGCCTGGAAAATACCCATAACGGCAAGGTGCTGCCATTGACCTACCTGCGCGCCATGCGCGAATTCGTCGACGAGAAGGGGTTGAAGCTGCACCTGGACGGGGCTCGCCTCTTCAATGCGGTGGTGGCGAGCGGGGAGCCGGTAGCCGCCATCGCGGCGCCTTTTGACAGCATCTCTGTCTGCCTCTCCAAGGGATTGGGGGCACCGGTGGGGTCCCTGCTGGTGGGATCGGCTGCGTTCATCGCCCGCGCCAGACGGCTGCGCAAGATGCTGGGGGGCGGCATGCGCCAGGGAGGGATCCTGGCCCAGGCCGCCCTGTTCGCGCTGGATCAGCACGTTGCCCGGCTGGCGGATGATCATCGCCGCGCCAGGCGTCTGGCAGAGGGGCTGGCCGCGTTGCCAGGCATCGCACTCAACATGGGGGAGGTGCAGACCAACATGGTGTTCCTGCGCCTGACCCAGGGGGATCCCGCCACCTTGCTGGGTTTCATGAAGGAGCGCGGCATTCTCTTCTCCGGCTACGGGGAGCTCAGGCTGGTGACCCACCTGCAGATCACCGACGATGACATCGACGAGGTGATCGACGCCTTCACCGAGTACCTGAGTGGCTGACGCCATTCCCCATCGCAACAACAAGGGCGCCATCGGGCGCCCTTGTTGTCATGGCAGGGTCGGTCATCCCTGGCGCTGGCCGGTGATCAGCATGGCCTCGTCGGTGGCGTCATAGATCATGATGGCCAGGTGGGTGACCTCTCCGGCGAAGTCGGCCAGCGGCACCAGGGTCAGGTTCTGGTACATGTAGGGGGCTGATCCCGTGATGGGGCGGTAGTTGGAGAAGCGCAACAGGTAGGGGCGCTGCTCCCAGGTGCTGAAGGCACGGTTGTTGAGCTTGAACACCATGTTGGCCTTGCGCTCGAACCAGGCCTTGTCCACATCGGGGAAGAGCGAGAACAGCCCTTGATCGCGCACTTCGCCTGCCAGCCGGCCGCTGTGACTCTCCATGAAGCCGTTCCACACCTGGATCCGGTACTCCCTGTCGAGCACGACCAGCCCCACGTCCAGATTCTGGACGATGTTCATCAGCCAATGAAATTCCCGAATGTCCATGGTCACTCCTGGTGGTTGCTGCCGCGGGGCGGTCAGAGCATGTGCATGATCTTGTTGTTCATGGTGGCGATGGAATCTTCGGTAAACAGCAGCAAGAGATCGCACTGCACCGCATAGCCCTGCACCCGATAGTTGATCTCGATGGCCAGAGTGCGGCGCCAGCGGCTCTGGTTGGTCCGAATGAGATCCTGAATGGGCCTGTGCTGGCCCAGCACCACGGGGTGACCCTGGCTAAAAGGGGTGTCGAGCTGGTTGGCGTAGCCGCGCAGGAAGGCACCGATCAGCACGTTGGCGGTGTCCATCAGCAGTTCCAGTTCGGCGCCGTGATCCAGCTCCCCCTGATGGTTCATCAGGCGGGCCAGGTCCTGGAAGCTGGCATCGTGGAACAGCAGCAGGGCCTCCCCGGCGATCCCGGCCCCGATGAAGCCTTGACAGACCGCAGAGAGCGTCTCCGACTCGGCGGCGGCCGAGAGCGCCATGTGCAGCTCGGAGACCTCCAGCACGTTGACGTTGGGGATGGGGAGCAGCACGAAGGCGCCGAGCAGGCGGGCCAGCAGATCCGCCCCCTGGCCCATGGCGACGTTGGCCAGCTCCTGATAGACATCCCGCAGCTCGGGGGTGAACTGGATGCTGCTCTGGGCAGCCTGGTGGCTGGCGACGGGCTGGGGCTGGATGGCCGTCACCTGGGTGGCCGATTGCCACAGTCCGTGGCGCTTGAGCAAGGCAAGGAGGGTGTCCGGGGAGGCCGGCTTCTTGATGAAATCGAGGGCGCCAAGGGCCATGACACGCTCATGGGCTTCCGGCTGGATGTCGCCGGAGACCACGATCACCTTGCTGCGCACCCCTTCTCGCTTGAGGGTCTCGAGCACGCCATATCCGTCCATCTCCGGCATGGTGAGATCGAGAAAGATCAGGTCCCCGTGCCCCATCAGGATCTGCTCGACCCCTTCCAGTCCGTCCGCGGCCTGGTGCAAGGTGACACCCCAATCGGCGGGCAGGGCGCGCACCAGCTGTTTGCGCGCGAACCCGGAGTCATCACATATCAATACATTCATAGTGTTAGCCGACCTGTGCAACGAGGATTGCGCTAAGTGTGGGTCATCAGCCGTCAGATGCAACGGGCAGCGGCTGCGCCGGTGAAAATTGATCGTTCTGCTGACGGGTGCGATAGCGCTCGGAATGTTTCTCGACGAAATCGGCGAACATCTTAACACGCAACGGGGTGAACCGGGGTTGGCAATGGAGCATGTAGAAGGGACGTTTTCCCGACTGCCAGTCCGGCAGGACGGGGACGAGCTGACCATCTTGCAGGAAGGGGTGCACATAGTGCTGCGGGGCGTTGACGATGCCGAGGTGGCGTTGGGCTGCCCGCACGGCGGCCTGGGTCTGGTCGATGCAAAGGCGGGGTGTGCGCTTGATGCAGACCGTCTGTTCGTCCCGCCCGCTCAGTTGCCAGTGCTGGTGGGGCCAGCAGTAGATGAGATCGTGCTCTTCCAGCTGGGTCGGGTGGGAGGGCACACCCATCTTCTCCAGATAGAGGGGGGAGGCGAACAGACCGTACTGGATGTAACCCAGACAGAGGGCGTTGGGCAGGGTCTGGGGAAGCTCGCCGTTGAAAAAGACCAGGTCCCTGTCCTGATCCGCCTGGAGGGCATGATCGTTGGACTGGCGGATGTCGAACTGTACCCCGGGATAGCGCAGGCCGAAGTCCGCCAGCATGTCGACCAGGATGGTGTTGGAGAGGGCGATGGGGGCCGCGAGGCGGATGAGGCCGCTGATGTCCGTCTCCTCACCCCGGATTTCGCCGGTGGCCTGCTCTATCTCTGCCAGGGGGGTACAGAGGCGCTCGTAATAGCGCAGCCCTTCGTCCGTGAGACGCAGCTTGCGGGTGGATCTGTGCAGCAGGCTGCATCCGAGCTGCTCTTCCAGTTGGGAGATACGTCGACTGATGGTGCCGGTCGGCATGCCCAGCGCAGCGGCGGCGTGGGAGAAACCGCCCTCTTGCACCACCTTGACGAACAGATAGAACTCTTCGATGTACTTCATAGCGGTTTTAGGGGGTGTTCTGGCTGTAACAAGCCAGTGACCTTATGAAGAGTCACCGGGCTTGGCAAGCGCAATCCGGCGTTTAATTGATCTGGATTAGATTCGACTCGCGCTGGTATTGCTGGAGCAGATGGACGAAATCTTCCGGGGATCTGTCCAGGCTGTTGTCGGGCACCAGCAGATCGTACCCCAGCAAATCACGCAGCCGTGCCATGCGGTTGCCGAGCATGGCGATCACCCCCTCATAGCGCTGGCCGGAGGGTGAGCAGAAGCGGCTCTCCTCCAGCAGTCCCTCTCCCAGGAGCCCACTGCCGCACCCTCCGGTCGGGCAGTCGGAGCGCTCGCTTCGCATGGCCTGCATCAGCACGGCGCGCTGCTCGGTCAGCAGACGGACGGCGAGCCGGGGTGTGATCAGCGTCAAAAAAGCGTCGTAATCCTTTATTTTCAAACCGATGTAGGGCAGCTCCACCAGATCCCACCCCAAATGGATACGTGGTTGGTCAATTCGCTGAATATTTCTCCATTTCAGGATCCAGCCGCCGTACTTGTGATGGTATTGCAGGCAGTCCTGACACAAAGAGAGACTAAAATGAGGCTCACCCAGTTTCCAAACCCCGACAAGAATTGTCATCAGGCCCACGAGGAGGAGGGAAATGGCGGGGATTAGTAGTTGTTCACGAAGAAAAAAAAGTATAAAAATCATAGCAATGGTTATCACCATGCCCAACAATACCAGTGTGAGTCCATTTCTTCGTACCATGGGGATCACATGTAGCGTTTTCATATGATTTCGGCCTTTTTTCATCCGTTTGTTATCCGATTATGGGCCGGAACGGATTTTGTACCAGCGTGAATGCTCCTGTCAGGGGGCGCAAGCGACTGGTTCGACCATGAGCTTTCAGCATGAATCATCACTCAACATGAATACGCTAGACGAACGCCTGCTCACCGTGATGGATGTCCTCCACACGCCTGTCTGGGTCTATGACATCCAGCGTCATCATATTTACTGGGCCAACGATGCTGCCCTCGGGCTCTGGGAGGCGAGCTCCCTGGCCGAGCTGAAGTCCCGGGATTTCTCCGCCGACATGGCCGCCGCCATCGATCTGCTGCTGCAGCGCTATCTCGGCGATTTCCAGCAGGAGCGCAGTTACAACGAGTGGTGGACCCTCTCGCCCAAGGGGGTCAAGAAGCAGGTTTATCTGCGTCTTTCCGGGATCCAGCTTGCTGGACGGCAGATGATGATGGCGGAAGCGGTCATCGATGCCGACACCCTCTATCAGGAGTCCTCCCTCGCCACCGGCGACACCCTGGCCTGTCTCTTTGACAACGAGGGGCGCCTCGAGAGCGGCAACCATCACTTCGACATGTGCTTTGGCACCGGCATTCTGACGCTGCCCCAGATCTTCTCCGGTGCGGACGAGGCCTTCTATCGTCGCCTCTCCCGTCTGGACGAAGTGGTGGCTGAAGGGGAGTGTCGCACCCAGAAGGGGATGCGCTGGTTCCAGTACCAGTTTCGCCATATCCAGCAGGGGGCACGGATCCTGCTGACCATGCGGGACATCACGGATCGCAAGCTCGAAGAGCTGGAGCATCGCCACCTGGCCTGGCACGACTCCCTCACCGGGCTGCTCAACCGCTACGGCCTGATGAAATCCCTGGAAGCCTATTGCGGCCTCGGGGGGCGCTTTGCCCTGGTGTTCATGGATCTGGACAACTTCAAGCTGGTCAATGACAACTACGGCCACAAGGCCGGGGATCGCCTGCTGGAGCGGGTCGCCGGACGGCTCAAGCAGATCTGCCCGCGGGACGTGGAGCTGGCGCGCCTTGGCGGGGACGAGTTCACCGCCCTGGTGCCCCTCAACCAGGCGAGCGATCGGGCCCAGGAGGTGGCGGATCTCATGCTCTCCCAGATGAGCAAGCCACTGCAGCTGAGCGGTGTCCCCGAGGTCACCATCGGCGGCAGCATCGGCATCGCCATCTACCCGGACGACGCGGATGACGGCGACAACCTCATCACCCGTGCCGACATGGCCATGTACCAGGCCAAGCAGATGGGGCGGCTTCGCTGGCAGCGCTTCACCCCCAGCATGCAGCAAAGCCTGCATCGCAAGCTGACCCTCAAGCAGTTTCTGGCCAAGGCCGTCGGTCGGGGGGAGCTCAGCCTGCGCTATCAGCCCCAGGTGGATGTGGCGCAAGGTCGGGTCATCGGTTTCGAGGCCCTGGTACGCTGGTACAATCCCGTGCTCGGCCATGTGTCGCCGGCGGAGTTCATTCCGCTGGCCGAAGAGATGGGGCTCATCCGGGAAATTGGAAGCTGGGTGCTTTCCACCGCATTGGCCCAGATGGGGGAGTGGCAGCGACAGGACGGGGTGAGGGTGCCGGTGTCGGTCAATCTCTCGGGCTTCCAGCTCTCTGCCAGTTTGCCGGAGCTGGTGGCCCAACTGCTCGAGGCATTCTCGGTGGAGGCGGCGCTGCTGACCCTGGAGCTGACCGAGACGGTGCTGATGCTCGACATGAAGGGGTGCATCGAGATCCTCGACGCCCTGAGCGAGCAGGGGATCAAGATCGCCATCGACGACTTCGGGACGGGGTACTCGTCGCTTGCCTACCTCAACCGGTTGCCCATCGACACCATCAAGCTGGACCGCTCCTTCGTGGTGGGGCTCAACCTGCCGGTGATCCGGGCGACGGTGGCCATGGCCACCAGTCTGGGGCTCGGGATCCTGGCGGAAGGGGTGGAGGAGGAGCACGAGCTCGCGGCCCTGCAGACCCAGGGTTGCCATGTCTTCCAGGGATTTCTGTTCAGCCGTCCCATGACACCGGAAGAGGTGGCGGCGGCGGGGTTCGCAGTACAGTGCCGGCTGGGCCGCTATCCCCTCGCAAACCATTGAGCAAGTTGTCGATAAATGTGCGGCATCTCCCATTTATGAAGTGCGAGATGCCAAATTAAACATAATTAATCGAATTTTTGTCTCATATCATGGGATCCATTAGACGTTATCGCTAGTATGCGCGCTCATTCCTTGGTAATGGAGTATCACCATAATGAGTCAAGCTACAGTGAACGAGCGTCCGGCCCCTCCCAACGGCTGGTTGAACCGCTTTCTGAACGGGGTGGAGAAGGCGGGCAACAAGCTGCCCGATCCCGCCATGCTCTTCCTCTATGCCTTGCTGATCGTCTGGGTCGGCTCCTGGATAGGCTCCCAGTTCTCCTTCGATCTGGTCAATCCCCGCACCGGAGAGGCCGTGGTCATCAACAACCTCTTGACTGGGGCAGGGCTGGCGGACTTTCTCGCCAGCATGGTCACCACGTTCACCGGGTTTGCTCCCCTTGGCATCGTGCTGGTGGCCATGCTGGGGGTCGGGGTGGCTGAACAGTCCGGTTTCATCAACACCGGGCTCAAGAAGCTGCTCAAGGTGACGCCGGCACGCTTTCTGACCCCCATGCTGATCCTGGTGGCCATCGTCAGCCATACCGCCGCCGATGCGGGCTATGTGCTGGTGATCCCCATTGGCGGCATCATCTTCCATGCAGCGGGTCGCCACCCGCTGGCGGGGATTGCCGCAGCCTTTGCCGGGGTTTCCGGCGGATTTGCCGCCAACTTCCTGCCCTCCGGCGGGGATGCGCTGCTTCAGGGTTTCACCCAGTCTGCAGCCCAGTTGTTCGACCCTGACTACATGGTCAACACCCTGTGCAATATCATCTTCACCGGTGCTTCTTCCTTGCTGATCATCTGCGTGGGCTGGTTTGTCACCGAGAAGATTGTCGAGCCGCGCCTCAAGCAAGTGCCCCTCAACGAGGATCTGGAGAGCGCCGACGAGATGGGTCGTTACAGCGCCCAGGAAAGCCGGGCCTTCAACTGGGCCGGGTTCGCCATGCTGGCGGCCGTGGTGCTGCTGGGGCTGGCGCTGGCCCCCGGCGACTCGCCGATGCGGGCACCGGACGGTTCCCTCACCACCTTCGCCGCACCGGTGATGAAGTCCATCGTGCCCCTCATCTTCCTGCTCTTCATCCTGCCTGGGATCGTCTACGGCTTTGTCGCCGGCAGCTTCAAGAGCGGCAAGGATGTGATCGACGCCATGTCGGCCACCATGAACAAGATGGGCTCCTACATGGTGATGGCTTTCTTCTGCGCCCTCTTCATCAAGGCGTTCGGGGATTCCAACCTCGGTACCCTGCTGGCGCTCTCCGGTGCCGAGGTGCTTCACGCCCTGGCGCTGCCGGGAGAGGTGACCATCGTCGGCATCATACTGCTGACGGCCACCGTCAACCTGGTGGTGGGTTCGGCCTCCGCCAAGTGGGCCCTCATCAGCCCCATCCTGGTGCCCATGCTGATGGCGGTGGGGATCTCGCCCGAGCTGACTCAGGCCGCGTATCGAGTGGGGGATTCCGCCTCCAATATCATCACCCCGCTGATGGTCTTCTTCCCCCTGGTGGTGGTCTATTGCCAGCAGTATGTAAAGAGCACAGGCATCGGCACCCTGGTCTCCATGATGCTGCCTTACTCCCTGGCCTTCCTGGTGAGCTGGACGGGCTTCCTGCTGCTCTACTGGGCGCTGGGGTTCCCGCTTGGGTTGCAGGCCCCCTATGTCTATCCTGCCCCTTGAGGGTGACGGGGGGCCTTGGGCCCCCCGCTTTTTTTGGGTAGAGTGTGGCCTTCATCCCGGAGGTACCATGAACCCGACCATCGATCTCATTCTTTCCCATCGCTCTATTCGCCAGTTCACCCCAGAGCCCGTCAGCGCAGAGCAGCTGGATCAGATCCTGAGCGCCGCCCAGAGCGCCGCAAGCTCCAGCTTCCTCCAGGCCAACAGCATCATCCGGGTCACCGACAAGGGGCTGCGGGCCACCCTGGCGGAGCTGGCCGGCCATCAGGCCTATGTGGTCGAGGCGGCGGAGTTTCTGGTGTTTTGCGCCGACTACCATCGTCACAGCCAGATAGTGCCGGAGGCCCGCACCGGCTTTGTGGAGCAGCTCATGATCGGGGCCATCGATGGCGCCCTGATGGCGCAAAATGCCTTGCTGGCGGCCCAGTCACTTGGGCTGGGGGGGGTCTATATCGGCGGCATTCGCAACAATCCGGCCGAGGTGAGTGAGGTGCTGGGTCTGCCCCATCAGGTGATCCCGCTGTTTGGCCTCTGCCTGGGTCATCCCGCCCAGCGGCCGGAGCAAAAACCGCGGCTGCCCCGGGCGCTGGTGGTGCACGAGAACCGCTATCCTGCCACCCTGGACCGCGCCCTGCTGGCCCGGTATGACGGGCAGATCCACGACTACTACCAGGCCCGCAGCAGCAACAACAAGGATCAGACCTGGAGCGGAGAGATCAGGGGGATCCTGGGCAAGGAGGCGAGGCCCTTCATGCTGGGATTCCTGCAGTCGAAGGGTTTTTGCCTCAAGTAATGGGGGCGGCGGGCGATATGGAGCATGACGCACCGGATGCGGTCACCGCCTGCGAGCGTTCTTGTGAGGCAATACGGGATCTGGGCGCTACCCTATGAGGCTAAGCTGTTGTAGGATCTCGCAATTGGATTGGGACTGGAGTGTGAACACCCTATGATTTTAACCCTGATATTGCTGTCAATCGGCGCACTCCTGTTTCTGGTCATCGCCTATAACGTGGTGCAGCAATACAAGCAGAAGGCCGAATCGGACAAGCGCCAGGCCATTGCCCGTCACAAGGCGGTGGCAGACGAGACTGAAGAGGTGTTGCTGAACGTCAACCTGGTGCCCTTTTCCAAAAACATGGTGCTGCTGTTGCAACACCGGATCCTGGATGCCTACCGCGCCATCGCGCTGGTGATGCCCAATGCGCAGGTCAAGCAGCGCATCGCCGACGTCCAGCTCCAGATCAAGAACGTGCAGGAGAACTACAGCAGCCAGGACGAGGGACATTTCAAGACGCCGGAGTCCGACCGCCAGGCCATCCAGATGCTGCAACTGGCCAAGAAGATGCGGGCCGTGCTGCGGGTCGAGCACAACAAGGGCAAGATAGATCCCCAGGGCTTTGCCCAGGAGGATCGCCGCCTCGAGCTGATGCAGCTCAAGATCAACATCGCCAACCTGCTCAAGCGGGCCATGGATGCCCAGATCCAGGGGCAGTACGGCACCTGCCGCCAGCTCTACACCAAGGGGCTGGGGGCGCTGGCCAATGTCACCGACAAGGATCCCTACCTGCTGGCGCGGGAAGAGGACATGCGTCAGGGGATGCGCCAGCTGGAAGAACACCTGCAGCAGCACAGCGAGAAGGAGCTGCAAAACATCAAGGACAAAGAGACGGACGAACTGGACGTCCTGTTCCAACCCAAGAAGAAATGGTGATCATGTCACATCCCCTGGATTCCACACTGGGGCCCATGGCCCCATTTGTTTGCCAACTGCTCACGGAAATGCGTGCCGTCATGGGAGTCAATGGCTCCCCCGTGGTGGATCACCTCTGCTACCGCGCTGCCACCCTGCCGGAATATCTGGAGTTGAAAGCGGTGCTGGCCGCCCACGGAGTCTTGCTGGTGGAGGGGATGATAGGCGGGCGTCCCATCGCCACCTATCGCCTGCACCAGCCCGTCTGCTGGGAGCAGGTGACTGTCCCCTGCATCGAACTGGCCGCCCCCAAGGCGGGCCGAAGCCATCAGGCCGGGCTCGAACATATCGAGCTGGTGGTGCCCTCGCTCACGGCCTTGGTGGCGACGCATCCCGATGTCCCCTTCAAGACCGGCAACATCGATGACGGACGCAACCCGGATATAGGATTGATGCTGCCTTCTGGGCAGATCAAGTTTCATCTGCGCTCGCTTGACGAGGTGATAGACGAAGAGCTGTGCACCGGCGCCGTAGTGCCGGTACCGGCGGACTATTATGACGGTCTGTGAGGGGAGGGCCCGTTGACGGGAGCCTGACCCTGTGGCGTCAACGCACAAGCGGGCGCCACACGTCCTTTCAAGTGACCGAGCCAGAGGCTCAACCCCGCGGTGATCATCAACACCAGCTCGATGCCGAGTACCAGACCCCAGAGCCCCCCCTGCTCCCAGAAGGGATGCAGATAAAGCCCGCCCAGACTGGCTCCCAGGTAGTACCCCACCAGATAGAGCGACGAGGCGAGCGCCCGGTTGTGCTCCACGTGCTGGCCGACCCAGGCGCTGGCACAGGCGTGGGCGAGGAAGAAGCCAAAGCTCGAGACAAGCAATCCCCCGATGATGGCGACAAGGCTCCCCTGCAACAGGGCCAGGCTGCCGAGTGCCATCAAGGTTATTCCTGCCAGCAGCAGGCGTTGTGCTCCCCAGCGATTGGCCCCGCGGCCGCTCAGTGAAGAGGCGACGGTACCGGTGAGGTAGGTCAGAAACAGCATGCCGAGCCACTGGGTCGGCAGGGAGAAGGGGGCCTTGGCCAGCAGAAAGGTGAGATAGCTGTACTGGTTCAGGAAGACCATGAAGTTGAGGCCGCCGATGAGATAGGCCCCCACCAGCAAGGGGTTGCCAAGGTGGCTCTGGATGGCGCGGCGCAGTTGCCCAGGCGCTGCCTCCACGGCCACGAAGCAGCGCTGGGCGGGCAGCAGCCAGATAACCAGTGGCAGCAGGGCGAGGCTGATGATCCCGATACCGAGGAAGGTGTGCTGCCAGTCACCAAACCAGCCAGCCAGCAGACCGCCGACCACCCGGCCCGCGATGCCCCCCAGGGAGTTGGCCGCGATATAGACGCCGACGGCTACGATGAGGGCACGTTTGCTGAACTCTTCCCCCATGTAGGCAATGGCGGTGGCGGGCAGCCCTGCCAGCAGGACGCCTTGCAGGATGCGCAGGCTCACCAGCACATCAAAGTGGGTGACCCAGGGGATGCACAGGGAGAGCAGGATGGCGGCCGCCAGGGTCCACAGCATGATCCGCCGCCGTCCGAACCGATCAGCCAGACGGGCACAGACGAGCAGGGAGCCTGCAAGCCCTGCGGTGCAGCCTGCCAGCGTCCAGCTGGCGGACAGGGCGCTGACGGAGAAGACCTCTGCCAGGAGCGGCAGCAGGGGATGGGTCTGGTAGAGATTGAGGAATACCAGGAAGGAACCCAGGCTGAGGGCCAGGGTGGCGCGTATCCATTCGCGACTGCCTACTTCGATCATATGGAGTTGTCCCGACGACTTTTGTGCAGGGTAGTGCGACGAAACGTATAAATATAATATATTTAAGTTATTACCCTGATAAGTGAAATTGATATGGATCTGAAACAGCTCGGATACCTGCTGGCGGTGCGCGATGCCGGCTCCTTCACCAGGGCGGCCCAGGGGCTGAACGTAGCCCAGCCTGCCGTCAGCATGGCCATCGCCAAGCTGGAGCAGCAGCTCGATCTGCGGCTGTTTGACCGGCAGGACCGCAGCGTGCGCCTCACCCCGGAGGGAGAGGTCCTCTGTCGCCACGCCGAACGGCTGCTGCGCCAGATGCACCAGGCCGAGGCCGAGATGGCCGAGCTCAAGGGGCTGGAGCGGGGGGAGGTGCGCATCGGCATCCCCTACATGATGGGATCCTATTACTTCCCGCCAATCCTGATGGCGTTCAAGCATCGCTACCCCGGCTTGAAGATCCGGGTGGAGGAGGCGGGCACCCGGGAGCTGCTCAGCCGCATGGTGGATGGCAGTCTGGATCTCGCCATCCTCATCACCAGCGATCTGCCACCGGCCCTCGAGGGGGCGCAACTGCTGCGGGAAGAGATGCTGATGGTGGTGGGGGAGGAGCACCCCCTGCGCGGCGCTGAGTCGGTCTCGCTGCCACAGTTCTTCGGCCAGGAGCTCGCCATGTTCCGGCGAGGCTTCTACCACAGGGAACACATGGAAGTGTTGGCGCAGGGGCTGGGGGTAGAGCCTGACATCGCGTTCGAAAGCAATCTCATCCCGCTGCTCAAGGCGGTGGTGCGTCAGGGATTCGCCGTGACCACCTTCCTGCGCATGGCGCTGGAAGAGGAGCCGGCCCTCACCGGCATCCCTTTTTCACCCCCTATTTTCCTGGATCTCTGCGTAGCCTGGCGACGGGGGGATCCGCTCTCCATGGCGAACCGGGCATTGCGGGATTTTTTGCTGGCGCAAGGGGATGTGTCTAATCATTACGCTACAGATACTGAATGATTCAGTGGTATCACCAATAAAAACGCCTCCAATCTGGAGGCGTATGCTGACAAGGTGGATGCAACCTTATTTCTTGAACAGGTGATCCAGCTTGTTTGCCTTGGTGGAGAGATAAAACTCGTTGTGGGGATTGCGACCTTCCTGAAGGGGCACGCGCTCCGCCACCGGGATGCCAAAGGATTCCATCGCCTTCAACTTGCGCGGGTTGTTGGTCATCAGGCGCAGGGACTTGACCTCGAGCGCCTTGAGCATGTCGGCGCAGATGGTGTAGTCACGCATGTCGGCGGCAAAGCCAAGCGCCACGTTGGCCTCCACGGTATCGGCCCCCTGATCCTGCAGATGATAGGCCCGGATCTTGTTGAGCAAGCCGATGCCTCGCCCTTCCTGACGGACATACAGCAGGACGCCGCGGCCCGCCTTGGCGATGTTTTCCAGAGCGGCCTGCAATTGGAAGCCGCAGTCACAACGCAGACTGAACAGGGCATCCCCGGTCAGACACTCGGAATGAATGCGTCCCAGCACGGGTTCGCCGTCTGCGATATCGCCCATCACCAGCGCGGCATGATCCTTGCCCGTGCCGGTTTCCTGAAAACCAACCAGCGTGAAAGTGCCCCAGGGGGTCGGCAACTTGGATTTGGCCACGAGGGTAACGCTGCTCATATGGTTGCTCCTGACTACAGCTGCTTAAAAAAGGGCGGCCAGTTTAGCGCGCATTGTTCGGAACAACCATAAGAACAAAACCTTGCGTGAGAAGTGGGTTAACCCGATTGGTCAGAATAGGTGCAATCGCGACGACTTTTGCGCAATTGTGTGCCCTGACAACTGCCAGCGACGGCGCATTCGGGTATAATCGGCGCCCATTACCCCATCCCGACAGGGATGTGTGCAACCAGTCAAGATGCCGAGTGCGCAGGAGAAACGTTATGGCTCAGATGGCCCCCGTGATGACTATTGATGGCCCAAGTGGAGCAGGAAAAGGCACCTTGTGCCAGTTGCTGGCTGAAAAACTGGGCTGGCACCTGCTCGATTCCGGTGCCATCTACCGGGTGCTCTCCCTGGCAGCCCTGCATCACGATGTGGAGCTCGATTCCGAAGCCGCATTGGTTCCCCTGGCCGCCAATCTGGATGTGCAATTCCAGGTAGAAGGGGCGCTGGTCAAGGTGATCCTCGAAGGGGAGGATGTTTCCCGTACCATTCGTACTGAAGAAGTGGGCAACGCGGCCAGCAAAATCGCGGCGTTTCCCCGGGTACGTGAAGCCCTGCTGCGCCGTCAGCGTGCATTCCGCCAGGCCCCCGGTCTCATCGCCGACGGTCGCGACATGGGCACCGTGGTTTTCCCCGAGGCGGATGTGAAGATTTTCCTCGACGCCAGCGCCGAGGAGCGGGCACAGCGCCGCTATAAGCAGTTGCAAGATAAGGGCTTTGATGTTAACTTTGAGCGTCTTTTAACCGAGATTCGGGAACGTGACGATCGCGACAGAAATCGCGCCGTTGCCCCCCTGAAACCCGCGGAAGATGCTCTTGTTGTAGACTCAACGTCCATGACCATAGATGAAGTGCTGGCAACGGTGCTTGCCTATGCAGAGCAACAACTTGGTGATGTCAGCGCAAACTGATGTCAGTCGTCTGCACCAAGGATGGCGCAGATAATTTAAAACAACCCCGCTTGTGCCGGATTGCAAGTGGATGTTTCATTTGTGACATAAACAATGATCGAATCTTTTGCTCAACTCTTTGAAGAGTCCCTGAACGCCGTTGAAACCCGTCAAGGTTCCATCGTCAAGGGCACTGTCGTTGCTATCGAGAACGGTTTCGTACTGGTTGATGCTGGTCTGAAATCCGAGTCTGCTATCCCGGCTGAAGAATTCAAGAACGCCATGGGCGAGCTGGAAATCAACGTAGGTGACTCCGTTGACGTGGCTCTGGACTCTATCGAAGATGGTTTCGGCGAAACCAAGCTGTCCCGCGAAAAAGCCAAGCGCCACGAAGCCTGGCTGCAGCTTGAAAAAGCTTACGAAGAGCAAGCTACCGTTATCGGTATCATCAACGGCAAGGTCAAGGGTGGTTTCACCGTTGAGCTGAACGGCATCCGTGCCTTCCTGCCGGGTTCTCTGGTTGACGTGCGTCCGATCCGTGACACCGCTCACCTGGAAAACAAAGAACTCGAGTTCAAAGTCATCAAGCTGGACCAGAAGCGCAACAACGTTGTGGTTTCCCGTCGTGCCGTGATCGAGACCGAGAACACCTCCGAGCGTGAAAGCCTGCTGGCCAACCTGCAAGAAGGTCAAGAAGTTAAGGGTATCGTCAAGAACCTGACCGACTACGGTGCATTCGTAGATCTGGGCGGTGTTGACGGCCTGCTGCACATCACCGACATGGCGTGGAAGCGCGTTAAGCATCCTTCCGAAATCGTCAATGTTGGCGACGAGATCGCTGTCAAGGTTCTGAAGTTTGACCGCGAGCGTACCCGTGTATCCCTGGGCCTGAAGCAGCTGGGCGAAGATCCCTGGGTTGCTATCGCCAAGCGTTACCCGGAGACCACCCGTCTGTCTGGCCGCGTGACCAACCTGACCGACTACGGCTGCTTCGTTGAAATCGAAGAAGGCGTGGAAGGCCTGGTACACGTATCCGAGATGGATTGGACCAACAAGAACATCCACCCGTCCAAGGTTGTCAACGTTGGCGACGTGGTTGACGTGATGGTTCTGGACATCGACGAAGAGCGTCGTCGTATCTCCCTGGGTCTGAAGCAGTGCAAATCCAACCCGTGGCAGCTGTTTGCCGAAACTCACGCCAAGGGCGACCGTGTTTCCGGCAAGATCAAGTCCATCACTGACTTCGGTATCTTCATCGGTCTGGATGGCGGCATCGACGGCCTGGTTCACCTGTCTGACATCTCCTGGAACAACCAGGGCGAAGAAGCCGTGCGTGAATTCAAGAAGGGCGACGAAATCGAAGCCGTTGTTCTGCAAGTGGACCCGGAGCGTGAGCGCATCTCCCTGGGCGTCAAGCAGATCGAAGAAGACCCGTTCAATAAGTACCTGTCTGACAACAAGAAAGGTGCTATTGTGAAGGGCAAGGTTACCGAGGTTGATGCCAAGGGTGCCGTGATCGAACTGGCTGACGGCGTAGAAGGCTACCTGCGTGCCTCCGACGCTGCTCGTGACCGTGTAGAAGACGCCACTCTGGTGCTGTCTGTTGGTGACGAAGTTGAAGCCAAATTCATGGGCGTTGATCGCAAGAACCGCACCGTAAGCCTGTCTGTCCGTGCCAAGGACGAGGCTGATGAGCGTGTTGCCATCGACAGCCTGAACCAACAAGAAGAAGTTGTGTTCAGCAATGCCATGATGGAAGCGTTCAAAGCCGCCAAGGGTGAGTAATCCTTGATGCAAGAAAAGGGCGGCATTGCGCCGCCCTTTTTTATCTTGGCAAAATGATTATTGCATGTGATCGGGGAAGGAGATTTAACCTTATGACCAAATCAGATCTCATCGAACAACTGGCAGCCAGCCGCATGCATATGCCGGCCAAGGATGTCGAAGCCGCAATCAAGGAGATCCTTGAGCAGATGGCATCGACCTTGCAAAACGGCGACCGGATTGAAATCCGAGGATTTGGCAGTTTCTCGCTGCACTATCGTGCGCCCCGCGTGGGTCGCAACCCCAAGACCGGGGACAAGGTTGAACTGACCGGGAAATATGTCCCGCACTTCAAACCTGGCAAAGAGTTGCGCGAACGCGTCAACATCATCGAATAATGCAGAAAACGGCATACCTGAGTATGCCTTTTTCATTTTTATGGCCTGGAGTCTGCCCGTTGTCGGGTTTCTCACACTCTTTTCCCATTCGCGCTAGAGTCTGCCTGTGATTTTAAGGATAATCAGTCACTCATTCGCTACAGACAGGGAGCTCCCATGAAGCGTATCTTGGCCCTCATTCCACTGGTGCTGGTGTTTGTCCTGACCCTTGCCATCGGTTCTCAAAATGGTCAGCTGGTGCAGTTCAACTACCTGATTGCCCAGGGGGAGTTCTCGCTCTCCATGTTGCTGGGGTTCTTCTTCGCCGGCGGTTTTCTGCTGGGCTGGCTGGTATTTGGTCTGCTGTTCCTGCGTCTCAAACTGCAAAATCGCACCCTGAACCGAACCATGCGTCGTCAATCTCGCGAGTTGGAGCTTGCCCGGTCGACAGCCAAGGAATAATGTCCCTCGATGCTTGAACTGCTTTTCCTGCTGTTGCCCATCGCCGCCGGTTATGGCTGGTACATGGGCCGCAGGAGTGTTCGCCAGGACACCCAGCAACAGAGTAACCAGTTTTCCCGCCAGTACGTGGCGGGCCTCAACTATTTGCTCTCTGACGAGTCGGACAAGGCGGTGGATCTCTTTATCCAGCTGCTGGAAGTCGACAGCGAAACCATCGAAACCCACCTCTCCCTCGGCAACCTGTTCCGTCAACGGGGCGAGGTCGATCGCGCCATCAAGATCCACCAGAACCTGGTCGCCCGTCAGCTGACCCGTGAGCAGCGTCAGCTTGCCTTGCAGGAGCTGGCCCGTGACTTTCTGGCTGCCGGATTGCTCGATCGGGCCGAAGCACTCTGGAAAGAGCTGTGTGATGACAGCGATTTCGAAGAGACGGCTCTGGCACAGCTCCTGATCATTCATCAGCAGTTGCGTGACTGGGACAATGCCATCGCCGTGGCGGTGCGTCTGCAGAAATTCCAGGGCAAGAAACTGGCCGAGCCCATTTCCCACTTCTATTGCGAACAGGCGGAGAGTGCCTTGCGCGATGGCGACAAGCCTGCGGGCATCGCCAAGCTCAAGCGTGCGCTCGGTGCCCACCCGGCCTGTGCCCGCGCCAGCCTGCGGCTGGCCGATCTGGCGATGGAGGAGGGCAGGTTCGAGGATGCGGCCAAGGAGCTCCTGCGGGTGTTCGAGCAGGACATCGACTTTGCCTCCGAAGCCATGCCAAAACTGCTCGAATGCTATCGCCAGCTTGGTCGCAGCCAGGAGCTGATCCCGCTGCTTGAAAAAGCGGTAGAGGATCATGCGGGGGTCAGCGTGACCCTGGCGCTGGCCAATCTGGTGGAGGCCCGCGATGGGTTGAGTCAGGCCCGTGCGCTGGTGCTGCGCCAACTGCGTCGCCACCCCTCCATGAAGGGGTTTTATCAGCTGGTCGGTTTCCAGTTGGCCAGTGCCGAGGAGGGGCCTGCCAAGGAGAGCCTGGAGCTGCTGCAACAGTTGGTCGGTGAGCAGATCAAGATCAAGTCGACCCACAAGTGCCGCCAGTGCGGCTTTGCCACCCATTCGCTGTTCTGGCAATGCCCTTCCTGCCGGCAGTGGGGCACCATCAAGCCGATCCGAGGGCTGGATGGAGAGTAAACGCCAGCGAGGCCAGCGCGCCCGGGCGAGCACGGATACCCAAGAATTTCAGATGCCAGCGTGCAACCGGGCCCCGGCTCTGCTGTGCCTGGCTGTGGCATAACAATCCATAGGAAGTGACATGCAAGACCCCAAAGTACTGGTCGCGCTGGATTATCAGCACGAAGCCGACGCCTTTGCCTTCATTGAGCAGATCTCACCGGCCCAGTGCCGCCTCAAGGTAGGCAAGGAGATGTTTACCCTGTTTGGTCCCCAGTTCGTTCGTCAACTGGTGGCCAAGGGGTTCGACGTCTTCCTGGATCTGAAATTTCACGATATTCCCAACACCGTCGCCAAGGCGGTGGCGGCCAGTGCGGAGCTGGGCGTCTGGATGGTGAATGTCCATGCCAGCGGTGGCGAACGCATGATGCGTGCCGCCAGAGAGGCGTTGCTGCCATACGGCGACAAGGCGCCCCTGCTCATCGGGGTAACCGTGCTGACCAGTATGGAGCAGTCCGACATGGTGCCCCTGGGTCTGGATGTGACGCCGGCAGAACAGGTGATCCGCCTGGCCACCCTTGCCAAGACGGCCGGGCTGGATGGTGTGGTCTGCTCCGCGGAAGAGGCGAGTGTGCTGAAGGAGCTGCTGGGAGCCGAATTCAAGCTGGTGACGCCGGGCATTCGTCCGAGCGGATCGGCTGCCGGTGATCAGCGCCGCGTCATGACGCCGCTGGCAGCGGTGGAGGCGGGTGCGGATTATCTGGTGATCGGTCGTCCCATCACCCAGTCCTCGGATCCCGCCGCCGTGCTTGGGGCGATCAATGCCGAGCTTTGCCGGTAACGGCGTAATGGGCGAATGAGCGCAGGCCGGATCCCAGATCCGGCCTGCTGCATTTTGGCCGTGGGCTGGCCTTGCCTATGGGGAGCTCAGGAGTGAACGGCCTGGGCGTCCAGACGAATGGGGAAGAGGCCGAGGAGCAGGCCGGCGAGTGCACCGATGAAGTGTGACTCGATGTGTACCCTGGCACCGATCAAGGCGGAGACAGGGCTCTCGCCGGCACTGTAAAAGTCCACACCGAGCTTGATGGCGACGCCCGCCAGCATCAGCCAGCCGGAGTGACGGCGAAAGCGGATGTCCTGCATGGCACCCCATACGAACAAGCCGTGCAGCAGGCCGGAGAGTCCCATGTACCACTGGGTTTGCGGGCAGCCCCACCAGATGCCGAGTCCGACCGCCGTCCCCAGCAGCAGCAGCAGCACGGGCAGGCGCCATCCCGTCAGGTACTCCTGAAACAGGCTGTAGAGCACGGCCAGACCGCTCAGGTTGAGCAGCAGATGCCATCCATTGGTGTGTGCCAGATTGCCTGTTATGATGCGCCACCCTTCGCCCTGGGCGATCAGGTCGCGATCGAAGGCGAGCTGATGATTTGGCACGGTGAAAAAGAGCAAGGCAGTGACGAGCGAAAGCGCGATGACCCAGAGCAGACCCGATTTTCCTGACAACATGAAGCAGCCCAACGACAAAGAGAGCCGATACTGTACACGCTGTACCCGGGCCCTCAAAGCGTGCCTGTGCGATTATATTCAGCGGGTGCCGAACCTGGCTGCGCTCCATATTCTGCAACACCCTGCCGAAGTAGGTCACCCCAAGGGGACGGCTGCGTTGCTGGCGGCGTCCCTGACCGATGTGCGCATCCATGTGGGAGAGGACTTTTCCGACGATGAAGGGCTCAATACCCTGCTTGCTGACCCCGCTGTCCAGTGCTACGTGCTGTGGCCCGATGAGGAGGCCCTGACCCTGATAGAGGCAAGGGAGCATCTCCTGAGGCGTGGACGCACCGTGCGAGCCCACTTCATCCTCCTCGATGGTACCTGGCGCAAAGCCTATCGCATGTTGCACAGCTCGCCTGCACTGCTCGGGTTGCCGCGGATCACCCTCGGCGCCATTGCCGGGCAATATTCCATTCGCAAGAAGCCCTTTGAGGAGGCACTGTCCACCCTGGAGGCGGGCTACCATCTGTTGTCCCGGTGGGAAGGAGAGCCTGAGCGCTTCGCCCCGCTGATGACCCTGTTTACCCATTTGAACCGGCAGTGGCATGACTTTGCACAAGGCCGCCGCCGTTGAGTTGCCCAGAGGAGTGAAAAACATGAAAAAAGCCGTCGTGGTCTTCAGTGGCGGGCAGGACAGCACCACCTGTCTGGTGCAGGCGCAGGCCCGCTATGACGAAGTGCATGCCATCACCTTCGATTACGGCCAGCGCCACCGGGCGGAGATTGACACCGCCCGCCATCTGGCGACGGCGCTCGGGATCGCCGCCCACAAGGTAATGGATGTGACCATGCTCGGGGAGCTGGCCATCTCTGCGCTGACCCGGGACGACATACCGGTGAGCTTCGAGCTCCAGGAGAACGGCCTGCCCAACACCTTCGTGCCGGGACGTAACATCCTGTTCCTGACCCTGGCGGCCATCTATGCCTATCAGGTGGGCGCCGAAGCGGTGATCACCGGGGTGTGCGAGACCGACTTTTCCGGCTATCCCGATTGCCGCGACAACTTCGTCAAGGCGCTCAATCAGGCGGTCTCCCTGGGGCTGGATCGCCCCATCCGCTTCGAAACCCCCCTGATGTGGCTCGACAAGGCCGAAACCTGGGCGCTGGCGGATCATTACGGTCACCTCGATACCGTGCGTCACCAGACGCTCACTTGCTACAACGGAATCCAGGGAGATGGTTGCGGGGCCTGTCCGGCCTGCGAGCTGCGTCGCCGTGGCCTGGATCACTATCTGGCTGACAAGAGCGGCATCCGTGCCAGACTTTACGAGAAGAGCGGACTGGGCGAGAAAAGCGGATCCTGAGCCTGTGCCTAGCCCGGGTTTGGGGTATAATCCGCCCCTTTTGCAGCAAGTCGTGACCAAGATGCACTACCCAATCAACGAGATCTTCCAGACCATCCAGGGGGAGGGGGTATTTACCGGCCTGCCCGCCATCTTCGTTCGCCTTCAGGGCTGCCCGGTGGGCTGCCCCTGGTGCGATACCCGCCACACCTGGGTGGTGGACCCCGAGCGTGAGGTGGCCCCTGGCGAGGTGCTCGATCGTTCCAATGAGTCCGACGGCTGGAGCAAGATGAGCACGGAAGATATTCTGGCCAGCTTTACCCGGCTCGGTTACCGGGCCCGTCACGTGGTGTTGACCGGTGGTGAGCCCTGCCTCTACGACTTGCGCGAGCTCTCTTCGGCCCTGGTGGCATCGGGTTATCAGGTGCAGATCGAAACCAGCGGGACCAGCGAGGTGCTGACCCATGAGCAGACCTGGGTGACTGTTTCCCCCAAGATCGGCATGAAGGGTGGGTTGCCGGTGCTGGTCTCTGCCCTCGAGCGGGCCAACGAGATCAAGCACCCGGTGGCCACCAAGCACCATATCGAGGAGCTGGATGCCCTGCTGGCCACCGCCAGGCTGCGCCCCGACGTGATGATTGCGCTGCAACCCATCAGCCAGAAAGCCAGGGCCACGGAGCTGGCCATGGCGACCTGCATCGCCCGTAACTGGCGACTCTCCATCCAGACCCATAAATACCTGAATATCGATTGATATGGATGGACTCAGCGATGAGCGCATCTTGCTGACGCTGGCCAGCAAGATGCCTTACGGGAAATACAAGGGGTGGCGCATCATCGATATTCCCGAACCCTATCTGGTATGGATGGCGCGAAGCGGTTTTCCAGCCGGTACCCTGGGCGAGTCTCTGGCTCTGGCCTACGAGATAAAGCTCAATGGACTCGAGTCCATGATTATTCCCATTATTAACAGGATGTCAGAATGAGAATATATACAAGGCAAGGGGACAAGGGGCTCACGCGACTGGCCGATGGCACTTCCCTGGCCAAAGACGATAAACGTGTCGAGACCTATGGTGCCATCGACGAGCTGAATTCCCAAATAGGCTTGTTGATGGCTGAAATACCCGCCGGGGAGACGACACTCCTGGCCGATCTCATATTGTTGCAGCAGGAGCTGTTTGATCTGGGCGGGGAGCTGGCATTTTCCAGTGAATCGCAAACGGATACGCTGTGGCAGGTGAACGAGGCTTGGACGAACAGGCTCGAGCAACAGATCGATGGCTACAGTGCCGGGTTGCCGGTGCTGCGCAATTTTATTTTGCCGAGCGGTTCGCGGGCGGCGGCCCAGGCACATGTGGTGCGTACCCTGACCCGTCGCTGCGAGCGCCTGCTGCTTGGGTTGAGCCGCGTAGAGCGGGTGAATCCGGCCGTTTTGCCCTACCTCAACCGGCTGAGCGACTGGTTTTTCACCATCGCCCGATACCTGCTGGTATCGTCGGGTACCCCGGAGATCCTCTGGGTCAAGGCGGCTGACAGAGGCTGACAACCGCTCGAAGCGGCAATAAAAAAAACCTCGCCTTGCGAGGTTTTTTTATTGCTGTGGAAAGGGGCCTGATATTGCTGTCAGATGGCAAAGGCTTCCAGGGATTTGCCCTCGGCAACGGCCTTGGCAATGACCGAGGGCATGCGGCCCTGACCGGTCCAGGTTTTTTCCACACCATTGTCCAGATAACGATATTTGGCGGGGCGGGGCGCACGTTTGCTGACCTTGGTATTCTCGGGCACCACGGTGTTGACCAATTCGGCGGGATCGATCCCTGCGGCCTTCAGCATTTCGGCATATTCGGCAATTTTCTTTTGATGTTCTTCACGGGCCTGGCGTTCGGCGGATTCATCTTGCCGACGTTCATCGACGATGGCGGAGAGCTTTTCCAAGCCTTCTTCCAGTTGTTCCAGCGTCAAATCGCGGCAAGCTGCACGCAGGCTACGGATATTCAACAGCACTTTCAGAAATTCGTTCATATTGGCTACCACGCGAGCAAAATATTAAGGGAAGAACTGGTTTTTCGATAATTTATAGGGGTGATTGGCACCAAGTCAAGCCTGCCAAAATAATTAATTAGGCTGATAAATTAAGTCTTGAAATAGATATGAAGGATATTTTTTTCCGTTTGACGGGCCAACATCTTCGAATGGATTCATGTCAGATGAAAATATCGCCAGCGGAGTCTTTGATGAACCATTTGACTACCTTTACAGATATGGGGGCCACAGAAACCTTGAAATTTAATCAAAAAACTTGCTATCACCCGGCGGCTCGATAAAATGTGCCGCGAATACCTTTAAGTAGAGGCGCGCTGCCTATGAGTAACCGAGCGGAGGGTGATGCCTGCGATGCTCGATGAAAGGAGTCGGCGCCGAAGTGACCAGGCCATCATACCGGGTTGCTGGTTCTGCATCTAATAGGTGCAGGACTGCCATAGTCATCCACTATGGAGCGCTACCTGAAGGGGCTGAGGAGTATACCCTCCCCATGGGTTTTGTTTCTTTGATCCTCTCGGTAGATCTCCACCTGTTGTCTTTAGGTGCAAAGAGATCATGGACATCGTTCATTACGCCGACTCCGGTTGGTCCGTCGTTCCCCCCCTGCTGGCCGTTGCGCTGGCGATCATCACTCGCCGCGTCCTGGTGTCGCTGGGGGTGGGCATAGTCGCAGGCAGCCTGCTGCTCAACCAGTTCTCTCCCCTTGCGTCCCTGCATTACATGCTCGATACCGTGCTCAGGATCTTCTGGGTCGACGGTGCGCTCAACCGTGACAACGTCAACATGATCCTCTTCATGTTGCTGCTGGGCGGCCTCATCAGCCTGATGAGCGTCTCCGGTGCGACCCGGGCATTTGCCGAGTGGGCGGAGCGCCGCGCCAAGACCCGCAAGGGTGCCAAGTCCCTGACCGGTCTGATGGTGTTCGCCTTCTTCATCGACGACTTCTTCCACAGCCTGTCGGTGGGGGCCATCTGCCGTCCGGTGACCGATCGCTTCCAGATCTCCCGCGCCAAGCTGGCCTATCTGCTGGACTCCACCGCCGCGCCGGTCTGCGTGCTGATGCCGATCTCCTCCTGGGGGGCCTACATCATCGCCCTCGTCGGCGGCATCATGGCGGCTCATGGTCTGACCGACCAGAGCCCCATCTCCGCCTTCGTCGAAATGATCCCCATGAACCTCTATGCGGTGTTCACCCTGATCATGGTGCTGGTGGTGATCGCCTTCCAGCTCGACATCGGCCCCATGCGCCAGCATGAGCAGTGGGCACTGGAGGGCAAGCTGTGGGACGAATCCAAGGGGCGCCCCATCGGGCTCGACATGGAGAGTCCGGAAGAGAGCAATGGCGGCATGATTGACATGGTGCTGCCCATCCTGACCCTCACCCTGACCACCGTCTATTTCATGATTGACTCCGGGGCTGCGGTGCTGGCCGACAAGGGGCTGCCGTTCAGCGTGCTCGGCTCCTTCGAAAACACCAATGTCGGCTCCTCCCTGGTCTATGGTGCCCTGTGCAGCCTGGTGGTCTCCATCGGTCTGGCCATGCGCCTCAAGCTCGGGGCAAGCAACTGGATGAAGGCGGCTCCGCAGGGGATCATGGCCATGCTGCCCGCCATCAACATCCTGCTGTTCGCCTGGACCATCGGCGCCGTGGTGCGCGATGTGGAAACCGGCAAATACCTAGCCTCCCTGGCCAATGGCAATCTGCCGGTGGAAGTGCTGCCCGCCGTGGTCTTCGTGCTCTCCTGCGCCATGGCGTTTGCCACCGGCACCAGCTGGGGTACTTTCGGCATCATGCTGCCGCTCGCCGGCGACATGGCGGCCGCCAGCGACATCAGTCTGATGCTGCCCATGCTGGCCGCCGTACTGGCAGGGTCCGTGTTCGGGGATCACAGCTCCCCCATCTCCAGCACCAGCATCCTGTCTGCCACTGGGGCCGGTTGCCATCACATCGATCACGTGATGACCCAGCTGCCCTATGCCCTGGCCATCGCCTTTGGCGCGGCGCTCGGCTACCTGGTGATGGGGCTGATGCACTCCGCGCTGGCCGGTTTCACCGTGAGCGGGCTCTGGTTCCTGATCTTCTCCGGTTACCATTTGCGCAAAGCCCGGGCGTATAGCGCCGTGGCAGTCGCATAAGAGAACAAGGGGCCTGCGGGCCCCTTGGTTTTGGCAGGGGCTTTGGTTAGCATGCGCCCCATCACTCCCGTTTCGGAACCCCATCATGGCTTCACTGCACTACAAATTTGCCACCATGAACTCAGGCAAATCGACCCAGCTCATCCAGGCCCACTTCAACTATCTGGAGCGTGGCATGTATCCGCTGGCCATGACGCCCGCCATCGACGATCGCTTCGGTGCCGGCGTCATCAGTGCCAGGGTCGGCCTTGAGCTGAAAGTGGAGGTGTTCAGCGACAGCTGCGATCTCTTCGAGATGGTCAAGGCGCGTCACGCAAAGCGGCACATCGATGTCTTCATCGTTGACGAGGCGCAGTTCCTGACCCGTGAGCAGGTCTACCAGCTCGCCCGCATCGTCGACGAGCAGGACATTCCGGTGATTGCCTATGGTCTCAAGACCGATTTTCGCGGCGAACTGTTCCCCGGCTCCTACCACCTGCTCTGTCTGGCGGACAAGTTCGAGGAGCTCAAAAGCATCTGCTGGTGCGGCAACAAGGCCCACATGAACTCGCGGGTCAACGAGGCGGGGCAGGTGATGCGCGACGGTGAGCAGGTGGAGATCGGCGGCAACGATCGCTATGTGTCGCTCTGCCGCAAGCATTATCTGGAAGGACGGGCCTTCAAGTAACCCGTGGCTGGCTCGTGCAGCCTGGACACCAAAGAGGGCGCCTATCTGGCGCCCTCTTTGTCTGTGGGGGTCAGTCGATCTCGATGTCGACAGGGGCGATGATGGGGTCTGCCGCCGGCAGGCGGTGGAAGAGCTGGCGAAAATGCTGCTGTACCCGACCTATGTCCACCAGTGACATGCCGGAGGCGAAGCCGAACCAGACGTAGAGCCCGGTGAGGTCGCGAAACATGGGAGGGAGGTAGCGGGGGGCGTCGATGAGCCCCTCCAGATAGTGCTGATAGAGCACGGGGATGTCGTCCAGGGTCACCTTGCCGACGAACAGCATGGGCAGGATCTCCGGCACCCCCTCCAGCACGGCACTGCGAATGAAGTTCACCGTCTCCACATAGCCCTTCACATAGGAGAGATCCTTGGTAAAGCAGGCGCCCCCCTCGACCATGCCTCCGCGAAACACCCGCTGGGTGATCTTGTAGGCGTCGTGCTCGCTGGCCCCCTTGGCCACGAAGTGGCGGAACACCTCGATGAAATCGGCGCCACGCTCCGCCATGTCGATGGCCATGACCCGATCCGAGATGCGCTTGGCCCTGTCCGGGAAGGAGCTGAACGTGAGGGTCTCGATGAGTACTGCCAACCCCTCCTGACAGGCGGTGATGCGGGGCGAGCCGGCGCCGAGCCAGGTGGCGTAAGATTGCTGGCGGCCGTTGAGGGTGGTGCCGACGTGAACCCAGCCTTCGTGTACCTCCAGCACCTGCAGATCGAGCTCCGAGAAACGGGCGTGGGAGTTGAGCTTGATGTAATCCCCCCCGGCGGCGGCATCGGAGACGATGCCATCGCTGAGCTTGACCTGGACTGTGCCATCGCTGAAGTAGCTCGACAGCTTGCCCTGCAACCTCGCCACCGCGGCTTCCCCCTCGAACTCCTTGGGGTAGGGGCGCACCAGGTGGCGGGCACCGGGCAGGGAGAAGATGTCGCACAATCTGGCCCCCAGCTCCTTCAGGGTCTTGCGATCCCCGCGCAGGTGATCGCTTGCCGAGCCGTAGAGGCGCTGGCTGTAGCGCTGGAAGTCCGGCTGTCCGCGCTGGCGCAGCATCTCGATGACCACCATGTACTGATCCACCGTCTCTTGCAGGATCCGGCCGAGATCGTCCTGGGGGCCGAGGCGCCGGCGGATCCTGTCCCTCAGCTCCTTGAGCTCAAGGTACTTGTTGCGGGGATCGAACTCCAGAGGGAGGGATTCATAGAAGTGCCTGTCGATGGCGGGCAGTGCCTTGCCGCCACTTGCCAGAAAGTCGCTTTGCAGGTGACGGGGCCATTTGATGGCATCCAGGATGCGGATGGGTTTTTGCAGGGCGAGCAGTTCATCCGAGAGGGATTTGAGGTGCAGGCGATACTTTTCTTGGATGGTCATCGGGCTCTTTGGAGGCGAGTGCGCTACGAGAATGGCTGAGTATAGGCACAGGGCCTGTCAAAAAGAAGCGAGACGACGGGGATCCGGCCTGTGTGCTTTTGGTTGTCTGAAAATTGGTTTAGACTGCGCCCCTTGATCTCTACCGTGTCGTGAAAATGATGAATATCCCCAGCTCTGAAATGATAATGCGTTGGTTGCAACAGGCCCGGATCGAGCACTATGTGTGCGATCAGTGTCATGGCATCCACATGGTCTCCCTGCAGTCCGTCGAGGGCATCCAGGAGAGCCGGATCTTCGTGGAAGAGGAAGGGCTGCTGTTCTCATCCGAGCTGGAGGTGCGCCCCTCATCGCTGCTGCCCCTGGTGGCCGAACTGGGTCGTCTCAACATGCAATATCCGTCCCTCAAGGTGTTCCTCGACATCATCGATGACAACCTGCCACGCCTCGTTGTGGGTCACACCGTCTTTACCAAGGCGGGTCTCACCGTCGAGCAATTCCTGCTGTTCGTTGAAAGCACCACGGCAGCCACCCATGAAGTGGTTTCCGAATGTGAACGCCTTGGCTTCCTCAACCTGCCGGAAATCCAGGTCGCACCGGAATCCGTTCACTGACCTCAGCACCTGAACTGTGCGTTTAATGTGCGAACGGTTCGCTGCGGCTAAAAAGCCGTTGACGGCGGCGGGGCTTTCCCCTAAATTACGCCCCGTTCCAGCGCAACGGCGCAGCGAACACCGTGTTGGCTGAACACGTTAAACCACAGACAAAATTTGGTGCGGTATCCGAGAGGCTGCCCACCGACGAAGTCGGCAAGATGCACGCGCAGCGCGCTCCGAAAGCCACTTCAAGCAGTAAAAATTTGGTGAGGTGTCCGAGTGGCTGAAGGAGCACGCCTGGAAAGTGTGTATACGGCAACGTATCGAGGGTTCGAATCCCTCCCTCACCGCCAAATAAAACAAAAGGCCCCGTCGCAAGACGGGGCCTTTTGTTTTTCCGGTAACCGGCAATCTGGTCTCTACCCGGTATCGACAGGCGGGTGGACTAGCCCTGCTGGAGTGGCATAGGCCGTACACCGGGCGACACCGGGACGTGGTCTGGTCAATTCTTCTCTTGCTGTCAGGTTTTATCCTGATCGGTTTATCGCTCCCTAACCTTGTCCCGTCCCGTTATCTCTTCAACCTGGAGACATAGGGGATATTCCGGTACTTGTGCTCCCAGGGCAGGCCGTAGCCCACCAGCAGATCATCGTTCGTCATTTCATAGGCATAAAACTGCTCGGCGGGGATTGCCACGCGCCCTGGTTTGACAAACAGGGTCGCGATGGACAGGGAACGTGGCGCGAACGCCTGCAGGTGCGCGACCAGCCGCCTCATGGTACCCCCCGATTCGATGGCGTCGTCCATCAGGATGACGTCTCTGCCCTGGATGCCGACATTGTTGTGAAAGACGATGGGAGAGGCATTGTGGCGCTCCCCCGGAGTGTGGGGGCAGGAGATGTAGTCCATGGCGATATCAAAGCGCAGCGCCCTGACGACATCGGCGGTAAACAGCATGCCGCCCGGCACCACGGTGATCACCACCGCCTCCGTGAATCGCGCGTTGAGCCGTTTGGCGATGACCTCGACGCCGAGCGCAATGTCCTCGGTATTTAATACCACGTCGCCGAAAACAGGGTTTCTCATGGCAGCTCCTGACAGGTTGTAGAAAGAGGGGTGGCCCGGGGTGCCAGCCCCACGCCTCTGCTGAGGAGCAGGGCCAGCACCATCAGCAAAACGACGCCGTGGAGGGCCGCCGGCAGACCGAAGGCGTCGGCGACAAAGCCGACCAGGGCGGGGCTGGAGAACACCCCGACATAGCCCAGGGTGGCGTCGCTTATCTGGGCGTTCAGTTTGGCTAAGGGGATGATGGAGGCCCAGGCCGCCGTGGCAAAGCCCGAGCATAAGAAGGTGGCTCGGGTGGCGAGCCGCTCGTGCCGGGGCCGCCGACTGGAGAGTGTGGACAACATGGGGTCTCCTTGGATGACAGTCGAAGGAGGGGGCTGTGCCTGGGATCCTCCGAGCGAGGAGGTCATGCTATGATCATTTTGAGCTCATATGAACAAAAATGATCCTGTATTTGTTTGTGTGTGTTCATTGTGGCGATATAATGACCGCGATCAGAATGCATACATCCGAGGTAACAGCATGATCAAACTCATCATCACGGACATGGACGGCACCTTCCTCATATAGCAGGGGGGATAACAACCGAGCCCTGTTCGCCGAGGTGGTTGCCGCCATGGCGCAGCAGGGGATACATTTTGCGCCCTGCACGGGAAAACAGGTCGATCGGGTCGAGGAGCTGCTGGGTAACGCCCTGGGCCTGGCCATCATCCGTTGGTTGGCGCGTCTGCCGGGCGAGCATATCGTCATCGCCTGCGCGGCGATCCGGGAGGAGGTGCCGGATCATCTGAAAGCCCTGGTGCGCCGCTCTTACACCCAGGTGCAGACGGTCGCCGATTTTGGTGACATCACCGCGGACGTTGTGAAGATCACCGTCTATGACGAGCAGGGTCGCTGCCTGGATCTGCGGGGCCAGCTTGGCGAGTTTGATGACGAGGCCTACATAGTGGCGTCCGACCAGCAGTGGATAGACATCGCCAATGCCGGCGTGCACAAGGGGACAACGGTGGCCAGGTTGCAGCAGCTGGTCGGCGCCGGTCGTCATGAGACCCTGGTCTTTGGCGACGGGCTCAATGACATCGAGCTGATGGTGTGCGCCGACTTCAGCTTCGCCATGCGCAATGGCCACGACGAGACCAAGGACGCCGCCCATTTCATCACCCGCTCGAACGATGAGGACGCCGTCATGCACACCATCTTGCAACTGTTCGCACTGCAGCGGCAGGGGGCGTAAGGCGGGCCGGGCGGTGATCGCCCGGCCATTACAAGGGAACACCATGGACAAGTATTCACCGGAGGAGCGACGGCTCCTCATTCTGGATCTGCTGGCCGCGCACCACAAAGTGATGGCGGCGGAGCTGGCGGAGCCGCTGGGCACCACGGAGGCGACCATCAGGCGGGATCTGCGCTATCTGGCCGATGAGGGGCGCTGCAAGCGCATCCACGGTGGCGCCATCTCCCTGTCGCCCCAGACGGGGACCCTGACCGAGCGCAGTACCCAGCATGTGGCGCAGAAGCAGGCCCTGGCCATGGCCGCCTTGAGCCTGGTCAAACCGAACCAGCTGATCTTCCTGGATGCCAGCAGCACCCACCTGCTGCTGGCATCCCTCATGCCGGAGCACCAGAGCCTGACGGTGGTGACCAACAGCCCGGCCATCGCCTGCCGGCTGCTGGAGAGACCCGGCATCAGGACCATCCTCCTCGGTGGCGAGCAGGATCCGCTGGTCGGCGGGGCCGTTGATATCGCGGCGGCCGAGGCGGCCAAAAAGTTCCGCTTCGACCTCGGCTTCCTGGGGATCTGTGCCTGGTCCTCGGATCTCGGCTTCAGCGCCGTGCATTACCAGGACAGCGAGTTCAAGCGCCGGGTCGCGGAGCGTTGCGGCTCGCTGGCGGTGCTGTGCAATGACGACAAGCTGGAGTCCCTGGCCTCCTACCCCTTCCTGCACGCTGCGGATCTCGACTACCTGATCTGCACCCGGCAGGATCCGGTCCTGGTCAAGACGCTCGAAGGGGAGGGCTGCACCGTCATCACCGCCGGCTGATGCCGCCGCGAGAAGAGTGGGGAGAGGCCGGGGGTTGGAAGCGGCCCATAAAAAACGCCCCGTTCCCGGGGCGTTGGGAACGGGGCGCCTGCCAGCGTCCTCAGGCGAGGTCGAAGCGATCCAGGTTCATCACCTTGGTCCAGGCCGCCACAAAGTCCTTCACGAACTTCTCCTTGGCATCCGCACTGGCGTAGACCTCTGCCAGGGCGCGCAGCTGGGAGTTGGAACCGAACACCAGATCGACCCGGGTTCCGGTCCACTTCACCTTGCCGCTCTGGCGATCACGGCCTTCATAGACTCCCTGGCTGCCCGCCGCCGGCTTCCACTCCGTGCCCATGTCGAGCAGGTTGACGAAGAAGTCGTTGGAGAGGGTACCCGGGGCGGCGGTAAAGACCCCGTGGCAGTTGCCCGCGTTGGTGCCGAGCACCCGCATGCCGCCCACCAGTACCGTCATCTCGGGGGCACTCAGGGTGAGCAGCTGCGCCTTGTCGATCAGCATGGTCTCCGCGAAGCCCGCGCACTCGCCCGCGTAGTTGCGAAATCCATCTGCGAGGGGCTCGAGCACCGCGAAGGAATCCACATCGGTCTGGGCCTGGGAGGCATCCATCCGGCCCGGAGTGAAGGGCACGGTCACGGCGACACCGGCTCTCTTCGCGGCCTGCTCGACCCCCACGCCGCCCGCCAGCACGATGAGATCGGCGAGGGATACCCGCTTGCCGCCGGTGGCTGAGGCGTTGAAGGTCTGCTGTATCCCGTCGAGGGCCTGCAGCACCTTGGCGAGCTGGGCCGGTTGGTTGACTGCCCACTCCTTTTGCGGAGCCAGGCGGATGCGGGCACCGTTGGCGCCACCGCGTTTGTCAGAGCCACGGAAGGTGGACGCGGAAGCCCAGGCGGTCGACACCAGCTCGGCCACGGACAGGGAGGCCGCCAGGATCTTCTCCTTGAGCAGGGCCACGTCCTTGTCATCGATCAGGGGATGATTGACGGCGGGGATGGGGTCTTGCCAGATCAGCTCCTCTTTGGGTACCTCCGGCCCCAGGTAGCGGGCGATGGGGCCCATGTCACGGTGGGTCAGCTTGAACCAGGCGCGTGCGAAGGCATCGGCGAAGGCCTGCGGATCCTCGTAGAAGTGGCGGGAGATCTTGCCAAACTCGGGGTCAAAGCGCAGGGTCAGGTCGGTGGTGAGCATGGTCGGCTTGTGGAACTTGCCGGGGATGTGCGCATCGGGAATGATCTCCGGTGCATCCTTGGCCACCCACTGCTTGGCGCCGGCAGGTGACGTGGTCAGCTCCCACTCGTAGTTGAACAGGTTTTCAAAGAAGTTGTTGCTCCACAGGACCGGGGTCTTGGTCCAGGTCACTTCAAGCCCGCTCGAGACGGTGTCCTTGCCATGGCCGCTGCCGTAGTCGCTCATCCAGCCGAGGCCCTGGGCCTCCAGAGGCGCGGCTTCCGGCTCTGGCCCCTTGTGGGATTCGGGCGCGGCGCCGTGGGCCTTGCCGAAGGTGTGGCCGCCCGCGATAAGGGCGACCGTCTCTTCATCGTTCATGGCCATGCGACCGAAGGTGGAACGGATGTCCTTGGCAGCCTCCATGTAGTCACCGCTGGCGTTGGGCCCTTCCGGGTTGACGTAGATGAGGCCCATGTGGGTGGCACCGAAGGGGGCCGTAAGCTCGCGATCGCCCTTGACCCGATCGGGATCGACCCCGAGCCAGGCAATTTCATCCCCCCAGTTGACGTCCTGATCCGGCTCCCACACGTCGGGCCGCCCACCGCCAAAGCCGAAGGTGCGAAAACCCATGGTCTCCAGGGCGACGTTGCCGGCGAGGATCAGGAGATCGGCCCAGGAGATCTTGTTGCCGTATTTCTGCTTGATGGGCCAGAGCAGGCGACGGGACTTGTCGATGTTGACGTTGTCAGGCCAGCTGTTGAGGGGGGCGAAGCGCTGTTGACCACGGCCGCCGCCACCGCGACCGTCGGTGGTGCGATAGGTGCCCGCAGCATGCCAGGTCATGCGGATGAACTGGGGGCCGTAGTGACCGAAGTCCGCCGGCCACCACTCCTGGGAATCCGTCATCAGCTTGACCAGATCTTTCTTGAGTGCCTTGTAATCCAGGCTGGCGAAGGCCTTGGCGTAGTCAAAGTCCTTGTCCATGGGATCGGCGCCGGGGGAATGCTGATGCAGCAGATCCAGCCGCAACTGGTTCGGCCACCAATCTCGATTGGTTCTGCCGACGCCGGCGGTGTGGTTGAAGGGGCATTTGCTTTCTTCACTCATCTCTGTCTCTCCTTGGCAGTCATGTGGAATGCAGACAACTCAGTATGGGAACTTTTCCTGCAACCGGCGGGGCATGTGACAGGCTGGGCCTTGGACCGGCATCGGGGGGTATCAATAACTCCTTATATTTCAGCTAATTGATTAAGGATGGGATGACCGTATTACGAAAAGATGAATCGGTGCCATCGAATTTGGCTGCTCCTGTACAAGGGATAAGAGAAGGAAGGAGCGCCCTGGCAGCCGTGTTATCAATTTTTTTATCCATAACACGAGGGATCAGACCTGGACTTGCGCTGGGTCATGGCATGGGGAGGGCTTGTCTTGAGCGGGGCAGAAAACCCCATTTTTGTGACGGCGGTCCGGACTGCGTCCTGAGCAGGGCGCCGAGCGCCAGAGGATGGGGCGGGGGCGTTGCGCCAAAAAGCGGGCGGCGCAGAAACAAAAAGACCGGCCAGTGGCCGGTCCAAACAGACAGCGTGATGCTGTCTCATCAGGCTGATCCCAGCCTGGAGGGGAATAATGGGGTGGCTGATGGGGCTCGAACCCACGACAACCGGAATCACAATCCGGGACTCTACCAACTGAGCTACAGCCACCACTGAAATCTGCCTTCGATACAGCAATCAAACTCATGTGCATCGATGGCGCGCCCTGCAGGATTCGAACCTGCGACCCACGGCTTAGAAGGCCGTACCTGTTAATATAGTTAAAATGTCATCAGGATACGTCAAGCATCAAATTAATATAGAGCTTTAAAATCAATGCTTTATTGCCATTATGTCGTTCTAGGTTAGCTGAGGAAATTTGATGTTGTCAAAATTGGCACTTCAGGTTTCTGCATTTTTAGTTGTTTTTTTGATCTAAAATGGATCATTCACTCGCTCGTACGCAAAAAAATGAGCCTCGATAGAGGCTCACCTGGGGCGATGCAAGAGGCATTTGTCACATTGGTTAATTATCGTTTTAAGCGTTGAGCTCTCGAACTGAGTCCACCCAAAATTGAATCTGTAATCTCAGTGGGAAATGTATCAGGCAATTGCTGACGAACGATTGATATTACCTCATCCAGATTATCCGTCAGCTCGCTGATGATTTTTTCCATCTGCACTTGTTCAAAACCAATCGCCTTGGCCGTTTGATAAAAATGGCGAGGAAATATCTGCTCTATCGCGTATTTTTTGCCCTTGGTTGCAGTAAGCCCCATGGCCAACTTGGCATCACGGGGATGTAATCCTTTACCACCAAATGCAGGATACATGGAAAGGATGTCGTAAAACGGTGTAAGCCGGAAACGCCCTTCAGGTTCGATAAACACCGAGAAATTCTTGGCATGGCCATCAGTGGCAGCCAGCAGCCAGAACAACACCTGAGACTTCATAAACAGGTACCGATCCTGCTCCGGCGTGGCCGATCCCAGCAGGGTCGTCATGATGTCAGCAATGCCCGGTCCACCATGGCTCTCGTACTTGCGTGCTGACGGTACATTCAACACCTGGCAGAAGTCCTCTTGGGGCAGGCGCATGATCCAACTGCGATCCGTGGCGTAGCGCCGATCGAAGCGTTCCACCGCCAGAGCCTTGACCTTGCCGACCTGCATGATGAAGCAATGGGGAACCGGAAGACCCAATGCTTTGGCGATCAGGGTGCAGAGATATTCGTTTTCTACGCTCTGGGAGAGGTCTATCGAGTAGGAGTGGCTTTCGATCTTGCCAATGGGCAGCTTGATAATGTGGGTGGTTGGGGTCGCTGCATGCGGTAAGCACCAACGGTTGTCGAGGTAGAGTAACGCGGTCTTTTCCTGAGCCCCGGCGATGGATATCCGAAAATCGTCCTCTTCCCTCACCATACCAAGCGGGATCCCTTGCTGGTAGCTGGTCAGGATCTGCTCCAGTTCGGCGTCAGAGAGCGGCTTGCACTCAATGCGCTTAACGTCTGGCACAGGTCTGCCCTGAGCCACCAGTTGCAATGCCCCCACGCTGTCCTGGCCAATGCAACTGAGCAGATCAAAGGGTTGGGTGGAATCGGCTTGATAGCGCGCCACCACCCGGTTTCTTACTTCCGGGTTATCTGGCAGCAGATTATCGAAGAAGTTATAGGCCTCATCGCCCTGGTAGCGCTGCTGGCGTAATGGCATGGAGAGCGAGATGGGGCGGCTGCCTGGCAACTTCACCCACGATTCATCGTACTGAAATTGGTGAGCACCATTGGTCGCCTTGGTAAAGGTACCTACCCGGTATCCGTTCATGTAGACCGTCAGGCTGGCCATTACCACTCCTCCTTCCAGCCAGGCGTGGCGTTTTCCGCAGGATCGGTGCGGGGCCTGATATCGAGGGAGAGTTCCAGTGCGGCGAGGATCTTGAACAAGGTCTCCAGCTTGGTTGACTCGGGATTGAGCTCGAAGCTGGACACCGTGTCCTGCCTGATCCCCACCTTGCCGGCCACTTTGCCTTGGGAGAGCTTTTGCGAAAGCCTGGCATCCTTGAGACAGGCACTAAGTTGCTTGGCGCTGGTTACTTTCATGATTTGACTTACCTGGTAGCGTAATTTCTTTTAATTTACACGCTGTGGCAGGTATATCAATATTTACCTGCTTTAGGCGGTAAATGTTTTTCACACGCTAAAGGCGGTATTTAACCTTGATCCTCAGGTATTGGTGTCGCACTTTCGATTCAAGGGGCCATTAAAACAAGGTGTAACGAGTTTCAGCAGGAGTGCACTGGGGTTGGCGCAACAAAAGCCAAGGCAGCGATGGTGCGTCGGTTGATCGTCTCTGTCAGTGAGTCCATGATTGTTGCGATCGCTTCACGGGAGCTCACAAGTTCGCACCCGCGTTCGCTTCTTTAAATACCTTCTTGAATTGATGAGCACGAAATTTTGCCAATCTAGCCGAGGTTTCTCGGGAAAATTTGCAAATGCAGTGATGGTGTCATACCAAGCAGCCACCTCCATTGAAGATCTAAACTGGACAGGTCCCCAGTGTTATCGAAAACGGGGGGGCGCAACCAACAAGGTA
This sequence comes from Aeromonas sp. FDAARGOS 1406, assembly GCF_019048565.1. Taxonomy (NCBI): domain Bacteria; kingdom Pseudomonadati; phylum Pseudomonadota; class Gammaproteobacteria; order Aeromonadales; family Aeromonadaceae; genus Aeromonas; species Aeromonas sp. FDAARGOS 1406. Next base: position 57,359 of record NZ_CP077378.1, read on the forward strand.
ACTCTGACATGTTGAAACCCATTCTGGTACAGCTCCGAGAGGCCTTGGCCGAGCTGCCCTACTTCACCCATATCGACAACCAGCATGACTACGAAAGTGCGCTGGCACTGATAGATGAGCTGGTGGATGACTACGATAACAACGTCCAGCTGTTAGACCTGCTGACGGCCAGCATTGAGCGTTGGGAAGATAATGCTGAAGAGTTTGCCGAGTTTAACCGGCGGGTGGCGGCCATCCCTGCGTCATCATCGACATGAACCACTAGGCTAACGTCTTGCCGCCGGGCGCAGCCTACCGCATGAAGTCCGAGCACGACAACAAGCTGCTGATGGATCTTCGATCCAAAAATCGGATGGTTGCACACACTCCAGGGTGGTCAAAATTGGACGCTGAAAACCCCGGATGGATGAGTCAGACAGGAATGCCGCCTGACGGCCTTTGCTTTTCAGTGGTTCGTCTCCATCGGAAGCGCCCAAGTGAATTCCCCTTTATTACTACACCGGGGCCCAGATCAGCAGGCGCTGCCAGTTCGCTCACACAATGAGGGGAGGAGGGCCATGACGCGACTAATGCTGCGATGACAATAAGGGGCATCGTAGCGTTGATCTCCAGCCCGCGCTTGATCAACGTTGACTTGCAAGAGCTGAGGGTAGTGATGGCAAGGATGGGATTCTAAATCATAGGTCCTCCAGGTTGACGCTGACGAACTCCGACCGTTTGACTCGCTCATCGACAATACGGTTCAGCTCGGCATCTTCGGCCAGTTCCAGATAGTAGGCGTAGAGCTCAGGCGGCACACAATAGAATGCTGGCTCGTTACGATAGAGGATGGCGACGGCATCGCCTTTTCCCTCTTTGATGGTCCCCATTGGATTGCGTCTGAGCTCTGTGATATTGGCAGTGGTGGCTGCCAGGCTTTGGTAACTCATGATGATGTCCTCGGCATAGAGCACCGCACTATGGAATACCTTAATAGATACTCAACTCGACGATTGTCACAGTATCAATCAGCGCCCATGTTGCGCTTTCCACGCGATAAACTCCGAGGGCCGTAAACCATAGCGTGCCAGAACACCTTCATGCAGCCTTCGCAACTCTTCAACAATCAGTGCCTGTACGGCCGATCGCTCTTGCTGCGGGACGTTCTCTGACACCGCTTGTTCAATGGTGCTGAGTGGATCAAGTTGGATCGACGTGACGACCCCACGGACAGTCTGTTTGATAAGATCCCGCCATGCTAGGCGAAGTGGGTCAGGTTCGGCGAGATCCCGCTTGATGGCAAGATATTCTTGGGTTGAACGTTCATAAGCCCACACGTACAGGTCGCGTAGCAGTTCGATGCGGGCCATTTCGTACACACCGAGGGTGGCGCGGCTGTAGGCCTGTTCTGGTACATCGAGGAAGGTGAGCGGGCAGAGGTTGCCACGAAACAGGGGGAGATTCGCGGCCAGGCGGGAAGTGCGTTTATTGATGTCGGCAAAAGGTTGTAGGTAGGGCAAGTGCACCATCATGAAAAACGATTGTTCAAACGGATCGTGGATCTGATTGGCTTTGCTCAGCACCTCGTCCAGCACCTCTTCGATTTGTTGTGCCGTGGATAACGGGCGATAGATACTTTTACTGATGTCGACAGCATGTTGGCGAATGCGCCCCTCATCGGCAGGGTTGGGTAGCAAGTTTTCCGCCAGGGCGCTGTGCAAGTTCATCAGGGTGTAGCGGTTAAATTCGGCACTGTCGATGTTTTCGACCAGTAACTCGATCGCGGTTTTATGGTTCAGGATCATCTGCGTTTCGATGGCTCCCTTACCCCGCGCGGCCTTGCCGTGCTCGATAAGTTCACGGGTGTCTAGCCTGCTATAGGTATTACCTTCCAGGTGGCTCGATGCCCATGATAAGTCGATCAACAAACGGTTCAGGATCGCTCGACTGTATGTGCCGGCAGGCTCATCGATGTCTGTGGTCTTGCCCATGTTGTGCAACTGACGGCGCAGTGATTCGGACAGGTAACAGGTTTCGTTGGGATGATATGCCTGCAAGAAATCATGCTGATAGCCCACGGGCTTGCGGGCTGGGGGGGGCTGGTCGATATAGGCAAGGATATCCAGGCTGTCGGCAGAGAGTGGGATGAACGCGGGGAAACTGTCCACCTTGGCTATCCGGGGCTCGGTATGGCTCTCGGAGTCAGCATGATAGCGGCGAGCCCGTCCTTCGCCTTGGGCTGTGATGTGGCCGCTTTCAATCAGCTTGGCTATCAGGCGCTGTGCGGTGCGTCTGGCAATGCTCGGGTGGCGGCCCAGCAGTTCAGCCAGCGTCAATCCGCTTTCGGATCCCCTGATAGTCTCTAGTAGGTCTGTGGTCGCTGACATCGTGTTTGTTGGCGCGTTTTTCATATATATGGCGCCATTTTGGCGCAGTTAACTAAACTGCGCCAGTTTTAGTGGCAAGTTTGGCGCAGTTTTGCGGTGGCTTCATAGGTTAACGTTTGGGGTTTGAAAGAGTCCTGCATCGTTGATGGTATGGTTTAGATGGGCTAGTTTAAAGGCGCAATGATACAGGGAGCCGCCTCGCCATGTCCTACGCTGCTTATCGTTCTGTTCGCCAGATCCGCCAACCGAAGGGGCTGATGGCCTCGCTGGCCTTGCCCCAGGAGCTTGTGGGGGCGCATCATCTCATTGTGGCTGGAATGGCTCCCTCCATCGTCAATGAACTGGCTGCGTTGCTGGGCTGCGACGTCAAGATAGTCTGTCAGCTGGTTGGCATTGACCGCTCGACGGTGACACGCAAGCGCACTGCGGCGGCCCTGCTGTCCCGCGCTCAGAGTGCCCGTATCTATTCATTCGTTAGTGTGATGGAGGCTGCGGAGTCGCTGTTCGAGGGGGACAGGGGGAAGGCGCTTGAGTGGTTGAACAAACCTGCCCTGGCGCTGGGAGGAAACCCTCCTGCTACTTTCCTGACGACCGCTGTCGGAGCTCAGGCAGTTATCGATCTCATCGGTCAGATTGAGCATGGCGTCGTCGTTTGATGGCGACCTATCTCGCTGAAGGCGTTACCGCTCGACAGCGGTGTCCAGCATGTGCAGGAGAAAGCCAAGTATTGTTCAATTGACGTCACCCGAGTCAGTCACATTCCCCCTTGCATATCGGCTAAATGATCCCGCTCCCTCGACGATTACCCACTTGGTGAATTGCATCTCCATTCCTGACTTCATTCACAGTACCTGCCTGCGGTAGGCCTGCCATGCGCAGGTTCAGAGGTTCGGTGTGTGGCTGAATCGGTTTATCGCTAAGGAACTGTTTGAAAACAAAATACATTTTTATGTAATGTGTTAGTAACGGGTGATACACGGGGTTTACATGAGGACGAAGGAGTCAGGGAACTATCAGATCCATCCGGCGTTAGTCGCGTTTCGTGAGGCGTGGTTGGAGTTGGGCTTCAAGACTGGGCTGCCGATTGCCGATCAATTCCATACGCTCTGGGAGTCAGCCATTATTCTCTATCGTCCCTTGTCGTCAGGCGATGATGTGGGCAGTGCGCTTATGATCGTAGGGCCATTGTTGCCAGTATTGTCTTGGCCGTCGCCAATCAAACCGCCGCCTGGGCAACGATTGATCCCCTGCGGGCTGAATGAGGGTGAGGTCGAGCAGCATCTGGCCGGGGAGTGGCTGAGGTTGATGACGCTGTTAGGGGAGCCCCGTCTCATCGAATGCAGCCGACGAATTTTCAATCGCGTTCTGACAGACGAGCAGCGTCTTAACTGGTTTCAGAAGAAGCGGTTGTCTCAAGACTATTGGGCCAAGGTGTGCGGGTTGTCCCGGGAACAGCTGGCGCATGCTCAGGAGGCGCTGAGCAAGTCCCGGCAAAAAGACAAAAAGAACGGGATGGTATCGGTGCCCGAACCTAACTTCTTCTTGCAGAGGTTAGCCGATGAGTGATGACCTTTCGCAGGAGCAGGCAGTGGAGGGTCTTGACGCTGAACCCGCCCGTTCCCTTACCCGACAGCTGGTGTTTCCGGAGGCGTTGGCCGAGTGGCACCGGCAAATCCTTGAATCGTTGCAAGCCTGCTGTCAGGGGATCCTGGGATTGGATCCAACACTGACCGCGTTGTTGGCCGCCGAGCTGCAGTGGATCGATTCTGTCTCATCCAAAGAGATGCTGCCCCCATCGCCACTCTCTGCCATGCAAATGCGTGAGCGGTTGAGTAAAGATCGGAGACTCAGCCAATTCTATCTCGTTGACGCCATCTTGGCGGAATTGCGTAGTGGCTATAGCCTCAACGGTGAGCTATTTGCTCAGCTCAAGTCCGTGACGATCCTGGCCGTCTTGGCGTTATCACATATCAATTTTTCTCAGGGTATTGCCGAGCGGGACCAAACGGTCGAAGAGGCGCTGCGCAACGTCAGGCTGATGGCGAACAATCAACGTGAGGTGATGATTAAGGCCCTGTCTGAGGTCGATTTTACGCAGCCGATACTGACGCTATTGCAAGCCATCAAGATCCAGAGAGAGCAATATGCCAATAACAAGCAGGTGAGCGTCAATACAGGGGCCTTGGAGGCCCTACTGAGCCGACTCTATAAGGCGCGAGCCAAAGAGATCAAAACGGGTACCCGGTCAACCGGCGAACGCCAGCGGTTCCAACTGGAGGCGCGTTATCAAGAGCAGCTCGACGAGCGGACCCAAATCCTGTTGCTACGGGAGGTTCTGCTGCAGCGCGGCAAAGTCAAACTGACCGAGTGGGAGGGTGAAGAGGAGCGAGGAACCCTCCCTGAGCAGCAGACGCTGCTGGTGTCCTCTCAGCCACAGGGGTTGATGGATATTCAGGCGAGGGTTTTGCAAAGCGCCTCGGTAGCGCTCTCCATGTCGATGCGTCATCTGCAGTTGCCGGCCAACCTTTGGATTGCCACAGCGTCACAGATCACACGCCTCGTCGATGCCTTGATGCCTCAGGCGGTCGATGAAACGGCGTTGCCGGCGCTGTCGATCCTGCTGCAACTGGTGATGGGCACGAGTAGCGAGGACTTGCACAAGCTGCCGGTCTGGCCGAGTACTGAGATTAAATTGCCTGCTCCTGGCTCTCGATTTGCCGATGACGACGGACCCTCAAAGAATGCCAGTGGTATTTGGCGGCTTCCTCATGGGGCGTATCTACAACGCTATGTAGAGGTTGCCCACAGCCGAGTGCATAGGAAATTGCACTCTTTTTTGCCAAAGAGCGACTTATTCTTGCAGCTACCTTTGCCAAAATGGGCCACTCATTTATTGGTTGGACACGGTTGGAGGACATTGAGTAGTAGCGCGCAGGTGGATTGTTTAGCGCGAGCAAATGAGCGAGCTGGCACGGCCTTGACCATGCGACAGCTGCAAAACTACCAGCGTGCTTGGTTGCAAAGAGAGGGGATTGATAGCGCCATTGCCGGTATCCTGCGTGGCAAGGCGGCTCAGCAATGTTCCCCTATGGCCTACAGTCATGTGCCACGTAAAGACGTGTTGCAGATCTGGTGCCGTTATTTGGCCTCCATGGGGATGACCGCGGTGGTGCTGGCACCGGAATTAGAACAAGGAGCTGTCGGATCACGCCTCTATCCTAGCGTTGGCGAGCTTGCTCGACTCCTAGGAAATTATCAGCAGTACCTCTGTGCACGACTCAGTGGGTCACGGCAGCAGCGTCCAACGCTGACGCAATATCATAACCTCCTCGTGCGCCACAGTTTGTTGATCCTCCATCTTTCTACTGCCGCCAGGCCCGTGACGGAGATGTACGGCAGGCGTGGCGATTACTGCCTCATCAGTCGCTTTATCCGGCTGACAGACAAAGAGGGACGATCTGTGAGCTCGGCCAGGTTGGTGCCATTGTCAGCGTTGGCAGTGCAGCAACTGCAAGCCTGGGAGCGCTATTTGACATATTTGGCATGTCAGCGTGAGCCGCTGCTGGCGCCGTTAGTGTCGGCGGCGGAGCAAGCATTGAGTGGAGCTGGAGCGCTCCTGTTCTGGGCGGTCGAGGCCAAAGATGGCAGCCTGGAAGGCACAGAAATCGTCACCCCAAATTCGATGATGAGGCAGTTCGAAAATCTGTTGCCCCTGGCGCCAAACTGGCATCGCCATTCGGTGCGCAGCCACCTGCTGGAGCAAGGCGTGGCCACCGAGTTTATCGATGCGCTGCTTGGTCATGAGGAGATGGGGACAGAGTTCACAAACCAGTACAGTAGTGCGGCGTTGAGCGATCTATTTACCCTGACGGACGTGCTGGACAAATGGCATCAAACCCTCGGGTTGAAGGTGATGGGCGAATGGACAATCCACTGATCGATTGGCGTGAACAGCTTCGAAAGGAAGATGAGCGTGCAGCGAACGTTCTTCGGTCTGGTCGGGCTATGCGTCGGGATCGTCTCAAACGTGCTCAGGTGCAAATAGAGCGTCGAGCACTGGATGCGCTGTTGCAACATTTGCCCGGCCTATTCAAGGAGCCAGCCGATGTCCGAGGGTTTGAGTATCTGTGGCCATTGGCGATGAGCACGTTGACGGGCAAGTATAGGCGACAGTCTGAATTCAAGGCTGGGCTGCGAGCCATCCTGCTTTGCCTGCAGCAGGGCAATACCAGCGGGTATTGGCAGTTGCCGTTGCCGACAATCCCCCTGACGGTGCTTCGGCGCCCGCTACCTTACACTGAAAAGTGGTTTGACAAAGCGCAGCGCTGTAGTCAAGCGCTGCTGAACTGGCATAGACAGATCGAGGCCCGCGACACTAGCCTGATCGAAGCTGAAGATTTACTGGCCGACATTCTTCATAGCGCGGTGTTTTACTGCGGTGTACACCAGACGGCGATTTTGCACGCACTGATGCTGGCCATCGCTGAGCGGCGAAGATTATGCACGAATGGCTCAGTTGTTTGGTTGCCTTTGACGTTAGAGAGCAAGGCGTTGGCCACCAATGCGCACGATAGAGCAGGGAAGGGGGTTACCGAGCTCCAGATTTTCCTAAGCCTGCCGACTCTGGGGTTGGTACAGCGCTGGTATCGTCGGCGCGGCAAAACGTTTGAGCTTGCCGTTGAGCTCGACACATTCAGCTTATGGGCCCAGAGACATCTGACTGCACCCCTGCGCGGGATCAAAGAGTTTTGCCAAGGGGCGAGTCTGGTAACCGGTGGGCAAGCCGGGGTCCGCTGGCCACAGATCCTGACTCATGTGGCATCTGGGGCGTTACACAGTGTACCACTGCCTCATGAACACTGGCTTTCACTGCATCATCCGACGGTTGCGGATGGTCACCAAGTGGTGTGTTTGGCGCAGGAGGCGAGTACCGGATTAGTCGATAACCTGACGGCAGGCAGTTCCAAGCGTCGGCGCTACCATGGCGAAGACCACCCTTATTCATCCTTACTGGCTCGGTTGCGAACGGTGTTGGCGGAAAAGGAGAGCGCGACTCGCAAGCAGACGAAGGCAAGCTGCCTCGCAGGACTGAATCGGTTGCGCAATGAGCAGACCCTCAGCAAGTCAGAGCAGATCCTGGTCGGGTGGCTACATCAATGCATCGCAAAGAACAAAAACAAGCCTTCGACGCTGCGCAGTTACCTTAGTCGCGGTGGTCAGCAATGGCTTGTTCGGTGCTTTGATCATGATCTCGGCTTATGGGATGGCGATCGTTTTCTGAGCTGTTATCGAGCATTGCTGGAAGAGTATGGGGGGACTTCAAATCTGGTCGTCGACCCGGCGCTCTCTGGTGCGGTTGAACGGACGGACCTGGAAAGATCCTCCTCCGCAGAGCCGGAAAGTTCCTCTTCCGAGGCGCCCGTTAGCCAAAAGAATGCTGTCAGCTACATGGCTGCACGCTTGACCAGCCTGCACAGCTATGCGGTGGCGAGTTACCACTTGGCCCCATTGCCGGAGGAGCTGGTCCCGCGCGAGCGCCAGCGGCCCCATGTGCGTGCCACCTATCTCAGTGAACCTCTCTTTCGACAGTTGCTGCGTGGAATGGAGCGGATGACGCACACCTCATCGAGTTACCGAGAGTGTCTGAGCGCGTTATACATCGTGGCTTATCGTGCTGGACTGCGCTTGAGCGAGATCCAAAAGCTCAGGTTGAAAGATATCGAACGCAGTCCAGAGTGCTGGCTATATATTCGCGATACCCGGCTTGATGATGGCAAGAGTGACAGTGCCACCCGCAAGATCCCCCTGGGGGTCTTGCTGACCCCGGAAGAGCGTACTCGATTGGATGCGTACTTGTCTGGGTTATGGCCGCGAAAGGCGAAAAACGCGAACGCGCTGGCGTTTCCCTCACAGAGCGGTTGGTTGATACCGATGTCGGATGAAGAGATCAGGGGGCCGTTAACCAGTATCCTTCGGCAGGTTGGTGGGAAATACTATACCTTCCATCATCTGCGGCATACGGCATTGAGCCGCCTGCAACTGCTGCTACATCACGAAGCTCTGGCACTGCACAGTTTGCCAGGGTGGGCACATTTCCTGCCTTGGTCGGCCGCACAGTGTACCGCTATCTACCAGACCATCACACACTCATCCACTCAGGGGGATTATTGGGCGCTGGCCCAGTTTGCTGGCCATCAGAGCCCGGAGACGACGTTGCACTCATATTTGCATTTTACCCACTGGGTCAATGCAGCGTGTCTGTTGCAGGCCAAGTACGACTGGTCTTTGTCACTGCGACACCACTTCACCGGGCTGTCTCGTGCAAAGCTCACACAGAACGACTGGTTGGAGGGGCCCTTGACATGGCAGCGCTGCCGGGAGGCCCTGCTCCAGTCGCTTTCGCCTTATCTTCAACAGGTCTCCTGGGTCCTGATGGAGTGTGCACCTTACCCTCCCTTGGTTAAACACAAGCTGGATTTTGATGCCGCTCTGGAGCTGATCGCACGGTTCGCACGACATGAAGATATCACCGATCAACTCAATCGTTATCAACTCACACCCGCTATGGTCGATGAGTTAGTTGAAAAAATTCATTTACTTAAAGCATTTAAGACTCAGCGGGGAGCACAGCGATTGCTCTACTCAACGTCACATCATCTGAATTTGCTTCCTGGAGCCTTGCGCAGTCATAAGGAGCAAGTCGAACTCCGTAAAGTGGTTAAACTGGCTCGCCAGGTCTATCGCGAGCAACGAGCGGCTTTCATCGAATGGATTGGCTATCTGCTAGTCCGAAGCAATACTCGCAACACTGGGATCCCCTTCACGGATCCACAGATGTTGCAAGCCTTCCTGAGTGTGACGGTGTTACTGCTGCCAGCGACACGGATTGCGATCGAGGTACGATGTGGCGCCAAACGGAGTGAAAAATCCCCATGGCGGGAGGTCATCTCACGCTATCGCGTGAAGAGTGAATTCATTGAAAAAAGTGGGGCTAACCGGGCACTACTGCGAATAATTCATCCTGACGAGGCGGGTATCTGTCAGCGTTCTACTGAGCGGCAGCAAAATGCTGACACGGTAAAACCAATGGCGCGCTACAGCACTCCGTTGCTGCGGACAGTCGCCTATGTCGTGGCGCTGAAAGTAATGAGCATCCAAGAGCTGGTATCGCTAGGTAACAAGAAGAAAGCCGACTTTGCACGTCAAACCGCGCGTGAGCTTACAGATTGAACGTGCAACATGCTGAAATAGAATAAAAATCTATTTGCTTCGCCATTTTGCCAGCTGCCTGACCACTGCGCGCTGCGCATCTGATGTGGATAGGCCTTGAAGGGGCAGGAATTGCTCTGCTTGCCGGCGCTGCTGTCGAGGGCTGAACCAGCTTTTCCCATCCTTATCCATGTTCCAAGGGCTCGAAACGGCGCGTTGGAGTATTGGCAAAAAGTCATCCGTCGTTGCGTCGCGTGATAGCTGGCCACGCAACTGAGCGCGCCAGCGTTTGTGCCAAATCCGCTTGTCTTCAGCTTCAGACGTCGCTGTTGTGTAGCCAAACATGGGGGTCTTTCGTCGACTTCGGCTCATTTTTTTACCTCATCTCAGGGGGGATGAAAATTTATCCGGAGTATCGATGGGAAAGTGCATATTGATGAGGTGAGGAAGGCTGGGATGGTCAGATTGACTACCACGTCACCGTTCCCCTGACCTCGTTAAACCAGACCTTTTGGGTTCTCTCGTAAGAGTCTTTTGTTACATTCCACCGAGATTCTCGGGAGGGTGACCCACCACTTCAAACAAATCACCAATCTCAATTCTTAAATGGTGGCATAACTGTTCTATTACTTCTAACTCCACTCGCGTTGCCGTCTCATTGTAGAGACGATGCAAAGTGTTTCGATTGATACCCGTATCTCTGGCAACTTCGGCAACTTTGAGTTTCCGTTCACCCAAAATTCGGGATAGATGGCACTTAATCATCACTCCTCCATAGAAAAAAGACCTGCAGGATGGCAAAAATCGTTGCACTAACGATTTGTGGTGCTAAAATCCCTCCTGTGGTGCATTTGTTTTTTTTGAAGAGAAAAAAGAGAGGATATGATTATGGCATACACCTACCTGACAACAGAAGAGCTCTCTGCTCGCATCAAGTTCGATCCACGTACTATCCGCAATCAGCTGAAAGACTCTGTCCTGCTCGAAGGGCTGCACTATATTCGCCCGTTTGGCGGTCGTAAGTTGTTGTTTCTCTGGGAGCCTATCGAAGAGGAAATGCTCAAGCACAGCGCAATGTTCGAGTCGTTTCAGGGCTAGGGGAGGTGGATTCTTATGGCAACAGTATATAGCCTTAACCAATTGCTTTACCTCGATTTTTGCTTCAAGGGGAAGCGCTGTCGTGAGCGCACTGGGTTACCCGATACAAGCCAAAATCGCCACAAACTGAAGCAGTATTGTGAACGGTTGGAGGCACAAATCACCCTCGGGCAGTTTGATTTTTGCAAAACCTTCCCAAACAGCCCGCGTTGTGGCTACTTCACCAAACTGGCCGAGCGGGAAGCCGTGTTGCGGGCTGGGTGCCCTCTGTTGTCTGATTTTGCTGAGCAGTGGTACCAGGAAAAATCGGCCGAGTGGCGAACCTCCCAGCAGGAGACCATCCGCGACATTCTTGATTGCCATCTGCTGCCGCACTTTGGCAATCAGCCGCTGAGCGTGATCGATAAGTCTGCGATCTTGGCATTCAGGACAATGATCGCTCGTTTGCCCGGGAGAGGTGGCAAGCCGATCTCAGCCTCACGGGTCAACCACATCATGACGCCGCTTCGCATGATGTTGGCAGATGCGGCAGATCGGTTCGGTTTTGACTCGCCCTGGCGCAATATCCGAGCACTCAAGATCCCCCGTAGCAACATCATGCCCTTCAGTCTTGAAGAGATTGGTCGACTGCTGGCAGTGGTGAGGGCTGACTTTCGCCCTTATTACACCATCCGGTTTTTTACCGGGCTACGTTCGAGCGAGATCCACGGTTTAACCTGGCGCCACATCGATTTCGAGCGCCGGCAGATCCTGGTGTATCAGGCATGGGTCCGCAATGAACTGATCCCGACGAAAACCGATGGCTCCTATCGCGCGGTGCAGATGAGTGAGCAGGTTTATCAGGCATTTCTCACTCAACGCGACCGCTACGATGGCAAGGTCTCACCAGATGGGTTTGTTTTCTGCACGAAGCACGGCAGCCCGTTCGAGGATCGCAATGTGGCCAATCGGGTGTGGTACCCATTGCTGTCGTTGTTAAAGCTGGAGAAGCGCAAGCCCTATCAGACAAGGCATACCGCCGCCACGCTCTGGCTCGCGGCAGGTGAGAGCCCTGAGTGGATAGCAAAGCAACTGGGCCATAACAGCACTCAGATGTTATTCCGGGTCTATTCCCGTTACGTGCCTGATCTGTCGGGTCGGGATGGGCATGCCTTTGAGCAGATGTTGGCGGGATTCGAGCAGCAGCGGCTTGCCTCGAAGGCGCTGGCGGAAAGGTGGGATTCACACGATGGGGAGGTGGGTCATGGTACACGTCACTGAATATGCGGATTGCGGCGAACTGATGTGGGCAACCAGACTGGCGGATAGCGAGGGCGAGTATGAGTGTTGGGAATTGTTATCGCCAAAGGCCGTCCATCGAGTCTCGGTCTCAGATAAATGCATGGCAACTATTGCGCCGTCGGGGCAGCTGGTACTGGCAATGCTGGGGATGGAGCAGCAGTCTGTCACATTGCGCAGTTGTCGCGCTCTGGAAGGCATCACAGGGGACGAGGGGCGTCAACTGTGGGAGTTTCACCTTGGTTTGGCCCTCAATGAGTCGCATGGCCAGATGATCCAGGCACTGTGGCGCTTCTATGCCATGTTACCGCCCGGCGGGTTACGGCGCTTTTCCCTCGGGATCCTACGTGACCGGCGTTTTATCACCGGGTTTTATCGAGGCAGGGCGAGCCATCACCATCATCATGACCATGTGGGTGGCTTGCTGGAGCACAGTGTAGAAGTGGCGATGACAGCCAGGATGTTGTGTCGTCAATACCGGCTTGATGGACGCACCGCCGACGTCGCCTTCCTAGGGGGATTGCTGCACGATGTGGGCAAACTCTACCTCTACTACAACGTGGAAGCCGGAGAGGGGATCTGCTCCCAGCATGAAGCCCTGAACTTCATGAAGTTGGAGCCACAACTGCAAAGTCTGATGAGCCAGGATCCCCGGGCATTTGAAGCCCTGTCGGCCTGCTTGTCCGCATCGATTGGCAAGCCGCTTATCCAGTATATGCCGGAGACTATCGTCAAGATGGCGGATCGATTATCGGCCGAAGTATTCAACTGGCGCAGGGTGTTTGCAGGATTGCCCGATTTTTACTGGTTTCGGAAATCGACCAGCGATACGCGGATTTACAAGCGGCTGGATTGATGGCGTGGTCGTGGGCTTAAACCGGTTTTAAAGAAGAGCTGGCAAGATGGCATCACCCACAACGTCCGATGGGGCTCTTGCCGGGGGTAAACAGGTTGCGTGTTGAGATAATGCGGGAGGCAATATGTTGGTAAAAGCGATAGTTCCGACGGAGCAGGTCGTAGATGTTATCTGTGATGTGTGTGGTGACAGCACGACAAAGACAATGGCACAGGAATACGGCACATTGTCAGCCCACTGGGGGTATGGCTCGGTACGGCACGATGGCGAGAGATACGAAGTGCATCTCTGTGAAGATTGTTTCTTTGAGACGCTCGCGTCTTTGCGTCAAAGCCATCGCTCGCAGAATATGTTTGAGGACGATTATGTGCCAGCCGACCCTGATCGTTTTGGTCGGGTGGAATGACGGATAAACAGTCAGGTGCTCGTAGTGGCGTCGTGAGCTGGGCCACTACAAAGCACCAGCCCGCTATGAAATTTGCAAATCTGCATTCTTGAGCTTAAAGGCACAGCCTTGCCGGATCAGCTCCTCCCGGTTGGCGAGCACCAGTGGGTAGAGCAGGGGATTATTAGCATGTTCCCCGTTGTAGCTCACCTGCATCCGCTCCAGGGCGTAATGCATCAAGGGGACGCGCTGTTCTATCAGCAACTTGCCGTCGGTCATCGCATAGTCGCTGGCGATAATGGCCTGCTGTTCATCACCCAGACAGGGATTGGGGGTCACCACAGCGACCACCCGATTGTTCCACTCCAGATCCTGATCTCGACCGTGGGCCGAAGCGTCGAGTAGCTCCGGCTTGCCCCGAAAGCGGCTCATCACAAAGTCCAGATAATCCCTCTTCTTCTCGCAATACGCCCGCACATGCCAGCGAATGCCGTCATAGACCAAGGTATGGGGAACTATATTGCGCCCGCTACGCTCGGCCGAACTGAGCGACACATAATCCACATCCACCCGTAACTGGCTGCGGGCCGCCTGCACCAGACCGCGTACGATGACGGGGTCGATATGGCGGTTAGGCACATCCAGGATCTCGATATGGCCGTAACGCAGGTCCATCAGTGGCAGCGCCAAGACACCTGCCTCATGCTGGCGCTGATGCTGCTTCTCTCGGTGCAGCAGCAACAGATACTCATCCACCTTGCCTTCGCTAAAGCGAGGGCTGAACTGGGCGGTAGGTTTGTATCCCTTGAGATTGCGGTCGTACTCCAGCCCTTGTGGCGAGACCTCCTGGATATAGCGGTTGATATCCCTCGACGCCTGCTGGCGGCCAATGTTGAAGGCAGTGCAGAGGTGGTTGGTGGTTAGGCGGCCTTCCCACATCAACACGATCTCCAGCAGTCGAAAACGCAAAGTCTGATCCCAGGTGAGCGCCCCAGCGGTCATATGTGCTCCAAAATGCGACATGTGAATGTAACCAGTATCGGCATGAGTATACAGGCGACATATACTGGCAGCACCAATTGTGTAGAGCAAAGGAGAGGGAAAGTGCGAACAAGTATCCCACGAACAAAAAATGAAAATTTTAGTCATTTAATATCAATGGGTTACCAGTAAATGCTCTCGTGCCATATGACTTATTCGCACCTTCCTTAGGCGAATGGGTCGCTAGGCTGGAGGCCGGCCATCACCATCATGTGGTCCTTATCGCCTTGGCCAACAAGATAATGCGAATTTGCTGGAAAGTACTGACATCCGGCAGGGATTACCAACCCTATCCCAACGCAAGCGCAGCCGTTTAACAGATATAACTCATACCCGGTTTTGCGAGCCAAAAACAGATGACAGAAGCGTTCACCCCACGACACAGCCTGGCTAAAAAAGCAGTCTCTCATGACTGGTAGCTTTATTAGGACGACGACGTGCGGATCCCATCAAGGCCAGAGCCGGAAAACGGCTCACAGATAGGCCGGATACATTGACGCAAACGACTTCTGGAAATCAGTTCAAGCTTGCAGATAAGGAGCAGACCATACATTTTTTAGAATGTCCTTTTCGCGCTCGAGCCGGTTGATGCGGGCTTCCAGCTCCTGGATTTTCTGCTGCTCCGGGGTCAGCGCTTTGCCGATAGGGGTGGTGCCGGTTCGTTCGGATTGAAGCTGCTGAACCCATCGGCGAAGTATGGTTTCACCGACATCCAGTGAACGGCTGGCTTCGGGGACAGAGTATCCCTGGTCGAGCACCAGGGATGCGGCTTCGAGTTTGAATTCAGCAGTAAATGAGCGACGTAATCTTGTCATTGAACACCTCAAGTCATGGTGGCGACTGTACCACCTAAAACGGTGTCCGGGATGATTAGACCACTACAAGGAAAGAGTTTCGGAGAGTTGCTGTTGTTGCTGTTTATGGTAGCGTTTAATTTTAAGCTTTGGGAAATCAACAAGAAGGCATAGCGAATGATCCCCTCTGGCAAACCAAGCCGACTGTCGCCGAGGCTAATCCCTCTTGTGGTTTTTTTGATCGGCCTGTGCTCCACCGTAGTGCTTTACCAACTCATCGTCGAGTCCGTCGATCAACGACAACAGGTCTACTTCGACTTCCGCGCCCGGGAGGCTGCTAAGCGCATCGAGAACCGCATGGCCACCTACCAGCAGGTCCTGCGGGGCACGGCCGGGTTCTTTGATGTGCATGATGATGTCGGACGTGAAGATTTCCGAAGGTATTTCGATCGCCAGGCTCTGGACCAGTACCTGCCTGGCATCCAAGGCGTGGGCTTCGCCAGGGCCATCCGGCCTGCCGATCTGCAAACCCACATCGATCAGGTCCGCGCCGAAGGCTTTCCCTCTTACACGGTGCAGCCAGCAGGCCAACGAGACCTGTATTCCTCGATCGTGTATCTGGAGCCGTTTTCGGGACGCAACCTGCGTGCCTTCGGCTTCGACATGTATTCAGAACCCGTGCGGCGCGAGGCCATGCAGCGCTCGGTAGATACGGGTGCCATCGCGCTTTCGGGGCGTGTGCGTCTCCAGCAGGAAACGGGGGGTCAGGAGCAGTCGGGGTTCCTGATCTACCAGGCGATCTACGCTACTGACCAGCCAGCGGCAACCGTAGCAGAGCGCCGGGAACAACTGCGCGGCTGGGTCTATGCACCGTTTCGCATGACAGACTTCCTGCAGGGTCTCCTCGGAGAGCAGGAGCGTGACCTGATCATCGACATCTTCGACGGCGAAGAGATGGTTGAAGCGACACGAACTCACTTTGGCAGTTCAGGGCGTACCGATATCCGTCCAGGGTTTGAATCGGTGCATCGGCTGCGCATGATGGGACAAACCTGGACCGTTCGCGTGCATGGCAGCACGAGCCTTCTGCAACGGGTGGACAGCGGGCTACCGATCGTGATCGCGGTAACCGGTGTCTTGCTCAGTGCCATGCTGGCTGGGCTGATGTTTTTGCTGGTGTCGGGTCGGTCCCGGGCAGAAGCGGCGGCCCGCGCGATGACAGAAGACCTGTCTCTGGAGAGGTCTCGATTGAGTGCCATTCTTGAAGGCACCCGGGTCGGCACCTGGGAGTGGAATGTCCAGAGCGGTGAAACCGTCTTCAATGAGGAATGGGCGAGGATCGTTGGATACAAGCTCCAAGAGCTTGAGCCGATCTCCATCGTCACCTGGGTAAAGCTCACGCATCCGGAAGATCTGCAAAAGTCAGAACAGCTGCTCAAGCAGCACTTTGCGGGGGAGTTACCGTTCTACGAGTGTGAGGCCAGAATGCGCCACAAGGATGGGCACTGGATCTGGGTGCTGGACCGCGGGAAGGTGGGGAAATGGGATCGGGATGGCAAGCCTCTCATCATGTACGGTACCCATCAGGACATCAGCCGGTCCAGACAGGAGCTGGATACCTATCACCATCGAGCGCATCATGACGTATTGACCGATCTACCCAACCGGGTCTTACTCGGTGACCGCATACAGCAGGCGCTTGCATTGGCAGAGCGCGAGAACACGCATCTGGCTGTGCTGTTCATGGATCTGGATGGGTTCAAGTCGGTCAACGACACCCATGGCCACGAAGCGGGGGATGTAGTGCTAAAGACCGTGGCCCGCCGTCTCCTGTGTTGCATCCGTGCCTCCGACACGCTCGCCAGGGTGGGAGGCGATGAGTACGTGGCCTTGCTGCAACACGTCAGCGACGAACAGGAGGCGCTCAAAAAGGCCAGCCTGTTCATCTCGGAGGTCCGCCGACCAATCCCCTTGCCTGCGGGTGGCGAAGCACGAATTTCCATTAGTGTCGGTATCGCGCTCTACCCTCAGCATGGAACGACCATCGAGGTGCTCAGCGAGCATGCCGATCAGGCGATGTATCAGGTCAAGAAAGGCTCCAAGAATGGAGCCTTGGTGCATCAGGATAGCGGCTCGGTGTAGCTCTGCGTTCCCGTAGCGTTTAAACGCACCCTGATCGACAACTCCAGATCTTGTGTTGCCGGCGACAGCGTCCACGCATGAAGTTGGTCCATCACGACCGATCAGGCATTGACCGCCGATTGCTTCGAGCAACTGGCCCCACAGATGACCGCCAAGGGCTGGAAAGGGAAGCCGCAGAATTCGGGAAGAATCGTACGCTAAGCCGACTTGGCTTAAGTGCGTTTCCTGTTCCACTGCTCCCTATTCGGGATTTGGGGAGCAATGGAACCAAAACCCAACGTAGGCCCGCCGCGAACGTCCAGTTGAAGTACGCCCTAACTAGGCGTCAGGCCGGAACCTTGGGCCGCGTCAGGATAGGGCCGATTCCAGCATTTTCTGACGCCTCGCCGGCAACCTCTAAATAACTGATCCCAATAGTGCTACACCTTCGCTGTGCCATAGCCATTCCCCGGGAAAGGAGACACGGTATCCATGAAGTGTTTCACTCGGGCCAGCAGGTTTGCCATCCCTCTGCATTGATGATTGCGCGTGATGGTTTCATGTAACTTGTGCCATAGCCGTTCTATGTGATTAACCCAAGGGCTGTAAACTGGCTGGAACACCAGGCAGAACTTGGGATTCTTCTTCAACCATCGCTCGGTCTGTTTGCTTTTGTGAATGATGTAGTTATCGAGGATCAACGTGATGGTTTTGGCTCGTCGGTAGTGGTGGCGCAGCTTTTCCAGCATGGCAATAAACAGCGATGAGTTTTTCTTGATCCCGCTGACGTAAAGTACCCTTCCGTTGCCTGCGTGGAGAACGCCTGCCAGATAATGCTTGGCATTCTGCCCCGGTGTGACAACCCGCTTTTGCTGCGCTCTGAACATCCAGTCGGCTCCTAATTTGGGATTGAGGTCTATATCGACTTTATCCTCATAAAACACCGGATTATCGGCATCACAGCGGGCCAGCGCGGCGTCGATATTCGCCATTTTTTCCTGATAGGCTGGGTCTTTTATCCGCAAGGTCGGCACACGGGCCTGCGCCAGACAATGCCCATACGAGGTAACCATCGGCGGAGCGTGGAGGCTGCCACATTGAGCCCTGTTAATCGATTGATTTTTATAGCCAATAGTTCAGTACACCAACGGCTGCGCTGATAACCAAAATCTTGCGGAGAAAACTGCATGAGCAGCACCAGTAAGGTGACAATCTTGGCGATAGGTAAGACTGGGGCACGGCCAGCCGGTAAGGCTTCTAGCGCATCTATGCCTTCATCTCGATACCACCGAAGCCAACGACCGATGGTCGAGCGCGCAGCGCCGGTAAGGTGATGAACATCGGTGATCGTGCGTCCTTCATGTAACAGCAAGATGGCCATCAAGCGACGAGCATGTCCTTTATCACGGGTGGCATGGATGATTTTGTGAATGCGGCGCCGTTGTGGTCGTGGCAGAGGTGGTAGGATAGGCATCAACTCAGTCCTTTGGGTGTGGCTTGTTTTGTTTAGCGACTAATCAGATCGCACAAACTGGACTGAGTTCCCTTCCTCCGGTGATCTACTATTCGGAACAGCTATTTAGCAATCGATCCATATTATGTCTCCCGCTCCAGAATCCGGCGAATGATGGTGACGGCACCGGGGAATTGCAGACTCTGCACCAGTGCAGCCACCTCCTGCATGGTTTCACGCTCTTCGGGGGGCGATGCCGGCAGCGCCGCCAACAGATCCAGCGCCTCCAGATTACCGCTCTCCAATGGTGGCAGCAGCGCGCGCAGCCGCTCAAGCCACTCCGGGCGCGACAGTGTCGCGGCGATATCAGGAATGACCGTAGCTTCCGGCTGCGGCTCGGGTAGCGCCTGCATCAGCAGTTGTTCGCTGCGTGTCGCAAGCTCGCGCAAGGCGGCAAGCTGCTCGGTGTCGAAACGGGTGCAGAACTCTGCCGCTTCCTCCGTGCGGCTCTGGCGCTCCCACTCCGCAGCCTGTGCCGCCAGCGCCGTGGCCCCGACCGTCGCAGCCACGCCTTTCAGGGCGTGGAAGGTTGCAGCCATGCGCGGCACATCCGCCGCCTCGCGCTGCCGAGCCAGCATGTCCAGCTGATTGCAAGCCTCGATCGAGAAACTGGCCAGTGTCTGGCGATACACGTTAAGATTTTGACCAAAACGGCGCATCAGCCGGTCGAGCGGGTCGACCTCCGCCGCAGTAGCCGTTTCCGACGCTGCGGCCGGCTGCCGTTCGGTTCCGGCGGCAGGTACGGCTTTCCCCTGTACCAGCTTCAGTATGAGCTCGACCACCTCGTCGATATCGATCGGCTTGCCGACATGATCGTTCATCCCGGCCTGCAGACATACCTCCCGGTCGGCATGCGAGGCATTGGCCGTCATCGCCAGGATCGGCAGCGCTGCCAGCACCGGTACGGCACGAATCTCGCGCGTCGCCTGCAGGCCATCCATGACGGGCATCTGTATGTCCATGATGATAATGTCAAAAGCATCCGGTTGCTGCGTGGCAATCCGAACCCCCTGCAGGCCATCCTCGGCCATCACCACCGATGCGCCCTCATGGGTCAGCAACTCGCCGGCCACCTGCCGGTTCAGCGCATTGTCCTCGACCAGCAGGAGACGCACCCCCGCCAGCCGCTGTGGTAACTCGAATACCGGCGGCAAGGAGTCGCGCTGAGCCGGCTGGCGCGCCCGCGCGATGGAGGCGATCAGTTGTTGCGGGGTAATCGGTTTGGTCAGGATATCGCGGAAAATAACTCGGTCCTGCTCTGAAATCTTGCCCAGCAGCTCACGCCCGTACGCGGACAACATGATGACGACCGGGCAGGCGACATCCGGAAACTGCTGCTTGATCAGCTTCGCGGTAGCAACCCCGTCCATTTCCGGCATGCGCCAGTCCACCAAGACCACATCGTAAGGTCGACCCGCTTTCAGTGCGCTGATGATCTTTACCAGGGCCTTCGCGCCACTCTCCACCGCATCGCAACTCCAGCCACGCATTTCGATGGTCTTGACCAGGATTTCCCTCGAAATCTCACAGTCATCAACCACCAGCACATGGCAATGACTGATGTCCGGTGCGACGACGCTGATGGACAGAGCCTTGTTTTCCACCTCAAGGCATAGCTCGAACGAGAAGCAGCTGCCACGGCCCGGTTCGCTGTCGACCCGCAATTCGCTCCCCATCAGAGCCACCAGACGCTGGCAGATGACCAGCCCCAGCCCGGTGCCGCCGAAGCGGCGGGTGGTGGAGGACTCGGCCTGAGTAAAACCATTGAAGATGCGGCTCAACTGTTCCGGGGTAATGCCGATGCCGGTGTCGGTGACCGACACCTGCAACGTCACGCTCGCCGCGTCCTGACGCAGCGCGGACAGGTGAATGACGACCTGCCCGGCCTCGGTGAACTTGAGGGCGTTGCCACCAAGATTGATCAGGATCTGCAGGATGCGCAGCTTGTCGCCTCTGACCTCCAGTGGCAGCGACGGATCGACTTCGAACATCAGCTCCACGGTCTTGTGATGCTGATTGCCGGACAACACCACGGCCAGTTCGCGCAGCATGTCTTCCAGGCTAAAGGCATGGATATCCAGCTCAAGTTTGCCGGCATCAATCTTGGAGAAATCCAGGATATCGTTCAGCAGTGCCAGCAGTGATTTGGCTGCCGACTGTGCCTTGACCACGTAATCCTGCTGTCGCGTATCCAGCGGTGTCTGCCGAACCAGCTGCAACATCCCGAGCACGGCATTCATCGGCGTGCGGATCTCGTGGCTCATATTGGCCAGGAACTGGCTTTTTGCCATGCTCGCCTGTTCCGCCTGCTGTCTTGCCAGCTCCAGGCTGTTCTCGAACTGCTTGCGTATGGTGATGTCCTGGTTGATGCCGACGAAACTAACCGCCCTGCCCTTCGCGTCGCGCCACACCTTGCCACCGGCCTGCACATAGCGGATCTGGCCATCCGGATGCACCACCCGGAACACCGGGTCATACACGCCACGGCCATCCAAGGCGGCTTGCAGGCTCGCCATCGTGGCATCGACATCATCGGGATGGATACGGGAACGCCAGCCTTCAAAATCCAGGACTCCGCCGGGCAACGCATAGATCTCGAACATTTTCGGGTTACACTGGATTGCATTGTCCTCCAGCGTCCATTTCCACACCCCCATTTCGGCAACGTCAGCGGCGCTGGCCAGCTGGTCAAGCGCCAGCTCCAGCTCCTGCCGCGCTTGCTGTTGCTCGGTGATGTCCGTCGCGATGCCCAGGTAGCCGGTGAGTACCCCCTGCTCGTCACGCATCGCGGTGACAGCCAGCATCACCCGGCGCCAGGAGCCATCCTTGCAGACATAGGTCCATTCGCGCGTTTCGGGCGCGACAAACTCCGGCACATGCACAAAGACACGGAAGCCTTCGATGGCCTGGCCATACTGCCGGCTCAGCTCCTCGCCGCGCGCGTTGACCTCATCGGGCAGGTGAATCATGGCCAGGGTACAACGCCCCACCATTTCGTCCTCTTGATAGCCGAGCATGCTCTGGGCGCCGCTGTTGAAAATGGTGATGCGGCCATCCTGATCGGTGGCGATGATGGACACCTCGGAGGCTGAACGCAGCACGTTGCCCAGCAGCACGTTCAGACGCTTCCGTTCCTCGTCCGCCGCGCGGCGTTCGGTGACATCGATACGCAAGGCGACAAAGCGCTCCAGCTGGCCCTCACTATCAAGACAAGGCGCAATCACGGTATCGAACCACAGCAGGCTGCCGTCCTTGCCCTTGTTGCAGATCTCGCCATGCCAGGCCTTGTTGGCAAGGACGGTGTCCCACATGTTCTGCCAGAAGGCAGCCGGATGGAGGCCGGAATTGAACAGGTGGTGATCCCGCCCGATGATCTCTTCGCGGGTATAGCCGTGCACCAGGCAGAACTGGTCGTTGGCCTCGATGATCACCCCGTTCGGGTCGGAAACCGAGTACAGCAATTGCTCGTTGATGGTTTGCAGCAACACCTGGTTTTCGCGCAGCGCTGCGGCCAACTGCTGTCGCCCTTCGACCAGCTCGGTGACATCATGCACCATCACATAAAAGCCCTGTACCTCGCCATCAATTCGGTCCGGGATGTAGTGCGTCAGCGAGTGCCGTTCTTTGCCGTCCGGGCCAAGGATGGCGCGTTCGAAGGTCTGCTCGTCGCCGCGCAACACCGCATCGATATGAGGACGATTGGCGGCAAACAGGTCTTTGCCCAGCAAGTCGACCATGCTCATGCCCGGCAGAGTGTCCGGGTCGACACCGAACCATGTGTGGTAGGCATGGTTGGCCACGCGGTTGACCAGTTGCTTGTCCCAGTAGCCGATCATCGACGGCACCGCATCGAGCACGGTGCGCAACACACGCCGCGCGCGATCCAGCTCGGCCGTCCGGGTAGCGACCATTTCCTCCAGGTGCGCGTTCAGCTCCGTCATCTGCCTCTCGATGGCCACTTGCTCGCTGATGTCACGTACGGTCTTGGAGGCGCCGACGATACGGCCACTGTCATCAATAATGGGGGATACCGATACCGAAACATCGATCAGCTGGCCATTCTTGTGGCGGCGCCGGGTCGTGAAGTGATCCAGCCTTTCGCCACGGCCTATACGCGCCAGAATGTCCTCTTCCTCGTAAGCCAGATCATCCGGCACCACCAGCTGCGCCATGGTCTTGCCCAGCGCCTCGTCCGCGCGGTAACCAAAGATCTCTTCCGCACCACGATTCCAGCTGGTCACCACGCCTTGCAGGGTTTTGCCGATGATGCCGTCGATGGAGCTTTCCACGATGGCCGCCATTCCCGCCTGAGCATTGATCAGCTGCTGCTGGCGCAGGCGGCTGCTGCTCCACAGGAAAACCATGATGGCAAAGCCAAGACTTGCCAGCACACCGAGCAGGCCTACGGCATAGAGGTTATTCTGGTGCAAGCCGGCAAGAAATGCGGGCTGAAAGCGGACTTCGATCTGCCACGTCCTGCCTAGAATGGTTTTGGTCACGCTGCGGCTACCGATCACAGCACCAGCAGCGGCTCGGGAGGCGTAGAACACAACCGGTTTCCGGGGGTCGCTGACATCACTCAAGGTGAACTGAGTCAGCTCCGGATTAATACGAATCGCCCCCATCACCTCGTCCATCAGAATGGGCGCATAGCTCCAGCCCAGGGTGGCCGCCACTCGCTGCGCCTCGCTATCCCGTGCCATGCCATCCCGGTAGATCGGCATCAGCATCAGGAAGGATTTGCTGGGTGCTTTCATGGCCTGGAGCAGGGTAATCGGTGCCGTGAGCTGCACCTGCCCGCTCCGCATGGCAGCGTCGGCGGCGGCCTTGCGGTTCGACTCGGAGGCAATATCAAGTCCAATCGCCTGCTGATTGCCAGCCTGCGGTTCAAGGTACTGGATGACATAGCGCTCGCCGGCATGTGGCTGCAGCTGGCGGATGGCAAAGCCGGGGGCGTCATCTTGTCTCGCCCTGGCGACAAACGCCGCCTCATCGGCCAGCGGCACACGACGGATGAAGCCGAAGCCGTGCGCCCCCGGGAACTCCACTTTCATATCGCGGCTGGCACTGTAACGACGGAAATCCGCACGCGAGATGCCCTGCTCCCCGGCCACCAGAATGGCGCCCCGCGCGCCGCGCAAGCCGTACTGGTAACGGGTAATCCGCTCCTCGACCGTATCGGCAAATTGCGTGGTGAAGTTCTGGTAGGCCTCTTGCCGATCCTGCTCCTGCTTACGATCCAGTTGCAGGGTCAGCCCCGCGGTCAGGAGCAGCCCGCTCAGGAACACCAGGATGCCACGCCGTCCGGCATGGATCCGCAGTTTTTGTTGTTGTAATGCCATGACTTGCTTTCCCCTGGCTAGTCTGTTCATGTGCACCGCGCTACCCCTTACCGGCGCATACGGCTACTGCTCCAAGCGGCAACAGGCCGCCATGTGGCGCATCGCCAGCCTTTGCGGACGGTTACTTTGACCGCCAGTGTTGGAGATACTCGGTCAGCCGCTCCGGCATCAGCGGGCGGCTGTACAGGTAGCCCTGCATCACCGTGCAGCCCATCTGCTGCAACAGCTCCGCCTGCGCCTGCGTCTCCACGCCCTCGGCCACCAGGCGCAAATCCAGGCCATGCGCCATGTTGATGATGGCGGCCACAATTGCGGCGCTGCTCTTTTCCGTCAGGATTTCGCGGGTAAAGCTCTGGTCGATCTTGAGTACATCGATGGGGAACTGCTTCAGATAGGAAAGACTGGAGTAACCGGTGCCGAAGTCGTCGATGGAGATCGTCACTCCGATTTTGTGCAGCTCATTGATGATGGCAAAGGTATTTTTGACATCCTTAGCCAGCACCCCTTCCGTGATCTCCAGTTCCAGGTAGCCCGGCATGATGCCGGTTTGCTCGATGATCTCGCTGACCATGGCAGTAAAGTTGCTCTGCGCCAGCTGCACGGCGGAGACATTGACCGCGATATGGATCAAGTAACCCTGCTCATGCCAGCGCCGCCCTTCCTGACAGGCTTTCAGCAGCACGGAGCGCCCGAGCGGTACGATCAGCCCGGTTTCTTCCGCGAGCGGAATGAACTGGGCGGGAGAAATCAGCGAGCCATCCTGCCGGCGCCAGCGTACCAACGCCTCGGCACCGACCACCTGCTGTGAAGCCAGATCGATCTTGGGCTGGTAGTGCACCTCGAAGTCGCCCTCGGCCACCGCGACACGCATTTGGCGCTCCAGCATGTGGCGTGCATAAAGGGTATGCTCGATTTCCTGCGAGAAAAAGCGGAAGCGTCCACGTCCCTCCTGCTTGGCCTGATACATGGCGGCATCGGCATGGCGGTACAGTGCCTCCTGGTCGTCGGCGTCGTCCGGGTACAGGCTAATGCCGATGCTCATCGACAAGTCATAGCGGACGCCATCGAGCAGGAAGGGTTCGGCACAGGCTTCCAGCAGGCGCTCGCCTAGCTGGGAGACTTCGTCCACATGCCTGATTTCCGGGATCAGGATAATGAACTCGTCGCCGCCCTGACGGCTGATGGTGTCACCATTGCGCACAAACTGCTGCAGCCGCTTGGCAAGCTGCAACAGCAGCTGATCGCCGATGGAATGGCCGACCGAGTCGTTGATGGTCTTGAAATGGTCGAGATCCAGTATGAACAAGGCAACCTGGCCACCATTGCGGCCAGCCTGTTGCAGTGCCTGCGAGGTACGGTCCTGCAGCAGCATGCGGTTCGGCAGATTGGTCAGCGGATCATGGTGGGCAAGATGCGTCATCTTGAGCGCCATTGCCCGCGCTTCGCTGACATCATGAAAAACGATGATGGCACCGGTCAGCTTGCCGGCCTGGTCCCAGATCGGGGCGGCAGAGTCTTCCACCTCCAGCACGCGACCATCGCGGCAGGCGATCTGGCTGTTGAGCGCCATGCCGACGATGCGCTGCTCCTTGAGCGCGAGATAGATCGGGTTTTGCAGCACGTGCCCATCGAAGCTGTCGCGTAGCGGCATCACCTGCTCGATCGGCACGCCGATTGCCCTCCTGCCATACCAGCCGGTCATCGCCTCCGCGATGGGGTTCAGGAAGTTGACCCGACCTTCGGCATCGGTAGCGATCACGGCATCGCCGATCGAATTCAGGGTAATGCGCAGCCGCTCCTTCTCGTTGTGCAGAGAGGTCTCGGCCAATTTCCGGTCTGTCACATCCGTCACCAGCATCAGCAGGCCGGCTTGCAGGCCGGACTGGTCTCGACACACCAGCGACACCTGGCCAAACAGCATGTCGCCATCCTGACGCATGTATTCCAGATCAAACGACACCGCACGCCCGTCGGCCAGGCCGGCAAGGTGCGCTTCGATCTCGGCATAGACATGATTGCCGAGCACCTCCTGCAGCCGCATGCCACACATGCGCTCGGCCGGAATGCCAAACCACTGCCCGTCCACATCGTTGCACAGGATATTGCGGTACGACTCATCCCAATAGGCGACAAAGGCAGGCAGATGCTGCACCAGATCCTGCAGGTCCTGTTGCGCGCAGGCCAGCTGTTTGGAACGCAAGCGCAGCGCCAGGTGAGTCTGGATGCGCGCACGCGCAATCGGCACATTGAGCGGCTTTTGCAGGAAATCCACCCCGCCGAGACTGAGCGCATGCAGCTCGTTGGCGTCTTGCGTATGAGAAGTGACAAAAATGACCGGGACGTCCCTCAACCGGGGGTCCGCTTTAATGGCCTGGCATACGGCATAGCCATCCATCTCCGGCATCTCGATGTCCAGCAGGATGATGTCCGGCGGCTCGCGTTGCGCCGCTCGCAGCGCCGCTTCCCCGCTGGTGGCGAAATGGATTTCGCCCAGATCGCGAACCGCTTCTCGCAGAATCAGCACATTACTGGGTTGATCATCAATGATCAAAATGTGCGCTGGTTCGGTTTTTTGATCATTGAATAACAAGTTACCCTCCTTGCCGGATTTGCCTCGGGCAGCCGTGATTCATGTCAGTGGCACAGAGACATCCAAAAAAATTGTCATAGCTACTGAAAATAACACATTTTGTATGTCACGGTATTAATTGCGTATTCCGGCGAAGTTGAACAGCCATTCCGGCCAACGTGAACACCCTGATCCTTAACGCGCTCACGTCATCTCGTTTCTAACTCGACTGTTCAGATTGGGTCAACTCACTTCTCCTCTTCCTCATCGATTCTCCCTTCAGTGGCAGCCGGTGAGCGTTGTGCATCAGCCGGTCCAGGATCGCATCTGCCAGGGTGTTGTCACCCAAGCTCGCGTACCACTCTTCAGTTGGCAGCTGACTGAGGGAAGGTGCGAATAAGTCATATGGCACGAGAGCATTTACTGGTAACCCATTGATATTAAATGACTAAAATTTTCATTTTTTGTTCGTGGGATACTTGTTCGCACTTTCCTTAGGGAAGGTGCTAACAAGTCACTTGGCACAAAAACACACCATTCTAAATTATTGATATTAAATGGCTAAACTTTTTAGTTTTGGCTCATAGGGTACTTATTCGCACCTTCCCTGGCATGTGAGCTATCGAGTAACCGCAGTGAAATACTTGCTGCTGCAGTGCGGTTATCAACATTGAGCTTTTTGTAGATCTGCTCAAGATGTTTGTTCACTGTTCTGTGGCTCATTTCAAGAATAGTGGCGATCTCCCAATTGGTTTTGCCGAAAGAGAGCCAATAAAGCACCTGAGATTCGCGTTTAGTGAGATTAAGTTCGCGTTGCAAATCTTCTTCTGTACCGCGTTTTTTCGGCGTGACCAAACGGATCAATGCATGCAGCTGATCATATTCACCGGCATATTCAGCTTGAATCGGCGGGGTAAACTGGTTCAGTTGCAGAGGTTCTTTCCGATGTTCGGATGTGATCCAGCGGGCGATGTCGGGTTGAATGCTTTTCCACGTTTCCAGAATATCGCCATTTATCTTGCCGATCAGCTCTTGTGCGTAAGGCGTAGCCCACTCCAAGCGCCCCTGTTTTGATACGCAGAAGACATATTGCCCGGCATAATCGAGGGCAAATTGTGCCGATTTCGCCAGTTTGGCGTTATGGCTGTGCACCTTGATTCGCGCCAGCACTTCATTTGGCACAACCGGTTTGGTGATATAATCGACACCACCCACCTCAAAACCATGAATGACATGCTCTGAATCGTTAAGGCCGGTCATAAATAAAATAGGGGTGGAGGGGAGCTTTTCTTTCAGTTTCTGGCACGTATCAAACCCGTCCATTTCCGGCATGATCGCATCCAGCAACACCACATCGGGCTGCACTTTTTCCACAATCGCCAATGCTTGTGCACCACTGAGCGCCACCAGCACAGTCAACCCCGCTTTATTGAGCGTAGCGTTAAGCATGCCGAGTGACTCAGGCGAGTCGTCGACCACTAATACAATGATGTTACTGAATTCAATAATGCTCATTTATCAACTCGTTCAGGTTATGTACGACTTTTTCAAATTTACATTGCGATGCATCGCTGCGGATTGAACCAAAAAAAGCCTCAGCGCTGTCGCCGGAACTGACGATCTCATCCAGTTTTTCGAGGAATGCGGACATAAAGCCAATTTCCGCATAATTGATCAACTGCGTCAGATCATCATGGGATGGGAGCGCCGCGTGCGCTACGGATGCATCTGAATTGGCGGCTGGTTTATCTTCCGGCTCGTCTGCAAACAGCCAGTCGACGGGTAATAAGTTGCTGAGTTTCGTGAGCAGTTGTTCCCGCGAGATGGGTTTGCTCAGGTAATCATTATGATATTTGGCGAGCATGTTGCTTTTTTCTAACTCATGAATGTTGGCTGACAGCATCATAATGGGGCTGCGGATGCCTTTTTGCCGCAGCTGGATCGCCAGTTGCCAGCCGCTGACTTCGGGCATGGTGATATCAAGAATATAGAGGTGAATGGTATGATTTTCGGCCATCTTCAGCGCTTCAGCCGCGCCATTCGCCTGTAAAATGTTGAAACCAAGTGGCGTGAGAATGTTGCTCACCAGATTGCGTTGATCAGCAATGTCGTCAACGACCAGAATGGTCTGTCGTGCGCCGGTGTAACCGGTAATATTTGGGTTAATCAGCACTGGAACTGAAACGGGACTTTCGACTGCTGACATCATCATGGTCAGTGTGAAATTGCTGCCTACATTCGGCTGGCTTTGGCAGGAGATATCGCCGCCCATCAGGCTGGCCAGCGCATGAGAAATAGTCAGCCCAAGCCCCGTGCCTTGAATGGCGCGCGTATTTTGCGTTTGAATGCGCTCAAACGGCTTAAAGATCTGCTGGATGTCGTGCTCAGATAGCCCAATACCGGTATCTTGGACGGAAAAACGCGCCACCTGATTGCGGTAGGTGACGCGGAAAGTCACTTTCCCTTCGCGAGTATATTTAACCGCATTATCCAGCAAATTGATGAGGATCTGCCGTAAGCGTTGTTTGTCGATGGCGATGTAGACAGGCAGATTCACGCAAGGTATATATTTAAACTCAAGCCCTTTCTGGGATGCTTCCATCGCAAACATCTCTGCCAGCTCATCGAGCATGGTTGCCAGATTAAATTCAACGCGTTGCAGCTCAAGACGACCCGCTTCAATTTTGGAGATCTCCAGTAACCCTTCCAACAGATCAGAAAGGTGTTTTCCATTCCGCCGAAGAATATGGGCATATTCACGGGTTTGGTGATCCAGCTTGCGATCATCACTTAACAATTGTGCGTAACCCAGCAAGACATTCAGCGGGGTGCGCAATTCATGACTCAGCCCCGCCAAGTAACGGCTTTTGGCGTTATTAGCCGTTTCTGCGGACTTTTTCGCTTGTTCCAATTGTCGGGAGGTTTTTTCGTGTGCGCTGATCTCATGCGTTAACAGTTGGGTGTGGGCTTTCAGCTCAGTGATGGCATTACGACTGGTGTTCCGTGCCAGCACAAACAGGCCACTGATAATGCCAACCGGAATCAGTAGCATCACAAACGCTTTGAGCATACCGCCCGTGATCGTGTGCATATTATCGGGTGCCAGCGAAGGGATTTGGCTGTAGGCGATCATGAAAATGGCGGCCATAAAACTGCTGACGATGGTTAACACAATCATGAACTGACTGATGGGGCT
The DNA here is from genome assembly GCF_019048565.1 of Aeromonas sp. FDAARGOS 1406. Taxonomy (NCBI): domain Bacteria; kingdom Pseudomonadati; phylum Pseudomonadota; class Gammaproteobacteria; order Aeromonadales; family Aeromonadaceae; genus Aeromonas; species Aeromonas sp. FDAARGOS 1406. Next base: position 87,127 of record NZ_CP077378.1, read on the forward strand.
GGACAGTTTGTGCAGCAATTCATCGGGAAGAAACGGATGCAGGAATGTGTGTATCTGCTCATGAATGGTGGCTTTGGGGCGGCATTTATCTTCACAACGCACATCGAGTGAGCAACAGAGCGAGCAGATATGACCACCATAAACGGGGCAATGGGCCATATCTTCCGGTTCATAAGCATTTTCACACACGGAACAGGTAAGTTCGTGATCGTGATGAACATGACTTTGTGTCTTGGTATTGACCAGATAAAATTTGCCTTTGGTCAACCATGCAATCAGTGGTGCAGTAATAAACGGCAAAGCAAAGGCGATATAGGAAGCAAACGCTTTGATGGCTTCATTAAACACATCGAGGTGGGCTGCTATTCCAACCGATGAGGCAATGATCATCGAGCCGAGACCGACCGGATTAATGTCATACAGTTTCGAGCGTTTGAACTCAATACCTGGTGGGCTTAAACCCAGCGGTTTATTGATAATGAGGTCGGCAACCAAGCTGCCGATCCACGCTAAAACTAAGACGGAATAAACTTGCAGGGTTTTTTCCAGCAACTGGTAGATGCCGAGCTCCATCAATAAGAGTGCAATCACGACATTAAACACCATCCAGACCACACGACCCGGATGGTTGTGCGTTAAGCGAGAGAAGAAGTTCGACCAAGCCAGTGAGCCGGCATAGGCATTCGCGACGTTGATTTTAAGCTGCGACATAATGACAAACACACCCGCCGCCAGCAGTGCCAGCTTGGTGTTGTCGGTCATGTAGCCAAAGGCATTGAGGTACATATGCGCAGGGTCGCTGGCCTCAGCCGCGCCAAAACCATGACTGATTGCCAGCCACGCCAGATAGCTGCCAAGCGCGAGTTTGGTGGCACCGAATAGTATCCAACCCGGCCCGCCGAATAGCATCGCTAACCACCATTTGAAACGACCAGTTTTCTTTTGCTCTGGCAGAAAGCGCAGAAAGTCGACTTGCTCGCCTAACTGCGCAATGACGGCCAGTAATACGGCTGACGCGCTGCCAAACAGTAGCCAGTTAAAGCCATTCCCGTTTTGATTCATACCGGTGTAAGCCAGCCAGCTGTCGAGTTGTGAATCGGGGTGGCTGAAGACATAAAACAGCGGCACGATCTGCATCGTCAACCACAGTGGCTGCGATAACATCTGAAAACGGCTGATATTAGTGATACCAAAGATCACGAGCGGGATCACCGCTATCGCACTGATGATATAGCCCCAAAACAGCGGGATGCCCAATAGCAGTTCCAACGCCATCGACATGATCGCGGCTTCCAGCGCGAAAAAGATAAAGGTAAACGAGGCGTATATCAGCGAAACAATGGTGGAACCGATATAACCAAACCCAGCACCACGGCTGAGTAAGTCAATGTCTACCCCATATTTGGATGCGTAATAGCAGATTGGGATGCCGCTGAAAATCACGACTACGGAAACGGCTGCGATAGCCCACAGTGCATTGATGGAACCATAAGAGAGCGTAATCGAGCCGCCCAACGCTTCTAAAACCAGAAACGAGACAATACCCAGTGCGCTATTGGCGATCCAGGTCGCAGACCATTTGCGGGCGCGTTTCGAGGTAAAGCGCAGCGCGAAGTCTTCCAACATCTCATTGGCAACTAACTTATTGTATTTCCGCCGATTAATAGGAATCTTTTGCATCATAGACAGTGCTTCCATTCATGATAAATAGCCCTTGATTTCGCGTATTCAACTTCGAAGTGCGACACTCGCCTATGCCGCCTGACGGTACTCTTCGAATACCTTGACAGGCTGCCTGAATCCGAGACATTTCCGAGGTCGTAGGTTGAGCCACTGCTCCGCTCTCCTGACATCCTCGTCCGTGACCTCTCTCAGGTCTGTTCCCTTTGGGATAAACTGCCTCAACAGCCCATTGCTGTTCTCGTTCAGACCGCGCTCCCACGAAGAGTAAGGGTGCGCAAAGTAAGTCTCGGCACCCAGCGCTTCCTCTATCGCCTTGTGTTCGGCAAACTCGCCGCCGTTGTCAAAGGTGATGGTATGCACCTGCTCGATGTAGGGCGTTAACATCTCGATTATCGCATCCCGCACCACCCCAGCCTGTTTGCTCGCGACCCGCTTGACCAGATAGAGCCGGCTCTTGCGCTCCACCAGGGTGACCAGTGCACCTGTGCCTTGCTTGCCCAGCACCGTGTCCGCCTCCCAATCACCGAGCCGCTCCCGGCTATCGACGATAGCCGGCCGTTCATCAATAGAGCGGGCTTCCTTGATGGGAGAACGCAGGCTGCTCGCCCCCTTGCGGTAGCGCTTGTGGCCCTGGCGCAGATGGCGGTACAACTGGCCACCCCGGGCTTTGTCGGCGGCCACATGGCGGTATATCCACTCGTGACTCACCATGAGGCCTATCTGCTTGCCCACCGCGCTTATCTGCTCCGGGCTCCACCACCAGGCGAGTGTCAGCTCGACAAACTGGATGACATCGGCAGATAGCCGAGATTTGGCCGCACTGGCCCGTCGGTGGGTGGCGTGCTGATGCGCATTGTCTGGCTGGTAGCCCTGCGGCCCGGCGTTACGACGCAGCTCCCGGTAGAGGGTGGAGCGATGAACGCCAATGGCGCGTGCGGTGGCAAGGATGGACATCCCCTGTGCGCGAAGCACCGATAACTGGTATCGTTGCCCCTCGGTCAACTGCTGATAGCTCATGGTGATACTGCTTTTACTTTGGCGAGCAGAAGGGTACCACCAATCAGCAGTTGGCCACCTCTCGCCATTCATCCATGAGTGTCGCACTTATTATCTGAATTCCCGTTTCACTCCTTGCGATCAAGTGAGGAAAGACATCCTCCCACATCAGTGTATCGAATTATCAGCCATTCACATATACGTCATTTGACGTAGTTCTCTGCACGATATGCGCATATTTAGCCCGCTGTTTTTTCTCAATACTGAACCTGCTTGTTCAAAGGGTGATTGTCTTGAAGCTTCAAATGAACAGATACCGAAGCAGGGTTTGTTCATAGCTGAAAACTAATTTAAGGAAGAATACGCATGAAAAGGAAACTACTCGCAAGTTCTATTCTGGCTGCGTCTTTATTTGGTAGTCACGCGTTTGCTGCAGATGACACCATCAAAGTGGGTATCTTGCACTCGCTGTCTGGCACCATGGCGATCAGTGAAACCACACTGAAAGACACCATGCTTATGCTGATTGATGAGCAGAACAAGAAAGGCGGATTGCTGGGCAAAAAACTGGAGCCTGTGGTGGTTGACCCTGCGTCAAACTGGCCGCTGTTCGCTGAAAAAGCGCGTGAGTTGGTTCAAAAAGACAAAGTCTCTGCCATTTTCGGCTGCTGGACTTCCGTTTCCCGTAAATCAGTGCTGCCAGTAGTGGAAGAGCTGAACAGCGTGCTGTTCTACCCTGTGCAGTATGAAGGGGAAGAGTCATCCAAAAACGTATTCTATACCGGTGCTGCACCAAACCAGCAGGCGATTCCAGCGGTTGATTACCTGATGGAACAGGGCGTAGAGCGTTGGGCTCTGCTGGGTACTGACTATGTCTATCCACGCACCACCAACAAAATTCTGGAAGCTTACCTGAAAGCCAAAGGCGTGAAAGCGTCTGACATCATGGTGAACTACACCCCGTTTGGTCACTCAGACTGGCAGTCAATCGTAGCTGATGTGAAGAAATTCGGTTCTGCGGGCAAGAAAACTGCGGTGGTTTCTACTATCAACGGCGATGCGAACGTGCCTTTCTATAAAGAGTTAGGCAACCAAGGCGTCTCTGCACAAGACATCCCAGTGGTGGCGTTCTCTGTTGGTGAAGAAGAGCTGTCAGGTATCGACACTAAACCGTTGGTTGGCCATCTGGCGGCATGGAATTACTTTGAAAGCGTAGACACCCCAGCAAACAAAGATTTCATCGAAAAATGGCACAAATTTACCGGTAAAAAAGAGCTTGTAACCAACGACCCAATGGAAGCGACTTACATCGGTTTCAACATGTGGGTGAAAGCGGTTGAAAAAGCGGGCACTACTGACCCGGCGAAAGTACAAGATGCCCTGATCGGTGTTTCTGTGCCTAACCTGACTGGTGGTTACGCAGCCATGATGCCAAACCATCACATCACGAAACCTGTGCTGATCGGTGAAATTCAGGACGACGGCCAGTTCGAAGTGGTTTCTGAAACCAAAGGTACTGTTGTTGGTGACGAATGGTCTGACTTCTTACCAGGCTCAAAAGACCTGATCTCCGATTGGCGTAAACCGCTCTCTTGCGGCAACTTCAACGTGAAAACAGGTAAATGCGGCGGTTAATTCCGTGACTGACAGGGCGGGAGATATTCCGCCCTGAATTTTTAACACCTTCGGAATTAAAGAGAGAAAGTTCATTTTCTCTGGGACAAGGAAAGCATGATGCGATTAATACAGGCAGGATGCAGTCGAATCATCGTGGTTGGTTTAACCCTGATGATGGGTCTCTGGAGTGTCATGGCGCAGGCGATGACCACCGATGAGGCATTAAAAGCACTGAGTGGTCGTGATTTTACCGCCAAGAAAGAGGCCATCACGACAATTGCTGCCAGCGGTGAACCTTATGCATCTGATCTTTTTATTGCGTTGGATAACGGTGAGCTGTTTTTCCGTAAAAGTGACGAACTGATGGTCATTCGTCAGGGCGAAATATTTGTTAATTTAACCGACAAACAAGCAGTTGCCGGTGACAGTTCTGATTTCAAACGGGTGGCGATGAACAATGCCTTGCGCCGCCAAATTGCTGAATTATCAGCTCAACTGGCCTTAAATGATCCGAATGCAGAGAAACGTTTGCAGGCAGTGAAATCGATGTTGGGGAAGGTAGCTGATTCCGATCGTGCTGCGCTGATTGCCCATCAACAAAAAGAGACCGATGCCAAGGTATTAGCCGCCTATGACATGGTGATCGCATTCAGCAAATTAGTCGATAGCGATGCTGTGGTACGCCTGAGCGCAGTCGATGCACTCAGTGAAGTGCATAACCCAGAAGTAGTAGGGCAGCTGAAATCCGTTGCTCAGAACGATACCGATGCCAAAGTGAAATCCGCCGCCGCAGCAGCGGTGAAAAAGCTCGAACGCAGTCAGTCATTTTACAGTGGCATTGAAACCCTCTATTTCGGTATCAGCCTCGGTTCCATTTTAGTGTTAGCAGGCATTGGTCTGGCGATCACCTTTGGTGTAATGGGCGTGATCAACATGGCGCATGGCGAGATGATGATGCTGGGTGCCTACACCACCTTCGTGATGCAAAAACTATTACCGAATGAACCGGGCATTGCGTTACTTCTCTCTATTCCTGCGGCATTTTGTGTCTCGGGCTTAGTCGGCATTGTCATTGAGCGCAGTGTGATCCGTTTCTTATATGGCCGCCCGCTCGAAACCCTGCTGGCAACCTTCGGGATCAGCCTGCTGTTACAACAAGCGGTGCGCTCAATTTTCTCCCCGCTGAACCAAAGTGTGGTTATGCCTTCGTGGATGAGTGGCACATGGGTGTGGAACGACTTCCTGTCGCTGACCCTGAACCGCATGTTCATCATTCTGTTTAGCCTGTTGGTTTTTGCTGGCCTGATGTGGTTGCTGAAACGCAGTCGTTTGGGGTTGGAAGTACGCGCGGTTTCGCAAAACCGCGCTATGGCTCGCAACATGGGTGTTCGCTCAGATTGGGTGAATGCCAGAACTTTCGGTCTGGGATCAGGCATCGCTGGTATTGCTGGTGTGGCGTTGTCTCAGCTGACCAACGTTGGCCCGAACTTAGGGCAGGGTTACATCATCGACTCCTTCATGGTGGTGGTGTTTGGCGGTGTCGGCAATTTATGGGGCACGTTGGTGGCGGGTCTGTCACTGGGTGTGGCGAATAAACTGTTGGAACCGTATGCCGGTGCTGTGCTGGCAAAAATCCTGATTCTGGTTGCGATCATTCTGTTTATTCAGAAACGCCCGCGCGGGCTGTTTCCGCAACGTGGCCGTGCGGTTGAGGGCTAAAAACATGCTATTTAATTCTGTATTCAAAGATAAAGCGGGCCTGAGTTTGCTCAGTGCCATTCTGGTTGGCTCGGTGCTGGTGGTGTTATCAAACCTGCTGTTGCCACATGACAGCGCGCTGTATGTCGGTTCCAACACTGTGACGCTGTTAGGCAAGTATTTGTGTTACGCCCTGCTTGCCGTGGCGCTTGATTTGGTCTGGGGTTATCTCGGCATTTTAAGTCTCGGTCACGGCGCTTTTTTTGCGCTGGGTGGCTACGCGATGGGCATGTATCTGATGCGTCAGATCGGCACGCGCGGAGTGTATGGCGATCCGATTTTGCCAGATTTCATGGTGTTCCTGAACTGGCATGAACTGCCATGGTTCTGGTATGGCATGAACCATTTCTGGTTTGCCATGCTGATGGTGGTGCTGGTTCCGGGCTTGCTCGCGTTTGTGTTCGGCTGGCTGGCGTTTCGCTCGCGTGTGACCGGCGTTTATCTGTCGATCATGACGCAGGCAATGACCTACGCACTGCTGCTGGCGTTCTTCCGCAATGAAATGGGTTTTGGTGGTAATAACGGCTTAACCGACTTCAAAGACATCATCGGTTTTAGTCTGACCGACGATGCAACTCGTGCGGCGTTATTCCTCATTACGGCGGTTGTGCTCTGTCTGGCTTATCTGGTCTGCCGCGTGATTGTCGGTTCGAAACTGGGGCGTGTTGCAGTGGCGATCCGCGATGCAGAGATGCGCACCCGCTTTATGGGCTACCGGGTGGAATATTTCAAACTCGCGATCTTCGTGTTCTCCGCCATGTTGGCTGGCGTTGCTGGTGCGCTGTATGTGCCACAAGTCGGCATTATCAATCCGGGCGAGTTTTCTCCGCTGAACTCGATTGAACTGGTGATCTGGGTGGCCGTCGGTGGCCGGGCGACGCTTTATGGCGCGGTGGTCGGCGCAATTTTGGTCAACTACGCCAAGTCGGTGTTTACCGGCATTCTGCCTGATGAATGGCTCTACGCATTGGGTGCGCTGTTCGTGTTGGTCACGCTGTTCCTGCCAAAAGGTGTTACCGGTTTATTCAATCGCAAGGAGGCGGTGTGATGAACATGTTTGCACAAACCAAAACGATCTTAACACCGACCTACTTGCGCGAACGGATGGCACCACCAGCGCCAGTGAAACTCGATTTACGGCATGGTGTGATCCTCTATCTGGAAGATATCAACGTCAGTTTCGACGGTTTTAAAGCACTGAATAACCTCAACCTCTACATCAACAAAGGCGAACTGCGCTGCATTATCGGCCCGAACGGGGCAGGTAAAAGCACCATGATGGATGTTATTACCGGCAAAACACGCCCTGACACCGGCTCGGCGTGGTTTGGTCAGAACATCAACTTGTTGGAACTCGATGAACCGGCGATAGCTGAAGCAGGCATAGGTCGTAAATTCCAAAAACCAACCGTGTTTGAACCGCTTACGGTGGAAGAAAACCTTGAACTGGCCATGGCGGGGAATAAAGGCGTTTGGCAGACCTTTGTTAGCAAACTGTCTGGTGAAGATCGCGATCATCTTGAAGCAACGCTGCTGCTGATTGGTCTGGTTGCTGAGCGTCATCGCCAAGCGGGTGTGTTGTCGCACGGCCAAAAGCAGTGGCTGGAAATTGGCATGCTGCTGATGCAGCGCCCGGAATTGCTGCTTGTCGATGAACCGGTGGCAGGAATGACGCATCAGGAGATGGAACGCACCGCTGAACTGCTGAAACAGCTGGCGGGCAAACACTCCGTCGTGGTGGTGGAGCACGATATGGATTTCGTGCGCTCGATTGCCAATAAAGTCACGGTATTACATCAAGGCTCGGTGCTGGCGGAAGGCTCCATGAGTCAGGTGCAGGCTGATCCGAAAGTGATCGAGGTATATCTGGGGGAATCAGCATGCTGAAGTTATCCGGTATTAATCAATTTTACGGCCAATCGCACACGCTGTGGGATCTGGACATCGAGATCGCACAGGGTGAATGTCTCTGTTTGATGGGTCGTAACGGCGTGGGTAAAACCACGCTGTTGAATGTGTTGATGGGGCAATTGCCAGTTAAAAGCGGTCAGATTGAATTTGATGGTCAAGACATCAGCAAGTTTTCGGTCGAGCGGCGTGCGGAAATTGGCATCGGTTACGTACCGCAAGGTCGTCAGATTTTCCCACTGCTGACGGTCGAAGAAAATCTCAAGATCGGACTGCCTGCGCGTCGCGATAACAAGCGCCAGATCCCCGATCAGGTGTATGAACTGTTCCCTGTGTTGAAAGAGATGAAACAGCGTCGTGGTGGCGATTTATCCGGCGGTCAGCAGCAACAGCTCGCGATTGGTCGTGCGCTGGTGCTTGATCCGAAACTGCTGATTTTAGATGAACCCACCGAAGGTATTCAGCCGAACATCGTCAGTGAAATTGGCGACATCATCCGCAAACTCAACCGTGATATCGGCCTGACTGTGTTACTGGTCGAACAGAAACTGCCGTTTGCCCGCAAAGTCGGCGATCGCTTCTGCCTGCTCGATCGCGGTCGTCGTGTTGCTGACGGCCTGATGGCTGATCTCAACGAAGGGCTGATCAAGGAATATCTGACGGTATGACGATGCAACCGGCAGCGATAGCAACCATGCAAACCGGCTGGCAAGCGCATTTGTCGCTGGGGTTTTCTCGTCGCGGCAATCAGACCGTGCTGGCCGAACGACGCCAGTACGGCCCGCTGACCGTGCAACGACCATTCTACCCCGAAGGCATGCCTTGTCATCTCTACCTGCTGCATCCACCGGGTGGCGTGGTAGGTGGCGATGAGCTCGATGTGCAAATTAAGGTGGAACAGGAGGCGCATGCGCTGCTGACTACCCCTGGTGCCACCAAGTTTTATCGTAGCGCGGGGCCACAATCGAAGGTCACACAAACCTTCCAACTGGCGGAAGGTGCCGCTTTGGAGTGGCTACCGCAAGATAACATTCTGTTTCCCGGTGCCAATTTGCAACTGCAGAGCACCTTCCATCTGGAAAGTGATTCGCGATTGATCGCTTGGGAGTGCATCTCGCTTGGTCGGCCCGTCAATGAAGAGCGATTTTTGGAAGGGCAGTTACGCAGCCGTTGGCGCGTCTATCGTAACCAGCGGTTATGCCTGAATGAATCGTTGCGGGTGCTTGATGCCGCTGATCTCGAGCGCCGGGCAGGTTTAGCAGGCTATCCGCTGGTCGCGACCCTCATCGCATCGCCTTGTTCTGAAACAGAACGGGAACTGGTACGTGAATTACTGCAAGGCTACGCAGCACCGGCTGGCGTGACCTTACTCAATGACTTACTGATTGTGCGCTTGCTCGGCGCACACAACGAGCCGTTACAACAATTAATGCAGACGATTTGGCAAGCATTGCGCCCGACGGTGATTGGGTGCCCCGCATGTCGTCCGCGGATCTGGAATACCTGATTACGGTTTACAAGGAGAACAAGATGGATCTGACCCCTCGCGAAAAGGACAAGTTACTGCTGTTTACCGCCGCACTGGTGGCCGAGCGACGTAAAGCGCGTGGTTTAAAACTCAATCATCCGGAAGCGATTGCGCTGATCAGTGCTGCGATTTTGGAAGGGGCCCGTGATGGCCAGACGGTCGCCGAGTTGATGAATTACGGTCGCACCATTTTGACTCGCGATGAGGTGATGGATGGCATACCCGAAATGATCCCCGATGTGCAGGTCGAGGCGACATTCCCTGACGGCACCAAGCTGGTCACCGTTCATCAACCCATCATTTAAGGAGCGCCTATGATCCCCGGAGAAATTCAGGTTGCCGATGGTGAACTGCTACTCAACGAAGGCCGTGCGACGTTACAAGTGGCTGTTGCCAACACAGGCGATCGCCCGATCCAGATCGGCTCACATTACCACTTCTTTGAAACCAACCCTGCCTTGCAGTTTGACCGTGCTGCCACGCGCGGTTTTCGCCTTGATATTCCTGCTGGCACTGCGGTGCGTTTCGAACCGGGCCAGACCCGCACGGTCATGTTGGTGGCATACGCGGGGCGCCGCCATGTGTATGGTTTCCGTGGCGATGTGATGGGCCCGTTAGATGAAATTGCGCAAAGTGATCAGGGTGCACAGAACGAACAGGGAGTTCAGGCATGAGTATTATTTCCAGACAAGCCTATGCCGATATGTTCGGCCCAACCACGGGCGATCGGGTGCGGTTGGCTGACACCGAGTTATGGCTGGAGGTGGAAAAAGATTTCACCATTTATGGCGACGAAGTGAAATTCGGTGGTGGAAAAGTCATTCGCGATGGTCAGGGGCAGGGGCAAGCACTGAGCCGTGATTGCCTTGATTTGGTGATCACCAATGCGCTGATTATTGATCACTGGGGCATCGTCAAAGCCGATATCGGCGTTAAACATGGTCGTATCGCGGGCATCGGCAAAGCGGGTAACCCTGATGTGCAACCGGGCGTGACATTAGTGATTGGCCCGGGCACCGAAGTGATCGCGGGGGAAGGCTCTATTGTCACAGCGGGTGGCATCGACAGCCATATTCATTTCATCTGCCCGCAACAGATCGACGAAGCGCTCTGCTCTGGCGTGACCACCATGTTGGGTGGGGGCACAGGCCCGGCAACGGGCACCAACGCCACAACGTGTACGCCGGGCCCTTGGTATATGGCGCGTATGTTGGAAGCAGCAGAAAGTCTGCCGATGAACTTGGGTTTCCTCGGTAAAGGGAATGCCAGCTTACCCGATGCGCTGCATGAGCAGGTCGCCGCAGGTGCGATAGGCCTGAAACTGCATGAAGATTGGGGTTCTACCCCCGCATCGATTGATAACTGCCTGAATGTGGCGGAAGAAACCGACACGCAAGTGGCTATTCATACCGATACGCTCAACGAAAGCGGTTTTGTCGAAGACACACTGGCAGCAATTGGCGATCGCACTATTCACACTTATCACACCGAAGGTGCGGGTGGTGGGCATGCACCGGATATCATCAGAGCGTGCGGGCTGGCGAACGTGCTGCCGTCTTCTACGAACCCAACGCGCCCTTACACCGTGAATACCGTCGATGAGCATCTCGATATGTTGATGGTTTGCCACCATCTCGACCCCGCTATTCCTGAAGATGTGGCATTTGCGGAATCACGTATTCGTCGTGAAACTATTGCGGCGGAAGATATTCTGCATGACCTCGGCGCATTCTCGATGATTTCGTCCGATTCACAAGCAATGGGACGTGTCGGTGAGGTGATCACGCGCACATGGCAGACTGCGCACAAAATGAAAGTGCAACGCGGCAGCCTCGGTAGCGACCCAGCACGACATGACAATACGCGTATCAAGCGCTATATCGCCAAATACACCATTAACCCAGCCTTAGCGCACGGCATCAGCCATGAAGTCGGTTCGATTGAACCGGGCAAATTAGCCGATTTGGTGTTGTGGCGTCCGGCTTTCTTTGGTGTGAAACCTTCCATGATTTTGAAGGGAGGCATGATTGCCGCAGCACCGATGGGTGATGCCAATGCGTCTATTCCAACGCCACAACCGGTACATTTCCGCCCGATGTTTGGTGCGCTCGGTCGTGCGATGCATTCGACCCGCATGACGTTCCTGTCTGGCTTGGCTATTCGCTCTGGTTTGCCTGCGCAACTGGGATTAAACAGTCTGATTGGGGAAGTGAAGAACTGCCGCTCAGTGAAGAAAGCACACATGATCCACAACGACTGGCAGCCGCTGATTGAAGTCGACAGCCAGACCTATCAGGTGCGCGCCAATGGCGAATTACTGACGTGCGAACCGGCTGCGGTGTTGCCAATGGCACAGCGCTACTTTTTATTCTAGGCGAACTTGGGAACACAAAATGATTCGACTCACACAACGATTAACGACAGAAGAAGCAGCAGGAAAAGCGCTACTCACAACGCTGACACTGCCGATCGATCTGCGTATCAAAAGCCGCCTGAAAGTCACTTTAGATAATGGCGATGCAGCCGGTCTATTCCTGACTCGTGGTCAGCTATTACGTGGCGGCGAGTGTTTGACTGACGATGCTGGCGCAGTTGTCGTGATGGTAAAAGCCGCCGAAGAGCAGGTTTCCACGGTGCGCTGCAATGACCCGTTACTACTGAGTCGGATCTGCTATCACCTCGGTAATCGCCATGTACCGCTGCAAATCGAGGCCGGTTTTGCCCGTTATCAGCACGATTATGTGCTCGATGAGATGGTGGTTGGTTTAGGTGGCTCGGTTGCGGTTGAGCTTGCGCCATTTGAACCAGAGGCTGGCGCTTACCAATCGCAAGCGGGCGCAGGGCATCACCATCATCATAATGATCACGAACATGGTCACAACCATGATCATCTGCATGCTCACTCTCATGCAGCCAGTGCAGCGATCGTCGTGCCGATGCATGGTTTTTTGAAAACATCATAAGCAACTAATTAATAAGTAAAAAAAGGAATTTAATATGAACAAATCACGTATGACCACCGCAATCGCTCTGATGTTACTGGCTACACCTGCCTTTGCTCACCCTGGGCACATGGAGCACGGTTTTTCATCGGGGGTGTTGCATCCACTGACTGGCCTTGACCATTTGATGATGTTACTGAGCAGCGGCTTTCTGGCGGCATTAACGGGGCGTCGTTTATCGCTGCCATTATTGACCCTGCTGGCCATGGTGGTTGGTACTGGTGCGGGTGTGCTGCTGGGCGGCAATAATCTGGTGGAACCGCTGGTGCTGGCCTCGCTCTGGTTTGCGGGTGCCTTGGTGTTTGCGCCCAATCGTTTGTCAATAATGAGCTGGATGATACCTTGCTTTGCGCTGTTTCATGGTTGGGCGCATGGTGTTGAAGCGCCTGTCGGGCAAGTCGCGTTGTTCACTGCGGGGGCTGTGGTTTCATCGCTGGTGTTGCTGGCGGTGGGTTATGCGGTTGGCAGCAAAGCGAACCACATAGCATGGTTGAAAAAAGGCTGGGCAGCAGTGGTGTTTGCCTCGGCGTCAGCACTGTTGGCGGGTTAATTCATGATTTTTTCAGCGATCAATCAAACCTCGCCAGTCAGTTGGTTACAACTATTCCAATTGATGAGCCCTAATCTGCCAGTGGGTGGGTTTACCTATTCGCAAGGGCTGGAATGGGCGGTTGAAACGGGTTGGGTTAAAAACGCCGCTGAATTTGAACAATGGCTGACTGATCAAATGGACGAAGGGCTGGTCTATCTCGACTGGCCGCTTCTCAACCGCCTTTACGTTGCTGCCCGGCAAGACAATCTGACTGCTTTTGTAGACGCTATCGATTTGCTGGTAGCGAGCCGCGAAAGCGAAGAGTTTCGGTTGGAAGAGGGGCAGCGCGGTGATGCGTTTTACCGTGTGATCAAAGATTGGGGCATTTCAGGCAGTGCTGATATGGCCGTTCATCTGAAACGCTCACAGCTGGCCGGCATGGTGTGGTTTGGTGCAAAAAACAACCTGAGTGTCGAGCAACTAGCGTTGGGCTGGGGATTCGCGTTGCTGGAAGGTGCCGTCATGGCCGCCATTAAATTAGTGCCCATTGGTCAGCAAGCGGGTCAGACATTGCTTCGAAAATTATCCGCGCAACTGCCTGAAAAATACCAACGGGCTTGCACTGTGCAAGACGATGAGATCGGAGGCAGTTTAACCTGCCTCGCCATCGCCAGTGCATGCCACGAAATACAATACACGCGGTTATTCCGCTCATAATCAGATTGGAAAGGACACTCTTATGACTCAAACATCATCCCCATTACGAGTTGGCGTTGGCGGCCCTGTTGGTTCCGGCAAGACTGCGCTGTTAGAAGTATTATGTAAAAAGATGCGTGATCACTTTGAGATCGCCGTCGTCACTAACGATATCTACACCAAAGAAGATCAGCGAATTTTAACCGAAGCAGGCGCGTTACCTGCCGAGCGTATTGTCGGGGTGGAAACCGGTGGTTGCCCGCACACGGCGATCCGTGAAGATGCATCGATGAATCTGGCCGCTGTTGAAGCGCTCAGTGAGAAATTCGGCAATCTGGATGTCGTTTTCGTTGAGAGCGGTGGCGACAACCTGAGTGCCACCTTCAGCCCTGAATTAGCTGATATGACCATCTATGTGATTGATGTGGCGGAAGGCGAGAAAATTCCACGCAAAGGCGGGCCGGGCATTACCAAATCTGATTTATTAGTGATCAATAAAATCGATTTGGCCCCGTATGTTGGTGCGCGTTTAGATGTAATGGAATCAGACACCAACCGTATGCGCCCACAAAAACCGTGGACATTCGCCAATCTGAAAACCGGTCAGGGAGTGGATACCATCATCGATTTCATCGTGACACATGGCATGTTAACGCCAAAAGCATAAGTGCGACGAAGGCCCTGAAATTGTCTAAACGATTCAGGGCATTACGCGATGAGGTATCCTGATTTTCACAGACAGTCCCGATTGTTACGATGAGACAATCGGGGGTATTGAATGAAATCGAGAGAACACTATTCACCAGAGTTTCGGGCAGAGGCGGTTCGACTGGTGTTGGAGCAAGGCCTTGGCCAAGCTGAAGCCGCCAGAAGGTTGGGTATTGCCAAAGGCACACTGAGCAACTGGGTGGTCGCAGCCAAAGGAGGAAAGGATACATCGGCCATTCCCGGAGCGCGTTCTGTCGCCGAGCTGGAGGCTGAAGTGGCCCGGCTACGCAAAGCTCTCGCACAAGCCAACATGGAGCGCGACATCATAAAAAAGGCCGCCGCGTACTTTGCTCAGGAGTCACTGCCAAGTACGCGTGGATAGCCAACCAACAGGACATCTATCCCATTTCCGTTATCTGTCGTGTGCTGGAGGTCTCTCGTGCGGGCTTCTACCACTGGCGCCAGCGTCCACCGTCACAGCGCCAACAAGAAGATGAACGACTCAAGGTCGCCATTCGGGCTGCTCACAGCAAGACGCGCCAGACCTATGGCGCATCGCGTTTACAAGCTGAGTTGGCCGCCGAAGGATTTTACGCTGGGCGGGACCGGATTGGGCGATTGCGCCGTGAAATGGGGTTGTCTTGCAAACAAAAGCGCAAATTCAAGGCGACAACCCATTCTGCTCATTCCCTGCCCGTGGCGGAGAATCTCCTTGGTCAGGTCTTTGCGCCGACGAAGCCCAACGAAGTCTGGACCGGTGATCACCTATATTGCCACCGACGAAGGCTGACTTTATCTGGCTGGTCTCAAGGATGTGTTTACCTGTGAGATAGTGGGTTATGCGATGGGAGAGCGAATGACCACCGGGTTGGTCAGTCAGGCGCTGTTTCGGGCTGTGCAGCAGAAGAGGCCACCCGTTGGGCTTATTCATCACACAGACCGGGGCAGTCAGTACTGTGCCAAGGCTTACCGGGCTCTCCAGGTACAATTTGGCATGCAGACCTCCATGTCACGCAAGGGGAACTGCTTCGACAATGCCCCGATAGAAAGCTTCTGGGGGTCTCTTAAAAATGAACTGGTTCACCACCATAGATTCGAGACGAGAGCGGAGGCCAAGGCAGCGATTCAGGAATACATAGAGATTTTTTACAACCGCCAGCGTCGGCATTCACGACTTGGCAATGTCAGCCCGGCGGAGTTTAACAAGAGGTATTGGAGAACTGCTCAGGCTGCTTGATCCGGGACTGTCCGATCTTGTCAGGACACCTCAACCTGAACACTTTGCCCCTCCTTTCCGGAAACAGTGTTCAACATCCCGGAATCACTGTTCACACTCACCGGAATCATCCTTAACGCATTGATGTCACCGCCGATGTAAAAATGACCCACTAACGCCGGAGTAAAGTTGACCCACCTGGGCCAAGATCGTGGCTTTTGAGCCACGCCCATGTTGACCCAGGAGTTATCAGTGGAAATCAGAGTGTTGGCCCTGCGTATTCCGGTGAAGTTGAACAGTGATTCCGGCCAACGTGAACACCCTGATCCTTAACGCGCTCATGTCATCTCGTTTCTAACTCGACTGTTCAGATTGGGTCAACTCACTTCTCCTCTTTCTCATCGATTCTCCCTTCAGTGACAGCCGGTGAGCGTTGTGCATCAGCCGGTCCAGGATCGCATCTGCCAGGGGTGTTGTCCCCCAAGCTCGCGTACCACTCTTCCGTTGGTAGTTGACTGACCACTACCGTCGAGTATTTTCCATACCGATCATCCATGATCTGCCTGCTGGAGGCGTGATCCAAGCCAACATCCTGGCGGTAGTCCGGCCCACACTCAGCGTTTGAGCATTTGCAGCAATGGCGGTAAGGGAGACCGGAGTCGTCAGATATCTGCTTGAAAAAACGACATGTAGAAGTATCCAGTATTGTTGCCAGCTGGGTTGCTTTCTATGCTCTTGTGGTCAAATGACGCCAGCCGTCCATCGTATGATTCTTTGGACTGGGGCCAAGGGAGCGAACAAGGATACCGAATGGCAAATCCCAAAAGTCTGATATTCCAACTGCATAAACATTGGGACGTCATCGAAGCATTGGTTCGGGCTTCGCGGGAATGGCCTGCTTTCGATGAGGCGATGGTGCTGAGGCTAATTGGCAAGTCCAGCCGGGGCAGTGACAGCGAGCCTGAGTGTGGAGAAATCTTGCGCAGCCTATGTAGCAGCGATGTCCTGCAGTGGCTTGAGCGAACCGATACCCTGCAGGTCAACCCCTTGGTGCAAGAGTTTGCGCGGGGGCTGTTACGTGAGCATGAGTTAGGGCTTTCTGCCGTGCTCAAGGCGCGTATCGAGGCCATCAAACAAGCGACAGCACAAATACTGGAAGGTTCTGAACCACTCAATCCCGATTATTTGCGTCAGGGCTCAGCCAAGATGTCAGACCTGTTGCGGCAGATCAGTTTGCAATTGGATCAGGATCGCCATGCCATATTGGAGCTGGCCGAACAGGCTAAATCCGCGGATGCAGCCATGCCAATAGCGCAACGTTATCGCTCAGTGCTTGAAGCCTATGACCAGTATGTGGAGCCCATGAACGAGATGATGGACTCCGGGCTTGCGGGCAACTTCTATCCCTTTCTGGAGCAGGCGGAGAGGGCTCTGGATCGGGCTGTAGAGGCCATCACCATACAAGGTGGGCTTTATACCCACCAGTTACAGTTGCGTCAGGTTTCTTATCAAGCCAAGGAGTTGCAGCGGTTGGGAAGATTGGTAGCCCAGCAATGTGCCGCCACCTTGCTGCCGCTGCGTGAAGAGCTGCGCGAGCATAATGGCCTGTCTGCCGCCATCAGCCAGTTGTTGGGGCGTGTGCGCAAACGTGGCCTCACGCGAGCTCTGCCGTTGCGCAATACGAAGGGGGCCTTGCCTGTCTGGCGGCAGGAGCGACCGCGACGCGTTAGTGTAGGCTTCGAGGTCAAGGATTTTATGGCCAGCGCCCTGGCGTACATACCGGAACTCATCCGTTTCCCGACGGAGGTCCCCTTCGACGCCTCACTGGTTGAGCCCATTGATGACGAGACCCTCAAACAACACCTGCAAGAGAGCCTGCCAGTGGAGAACCTGATGCTCTGGTTGCTACAGCATTATGGCGAGCAGCCGGATGCCACCTTGTTGCGACTCTACCACGAACTGGTGCGTGAGCCTCTTTGGCTGGCGAGCCTTCACCCAGATAGCACCACAACGGATTTGCAAGAGGTGCTGGTCAGTTATCACCCCAACAGGATCCAGAGATCATGATTACCTCTATTTCGCATCTGGAGTCGCTCGGTGCCCTGAGTGAGCTGTTTCGCCTGTTCAACAGCGGCAAGCACCTCAACCGGGTGGCGGAGCCTGCCCTGTGGGCCGAGCTGGAGCGGTGTCAGGAAAGCTATCAGGCTATTTTTGCCGCCCTGGGGTTTGAGCTTAAAGTCGAGCCACGTGGCTATGCCTGGTTTCATATCGAGGAGTCCGGCAGCCAAGCCAGCAAGACTAGCAAGCGCCTGGCGTTGTTATGGATGTGCTTGTTTGATACCCAGGCTGATGAGGGCAGACCCTTGTCCCGCTTTACGGAGTGGCGGGTAGACAAGGCCTTGCTGGCCAAGGCTCACGAGCATCATCAGGAGATCCTTGAGGCCGAGGGGTTGGAGCTGGATGGCTTCATCGCGTTGCTGGACAGCGCGGTCAAGCTCGGATTTGCGTTGTCACTTAACGGTTATTGGCAGTTATTGCCGGCGGTCTATCGCTATCTGGAACACTTCGAATCGTTGAGCGCATCTGGCCAAGACGATTCATTCGATGAGCCGCAGGGTGGCGAGGAAGATGAATCGGCAGAGGTGGGTTTGGATGAGGAGGAGGAAGCATGATCCAGTACGGGTTTGAGCGTCTGGTATTGTTGGGCAGTGCCGGGTATCAGAGAGCCGAGTTGCCGCTGGATGCTGCCGTCTCACTCATCGCCCCCAATAACACAGGTAAAACCAGCCTCATCAACGCGCTGCAGTTTTTATTGATCATCGACCAGCGACGCATGGACTTTGGCGCCCACGATCTGGAGAAGTCCAAACGATTCTACTTCCCCAACAACAGCGCCTACATACTGCTGGAAGCCTGTCTGCCAGAAACGGGGACCGTGGTGCTGGGATGTGTCGGCAAGGGGGTTAGCCATGACTATCAGTACTTTGCCTACAAGGGAGCGTTGGATCTGGATGATTATCGGTTGGACGGCGGCGCTCTGGTGGCGGAGCCCCAACTGGTAAACCACCTGGCCACGCGCCAGCGGCTGGTGTTTGTCTACAAGAGTCCCAATGATTTTCGCGATGCCCTGTATGGTGGTCGTCGCAAGCGGGCCGCCAGCGAGCCCGATTTCACCCTCTTTCATCTGGAGCATCAATCGGATGCTGCTGCCTATCGACAGGTCCTCACTCGTACCTTACGGCTGGATAGGCTCACCTCGGCCGATGTCAAAAATTATCTGTTGGAAATCTTCAAACGGGACTTGTCGGATGCGGCCATCGACTTTCGGCAAGAGTGGGAAAAGGCATTTAGCGAGGTCAATAGTGAACGGGCTCAGTATCAGGCGGCGGTCAATCAGTCTGCACGGATCCTGAGCTTGGCCAAACAAGTGCAAGAGCGTTTGACGCTCAGAGGCAAGCTCATCGTCTGGTGCCCACAGATAGAAGAAGACCTCAAGCAGTGGCACTCCTACTATGAGTCCACAGCAGAGGAATTGGCAGCCAAGGTGTTGCAATGCGAGACGGCACAAAAGCAATCGGGGAGCCGTATTCAGGAGCTGAGTGTCGAACGGCTCGTAAAACAGCAGTCCCATACTCAGCTGCTGGCGCTCAATCAGCAGCAAGCGGAGCTGGAGCGTCGGTTTACCCTGCTTTCGGGACGTGAGCAACTTGAAACACAGCTGGCGGCGGTCAAGGAGAATTTGGAGGCTCAGATCACCCTGCTGGGGCAGGTCAAGAGCCGCAGCGTAGAGGACATAAGGCGAGATTTACGTCGGCAACAGCAGTTGTCGATGAGCCTGCATCGGCAGCAGGAGACCTTGACCGACAATCTCTATCGACACATGGCTGATCATCTGAGTGAAGAGGAGTTACTGCGACTAAACCGGGTGCTCCAGGCCGGAGTGATGCAGCTAGGACCGGCAGATTTCGAACTGGATATGCCCCGGTTGAAACAACAGTTGTCACAGACGCCGGGCGAGACGCTGATGCTGGCTGGCCTGCGCATCAACCTTCATCGGTTGCATCCCCAGTTTCAGCAACTCAGTGAAGCCGAGCTGAAGGAGCAGATCAGGGATACCGACAGGCATATCGCCAGTTTGGAGGTGCAGCAGCAAACAGCCGAGCAGCGCCACCAGGCCGAGGCACACAAGCAACGATTAGAGCAGGAGCAGCAACAACTGCGGCAGGAGCTGGCCGACTTCGACACCTGGCAGCATCTATTGGCCCAGAGTGACCAGCGAGCAGAGCAATTGATAGCCCATGAACAAGAGCTGGATAGGCTACAGGCCGAGCTGGCAGCGATTAACCAGCAGCAATTGAGCTTGGTTGATCAACTCAATGCTTTGCGACAAGCGCAGATGCGACTGGATGATGAGCATAACGGCATCGTCACCATGCGTAACCAGCGCGAGGATCAGGGGCCAGAATTCGGTTATCTGGAATCTCTTTCCTACCATCCCTGGCTCGGGGGAGCCACCAGAACGCTGGATACCCTATATACCCGTTTGCAAGAATTCCAGACCGATAGTCGTCAATTGTTGGCGTTGAACAGCGCGTTGCAGCGCGGTTTGCAGGATTTGCACGCTGGCGGACTCACCAAGTATGAACACTGCCCGACTCAGGACGAGGAGTGGAGTCGGATCCTCGATTTCCATCAGATGTTGCCAAAAGAAGCCGAGGCATTGGAGAAGAAGGCCCGCAGTGCCGTGATCAATGTCACCGCCAGCCTGAAACAGCTCAGACAGGGGCTGAATGCTTTTAAGGCGCAGATGCGGGGCTTTAACCGGCTGGTGAGTCAGCGTCAACTGTCCGACCTCAGGGTTTTCAAAATCGAGCCCAGGGATGAAGCACACCTGGTGGAAGCCATCGAAATTCTGCTCGATAAGTCCGCTCAGGTGGAGACGGGGGAGAGCTTCGATCTGTTTAATCAGCAAAGCGTGCTGGATGATGTGCGATTGGATCGCGCCAAACAGACCTTGTTTGATGAGGGCAATGCCCGGCAAGGGCTCCGTGTCGCCGATCTGTTTCGCCTGGAGTTTGTGATAGGTAAGCAGGATCAGCAGGAGGAGTCCTTCACCGAGATAGACAGTGCGGCCTCCAACGGCACCGTATTGATGGCCAAGCTGGTGACCGGGCTGGCCATGCTCCACCTGATGCATCACAAGAACAAGCGCATCCGTACCATCTGTTATCTGGATGAGGCGCTGGCGCTGGATACCCGCAACCAGAAAAATTTGATCGATGTGGCGGCAGAATTCGGTTTTGCCCTGATCTGCGCCTCGCCAGCTCCGTTGACCACGGCACGCTATTGCGTACCTATCCATCACCATGCCGGCAAGAACCATATCAATCGGCAGAGCTGGCTGGTCCTTGCTCCCAAGGAGCGACCATGAGCCGTAGTTTGATCGCCGCCTTGCGCAAATTGCGCCAAGCCCCTGGAGGAGGGCTTGCCAGCTCTCAATTGAGCGAGGGGCAGCGACGTGAGCTGAGCAGCTTTGCCCGCGCTACCGGCAGCATACAGATGCGGCCCGAGGGCAGGGGAGTCGTATTTGAGATAAGGCTGCCCGCCGTGGTGGAACACCAGTGGCGACAACTGGTGCCAATAGAGCAAGCCGAATTGGTCGATGGTCTGCCACGCCGAGCGCGTAACATCGCCGCAACTCGCCGTAGCAAGGGGGCAGATCATGGGCATGAGTTCAGCTATCTGCTGTTAAAGGCCGGTCCCGGTCAGGTGGCGTGGCGAGACGATAAAGACAACCGGCTGGACTTGCGACTGAGCACCGATCAACTGGGCGTCGCCGCTCTGACTGTGCACGCCGACAGCACCTGGTATACCGAACATCCGCTATGGCTTGTGGAAAATCAGGCGCTGTTTGACCAGCTGGACTGGCTACCCTGCGCCCAGCCCGCCAGTGTTGCTTATTACAGTGGCCAATTGCCCAACACATTGTTGGATTGGCTCGCCTTGCGCCAGCGGGCGCCTGCGATCCACTTCTTTCCCGACTACGACGGAGTGGGTCTGCTCAACTTTGCCCGGCTTCGCAGCCGTCTTGGCCACAGCGTGGCCCTGTGGTTGATGCCCGAGTGGCCATCTCGTCTCGAGCGTTTCGGTTGTACCACGCTTTGGCAGGATACCCAGCGCGAATTCAACGCCATGCTGGCACACCCTGCGACAGCCGATTTCGACGTGGAAGTGAAGCAATTGATCCGGTCAATGCAAGCCAGCGGGATGGCGCTGGAGCAGGAAGCCGTGTGGTTGTGAGGAACTGCCCCGTCCGTCTCGCCTGCCTCTTATCTGTCTATTAGTTTGAAAATATCTGCTTGAAAATACGACATGTGCAAAACCCCAGTATCGAAGCGGCTTTGCTCGAACGATATAGTCATCTGGGTTTTAACTGATGACTTGGGAGATAAAGGATGAAGGCGGCGACACGGCATGATTGGCAAGGGTTACAACCATTGCATCGAGATGCGCTCACCCTTCCGCTGAGCCTGCGCTTTCGCGATGAGCAGATGGCCAACATCCGACAGGGATTTATCCCTCCGGCGATGGAGTACAAATGGTTCTGCTATTTCGAAGGAGAAACTCTCCACCTATACCGGAGCTGGACGGGGAGCAAGGCGGCGGAAGTGCTCTTTGTTCGTGACAGTGAAGGTTGGTGGCTGGCATCGAGAATGCGGTTGTCGCTGGATCCTGATCATTTCGGCTGGTCTTTGGAGGAGGCCAAATCGATCATCGAAAGCGAAATTGCCTTTTATGCCGCCGGGCAAGTCCCCGCCGATGGCTTTGCGCAGATGCTGCAAACGGCGTCCCAAGCGGGTTATTTCGGCTCGCCCAGCGTCGTGCATGAATTGCTGTTTCCCTTCTTCCATTGTCTGCTCTGCAAGGGGGTGTCGCCGCATATCGAGGGCATCCCAGCGCGAAGCGTTGCCGATGTTGTGGAGGAAAAATAAACGGGTAACGCGTGCGATCAGCAGGCAGACCGGGGAGGTGCACGGCCTGGAGGCGTGGCGCACGGCGGAGCAACTTGGCAAGGCCCTCATCCATTACTTCGAGTTGGATGAGGGGTGGCACGCAGGGGAAGATCTCGCCTTCACGCTCAGTGAGGGGCTGGCTGCCGTCGGCATTCAGGTATCCGAGGTGATCCTGGCCTTTATCCATGCGCCATCTCCCACGCTGGACGGCCTCATTCAGTATTTGAAGGTGATACAGGACTTTGTGGTCAGCGTCATGATGGGCACTAACAGCGCCTATTACCCGGATCTGGTGTTGGCGGATTTCAGCTGGGCGCGTCGCAATGAGTTTGCGGCCCAAGGCCGCGCCATGAGCCACGCGCGTGCGGACGAAGAAGACGTCGAATAGGAAGATGAGCCAACCCCGGGGACCGCATACCATCCCAGCCCGTCGACAAGCTCGACGCCATGCTCAAAGGTGCGGCCGACAAGCCTGTGAACGTCGCCATCCAACGGGATTTTTAATAAACATTCTGCTCAGTTGAGCATCAGCAGGCGGGAGTGTGAGTCACCATCGGTTTCCATGAAAACGGGCGTGTTAGCCTGTTGCACAGTAGTGGCCAGCATAGGCATTGACGCGATTATCGTGGTTATCGCCGGGCAAAAGCACTATTCGCACCACTTACATCTGCCTTTCAAGCACGCTTAAGGAGTATTCATGCAAATCAGCCAGTGGACTACGGAGATCATTGTCATCAGCGTCATCATTGCAATCGCTTGCTGCGTGATTGGCTACTTTGTGGCGGCGCTGCGCCACGGCAACCGGCTCGGTCAGCTCACTAGCCAACTGGGGCAGGCACAGCAGGCACAGGGCTTGCTGACACAGCAATTGGCACAGGCTCAGGAGCAGCTCAAGGCGGCGGAACAACAATGTTATGGGCAGCAGGTGGAGGCCGGCAAGGTGCAGACCCAGCTAGAGGGTGCCAAAGAGCAGCTGCAAGAGTTGGCGACGCAATTGAGCGAACGTAAGGCTGCCAGCGAGGCCTTGCAGCAGCAGTTGAGCGCGGCCAAGGAGCAGCAACATGACGCGGAGAAGCGTCTGGAGACGGCACAGGCCGAAAACCGTGGTCAGAAAGAGCAGATCGCTGACTTGCGTGAACGCTTGAATCTGGCTGATGGGCAAAACCGAGCAGCCCATGATGAGATCAGCCAGCTCAAGGATAAGTTGGCCAATGAAGGCAAACATGCGCAATCCCTGCAGAGCGCGGAGCGCGAAGTCCGTGAACAACTGGTGGATGTCAAACAGACCCTGAAAGAGCGTGAGAACGCCATTCTCGGCCTGCAGGAGCGGTTGCATCAGGTTGATAACGAACACACCGAGCTCAAAACCACGCTGCAAAAGCGGGAAGAGCACTTCCAGGAGCAGCTGGGTCAACTTGCCGATGCCAAGAAGACACTGGCACAGGAGTTTGAAAACCTCGCCAACAAGATTTTCGACGAGAAGGGCAAGGCGTTCACTCAGAGCAGCCAGATCGGGATCGATAGCCTGCTCAAGCCATTTCGCGAGCAGATCGAAGGATTCCAGAAACGGATCAACGAGGTGCACGATGTCTCGGTGCAAGGCAGCGCTCAGCTCAATGCCGAGATCCGGAAGGTGCTGGAAATTGGTCTGAATATGAGCAAGGAGGCCAACAACCTCACGTCGGCCCTCAAGGGCGATTCCCAGCAGCGCGGAGCCTGGGGGGAAGCGCAACTGCGCCGCACACTGGAGATGAGTGGCCTGATTGAAGCGGCCCACTACGAAGTGCAGAGCAGCTTCAAGGATGCGGAAGGCAAGCACAAGCAGACCGACTATCTGATCAAACTGCCGGATGGCAAACACATCATCATCGACAGCAAGGTTTCTTTGGTGGCTTATGATCGGGCGGTAGCGGCCGAGAGCCCAGAGGCGTATCAGCTGGCGATGGCAGAGCATCTCAAAGCGGTGCGCAAGCATATCGACGATCTGGCATCGAAGGATTACATAAACTTGATTGGCATGCACAGCCCCAGCTTTGTGCTGATGTTCATGCCGATTGAACCCGCCTATATCGAAGCGTTGAAGCACAACAAGGATTTGTTCGAGTATGGATACAACAAGGGCATCGTACTGGTCTCACATACGACCCTGATCCCCATCCTGCGCACGGTATCAAATCTGTGGATGATCGAACGCAGCAATACGGAGGCCCGCGAGATCAGTGAAAAAGCCGGCGACATCTACAACCAGGTCTGCCTTGTTGCCGAACGTCTGAGCAGCTTGGGCGGCACGCTCAACACTGCCAGCAATCACTACAACAACACGGTCAAGGCGCTGGTGGGCAAGCAAGGGCTGTATGGCAAAGTGGAGAGATTCAACAAACTCTCGGCGAAGGCCAGCAAGACACTGCCGCAACTGGACGCCATGCATATGGACTTCGAACAGGATCGGTTGTCATTGATCGTCGAGGCTCTGGAAGAGCCCGGCACGATTGCCATAGAGGAAACGGCGCCGACGGCATAGTCGTTTAACGATGCAGATCGCGTAAAACAATCAAGGCGCTACACAGGCGCCTTGATTGTCTGGGTTGCAACCCATTGCCATCGTCGTCCAGCAGACCCCGCCGATAAACGCCGGCTCGGTGATCAGACACCCCGCATCTGCTCCAAAATGCGACATGTGTATGTAACCAGTATCGGCATGGGTATTGAGGCGGCATATACTGGACCCGCTTGAAGAGAGTCCCAGTCAGCCCCAACCAAGGAGCATGTTTATGTCACCTTCGTTACCCCCGCTCGGCGTATTAGCTGGTGCCCTGTTACTGCTGGTGGTCCAGAGTGCCGGGGCCGCCGACTGTACCTATCGCAAAGACAGCCTCGGTAATACCCGCTACCAGTGTGATGATGGCAATAGCGGCACCCTGCGCAAGGACAGTCTCGGCAACGTCAGGGATTCGCAAAGCGGCACCACCTGGCGCAAAGACTCTCTCGGCAATGTGCGCAGCAGCGAAGGCACCACTTACCGCAAAGATAGTCTAGGCAATGTACGGGTCAGCAATCCCAGCACCGGCGAGACCGTCACCTGGCGTAAAGATAGCCTCGGCAACCTGCGGTCCTCCAATGGCACAACTTGTCGCACCAACTCCTTGGGGCAAGTTAGATGTGATGGGCAGAGCACACCGCCAGCAGTGTTGGGCGCAAAGTGAACCCAGACTGTGGTTCTGATCTATTAGACCGCCATGATGAATCGCTGACGCAGCGTACATCTTGGCCAAATAGTAGAAATGATCGATTTGGTGATCTGGCTTCATAGAGCTACCGTGCTCTCAGGCTTAGAATAACACTCTTTTTGATAGCATGAACTGAGCGCCGTTAGGGTCAATAGAGCATTTATGAATAGCGAAGAAGGTGCCAGTTGGCCTTCCCGTACTGCGGATTGTCTGAAATGGCACTGACTCGATTTTTTTACCCCTAACTCTCTGTTAATCTGAGCGTTTTCTGCTAGGGAAGGTGCGAACAAGTCCCTGATATGAGATCATGTTTGTCATCTGGAGCCATGGAACAGGGTTCATCATGAGTCATCAGCTCACCTTCGCCGACAGTGAATTCAGCAGTAAGCGCCGTCAGACCAGAAAAGAGATTTTCTTGTCCCGCATGGAGCAGATTCTGCCATGGCAAAACATGGTGGAAGTCATCGAGCCGTTTTACCCCAAGGCTGGTAATGGCCGGCGACCTTATCCGCTGGAAACCATGCTACGCATTCACTGCATGCAGCATTGGTACAACCTGAGCGATGGCGCGATGGAAGATGCTCTGTACGAAATCGCCTCCATGCGTCTGTTTGCCCGGTTATCCCTGGATAGCGCCTTGCCGGACCGCACTACCATCATGAATTTCCGCCACCTGCTGGAGCAGCATCAACTGGCCCGCCAATTGTTCAAGACCATCAATCGCTGGCTGGCCGAAGCAGGCGTCATGATGACCCAAGGCACCTTGGTCGATGCCACCATCATTGAGGCACCCAGCTCGACCAAGAACAAAGAGCAGCAACGCGATCCGCAGATGCATCAGACCAAGAAAGGCAATCAGTGGCACTTTGGCATGAAGGCCCACATTGGTGTCGATGCCAAGAGTGGCCTGACCCACAGCCTAGTCACCACCGCGGCCAACGAGCATGACCTCAATCAGCTGGGTAATCTGCTGCATGGAGAGGAGCAATTTGTCTCAGCCGATGCCGGCTACCAAGGGGCGCCACAGCGCGAGGAGCTGGCCGAGGTGGATGTGGACTGGCTGATCGCCGAGCGCCCCGGCAAGGTAAGAACCTTGAAACAGCATCCACGCAAGAACAAAACGGCCATCAACATCGAATACATGAAAGCCAGCATCCGGGCCAAGGTGGAGCACCCATTTCGCATCATCAAGGGAAGGTGCGAATAAGTACCCTATGAGCCAAAACTAAAAAGTTTAGCTATTTAATATCAATAATTTAGAATGGTGTGTTTTTGTGCCAAGTGACTTGTTAGCACCTTCCCTAGATCTGTACAAACTGGCGATGTTATTCACGCTGGCCAACCTGTTTCGGGCGTACCAAATGATACGTCAGTGGGAGAGATCTCACTAAAAACTGGGAATAACGCCTTAAATGGCGAAGAAACGGTCTAAATAGGCTGATTCAAGGCTTTTACGGGAGAAAAAATCGGCTCAAACATGAAGAAATGAAATGACTGAGTCAGCCGAGAAGAATTTCCCCGCTTATTCGCACCTTCCCTAGCATTAATATACTCAAATGGTGAATAGTAAACAGAGAGCTTTTGATCTTTATATAGTGCCAACTGCTGTAACCATGGTTCATCCGTGAATGACTGTATTGCTTGCGAAAATTTATTCAGATCCATATATACTCCAAAATTACACATAAAAATCATGCAACAGGTTATGCAACCAAAAAGTATTGGCGCAACACTCCTTTTGTAGCAAAAGTTGATTATCTAGCCGCAAAATATCAACCATTCGTTTAGATGATGGAAAGAAAAACAACATGCCACCACCCTGTTCAGCCAACCTTTTATAGGATGAATCAAATAATTCATATTGCAAGTCATCAAATCGCTCGCGAAGAAGTACTGTTTTTAGTACCAATCCACTTAGCGAATCGCTCTTCTCCAAGACCATTACCGCAGTGTCTGATACAACATAAAAATGCTCTTCCAAATTTCTCACGGATGTAAAGTTATCGACCAACGAATGCAGTATTGGATAAACAACCCTCCCTATCTCTCCGATACCTGACAATCCACTGCGCAATACCATACGCTCCAAAAAGTGCTCATGCAGATATAGTCGACTGACATAATGTGTATACGCAGATCGCTGATTACCTTTAAAAAACTGCCTGGAATCGTAAAAACATACGGATATTTTCGCGACAGAACCAACACCATCAACATCTTCGTATTCACTCGACAAAGAGGCGAGTTCAATTTTTTGGTGCCAACTATTACGCTGCTGAGACGTTACCTTATGAATTAACAGTTCTCCCCGGAATTTAATAACCTCATCGATATAACGGAGGAATTTCTTCTTAGTTTTGATAAGGGGGGAACCAGACTCGGATACCGGCCTAAAGGTTGTTTCAAGTTCGTCCCATCTATGCCCTACCCGACGCATGGCTCCTTTGACTACCGCTTTGGCTTCCGATTGATGCATCATGCACTCCATAGCTACATATTTCGCAAGCAGGCTACCACCAGATAGATATGCAGTCAACATGTACACACTTTGTTTTGTGCAATGCAAAAGGTGGAGGGTTTTCGCTAGTAAAACATGAGGCAGGCTATCTTAGCCCTATCTAACAAACAATATTGAATGCACTTTACAACTACACCATTTCCGAGTTAGCATAGCCATACACTCTGACTGGAGATATATCAGATGAACGATCGATTAGCCTTGATAAGTGAACTGCCCCGAAAGTTCGATTTAACACTACCGGACAGCTTCAATTTGGACCGCTACTGTTATTTTTTTTGTGGTGCGCTCAGTGAGTTATACAAATCAGCCACAGGAGAAAATGTCTATAACTGGCCATGGAATGGCAGTGATGAGCAGATAATGCTGATCCGCAAGACACCTCTTTGGGTTGTATTTAATGACATTTACAGATATGCGGAATTCGGTGATACCGAATCACTCTACTTTGATGGTAAACAATGGTCATTCAGCGACGAATCTATTCTGTTTGCGATGGAGTGGATATCCGCCATTAACATGTTAAGAGAAACAACAGACCAGACAGTTGATGTCAATATAGGGAAATTCCTTATTCATAAATTTTTGGCACGATTCAAACTTGATGGGCATTCATTCAAGCATGAACATGTCGATTACAACATCACCCATGATTGTGCACACATCTATCTACCCATGATGCACAGCACAGGCCTTAATATTTTTGAGGTTGGGCTGTTAGCCGGTGTATCCAACCTGCGAACAATTAGAAATGCGACGTATGACAAAAATGCTCCTCTGCAGGTTATCAAAGAAGGACACTCGGTCTATGTCGATATCAATGAAGCCAGACGCTGGCTTCCAGGTCGCCGTGGATTCGTTCCAACTCCTGGTGTCAATTATGCTGAAAAGGTTGATGTTTATCCATCATGCTGACCATAAGTGAAATATTCCAACCTACCGTGTCATATTTTGGCTTACATGACTCCATAATATGGCAGATGAGAGGTTCGGATGTATTTGGCATTCATCTTTTCGCCTTCTATCATAGAGCCGAAATTACATTGGGCACATTCAATGCGCGACAGCTGGTAACACAGATAAAACAACACATTGAGATGTACCATCAGGATGGCCTAATCCGGCACTACCATCTGGCCCAGTTTACTATTGAAAGATCATTAAGCGCAGAGGATATCCACCTGTATCTACAAAACCTGCAACCAAATGACCGTGAACTTTTACGCTTTACCTTATATTCCGGATATGGAATTGACGAAGCCAAGCAACTGACATGGGTACAGGTTAATGACATCTGGCACAGCCTGTCCCCCATACTCCAGACGCTGGTAAACAAACAGATGCGCAACACGCAAAGTGAATTATTGTTTTCAACTGCCACGACGCAGGGTTATAGGCTACCCGCACTGTCGGCAACTGATGTTCTATCAGCCACAGGGAACAGTCATCAGTCGCTTGTAGCCAGCTTCAACTTACACTTGGTTGCCCAAGCAGCGTGTCAGGCCGACACTATCCGACTGCAATTGGGCATTAAGGGGATCTAGGGAAGGTGCGAACAAGTCCCTGATATGAGATCATGTTTGTCATCTGGAGCCATGGAACAGGGTTCATCATGAGTCATCAACTTACCTTCGCCGACAGTGAATTCAGCAGTAAGCGCCGTCAGACCAGAAAAGAGATTTTCTTGTCCCGCATGGAGCAGATTCTGCCATGGCAAAACATGGTGGAAGTCATCGAGCCGTTTTACCCCAAGGCTGGTAGTGGCCGGCGACCTTATCCGCTGGAAACCATGCTACTCATTCACTGCATGCAGCATTGGTACAACCTGAGCGATGGCGCGATGGAAGATGCTCTGTACGAAATCGCCTCCATGCGTCTGTTTGCCCGGTTATCCCTGGATAGCGCCTTGCCGGACCGCACCACCATCATGAATTTCCGCTACCTGCTGGAGCAGCATCAACTGGCCCGCCAATTGTTCAAGACCATCAATCGCTGGCTGGCCGAAGCAGGCGTCATGATGACTCAAGGCACCTTGGTCGATGCCACCATCATTGAGGCACCCAGCTCGACCAAGAACAAAGAGCAGCAACGCGATCCGCAGATGCATCAGACCAAGAAAGGCAATCAGTGGCACTTTGGCATGAAGGCCCACATTGGTGTCGATGCCAAGAGTGGCCTGACCCACAGCCTAGTCACCACCGCGGCCAACGAGCATGACCTCAATCAGCTGGGTAATCTGCTGCATGGAGAGGATCAATTTGTCTCAGCCGATGCCGGCTACCAAGGGGCGCCACAGCGCGAGGAGCTGGCCGAGGTGGATGTGGACTGGCTGATCGCCGAGCGCCCCGGCAAGGTAAGAACCTTGAAACAGCATCCACGCAAGAACAAAACGGCCATCAACATCGAATACATGAAAGCCAGCATCCGGGCCAAGGTGGAGCACCCATTTCGCATCATCAAGCGACAGTTCGGCTTCGTGAAAGCCAGATACAAGGGGTTGCTGAAAAACGATAACCAACTGGCGATGTTATTCACGCTGGCCAACCTGTTTCGGGCGGACCAAATGATACGTCAGTGGGAGAGATCTCACTAAAAACTGGGAATAACGCCTTAAATGGCGAAGAAACGGTCTAAATAGGCTGATTCAAGGCATTTACGGGAGAAAAAATCGGCTCAAACATGAAGAAATGAGATGACTGAGTCAGCCGAGAAGAATTTCCCCGCTTATTCGCACCTTCCCTAGATGAAGAAAATAGCAGGTAAGGTAGAAGGTATCGTTGAAGTTGATCGCTTCAATCTCCATGAGTTATCGGCTGCACTGCGCCATTTTTCCGAAGCAGCAGAACAGCTCAATGATGCATTAACGCTCAACGGTATAAACCAGAGAAAACAGGCAGACCAGGACAAAACCAGCATGGAACAATGGCTTCTTATGAGCACCATCCAACATAAAGAGCATGAGTGATGGCAGCTTAATCACCACACATCAGCTCGAAAAACATCCATAATGATCAAGAGAGAGAACATTCACGATGAGTATCTCCCATGCAGTACAACAAGCTCTGGATTATTTTTCCAATAGCCCAGAATGGTTCGAAATGGTCAATCAAACGAAAAAAGTTGCTGGATTCCGCCTCAAAGGTATCTATCCATTAGCCTTGATACTGGAGAATCAGGGCATCACAATTTTTGTGCAACAAGGGAGCTGGCTCTCGAACCCAACCTTGCGGATACTCCAACGAACAGATTATCAACCAGAACAAACTCGCAATAGTAATTTGAAATCTTGCGCCCCTGAACTGTACGAAGGACATGCAGCAGCCTGTATCAAAGTTCCAGATCTCGCGGCTCTACAAGAGCTATGCCGGATCTATGCACGCTGAAAATTTGAACCTGCAAAGTGGCAGTTACTTTGTGGTTACTAAGCAATATATTGTCGCCAATGAACAATGATATTATCGAACCTTGCAGCCCACCTCATTTGCTTCTGATCCCAGCGGGCCGCCAGATAGGGTTTGAGGGTCTGCAGGGTGGTGATCTCGGCCAGCTGGGCAGTCAGGTGGTCGATATCACGCAGCAAATAGTCCCGATGTTCGGCAAAGGCCTGCTCGGTCTTTTTCTTGGATGATTGCTTGAATTTGTGCAGCACCGCGCCCATTAGCCCGTCTTGCCCGCCGTAGTAGCTGACTTCGAGCTCGCGTAGCTGGCGTTTCAGCATCGGGTTGAGGTAAGCGAGGTTCTCGTCACTGAGCAGGTTATCGAACTCGGGCAGGTGGGTGTGGGCCAGCTGCAACAGGGTGAACATCTCTTTGTTTTCCCAGGCCTGGCTGAGTTGGCCCATGATGCGGGTCTTTTCCGCCTGCTTGACGGGGTCGGGTTCCCGGTCCGGGTGCAGCGCCAGGGCGAGCTTGCGATAGAGCTGCTTGAGGCTGGTTTTGCTGAACAACTGTTAGATGCGCGCCTCTTCCTCTTGCTCACGACGGGTGCGCGCGTGGGCAAAAGCATCTTGCTGCTCAGTGCCGAAGAGAGGCTCATCGGCAAACAACTCATCATCGTCGAAGCGGGCATCCTCTTCTTTATCGACGGTGTTGCACTCTTCGGCCATATGCTGGCGCGCCGCATTCATCATGTACTCGTTCAACCGATCGGGGTTTTTGAGCATCTCGCGCAAGGTATCGATGTCATCGGGGCAGTGGCCACAAGTCTCCATCAGCATCTGGGTAAGAACGTCACACTGATAGTCGAGCTGTTCGTCATCCATGTGCAGGGCGGTATTGGTTGCGTATTCCGGCGAAGTTGAACAGCCATTCCGGCCAACGTGAACACCCTGATCCTTAACGCGCTCATGTCATCTCGTTTCTAACTCGACTGTTCAGATTGGGTCAACTCACTTCTCCTCTTTCTCATCGATTCTCCCTTCAGTGACAGCCGGTGAGCGTTGTGCATCAGCCGATCCAGGATCGCATCTGCCAGGGTGTTGTCCCCCAAGCTCGCGTACCACTCTTCCGTTGGTAGTATGCACTGTCCAGCTTTCCGTTCATGACATACTCCTGTAACGTTCATCTCGATGGATTGATTATATGTAGCCTGTATACTCATGCCGATACTGGTTACATACACATGTCGCATTTTGGAACAGATATGGCACCCAAAGAGCTCACCTGGGATCAAACCCTGCGTTTTCGTCTGCTGGAAATCGTATTGCAATGGGAAGGACGGCTGACCACCAATCATTTGATGACCGCCTTCAATATCGGTCGCCAGCAAGCGTCACGGGATATCAATCACTACCTGACTCACTATGCACCGGACGGGCTGGTCTATGACAAAAGTCTGAAGGGATACAAACCCACCGACCACTTTGTGCCGCGCTTTAGTGAAGGCAACGTCGATGAGTACCTGATGCTGTTGCACCGTGAGAAGCAGCACCAGCGCCAACATGAAGCGGGCCTGTTAACCCTGCCGCTGATGGACCTGCGCTACGGCCATATCGAGATCCTGGATGTGCCCAACCGCCATATCGACCCGAAAATCGTGCGTGGTCTGGTGCAGGCGGCGCGCGGCCAACTGCGGGTCGATGTCGATTACGTGTCGCTCAGCTCAGAGGCGCAGAGCGGCCGCAATATCGTGCCCCATACCCTGGTCTATGACGGGATCCGCTGGCACGTGCGCGCCTACTGCGAGAAGAAAGGGGAATATCTGGACTTCGTGATGAGTCGTTTTCGCGGCGAACCAGATCTGCTGGATGCCTCCCCCCACGGCCGGGATCAGGATCGGGAGTGGAACACCCGGGTCACCGCCATCGTTATCCCCAATCCAGCCCTCAGCGAAAGACAGCAAGCCATCATTGCCAGCGACTACGCCATGGCAGATGGCAAGCTGTTGATCAGCCAGCGCATCCCTTTGATGCACTATGCACTGGAACGGATGCAGGTGAGCTATAACGGCGAACACCAACAACATCCTCTGCTCTACCCGCTGGTGCTGGCAAATCGAGAGGAGCTGATCGAGCAAGGCTGTACCTTCAAGCTCAAGAGTGCAGATTTGCTTGTGCTGCCACGTTAATACACTCCCCACCGGATCCGACTTATTCCATATTGAAGCATAGTTTGGCGATGTATCAGCTATAAGCCTTACTGGAAAAGCGTTTGGTGCACTTAGGCGATATATGTAAAAGTACATCGTAATACATCATAACTCTCAAGCGCCGATACTATCATCGGCGCTTTTCTTTGCTCGTATGCATGTACAGTTCCACATCAGGAAAACATGATAGCGAGGCTAATAACAATAGTTTTCATATGGTACCATCAGTACTCATTTCTGGTCGTGAGGCAGTCAATGAGCACCCCTGAAGATACACCATCGGCAACAAATACTGTTCACTCCGAGACCGTCAGGGTTGTTCTATACCTGATCCTGGTCCTCTGTCTCCTGCTTTATGTGTATAGCAATCTGCACGCGCCTTCCGGACTTCCTTCCTGGATAGTCGATAACCTTCTGGGCATTAAATGCGTTTTGACCGGATGCCTTGGGGGCAGCCTTTACTGTCTACGAGCTGTTTACCTGAATCGCTGCGTTCGGAATAGCTGGGACCCCAGGTGGTTGCCTTGGTATTACCTGCGCCCTCTCACCAGCGCCGTTTGCGGGCTGGCCGCGTACTTGTGTCTTCGTGCTGGGCTCGTTGTTCTGGATGCGTCCCAGCAGGACAGTGCTGCTGGAGATTATGGGTACTTGGTCTTTGCTCTTTTTGCCGGGATCAATGTGGACCGGTTCATGGCCAAGATGGAGGACCTCGGCCAGAGTCTGTTTGGTATAGAGCTCAGCAGGACAGCTAAAGCATCGAAAGAATCGAAAGAATCGAAAGAATCGTCGCAGGATAAAACCAAAACAGAGGAGTGAGCCATGGTAGCAAGAATAACCTTCTTCCCGGTTGGGAATGGAGATATGACACTGATTGAGACTGAGGACAATAAGCGGATCCTGATTGATTGTCGCATCAGGGCTGGGGATGACTATCCGGATGTCATCTCAATGCTTACCGAGCGATTACGGAAGGATGAGAAGGGGCGTCCCTATGTGGATGTCTTTGTTTGTTCTCACCCTCACGACGACCATTGCGGCGGGATCAGTGAGCACTTTTACCTCGGTAAGCCGGAAGACTACGCAGACAAAAGCAAGAAGATCTTCATCGATGAAATCTGGGCGAGCCCAATCGTATTTAAACGGGCCAACCAAACGGACCACAAACTCACTGATGATGCCAGAGCTCTTCACGCAGAGATCCGTCGTCGCATTCGTCTGTATCAAGAGCGGCAATGCATTCAGGGTGTGGGTAACCAGGTCCTGATCTTGACCGAGGACGAAGATGGCAACCTCGATAACACCCACCAGATCCTGTGCCCGCGAGATTCTGAGATTAGTCGCATCAACAACAAGTCTTCATCGGTATTTCGCGCCCGGGTTTTGGGTCCAGCCCCAAAATCGGATATTGAGGAGCAAGAAGTAGCCCTTGGTCTGAACGAAAGTAGCGTCATCATGAACTATCAGATCACGGGCGATGGGCAGTCGATTCAGTTTCTCACGGGCGGAGATGCCAAGGTGGTCTGCTGGGATGTCCTGTGGGAACACCTGGAGGCTGATGGGCATACGCACTGGCTTGAATATGACTTGCTGCAAGCCCCGCATCATTGCTCATGGCGATCACTATCTCATGACAGCTGGAAGGACAAAAAGGCGGCCAATGAAACGGCAGAAATATCTGAAGCCGCATGGAACGCGCTGAGCCTGGCTAAAGATGGGGCGTTCATTGTTTCAAGCAGCAAGCCAATCCATGACGACGACAAAGATCCGCCATCATTTGCGGCTATGAAGGAATATCGGAAGATCCTGGGCTCTGATAAGGCCAACTTCACATGCGTTGCCGACCATCAAAAAGAGGGCGAAGAAACGCCCCTGGAGTTTTGGATCACCAGTGATGGGCTGACGAGGAATCCCCCCAAGAAGTTATCGCTGTCGGGGACCGGTAATAACTCGGTAAATTTGAGTGATGATGGACGCGGGTATGCTTGATGGCGCACACGCCGAGGAGCAGATCACTGATCTGCTCCGTCCATACGGCGGTTATCGGCTAACCGCGGATCAGTTATCAGCTTGCCCCGGGGGGCCAGCATTTGGCTGGGAGATCCCAGTCAATGTCAGACATCGAGGCCGCCCGGTCCGGCTCCGCCTGCAGTTTCATAAATCCATTGAAGGCTGTATACCGGAAGTCTACGTGTCCACGCCGGACATTAAGCCACTCGAGCTTCCCCATGTCGAAGCCAGCGGGCGGCTATGCATACTGCCATCGAACGCCATCATTGATACAACGAACTATGCCTACCTCGTGTACCTGCTTGCTCGGGCGGAAGACCTTCTCAGCAAAGCAGTAACGGGTGAGCTCGATCGCGACTTCCAGGCTGAAATATTGAGCTACTGGGCTTATCACTGCAAACAATTCACCAGCGAGGCGATAAGCCTATGTGACTTGAATAACCAGGCCAGTCGAGAGATCTACTGCTTCAGCACCAAAGCAGGCTTGGTATATGCGGACAGTGAGGCTGATTTAATCCGATGGCTTGATAACCGGCAGATTTTAGTGCCACCCAGGGGAGAGAAGCCTCACGGAAAGGTAAAAGCGCGGAGAGTAAAGAAACCCAAGCGGCGGGAACGAATGCTGGCGGGGATCCGCAAGTCGATGCTATTGGCAATCGATGGTGCTTGGGCACCCTCCGACTATCCGTCGACCATCTCTGATCTGCTTGCGATGGTCCCGGATGAACGCTCCCGAAAACAACTGGCCACGATGCTGTGTCATGTCTTGATGAATGACAGTATTCGCCAGCCAGGCGCATTGGTAACAATGCAGACATCTACAGGCCCCTGTGTGCTCGGGTTGCGATTTGAACGAAACCTAATAAGCCCTAAGCAGAATGACTGGGCATCTCGGCCTGTTCTGACGGGGTTTAGAGATGCATTGCCTCTGCAGGTGCTAGTCAACCGATGTCGCACAATGAAGGTCTTCGGGCAGCTGATCCGGCGGATGGATAACAGCTGGGTGTATGGCCGAGACAAGAACCCTGCGGTAAGTGCCCTCTGTCAACATCGAGTGGCCATCATCGGGTGCGGATCCGTCGGTGCCGCAATCGCCAAACTACTACTGCAGTCCGGCATTACCACCATAGACCTCTGGGATGATGAACTGCTGGGGACGGAAAATTGCTCACGTCACGTTCTGGGCCTCAATTCAGCCGGAATGGCGAAGGTGTCCGCTTTAAAGACCACGCTCGCCAGTGCATTTCCAAACGCTACCATCACCGCGAATGCCAACGAGTGGACATCCGCGGAGAGCGCCTGCTTGGAGGCTATGTGCCGTGCAGA
Source organism: Aeromonas sp. FDAARGOS 1406 (assembly GCF_019048565.1). Taxonomy (NCBI): domain Bacteria; kingdom Pseudomonadati; phylum Pseudomonadota; class Gammaproteobacteria; order Aeromonadales; family Aeromonadaceae; genus Aeromonas; species Aeromonas sp. FDAARGOS 1406. Next base: position 124,448 of record NZ_CP077378.1, read on the forward strand.
TATCGTCGTCAGTTGCACCGCCGATTGGACGACAGATCAGCAGCTGTTACGAGCACAGTCTCATGCGTTGTCGGCCCCTCCCATTGTTTTTGCGATGGTTGAAGCTCACGCAATGGCCGGTCATGTGATTGTGAATCCAAGTGGTTCCGAGGCGTTCAACAGCTTGCATCATTGTTCAGGTCAGCGCGTCGGGGCATTACGTGTGCCGGTGATCCATTGGCAAGGTGCTAGAACAACTCACCAGGTACCAGCCTGCGGCGGGATATTCCAGCCCTATGGCGTTGTCCCCCTGACGCACATACAGGCCTTAGCGGCGCGTGTGGTCCTCTCATTGATTGACGATGAAGCTGCTCCCACAGCCTTTGTGTGGCTTGGTAGCTCTCGGGAGCTGATTAAACTGGGAGGGCAGTGGAATGAATCATGGATTGAAGCGTTTGGGGATCCTGGTACGGGCGATCGGGTTGTGGAGCTTGAATACACTGGGGGGGGCGATGGCTGGAAGGTCAGGGCATAAATACTACTGTCCAGATCTGGGGCTAACAGTGCACTTACCGGGAGCAGTGCTCGCTCAGTTGTGGGGATATAGACAAACCACATCGGCAGCTAAGGAATCGGGGGGCATGCTTTTTACTCGCATCCTAGCCGGGAGCAGTGTAGAGGTGTCGGCAATATCTCTGCCTCGCGGTGGTGATCGCGCCACTCCGACCAGCTTTATCCCGGACCGAGCCCGGGGCAGGAAAGAAATCGAGCGCCGATTTCGTAGGGGGCAGCATTTCATTGGCGAATGGCACAGTCACTATGAGCGACATCCAACCCCGTCGCCAAAAGATAAGTCCACAATCCAGTCACTGTTTCGATCATCTACGCATGACCTACCGATGTTCCTGATGTTGATTATCTCCAGTGAAGCCGATGCATCACAGCTTCATATCTCAGCCACCAATGGGAAAGAACTTTATGAGTTCGTATACCAGGGAGCCGATACAGTATTTGTGTAATATGGAAATGTTGTGCAACCAAATTCTCTTTGGTTAAAGTTGATGGCTCAATGCCAAATTCTGCTCAACTCCCTATTAAGATCTCGCAACCGGTACACAGTTCTTCACTCATAACCCACCACTTGCGGTCTGAGCCTCGGAAAACCTACATGGGTCAGACGCCCAACACCCTGCGAATTGCCCAAGCAAAGCCAACCTCGAATATTGTGCGGCCTCGCTCGTTGACGATTTCACCGTGGCTGCCTTCCTTCAAACCGCGATCTTCGAGGTAGTCTGGCGACACCGCCTTCTCTAGTGCCTCTCGCTCAGAGGGGGTCAGTTGCGCAGACAGTTCCACCACAGCCACCGGTGCGCCAGTCGCGGACGTGACGGTTGCCCCCAACGGGCGCCATCACGCCGCGTGCCGGATGCAGCAGCGTGGTATTGATCCCGAGTGGGTGGAGCTGCTGCTGAGCAGCGGGCGCTCTGCGTATCACCAGGGCCGCGAAGTGGTTTATCTCGATCGCAAAGGCGTGGCTATGCTGCAAGCCGAGTGCGGATTGCCCGCACAATGCTGTCAGCGACTACGTCGTCACTATCTGGTCCTACAAGGCGGCGAGATTGTCACCGTCGGGCATAAAACCGCTCACTTCAAACGCGATCGGCACTGAGGCACCATGAACCCAACGCGGTTATCAGATCAGGCAAGCATGCCCCTGATCAGGGGGATATGTTGCTTGTTGTCAGCCGAGCGAGTGACGACGCTGACCGCTTTACTAGCCAACGGCGCATGTCACCAACAGGGTAAGATGTCACCGCTGGCGATGATGGCGGCATTGGCCATCCATATCGAGCAACACCGGTTGGATCGCACGTTACTGCCCATCGACCAGGGGCGTGAGCAACTGATGGCCGGTGCTGCCGACTTGCTGGGGAGGGACGCCCGCTTTGAAGATCAGGATGCGTTTCGCCTGTTGGCGCTACTGCTCGACAAATTGCTGCGGGGAGGGCGTGGCAGCCGTCCGGCCAAGCAGGATGGACTCACGGTAAGTGTGATGGAGTTGCGGGCGCTGGCGGTCAGATCCCCGAATAGTGATGCCGTGGTGCGTGGCAGCTGGCGGCGCAAATCACGCAACCAGCTGGGCCACGCCAGCTGGCTGGATGTGGTAGAGGCTGCACTTTGGTGCTTCTGGCATGGGGATGACCTGGCCAGTGGCGAAGTATTGCTCGGGGTATTGCTGGGCCGGGATGAGCGCGTACGGTTGGTCTATGGTCTGCTGGCCGGTGCTTTCTATCTGTCAGATCGGACGGATTGAAGAGGGAGCCCAAAGCCCAAGACTCTCAGTTCCGCTGATTTTGTGTGAAATGCAGCAACTACTCAGCAATGGGCTGGTTTACATCGGCCAGTATGAATTGATAGCAATAACAGCCTTCACTGACTGGTAGATCCTTGAATCTCGAACAAATCCCCAACATTGATATCTAAGTGGCGACATAACTGTTCTATCACATCCAGTTCTATCCGTGTCGCAGTTTCATTGTAGAGACGGTGAATGGTGTTCCGGTTTATACCTGTTTCTCTAGCTACTTCAGCAACTTTCAACTTTCGCTCACCTAAAATTCTCGACAAGTGGCACTTAATCATTACTCCTCCATAAAAAAAATACCCACAGCGTAGCAAAATGTCTTGCAAGGGTGTTTAAAGGTGCTAAAGTCTCTCCTGTAGTGCATATGGTGTCTTTGAAGAGAATAAAGCGAGGATATGATTATGGCATACACCTATCTGACAACAGAAGAGCTCTCTGCACGGATCAAGTTTGATCCGCGTACCATCCGCAACCAGCTCAAGGATTCCGTGCTGCTCGAAGGGCTGCATTACATTCGCCCGTTTGGGGGACGCAAGCTGTTGTTCCTTTGGGAGCCGATCGAAGAGGAGATGCTCAAGCACAGCGCCACGTTCGAATCTTTCCAAGGCTAGGGGGTGGCAAGATGGCGTCTATTTTCAGTCTCAACCAACGGCTGTATCTCGATTTTACCTTCAAGGGCAAACGTTGTCGGGAACGGACCGGCCTGCCGGATAGTGAGCAAAATCGTCGCAAGCTCAAGCAGTATTGTGAGCGGATGGAGGCTCAGATCACGCTGGGGCAGTTTGATTTCTGCAAGGCGTTTCCCAATAGCCCTCGCTTTGACTATTTCGCCAACCAGGCCAAGCGGGAAGCGGTATTGTTGGCGGGGTGCCCCTTGCTGCGCGATTTCGCCGAGCAGTGGTATGCCGAAAAGGCGGCAGAATGGCGCACCTCCCAGCGGGAGACGGTACGCGACATTCTCGATGGTCACCTGTTGCCGCAGTTTGGCAACCAGCCGCTGAGCCTGATCGACAAGGGCGCTATTTTGGCATTCCGGGCGCAGGTGACCCAGTTGCCCGGGCGCAGTGGCAAGCCGATCTCCGCCTCGCGGGTGAATCACATCATGACGCCGCTGCGGATGATGCTGACTGATGCGGCCGACCGCTACGGCTTTATCTCTCCTTGGCGCAATATTCGGGCGCTCAAAATCCCCCGTACTACCATCATGCCGTTCAGTCTCGACGAGATAGGTGACATCGTGGCCACGGTGCGGGCGGATTATCGCCCTTACTACATCACCCGTTTTTTCACCGGCTTGCGTTCTAGCGAGATCCACGGGTTGACCTGGCGCCATGTCGATTTTGAGCGCCGGCAGTTGCAGATTTATCAAGCCTGGGTGCGCGATGAATTGATCCCGACCAAGACCGATGGCTCCTACCGGACGGTGCAAATGAGCGAGCGGGTGTATGAGGCACTGCTGCTTCAGCGCAGCCGGCAAGGGATTGATGTCACTCCGGATCACTTTGTGTTTTGTAACCGCAATGGCCGTCCGCTGGAGGATCGCAATGTGGCGAACCGGATCTGGTATCCGTTATTAGCTTTGCTCGATCTGGAGAAGCGCAAGCCTTATCAGACTCGGCACACGGCCGCGACCCTCTGGCTGGCATCCGGGGAGAGCCCGGAGTGGATTGCCCGGCAGTTGGGCCACAACAGCACGCAAATGCTGTTTCGGGTCTATTCCCGCTATGTGCCGGATCTGTCGGGGCGCGATGGGCATGCCTTTGAGCAGATGCTCAGTCGCTATGAGCCGACCGCATCGGGTCAGCGCGATGAGAGCACTACCATCCTTAACGAGGAGATCCACCATGGCCCACGTCATTAATCGGCAGGAACCTGGTCCATTGCTGTGGGCAACGCGCTTGCATTGCCTTGAGGGGCATTTGGAGCAGTGGCAACTGTGGACGCCCGGTGACACCCAGTTGGTGGTGGTGTCGCACAGTGAGATGGCTCATATCGAGCCCAGTGGCCAGCTGGTGCGCTGGCGGCTTGCCGCCCAGCCGTCTGCTCCGGTCGGCCTGCCTACGCAGGGGATTGCGGGGATGACCGGCGAGGCCGCCCGCCAGCTGTGGCTGTTTCACCTCGAGCAGGCACGGTCAGCCGCTCATGGCCAGATGATAGAGCAGCTATGGCAATTTTATGCTGGCCTGCCCAGTGGCGGGGTTCGTCAATTTGTCCAGGGGCTGCTGTTTGATAAACCCTTTATTGCCGCCTTCTATCGCGGCAAAGCGAGTCATCACCACCACCATGACTACGAGGGCGGCTTGCTGGAACACAGTGTTGAAGTGGCGCTGACGGCCAGGATGCTCTGCCAGCAATACCAGCTCGACAGCCGCACCGCCGACGTGGCCTTTTTGGGCGGGCTGTTGCACGATGTCGGCAAGCTCTACCTTTACTACAACAACAGCAGCGGGGAGGGGATCTGCTCCTCCCATGAGGCGCTCAACTTTATGAAGCTGGAGCCTTACCTCGAGCCATTGATGGCGCGAGAGCCGCGGGTGTTTGAAGCGCTGACCGCCTGCCTGTCGGCCTCGGTGGGCAAGCAGCAAATCCAGTACATGCCTGAAACCATCGTGAAGATGGCCGATCGCCTGTCAGCCGAGGTGTACCACTGGCGGCGGGTGTTTGTGGGCTTACCCGACTTTTACTGGTTTCACAAATCCGATGAGGATGCCCGGATCTACAAACGGCTGGGATGAGCGAGGCCTGTTGGGCGAGTTCGTAAAGAAACAGGGCCGCCATGTGCGGCCCTGTTTGAGGTACTGACCGGCAATCTCACCAATCTTGCCTATAAACACCACCCGGTGCCATTCGGTCCGCTCTTGCTGTTGGCCGGTTTGCCGATCACGCCAACTCTCGGAGGTCGCCAGACTGATGGTGGTCACCGCCCCCCCCTTGTGCCATCTGCCGCACCTCCGGCTCCTGGCCAAGATGGCCGATCAGCATGACTTTGTTGATACCCCGAGTTGCCATATTTGCTCCAATTTTTTTATAGATAGAAAGTCGGCGGGGTCACGATCGCAATATCGAATTGCGCCGGTTGAAAGGGTGCGCCCCTCCACACTTACTCGCCCTCGACGGATTGACTCTTGGTGCGGGTGAAGAGGGTGAGTGATGCATCGCCCTCCGCAATCGGGAACCACCATACCCGCGACTCCCCATCACGTAGCTGTGACCATTTGGTGCCGGGGGCGGCTTTCGCCTTGTTGAGGGAGGGGAGGAGGTCAACGTGCCACCGGCAGATCTTCCCAACGGGTGGTGTAACAGGGGCTCAGGTGCGCTTGGCGCATCATCCACTCGGGTGACCCCGTACCCTGACTGGCAAAGCCGACTTTTCCCAATCCTTTGGCCTTGATCTGATCGAGCACCGCCATCAGCGCATCCGATTGAGGGGAGGGCGAGGCAAACAGATCGGCCTGTTGCTGCCCCTTGGGGGTGAACTCACTGAGCATCACGCCCGCTTTTTGATAGCGATGGCCGTCGCGCCAAATTTGCGGTAGCAGCACGCTCACTTGCTGCAGCAGCAAACGGGTGTCATCGGTTGGGCAGACCAGCCGAACGCCGGCCTGCTCGCTGTAATAGGGAGCCTGCTCATCAAACGGGCTGGTGCGCACAAACAGGTGCACCCGCTGGCAGCACATTTCCTCCGCCCGCAGCTTCTCGGCAGCGCGAGCCATAAACCCCGCCAGGGCTTGTGCCATTGCCGCGCACTCGGTGATCCGCTCGCCAAACGAGCGGCTGGAGAGGATCTGTTGCTTCGCCACCGGTTCAACGGCCAGCTCTGCGCAAGGCAGGCCACGTAGCTCCTGCACGATCCGCTCGACCACCACGCCGAATTGGGCGCGCAACCTTTTGGCATCACTGGCGACCAGATCGGCCAGCGTGTGTATGGCTTGCCGTTGTAACTTGACCGTCAAGCGGCGACCAATCCCCCACACCTCCTCCACCGGGGTGATCGCCATTAGCCGGGCCCGGCGCAGTTCATCGTGCAAATCGACCACGCCGCCGGTGGCAGGCCACTTTTTGGCGGCATAGTTGGCCAGTTTGGCGAGGGTCTTGGTGGGGCCAATGCCGACCCCGACCGTGAGGCCGGTCCACTGCAGCACCCGCTGGCGGATCTGCTGCCCATAGGCGGTGAGATCCCCGGCAAACGACGCCGACAACGCCAGAAATGCTTCATCGATGGAGTAGACCTCCAGCTCAGGGGCCATGGTCTCCAGCGTGCTCATCACCCGGCTCGACATATCACCATAGAGGGCATAATTGGAGCTGAACGCCACCCCGCCATGCGCCTCAAACGGCTCGCGTATCTGAAAGTAGGGCACCCCCATCTTGATGCCCATCGCCTTGGCTTCGTAAGAGCGAGACACCACGCAGCCATCGTTGTTGGAGAGCACCACCAGTGGTCGCCCACGCAGCTCGGGGCGAAACAGCCGCTCACAACTGGCGTAGAAGTTATTAACATCAACCAGCGCAATGGCCATCACGCTGCCTCAAATTACCGATCACATGGGTCACCACCCCGAACAGCTCAAACCCTTGCTCGGCATCCACCGCCAGCGGGGCAAAGGCTGGGTTGGCGGGCAGCAACGCGAGCCGGGGGGTGAGTTGCAAGATCTTCACCGTAAAGCCGCCATCGAGCAGTGCAATCACCACGTCACCGTGGCGGGCGGTCAGGCTCTTATCGACCACCAACACATCACCGGGAAAGATACCGACCCCGGTCATGCTCTCCCCCTCGGCACGCAGGTAGAAGGTGGCGGCCGGATGGCTGATGCAGTGACGATTGAGATCGAGACTGCCTTCCAGATAGTCGCTGGCGGGGCTGGGAAAGCCGCAAGAGGCCCGCTGCAAGAACAGCGGCATGGCCACCTCAGTGGCTGAAAGGTCTGGGGTGAGTAGGTTCATCATGCTGCAAGGCTGTATATCCATACAGCCATTATAAAACCCAATGTTTGCATCAACGCAAGTTTTGGTTGGCCAGGATCGCGTAGCATGGCCTCAATCGGTAACAACATGGTCAATGGAAGATGACGAGACGAAGGAAATATATCTGCCCGGCCTGCAGGCAAAAGAGTGGTGTTGATATCGTCTATGGCATGCCGTCTGAAGAATTGGTCGCGATGAGCGATCGCCGTGAAGTGGCATTGAGGGGCTGCTACATTGAGATCGGCTACTCGATGGAGCGGTGTTGCACCCTCTGTCAGCATGAGTGGCGCATTAAACGTAGAAAACCGACTGCGCAAACGGAGTAACCCACCGCCAGTGGGAAGGGGCGTGGGTGGCTAGCCCCTGCAACCCGGTTTTGCGGCAACGGGCTGCAACATGCTCGCAGCAGAGCCGCGAACATCTGCCTGAAAATGGTACATGTGCAAAACCTCAGTATCGGAGCAGGGCGGCGAACACAGTACCCTTAACTAGGTACACATCAGAGGAAACCGGCGATGGACCGCAGACGACAGCATCGAGATCAGGTTCACCTTGGCCGACAGTCATCACGAGCGAGGTGGCGTGGGTTAGCCCTGTTCGGTGTGCTGGCGGGCTGGTTGTTTGCTCATCCTGCGCAAGCGGCCAACTGCACCTATCGGCAAGATGCATTGGGCCATACCCGCTACCGGTGTGACGATGGCAAACAGGGCACCCTGCGTGAGGATGCGCTCGGCTGTTAATCAGCAGGTTGCAAGGGGATGCTACTCCTTCTTTTATAGGGCTTTTCTGCATCATTCGCTCGCAACAGTCTTCAGTCTTGCCGGAGCGTTGGTGCATATATCTCTTCCATGGACATTACACGTATGAAAAACAGACAGAGTGCCGCCAAGGGATGTCTGCTTGGCCTCGCTATTGGCGATGCATTGGGTACAACCCTAGAGTTTGCTCCCCGTGATAGTTACACGGCATTGACAGATATGATCGGGGGGGGGCCATTTAAGCTCGAAGCTGGTCAATGGACCGATGATACCAGCATGGCCTTGTGTTTGGCTGACAGCCTGTTGGCATGTCATCGACATGATCCACTCGATCAGTTAGCTCGCTATCAACGTTGGTATCGGCAGGGTGAAAACTCAGTGACAGGTTATTGCTTTGACATTGGTAGTACCGTCAGAAGGGCACTACGCCAGTATGGTCATAGTGGCGACCCTTATCCTGGCAGTGAAGATGCCATGAGTGCAGGAAACGGCAGCTTGATGCGATTAGCGCCCATTGTGCTCTTTTACAGTCAGCATAGGGTGCAAAAAAGAGAGAATGCTCTGCAATATCTCTTGAATATGGTTGCACTGAGTTCTCGTACTACCCATGGTGAGGCTCGGGCCGTTGCGGCGTGTCAGTTGATGGCACTGTTTATTGATAAGGCGTTGCTCATCGATCCCTCCCAAGATGCTGGCAAAGATGCGGTTCTGAAACTGACAGAGTCTGAGTTGAGTGCGTTGGGAGTATTGCCGGAGGAGATAGACGCGATCGCGTGTGGAACTTATCGCCACAAGACTCGTCACGAGATTTCCAGTAGTGGTTATGTTGTGCACAGCCTGGAGGCGGCACTATGGAGTTTCTGGCATAGCACTACATTTGCCGAAGGTGCTTTGCTGGCTGCCAATCTAGGGGATGATGCCGACACTGTGGCTGCTATCTATGGCCAACTGGCCGGTGCCTATTATGGCGAAGAAGGGATCCCGGCTAGTTGGCGTGAGCGTTTAGCCTGGTATGACAAGATTTCTGATATGGCACTGACGCTACATGACGCAAATACCTGTCGCTTGCCTCAGGACTGCGAATTGGCCGAACTGGTTATACGTATGCAAGGTGTGGTGGAGCAGAGTGAGGATGAGCAGACGTTGGTGCTTGCTTCTGCCTGCTATGAGCTGGGAATCATGCAGCCAACTGGTTTGGATTGGCCGCAAGCCAGCGTTGTAATGGCACCGCAGTCATCCCTGACACCAGCAGAGCAAGAGCAGGCACAGAGTGCCGTGATTGCGACCTGGTCCAGGCTCGACTGCTGCTGCATGTTGACCGCACTCATTCGGATGGATCGTTTTTGCGACAACCTTCTCTATGATGCTGTGCGTAGTGGTCTTGTTGCCATGATATTGCAGAGATTTTCTCAACTATTGGTGGTTTGATTGGGTTTTATTGGATCTCTTACCGCTTCGTTGCCACAGCGATAACAACCGCAAACAACACCAGCGTTTTCTAGATGATGTGGCGGAGGTGAGCGAGCAACATCAGGCCTGGATTGTTGTTTATGCGATCTGCCCGTGTTGCGATCTTTATGCGCTGGGCATGGATCTGGAGACCGGTTACCCCTTTACCGAGGTTGATGGGCAGACCACCACCATTCACGAGCTCACTTCAAGGCCAGAATGGCGATGGTAAAACGCATTCCTGCCTGAAAACACGACATGTGCAAAACCCCAGTATCGAAGCTGCGCGGCAGGCCCGGTATAGTCAGCCGAGACCACTGGATTTGACCCCATAGGTCCAGACACTTTTTCCCGCTTAGGGTTGTGATACCCGACTGCGCAGAAATTCCCGTGGTGAACGGTATCCCAAGGCGCTGTGCGGGTGGTGCTCGTTATAATGCTCAAACGCGATAGCCAAATTGCCTACCGCTGTTCGGCTATCCGGTTTTGGCATCATCTCGATACTGGTCTCGCATACAACCCTGATCCCCATCCTGCGCACGGTATCAAATCTGTGGATGATCGAACGCAGCAATACCGAGGCTCGCGAGATCAGTGAAAAAGCCGGCGACATCTACAACCAGGTCTGTCTCGTTGCCGAACGTCTGAGCAGCTTGGGCGGCACGCTCAACACCGCCAGCAATCACTACAACAACACGGTCAAGGCGCTGGTGGGCAAACAAGGTCTGTATGGCAAAGTGGAGAGATTCAACAAACTCTCGGCGAAGGCCAGCAAGACACTGCCGCAACTGGACGCCGTGCATATGGACTTCGAACAGGATCGGCTGTCATTGATCGTCGAGGCACTGGAAGAGCCCGGCACGATCGCCATAGAGGAGACGGCGACGACGGCATAGCCCGTTAAAGTTGCAGCTTGCGTTAAACAATTAAGGCGCCCTAGGCGCCTTGATTGTCTGGGCTGCAAATCCTTACCGCCGTCATCCAACAGACATCAAGAACCGATGAATGTCGGCGCGGTGCTCAGGCCCCCCGCATCTGCGCCAAAATGCGACATGTTCATGTAACCAGTATCGGCGTGGGGTTACAGGCGGCATATACTGGCCCCGCTTGAAGAGAGTCCCAACCCGTATCAAGGAGCGCGCTTATGTCCCCCTCTTTAACTCCGCTCGGCCTGTGCGCCTGTGTCCTGTTACTGCTGGTGGCCCAGAGTGCTGGGGCTGCCGACTGCACCTATCGCAAAGACAGCCTCGGTAATACCCGTTACCAGTGTGATGATGGCAAGAGCGGCACTCTGCGCAAAGACAGTCTTGGTAACGTCAGAGACTCGGAAAGTGGCACCACCTGGCGCAAAGACTCCCTCGGCAATGTCCGCAGCAGCGAGGGCACCACCTATCGCAAAGACAGTCTGGGCAATGTGCGTGTCAGTAATCCCGGCACCGGCGCTACAGTTACCTGGCGCAAAGATAGCCTCGGCAACCTGCGATCTTCCGATGGCACCACCTGCCGCACCAACTCCTTGGGGCAGGTCAGGTGCGATGGTCCGAGTACACCGCCAGCTGTGTTTGGTGCAAAGTGAACTCAGGCTGTAGTTCTGACCTGCGAGACCGCCAAGATGAATCGCTGACGCAGCGTGCATTTTGGCCAAACAGTAGAAATGATCGATTTTGGTGACCTGGCTTCATAGAGCAATCGCCCTCTGAGGGGTAGAATGACGCTCCTTTGATAGCTTGAACTGAGCGCCGTTAAGGTCAATAGAGCACTTATGAGTAGCGAAGAACACCTGGTTAAGCTGGGCTTTAAATTTGGTAAAAATGGGGCTCACTCGGCTAGAAGCTTGATGTATAGCGAGCTAAAAACGCTGCTGGATGGTCGCCCTGAGCAGGCAACCCGGCATGACTATCAGCAAGATATCGAGCTTTACAATGTGCTGCATAAAAGCAGCGACAATGCCCGCAAGTTGACGTTCCGCCACCTGGTCGATCTGTATGGTATCTCCCCTGAGATCCCTTTGTTTCACGTGTTTCGCCAGCTATGGGAACGAAGTGAAGAGGCTCAACCTCTGTTAACCCTGCAACTTGCGCTGGCCAGGGACCCGTTATTAAGGCAGACCCAGTCGTTGATTAGTACGACCCCATTGGGAGACGTACTGGAACGTGAACAGGTGGAACACATTTTAGCCGCCCCCGACCCTAACCGTTTCAGCCCGGCTTCCCTGCGCTCGTTTGCCCAGAATATCAACGGCAGTTGGACGCACGCCGGGTTCCTGCAAGGCAAATACAAAAAGGTGAGAACCAGCCCGGTTGTGACCTATGTCAATGCGGCATTTGCACTCTTTCTCGGTCACTGTGAAGGGCGTGCCGGGCAAGGGCTGTTTCAGACTCCCTGGTTTCAATTGCTAAACCTGGATCCGGCAGAGGGATATGAGCTGGCCTACATGGCATCGCTGCATGGCGTAATTAGCTATAAGCAGGCCAGTGGCATTGTCGAAATCCGCTTCCCCCTCTGGCCAATAGCGCCAGCATCTTGAGGAGAACGAGAGCATGGGTGATCGCCTCTCAAAACTGATTAAGCGTTTTACCACTTATATCTCGGTGCCTTGGCGCTCGGTGCTATCTGCCGAAGAGCGCGCTGTCTTTGTGGTGTACCACAAAGAAGATGAGTTAAAGCTACGGGCTCGGGTCACTGAATTTCAACTGGCCGTTGAGCAGCATGGTCACCGCTGGCAGTTGTTGGATATCACAGATGCCTTCCCCAAGTGGATGGGGGAACACGACTATGCAGACGCCTATTTCGCCGAGCCGGAGCTGCTAGTGGGCAGTTATGAATTTTTTGCCGAAGAGCTGGCCGAGCGTCTGAAAGAGGAAGTCGATAAAACCCTGGGGAGCAACGATGTAGTGGCCCTGCTGGGCACTGGCACGCTGTTTGGTTTTGCCTCTGTTTCTGGGTTGGTGAAGGCGCTCTCTCCAGTGGTAAAAGGCAAGCTGGTGGTCTTCTTCCCCGGCGAGTATCACGACAACAACTTTAGTCTGTTAGATGCCAAGGATGGGTGGGGATATCACGCCACCGCCATCTGTCACCATAACGAATAACAACAAGGAATTACGGGATGCTAAATAGAGAGATTTACAGCAACGATCCGCTGCAATCTGAGTTGGCCAACAACGGTGTGGCCGTCGTCAACGATGATCAGAGTGCCGAGTCCTTCGCGACCTTGCGCTACGAACTGAAAACCTTTGTCTGTGATGGCGCCTATGAGGCGGGCATGCAGAAAATTCTAGCGGCCTATCTGAGTAAGCTAGACGCCAAGGTTGAGCAGTCAGGTGTCTGGATCAGCGGTTTTTACGGATCGGGTAAATCTCACTTGGCCAAGATGCTACGCACCTTCTGGACCAATCAACGCTTCTCTGATGGTGCCGATCCCTTGAGCCTGGCCGATCTCCCTGCCGGCATCCGCGAGCAGTTTGCCAAGCTTGCCGAACGCTCTCACCAGTATCAGGGCTTGCATGCCGCTTCGGGTACCCTGGGGGCGGGGATGAAGGGCGACGTGCGCCTGGCGTTCTTGTCCATCATCTTCAAGTCCGTTGGCCTGCCGGAGCAGTACCATCTGGCGCGGTTTGTCATGTGGTTGAAAGCCGAAGGTGTGTTGCCGCAGGTGCAAGAGTATGTGCGCTTGCATGCCAAAGCCGTAGGTGAACAAGACGCCTGGCAAAAAGAGCTGCGCAATCTCTATGTCTCGCCCATTCTGGCGGCTGCCTTGTTACAGGCATTTCCGGATCTGGCGCCGTCGATCGCCGAAGTGGGTAAAGCGCTGCGCGCTCAATACCCCAATGTGGCCACCATTACCAATGATGAGATGGTGGATGCGGTGATGGACGCCCTGGCACGCAATGGCCAATTACCTTTGACCCTCATCGTGCTGGATGAAGTGCAACAGTTTGTTGGTAGCGATGAAGATCGGGCTCATGTCGTGCAGGAGGTCATCGAAACCTGCTGTAAAGACAGTGCCTTCAAATCAAAGATGCTGTTTGTCGCCACAGGGCAAAGTGCGCTAAGTGACACTCCCAACTTGCAACGTCTGATGGGCCGCTTTGTGGTTAAGGTACAGCTGGCCGACACCGATGTGGATGCGGTTATCCGCAAAGTGATCCTGCAGAAAAAAGAGAGTGCCAAGGGCGCCGTCGAGGTAATGATCCAGAAAAATTTGGGTGAGATCAGCCGCCATCTGCGGGGCTCCAAGTTTGAACATCAGCGCGATGACGAACAGTGGATGGTAGCCGACTATCCGCTGCTGCCGGTGCGTCGTCGTTTCTGGGAAAAGTTGCTGCCCGCACTGGATAAAACCGGTACCGGCTCACAGCTGCGTAACCAACTGCGTATCACCCATGATGCGACCCGTTACGGGGCAGAAAAGCCGCTTGGCTGTCTGATCCCTGCCGATTTTATTTACGATCAAATCGTCAATGATCTAGTCAATAGCGGGGTGGTGGGGCAAGAGATCTATGCCGAGATTGGCAAGCTCAAAGATGGCTCGCCTGAAGAGGTCCTGCAGGGGCGGATCCTCTCCCTCATCCTGATGATCAGCAAATTGCCAAGCGAAATTGACTACGGCATTCACGCCAGTGCAGAAACCCTGGCTGACTTGCTGATCGAAGATTTGGAGAATGAGAAACACGACCTGCGGCCACGGGTCAATGCGGCGCTGCAGGCGTTGGAAAAAGCCTCGCTGATCATGGCGGTGCAGTCTGCAAGTGGCGTTGAGTATCGCCTGCAAACGGCCGAGAGCCAGGCTTGGTATGACATGTATCGTCAGCAGCAAGCGGAGCTCCGTGCCGATCCAGCACGACTCGATGGCCTGCGCAATCAACTGGTGCACACCATAGTGCGCAAGTTGGTCAGCCAAGTACGCCTTACCCAAGGCCAGGTGGCAGAGGGGCGCACCCTGAATGTTGCGTTCGATGATGAGTTGCCCAACGATGCACAAGAGAAGCTCTACGTCTGGGCACCGGGATTACCGGAGCGGCAACTGCAAGATTTGGCGCGCGCCGATAGCGCTGATAATGGCACCCTTTATCTTTATATCCCCTCAGAAGGTAAGAGCAAGCTTAACGCAGCCATCGTTGAGAAACAGGCGGCTACCATGACCCTGGACGTCAAACAAAATGCGGTGGTGACCGAAGCGGGTAAAGAGGCCCGTGCCGCTATGATGTCGAGCCAGCGCAATGCCGAAGCTGAGGTCAAGCGCTTGACCGCTGAGATGGAAGGGATGATGTGGCTGCGTCTCTCCGGTGGCAGTGAAGTGGGGGGCGATACCTTGGTGGCGCAACTTCAAGCAGGGGCAGAAACGGCCTGCGTGCGCCTCTATCGCAACTTCGATATGGCCGATCACAAGGAGTGGGCCAAGGTCTATACCCGTGCCAGCCAGGGGGATGCCGATGCGCTAGAGGTTATTGGCCACCAGGGCGAGGCGCAAAACCACCCGGTCTGCCGTGAAATCAAAAAGTTTATCGGAGTGATGAAAACCGGTGGTGAGGTACGCGAACACTTTGGTAAAGCCCCTTACGGCTGGTCCCGCGATGCCATTGATGGCGCACTCTTTGCCATGTTGGCCGCTGGCGTACTCAAAGCCAGCGATGCCAAACTCAACGCCACTGATGCGCGCAGCCTGGAGCGTGCCCAGGTCGGCCCGACCCAGTTCCGCCCCGAAACAGCCACCATCGGCAAGGTACAATTGATCAAGGTGCGGAGCCTGATCAACAGCTTGGGGGTGAGTTGTAACGCCGGGGAAGAGAGCAGCAAGCTTGCCGAGGCATTACAACAGGCCAAGGCGCTGGCTCGCCGTCTCGGGGGAGATGCGCCCTTGCCACTCCACCCCTCAACCCAGCGACTCGATGAGCTGCTCATTCTCTCGGGCAATGATCAACTGCTCGCCGCCTTTGAAGGCAAAGAGGCGCTGCAAGCAGAATACGAGAGCTGGAAAGCGCAGCTTGAGCTGGTGGCCGAACGTAAAGAGCAGTGGGACAACCTGCAAGATCTGCTGCCCTACTGCCGTGAACTGGCGGTTTCTAGCGAGTTGAAGCAAGAGTGCGAGGCCCTGCGTGTCGGTCGTACCTTGCTGCAAAGCCCTTCACCGGTGCAGCCGCTACTCAACAAAGCCATAGATGCGTTGCGCAACGCCATCATGGCGCACTGTGACCGCTATGAGCAGGTCTATCGTGACTGCCTCCGCGATCTTGATAGTGATCCCAGCTGGTCAAAATTGAGCGGTGAGCAACAGACTGAATTGCTCGCCAAGCACGGTATTGCCAAGCTGCCCGTGCTTAAACTGGGCAGCTTGCAAGAGGTGCAGCAGAGCCTGGATAACTGTTCCTGGCAGGGGTGGAACGATCGCATCGCCGCCTTGCCCTCTTACTTTGCCAAGGCGTTGAGTGATGCAGTCACCCTGCTCAAACCCAAGGTGCGCCATATCTCGCTGCCAAAGCCCCTGATTGAATCAGAGCAAGATCTGAAAGCCTGGCTGGCCCAGGTAGAAGATCAGGTGCGCAGCGAACTGGCCCAAGGTAACCCGGTGCGCGTCAGCTAGTGCGCTGAACAAAAGAGAAACAATAAGGCCGATGCTGCAGACTTGCCGCGTCGGCGCTTAGCCCAATCCCCGCATTCTATTTAAGGAAAATGGGGTCACCCAGCTTCCACATATCGAGCCAACACCATGAGACAAGCCCTGGATAAGACCCTCAGAACCCAGCTGGAAAGCACCGTCCTTGCCGCCCGTGAGGTAGTTGAAACCGCCTGCCGGGAAGAGATTGAGCGCTTAGGGGTGGCTGATGCCACTGTGCCTGCCTTTCTGAACGACGCTCAGCGCAAGCTGCGTAACCGCCTGCGAGCCCACGCTCGCCAGCTGGGCGATTCGCTTCACGATAATGGCAAGCAAGAGACAGCTCACCTGCTGGCCGAGATGGCTTACGAGCAGTGGCACCGCATGCTGTTTGCCCGTTTTCTCGAGCAAAACAACCTGTTGATGTATGACGCTTATACCCCGGTCACCCTGGATGAGTGCGCAGAACTGTTAGAAGAAGAGCCCGATTGCGCCAGCGCCTGGGAGCTGGCGGGGCGTCTGGCAGCCAAGATGTTGCCCCAGGTGTTTAGGGTGGATTCCCCCGTGCTGGCGGTGCGCCTGCCCATCAACCATCAGCGCACCCTCGAAGGCTTGATCATGGCCTTGCTACCTGCGGTGTTCGAGGCACAAGACAGCCTGGGTTGGTGCTATCAGTTCTGGCAGAGCAAGCGTAAAGAGGAAGTCAACAAATCCGGCGTGCCCATC
This sequence comes from Aeromonas sp. FDAARGOS 1406, assembly GCF_019048565.1. Taxonomy (NCBI): domain Bacteria; kingdom Pseudomonadati; phylum Pseudomonadota; class Gammaproteobacteria; order Aeromonadales; family Aeromonadaceae; genus Aeromonas; species Aeromonas sp. FDAARGOS 1406. The sequence continues at coordinate 141,282 of NZ_CP077378.1, forward strand.
GGGGCCGATGAGCTCAGCCCGGTCACCCAGCTCTTTACCGAACCCTATATGGTCTCGTTCCTCTTGGATAACGCCCTGGGTGCCTGGTGGGCCAAACGTCGTCTCACCGATGATCACCTGCGTCATGCCAGCGATGAGCAGGAATTGCGTGAGCGCGCAGCCATCCCAGGCGTGCCGCTTACTTACCTGCGCTTTGTTAAAGTGACGGATACCCAAGGGGAGCGCTGGCAACCGGCCGGTGGTTGGTATGACGCCTGGCCACAGGATATTAGCGAGCTAAAAACCCTCGACCCTTGCTGCGGCTCCGGTCACTTCCTGGTGGCGCTCTTTTTGATGCTGGTGCCGATGCGCATGCACCTGGAAGGGTGTGATACCAATACCGCCATTGAGCGGGTGATCACGCAAAACCTGCATGGCTTAGAGCTCGATAGCCGCTGCATCGAAATCGCCGCCTTTGCCCTGGCGCTGGAAGCCTGGCGTTTCCCCAATGCCGGTGGTTATCGGGCACTGCCTTCCTTGCAGCTTGCTTGCTCCGGGCAAGATGTGCAGGCCGCCAGCCATGAGTGGCAACAGCTTGCCAAACAAAATCCAGAGCTCGAACCTGCTCTCGATTGGTTGATGCGCCAGTTTAGCGATGCCCCGGTGCTGGGTAGCCTTATCGATATCAAACGTGCTCACTATGAGGGCAAGGGCCAAGGTGCCCCGGCCCCCTGGCTGCAACTGCTCGATGCCCAAGCCCAAAGTGATGATGAAAGTAAAGAGACACAAGTCGCGGCGCAAGGCTTGGCCCTGGCAGCTAAGTTGCTGACGGGGAGCTACCACCTAGTAGCGACCAATGTGCCCTATTTGGGAGCCAAACGACAAGCAAGTGGCTTACGAGACTATTGTGAAAATTACTACCCGGAAGCCAAAGCCGATCTGGCCACCGTATTTTTGGAGCGTTGCCTCGATTTTAATCCTCAGGGCGGTAGCTCAACGATTGTCTTACCGCAGAACTGGCTATTTCTGACCAGCTATAAGAAGTTCCGCGAGAAACTATTAACCGAACAGACCTGGAATCTATTGGCTCGTCTTGGGCCAAGAGCCTTTGAAACTATCTCTGGTGAGGTGGTTCAGGCAATTTTAATTACCCTAAGCAAAGGTGTGGCACCTAAGGATGCGTTTTTGCGTGGGGTGGATGTATCAGCTAGTAAAACAGCAACTGAAAAATCCGATGAATGTCGAAAATCAGACATTTTTGCTGTTAAGCAATCTGAACAAAAAAACAACCCAGATTACGTAATAACAATAAAAGTATCTTCAGATTCGTTGCCTTTGCTAGCTGATTTTGCAATTTCTATGCGAGGAATTGTTTCTGGTGATACAGATAAATGGATTAAAAAATATTGGGAAAAACCAAAATTAGGTAGTTTTCGTTTTTTGCAAAGTACGCCATCAACAACAAATATAGGCATTGGGAAAGAGCATATGATTGATTGGTGCTCGAGTGGCATTGGTATGCTTAGACCAGGGGCTAATAATATGGCATATGGTTGCAAGGGGATTGCTCACGGGCAGATTGGGGTTTTACCTGCAACCAATTACGATGGCAATTTGTATGACAATAATACTGCTGCGCTGATTCCTAACGATAGAGGGAATTTGGCTGCGTTATGGTGCTATTCGTCATCTACTGAATTTTCTGAACAGGTTAGAAAAATAGATCAAGCACTTAAGGTTACCAATGCAACCTTGTTGAAAATCCCATTTGATTTAAATTATTGGACTCAAATAGCAGAAAAAGAATATCCAAATGGCCTACCAAAACCCTACACGAATGATCCAACCCAATGGATCTTCCATGGCCACCCCTGTGCCTCAGTTATTTGGGATGACGAAAGTAAATGGACCAAAGAGGGGCCGGTGCGCTTTGATGACATCGTGCTGCAAGTGGCGGTAGCGCGCCTGCTGGGGTATCAGTGGCCTGCCGAGTTGGATAAAGAGATGGAGCTGGCCGATGAGCAGCGTCAGCTGGTTGATGAGGTTGCCAAGCTTAACGCCTTTGCCGATGAAGATGGCATCGTTTGCCTCCCAGCTGTGCGCGGTGAAGCCCCGGCTCATACCCGGTTGGAAAAATTGCTGGTGGCAGCCTACGAGGATGATTGGAAGGCCGGAGCCCTGGATAAGCTGCTTGCCGCCGTGGGCAGCAAGAGCCTGGAGCTTTGGCTGCGCGACAAGTTTTTCGAGCAACACTGCAAGTTGTTCCAACATAGACCCTTTATCTGGCATATCTGGGACGGCCTAAAAGATGGCTTCTCCGCCCTGGTCAACTACCACAAGCTCGACCGCTCGGGGCTGGAACGCCTGATCTACACCTACCTGGGGGATTGGATCCGCATCCAGGAGCAGGGGGTAAAAGAAGCGCGCGATGGCGCAGAGGAGCGCCTGACTGCCGCCAAAAACCTGCAACAGCGCCTCGAGGCCATCTTGGCCGGTGAAAAAGGGCTCGATATCTTTGTACGCTGGAAGCCCCTGACCGAACAACCCATCGGTTGGGAGCCGGACCTTAACGATGGTGTGCGCCTCAATATTCGCCCCTTCCTCAAAGCGGCCGATGTCGGCAAAAAAGGCGCCGGTATCCTGCGCTTTAAGCCCAATATCAACTGGAACAAGGATCGCGGTAACGACGTCGCCGACGCCCCTTGGTACACTCTGGGCCTGCAATACGGTGAAAAAGAGGGAGCGCGTATTAACGATCACCACTTGTCGCTAGCTGACAAACGCGCCGCCAGAGCAAACCAACCAAAATGATGGAAGCCCTATGATCGATACGCTCAAGACGGTCAATGTTGGCCCTGCTCCTAGCTTGTCGCTGGCCTTTGGCCAGCGGCTTAATCTGCTAACCGGCGATAACGGCTTGGGTAAGAGCTTCTTGCTGGATATCGCCTGGTGGGCGCTGACTCGCCGCTGGCCAGCTGAGATCAACCCTAAGCTCACCACAGGGCGTAAAGCCCTGCCCAGTGAGGTAGGGGAGGCGAGCATCAGCTTTTCATTTACCGCCAAGAGTAAAAATGAAGAGTACCAGAGTACCTTTGCCCGCCGTGAACAGAGCTGGACCGGCCGCCCCGGGCGGCCTGCCAACCCTGGCCTGGTGCTCTATGCCATGGCTGACGGTAGTTTCGCGCTGTGGGATCCGCACCGTAACTACTGGCGCACCCAGGGAGAGCTCGATATTCAAGAGCGTCTGCCTGCCTATGTGCTCAGCCCCAGCGAGGTGTGGGATGGCCTGGCCAGTAGCGATGGCAGTTGGCTGTGCAATGGCCTTATTCGCGATCTGGCCAGCTGGCAGAAAGAGAAAGGGGCGGCATTTAAGCACCTGAAAGCGGTACTTAAGGCGCTATCGCCTTCTTCTGATGAGATCCTGACCCTGGGGGAGCTGACCCGGATCAGCCTGGATGATGCGCGGGATATCCCGACCATCCGGATGCCGTACCAAAAAGATGTGCCCGTGGTGCACGCCTCATCAGGGATGCGGCGTATCTTAGCCCTGGCCTATCTGTTGGTGTGGGCCTGGCAAGAGCATCAGCAGGCTGCCAAGCAACTGGGGGAACCGGTGACACCCCAGATCACCTTCTTGATCGACGAGATTGAATCTCACCTGCATCCCAGCTGGCAGCGCAGCATAGTGCCCACCTTGCTCGGCGTCATGGGGCTGCTTGATAAACAGGCCAAGGTGCAGTTAATCACTGCGACCCATTCCCCCTTGGTGATGGCCTCGGTCGAGCCGCTGTTTGATGCAAGCCAAGATGCCTGGTTTGATCTGGATCTAGCTAAAGGCGAGGTGATGCTCACCCGGCGAGATTTTGAAAAGCAGGGGGATGTCACCAGTTGGTTAACCAGCGATGCCTTTGACTTACCCAGTGGGCGACCGAAAGAGTACGAGCAGCTGATCAAGCAGGCTTCGGCGCTCTTGGGGCAACCGGCTCCAGATCCCCAGGCGCTCGCTGCCATGTATCAGCAATTGCTGCTCGCGTTAAAGCCGACCGATGATTTTCTGTTTCGCTGGCGCGCCATCTGCGATAAGAAGGGTTGGCCGTTATGATCCCGGTGTCATTGCAACCTGAGCCTGCCGATGTTGATGCCAGAGTGCGCCAGCCGGGGCTCGATTGGTTAGCCACAAATGGCATAGCGCTCAATGCGCCACCACCGGATGCATCCAAGTTACCCAACTATTGGACGCGTTCTAACAAGCAGTTGTGGGATACCTACAGTGGTGTTTGCGCCTATCTGGCGATCTATTTTGAGTGGGTTATTGGCGCGGCCTCGACCGACCACTTTGTGGCCAAATCGCAAAATGCAGGGGATGCCTATGAGTGGGATAACTACCGTCTAAGCGCCCTTGGTCCGAACCGCAATAAGAATAAGTTTGATGATGTGCTAGACCCCATCGGCTTGGCCCCTGAGACCTTTATCATCAACTTTGCCAATGGCGAGATTGCGGTCAACCATGCGCGTTATCCTGCCGGAACGCCGCATGCCGATGCCGCCGCTGAGACCATTACCCGTCTCAAGCTCGATAGCCCGGAGCATAATCAGATGCGCGCCCGCCATTATGACAACTATCTGAGAAATGACTGTTCGCTCGTTTTTTTACAACGCCACTCTCCCTTTGTTCATGGCGAGCTGATCCGCCAGGGGTTGGCTTAAGCCTTAAGGCGCGAAACAGAATCGAGAATTCCATGCAAGTTATCGACTATCTGGTTACTCAATTGCGCGACAGCGCGCGTTATAACTCTCAGGTGCAGGTACCGCCCGCAGTGGTGCTCTGGACCGATGAAACCCGGCAGTGGCAAGCTGCCATGCCGATTATCAAGCGCTATTTACCCGAGCTGCTCGAGCTGGGGGAGTATCTGCCCGCCGAACGCACCGGCCCTGCCATTTGGCTAAAGTGCTTGATTGCAGGTACTGCACCAGAGCAATCCCTGCCTGCTGATGCCATCCCGATCCTCTATCTGCCCGGCGTCAGTCGCAAAGATCTGCGGGCCATCGACCAATGCTCGCTTGCTCTGCAACCCCTTGCCGAGTTGCAGTATCGCGGCTGCTGGTGGGCCTATAACACTGCCGGTCGGGATTGGAGCGTCGGTTCTTTTTTAAGTAATCCCAAAGTGGGGTTGCAGCTTGATGTCGCCAAAGATGGTAAAACCCAGCAAGCGTTGCTAGAGGTGTTGCCTGATCTGCTTGAAGCTCAGGCCGCCAGTTTGCAGGGCAAACGGTTAGAAACTAGCGATCTCTATGCGTTGGCGGGGGGCGACCCAATCCGCAATATGCTGGCTTGGCTCAATGAGCCTGAGGCCATCCAAAAGGAGTGGCAGCAGAGCAACCGCTGGCAGCACTTCTGTGGGCAGAGCCAAGATGCGTTTGGTATTGATCCTGCCAACGCTGAGATCTCCACATTGTTGCCGCTGCTGTGTGATGCACAGGGACCTTGGCAAACGGTGTGGGAGCGTTTTAGCGACACGGCTGCACACCATGTTTCGCTCGTAAAGACACTGCACGAGGTACAACCTAGCGAATTGCTCTTTGAACCAGCCCGATACCCCTTTTGCAATCAGCATGAAGAGCAACGATTAGCGCAGACGCTCACTGCTTTGGTAGCTGAAGAGGTGGCAACCATCCGTACTCGCCTAATGTCACTCAACGCTGAGCATGCAACTCGGCGTGAGTGGTTGTGGGCCGGGCTCGGGCTCTCGCCTTGGGCGATGTTGCTGGATCCGTTAAGCCAACTGAGTGAGCTGACTCGTCAACCATTGGGAGGGCCGGATATCGAGACCATGGCCAGCCATTACCAGGAGAAGGTTTGGCAGACCGATGATCTTGCCCTGCTGGTGATGGCCTTGGCGAGCGATAGCGCCATGGAGCAGGTAGCCGCCGCGCTGCTTGGCAAACTGTATACCCCTTGGTTGGAGGCGGTGACCCTGCATTTCCAGCACTTGGTGAAGAGCCAGGGTTATCCTGGTGGTCAGGGAGTGCAAGAGCCAGTCGGCTCATACCAGGGCGCCAGTACCGTGCTCTTTTTTGTCGATGGCTTGCGTCTTGATATGGGCCACCGTCTTCAGCATCTACTGGAGAAGGCTACCCTGCAAGCCAGCTTGAAAACCCGTTGGAGTGCGCTCCCCAGTTTGACTGCGACCGCTAAAGCGGCAGTGACGCCCCTTAGCCCCTTGTTGATCGGTGATCTGGAAAACGACGATTTTGTCCCGCAGTTTGCCGACAGTGGCGCTGATTTCTCGAGCCATCATTTCAAGAAGGGGCTAGCCCAAGCCGGTTGGCAATATCTGGAAGGTCACGATTGTGGTGAGCCAGAGCAAGGTAAGGCCTGGGTGCAATGTGGCGACCTAGATAATCTGGGCCACGAGCGTCAGCAAAGCCTGCCGAAATTTATCGATCATGCCTTAAAGGGGGTGGTTGAGCGGATAGTGAGCCTGCTAGAGGCCGGTTGGACTAGGGTACATGTGGTGACCGACCATGGTTGGTTATGGAGCCCAGAGAAGTTACCTAAGGCTGAGCTGACCAAACACATGACGGAACTGCGCACTCCGCGCTGCGCCATTTTGAAAGGTAATGGCCAGAGTGACTACCTACAATGCCCCTGGCATTGGAACCCCGCAGTGCGAGTAGTGATGGCCCCCGGGATCAGTTTGTTCCAGGCGGGGGATTACTATAATCACGGCGGTGTGAGTCTGCAGGAGTGCTTAACGCCAGAGTTGATGGTTTCAAGGTAGCAAGGGTATAGGTGGGAGTTGTTGGTACAACTCCCTGTTTGAAATGGCAAAGAAAAAAGTAGGTAAAAAAGTAGCACCTATCGTCCTGCGTCGTGGTGGCGTTGAGTCGAGAAGTATCTGGAATATTGCTGCCGCTGTGAGCCAGGATCAGTTGTCCTATCATGCACATGATGAGGCACTGCCTTTTATTATATCACCAGCGAGCGGATGGCCCTACTCAAGGGCTGGATCGTCTACTGACTTGGAGGGTTATATTCGAATTTACCATCATCGAGATTATCTATTTAGGAAGTTAAATACGACTCCGATAGTTGGTAATGTTAATATTAAGCCTCCAAAAAAGAACAAGAACAAACGAAAAATATTAACTTTGTCACATATAGAAGGACCATCATCATTTATATCCCCAGCGTCAGCTATAGATAACTTACTCATCGAGATAGCAGAGCTGAATCAACTTCATGATTACAATGAGAGACAAAGTATAGCATCTTCTCTTTCTATATCGCTTTTGAATGATTGGCCTTATTCAAGAGGAGCAGCTCAATCTGAGCTTGATGAGTATATTAGAGTCTACCATCATCGAGATTATTTATTCAAAAAGTTAAACACGACCCCGATAACACGGCGTGCTGAAAACAAAAAATTCAAAAATAAAAGTTCTGGACGTGAGATTTTAACTCTGCGTAAAGTGGGGGATGTGGCACAATTTTCGTGGCCCACGACCGCTATACTCACGTCAAATCACAGTTTGACGGAGATTAACTGGCCTAAGATTGGCATCCTACAAGCGGTTGGGTATAGAGTCGGCGATAAAGGGTTGTTTAAAAATGAACGACAAAAGATTTTAAACGAAGTATATAAAAACCAATTGCCATTGGTCGAAAGCCAGTCCTATATGGATGAATGGGGTTTTCCTAAATCATCGCAAAGGCTATATAAAATCGCATATACTATTGCTGCTCTGGTCAGAAATGCAAAAAGAAAAACAAAGGCCGATATGCGATGTGCAATAAGTGAGTGGGAAAGTGATCTCTCTTGGTTAAGAGATAAGTACTATGTTGATATGATGTGGGATTGGCCATCTACTTAAAATAAATGGCCAACTGTATGAAGTCATTTTTTGAAAATGGAGTGACTTTTAATCCTTGTCGATGACATGTTGGTTTCATCAGTTGACGATGCCAGCGCCACACCCCGCTTAAATAAAACGATGATGGTGTCATCGTAGTCAATATCTAGTGCAGCAGATAATTCAATAAGGTCATCTTCATCCATGGTGCGTTTATAGGCACTCTGTTGCCGTGATAAGTTATACACACTGAAAACTGTCGCCATAAACCGCTTGCTATCTGTACTCTCACCACCACCAGGATTAACGATCTGGTTAAATAATAGTGGCTCACCCTGATCAAGTTTTCTAATAAATGATAAAGTTCGTTCTTTGGCACAACTCTCGGTAAAGTCATTGTAAGTGGCACCATTGACCCATTGTGCCTTTATCCAGTTTTGATGTTCCCCTCGCAAAGCCCGGCCACTTTTTATAAAAGGCCCACCATCTTTAAGATACTCTTCTCGAATAAGCCTAATCGCTTCTAATTCATCACTATCGAGATTGTATTTGCTGAACTCTGGTTCTGTTTCATGCAATTTTACTGGGACTATGCGATATCGCTCAGTTAAATAGATAAACTGGTCCGGCTGGATAGCGTTTTTTACGGAATTCTCTACACTACTGCTAATGGTGAGACCACGGTCAAAACCAGCGACATCATAGCGCTCGCAGATATATTCAAACTGTGCTTGTAAGGCTGCAAAGTCACAGTGTTCAGATTGAGACTCAAGATGATCCAGTAATTCACTGTAAGCCCCGATAGCATCAAGATTAGTATAATGAATTGCCTTTATGTTGTCATGGTAGCCACATGCTCTGCCAATATTTGCTTGGACGATCGCGGCGATATTGGAGATGGTACTATCCCAGCTGTTGATCAGCTCATCTTTCATTTTCGAGCCAAAATTAATCCCTGCCCGAAAACCTGCCACGGTAATTGCAATCAGCTTGTCATCAAAGAGGCTGGCTGTATCATAAGCGTATTTGAAATCTTGAATCGAGCTAATTTCATGTTCTTCGACACCAGCTAGCTTTTGGCCAATGATAAAAATCTGGTCCTCTGCAATTCCTTGCTCGAGCAGTATGGCCTTCACTGAAGCAGCTGCACCACTTTGTACCCTAACTAGACTCCAACCAGGGCCTTGATATTCAAGGAATTGTCTAATGAATCGTCTTCGTAATAACGAGTCTTGGCAAAAATCGCGCTGTGTTGGATCAAGTTTCACGATCTGGTGATGCTTGTGCATGCTCCGAATACCGTGGTACTCGGAGCTTGTTTTGTGAAATACCAGTTGAGTGTGGTACTGATGTTTTAGAATTGAATCAGCGCCAGCGGCATAGAGAGCGCTAAAAGGTGTTGCAGAGATAAACGCAATCTTACAATCGCTATTTTCACTATCAAGGTAATTGAATACATCGCTGTAGCGAATGCTATCTTGATGAGTGCCGTAATGGCACTCATCAATGATGATCAATCGTGGCTGTTGATGCTTAAACTCGGATGCCAGGGTAAGCCTGAAATTCGTGAAATTACTCACGACCATGTTGGGGCATGCAGCGAAGTCAGATTTGGCTTGTTCTAACAAAGCAAGGTCAGCCATCGTGACCAAGTACAAGGTATCTTTTAACTTGCGACGATCACATAAGTCACTGTCAGATAATGAATTCCGCTGCAGGCAACTGAGTGCCAAGGCAATGCCGGATTTTCCTGATTGCATCTCTGCTGCAATAACGACCGCTCTTGAGCCATTTTCAAAATGACTAAAAGCTCGCTGCGCCGCATTTATCTGATGTGAAAAAGTATGACCAGATAGTACTGATGCAACTTTTTCTCTATGCCGTGTAGCCTGATTGTTCATGTGACTGTTTAACTCGCTTAAGCGTTGCGCTGTTGCTCAGAAAATTGCGACTCATCATGGATGATTGTTTCATTTTCTGGCAGTTCATTGGCGGCTGCTTTCATACGGCTTGCCTCGGCATTATATTCACCACGTTTATAGAGAACGAACATGGTGTCATCATGCTCGATACCAAAATGATCACACATTTCATGAACATCATCTTCTGTCATGACCCATTTTTTGACATTGTTTCGCCGAGACATGTTATAAATACTGAATATAGTGGCAGTGACAAGTTTTTGCTCTGTATATTCACCAGAGCCAGGCATAACAATGGTATTGAATTCTATAGGCTCTTGCTGATCTACTTTGTGTGTAAAATTTAGGGTCCGTTCTTTCATCGTTCCCTCTTTACGTGCTTTCTCCTTGTTATCATAGGAATCGCCATTGACCCAATGAGCCTTTACCCAATTTTTCTTGGCACCACGCATGGCACGAGAAGACTTTACAGAAGGACCTGAATCTCTGAGTAGCTCTTCACGTAGCAGTGCTATGGCTTGTATGATTAATTTATCCTTTGTGTGTTGTGTAAAGTCGTAATCCGGATCAAGCAGCTTGGCTGGCACGGCAACGTAGCTATCGGTCATGTATGTTTCAACATCACCTATGGGGCGACGCCGCTTGTTTTTGACGGTTAATCCTACATCCAAACCATTGACATTAAACTCTTGGCATACATCTTCAAAAAATTCTTTGAGACCATCAAAATCAGAGGCGGCGTGTTCACTGGTATTTTTATCAAGGTAATCCAGGATTGCCCCATAGGCTTGCGCCGCATTAAGGCTTGTGAAGTGGTGTGCTTCTCGATTGTCATGGTAGCCACAGGCTCTGCCAATGTTCGCTTGTACCACTGCCGCAACACTGGTTACCGTACTGTCCCAGGTGGCAATGAGCCGCTGTTTCATATCTTGACCAAAATTAATCCCTGCGCGACAGCCTGCTACGGTAATAGCAATGAGCTTTTCGTCAAAGTCGATGCATTCATCGAACTCTTTTTTAAATCGTTCAATGGTAGTTAATTGGTCTTCTGGGACACCGCTGAGATCTTTGCCAAGAATATGAACATTCTGATCTGCAAATCCTGCTTGAATAAAACCAGTTTTTGCCTCCATGGCGGCACCTGGCGGCACCCTGACCAATACCCATCCTGCACCTTCATGTTGTTTAAGTAAACTCAGCAGCTTCGCTTTGGCTGGTGAGTCATCGAGAATATTCCTCGAGTCAGAATCCAATCCCGTGACTTTATTGGAGCGCAGCATTTCCCTAAGGAAGGTGCGAATAAGTCATATGGCACGAGAGCATTTACTGGTAACCCATTGATATTAAATGACTAAAATTTTCATTTTTTGTTCGTGGGATACTTGTTCGCACTTTCCCTAACACCGTAGTACTCGTTACTGGTGCGATGGAATACCAATTTGGTATTAAAATCACGCCGTAAAATTGAGTTGCGAGCTGCCTCTTCGGCTGCTTCTGCTGCTTCAATAGCCTCTTTTTCTCTATGATTATGTTTTGCTATTTCTTCTTCGTGTTTGGCAACATCGTATTCTGTCTCTGCCGCATAGAGAGCCCCAAAAGGCGTCGCAGAGATAAAAACTACTTTGCAATCTTTATTCTCTTTTTCGAGGTAATCAAAAACCTTGCAGTACCGTATAGCTGCCGCATTTGAGCCATAGTGACACTCGTCGATCAGGATCAGTTTGGGCGGATTGCCTTTAAAGCTTCGCTCTAAATCTTGGTCGAATCGAATAAAGTTACTAACAACCACATTTTTAGCATCTGCCAGATCTTTTTCAGCCTGCTCTAACAAGGCAACGTCAGGCATGGTTACCAAATAGAGAGTATCTTTGAGCTTGGAGCGGTCGCAGACCTCTTCATCAGTCAGTGACAGACGTTGCAAACAACAAAGAGCGAGTGCCACACCAGACTTGCCTGCTTGCATCTCTGCCGCAGTGATAACTGCACGGACGTTTCCCTTTAGTGCATCGAATGTCTTTTGTGCTGCGATACGTTGGTGATCATGTAATTTCCCACCAGTCAAAATGAGGTAGATTTTTTGTCTCAGAGAGTCGGCTTTAGCTGTCATGGAAGAGAGGTCAGTTCAGTTAATGAATGATACCACTAGTTTCACACAGCTCGTTGCTGACTCCAACAAAGAGCCCGTAGAACGTACGATGCTTATCGCCGGTTTATTGGGGCGCGAACCGGCCTCAAGCCATCCAAGTGTAAATTCGTAGTGAAGATTCTACTTGTCCAAGAGCAGATCACTCTGGTCGCTGCAATCAGTGGGAAGATAATCAAGGTGCCAGTTGGCCTTCCCGTACTGCGGATTGTCTGAAATGGCGCTGACTCGATTTTTTTACCCCTATCTCTCTGTTAATCTGGGCGTTTTCTGCTAGGTGCCTGCTTACTATGTCTATCGATTACTACAACCAACACGCCGATAGCTTCGTCGAAGGCACGCTGTCGGTCGATATGCAACCGCTTTACCAGCGCTTCTTGCCTCTGCTCGCCGCAGGCGCTCATATCGTCGATGCGGGCTGCGGCTCTGGTCGGGACAGTCTCTACTTCCGAGAGCAGGGCTTTCAGGTCACTGCGTTCGATGCCAGCGCGGAGCTGGCCCTGCGTGCCGAGCGCCTGCTTGGTCAGCCGGTGCAACTGTGCCGTTTCGAGCAGTTTGTGGCTCCCGTGCCGGTCGATGCCATCTGGGCCTGTGCCAGTCTGCTGCATGTTCCCCGCGCCGAATTGGATGCCGTAATGGCCCATCTGTGCCAGCAACTCGCGGACGGTGGTCTGCTCTATTGCTCGTTCAAATATGGGGTAGACGAGACCGAGCGCGATGGCCGAGCCTTCACCCAGTTGGATGAGGCGGGGCTGCACGCCCTGATCACGCCGTTGCCGCTGAGCGAGGTCGAGACTTGGCTGACGGCGGATCGACGCCCCGGCCGCGAGCAGGAGCGTTGGCTTAACGCCATCGTGCGCAAGGTCGGGTCATGAGTGCACCCGTGCTCATCAGCGGGGGAGAGGCGGGGGATCCGGAGTTCAACGATCCCCTGTTGCCACATCTGCTGGACGCCATCGCCCGTTGTGGCGAGGGTAGCCGCATCGAGTTGTGTGTCTCCTTTATTCGCCAAAGCGGGCTGGTGCTGTTGCGCGGTGCCCTGCACGAGGCGTTGGCGCGAGGAGCACGGCTTCGGGTGATCACCTCGGACTATCTGGAGGTGACTCAGCCGGTGGCGCTGCGCGAGTTGCTTAAATTTGATCCCGCTCGCTCTTGCGCGCTGATCTACCAGAGTCAGGGCAATCGCGGCTTTCACCTCAAGTCCTATCTGTTTGTCCAGCACGCAGCCCAGTATCTAGGCGAGCAAGTTGGCCAGGAAGGGTCGCCAGCGGTGCTCGGTGGCCAGGCGTTTCTCGGCTCCAGCAATATCTCTGCCGCCGCCCTCACCGAGTCGCTGGAGTGGAACTGGTCGCTCAGGGCTGAGCCGAGCGGCCCCAGCGAGCCGCATCACAGCCTGCGTCAGCTCGCGGCTCAAATCGATCGGCTGGCGCAAGACGCGCGGGTCGTGCCCCTTACCCACGACTGGATCGATGGCTACCTCGCTCGCTATCGGCAGAGCGCGCTGCGGGAGTTGCGGGTGCTCACTGGGGATCATCGCAGCAGCGCTGAGCAGCTGCGTGAAGCCCCCATCCCCAACAGCGTGCAGCAAGAGGCGCTGATGGCGCTGCAAGCCGCGCGGGCACAGGGGCATAAACGGGGTGTGGTGGTCATGGCGACCGGCCTTGGCAAGACTTGGCTCGCGGCTTTTGATGTGCGCCAGATGCAGGCGGCCCGCCTGCTGTTTGTTGCCCATCGGGAGGAGATCCTGACCCAAGCGCGCCAGACCTTCTTGCACATGGTGCCGCGGGCAAATTCGGGCCTCTATCATGGTCAGCAGCAGGATGAGGCCGACTGGCTGTTTGCCTCCATCCAGACCCTGGGCAAGAGTCAGCATCTGCTGCGCTTTGCACCGGATCACTTCGATTACGTGGTGGTCGATGAGTTTCATCATGCCGCCTCACCCTCCTACCGGCGCTTGCTAAACCACTTCAAGCCCCGCTTCCTGCTCGGGCTGACCGCGACCCCTGACCGCACCGATCAGGCCGATATTCTGGCGCTGTGCGACAACAATCTCGTCTTTGAACGGGGGCTGGCCCTCGCCATCGAGCAGAAGATGCTGGTGCCGCTCACCTATCACGGCATTTTGGATGACACCGTCGACTATGCCGCGCTGCCTTGGCGCAACGGTCAGTTTGACCCCCATGCGCTGGAGAGTGCCTTCGCCAGTCAGAAGCGGGCTCAGCACGCCCTTAGCCAGTGGCGACGTTTACGCCAGCAGCGCACGCTGGCCTTCTGCATCTCGACCCGTCATGCCGATTTTATGGCCAGCGTCTTCCAGCAAGCCGGTGTGCGGGCGATAGCCGTCTATGCGGGCTCCCGCCAGGGGCGACAAGCCGCCCTGGAGCAACTGGCCGCCGCCGAGCTTGATATCATCTTCTCGGTAGATTTGTTCAACGAAGGCACCGACTTGCCCGCCATCGATACCGTGCTGATGCTGCGCCCCACCGAGTCGCGCATCGTGTTCCTGCAACAGTTGGGGCGGGGCTTGCGCCTCTATCAAGGCAAAGAACGCCTGGTGGTGATCGATCTGGTGGGCAATCACAAGGCGTGTCTCTACAAGCCCCAGCTGCTGCAAACGCAATTGACCCGCCCACCAACGCACGCAAACAGGGCGATGCCGCTGGCGGCAGGTTGTTTTATCAATCTGGATCCCAAGCTGCTTCCGCTGCTGGCGCTGTTAAAAAAGCAGCAGAAACCGACTCTGATTGAGACCTATCAGACCCTCAAAGAGCACCTCGGCTATCGCCCCACCGCGCGGCAAACCTGGGCAGTCCGGCTGGGTGAGCAACTGCGTTTCGATACCCAAAAACAGGGGGGCTGGTTTGAGCTGCTCGCCCAAGCGGGCGATCTGGGGGAGGAGGAGCTGCGCGTGCTGAACCGGCACGGCGACTTTCTGCGTTCGGGGGTGGAGCACACCGCGCTCACCAAGAGTTTCAAGTTGATCCTGCTATTGGCGCTGCTCGAACTCGACGGCCTGCGTGAGCCACCCACCTTGGCGGCGCTGGCCAGCCACTCCCGTTACCTGTTTGAGCGGCATCCCGAGCTGGCCCGCCTCGATCTACCGGTCAAGCAGCAAGCCCTGAGCGCCGACAGCCCGGCTTGGCTCAGTTACTGGAAGAGCAATCCGATCAAGTTCAGCAGTGGCGGCAATCCAGGCGCCAAGGGGGAGTACTGGTTCGAGGTAAGGGAGGATCGCTTCTGCCCACGCTTCGCGGTGAGTGAGGAGGATATCGATCCTCTGCATCGCATGGTGCAAGAGCTGCTGGACTTGCGTCTGGCCCAATATCAGCAGCGCAAAATCGCATCGGCAGCCGCCATTTCCCCTGAGCCCTTCACAACTATCCACGATGAGGAACAGGCGCTGGCGCCTGATGCCAAAGCGCGTCAGGTGACCCTGATTTAAGGCTGGCTATCCGATAGCACGATCAGTGTAAAAACAAGCAGTGTAAAAACCAGCAGCGTGAAAGCAATCAAGGCGCCAGTGGCGCCTTGATTGTTTGGGGAGATGGTCGGTCAGCGCTGGCCGTTACCGAAACAGCCATTCCATATCGTCCTCTTCCTCACGCCACCTTATTTGCTGCTGATCCCAGCGGGCCGCCAGATAGGGTTTGAGGGTCTGCAGGGTGGTGATCTCGGCCAGCTGGGCAGTCAGGTGGTCGATATCACGCAGCAAATAGTCCCGATGTTCGGCAAAGGCCTGCTCGGTCTTTTTCTTGGATGATTGCTTGAATTTGTGCAGCACCGCGCCCATTAGCCCGTCTTGCCCGCCGTAGTAGCTGACTTCGAGCTCGCGTAGCTGGCGTTTCAGCATCGGGTTGAGGTAAGCGAGGTTCTCGTCACTGAGCAGGTTATCGAACTCGGGTAGGTGAGCGTGGGCCAGCTGTAACAGGGTGAACATCTCTTTGTTTTCCCAAGCCTGACTGAGTTGGCCCATGATGCGGGTCTTTTCCGCCTGCATGGCGGGGTCGGGTTCCCGATCCGGGTGCAGCGCCAGGGCGAGCTTGCGATAGAGCTGCTTGAGGCTGGATTTGCTGAACAGCTGTTCGATGCGCATCTCTTCCTCTTGCTCACGACGGGTGCGCGTGTGGGCAAAAGCATCTTGCTGCTCAGCGCCGAAGGGGGACTCATCGGCAAACAACTCATCATCGTCGAAGAGGGCATCCTCTTCCTCACCAGCGGTGTCACTCCCGTTGGCCATTTTCTGCTTCGCCGCGTTTATCAGGTACTCGTGCAACAGAGCGGGGTTTTTGACCATATCGCGCAAGGTGTCGATGTCTTCGGGGCAGTGACCACAAGTTTCCATCAGCATATGGGTAAGTTCATCACACTGATAGTCGAGCTGTTCGTCATCCATGTGCAGGGCGGTATTGGTTTGGATTTGGTGATAGAGGGGGGCCAAATCCATCTCGCCACGAAACGGATTGGACTCGAGATAGTTGATGAGATCGTGGATCCAGTGGTGCAAGGTCTCCCGTTGCCACTGGGTAAAGCTCTTGCGAGCCGTAAAGTCGGTCAGTCGCTTGGTGAGGGCAAAGATGAGCTCGCATTGTTGACGCTCAAGGGGTTCGATGTCGCTGGTGAAGCGCTGATAGATATCGCGGCCGTTGAGGGTTTGCTTGTCGATTTTTGCCTGTAGCTTTTCGAGCGCTTGCCAGTTGCGGTGGAAGAGATCGAGGGCGGGGTTACCCGTCGTGGGGGAGGGCTGGCGAGCGGGCTGCTTGCGAGCTGGATTACGAAGAGACATAGGCCGCCTCCATAGGCGTTATTTTGTTCGCTAAAACAAAAAAACCGGCGCGGGGCCGGTTTATCGCCGCGCATAAATAGCGCGAAGTCTGCCTTGCAGATGAGTTGCTGGCCATATTAAAGCCTTTCTTACGCAACAGATAGCAACAACAGAGAAATAATGGGGTGGCTGATGGGGCTCGAACCCACGACAACCGGAATCACAATCCGGGACTCTACCAACTGAGCTACAACCACCACTGAAATCATCGCCATTTTGTGTCTGCCAAGGCCTGGCCAAGGTCATCCTGAGATAATCTGCCGAATGGACGATAAGTCACACTCTTCATCAATAACTCAATGATTTAAAACACATTTTAAATGGCGCGCCCTGCAGGATTCGAACCTGCGACCCACGGCTTAGAAGGCCGTTGCTCTATCCGACTGAGCTAAGGGCGCGTTGTATCAAGAAATCCGGGGATTTCCCGATGAACCTGGTCGGTGATAAAGGATTCGAACCTTTGACCCTCTGGTCCCAAACCAGATGCGCTACCGGGCTGCGCTAATCACCGAAAATTCGCCATCCAGCATACCTTCGGCGGCACCACTGGGCAACGGGCGGGCATCATACCCAAGCGCCAAAGTCAGCGTCAACGACTTTTTCCGCCAGTAAATTCAAGTGCCTACTTATTGCCCTCCCTGCGAGAGCCGCTAACACCCGCGCCAAAAAAATGCGACAATGCGCCGCAGTTGAACACATGGTGAGTGAAGAACGATGTCTGCCAAAATCATTGATGGAAAACAGGTTGCGCAAACGATTCGCAATCAGGTCGCCGCGCAAGTCCAACAGCGGTTGGCGCAGGGGAAACGGGCACCGGGTCTGGCGGTGATCCTGGTGGGGCTGGATCCGGCCTCCCAAGTCTATGTGGGCAGCAAACGTCGCGCTTGTGAAGAGGTGGGATTTGTCTCCCGCTCCTATGACCTCAGCGCCACGGCGACACAAGCAGAGCTGCTGTCCCTGATCGACCAGCTCAACGAGGATCCGGAAGTGGACGGCATCCTGGTGCAGTTGCCCTTGCCGGCCCACTGCGATACCACCCAGGTGCTGGAGCGCATTCGTCCCGACAAGGACGTTGATGGCTTCCATCCCTACAACGTGGGTCGTCTGGCCCAGCGGATCCCGGCGTTGCGACCCTGCACCCCCAAGGGGATCATGACCCTGATCGAGACCACAGGCGTCAAGACCCATGGTCTGCATGCGGTGGTGGTCGGGGCTTCCAACATCGTGGGGCGCCCCATGACGCTGGAGCTGCTGCTGGCCGGTTGCACCACCACCACCTGTCACCGCTTCACCCAGGATCTGGAAACCCAGGTGCGCCGGGCCGACTTGCTGGTGGTGGCGGTGGGCAAGCCCAACTTCATTCCGGGGGAGTGGGTCAAACCCGGTGCCCTGGTGATCGACGTGGGCATCAACCGCCTTGCGGACGGCTCCCTGGTGGGAGATGTGGAGTATGAGACCGCGCGCAATCACGCCGCCTTCATCACGCCGGTACCGGGGGGCGTGGGCCCCATGACGGTCGCCAGCCTGATGGAGAACACCCTGAGCGCCTGCCAGGATTACCACGACGCCTGATGAGGGCGCCGGGCAGAAAAGAGAAAGGGAAGGCATTGCCTTCCCTTTTTTTATTGCGTCACTCGCCCGGATCGCTATTGGGTATCAGAGGAGGGCCAGGGCGGCGGCCAGATCGGCAATCAGATCGTCGGCGTCTTCCACCCCGATGCTGAAGCGGATGAGATCGTCATTGACCCCGGCAGCGAGGCGGCTCGCCTCGTCCATGGCTGCGTGGGTGGTGCTGGCCGGATGGCAGGCGAGACTCTCGAGATCGCCGAGGCTCACCGCCTGCACGAAGAGTTGCAGGTTGTCGAGCAGGGTGGCGCAGCGCTCAAACCCGCCTTCCAGCTCGATGCTCACCATGCCGCCAAAGCCGCTGGCGAAGGCGCCGAGGGCATCGTGGCCCGGATGGCTGGCAAGGCCCGGGTAGATCACCTTCTTCACCGCTGGGTGGGCATCCAGGAACTCGGCCACCTTCTGGGCGTTGTGCAGGTGGGCATCCATGCGCAGGGGAAGGGTCTTGACCCCCCGTTGCAGCAGGTAGGCCTCCTGCGGGCCGATGGGAGAGCCGATGTGCTTGAGGGCCACGGTGCGAATCGACTTCATCAGCTCATGACGACCCGCCACCACCCCGGCGATGATGTCGCCGTGACCGCCCAGATACTTGGTGCCGCTGTGCATGACGATGTCGATGCCAAGCTCGAGCGGGCGCAGCAGATAGGGGGTGAGGAAGGTGTTGTCACACACCGTGATGGCACCCACCTTGCGGGCCGCCTCCACCACCACCCGCGGATCCACCACCTTGAGGGTGGGATTGGTCAGGGTTTCAAAGAGTACCACCTTGGTGGCGGGGCGGATGTTGGCCAGCAGCGCCTGATCGCTCTCGTAGGCGGTGATCTTGATGCCGGCGCGGCTGAAGGTCTGCTTGAGGAAGGCATCGGTGCCGCCGTAGAGGGGGCCGATATAGGCCACTTCATCACCGCTGTCGGCCAGGGCATACATGATGGCACTCACCGCCGCCATGCCGCTGGCCACCACCAGTGCCTCATCTGCACCTTCGAGGGCTGCCAGCTTCTGCTCCAGCTCGGCGGTGGTGGGGTTGCCAAAGCGGCTGTAGATGAAGCCGGGGGCTTGACCTGCGAAGCGCTCCTTGCCCGCCTGGGCGTTGAAGTAGCTGAAGGTGCTGCTCTGGTAGAGCGGGGTGGTGAGGGCGCCGGTCTGGGGATCGATCCGCTGGCCGCTGTGCACGCTCATGGTCTTGAATTTCATTTTTTTACTCCGTCATTGTCAGGTCGTTGCCCGACTGCTTGTGTTATCCGGGGCGCCGTCGCGCCCCTTTTTTAATGTCGAGTGGCGGGTTGTCAGACTAGCGCTGGCTCGCGCTGCGGCTCGCCTGCATAGTGGCGGGCCGCCACATCCGGGTGGGAGCGCAGCCTCCCCTTGAGCACGTTCTCCCCCACCTGATAAAAGAGCGGGTTGGCGGGATCGCTCTGGGGCCCTTCGGCCAGCGCCGCCAGCTCGGGGGAGAGGCTAAGCAGTGGCACAGTCGCATCCAGCCTTGCCGCCATGAAGAAGGCGCAGGAGAGGCGCGATACCCCGGGAGGGGGGCTCACCACCCGGTGCAGGGTGGCCTTGAGGTAGCCGTCGGACGCGAGCTCCAGCAGCTCGCCGATGTTGACCACCAGGGCGCCCGGCAGGGGGGGCGCGGGGATCCAGCCATCCGCCGTCTCCACTTCGAGCCCGGAGTGATCGTCCTGCATCACCAGCGTCAGGTAGCCGGGATCCTTGTGGGCACCTACCCCCTGACCACTGCTGCCTTCCGGTTGTCCGGGGTAGTGAATGAGCTTCATGTGCTGGTAGGGGGCACCGCGAATGCTCTCGTCAAATACGCCGGCGGGCTGCCCCAGCACCTCTGCGAAAGCGTCCAGCAGGGTGAGGGTGATGTCGCTCAGTCGATCCTGCCATGCCAGCAGACGTGTCTTCATCTCGGGCAGGGCGGCGGGCCACTGGTTGGGGCCGATGAGGCGCTGCCAGGGTTCACGAATGTGCGCCACAGGCAGGGCCTGGGCCTCGTTCATGATATCGAACTGCTCCCGCAGATCCGGCCGTGCCCGGGTGAGCTCTGCCCCCACCTGGTTGTAGCCGCGAAAGTGGGGGGAGTGGACCATCTGCACCGCCAGTTTTTCTTCAAGTGACAGGGCGAAGAAGCGGGCGGCGAGCGCCAGGGTCTCCTGGCGCGCCGATTCGCTCAGATCATGGCCCACCAGATAGAAAAAGCCCACTTCGCGGGCGGCCTGGCCAAGCTGCGCCAGCATCTGGCTGCGTGCAGCCGGGGTGCCCTTGAGGGCGGCGAGATCGATGATCGGCAATGATGGGGTGGTCATGGGCATCTCCTCACTTTCCGTGAACGGGGTCTGCGTGCCCCGGCGTGCGGGGTGTGGCGAAACCGGGGCGCACTCTTCTTGAGTGGCGCCGTTTGGGTTGAGGGTGATGCTACTGTTCGAGGTTATAAGGTGGAAGCAACAAAATATTCTTAGTTATATACAAAATTCGAAATGGAATTCGGACTTGAGCGAATAGAACGAGCATCGGGCGGCTCCGGCGGCGATCTGCCGTACCGGGTGAGAGCAACATTGGCGTGACGGGATAGACGCGGGAGAGAAAAGACGGAGGGAGGCATCCGCCTCCCTCCGTGTGACTGTCATGGAAAGGGTTGCTGGCGCACCTTTCCTCAATAACCCAGGGTGAAACGCTGGCGCAGGTGAGCCGGTGCTTGCGCCTCGTTCAGCACCCCGTCCGCCAGATCGCCGACCGTGATCCCGGCGGGCTGCTCGCCGCTGAACAGTACCTGATCCGTGCCAAGGCGGTAACCGCCGCGCTTCTCGCCGGGTTCGAGGAACACCGGTGGGGAGACGAAACGCCAGTCGAGGGTGGTTTCCCGGCGAAGGGCGATGAGACCGTCCCGGGCCGCGAGGGCCCCTTGCTTCCACTCTGCCGGGAACTCCGGGGTGTCCACCAGCTGCACGCCCGGGGCGATTTCCAGACTGCCGGCACCGCCGACCACCAGCAGCCAGCTCCCGGCGTCGTTGGCGGCGGCCACGATGGCGCTGGCCCCCTTGAGGTACTGATCGTAGATGTTCGGGGCACTCCAGCCCGGGTTGTAGGCACTGATCACCCGATCGTGCCCCTTGAGCACCTTGGCCAGTGCCTGGCTGTCCTGGGCGTCCACCACCACGGCGGTGACCAGGGGATGGGCGGCGACCTTGCTCACGTCACGCACGATGGCGGTGACCTGATGACCGCGGCTGACGGCCTCCTGGAGGATGGCTGAACCGACAAAACCGCTGGCACCGATGAGGGCAATCTTCATGGGAATTCTCCTTCACTGTGGGAATGGGGCTATCCTACGCCCCCGAGTGTGATTTAATAATCCACTTAAAATTGCATTCACTTGTAAGCAGGGCTTCATAATGGATCAGCTCAGACGCTACGCCATCTTCGCCGCCGTGGTGGAGGCGGACAGCATGACCGGCGCCGCCAAGGCCCTCGGCATGACCCCGTCCGCCGTCAGCCAGCATATCAGTCAACTGGAGAGCCAGCTCGGCCTGCCCCTGCTGCACCGCTCCACCCGCCGCCTCAGCCTGACCGAAGCGGGGGAGGTGGTGTGGCAGGGTTGCCAGTCGTTGCAGCAGATCCTGAACGACACCGAGCTGCGCCTCTCGGAGGTGCGCGACAGCCTGCTCGGAGAAGTGCGGATCACCGCGCCGGTGGGGATGGCGGGCCAGCCCCTGGCGCGGGCGCTCTCGCCGCTGCTGCAGGCGCACCCCGGCCTGGGCATCCAGATCATTGCCGACGACGAGAAGCGGGATCTCATCAAGGATCGCATCGACGTGGCGCTGCGGGTCGGCACGCTTGAAGATTCCACCCTGGTGGCGCGCAGGCTGGGTCAGACCCGGATGCTGCTGTGTGCCTCGCCCGCCTATCTGGCACGCAAGGGCACGCCGCGCAGCCCGGCGGATCTGCTGGCCCACGACTGGCTGGCCTCGGACATGCTGGGGGGCGGGATACTGCTGCTGGACGAAAAGGGGGAGGCCCACAAGATCAAGCCCAAGCCCAGGGTGCTGTGCAACAACGTCTTGCCCCTGCGCCAGTTTACCCTGGCAGGGCAGGGGATTTCGCTGCAACCGGAAGGTGAAATAGAAGAAGATCTCGCCACCGGTCGGTTGCTCGTGCTGCTGCCGGGCTTTTTGGCCCCTCCCATGGAGATCCATGCCATCACCCCCCAGCGGGAGATCCCGGAGAAGGTGCGGCGGGTGATCAGCGCCCTTCGCATCCACTTTGCCGAGCATGGCCAGAGCCGTCTACCCTGAGCGGGGCGGGATGAATAGCCAGGCGGTGCGCCAGCCTTGCGGTCGGCGCGACACCCCTGTTTAATGTGGCCCTCCCGGGCCAGAGTGCCCTCTGCTGGCGTGGTCTCAAGCGCATCATGACACCGACTTCTCCCCACCCACTCCGTGAGCCGACACCCGAGGCGCGCACCCACCTCACCCGCATCGAGCGAGTGCTCGACTATATCCATGCCAATCTGGATCAGCCGCTCTCCCTGGAGGCGTTGGCCCGGCAGAGCTGCTGGTCCCGCTGGCAGTTGCAACGGGTATTCCTGCATGAGACGGGCCAGACGGTGGCTCACTATGTGCGCGAGCTGAAGCTGAGCATGGCGGCGGAGGCGCTACTCTCCACCCGGCTGCGGGTGCTGGATGTGGCGCTGGATCACGGGTTTGGCTCGGAAGTGAGTTTCAGCCGCGCCTTCAAGCAGCAATTTGGCTGCTCGCCGCTGGCGTATCGCAAGCGGGCCCTGCGGCTGGGGTTGCGCACGCCCCTGGTGCGGGCGGCGGTCCCCCGCTCTGCCTCTCCCAACCTGGTGCAGGTGCGCATAGAGAGCCTGCCGGCGTTCACCTTGTTGGGGGTCAGGGGCACGATTCGGGGGTTGTTCGATGCCTCACCGGATTTTCAGCAGACGGTGCCCGCCATCTGGCGAGCGCTGCGCGAGACGGGGGCGCTGGGCTTGTCGAGGGAATGGCTGGGGGTGGTGGATGTGTCGGGGGCAGGGGAGCGGCTGCCTTACTGGGCCGGAGTGGCCACGACGGCGCCTACGCCCCCCGGCCTGTCGAGTCTCAACGTGCCGGCCCAGGAGTATGCCGTGCTCACCCACAAAGGACCCATTGCCCAGCTGGGGGAGAGCCTGCACTGGTTCATCCTGCACTGGCTGCCGGAGTCGGCATACCGGGGGCTGGACGGTTTCGAACTGGAGCGCTATGCCCCCGGCTTTGACGGCCAGCAGCCCGACGCCACCATGGAGTACTGGCTGCCCGTCGCCCCCCGTTAGGGAAGGAGGCTCATTTCGGCATGGGGCCGGGATGGCTCCGGGCGTGTGGCGTTGGCCAGGAGATCAGTGAACTGGGCCGGTGGCAGCGGCTTGGCGAAGTAGAAGCCCTGCAAGTAGTCGATGCCATAGTGGCGTGCCATCTCGACCTGCTCCTGGGTCTCCACCCCCTCGGCGACCAGAGCCAGCCCCATGCGATGGGCGAGATCCAGGATGTTTTCGACGATATGGCGGGAGGGGCCTTCCTCTTTCATTCCCTTGATAAAGCTGCGATCGATTTTGATGATGTCCACATGGAACATCTGCAGATAGCAGAGGCTGGAGTGGCCGGTGCCAAAGTCATCGATGGCGATGAGCACGCCCAGCTCGTCCAGGGCATCGAAGATGGCGCGGGTCTGCTCGTCCGCATCCACCATCTCCCGCTCCGTCACCTCGAGCACCAGACGCAGATCCTGACCCGGGAAGGCGCGGAGAAAGTCGCGGCACTCGGCGACGATGTCCCGGTTTTTGAAGTGCTGGGCGCAGACATTGACGGCGACGTGAAAGCCGGGGGGCAGCCTGTCGGCTACCTCGAGCAGATAATCCCGGGTCTGGGCCATCAACTGGCGAGTCATCGGCACTATGTAGCCGCACTCCTCCGCGAGGGGGATGAAGTGGTTGGGGGCAATCATCCCTTGTGTGGGATGACGCCAGCGCATCAGCACTTCCTTGTAACCGTTGAGCGCCACCAGGCGATAGGGATGAGCGGTGGGATCGCTCTGTTGCAGACGTTGTCCCCCTTCCAGCAGGCGGGCTGCTGGCAGGGTCCTGCCGTGGCCATCGAGGGCCTGGTCCCCGAGGAGGAAGAAGAGGTTGTCCTCCCCCATCACGGCCTGCAAGGCGCCGAAGATGTGGAAGCCGTCCAGCTCCACCAGCAGGGTGCGATCGCCGGATGGCTTGGTATTGTCTCAATCAGGGCTGATAAAAGGGTGGGTATGCTATCGCCTCATTTATCAATAGCGATTGACCAGGATCAACAAGGGGAGGGCACACACGACCATACTTGTCAGATGAGTGTAAATATGGTGGTGAAAATGCCGCCATGTTCTGAATATGTGATGGTTACTTTCTAATTGGCTGTGCAAGTGAAGGCGGTGTCCTTCATCAGGCGGCCATGATGGGTGTTCCCTGAGAGCCTCGACGGCGTCGCCATGTTGCCTCCGATAGCAGATGGCATGCCTGCCACCCTCGCTTTCCCCGCTGCCGCGCCAACATGCCCCAAATTGTTAATATCGGGGCAAAATAGAACAATAAAATGCAAATGATATTTGTTACTATTCACATGCAGTAAGTAATCGAGGATCAGATGCAGCTTGTTCACCCCCCTTTGACCCT
Organism: Aeromonas sp. FDAARGOS 1406; assembly: GCF_019048565.1. NCBI lineage: Bacteria > Pseudomonadati > Pseudomonadota > Gammaproteobacteria > Aeromonadales > Aeromonadaceae > Aeromonas > Aeromonas sp. FDAARGOS 1406. Next base: position 166,310 of record NZ_CP077378.1, read on the forward strand.
GGTCGCCGTGACCATCTCCACCCTGCTTGCAGGCTCTGTACAGGCCGCCGCGTCCGACAGCCAGGATACGGCCACCGCCGACGAGACCCTGACCGTGCTCGGCCAGACCTATCGCAACACCGCGACCAAGACCCGGCTCGACCCCATCGAGACGCCCCAGGCCATCTCGGTGGTGGATGGGGAGACCCTGTCGCTGCGCGGTGTCAGCTCGGTGAGCGAGGCGCTGCGCTACGTGCCCGGCGTCAACACCGAGCTGCGGGGCGGGGCGGTCAACCGGCTGGATCTGTTCAACATCCGTGGCTTTGACAACTACCAGAACTTCTATGACGGCCTGCTGCTCCAGTACAACGACTGGAACCTGCAACCCCAGATCGATCCGGTGGCCATCGAGCAGCTGGAGGTGTTCAAGGGGCCGACATCGGTGCTCTATGGCAGCATGCCCCCCGGCGGCATGGTCAACCTCATCGCCAAGCGCCCCCAGCGGGAGAGCAAGCACAACGTGAGCGTGGCGACCGGCACGGGCACCCTCAAGGAGATGACCCTCGACAGCACCGGTGCCATCAACGAGCAGCTCGCCTATCGGCTGGTGGGACTGGCCCGGGAGAAGGATGGCCAGGCGGTGACCTCGAAGGAGGAGCGCTATGTCTTTGCGCCGTCCCTGGACTGGCAGCTCGGCGAGCGTACCCTGCTGAACCTCAACCTTTACTACCAGAAGGATCCCGAGGCCGGCATCTACACCACTGTGCCCGCCAGCGGCTCGGCCAAGCCCAATCCCCTGGGGCAGCTTGGCAGCGACACCTTCCTTGGTGACGAGAACTGGAACGAGTACAACCGGGATGTGACCCTGCTGGGCTACAAGCTGAGCCACGACTTCAACGAGCGCTGGCAGGTGCTGCAAAATGCCCGCTACATGGATGCGTCCGCCTATCAGCGCAACACCTACAACGCGGCCCTGGCGGCGGACAACCGCACCCTGGCCCGCAACGCCTATCTCACCGATGAAGACTCCCGGGGCGTTGTCATCGACAACCAGCTGGCGGGCAAGGTGCAGACGGGCTCTGCCCAGCACAACCTGCTGCTCGGGGTCGATTACCAGTACCTGGATGCCCATATCCTCTACCGGGATACCCTCGACTACTCGGCGCCCAGCATCGACATTTTCAACCCGAACCATAGCCAGATAGTCCCAGAGGTACTCACTTTCAACTACCAGGATAAAAAGGTGATCCGTCAGTCCCAGACCGGCGTCTATCTGCAGGATCAGGTGCGCCTCGATCGGCTGGTGGCCATCGGCGGCGCCCGCTACGACCGCTACCGGATGGACACCGACAGCCGGACCCTCTATCAGGGGGCGGACAGCCAGTCCCTGGCCCACATCGATCAGGACAACCTCTCCTTCCGTGTCGGCGCTCTCTATGAGCTGGATGGCGGCTTCTCCCCCTATGCGAGCTATGCCGAGAGTTTCGAGCCGGTGCCGGGGGCGGACAAGCAGGGTCAGGCGTTCAAACCGGCGACCGGTCATCAGTGGGAAGGGGGCGTCAAGTTCCTCTCCGACGACATGAGCAAGACGGCGACGCTGTCGGCGTTCCACATCACCAAGAAGAACGCCCTGGTGACGGATCCGGACAATGTCTACGGGCCCAAGCTGCAGACCGGGGAGACGGTCTCCAGGGGCATCGAGCTTGAGGGGAGAGCCGATCTCACCAGCCAGCTGGATCTGGCCCTCAACTACACCCTGATGGACATGGAGATCACGCGCGACACCACCACGTTGCAGGGCAAGACGCCGGTCTGGGTCCCCAGACAGATGGCGTCGCTGTGGAGCAACTACTACCCCGGCGGCAACCTCGAGGGGATGCGAGTGGGCGCCGGCCTGCGCTACGTGGGGGAGGCCGAGATGGATGCCGCCAACACCGACAAGGTACCGGACTACCTCCTGATGGACATGTCCGCCTCCTACGATCTCGCCGCCCTCAGCGCAAGCCTGAAGGGGGTAGGTGTATCACTTGGCGCCAGCAACCTGTTCAACAAGACCTACTACTCTTGCTACGACCAGAACAACTGCTGGTTCGGGGCCGAACGAAGCGTGGAGGCGCGACTCAAATACGCATTCTGACCTTGCGCCCCGGCACGCGCCCGGGGCCCTTTCAACGAATGGGCGAGGAGAGGGCGCGCGGTGTGCCGCGCGGCCTTGGCCGGGAGAAAGCGGACGCGGAACGCGCCCTCGTCTCGGATCACCAGGCCCTGTTCGCGGCGGCGGCCAGCCTGATCCCGTCCCTCAAGGGGAACCTGGTGGCGGTCGGTGACGTGCGCCCGCCACTGACGGATGCCGCCGGGGCGACGTCGGCCGAGGTGGCCGCAGCCCTCCATGCGCACTGGCAGCAGGCACACCCGGAGGCGGGGCCCGCCTACTGGCTCACCCGCAGCTGGGGCATGCTCTGCTGGCAATCCATCTATCTCGCCATGGTGGCCGTCTATCGCCATCAGGCCGTGCCTGCCCTCGACAGGCTGGGACAGGGGCATGAGGCCGGCGTGGTGTCGGGCTTTACCCTGCCGGCCGAGCCCATGATCAGAGGGGAGGCCGGCGTGTTGATCAAAACGGCCGGGGAGCGACTCCAGGCGCACTGGCAGGGGCTGTTCACCCTCCTTGGGACGGCGCAGCGGCTGCGCCCCGGTTTCGTGCGCCCGCTCCTGGCGGACGATCTGCTGGCGGCCCTGGTGCGGGTGCCCGATTTCTTCGGGGAGGTGAGTCAGGAGGAGGTGAGGGCCCATGCCCCCCTCTGGCTTGAATCCTGTGGCCTGCCGTCGGCACATCTGACGGGTTGGCGCGAGGCGGGCCTGCCCCGGGACGAAGCCTTCCCGGGCTATGTGCGCCAGCGCTGCTGCCTGCACTACAAGCGCCGGGATGGGGAGCTTTGTGGCAACTGCCCGCGAAGGCAGGGTGGGGCGAGGGGTGACGAGTGCTGATGCCCGACTCTTCGTCTGCGCGGGCAACCCGTGATGAAAGCCGCCTGATCCTGGCGGCTTTTTTGTGTCCGGCTTACTGGGCCGCCATCCGGGTGCGGATGCGCTCGAACAGGCTCTGCAGGCAGGCCTGATCTTTGTCGGCGGCGCGCACGGCGCCATACATGTGGCGGCGAATGCCCTCCCCGAGAGGGCGCGCCTCAAGCAGGCCCTGGCGCACGAACTCCTCGCTGGCCCAGCGGGGCAGGGCGGCGAGCCCGAGCCCGGCGGCGGCCATCTGCAGCATGACAGAGGTGTTGTCCACCGGTTTGCAACGGGCGGGCTCCACCCCGGCCGGTTGCAGGAAACGGCTGAACACGTCCATGCGCGCCCGCTCCACCGGGTAGACCAGCAGCACCTCCGGCCGCAGATCGTCCGGTGCGATGCGCCGCTGCTGGCAGAGGGGGTGATCCGGCGCCATCACCAGGGTGAGATCGAAGGCGAACAGCGGCTCGAAGTGAAGATCCCCGCGGGCCTGCACATCCGAGGTGAGCAGCAGGTCGAGCTGGCCGCCAAGCAGGGCATTGATGGCATCGAAACCCGGCACCGACTCCACCTCCAGATCCACGCCGGGCCACTGGCGGCGAAAGTCCGGCAACAGCGGGAGCAGCCACTGGATGCAGCTGTGGCAATCGAGGGCCAGATGCAGCCTGCCTGCCTCGCCGCTGTGCAGGGCGACCAGCTGGCGCTCGGTCTGGGCCAGGGCGGGCAGCACCTGACGGGCCAGGGCCAGCAGATGCTGGCCTGCCGCCGTCAGCACCAGAGGGCGGCTTTTTCGAAGAAACAGCTCCAGATTGAGGCGGGTCTCCAGCTCCTTGAGCTGGTGGGAGAGGGCGGACTGGGTGAGGTTGAGGGTGAGTGCGGCCCCGGCCAGGGACCCTTGCTCGGCCAGGGCGCTGATGGTCTTCAGGTGTTTGAGATCGATGCCCAGATTGCTGCTCTGAGGGGGGCTGGATGGGGTGGGCGCGACCATGGCACTGCTCCTTTGTGCGTCAGTTGAGAAATTCTTGAGAGCCAGTTGAAGAGGATTCAATAGCCAAGGTCACCTTATCTTGTCATTTTGGATGTGTAAACATCTGGATGGCCAAACAATCCAGATCCTCATCAGATAAACGAGCATAAGGAATGGAACCTATGACCTGCGCACACACCCTGGGCTTTCCCCGTATCGGCGCCAAGCGCGAACTGAAATTTGCCCTCGAATCCTACTGGCGTGGCGAAACCACCCAGGCCGAGCTGGTCGCCGTGGGCAAGAGCCTGCGTGAGCGCCACTGGCAGGCCCAGCGTACCGCCGGGGTCAACCTGCTGCCGGTGGGGGATTTTGCCTGGTACGATCAGGTGCTGGGTACCAGCCTGCTGGTGGACGCCGTGCCTGCCCGTCACCGCCACGGCGACACCGGCCTCGACACCCTGTTCCGGGTGGCCCGTGGCCGTGCGCCGACCGGCCCGGCGGCGGCCGCTGCCGAGATGACCAAGTGGTTCAACACCAACTACCACTACCTGGTGCCGGAATTTTACCGTGACCAGCGCTTCAAGCTGGGCTGGAGCCAGCTCTTTGACGAGGTGGAAGAGGCGAAGGCCCTTGGGCTGCCGGTCAAGGCGGTGTTGCTGGGCCCCGTCTCCTACCTCTGGCTTGGCAAGGAGAAAGAGAGCGGCTTCTCCCGTCTCGAACTGCTGGATCGCCTGCTGATCGTCTACCAGGAGATCCTGGCCAAACTGGCGGCCCAGGGGGTGGAGTGGGTGCAAATCGACGAACCGGCCCTGGCGCTGGACCTGCCGGACGAGTGGCGCCTGGCCTACCTCAAGGCATATGAGCGCCTGAGCGGCCCCTGCAAGCTGCTGCTCACCACCTACTTCGGGTCCGTGGCCCATCAGCGGGACATCATCACCAGTCTGAAGGTGGACGGCCTGCACCTGGATCTGGTGGCTGCCCCCGAGCAGCTCGAGACCCTGGTCCCGCACCTGCCGGCCCAGTGGGTACTCTCGGCGGGTGTCATCAACGGCCGCAACGTCTGGCGTGCCAACCTGGCCAAGCTGGCGCCGACCCTCAAGGCCTTGAAAGAAAAGCTTGGCGAGCGCCTCTGGGTGGCCTCCTCCTGTTCCTTGCTGCACAGCCCGGTGGATTTGACCCTGGAGCACGAGCTGGATCCCCAGACCCGCAGCTGGTTCGCCTTCGCCCTGCAAAAGTGCTATGAGCTGGGGCTGCTGTCCGACTACCTGGACGGTGGCGCCCTGGACAAAATCGAGGCTTACAGCCAGCCCATCGTGGATCGGGAGTCCGACAGCCGGGTTCACAAGAAGGCGGTGCAGTCGCGCCTCGCCAGCCTGACCAACAGTGACTTCGATCGCCAGAGCGCCTACCCGGTGCGTGCCGACGCGCAGCGCTCGGATCTGAAGCTGCCGCTCCTGCCCACCACCACCATCGGCTCCTTCCCGCAGACCTCTGAAATCCGGGTGCTGCGTCAGGATTGGCGTGCCGGGCGCATCGATGACCAGGCCTACGAGGCGGGCATCCAGGCCCAGATCAAGGACGCCATCGAGCGCCAGGAGGCCATCGGGCTGGACGTGCTGGTGCATGGTGAAGCGGAGCGCAACGACATGGTGGAGTATTTCGGGGAGCTGCTGGACGGCTTTGCCATCACCCGCTTTGGCTGGGTACAGAGCTATGGCTCCCGCTGCGTCAAGCCGCCGGTGATCACCCGTGACATCGACCGTCCGACCCCCATGACCCTTGAGTGGACGAAGTTTGCCCAGAGCCTGACCGACAAGCCGGTGAAGGGCATGCTGACTGGCCCCGTGACCATTCTCTGCTGGTCCTTCCCGCGGGAAGACGTGAGCCGCGAGCAGTCCGCCCTGCAGATTGGCCTCGCCATTCGCGACGAGGTGGCTGACTTGGAAGCCGCTGGCATCAAGATCATCCAGATCGACGAGCCGGCGATCCGCGAAGGGCTGCCCCTGCGCAAGCAGGATCACCAGGCCTATCTCGACTGGGCGGTGCGCGCCTTCCGCCTGAGCGCAAGCCCGGTGGTGGACAGCACCCAGATCCATACCCACATGTGTTACAGCGACTTCAACCTCATCATCGAGGCGGTGGCGGCGCTGGACGCGGATGTGATCACCATCGAAACGAGCCGCAGCCAGATGCAGTTGCTCGAAGCGTTCGAGCGCTTCAACTACCCCAACGAGATCGGCCCGGGCGTCTACGACATCCACTCGCCGAACGTACCGAGCCAGGGCTGGATTGAAGACCTCATCCGCAAGGCTGCGCAACAAATCCCGGCAGACCGGCTCTGGGTGAACCCGGACTGCGGCCTCAAGACCCGCGGCTGGGAAGAGACCACCGCCGCCCTCAAGGTGATGGTCGATGCGACCCGGGCGCTGCGCGCCGAGCTGGCCTGAGGGCTTCCATTCACCCGGACGAGCGCCCGGTGAGTGTCACCAAGACGAGAGAGGGAAGGCGACAGCCTTCCCTCTTTTTTGCATGGCCGCCCCCTAGAGGGGGATCAGGGCGGGCCGGGGTGCGGGCAGGTAGCGGGTGGGGGAAACCGACATCGTCACCGGGTGAGGGGCGCTTGCGAGCGCCTCGGCCAGCCACTGGCGGTCGAGGGGGATGGCATTGCGATCCTCGATCACCAGATTGAGGTGCTGGGCGCCCAGGCACCCGTAGCGGGCGGGGTCGGTCTGGGTAAAGAGGCCAAGACAGGGCACACCGCTGGCGGCAGCCAGGTGCAGGGGACCGGTGTCGGCGCTGACGAAGAGGGAGAGGCCGCCCGTGAAGCGGGCCAGCTCCCCCATGTTGCCAAGGGAAACGTGCACGTCCCCGAGCAGGTGCTCGGGGGCGGCGGGATCCGCGAGCTGGATCAGCAGGGCATCCGGGCTGTGACGGCGCAGATCCCCAAGCAACCGCTGCCACTGGGGCTGGGAGAGCCCCTTGCCCTTGCGAGCGCCGGTGAAAAAGCCGATCAGGGGACGGCCAGGATGGGCTCGTCGCAGCGCACTCAAGGCCGGGCTTGGCCCCTGCAACAGGCTGCCAAGGGGGATGGGTTCAGCCGGATTGCCCGGTATGCCGAGCAGTTGCAGGGGCTGGTGGGCGTAGTGGCACTCACTGTCCGCAGCCCGCGGACGCGGGAAGATGAGATCCCCGTGGCCATCGTCGAAGCCGCATTTCTCACGGGCCTGTACCCAGGCGGCGATGAAGTGATCCGTACTGGAGGCGAAGGGGACGTAGACCCTGTCGTAGTGTTGGCGGCGCAGACGCGAGAGTGCCGAGAGAGCGCCCGGCAGGTGTCTGCCCTGCAACCGGATCTGATGAATGCGCCGCAGGGGCAGATCGGCCAGGAAGGGGAGCAGGGTGGTGGGGCTGCACACCAGCTCCAGCTCGGCGTGGGGATGGGCGCGATGAAGCTGGTGCAGGAAGGGCAGCAGGAAGAGGTTGTTGCCGATGCGGTTGGTGCTGCGAATGACCAGGATCCGGCGGGGTGCCTGCGAAGAGGGCGGCAATGCGCTGCGACTGGCAAGCCAGCCGAGTAGGGTTCGCTCCAGTCCCGCCGTCCAGACCCGGCGTTGGCCGTCGAAGCGGCGCAGGGCATCGTTGAGGTGAGTCATACCGTTGGGCTCCAGTGTTGGGATGGTGTAGAGGGTGCCAGCGGACTCTTAAGACAATGTTAAGAAGGGAAAAAGCGTGCGGATGATGGCCATGGCGGAGCGGGGTGCTGGTGCGGGACGGGGGAAAGTGGCTAGAATTGCGCATTTGAAATAAATGTTATCGCCAGCGGGAGCACCATGCAGTTCAGGGATTTTTTGCCGGTATCGACCAATACCAGCGTCAAAGAGAGTTGTTACGGCGCCCTTGGCGCCTTCGTCGGCTTGCTCGGCACCGCCTTGCTGTGCCGCTGGGGGCTGGGGCTCGAGGTGCACTGGCTCATCGCCCCCATGGGGGCCTCCGCCGTGCTGCTGTTTGCCGCCCCGGCGAGCCCCCTGGCCCAGCCCTGGTCCATCCTTGTGGGCAACGGGGTGTCGGCGCTGATGGGAGTATTGAGTGCGAGCCTGGTGCCGGACATGGCTATCGCCTCGGCCCTGGCGGTGATGCTGGCCATCGCCGCCATGTTCCTCACCCGCAGCCTGCACCCGCCCGGCGGCGCCGTGGCCCTGACCGCCGTCATCGGCGGCGAGGGAGTCCGGGCGCTCGGGGTCGGCTACGTGCTGCTGCCGGTGCTGCTCAACTCCCTGTTGCTGCTGAGTCTGGGCTTGCTCTACAACCGCACTCTGGGGCGTCGTTATCCCCATGGCGGCAAGGCGGCGCCCAATCGCCACCAGACGGCGGATCCCCAGCCGAGTGCCCGACTCGCCACCCAGGACATCGACTTTGCCCTGCAAAAGCACGGGGAACTGCTGGACATCAGCCGCCAGGATCTGCAAGAGCTGCTGCAGGAGGCCCAGTTGCACGCCCTGCGCGAGCGGGTGGGGACGGTGCGTTGCCAGGATGTGATGTCGCGGGATCTCGTCGTGACGACGCCACAGGCGCTCGCCATGGAAGCGTGGCATCTGCTCTCCCACCACCAGATCAAGGCGCTGCCGGTGGTGGATGAGGGGGAGAGGCTGGTCGGCATCATCACCCTGCACGACCTGATGATCGACCGGGCGGGTCACCAGCCGAGGGCGAAGGAGGCCCTTGAGCAGCAGCAGGTCGCGGATCTGATGACCCGGGAGGTGCAGACGGCGCGGCGCTACCAGCCTCTCTACGATCTGGTGGAGGCCTTCTCCGACGGGGGGCTGCACCACATGCCGGTGGTGGAGGGGGAGCAGCTGGTGGGCATCATCACCCAGTCCGACATGGTGGCGGCCCTGTTCACCCTGGCTTTGCAGCCGGGGCTGGCGGAGGAGGTGCCCCCTGTGAGCCATAAGAATGAGCCATAAGAAACGGGCCCCTTGCGGGGCCCGTGTCATTCAGGGTCTGGGATAGACGGTCTGCCCCATGAAGACCGTCTGCTCGACCCGAGCATCGGCGATCTGCTCCGGGGTGCCGGCCTTGACCAGGGCGAACAGGTCCCTGTCCAGCACGATGAAGTCCGCCGACTTGCCCGCCTCGATGGAGCCGGTGATGTCGCCCTGACGGACCGCCCTGGCGCCGTTGATGGTGTAGGCGGCCAGCATCTCGGCAAGGGAGGTGCGCTGACTGGCCCGGAAGTCGTCGCCGCTGCCGGCCGCCTTCACTATGCCGGCGGCCATGTTCGCGAACGGGCGTGGGTCCCGGCTGTCCACCGGGGCGTCGCTGCCCGCCACCAGCACGGCGCCGGCCTGGCGCGAACGCTCGACCGGGTAGAGGGCGTCATGGAGATAGCCCATGGGGTCGTAGATGGCTTCGCTCAGGGACTGCCCTGCCTTGGTTGGCTGGATGAAGGGGCTGACCAGCATGTCGTAGGCAAGCTGGGGCGTGGTCCAGGCATAGGTGAAGGTGAGGTAGAGGCCAAGCTCGCCGAGGCGTTTCTGATCGTCCGGATGCACCACCTGCAGGTGAGCCAGGGTGTGGGGGATGCCGCTGTTCCCGTTGCTGGCGCGGGCCGCCTCCAGGGCATTGAGGGCCACCCGGGTGCTGCGATCGCCGATGCTGTGCATGTGGATGCCAAACCCGGCCCCATCCAGTGCCGTGACGTAGCGCGTCAGATCCGCCTCCTTGTAGTTGACTATGCCGTTGCTGCCCGCATCCTCGCTGTCCGCAGTGATGCTCACCTCGCCGCTGGCGGGATCCAGGGCCAGATGGGGACTGTGGTAGTTCTCCAGCATGCCGGCATTGGGCAGGAAGGGGGGGCTGGTGAAGGGATCCCCCTCCAGCACGCCGTCGAGGAAGATCTTGACCGCATCGGCCTTGATGAGGGGGTTGCCTGCGAAGGCGTCGCGCACCTGGTTCGCCTTGGCCAGGTGCCCGTCGATGTCCAGCTTGCCGCTGTAGTCATCCTGGTTGAAGCAGGTGGCGGCGGTGACGCGCATGTGCAGCAGATCCTGGTCCTGCATCTTGCGCAGCCGACCCCGGATGAAGTCGTTGGCGCAGGCATCCTGCACCCCCGTGATGCCGCGGGACGCCATCAGCTCGGAGATGGCGGGGAGTATCTTGTCATACTGGGCCGCAGCCTGTTCACCCTCCGCGCTCAGCACCCCGGTGTCGGGGACCGCAATGGCGCTGCGGGCCGCGTCCCGGACCACGCCGGTTGCGAGATCCACATAGGGGATGAAGGCCTCGAACACGCCGCCTGGAGCCAGGGTGGTGGCATTGAAGCCGACCACATTGCCCTCTTCGTCCTGTGCCTGCGCCAGCGCCTGGGAGTTGTAGCCGCCGGCATGGCCGTCGACCCCGGCCAGCATCACGGGGTTGTTCGGCGCCGCCGCATCCAGGGCCGCCAGCAGGGTGGCATGGGTGGCGGTGGGGGTGTTGCCGTCATAGGGCGACCACTGGTTGACCACCAGCCACTCCCCGGGAGCCGGGGCGTAGCGGGGCAGGCACTCGCCGATCTTGGCCGCCAGCTGATCCAGGTTGACGCTCTGGCCGTCCAGATCGCACATGTCCAGCGCCACGGTGCCGAGCAGGTGGATGTGGTTGTCGTGCAGGCCCGGCAGCACCATTTTGCCTTGCAGATCCACCACCTGGGTCGCACTGTTTTTCAAGGCCTCGGCCCCTTCGCGAGTGCCCACGTAAGTGAACTTGCCCCCTTGCACCACCATGGCCTCGGCCTGGCTGCGTTGCCCATCCTGGGTGTGGATCTTGCCGTTGAGATAGAGGGTGTTGCCGGGCGGTGGCTCACTGTTGTCTTGCTGGCAGCCGAGCAGGCCACCTAGCAGCAGGGCGATGGTGCCCAGCCTGAGATTGGGGTGTTTGCTATCCATTGCGCGCTCTCCTTGGGTTAATTGCAGTTCTTACTGCAGATATGAGCACCTATGGTTATTGCAGCTACTCTGAAAAATGCCAGCGATTACTGCACTTTTTTTGACTTGTGTTTACCTTGTCTCATCATGTAGTTATGAACACCAGTTGCCCCTTGGGGGCGGACACCGCATCGGGGGAAGAGAATGTCACAACACGTGCTGCCGGCCGAACTTTGCATGCGGCGCCAACCCAGGCAACTGCGCAGCCAGGAGGTGGCGAGCCGCATCGAGCAGGCCACCCTGGCCCTGTTGCAGGAGCAGGGGTTTGCGGCCCTCAACACCAATGCCATCGCCGCCCGCGCCGGGGTGGGCATCAAGTCGCTCTACCATCTCTACCCCAACAAGGAGGCCATTATCTGCCGGCTGGCCATGGACTGGCTGGCGGCGGTGTGCGAGGCGCAGGAGCGCATCCGCGAGCAGGCCGACAGCTGGCCCCAGACCCTGCTGCTGCTGGACGAGGCGCTGGAGGCACTGGATGAACGCTTCGTCGGGTATGGGGCGCTGTGGCAGGCGATGGATCTCATCCCCGCCCTGCACGGGGTCGAGCAGGAGCACGAGGGACGCCAGATTGCGTTCTGGTCCGAGCGGCTGCGCCACTTTGGCTGCCGCTGGCCCGAGCCCGAGCTCACCACCCTGGTGCGCTACTTCTACCGGACCGCGGACGTGGCCAAGCAGTGCACCAAGGGGCAGGGGGAGGCGGGCAGCGCGCTGTGGCAACTCCATAGACGCTGGAGCGAGCAGCTGATGATGGCGGCCATTGAGGAGCCTGACCCCGCCCGGGTCTGGCAGTCGATGCCGGGGCTGGCACCGGCTGGCCCAGTTCCGGCGAAGAGGGACGAATAAAGAGAGGGAGTGCCGGGCACTCCCTCTCTTGCATCTGGCATTGCGCCCAGCGGGCTAGCCGTAGCGGGCCAGGGTGAGCCCCTCGTCGCTGATATCCGGGGTATTGCCCGAGATGAGATCGCTGAGCAACTGGCCCGATCCTGCCGCCATGGTCCAGCCCAGGGTACCGTGGCCGGTATTGAGCCAGAGCCCGGGAATGGGGCTTGGGCCGACCAGGGGTGTGCCGTCCGGCGTCATGGGGCGCAGCCCGGTCCAGAAGGTGGCCTGCTCCAGATTTCCCCCCTGGGGGAAGAGATCCCTCACCACCATGGCCAGGGTATCGTGGCGTCTGGGGTTGAGCGCCAGGTTGAAGCCCGAGAGTTCGGCCATGCCGCCCACCCGGATCCGTTCGTCGAAGCGGGTGATGGCGACCTTGTAGGTCTCGTCCAGCACAGTGCTGCGCGGCGCGCCCTCGGCATCCGTCATCGGCAGGGTGAGGGAGTAACCCTTGACCGGGTAGACGGGGAGCTCTATCCCGAGGGGGCGCAGGAAGCCGGTGCCATAACTGCCGAGGGCACAGACGATGGCGTCGGCCTGGAAGCGCTGCTCGCCGGCACGGACCGCCACGGCGCGTCCCTTCGCGATCTCGACCTCGTCGATGGCGCAGTTGAAGACGAAGCTCACCCCGAGCTTGCGGGCCTCGTCCGCCAGGGCCTGGGTGAAGCGGAAACAGTCACCGGTTTCATCTCCCGGCAGGCGCAGGCCGCCCACCACCTTGCCACGCACCCTTGCCAGGGCGGGCTCGACCTCCTCGCAGCCGTCGGCATTCAGAGACTGATAGGGGACGCCGTACTCCTCGAGCACGGCGATGTCGCGCTGGCTGGCATCGAGCTGCGCCTGACTGCGAAACAGTTGCAGGGTGCCGAGCTGGCGCCCTTCGTAGTCGAGCGCCAGCTCGCCCCGCAACTGCTTCATGCAGTCGCGGCTGTATTCGGCCAGCCGCACCATGCGCCCCTTGTTGACCGCATAGGCCGCCGGCGTGCAGTTGGCGAACATCTTCAGCATCCAGCGCAGCTGGAAGGGGTCCGAGGTGGGCCGCACCGTGAAGGGGGCGTGCCTTTGCAGCAGCCATTTGGCGGCCTTGAGGGGAATGCCGGGGGCAGCCCAGGGGGAAGCATAACCCGGGGAGATCTGACCCGCGTTGGCATGGCTGGTTTCAAGGGCCACCCCGTCACGCCGTTCCAGCAGGGTCACTTTGTGACCGGCCTTGGCCAGATACCAGGCGCTGGTCACACCGACCACGCCACCACCGAGTACCACTATGTCCATCTTGTCTCTCCTTGACTGGGGCCTCCACCTTAATCAGCCGCCACAGGATATTCAACTGGTGTCGATGTCATTGGTGGTTATCGCTATTCACATTTTGTTAACTGGCTCTCAATGTTGTCATTTGCTCACTTTCTGGCATGAAATCCGGTCGATTCAGAGCCGCTCCAGGTGGAGCAGATGATGCTCTGCCGTCGTCAGGATGGCTTGCTGCTGTTCTGTGGTTTGGCCATCCCAGTTGGCATAAGGCAGGGCGAGGCGAGGGTTGTTGCCAAGTTTGTCCCGGTTGCGCCAGAGAAAGTGCCAATAGAGGCTGTTGAAGGGGCAGCTGTCCGGCCCGCTGCGGGCCTTCACCTGATAGTGACACCCCTTGCAGTAGTGACCCATCCGCTCGAGATAGGCGCCGCTGCTGGCGTAGGGCTTGCTGCCCATCAGGCCGCCATCGGCAAACTGGCTCATGCCGCGGGTGTTGGGCAGCTCCACCCACTCGATGGCGTCCACATAGATGCCCAGATACCAGGTATCCACCTCGTCAGGGTGGATCCCCGCCAGCAGGGCGAAGTTGCCGGTCACCATCAGCCGCTGGATATGGTGGGCATAGGCGTGCTCCAGAGATTGTCGAAGGGCGTGACGCACGCAGGCCATGCTAGTTTCTCCATTCCAGAAAAAACCGGGCAGGGGGCGCTCGGCCCCGAGAAAGTTGGTGCGCCGATACTCGGGCATCTTTTCCCAGTAGAGGGCGCGGACAAACTCGCGCCAGCCGAGGATCTGGCGGATGAACCCCTCCACCTGCGCCAGGGAAATGGTGGCCTGATTGGCCTGCCAGTGAGCTTGCGCAGCGCGGATCACCTCGAGGGGATGGAGCATCTTGCTGTTCATGGAAAACGACAAGCGGCTGTGGAACAGGCTCCAGCCCCGCTCGCTCAGGGCGTCCTGATAGCGGCCGAAGTGGGGCAGGCAGTGTGCAAGGAAGTGTTCAAGCAGTGTGCGGCTCTGGCGCCGGGTGACGGGCCAGGGCAGGGCGTCGGCATCGGCACTGCCAATGGTGGCGACGCCGTGGCGGGTCAGCATGGCATCGATGTCGCTCACCTCGTTGGCAAAGGTGAGGGGCGCCGGGATGGGTTGGCTCGCCGGCAATTTGGCGCGATTCTCGGCATCGAAGTTCCAGCGCCCCCCAAGGGGTTGGCCGCGCTCATCGAGCAATACCCGGTACTGCTTTCGCAGGGCGCGGTAGAAGAACTCCATCCGGCTGTGGGGGTAGCGTCGCCAGCCATCGCGGGGGGTGAGAAAATGTTCGCTGTCCACCTCAGCGGTCGGGATGGCAAGGCCTGAGGCCCACTGGGTCAGCTGGCTTGCAAGGCGCCACTCGTCCGGGCTCTGCCAGGCGAAGCGCTCGGCCTGATGCGCTTCGAGCTGGGCCGCCAGCAAGCTCGGCAAATCGGGCCAGGGGGCGCTCTCATCGAGAGTCAGGTAGCAGACCCGGTGGCCCGCCTTGGTGAGGGCGGCGGCGAAGGCGCGCATGGCGGCAAAGAAGGCGAGCACCTTCTGGCGATGGTGGCGGCAGTAGTCCGTCTCCTGGCGCAGCTCCGCCATCAGGTAGCAGACAGCGGGATCCTGCGTGCGAAACCAGCTGTGACCTGCGTTCAGTTGATCCCCGAGAATGAGGCGCAGCTCCATCAGGGGTGCTCCTTTCGACGACGGCAACGTTCGCTGCAATAACGCACTTCCTGCCAGCAGCGGGCCCACTTGCGCCGCCAGGCAAAAGGACGTTGGCAGACGGGACAGATCTTCTCGGGAAGATGGGGTTTGAGGTGCATGTGGCGGCCCTGTTGATGCCCTTGGTTTCTCTCTGCCTCCTTAACGAAGCACCATACGGTCGGGATCACTGGGGGAGCAGAAAGAGGCAATAGGGGGTGATTGCCACTCATGAAAAAGGCCCCCGCACCTGCCGGTTGGGGGCCCTTGTTCTCGTAGCCGTTACTGGCTGCTGAAGAGCCTGGGCTGGGGAGTGGACTGCGCCGTCAGGGTCATGCGGCCCGAGGTTTCCAGCCAGCTCTTGATCTTTCTGGCATCGGCGACCCGTTCATCCGTGGTGTTGGCGTGAAGCAGCACCATGACCACGGGCTCGTTGTTGACCCGGGTTCCCATGACCAGGCAGCGCCCCGCCTCGCGGATATAACCGGTCTTGGAGACCAGAATGGGCCAGCTTCCTTCCCGTACCAGGCGGTTGGAGTTGAGGTAGTGCAACTGGCGCTTGCCGTTGCGTACCAGACGCTGCTCGGAGGCGGTGTACTGGCGGATCAGCGGGTAGGTGGATGCGGCGGCAGCCAGTTTGGCGAGATCGTGTGCGGTGGAGACGTTGCGGGGGTTGAGCCCGGTGCTGTCGGCGAAATGGGTGCTCCACATGCCGAGCATGCGGGCCTTGGCATTCATTGCCTCGATAAAGGCTTTGCGGCCACCCGGGTAGTGCCGTCCCAAGGCGGAGGCGGCGCGGTTTTCAGAGGACATCAGTGCGATGTGCAGCATGTCGGCGCGGCTCAGGCGCGAGCCCACCGCGAGGCGCGACCCCGTGCCCTTGAGTCTGTCCACGTCATCCATGGTGACGGTGAGGGTCTCGTTGAGGCGCTGATTGCCATCCAGTACCACCAGCGCTGTCATCAGCTTGGTGATGGAGGCGATGGACATCACCCGGTTGGCGTTGCGCTCTGCCAGTGTCTCGCCGGTTTTCGGATTGACGACCACGTAGGCATCGGATCTCAGCGGCAGGTTGCTGCGGGGTTCGAGCAGGCTGTTGGTGGAAGAAGAGGTCGCAGAAAACGGGTTGGCATGGGCGCTTTCCATGCTGGCGGGAAGGAGGAAGGCGCCGAGCAGCAAGGGAAGAAAAGGACGAAGGTTCATGATTTGACTCTACTACGACTCACAGGGACATTTGGCTAAGTTATATGACGGTAATTGACGCTTCACAACGTCTGGTGGCCGGATATTTCCATTTTATGGGCCAGCGCACCTTGAAATCCCCCGCATCGGGGCTATTGGGCCCGCAAAAGGGAGTCATAGAGGCCTGCCAGGCCATGGCAGACACGCCACCACGGGGGCGCACTATATGCTGGCGAGGGGCGGGATGACGACTCTTTTTGCACCTTTCGGCGCCTTGGGATGATGAAGGGGTCGTTAATGGCGACCATGGCGATAAAAACGGCGCCCGGCAGGGAAGATGGTCCGCTGCATTATCGCCGTTTTGCCCCGCGTCATCCTCCCATCATTCGCGCGGTCTGAATGGCCTTGATCAGCGCGACCCGGTTGATGCGTGGGCGCTCCTCGTCCAGCAACTGCTGCCAGAGGGCGATGGCCTGGGAGTAGCGGCCGTGCAGGAAGTGATCGGAGGCGAGCAGCATCAGGGCGCTCACCTCACCCTTGTCCTGCTTGAGCGCGCTATCAAGCAGACGCTGCGCCTCCGGGGTGAGCTGCTGGCCCGCCTGGTAGTAGAGCACGGTGGCCTGGGCGGCCTGGGTCGCCGCGCTGGCGCCCCCTTCTTGCAGGGCGAGGCGCTGGTAGGCGAGCAGGGCATTGTCGTACTCGTCCCGATAGAGATAGAGCTGGCCGAGCGCCGCCCAGCCGTCGAGATCGGTGGGGTTGGCTTGCAGGCGCTGGTGCAGGGCGCCCAGCTCCTTGTCCTGCAGATCCCGCGGGCTCAATCCCGCCAGCGGATCGGGGCGCGCCTGATACGCCTGCCACGCCTGATAGCGGCCGGTGCCGGCATAAATACCGGCCATCAGCGCCAGCAACAGGGCCCCAAGCAGCATCCAGGAGCGCAGCCAGGGCAGCGGACGGACGGTGCGGTCCTTGGCCAGCCGCTCGCGCAGGGCCTGCTCGGCAGGTGGGGTGGCGTTGGCGAGGCGGGCCAGCTCCAGCTCCCGGTAGAGGCGGCTGTGGGGGGCAAGCCCCGCCTGCTGCTCGGCCATGATCAGCCGGTTCAGCTCGGCCCTGGGGTCGTGAGCGAGCGCCCCCTCGGCTCTGTCGCCGACAAGCGGCACCCGCGCCGGTTGCCGGCGATGCAGGCTCCTGCGCAGGCGATGGAGCGCCAGCAGCAGCAAGAGGGCGGGGCCGCCCCACAGCAGCGCCGTGCTGCGCTTGAAGGGGGGATCGTAGCGCACGAAATCGCCGAAGCGCTCCGTCATGCGGGCGATCACCTGCTCATCAGACTGTCCCTCGTCCACCCAGCGGTAGACCTCAAGCCGCAGATCCCGGGCGATGGGGGAGTTGGACTCCACCAGGTTCTGGTTCTGGCACTGGGGGCAGCGCAGGGCGCGGGCCAGTTCCTGAGCGCGGGTCTGCCGCTCGGGGTGGCGAAACTCATAGGTGTCGACCCCGCTGGCAAGGGCCCCGAGGCTCAAGGCCAGCAAGAGCGGTGCGGTCAGGGCGTGGCCGAGACGTCTCATGGCTTGCTCTCCCGCACTTGTCTCTCCACTTCTCTTTCCACTTCGGGCTGTCCGGCGGTGTTGCTGCGGGCCTTTGCAAGCAGGGGGGCAAACTGGCGTTGCCAGATGTCCCGGGTGAGCAAGCCGGTATGGCGGGTCAGCAGGGTGCCATCGCCGGCGAAGAGATAGGTCTCCGGCGTGCCGTATACGCCGAGCTCAAGGGCCAGTTTGCCGTCGGTGTCGGCCAGCACGGTGCGATAGGGGTTGCCCGCCTCGGTGAGCCAGGCGCGGGCGGCATCGCCCTTGTCCCGGTAGTTGAGGCCATAGAGGGGCACGGCACTGGCCAGATCACCCAGCAGCGGATGCTCGGCGCGGCAGTTGGGGCACCAGCTGGCCCAGACGTTGAGCACGAAGGGCTCCCCCTTGAGCGCCGCGGTGTGGATGGGGGCGCCACCAAGTAGATCGTCACTCTGCCAGGCGGGCAGGGTGCGCCCGGCGACGGCCTCATCCTGGCTGTAGGGGTTGTTGCCAAGGCCGAGCCAGAGCAGGGCACCGAGCCCCAGGGTGAGCAGGAGCGGTACGAACAGGCGCAGACGGGCGTTCATAAGGACTCCTGTTCAAGCCGAGGGCAGGGGGCGGTAGCTGGCGCAGGATGGTTAGCCAGCAGCGGCCGGCGGGCGAGCAGGCGCAGGGTGCCACCCGCCATCATCAACAGGCCACCTAGCCAGATCCAGCGCACCAGCGGCTTGTAGTGCAGCCGCATGGCATAGGCGCCGGGTCCCATCTTCTCGCCAAGCACCACGTAGAGATCGCCGAGTATTCCCCACGCGATGCCGGGTTCGTTCATGTTCATGGTGCGCACGCTGTAGTGACGCCGCTCCGGGATGAGCCGCGCCACCTCTTTACCGTCTTTATGCACGCTAAGCGTGATGCGCTCGGCGGTGTAGTTGGGGCCTATGATCGGCTCGCTCTCCTCATAGCGAAACTCGAAGGCGCCGAGCCGATAGGGCTGGCCTGCGGCGAGTACGGCACCCCCCTCCTGGCTGTGGTGACTCACCTGCGCGATGCCGAGGGCGCACACCGCCACCCCGAGGTGGGCCAGCAGGCTGCCGAACCGATTGAGGGTGAGCTCGCGCAGGGCGACCGGTTGCAAGAGCGGGAGCAGCAGGCTGGCCATCAGCCAGAGGCTCAACACGTTGGCCGCGAGCCCCAGCCAGCCGCCCCGCAGCGGCTCGGGATAGGTGAAGCTCAGCAAGGCGCCCCCCAGCAGGCCGAACAGGCATGGGAGCAGCACCTTGATGCGGCGCTGGACTGCCAGATGCTGCCAGCGCAGACGCGGCAGCTGGGTCATCAGCGCCATCAGGCAGAGGGCCAGCGGCACGAAGATGGTATTGAAATAGGGAGCCCCCACCGAGAGCGAGCCCAGATGGAGCGACTGGAACACCATGGGGTAGAAGGTGCCGAGCAGCACGCTGGCGCAGGCCACGCTGAGCAGCAGGATGGCGGCGCCGAGCAGCCCCTCTTTTGACAGCAAGCCAAAGCGGGCATAGGGGGCGCGAATGTCCGCCCGCAGGGCAAACAGGGTGAGGGCGCAGGTCAATAGCAAACCGAGCAGCAACAAGAGGGTGAGGCCGCGGCTGGGGTCCACCGCAAAGGCGTGCACCGAGGTGAGCACCCCGGAGCGCACCACGAAGGTGCCGAGCAGGCTCAGCGAGAAAGTAAAGATGGAGAGCAGCAGCACGGCGTGGCCGTAAGCGCCGCGCTTCTCGCACACCACCAGGGCGTGCAGCAGGGCGGTGCCGAGCAGCCAGGGCAAGAGGGAGGCATTTTCCACCGGATCCCAGAACCACCAGCCGCCCCAGCCGAGCTCGTAATAGGCCCACCAGGAGCCCAGCACGATGCCGGCGGTGAGAAACACCCAGGAGCCGAGCGCCCAGGGGCGGCTCCAGTGGGCCACGGCGCCATCGAGCCGACCCGAGTGCAGCGCCGCCATGGCGAAGGCGAAGTTAACCGCAAAGCCGACGTAACCGAGATAGAGCAGGGGCGGGTGAATGATGAGGCCGATGTCCTGCAGCATGGGGTTGAGATCGCGCCCCTCCAGCGGCCCCGGGAACTGGCGGTCAAATGGGCTGGAGAAGACCAGGGTATAGAGGCCGAACAGCCCGACGATCAGCCCCATGATGGCCAATACCCGGGTTGTGATCAGCGGATCGACCCGCCTGGAGCAAAGGGCCACCAGGGCGCCCCACAGCCCCAGCGCAAAGACAAAAAAGAGCATGGAGCCCTCGTGGCCGCCCCACACGGCCGCCAGCTTGAAGCCAAGGGGCAGGGCGCTGTTGGCGTGCTGGGCCACATAGACCAGGGTGAAGTCATCCTGGCCAAAACAGCTGGCGAGCAGCAGCAGGGCAGCCCCGAGCAGGAGCGCGACCAGGAGGGCCAGCGGTGCTGCGCAGCCGAGCAGCGGGCGTGAGGCGAGCCGCAGCCCTAGCCAGGGCAACAGCCCTTGCAGCAGGGCGAGCCCGGTCGCCAGCAACAGTGAGAGATAGCCGAGCTCTGCCAGCACACAACCTCCGTTTCAATCTTTGATGTCATTCATGTCATGCCACACACGCCGCGTCGTCTTCCTTTGGGGAAAAACATTGCCAAGCAACGGGTGTGGCATCACCAGAAATTCATTGGGCCAGCAACAAATCAGCGCCAGTCACCGGAGGGCGGCTGGCGCTGGTGGTCATGCCTTTAAATTACTGTCATCTGGCCGGCATAGAGCACGAAGTAGCGCAGCAGCAGGATCCCCACCAGGGTCAGGCTGCAGACCAGCACCAGATAGCCGTTCTTGGCCCGCAGCGGTGCGGGGGCCAGCAGGGCCAGCAGCTGGGGCAGCAGCATGCCGATCCCCACCACGCCCACCCAGAACACCTGGGCCCAGAAGCCGCTGCCGATGGCGGCCCACATGGCCACCTCTTTCTGGCCGCCACCGAAGTAGAGGCCGGTAAAGAAGCAGACCAACAGCAGGATCTCCACCGCCAGCACCGGCCGCTCGAAGCGGTGAACAAAGCTCACCCCCTGGCTGTGATGGTTCTCCTTGAACAGGGTGACCGCCAGCAAGATGGTGGAAGCGATGCCGGAGCTGACACCGGAGATGAGGAACAGCACCGGCAACACAGGGTTGTTCAAGAGCGGATAGGTCTTGAGCGCGGAGAGCAGAAAGCCGGTGTAGGCCCCCAGCAGCACGGCGAGCAGCAGCAAGAGCGGCGCCAGCAGCCGCTCGATGCGGGCAAGCCAGCCAATCAGACCATCCACAAAGGCCAACTTCTCTTGCAGCAGGTGACTGCGCAAGGTCTCGATCTCGGCCCGAAACACCACCGCCAGCCAGGCAAACAGCACCGCCATATAGACCTGAAACAGCATGACCCCCATCGACATCACGGAGTCGAACTGGTAGTGGAACATCAGCTTCCAGAAGGTCCAGGGGCGGGCCAGGTGGAAGATGAGGATCAGTAACCCCAGCACCACGCTCACCGGCGCCAGAATGGCGGTCGCTTTGATGATGCCGCTCTCGCTGCCGGCCCCCTTGCGGCGCAATAGCACCGAGAGGGTGGTGGCCCCGGCGGAGATGCCGAGCAGAAAGAGATAGATGGCGATGGGCCAGTCCCACACCAGCGAGGAGAAGTGAAATGCGTCATGCAACATGATCCATTCCTCTTTCTTTTACTGCGGTAGATGGCGATCGGACAAATCCCCACACGAGGGAAGGGAAGTGAAACGCCTCTTGCATCGTCATGACTTTATCTCCCCTTTTGGCACGCGGTACATCTTGGGCGAGGTGCCGAGTGCCTGCTTGTAGCGATAGGTGGTCTCCTTTACCAGCCGTTTGGCGATGGGGCTGTCCGGGTCATCCAGATTGCCGAACACCAGCGCCTTGGTGGGGCAGGACTCCACGCACGCCGGCTCCTTGCCCGCCGCCAGGTTGGTCTTGCGGCAAAAGTCGCATTTGTCCGCCACTCGGGTGACCGGGCTGATAAAGCGCACCTGATAGGGGCAGGCGGCCAGACAGTACATGCAGCCGACGCAGAGATCCGGGTTGACGTCGACGATGCCATCCTCCTTGCGGATATGGGAGGCACCGGTGGGGCAGACGTGCACGCAGGGTGCGTTGTCGCAGTGCTGGCAGGACTTGCGAAAGAAGTGGTACTCGGCATCGGGAAATTCACCGATGGGGCCGGAGCGGATGATCTCGAGGCGTGAGACCCCCTCTGGCACCTGATTCACCTCCCGGCAGGCATCCATGCAGGCGGTACAGCCGATGCAGGCCGTCTCGTCGTGGATCATGCCAAAGCGGACCCCGTCGATGGTCTGGCTGTGGGCGAGGGTGGTGGCACGAGCAGCCCCCGTCATCATGATGAGGGCCCCCGCGCTCATCCCCGCCATGAAGTGACGGCGAGAGCAGCTCATTGTGCCTCCTTGCCCGAGGTGGTGTTCGCCTTGGCCGCCTTGACGGCCTCATGCTGCTTGCTGTGGCAGTCGACGCAGAGCTTGATGCGGGACTTCTCCGGAATTGCCACCATGGGCTCCTTGGCCGGGTGCAGCTGGTGGCAGCTAGTGCAGGTGAGCTTGGTGGCGTGCACGTCGTGGGCCCAGAGCGCCTCGCGCAGCACTTTGGGCTCGTGACAGCTCATGCAGACCCCGTTCTGCTCGGCGATGGGGTAGCTCTCGGTGCTCTGCTTTTCTGCCAAGGCGCTTTGCTTGTCTGCCAGGACGCTTTGCTTGTCATTGAAGCTGTCGCTAAAGCGCATCACGTCCTTGACCCCTTCCCGGTGTTGGGGGGAGGGTTGACCGTGGCAGTTGGTGCAGGTGACCGGCGCCAGGTTGTTGGGGTTGGTCGCCTGGCCGTGCTTGCCGTGCATGCCTTCGACCTGCTCCTTGTGGCAGTCGGTGCAGGCCTTGTCGGCACTGCGCAGAAATTCCACTTCATGTGTAGTCGGTGCCGGGGCGGTTGCCGCATCGGCCGCCTGGCCCTGCAGGCTGGTGAGCAGCATGGCTGCCATCAGCATCAGTCGTAAGAAATCCATCGTTAAATCACCCATAGGAAGCCTCCATCCGGCTGCGGGCCCGACACTGGGGGCCCGCATGCCTCGTCATTGTGCGAGCCGTCCGGCCGCTTTGGCCTCGGCATCCCAGGCGGGGACAGTGGTCTTGAGGAACTGGGCCTTGTCGCTGTTCATCTGTTTCATGTCCATGCCAAGAGCGGCCTGGGCCTTCTCCTTGCTGGAGATGTCAGGAATGGCGATCTCGTGGCTGATCCCCTTGGCGGCCAGCAGGCGTGCCAGCTTGGTGCGAGCATCGGCGGCTTTGTCCAGGGCGGTTCCCAGCATGCGCAGCGCCACTTCCGGGGCGTGCATCTGCACCCCGTGGGAGGCGATGGAGAAGTCCCAGCGCCATTGGGCGTGACGGATGTCCTGCAGAATGTCCTTCATCTCGGCCTCGGTGGCGCCGGCATCCCAGGCGGCCTTGGCTTCAAAGTGGGCGTGCACCAGCTGCTTCTCGACTTTGAGCTTGATTTCGGTGACGGCGTCCTTGCGCTGCTTGACCACCCCTTGCAGCATCTCTTTGCTCTGGGTGTGGCAGTTGCGGCAGGTCTGGTCGAAGCGATCGAAGGGGTTGCCTACCTTGTGGTCGGTGTAGACCTTGCCTTGCTCGTTCTGCACCTTGGGCATGTGGCAGTCGACGCAGGCGACGTTGTTCTGGCCGTGAATGCCGGCGCGCCAGGTCTCGTACTCGGGGTGCTGGGCTTTGAGCATGGGGGTCTTGGAGAGGGCATGGGTCCAGTCGGCAAAGCCTATTTCATCGTAATACTGCTCCATCTGCTCCACTGTGGTGCCCTTGTCCCAGGGGAATTTCACCGCCTTGGTGGGGCCGCTGAAGTAGTACTCCACGTGGCACTGGCCGCACACCTGGGACTGCTGATCGAAGCGCCCCTGCTCCTTGAACGGCTTGCCGATGGCGGTCATGGCCCGGTCGGCATAGGGACGGGAGAGGTGCAGGGCAGGTTTGCCCTCCTTGAACTCTTTCGAGGCGGTGTCGTGGCAGTCGGCGCAGCCTATGGTGTTGACGATTTCCGGTCCGCCCTTTGCCCACATCCCTTTGAAGTAGCCATCCTCACCCTTCTCGTCGATGACGCGGGCCACGTCCGGGCCTTTGCAGCTCCAGCAGGCCATGGGCAGCGGACCGTCTTCGGCAGTTTTTGGGGCGCCGGTGCGCAGGGTTTCCCGCACGTCGGTCAGGGCATAGAAGTGGCCGCGCGGCTTGTTGTAATCCTTGGAGAAGGGGTAGCCGGCCCAGAGCACCACCATCTGCGGATCTTCCGCCAGGGCGTCGGTGCGCTCGCGGCTCTCGCTGGTGCCTTTCCAACTGGTGAACTGATCGGCGTGATCCTTGGCGAACAGCTCGCTGCGCGCCTCAATCTTCCCTTTGGGGGCGCTGTCGTCTGCCTGCGCCAGACTGCCTGCACCCAGCAGGGCGGTCAGCAGCAGGGCCGCCAGCCCTGGTCGAAATAGCTTGTCATATGAACCCACGGTCATCACTCCCAGATAAAAAGTCCATGTCGGGCCTGACCGTTCCATCTTGGTGTGGACATCTGTGCTCATCATCGACGGGCATGGCAGGCCGATCCATTGTTATGGCTGCATATAAATTGGTATTTATGCAATTGCTCGAGGGAATAATACCAAATGGGTAAAATGGATAATCATTTATCCCCGTGAGAGTTGCGCTAGATCAATTGAGGGGGATGAGGGATGCTAAAAGTGCGATCCAGGTGGAATTATTGAACCTCATCCAAGGGTTATTTCCACCCGTTCTCTTTTGATGAAAATAGGTAAAAACGATGTTCATCATGTTGGCGAGGAGGGCTGGGCGAGAGGCGGCGGAGAGATACACCGCATGCAGAGAGAGAATAAACTGCTGATATTGAATTTAAATTCAATATTAAGCTTGCGAAGGGGTGAGGGGGAGGCTTCGGTTTTCCATCACCATGGTCCCTGTCAAGGGACTTTGTGACAGAAGCTGTCGTAGAAATGGGTGCCAAGAGAGCCATCTGTTTTCATGAAAGGGAAAATAAGGGCTTTATTCCAGCATATTCGCGGCTTGATAGCGTCTTATTGAATTTAATAGGACGGTTGGCGGCATTTACTTTCGATATTTTCGAAAATGACGAAGGGTTATAGGGGGTTATTGACGGTAAAATAGCCGCCTGTCACGGCAATGCTGATCAGTTAAGGATCCATTGACCGATCCTTCTGCTGTAGGACAATCCGGAACCAATCACTGGTTCCGGATTTTTTATGTCTATTGCAAACGATCTGAACGATGTTGTTGAGGCATCTGGCGACATGCTGGCTCGGCTGGCCATTTTTGCCGACCATATTCCCGACGAATGGATTACTGCCGCTGCCGCCTTGTCTGAAAAGGCCACTATCCGCCGACGCTGCTTACCTTCTGATATGGTCTTGTGGCTCGTCGTGGGGATGGCCTTTTTCCGCAATGAGCCCATCTCCGAGGTCGCTCGGCGCCTCAACATCTGTGCAGAAGGGTTGGCCAATGATGCCTTGCTCGCGGACAGTGCCCTGTCTCAGGCCCGTCAGCGACTCGGCAAACAGCCGCTCGAGTGGCTGTTCAAACAGTGCGCCGATGTGTGGGGGCGGGAACGTTATCCTGAAGACCATTGGCACGGTTTACAGGTCTTTGCCATCGATGGGGCCCTGTTCCGAACCCAGGATATGCCTGAACTCAGAGCACATTTCGGCTCGGGTAACACCTCAACCAACCGGCAGACACCCTACCCGATGCTGCGGTTGGTCACGCTCATGAATGTCCGCTCGCATGTCATTGCCAACGCGGCCATCAGCCCGTACCGCAAAGGGGAAATCCCCCTGGCCAGCGAGTTCATTCACTCATTGCCGGACAAGTCAGTGACCCTGCTGGATAAAGGCTTCTTCGGTGCCGACCTGTTGCTGCGTATTCAGGCCGAAGACACCGACCGTCACTGGCTCATCCCGGAACGCAAGGGGCTGGTATACACGGAACTTGAGCGCTATGGCGACGGTGACCGTCTGTTGCAAATGACGGTCTCGCCTCAGGCTCGCAAGAAAAACCCGGCGTTGCCGACACACTGGCAAGTTCGCGCAGTGACCTATGAGGTGGCAGGCAAGGAGAAAACGGTCTTTACCTCCCTGCCCGTGGCGCGATTCAGCGCAGCTCAGGTGGCGACCCTGTACCACGAGCGCTGGGAAATCGAGCTGGGATACCGGGATATCAAAAGCGCGATGCAGCACAACGCCATCACGCTGAGAAGCAAGAAAGTGGACTTGGTCTATCAGGAGCTGTGGGGATTGCTGCTTGGATACAATCTGGTCAGGCGGGAGGCCAGCCAGGCCGCCGTAGCCCATCAGCGAGCGCCCAATGAGGTGAGCTTTAAGTTTGCCTGTCAGTTCATCGCGAACCAGATGGCAGTGATGGCGGGCGCGTTATCGCCAGCCCATACGCCACGGAGGTTGGCGGAGTTGCGGGGCTGCATAGGCGTCATGTTCATAGAAAAACGCCCCAGGCCATCGAGACCCAGGGCGGTGAAGATATCAAAGACCCGTTTTCCGGTAAATCGCAATGCGGCTCCGCTTAAGTGAACAGCATTGCGGCGAATGCCGGCTCTTTTTTTTGGCTGAATATGCTGGCTTGATGTTTTCTGGTGGTGGCAATGGGAGGTGGTTTTTAACAGAGTGGGTGTTGTTGCTGCTTTTCACTGTGCTAGCGGTTCAAACAACCAAAAGAGTTCGCCGCCCGGGCCTCCCATCGGGCTGCCCGGGCGGCGTCAGAGCCTTGCCGCGCCGATCCCGGTCAATGCCGGCCAGAGGGGGCGCAGGCATTGACCGGGAGTGTCTCTTCCAAGCCGGTGCCCCTGATGATGGGCGGACCGGGGGATAGCGGTCAGGCCAGCGCCCGTGCCAGCAGGTGCACCGGGTGTTCGCAGCGAAACGCCGTGCTCATCTCGATCTGCCACTTGCAGGTCTCGCAGTCGGTGATGACCAGATCGGGTTTGAGCCGGTTTATCTGATCAAACAGCCCCTGACCGATGGCCTGGCTGGTGTCGTAGTTTTCCGACTTGAAGCCGTAGGTGCCGGCGATGCCGCAGCACTGGGAGTCCAGCACCGTCACCTTGACGCCGGGGATGGCCCGCAGCAGCTCGAGGGTGTAGATGACGCCCCCCATCTTCTCCAGGTGGCAGGGGGTGTGGTAGGCGATGTGCAGATTGAGGGGCTTCATGGCCGGTTTGTTGCCCCGATCGAACTCGTTCCACAGGAAGCGGGTCACCAGGGAGATGCGATCGCGCACCTTGTGGTTGTCCTGCTCCAGCAGGTGGGGATATTCGTCCCGCAGGGTGAAGCCGCAGGTGGAGGAGGTGGCCAAGAGCGGCATCTCGTTGCCGAGCAGGGTGTTCTCCAGCTGCTGGATGTTGAAAGCCGCCTGCTGCCTGGCCTTGTCCATGAAGCCGTTGGCAATCAGCGGCACGCCGCAGCACTTCTCCCGCGCAAGCAGCTGGACACCGATGTTCATGGCGTTGAGCACCTGCACCAGCTCCTTGCCGAGCTGGGGGTGGTTGTAGTTCACATAACAGCCGTGGAAGTAGGCGATCTGGCGCGCAAAGCGGGCCTGAGTCGTTTTCTGCTTCTTGTACCAGCCGCGGAAGGTGCCTTGTGAGTATTTGGGCAAGTCCCGGTGGGAGGAGACCCCCAGCGCCTTGTCCAGCACCTGCTTCATCGGCTTGAGGCCGGTGGTGAAGTTGACCACCGGGGCCATCAGGGTGGACATGCTGCCCATTAGATCCGTGTGGGAGAGCACGAACTCGCGGATCCCCGGTTTGAAGCCGCTGTACTGGTGCTTGGCCTTGGCGATGATGTCGCCGATGCGCACCCCGCTCGGGCAAGCCACTTCGCAGCGCTTGCAGTTGGTGCAGTACTTGAGGGCGCTGTCAAAGAGCTCGGGGCTCTTGATGCGCAGCCGCTCCCCATCCGGGCCCGCCTGCTTGGGGCCGGGGTAGGCCGGGTTGGCCTTGGCCACCGGGCAGTAGGCGGTACAGACGGTGCATTTGATGCACTGATCGAAAGTCTGGTTGGCATGATCCAGTAGCATGTCAGTTCTCCTCCCGTTGGGTGTGAAGGCACGGGATATGGGGCGAAATCATCATTGGGCTGAACTCAAAATGTGACCGGCGGCCTGCCAGCCGGTGGCGACCGCGACACCTGAGCCAGAGCCCTCCATGGATTGGGCATCGTCGTGGGCCAGCACGCTGTGTCGTTGGAGTGGGAATATGTGATTCATCTCAGCCCTCCGCCAGAATATGGCCAGCGGCTTGCCAGCCGGTGGCAACGGCCACGCCGGAGCCGGAACCTTCTTTAATGGGGTCATAGTGCGCCAGCACGCTGCCGGCGCCGTAGAGGTTGGTGAGGGGCCTGCCGCCGCGCAGCACCCGCAGCCGCTCGTCGGTCTTGACCCCGAAGCCCATGAAGGGGTGGTGGTCGAACAGGCGGCGGCCGGCCCAGGCGTCGCGCTCGGCAAGGCTCAGTACGTCGGCATCGAAGATGGGTTCACGAATGCCCCCGAGGCGCGACTCCAGCCCGCGGCTGAAGAAGCTGCCGGAGGCGAGCACGAAGTGGTCCGCCTCGAACAGCTGATCCTCCCCGTGCTGGCTGTGCACCCCGATCACCTTGTCGCCGTCATAGCGGGCGCCCAGCACCCGCTCGCTGGTGAGGAAGGTGCCGCCAAGGGTCATGACGCGGCGCTTGAGGGCCTCCTGCATTCGCATGCCGATGAGGGACGGCGGCATGGTGGCCACCTCCTTGATGGTGCAGCCGGTGCGCCGTTCCAGCTCGCTCAGACGCGGGCCGACCAGCCCCAGCGACAGGCAAGCGGGCAGCACGATATGGCGACAGCCGGGCACGCCGCATCCCTGCACCATGCGGCTGATCTCGCGGGCCAGATCCGCCAGCAGGTCCTGCTGGCCAGGCCCCTGCTTGTCGAACAGGCGGGCGATGTCGGCGGAGCGAAACTCGTGGGGATTGCGGCTGAACTGGGCGAGCTGGGGCAGGCGAATTTCCCCGGTCAGGATGCGGCTGTGGGCAAAACGGGCGTGGGTCGCGAGATTCGCCGCCGCGAGCGCCGGGTGAAAATCGCGAAACCCTTCCAGGGTGGCGAGCAGGATGACGTCCGGGGCGGGGGCATCGGTCATGCAGGCGCAAGTGTCGGGGGAGAGCCAGGTGGATTTCAGGGTGCCGATGGGGGTCAGCCGCTGGTGGTTGTGCTCCTGGCGCATCAAGGGTAGCCCCTCTTCTGCGCAGTGGCGTTGCAGGTCGGCCAGACTCCCCTCGATATTCTGCATCCCCACCTTGCTGTAAGGGTGATCCGGATGGGCCGCCATGAAGGCGGGCAGGGCGGCGCGGGGATCCCCGTCGCTCTCCAGCAGATCCACCGAGCCGGAGGAGAAGTGCAGGGCGCTCTGGCCGGAGGCCATCAGCAGGGTCTTCTGGCCCGCCTCGGCGAGGCGCAGGGCTGCGGAGAGGCCCGCCATGCCGCCGCCGATCACGATGCTGTCAAATTTCATGGCTGCGCTCCTTGGTGGAATTGGCGGTGCTGGCATCGAGCGGGAAGGGGGGCTCGCTCACCAGGTGGGGGGCCGTCCACTCGCCAAGGCCGAACAGCCCTTCGTAGATCCAGTAGGTAAATTCCGCTTCCCGCAGGGCATCGCCCCACAGCACCGGCCGGGTGCCCTTGTAGCGCTCCTCCAGGAACTGGCGCAGCATGACGCAGGCCTGACGACCGTCCGCCTTGCCGTACTCCTGCATCAGACCGGCGGCGCGATAGGCGCACAGCTCCCCCTGACAGGGGCCCATGCCGAGGCGGGTGCGGCGGCGCAAGTCCACCAGGTTGTCCACGTCGAGCTCCCGCAGGGCGTATTCAATCTCGCCCGCGGTCACCATCTCGCACTCGCAGATGAGGGCGTTGGCCTTGGGGTTGTCGCGGAAAAAGGCGATGACCCGCTCGCCGTGGCGGTACTGGGCCGAGCCTTCGGCGGGTACCGAGAGACCGGGGGCGGAGACCTTCTCCGGATCCCGCGAGCCGGGCAGGCTCAGCTCGGCGGTGCGGCAGGGCTTGCTGTTGCCAAGCTTTTTGGCAAGCAAGTCGGTGGCCCATTCGGCCATCAGCCGGTAGGTCATCAGCTTGCCGCCTGTGATGGTGTTGAAACCCTGGAGGCCATCTCGTTCGGCGTGATCCAGCAGCACGATGCCACGGCTGATGTTGCGGCCGGACTCGTCGCCATCCACTGCCACCAGAGGGCGAACGCCGGCGTAGGCGCGCAGCAATCGGGTGCGGGCCATGATGGGGGCCAGTTTTATCCCCTCGCGCAGCAGCACCTCCACCTCTTCGGGCTCGACGGTGAGCTGGTCAATCTTGTGGTAATCGATGCGACTCGACGTGGTGCCGATGAGGGAGATGGTATCGCCCGGCACCAGAATGTCCGCGTCCGCCGGTTTGCGGCAGCGGTTGAGCACCAGCTGGTTGAGGCGGTAATCCATGATGAGCAATGAGCCCTTGGCGGGGAACATGCGGATGCCGAGGTCGGCATACTCGCAGATCTGCTGGCCCCAGATGCCGGCGGCGTTGATCACCTCCTGGCACTCCACCTCGAACGCTTCGCCGGTGCGGGTGTTGATGGCCTTGACCCCGTGCACCCTATCCTGGGTGCGCAGCAGCCCCAGCACCTTGCTGTGAGTGAAGATGCGGGCGCCGTGCTCCTTGGCGTCCAGCACGTTGGCGGCAGCCAGACGGAAGGGGTCGACCGTGCCGTCCGGCACCTGGATGGCACCGATCAGCGCCGGGTTGACGTTGGGTTCAAGGCGCAGCGCCTCGGCGGGATCCAGCTGGCGGGCGTCGATGCCTGCCAGGGCGCAGGCGTCCATGAAGGTATTTTGAAAATGGATGTCATCTTCCGGCAGGGTGATGAAGAGGCCGCCGGTGTCCTCGACGCAGTGGCTGGCGATCCGCTTGAGGATGCGGTTCTCCTGAATGCATTCGCGGGCGGACTCCTGATCCGTCACCGCGTAGCGGGCGCCGGAGTGGAGCAGGCCATGGTTGCGGCCCGTGGTGCCGGCGGCGATGTCGTCCCGCTCAAGTAGGATGCAGTCGATGCCGCGCAGCGCGCAATCGCGCATGATGCCGGCGCCGGTGGCGCCCCCCCCTATGATGACGACTTGTGTGGTGATTCTTTTCATTCGTGCCCGTCTCATCTCTTCCAGATGAGGCCAGTGTGGCGCCTCCACGACGTAAAATGTTTGATATGGGCCAAATTAATGTTCGTAAACGCTCATTAAGTGTGAGGTGATGAGCGAAATGTGATGAACCTCACGTCACCGTCGAGGCAGGCAGGGGAAAGCATGACGGGAGGGGAGAAGGCCAGCCCGGGGGCTGGCCAGAGGGCGGCGTGGGGGAAACCTCAGCCGCAGCACTTCTTGAACTTCTTGCCGCTGCCACAGGGGCAGGGGTCGTTTCGCCCGACCCGCAGCGGCGCCGGATCCTGCTCGCCGTCGGTGTAGACCCAGCGCCCCTGATGGCGCACGAAGCGGGAGCGCTCATGAAGGCAGTGACGTTCGTCCCCCTCCAGGAACCAGGCCTTGAATTCCACCATGCCGAGGATGTCATCGGGGCCGCCCTGGCTGGCGAGGATCTCGAGGCCATCCCAGCGGGTGTCGGTCGATGAGAGGTCGGCCGCGGTCAGCCCGTTCAGATAGTCCGGGTGCCAGCTGTGTACCAGATATTCTCCCAATCCCAGCACGAAGGCGCTGTAGCGGGATCGCATCAGCTGCTCCGGGGTGGCGGCGGGCTGACCTGCGTGGAGTACACCGCAGCACTTGGCAAGAAAAAGAGAGGAACCGCAAGGACATAGGTTCATGAGTCAGCTCATCTGGTCGATAATTAAAGGTGGCGGGATTGTAGCGAACGCACTTCCCTTTCGGCCAGCTTCCCATGCCGTTTAGGCAGACATCATGCAGCAATGAACACAGCACAAAGGGTGACACCATGACACTTAAGCAGAAGATCCTGTTACTGGGGGCCATCCCCGTGCTGCTGATGGCCCTGGTGGTCAATCTCAGCAACTATCTGGTGGCCAGGAGCGATCTGGAGTCGGATCTGGTGGTGACGCGGGAGAGGGCAATCAAGGAGCGCAAGGCGCTGCTCAGCAGTTATCTGATGCTGGCCAAGACGGCCATCGAGGGCAGCTACGGCAAGCCTGACAGTCCCGAAGTGCGCCAGCAGGTGAAGGAGATATTGCGGCCGCTGCGCTATGGCAGCGACGGCTACTTCTTCGTCTATGACTATCAGGGCAATACCGTGCTGCTGCCGACCCGGCCCGAGATGGAGGGGAAGAACCGCTGGCAGGACAAGGATACCAAGGGTGCCTTCCTCATTCAGGGGATCATCAAGTCGGCGCGGGAAGGAGATGGTTTCTCGGAGTACTGGACCAACAAGCCCTCTGTCGGGCGGGATGCCCCCAAGCTCTCCTTCAACCTGGTGCTCGACAAATATCAGTGGGTCGTGGGCACGGGCTTCTACATCGACGACATCGACAATGAGCTGGCCACCCTGCGCAGCGAGCGGGAGGAGACCATGTATGGCTCCCTGAAAACCGGGGTGCTGTTCATCCTGGTGATCTTGGGGGTGACCCTGGCGGCCACGGTGGTGATCGGCAACCGGGTCACCCGCCCGCTGGCGGATGCGGTCGCCGCACTCAACGACATCGCCGACGGGGACGGGGATCTGACCCAGCGCCTCAAGGTGCAGAGCAAGGACGAGGTGGGGCAGCTGGCCGCCGCCTTCAACCGCTTCGTCGAGCGGATCCAGTCGGTGGTGAGCCAGGTGGGGGAGACCAGTCACCAGTTGCTGGGGGCCGTGGATCGGCTGCATAGCCTGAGCGAACATGCGGACAGACAGATGCAGGGCCACGGCAAGGAGACGGATCAGGTGGTGACAGCGGTGACCGAGATGAGCTCCACCGCCCAGGAGGTGGCGGCGAGCGCTTCCAACGCCGCCAGCGCCACCAGCGATGCGGCCCGCGAGTCCGATGCGGCCCGCGGCGTGGTGAACAGCGCCATCGGCAGCATCAACCGGCTGGTGGGCGAAGTGCATGTGGCGGCCGGGGTCATCGAGCAGCTCGCCCACGAGACCGGCAAGATAGGCTCCGTGGTGGAGGTCATTCGCGGCATCGCCGATCAGACCAACCTGCTGGCCCTCAACGCCGCCATCGAGGCGGCCCGGGCGGGCGAGCAGGGGCGCGGCTTTGCGGTGGTGGCGGACGAGGTGCGATCCCTCGCGGGCCGTACCCAGCAGAGCACCAAGGAGATCAACGAGATGCTCCAGCGCCTGCAGGGCGGAGTGAAACAGGCGGTGGAGGTGATGCAGGCCAGCGAGGCACGCAGCCAGGAGACGGTGCAGGAGGCGAGCCACATCGCCAGCTCCCTGGACAGCATGTTGGCGGCGGTCGGCACCATCAACGACATGAACATCCAGATCGCCACGGCCGCCGAGGAGCAGCACGCGGTCTCCGAGGAGATCAACAAGAACCTGGTGGCCATCCAGCAGATCGTCAGCGAGCTGACCGAGGCGTCCGGGGAGTCCAGCACCACCACCCGCGCCCTGGCAGGCACGGGTGACAAATTGCGCCAACTCGTCTCCCGCTTCCGTTACTAATCACATTTTTGCCGTCTGGACAGGATTTCCAGACGGCAAATTTGGGGATCGGCGCAGAATGTGTGAAAATCGCGCCATTCGTTCCTTTCGTTAGCCCCAACCCTATGAATGAGATCGTGAAAGGCAGTATCGATTTGATCCGTCAGCTCAACTACGGCCTGGTCTATGCCAGCCTGGAGGAGCACAAGGAGCTGTCCCGTACCGATCTGTCCCGTCTGACCGGCCTGTCGCCGGCCAGCATCACCAAGATCACCCGCGAGCTGCTGGACGGCGGCCTGGTGGTCACCTGCGGCGAGAGCTCGGTGGGGCGTGGTCGTCGCCAGACCCTGCTGCGCATCAACGAGCGCCGCTTCCAGTTTCTCTCCATGCGCCTGGGGCGCGGCTATGTGGACATGGCCCTGTTCGATCTCGCGGGTCACTCCCTGGCACGCCATCGCCATGTTTTCAACGAGGCGGAGCGTGCCGAGCTGCTGGCCAGCCTGGTGCGGGCCATCGAGGGCTTTTTGCCCAAGAAGGCGCTGCGTCTGGCCTGCATCGCCCTCTGCCTGCCCGGCCAGGTGGAGCGCCACTCCGGCATGGTCAAGCATTTTCCCTATTACGATCTGCGCAACTGGCCCCTCGGTCCCACCCTGCAGGAAGCCTTCTCGGTACCCGTGCTGGTGAGCGGCGACGTGCGCACCTGGATCCAGGCCGAGCGGGAGTGGGGCGCCGCCAGGAACTGCTCGGATGCGGTGCTGGTGTTCGTGCACAACGACATCGGGGTCGGCATGGTGGTCAATGGCCAGCTCATCGAGAGCGAGTCGGCTCTGCTCGGGGATCTCAGCCACCTGCAGCTCGAACCCTATGGCCAGCGCTGCTACTGCGGTGGCTTCGGCTGCGCCTGCACCCTCGTGACCAATCAGGCGCTGGAGGCGCAATATCGGGAGCTGCGCGAACGGATGCAGGAGTTCGATCTGCCCGAAAGCGTCACCATACGCGAGCTGTGCGAGCTGGCGCTGGCCGGCAACAGCCTGTGTCAGGACATCCTGCACCAGGCAGCAGGCCGCCTCTCCCGGGTCCTGGCGAACCTCATCTGCCTGCTCAATCCGGGCAAGCTGCTGCTCGGGGGGGAGATCACCCGGGCCGATCGACTGCTCTTCCCCATGTTGCACCAGTCCCTGGCAAGCCAGTTGCCCGCCGAGTACCTGGTGCGCCTGCAGATTGAATCCACCCACTTCTACGAAGATCCCACCAAACCCACCTCGGTGCAGGTGCACAAGGCCCTGCGCGATGGCAGTCTGCTGCTCGACTTGTTGCGAGGCGACAAGGAGGCATGAGGCTCGGGTTGCAAGGACGCTTCCTGCTCATTCTCTGTCTGGTCAGTCTGCTGCAACTGGTGTTGCTGAGCGGGGCCAGCTACTACTATGTCGCCGAGCAGCGCTACCGTGAGGTGGGGGATCAGGCCCTGGATGTGGCACGGCTGGTGGCGCGGGAGTCCGGCGTCATCGCCGGGGTGAAGCGGGCGGATACGGTCCGCCTCAATGCCCTGGTGGAGCGGATCCGCGCCGAGGTCGGGGCCAGCTACATCGTCATCGGGGACAGGCAGGCACGCCGCCTGGCGCACCCCAATGCGGACCGGATTGGCAAACCCATGGTGGGTGATGATCCCGAGCGTGCCCTGCAGGGGGAGGCCTATATCTCCAGGGCCCAGGGGTCCCTCGGGGTCTCGGTGCGCGGCAAGGGGCCCATCCGTGACGAGATGGGCAAGATCATCGGGGTGGTGTCGGTCGGCTATCTGGTGCGGGACATCGATGCGGATCTGCAGGACTATTTGCGCTTCGGCCTGGCCATGACCTTGCTCATCGTGCTGCTCAACAGTGTCGCCGCCGCCTGGCTGGCCCGGCGCTACAAGAAGGCGATTTTCGGCTTTGAACCCGAGCAGATGGGGCGTCTCTATGCGGAGCTAGACTGTACCCTGCGCACGGTGCGCGAGGGGATCCTCACCATCGACGAGCAAGGGCGCCTCACCTCTCTGAACCCCAACGGCATCAAGCTGCTGCGCCTGGACGACACCACTGCCCGGGCCGCCATTGGACAGCCCATCGGTCACCTGCTGCCGGGCAGTCGCATGCTCTCCATCCTGCAAGAGCAGACCCCCCAGTTTGACGAGGAGATCGTGCTCAACGGCCAGTCCCTCATCGTCAACCGGTTGCCGCTGGTGCGCGAGGGCAAGCTGATCGGCGCCGTGTCGAGTTTTCGGCGCAAGGACGAGCTGGCGGAACTCAGTGCCCAGCTCTCCCAGGTGCAGGCCTACAGCGATCTGCTGCGGGTGCAGACCCACGAGCACAACAACCAGCTCGGGACCATCGCCGGCCTCATTGAGCTCGGTGCCACCCGGGAGGCGCTCGCCTTCATCGGGCGGGAGGCGGCCACCGAGCAGACCCTGCTCGGCTTCCTGATGGGGGCCATCGCCAAACCCAAGGTGGCGGGGTTGCTGCTCGGCAAATACCACAGGGCACACGAGCTCGGTCTTGAGCTCGTGATCGATCCCGATGCCCGTCTGCACGACATTCCTGCCCGTGTCAGCGGTTCCCAGCTGGTAACGGTGCTGGGCAACCTCATCGACAACGCCTTCGAGGCGACCCGCCGCCACGGTGCGCCCTATCAGCCCATCCGGGTTTCCCTGAGCGATCTGGGGCAGGATCTGGTGCTGGAGGTGGAAGACGGGGCTGGCGGCATCGACCCGCAGTTGGCGGACAGGTTGTTCGAACAGGGGGTCAGTAGCAAGCCCGAGCCAGGACACGGTATCGGGCTCTCCCTGGTGCGCAAGACCCTGGATGCCCTGCAGGGGGAGATCACCATCGAAGCCACGACGCAGGGAAGTTGCGTCGTCTGTTACATTCCCAAGGAGGTGTGAGTGATCAAGATCCTGATCGTCGAGGATGATCCCGCCATTGCCGAGATCCACCGCCGCTTCGTGCAGCGCCTCGCCGGTTTCGAGGTGCTGGGGGTGGCGTTGACCCTGTTCGATGCCAGGGAGCAGATAGGGATCCTCCGGCCCGATCTGGTGCTGCTGGATGTCTGGTTGCCCGATGGAGAGGGGTTCTCGCTATTGAGAGAGCTGCGCCAGTCGGGGGCGAGTCTGGATGTGATCCTGCTCACCGCGGCGCGGGAAGCTGCAGCCCTGCAGGAGGCGATGCGCCTCGGGGTGGTGGATTTCATCTTGAAGCCCGTGGTGTTCGAGCGGCTGCGCGACACCCTGGAGAAGTACCGTCAGAGCATCGCCGCCCTGGCGGCGTTGGCCGACATCGACCAGCAGGCGGTGGATACCCTGTTCGGTACGCCGTTGCAGCAGGTGGCGGCAGAAGGACTGCCCAAGGGCATCGATGCTCTCACCCTGCAGCGGGTGCTGGCGGCCCTGACTCCGGTGGCCGCCAGTGCCGAGGAGATAGGCTGCCGGATAGGGGTGAGCCGGACCACGGCGCGCCGCTATCTGGAATTTCTGGTGGGGCAGCAACTGGCGAGCCCAGAGCTCGAATATGGCACCGTCGGGCGGCCGGAGCGGCGTTACCGCAAGCCGTGATCCGGTCGCCCGGAACCTGTCGTCCAGACAAGAAAAGAGCGCCTTTCGGCGCTCTTTTTGTCAGGGTTTGCTTCCCATGGGCATCAAGGTCTCTGCGCGTTATGGGCAGGGTTCAGAGGTGGCAGAGGCTCATCGATTCAGTGGTTGGTGGCAGGCTCCCCCTTGGGGGCCCGGCGAGCCTGCCACCACTGCCAGACGGGCAGCAGCAACATGGTCAGGGTGATCACCGTGAAGGCGAGGGTGATGGGGCGCTCCCACAGGAAGCTCAGGCTGCCGTCGTTGATCACCAGGGCCCGGCGCAGGTTGTCCTCCAGCATGCCCCCCAGGATGAAACCGAGCAGCATGGGGGCCATGGGGAAGGTGAGCAGGCGCAGGCCGATGGCGATCAGTGCAACGATGGCCATCACATGGATGTCCATGGTGTTGAAGGAGACCAGATAGACCCCGGTCAGGGAGAACAGCAGCACCATGGGGATGAGCACGGGGCGCGGCACCGCCAGTACCCGGGCCAGGTAGGGGATGAGGGGGAGGTTCAGGATCAACAGCACCACGTTGCCCAGATACATGGAGATGATCACCGACCAGAAGACGTCCGGATGCTCCATGAACAGACGTGGGCCCGGCTGGATGCCGTAGGCCACCAGGGCGCCCAGGATGAGGGCCGTGGTGCCGGAGCCCGGGATCCCCAGGGTCAGCAGGGGCACGAAGGAGCCGGTGGAGGCGGCGTTGTTGGCCGCTTCCGGGGCGGCCAGACCGCGCAGGCTGCCCTTGCCGAACTGCTCCTGGCGCTGTTTGCCGGCGATGTTGCGCTCGGCCCCATAGGCCATGAAGGCGGCGATGGTGGCGCCGGCTCCCGGCAGCACGCCGATGAGAAAGCCCAGCACCGAGGAGCGGGCGATGGGAGGCGCGATTTCCCTGACCTCTTCCTTGCTCAGCTTGAGGCTGCCGAGCTGCTGCATCTGCCTTGCCTCTTCCTCGCTGTTGTCCTTGCCGGGGCGCAGCACCGCCATCAGGATCTCCGCGAGGGCAAAGGTGGCCATGGCCAGCAGCAGGAAGGAGAAGCCGTCACGCAGATCCGGCAGCCCGAAGGTGAACCTGTCCACCCCGACGCTGCGGTCGATGCCGATGGTGGAGATCATGATGCCGAACAGCGCCATGATCAGCGCCTTGAGCACCTGCCCCTTGCCGGCAAAGGCTGCCACGGCGGAGAGGCCCAGCACCATGAGGGCGAAGTAGTCCGCCGACTGGAAGGAGAGGGAGACCTTGGCGAGCAGGGGCGCCGCCACCATCAGCATGATGGCGGAGAGGGTGCCGCCGGTGAAGGAGGCGTAGGCGGCGATGGCCAGCGCCTTGCCCGCCTGTCCCTTGCAGGCCAGGGGATAGCCGTCGAAGGCGGTGACCACGGTGGCGGAGCAGCCGGGGGCGTTGATCAGGATGGAGGAGGTGGAGCCCCCGAAGATGGCGCCGTAATAGACCCCCGCCATCAAGATGATGCCGGAGGCCGGATCCAGGCCATAGGTGATGGGGATCATCAGGGCGATGGCGGTGACCGGGCCAAGGCCCGGCAACATGCCGATAAAGGTGCCGATGAAGCAGCCAAGCACCACCATCATCAGGTTGACCGGCAGCAGTGCGGTGCCGAGTCCTTGCAAGATTCCGTCTAACATGGTGACTCCTTAGAAACCGAGCAGGGTGAACAGGCGACCCGGCTCCAGATAGACGTTGAGCCCCTTGGTGAGCAGGGCCCAGAAGCCGATGGAGAAGGGGACGCTGATCATCAGGCCGTAGCGCAGGCTGGGTTCACCGAGCACCCGGATGCCCACGCTCAGGAAGGCGATGGTCGAGAGCACGAAGCCAAACCAGGTGAGCCCCAGTCCGTAGATGACCATGAGCCCGAGCAGGATGAAGACCCGGCGCCAGTCCCCCTCTTCCCGGCGCAGGGGCTCGCCCCCGGGGAAGAGCACCAGCAGCAGGGAGAGCAGCGCCCCGATCCCGGCCAGGGCATAGGGCAGGGTGCTGGCGGTGAAGGGTTCGTATTCGTCGCCGGGGTAGCCCGGTATCTCGGTGGCGTAGTAGCCATAGGCGAGGGAGAGCAGCAGAAACAGCAGGCCCCCCAGTCGCTCCTTGGTAATGTTCATCTTTTGACTCCAACATGAGCGGCGGGCCTGCGCCCGCCTGCGATGGGACAGCGAGGGTTATTTGATGAAGCCGAGCTCGCGCATCAGGCCGCCGATCTGCTGCTCCTGGCCGTCAAGGAAGGCGGTGAACTCGGGACCTGACTGGTAGAGGTTGGTCCAGCTATTGCGGCTGCGGACCACTTCCCATTCCGGCTTGTCGTACATCTGCTTGAGCAGGGCGGCAAACTCGGCGGATTTCTTCGGGCTGATGGTGGGCGAGGCGAAGTAACCGCGCCAGTTGGCGAAGATGGTGGGGTTGTTCTGCTCGCTGAAGGTGGGGATCTGCTCCGCCCCCGGCAGGCGTTTGTCGGAAGTGACCCCGAGGATCCGCATCTGGCCCGACTTGACCGCTTCCATTGCCTCGCCAAAGCCGGTGGAGATGGCCTGGGTCTCTCCGGCCAGCACGGCGGCCATGGCGCTGCCACCGGCATCGTAGGCGACGTAGCGCAGCTTGCTGGCGTCGGCCCCGGCGTTCTTGAAGGTCAGGGCGGCGACCAGGTGATCCAGGCTGCCACGGGCGGAACCCCCGGCAATCTTCACCTTGGCCGGGTTCTCCTCGTAGGCGGCCAGCAGCTGGGCCCAGTTCTGATAGGGGGAGTCAGCCTTCACCGCCAGCGCCTGGTAGTCGGCGATGATGGCGGCCACCGGCGTCAGATCACGGAAGGACTGGGGCAGCTCCTTGGAGAGGGATTTGACGATGATGGGGGTGGAGTTGACCATCAGAGTCTTGTCGGACTGGGCCGAGGTCTCGATGAGGTGGGCGATGGCCTTGGCGCCGCCACCGGCGGACATGTTCTGGTAGGAGACGGTCTTGACCAGACCGGACTTGGCCAGCACTTCACCGGTGCCGCGGGCCGTGGTATCCCAGCCGCCGCCAGCGCCGCCCGGGATCAGGAAGTGGACTTCGTTGATCTGGGCGTGGGCGCCGACGCTCAGTGCGAGCAGACTACCGATCAGGGTACGCTTGAAGGTTCCTTGCAACATGGTGCTCTCCTTGTGATTGTTGCAAGAAGGTTAATTAATCATGTCTGACTGGAAAACAATCTGACCGTAATGGCTATTAAGGCTGTTGTGGCCATTGTGTTCATTCTGGTCATGGGCCGAAGAGGGGGGCGCGTATAGAAACGAGGCGCCCGTGAGCGCCTCGTCCGGCAAGGATCACTGGGTCGGTTTCGCCGCCGATGTGCTGATGTTCTCCTTCGCCTCCTGTTTCAGGGCATCGCTCGCCTGCTGGCGCAGAGCCACCTGCTCCATCACCAGCTTGTAGGCGATGTAGTACTTGTAGATGTTGCCCACATAGGTGACCGTCTCGGGGCCGATTTTCTCTGCCGCCACGTACTCGACATTGTGGAACCAGACGTTGGGATCCAGCCCCCGTTTCCTGGCCTCGGCACGGAGCCTGGCTACCCGGGCGGGGCCGGCATTGTAGGAGGCGAACGAGAAGAGGGCCTTGTCGAGGGCGGTCATGGGCTCGTCCGCATAGTAGTGATCGATCATCCAGCGCATGTATTTGACGCCCCCGTGAATATTGGGCTCGAGCTGGCGGATGTCGCCGACCTTCAGCCCCTTGCCGGTGGC
Organism: Aeromonas sp. FDAARGOS 1406; assembly: GCF_019048565.1. Taxonomy (NCBI): domain Bacteria; kingdom Pseudomonadati; phylum Pseudomonadota; class Gammaproteobacteria; order Aeromonadales; family Aeromonadaceae; genus Aeromonas; species Aeromonas sp. FDAARGOS 1406. The sequence goes on from NZ_CP077378.1 coordinate 206,905, forward strand.
GGGCATGATCTGCATGATGCCGATGGCGCCCACATGGCTACGGGCATGATGGTTGAGGGCGGACTCCTGGTAGCCCTGGGCCGCCATCAGCAGCCAGTCCATGTCATAGCGTTCGCCATATTCACGGAACAGCTCGACCACCTGCAGGAATTTCTTGCGCTCCGCCTCGGCGGCGGCGCTTTTGACGAACTTGTTCTGCTTGAGATAACGGGCCAGGATCTCATCCCCCGTCGCCTTGCCGCGCAGCGCCTTGATCTGCTCGTTGAGCATGGCGAGCAACTGGGGGCTCTCCTTGCGCACCGCCCAGGCGATGACGCCCCCTTCCCGGAACACGGGGGCGTCGTGAATGGTGATCCCGGGGAAAATCTTTTGCCAGAAGCGGGCCTTGTGCTCGTCCATGACGATGAAGGGGAGCAGGCCTGCGTTCACCATCTCCACCAGATCTTCATCTTCGAGTACCTCCGAGGCGGGTTGGAGGTCGATGAGGGGCTCTCCCGCCGACTTGCGGGCCTGGTTGTAGGCCATGAGGCTCTCGTAGTAGCTGGAGGAGGGGCGCACGAAGACGCGCTGGCCCCCGAGATCGGCGGCGCTTTCCACCTTGGGGGAGAGGGGGCCGGAGACGAGCAGCTCCCGCACGTTTTCAAGCAGGGGATCGGTGAAGGCGATACCCTGCTTCTTGCGCTTGTCCGTGATGGTGAGATTGGCGGCGGCGATGTCGCCTTTGCCCTCGATGAGGGAGCTCAGCAGCGCTTCCCGGGCCACGGGAATGAAGACGAAGTGCACCTTGAGGTGGCGCTTGATCGCCTTTTGCTTGCGCAACTGTTCGTTGAGACGCTTTTCCACCTGCATGAAGGCATCGTAGGTGACGCCCCGCTGCACGCCCTTGGTGATGAAGAACCCCGTCTTGTTGTAGGTGGTGAGCACTCGGATGGTGCGCTGCTCCAGCATGACGTCGAGATCTCCCAGCCTGGGTCTGGCAAGCTCGTCCCCCTCAAAGCTCAGGGCGCTTTTCTCCGTCTCTGCCTCGGGGGCCACCTGCTTGCCGGATTCGGCCCCCCAGGCTGGCGTCAGGGAGCAGAACCACCAGATCACGACCATCCATGCGCGTTTCATCACTTACACCTCGCTCGTTTTATTGAGTGTAAGTGGCGCCTTGTGGGTGATTTAGCTTATTGGGTTTGATAGAGATGGCCCCATAGCACGATTTCCACTATTCCATCCAGGAGTGCCCGCCCATGAAAAAAGGAGCCCCGAGGCTCCTCTTTTTCTGCGTGTTGCGGGCCCGTTTGGCTAGAACCAGAAGCCGATGATGAAGGAGCCCGCCAGGGTCAGCATGACGTTGGCCACCGCATAGGTGCCGGCATAGCCGAGCGCCGGGATGGAGCTGTTGGCCGCTTCGTTCACCACGTCCATGGCCGGGGCGCAGGTACGTGCGCCCGTGATGGCGCCGAGCAGCAGGGCTGGGTTCATTTTGAGCACCCAGACACCGAACAGGTAGCCTACCAGCACCGGCAAGGTGGTCACCAGCATGCCGGAGAAGAGCACCACCATCCCCACTTCGCTCAGGTGATCAAGGATGCCGCCCCCCGCCTTGAGGCCGGTACTCACCATGAAGACAGCGAGCCCGAGATCCTTGGCAAGGCGCAGGGCCCCCGGCGGCACATAGCCCACCGTGGGGTGGTTGGCCCGCAGGTAGCCCATCAGGATCCCCGCCAGCAGCAGGCCGACGGCATTGCCGAGGCCGAACTCTATCTGGCCGAACACCAGGGAGACGGAGCCGATGAGCAGCCCCAGCACGAAGAAGGTGGCAAAGGCCACCAGATCCGTGGTCTGGCTGTGGATGCTGATGAAGCCGATCTTGTTGGCCAGCAGCTTGACCCGCTGCTTCTCGCCGCTGATCTGCAGCACGTCACCCTTTTGCAGCATGATATTGCGATCGAACGGCATCTCGATCTGGGAGCGCACCACCCGGTTCAGGAAGCACCCCTTCTCGGTGAGGTTGAGCTCCACCAGGTGGCGACCCACCACGGCATCGTTCTTCACCACGATCTCTTCGGTGACGATCTGGAGGTCAAGCAGGTTGCGATCGAACACCTCTTTGCCGTTGCGGTAGTTGACGTCGAGCTTCTCGTGGCTCTCGGGGTAGCCCACCAGAGCTATCTCGTCCCCTTCCTGAATGACGGCATCACCGTCGGGGCTCGCCAGGATGCCGTTGCGGCGAATGCGCTCCACATAGCAGCCGGTGTGGGGATAGATGCCGGTCTCCCGCAGGGTACGCCCCCCGATCCAGGCGGCGAGCTCTGGGCCGACCCGATAGGCGCGGATGATGGGCAGATAGGTCTTGCGGCTCTCGCTGTCGGACAGCCCCCGCTCGCGCGCAATCTTCTGCGCTTCGGTATTGAGATCCAGCCTGGCCAGGGAGGGGAGGTAGCGCACCACCAGCATCAGCCCCACCAGCCCCACCAGGTAGGTCAGGGCGTAGCCGATGCCCATGTTGTCCAGCACCGACTGCATGTCGGTCTGGTGGGGCAGGTTGAGCAATCCGCTTCGCAGGGCGTCCTGCGCCCCCACCAGGGCCGGCGTGGAGGTGAGGGAACCTGCCAGAATGCCGGCGGCCATGCCGGGCCCCAGATTAAAGAACTTGGCGAGCCCCACGGTCAGCAGCAGGGCCGACAGCAGGATCACCAGGGTCAGGGTGATGTAGTGGATGCCGTCGCGAAGGAAGACGCTGAAAAAGTGCGGCCCCGCTTCAATTCCCACACAGAAGATGAACAGCATGAAGCCGACGTTTTCAGTGGAGGTGGAAAACTGGAATCCCATCTGGCCAAACAGCAGGGCGGTGAAGAGCACGCCTATGGTGTTGCCTATCTGGAAGTTGCCGATGCGTACCTTGCCCAGCAGCAGCCCGAAGGCTAGTACCACGAACAGCAGCAGGGAGTCGCTTTGATGTAGCAGTGTCACGAAATCTATGGTCATGCCCGGAAAAACCGAGGATAAAAGTGAGGCCGATATTGTGCCGGATCCTGTATCAAGAAAGAAGCGCCAAAGCGGATTAACAGCCAGTTAAGTGCTGGTCTCTTCGATGAAGATAGGGATGCGAGGGGGGGGCTGGGGAAAACACCTCTATTTTACGCTGCAAGGCCCGCTGTCAATGAGTGAAATATGCTGTCGAGCAGAGAGGGGATGACGCTCCTGTGGACAATTTATTACCTGCTGCATGGGGAGCAAACGGGCATGTTTTTCAGCATTTTCCACTGAGGAAATTGAAGGGTAACAAAAGAGACTCATGACTCATCCGGCGAGGGCTGACCCGCAGGACGCGGCATAGCGAAAAAAAATCCCCCACAGGCAGCACCGCGAGTCGATTCATCCCATTTAGGGGGGAAGGGAAAAACAGCAGAAAATGGGGAAGAGCGGGGGCAGCCATCGCAAACCGGGGACAATGGCTGCCAGCCCAGATGAACCGTGGCTTTGGTCAAGTTACCCACAGAAACTGTGGATAACCCTGTTTATGAAACTTGGCGATCAGGCTGAAAGCCGCGCCAATACTGGGCTGCAAGGACTGTTCAAAAAATACCTGCAATAAATTGTTTCTATAAAAATCAAATAGTTATACGCAGCAGAACAAAACGCTGCTGGTCAGTAACGGGAGATCAAAAGGGAGTCAGGCCGCAGGGGAGGGCTTGTGCATTAAAATTGGAAGAGGAAAGCACTAAAGTGGATAACTTGCACCGAGATGGTGAGGAATTGGCTCCCCCGACTGGACTTGAACCAGTGACATACGGATTAACAGTCCGCCGTTCTACCGACTGAACTACGGGGGAACATCAGGCAAGGAGGTGCATCATACAGAGGTCGTATTTCAGGGTCAATAGCCATCAGGGAGGGTGAGCGGATACCCAGCTCCTTCAACTCGGGGTACACTGCTCCCTTGCCGTTTTTTGCCGGGAGTCGTCATGAGCAAGTTATTCCAGTTGGCCAGCCAGTTTCAACCCGCCGGGGATCAGCCGAGGGCCATCGCCCAGCTGCTCGATGGCATCGAGTCGGGACTGGCCCACCAGACCCTGCTCGGGGTGACCGGTTCGGGCAAGACCTTTACCATGGCCAACGTCATCGCGACTCTTAATCGGCCCACCATGATCCTGGCCCCCAACAAGACCCTGGCGGCCCAGCTCTATGGGGAGATGAAGGAGTTCTTCCCCGACAACGCGGTGGAGTATTTCGTCTCTTATTACGATTACTACCAGCCCGAAGCCTATGTGCCGACCACGGACACCTTCATCGAGAAGGATGCCTCCATCAACGATCACATCGAGCAGATGCGGCTGTCAGCCACCAAGGCGCTGCTGGAGCGGCGCGACGTGGTGATCGTCGCCTCGGTATCGGCCATCTATGGTCTGGGGGATCCCCAGGCCTACCTCAGCATGATGCTGCACCTCAAAGTGGGGGACGTGATCAATCAGCGGGATATCCTGCGCCGCCTCGCCGAACTGCAGTACACCCGCAACGACATGGCCTTCCAGCGCGGCACCTTCCGGGTGCGGGGGGAGGTGATCGACATCTACCCCGCCGAATCGGACAAGCTGGCCCTGCGGGTGGAGCTGTTTGATGAAGAGGTAGAACGCCTCTCCCTGTTCGATCCCTTGACCGGCGCCATCGAGCAGACGGTGGTGCGTTACACCATCTACCCCAAGACCCACTACGCCACCCCGCGGGAGACCATTCTGGGTGCCATCGAGCACATCAAGGAGGAGCTCAAGGGGCGGCGCGAGCAGCTGATGAACCTCAACAAGCTGGTGGAGGAGCAGCGCATCAGCCAACGCACCCAGTTCGACATGGAGATGATGCAGGAGCTGGGTTACTGCTCCGGTATAGAGAACTACAGCCGCTACCTCTCCGGCCGCGCACCGGGTGAGCCGCCGCCCACCCTGTTTGACTACCTGCCGGGGGACGGCCTGCTCATCATCGACGAATCCCACGTCACGGTGCCGCAGATCGGCGCCATGTTCAAAGGGGACAGATCCCGCAAGGAGACCCTGGTGGAGTACGGCTTCCGCCTTCCCTCGGCGCTGGACAACCGGCCCCTCAAGTTCGACGAGTTCGAGGCGCTGATGCCCCAGACGGTGTTCGTCTCGGCGACCCCCGGCCCCTACGAGCTGGAGAAGTCAGGCGGTGACGTGGTGCAGCAGGTGGTGCGTCCCACCGGCCTGCTCGATCCTGAGGTGGAAGTGCGGCCGGTCAGCACCCAGGTGGACGATCTGCTCTCCGAGATCCGCAAGCGGGTGGCGGTGGAGGAGCGGGTGCTGGTCACGACACTGACCAAGCGGATGGCGGAGGACTTGACCGAATACCTGGCGGATCACGAGGTACGGGTGCGCTATCTGCACTCGGATATTGATACCGTGGAGCGGGTGGAAATCATCCGCGACCTGCGCCTTGGCAAGTTCGACGTCTTGGTGGGCATCAACCTGCTGCGCGAAGGACTCGACATGCCGGAAGTCTCCCTGGTGGCCATTCTGGATGCGGATAAAGAGGGCTTCCTGCGTTCCACCCGCTCCCTCATCCAGACCATCGGCCGGGCAGCGCGCAACCTCAACGGCAAGGTGATCCTTTACGGGGATACCATCACCAACTCCATGAAGGTTGCGATCGAAGAGACCGAGCGGCGCCGCGCCCTGCAACACGCCCACAACCTGGAACACGGCATCGTGCCGAAGGGGCTCAACAAGGCCATCGGCGATGTGATGGACATGGGGGGCAGCCGCACGGCGGGCAAGGCGGGCAAGGGGAGTCGCAAGGCTGCCGAACCGCAAGGGGAGTACCATGCCCGCTCTGCCAGCGAGATCAGCAAGGAGATCAAGCGGATGGAAGAGCAGATGTTCCAGCATGCGCGGGATCTGGAGTTCGAACAGGCGGCGGCGCTGCGGGATCAGATCCAGCGGCTGCGCGGCGAGCTGATCGAGTCATGAGCACCAGACGCTGGCTCATCTGGCGGCGTTTGCGCCGCCTCTATCAAGGCTTTCGCCACCCAGGCACGCCCTGGTGGGCGAAGGGGCTGGTGATCCTTATTCTGCTCTATGGCATCAGCCCGGTGGACGTTGTCCCCGATGTGGTGCCTCTCCTTGGCTGGCTCGACGACGCTACCTTGTTGCTGCTCCTCTTGTGGGGCTGGGAGAAATGCTTGCCCGGCGAGGTGCTGGCCGCTCTGGACAAGGCCGAGTGAGCAGAAGCCTACGTTCAGGGAGAGGGGAAAAGAAGGGGGGACTGAATGACTCCCTTCATGGGATTCGAAAAAGGGGACCATGGGGAGATTGTGAGCCAGGTCTCATTGGCGTAGACTCCACGCCGTTCACTTCATGGGTACCAAAAAATGGATCTGATCCTCTTTGCCATCGACTTTATTCTGCACGTTGACGTGCATCTGAAAGAGCTGTTCGAGAACTATGGCGTCTGGGTATACGCCATCCTGTTTCTCATCATCTTCTGTGAAACCGGGCTGGTGGTGACTCCCTTCCTGCCGGGGGACTCCCTGTTGTTTGCTGCAGGTGCCCTCACCGTGGGCAGCGTGTTGGACGTGCACACCCTAGCCGCCGTGCTGATCATCGCCGCGGTGCTCGGCAACGTGGTGAACTACACCATAGGCCACTTCTTCGGTGAGCAGCTGTTTCGCAACCCCGATTCCAAAATCTTTCGCCGGGACTATCTGGTCAAGACCCATGCCTTCTATGCCAAGCATGGCGGCAAGACCATCATCATCACCCGCTTCCTGCCCATAGTGCGCACCTTCGCCCCCTTCGTGGCGGGCATGGGGGCCATGACCTATCCCCGCTTCCTGGCGTTCAACCTGGTGGGGGGGCTCTTGTGGGTGCTCTCCTTCGTCTATGCCGGCCACTTCTTTGGCAATCTGCCGGTAGTGCGCCACAACTTTACCCTGCTCATCTTCGGCATCATCGCGGTCTCCTTGTTGCCCATGGTGATCGGCATGGTGAAGGCCAGGAGAAGTGCCAGCAAGGCTACCTCCGAAGGCGCGTGACATCGCCGTGCACGACATGAAAGAAGGGAGCCGATGGCTCCCTTCTTGTTGGTAGGCCGAGTGGCAGGTCGCTGCTGCGCCCTTTGACCCGCTTGTGGCCTGTTACGATGATGCACACCCGCAGGCAGCCACTTCATTGGCAGAACAGGGAGAAGGAGATCCGGCCCTCTGGGCATGGGGTCGTGAGGCGATAAAGAGGAAATAAAAAGGGAGCCATGGGCTCCCTTCTTAGGGTCGAGTGACGAACTAGTTGCAGCAGCGCCCTTTTATCAGGTTGCCAGCAGCCACGATGACGAACACCAGCAGATAGGCGGCAAAGATGACCACGAGCCACTGCGGCATGGAGAAACCGAGGAACTGCCAGCTGATCTCGCTGCAGTCGCCGTCCGGGTAGAACATCCAGGGAACCCACTTATCCAGTGGTGCCCAGGCAGGGAAGTCAACAAATCCCTCGCATACGTTGAAGGGGGAGGGGTTCATCTGGTAATCCACATGCTTGAGCGCCAGTTTCAGGCCCCAGAAGGCGCTGTAACCCCACAGGAGCATGGCACTCCAGCGCAGGTACCAGCGCTCTGGCGCGACCATGCCGAGGAGGCCGGCCGTGAGTACGCCGAGGAGGGCGATACGTTCATAAATGCACATCACGCAAGGGTGCAAACCCAACACGTGCTGGAAGAAGAGGGCGCAGAGTTCCAGCGCGAAAGCGGAGGCTGCCAGCAATCCCCAGGCCAGACGATGACTGGCAATGCGGCGAAGATACTCGATCATATGATTGATCTCTCAGAGAAAAATAGTGGCTGAATTAGAGCAGAGCCCCATCTGAAAAGAAAGGGGCCGAACAGCCCCTTTCATGATCAGTGTGTGGACGGGGTGGGCAGTGGCAGTGCCCCATGATCCAGCAACCACCCTGCCTGATAGAACCATTCGGTTGCAGGACCGAGGAGCAGTTCCACGGAGAAAAAGCCGACAAGCCCCAGCACCAGGGTATAGGGCAGCGCCATCCAGACCATACGGCCATAAGAGAGGCGCAGCAGGGGAGCGAGGGCCGAGGTGAGCATGAACAGGAATGCGGCCTGGCCATTGGGGGTGGCGACCGACGGCAGGTTGGTGCCCGTGTTGATGGCCACGGCCAGCAGATCAAAATGCTCCCGGTTGATGGCGCCGTTGATCAGGGCGGTCTTCACCTCGTTGATGTAGACGGTGCCGACGAAGACGTTGTCACTGACCATGGAGAGCAGACCGTTTGCTAGGTAGAAGAGGGCAAGCTGATCCTCCGGCTTGGCCGCCAGTACCCACTGGATCACCGGCTTGAACAGCTGTTGATCGATGATGACCGCCACCACGCTGAAAAAGACGGTGAGCAGGGCGGTGAATGGCAAAGCCTCCTGGAATGCCTTGCCAAGCGCGTGTTCTTCAGTCACGCCGGTGAACGCCGTCGCGAGCACGATGACCGTCAGGCCGATCAGCCCAACTGCAGCCAGATGGAGGGCAAGACCCGTGATAAGCCAGGTGGCAATCAGCGCCTGGACGATCAGCTTGGCCTTGTCCTGCGGGGTACGTTGTGCGTCTTCGTCGCGCTCGTAGGATTCCATGATGTGACGCACGGGCTCGGGCAAGCGGGCGCCATAACCGAACCAGCGGAATTTTTCGACCAGGATGCAGGTCAGCAGGCCGCAGATGAAGACCGGAATGGTGACTGGTGCCATGCGAATGGCAAATTCACCGAAGTGCCACCCGGCCTGTTCACCGATGATGAGGTTCTGGGGTTCGCCGACCAGGGTGCAGACGCCCCCCAGGGCGGTACCGATGGCGGCGTGCATCATCAGGCTGCGCAGGAAAGCACGAAACTCGTTCAGATGCTGGCGGGAGAGCTCGTCAATCTCTTCGTCATCATGATGCAGATTGCCGGACTCATCCCGGGAGGCCACCTTGTGGTAGATGGCGTAGAAGCCGGTGGCGACGCTGATGACCACGGCGATCACGGTCAGGGCATCAAGGAACGCGGAGAGGAAGGCAGACACCAGGCAGAAGGCGAGAGAAAGCAACGTTTTGGAGTGGATGCGCACCAGCATCTTGGTAAAGACGTAGAGCAGCAACTGCTTCATGAAGTAGATGCCGGCCACCATGAAGACCAGCAGCAGAAGCACTTCGATATTGGCCACCAGCTCATGCTTTATCTGGTTGGCGGAGGTCATGCCGATGAGCACGGCTTCGATGGCCAGGAGTCCGCCCGGTTGCAGCGGATAGCACTTGAGGGCCATGGCCAGGGTGAAAATGAACTCGACAACCAGCAGCCAGCCGGCCAGGAAGGGATCAACGTAGAAAATGACCGGGTTGATCAGCAGGAATAGAACGATGGCAATTTTGTACCATCGCGGAGCATTGCCCAAAAAGTTCTTTGTAAACGCGCGCCCTAGGCTGATTGGCATAATGATGGTTCTCTGTTCTGTTGTTGATATCTGCGTCTATGCAGTCGAGCCCGACCCGAGCCGAACATCCGGATATTCACCTGTATCAGATTGATTGCACATGATTTTAATCAAGGGAGCGATAACTATAAATAAGCTCGCCGAACTTGCCCAGCGAGCAAACGCTTATATCCCCATCATTTGGTGTTGGTTGACTCCCCACTTGTTGCTGTATACATATTTTTAACAAAAAGATCGGGGTAATGTGAGCAGAGGACCGACCTTCTGCTTGCCAGCATGACCGGCTTTGCTATTATTCGGGGGCCTTTTTACGCACTACAACAGAGTCATTACATGGTCATTAAAGCGCAAAGCCCTGCCGGGTTTGCCGAGGAATACATCATCGAGTCCATCTGGAACAATCGCTTTCCTCCTGGATCCATTCTGCCGGCGGAGCGCGAGCTGTCCGAATTGATCGGCGTGACTCGCACTACCTTGCGTGAAGTGTTGCAGCGCCTTGCCCGTGATGGCTGGCTCACCATCCAGCATGGCAAACCGACCAAGGTCAACAATTTCTGGGAAACCTCCGGTCTCAACATTCTGGAGACACTGGCACGTCTCGATCAGGACAAGGTGCCGGATCTGGTGGCACAGCTGCTCTCCGCCCGGACCAACATCTGCACCATCTTCATCCGTGGCGCCATTCGCAACAACCCGGAACAGGCCGCCGAGATCTTGCGGGGTGCCGATGATGTGGAGAACACGGCCGAGGCCTATGCGGACTTCGACTACCGTTTGCATCACCAGCTTTCATTTGCCTCGGGCAACCCCATCTATGCCTTGATTCTCAACGGTTTCAAGGGCTTGTATAGCCGGGTTGGCCGCTACTACTTCTCGGACAAACAGGCGCGGGAAACCGCAGATGCCTACTACAAGACGCTGCGCAAGCTGGCCGAAACCAAGGATCACGAAGCCGTGTTCATGACGGTACGCCAGTACGGCATCGAGTCTGGCAAGCTTTGGACCCGTCTGCGTCAGGACATGCCAAGCAACCTGTGTGACAACTGATTGCCCTGATCCAAGAAAAACGCGCCTGATGGCGCGTTTTTTTATGGTTCTTCGCGGGATCCTGGGAAAGTGGAAGTTGACAGACAGGGTGCTGGTAAACTGGTTGTCGCCAAACACACCACCACCATCACCCTGCTGTCGCCGTGCATCATATTGATATTGCCTCCTTCTGGCCAGGTTATACCGTCATCGCCCAAGCGCTTTCTGCCAACCATCACACCCTGTTTACCCTTGAGCCTCGCGCCGACTTCTTGCCCCGTTGTCGCCGATGCCTGCAACCCACGCCATTGATCCACGACCAACGTATCCGCCGGGTGCGTGAGCGAGACCTATTTGACCGACAAGTCTGGTTACAACTGCCTGTTCGCCGCGTCGACTGTCTGCGCTGTGGTCGCGTCAGTGAACATATCGACTGGCTCCCCTCTGGCTCCCGCCTCACCCGGCGCATGCAGTGCTGGATTGAAGCGCTCGTTCAGTACCTCCCCATCCGCCATGTCAGCCAGCTCACCGGGGTCGGTTGGCACACCATCAAGGAGATCGACAAGCGCCGTTTGCAGACCAGTGTGGGCACCATCGAACTTGGGGAGGTGCGGCGGCTGGTGATGGATGAGTTTGCCCTGCACAAGGGACACCGCTATGCCACCGTGATCATGGATGCCGAGCGAACCCGCGTCCTGTGGGTGGGGCACGGCAACAGTCGGGCCGCTATCCGTCCCTTCTTCGAGCAGCTCGGCGAGCGATGCCAGCAGATTGAGGCGGTGGCGATGGACATGAACACGGCGTTCGACCTGGAGGTGAAGCAACACTGCCCGCAGGCGGAGGTGGTCTACGACCTGTTCCACGTGGTGGCTCGCTATGGCCGAGAGGTGGTGGACCGGGTGCGAGTGGAGCAGGCGAATGCACTGAAAAGCGATAAACCGGCGCGAAAAGTGGTCAAAAGTGCGCGTTGGTTGCTGCTACGTAATCGGGCGAAGCTGAGTGAAAAACAGGATGTGAAGTTGCAGGAGCTGTTGGCGGCGAATCAACCGCTGGCGATGGTGTACGTGCTGAAAGAGGCGTTGAAGGGCATCTGGTATGCGCCGAGCGTGTGGGAAGGATGGCGACGATGGCGGAGCTGGATGCGGCAGGTGAAGGAAAGCGGGCTAGCGCCGCTGCAACGATTTGGTCGAAATTTATCGAAATATATGCGGGGGATCCTGGCGAGTGCAAACTACCCGATGCACACGAGTGTGCTGGAAGGGGTGAACAACAAGATCAAAGTGATAAAGCGCATGGCATATGGATTTAGGGACTCAGAATACTTTTTTCTGAAAATCAAGGCGGCCTTCCCCGGAAAGCCGCGATGAACCTTTTTTATGCCCGGCACTGACGTCAGGTCATGCTCTTGCGGTCCGGACAACGGCCGATGATATCTGCGGATAGCTCGCCATTGTCCTGCTCCAGCACCACATCGAAGCCCCACAGCTGATGCAGATGCTTGAGCACCTCGTGGCGTGACTCGCCAAGGGGGATGCGGTTGTGGGGAACATAGCGCAGGGTCAGGGAGCGATCGCCTTTCACTGCCACGTTGTAGACCTGAATGTTGGGCTCCAGGTTGCTCAGGTTGTATTGAGCGGACAGGGTGCTACGCACCAGTCGGTAGCCCTCTTCATTGTGAATGGCGGACACCTTGAGGTAGTTCTTCAGATCGTCGTCATCGATGGCAAAGAGCTTCATGTCGCGCATCACCTTGGGACTGAGGAACTGGCTGATGAAGCTTTCGTCCTTGAAGTTCTGCATGGCGAAATGCAATGTCTCGACCCAGTTGGTGCCAGCGTAATCGGGGAACCAGTATCTGTCCTCCTCGGTCGGGTGTTCGCAGATGCGACGCAGGTCCGTGAACATGGCAAAGCCAAGGGCGTAGGGGTTGATCCCCGAGTAATACCGGCTGTTGTAGGGGGGCTGATAGACCACGTTGGTGTGGCTGTGCAGTACCTCCAGCATGAAGCGATCGCTGATTTTTCCCTCGTCATAGAGGTGGTTGAGAATGGTGTAGTGCCAGAAGGTGGCCCAGCCCTCGTTCATCACCTGCGTCTGCTTCTGCGGGTAGAAGTACTGACTGATCTTGCGCACGATACGCACCACCTCGCGCTGCCAGGGCTCGAGCAGGGGGGCATTCTTTTCGATGAAATAGAGGATGTTCTCCTGAGGCTCGGCAGGATAGCGCCTGTCTTCCACCCCGGCAATCTTGTGCTGCTTGGGCAGGGTACGCCACAGCTCATTGACCTGGGTTTGCAGATAATCTTCCCGCGCCTTCTGGCGCCGTTTCTCCTCGGCCAGAGAAATCTTCTGGGGCCGCTTGTAACGATCCACCCCGAAGTTCATCAGGGCATGACAGGAGTCAAGCAGTTTCTCCACCGCATCGATGCCGTGTTTTTCCTCGCACTCGGTGATGTAGTTCTTGGCAAACAACAGGTAGTCGATGATGGAGGAGGCATCGGTCCAGGCCTTGAACAGATAGTTGTTCTTGAAGAAGGAGTTGTGACCATAGCAGGCGTGGGCCATGACCAGCGCCTGCATCGGCATGGTGTTCTCTTCCATCAGATAGGCGATGCAGGGGTCCGAGTTGATGACGATCTCGTAGGCCAGTCCCATTTGGCCGCGCTTGTAGTTGCGCTCGGTGTGGATAAAGCGCTTGCCGAATGACCAGTGTTGATAACCGATGGGCATGCCGACACTGGAGTAGGCATCCATCATCTGCTCTGCAGTGATCACCTCGATCTGGTTGGGATAGGTGTCGAGCCGATAGAATTTGGCGACCCGGGCTATCTCCTGGTGATAAAGCTCCAGCAGATCGAAGTTCCAGTCAGGACCATCGTCCAGCGGCGCTATCTTTCTTGCGGTTTCTACCATATGTGATCCCTCAAGCCGCTTGCTTCTTGAACAATTCCCGGAACACCGGATAAATGTCCTCGACCTTGCGAATGTGCTCCATGGCGAAGTGGGCGTATTGCTCTGCCACCGCCTCATATTCGTGCCACAGGGTCTGGTGGGCGCGGGTAGTGATCTCGATGTAGGAGTAGTAACGCACCCGCGGCATGATGTCGCGCATCAGGATCTCCCTGCACTGGGGTGAGTCATCGGCCCAGTTGTCACCATCAGAGGCCTGCGCCGCATAGATGTTCCACTGGTTGGCGGGAAAACGTTCGTTGATGATGTCGTTCATCATCTTGAGCGCACTGGAGACGATGGTGCCGCCGGTCTCCTGGGAGTAGAAGAACTCGTGCTCGTCCACCTCCTTGGCCTGGGTGTGGTGGCGGATGTAGACCACCTCGACATTCTTGTAAGTCCGGCTCAGGAATAGATAAAGCAGGATATAGAAACGCTTGGCCATCTCCTTGGTAGCCTGATCCATGGAACCGGAGACGTCCATCAGGCAGAACATCACCGCCTGGCTCGAGGGGACGGGCCGTTTGACAAAGTTGTTGAATTTGAGGTCGAAGGTGTCGATAAAGGGGACCGCATCGATCCGTCGTTTCAGCTCCCTGATCTCTTTTTCAAGTTGCGCCATTTCGGCGAAATGGTCGTTGGGCTCGCAAGCCAGCTGGGCCAGGCGCTCCTCCAGTTCACGCAACTGACGTTTCTTGCCTGCCTGCAGCGCCATGCGCCGCGCCAGCGAATTTTGCAGGGAGCGCACCACGTTGATGTTGGCAGGCACCCCGTTGGAGGTGTAGCCGGCCCGATAGGTCTTCATCTCCATCAGCTGGTTGAGCTGGGTCTTTTGCAGCCGCGGCAGCTCCAGATCCTCGAACAGCAAGTCCAGGTACTCGTCCTTGGAGATCTGGAAGACGAAATCATCGACTCCCTCTCCTTGATCCGAAGCCTGGCCCTCGCCACTCCCTTGGCCGCCGCCACCCCCTTTGGGCCGGTCAATCTTGTCACCAGATACGAACTGGTCGTTGCCTGGATGCACCATCTCCCGTTTGCCGCCATGACCCTGATGAAAATGGGGTTCCCCGATGTCCTTGGTCGGGATGCTGATGCTCTCACCCTTGTCCACGTCCTGAATGCTGCGCTTGGAGACAGCATCCGAGACCGCTTGTTTTATCTGCTTCTTGTAGCGGCGGATGAAGCGCTGCCGATTGACAGCGCTTTTGTTTTTGCCGTTGAGCCTGCGGTCGATAAAATGCGCCATAACTCCCCCTTGAACACGGCAGGGTCAGGATGACTTGCGTACCCTGAGATACCACTCGGAGAGCAGCCGCACCTGTTTACGTGTGTAGCCTTTCTCCATCATCCGTTCGACAAAGTTATCGTGCTTCTTCTGCTCCTCAGCCGAGGTTTTGCTGTTGAAGGAGATAACCGGCAGCAGCTCTTCCGTGTTGGAGAACATCTTCTTCTCGATCACGGTGCGCAGCTTCTCGTAACTGGTCCAGTTGGGGTTACGGCCTGCATTGTTGGCCCGGGCACGCAGCACGAAGTTGACGATTTCGTTGCGGAAATCTTTCGGGTTGCTGATCCCGGCAGGTTTTTCAATTTTCTCCAGCTCGCTGTTGAGAGACGCTCTGTCAAACAGCTGGCCGGTTTCTGGGTCACGATACTCCTGATCCTGGATCCAGAAGTCGGCGTAGGTGACGTAGCGATCGAAGATGTTCTGACCGTACTCTGAATACGACTCGAGGTAGGCGGTCTGGATCTCCTTGCCGATGAACTCGACGTAGCGCGGAGTCAGGTAACCCTTGATGAACTCCAGATAGCGATCGTGCAGCTCTTGCGGGAACTGCTCGCGCTCTATCTGCTGCTCCAGCACATAGAAGAGGTGCACCGGGTTGGCTGCCACTTCCGCGTGGTCGAAGTTGAAGACACGGGAGAGGATCTTGAACGCGAAACGGGTGGAAAGGCCGTTCATGCCCTCGTCAACCCCCGCATAATCCCGGTACTCCTGATAGCTTTTCGCTTTGGGATCCGTGTCTTTGAGACTCTCGCCGTCATAGACTCGCATCTTGGAATAGAGGCTGGAGTTTTCCGGCTCCTTGAGCCGCGACAGCACCGAGAACTGGCCCAGCAACTCCAGAGTACCCGGTGCGCATTTGGCCTCGGTCAGCTCGCTGTTGAACAGCAGTTTTTCATAGATCTTCACCTCTTCCGAGACGCGCAGGCAGTAGGGCACCTTGACGATGTAAACACGGTCGAGGAAGGCTTCGTTGTTCTTGTTGTTGCGGAACTGCTGCCACTCGGATTCGTTGGAGTGGGCCAGCAGGATGCCGTCGAAGGGGAGGGCGGAGAGCCCCTCGGTACCGTTGTAGTTCCCCTCTTGCGTCGCCGTCAGCAGCGGGTGCAGCACCTTGATGGGGGCCTTGAACATCTCGACGAACTCCATCATCCCCTGGTTTGCCTTGCATAGCGCACCGGAGTAGGAGTAAGCATCGGCATCATCCTGGGCGAAGTGTTCCAGCATGCGGATATCGACCTTGCCGACCAGGGAGGAGATGTCCTGGTTGTTGTCGTCCCCCGGTTCGGTTTTGGCGATGGCGATCTGATCGAGGATGGAGGGGTTCACCTTCTCCACCTTGAACTTGGTGATGTCGCCGCCAAACTCGTGAAGGCGCTTGGCGACCCAGGGAGACATGATGGGGCGCAGATAACGGCGAGGGATGCCGTACTCCTTCTCGAGGATTTCGCCATCTTCGTCGATGTCAAACAGGCAGAAGGGGTGATCATTCACTGGTGAGCCCTTGATGCGATAGATGGGCACTTTTTGCATCAGGGATTTGAGTTTCTCTGCCAGCGAGGATTTACCGCCGCCAACCGGTCCGAGCAGATAGAGGATCTGTTTCTTCTCTTCCAGACCCTGAGCGGAATGTTTGAGATAGGAGACAATCTGTTCGATGGCTTCTTCCATGCCATAGAAGTCTTTGAAAGCGGGATAACGTGCGACGACGCGGTTGGAAAAGAGACGGCTGAGACGTGGATTGGTCGAGGTGTCGATCATTTCCGGCTCGCCGATGGCGGTCAGCAGACGTTCGGCGGCAGAGGCGTAGCAGGATTTGTCCTGTTTGCACATATCCAGAAACTCCTGGATGCTGTACTCCTCCTCTCTGGCCTTCTCATACCGCTGTTGATAGTGCTCGAAGATGCCCATAACTTAGCCCTCGCTATAGTCGCTTGCCCTGAAAAAGAGTGGATCACTACTTTTGTTCTGTTTACCTCTTAAGCCTAGTCAACAGCCCCCAGTAATCCATCGCCATCATTGGTTTAAGTTTGTGCGGGAGCTTCCCGATCCTCGTGCGGGAAGAAGCAGTAAGTGACATACCTATGTTACTGACTGTTAAATTATTTTTGCCACGACAGTGATGCAAATGTCAAAGACATAAAAAATAAATCTTTGTGTGCCAGAGGGAGAAAATGGTGACGCTCTGTTTTGTCAGGGGGCGGTGCCAGCAAGGGCAAGGGCGGCAGGGAATAGAGGGTAAAAAGACGTGTCGCTTACGTTAACGTAACGTTATTTGTTTGATGCTTTTGCTCTAATTTTTACATTGACGCTACATTCTGGCTGCTCTAGATTGGCCCTGTGTCGAGCAGTCATCGCTTTAGCAAGAGAGTGGGTGATTGTGCAGATACTAAGCTCTGTTTAAGCACGTTTCCGTTGGCTTGACCCTCGCATCCGCGAGGGTCTTATTTTTTCAGCGCCTGAACGGCGCCAAACCTGCAAGCTCAGGATTCGGCGGGATAGAGGGCTGACACCACCGCCAGCACCTCGGCGAAGGGATGGTCCGCCAACTGGCCAAAACCGGCCAGATCCCTGGCCTTGAGACGGGTCGTCAGCGGGGTGGCGATGCCACACAGGAAACGGGTCAGGATCCTGGGATGGCGCTGATGGCACAGGGCGATCAGCGGATCGCACCAGGCGCGCAAACCGTGCTCGTTGGGCAAGCCCGGTGATGCAAGCGGCGGCAACACGGCGATCTCTCCCCGGCAGACGGAACAGTGCCCGCACCGCTCGGGGGCCGCGTCGTCGGCAAAATAGCGGGCAAGCTCATGGCTGAGGCAGGTGGTCGAGGTGAAAAAGGCCAGCAGCGCCTGAAGGCGGGCCAGTTCGCTCTGCTCTTTCTTTTCAAACAATCCATGCAGCTCTTCGGCCAGGGTCGCGGTATCGATTTGCTGGCTCAGCACCCGATAGACCTCGGTCATCTGCTTGCTTTCAAGCTCGATCCAACCCTGCTGCTGCAGGTAGTCCAGCGCCGTCGCGGCGCGCTGGCGTTCCCCCTGGTATCCCTGCCACAGCGCTTCGAAGTCCATGGTGCTCCAGGTGCGCGCCTGGGGTGCGCAGGCAAAGACCTGCTCCAGGAACTGGCGGCGTTCGGAATTGAAACGAGCGAGGATCGCCTGTTTTTCCAGTACGAACCTGAAGCGGTACTCGGCAAAGTAGCTGTAGGCCGGTGCAATGACCCCCGCCATCTCCAGATAGACCAGCAGGGTCTTGAGGGGCAGTTGGCGAATGTTGGTCTCGTTGGAGAGGCGCAGCAGGCTGAATTCCCACTCAGCGCCGCTCTGGCGCACGATATCGAGCAAGTGCGCGATGGCGTCCCTGTCCGGCGTATCCCCATAGACGAAGTTTTCCAGTACCGGCAACTGGGCGCGGCTCGCCAGCACGGTGCAGCGGGAGGGAAGCCCGTCACGTCCGGCGCGGCCTATCTCCTGACTGTAGTTCTCGATGGACTTGGGCAGGTCGTAGTGAATGACCCGGCGAATGTCGGCCTTGTCGATGCCCATGCCAAAGGCGATGGTGGCCACGATGCAGTCGAGTCTGCCAGCCATGAAGTCATGCTGGATCTGGCTGCGCAGGGCGGGATCGAGCCCCGCATGGTAGGCGCATGCCCGGATGCCGCTGGCCTGTAGCTGCGCGGCGCACTGCTCTGCGCTGTGTTGCAGAGTCACGTAGACGATGGTGGGGGCGGCCGGATCCCGGTGCAGCTCCTCGCGCAGCCAGGTATCGCGGGCACTGCCGGCCAGCGGGAGGACGGCCAGATCCAGATTGGGTCTGTAGAAACCGGTGACCACCAGATCGTCCCGGTCGATGGCAAATTTTGCCTGCATGTCCGCCATGACGGCCGGGGTGGCGGTGGCGGTCAGCAACAGCACCTGGGGGATGGCCAGTTCACGGCGATGATCCGGCAGCTTGAGGTAGTCGGGGCGAAAGTTGTGGCCCCACTCCGAGATGCAGTGGGCCTCGTCCACCACCAGCAGTGACAGGGGGATGTGGGCGATGAAGCGGCGAAAGCGCTCATTTTTGAGGCGCTCCACCGAAATCATCAGGATCTTGAGCTGGCCATCGCTGGCCTGCTGCATCACGCGCCGGCTCTCTTCCGCTGTCTGGCTGGAGTCCAGAGTGGCGGCGGCGATCCCCTTGCTGCGCAAAAAGGCGAGCTGATCGTGCATCAGGGCCAGCAGGGGAGAGATGACCAGGGTCAGGTGGGGCAGTGCGAGGGCGGGCAATTGATAACAGAGGGATTTCCCCGCGCCAGTCGGGAAGATGGCTGCGGCGCTCTTGCCGGCCAGCAGACGACTGATCACCGCTTCCTGCCCGGGCCGCAAGCGATCAAAGCCGAAGTGTCGGGTCAATAAAGAGGTGATCATGGCAAGGCTCCCTGAAAAAGGGCGTCATCATATCACTTCTGGCCCAGTGGTGGCCGATGATCGGACTGGTTTGGTGACATTTTGACCGTGGTTGATATTGTGTTATCACATTGTTGTAGATTTTTTGTGAGGTAACCCTGATATTTTTCAGTGATTATGTGGAAAAAAACCATGGCAGATGGGATATTCTTGTCCGCAACCCCACGCGAACGGGACAGATCCACCAGAAGAGCTGCCCACGGCGTCACCGTCAACGGACCGGTGCCAATGCGCGGGGCTGGTTGCCAACAGGACTAATGATTCACGCACCATGAGTGCACAGGGACTACTTGATGACACAACAACACCCCCTCATTCGACTGGTCAACAGCACCAGTCTGGTTAGCCAGATCCTAGTCGGTCTGGTATTCGGTATCCTTCTTGCGATGTTCATGCCCGAGTGGGCCAAGGCGGCGGGTCTGCTCGGCAGCCTGTTCGTCGGCGCCCTGAAGGCCGTGGCGCCGCTGCTGGTCTTCGTGCTGGTGATGTCGGCGATCATCGGCCACAAGCAGGGTCAGAAGACCAACATGAAACCGATCCTGCTGCTCTATGTGCTGGGTACCTTCCTGGCGGCTGCCGTGGCAGTGGTGGCGAGCTTCCTCTTCCCCTCCAACCTGCATCTGGTGGCAGGCGCTACCGAGATCACGCCGCCGGGGGGCATCACGGAAGTGCTGCAGACCCTGCTGTTCAACGTGGTGACCAACCCGGTGAAAGCACTGCTGGAAGCCAACTATATCGGCATCCTGGCCTGGGCCATCGGCCTTGGTATCGCCATGCGTCACGCCAATGAGAGCACCAAATCACTGATTTCCGATGTGTCCCACGGGGTTTCCGCCATCGTCAAGGCCGTGATCCGTTGCGCTCCACTCGGCATCCTGGGCCTGGTTGCCTCCACCCTGGCTGAAACCGGCTTCGATGCGCTGTTTGGCTATGCCCAGCTGCTGGTGGTACTGATCGGCTGCATGCTGTTCATCGCCTTCGTGGTCAATCCGCTCATCGTCTTCTGGAAGATCAAGCGCAACCCCTATCCCCTGGTGCTGACCTGCCTGAAAGAGAGCGGTGTGACCGCCTTCTTCACCCGCAGCTCCGCCGCCAACATTCCGGTCAACATGGCCCTGGCCGAGAGGCTGCGCCTGCCGGAAGACACCTATGCGGTCTCCATCCCGCTGGGGGCCACCATCAACATGGCCGGCGCCGCCATCACCATTACCGTGCTCTCCATGGCGGCGGTGCATACCCTGGGGATGGAAGTGGACATGGCAACCGCCATTCTGCTCTCCGTCGTCGCCACCATCAGTGCCTGTGGCGCTTCCGGTGTGGCGGGCGGCTCCCTGCTGCTGATCCCGCTGGCGTGCAGCCTGTTCGGTATCAGCAACGACATCGCCATGCAGGTGGTGGCCGTTGGCTTCATCATCGGGGTGTTGCAGGATTCCGCCGAAACGGCCCTCAACAGCTCCACCGACGTGCTGTTCACTGCGGCCGCCTGCATGGCCGAGGATGAGAGCCTGCTGGATGCCGCCCCGGTCCCCAGCCGCGAAGCTTGATCCCCTCAGACTTTCCGCTCTGCACAGGCGCCCTCTTCGGAGGGCGCTTTTTATTTGCGCGCGCGTCAGGCGCCCTGCACCTTCTCGCCGTGTCATGGCACTGACAGTGCTCGGATCCCCCTGTGTGATTTCCCGGGAGGGGCCCGTTGGCCGCCTTACGTGTTCTCGCCACCGCCAACAAGCCATTCCCTGTACCCGCGTGCCCGGCACTGCATTCGGCAGGGCATATCGGGCTGTTTGTGCTGTCAGCATGGCGGCCTGTGGCATCCCCTCTGGTGACCGAAGGGGTCATCTGCTCTTCGGACGCTGTACGGGAAGCCCGGTCAAGGCCCTCTCGGCGGTTTGCCTGCGCCCTGTGGCCGGTATTTTCCTTGAATGCCTTGAAGAAAGGCTCAATTGGGTGGGGATCTGGGCTCTCTGGGCTAAACCCCGAAGATCGGGCGTTCCTGGTAAGGACAAGGGCTCTGGTGTTCTGTCTGGCAAGGCAAATGGCGTGCGGCAGATGACGGGATAACGCAGCACGCCTTGGTCGTGTGCCATGGGGAAAGGAATATGAGCGGCAAGCTGTCACCAAGGGGAAAGAGAGTGGATGAAAGGGCTGTCTTTGATCTGAGGGGCTCTGATCATCTGAGTCCAGTGTCTGATGATCATAACGAACACAGCCCGGCAGAGGAGATCTGCCGGGCTGTGGGAGGCGCCGGGCCAGATGCTGGCCCGACGGTATCGCAGGAAGGCTTAGCCGACCAGTTGATAGAGGATGGCGGAGATGGCGATGAGGCCCATGGTCGCCACGAAGACGTTGCTGATCTGACCCTGGTATTTCGCCATGGCCGGAACGCGCTTGATGGCGTACATGGGCATGAGGAACAGGATGGTGGCGATGATGGGGCCACCCAGGGATTCGATCATCCCGAGGATGGAGGGGTTGATCACGGCCACGCCCCACAGGGTCAGGATGAAGAAGGCGATGATGAACAGCTCCACTTTCTTGTGGTTCGGTGCCTTGCCGGAGCTGCGCATGTTCTGGACGATCATCCCTTTCAGACCTTCACGGGCACCCAGATAGTGGCCGAAGAAGGAGGAGACGATGGCCACGAAGGCAACCAGCGGACCGAAGTAGGAGATGATGGGGCTCGCATGCTGGTTGGCCAGGTAGGAGAGCACGGCGATGTTCTGGGACTTGGCTTCTGCCAGCTGGGCCGGCGTCAGGCTCATCACGCAGGAGAAGACGAAGAACATCACGAAGCCCAGCAGAATGATGGCGGTGCGCTTGAGGATGGCGTCGGACTTGGCGACGGCATGCTCACCGTGATCACGGCGCTGAGCCAGGGCGAAGCTGGAGATGGCCGGGCTGTGGTTGAAGGAGAACACCAGCACCGGGATGGTCAGCCACAGGGTGGTGGCGAAATCCTTGGTGCTCGGCATTTCATTCAGGGCCGCACCGGTCCAGTCCGGGATCAGGTACAGGGAGATGCCCGCCAGAATGGCGATGAGCGGATAGACCAGGAACTCGGTCACTTTCAGCATCAGCTTCTCGCCAGCCAGCATCACGGACATCATGGCCATGATGAGCACGATGGAGAGGATCCAGCGCGGGGGCGGCGTCATCTGCAACTGGTTGACCAGGAAGCTTTCCACCGTGTTGGTGATGCCCACGCCGTAGATCAGCACGATGGGGTAGATGGCAAAGAAGTAGAGCAGGGTGATCAATTTACCGGCACCCACGCCGAAGTGCTCTTCCACCACCTGGGTGATGTCGGCATTGGGCTGCTTGGAGGAGAGCACGAAGCGCGCCAGACCACGGTGTGCCAGGTAGGTCATGGGGCCGACCAGCAGCGCCATCACTACCAGCGGCCAGAAGCCACCCATGCCGGCGTTGATGGGCAGGAACAGGATACCTGCACCGACGGCGGTACCGAACAGGCTGATCACCCAGGTGGTGTCTTGTTTACTCCAACCGCGAGATTGGACCGAGCTGATTCCTTGCTCCTGTGCGGCTGCAACATCCTGTGCGCCAGTGACAGTATTGGACATGTGTCTCACCCCGAATGTGTGGTTTTAATTAGTCGGCGCAAGAATACTTTCTTTTTAATCAAAAATGTTGATCAAATTCACCTTTGTGCGGCTAAAACCCGTACTTTCTTGTAGAAATGTGATCAAAAGAATAAAAAATCAAAACTTATTTATCAAATGCAGTGTTATTTGAATGTTAACTGGATAATTTCCCACCTCATCATGTTGTCGAAATGTTATGTCGAGATGTGTTGGGCAAGCTGGCGGATCATGCTGGCAGTGGCCCCCCAGATGAAAGATTGCTCCCAAGGGATCCAATAGATGGTGTGACGTCCGTCCGCCCTTGGCAGGCTCAGGGCTATGTGCTGCCCCGGATCCAGCACGTGGGCGAGGGGGACTTCGAAGGCCTGGGCCACCTCGTCCTGGCTCAGGGTCAGCCCGTAGCCTGGGTCGAGCATGGCGAGGACCGGCAGCACATCGAAGCGTGAGACGGTATTGAGAGGGGTGAGGCTGCCGATGATCCGGATCTGGGAGGGGGGAATGCCAAGCTCCTCCTCGGTTTCCCTGAGCGCGGTGTGAATGAGGTCCCGGTCTTCCGGGTCCTGGCGCCCGCCGGGAAAGCTGATCTGCCCCGGGTGGTGGCGCAGGGCGGCGCTGCGGCGCGTCAGCAGCAGGTGCAGGCCCTCGGGGCGCTCCACCAGGGGGATCAACACGGCGGCAGGTTTGAGCCCGGCCAGTGCCAGGCGATGGGCGGGGGCGGGGCGCTGCAGCAAAAAGCGGGTCAGCAGCTCGGCACTCGTCATCTCCATGGGTCTCCTTGTGTCGGCCCCGCAGGGCCGGATGGGGTCAAAGGGCATCGAGCAGTGGCAGGATGCGGGCCACCTTGTCGTAGGTCTCCTGATATTCGGCGTCGGGATCGGAGTCGGCGATGATGCCGCCCCCCGCCCAGCAGTGCAGCTGACCGGCTTCGGCGATCAGGGTACGGATGCAGATGCTGGTATCCATCCTTCCGTGCTGACTCAGATAACCGATGCTGCCGCAGTAGGCATTGCGCCGCACCGGTTCCAGCTCCTCGATGATCTCCATCGCCCGGATCTTGGGAGCCCCTGTGATGGAGCCGCCGGGGAAGCAGGCCCGCAGCAGATCCACTTCTTGCCAGCGCGCATCCAGTTCTCCGTGAATGGTGGAAACCAGATGATGCACCGCCGGGAAGGATTCCACGGCAAAGAGGTGCGGGACCGTGACCGACCCCGGCCGGCTCACCCGGCCGATGTCGTTGCGCAGCAGATCGACGATCATCAGGTTCTCCGATCTGTCCTTGTCGGCGCTGGCGAGCGACTCGGCCACCCTGGCATCCTGGGCGGGATCAGGGTGGCGAGGACGGGTGCCCTTGATGGGCTTGGTCTCGATATGGCGCTTGTCGAGCAGCAGGAAACGCTCCGGGGAGAGGCTCAGAATGGCGCTGTGCGGCAAGCGGACAAAGGCGGAGAACGGCGCCTTGTTGGCGGCGCTCAGGGCGAGATAGGCGGACCATTCATCCCCCTGATAAGGGGCGCTGAAGCGCTGGGTCAGGTTGATCTGGTAACAATCCCCCGCCGCCAGATAGGCCTGGATACGGGCAAACTTGTCTCCGTATTCGGCCCGCGTCATGTTGCTCTGCCAGGGGCCGGTCAGGCGAAGGGGGAGGGTGGTTCGTTCGCGCTGCGCCATCAGCCAGTCGAGCCTGCGGGCGAGGCCGGCTTCATCACCCCAGTGGGCCAGTTGCCAGTGTCCCGTCGCGACATTTCGCAGCAGCGCCCAGTCGTAGATCCCGACCGCCATGTCGGGCACCTGGATGTCCTGTTGCGCCACTGCGGGCAGACGCTCGAATCGTCGGCCCAGATCGTAGCCAAAGAGTCCCAGGGCTCCCCCGATAAACGGCAATCCCGAGTCATCCTCAACGCGCTCCCCAAGCAGGGCTTGCTGGGTCTTGGCGAGCAGGGCGAGGGGATCGCCGTCATGATGGTGCTGGTGGTTATCCTGGGTGAGGCAGGTGCTGGTACCCCGGGTTTCCAGGGTGGCAAGCGGATCGGCGCTGATGATGTCAAAACCGTTGTCAGCCCCCAGGGGGCCGGCGGATTCCAGCAGGATGGCCCAGGGTTGGTGTTGCAGGCAGGCAAACCAGGTGTGGAGCGAGGCCTGCGGGTCGAAATGGTGGATATGCAGTCTTGGTTTCATTTTTTGTTACATAGGCAACAGTTTGCGCCCGGCTCCCTAGCCGGTTCGGGTGGTCAAGCGTATCATGGCCGCCGGCATTTTTAAGAAAAACACCGTTATAAAAACACGCCGCAGTCTGCCGGCTCCAGGTGCATTTGCCACCTGCCGAAGGCCCGGCTCATATGGAAGCCCTTGCTCGCGCAAGCGATAACAAGGACCAGTGAGGATGATATGAGCATCATTAGAAAACAGGACTTTATCGATTCCATTGCTGACGCCCTGCAGTACATCTCCTTCTACCACCCCCTCGATTTCGTGCAGGCCGCCAAGGCCGCCTATGACCGCGAGATCAACCCGGCCGCCAAAGATGCCCTGGCCCAGATTCTGATCAACTCCCGCATGTCTGCCGAAGGTCATCGCCCGCTCTGTCAGGACACCGGTATCGTCACCTGCTTCGTCAAGATCGGCATGCAGGTACAGTGGGACAGCGACATGACGGTCCAGGAGATGGTGGATGAGGGCACCCGCCGCGCCTATACCAATCCGGACAACCCGCTGCGCGCCTCCGTGCTGGCGGATCCGGCCGGCAGCCGCAAGAACACCAAAGACAATGCCCCCGCTGTCGTGCACATCGACATGATCCCGGGCAACAAGGTGGAAGTGAGTATCGCGGCCAAGGGCGGCGGCTCCGAAAACAAATCGAAGATGGTGATGCTCAATCCCTCCGACGACATCGTGGAGTGGGTACTCAAGACGGTGCCGACCATGGGGGCTGGCTGGTGCCCGCCCGGCATGCTCGGCATCGGCATCGGCGGCACCGCCGAGAAGGCGGCGGTGCTCGCCAAGGAAGCTCTGATGGAGCACATAGACATCCAGGAGCTGATTGCCCGTGGTCCCGAGACCACCGAAGAGAAGCTGAGGGTCGAGCTCTATGACAAGGTCAATAAGCTCGGGATCGGTGCCCAGGGGCTGGGCGGCCTGACCACGGTGCTGGATGTGAAGGTGAAATCCGCACCGACCCACGCCGCCTCCAAGCCCGTGGTGATGATCCCCAACTGCGCCGCCACCCGTCACGTGCATTTCGAACTCGATGGCTCCGGCCCGGCGGAGCTGACACCCCCCAGGCTGGAAGACTGGCCGGAGATCACCCGTGAGTCCGGTGGCAATGTGCGCCGGGTCAACGTGGATGGCATCACCAAGGCAGAGCTTGCCAGCTGGAAGAGCGGTGATACCGTGCTGCTCTCCGGCAAGATCCTGACCGGCCGCGACGCCGCCCACAAGCGCATCGCCGACATGCTGAAAAAAGGTGAAGGACTGCCGGAAGGGGTCGATTTCACCAACCGCTTCATCTATTACGTGGGCCCGGTCGATGCGGTGCGTGACGAGGTGGTCGGCCCGGCTGGCCCCACCACGTCCACCCGGATGGACAAATTCACCGACATGATGCTGGGAGAAACCGGCCTCATCGGCATGATCGGCAAGTCCGAGCGCGGCCCCAAGACGGTCGAGAGCATCAAGCAGCACCAGGCTGTCTACCTGATGGCGGTGGGCGGCGCCGCCTATCTGGTGGCGAAAGCCATCAAGAAGGCGCGCGTGGTGGCCTTTGCCGATCTGGGGATGGAGGCCATCTACGAGTTCGAGGTGGAAGACATGCCGGTCACCGTGGCGGTCGACTCCCAGGGCAACAACATCCACGAGACCGGCCCGGCCTACTGGTCCGCCAAGATTGCCGAGCTGGAGACCAAGCTGGCTTGATCAATCGGACTTCGATGCAAACGGAGAGCGATTAGCCCCCGTACAGCAGCATGTTGAAAGGCGACCCTCGGGTCGCCTTTTTTACGGGCCCCATTTGACGGTCTGGGCCTGAGCAAATTTACTGCTGCTGTGCTGCTGTGCTGCTGTGCTGCTGTGCTGCTGTGCTGCTGTGCTGCTGTGCTGCTGTGCTGCTGTGCTGCTGTGCTGCTGTGCTGCTGTGCTGCTGTGCTGCTGTGCTGCTGTGCTGCTGTGCTGCTGTGCTGCTGTGCTGCTGTGCTGCTTTGTCTTTGTCGTCATGGCATCCCGGGTCGGAAGCCTGGATAACCCGGTGGGCAATGCCGGCGCATTGGCTGTTACGCCGAAGGGGCGATCAGTGGTTCAGGTAGATATCCTGGCCGCCGTAGCTCAGTGCCCCACCCAGAGGGGTTGAGGGCTCGAAGAAGCGGGTCAGGACACCGGCACGTTGGCCCAGGGTGCTCAATGTGCTCCGGTCCAGGGCGACCTGTTCGGGCAGCCAGGTCAGCACGGCGGCGCAGTGACCATTGATCAGGCTCTGCTCCAGCAGGCGCTGCCAATTCTTGATCTTGGGGGCGTGCACGACAAGCACCCTGGCAGGATTGATCCCTCTGGCCTGCAATTGCGCGGCGGCGGGCAGACCGGGCGGGGCGACGAGCAGGATCCAGCCACTGTCAGACTGACTCAGTTGCCCCAGGGCATCCAGCAGCGGCGCTTCCTGATGGAGAGGGCCGCGCCGCTGCTCTTGTCCCATCTTGCTCTGATGGCGAGTGGGCCAGGTGGTGATCAGACCGGCAGAGGAGGAGGGGGGGCAAAGATTCAGGGGCTGGCTCATATGTCGTTCCTGTATGAATAACCATGCTGTATGCACATACAGTAGTTCTGTTCGCAAGGAGTGACAAGTCATTTGTGGCTAAAAGTGTGAGCCGATTAACAGGAGATGACTTTAACTACATGATTAAAAAGGATATTTATATCTTCCTTATACAGGGTGTTTTTTAACCTGTAGACAAACTTCGGGTCGGCGCTCATGGTTATACAGTCCTGTATAGGGAGAGGAGGGAGCGAGATGGACGTTAGTACCTTGCAACGACTGGATGCGAACATTCTGCTCGGGATCATCAACGAGAAGCTGCGGCTGGAGTGTGATGGTCTGGAAGAGCTGCTGGCTTACTACGATATGACAGAAGATCAGCTGGCTACCCGTCTGCAACAGATCGGGTATCACTACGACCCTATGAGCAATCAGTTCAAGGCACATGGTTAATTGAAATCAAAGGGTGCTCCGATTGGGGCATCCTTTTTATTACCTGACGAGGGGGTGTGAATTGAAAGCGCTTTCAATTTCTCCCTAGTCGGCGGTTATTTTCACGTATTTTCAGTCACAGGCAATCATTGAAAACCTATTCATGAAACTATCTTTTTTGTTTTCTTATATCACTATGATTTAAAACGAAATTTATATTTCATTCAGGCTGGCTCAAGGAAAGGGTTTTCATGGTGAAACTGTCATTTTTATGCGTTAAAGTGTGACTCACGTTAACTTTTAAACCCTTGGCTTTAGCTAGTATGCCCCCGCCGGAGCATATTCTGAGATAACAACAGCGCCGGTCCACCCGATGGGATGACATTTTTTATTTGTAACGAAGGAAAATGGTTTATGGCTACCAAGAAGAAGACAGACCAGGATCTCCAACTGGATAAAGATCAGCTCAAGGCGAGTATCGTGCGTCACCTGCGTTCTACCTTGGGTACAAGCGAACAGAAAGCCTCTCCGGATGCCTGGTGGAAAGCGACCGCTGCCGCCGTCAATGAACAGGTGTACGAGCGCCTGACCCGTACTCAGCAGGCTCACTTCAAGAAAGATACTCGTGCGATTCACTATCTCTCTGCTGAATTTTTGATGGGGCGTTTGACCTCCAACAACCTGCACAACCTCTCCCTCTACAAAGTCTGTGAAGAGGCGCTGGGTGAACTTGGTCTGGAACTGACCGATCTGTGTGAACAAGAGCCTGACATGGCCCTTGGCAACGGCGGCCTGGGTCGTCTGGCTGCCTGCTTCATCGATTCCCTGGCCACTCTGAACTACCCGGCGGTGGGCTATGGCATCCACTACGAGCACGGCCTGTTCCGTCAGGAAATTCAGGATGGCCGTCAGATCGAGCGTCCGGACTCCTGGCGCGAATATGGCAACCCCTGGGAGATCTGCCGCCCGGAATCGGTGCAGGAGATCCCGCTCTACGGCTACGTGGAGACCGTCTTTGGTGACAAGGGTGGCCTGAAGAAGGTGTGGCACGCCGGTCGCAAGATCAAAGGGGTGCCCTGGGACATTCCGGTGGTCGGCTTCGGTGGTCACACCGTCAACATCCTGCGTCTGTGGGAATCCCGCGCCTCCGAGTTCTTCGACTGGGACGTGTTCAACGCCGGTGGTTATATCGACTCCCAGGCCGAGAAGGCCCAGGCCGAGACCATCTCCAAGGTGCTCTACCCGAACGATGAGACCGACGCCGGCAAGGAGCTGCGCCTGATCCAGCAGTACTTCTTCTGCGCCTGCTCCATCAAGGACATCATGCGTCGCTACAAGCGGGTGCATGGCAGTGACTTCAGCAACTTTGCCGCGCAAATCGCCATCCAGCTCAACGATACCCACCCCACCGTGGCCATCCCCGAGCTGATGCGCGTGCTGGTGGACGAAGAGG
The DNA here is from genome assembly GCF_019048565.1 of Aeromonas sp. FDAARGOS 1406. Lineage (NCBI taxonomy): Bacteria > Pseudomonadati > Pseudomonadota > Gammaproteobacteria > Aeromonadales > Aeromonadaceae > Aeromonas > Aeromonas sp. FDAARGOS 1406. Next base: position 236,291 of record NZ_CP077378.1, read on the forward strand.
GGCTGAACTGGGATACCGCCTGGGGCATCTGCTATCAGGTCTTCTCCTACACCAACCACACCCTGCTGCCGGAAGCGCTGGAGAAGTGGTCCGTCAGCCTGTTCGAGAAGGTACTGCCCCGTCACCTCGAGATCATTTATGAAATCAACGCCCGCTTCCTGAACGAGCTGGTGGAGCCCAAGTGGCCGGGCAACGATGCCATCAAGGCCAAGCTCTCCATCATCGAAGAGGGTGACGTGCGCAAGGTGCGTATGGGCAACCTGTGCGTCATCGGCTCCTCCAAGGTGAACGGTGTGGCCGAGATCCACTCCAAGCTGGTGAAGGAAGATCTCTTCCCCGAGTATGCCGAGCTGTGGCCCGAGAAGATGTGCAACGTCACCAACGGCGTGACTCCCCGTCGCTGGCTGCTGGCCTGCAACCCGGAACTGGCCGAACTCTACAACGAGGTAGTGGGCAAGGAGTGGCCGCTGCAACTGGACAAGCTGCGCAGCGTGGTGAAGTTTGCCGACGACAAGGCGTTCCAGCAGCAGTTCATGACCATCAAGCGCCACAACAAGGAGAAGCTGGTCAAGGTCATCAAGGCGGAAACCGGCATCGACGTGAGCGCGGAGGCGATCTTCGACGTCCAGATCAAGCGTCTGCACGAGTACAAGCGCCAGCAGCTGAACCTCATCCACATCATGGCGCTCTACCGTCGCCTGCTGGCGAACCCGGACTATGACATGCATCCGCGGGTGTTCATCTTCGGCTCCAAGGCGGCGCCCGGCTACAAGCTGGCCAAGGACATCATCTACGCCATCAACAAGCTGGCGGAGCGGGTCAACAACGACGCCCGTATCCAGGGCAAGCTGAAAGTGGTGTTCATGCCGAACTACCGCGTGAGCCTTGCCGAGAAGCTGATCCCGGCGGCGGATGTCTCCGAGCAGATCTCCACCGCAGGTTACGAAGCATCCGGTACCGGCAACATGAAGATGGCGCTGAACGGTGCCATCACCATCGGGACGCTGGATGGAGCCAACATCGAGATCGCCGAAGAGGCGGGTGCCGAAAACTGCGCCATCTTCGGTCTGAATGTGGACGAGGTGAAGTCCCTGAAGGCGCGCGGCTACAACCCGTATGACTTCTACTACGCCAACTCCGAACTGAAAGCCGTGCTGGACTGGTTTGATACCGACTACTTCACGCCGGGTCGCCCGGGGGAACTCTCCTCCATCAAGCGTTCCCTGCTGGAAGGGGGAGACCCTTACCTGACCCTGGCCGATTTCGAGTCCTACTCCGAGACGCACAAGCTGATCGACGCCTGGTACCGGGATCCGGCCCTGTGGGCGAAGAAAGCCATCATCAACTCGGCCACCATGGGCAAGTTCAACTCCGACCGCTCCATCCAGGATTACGTAGACCGGATCTGGAAACTGACGAGCTGCAGCGTCGGTTGATGTCTGCTCCTGTGAAAAACCCCGCGATGCGGGGTTTTTTTTCATCTGTCGGGCTGAGGGAGGCTCAGGGCCTGTCGACCACCCGGGTGTCCGCCGGCACCCGTTTCTTGCCGGTGATCATCGCCCTGACGAGATCGCCCCGTACCAGGCGATCCAGGGCGATGACGGCCAGCACATGGACGAAGATGGCCACCTGCAACCCCTTGGCAAAGAACTCGTGGATCTCTTCCATGCGATGGGTGCCGGAGAGCGGCCCGTATTCGGTCATGATCCCGCTGGCGGCGGTGCCGACAAGGCAGGTCAACAGCAGCAGTATCATCAAGGACCCCAAAGGATTGTGACCGGCGTAGTAGGGGTGGCGCCCCTTGATCGTCTCCTTGAGATAGGTGATGACGCCGGCCGGTGTCGGCAGCCACTGGGCGAAGCGGGCATGATAGGAGCCGATGAAACCCCATACGATGCGCAGTACCAGCAGTCCTGCCAGCGCATATCCCGCATAGCGGTGGTTGCGCGCTCCCTCTTCAAGGATGAAGAGATTCAGCACGCACAACAGCACAGTGGCCCAGTGAAATCCCCTGACCACCGGATCCCATACCTTGATTTCACGGTTGTTCTGCATCGTCTTTCCCATGAGGTGATCCCCTTGTCGTGATGTCCATGATCATCGCCATCGTCAGCCATGGCTGCGTGATGGCCGTTGTCAGCATCATGGAGGTGATTTCTTAAGTGCGAGTTAATGTCGCCGTGATGTCACGGGTAGGGAGTGCGGTGGTGTCGGGGCGAGAAAAAGCCCCGGCGATGCGGGGCTTGGAGGGGCATTAGGGGGCGAACCTCAGTGGAGGATATCCCCCATGAAATAGGCCAGCATGGTCAGGATGACGGTGAACACCAGGTTCAGTACCAGGCCGGCCCGCATCATCTCCCGTTGCTGGATATGGCCGCTGGCGAAGACGATGGCGTTGGGGGGCGTGGCCACCGGCAGCATGAAGGCACAGGAGGCGCCGACGGCGATCAGCACGGAGACCACGATGGGGGAGACCCCCAGAGCCTCGGCCACCCCGGCGAACAGCGGCACCAGCAGCGCGGCGGTGGCGGTGTTGGAGACCAGCTCGGTCAGGAACACCACGAAGGCGGCCAGGCAGAGCAGGATCACGAAGATGGGCATGGAGGAGAGGCCGCTGGAGAGGTGCTCCGCCAGGAAGGCGTTGGCCCCGGTCTGCTTGAGGATGGCGCTCAAGGTGAGACCACCCCCGAACAGCAGCAGCACGCCCCAGTCGGTGTTCTGGTTGATGTCATCCCAGCTGGCGACCCGGCTGACGGCGATGGCCAGGATAGCGCCCATGGCGATCAGGGTATCGAACTGGGGAATGCCGCCCAGCGCCTTGGCAAGAGGCTGGGATCCAATCCACAGCAGCACCGTGGTCAGGAAGATGGCCAGGGTCACTTTGCGCTGACCTGTCCATTCAATGGTGACCTGCTCGGTGCTCACCTGGTGGGAGAGATTGGGACGGGTCACCCAGTAGAGCAGGCCGATACCTACCGGCATGAAGATGATCACCACGGGGATGCCGAACTCCAGCCAGTCGGTGAAGCCCAAGCCCATCTGGGCGGCGGCGATGGCATTGGGGGGGCTGCCCACTAGGGTGCCGATGCCACCGATGCTGGCGCTATAGGCGACGCCAAGCAGCACGAAGACCAGGGTGCGGCGCTCCTTGTGAACGTCCAGCCCCTTCAGCATGCCGAGGGCCAGCGGCATCATCATGGCCGCGGTGGCGGTGTTGCTGATCCACATGGAGAGGGCGGCCGTGATGGTGAAGAGCACGATGGAAGCCCAGCCCAGGTGTCCCTTGGCGAGCTGCATCACCTTGCCGGCGATCTGGGTGTCGAGTCCCTGCTTGGAGAGGGCTGCCGCGAGGGCAAAGCCGCCAAAAAAGAGGAACAGGACGGGGTTGGCAAAGTCGGTCAGCGACTTGCTCATGTCGAACACCCCGAGCAGGGTGGCGAGCACCGGGATGGAGATGGCGGTGATGGTGATGTTCACGGCCTCGGTCAGCCAGAGGATGGCGATGAAGATCAGGATGGCCAGCCCCTTGTTGACCATGGGGTCAAACGGGAGCCATGCCAGCATGGCGCAGAGCAGGAGCAGATCCAGGATGACGATCCCGGACTTGATGTCCAGCCAGCGTGAGGGGGGAGTCGTAGGTACAGCCGATGTGTGCATAACGTTCTCTCGGTTAATTTATGGTTGTTGTTGTGATGCCGAGGTTACATTTATCCCCCTGTTTGAAACAGGGGGATATGGTCAAATCATGTGGCGACTCACAGAGTCAAGTGAAAATGGATCTTCAATCAAACAGAAATGAAACATTTTGTTTTCATTTGACGGGGGAGGTGAAGGAGAGCAGCCACTCCTTGAACAGGCTCTTGGGCAGGGCGCCGCTGCGCTGTGCCAGGATCTCCCCCCGCTGGAAGACCATCAGGGTAGGAATGCTGCGGATGCCATAGCGACCTGCGATGGCGGCCTCCTGCTCGGTATCGAGTTTCACGAAGCGAAGGCGGGGCTCAAGCTCCCGGGCGACCTCCTGAAAGACGGGGGCAAACTGGAGGCAGGGGCCACACCAGCTTGCCCAAAAGTCCACCACCACCGGGATGTCGGACTGGATCAGGGCATCGAAGCTGGCCTGACGCCCCGCCACCGGGGTTTGTTCGAAGAGGGGGTGACGGCAGCGGCCGCACTTCGCGTTTGAGTCTGCTTTTTCGACAGGCAGGCGGTTGCGGGTAAAGCATTGGCTACAATAGGTGGTGACAAGTGACATAATTGCTTCCTTATTTCATGGTCCGGCAACATCTTTATTGCAATCAAAGCGCCGACTAACGGTAACATAGCACTCAGTGGTTTTTCACAGTTGGCCTCCGGCCGTGACCTGATGTCACCGGATGGCCGACCATGACATGAGAATCGAGACGGGATGAAGAGTGTTGCACGGGCCAATCGTGTTGTCTTTGGCCTTATCATCGTATCGCTGGTGGGCTTTTCTGCCTATTGCTGGCAGTTGCTCAGCCAGCAGCAGCGTGCCTTCGATTTGAGCGTGGCGGCTGAGATGGTGCTCAATCGGGTCAATACCGATACCGTCTATCTGCTGGGGCGCGAGAAGGCCAGCGATGGCAGCGTACAGCAACGCCTGAGCCTGCTCTCCAGTCACCTGGACAGGTTCGTCAGGCTGGTGCACGAGGATCCGGAGTCGGTGGACGACCCCGGCTCCCAGGCGTTGCAGCGGGACATCGACGGTTATCTGCTGGATCTCGCCAGGCTCTACACCATGGAGATGACCATCGAGTATCTGGCTCCCCGCTTCCAGGGCCAGCTCAAGGCGTTGCAAGGCACCCTGCCGGTCGGTGAGGCGCAGTACCGCGACCTGACCGAACTCATGCGCCTGCACCACTACCTCAGACGCAGCTGGGATCAGAACGAGCAGCGGCAACTGCTGCAACTCCAGCAGCACCTGCTCGACCGCTATGGCGAGCAGCCGAGGGTCGCGGCCCTCGTTCGGCTGGGCCAGGAGTTCAATCAGCAGGTGATGGAGTACCATCGCCTGCGCAATCAGGTGGTGGAGATGAAGGGGCTGAGCTCGCTGCCCGCCTGGAAGCAGAGCAAGCTGGAGCGGGCCTCCTCTCTCAAGAGCCGCTTCTACCTGATGGTGCTGGGGGGAGCGCTGCTCTGCTTCTCGCTGGTGGCCGCGACCCTGTGGCGTCGCAACCAGAAGCTGAGCGAGCTCTCTCGCCATGCCGCGCTGCTGGCCCAGGCCAAGAGCGACTTCCTGGCCAACATGAGCCACGAGATCCGCACCCCCATGAATGCCATCATCGGCTTCAGCGCCCTGGCACTGCAAACCAGTCTGGATCCCCAGCAGCGGGACTATCTCAACAAGATCAAATCCTCGTCGGATACCTTGCTGCTGCTCATCAACGACATCCTGGATCTCACCAAGGTGGAGTCCGGCAAGCTGACTCTGGAGGAGATCGACTTCGATCTCAGCGAGCAGCTCGACTCCCTCGCCGCCATGTTCGCGGATCTGGCGGAGCGCAAGCACATCGAGGTCATCATCAACAAGTCTCCCGCCGTGCCCGACTTCCTGCGCGGGGATCCGCTGCGCCTCGGTCAGGTGCTGGTCAACCTGGTGAACAATGCCATCAAGTTCACCGAGCGGGGCGAGGTGGAGGTGGCCATTACGCTCACCAGCCAGCATCCCATGCGGGTCTGTTTCAGCGTGCGGGATACCGGCATCGGCATCGCCCCGGAGAAACAGGCCCAGCTGTTCCAGCCCTTTACCCAGCTGGAGGCGGGCAATACCCGCAAATATGGCGGCTCCGGGCTTGGCCTCAACATCTCCCAGCGGCTGGTGGGGCTGATGGGCGGGGAGATCACCGTGCAGAGCAAGCCCGGGGTGGGATCCACCTTCCTGTTCGAGATCCCCATCTCCCAGGCGGTGTACGGTGTCTCGGGGCGCCGGGTCTTCTTCGATCACCAGCCTCTGATCCTGATGATGGATGACAACGAGCTGGTGCTGGAGCTGGCCAAGGACATCCTGGGACGGGCGGGGGCGTCCGTCATCACGGTCAACAGCCTCTCCCGCGCCCGTCAGGTGCTGCGGGAAGAGGGGCATCACATCCGCCTCGCCATCCTCGACTGGCGCATGGGTCAGGAGGATGGCCTGGACTTGGCTCTCGAGATGTACCAGCACAGCCAGTGGCGGCGCCTGCCTGTCCTGATGACCAGCGCCTGGTCCAGGGAGGGGCTGCACGGGCGGATGGAGAGCATGGGACTGACCCATTTCCTGGCCAAGCCCATGACCGAAAACGCCTTGCTGGCCAAGGTGGACGAACTGCTCAACGGCAGCTCCCATGACAGCAAGGTCCGCCAGGCGGAGGCCCAGGGGGATCAGCAGCAGTTCCGGGAGCTGCTGCGCGGTACCCGGGTGCTGCTGGCCGAGGACAACCGGGTCAACCAGCAGCTCATTCTGGAGTACCTGCGCCGGGTGGAGGCCAAGGTCACCGTGGTGGACAACGGCCGCGAGGCGGTGGAGCAGGTGGCGGAGCAGCCGTTCGACGTCATCCTGATGGATCTGCAGATGCCGGTGCTGGACGGGCTGGATGCCACCCGCCAGATCCGCAAGATGGTGGACAAGCACGATGTGCCCATCATCGCCCTCACCGCCAGCGCCATGCCGGGGGACAGGGAGCGCTGCCTTGGCGTCGGCATGAACGGCTATGTCACCAAGCCGGTGAGCAAGCTCGATCTCTACAACAACCTGCTGCAATGGGTGAAGAGCAGCGGCGGGGAGCCCAAGGTGCCCATCGAGGTCAAGCCGCCGGCCCTCATGGGCGTGCTGGATCTGGAGGATGCCCTGCGCCGGCTGGAGCATGACAGGGAGGCGCTGCAGATCCTCTTCAAGCTGTTCCTCTCCGAGCACAAGGACGATCTGTGGGACATCCGCACCGCCCTGCGTCGCCAGCAGCCCGAAGTGGCGTGCCGCTTGCTGCATACCCTGAAGGGGGTGTCGGCCAACATCTCCGCTTCCCGCCTGCAACTGCTGGCCGGGGAACTGGAGTGGCGGCTGCGGCTGCAGGAGGAGCTGAGCGAGGGGGAGCTCAACCAGTTGCAGCAGGTCTTTACCCAGACCCGGGAGGAGGTCTCCCACTTCCTGCTCACCGGGGAGCAGCAGGAGTCGGTCGCCTTCCCGTTTTCGCCCCCCGACAAGCGGCTCTGAGGGAGGGCAAGATAGCAATCGTTCTCAAGTCACCCGCTTCAGGCTATGATGACCCACTCGTTCGCCCCCGCCAGGGGGCGATTGTATTGAGCTTCTCTTCACGATCACGCGGCAGCGCGCCGCGACCAAGGACTTCTCTGTGAGCGTATTTTTGCGGCTTGGCTGGTTTTTCAAGGATCAGTGGCGGCGTTATCTGGTGGCCATCTCCCTGCTGATGCTGGTGGCCCTGTTGACCGTGATCCCCCCCAAGGTGGTGGGCTGGGTGGTGGATGGCATCGCCAAGGGTGACTTGGACAGCGGCACCCTGACCGGCTATCTGGCGGGGCTTTTTGGCCTGGGACTGCTTATCTACCTGCTGCGCTACGTGTGGCGGGTCATGCTGTTCGGTGCCTCCTACCGGCTTGCCTACGTGCTGCGCAACCGGCTGTTCAGCCACTTCACCCGCATGAGCCCGGATTTCTACCAGCGCCACCGTACCGGTGATCTGATGGCCCACGCCACCAACGACATCCAGGCGGTGGAGATGACCGCAGGGGAAGGGGTGCTGACCCTGGTGGACTCCTTCATCGTCGGCATCCTGGTGCTCTCCATCATGTGCAGCCAGTACTCCTGGCAGCTGACCCTGCTCTCCCTGCTGCCCCTGCCGGTGATGGCCTTCTTCATGAACCGCTTCGGGACCCAGATCTACAAGGAGTTCAAGGCGGCTCAGGGGGCCTTCTCCCGCCTCAACAACAAGACCCAGGAGGCCCTATCCGGGGTACGGGTGCTCAAATCCTACACGGTCGAATCCCTGGAGGACGAGGGCTTTGCCGAGCTGACTCGTCAGGCGGGGGAGCGCAACATGGCGGTGGCCCGCATCGACGCCAAGTTCGACCCCGTGATTTACCTGTGCATCGGCTGCTCCTATTTTCTGGCGGTCGCAGGGGGCAGCGCCCTGGTGCTGCAAGACAAGCTGACTCTGGGGGAGCTCACCAGCTTCACCATGTACCTCGGCCAGCTCATTTGGCCCATGTTCGCCATCGCCTGGCTGTTCAACATCATCGAGCGGGGCAGCGCCGCCTACTCGCGCATCGAAAGCCTGCTGGGGGAGCGCAGCGACATCGAGGAGCCGGTCCATCCCGTGGCGCTGGCCTCGGCCTTTCCCTTGCGGGTGCAGGGACTGGGCTACCGGCTGGAGCAGCGCACCCTGTTGCAGGGGGTGGATGTCACCCTGCAGGCTGGCGCCATGCTGGGGATAGTGGGACGCACCGGGGCAGGCAAGAGCTCCCTGCTCAAGCTGCTGATGCGCCTGGCCAACCCCACGGCCGGGGAGATCCGCATGGGGGAGGTGCCCATCTCGCAACTGTCGCTGGGTGAGCTGCGCAGCCAGTTTGCCTATGTGCCCCAGGAGCCGTTTCTGTTCTCCACCACCATCGCGGCCAACATCGCCCTGGGCCGCCCCGAGGCGAGTCGGGAGGAGATTGAGCGGGTGGCGCGCATCGCCTGCGTGCACGACGACATCAGTCGCTTCCCCAAAGGGTATGAAACCGAGGTGGGGGAGAAGGGGGTGACCCTCTCCGGCGGTCAGAAGCAGCGTCTGGCCATCGCCCGCGCCCTGCTGCTGGATGCCCCTATCCTGGTGCTGGATGACGCCCTCTCGGCGGTGGATGCCCACACCGAGCAGCAGATCCTGCTGGCCCTCAAGGTCCACAAACGCACCCTGGTGCTGGTGAGCCACCGCATGACGGCGGTGGAGCAGGCGGACGAGATCCTGGTGCTGGAGCAGGGAGCGATCAGCGAGCGGGGCCGTCACGAGGCCCTGATGGCCAGGAACGGCTGGTACGCGGACATGGTCCGCTACCAGCGCCTGGAGCAGGACGTGGAGGAGAGCCTGTGAACAGGATGACAAGACCCCTGGTTTCCTTCACCCCCCGCCCGGCTCCCGCGATCGGAGAGGGGAGCAAAGAGAGTCAATTCCCGTGGAACCTTGCGCTGGAGGCAAGTCTGTGAATCCAACCATCAAACGGCTGCTCGCCTACTGCGCCAGCTACCCCCGCTGGCTGGTGCAGGCGGGCATCTGCCTGCTGCTCGCCACCGGCGCCGAGGTGGCGGGCCCCTTGCTCATCAAGCTCTTCATCGATGACTACCTGGCGCCGCGCCGGCTGGAGTGGGGCATCATCGCCGCCCTTGCCGCCGGTTATCTGGGGTTGCAGGTGTTGTCGGCGGCCGGCTTCTATCTGCAATCCCTGCGCTTCAACCGCATCGCCCAGGCGGTGGTGCAGCGCCTGCGTGAGCAGGTGTTCGCCACCGCCATCCGCCTGCCTGCCCGCTATTTCGACAAGCACCGCTCGGGCTCCCTCATCTCCCGCATCACCAACGACACCGAGGCGATCATGAACCTCTATGTCCAGGTGATAGGGCTCCTGGTGCAAAAAGTGGTGCTCCTGTGCGGCATCCTGCTCTCCATGGCGCTGCTGGACTTGCGCCTGATGCTGGTGTGCGCCACCCTGCTGCCGGCGGTGGGGGCCGTGATGTGGCTCTACCAGAAACTGAGCGTGCCCGTGGTGCGGGCGACCCGATCCTTGCTCTCCGACATCAACAGCCGTCTCAACGAGTCGTTGCAGGGGATGCCGGTGATCCAGGCCATGGTGCAGGAGCGCCACTTCGCCAATGCCTTTGCCGGGGTGAACCAGCAGCACTGGCAGGCGCGGATCAAGAGCCTCAAGATCAACGGCATCCTGCTGCGCCCCCTCATCGATCTCTTCTACATGATGGTGCTCATCGGTCTGCTGGCCCTGTTTGCCCACGAGGGGCTGAGCACGGCGGGGGCCATCCAGGTGGGGGTGCTTTACGCCTTCATCAGCTATCTGGGGCGGATGATCGAGCCCCTCATCGAGATGACCAACCAGCTCAACCAGTTGCAGCAGGCCATGGTGGCGGGGGAGCGGGTATTCGCCCTGCTCGATGAAACCCGCGAGAGCACCGACGGGGAGGTGCGCCCCCTGGAGGGACGGGTACGCTTCGACGGGGTGGGCTTCTCCTACGACGGGGAGCAGCAGGTACTGCAAGATGTGAGCTTTGCCACCCGGCCGGGCCAGATGCTGGCGCTGGTGGGCCACACCGGCAGCGGCAAGTCCACCATCATCAGCCTGCTGATGGGCTTCTACCCCCTGGATCGGGGGAGCATCCACTTCGATGATCACCCCATGAACGGCCTGGCCCTCTCGGCGGTGCGCCGCAGCATCGGCCTGGTGCAGCAGGATCCTTTCATCTTCGTCGGCACCCTGGCCGAGAACCTGCGCCTTGGGCGTGACGGCATCGAGGATGGCCGGCTCTGGCAGGCCCTGGAGGAGGTGCAGCTGGCCGATTTCGTGCGCCGCCTGCCCGATGGCCTGGCCACACTGATGGAGGAGGGGGGCAAGAACCTCTCCGCCGGCCAGCGCCAGCTGCTCTCCTTTGCCCGCGCCCTGGTGGGGGATCCGCGCATCCTCATCCTGGACGAGGCGACCGCGAGCGTGGACTCCCAGACCGAGCTCGCCCTCTCCCAGGCGCTCTCGGCGGCGCGCCGTGGCCGCACCACCATCGCCATCGCCCACCGTCTCTCCACCATTGTGGATGCCGATGAAATCCTGCTGCTCTCCCGCGGGTGGGTGAGCGAGCGCGGCACCCACGGCGAGCTGATGGCGCTGGGGGGGCATTATGCCCAGCTGTTCGAGATGCAGAGCCAGGGGGCCTGGCTTGAAGAGAAACGGGCCTGAGGCCCACCTAAAAAAACAGCCGGCATCTGCCGGCTGTTTTTTTGACTGGCGGGGTTACACCGTGACCTTGCTGCGGCTGACCAGCTTGGGCTCCAGGGGCGGGAAGTCATCGTTGAAGAAGGTATCCGCTTCTTCAATTTGTGCCTTGCGCTGCTTCTGGATGAAGCTGTCGAAGTCGCGCTTGATCTCGGGGTCCTTGAGGGCCTCGTAGTCGAACACGTTGGCGGCATAGAGGTAGTTGAAGTAGATGTCGACGAACTCGGCGCTGGCACAGGCGGAGGTGAACTTGCTGTTCTGGCGGTCGAAGTTGACGCGGTACTGCTTGATCTTCGGCACATAGACCAGCTCGTTGCCCACCTTGAACACTTCCACCGTGACCCCCACCGTGATGGTCTTGTAGAAGTCCTTGTTGTTCTCCACCCCGAAGCGGATGGCATCCCCCTGCTTTTGCAGGAACTTGTTGAAGCTGGCCAGCGCCGTGGTGCCCTGGCTCACCACCACGTCCATGATGAAGTTGATGAAGTCGGTGGCGATGCTGAGCCCCTTGATGTGGCGGCTGTAGCTCTGCTGATCGATCTTGCTCGGCCCCATCAGGGGGATCTTGGAGAGGGCCCTGGCCCAGAGATCCGCGTCCGTCTTGTACTGCTCGCCATAGGCTTCGGCGTAACGGTTGATGTAGGCGGTGACCACGGAGGTGATGGCGATGAGGTAGGCCTTCTGCTCCGCCAGCTTGGCCATGACGGCGGGATCGTCCAGCAGCTCGTTGGCCACGATGAACTCCACCAGGCCGTCCTTGTCGGCATAGGGATCATTGCCCACCGCCCGGACGGTATCGGGCAGATTGACGTCGTTGAAGAAGGCCTCGGCCTCGGCGAACTGATCATGGTTGCTCAGGCGGTTGGCCGGTGCCTCGCGCACCAGCTGGCAGAGCACCAGCTCGGCCTCGTAGTCCGACTCGCGCCACAGGGGGGCCTGCAACTGGTTGCCGAAGGTCTTCTTGTAGGCGAGGTTGAAGTCAAACAGCACCGAACTGCAGCCGCAATCCATGGCGAAGTCGACGGTGTAGCTCAGCGGCCCGGTGGGCAGGGGCTTGCTCATCTTCCCCTTGGCGCTGAGGTTGGCATAGCACTTGAGGTACTCCCGGCCAAACAGCTCGTAGGCACGGTTGTTTTGAAGTTGAGCTGGAAAGTACCGGCGCTCTCGCCCCCGTTGAACAACTGTTGCACGTGACTCATCTCTCTATCCTTATGGTGAGATTGGTAGACGGGTTGACCCGGTGCCGAGTGGCTACTTCCTGGCCAGCAACAGCCTAGGCTGTGTTCTTAAAGTGATGAAGATATAATCTCACATCTTCTCAACAGCTTAAGATCCATTCCGTGTCCCACCGTTATCAGCTGACTGATGCACAATGGGGGCTTATCGAGCCCCAGTTTCCTTCTCGAAGCCTGATCGGGCGCCCTACCCATGAACCGCGCCAAGTGCTCGATGGCATTCTCTGGATACTCCACACCGGAGCTCCTTGGCGAGACCTTCCAGAACGTTTCGGACCATGGAATTCGGTCTACAACACCTTCCGGCGTTGGCAGGATGCAGGCCGGATTGATGCCATTCTGGAAGCGCTGCAACTCAAGCTCAATGAAGAAGGGCTCATCGATTTCGACCTGTGGTGCCTGGACGGCTCCAATGTCAGGGCATCCAAAGATGCTGCCGGAGCGCGTAAAAAAACACTCCGGTGAATCAAGCACTTGGTCGCTCTCGTGGTGGTTTTGGCAGCAAAATTCACTTGGTCACTGATGGTAATGGTTTACCGCTGGGGTTCTGCCTTTCGCCGGGGCAATCAGCGGAAATCAGATATGCGACAAGTGCGTTGGCCATGGCAAGGATCCCGACTTCATCAGGCCGTTATCGCACGTGACCAACGCATCTTGCCGCAGATAAGGCCTATAGCAGCAGGGCTTTGCGGGCCGAACTCCGGCGCAGAGGGATAAAAGCAGTCATCCCGCAGCGCAGCGACCAGCAGCGGCACCATAAGGGACGACCTCTGGTATTAGACAAAGCTCGTTATCGCAGGCGAAATGTGGTCGAGCGGTGCTTCGGATGGCTGAAGAAGTTTCGCCGATTCTCAACGAGATATGAAAAGCTGGCGGGAAGTTTTGCTGCTTTTATCAAGCTGGCTTTCTGCCTTCGTTACTTACGAGAGCTATTGGTGGACAGAAAACCAGCATTTTGAGAACACAGCCTAGCGAGGGAGAGGGGGTTTGGTTACTGCGAATAATCCCAGTGGCGGGGGCGGGATCCTGGGCTAGCCCCCAGACGGGGAGTATTTCTCGTTGTATTTCATTCGGATATGGCCGTCATGGTCCCGTCATCCGGGGCGGGACCTTGAAAAAAATCGGAAAAAGGGAAAAGAGAGGGGCGACCCGGGGTCAGGAAAGGCCGGTTTTATCATTTGCCAGGCAAATAGAACCTGGCCATTGCATGAATTTTGCAAATACCCTTTGGGGGGCCGCTCACAGGGATGGCACGGGAGGCTTGTCTATCGGGAAGCAGACTGGCAACATTTGTATCACATTTACTCATCGGATCAGTTTGCAATGGACCTGCAACGCCTCAAAGCCAACCTCGCCCTGCGTCTGTTCGCCTGGCGCTACATTCCCGTCATTGGTTTCTGTGCCCCCGTCATCGAGCAGATGGACGCCAGGGCGCTGCGCATCCGCATTCCGCTGGGCTGGCGCACCCGCAACCACCTGGGCAGCATGTATTTCGGGGCGCTCGCCACCGGTGCCGACCTGGTGGGGGGGCTCCTGGTCATGGAGAAGGGGCGGGCGCGGCGCAAGAAGGTGCATTTTGCCTTCAAGGATGTGCAAGGGGAGTTTTTGAAGCGCCCGGAGGGGGACGTGCAGTTTGATTGCGCGGCGGGGGAGCTTATCGACGCCATGATCGACGAGTCCCTGGCGAGCGGTCAGCGCATCAACCGCCCCATCCAGGTGGTGGCCACCTGCCCGTCGCGCAACGGCGACGAGGCCATGGCCCGCTTCGTGCTGACCCTCTCCATCAAGGCAAGCTGAAGGCCAGAGGGCGCTTGGCGCCCTTGTTCAAGCCGGTATCAAAGGATCTCGGGACTGCTCCCTTCCTTCACCACGGCCTTCATGCTTCATGCCGTTGAAGTTGACCGCCCGCTCGGCCACTGTGCTGGGTAGCGCTTGCGTGGCAGGGCGTCAGGATCAGAGGATCTCGGGGCTGACGCCTTCTTTCACGACTACCTTCATGCCGTTGAAGTTGACCACCTGCTCGGCGACTATCTTGCAGCGTTTGCGGGTCTCGACCTGACCGTCCACTTCCACCAGGCCCTCGGCGACCAGCGCCTTGGCGGCACCGCCACAATCGGCCCAACCCTGATGCTTGATCAGGTCACACAAGGCAACGAAGGGGTGACCTTCGAGCAGAAACGTCTCCATGGGAAATCCTCTAGCTGGATGAATGGCTGAAACAGCGGGGGCTCATTCTAGGCAGTTAGGCGGGGCAGGGAAAGGGTCCGGGCCGAATTGCCCCGAAAAAGGGGCGAGCACAGGCAATAAAACCAGCCCGACCGGGCTGGTTGTGTCTCTGGGGGCCACTGGCGCTCAAGGGAGTTTCACCACCGCTTCCCCCGTCACGGCGAGGGCGCCGCCCTGGGTGAAGATGCGGGTGGCCAGGGTGGCGATGGGCTTGTCGCTTCGAAGGGCAATCACCTCCACCTCCGCCGTCACCTCGTCCCCCACGAACACCGGGAGCGTGAAGGAGAGGCTCTGGCCCAGATAGATGCTCCCTTTCCCGGGCAGTTGCTGCCCGAGGAGCCCGGAGAAGAGGCTCGCCAGCAGCATTCCGTGGACGATGGGGCGCTCGAACACCGTCGTGGCGGCAAAGTCCGGGTCCAGGTGCAGGGGATTGAAATCCTCCGAGAGGCCGGCGAAGGCCGCCACCTCGGCCGGGCCGAAGCGCTTGGTCAGGCGAGCCTTCTGGCCCACGGCAAGGGGTTGTGTACTCATGCGGGTTCCTCTTCTTGCATCCTGACGCCGGCAAACACCGGATTGAGCCGTACCTTGACGTAGCTGCCGGGGGCCGCCTCCAGCCCCTCGACAGGCTGCCGGGCGGGGACGGGCTCTGCTTCGTCACGGTCTTTGATAAAGCGCATCATCTCGGGCCACCAGGAGCCGCTCTGGTGGGTCGTCCCCGCCAGCCACTGCGCCGGGCTGTCCGCCTCGACCTCGCTCTGCCAGAAGCCGTATTTGTTGGCATCCGGTGGATTGATGATGCCGGCGATGTGCCCGGATTCGGCCAGAATGAAGCGCCGTTCGCCCCCGAACAGCGCCATGCCCTGCCAGGTTCCCTGCCAGAGGGCGATGTGATCGTCCACGGCGGACACCAGCAGCACCGGGGTCTTCACCTTGGCGAGAGCGATGCGGGTGTGGCGGATCTTGAGCTCCCCCTTCACCAGCTGGTTTTCCAGGTAGAGTCGGCGCAGCAGGCTGTTGTGGATCTTGCCCGCCACGTTGGTGCTGTCGCTGTTCCAGTGCAGCAGATCGAATGCCACCGGGCTCTGGCCCTTGAGGTAGCTGTCGATGTAGTAGTTCCAGTAGAGGCTGTTCTCCCGCAGCAGACTGAAGGAGACCGCCAGCTGGCGCCCGTCCATGATGCCCCTGGCCTCGTTCTGCGCCTCCAGCGCCGCGATGATGGGCTCGTGGATGAAGATGCCAAGCTCCCCGGGCTGGGAGAAGTCCAGCAGGGTGGTGAACAGGGTGGCGCTACGCACCCGCTGCTTCTGGCGCCGCGCCGCCAGCCAGCCCATGGCGAGTGACAACGCAGTGCCACCGATGCAGTAGCCGATGCCGTGCACCTCCCGCTCGCCGGTGGCCGCCTCCACGGCGTCCAGGGCGGCGATGACCCCGTCCACCACGTAGTCGTCGAGATCGACCTGCCCCTGTGCCACCCCCGGGTTGCGCCAGGAGATCATGAAGACCGTCTGCCCCTGGGCGACCAGCCAGGCCACCAGGGAGTTCTGGGGGCGCATGTCCATGATGTAGTACGGGGGCACGACCAGCACCGGGGTCTTGCCCACCGTCGCTGTGGTCGGGCTGTACTGGATGAGCTCAAAGAGCTCGGTGCGCAGCACTACCCGGCCCGGGGTGGTCGCCAGATCCCGGCCGAGCTCGAAGGCGGACTCGTCGGTCAGGCGGATGTTGAGGTGATCGGCGCTGCGCTCCAGATCTTCGGCCAGGAGCGCAAGGCCGCGCACCAGATTCTGGCCGTCGGACTCCAGGGTGAGCTTGAGCAGCTCCGGGTTGGTGGCCAGGAAGTTGCTGGGAGCCATGGCGTTGACGTACTGGCGGGTGAAAAAGCGCAGTCGCTCCCGGCTCTTCTCGGGCACGCCCTCCAGGGCATCCACCGCCGCCAGCAGGTGTCTTGCGGTCAGCAGATAGGATTGCTTGAGGTAGTCATAGAGGGGTTGCTCGCTCCAGGCGTCGGCCTTGAAGCGGCGATCGCTGCGATCCGGGGTGATCACCGGCTCGCTCGGCTGGCCTGCACTCTTGAGCAGGGTGTGCTGCATCAGCTTGAGCTGATCCTGCCACCAGTTCATCTGGGACTGGATCAGCTGCCAGGGCTGCTGGCTGCCCTGCTCCAGCACCTGGCCCAGATCGTCCAGACTGGTCTGCAGCAGGGCCTGGGCGGTGCGCTCGGTCTGGGCTCTGGCCTGGCCAGCAGCTTGTCGTTGTAGTGGGCCAGGGCCTCGAACAGCGGGCCGTAAGATGATTGGCTCATGTGTTCTCCTTCACCCACGCCCGGGGCGGGCACTTGCCCGTTCTGTCGAGTCGTGGGGAGATGTGGCTGCCCGCAAGACGGGCAGCCAGGGGTTATCAGGCCTTGCCCGTGCTCTTCTTGATGCCATCTGCGGTCAGGGCATCCAGTTCTTCCTTGAACTGCTGGCCGAGGGTGCTGAGCTTCTGGATGTCATCCAGCATCTGGCGGGAGAGCTGGCTGGCGCTCCCCAGCTGCACGGTGCCGAGGGCCGCCAGGCTCTGGGCATCCTGCACCTTGCCGACGGCCTGCAACTGGTTGAGCCCCAGTTCGGCGTAGGCATTGGCGGACGCCAGTTGCAACCGGGTCAGCTGTTCGATGTTGCTGGCCAGCAGCTGGTTGTAGCGGGTGAGGGGAGCGGCAAAGCCTTGCATCTGCTCGGTAAAGCTCTTGATCACGTCCATATTCATCATGGGTCTCCGGTTCGGCAGAACACTGTTTTTGCGGGTCAATCGACCCTTCTTGCGGGTACAGCACGTCATCCCTGTGTTACGTGTTGTTTGCTCTGTTCAAACACACGTTTGAGCATTCTGCAACCAATCCACCTTTGGTATAAATGTTAGTTTCTGTTTGAATTTTCCAATCCGCCGAGAGAGCCATCCCCGGGTTCAGACGAGAGGTGACGCAGGGCAGGGGGCGGGGTCTCGTTCCCCGGGGCCTGCGCTGGTACCCTTGAGCCACACCCTCTTCACAAGGAATCCCCGATGAAACCGTTCGCCCTGCTGCTCGGCTGTGGTGCCCTGACCCTCGCCGGTGTCGCCCAGGCCAGCACGCCGGTCCAGATCTCCCTGCCCGGTGTCAACCTGCCCTCGTCCAATCAGGTGGAAGGGGCAAGGGCTTCCTTCCTCTACGGCCGCACCGGCCAGGTGAAGGGGATCGATCTGCCGGTGTTCGCCCTCTCCGACGTGGATCAGTTCACCGGCCTGCAGCTTGGTGTGTTCTTTGGCGCGAGCCGGGTGCGCCATCAGTTTGGCGGGGTCGCCATCAACGCCGTCAACTGGCACGAAGGGCAGGATACCGGCCTCAATCTGGGCTTCGTCAACCTGACCAACAATGTGAAGGGGCTCAACTGGGGGGCGGTCAACATCGCCCAGGGCAATGCCCTGGCCAACGTCGGCTTCGTCAACTATGCCGAACGCACCACGTTCCAGCTGGGATTCGTCAATGCCACCAAGCACCTGGACGGCTTGCAGATTGGCCTGGCCAACTACGCCGAGAACGGCATCTTCCCCATTCTGCCCCTGATCAACTTCAAGAAATCCTTCTAGGGACCAACTTGCCCTTGCTTTAGGAGGGGCAGCCATTACCCTGTGCTCCATCAAGGCTGCACAGAGGTAACAGGGGCATGACAACGGAACACATGGACGCCATCGGCATCGGCTGGGACGTGAGGGGCTGGCAGGGCAATGCCCAGGCGGTGGCGGTGGTGGGTTGGCAGGCCCGGGAGTCGCGTCTGCACTGGCTCGGGATCTCCCCCCTGTTTCGCCTGAGCTCCCGGGTCGCGCCGGATCTGGATGCCCTGCTGCGCCCGGCCCTGCAAGACGAGGTGGCGCTGATGCAGGTGCTGGCCTGCCCGCGCCTTGCTCTCGGCATCGATGCGCCCCTGGCCTTTCCCCGCGCCCTCGCCGATCTGCTGGCGGGGTGGGGGAGCGGCTTTCCCGTGCCCCAGCGGGAGATTGACAACCCTTACGCCTACCGGGATTGCGAGCGCTGGCTCTATCAGCACTATGGCAAGAAGCCCCTCTCCGCCACCTTCGACAGGCTCGGCAACAACGCCACCCTGGCCCTCTCCATGCTGCCGCGCCTCGGGGATCTGCAACTGGTGCCAAAACGGGCGAGGGCTGCCGGGCGCGCGGTGCTGGAGGTCTATCCCGCCCTGGCCAAAATGGGGGGCAAAGCCTCTGCTGTGCGGCCCGAGCTGCAACCCCACCTGCCAGCAATCCTCATCCCTGGAACGGATCCCTATGATGCCGCGCTCTGCGCCCTGATGGCCCTGCAATATGCGGCCGAAGGGGCCGTCACCTCGCTGCCTGCTCTGGTGGACCTGCCGGAGGAGATGGCACCGGACGAAGGCTGGGTCTACCACTTCGCCCGGGATTGAGACGCCCAAGCACCGCGCTCCCTCTGACGACTGCTGGCGACTCGCTGCAGTCACGGCACTGGTGACGTGACTTGCTGTCGCCACTGCGTATGGCTTGCCGTTGCCACGGTGTCAGGCAAGGGGAGGCCGCCTTTGTCCTGTGATCTTCCGACGTATCCTTGACCCTTGCCCTTGTTGCCTTACTTTGCGACTGCCGACTGCCGACTGCCGACTGCCGACTGCCGACTGCCGACTGCCGACTGCCGACTGGCGCCTTTTCATCGGACCTCATCCTTGATCCCGACTGCTCATGGCTGGTTTAAAAATCACCTTGTATGCCATCATACAAGAGACGTACAAGTACATTTATCACCCCGCAGCAGCGGGGAGATGGCTCCAGGGTTGTACAGAAACAGGGTAGCGGGGGTCAAATATGCGGCAGGTTAAGCCTGCAGAAGCATAAATAGGGAGTCAGGGCGTTAATTGCTGGAAGAGCCGTCTCTTCATCCGATATATTGCCTCTTTTCCTCAGGCTTCTTGTCCGGTGGTGTCGATGAAACGCATTCTCTCTATCCAGTCCCACGTGGTGTTTGGCTGTGCCGGCAACAGCGCCGCCGTGTTCCCCATGCGCCGTCTCGGCATGGAGGTGTTGCCCATCAATACGGTGCAGTTCTCCAACCACACCCAGTACGAGGCGGGTTGGCAGGGAATGGCAATGCCGGCGGGCCACATTGCCGCCTTGTGCCAGGGGCTTTGCAATATCGAGGTGCTGGCGCGCTGCGATGCGGTGCTAAGTGGCTATCTGGGCTCGGCGGAGCAGGGGGACGAGATCCTGGCGGTGGTGGCGGCGGTGAAACGAGCCAATCCGGCGGCCCTCTATTTCTGCGATCCCGTGATGGGGCATCCGGAGAAGGGGTGCATCGTCGCCCCGGGCGTCACCCGCTTTCTCACCGAGCAGGCCCTGCCGGTGGCGGACATCATGGCCCCCAATCTGCTGGAGCTGGAGACCCTGTGCGATGTCCATCTGACAACCCTGGCCCAGACCCGGGTCGCCGCACGCCAGTTGCTGGAGAAGGGGGTGAAGATGGTGCTGGTCAAGCACCTGGGTCGCGCCGCCAGCGTCCCCGGCCGCTTCGAGATGCTGCTTGCCACCCCCGAGGGAGACTATCTGATCGCCCGTCCCCTTTACGATTTCGCGCGCCAACCGGTGGGCGTGGGGGATCTCATCAGCGCCCTGATGCTGGCCAACCTGCAGGCGGGATATGATGGGGTGAGCGCCTTCGAGCGCACCAACGCCGCGGTGGATGCGGTGCTGAGACAGACCTGGGAGGCGAATGCCTACGAGCTGCAGCTCATCGCGGCCCAGAGCGCCTTTGCCGAGCCGCAGATTGCCCACAGGGCCGAGCGCCTGGCCTGACGCCATTGATCAGCCCGTGACGGGACGAGCTGATCAAGGTTCAGCTTGCGGCACTGATCGGTGTTGCATCCTGAAAATGTTCGACCCTGGGGAAGGGGTCGTAGAAGTGGTGCAGCAGGGCCTTCCACTCCTGGTACCGGGGGGAGCCCCTGAACCCCCGGGTGTGATCTTCCAACCGTTCCCACTGCACCAGCAGCAGGTAGTGATGGGGATCGTCCAGGGCACGCTGCAACTGGTGGCCCAGGTAGCCGGGCATGGCGCTGATGATGTGCTGGGCCCGGGCGAAGGCCTGCTCGAAGTCAGTGGCCTTGCCGGGAATGATCTGCAGATGGGCGACTTCCAATATCATGATGGCTCCTTGCCGATGAGTCTGATTGAACCAAAAACCTATGTGTGCCGAGCCTTGGAGGGGGCAAGACCGGTACGCTGTCCGGTCTTGCCAGGCCGTCTGCCTCAGAGCTGCTTGTAGAAGAACTGGGTGGCGGCGAGGGTGCCGTCCCCATTGCGGGCGAAGTCCGGGATCTGGCCGGCCTCCTGATAGCCGAGCTGGCGATAGAGGCTGGAGGCCACGTCGCCGACCCGGGTATCCAGCACCAGCAAGGTACGCCTGGCGTCCCGGGCCCCTTGCTCCATGGCGTTCATCAGGGCTCGGCCCACCCCCTTGCCACGGGCCTGGCTGTGGACCATCAGCTTTTCCACTTCGGCCCTGTGGCCCCCGTTGGCCTTGGTGCACAGGGAGAGCTGCAGGGCGCCCACCAGATGGTGCTGATCGAACGCCACCCAGAGCTTGCGCACTCCATCCGCCAGCTCCCCCTCGATGCCTTGCCAGTACGCCAGCCCCTGATCTTCCTGCAGGGGAGGCAGAAAGCCCACCGAGGCACCGCTGGCCACGCAATCTTGCAGCAGGGCGATCAGCGCCGGTTTGATGCCTCTGGTGCTCTCGACCTCAAGGATCTCCATTGAATGTCCTCATCTTCTCTCTTGGCCCACGTGGGGGATTAACGTCTCGGGCGCGGACTCTCCTGCCGGTGCCATCGTCATCCGGTCAGGTGCGCCGTCTCTTAATGGATCAGTCCCTGTGCTGCCAGCCACTGGAACAGCAGGCGGGATACGGGGGAGACTTCGGCCAGGTGGCGGCTGTCCAGCCAGCGCAGCTCGGCGATCTCCGCCGAGGCGACGGGCGTGCCGTCGGCGTCCCCCGTGTAGCAACGCAGATTGACATTCACCCCTTGCGGCTTGCCGTCCGCCTGGGCGCTGAACTCGCAGGCGAACGCCAGGGTGTCGGGTTTCAGGATGACCGCGAGCTCTTCCTCGATTTCACGAACGAGGGCCGCCTCGTCGCTCTCGCCCGGCTCGCGCTTGCCCCCCGGAATGTAGTAGATGTCCTTGCCGTGGGAGCGGGCGCACAGCAGTTGTCCCTCCTTGAAGGTCAGCCAGGCGAGTTTGTCGATCATGGGCAGATTCCTCTTGTTGCCGCTTGTCAAAGGGGGGCTCGCTGCTCGCACAGGGTGCGATAGGAGCGGGTTTCCCGCATCTCGGGCGCCAGTCCCAGCCGGCTAGCCAGCGCCAGCAACTGCGCGCGGTAGGCGGGCAGGGCGGCCTCGTCGTCAGTCATGATGGCGAGCTCGGCAAAATCACCAACGCCTGCCAGGTGATCCACCGTGACGTGGAAAGCCCCCAGAAAATAGATGCTGCGCCGCTTGTCGATGGTCAGCACCGGCCGGTAGCCCAGGGTGCGCACCATGCTGGCCGCCTTGTCCGCATCGGTGATGTTGACCGCCTCGCAGCGATCGGGTCCGGGCCCTTTGACTATCCAGAGCCGGATGCCGCTGGGGGCCATGGTGCGGATGATCAGGCTCTTCTCTGTCCGGGCCAGGGCGCCATCTGCCGTGTCGAAGTAGCAGTCCTGCTCATGATTGTCCGCCACCATCACCTCGGGGCCGAGGGCCGTGAGGGTATGCACAAAGGCGGCGCTGTCTGTCAGGCGGTATTTGAACTCCACCTCGAAGCGCCCCTGAAAGTGGGTGGTCATGGCCTTGCGACGGCTCCCGAACGGCAAATGAATAGGGCAGCCTAGCAAAAGTGCCGGGCTCTCCCAAGCATCGGGATCACAGCTTCACATCGACTGCCGACTTTATGACCAGATGGTGAGGGGAAAATCCGCCCTGGTGCACAGCTTGTGGCCCGGTGGCTGGGCGCCGTACGGGGGCTGTGCTCTAATAAGCTCCCTCTTTGGCGGTATTTCCGCCCTGAACAACGACAACGAGGCGGCGGCCCCGGCCGCGCCAGTGGAGCCACAGATGCAGATCACCTCACAGACCCCCTTTATCGGACTGGGCGTGGCGGGCAACTTCGCCGGTCACCTGGAGCAGGCAGGGGAGGCGGCGGACTTCGTCGCCGTCAAGGTTGACGACAAGGTCGCCCCCAAGGCGCTGTTCCCCTTCTATGTGCCGAACCATCCCGGCCAGCTCGGGGTCTTTCCCCTGAGCGGCGATGCCATCTTCCTGCCGGAGGCGGCGGTGAGCGGGGACGAGAAGGTGCAGATTGAACCCGAGGTGGCACTGTGGTGCGAGCTGGAGTACGCGGGGGAGCAGGTGGTGGCCATCCATCCCAAGGCGTTTGGCGCCTACAACGACTGCTCCATCCGTCGCCCCAATGCCAAAAAGATCAGCGAGAAGAAGAACTGGGGTGAAGAGAGCAAGGGGCTGGCCGCGAACCTGCTGCCCCTGACCCACTTTGCCGCAGGATGCGAGCTCGATGACTACCGCATCGCCTGCTATCTGGAGCGGGACGGGGAGCTGCACCCCTACGGGATCGACAGCGCGGCGGTGGACTACAGCTACTTCCACGGTCAGTTGCTGGCGTGGGCCATCGACAAGTTCAACCATCAGCAGGACGAAGGCCCGGCCGAGCATATCCAGGGGCTGCTGGCCCAGGCGGGGCGCCCGGCCCATGCGCTCATCAGCATTGGCGCCACCCGCTACACCCCCTTTGGCGAGACCCACTTCCTCGCTCCCGGTGACACCGCCTGCGTGGTGGTCTACCCCGCCAGTCGCTACAGCGAGAGCGACATTCGCGAAGCCATCGCGACCCGCCGCGTTGGCGCCGATGTCTCTGTCCTGCTCCAGGCGGTCAAGACCCGTTAAAGACATTTAATAAATGTAGTTTTTTAGGGAAGGTGCGAATAAGTCATATAGCACGAGAGCATTTACTGGTAACCCATTGATATTAAATGACTAAAATTTCATTTTTTGTTCGTGGGATACTTGTTCGCACTTTCCCTAGAAAATCTCGATGATGGTTTGTTTGATTAACTGTTGATCTTTTATAGATAAAAAACCGCCTGTCGGCGGTTTTTTATTGTCCGGATGGGCGGCAACGGGCCTCACTCCTCGTTGGAGTTGTCCTGATAGTCGCCCCGCTGGGCCTTGGGTAGACGGCGCATGGGGGCGAAACCGATGTCCTCGCCCACCACTTCCCGCTTGCGGGCTGGGGCTGGCTTCTTGCCGCCATCGCTCTTCGCCTTGCTCTTGCCTGTGGTTGTTTTGCCGTTGCCACCCTTGGTATTGGCGGCGCCACGGGCGCGGGGCGGGTTTTGCACCGGCTTGCTGCCCGGCAGTGTCTGGCGGCTCGGCTTGCCGCTCGGCTCGTATCCTTCCAGGATCTCCACGGTCAGGGATTGGCCGATCAGCGCCTCGATCTCCTTGAGCTGACCCAGCTCGTCCTGGCTCACCAGAGAGATGGCCTCGCCGCCACGCCCAGCGCGGCCGGTGCGGCCAATGCGGTGGATGTAATCCTCCGCCATCTGGGGCAGCTCGAAGTTGATCACGTGGGGTAGCTGATCGATGTCCAGGCCGCGAGCGGCGATGTCGGTGGCAACCAGCACCCGCACCTTGCCTTCACGAAAATCCGCCAGCGCCCGGTTGCGGGCCCCCTGGCTCTTGTCACCGTGGATGGCGACCGTATCCAGGCCATCTTTCTGCATTTGCTGGGCGAGCCTGTCGGCAATCTGCTTGGTGCGCACGAACACCAGCACCCGCTGCCAGTTGCCACGGCCAATCATGTGGGAGAGCATCTCCCGGCGGCGCTCCCGATCGACCTGGATGATGCGCTGGGTCACCTGATCGGCGGCGGTGTTGCTGGGATCCACCTCGATGAGGGTGGGATCCTTGAGCAGATCGTCCGCCAACGCCTTGATGTCATTGGAGAAGGTGGCGGAGAAGAGCAGGGTCTGACGCTCCTCCGGCAGGGCCTTCATGATGCGGCGAATGTCGGTGATGAACCCCATATCGAGCATTCTGTCCGCTTCATCCAGCACCAGTACCTCGAGGGCGCTCAGGGTCAGGGCGCCCTGGGTCAGCAGATCCAGCAGGCGGCCCGGGGTGGCGACCAGAATGTCGACCCCGAGCTTGATGGCGTCCAGGTTCGGCTTGATGCTGACGCCGCCATAGGCGATCAGGGTACGAAACGGCAGGTGGTGGGCATATTTGATGATGCTCTCGCCCACCTGGGCGGCCAGCTCCCGGGTCGGGGTCAGCACCAGGGCTCGCACCTGGCGACGACCGCCACGGCCGTGGTTGGCCAGCAGTCGATGAAGCATGGGCAGGGTGAAACCGGCCGTCTTGCCCGTGCCTGTCTGGGCGCCGCCCAGCACGTCCTGCCCGGCCAGGATGGCGGGAATGGCTTGCTGCTGGATGGGGGTGGGTTGTTCGTAACCCAGCTCCTTGACGGCCCGCAGGATGTGCGGTGACAGACCCAGTTCATTGAATGACATGTTCGAGGGACACTCCGAGCCTTGGGCTCAACGGGTGACGGCAGCCTTGGTCCGTCACGACATGGAAAATAGGGTGGGCCGCCATCGAGGCTGGGCCTGAGCCCGGCAAAGCGACCGCACAAGAGACAGTGGGCGCGTAATATAGCAGATGCGAGGCGCACGCGCAGCAGCCGTGTCGCGAGCAGGGTTGCCACGGCCATCCCGGCAGGGAAAGGCCAGGGGGCGCTAAGAGGGGCCCCCCTGGCCTCGGCGCACGCCCGTCAGAGCAGTCCCTCGATGGCCTGCACCAGATCCTCCGGTCTGGTCTGGGGGGCGAAGCGGTCCACCACCCGGCCTTCACGGTCAATCAGGAACTTGGTGAAGTTCCACTTGATGGCCTCGCTGCCAAGGAGTCCGGGCTTTTGTTCCTTGAGCCAGCGATAGAGGGGGTGGGCCCCGGCGCCGTTGACCTCGCATTTGGCCATCAGGGGGAAGCTGACCGGGTAGTCGAGAGAGCAGAAGCGGGCGATCTCCTTGGCATCGCCCGGCTCCTGATGGCCAAACTGATCGCAGGGAAAGCCCAGGATCTCGAAGCCTTGGGGGCCGAACTGGCGATAGAGGGCCTCAAGCCCGGTGTATTGGGGGGTAAAACCGCAGCGGCTTGCCACGTTGACCACCAGCACGACACGGCCCTGCAGATCGGCGGTGGACCAGGCCGTGCCATCGAGTCGTTGCAGGGGGATGAGGGGCAGGGGCATGGTTTCTCCTGATGCAAGAGGGGCGACAAGGCGCCCGGGGGACAATCTTTGCACGTTAACGGGCCGAGGACCGGGGAGCAAGGGGGAGGGCGTCTGTGCCCCCCAGACTCCTATTGATGGCGGGACTTCTCAAGAGAAGCAATCCGGTTTGTGCCGATGGTCCGAAGTCGCTACAAAGCGCACTCTCTCCCCTCGCTGCGAGCCTATCTTGGACTATCAAGCCGTCATGGATGCCATCTACACCCGGGGTTGGGTGATAGTGGATGATTTTTTAACCGCCGCCGAGGTGGATGCCCTCAAGGCTTGCCTGCCGGACGAGTGGCGACCGGCGGGGATCGGGCGCGAGACCCTGCATCAGGACAACCGCGATATCCGTCGGGATCAGATCCACTGGCTCGACGCCTCCCTCGGCGCGCCGGTGGCCGACTATCTGGCCCGGATGGAGTCCCTGCGTCTGGCCGCCAATCGCAGCCTGATGCTGGGCCTGTTCGACTACGAGGCCCACTTTGCCCGCTACCGTCAGGGGGACTTCTACGCCACCCATCGCGACGCCTTCGCCGGGCGATCCAACCGCCGGCTCACCTCGGTGTTCTACCTGAACAACGACTGGCAGCCAGAGGCGGGGGGAATATTGCGAGTCTATGACGACAGCGAGCAGTTTCTGATGGATGTCTCCCCCCGGGGCGGGCGGCTGGTGCTCTTCCTGTCTGAAGAGTTTCCCCACGAGGTGTTGCCCGCAAGCCGGGAGCGTTACAGCATTGCCGGCTGGTTTCGGGTCAACGGCAATGGCGCCGGGCGGGTCGATCCCCCCCGCTGAGCGCATTTCATCCTGTTTCTGACACAGGAAGAGACTTTTATCTGCCCGGGCAGGGGGAGGTGCGCCCCATCGGCTGACAAGGCTTCCCCTCCCTTGCTACACTGCCCGCACTTATGTTCGTTTCTGGCTTCGTCCGGTTTTCATGCGGTTGGGTTTGACATGATGATGACGAAGCCGCTTCTCCCAAGGGATCACATCTAATGAAGAACATGCATGTCTTGCTGCTGTGCGGCGGTGGCGGCTCCGAGCACGAAGTCTCGCTGCGCAGCGCCAATTTCCTCGAAAAACAGCTTGGGCTCCTGCCCGGTATCGAAGTGACCCGGGTCGAGATGTTTGCCGACCGCTGGCTCTCCGCCGACGGTCGCGAGTGCAAGCTGGGGCTGGACAAGCTGCTCTCGTTCGACAGCGTGGCCCGTCCGGTGGACTACGTGGTGCCCTGCATCCACGGCTATCCCGGTGAGACCGGCGATCTGCAATCCTTCCTCGAGCTGGCCGGCCTGCCTTATCTGGGTTGTGACGCCGAGGCGAGCAAGGTGTGCTTCAACAAGATCACCACCAAGCTGTGGCTCACCGCCATCGGCATCCCCAATACCCCCTACCTGTTCCTGACCGAGCAAGGTGAGGCGAGCCTGATCGAGGCAAAAGCGGCGCTGGCCAAGTGGGGCAAGGTCTTCATCAAGGCGGCCTCCCAGGGCTCTTCCGTGGGTTGCTACTCCGCCAGCAACGAGGCAGACCTGGTGAAGGGCATTGCCGATGCCTTCGGTTACTCCGAGCAGGTATTGATCGAAAAAGCGGTCAAGCCCCGCGAGCTGGAAGTGGCGGTCTACCAGTATGGTGACGAGCTGGTGGCCACCTATCCGGGGGAGATCTGCGTACCCCAGGACAAGTTCTACACCTATGAAGAGAAGTACAGCAGCGCCAGTCACACCGAGACCGCGCTCAAGGCCGAGGGGCTGACTCAGGCCCAGGCCGACGCCATCCACGAGTACGCGCTCAAGGCGTTCCGTCAGCTCAAGCTGACCCATCTGTCGCGCATCGACTTCTTCCTGACCGAAGAAGGGGAGATTTTGCTCAACGAGATCAACACCTTCCCGGGCATGACCTCCATCTCCATGTTCCCGAAACTGCTGGAGCACCACGGCCACAGCTTCGCGCACTATCTGGAGCAGATCCTGCGAAAGGCGGTCTGACATCGCCAGACCCGGTTGCAACGGATGGTGAGTAGGGGCCTCAGGGCCCTTTTTTCATGGGGGCGAGGCGGGCAGAACGCGGGGAGGGAAGGGGGCAGGGCGCCGCCCGGCAAGCCTTGCCGCCAGGAGGGCGCGCCGTTACAATCAGCCCCCTTTTGTCCCGCCACAGGCACCGTCAGAGCCGCGTTCCATGAAGCCCATCCCCGATCACGCCGTCAACCGCCTGCGCATCTGGCGCAAGAGCGTCTCGACCCGACCCTTTCTTGCCCGTGGCGGCAGCGTGCCACGCTGCGATGCCTGCCAGCTGCGCCACGACTGGTGTGCCTGCGACTGGCGCCCGGCGCTCAAGGCCGAGGCCGGTTTCTGCCTCATGATGTATGACAGCGAGCCCATGAAGCCCTCCAACACCGGGCGCCTCATCGCCGACGTGCTGCCGGACTCCACCTGGGCCTTTCTCTGGTCGCGTACCGAACCCCATCCCGAGCTGCTGGCCCTGCTGGCGGATCCCGCCTGGCAGCCCTACGTGGTCTTTCCCGCCTGCGAGAAAGCGCCCGACCGCCTGACCGGCGAGGTGGTACTGGCCCCGGGCAAGAAGCCGCTGTTCATCCTGCTGGACGGCACCTGGCCCGAGGCGCGCAAGATGTTCAACAAGAGTCCCTATCTGGACAGCTTCCCGGTACTCGCCATCAAGCCGGATGCACTCTCTACCTACGGCATGCGCGTCGCCCACAGCGACGAGCACCTGTGCACCGCCGAGGTGGCCGCCTGCGTGCTGGAAGTGGCCGGGGAGCTACGGGCGGGGCAGGCGCTGCAGCTCTGGTTCAATCTCTTTAGCCGCCGCTACATGGCTGGCCGGGTGAGCCGTGCGCCCGGTGCGGATGAAGCGCCCCTGCTGGAGGGACTGGAGACCATCAAGGGCCAGAGCCGCGCTCTGGATTAATCCTCATCAGCAGCCGCTACATGGCTGGCCGGGTTAGCCGTGCACCCGGTGCTGATGAAGGGCCCCTGCTGGAGGGGCTGGAGGCCATCAAGGGCCAGAGCCGCGCTCTGGATTAATCCTCATCAGCAGCCGCTACATGGCTGGCCGGGTAAGCCGTGCGCCCGGTGCGGATGAAGCGCCCCTGCTACAGAGGCTGGCGGTTATCAAGGCGCAGGCCCTCTCGCGGGCTGATTGATGAAAATAAGGAATTAGTTGGCTGCCATTGTTTCGTTGGCTTCATGAGCCCGCCCTCGCTAGGATAGCGACCTGTTGACTCCTTCAGGCTCCAGGCCATGCCGGGCGCCGCCAATCACACGAGGTCTATGGATGGAACTGGAACTGCTCACCCTGGTCGCCCTGTTCGGGGTGGCCCTCATCGCCGGCTTTATCGATGCCATCGCCGGGGGCGGGGGACTCTTGACGGTGCCGGCCCTGCTGGCCACCGGCATGCCGCCGGCCCTGGTGCTTGGCACCAACAAGTTGCAGAGCAGTTTCGGTTCCTTCTCCGCCACCTGGTTTTATGCCCGCAAGGGGCTCCTTGAGTGGGCCATCATCTGGCCGGCGGTCATCTGCACCTTCATCGGGGCGGCCATCGGCACTCTGGCGGTGCAGACCATCGATGCCGCCATCCTGGAGCGGCTGCTCCCCTTCCTGCTGATGGCGTTTGCCTGCTACTTCTACTTCTCCCCCAGGGTGAGCGATGCGGAGAGCCAGCGTCGCCTCACTCCCATGGCGTTCGCCCTGCTGGTGGGCGGGGGCGTGGGCTTTTATGACGGCTTCTTCGGGCCGGGCACGGGGTCGTTTTTTGCCATCGGTTTCGTGGCCCTGGCGGGCTTTGGCATGGCGCGGGCCACCGCCCACACCAAGCTGCTCAACTTCACTTCCAACATCGCTTCCCTGCTCTTCTTCACCCTGGGGGGCAAGGTGGTGTGGAGCGTGGGGCTGTGCATGGCGCTGGGGCAGTTCATCGGGGCGCGCATGGGCTCCAAGCTGGTACTCAAGAAAGGGGTGAAGCTCATCAAGCCGCTGCTGGTGACCGTCTCCCTGGTGATGTCCGCCAAGCTGGTGTGGAGCCAGTACCCCGAGCTTTTTGCCTGGCTGGGCTGAGCCGGTACCCCCCATGACGAGGGCCCGATCGCAGATCGGGCCCTCTTGCGTTTCAGCCCTGTGCCGTCAGTTGCCGGAAATGGGCTTGCAGCGCCTGCACCAGGCGGGCAATGCGATCGCGCTTGAGGCTGTTTGGCCGATAGACCAGGTGGAGCGGGCGGCCCAGTCCCGGCAGGGGGCGTGCCTGTGTCCCCTGCTCACCCACCAGCGCCAGCAGGCCAGCGGGCAGGAGCACGGGGCCAATGCCTGCCTTGGCCAGCTCGATCAGCGCCAGGTAGGAATCGAGCTCCATGGCGGGGATAAGCCCGAGGGCGGCCAGGGGCTCGCGCAGATAGCGGTTGGAGGGGTTCTCCAGATCCATGGTCAGGATATTGCGCACCTTGCCCTGCATCCCCTTACTCACGTCGCCTTCAGTCAGTTGCTTGCTGGTCACAGTTTCTTGCAAGGCGCTCTGGTGATCCGGCTGCGCCGCCTCATCCAGAGCGTCCCCCACCAGATAGAAGGGCTCCTCCAGCAGCCGTTCGGCACACAGCCCATGGCCCGGCGGCAGGCGACCGGCGCAGATCCCGAGCAGGGCATCCCCGCCGCGCACCCGGGCCAGAATGACCGGGGTGTGGTGGGTAGAGAGGGCAATGTGGGGATCCCGTTCAAGGTAGGCGTGCATGAAGCGGGCGAGGTAGCCCGCCAGCAGGGTTTCGGAGCAGGCGATGGACAGAGGGGTCTGATCCGTGAGGATCTGGCTGTCCGCCAGCACCCCCTTCATTTCGGCGAGGCTCGGGGCTACCCGGGCGAGCAGTTCACGGGCCTGGGGAGTGAGGCGGATATGACGGCCATCCGGCTCGATGAGCTTCTTGCCAAGGCGCTGCTCCAGCTGGGCGATGCGCTTGCTGACCGCCGACTGACTGATATAGAGGCGGCTTGCAACCTTGGCCATGGTGCCCTCGCTTGCCAGCAGGCAGAGTGTCTCCAGCCCTTCCAGTAACATGCGTCCTCCCTCCTCGTGTGTTGGACGCGGTTACCTTAGGGGCTGGTGGCATCAGGGGCAAGTACCGTTTGCGGCCCTTGATAGCGGCCAGCGCCACGCCTTGACGGGGGGCGCGAAGATCACCAGGTTGCCAATGAGGCTCACCACCACGCCGACGATGGAGACCGTCTGCCAGACAAAGCCTTCATAGAAGGTGGAGAGGGTGAGGGCCACCAGGGGGAAGAGCACGGTGGCGTAGGCCGCCTTGCTGGCACCGATGCGTCCCACCAGGGTGAGGTAGGCGGTGAAGGCGATGACGGAGCCGAAGATGGCCAGATAGACCATGGCGGCGAGGTAGCGCGGGTCGGTGGGCAGGGTGAGTGACTGACCGAGTACCGTGACCCAGCCCAGCAGCAGCGCCACGCCGTAGACCATGCCCCAGGGTACCATCTGCAATACGTGATAGCCCTGGCGCTGTCCCCGGGCGGAGACCAGGTTGCCCAGGGAGAAGCAGAGGGTGCCGGCGCAGGCAAAGAGCAAGCCCTTCCAGCCGTTTGCACCCAGTTGTGCATCCGCCAGCACCGGCCAGAAGAGCAGCAGGGTGCCAAGCAGCCCCAGCAACGATCCTTGCAGCCAGCGCAGGCCCGGTCGTTTACCCTCGAACAGCCAGAGATTGAGGCCGTTGAAGATGCTGGCGCTGGCGAAAATCACCGCCGACAGGCCGCTCGGGATATAGAGGGTGGCGTGGTAGAAACAGAGGAAGTTGGTGGAAAAGAGCAACGCGCCGAGCAGGGCAGCATAACGCTGGCCCGCCCAGGGCAGGCGCGGAAACTTGCCGCTCACCGTGAGCAGGGCGAACAGGGCCAGGGCCGCCAGGGCGAAACGATAGAGCACCGAGACCTCGATGGGGATGGGGCCGAGCTGCCAGGCGATGGCAATCCAGGTGCTGCCCCAGATGAGGACGGTGGAAACATAGAGCATCAGATTCATGGTGTGATCCCATCAAGAGAAGATGATGTGATCAGCATGAACCGTGAGGCGGGGTGCCGGCTTGCACCATCTTGCGGTTTTTTCAACGGAGGCGCAGCCTTTGACCATGAGGCGCGATAAGATGGCGACAGGAAAGGGGCGGCAAGTGCCAGAGAGGGACGCAAGCGTGCAGCATGCCATGCAGCAGACAAGACAGGCAGGGGTCTTTGATGCCCTGGTGAGCACCGGTGCCAGGCTGGAGGACTCCTGCTGGCTGGAGCCCGGACTCGGGGTGGCGAGCTGGTGCAACCGCTACGATCAGACCCGCTACCACAAGCCGGGCAACCACACCATCAGCGTCTACCTGCAGGGGGGCGAGCAGACCGAGCGGCTGGACGGCCCCGGTGGCCATGGCGGTGCCGGCAAGGTGTGCATCATGCCGGATCACCACAGGTCCGAGTGGCTGGTGCGCGAGGAGTTTCGCTTCTTCCACCTCTACTTCACCCCCGCCCACTTCACCCGTATCGCCGAGCAGGCGTGTGACAAGGAGGGGCGTCATCTGCAACTGGAAGACAAGACCTTCATCGACGATCCCCAGGCGGCGGCCCTGGTGCAGGGGCAATTGATGAAGCTGGACTGGCAG
Organism: Aeromonas sp. FDAARGOS 1406; assembly: GCF_019048565.1. Classification (NCBI taxonomy): domain Bacteria; kingdom Pseudomonadati; phylum Pseudomonadota; class Gammaproteobacteria; order Aeromonadales; family Aeromonadaceae; genus Aeromonas; species Aeromonas sp. FDAARGOS 1406. The sequence goes on from NZ_CP077378.1 coordinate 268,744, forward strand.
CACGGCATCGATCGCATGGCGCTCTCCCATGGTGCCTGGATGCTGATGCTGCACGCCTATCGCCATCACACCCGCGAGGCCCCGGCGCTGCCGGAAGTGCGCGGCGGCCTGGCCCCGGCCGTGGTGCGCCGGGTGCAGGAGTATCTGCAGGCTCACCTGGCCGAGCCGGTCACCCTGGGAGAGCTCGCCCGGGAGGCGGGTCTGAGCGAATACCACTTCGCCCGTATGTTCGGGCAGAGCCTGGGCTGTCCGCCCCACCGCTACCTGCTCGGGCTGCGGCTCAAGCGGGCCAAGCAGTTGCTGGCGGGAAGCGAGCCTCTGGCCAGCATCGCCGCCCAGTGCGGCTTCTCCTCCCAGGCCCATTTTGGTAACCGTTTTCGGGAGGCGTTCGGCCTGAGCCCGGGCCAGTGGCGAGCCCAGTTGTCATTCTCCTGTCACAGATAACCCTGAGACTCTGGGCAAAAGAGGTGTACCCTCTGTCTCTTGTCCATTGAAAGGAATGCCCATTGAATCATCGCAAACGTCAGACTCGTACTCGCCATCTCTGGTTCAACCACTGGAATGCCCCCCTCTATCGCGCCACCCAGCCGACGCCGCCCGAACCGCTCGTTCCTCACAGTTCCCGCTGAAAACGCCGTAACCCGATAGGATTTTTCCGGCAACTTTGCCACTATTGCGCCATCAGGATGGACTGGATATGGCCGCATGTTTCTGGAACGCATTGAAGTCAAAGGTTTTCGCGGAATAAATCGCCTCTCCCTCGGGCTGGACAACACCACTGTGCTCATCGGCGAAAACGCCTGGGGCAAATCCAGCCTGCTGCGGGCCCTCTGGTGCCTGCTGGGGGATGCCGAGCCCTATCAATTTGGTCAGGATGATTTTCACCGGCCCGAAGATCCCGAGCTCGAACCCTCGCGCACGCTGCAACTGGTGCTCACCTTCAGCGAGTATCGTCCCCAGATGTGCCAGCACTCCCGCCGTCTGGCCCGCCTCGGGGCGGCCTGGATCCCCCACAAGGACAAGTTCCACCGGGTGCATTATCGTGCCAGTGCCGAGTTGCAGGACGATGGCAGCGTGCTCACCACCCACGACTTTCTCGACGGCATCGGCAAGAGCCTGACCATCGACAACAACGAGGCGCTGGTGCGTCTGCTCATCACCATGAATCCGGTGTTCAGGCTGCGGGATGCCCGTACCGCCAGGGATGGTATCGAGCGGCTGCCCTGGGGGGATCTGTGCGAGCAGCGGCTGGACGAGCTGGCCGGCAAGCTCACCGATGAGCCCCAGCGCATCGGCGAGCCAGAACTCAAGGAGGCGCTGCAGGCGGTGCAGCAGTTGATGGAGCACTACTTCAGCGCCCTGGCGCCCATCAAGCACAAGCCTCGCAGCCAGCGGGATATCGTCAATCGCCCCATGACCCTGCGCAATCCCGGCAACCTGCAGGTGCTGCTGCGCAATGCGGACAACCGGGCGCTGCAACTGGCCATGGCGGGCATGGCGGCCATGCTGCTCCACGCCCGGGGCAACCGGGAGCTGGAGGAGGGGGCCAGACCCATACTGATGCTGGAAGACCCCGAGAGTCGCCTGCATCCCACCATGCTGGCCCTGGCCTGGGGTCTGCTGGAGCAGTTGCCCGGCCAGAAGCTGCTCACCACCAACTCGGGGGACCTGCTCTCCTCCTTGCCCCTCAATCAGGTGCGCCGTCTGGTGCGCCGCCAGCAGGACATCCTCTGCCATCAGTTGGGAGGGGAGCGCTACAGCAGCGACGATCTGCGCAAGATTGCCTTCCATGTGCGCATCAACAGGCCCATGTCGATGTTTGCCCGCTGCTGGCTGCTGGTGGAAGGGGAGACCGAGATCTGGCTGCTCTCGGAGCTGGCCCAGATCTGCGGCTACAGCCTGCGGGCGGAGGGGGTGCGCATCATCGAGTTCGCCCAGTGCGGCCAGGCCCCCCTCATCAAGGTGGCCCGGGACTTTGGCATAGAGTGGCACCTGCTCACCGACGGTGACGAGGCGGGCGCCAAGTATGCAAGCTCCGCCCGCTCCCTGCTCAAGGGGGAGCGCGAGCGGGATCGGCTGACCCAGTTGCCGGCGGCAGACATAGAGCACTACCTCTACCAGAACGGGTTCGAGGGGGTGTTCCGGCGTGAGGCGGGGGTCGGGGGGCGCTCCACCCTCAACGCCGGGCGCATCATCGCCAAGGCGATCCACCATCGCAGCAAGCCAGGCATGGCCCTGGCGGTGGTGGAGGAGGCGGAGCGCCTCGGCAGCGAGCACATTCCCCCTGTGCTCAAGCAGATGTTTGCCCGGGTGGTTGCCCTTGCCCGGGGACAAAGCTGACCGGCGACGTTGGGAAGACGGAGGGAGTTTGGATATACTCCCTGCCTCTTGTCCTTCCTTACCCTGTGATGGGTGCACCCGCACCCGGACTGCTGCCGGAGACCCTATGTTCGTCCAACTTCCTTTTTGGCTCTTTCCCCTGACCGGTCTGATGGCCCTGGGGGCCCTGATCGCTGTGGGGCTCGTCCTGTGGCGCGGGGATCTCTGCCCGGGCCAGCGCTCGCGGATCACTACCCAGCTCTTCTCGGTCTGGGTGATCACCGGGCTCTCCCTGATGCTGGCGGTGGAGGCCAAGGTTGCGGGCTGGCTCATCTGGAGCGGGGGGGCCGCCCTGGTGCTCGGTATCGTGCTCTCCCTGGTCCAGTCTCGCCTGGAGGGCAAGCGCGCCATCCCCGCCACCCTGCTATGGTTGCCCGCCATGCCGCTCGCCCTCTACGGGCTGGGTCTGATGCAGATCCAGGGCTGGCTCGGCGGCCTGCTGCAGATGGTGCTGCTGGGGTCGGCCTTTGCCCACCTGATGCTGCTACGTGCCCGCCACCGCCTGCAAGCCTTCAATCTGCTGCTGCCCCTGGCGGGGCTGGTCTCCGCCATCCTGAGTCTTATCTGGCTGGCGGTGCTGGTGGGTTGGCAGGGGAGCAGCGCAGGGCTCGACCCGCTGATCCCCGGGGTAGTGACCCAGGCCGGCCTGCTGGTCGCAGCCCTGCTGCTCTGGTTCAGCCCCATCTACCGTCAGCAGGAGACGGCCCCCGTGGTGGTCTCCGTGACCCTGTGCGGCCTCATCATCGCCCAGATTGCGGCGACCAGCGTGTTGCACCAGCTGGCCTGATCCCGGCGCATCCTCCCGCCCGCACCTTGTTGTGCGGGCTTTTTTTATGGCAAAGAGGGGCAAGTCGGGGGGAGCGCGGGGAGGGGCCTGAGGGGCGAGAGATCGCTAGCTGCCTGAAAAAACTGCGATTTGTTGCAAAAGAGCGCAGTATGTGACGGTTTAATCCCCGAATAAACTTTTTTTAGGATATTTACTTGCAATCTCAGCGTTGGCGCCTATTATGGGCGACCTCGGACGCGGGGTGGAGCAGCTCGGTAGCTCGTCGGGCTCATAACCCGAAGGTCGTCGGTTCAAATCCGGCCCCCGCAACCAACTATTTGTATCCATGGCAAGCGCATAGCGCTGCGGTGGAGTCGAAGACAGCAAGAAGCAACTGCTCTGCTTTTTGTGGTGGCAATACAATTCGGACGCGGGGTGGAGCAGCTCGGTAGCTCGTCGGGCTCATAACCCGAAGGTCGTCGGTTCAAATCCGGCCCCCGCAACCAACCATTTGTGTTCATGGCAAGCGCTAGCGCCTGCGGTGGAGACGAAGACAGCAAGAAGCAACTGCTCTGCTTTTTGTGGTGGCAATACAATTCGGACGCGGGGTGGAGCAGCTCGGTAGCTCGTCGGGCTCATAACCCGAAGGTCGTCGGTTCAAATCCGGCCCCCGCAACCAACCATTTGTGTCCATGGCAAGCGCATAGCGCAGCGGTGGAGACGAAGACAGCAAGAAGCAACTGCTCTGCTTTTTGTGGTGGCAATACAATTCGGACGCGGGGTGGAGCAGCTCGGTAGCTCGTCGGGCTCATAACCCGAAGGTCGTCGGTTCAAATCCGGCCCCCGCAACCAACCATTTGTATCCATGGCAAGCGCATAGCGCAGCGGTGGAGACGAAGACAGCAAGAAGCAACTGCTCTGCTTTTTGTGGTGGCAATACAATTCGGACGCGGGGTGGAGCAGCTCGGTAGCTCGTCGGGCTCATAACCCGAAGGTCGTCGGTTCAAATCCGGCCCCCGCAACCAACTATTTGTGTCCATGGCAAGCGTATGGCGCTGCGGTGGAGACGAAGACAGCAAGAAGCAACTGCTCTGCTTTTTGTGGTGGCAATACAATTCGGACGCGGGGTGGAGCAGCTCGGTAGCTCGTCGGGCTCATAACCCGAAGGTCGTCGGTTCAAATCCGGCCCCCGCAACCAACTTCTGACTGATTTTCTTCTGCATTACCTCTCTGATTACCTCCAGCATCTGTTGCTTGCACACAATAATGTGTGTTTTTCCGATCCCTCTCGCCATTTGTTCGGTATCATCCTGCTTTCTGTTCATGGATGAGGCCGCACCCTGTGATGACCCCTTTTAGCTATTCTTCTCCCCAAATCACGATGCAGAACACCTCCCTCGCCGAAGTAATGGCAGGGTCGGCTGCCGTCAAACTCCTGCTCATTGCCGACTCAGCGCGCGATACCCTGCTGGCGACGCCTCCCTTTGCCGCCGTGGCAACCCAGATAGCCCTGGGTCAGAAGGCCCCCTATTCCCTTGACGACAGTCAGGGGCTGCAACGGGTGATCTTCATGGATGCTCGCCCGGTCCTGGATCATCGGCTCTACAAGCAGGTGCGCAGCTGGGTGGGCTCGCTGGCGGGCCTCAAGGCGACGCACCTGGCGCTCCATCTGGAGGGCTTTGACGATGAGCATCGCGCGCAACTGGCAAGGGTGGTCCTCGCCTGCCTGCTCGCCGCCGATGTGACCCTGCCGACCCAGAAACGAAGTGAGGCGACAAGACCGGGTTATCAGCAGTTGCAACTTTCCCCCCCTTGCGAGCTGGACATGGCCCGCCTGAGCGCAGAAACCGAAGGCAATGGTCTGGCTCGCCACCTGGCGGTGCTGCCAGCGTCCGAGCTCAATGCCCGTCATTACCGGGCCTATGCCCGGGAGCTGGCGCAGCAGGAGGGGTGGCAGTGGCAGGAGTTTGATGAGACGACCCTGGCACAGAAGGGGGCTGGCGCCTTCCTGGCGGTGGCCCGTGGTTCGGCGGACGGTCAGGCCGCCATCGTCAGGCTCAGTTACTGTCCGGCCAACCCGGTGCGCCGCGTCGCGCTGGTGGGCAAGGGGATCTGCCACGACTCCGGTGGCTACAACCTGAAAGTCGGTGGCAGCATGTATGGCATGCACCTGGACATGGGGGGCAGCGCGGTGGCCCTTGGCACACTGCTGGCCATCAGCCGGGCGAAACTCCCCATTGAGGTGCACTGCTGGCTCGCCATCGCTGAGAACCACATCGGCCCGCAGGCCTTCCGGCCCGGTGAGGTGGTGACTGCGCTGAACGGCACCACCATCGAAGTGGTGGACACCGATGCCGAGGGTCGCATGGTGCTGGCGGATGCCCTGACCCTGGCGGCCGGGGACAAACCCGACTTGCTGATCGACTACGCCACCCTGACCGGCGCCTGCAAACGGGCGCTCGGCAGCCGTTACAGCGGCGCCTTCACCAACCGCCCCGAGTGGCTCACCACGCTGATAGCGCTGGGACAGCAGAGCGGGGAGCGAGTCTGGCCCTTCCCCCTGGACGAGGATTACGATGACAACCTCGATAGCGAGTGGGCCGATCTGTTACAGTGCGCGCCGGGCGCCTCCCCGGATCACATCGATGCCGCCCGTTTTCTCACGCGCTTCGTGCCCGCCGAGCTTCCCTGGTTGCACCTCGACCTGAGTGGTTTTCGCAACAAGGGGGGCAATGGCGTGGTGGGCAGCGAGGTAACCGGCTTTGGTGTCAGGCTGACCCTGACCCTGCTCGACAGCCCTCTGGGGATGGGTGCGCCCGACGCATGACAACGTGGCCAAGCACAATCAATAAGGACAAGCGTGAAACAAGCAAGTTATGACTGGGTGCTGTTCGATCTGGACGAAACCCTGCTCGATTTTCCGGTCGCCAGGGCGCTGGAGCGGACCCTGCAGATCTACGGCGTGGCGCCGACTCCCCCCAAGATGGCGGAGTACCATGCCCTCAACCAGCGGCTCTGGCAGCAGTACAACTCAGGGGAGATTGACGCCACCCACCTGCAGCAGACCCGTTTTTCGCTCTTTGCCGAGCAGGTCAACGTGGCGCCCATGGCGATGAACGAGACCTTCCTGCAGCAGATCATCGCCCTGAGCGTGCCGCTGGAGGGGGTGGAGGAGACCCTGCAGGCCCTGAAGAGCAAGGTCAGAATGGGGATCATCACCAACGGCTTCAGCCTGCCCCAGCGCGGGCGCCTCGACAAACTGGGCTGGAACAGCTGGTTTGAGCCTCTCGTTATCTCTGACGAGGTGCAGGTGACCAAGCCGGCGGCGGCCATCTTCCAGCATGCCCTGGCGCAGATGGGTCAGCCGAGCCCGGCGCGGGTGTTGATGGTGGGGGACAATCCCAAGACCGACATCGCCGGTGCCGCCGCCCAGGGGCTTGCCACCTGCTGGTACAACCCGGGACGGGAGACAGGTCCGTGCGAGGCGACCCACGAAATCCACCACTTCGCCCATCTCTGCGCGATCGTGCTGGGAGAGTAGGTCCCCTATGCCCGCAAGGGTGTAAAAAAACAAGGCAGCCCATGGGCTGCCTTGTTTGCATCCGGCGTCTGCTAGCGGCCGAGGCGGGCGAGCAGCCAGGCCTCCAGCAAGGCCACTCCGGGGGCCAGCACGGCTTCGTCGAAGTCGAACTCCGGATGATGGTGGGGGGCCGCGAGGTTGGCTCCCAGGATGAGATAGGCGGCCTCGCCGCCGTGCTGCTGTACCCGCTCGATGAGGAAACCGGCATCCTCGCTGGCCCCGAAGCGGCGGGTGTGGATGGTATCAAGGGAATTCCCCTGTGCGAGAGGCACGATTTCCTCGATGAGGGCTGGGCTGTTCTCGATGCCGATCGCTTCCCCCTGTTTGCGAATGTGGTAGGTCGCGCCCTGCATCAGGGCCGCCCCCTCCACAATCTGCTGCACCTGATTGAACATGTAGTCGTTGAGGGCCGGCGTCGCGCCACGGGTCTCCCCCATCAGGCGGGCATGGCCCGGGATGACGTTGCGTCCACTGCCGCCGTTGAGCTGCCCCACGTTGATGCGGGTCATGCCGTCCCGATGGCGGGGAATGCCGAGCATGGCGGTGGTGGCCATGCAGGCCGCTGCCAGGGCATTGTGGCCCGCGTTGGGCTCGAGCCCCGCATGGGCGGCTTGCCCCATGAACTCCACGTCGAATTTGGTTGAACAGAGAAACTCGGTGGGGTTGACCACCAGCTCACCGCTGCTCGCGTGAATGCCGATGTGCAGTGCCAGCAGAGCGTCCACGTCGTCGAGCTGCCCCCCTGCCGCGAGCGCCTTGCCGCCTCGGCAGCCCTCTTCAGCCGGCTGGAAGAAGAGCTTGATGCGGCCAGTGAGGCGATCGGCGAGGGCCGCGATCCGCTCGGCCAGCACCAGCCCGATGGCGGTGTGACCGTCGTGGGCACAGGCGTGCATCCAGCCCGGGTTGGCGGAGTGCCAGCCTCCCTGGCCGGGCAGGTGTGACGCCTCCTGGCTCTCTTCGACCTCCACCGCATCGATATCGAAGCGAAACGCCAGGGTGGGGCCGGGGCGCCCGCTCTCCCAGAGTCCCATCACGCCGGTGAGTGCGTCGATCCGCGTCAGCCACTCCGGATGCGCCCCCTGGTGCAGGGCGCGGGCCTTCTGGGCCTCGACGTCTATTTCCCGTCCCATGATGAGGGTGCTGGCGAGCAGTTGATCCCCCAGCATGATGGAGAAACCGAGTTCACTGAGGTGTTGGGCGATGAGGGTGGTGGTGCGAAATTCACACCAGGCGGCTTCGGGGTGACGATGAAGGTCGCGGCGCCAGTGGCGCAAGGCATCCTGAGTCATGGTGGTTCCTGCGTGGCAAATCCAGCGGCTATTGTGACGGGCAGGGGGGCAAGAGTAAATCCCGCAGGGGGAGATGCGACAAGGGGAACCCGGGCTCCCCTTGAAAGATGGCATGGATGTCGACGAGGTCGTTTTGTATGCGCAGATCGCACTCAATGATGGCTTGGCATCATCCTTTGCCAGAGCACGTCAAAAACCCATATTGCAGTCTGTTTTTTGAACCACCCCTCTGGTGCAGAGGTGGCAGATGGCTGATTGACCGACTTAGAGCTGTGCCAGCGACGGCATGGAGACGGCAACCAGAGTGAAAAACACGGTGAAAACGGCGGTAACTACGAACTCTTTCATGATTTTATCTCCCTTGGTTGGCTCATGATGCAACCAAGATACCACAACAGAACGATAAAACAACGAAAAATGTAATTATGGGGCAAAAATGGTTTAGTGGTGAAATATGGCCGCATTTTCCCAAGTTTAAGGGCGTTTTTTGTCCTGAGAAGGGTTTTATGGTGATGCCAGTGAAAGTGGATGCATGTAAAGTCTTTAAATACATTGAGTTACGTTGTTCTTGTGACTCTTTTCTTTGTGGTTCCGATTGGGGTCTTTGTGGTGATCTCCATTTTTCGGCATCAAAATGGCCTGCGGGATGTGCCAATTGATGTCGTCATAGGGAAGTTGGTGGCCGATAGCCAGGTTTTGTCATCCCATGTCATGTTTTCTCACGACGCGTGTCCCAATCCCAGTCTGCAAGGCTGTTGCCAGCCAGGGTTATCCGATGAAGGCTCAATTTTCTGCTCATCCCAAACAGGATGGGAGCAAAAAGAGTACGGAAAAACGACAAAACGGCCGTCAAAGGAGCATGGAAGGAAAGGGGGAAGGCGGGAAAATAGGGGTTCGATCTTCATGGGGCCTTGGGTGGCCGGAAGCCCCGTTTTTCGCTGTTTTCTTGGGGGGACGAGCCACTGGGCCCGCGCGCAGGGGAAGCGGGCGATATCGTCGGCCACCCGGGTTGCTATATGGTGCCAGTGTGATGGGATGAAGGACGGGGGAGGCCTGGCGCAGGGCCGTGGCACTGCGGCACCGAGGCCTTTATCCAGACCCGTCGCGAACAAGGTGAGCAAGCAGAAAAGCGGGGGAAAGAAGTAAAGGAGAAGGTCGTGGGGTCAGAGGCTCAGGGCCGCCGGGCTAGGGGTAAGACATGGCGATAGTGGCCAGTGGATAGTCGGGCCCCCGCAGGGGGAGTAGGGGGTGAGGAGCCCGCATAAAAAAACCCTCCAGAGGAGGGTTTTTTGTCAGACCACAGCCCTTAGAACAGGGTGGTGGAGAGATCGTACAGCTCCTGGTTGAACGGGCGCTTCAGGTTCTCGATGCAGTCGATGATGTCGTGGTGCACCATCTCGTTGCCCTGAATGCCGACGCAGCGGCCACCCTGGCCTGCCAGCAGTTGCTCGACGGCGAAGGCACCCATGCGGCTGGACATGATACGGTCACGGGCAGTAGGAGAACCGCCACGCTGGATGTGACCCAGGATGGTGGCGCGGGTTTCGCGGCCGGTCATGGCCTCGATGTCTTTCGCCAGGGCGTTGACGTCGGTGACGTGCTCGCAGATGGTGATGATGGCGTGCTTCTTGCCCTTGGCTTCCCCTTCCTTGATCTGTTGCAGCAGCTTCTCCTTGTCGAAGGCCACTTCCGGCACGATCACGTATTCGGCACCACCGGCAACGGCGGCAGACATGGCCAGATCGCCGCAGTGGCGGCCCATGATCTCGACCACGGAGATGCGGTGGTGGGAGCTGCAGGTGTCGCGCAGGCGGTCGATGGCGTCCACGACCACGTTCAGGGCGGTGTCAAAGCCGATGGTGAAGTCGGTACCGGCGATGTCGTTGTCGATGGTGCCCGGCAGGCCGATGCAGGGGAAGCCCTCTTCGGTCAGCTTCTTGGCACCCATGTAGGAGCCGTCACCGCCGATGACCACCAGGGCGTCGATGCCGTGTTTCTTCAGGTTTTCGACCGCTTCGGCACGGACTTTCGGATCCTTGAAGGCGGGGAAACGGGCGGAGCCGAGGAATGTACCGCCACGGTTCACGACGTCTGAGACGCTGTGACGCTCGAGCTTGACGATACGGTCCTGGTGCAGACCGAGGTAGCCATCATAGATGCCGTAAACTTCCAGGCCATGATGCAGACCGGCGCGCACCACGGCGCGGATGGCTGCGTTCATACCCGGTGCGTCACCACCACTGGTCAAAACACCAATACGTTTGATTTGTTTGGTCATGAGTGCCTCTGGATCTGAGTTGTCGAAAATCAAGATTCTGAATAATACGGCTGGCCGCTTTTACTATATCGGCTTTCCTATGGCGAGAGGGTCCATAGGAAAGCGATATGCAAAGAGGGGCGGGGCCCCTCTTTGCTTGGCGCTTACTTGGCGGCGCCAGCGATGATCTGGGAGAAGTCGTCCACTTTCAGGGACGCGCCACCCACCAGGCCACCGTCGATGTCCGGCTGGCCGAACAGGTCGGCAGCGGTGGCGCCAGTCACGGAGCCGCCGTACAGGATCTGTACCTTGGCAGCCACGGCTGCATCAAAACCGGCCAGGTATTGACGGATGTGAGCATGCACGGATTGTGCGATCTCCGGGGTGGCGGTCTTGCCAGTGCCGATGGCCCATACCGGCTCGTAAGCGATGACGGCGTTCTCGAAGGAGGCGATGCCGCAGCGATCGATCACGGCCTTGAGCTGGGTCTCGACCACTTGGTTGGTGGTACCGGCTTCGAACTGGGCCAGGGTTTCACCGATGCACAGCACGGGGATCAGGCCGCCCTTTTGGATGGCTTCGTACTTGGCAGCCACCACATCGTCGGTCTCTGCGTGCAGGGTACGACGCTCGCTGTGACCGACCAGGGAGTAGGTGCAGCCGAAGGCTTTGAGCATGGAGGGGGCGTTTTCGCCGGTGAAGGCGCCGGACTCGTGAACGTCGGCGTTCTGGGCACCGTAGGCGATCTTGCTGCCGGCGGTCAGCTGTTCAACCAGACCCAAAAAGATAACCGGCGGGCAGACGGCCACTTGCACGGAAGGATGAGCGGCAGCGGCCGGGGTCAGTCCTTTGATCAGGGCTTCTACAGAAGCCTTGGTGCCGTTCAGTTTCCAGTTACCCATTACCAGGTGCTGTCTCATCTTCTATATCTCCTAGGCATTTGATTGCGCAACATTATATGAATTGAACCGAGCCCAAGATAGCTGACCCGGCGGCAAATGACGTAATTTTTTTTCGCTTTCCTGATCCAAATCAGGAATGCAAGGCGCGATTGCTCACTCGGTGACCTGCCCACGCAAACGGGCCCACCATACCCCAATCCACTCGTGAATGGCAGCCTCGGAATACATCAGATAACGCCCCTTGGGGAGGTAGCTGTAGAGGGGTTGCAGCTCCTGACTCTGCTTGGCGGTGTAATCGGTGGGAGCCGGCACCGCATCGAGTCCCTGACTGCGATAGAGAGCCATGGCCCGGGGCAGGTGGGTGGCCGAACTCACCAGCGCCACCCGCTTGCCGTTGAGGTGGGCGGCGATGCTGACCACCTCGTCATGGGTGTCTTTGTTGTTTTCAAACAACGTCATGCGCGCACGCGGGATGCCAAGGCTGGCCGCCATGCGGGCGTTGACCTCGGCGTTCGACAGGGGATCCCCGGCCACTGCGCCGGAGAAAACCAGCTCGGCCTCTGGATAGGCCAGAGCCAGGCGAACCCCTTCCAGGGTGCGCGCCAGGGAGATGTTGTTTTGCCAGGCGCGCTCTGGGATGGCCGGATCGCTCACATGACCGTTGCCCAGCACGACGATGGCCTGGATGTCAGGATGCTGGCTCACCTCGAAGGGGGGATAGGTCTGCTCCAGGCTGCGGGCCAGCTCGTAGCTCACCGGCCGCGTCCCCATCAGGGCGATGATCACCAAGGAGAGGGTCGCCAGCAGCCTGCCGCTTTTTTGAAAGCGGGTGAACCAGAGCAGCACGAGCGCCAGCACCAACAAGGAGAGAGAGAAGGGGAGCGGCATCAACAGATGGCCCAGCCATTTCTTGATGACAAAGAAGTTGAGCTCGAACACGACAGACACGTCCTTGAGTTTTCAGCAAATTCGGGATGTGACAGAATACCCCTCTTTTTTCCTGTGGCCCAATCCTGTGTGGTTCCTCCTGCGGCCCTCATGGCGGGGCGGTCGAAGATGAGTGTGTCTTGAAGCAAGATCAGAGTTTTGACGGGCGCGCGGACAAGTTCGCTCGCAACATTTACGACTCCACCAAGGGGCGCATTCGCACCACCATTGTCTGGAGTGACATCGAAGCCTGCCTGGCGCGCCTGGGCAACCGGCCGCTGCGCATCCTGGATGCCGGCGGCGGCTTTGGCTACTTCGCCCAGAAACTGGCGGCCATGGGCCATCAGGTGGAGCTGTGCGATTTGTCGGCAGAAATGCTGGATCTGGCCCGGGAGCAGATCGCCCAGAAGGGCTTGGAAGACAGAATTCGTCTCATCCATTGCCCCATTCAGGATCTCAAGCACCAGGTGACCGGCACCTTCGATCTGGTGCTCTGTCACGCGGTACTGGAGTGGCTCGCCGAGCCGCGCCAGACCTTGCTGGGTCTGTTCCCTTTCGTCAAGGCAGGGGGCATACTGTCGCTGCTTTTTTACAATCGTCACGGCCTCCTGTTCCAGAGCCTGGTGGTGGGCAATTTTGACTATGTGCGCCTGGGCCTTCGCAAGAAACGCCAGACCGCCCTGACACCCACCAATCCCCAGTTGCCGGAGCAGGTCTATGACTGGATAGGCCGGGGGGGATTGCGGATCATCGGCAAGACCGGGGTGCGTGTCATCCACGACTACATGCGCCACAAGCAGGATCAGGTCGAGAAGTTCGAGGACCTGCTGGCCATGGAGCAGCAATATTGCCGCCAGGAGCCCTTTGTTTCCCTGGGGCGCTACATCCATGTGATGGCCCAGAAACCGGCCGGTTGAGCCCCACCGGCGTGAATACGATGCGGGATCCAGCCGCCGGGGCGCCACCGACCCCGGCCTATATCACCACGGCAGGCAAAGACCTGCCGACTATAACAACGAGATGATAACGTCATGATGAGTACATCCCGTACCCTGCCAGAGACGGTGGGATGGGTCAGACAGGAGGGGTTGGCGCTGAACCTCCCCACCGACAGGCTGGCCTTTCTGATAGCGATCAAGACGCTCTCCGAGGACGAGTCTGATCTCTCGGAGGCCGCGCTGCACGATGCCTTTGGCTATGTCAGCAGTGCCTTCGGCCAGATGGACGAGACCCTCACCGGTCGCGCCAACAACGCCATCAACGATCTCATTCGTCAGCAACTGCTGTCGCGTTTCACCACCGACATGGTGGCGGGGGAGAGCCTCTACCGCCTGTCGCGCCTTGGCATGAGCATCGTCGATTTCTTCATGGATCAGCGCCAGGTGGACTCCATCAAGCTCTCCATCCTGCTCGAGCACCTGGCGGCCGAGCTCGACACCGCCCGCAAGGCGGCGCTCGAGACCAACACCCGGGAGCAGTGGGACGCCGAGGTGCTGCCGCGTCTCTCCTTCTCCCTGGAAGAGACGCTCGGGCGCATCGATCTCACCCAGCGCGCCATGGACGAGCAGCAAAACCAGGTCAAGAGCGAGATCGCGGCCCTGCTGACCCAGAACTGGGTCGATGCCATCCACAGCTGCGAGAAGCTCCTGCACGAGACCGGCCAGACCCTGCGCGAGTTGCAGGACACCCTGGACGCCGCCGGCCACCGCCTGCAGGCGGGGCTGCTCAACATTCAGGAAGCGGCCCAGGGGCGCGATGATCTGTTCCACGTCGAGGAGCTGACCCACGCCCTGCAGGGGCGTCTGGATGTCATCACCGCCTGGGGCCAGCAGTGCATCGAGCTCTGGTCCCGTTATGACAGGCACGTCCACAAGTTCATCCGCAACGCCATCGACATGGACAAGAACCGCGCCTTCAGCCAGCGGCTGCGGGAATCCATCCGCAACTTCGAGCAGCACAGCTGGTTGTTGCGGGTGGCCGAAGAGCCCCGTTTGCTGGAGCTGCGGGATGAAACCATCGCCATCCACGACGAGGAGGTGACCGGCGAGGTGCCCCTCGAGATGGAGTACGTAGAGATGGTGGACATCAACCAGGAGCTGGCGGAGCGCATCGAGCGCTACCTGGCCCGCTATCCGGAGCAGGGAGATCGGCTGGATCTTGCCGACGTGCTGCGGGAATACCTGCTGGACTACCCGGCCCATGCCCACTTCGACGTGGCGCGCCTCCTGATCGATCAGGCCGTGCGTCTCGGCCATGCCAGCGGTGAGCGCGAGCACCACCGCCAACCCGCATGGAAACCCATCAACCAAGCTGGATCCAAGGTTCAGGCCTATGTCATCGATCAATACTGAATTCCCCTTGCCCCTGCGCCTCGCAGAGGCCATCGCCAACCCCTTGTTTCCGCGCATCGACACCGCCCTGCGCTCCGGTCGCCACATCAGTGCCGACGAATTCGAGCAGCACTCTGCCCTGGTGGAGTACCACCAGGAGCTGGAGATCTTCTACGGCCGCTATCAGGTGGAACTCATCAAGGCGCCGGAAGGCTTCTTCTACCTGCGTCCGCGCCCGAGCGCCGACATCGGTACAACAGTGTTATCTGAGCTCGATATGCTGGTGGGCAAGGTGCTCTGCTACCTGTTCCTGAGCCCGGACAGGCTCGCCTCTGAAGGGGTGTTCGCCATGGGAGAGCTGCAAGAAGAGGTGCTGAGTCTGGCGGACGAGAAGCAACTGCTGCGCATGGTCAACAGCCGCTCCGGCGGCACGGATCTGGACAAGAAGAAGCTCCTCGAGAAAATCCGCACCTCCATGCGTCGCCTCAAGCGCCTCGGGATGATCACCCCCCTTGGCAACAGCGACAAATTCCGGGTCAACGAGTCCGTGTTCCGCTTCGCCGCCGATGTGCGCTCCGACGAGGATCCCCGCGCGGTGCAACTGCGGATGATCCAGGAAGGGGAGGCCATTTTCCACGACGACGAGATGCCGAGCAGCGATTCCCTGTTCGAGGATATCGAAGAGGATCTGGACGAAGAGCAGCTGGAGCTGGAGGTGGAAGATGATCTGCAACGTTAATGTGCCGGCACTGATGGTGTCTGCCGGTTTGATGGAGAGTGTGGCGTGAGAGGCAAATTCAAATCCCTGACCATGGTCAACTGGAACGGCTTCTTTGCCCGCACCTTCGATCTCGACCAGCTGGTCACGACCCTGTCCGGCGGTAACGGCGCGGGCAAGTCCACCACCATGGCGGCCTTTATCGCGGCCCTCATTCCCGACCAGTCACTGCTCCATTTCCGTAACACCACGGAGGCGGGCTCCTCCAGCGCGTCCCGCGACAAGGGGCTCTACGGCAAGCTGCAGCGTGGCCACTGCTATTCGCTGCTGGAAGTGATGAACAGCCGCGAGCAGCGGATCTGGGTCGGTGTGCACCTCGAACAGGTGGCCAACCGTGACAACAAGGTCAACATCACTCCGTTCGCCCTGGTGGATGTGCCCGAACACCTGGCGCCCACGGATCTGCTGCTGGAGAAGCTCGACGACGGCAAGGGTCGGGTACGTGCCTTCGCTGATCTGAAGGGGGCGGCAGCGGAGCTCGGCGCCATCAAGGTCGCCAAGTTCAATACGGTGACCGATTATCACAACTTCATGTTCGAGTTCGGCATCACCCCGAAGAAACTGCGGGATCAAAAGGATCGCGGCAAGTTCTATCGCCTGATCGAAGCTTCCCTCTACGGCGGTATCTCGTCTTCCATCAGCCGCTCCTTGCGTGAATACCTGCTGCCGGAGAACTCCGGGGTACGCAAGGCGTTCCAGGACATGGAGGCGGCCATCTACGAGAACCGCCGCACCCTGGAAGCCATCAAGGAGACCCAAGGTCAGCGGGATCTCTTCAAGAACCTGATCACCGAGACCACCCACTATGTGGCCGCGGAGTATGTGCGGGGCGCCGCCGAGAAGAGCCGTCTCTCCGAGCTGGCCCTCAAGGCACGCTCTGAGCTCGCCGGCAAACGCCGTCTGCTGGCCGAGGAGAAGCAGCGCGCCATCTATCTGGCGGACGAGGTGGATCAGCTCACCAACCGCGAGAAGCTCCTGACCGACGAGCTGGAGTCCGCCGCCGAGCACCTGGCCAAGGTGATGGCGGCCGTGGCCCTGCAAAAGAAGATTGCCCTCTATCGCGCCGATCTGGCGGAGCTCAACGACAAGCTCGAGCAGCAGCAGGCGGTGGTGGAAGAGATCCACGGCCAGTTGCTGGAAGTGGAGGAGCGCAAGGAGCTGGCCCAGGCAGAGGTGGACAGCCTCAAGACCCAGCTGGCCGACTACCAGCAGGCGCTCGATATCCAGCAGACCCGCGCCATCCAGTACCGTCAGGCGGTGCAGGCCCTGGAAAACGCCCGCGAGCAGTGCGAACTGCCGGGGCTCGAGCCTGCGCAGGCGAGCGACACCCTGCACCAGTTCCGCGCAGCCGAGCAGAGCCTCACCAGCCGGGTGCTGGGGGCCGAGCAGCAGCTGGCGCTGGCCAAGGCGGCGGTGGCCGAACACGAAGCGGCGCTGACGCTGCTGCTCAGCATCGCACCCGAGACAGTGCGCGAGGCTGCCTGGCCCACCGCGCAGGCGCTGCTCAAGCGCCACATCGAAGACAAGGCCCGCATTGCCCAGGGGCAGGGTCTGCGCGCCGCGCTGGCTCGCCTCGAGAAAGAGAGCGAAAGCCAGAAGACGCTCTTGCGGCTGCGAGACGAGCTGGCCCAGGCGTCTGGTCAGCACATTGCTAGCCAGGACGAGCTGGAGATCTTCCTCGAAGCCCAGCGCACCCGCCAGGAGGAGCTCTCCGAGCAGCAGGCAGAGGCCAATCAGCGCCGCGCCAGCCTCGAGCATCAGGGTACTCAGCTGGGTCGCGATATCGCGGAGCTGACCAAGCTGGCCCCGCGCTGGCTCAAATCCTTTGAAAAACTCGAGCAACTGCGCGAGCAGAGTGGCTTGGCCTTGGCCACCGCCGAAGAACTCTCTTCCGGCATGCAGAGCGTGCTCGACAAGGAGCGGGAGTTCGAGCAGGAGAGCAACCGCATTCAGGGCCAGAAACAGGCGCTGGAGATGCAAATTCGCAACCTGCAGCTGGGTGCCGGCGAGGCGGATCCGCGTCTTGCCCGCATCGCCGAGCAGGTGGGGGGCGTGCTGCTCTCGGACGTCTATGACGACATCTCCATCGATGATGCCCCTTACTACTCCGCGCTCTACGGCCCGGCTCGCAGCGCCCTGGTGGTGCTCGACCTCGAAGGCGCCATCGAGCGGCTGAAAAAGCTGGAAGATTGCCCGGAAGATATCTACCTCATCCAGGGCAACCCCGACTCCTTTGACGAGGATCTGGTGGAAGCTGATGAGCTGGGGGACGCCGTGCTGGTGCGCACCAGCAAACGTCAGGTGCGCTTCTCCCGCTACCCCGAGCTGCCGCTGTTTGGCCGCGCCGCCCGGGAAAAACGGATCGAGCAGCTCGATCTTGAGCGGGAAAACCTCATCGAGGGCTACGCCAAGGCCGCCTTCGAGCAGCAGAAGTACCACCGTCTCTACGGCCACTTCCGCGACTTTATCGGCCAGCATCTGGATATCGCCTTCCGCCCGGACCCCGAAGCCGAGGTGCAGGCCAAGCAGCACGAGCAGCGCAAGCTGCAAGAAACCATCGCCGAGTGCGACAAGCAGCTGAGTGATGCCAAAGCCGCCGCCGCCCAGCTGACCCGCCATATCCAGCTGGTGCAGGGGATGCTGCCCTTTGCCCACCTGTTTGCCGAGGCAGACCTGGCGGCCCGCCTCGAGGCGGCTCACGCCGATGTGGAGGCCCTTAAAACAGCCGAAGCCTTTATCGCCAGGCACGGCAAGGCGCTGGAAAAACTGGAAACCATGGTGCAGGTGCTGCGCCAGGATCCCCAGGATCTGGCGGCCCTGCAGGCGGCCTTTGACGAGGTGAGCGACCTGCTGGCCGAGCAGAAGCGCCGTTGCTACGCCCTCGATCAGCTGGTGGCCCGTTTGCCGCACTTTGCCTATCAGGATGCGCAAGATCTGCTGGGCAAGGCCTCCGAGATGAGCGAGCGACTCAAAGAGAAGCTCAAGGCGGCAGAGCTTGCCGCCCGCACCGCCGGTGAGCAGCACAAGCAGATCACCCAGCGCCACACCGAGGCGCTGCAACTGCGCACGGCGCTCGATTCCAGCGCCTCGGCCAAGGGGCAGACCCTGGCGGAGTTCGAGCAGGAGCTGGCGGCCATGGGGCTGACCCTGTCGGATGACATGGAAGAGAAGGCCCGTGCCCACAAGAAAGAGATTGAAGAGCTGCTTATCCGCACCCGGACCCGCCGCACCAGCGCCGAGGCCCAGTTGCAGGTGTGCAAGCGCGAAATCGAGTCCCTTGGCGGTCGTCTCAAGCTCGAAGGCAAGGATTACTACAGCGCCCGCAAATCCCTGGTGGGTCACAAGGCGAGCTGGTCGCGGGTGGTGCGTCTGGCACGGGAGACCGACGTCGAGAAGCGTCTGAACAAGCGCGAGCTGGCGTACCTCGACAGCGACGAGCTGCGCTCCATGTCGGACAAGGCCCTCGGCGCCCTGCGGGTGGCGGTGGCCCACGACGAGGCCCTGCGCGATGCGCTGCGTCTGTCGGAAGGCAACCGCAGCACCGAGCAGAAGGTCGCCTTCTATGTGCAGGTCTACCGTTACCTGAAAGATCGCATCCGCAACGACATCATCCGCTCGGACGATCCGGTGGAAGCCATCGAGGAGATGGAGATCGAGCTGGCGCGCCTCGCCGACGAGCTCAAGCAGCGGGAAACCCATCTGTCCCTCTCCTCCCACGAGGTGGCGGCCAAGATCACCAACATCATCCGCCGGGAGCAGAACCGCATCCGGGTATTGAACCAGGGCCTGCAGAACATCGCCTTCGGTCTGGTGCGCGGGGTGCGTCTCAACGTCAATATCCGCGAGGCCCACACTCGCCTCCTGACCGCACTCGCCGATCAGAGCGCCATGCACAACGATCTTTTCGCCGACAAGGAGCTCAGCTTCTCCGAGGCCATGGCCAAGCTCTTCCAGCGTCTCAACCCGCAGGTGGAGCAGGGGGAGCGCAACTATCAGGTGATGGGGGACGTGCTGCTCGACTATCGCAACTACCTGGAGCTGGAGATCGAGGTGCAGCGCGGTGCTGACGGCTGGCTGCGGGCCGAGAGCGGCGCCCTCTCCACCGGCGAGGCGATCGGCACCGGTCAGGCCATCCTCTTGATGGTGCTCATCAGCTGGGAGGAGGAGTCCCGCCGTCTGCGCGGCAAGGACATCGCTCCCTGCCGCCTGTTGTTCCTGGACGAAGCGGCACGGCTTGATGGCAAATCCATCGCCACCCTGTTCGAGCTGTGCGAGCGGCAGGACATGCAGCTCCTCATCGCGGCGCCGGAGAACATCAGCCCCGAGAAGGGCACCACCTACAAGCTCATCCGCAAGGTGCAGGGCAAGCACGAGCATGTGCATGTAGTGGGGCTGCGCGGCTTTGGCTTCGCCGACGACAAGCTCATCGCCTGACATCTTCCCCTGACAGGGGCTGACGGAGCGATACGCAAAACGGGAGGCTTGGGCCTCCCGTTTTCCATGGGAAATGTGAGAGAGTAGGCCCCTGTTAACGGAAGCCTGACTGGCGATGCTGGTCGCTCTGTCCCATCGAGGAAGCAACGCATGACGACGCGACAAAAAGGGCTGCTGGCCTCTCTGTGCCTGCTGCTGGCCGCCTGCAGCAGCCACCCTGATGCAGGCAGTGCGGGCAACTGGCGAGGCTATACCCAGACGGGGCTTGCCTCCTATTACGCCGATCGCTACCACAACAAGCGCACCGCCAGCGGGGAGCCTTACCAGCGCCACGCCAACACCGCCGCCCACATGACACTGCCCTTTGGCGCCCTGGTGAGGGTCACCAACCTCGCCAACGACAAGAGCGTGGTGGTGCGGGTCAACGACAGGGGCAATTTCCCCCGCGGGCGCATCATCGATCTCTCCAGGGCGGCGTTCAGCGCCATCGGCAATCCCCGATCCGGGCTTATCAAGGTCAGGATTGAGGTGCTCTAGTCACCGGGTCTGCATGTGCCGGTGCCCCTCCATACCCGGGCCGCTGGAAGAGGGCATTTCCCGGTGATCGCGGGCCATCTTCTTCATTCCATTGGTGAGGTCGCCAACGCGACTTCCCATTTTCCGGTGTGCCATTAAGATAGCCAAACGAAAAACAGGGTGTCTTTGCCATCTGGCGGCAACCGGGCATGGCATGGTGTGTGAGACACCCTTTCAACCCCCTGCCCATGTTTCGCCGCTAAGGCGCAGGCTATAAAGAGAGACGTCATTCACTGGGAGGATCAGAACATGGCTGACAAGCGTGCCATTCAGGCAACGGCCATCCCCGAGCACAAGGCAAAGTCCCTCTATCCGGAGCCCTTTGCCTCCCTGGTCAAGCACCGCACCCGGCGCAGGCTGGGGGATCATTTCGGCCTTGCCAATTTCGGGGTCAACCTGACGACCCTGGCACCGGGGGCCATCTCGGCGCTCAAGCACCATCACGGCCTGCAGGACGAGTTCGTCTATGTGCTCTCGGGCAATCCCACCCTGCGCCACGGGGAGGAGGAGTACCGGATGTCGCCGGGGGAGTGCATCGGCTTCAAGGGGGGCAGCGGCCTGGCCCACCAGTTGCTCAACCACGGTGAGGTGGACGCCGTCTATCTCGAGGTGGGGGACAGGCTGCCAGGGGACACCGTCGACTATCCCGACGACGATCTGGCCCTGGTACAGGGTGCCGATGGCGCCTGGTCAGCCAGACACAAGGATGGCACCCCCTACTAGGGTGCCTCTTCGGGCAATGAGAGAGACCTCCATGGTGTTCAGCCCCTTTTCTGCTGTCAGGGCAGAGGATTTTCTGCCGCTGCTCAACGACGAGACGCTGCGAAAGCACCTGATCCCTCACCCGCTTTTCGATGTGGCCGGGGTGCGCGACTGGATGGCGTACAAGCTGGGAGTCGACGCCCGGCCAGGTTGCCGCGTGCGCGCCATCTTCCTCGACGGCACCCTGGCGGGGTGGTGCGGTATCCAGCCCGATGACGAGGGGGTGGAGCTTGCCATCGTGCTCGCCAAGGCCGGCTGGGGAAGCGGCGTGGCGATTTTCAACGAGATGATGGGGTGGGCGAGGGAGCTTGGCCATCGGACGATACTCTTTCACTTGCTGGATACCCGCCCGCCTTATCTGTCCCTCGCCAGACGGGCCATCTGGGTGAGGAAAACGCGCCTGGGCGAACACCCTTTCACCACCTATTGCCTTGACGTTGAGCGCTGGTCTGCAGGCCCTTAGCCTGGACCAGGGGGCCGCAAGCCGTGCCGCCTCCTGGCGGGTCCCGTTGCCACCCTTTGCGCCATGATCCCTCCCGCTCGTTTGTTCCTCCGTGCACGGCGTGGTTATCCACCCCGTTGAACACAGTGTTCATTCTGCCCCCCTATATGGCCCCCACCGTCCTGCCTACACTGGGCAACGTCTGATGGGGGAGCATCCGGCAGTATAAATCGCTGTCCAGGTTGCACTCTCTGGCGTGTTGACGATGTACAACGGAGAAAACTGGATGAAAAAAGAGACAGACAAACTGGTATCGATCGCAGTGCTCAAGGCCCGTGACGGCATGGGAGAGCGCCTTCGCGATGCCCTGCTTACCTTGATTGACCCCACTCGCCAGGAGCCGGGCAACCTCGATTACGTGCTGTTCGAGTTGAAGGATGAACCCGGCACCTTCTACATGCGGGAAGCCTTCGTGAGTCAGGCCGCCCTGGATGCCCACTGTGAGACCGCGTATTTCCAGGCTTTCGCTCGCCAGGCGGACGAACTGCTGGCCGAACCCCTTCGGCTTGTCTTCATGGAAGAAGTGAGCCCCTGATCCTTGCCGCAGAGCCCGATGGTCCCCTCATCGGGCTTTTTGCCTTCAGCCTCGCTCCCGGCAATCGCATCTACCTGCTCGGCTGTGTGGCCATGGCCCTGAACCCCATCCTGATCAAGCGCTGCTACCGGGGGAGTCCTTCCTCCACCTGACCGGCTGGACCCTCATCTGCGCCACTGTGCTGCTCACCGGCATGCTGACCGGGGAGACAGTACACTGGGAACAGGTAGGCTGGGGGGTAGAAGGTGTGCTGCTGACCATGGTGCTCCTGCCCCTTCATGCTGGCAAACGGGGGGCTGTCTGAGGGGCCGCCTGTGGCCCTGATCAACCAGGGAGTGCGTCATGAGAAGAACCCTGATCCTGGTACGCCATGGCAAGTCGAGCTGGGAAGACGCGTCTTTGTCTGACCGCGCTCGTCCGCTGGCTGCGCGCGGGCTGCGCGATGCGCCCCTGATGGGGGCTCGTCTGGCGCACCTTGGGGTGAAGCCCGATCTCATCCTCTCGAGCCCCGCCTGCCGGGCCCTGACGACCGCCCGGCTGCTTGCCGGGGAGCTGGGTTATTCCCCGGACCGCATCGTCATCGACGAGGGCCTCTACGAGAGCGATGCCGGGACCCTTCTCGGGGTGGTGGGGGCGCTTTCAGATGATCTCGCCTGCGTACTGCTGGTGGGTCATGATCCTGCCTTCACCGACCTGGCTCATGGCTTTTCCTCCGGTATCACTCGCATGCCGACCTGTGCCGTCGCCCGCTTCATCTTCGACGCCCCCTCCTGGTCGGCGCTCCCGTCCTGCTCGCCGGTGGTGGCCGTGCTGGACTTCCCGAAGAAGAGGTAGGGGGGCGTCGGTTGCAGGCATGCAGAAACGACAAGGGGAGCCGCGGCTCCCCTTGTCGTGATGGTGACGGGGTCATTTGGCCGCGATGGGCCCCTTGGTGCCCGCATCGTTGTCGACCCAGCCATCTTCTCCCTTGAGGCGGCGATCCCCCTGGATGGTGTAGATGACCATGCCCTCCTTGAACACCAGGGCGCCGTCGGATTTCCTGGTACTGACCTGCTTGTCGTTGACCCACACCTGATCCTTGTCATCGATGCGGATGTTCGCGACCGTGGCGCCCGTCTCGGGGAAGGTGGCGACCCCGTTGCCGGCGTAGGGGCTGGCGCTGGCCGCTGCGGGGGCGGCGCCAAATCCGGCGGCGGCGTTCTCGGCCTTGCTCTTGTTGATGTCACAGCCGCTGAGCTCGCTCACCTGGGTACAGCCTGAGCGCTCCAGCTTCTGCTCATAGCTCATGTTCAATCCGCCGTCGGCGGCCGGGGCGGCGGTGCCAAATCCTGCCTTGGCGTTTTCCGCCTTGCTCTTGTGAATATCGCAGCCCTGGGCTTCGGTCACCTGGGTGCAGCCGGAGCGTTCCAGCTGTTCGGCGTATTTGTGGTTGTTGACATCCTCCCCCACCTTAGCGCTTCGCGTCACAGGAGGGGGATCCCCATTACTGGGTGATAGCTGCTCGCGCAGTACCGGGTTCCTGCTTCATCGGGCGGCCTGATTGCACCACGCCTCCACAGGCTAAAACGGCGTGTCCCGCCGCTAAAATATTGCGAGCGCCGTTCACATCGGCGTTCGCCTCATAACCACACGCAGCGCATTTAAACTGGCTTTGCGTCTGGCGGTTATCCTTCGCAGTATGCCCACAACAGGCGCACTGCTGGCTCGTGTAGGCCGGGTTTATCGCCAACACCTGACCGCCTCGCCATGCCTGCTTATATTCGAGCTGGCGGCGCAGCTCAAACCAGCCCTGATCTAATATCGAACGATTCAGCCCTGATTTTGCCCGGACGTTGCGCCCCGGCTGGCTGGTCGTGCCCGCTGCTGATTTTGACATGCTGGCAACCTTCAAATCCTCAATGACGATCATCGCGTGGTTTTTGCTGATAGTCGTTGTGACCTTGTGAAGGTAATCGCGGCGGGTATTGGCGATATGTGAGTGCAGCCGCTGGATCTTGGCTTTTTGTTTCTTCCAGTTGCTGCTGAACTTTACCTTTTTGCTCAACTGGCGTTGGAGCCTTGCCAGCTTGGTCTGATTGGTTTTGAAGCTGTTGACGGGCTCAAACACCGTGCCGTCTGACAGGGTTGCGAGCTTGGCGATCCCCGCATCCAGCCCGACCATTGAGCCGGAGGGGTGAATTGGCTCAAGCGTCTCCTGCTCGACCTGAAAGGAGATATACCAGTGCCCGGCTGCTTGGCTGACGGTCGCGTTTTTAATTTTTCCTTCAACTGGCTGGGACTGGCGAAACTTGACCCACGCCAGCCCGGCAGGAAGCTTCACGCGACCTTTTTCAAGGCGGCAATACTTGTCAAAGTTGACGAAGCGGATAGCGTCGCGGTTGTCGCTTTTCTTCTTGAAAACGGGAGCCTTGGCGGCGAGTTTTTTATCAAAGCAGCGCATCCACGCGCCATGCAAATCCTTGAGCTTCTGCTGGAGGTTGTCGGTATATGCCTCGGCCAGAAAGGCCATTTCTGGGTCTTTCTTCCAACTGGTGAGCATCCTGTTCAGCTCAAAGGCAGAAGGCAGTTTTTCGCCAGCATCCAGAATGCGTTTGGTTTCTGCCAGCCCGTGATTCCAGACATAACGAGCACAACCGCCCAACTGGCGCAGGCGTTGCGCTTGTTGGGCTGTCGGTTCGAGTCGGAATTTGTAGGCTTTCAGAATTTGCATTTAGCGCTCAGTGTGTAGCATTATTGCCATATCTATTAAGCCCGATTGAGTGACAGAATGCAATTCACTAAAATTAATAAATCACGCCATGCGGCCTACATTTTGCACGTACATTTGGTGTTTATCACCAAGTATCGAAAGCCGATATTGGGGGATCTGCATCACGCTTCCTTCGGTCAGTGTGCGGCAGAGGTTTGCAGAGATTTTGGTGCGGAACTGAAAGAGTGTGACGGAGAGGCTGATCATGTTCACATGCTGATAGAGTACGCGCCAACGGTGCAGCTATCGGTACTGGTGAACTCGTTAAAGGCGGTCACATCAAGGCGACTGCGTAATGAATTTCTGGACTTGAGAGGTGCTTACAGCAAACCCGTACTCTGGTCACGCTCTTACTTTGCGGGCTCTTGCGGCGGAGCACCGTTGGAGGTGATCAAGCAATACATTCAAAACCAGCGGGGCTGACGCCCCGGCGAAATTCCCCTCCCACCTACGTCGGAGGGAGTCCCCTTTCGCATTTAAGATGGCGTCGCAGCATACTGATTTCACCGATGTCGATGGATTGCCAATCGTAACCGCTGACCATCCTGCCACGAGCTTGTGGACGGGTGACGGTTTGAAAGAGCGATCTTCCTTTGGTGCGAGACAGGTCACGGTTGTGGACAGAAAGATCCCCTCTACTTGGCCATATGGAACCGCAATGAAAGAGGGGGGGAGGATGTCACTTTTTGATGAGCGTCGTGTGCAGGATCTCTGTGCCCGCTTGCTGGCAGACACTAATAACCAGGGATATTCACTCGATAGCAAGCATGGCCGCGAGTTGAGAGATCTCCTGCAGGCTGTGGGTGGAGTCAAGCCAGTGGGACGAGGGGCTCGTCATGTGTTGACCGATGCTGGAAGGAATTATCTCGCAGCACAGCTGGCACAGGTTGCACCAGTGATGCCGGACAGGCGTGACACGATACGGGCTCTCGGGGTGGACCTGCCCGCACATCTAAACCAGGCCAGTTTTCATGCCCTCTGGCATGGGGACAGCAAGAGCGGGATAGATCCAGATAATGATGCTATCGACATCACGCTGACACAGGATGAAGTGATTCGACTTCGCACGCTGAGCCCGCTGTCACTCATCGACCAGGACGGACTGCGCCACGACATGAGGGCGCAACTGGCACTATTGGGAGAGCTGGTCTTACCGGAGCGCTGCTTGAGTAAGTTACATGGCATTGAGTGGCAGGGGCGGCAACTGGTCACGGTGGAGAACAAGGGAGCTTTCGTGGATTACCCGCTGCAAGTGGGGGAGTTGTTGCTCTATGTGCCTGGCCGCAATACCAAGTTGGCACGTCAGGTATTCCCGCTGTTGCCGGCTGCCGTACCCTGGGCCCATTTTGGCGATCTGGATCAGCGCGGATTGGATATCGCTAACGAGCTGGCCCATGCCCTTCGTCGTCCGTTGGCTCTTTGGCTACCCGACACCTTGATGGCCTATGTTCATCACTATGCCCGCACTCTGATCCGCCGTCTGGAGGGGCAACCGATCAGCAGAGGCAAGATCCCATGGGAGGAGGTCCCCGTGGTGAGTGAGCATGGCAAGCAACTGGAAGAGGTCCTTATATATCTGATCGAAAGGGGATTGTGGTTGGAACAGGAAGTATTGGTGCTAGCCGGAGGTTGGCAGTCATGGCCACTCGACGCGCCTTGCGGCCAACGCAGTAATGAAAAAACCGCCATCAGGCGGTTTTAATGGTTGTCAGCCCCTATTTCAGGGCTTTTTTCAGCTTTTTGATCTTGCTTTCGTGCTTGGCGATTTTCGCCTGGCGGGCGGCGATCTTCTTCTTGATCTCTTTCTTGCTGGCCATGGGGCGGCTCCTTGTCTCGTGGGCGCCATGGGGATCAGGGTGCCCGGGGTCTTTCCATGCGTGCCGGGAAGGCCCTCTCCGTTGGCGCACTGACAGTCAGGGGAGGGGCATACCGCGGAACTGGTTTGCAGGATAGTCCAGTTTCCCGCGAGTGCCACCCGAACGGCAGGAAACAGAGGCAACAAAAAAGCGCCCCTGGGGGCGCTTCTGGCTTGAAGGGGCGGTATCAGGCCTTCTTCAGGTAGGCGGCCACCAGCACGATCTGCATGCCGTTGACCTTGCCCTCGATGTGCAGCGGGTTGTTGGTCAGGCGAATGCCCTTGACCAGGGTGCCGCGCTTGGCGGTGAAGCCCGCGCCCTTGACGTCCAGATCCTTGATCAGGGTGACGGAGTCCCCTTCCACCAGCACGGCGCCATTGGAGTCGACGGTCGGCACGCTGTCGTCAGCGTCGCTGGTCACGCCGGCGTCTGCCCAGGCCTTGACCTCGTCTTCCATGTACATCATGTCCAGCATGTCCTGGGCCCAGAGCTCGCCCCGGGCGACGAGGGCCTTCAACTGGCGCCAGGCCATCACCTGCACCGCCGGCACCTGGCTCCACATGCTGTCACCCAGGCAGCGCCAGTGGTTCACCTCCGTGGTGTCCGGCTGCTCCAGCTGGCCGCGGCAGGTGGCGCAGAGGGCCACGCTGTGGTCGTCGTCGCTGGCGGGGGAGTGCGGCACCGGGAAGGCAGTCAGCGCATGTTCTGCGCCACACAGCTCGCATTTGGCATTTGCACGGGCTTGCAGGATGGCATTGATGGTCATGATTGGGTTCCGTTTATAGGGGTAAAGCTGCTCGCCGTGGCGGGCTGCGCGAATGAGGGGCCGGAATATAGCACAAATCCCTGCTTTTTGTCAGGCTACCAGCGGCGCACAGGCGAGTGCTTTTTGACGGCAGATCGCTAGAATGAGCCTCCCTTTTTGCGCCAAAGGACAGGTTCACCGTGCTGGCCCACCGTTTTCGACAACTGGACTGCTTGCTCACCGCCGAGCGACGCTGGTGGCAATACCAGCCCTATCACCATTTGGGGATCGCCTTTGCCCGCGAGGCGCCAGCCCTTGCGAAGTGCCTGGCAGCCCTGACCCTTGACGAGATAGCGCACCTCGACGGGGACATGGATGCGCTCTGCACCCTGCTTGCCCCCTGGATCCCGGCGGGGGCCGAGTTGCAGGCCCTCGGCGAGCTTGCCCCTTTCGCCCCAGAGCCCGTCCAGTGCGCCAGGACCATGGCGATGTACATGCCGGGACGCAAGCAGGGGCAGATAGAGGCCTTCACCGGCTGCCTGCCCCCCCACCAAGGTCCCTATCTGGAGTGGTGCGCCGGCAAGGGGCATCTGGGGCGCCTGGTGTCGCTGCACCGTGGCGCGGAGATCCTTAGCCTGGAGTGGCAGGGGGCGCTCTGCGAGGAGGGGCGGCGGCTCGCCGCGCGCGACGGCGCCAACATGCGGTTCGTGGAGGCGGATGCCTTTGCCGCCGAGTCCGGGGCCCTCATCGCCCCGCACCATCACGCCATGGCGCTCCATGCCTGCGGCGATCTGCACACCCATCTGTTGACGCGGGTGGCCGAGGGGCGTGCCCAGGGGGTGACCCTCTCCCCGTGTTGCTACCACCTCATCAGAGGAGAGCACTACGCGCCCCTCTCTCGGGCCGCCAGGGCCAGTGCCCTGCGCCTTGGCAAGAGCGATTTGAAGCTGCCGCTGCAGGAGACGGTGACCGGCGGTGCCCGCATCGCCCGGCTGCGGGAGCGGGAGGTGGTGTGGCGCCTCGCCTTCGACTGCCTGCAGCGCCAGGTGCGCGGGGTGGATGAGTACCTGCCGGTGCCCAACCTGCAAAAGAGCCTGCTGACCGGGGGCTTCGAGGATTTCTGCCACTGGGCCGCCGAACGCAAGGGGATGGGCTTGCCCGCGGGGCTCGACTACGCCGCCTTGCTGGCACAGGGGGAGCGGCGCTTTGGCGATGTCGCCCGCATGGAGCTGGTGCGCCACCTGTTTCGCCGTCCCCTGGAAATCTGGCTGCTGCTCGATCGCGCCCTTTTCCTCGAGGAGCAGGGCTACCGGGTGGAGGTGGGCACCTTCTGTCCCAAACCCATGACCCCGCGCAATCTGCTGATCCGGGCGGTGCGCGCAGGGGGGATCTGAGCAAGAGTCCGGACAGGTCGGATGGCTGCGGCCGCAAGACCAGGGGCTGGATCCCCCTGCAAACGAGCGCCATCTGAGTGCAGGGAGGCATGGCTCACAATTTCGCCAAATTCTTAATTCTTGTCGTGAATTTAGTTGTCAGGATGCCTATGCTCGCCCTGACATTTTCAAGACAAGGATGGTTACCCATGTTCATGCTCACGCGTACCGCCTGCCTGGTTGCCCTCGTCTGGGCACTGCCCGGCCAGAGCGCCATGACAATCCAGCCCGATCCCCAGAACAGCGGCGGCTATGTGATGGCGGCGGCGGATCTTGCCAGTGCGGCCCAGGCCAAGACCGCCAACCTCATGTACGGGATCTGGTCCCACGCCCTGGCCACCCGGCCCAATTCGGTGGTGGAGGCCATCGTGGCACGCGCCCCCGGCAACCCGGACAACGTCAAGCGGGTCGAGCGGGTCTTCACCGAATCGGACTGGGAGTTCCTGACCCAGATGGCCGCCCCGGAGTACACCTACGAGCGCTTCCTGCGGGCGGTGGGCAAGTTCCCCGCCTTCTGCGGCGACTACACGGACGGGCGCAATGCGGACGCCATCTGCAAGAAGTCCATCATCACCGCCTTCGCCCACTTTGCCCAGGAGACCGGCGGCCACATTGCCAAGGAGAATGTCTCCGACAACCCCCTTGGGCTGGAGGAGTGGCAATAGGCCCTGGTGCACGTGCGGGAGATGGGTTGGTCTGAGGGGCAGACCGGCTACACCACGGGGTGTGGCCAGAGTGACTGGCAGAACCGGCGCTGGCCCTGCAGCACCGGTCAGGGCTATTTCGGTCGCGGCGCCAAGCAGCTCTCCTACCACTTCAACTACGGCGCCTTCTCCGAGGCCATGTTCGACGGCGACGCCACCGTGCTCCTCAACAACCCCGGGCTGGTGGCGGACTCCTGGCTCAACCTCGCCTCCGCCATCTGGTTCTTCCTGACGCCCCAGGCTCCCAAACCCGCCATGCTGCACGTCATCGACCGGACCTGGGTGCCCTCCCAGCGTGAGCTGGCGGCGGGCATCGGCTACGGCTTTGGCACCACCATCAACATCATCAACGGTGGCATCGAGGTGCGGCGAGCAGAACAAGACAAGGGCCAGCCGGTCAACTGCATCCGCTACTGGGAGGGGCTTGCGGCCCACTACGGGATCCCGCTGCTGGCGGACGAGAAGAACACCTGCTGGCAGCAGATCCCCTATGGCAGCCTCAACCTCAACGGCGCCACCGACGTGCTCTACACCAACTGGGACGGCAACTGGAAATACTACCCGGACAGACCCGGCGGCTACTCCTTCGAGTGTGATCTGGTGGGGTACCAGACCGCCTATTCGGCCCTGGTGCCGGGGGATTACGAGAAGTGCGTGACCAACTTCTACGGCTCCCACGCCAGCTGGCCCAAGGTACGGGTGGTGGCCACGCTGGATCCGGCCCCGGTCGACCCCGGCACGCCACTGGTGGACGGGGTACCGGCCTGGGAGGCAGGCAAGGTCTACACCGCGGGCAACAAGGTGAGCCACAAGGGGATCATCTATCAGGCCAAGTGGTGGACCCAGGGCAACGAGCCGGGCAAGGGCGACCCCTGGGCACCGGTGACCTGAGAGTCAGTACAAGCGCAAGCACCCCGGGGAGGCCGCGCGCCTCCCTTGTTGATCGCCGCGCTGGCTTGTTGCGCCTCTTTTGGCACTGATAGAGTGCGGATTCACACCGAGGGAGGATGACCATGAACATCGCCATTCATTTTGAAATTCCGGTACAGGATCTGGAGAGAGCCATTCGCTTCTATGAGGGGGTCTTCGAGACGGTGCTGGAGCGGGTGCAGATCGATGGCAACGAGATGGCGCTCTTTCCCCTGGAAAGTGGCACGGCGGGCTGCTCCGGCGCCCTGGCGAAGGGGGAGAGCTATGTGCCGAGCCTGGATGGCACCCGGATCTATCTGCGGGTGGCTGACATCGAGGGGGCCATGGCCCGGGCACTGGCATCGGGCGGGGCCTGTCTCTATCCAGTCACCCGGGTCGGGGAGAGCCTCCGGGTGGCGGAGTGTCGGGATTGCGAGGGGAATCGCATCGCCTTGCAGGAGGGAACCTGACCATTATTTATCCGGTGCATGGGGTGTGTTGAGTCATTCATACGATGAATAAAGAGGGGGATTTTCCCGCTCCGGGAGCCTCAGCCTCGCGGTAAGGCCCCGGTATGGTCAGTTGTCGCCCCCCGGATCCCGTGCTACTTCATCTGGTGCGGCAAGAAGGCGAGCACCCGTTCGCCCGGTCTGTCGCCCCAACTCTCAGGAGGCATCATGGAAGGACATTGTCTGTGTGGCGGGATCACCGTGTCGAGCGGCGATCACAAGGAGGTCAACCTGTGTCACTGCGCCATGTGCCGGCGCTGGTCAGGGGGGCCCATGTTCGCGGTGCACGGGGGCAAGGGCGTGCGGTTCACCGGGATGGCCCCGGTGGCCTACCGCTCGTCGGAGTGGGCGGAGCGCGGATTCTGCCCCACCTGCGGCACCCATCTTTTCTACCATCTGTTGCCGACGGACGAGTACATCCTCTCCGCCGGCCTGTTTCAGGATCAGGGGTTCGAGCTCACCGGGCAGATCTTCATCGACGAGAAGCCCGACTTCTATGCCCTCAAGAACGACACCCCGACCCTGACCGGACAGCAGGTGTTCGAGCAGTTCACCCCCAAACCCTGAGCCTGTACTCACCTCGAGGAGAAGCCATCATGGATGAACAACCGAAGGTGAAGGGGCCTGCCTCCTACTTTCCTGCCATCGAGCAGAAATACGGCCAGCCCATCGCCCACTGGCTGACCCTGCTGGCAGGGCGGGAGGAGCGCAAACACATGGCCCTGGTGGCCTGGCTCAAGGACGAACACGCCATGGGCCACGGCCATGCCAATGCCCTGGTGGCCCACTTTTTGGCGCAGCCCGATGCGCCCGGCGTGGCATGACAGTGCCACAGTGCAAAACGTGCAGGAAAGCCAGAGGATCAGAGAGATGAAGATAAGCGTCAGCGTCTGGGTTGCCAGGCCGATTGCCGATGTGTGGCAGGGCTGGAACACCCCCGCCAGCATCATGGCATGGAACGCCGCCTCCCCGCAGTGGCACTGCCCCCAAAGCCGGGTGGACCTGCGGGTGGGTGGGTGGGCGTTTTTGCCACCACATGGCGGCGCGGGATGGCAGCACGGGGTTTGATTTCGAGGGGACCTTCACCGAGGTCACAGCGCCGACGGGGCTCGGCTACGTCATGGACGATGGCCGCGAGGTGAGCGTGCGGTTCGTGGCAGAGCAGGGGGGCACCCAGGTGGAGGAGCGGTTCGATGCCGAGTCCCTGCACAGCGGCGAACAGCAGCGGGCGGGGTGGCAGAGCATCCTGGATAACTTCAAGCGACATATGGAAGCCGCCAGCTGACCCCTGTGGGGCGCCATAAAAAAACCACCGCAAGCTGGCGGTGGTTTTTTTATGGCGTTCGCCCGGGGCAAGGCGGGGCGGGGAAGGGGGTCACTCCTCGATGTCCAGCAGCACCAGGATGGCGCTCTCGCCCCCCCACTCCCGCGGCGCCTGGTGAAAGGCGCGCACAGCGGGGTGCTGGGCCAGCCAGCTCGGGATGCGCTGCTTGAGGATGTGCTTGCCGATGCCGTGCATCACCGAAGCGACGTGGATGTTCTCTTTTCGGCACAGGGTGAGCAGGGCCGCCAGCTCCTGCTTGGCCTGGTGCTGGTTCATGCCGTGCAGATCCAGATAAATCTCCGGCGGGTAGCTGCCGCGCTTGAGCTTTTTCAGCTCGAATTTTGACACGTCGTCGCGCACGTAACGGGTCGGCCCGTCCGCCTCGAGATGGGGCTGGTACTCGTCGCTGAAAAAGTGGTCAACCCCAAGCTTTTCGCGGCTCTCGCGCACTTCGCGTTTCTGCTTGACCGGGCTTGAGGAGGCCCTTATGGTATCTTGCTTAATTTTCCGGGTACCTTTGACAGCATCACGAAACAACAGGCTTTCCTCGTCTGTGAGTGAGGGCGTATTTTTCATCAGGTACTCGTCTTGCTCGCTGTATAAAATTCTCGGGCCGGATATTACTCGACTTGGAGGTGGATTTGGACAAGATATTTATCGATGAGGTGGTTGCCGAAATGCACACCATCCAGGACATGTTGCGCTGGGCCATGAGTCGTTTCAACGACGCCGGGATCTTCTACGGACATGGTACCGACAACGCCTGGGATGAGGCCGTGCAACTGGTGCTGCCCGCGTTACATCTGCCGCCGGACGTGGATCCGGGCATGCGCCACTCCCGCCTGACCACCAGCGAGCGCCACCGCATCGCCGAGCTCATCATCCGCCGCGTGCAGGAGCGCATTCCGGCGCCTTACCTGACCAACAAGGCCTGGTATGCGGGCTGGGAATTCTACGTGGACGAACGGGTGCTCATTCCGCGCTCCCCCATCGCCGAGATGGTGGCCAACCGCTTCGCCCCCTTCCTGAAAGACGAACCGACCCGGATCATGGACCTGTGTACCGGCTCCGGCTGCATCGCCATCATCATGGCCCACGAGTTCCCCCATGCGGAAGTGGATGCCATCGACATCAGCGTCGATGCCCTCAACGTGGCCGAGCGCAACATCAACGATCACGGGCTGGAGCAGCAGGTTATCCCCATTCGCTCCGATCTGTTCCGGGATCTGCCGGCCGGTGACAAGTACGATCTCATCGTCTCCAACCCGCCCTATGTTGACTCCGAGGACATGTCGGATCTGCCGGAGGAGTTTCGCCACGAGCCGGAGCTGGCCCTGGCGTCGGGCTCCGACGGCCTCAAGCTCACCAAACGTCTGCTGGCCAATGCCGCCGACTTCCTGAAAGAGGATGGCGTGCTGGTGGTCGAAGTGGGCAACAGCATGATCCACCTGGAAGCCCAGTTCCCCGAGGTGCCCTTCACCTGGGTCGAGTTCGAAAACGGCGGCCACGGCGTCTTTGTGATGACCCGCGCAGAGCTCGAGCAGCACCAGGCCCATTTCGCCATTTACAAGAACTAAGCAGCAAGGAGCATTCATGGCAGGGAACAGTTTCGGCCAACTCTTTCGGGTCACCACTTTCGGCGAGAGCCACGGTCTGGCGCTGGGCGCCGTGGTCGACGGCTGCCCGCCGGGGCTGGAGATAAGCGAAGACGATTTGCAGGGGGATCTGGACAGGCGCAAGCCCGGCACCTCCCGCTACACCACTCAGCGCCGCGAGGCGGACGAGGTGAAGATCCTCTCCGGGGTGTTCGAGGGCAAGACCACGGGCACCTCCATCGGGCTGCTCATCGAGAACACCGATCAGCGCTCCAAGGACTACTCCGAGATCAAGGATCTGTTCCGTCCGGGTCACGCCGACTACACCTATCACCAGAAGTACGGCCAGCGTGACTACCGTGGCGGCGGCCGCTCCTCGGCCCGCGAGACCGCCATGCGGGTCGCGGCGGGGGCCATCGCCAAGAAGTACCTGAAACAGGTGCACGGCATCGAGATCGTGGGTTTTCTCTCCCAGCTCGGCCCCATCAAGGCGGAAGGGTTCGACGAGAGCCAGATCGAGCAGAACCCCTTCTTCTTCCCCGATGCGGGCAAGCTGGAGGCGCTGGATGAATACATGCGTGCCCTCAAGAAAGAGGGCAACAGCGTGGGGGCCAAGGTGTGTGTCGTGGCACGCAATGTGCCGGTGGGCCTGGGGGAGCCGGTGTTCGACCGCCTCGACGCCGACATCGCCCACGCCATGATGGGCATCAACGCGGTGAAGGGGGTGGAGATCGGTGACGGCTTCGCGGTGGTGGAGCAAAAAGGCTCCGAGCATCGGGACGAGATGACTCCGGCCGGCTTTGCCAGCAATCATGCGGGGGGCATCCTGGGGGGCATTTCGTCGGGTCAGGAGATCGTGGTGAGCATGGCCCTCAAGCCTACCTCCAGCATCACGGTGCCGGGCAAGACCATCACCACCAGCGGTGAGGCCACCGAGATGATCACCAAGGGTCGTCACGACCCCTGCGTCGGCATCCGTGCCGTGCCCATCGCCGAGGCCATGCTGGCCCTGGTGCTGATGGATCACCTGCTGCGCCACCGCGCCCAGAACCAGGGCGTGCACACCCAGACCCCGCAACTGCGCTGATCATGCTGCAGGCAGGGTGAGTGATCACCAAAAACCACAAGGCGACCCCAGGGTCGCCTTTTTCATGGTTTTTTGCCGGCGTCGGCGTCAGGGGGCCGATGGCGTCGAGAGCGATGACAGCCGGGTTGCGTCCAGGCGGCAGCGGGGCGGCGCAAAGGCGGGATCCGGTGAGGGCAGGGCGGCGATGGCGGAATCGATGCGGGCGAGCGCGTCCTCGTTCACGGCCTCTTTGGCAAACATCAGGCGCACCGGCTGCTGGTGCAAGAGCACCTGACACTGGATGGCATCGCTCGCCCCGAGCTGGCCGAGCCGGTAGCGGGCGTACTGCCACTCCATGATGACGCCGTCGAGGCGGCGCGCCAGCAAGAGGGTGAGCAGCCTGTCATCGCTGTTGTATTCGCTCGCCTGCCCGAGGGCGGGGCACTCCTCGCTCATCGGCAGGGGGCGGGTGCCTCGCAGCTTGCCAAGGCGCAGCCCCTTGGCCTGGCACAGGGTTGCCAGCTCCGTGATCTCTCGCCAGCCCTCGGGCTCCCCGGCCTGCGGGCGCTGGCTCAGCAGCACGAAGCTGGCGCGCCGATAGGGGGCGGAGAAGCGGGCGAACCGCTCCCGCTCGGGGGTTTTCAGGGCGCCCATGGCCACGTCCAGCTGCTGGCGCTCCATGAGGTAGAGGGCCCGGGCCCAGGGGAGGTTGCGAAAGGCGGGCTCCACGCCTGCCTTGCCCAGGATCTGGCGGGTCAGGGTCACGTCCAGTCCACCGAGGGTACCGTCGGCAGCGATTTGGCTGAAAGGGGGCCAGTGGCTCCAGGCCACCGACAGGGTCTCCCTGGCGGCGAGGGGCTGGGCGAAGAGCAGGGGCAGGACGAGGCCCAGCATGCGCCGGGCGGTGGGGGTGAACTTCCGTTTCAATCAAAACCTCCTGTTCCGTGTATCGCGCCGTCCCCGGCAGGCTGCGCAGGGGCATTGATACATACGGCGATTCGGGCCATTTTGTCCTGCCTTCGTCCCTATTTCCAGCCGTGCTGGGAGGCGCATCACATTTTCCTCGTCTAAGTGCGCCAACTCCGTTAGACTGCGCCTCTATTCTTTCCCCTTTGCTCTGCTCCCCGGGGAAATCGTTGTTTTCTCTATAGGCCCGGATCCTGTGAGATGGCATCGGCTCAGCAGAGGAGCCCCACCACGATCTTTGGCGCCCCTATCCCTAGCAGGTAACTATGAGTTTTACTTCCCTCGGTCTGGCCGAACCCTTGTTGCGTGCCGTTGCCGAGCAAGGCTACGACACCCCGTCTCCCATCCAGCAACAAGCGATCCCGGCGGTACTGGCTGGCCGTGATCTGATGGCCGCCGCCCAGACCGGGACCGGCAAGACCGCAGGTTTCACCCTGCCGATGCTGCAGCGTCTGACTGAAAGCAAGCGCAAGGTCTCCCCGAATCGCATCCGTGCCCTGGTGCTGACCCCGACCCGCGAGCTGGCCGCCCAGGTGGGCGAGAGCGTGCGCAACTACGGCAAACACCTGCCGATCCGCAGCCACGTGGTATTTGGCGGCGTGAGCATCAACCCCCAGATGATGGCGACCCGCCGTGGTCTGGACGTGCTGGTGGCCTGCCCGGGCCGCCTGATGGATCTCTACAACCAGAACGCCGTCAAGTTCGATGAAGTGGAGATCCTGGTACTGGACGAAGCGGATCGCATGCTCGACATGGGCTTTATCCGCGACATCCGCCGCATCCTGGCCCTGCTGCCGAAGAAGCGCCAGAACCTGCTCTTCTCCGCCACCTTCGCCGACGAAATTCGCGAGCTGGCCACCGGTCTGCTGGACAACCCGGCGGTGATCGAAGTGACCCCGCGCAACAGCACCGCCGAGCGCATCGAGCAGCTGGTACACCCCTGCGACAAGGCCAACAAGATTGCCCTGCTGAGTCACCTGGTCACCAGCAACGACTGGCAGCAGGTGCTGGTGTTCACCCGTACCAAGCACATGGCCAACCGCGTTGCCGAGACCCTCGACAAGAACGGCGTCAGCGCCGCCGCCATCCACGGCAACAAGAGCCAGGGTGCCCGTACCCGCGCCCTTGCCGGTTTCAAGGATGGCAGCGTCAAGGTGCTGGTGGCGACCGACATCGCCGCCCGTGGCCTGGACATCGACAAACTGCCCCAGGTGGTCAACTTCGAGCTGCCGAACGTGGCGGAAGATTACGTGCACCGTATCGGCCGTACCGGCCGTGCTGGCGCCGCTGGTCACGCCATCTCCCTGGTGGCCGCCGATGAGGGCAAGCTCATCAAGGCCATCGAGCGGCTGACCAAGCAGAACATTCCGTGCGAGCAGGTGGCCGGTTTTGAAGCCTCCCGCGAGACCCTCGACAACATCGCCCGTGGCATCGGCGCGCCGCTTCGCAAAGAGCCGCGGGATCCGAGCGAGCAGCGCCGTGCGCCGCGTCCGCAAGGTCAGGGCCAGCGTCAGGGTGCCGGTCGTTCTGCCAACGGTGGCAATGGCGGCGGTAACCGCTCCGGCAACGGTGGCAAGCCCAAGCCCCAGGGCGGTCAGCGTCCGGAAGGCGGCGCCGCCAAACCGGCCCAGGCCCGTCGTCCGCGCCGCGCCAGCCACAACCAGTAAGCGGTCAGGGAGCCAGGCTCCCCCACTGTTCGGTTGATACAAAAAGCCCCGCCAATCTGGCGGGGCTTTTTTGTCCTGGTAGACGCTATTCACCGTAGAGGCGGATCTCCAGCACATGGGTGATGGCCTCGCCGCTCCAGTGGTACTCCAGATGACGGGCGTGGTCCACCCGGCTGACCAGACGGGGGCGATAGAGCACGTGGCAGCCGTGACCGGGGTGGCGCACCGAGCGGTAGTGGATGCCGTCCGCCCCGGCAACCTTCTGCTCCCGGGCGAAGGCCTGGGCGGGGCCGTAATCGGTGGCGTGATAGAGGGGGCCTGGCAGAAACGCCGGGCCCGTGATGTCGATGAGGCTGGCGCTGAACTGCGCCTGGATCACTCGCATCTGCACCTTCTGGGCCGGCTCCCGGGTGTACCCGAAGATCCGCTCCCTGTGGTAGACCGTCTCCTTGATGCCGGTGTCGAGGGAGGGGGCACAATAGTAGCCGCCAAAGTACCCCGTGGTGAAACGGCCACCCTCGGGATTGAGGTGGGTGAAGGCGGCCATCACATAGCTGCCGCCGGGCAGCCCCACCAGCCAGTCTTCCCTGGGCACCCGCATCAGCTCGCCCGCCTCTTCCCTCAGCCTGTCGTTGGTCAGGGCCTCGACGGCCCAGACCGCCTCCAGCTCGTCGGCGGTAGCGACGTCTTCATAGAGGCAGATGGGGGGAAAGCGGCTCGGGATGATGCGATAGGCGCAGGCATTGTGGAAGGTGCGCAAGGGCGGGGAGGACATCAGGCCATCTCCCCGCGCCAGGCGTGCAGCCGGGTGGCCACTTCGTAGAGATCGGCCACCCGCCCACCCTGCATGACCTCCATGGCGCTGCGCCCGGCGAAGAAGGGGTGGCTGTTGGGTTTGCGCACCCAGCCATAGATGCTCTCATCCAGGCTGAACAGCAGCCGCAGGCTCTTGTGGATGTTGAGCAGATAGCTCATCCGCTCCTGGAGATCGGCGCTCAGCCGAATACCGCCGCTAGCCTCCTTGTACTTGTTCAGGGTGGAGCGGGAGGTAATGCCAAGCAGCCTGAGCTGTTCATCCGTGCTGCACTGCCATTTGTCCAGGATGCGAAACACCACGGGCAGGGCCTTGCTGGGATCGACGGCGGGCTGTTGCCGGGGAAGAGATGCGGTGGCGGCCATGTTGCCTCCCGGGTTGGCGTGCCAGACGGGCACGGGATCGTGGGTTGTCTGCTAAGCAGTGTAGGGCAGGGGCGCAGTCATGTACATATCTATACATGGTTGTACTCAAATGTTCATTGTTGGATGAGCTTCGCGAGGAGGGGCGCGGGTCGGCCAAGTGAGCCCGTGCCAATGAAACGCCCCGCCAACTGGGTTGGCGGGGCGTGTCTCTTTGCGGCGTTTCTGCTTGTCGGGTCGGGGAGATCAGAGGGCGGGCAGCAGCCCCATGCTGACGCTGACCTGCACCCCGACGATCAGTACCCCCATGGCACCGGCCAGACCCAGGGCCAGTACGCCGCCCGGGACGCGGTAGTGGTTTGCCTCGGCCTGCTTGCGGCTCTGCCACACCAAGGCCACTGGCAGCAGCACCGCCAGCACCGCCAGCGCAATGGCGGCGTAACCGAGCGCCATGATGAAGCCTTGCGGGAAGTAGAGGGCGAACAGCAGGGGCGGCACGAAGGTGATGAGGCCGGTCTGGGTGCGGCCCTGCCAGTTGTCCTTGCGACGGGTCACCTTGGCCATGAAGTCGAACAGTCCCAGGGTCACCCCGAGGAAGGAGGTGGCGAGCGCGAGATCCGCAAACAGATGCATCGCCTGGTTGAAGGCGGGCCAGCTCACCAGGCCGCCGACGTTGGCCAGCAGGCTGTCCAGGGCGCCGCCGGTCTGGATCAGGGATTGCTGGCCCAGCAGCCCCAGGATGGCGACCTGCCACAGCACGTAGAGCACGAGCGGCAAGGCGGAGCCCCACACGAAGACCCGGCGCAACTGCCTGGGGTTGTCCCCGAGGTAGAGCATGACGCTCGGGATGGAGCCGTGGAAGCCGAAGGAGGTGAAGATGACCGGCAGGCCCGCCAGCAGCAGGCCTTCCCCGAGGGGCATGGAGAGCAGGTGCTGCCCCTGAGCGCGGGGCAGCAGCAGCGCCAGCACCGCCACCATGATCACCAGCTTCACGGTGAACATCAGGCGGTTGAGGTAATCCACCTGCCTGGTGCCGACGCACACCATGCCGCCAAACAGCAGGGTAAAGACCCAGGCCGCCTGCTCCTGGCCGAGGGGCAGGCCGGCATCGGCCAGTGCCTGGGTCAGCAGACTGCTGCCGCCGCTGATGTAGGCGGAGGCCAGGGCGTAGAACAGCATCAGGATGCAGAAGGAGGCGATGCCCTTGCCCCAGGGGCCGAGCAGGTGATCCGCCAACTGGTGCAGGTACCACTTGCCGGTGCTGAGGCTGGCTTCCACCTGCAGCATGGCGGTGAAGGCCATCAGGGCCCAGAGGCCGATCATCAGCATCAGGGTGGCGGGGCCGCCCAGGGACGAGGAGGCCAGCGGCAGGGCCAGCATGCCGGCGCCTATGGTGGTGCCGGCAATCAACAGGGTACAACCCAGGGTCTTGGTATTCATGTCATCCATCCGAAAGTGAGGGGCGCTGTTGCAAACAAGAGAGAGCCAGTTGGCTGTGTCGGGAGACGCCTCCGGGGAAAAGCCGGAGGCTAGCAATATCGGAGTGGAGACATCGTTACGAACAGCCGCAGGTTGTAAAACAGGGTTGCCACGTTAGCCGATTAAAATATCGAAAACAAGCGGGAGTGAGCGAAGGTTCTACTGTGAAAGGCGCTTGTGTGGAAATAAATGATGACAGTTGTCTGGAGTGGATGGCGTAAAAACACGCAAAGGCGACCGTGGTCGCCTTCGGCACGTCCGTTTCGCGTCAGCGGCGGCGTTTGAGGGTACGGCTCACATAGTGCAGGCCGCTCTGGTAGTCGCCATTGACCGCCTTGAGGGCCAGCGTCAGGGCCTGGCTTGCCAGGGCGTCGTGCTGCTGGGGCAGGGAGTTGATGCCAAAGGGGAGGAAATCGAGCAGGCGGTCATCCCCGAAGGTAGCCATGGCGAGCTGGCTCATGTCGGCCTCCTGCTCCAGCAGGTAGTCGAGCACCCCCTCCATCAGGATGTAGGAGGTGGTGATCAGCGCCTCGGGCAGTTGGCCGAGCTGCTGATGGAGCGTCTTGATCAGGCGATACCCTTCGGTGCGCGAGAAGTGGGCCCCTTCACACAGGTGGCGGGTCGCACTGTGACTGGCAATCGCCTGTTCGAAGCCCGCTTTTCGCTCCTGGCTGATCGTCAGTTCCGGCAGTGCAGTGATCAAGGCGATATGACCGATGGCCGGGGTGAGCAGGGAGGCGGTGAGGTCCAGGCTCGCCTTCTGGTTTTCACTCGCCACGGTGACGAAGTGCTCGGTGGCCATGGCACGGTCGATGGCGAGGATCTGCACGCCCCGGGACTGCTGCTCCAGGTAGAAGGGATCCGCCGGGGGGAGGCAGCTTGCCACCAGGAGCGCGTCCACATGGCGGCTCACCAGCATCCGGGCCAGCTCCTTTTCGGTGTCCGGATCGTCCTCCGAGCAGACGATGAGCAACTGATATCCCTGGGTGCGGGCCCCTTGCTCCAGGCGCTTGGCGAGCTTGGCGTAACTGGCGTTTTCGAGGTCGGGCAGGATGAAGCCGAGGGTGCGGGTCTGGCCGCCGCGCAGGGAGGCGGCGCGGCTGTCCGGCTGATAGTTGTGGGCATGGACCACGGCCATCACCTTGTCGCGGGTTGCCTGGCTGATGCGGTATTGATCGGCCTTGCCATTGATCACATAGCTGGCGGTGGTGCGAGAGACACCGGCCAGCGCGGCGATTTCATCCAGTTTCATCATGTTGGCTCTGTTTGAGTTGCAAGGCCCGCGCCGGTTCCTGGTTGGGGCGCCGAAAAGTGTGCGCGGGATCATATCATTGAAACGTACTTTCTGCGGGATCTTGAACAATGCGCTGAAACGATTCAGTCTGAGTGTAAGTGAAACGATTCAGCTTGTCAGTAACGGATGATTATCTGCACTTGGAAATGGGTTCCGGCTCACCAAAGCGAGAGATCACCGTCTATTGTCAGCAGGCAAGTTACCCGAAAATCGAGTTGAGTTGCGCCGGTACGCCGCGAGGCGAAGCCGGACCTGATGGAGAATCTCTATGTTGAAGTTGGCGCGACAGCAAATCCTGTTGGGACAATCGGTGACGACCAAGGCGGACGCCATCGCCCTGCTGGCAAGCAAACTGACCGACGCCGGTCTGGTTGAAGCAGGTTACGTGGACGGCATGCTGGCGCGGGAAGCGCAGCACGCCACCTATCTTGGCAGCGGTATCGCCATTCCCCACGGCACCACGGACACCCGTCATCTGGTGAAGAGCACCGGTGTCATGGTGGCCCAGTTCCCCCACGGCATCGAGTGGGACGAGGGGCAGATTGCCTACGTCGCCATCGGCATCGCCGCCAAGTCCGACGAGCACCTGGGGATCTTGCGCCAGCTCACCCACGTGCTGGGTGACGAGCAGGCCGCAGCCCAGCTCAAGGGGGCGACCGACGAAGAGACCATCATCAATATCCTGACTGGCGCGACTGCCGCCAAAGAGGTGCAATACCTGACCCTGGCGGACTTCCCGGCCGACGACCAGGACCAGTTGCTGCTGGGGGCTGCGGCCCGCGCCAAATCCGCAGGCTGGGGAGACGCCGCCATGGTGAGCGCCCTCCTGGCCAGCCAGCCTGTTCACCTGGGGGAGGGCATCTGGCTGGCCCGTGCGCAAGCGGCCCAGACCGGTTGGGTGCTGGCCACCCCGAGCACCCCGCTGAACGTCGGTGAATTGCCGGTCAGCGCCCTGCTACTGCTGTGTGCCGCAGATAGCGGCCATCTGCCGCAACTCGAGAATCTGGCCAAGCTGGCCGCAGCCGGCCAGTTGGCCACCCTTTCTGGCAGCGACGGTCTGGCCATGTTGCAGGCGGGTCCGGCGAGCGGGCTGTCCGAGACCTTCACCATCATCAACCCCCACGGTCTGCATGCCCGTCCGGGCGCCATGCTGGTCAAGGTGGCCAAGGAGTATGAATCCGACATCCGCGTCGCCAACCTCGATGGCAGCGGTGAAGCCGTCTCTGCCAAGAGCCTGATGAAGGTGATCGGGCTTGGGGTCAAGTGCGGTCATCGTCTGGCGTTTCGCGCCGAAGGAGCGGATGCCGAAGCAGCCCTCAAGGGCATTGGCGAAGCCATTGCCGCCGGCTTGGGCGAGGGGGCGCACTGATGGACATCGTCACCATCACCCTTAATCCCGCGCTCGATCTCACCACCCGTCTGGAGGCCATGCACCCTGGCGAGGTCAATCTGGTGAGCGAGGCCAACTTGCGCGCCGCGGGCAAGGGGATCAACGTCGCCATGGTCTTGAAAGATCTCGGCCGTGACGTAGGCCTGACCGGCTGGCTCGGCGAGGGTAACCAGCAGAGCTTCGTCTCCCTGTTCGAGGAGCGTGCCCTTGCCGATCACTTCGTGCGCGTGGCGGGCGACACCCGGATCAACGTCAAGATCTCCGAACAATCCGGCCGGGTGACCGATCTCAATCTGCCGGGACTCGCGGTGCAGGAAGGCGATGTCAGCGCCCTGGAAGCGGCGCTGGAGCGACTGGCACCCCACACTGACTGGTTCGTGCTGGCGGGCAGCCTGCCCAAAGGGGTGGCCCCCGATTACTGCGGCCATCTGATCCGTCTGCTCAAGGCCAAGGGCAAGCAGGTGATCTTCGATTGCAGCGGCGCGGCGTTGAGCGAAGGGATCAAGGCGGCGCCGACCCTGGTCAAACCCAACCTGGAAGAGCTGAGCCAGTGGGCGGGTCGCCCCGTGAAGACCCTGAGCGAGCAGGCCGAGTGCGCCCGCGCGCTGCAGGCCAGCGGGATCCCCAACGTGGTGATCTCCAATGGTGCCGACGGCCTCATCTGGTTTGCACCGGATGCCACCTGGCAGGCGATTCCGCCGCGCATGGAGGTGGTCAGCACCGTGGGTGCCGGCGACTCCCTGGTGGCGGGCCTGGTCCATGGCATGAGCCTGGACTGGACGCCGGAGCAGACCCTGCGGCTGGCCACCGCCGTCTCGGCACTGGCGGTGAGCCAGGTCGCGGTCGGCTTCAACGATATCAATGTGCTCAAACCGTTACTCGAGCAGGTGCGCGTACAGCGTCTGGATGATCTGGCACCGACTCAACCCCAACCCCATTTGATGGCTAACTCAGGAGATGCCCAATGAAAGCAATTCTGGTTACGGCTTGCCCGGCGGGCATTGCCACCAGCTTTCTCGCTGCAAAACGGATAGAACAGCAGGCCAAACTGGCTGGCTGGGAGCTCACCCTCGACGTCGACTCCAGCGTGCAGCCCCGTCAGGTTCCCTCGAAAGAG
The DNA here is from genome assembly GCF_019048565.1 of Aeromonas sp. FDAARGOS 1406. Taxonomy (NCBI): domain Bacteria; kingdom Pseudomonadati; phylum Pseudomonadota; class Gammaproteobacteria; order Aeromonadales; family Aeromonadaceae; genus Aeromonas; species Aeromonas sp. FDAARGOS 1406. The sequence continues at coordinate 312,740 of NZ_CP077378.1, forward strand.
CTGATTGCCGCCGCCGACCTGGTGCTGGTCGTTGCCAGCGCACCGGTGGATCTGGCCGCCTATGATGGCAAGTCGCTCTATCGGGGCGACATGGATCTGGCGCTCCAGGATCCCGCTGCCCTGCTGGACGCCGCGCGAAGCGGTGCCAGCGTCTATCGCCATGAGGCGACGCCTGTGGTTGCCAAACCGGCCAGCGGTGCCAAGCGCATCGTGGCGGTGACGGCCTGCCCGACCGGGGTGGCCCACACCTTCATGTCGGCCGAGGCCCTGGAGACCATGGCCAAGCAGCTGGGTCACCAGATCCGCGTCGAGACCCAGGGATCGGTCGGTGCCCAGAATGCCTTGACGGCGGACGAGATTGCCGCCGCCGATCTGGTGTTCCTCGCCACTGACATCGAGGTGGACATGGCGCGCTTTGACGGCAAGCCGGTCTATCGCACCAGCACGGGGGCTGCCCTGAAGAAAACCCGGGCCGAGCTCGACAAGGCCTGGACCGAGGCGAAGGTCTATCGCCACAGCGGCGCGGCTGCGGTCAAGAAAGAGGAAAAGGCGGGCCCCTACAAGCACCTGCTGACCGGTGTCTCCTTCATGCTGCCCATGGTGGTAGCGGGGGGCCTTATCATCGCGCTCTCCTTCATCTTCGGCATTGAAGCGTTCAAGGAAGAGGGGACGCTGGCCGCGGCCCTGATGAAGATCGGTGGCGGCTCCGCCTTCGCCCTGATGATCCCGGTGCTGGCAGGCTACATCGCCTACTCCATCGCCGACCGTCCGGGTCTGGCGCCCGGCATGATCGCCGGTATGCTGGCAAGCTCGCTCGGCGCCGGTTTCCTTGGCGGCATCGTCGGCGGCTTCCTCGCCGGTTACAGCGCCAAGTTCCTGAGCGACAAGGTGCGCCTGCCGGTCACCCTGGAAGCCCTCAAGCCCATCCTCATCATTCCGCTCTTTGCCAGCCTGTTCACCGGTCTGGTGATGATCTACGTGGTGGGTGGCCCGGTGGCGGGCATCATGAATGCCATGACCGAGTTCCTCAACAACATGGGCTCTGCCAACGCCGTGCTGCTGGGTGTCATCATCGGCGCCATGATGTGCTTCGACATGGGTGGCCCGGTCAACAAGGCGGCTTATGCCTTCGGTGTCGGCCTGCTCGCCTCCAAGACCTATGCCCCCATGGCAGCGGTCATGGCCGCCGGCATGGTGCCTGCACTGGGGATGGGGATCGCGACCTTCCTGGCCAGCAGAAAGTTCATCAAGGCGGAGCAGGAGGCGGGCAAGGCCTCCTTCGTGCTGGGTCTGTGCTTCATCTCCGAGGGGGCCATCCCGTTTGCCGCCAAGGACCCCATGCGCGTCATCCCGGCCTGCATGGCGGGCGGTGCCCTGACCGGTGCGCTCTCCATGCTGTTCGGCTGCGAGCTGGTGGCACCCCACGGTGGTCTGTTCGTGCTCTTCATCCCGAACGCCATCAGCCATGTGATGATGTACATCCTGGCGATCGCGGCCGGTTCTCTGGTGACCGGGGTGGCTTACGCCATGCTCAAGCGTGGCGAGGAGCAGGCCAAGCTGGCGACCGCCTGAGGGCGTCACGGCGTGACACACTCTTCATGACAAGGCGGCCCTGGGGCCGCCTTTCTTGTTGGGGGGAGGGGCAACGTGGGATTTAAAAATCCCAGCCTGGCGGGGGCGGCGGATCGGCCGCCTCTTCGGCCTGCGCCTTGCGGCGAGCGGCCTCGACCCTGGCCTTGCGGTTGCGGCACAGGCGCATCACCTCCTGCTGCTGGGCAGGGGTCATGGCAAGCCAGTTGAAACGCTCCTCGCGGCTTCGCAGGCATCCCTTGCAATACCCCTTGTTGTTCAGTTCGCAGACCCCGACACAGGGGCTCTGGAGCGGGAAGATTTCGAGCTGTTCCATCCATGACCTCTCACACCTTGTCACCTTGTTATAACCCAGAAGATCACGGCAGGAGAAATCCGTCGTCAGGGGCGTGAAGGCGTTTGCTTTCCCCGGGCAATTTTGGCATCTTCCCCGCCGTGCAAGACACTCGGTGTTATATGAGGACATATGAATAGACATGCGTACTGGTTGGCCGCCGCCGTGGTGGGGCTGGCCGGTTGTGCGGGCAACCCTGAACCGGTCAAGGTGCCCCAGAAGAAGGCGGAATCCGGATGTTTTCTGAACTGCGAGATCCCTGTGAATCTGGGCAAGCAGTATCTGGATGGTGCCCTGCCGGGGGATCTGGTGCGGGTAGAGCGGGTCAACAGCCGCGCCCGCGCCGATTACAGCAAGTTCGGTCCCCAGAGCCGGATGGTGATGGAACGCTCCGGCCGCATGGCGAGCCGCTATGGGGAGCTCTACCGTCAGCTCTCACGCTGGGTCGCCAATGGGGGCAATCCCGCCCATATCACCCAGTACGGCATCAGCCTGGCGCAGCTTGGCGGTGCCGACCGCATGGGCAACGTGCTCTTCACCGGCTACTACTCGCCGGTGCTGGAGGTGCGCCATCGCCCGGACGCCCAGTACAAGTATCCCATCTATGCCATGCCCAACTGCGGCGGTCGCTGCCCGAGCCGGGCCGAGATCCACCGGGGGGCGTTGGCCAACCGGGGGTTGGAGCTGGGCTACAGCAAGTCCCTCATCGACAACTTCCTGATGGACGTGCAGGGTTCCGGCTTCGTTCACTACGGCGATGACGACCGGCTGCAGTACCTCGGCTACAGCGGCAAGAACGGCCACGGCTATGTCAGCATTGGCCGGGTGCTCATCGACCGTGGCGAAGTGCCCAAGGAGCAGATGTCCATGAAGGCCATCAAGGAGTGGGCCAACCGTCAGCCGGAAGAGAGCGTGAAGGAGCTGGTGGAGCAGAACCCCTCCTATGTCTTCTTCGAGCGCCGTCCCACCAATGACGTGGTGGGGGCTGCCGGCATTCCGCTCTTGCCCATGGCGGCGGTGGCTGCCGACAAGACTCTGCTGCCCATGGGCACCCCCATCCTCGCGGAAGTGCCGCTGCTGGACAAAGAGGGCAACTGGACCGGCAAGCACCAGCTGCGCCTGCTGATTGCGCTGGATGTGGGGGGCGCGGTGAAGAAGGGGCACCTCGATCTCTACCACGGTATGGGGGAGAAAGCCGGTGTCGCGGCCGGTCACTACAAGCATTTTGGCCGGGTCTGGAAGCTGGGTCTGCACCACGGGCCGACTGCCGCCCCCTGGTTGTAACCCCCCCGGGTTGTAATGTAAGAGGGGCCATGGCCCCTCATTTCCCTCAAGAGACGGGACATTCCCATGAAAAAAGCCGCCGGAGCAATCCGGCGGCTTTTTGTTTGCGGGGCAGATCTGGCGATAAGGGCCGTCAGCCCTTTCGGATATCGAGCTTGATGGCGCCCACCGGCTGACAGCAGCAGGGGAGGCACTCCCCCTGGGAGACAAAGGCGAGCGGGACGGCGGCGTAGTGCACCTTGCCCGCCAGCAGCGGGGTGCGGCAGGCGCCGCAATAGCCGCTGCGGCACTGGAACTCCACGTGATGGCCGTGGCGCTCCAGGGTCTCCAGCACGCTTTCGCCGGGATGGGGGTGCAGTACACCGTCCAGGGTCTGTACCTGGGGGGCTTGCCCTTCCGGCGCCGTGGTGGCGGTATGCTGGGGCGCGTTCAGGGTGGCGGTGGCGTCACTCACGGACGTCGCTCTCCCGCATCATGGGCTGCCAGCAGAGGTCGCCTTGCATCACAGCTCGAAGTCACCGAGATCGTCGGCGTGCACTTCACTGTCGATCTGACCCACCAGATAGGAGCTTACTTCCACTTCCTGGGGCGCCACCTGCACGTTGTCGGAGGAGAGCCAGGTGTTGATCCAGGGGATGGGGTTCTGCTTGGTGCCGGCAAAGGCCGGTTGCAGGCCGACGGCCGCCATGCGCAGGTTGGTGATGTATTCCACGTACTGGCAGAGGATGTCCTTGTTCAGGCCGATCATGGAGCCGTCCTGGAACAGGTACTCGGCCCACTCCTTCTCCTGCAGGGCCGCTTCCTTGAACAGCTCGAAGCAGGCCTGCTCGCACTCGACGGCGATCTCCGCCATGTCGGGGTCGTCGTTGCCGCTGCGCATCAGGTTCAGCATGTGCTGGGTGCCGGTCAGGTGCAGCGCTTCGTCACGGGCGATCATCTTGATGATCTTGGCGTTGCCCTCCATCAGCTCGCGCTCGGCGAAGGCAAAGGAGCAGGCGAAGCTCACGTAGAAGCGGATGGCTTCGAGGGCGTTGACGCTCATCAGGCACAGGTAGAGCTTCTTCTTGAGCTCCCGCAGGCTGATGGTGACTTCGCGATCCCCGATCCGGTGAGTCCCCTCACCGTGCAGGTGATAGACGGAGGTGGCCTCGATGAGATCGTCATAGAAGTGGCTGATGGAGCCGGCGCGCTTCAAGATCTGCTCGTTGGTCACGATGTCGTCGAACACCTGGCCCGGGTTGTTGACGATGTTGCGGATGATGTGGGTGTAGGAGCGAGAGTGGATGGTCTCGGAGAAGGCCCAGGTCTCGATCCAGGTCTCCAGCTCCGGGATGGAGACCAGGGGCAGCAGGGCAACGTTGGGGCTGCGGCCCTGAATGGAATCCAGCAGGGTCTGGTACTTCAGGTTGGAGATGAAGATGTGCTGCTCGTGGGGCGGCAGAGCCTGGAAGTCGATGCGGTCGTGGGAGACATCCACCTCTTCCGGGCGCCAGAAGAAGGAGAGCTGCTTCTCGATCAGCCGCTCGAAGATGTCGTGCTTTTGCTGATCATAACGGGCCACGTTGACCGACTGGCCGAAGAACATCGGCTCCTTGAGCTGATCGTTTTGGGTCTGGCAAAAAGTAGAGTAAGCCATGGTTCGAATGCCGTGAAATAGGGAAAACAGGAGGGCGGGAGCTTGATGCTCCCGCCCGGTTTATCAGTGCGTTTCGCGGTTAGATCTTGCAAGCCCCGCCAGCGCAGCCGTCATCTTGCAGATCGGTCTGGGTGTCGTCGGCACCATCACGGGTGTTGTGATAGTAGAGGGTCTTGAGACCGTATTTGTAGGCGGTCAGCAAGTCTTTGAGCAACTGCTTCATCGGCACCTTGTTGCCTTCGAAGCGGGCCGGGTCGTAGTTGGTGTTGGCGGAGATCGCCTGATCCACGAACTTCTGCATGATGCCGACCAGCTGCAGGTAACCGTCGACGCTCGGCTGTTTCCACAGCAGTTCGTACTGATCCTTCAGGCGGTGGTACTCCGGCACCACCTGCTTGAGGATGCCGTCCTTGGAGGCTTTCACCGACACCAGGCCGCGGGGCGGCTCGATGCCGTTGGTGGCGTTGGAGATCTGGCTGGAGGTCTCGCTCGGCATCAGGGCGGTCAGGGTGGAGTTGCGCAGACCCACGGTCTTGATCTCTTCGCGCAAGGTTTCCCAGTCCAGGTGCAGGGGTTCATTGCACAGGGTGTCCAGATCCTTTTTATAGGTATCGATGGGCAGGATACCCTGGGCATAGGTGGTCTCGTTGAAGGCCGGGCAGGGGCCGAACTCGCGGGCCAGTTGCACGGAGGCCTTCAGCAGGTAGTACTGGATCGCCTCGAAGGTGCGGTGGGTCAGGGCCAGACCGGAACCGTCGGAGTAGCGGGCACCGTTTTTCGCCAGATAGTAGGCGTAGTTGATGACGCCGATCCCCAGGGTGCGGCGGTTCATGCTGCCCTTCTTGGCGGCCTTGAGCGGGTAGTCCTGATAGTCGAGGAGGGCGTCCAGAGCGCGCACGGCCAGCTCGGCCATCTCTTCCAGATCTTCCAGCTTCTCGATGGCGCCCAGGTTGAAGGCGGAGAGGGTGCACAGGGCAATCTCGCCGTCCTCGTCATCCACGTTGTTGAGCGGCTTGGTGGGCAGCGCAATCTCGAGGCAGAGGTTGGACTGGCGCACCGGCGCCACGCTCGGATCGAACGGGCTGTGGGTGTTGCAGTGATCCACGTTCTGGATGTAGATGCGGCCGGTACCTGCACGCTCCTGCATCATCAGGGAGAAGAGATCCACTGCCTTCAGGGTCTTCTTGCGAATGGCCGGATCCTGCTCGTACTTGACGTAGAGCGCTTCGAACTTGTCTTGATCCGCGAAGAAGGCATCGTACAGGCCCGGTGCATCGGACGGGGAGAACAGGGTGATGTCGCCGCCCTTGATGAGGCGCTGGTACATCAGCTTGTTGATCTGCACGCCGTAGTCCATGTGACGGACCCGGTTCTCTTCCACGCCGCGGTTGTTCTTCAGTACCAGCAGGCTCTCCACCTCGGTGTGCCACAGCGGGTAGAACAGGGTGGCCGCACCGCCGCGCACGCCGCCCTGGGAGCAGCACTTCACCGCAGTCTGGAAGTATTTGTAGAAGGGGATGCAGCCGGTGTGGAAGGCTTCGCCGCCACGGATGGGGCTGCCCAGACCACGGATGCGGCCGGCGTTGATGCCGATGCCGGCGCGCTGGGACACGTAGCGCACGATGGCGCTGGCGGTGGCATTGATGGAATCCAGGCTGTCGTCGCACTCGATCAGCACGCAGGAGCTGAACTGGCGGGTCGGGGTGCGCACGCCGCTCATGATCGGGGTCGGCAGCGAGATCTTGAAGGTCGAGACCGCATCATAGAAGCGCTTGATGTAGTCCAGACGGGTATCTTTCGGATACTTGGAGAAGAGGCAGGCCGCTACCAGGATGTAGAGGAACTGCGGGCTCTCGTAGATCTCGCCGGTGACGCGGTTCTGTACCAGGTACTTGCCTTCGAGCTGCTTGACCGCCGCGTAGGAGAAGTCCATGTCGCGCCAGTGATCGAGGTAGCCGTTCAGCTCCTCAAATTCCGCCTGGGTGTAGTCTTCCAGCAGGTGCTTGTCGTACTTGCCCATGTCCACCAGTCTGGCGACGTGCTGATACAGGTGGGGCGGCTCGAACTGGCCGTAGGCCTTCTTGCGCAGGTGGAAGATGGCCAGACGGGCAGCCATGTACTGGTAGTCCGGGCTTTGCTCGGAGATGAGGTCAGCTGCAGCCTTGATGATGGTCTCGTGGATGTCGGCGGTACGGATACCGTCATAGAACTGGATGTGGGACTTGAGCTCCACCTGGGAGACCGACACGTTGTCGAGCTTCTCGGCAGCCCAGTCGAGCACACGGTGAATTTTATCCAGATCGATGGGTTCTTTGTGTCCGTTACGCTTCGTCACAAACAAGTTCATTGGCTGATGACCCCTTTCATTGATACCTGCCGGTATCGGTTGATTCCCGAAAAGCCATCGCACAATGGCGCAACCCGGCTCCGTCTGTCGAGGGAAACTGGGCAGGCATTGCGCGATGAATCACAAGATGTAGTGTTATTTTTAATGCGAACTACAAGATAGTGAGGTCGATGCGGTAATGCAATCTGTGGATAACGCATTAGCTGTGGATAAATTGTGGGTGTCGGGACGGGAGTTAGTGGACGCTCACAGCGAACGGGTTTTCATCCGTCCGATCCGTCAAATGCAAGTCCGGCGATCGAAGATGGAAAATTAAAATAACTTTTTTTGCTTGCGAAAGCAGGGTGTTTTTACTAGCAAATCCGGTCTGCTCATCCCTTGTGCAGTCAGGGTCAAAAGGTGTCCTGTTACGCCGTTCGGGGGGTTGCCAAGCCTGTAAAAAGAGGGATCGTCCGGGATCCCTCTGGTGTGCTGCGGGGAGAGCTGCGCGCCGGGGCCGATGCCCGCATGGCCATCGGGACATCATCAAAGTTGCCCCGCAGATCCACCTCTATCCGGATGCCTTGTCGGTCATGGGCAATGAACGTGTCAGCTCAGCTCGTAACGCAGCCAGTGGTGCAGGGCCTGCACGGTATCAAAGTGAAGATCGGCGCCCCAGAGGGCGGGATCCTCGTCATCATTGAGATAACCCCAGCCAGCCACCGCGGTACGCATGCCGGCATTGCGGCCAGCCTCGATGTCGCGCACGTGATCCCCTACATAGAGACACTGGCTCGCCGCGATGCCGAGCCGCTCGCAGGCAAAGAACATGGGGGCTGGGTCGGGCTTGCGTACCGGCAGGGTGTCGGCGCTCACCGTCACGCCGCAACTGGCGAGTTCAGGCAGGGCTGCCAGGAGCGGTTCGGTGAGAAAACCCGGCTTGTTGGTGACAATGCCCCAGGGCAGCTTTTTCTCGTCGAGCCACTCGATGAGATCCACCATGCCTTCATAGGGGCGGGTGCCGACGCAGAGGTTGGCGGCGTAGTAGTCGAGCAGGGCGGTGCGAAGGCGGGTGGCCCCCAGCTCCTCGAGCAGCTCGTCACCAAGACCGGCCCTGAGCAGCCCGAGGGCCCCGTGGGAGGTGGTCTGGCGGATGATGTCGTCAGAGAGCGGGGCAAAGCCTTCGCTTATCAGCACGTGGTTGACGGCGGCGCCAAGGTCTGGGGCGGTGTCGAGCAGGGTGCCGTCCAGATCAAACAGCACGCAGCCAAGGGGCATCGGGTGAGGTGTGCTCATCAGCCTTGCTCCGGGCGCTCGAACGCCACCATGTAGTTGACGTCGACATTCTTGCCGAGCTTGAAGCTGTTGGAGAGCGGGGCGTAGTGAACGCCGCTCATGTCCCGCACCAGGAGGCCCGCCGCTTCCCCCATGCGACAGAGTTCGGCGGGGGTGATGAACTTCTTGTGATCGTGAGTGCCCTTGGGGACCATCTTCATCAGGTACTCGGCCCCGAGGATCATCATCAGATAGGCTTTCGGGTTGCGGTTGATGGTGGAGACGAACACCTTGCCCCCCGGCCGTACCAGGGTGGCGATGGCGCGCAGCACCGAGGCCGGGGCCGGCACGTGCTCCAGCATCTCCATGCAGGTGACTACGTCATACTGGCCCGGCACTTCATCGGCGTGGGCTTCGGCGGTGATCTGGCGGTACTCGAGCTCCACACCTTGTTCCAGCGCGTGGAGGCGGGCGACGCCGAGGGGCTCCTTGCCCATATCGATGCCGGTGACCCGGGCCCCCCGGCGGGCCATGCTCTCGGAGAGGATGCCGCCACCGCAGCCGATGTCGAGCACGCGCTTGCCAAACAGGCCGCCGCTCTTGTCGGTGATCCAGTCAAGGCGCACCGGGTTGATTTGATGCAGCGGCTTGAATTCGCCCTCCATGTCCCACCAGCGGGAGGCGATGGCTTCAAATTTGGCGATTTCTGTCAGATCGACATTGGCATCACTATTCATGTTTTGATGATCCTGTGGCAAGGCACGCAGCGGGCTGGGCGCGCGCAATCTATTGTCCTGGCGCGCATTATAACGGACCGACCTCGTCGCACCAGCCCGATGTGCTCATCGGATTTGTGGCTTAATGTATTTGGCTCAGTGTGTTACCATGTCGCGCTGTTTAAGCCAAAGAACAACTAATTAGGGATTAAGGCTTTCTATGAGCGATCTGGCCAGAGAGATCACGCCGGTCAACATCGAAGAAGAGCTCAAGAGTTCCTATCTGGATTACGCCATGAGCGTGATCGTAGGACGAGCTCTGCCGGATGTGCGTGATGGCTTGAAACCGGTTCACCGCCGCGTTCTGTATGCAATGAACGAGCTGGGGAACGACTGGAACAAGCCCTACAAGAAATCGGCCCGTGTGGTCGGTGACGTAATCGGTAAATATCACCCGCATGGCGACATCGCCGTGTATGACACCATCGTCCGGATGGCGCAGGATTTCTCCATGCGCTACATGCTGGTCGACGGTCAGGGCAACTTCGGTTCGGTGGACGGCGACAACGCCGCGGCCATGCGTTACACCGAAGTGCGGATGGCGCGCATCTCCCACGAGCTGCTGGCCGATCTGGACAAAGAGACCGTGGACTGGGTGCCGAACTACGACGGTACCGAGATGATCCCGGCTGTCATGCCCACCAAGGTCCCCACCTTGCTGGTCAACGGCTCCTCCGGTATCGCGGTGGGCATGGCGACCAACATCCCGCCTCACAACCTCACTGAGATTGTCAACGGTTGCCTGGCGCTGATCGAAAACGGCGACCTCACCATTGACGAGCTGATGATCCATGTCACCGGCCCGGATTTCCCCACCGGCGGCATCATCAACGGCCGTTCCGGCATCGTGCAGGCTTACCGTACCGGTCGCGGCTCCGTCTATGTGCGGGCCAAGGCCGAGGTGGAAGTGGACGAGAAGACCAGTCGCGAGACCATCATCGTCCACGAGATCCCCTATCAGGTGAACAAGGCTCGCCTGATCGAGAAGATCGCCGAGCTGGTCAAAGAGAAGAAAATCGAGGGCATCAGCGCCCTGCGCGATGAGTCCGACAAGGACGGCATGCGCATCGTCATCGAGATCAAGCGCGGCGAGTCCGGCGAGATTGTGCTGAACAATCTCTACAAGCACACCCAGATGCAGACCACGTTCGGCATCAACATGGTGGCGCTGGACAACAACCAGCCCAAGGTGATGAACCTCAAAGAGATCCTGGATGCCTTCCTGCTGCACCGCCGTGAAGTGGTGACTCGCCGGACCGTGTTCGAGCTGCGCAAGGCGCGGGATCGGGCGCACATCCTGGAAGGGTTGGCGGTGGCATTGGCCAACATCGACCCCATCATCGAGCTCATTCGCCACAGTGCGACCCCGGCGGATGCGAAAGCCGCCCTGGTAGCCAAGGGCTGGGAGCTCGGCAACGTGGCCGCCATGCTGGAAAAAGCGGGCGACGACGCGGCTCGCCCCGAGTGGCTGGAGCCCGAGTTCGGCATCCGTGAAGGGCAGTACTTCCTGACCGAGATCCAGGCCCAGGCCATCCTTGACCTACGTCTGCACAAGCTGACCGGCCTCGAGCACGAGAAGATCCTGGAAGAGTACCAATCTCTGCTGGATCTCATCGCCGAGCTGCTGCACATCCTGGCAAGCCCGGAACGCCTGATGGAAGTGATCCGTGACGAGCTGCTGGCCGTGCGCGAGCAGTACGGCGACGAGCGTCGCACCGAGATCAGCATGTCCAGTGCCGAGATCAACATCGAAGATCTGATCACCCCGGAAGACGTGGTCGTTACCTTGTCTCACCAGGGCTATGTGAAGTATCAGCCGCTCTCGGACTACGAGGCCCAACGCCGCGGTGGTCGTGGCAAGTCGGCCACCCGGATCAAGGAAGAGGACTTTGTGGAGCGTCTGCTGGTGGCCAACACCCACGACACCATTCTGTGCTTCTCCACCCGTGGCAAGGTCTACTGGCTCAAGGTGTATCAATTGCCGGAGGCGTCCCGTGGCGCCCGCGGTCGTCCGATCATCAACCTGCTACCGCTGGATGAGGGTGAGCGCATCACCGCCATTCTGCCGGTGAAAGAATATGACGCCGACAAGTATGTCTTCTTCGCCACCGCCAACGGCACCGTGAAGAAGACCAGCCTGTCCGACTTCAGCCGTCCGCTCTCCTCCGGTATCCGTGCCATCAACCTCAAAGAGGGTGATGAGCTGATCGGGGTGGACATCACCGATGGCAGCAACGAGATCATGCTCTTCTCCGATGCGGGCAAGGTGGTTCGCTTCGCGGAAGGCAGCGGTCGCGCCGATGCCGATGCCACTGACGAGGTCGACACCGATGACGACGCCGGCAACGACGATGACGGCAGTGACAACGGCGAAGGCACCGAAAGCAAGGGCACCTTCAAGGGCGTACGTCCCATGGGTCGTACCGCTGCTGGCGTGCGCGGCATCAAGCTGGGCGCCGGTGACAAGGTGGTCTCCCTCATCGTGCCCCGTGGTGATGGTGCCATCCTCACCGCTACCGAGAACGGTTACGGCAAGCGCACCGCGCTGGACGAGTACCCGACCAAGAGCCGTGGTACCCAGGGCGTCATCTCCATCAAGGTGGATGAGCGCAACGGCAAGGTAATCGATGCGATCCAGGTCGAAGATACCGACCAGATCATGCTGATCACCAACGGCGGTACCCTGGTTCGTACCCGGGTGTCCGAGGTGAGCGTCATCGGCCGCAACACCGGCGGTGTGCGTCTGATCCGTACCGGTGAAGACGAGACCGTAGTCGGCCTGCAGCGCGTTGCCGAGAGCGACGAAGAGGAAACCGAGGCCCTGGCTGTTGAAGGGGAGGTGTCTGAAGGCACCGACACCGCAGCGGACGCTGGCGCCGTCGATACCGGGGAGGCGGGCGACGAGTAATCGTCCCCCTTTGTCCGGTGCAAAAGAGCGACCTTGATGGTCGCTCTTTTTTTGTCCGCCTCACCGCAGGCTCTCCCCGTCCCTGTGCTTGCCCTGGCGCCCTCTTTTCTGCTGCCAGGCTCTGTCTGCCGTGCATGCAGCCCTGCCTGCCACGGCGTCATCTTCCTGATATGCAGGGTTGGTCCCATCGCATCAACACGATTCCTTCACTCGACTGTCATGGCCCTGTCATGACGGCCAGCCATGCTGCCTGCGTTGAATGAGGCCACCACAGAGGCAGGCATCGCTTGCCAGGAGCACTGTTATGACGAGCTGGGTAATGTGGGAGATCTGGTGGAGCCGGATGTGGGGAGGGCAGGAGAAGGCGCGCCTTAGAGTGGATGAGGAGGAGGTGGCGCACGAGCCATCCCGCCTGCCTGCGGAGCTGATTGCACAGCGCCACCCAGCGGGGAGCTACCCGCCGAGACCACGGGGCTGATGGCGCTCAGAACAGACGCAACTGCTCGCCCGGGCGGATGAAGGCGGCTGTATTGAGTGCAATATGGCGCTTGCCCAGTTGCAGCCGCCTGCTGATCAGGCGAAAGCGCTGGGCGAGCAGGTCGGCAAACTGTCCTTCACCTCGCATGCGGCTGCCAAAGGTGGCGCTGTTGAGTGCGCCACCCCGGCTCGCCCGCAGCTGGTTGAGGATCGCCTCTTTCTGGCCGGGATAATGCGTATCGAGCCAGTCGCAAAAGAGGGTGGTGAGCTCGTGGGGCAATCGCAGCAAGATGTAATCCGCACAGCCCGCCCCGGCGTCGACGGCGGCCTTGATGATCTGTTCCAGTTCAGGCTCGTTGAGCCTGGGGATCATTGGGGCGGCGAGCACGCCGACCGGCACACCGGCCTTGGCCAGTCGTTCGATCACCTTGATCCGCCCAACCCCCGTGCTGGCCCTGGGCTCCAGCTGTCGCCTCAGCGTCTCATTGAGGGTGGTGACCGACACCATCTTAAATGCGAAAGGGGACTCCCTCCGACGTAGGTGGGAGGGGAATTTCGCCGGGGCGTCAGCCCCGCTGGTTTTGAATGTATTGCTTGATCACCTCCAACGGTGCTCCGCCGCAAGAGCCCGCAAAGTAAGAGCGTGACCAGAGTACGGGTTTGCTGTAAGCACCTCTCAAGTCCAGAAATTCATTACGCAGTCGCCTTGATGTGACCGCCTTTAACGAGTTCACCAGTACCGATAGCTGCACCGTTGGCGCGTACTCTATCAGCATGTGAACATGATCAGCCTCTCCGTCACACTCTTTCAGTTCCGCACCAAAATCTCTGCAAACCTCTGCCGCACACTGACCGAAGGAAGCGTGATGCAGATCCCCCAATATCGGCTTTCGATACTTGGTGATAAACACCAAATGTACGTGCAAAACGTAGGCAGCATGGCGTGATTTATTAATTTTAGTGAATTGCATTCTGTCACTCAATCGGGCTTAATAGATATGGCAATAATGCTACACACTGAGCGCCAAATGCAAATTCTGAAAGCCTACAAATTCCGACTCGAACCGACAGCCCAACAAGCGCAACGCCTGCACCAGTTGGGCGGTTGTGCTCGTTATGTCTGGAATCACGGGCTGGCAGAAACCAAACGCATTCTGGATGCTGGCGAAAAACTGCCTTCTGCCTTCGAGCTGAACCGGATGCTCACCAGTTGGAAGAAAGACCCAGAAATGGCCTTTCTGGCCGAGGCATATACCGACAACCTCCAGCAGAAGCTCAAGGATTTGCATGGCGCGTGGATGCGCTGCTTTGATAAGAAACTCGCCGCCAAGGCACCCGTATTCAAGAAAAAAAGCGACAACCGCGACGCTATCCGGTTCGTCAACTTCGACAAGTATTGCCGCCTTGAAAAGGGTCGCGTGAAGCTGCCTGCCGGGCTGGCGTGGGTCAAGTTCCGTCAGTCCCAGCCAGTTGAAGGGAAAATTAAAAACGCGACCGTCAGCCAAGCAGCCGGGCACTGGTATATCTCCTTTCAGGTCGAGCAGGAGACGCTTGAGCCAATTCACCCCTCCGGCTCAATGGTCGGGCTAGATGCGGGGATCGCCAAGCTCGCAACCCTGTCAGACGGCACGGTGTTTGAGCCCGTCAACAGCTTCAAAACCAATCAGACCAAGCTGGCAAGGCTCCAACGCCAGTTGAGCAAAAAGGTAAAGTTCAGCAGCAACTGGAAGAAACAAAAAGCCAAGATGCAGCGGCTGCACTCACATATCGCCAATACCCGCCGCGATTACCTTCACAAGGTCACAACGACTATCAGCAAAAACCACGCGATGATCGTCATTGAGGATTTGAAGGTTGCCAGCATGTCAAAATCAGCAGCGGGCACGACCAGCCAGCCGGGGCGCAACGTCCGGGCAAAATCAGGGCTGAATCGTTCGATATTAGATCAGGGCTGGTTTGAGCTGCGCCGCCAGCTCGAATATAAGCAGGCATGGCGAGGCGGTCAGGTGTTGGCGATAAACCCGGCCTACACGAGCCAGCAGTGCGCCTGTTGTGGGCATACTGCGAAGGATAACCGCCAGACGCAAAGCCAGTTTAAATGCGCTGCGTGTGGTTATGAGGCGAACGCCGATGTGAACGGCGCTCGCAATATTTTAGCGGCGGGACACGCCGTTTTAGCCTGTGGAGGCGTGGTGCAATCAGGCCGCCCGATGAAGCAGGAACCCGGTACTGCGCGAGCAGCTATCACCCAGTAATGGGGATCCCCCTCCTGTGACGCGAAGCGCTAAGGTGGGGAGGATGTCAACACCTGGCATAACCCTTCTCGGGCCAGCTCGGTCAGCAGATCGAGGTCGCGCAGGATCATGGCGCTCTTGGTGATGAGCCCTACCGGATGGCGATGAGCCAGCATCACCGTCAGGAGTTCACGAGTCAGGCGATAGTGGTGCTCGATGGGTTGATAGGGATCGGTATTGGCCCCCAGCACGATGGTTTGTGGCTGATAGGCTGGTTTGGCAAACTCCCGTCGCAGCAGCTCGGCAGCATTGATTTTGGCAAACAGCTTGCTCTCGAAATCCAGCCCGGGTGAGAGCTCAAGGTAGGCGTGGCTGGGTCTGGCATAGCAGTAGATGCAGCCGTGTTACTCTAAAAGACACTACACCGATTCCGGGGCTGACCATGCAGCGCAAATGCTATCCATACATCCGTTTCTCGACCAAGAAGCAAGAATTTGGCACGTCCTACGCTCGTCAGAGCGACATTGAGAGCTTCCTTGAACGCCATAGTCTCGTTGTAGACACCACGCTGGAAGACCTTGGGAAGGTGCGAATAAGTCATATGGCACGAGAGCATTTACTGGTAACCCATTGATATTAAATGACTAAAATTTTCATTTTTTGTTCGTGGGATACTTGTTCGCACTTTCCCTAATGTCTTAGTGTCTTATAGCATGACACAGGCAGCCATGCTCGCACCCCTGATAGGGATTGATGGAGCGACCGAAGGGAAGATCCGGCGAATCGTTGTAGCTGATGATGCTGCGGGCGCTGATCTCCGTCACCTCGGTGCGGGGAGCGCTGGCGGCAAATGCCGCGTCCCAGTCGCTCTGACTCCAGCCGTCGTCAACTGGTTCGATTTGCGGGCCGCTGAAGCGGTGCTCGACATTGTGGTTCGCGCCTCGTCCTGCCATCACATCACCAATGCACTGTTTATATATACAGTTATTTTGTTGTGTAGCCCCTCAAACTGCAAGTTCGCAAAGAGCGACCCCATGAAAGAGGGTGAACCCAGGTGATCTCCTGCTTGATCTGTTGCTACATTTCGTTTACATAGACGAAATGCGAACCAGATCACGGAAAATGTCATGCAACCTACTATCGCCCGCTGGCTCTTCATCGCCCTCATTGCGCTGGTCATCTGGCGTCTGATCCCGCTCTCCACTGAGCAGGAGCTGGCGGCGGCCAACCGCGCCTGGCGGACAGGGCACTTTGATGAGGCGACCCGGATCTGGACGCCGCTGGCGGAGCAGGGCCAGCCACGGGCACAGGCGCTGATGGGTTGGAGCCATGAAGTGGGGCAGGGGAGCGAGCAGGATATGGATCGCGCCATCCGACTCTATCGTCAGGCTGCGCAGGCGGGGGACGCTCTCGGCCAGTATCGGCTGGGAGAGGTCTATCTGCGCGGGGCCGGGGTGAAGCGGGATCTGCACGAGGCGTTTCGCTGGATGGAGCTGGCAGCCAGGAACGGTGATGTGCCCGCCATGCTGAAGGTGGGCATCCTGCAACTGATGGGGGTCAACGGGCGGGTTGAACTGGCCGAGGCGAAGCAGTGGCTCTATCAGGCCTCGCAAAAGGGCAACAAGATGGCACTCCAGGTGTTGCAGGAGATGGCGCTGGCCGAGGAGGGGCGCAGCGCCTTCGATTTCAATGGCCACTCTTTTCTGAACGCCGGCTAGGGATCAACGGCTGGCGGTGACTTTGCCGGGCGTCACGTCCGTGACATAGAGGGTACTGCGCTCGGCACTGTGGACGATGCTGCATACCTCCCGCTTGCTGCCATCGCCCAGGATCACCAGCTCACCGATATGGACGGGACAGTGAGTCGTGAGAAGGTGATCCGGATGAACCAGCTTTTCTGCATGCTCCGGAAATGAAATGTCGTAGGTGTACATCATGCTCTCCTTGCTTTGGCTGACGCCTCAATCTGGTACAGGGTATGGCAGCAGAAGGGCGCCCTCGCAAGTAGGACAGGTTAACACCCGCGCTTAGACGGTATGCAAAATCGCCAAGACAGCGGCGCTGTTTCCCAAATCAACCATCAAGCCACAACTGCCCCAGCCCCAAGTGACCGTTACACTCGGGGCTTTCTGACAGGCAGACCAAGGGTATTCAGTTTGTTTATGGCACTGACATACGCCATGACTTCTCCCACTTGGCCATTGTAGTTACGCAGACTGATTCTCCCCGCCAGCAACTGCTTGAACCGATACATCGCCGTTTCCGCCAGCGAGCGACGGTGATACCCCGATATCTTCTTCCAGTGCGCCAGCCCTTCCTTGCGCATCACCAGCACAGCCTCATTTCTTGGATGTCCTTTTTCCCATAGCCCAGCGTTCTTGCGAGGCGGGATACAGGCTGTCGCCCCTTTGCGCGAGATTAGCTGATGGCTGGCTTTGCTGTCATAGGCGCCATCCGCATAAACACGTCCCAGCTTGCGCCGCAGTGGGTTGAGCAAGGTCGGCAACACCTCGGCATCATGGACATTTTCCAGCGAGACTTCCGCCGCCACGATATCGTGGGTCACCGGGTCTACCGCCAGATGCAACTTGCGCCACACTCGCCGCTTCTCGGCGCCGTGTTTTCTGACCTTCCACTCGCCTTCACCAAATACCTTCAGGCCCGTCGAATCGATAACCAAGTCAGTGATGCGCCCCTTAGAGGGCTGTCGATAAGCCACCGCCACCGTGCGTGCTCGCTTGCTGACACAGCTGTAATCGGGGGCACAAAGCGGTACGTTCATCAACTCGAACAGGGAGTCGAGTAGTCCCTGGGTGCCCGCAGAGTGAGGTTGAAAATCCCCTTGAGCATCAGGAAGGTGCAGATGGTCTGGTCAGTGTATAGTTGGCTGCGGCCCCGCCGCCCATGATGGCCGTGGTGAAAGCAGTTGTTCATGGCCTCGGCATCAACCCAGAAGGTGAGTGAACCACGGTTAATCAAAGATTTGTTGTATGTAGGCCAGTTGGTGATGGGGTGAAGCGACGTGCTCATGATGCAGACTTGAAGGAGATGGTGGTGATCAGATCACCAAGTCCTCAGTTAGTTCCATTCAAGCTGCATCGATTTGGGCAACAACGCCCAAGACAGCTTGTCTGGGTTGTCGCGTCTGATACAATCCCCCGCTGTACCTCTCAATGGATGGCCTTGCACACGCCATATGGTGTGCCACTGCCGTGTACCAACCGTATTGTGAACGGTGAAACTCGGGAGTGAACAGCTGGACATGAAAGGGTTTCTCCAACCTGCATGTGGCCTTTGGTAGGGGTCACCACTGTATAAGGAAACACCTAATGCCAATCATTACTCTGCCTGACGGCAGCCAACGTCAATTTGCCCACGCCGTTTCCGTCATGGATGTGGCCGCGGACATCGGTCCCGGTCTCGCCAAGGCGTGCATTGCCGGTCGGGTAAACGGTGAACTGGTGGATGCCTGCGAGCTGATCGAAGCCGATGCCTCCCTGGCCATCATCACCGCCAAAGACGAAGAAGGTCTGGACATTCTGCGCCACTCCTGTGCTCACCTGCTGGGTCATGCCATCAAGCAACTCTGGCCCCAGACCAAGATGGCCATCGGTCCCGTCATCGACAACGGTTTCTACTACGACATCGATCTCGACCGCACCCTGACCGACGAAGATCTGGCTGCCCTGGAAGAGCGCATGCTGGCGCTGGCCGCCAAGGATTACGACGTCATCAAGAAGAAGGTCTCCTGGCAGGAAGCGCGCGACGTGTTCGAAGCCCGTGGCGAGACCTACAAGGTCGAGATCCTGGATCAGAACATTGCCCGTGATGACCAGCCCGGTCTGTATCATCACGAAGAGTACATCGACATGTGTCGCGGCCCGCACGTGCCCAACATGCGTCATTGCCACCACTTCAAGTTGCAGAAGATGTCCGGCGCATACTGGCGCGGCGACTCCAACAACAAGATGCTGCAGCGCATCTACGGCACCGCCTGGGCCGACAAGAAGCAGCTCAAGGCCTATTTGCAGCGTCTGGAAGAGGCCGCCAAGCGCGACCACCGCAAGATCGGCAAGCAGCTCGACCTGTACCACATGCAGGAAGAAGCGCCGGGCATGGTGTTCTGGCACAACGATGGCTGGACCATTTTCCGCGAGCTGGAAACCTTCATCCGTGGCAAGCTCAAAGAGTACGACTATCAGGAAGTGAAAGGCCCCTTCATGATGGATCGCGTGCTGTGGGAGCGTTCAGGTCACTGGGAAAAATACGCCCAGGCCATGTTCACCACCCAGTCCGAAAACCGCGAGTACGCCATCAAGCCGATGAACTGCCCGGGTCACGTGCAGATTTTCAACCAGGGTCTGAAATCCTACCGCGATCTGCCGCTGCGCATGGCCGAGTTCGGCTCCTGCCACCGCAACGAGCCGTCAGGCTCCCTGCACGGCCTGATGCGGGTACGGGGTTTCACCCAGGATGACGCCCACATCTTCTGTACCGAAGAGCAGATCATGGAAGAGGTGTCTGCGTGCATCCGCATGGTCTATGACGTCTACGGCACCTTCGGTTTCGAAAACATCGTGGTGAAGCTCTCGACCCGTCCGGAGCAGCGTATCGGCTCTGATGAAGCCTGGGATCGTGCCGAGGCTGCGCTGGCCGAGGCGCTGGAACTCAACGGCCTGAAGTACGACCTGCAACCGGGCGAGGGGGCTTTCTACGGTCCCAAGATCGAGTTTACCCTGCACGATTGCCTTGATCGTGCCTGGCAGTGTGGTACCGTGCAGCTCGACTTTGCCCTGCCGGGCCGTCTTGGCGCCACCTATGTGGGCGAAGACAACGAGCGTCACATCCCCGTGATGATCCACCGCGCCATTCTGGGCTCGCTGGAGCGCTTCATCGGGATCCTGACGGAAGAGTACGCCGGTCTGTTCCCGACCTGGCTGGCTCCGACCCAGGCCGTGGTCATGAATATCACGGATAACCAGGCCGATTATGCGGTGAAAGTTGCCAAGGCATTGAATGATGCGGGCCTTCGCGCAAAAGCGGACTTGAGAAATGAGAAAATTGGCTTTAAAATCCGCGAGCATACTTTGAAACGGGTACCTTTCATGCTGGTCTGCGGCGACAAAGAAGTAGAAGCCGGCAAGATTGCAGTGCGTACTCGTAAAGGGGCTGACCTGGGCTCTTATCCTGTTGAAGAGCTGATTGCTCTGTTGACCCAGGAAGTTCAGACCCGCGGACAAAAGAAAGTGGAGGAATAAGCTATAAAAGGCGGAAAAAAACTGGGCAAGCAACCGCAAGCCCGCGCTCACCGGATCAATGAAGAGATCCGTCTGAAAGAAGTTCGTCTGACTGGTCTGGATGGTGAAGCCATTGGCATCACCTCCATTCAGGATGCGCTGAACTTGGCCCTTGAGGCAGGAGTGGATCTGGTCGAGATCAGTCCGAACGCTGAGCCGCCCGTTTGCCGGATCATGGATTACGGCAAATTCCTCTACGAAAAGAGCAAGACCACCAAAGAACAGAAGAAAAAGCAGAAAGTCGTCCAGGTTAAGGAAATCAAATTCCGTCCTGGCACCGACGAAGGCGACTATCAGGTAAAACTACGCAACCTGGTTCGCTTTCTGGAAGACGGGGACAAGGCAAAGGTCACCCTGCGCTTCCGTGGTCGTGAAATGGCCCACCAGGATCTTGGTATCAAGGTTCTCGAGCGCGTCAAGAACGATCTGGAAGAGCTGGCCGTAGTCGAATCGTTCCCGAAAGTCGAAGGCCGTCAAGCTGTGATGGTCCTCGCACCCAAGAAGAAATCTTAAGGCCCACAAGAAATTGACTCATGAGGCTGGCCCCATGAGTCGGTTCGCCTTGCGATTTTGTTGTCACTCACAATGCGGAGTATGAAATGCCGAAGATGAAAACCAACCGGGGCGCGGCAAAGCGCTTCAAGAAGACTGGCTCAGGTCGCTTCAAGTGCAAGCACAACCACCTGCGTCACATCCTGACCAAGAAGAGCAGCAAGCGTAAGCGTCAGCTGGGACCGAAGTTCTTTGTTTCCGCTGCCGACCACAAACGTGTTGTCGCTTGTCTGCCGTACGCATAAGGGGGGATGTGAAAAATGCCAAGAGTTAAACGTGGTGTGACCGCTCGCGCTCGTCACAAGAAAGTAATGAAAGCCGCCAAGGGTTACTACGGCGCCCGTTCCCGTGTCTACCGCGTAGCGGTACAGGCGGTAACCAAAGCTGGTCAGTATGCCTACCGTGACCGTCGCCAGAAGAAGCGTCAGTTCCGTCAACTGTGGATTGCGCGTATCAACGCTGCAGCCCGTCAGAACGGCCTGTCCTACAGCCGTCTGATCGACGGTCTGAAGAAGGCTTCCATCGAGATCGATCGCAAGATCCTGTCCGATATCGCCGTTCACGACAAGCTGGCTTTCACCGCCCTGGTTGAAAAAGCTAAAGCAGCTCTGGTCTAATCCAGCTCTGTTATAAAAATAAAGGAGGCTTAGGCCTCCTTTTTTGTTGCTCATTTTTGAGCGTTGGTAGGTAGCATGCCACGTTCATGAATGCTTTATCCTTCCATATGCCAACAAACTAGAGCAAACGATGCTTGTTTCAATCCTGTTGCACCTGGCTTGTGGCTTTCTCCATATAACAAAATGATTTGCAGGGAGAAAAGCCCGTCATAACTATGGTCAGCCAAGGGGCTTTTTTTGTATTATTCCCCTCTTGACCTTATTTAGCCTAAAGGCTCCTGTTCCGGGAGTGGTGACGAGGAAGACATGCAACAGCTTGAAGAAGTAGTAGGCCAGGCCAAGGCCGAAATTGAGGGCGTAAGCGACATCGCCGCCCTCGACGAAATCCGGGTCAAATATCTGGGTAAAAAGGGCTTTTTTACCGAGCAGATGAAGGGCCTGGGCGCCCTGTCCGCTGAAGAGCGTCCCGCCGCGGGCGCCGTGATCAACCAGGCCAAACAGCAGGTTCAGGATGCCCTGAACGCGCGTCGTGAAGCCCTCGAAGTCGCCGTGCTGAACCAGAAGCTGGCCGCCGAGACCATCGACGTTAGCCTGCCGGGCCGCCGCATCGAGAATGGCGGTCTGCACCCGGTGACCCGTACCATCGAGCGCATCGAGCGCCTGTTTGGCGATATGGGCTTCAAGGTTGCCCGTGGTCCCGAGATTGAAGATGGCTTCCACAACTTCGATGCGCTGAATATCCCGGCTCACCACCCGGCGCGTACCGATCACGACACCTTCTACTTCAATCCTGATCTGATGCTGCGTACCCACACTTCCGGTGTGCAGATCCGCACCATGGAACATCAGCAGCCGCCGATCCGCATCATCGCGCCGGGCCGCGTCTATCGTAACGACTACGACATGACCCACACCCCGATGTTCCACCAGGTCGAAGGCCTGCTGGTCGACGAGCATGCCAGCTTCACCGAGCTGAAAGGCATCCTGCACGACTTCCTGCGCAACTACTTCGAGGAAGACTTGACCATTCGCTTCCGTCCTTCCTATTTCCCGTTCACCGAGCCGAGCGCCGAAGTGGACGTGATGGGCAAGAACGGCAAGTGGCTGGAAGTGCTGGGCTGCGGCATGGTGCACCCGAACGTGCTGCGTTCGGTCGGCATCGATCCGGAAAAATACTCCGGCTTTGCCTTCGGCATGGGCGTTGAGCGCCTGACCATGCTGCGTTACGGGGTCAACGACCTGCGTGCCTTCTTCGAAAACGACCTGCGCTTCCTCAAGCAGTTCAAGTAAGGGCGAGAGAACATGAAATTCAGTAAATCCTGGGTGATGGAGTGGGTCCGCACCGAGTTGAGTGACAATGCACTGGCCGAGCAGATCACCATGGCCGGTCTGGAAGTGGACGCCGTGGAAGCGGTGGCCGGCCAGTTCAACAATGTGGTCGTGGGTGAAGTGGTCGAGTGCGCCCAGCACCCGGACGCGGACAAGCTGCGGGTGACCAAGGTCAATGTGGGCGAGGCTGAGCTGCTGGACATCGTCTGCGGTGCGCCGAACTGCCGCGCCGGCCTCAAAGTGTGCGTGGCCAAGGTCGGGGCGACCCTGCCGGGTGATTTCACCATCAAGAAAGCCAAGCTGCGCGGCCAGCCGTCCCACGGCATGCTCTGCTCCTTCAGCGAGCTGGGCATCGACGTCGAAGCCGATGGCATCATCGAGCTGCCGCTGGATGCCCCCATCGGGACCGATATCCGTGAATACCTCGCGCTCAACGACGTCAGCATCGATGTGGATCTGACCCCGAACCGTGCCGATTGCCTCGGCATCGCGGGTCTGGCCCGTGAAATCGGCGTGCTCAACAGCGTGGACGTGGTCGAGCCGACCTGGGCGCCGGCTGCTGCCACCTGTGATGCCACCTTCCCGATCCGGGTTGAAGCGCCGGCGGATTGCCCCCGTTATCTCGGTCGTGTCATCAAGGGGCTGAACCTGCACGCCCAGAGCCCGCTCTGGATGCAGGAGAAGCTGCGCCGTGGCGGCATCCGCTCCATCGACGCCATCGTCGACATCACCAACTACCTGCTGCTGGAATACGGCCAGCCGATGCACGCCTTCGACCTGGCGACGCTTGAAGGGGAACTGGTGGTGCGCCGCGCCCGTGCCGACGAGCCCATGACTCTGCTCGATGGCAACGAGGTGAAGCTCAAAGAGACCACGCTCGTGATTGCCGACGCCAAAGGCCCTGCCTGCATGGCCGGCATCTTCGGCGGCGATCGCACCGGTGTCTCCGAGACCACCACCGACATCCTGCTGGAGTGCGCCTTCTTCGCGCCGCTCTCCATCACCGGCCGTGCCCGTGCCTACGGTCTGCATACCGATTCTTCCCACCGCTTCGAGCGCGGGGTGGATCCCGAGCTGCAGGCCAAGGTGATGGATCGTGCCACCCGTCTGCTGCTGGACATCTGCGGTGGTGAAGCGGGTCCGGTCATCGAAGTCAAATCCGATACCCATCTGCCCAAGGCTGCCCCCATCAAGCTGCGTCGCACCAAGCTCGACAAGGTGATCGGCATCAGCGTGGCGGATGCGCAGGTGGTCGAAATTCTGACTCGTCTGGGCATGCAGGTAACCGTGGATACTGACGGCTGGACCGCGCTGGCTCCCTCCTGGCGTTTCGACATTGCCATCGAGGAAGACCTCATCGAGGAAGTTGCCCGCATCTACGGCTACAACAACATCCCGAACCTCAAACCCGCCGCCTCCCTCGCGATGGTGGAGCAGGCTGAAGGGCAGGTGACCCTGAAGCGGGTGCGCGACCTGCTGGTTGACCGCGGTTTCCAGGAAGCGATCACCTACAGCTTTGTCGATCCCAAGGCTCAGCAGACCCTGTTCCCGCAGAGCGATGCCATCGTGTTGCCGAACCCGATCTCCGTCGAGATGTCCGCCATGCGCGTCTCTCTGTTCCCGGGTCTGGTGCAGGCGGTGGTCTACAACCAGAACCGTCAGCAGCCGCGCGTGCGCCTGTTCGAGCAGGGCCTGCGTTTCATCAAGGACGAGAATGCCGAGAACGGCATCCGTCAGGAGCCTATGCTGGCCGGCATCATCACCGGTAACCAGGGGGACGAGCACTGGGATGTCAAGGCCCGTCCCGTCGACTTCTTCGATCTGAAGGGTGACCTGGAAGCGGTGCTGGATCTGACTGCAGA
The DNA here is from genome assembly GCF_019048565.1 of Aeromonas sp. FDAARGOS 1406. Classification (NCBI taxonomy): domain Bacteria; kingdom Pseudomonadati; phylum Pseudomonadota; class Gammaproteobacteria; order Aeromonadales; family Aeromonadaceae; genus Aeromonas; species Aeromonas sp. FDAARGOS 1406. Next base: position 337,237 of record NZ_CP077378.1, read on the forward strand.
AGGGGCTACCTTCACCTTCGAGCGCACCGAGCACAGTGCCCTGCATCCGGGCCAGAGCGCAGCCATTCTGCGCAATGGCGTCGTGATCGGCCACATCGGCGTGATCCATCCGAGCCTCGAGAAGAAGCTGGGGCTCAAGAGCCGCGCTGTCATGTTCGAGCTGGAGCTGGACAAACTGACGCCGGCCAAGGTGCCGGTTGCTGCCGAAGTATCCAAGTTCCCGGCCAACCGTCGCGACATCGCCGTGGTGGTTGACAGACAGATCCTGGCAGGCGACGTTCTGGCAGTAATTAAAAAAGTTGGCGGAAATCAGTTAGTTGGAATAAACTTGTTCGACGTATACCAGGGCGCTGGTATGGCAGAGGACAAGAAGAGCCTGGCCATCAGCCTGGTGTTGCAAGACACCCAGCGCACCCTGGAGGAGAAAGAGATCGCCGAGACCGTGGACAATGTCGTGCGGGCCCTCGGTGAAGAGTTGAATGCATCCTTGAGGGATTGATCTATGGCGCTTACCAAAGCCGACATTGCAGAGCACCTGTTCACCCAGCTCGGGATGAGCAAGCGTGAAGCCAAAGATATGGTGGAAGCCTTCTTTGAGGAGATCAGACAGGCGCTCGAGCGTGGCGAACAGGTCAAGATTTCCGGCTTCGGTAACTTCGATCTTCGCGAGAAGAACCAGCGTCCCGGACGCAACCCCAAGACGGGGGAGGATATTCCCATCAGCGCCCGTCGTGTGGTGACCTTCCGGCCCGGCCAGAAGCTCAAGGCCAGGGTAGAAAATGTTGAACCCAACGAGTGACAAAAAGCCAGGCAATCGCCTGGCTTTTCCGTTCCGATGATAAAAATCCTTCTGTTGTCCGGCGCGCTGCTGGCCTTGCCACTGCGTGCCGCCATACTCCCGCTGTCACCGGATGCCCAGGCTTATGCCGATTCGCTCACCGGACTGACCTTCTGTTACCCGGCCCTGCAACGTCCTCCCTATCTGGAGGCGGAGGGGGGCCTGCTTATCGATCGCATGACGCGGCTGGCAGAGCTGTTGCCGGTACCGGTGCATGTCGAGAAGCGGCCGAGCTGGGCAGCCGTGACGCAGGATCTGCTGCACGGGCGCTGCGATCTCATTCCTCACGTCGGGCCTGCCCGGTCGAACTCGAGCGATACCGTCTTGAGCCGGGCCATGATGGAAGCGGAGTCCGCCATCCTCTATCGGGGTGAGCTCGATCAGGCGCAGTTTCTGGTGTCACCCATCTGGCAGGCCCAGGAGACCCTGAAGCGTCTCTATCCTGGTTCATCCCAGCAACTGCTGACCGATGCCGAGAACTGGTATGGTGCCCTGGTGGCCGGCAAGGGCAGCGCCTATCTCGGTGATTATCTGCAACTGCGCTACCTGATGCGGGAATTCCCGGATGAAGGGCTGCGCCTTCGTCGTCTTCGCAGCGACGATCTGGTCATCAGCTACCGGCTGATGATGCGCAACCAGCCCGAGTTGCTCGAGCTGGTGGATACGGCCATCCGCTATTTGCCGCCGGGCAGTCTCTACCGGGATCTGGGCAAGTATCTGCCTCAGGGTGAGCAGGATGTGAATCCCCTGCATTTTACCGACAAGGAGCAGGCCTGGCTGGTCGGCAAGGCCCACACCATCAAGATGGTGGCGGATCCCGGCTTCATGCCGTACAGCGGCGTCAACCGGCAGGGAGCGCTCATTGGCTGGAGTGCGGATGTCTTGCGGGAAGTGAGTCGGCAGACGGGGCTGCGCTTCGAGCTGGTGCCCGCCGCCAGCCGGGAGGAGGCGTTGGCATTGCTGCGCAGTGGCGATGCCGTCATGATGGTCGGACTGATGGAGTCCGCCGCCCTGAACAAGGAGTTCGACTTCACCAGGATGGTGGCGACCAGCCGCTATGCCCTGGTCAGTCGCAGCAAGAGGGGGCCAGTCTCCCTCGCGGACGTGAGTGGCAAGGTGGTGGTCCCGAGAATGCTCTATGATCCCGGCCTGCTTGCCCGGTTCGGCCAGCATGAGTGGGAGGTCACCGACAACCTGCTGCAGGGATTGGCGGCGGTGCGGCATGGGGATGCCCAGGCCATGCTGGCGGAGTTGTACCAGCTCCAATATCCCATTCGAAACAACCAGTTGAGCGAGCTGACCATCACCGAATTGCCGGAGCGTTTCGGCCTCGGCTTTGCCATCCGGCCGGAACAGACCAGCCTGGCAGGGGTGCTGGATCAGAGCCTGATGACCCTCAATGATCGGCAGGTGGACGAGCTGGTGCAACGCTGGCGCCACCTGGTGGTCAACCAGCAGGAGGGGGTCAGCTACGGTTTCTGGCTTGGCTCCGTGTTGCTGGCACTGCTGATCAGCATGGCGGTGATCTGGTCAGTCTGGCGATCCCGCCAGCAACTGGCCCAGGAGGCCCGCGAGCGTCACAAGGTAGAGCAGGCGCTGGCGCTGGAAAGCAAGTTCAGGGAGTCTCTCTTCCAGGCGCTCCCCGTTCCCGTGTTCTTGCGCAATGACAAGGGGGAGGTGATCAAGCGCAACAAGCGGGCCAAGCGCATGGAGGCGCGCTACGCCGCCGATCTGGTGCTGCCCGCGCCTCAGTTGCAGGGCGCCGAAGGGGAGCTGGCGCTGCACGAGCAGGTCTACTCCTATGCCCAGATCCCCTTGCGACTGGGGCCCCAGGCACCGGCAGGGGATCTTATCGCCCTCTCCGACATCAGCGCTCTGCGCGAGCGTACCCGCCTGCTGCGTCAGGCGGAGCGGCGCCTGCGCGCCCTCACCAATACGGTGCCCGGTGTGGTGCTGCAATTCACCCTGCTGGGGGGAGCCATCACCCGGGTGGAGTTTGTGAGCCGGGGCAGTCACGAGCTGCTGGGGCTGGCGAGCCAGCAGATCCGGGTCAATCCCAACGAGACCCTGACCCGCATCTCCCATCAGGACAGGCGCGAGATGCGAGCCCCCATGCTGGCCATGCTGCAAGCCGGACGACCTTTCTCCCATCTGCTGCGCTATCAGCACCCCGCCAAGGGAACCCGCTGGCTGCAATTTTCCGGCAGGGGGCGCCGTCAGGGAGAGGGGTGGCGGATCTACGGGGTGGTGCAGGATGTGACGGCCAGGGTGGAGCAGGAGCACTCCCTGCAACTTTCCCACGAGCAGGCCCAGCAGGCCGTGCTTGCCAAGGGGCGCTTCCTGGCCGCCGTGAGCCACGAGATCCGCACCCCCATGAACGCCATGCTCGGCCTGCTGGAGTGGCTCGAGCAGACCGAGCTCAATGCAGAGCAGGCCTCGGTTCTGGCCCATGTGAGACAGGCGGGCAATGAACTGCTCGGATTGCTCAACGACGTACTCGACTTCAGCCGCAACGAGACGCGCCAGTTGCGCCTCTCCGTGCAGCCCACGGATCTGGTGGAGCTGTGCGAGCATGTGGCGGCGGTGCACTGGTCCAAGGCGCGATCCCGCCATCTGCAGCTGCGCTTGGCGCTCGACCCGGCGCTGCCCGCCTTGATGGAACTCGATCCCCACCGGGTGCAACAGGTGCTGCACAACCTGCTCTCCAACGCCATCAAGTTCAGCGAGCGGGGAGAGGTGGTACTCTGGGCCCGGCGGCAAGGGGAGTGGATTTTGTGCGGGGTGGATGACGAGGGGCCCGGGATCAGTGCCGAGCTGTTGCCCCGGTTGTTCCAGCCCTTCGAACAAGGGGAGGAGCCTGGCCAGCCCAGAGCCCAGGGGACCGGGCTTGGGCTGGCCATCTGCCGCCAGCTGATGGAACAGATAGGGGGCGAGATCCGGGTCGAACCTCTGGCTCGCGGGGGCAGCCGTTTCCTCTGTTCCTTGCCCCTAAGACATGCGCAGGAGAAGGCGCTCTGGCAACCGCGCGTCAAGACGGTCTCCCTGCAACTGTTGCCCGGGGAACTTGAATATATGCGGGCCTGGCTCGCAGCGTTTGGCGTGGCCGAGGATCCGGCGGCACCTTGCCTTGGGGCCATGCAGGACGATGGGGGCTTGCGCGCCTGGTACTGGCAGGGGGAACCCTGGATCCCGGGCTCCGTGGTCAGCCTGCTGCAGCCCAGACTCGTCCGTGGCGCCGAGGAGATCACGGACCTGCCGGGGGCAGGCAGGCGGGTGCTGCTGGTGGAAGATCACGAGGTGAACAGAATGCTGATCAGCATGCAGCTGGGTCAGCTGGGGGCCCGGGTATTGAGCGCGGCCAATGGCCGTCTGGCACTGGAGATCCTGCAATCGGAGTCGGTGGATCTGGTGCTGACGGATCTGCAGATGCCGGTGATGGACGGCGCCGAGCTCTGCAGGCAATTGCACGCCGATGAACGCTGGCAGCATCTACCCGTCTACGTGATCACCGCGGATCTCAGCGAGCAGGCGGCGCAGCGACTGGCGGAATGCGGCTGTCAGGGCCATCTGGACAAACCCGTTTTGCTCAGGGATCTGGCCGTATTGCTTCGTACCGTCTTTGGCCCCCATGACGGGGGGAAGGCACCGCAGCCAACGGCAGCCCTTTCCCTGCCCGTGTCCCTCAGCCCGGCCCTCGTAGACATCTATCTGGCATCGGTTCACCATGATCTGGCCGACATTGAGCGGTGTGTCACACAAGGGGACGAGAAGGCCCTCAATACGGCTTTACACAAGATGAAGGGGGCCGCCAAAATGGTGGGGGCTACCCCCCTGGTAGAGGTGATCGACCGTTGGCAGGAGGCCCCCGGACATCCCCTTGCAGCCGCCTTGAGGCAGTGCGTGGAAGAGGTCTGCCGACAACTGGGCGAGAGAGCATGACATGATCATCACAGATGAAGAGTTGATGGCCTTGCTGGAGTCTGATGACAGCCAGGAGCCAACGTTTTACCCGGTCAGCGTCTATGCCCTGGACGCCGTCTCCCATCTGGCGGTCAAGGGAGCGGGCCTGCCGGCCTATGCCAATCTGCACCGCACCCGACCCGATGCCGGCTGGCAATGGGAAGGACTGTTTGCCGCCGGGGCCATCGCCCTGTTTGATCCTGCCTCTCATCAGGGGGCCGACTATCTGCCTCATCTGTTGGCTCCCGGGGCAGGGATCTATCGCCTCAGCGATCCCTGGCTCGAGGGGTTGCAGGCACGGGAGCAGGGGTGGCGTGCCTGGCTCGCCCAGTGCCAGATCCTGCTGCTCGAAGATCACCCCTTCCAGGGAGCCTGCATTCAGCAGGAGATCCAGGGACTGGGGTTGCCCTGCCACTGGGTTCAGGATGGCGAAGGGTGCCTCAAGGCGCTGGAAGAGGGGGGCGTGAGATTGCTTATCTGTGATCTCAGCCTAGCGGAGCAGGATGCCATCAGCCTGCTGATGAGCCATCCCCAGTATCACCACAGCGGTCTGCCCATCATCCTGCTCTCCGCTCATGATCAGACCCTGATAGACGGCGCCCGGCGTCTCCTGCACGATGCGGGTTTCAACGTGCTGGCCGCCCTGGCCAAGCCGCTGCAAAGCGACGATCTGCTGCGTCTGCTCAAGATGCTCTATCTTGGCCCCCAGCGTCAGCGCAGGCTGGGCGGGCTCAAGCGCACCGTGCGTAGCTGGCAGGGAGAGGCGAGAGGACAGCTTGGGCTGCTGGCAGATGCGGCTTCCTGCACGCTGCCGATCTGGCTGAGCCTGAGCGGTCTTTCCCCTCACTGGGAGCCGCTCAAGCTCTGGCTCGAGCAGCATGGACGAGAAGCAAGCGAACTCACCCTGGTCATCCACCGACGGGATCACCTGCTGAGCCAGGCGGACCGTTTCGCCCTGGTGCTGCAGGCGAGCCTCGCGGGGGCCAGACTCGCGCTGCTGCTCGATCATGCCCAGCACCTGCCGTTTGATCTCATCGAGCGTCTGCCGTTGCAATCCTTGCTGCTCGGGCAACACCTGCTGCCCGAACTGGAGGCGATGGCTGCCGACTCCTTGCTGGCCCGCTTCATCCAGCGCTCCCGGGAGCTTGGCATCGCGCTCTACCTCGACGACCCCTTCAACCTGCAGGATGCCGCCCAGTGGCAGGATCGCGGCGTGGCAGGGCGCTGGTAAATGGCTCGCTATCTTTGCTGGCCGCTCGATGAGCCGCGCTTGTGGCAGGGAATGTCGGGTTGGACGGCTCCCGCCTCACGGGCCGCCTTGCCGATGACGATGGTGGTGGGGGGGCTGACTTGCCGCTTGCAGGAGCTGGCGGGCTGCGACCCGAAGCGAATAAGCGCGGCCTATGACGCCCTGAGCGAGCAGAGCGTCTATTTGCGCTTCATGCGGGCCAAGCAGCCTGCGACGGCCGAGCAGCTCGCCTTCTTTCTCGACTACCCCAGAGAACCCCAGATAGGATTGCTGCTGACCGACGAGCAGGGGACGCCGCTTGCCATGGCCCAGTCCGTTCGCCGGCGCCTGCACCCGGACAGGGCCGAGTTCTCCTGCATCGTCGCGGATCATTTTCAGCATCGCGGCGCCGGGCGTCGCATCCTGCTGGCGCTTGCGCGGCTGGCATACGGGGAGGGGATCCGGGAGTGGACGGCGGAAGTGCTCGGCCAGAATCGCCCCATGCTGGCTCTGCTCAAGGGGCTCGGGTTGCCGCTTACCCTGGTGACAGGACGGGAGATGGTCTTTGCCAGGCTGGATCTCGCGCCCATGGCGAGCTTTGTGCTCCCATCGGCCTAAGACCAAGGGCGAATGGGCCGCCTCTTGCTCCTGTGCTAAGGTCAGCCTGTTACCCGTTGGAGGAGAACAACCATGGTGCAGTCAGCCAAACATATCGTGATCCTCACCGGTGCCGGCATCTCGGCCGAATCCGGTATCAAGACCTTCCGGGCCTGTGATGGCCTGTGGGAAGAGCACAGGGTGGAGGACGTGGCCACCCCTGAAGGCTATGCGCGGGATCCCGAACTGGTACAACGTTTCTACAATGCACGGCGCCATCAGTTGCAGCGCGCCGAGATCCACCCCAATCCGGCCCACTATGCATTGGCCCGTCTGGAGCGCCTGCTGCCGGGGCGCGTCACCTTGGTCACCCAGAACATCGACAACCTGCACGAGAGTGCCGGCAGCAAGAACCTCATCCACATGCACGGCGAGTTGCTCAAGGCCCGCTGCCCGGGCTCGGGTCAGGTGATCGAGTGGCGCGGGGATCTCCATCAGGAAGAGCTGTGTTCCTGCTGCCAGTTTCCCCACCCGCTGCGCCCCCATGTGGTCTGGTTCGGGGAGATGCCCCTCGGACTTGACCGCATCTACTCGGCCCTGGCTCAGTGCGATCTCTTCATCTCCATCGGGACCTCCGGGGCGGTCTACCCTGCCGCCGGATTCGTCCATGAGGCCGGCCTGAACGGTGCCCATACGGTGGAGCTCAATCTGGAGCCGAGCGAAGTGGGCAGCCAGTTTGATGAAAAACGTTATGGTCCGGCTTCCTTGCTGGTGCCCGCTTTTGTGGATGAACTCCTGCAAAGTTGCGGAGTGCATCAGCCTCTCTCCGTCGAGGGCCATAACTGGATGGAGATGCGGGGCCCCTAATTATTGATTTTTCACACAGTTGCATTGACCCACTGAAATCGCCACACTGGCTCCTAACTTCAAGATGCAGTTGGCACAACATGTCATGAACTTTCCAACGCGCGGGATGGCCTCGCTCCTGCTGGTGCTTTTCTCGTTCGGTACCCAGGCTTCCTCCTCTTCGCTATTGCAACTGATCCTGCCGGACAAGCGGGAAATCACCCTGGATGAGGCGGCGTTGGCAGCCTTGCCACAAGTGGAGTTCGAGACGGCGACGCCCTGGACCCTCGGCACTCACCGCTATCGTGGACCGACCCTGAAGAGCGTGCTGGCGGCGCAGCAGGTGGATAGTGCCAGCGCCATCGATGTCGCCGCACTCAATGGCTACCAGCAGCGGGTCGATCTCTCCCTGTTTGCCAAGGTGCCGCTGACCCTGGTGCGTTACCAGGATGACAAACCGCTCACCCGTCGCAATAAAGGGCCGCTCTGGCTGCTGGTCCCCCTCTCGGCCCATCCCGACATGGATGTGTCCGCCATCCACAACAACATGGTCTGGCAGGTGATCCGCATCGAGGTTGTCCCGTGACGCGACGACAGCGAGATAACCTGCTGCTTGCAGCCATTTCCCTGCTGTTTCTCTTCTCGTCCCTCTGGGGGCTGCTGCTGCAGAGTCGGCACGAGCAGCTCGTTGACATGTTCTACCGCAACACCCACTGGAACATCAGCCAGGTAATGCAGGAGTCCCAGCGATTTCTCTATGATGTGCGCCTCTACCGTGCCGGGGCGCTCGACATGGCGGCCCTGAGCCTGGATTACGACCTGCTGTGGAACCGGCTGGATGTGTTCCTGATCAGTACCGAGACCGCCGATGCGCGGGCGAGGCATGGGTTGGGGGAGGTGCTTGAACGGCTCTTTGACGAACTCAAGGGGCTGGATCCCCAGATGCAGTCCGGGGAGCTGAAGAGGGGTAAGCCCTCGATCTTGCCCTCGTCCGGCTGACCGGCTTGACCCATCAGGTGGAGCAGATTGGGGATCAGATCCTCTCCGGCCAGGAGCGGGAAGCCTCCCTCAACCAGTTGCGCCAGAGCCTGTTCTGGATCCAGATCTGGCAGTTGATCCTGCTGGTGATGGGCTGTGTGCTGGTCTTTGCCCTCATTCGAACCAATCTGCAGAATCGTCGCCTCTCCCTGCTCGATCCCATGACCCGGCTTGGCAACCGTCGGGCCTTGCAGGGGCAGCTCAGGCAATCCCTGCTGCAAGTTCGGGTCCAGGCGCTGGCGGTGCTGGATCTGAAGCGGTTCAAGCAGGTCAATGATCTGCTCGGATACCAGGTTGGTGATCGTCTGTTGCAGGCGGTCGCGGCCCGGTTGCGCCAGGCATGCCCCGGCCGTGCGTACCGGTTGGGGGGGATGAGTTCGCCGTGGTGCTGGACGACGAAGAGGGAGATCTCGATGCCCGCATGGCGGCTATGGTGAGCCTGTTGCAGTTTGAGTTCGTGACCCGGGAAAGCAGCTTTGATCTGGCGTGTCGCTTCGGAGTGGCCAGGCGCGAGGGTGGCGAGGATGCCGATGAGCTATTGGAGCAGGCCATATTGGCATTGAACGAGGCCAAGCGTGAGGGGACCATACTGGTGTGGTATCAGAGTGCGATGAAGGCTGACCTCCACATGGCCCAGCGGCAGCTGCACCAACTGCGGGAATGGCTGGCGGGGGCCGCCCCTTCCCCCCTGGAGACCCTCTGCGAGGCGATGAGAGACGAGCAGGGCGTGCCGGTGACGGCGGTCAGCCTGCGCTGGCAGGTGAGTCAGCAGCCCTGTGACGTGGGCTGGATGCAAGAGCGTGGTGTCCTTGGGCCCGTGATGGCACGATGGCTGACAGAAGAGCCATGCAGTGGCACCTTGCTGGTAAGGCTTCATCAGCCTGCCCAGCTGGCCCCTCTGCTGGCGAGCCTGCCCCCCTTGCCACAGGGGGGCTGATCCTGGCATTGCCTGTGCTGATACCGGATGCCACCCTGCTTGAGAAGATGCGCGAGTGTGGCTGCATGCTGGCGCTGAGCGAGCTTGGCAGCAGCGCCCCCGAACTGCTGCAAGCGGGCTGGCCAATTCGCTACTGGCTGCCAGCACCCTCCGGGTACGAGGCGCTGCTCCAGCCGTTGGCAACGGCGCTGGGGCTGCTGCGCCTGGCTCCCCGGGGAGAGGCGCAGCAAGAGGATGATCTCAAGCTGAGTTGAGTGGTGGCTTGTGCAGTCTCGGGGCCGATGTCAAGGAGACAATACACAGAAGGGCGGCTCATGGCCGCCCTTCTGCTGCTTGCTGACACTTAAACTGGTTTGCTGTCCGGTGAGGAAAAGGGAGCGCAGGAGTGTCTGATCACCAGGTCCGGATCCACGGTGATCATGCGGTTTGCGATGGGCTCGCCGTTGATGCGTGCCAAGAGCCGGGTGACGGCGAGACGGCCCAGCTCCTCTTTCGGTTGATTGACCGTGGTGAGCGGGGGGGACATGAACTGGGCCAGCGCCACGTTGTCATAGCCGACGATGGAGAGATCGCGGGGGATCACCAGCCCTGCCTGATGGGCGGCACTGATGACCCCCATGGCCATCATGTCGTTGCAGACAAACAGCGCGGTGGGACGCTCTGGCAGCGCCAGCAGGCGGGTCATGGCGGCGGCGCCGCTGGCGCAGTCAAAGTCTCCCTCCTGGATCCAGCCCGGATTGACGGTGAGCCCGGCCTCCTGCATCGCTTGCTCGAAACCCGCCTGGCGCTGGTTGGCCGGGGCGCGGCTGTGGGGTCCCGTGATGCAACCGATGGCAGTGTGACCCAGCCCCAGCAGATGGCGGGTTGCCAGGTAGCCGCCGCGATGGGAGTTGTCGGCGATGAGATCCACCTCGCCGTTCTCCATGCCCCAGTCCATCACCACGACCGGCAGGCTCTTGAGCCAGTCGAGCTGGTTGAACACCTCCTGCTGCCCCTCGCTGCACATGATGAGCAGGCCGTCGACCCGTTTCCTGAGCATCATCTTGAGGTAGGAGAGCGCCGTCTCGGCCTGTCCTTCGGTGTTGCCCAGCATCAGGTTGTAACCCTGCTCGAAGCAGTAGCGCTCCACCCCGCGCACCACCTCGGCGAAGAAGGGGTTGCTGGAGGTGGTGACCAGCATGCCGATGCTGTTGGTCTCCTTTACCTTGAGGCTGCGGGCCACCAGGCTTGGGGCATAGTTGAGATCGCGCATGGCGGCGAAGACCCGCTCCCGGGTCTCTTCGGCGACGAAACGGGTCTCGTTGATGACGTGGGAAACGGTGGTGGTCGACACCCCCGCCAGCGCAGCCACCTCCTTGATATTGGCCATCAGTGCCCCTGCGCAGTCTGTTCAAGGAGGAAAGCATCGACCTCCTGCTTGCTCGGGATGGAGCTCTGGGCACCAAACCGGGTGACGGAGAGTGCCGCCGCCCCGTGGGCAAAGCGTACGGCTGCGTCAAAGTCGGCGCCGGCGAGCTCGGCCGCCAGGAAGGCGCCGTTGAAGGTATCCCCGGCCGCCGTGGTATCCACCGCCTTGACCCGAAAACCCGGCATGAGCGCCTGTTTCTGCCCCTTGCTGCAATAGACCCCTTGAGACCCCAGGGTGATCATCACCTCACCGATGCCCATCTGGTGGAAGCGGGTGGCAGCCTCCCGGGCGCTCGCTTCGTCCGTCACCTTGACGCCGGTCAGCAGCTCGGCCTCGGTCTGGTTGGGGGTGATGAGGTCCACCAGCGCCAGCAGATCCCTTGAGAGCGGGCGCGCGGGGGCGGGGTTGAGCACCACCCGGGTGCCGTGGGCACGAGCCAGACGGGCCGCTTCCTGCACGCTCTCCAGCGGCACTTCCAGTTGCAGCAGCAGGGTGTGGGCGGCGGCGATCATCGCCTCGTGACCTTGCACTACGGCCGGGGTGAGGGCGCCATTGGCTTCGGCGGAGATGCCGATGCTGTTCTCCCCCTCGTCGCTCACATAGATGATGGCGATGCCGGTGGGGAGCCTGGGGTCGAGTTCGACGGCGCTGACATCGATGCCGTCGTTGGCAAACCCGGTTTTCATCTGGTGGCCGATGGCATCATCACCGATGCGGGCGATGAAGGAGACAGGGGCGCCGAGGCGGGCGGCGGCCACCGCCTGATTGGCGCCCTTGCCGCCGGGAACGACCTGATAGCTGTGGCCGGTCAGGGTTTCACCGGGGCGGGGAAAGTGGGGGACGCGCAGCACATGATCCGCATTCACGCTGCCGAGGACTACGAGACGATTCATTCCTATCACCCTTGGTTGAGTACATCCTGGTCTGGGTGGACCCAGACCAGGCGGCACTGGCGGAAAAAGAGAGGGGAGGCGAACCTCCCCCCGTCAACTTACTTGTTGACGATTTGCAGCGGTACCGGGATGGATTTTTCCACCGGTTGACCCTTGAGCACCTTGTCGGCGGTTTCCACGCCGATGGCGCCGATGAGGGCAGGCTGCTGGGCCACGGTGGCGGCCAGTTTACCCTTGGCCACGGCGGCTTTGCCATCGTCGGTGCCGTCAAAGCCCACGATCATCACCTCTTTGCCAGCGGCCTGCACGGCGCGGATGGCACCCAGCGCCATCTCGTCGTTCTGGGCGAACACTGCCTGCACGGTCGGATGGGCGGCCAGCAGGTTCTCCATGACGTTCAGACCCTTGGTGCGGTCAAAGTCGGCGGGTTGGGAGGCCAGCACCTGCAGTTTGTTGGCGGTGACCGCCAGGGCGAAGCCTTCGCCGCGATCACGGGCGGCGGAGGTACCTGCGATCCCTTCCAGCTGGATCACCTTGGCACCGCTGCCCAGCTTCTCGGCGATGAAGTCGCCAGCCAGCTTGCCACCGGCCACGTTGTCGGAGGCGATGTGGGCCTTGACGTCACCCTGGGCTGCGCCGCGGTCCAGGGTCAGCACCGGGATGTTCGCCTTGTTGGCCAGGCGAATGGCGTTGCCCACGGCTTCGGAGTCGGTCGGGTTGATCAGGATGGCGTTGACCTTGCGCACGGTGAGATCTTCCACGTTGGAGAGCTCCTTGGCCGGGTCGTTCTGGGAGTCCAGCACCACCAGCTCGTAGCCAAGCTCCTTGGCCTTGGCTTCGGCCCCCTCCTTCATGGTGACGAAGAAGGGGTTGTTGAGGGTGGAGACCACCATCGCCAGGGTGTGATCCGCGGCCTGGGCGGTGCCCAGCACGGACATGATGGCGGCAGCGAGCAGGGTATTGAGCTTTTTCATCATTTCATTCCTTGTGTGTGGCGTGGCTTGTTAACGGTTGCTTTTGTTATCGATCATCACAGCAAGCAAAATCACGCTGGCCTTGGCGATCATCTGGTAATAGGAGCTGACGTCGAGCAGGTTGAGGGCATTGTTGAGGAAGCCGATGATGAGGGCACCGATCAGGGTACCCATGATACGGCCCTTGCCCCCCATCAGGCTGGTGCCCCCCAGCACAACGGCGGCGATGGCATCCAGCTCGTACCCCATGCCGGCTGTGGGCTGGGCGGAGGAGAGGCGGGATGTGACGATGAGCCCGGCCAGTGCCGACAGCATGCCGCACAGACCATACACCGCGAGCTTGACCCGATCCACATTGATACCAGAGAGGCGGGTGGCCGATTCGTTGCCGCCGAGGGCATAGATGTGGCGGCCCAGGCGAGTGTGGTTGAGCAGGTACCAGGCCAGCAGGAAGACGATTGCCATCAGCCAGATGGGCACCGGCAGACCCAGCAGGTAGCCGGTCCCGAGCCAGGCGAAGTGATCGGCGCCGTCACTGAAGCCGGTGGAGATGGGGCGCCCCTCGGTGTAGACCATGGTGACGCCGCGCAGGGCGGTCATGGTGACCAGGGTGGCGATGAACGCCTGTACCTTGCCCTTGGCGATGATGAGGCCGCTGATGCTGCCAAGCAGGGCGCCGGCCCCCAGGGTGAGGGGGATCACCAGGCCGATGGGCAGTTCCATGGCCACCATGGTGGCGGCCAGGGCGCCGCACAGGGCCAGTACCGAGCCGACCGACAGATCGATGCCGGCGGTGAGGATGACCAGCGTCATGCCGACCGCCATGATGGCGTTGACCGATGTCTGGCGCAGGATGTTGAGCAGGTTGTCGGCGGTGAAGAAGTTGGGGCTCAGGAAAGAGACCACGCCGATCAGCACCAGCAGCGCGACCAGGGACTTGTTCTCGATCCACCAGGCCATGCTCATGACGCCGCGGCGGGAAAGGGTTTGGGTTGTCATTGTGCTGCCTCTTGCTCTGCTTGCCACTGTTTACCGACTGCCGCTGCCATCAGCTTCTCCTGATTGGCATCGCGGGTGTTGAATTCTGCGCTGATGCGCCCTTCGTGCATCACCATAATGCGATCACTCATGCCGAGCACTTCCGGCATTTCGGAGGAGACCAGGATGATGCTCATCCCCTCCTTCTTGAACTGGTTGATGAGCTGATAGATCTCCTTCTTGGCGCCGACATCGACGCCGCGGGTCGGCTCATCCAGGATCAGCACCTTGGGCCGGGTCAGCAGCCCCTTGGCGATGGCCACCTTCTGCTGGTTGCCGCCGGAGAGGAGCTTGATCAGCTGATCCTGACTCGGGGTCTTGATGTTGAACAGACGAACATAGTCTCCTACCGCCTGGCGCTCGGCCTTGCCGTCAATCTTGCCGCCACGAATGAACTCGCCGAGGGCGCACAGGCTCATGTTTTCGCGCACCGACAGCTCCAGCACCAGGCCGTCGCCCTTGCGATCCTCGGAGATATAGGCGATGCCAGCGGCCAGACCATCGGCCGGGCTTCTGGGTACCAGGGCGTGGCCATCCACCGTCATCTGGCCAGCGCTGATGGGGCTGGCACCGTAGATGAGCTTCATCAGCTCGGTGCGGCCGGAGCCCATCAGGCCGCTAAAGCCCAGAATTTCACCCTGACGCAGGGAGAAGCTCACCCCGCGCACGCCGGGGCCGGCCAAATCCTTCACCTGCAGGCTGACGGGGCCGAGTTCGCGCACCAGGCGCGGGTACTGCTCTTCCAGCCGGCGACCCACCATCATCTCGATGATCCTGTCTTCGTCGAGATCGCTCACCGCCTGCTCGCCGATCCACTTGCCGTCCCGCAGCACGGTGACCCGATCGCAGATTTCGAAGATCTCCTTCAAGCGATGGGAGATGTAGACGATGCCGCAGCCCTGCTCGCGCAGTTCGCGAATGACGGTGAAAAGCTGCTCGGTTTCGGTGTCGGTGAGGGCATCGGTGGGTTCGTCCATGATGATGACGCTGGCATCGAACGACAGCGCCTTGGCGATCTCGGGGTCGTCTCAGAATTCGGAAAATAAAGCACGCTAACGGCTGGGGTGTCAGGTTGAGGCCATAGATGCCGCTCCGAAGGCGTCAGGAAATACCAAATACGGCCCTACTCTGACGCGCTTTCGCCGCTTCGTGTCGTTTTCAGAAGACGGCTGCACTGAACGTCAGAAGCCGACTGCACTATAGCAGCGGAGGGGTTGGATCCATCAGGCAACGACGGGCTGCTGCCGGCCATCAGCGGACGCAGGGAGGACTTTCCGCAACCGGCCGTTCGATGCGGCACCGATGGCCTTCGCGCAGGGGTAGTGAATCCGCCAGGATTGACTTGCGCTGCCCTACCTCTCACTAGTGAGGGGCGGCAGCGCATCAAGCGGTGAGCGCACTCCGGCACCGCCAACTTTCAGCACATGCGTGTAAATCATCGTCGTAGAGACGTCGGAATGGCCGAGCAGATCCTGCACGGTTCGAATGTCGTAACCGCTGCGGAGCAAGGCCGTCGCGAACGAGTGGCGGAGGGTGTGCGGTGTGGCGGGCTTCGTGATGCCTGCTTGTTCTACGGCACGTTTGAAGGCGCGCTGAAAGGTCTGGTCATACATGTGATGGCGACGCACGACACCGCTCCGTGGATCGGTCGAATGCGTGTGCTGCGCAAAAACCCAGAACCACGGCCAGGAATGCCCGGCGCGCGGATACTTCCGCTCAAGGGCGTCGGGAAGCGCAACGCCGCTGCGGCCCTCGGCCTGGTCCTTCAGCCACCATGCCCGTGCACGCGACAGCTGCTCGCGCAGGCTGGGTGCCAAGCTCTCGGGTAACATCAAGGCCCGATCCTTGGAGCCCTTGCCCTCCCGCACGATGATCGTGCCGTGATCGAAATCCAGATCCTTGACCCGCAGTTGCAAACCCTCACTGATCCGCATGCCCGTTCCATACAGAAGCTGGGCGAACAAACGATGCTCGCCTTCCAGAAAACCGAGGATGCGAACCACTTCATCCGGGGTCAGCACCACCGGCAAGCGCCGCGACGGCCGAGGTCTTCCGATCTCCTGAAGCCAGGGCAGATCCGTGCACAGCACCTTGCCGTAGAAGAACAGCAAGGCCGCCAATGCCTGACGATGCGTGGAGACCGAAACCTTGCGCTCGTTCGCCAGCCAGGACAGAAATGCCTCGACTTCGCTGCTGCCCAAGGTTGCCGGGTGACGCACACCG
Source organism: Aeromonas sp. FDAARGOS 1406 (assembly GCF_019048565.1). Taxonomy (NCBI): domain Bacteria; kingdom Pseudomonadati; phylum Pseudomonadota; class Gammaproteobacteria; order Aeromonadales; family Aeromonadaceae; genus Aeromonas; species Aeromonas sp. FDAARGOS 1406. The sequence continues at coordinate 353,217 of NZ_CP077378.1, forward strand.
TGGAAACGGATGAAGGCACGAACCCAGTGGACATAAGCCTGTTCGGTTCGTAAACTGTAATGCAAGTAGCGTATGCGCTCACGCAACTGGTCCAGAACCTTGACCGAACGCAGCGGTGGTAACGGCGCAGTGGCGGTTTTCATGGCTTGTTATGACTGTTTTTTTGTACAGTCTATGCCTCGGGCATCCAAGCAGCAAGCGCGTTACGCCGTGGGTCGATGTTTGATGTTATGGAGCAGCAACGATGTTACGCAGCAGGGCAGTCGCCCTAAAACAAAGTTAACCCCTAAGGAAGTATCGTGAAACTATCACTAATGGCAGCAATTTCGAAGAATGGAGTTATCGGAAATGGCCCAGATATTCCATGGAGTGCCAAAGGGGAACAATTACTCTTCAAAGCGATTACCTATAATCAGTGGCTTTTGGTAGGCCGAAAGACTTTCGAGTCAATGGGGGCTTTACCCAACCGAAAATATGCCGTTGTAACTCGTTCAAGCTTCACTTCCAGTGATGAGAATGTATTGGTATTTCCATCTATCGATGAAGCGCTAAATCATCTGAAGACGATAACGGATCATGTGATTGTGTCTGGTGGTGGTGAAATATACAAAAGCCTGATCGATAAAGTTGATACTTTACATATTTCAACAATCGACATTGAGCCAGAAGGTGATGTCTATTTTCCAGAAATCCCCAGTAGTTTTAGGCCAGTTTTTAGCCAAGACTTCGTGTCTAACATAAATTATAGTTACCAAATCTGGCAAAAGGGTTAACAAGTGGCAGCAACTGACCGCCAAAAGTGTCACTTGTTTTGCCAAAAAGCCGGCAAAACAAGCGCCAATTTTGTCGGCAGCTGTGCCAGGCGTTAGATGCACTAAGCACATAATTGCTCACAGCCAAACTATCAGGTCAAGTCTGCTTTTATTATTTTTAAGCGTGCATAATAAGCCCTACACAAATTGGGAGATATATCATGAAAGGCTGGCTTTTTCTTGTTATCGCAATAGTTGGCGAAGTAATCGCAACATCCGCATTAAAATCTAGCGAGGGCTTTACTAAGCTTGCCCCTTCCGCCGTTGTCATAATCGGTTATGGCATCGCATTTTATTTTCTTTCTCTGGTTCTGAAATCCATCCCTGTCGGTGTTGCTTATGCAGTCTGGTCGGGACTCGGCGTCGTCATAATTACAGCCATTGCCTGGTTGCTTCATGGGCAAAAGCTTGATGCGTGGGGCTTTGTAGGTATGGGGCTCATAATTGCTGCCTTTTTGCTCGCCCGATCCCCATCGTGGAAGTCGCTGCGGAGGCCGACGCCATGGTGACGGTGTTCGGCATTCTGAATCTCACCGAGGACTCCTTCTTCGATGAGAGCCGGCGGCTAGACCCCGCCGGCGCTGTCACCGCGGCGATCGAAATGCTGCGAGTCGGATCAGACGTCGTGGATGTCGGACCGGCCGCCAGCCATCCGGACGCGAGGCCTGTATCGCCGGCCGATGAGATCAGACGTATTGCGCCGCTCTTAGACGCCCTGTCCGATCAGATGCACCGTGTTTCAATCGACAGCTTCCAACCGGAAACCCAGCGCTATGCGCTCAAGCGCGGCGTGGGCTACCTGAACGATATCCAAGGATTTCCTGACCCTGCGCTCTATCCCGATATTGCTGAGGCGGACTGCAGGCTGGTGGTTATGCACTCAGCGCAGCGGGATGGCATCGCCACCCGCACCGGTCACCTTCGACCCGAAGACGCGCTCGACGAGATTGTGCGGTTCTTCGAGGCGCGGGTTTCCGCCTTGCGACGGAGCGGGGTCGCTGCCGACCGGCTCATCCTCGATCCGGGGATGGGATTTTTCTTGAGCCCCGCACCGGAAACATCGCTGCACGTGCTGTCGAACCTTCAAAAGCTGAAGTCGGCGTTGGGGCTTCCGCTATTGGTCTCGGTGTCGCGGAAATCCTTCTTGGGCGCCACCGTTGGCCTTCCTGTAAAGGATCTGGGTCCAGCGAGCCTTGCGGCGGAACTTCACGCGATCGGCAATGGCGCTGACTACGTCCGCACCCACGCGCCTGGAGATCTGCGAAGCGCAATCACCTTCTCGGAAACCCTCGCGAAATTTCGCAGTCGCGACGCCAGAGACCGAGGGTTAGATCATGCCTAGCATTCACCTTCCGGCCGCCCGCTAGCGGACCCTGGTCAGGTTCCGCGAAGGTGGGCGCAGACATGCTGGGCTCGTCAGGATCAAACTGCACTATGAGGCGGCGGTTCATACCGCGCCAGGGGAGCGAATGGACAGCGAGGAGCCTCCGAACGTTCGGGTCGCCTGCTCGGGTGATATCGACGAGGTTGTGCGGCTGATGCACGACGCTGCGGCGTGGATGTCCGCCAAGGGAACGCCCGCCTGGGACGTCGCGCGGATCGACCGGACATTCGCGGAGACCTTCGTCCTGAGATCCGAGCTCCTAGTCGCGAGTTGCAGCGACGGCATCGTCGGCTGTTGCACCTTGTCGGCCGAGGATCCCGAGTTCTGGCCCGACGCCCTCAAGGGGGAGGCCGCATATCTGCACAAGCTCGCGGTGCGACGGACACATGCGGGCCGGGGTGTCAGCTCCGCGCTGATCGAGGCTTGCCGCCATGCCGCGCGAACGCAGGGGTGCGCCAAGCTGCGGCTCGACTGCCACCCGAACCTGCGTGGCCTATACGAGCGGCTCGGATTCACCCACGTCGACACTTTCAATCCCGGCTGGGATCCAACCTTCATCGCAGAACGCCTAGAACTCGAAATCTAACGTCCGTTCGGGCATCGAGGTCCATGTCGGGGTGGGACGGGCCCGTGGCTTCAAGATCACTTGCAGTCCGACCGCGATGTCTTGGTTGCGCGAGAGGTTGTCGATATCCTCCACTTCCATCATCAACCCTGGATAATGCCGCCGCCGTCATCGCCGCCGACGCCCGTGCCGGGCTTTTCGGGCCTGTCAGGCTTGCTCGGCCTTCAGCCTGCCTGGGCGAGATCTCCGGCGGACGGATTAACGGCGGAGCTTCGCCGCCTTTCGTGCGTGTGAAGGCCGAAGATAGTTCTCTCAAAAACATCCGTTTATGAGAGATACCAAATGTCATTTTCAGAAGACGACTGCACCAGTTGATTGGGCGTAATGGCTGTTGTGCAGCCAGCTCCTGACAGTTCAATATCAGAAGTGATCTGCACCAATCTCGACTATGCTCAATACTCGTGTGGGCTCTGTTGCAAAAATCGTGAAGCTTGAGCATGCTTGGCGGAGATTGGACGGACGGAACGATGACGGATTTCAAGTGGCGCCATTTCCAGGGTGATGTGATCCTGTGGGCGGTGCGCTGGTATTGTCGCTATCCGATCAGCTATCGCGACCTTGAGGAAATGCTGGCGGAACGCGGCATTTCGGTCGACCATACGACGATCTATCGCTGGGTCCAGTGCTACGCCCCGGAGATGGAGAAGCGGCTGCGCTGGTTCTGGCGGCGTGGCTTTGATCCGAGCTGGCGCCTGGATGAAACCTACGTCAAGGTGCGGGGCAAGTGGACCTACCTGTACCGGGCAGTCGACAAGCGGGGCGACACGATCGATTTCTACCTGTCGCCGACCCGCAGCGCCAAGGCAGCGAAGCGGTTCCTGGGCAAGGCCCTGCGAGGCCTGAAGCACTGGGAAAAGCCTGCCACGCTCAATACCGACAAAGCGCCGAGCTATGGTGCAGCGATCACCGAATTGAAGCGCGAAGGAAAGCTGGACCGGGAGACGGCCCACCGGCAGGTGAAGTATCTCAATAACGTGATCGAGGCCGATCACGGAAAGCTCAAGATACTGATCAAGCCGGTGCGCGGTTTCAAATCGATCCCCACGGCCTATGCCACGATCAAGGGATTCGAAGTCATGCGAGCCCTGCGCAAAGGACAGGCTCGCCCCTGGTGCCTGCAGCCCGGCATCAGGGGCGAGGTGCGCCTTGTGGAGAGAGCTTTTGGCATTGGGCCCTCGGCGCTGACGGAGGCCATGGGCATGCTCAACCACCATTTCGCAGCAGCCGCCTGATCGGCGCAGAGCGACAGCCTACCTCTGACTGCCGCCAATCTTTGCAACAGAGCCCTCAATAACGTGATCGAGGCCGATCACGGAAAGCTCAAGATACTGATCAAGCCGGTGCGCGGTTTCAAATCGATCCCCACGGCCTATGCCACGATCAAGGGATTCGAAGTCATGCGAGCCCTGCGCAAAGGACAGGCTCGCCCCTGGTGCCTGCAGCCCGGCATCAGGGGCGAGGTGCGCCTTGTGGAGAGAGCTTTTGGCATTGGGCCCTCGGCGCTGACGGAGGCCATGGGCATGCTCAACCACCATTTCGCAGCAGCCGCCTGATCGGCGCAGAGCGACAGCCTACCTCTGACTGCCGCCAATCTTTGCAACAGAGCCTCCGTCGCCATGCTCACCTCGCTTTGGTGCACACGAGTATTGAGCATAGTCGAGATTGGTGCAGATCACTTCTGATATTGAACTGTCAGGAGCTGGCTGCACAACAGCCATTACGCCCAATCAACTGGTGCAGTCGTCTTCTGAAAATGACACTTCGTTTGACGCCCAGTTGGGCTTTACTCCAACTGGACACCATCCCGGAAAAACCAAGCATGGCATGGGCCTCCCGTTGTCTTACCGTGCTTTATTTTCCGAATTCTGAGACGCCCCCATCTCCACCATCTGCTGTTCGCCGATGGAGAGATCCCCTAGCCGGGTATCCGGGCCGTGTTTGACGCCAAGTCGTGCCAGCAGGGTGCTGGCCCGTTCGCGCAGTTGCTTGTGGTCGATGCTGCCAAAACGGGTGCGCGGTTCGCGGCCGAGGAAGATATTGGCGGCAATCGACAATTCCGGCAGCAGGTTCAGCTCCTGGTGGATGATGCTGATCCCCTGATCCTGGGAGTCGCGGGGGCCCTTGAAGTGAACCGGCTGGCCGCGATAGCTGATGCTGCCCGAATCGGCCTGGTAGATGCCGGTCAGCACCTTCATCAGGGTCGACTTGCCAGCGCCATTTTCGCCGAGCAGGGCCATCACCTGGCCCGGATAGACCCGAAGACCCGCTTCGTCGAGGGCGCGCACACCGGGGAAGGTCTTGACGATCTCGGTCAGCTCCAGAATGGGTGAGAGGGGGGAGGTTGTGCTCATTTGCAGCTTCCTTGAAGAGGCCTTCTTTGAAGAATTCAGAACGCCACACCGGCGCAGAGGATCAGGTTGGCGTAGGGAGTCACCTCGCCGCTGCGCACGATAGCCTTGCTCTGGCAGGAGCGAGCCTTGAACGCTTCGTGCAGGCAGTACTCGATGGTGATGGGCTTGCCCTGGGCGGCTGCGTGGGCCTCCAGCTGATCCACCAGCGCCTGATGGGCGGCGGGACTGATCTGCTTGATCTCGCTTGCCATGATCACCTTCTCCACCACCAGGTCGGTGAGTAGGGCGGTCAGTACGGTTTCAAGGCTGGGGGGGCCCGCCATCAGCGCCAGATCGATGCGCTCGGGGCCTGCCGGAATGGGCAGGCCCGCATCGCAGACGGTGATCTCGTCGGTGTGGCCCATCTGCGCGACCAGCGCGCTTAAGGGAGCATTGAGCAGCTTGCCTCGTTTCATACAGCACCTCGGCGGCCTGGGACCGCATATGGATATTGAGTTGGGCAATCGGTTACGCAACCGGTTGCGTCATTAGGGCGAAAGATAAGTGTTAACCGTTAACGGGTCTAGGCAGTGATGACGAAAATGTGAAAACGATCTCAGTGACAGGGCAATTTCAGAAGAAACGGGTGCCAGAAGAGCACCCGTCTGAGAGGCGTCGCCGGATGTTGCCCGTACAAAAAGGCGTACCCAGCGCGAGGAGATCAGAGGGCGAGCGCCGCCTGCACTGCGGGGCGGGCCAGCATGCGCTGATAGTGATCCGCCACCTTGGGAAACTCGCTGATGGCAACCCCGTCGCTCTCGAGCCAGCCTGCAATCACGAAGAGGTAGATGTCGGCCAGGCTGAAGCGCTCCCCCAGTACCCAGGGGCCGGCCAGATAGTGGCGCTCAATCTGGTCAAAGCCATCGCGCATGTTCTGGGGCATCTTGGCCTGCATGGCAGCCATGGCCTGTTCATCGTCGGCCCAGCGGCCGGGACGGCGTCCATGGGCATGGGCGACATGGACGGTGGAGACGAGGAAACTGTGTACCTCCTGTATCCTGGCCAGGAGGAAGGGGTCATCCAATGGGGCCAGCCCGGCGTTAGGAAAACGCTGGGCCACGTAGAGCAGCAGAGCCGGTGTTTCGGTCAGCACGCCATGCTCCGTCACCAGTGCCGGGACTCGCCCCTTGGGATTGATGGCGAGGTAGTCGGGGCTGCGCTGTTCACCAGCGGCCAGATCCAGGCGCTTGACAAGGTGAGGGGCACCGGCCTCCACCAGAGCGATGCGCACCGCCATGGCACAGGTACCAGGGGCAAGATAGAGCGTCAGTTCGGACATGACCGTTTTCCTTGTGTGAGAGAGAAGAGCCAGTGGACATCTCGTCCGCCAGCGCGCGCCATTATCCTACCCCCGTTGGACAGAGGGGCCAAGGGTGAGGGGAACTTCATCAAGAAGGGCTGCAAGGCCTTTGGTATCAATGGCTTTCTGAACGGAAGATAACAGGAAAAACGGCTACGCATGCCGGTTCAAACCGCTATAATGTGCCACCTTGGATCAGTCGTCAGTGAATGTTGGACAGTCAATTGAGTAATAGAATGCGGATCGGTGGAACCCTCGAACAGTCCCTCAGCCAGGGATATCGTCTGGACCTGCAAGGGGTGTTGAAAGAGGGGTGGCAACAGACTCGTCGTACCGGTTTCGGATTGGCGCTGGCCATCGCCGGGGTCATGGCAATCTGGATCCTGCTGAGCAATACCTTGCTGACACCCTATGTCGCCCGTGAAGGGGGGGGTATGGATATGGCCCTGATCCTGAGCCTGCTGGTCACGGTGATCATGTCACCCATGACCTCCTCCCTCGACATGCTGGGGTTGCAGCAGTCGGTGGGGGTGCGCGCCCGGCCGAGCCAGGTATTCGACTTCTTCCGCCACTTCCTGCGCCTGGGCAGCCTGAGTCTGCTCGGCAGCCTCATCACCAGCCTGTTTGGCCCCCTGTTCGAGCTGCTGGGCGTGCCGGTGATGCTGGCCTTCATCCCTTCCGCCCTGGTGGGCATGGGGCTGGTGTTTACCGTACCTCTGGTGCTGGAGCGCGGTCTTTCCCCGGCTCAGGCCATTCTGGTATCCCTCAAGCTCTTTGCCCGGGGATGGCCCAGCATAGTGCTGCTGCACGGGGTCATGCTGGCACTCTTCTTCCTGGCGCTCATCCCCATGGGGCTGGGACTTATCTGGGTGGCGCCGCTCTACTTCAACTGCAAGGGCATTCTCTACCGGGATCTGTGTGGGGTGGCAGTCGAAGTGACCGAGGTTGCCAGTGGCAACGGCGGGCAGGGCCCGGATCATTTCAACGCATAACGGGATACCAGGGGGTCAGCCGGTGTCGACCCGCCCGGAGCGTGATGCAAAAGGATGGCATATGAACAAGCGATACGGGATGGCGGCGCTCCTGCTGGTACCCATGCTGGGACAGGCTGAGCCGTCCCTTGAACTCGACTACGGCACCTTCTACAGCCAGATGAAGACCTTCGCCAAGGGGGAGTTCGGCCACGCCAGACTGGGCTTTTATCTGGCCAGTCAACAGAACGGTCGGCGCTGCGGGCTCACCTCGGCCCGGGTCTCGACCCCGGACAGGGATGTGCCCGCCGAGGTCACGGTGGATGGCGAACTGCGTCTGCCCTATGACGAAGATCTCAACCTCGACAAGGCGATCGTGGTGGTGGGGCTCACCGAGGCCCATGCCGCCTGCGATCTGTCGGTACAGGTGATGGCCGACGCCCCCGCCACACCCGAGGTGCCGCTGGCCGAGCTTGTCTCGCGCCAGCAGCAGATGCAGCGATTGCTCGACAAGATGGCCGGCATGGTCGGCCAGTATTTCCTGCCCAAGATGGAAGGGGTGCGGATCTCCATGGTGGCGCCCGCAGGCACAGCCTACCTTGTGGAGGGTGCCCGTCAGGAGGCCGTCTCCTGGCAGCAGGGGCAACTGCTGCTCAGCAATGCGCAGCTGAAGGGGTTTGCCCAGGGCAAGCTGCAACTGCAAGGGGAGATCCTGCGTCTGACCCCCTGGCTGCACAAGGGGTAGCGACCCGAGTCCGCAGATTGCCAGAATGAAAAAAGGAGCGCCTGGCGCTCCTTTTTTGTGGGTGACGGGGCTTAGCGCACCTCAATCACGTCCAGCATGTCCATCTCGTCGATGTCCAGCAGCGGCGCCTTGGGCAGCTCGGGCGGATCAAATGCCTTGTCGCCACCGTCGATGATGCCGGAGTCGCGGTTGATGCTCTTGAAGTCAAACAGCTGGTGATCGAGCAGGTGGCTCGGGATCACGTCCTGAATGGCGGTGAACATGGTTTCGAGACGACCCGGGAAGCGGCGATCCCACTCCTGCATCATCTGTTTGATGGCCTGGCGCTGCAGGTTCTCCTGGGAGCCGCACAGGTTGCAGGGGATGATGGGGAAGGCCTTGACCTCGGCATAGCGCACCAGATCTTTCTCCTTGCAGTAGGCCAGGGGGCGGATCACCACGTTCTTGCCATCGTCGCTCACCAGCTTGGGGGGCATGGATTTGAGCTTGCCACCGTAGAACATGTTGAGGAACAGAGTCTCGAGGATGTCGTCACGGTGATGGCCAAGGGCGATCTTGGTGCAACCCAGCTCCTGGGCGGTGCGATACAGAATGCCGCGGCGCAGGCGGGAGCAGAGCGCGCAGGTGGTCTTGCCCTCCGGTACCTTCTCCTTGACGATGGAGTAGGTATCTTCTTCCACGATCTTGAAGTCGATGCCGAGGGTGCTCAGGTATTCGGGCAGCACGTGCTCGGGGAAGCCGGGTTGCTTCTGATCCAGGTTGACGGCCACCAGATCGAAATGGATGGGGGCGCTGGCCTTCAGGCTCATCAGGATGTCGAGCATGGCAAAGCTGTCCTTGCCGCCAGACAGGCAGACCATGATCTTGTCACCCTCTTCAATCATGTTGAAGTCGGCGATGGCCTGGCCCACGTTGCGCCGCAGGCGTTTCTGCAGCTTGTTGAAACTGTATTTCTCTTTGGCGTTAAGCTCTTCTAGCATGGCCTCAAACCCGGGACAAAAATAAGCGGCTTATTATAGCCATGTCCCGGGGGAGGGCAAGAAACGCTTATGCAGGATGACGCCTGTCATCCACAGGGCTGCTGTAATCGTCGGGTTTGAGGATGAGAATGTCGCAGTTGAGCCTGTCCACCACGTGCTCGGCGGTGTTGCCAAGCAGGGCGGCAGAGAGGCCGGTACGGCCGACGCATCCCATGATCATCAGGGTGGCATTCAGATCGTCCGCCATGTCCGGCAGCACCTCCTCCGGCAAGCCTTCCGCCACCTTGGTCCACATGTGGTTGATGCCGAATTGATCGGCATGTTCCCGCAGCAGATCTTCATGGTGTTTGCGAATGGCATCGTTGTAGGCGTTGGGATCGAACTCTGGCAGTTCGATGGCGACATTGACCGGGGTGCCCGGGTAGGTGTTGACCAGATAGAGACTGGCACCAAGCAGCTCGGCGATGGCGATCCCCTCGCGGGTGATCCGCTCGTTAAGCACCTTCTGCTCCTTGTCATCGCTCGAGCAGTTGATGGCGGCAATCAGGTTGCCCCCCCGTTGCCAGTGCCCTTCTTTTACCAGCAGAACCGGACAGGGGCATTTGCGCAGCAGGTGCCAGTCGGTGGGGGTGAAGATGAAGGTTTGCAGGAAGGAGTGTTTGTGAGTCGCCTTGACAACCAGATCGTGACGCTGTTCCAGCACTTCCTGAATGACGCACTCGAAGGGACGGTTGTGCCAAAGCACTTTCACTTCGCATTCCAGCCCTCTGGCCCGATAGGGAGTTAGGATCTCGTCGAGCCACTCCCGACGCTGGGCGATGACACCATGGCGCATCTCTTCCCGCTCGTCTGCCGAGAGCATGGCGGTCATCTCGTAAGAGAAGTCGTAAATCGTCAGGAGCAGGGTCAGCTGGGCGCCCTCATCCAGCTCGGCGACCTTGACCGCGCGCTCGAGCGCGATCTGGCGCTCCTCCTCGGGATTGATCACCACCAGAATGTTTCGGTACTTGACCATGTTCTCCTCCTTGGTAAAAAGGCCAATGATGGCAACTCTTTAGCTATTACAGCTTAGTCCAAGGGGGGAGACGGGAAGGTGTGCCGGATCAAATTTCAGGGTGATCCGATCCGGCAAAAAAGGGAATAAACGGGGATTAACCGCAGGGAGGACGAGTGGCTCCGGCCATGACGCCCAAGGCAACGTTGTCAAGTACAGTAATGTATTTGCCTTTGACGCTGATGAGACCGGATTTCTGGAAACGGCCCAGCAGGCGGCTGATGGTCTCGACGGTGAGACCGAGGTAGTTGCCGATGTCTCCACGGGTCATGGAGAGGCGGAACTCCTTGGCGGAGAAGCCGCGCTCGGAGAAACGAACCGAGAGATTGTGCAGGAAGGCAGCGAGGCGCTCTTCGGCGTTCTTTTTGGAGAGCAGCAGTATCATCTCCTGGTCGCCCATGATCTCGTTGCTCATCAGCCGCATGATCTGCTGGCGCAGTTTGGGCATCTTGCCAGAGAGGTCGTCGAGCACATCGAACGGTATTTCGCACACCATGGCGGTTTCCAGCGCCTGGGCGAAGGAGGGGTGGGCCTGCTTGTGGATGGCGTCGAAACCGACCAGATCACCGGCGAGGTGGAAGGCGGTGATCTGTTCGTCACCCTGTTCGGTGATGGTGTATGACTTGATGGTCCCGGAACGTATGGCATAGAGCGACTTGAGCTCATCGCCGGCCTTGAACAACTCTTCACCCTTCTGGAACGGCTTTTTGCGCTCGATGATGCTGTCGAGCTGATCGAGCTCGTTATCGTTCAGGGTGAAGGGGATGCAGAGCTGGCTGATGCTGCAATCCTGGCAATGAATTGCACAGCCACCGCTCTGAATACGTCTGCCAGGTTTCTTGTCCGGGATCATAGGCTCAAATGAATAATTGATTTATATCAAACAAGTTTACCACCATCTCATCCGTTTTGGATAGGGTTTCAAAAGGACGCCATCCCGATCCAGAGGGTGTGGATCCCGTAGGCAATAAGCAGCAAGGCGCCCCCAAGGCGCAGGCTGCGCAGGGTGAGCCAGTAGCGCAATCGGTCTGCCAGCCCCCCTAGCGCAAACAGGGTCGGCAGGGTGCCGAGGCCGAAAAAGAGCATGATGAGTGCCCCGCCACTCGCGGAGCCTGCGGCAGCGCTCCAGGTCAGCATGGAGTAGACGAGGCCGCAAGGGAGCCAGCCCCATATCATGCCAAAGGGGAGGGCCTGCCTGGCTGATGTAAACGGGAGAAACCTGCCTGCCAGCGGCTTGATGAGAGGCCAGAACTTCGCACCGATGCGCTCGAGCAGCAAGACGCCATGCCACCAGCCAGCCAAGTAGAGGCCGAGCGCTATCATCAGCAGGGCGGCGATGAGGCGAAGCCCTGCCAGGGCGTGTTTGCCAGCGCCTATCTCCGTGGTGGTGGCGAGCAAGCCGCCCACCAGCGCGCCCGCCAGCACATAGCTCAGGATGCGCCCCAGGTTGTAGTTGAGCAGATAACCGAGCCTGCCCCAAAAATGCTGCTTCTCGGCAGGTATGGCCATGGAGAGCGCTGCGGACACGCCGCCACACATGCCGATACAGTGGCCGGCACCGGCAAGCCCGACCAGCAGGGCGCCCATGAGGTCAAGGCTGCTGGTCATGGGGCCTGTTTTCCTGTTCTGCTTGTTGTTCAGAGGGGGGCAAGGGGCGCTGCTCCTCGTCAAACAGGATGTTGGAGCCCTGCCTGTCGAGATCCTCGAACTGCTCGGAGCGGATGGCCCAGAAGAAGACGGCGCCGGCAATGACAACGAACAGGATGGCGATGGGGATGAGGACGAAGATAATGTTCATGGCGCGGACCCTGTGGTGAAAGGGGGATGATAACCCGGCGAGGCAAGAGGTGCCGCCACCCGGGAGGATGCCAGATGGCTGCTCACCGGTTGAGCCGCATGGAGTTGGTGACCACGATGAGGGAGCTCAGGGACATGCCAGCAGCCGCCAGATAAGGGGGGAGCCAGCCACTTGCAGCCAGCGGCAGCACAAGCAGGTTGTAGCCGATGGACCAGGCAAAGTTCTCCTTGATGATCTTGCGAGTGCGCAGGGCCAGGGCCCGGGCGGCCAGCAGACGGGAGAGATCGTCGGCCAGCAGGATGGCGTCGGCACTGTTCTTGGCCAGATCCGTGCCCCCCGCCATGGCAAAGGACGCGTGGGCGCCGGCCAGCACAGGGGCGTCGTTGATGCCATCTCCCACCATGATGCTGATATCCCCGGCCGCTTCCCGGGCCTTGAGATAGGCCAGCTTGCCGTCCGGGGTGACCCCTTTTACCAGCTCATCGACCCCCAGCTCACGGGCCAGCATGTCCGCCTGGTCCGAACCGTCGCCGGTGAGAATGGTGGTTTGCAGGCCTGCCTCCTTGAAGGCCTGGATCAGTGCACCGGCATCGGGGCGCAGCGTGTCGGCCAGGATGAAACGGGCCAGTAGTCCGTGTTCATCGGCCAGATAGATGGTCAGCCCTTGAGCGGCATTCTCTTCTTGCGCCAGTTCGAGCCAGCGTGCACTGCCGATGCGGTAATGCTTGCCCTCAATTACTCCCTGCACGCCGTGGCCGATGACGGGGGTGACGTCGCTGGCGGCGAGCGGCACCCCGTCCGCCAGTGGTTTGCTTCGAAACGCACGGGCGATGGGGTGCTCGGAGTAGGTCTCCAGGGCATGGGCGAGTGCGAGGCAGCGGGCTGCGTCGAGCTCGCCGAGGGGCTGGGTGCTCACCAGGCTGATGTTGCCCGTGGTCAGGGTTCCCGTCTTGTCCATCACGATGCGGTTGGCCCGGGTCAGAATGTCCAGCACGTGGCCGCGGCGCAGCAGGATGCCGCTGCGGGTCAGGTTGGCAGTGGCCGAGGTCAGTGCGGTCGGGGTGGCCAGCGAGAGGGCGCAGGGACAGGTCGCCACCAGCACCGCCAGGGTGACCCAGAAGGCCCGCTCGGGCTGATGAAAATGCCAGAAGGTCCAGACCGCGGCCGCAATGATCAGGAGCACCAGGATAAAGTGGCGCGACAGCACGTCCGCCAGTTGGGCGATGGCGGGCTTGTCGTCCAGAGCATGATCCTGCAGGCGCATGATCTGGGCCAGACGCGACTCTTCAATGGGATGGCTGACCCGGATCTCCAGGGGGGCATCGGTATTGATGGTGCCTGCATAGACGGGATCCCCGGCCTGCTTGAGCAGAGGCAACTGTTCGCCAGTCAGCATGGATTCGTTGAGGCTGGCCTGGCCCAAGGTGACGATGCCGTCTGCCGGCAGGGTGGCCCCCGCGAGTACCCGCACCCTGTCTCCGACTCGCAGCGTCTTGGCGGCCACCTCGTGTTCGCCGTCATCATCGATGCGGGTCGCCATGATGGGCACCAGACGCGCCAGGTTGGAGCTCGACTCCGACGCCTTGCGCCTCGCTCGTAGTTCCAGCAGACGGCCCAACAGCAGGAAAAAGACGAACATGGTGATGGAGTCGTAATAGACCTCACCCGTGTTGAAGACCGTGGCCCAGATGGAGGCGACGAAGGCGCCGATCAGTGCCAGCGACACCGACACATCCATGGAGAGGTGCCCCTGCTTCAGGCTGCGCCATGCCCCCACGTAAAAAGGCTGGGCCGAGTAGATCATGATGGGGGTGGAGAGCAGAAGGCTTATCCACTTGAAGTAGATCATGAACTCCTCTTCCACGCTGATGAAGAGGTCCATGTAGAGTGCCACGGCGCACATCATCACCTGCATGGAGCCAAGGCCGGCCAGCGCCATGCGGAACATGTAGCTGCGCACCTCTTTGGCGTAGAGCGCTTCCTGCTGATGAGTCTGGAAGGGATAGGCGCGATAGCCGACCCTGGCAAAGCCCTTGAGAATGTCGCTCAAAGAGAGCTGGGCCGGATCCCACTTGATGCGGGCGCGATGGGTGGTGGTATTGACGTTGATGTAACGCAGACCGCGCAGGGTCATCAGGTGCCGCTCGATGAGCCAGGCACAGGCGGCGCAGGTCAAACCTTCCACCGTCAGTTGGATCTCGCGCGTAGTTTCGCGACCCGTACCGGTGTCGGTGACGAACTCCTGCTGCACCTCCGCCAGATCGTAGTGGGTGAGGGCGGCGAGCTCTTCGGGCACCAGTTCCCCCTTGATGCCGGGAGCGGTGCGGTGTTCGTAATAACTGGCGAGGCCGCATTCGAGAATGGTCTGTGCCACGGCCTGACAGCCAGGGCAACACATCGGCTGAACGATGCCTTTGATCTCGAGAGTAAAGTTACTGCCAGTGGGAACCGGTTCACCACAGTGAAAACAGCCGGTCATGGTGATCATCCCTCTTTGATGCAGCCCTGCAGGCCGGGTCGGGGAGAAGGGCGGCTGACCGGCGTGCCGATCACCCTGCCTTCGTGATTCAACGTCCCTTGGGATCGAGCTCAATCGCTGCCTGAGTCGGCAGTTGTGCCGTCTCCTGGAGGCGCCATTCATGGTTGAAGGCATCGACCCGCACGTGCCACTTGCCGGTGAGGGGCTTGTCGAGCATCAGGCGATAGACTCCCTTGCCATCGGCCGTCAGCAGATGTTCGCTGTCCAGGCCCGCCAACGTGGGATGAAACAGGGAGAGGTGCAGTGCCTGCCCGAGGGGGAAATCCCCGGACAGTGGATTTAACGTCAGCTCCTTGTCGCTGACATTGAGGGCGATACGGATGCCGAGCGCCTCGGCGCGATCGAACTTGCTGAGATCCTGGTTAATCTCCTTGCCCTGCTTGTAGTAGTCCTCCGCCACCAGGTTGACCCCATCCTTGCTGGCAATGATGGCGGTGGCGATGCTGCCTACCACGGCGGCGCAGGGGAGGGCGATGATGAACCAGGGCCAGAATTGGCGATACCAGGGTTGAGTCATGATGCTACCGAAACAAATGGTTAACGAAATGGCGGTAATTCAGCCAACACAAGATAGCAAAAAGCCTCGAAGAGTCGAGGCTTTTTGCTGATTAATCACGTGCTTATCACATGTTACTGCTGATTTTGCCGATCGTTGTGGGACAAGCTGTAAACGTAGGAAGCGAGCAGGTGTACCTTGTCTTCCCCCAGAATGTCCTTCCAGGCCGGCATCACGCCGTGGCGCCCGTGGGTGATGGTCTGTTCGACCACCTGACGGGAGCCGCCATAGAGCCAGATGTTGTTGGTGAGATCCGGTGCGCCGAAGGCGATGCCGCCCTTGGCATCCGGACCGTGGCAGGCGGCGCACATGGCAAAGCGTGCTTCCCCTTTCTTGGCTTCCACCAGATCAACCTTACGACCGGAGAGGCTCAGCACATAGGAGGCAACCTCTTTCACCCCGTCCTGACCCAGGATCTCGCCCCAGGCGGCCATGATCCCCTGACGACCGCCCATGATGGTGGTCTTGATCTGGTCGGGTGCGCCGCCCCACTGCCATTCGCTGTCGGTCAGGTTTGGGAAACCGCGACCACCGCGGGCATCGGAGCCATGACACTGGGAACAGTTTTGCAGGAACAGGCGCTGACCCACCTTCAGGGCTTCCGGATCCTTGGCGATCTCGGTGATCTCCTTGTAGCTCTTGCCGTCAGCCTGATAGGTCAGCTCGCGGAACTTGGCGCCGTAGATCTCGTCGGCCTTGGCGAGTTCCCGGTCGTATTCCACCGCGCGTCCTTCGGCCTTGGCAGACTCGGCCGCCGCCTTGGACTCGGCCAGGGAACGCACATCCTGGTTGGAGCTCTGCCAGCCCAGCAGACCCTTGAAGTTGCCAAGGCCCGGGAAGGCGAGCAGGTAGATGAGCCCGGTGACGATGAAGAAGAGGAACATATAGGACCACCACTTCGGCAGGGGATTGTTGATCTCCTCGATGCCGTCGAAGGTGTGACCCATGGGTTTGCCCTCTTCGGCTCCCATCTTGTCCTTCATGCACCAGGCCAGCAGCAGGAAGCAGCCGAGAATGGTGCCAAGGCTTATGACGGTCACAAAAATGCTAAACAGAGTGCTCATTATTGCTTCGCTCCTGCGTTCTTGTTATCAGCACTGGGTTGCTCGTCATCGGCAAAAACCAGGTTGGCGGCCTCGTCGAAAGAAGCCTTGCGGCGCTTGCTGTAGGCCCAGACGATGATGCCAATCATGATGACCATCAGCAGCAGGGTGTACAGGCCGCGAAATGTGCCGTAATCCATATCCCGACTCCTTATTTCAGGGCATGGCCCAGTGATTGCAGATAGGCGATCAGCGCATCCAGCTCGGTCTTGCCCTTGACGGCCTCACCGGCGCCAGCGATGTCGGCATCGGTATAGGGCACGCCGAAGTGATCCCGGAACAGAGCCAGCTTCTTGCCAGTCAACTCGCCGCTCAGCACATTGGTCTCGAGCCAGGGGAAGGCCGGCATGTTGGACTCGGGCACCACGTCACGCGGGTTGATGAGGTGGGCGCGATGCCAGTCATCGGAGTAGCGGCCGCCGACCCGGGCCAGATCCGGGCCGGTACGCTTGGAGCCCCACAGGAAGGGGTGCTCCCAGACGCTCTCGCCGGCAACCGAGTAGTGGCCGTAGCGTTCGGTCTCGGCGCGGAACGGGCGGATCATCTGGCTGTGGCAGACGGTGCAGCCTTCGCGGATGTAGATGTCGCGTCCTTCCATCTGCAGGGCGGTGTAGGGCTTGAGGCCCTCCACCGGCTCGTTGGTCTGCTTCTGGAAGAACAGGGGGGTGATTTCCACCAGGCCCCCCAGGCTGATGGCGAAGATGATGCCAATCACCAGCATGGGGACGCTTTTTTCAAAAATCTCGTGACGGTTGTTGTTGCTCATGCTTTAAACCCCTTCAAATCAGGCTGGCTGTGCGACGGGTTCCAGAGAACCCTTGGGCGCAGTGACGGTGCGATAGGCGTTGTAGGCCATCAGCAGCATGCCGGTGACGAAGAAGCAGCCACCCAGGAAGCGCACGAAGTAGAAGGGATAGGAAGCTTGCAGCGCCTCCACGAAGCTGTAGGTCAGGGTGCCGTCGTCGTTGACCGCACGCCACATCAGGCCCTGCATCACACCGGAAATCCACATGGCGACGATATAGAGCACGGTGCCCACGGTGGCCAGCCAGAAGTGGACGTTGATGAGCTTGATGCTGTACATGCGCCCCTGCCCGAACAGGTTCGGGATCAGGTGGTAGACGGCACCGATGGACACCATGGCAACCCAGCCCAGGGCACCGGAGTGAACGTGACCGATAGTCCAGTCGGTGTAGTGGGAGAGGGCGTTGACGGTCTTGATCGCCATCATGGGGCCTTCGAAGGTCGACATGCCGTAGAACGACAGGGAGACGATCAGGAAGCGCAGGATGGGGTCATAACGCAGCTTGTGCCAGGCACCCGAGAGGGTCATGATGCCGTTGATCATGCCGCCCCAGGAGGGCACGAACAGGATGAGGGACATCACCATGCCCAGCGACTGGGCCCAGTCAGGCAGGGCGGTATAGTGCAGGTGGTGCGGACCGGCCCAGATATAGAGGGAGATCAGCGCCCAGAAGTGCACGATGGAGAGGCGGTAGGAGTAGACGGGGCGACCCGCCTGCTTGGGCACGAAATAGTACATCATGCCAAGGAAGCCCGCTGTCAGCAGGAAGCCCACTGCGTTGTGGCCATACCACCACTGCACCATGGCATCCATGGCACCGGAGTACATGGAGTAGGACTTCATGCCGGAGAGCGGCACTTCCATGTTGTTGACGATGTGCAGTACGGCCACCGTGATGATGAAGGCACCGAAGAACCAGTTCGCCACATAGATGTGGGAGGTGGTGCGCTTGACCAAGGTGCCGAAGAAGACGATGGCATAGCTCACCCAGACCACGGCGATGGCGATGTCGATGGGCCACTCCAGCTCGGCGTACTCTTTGGAGGTGGTGTACCCCAGCGGCAGCGAGATGGCTGCAGACAGAATGATCGCCTGCCAGCCCCAGAACACGAAGGAGGCGAGGGGACCACCAAACAGCCGGACCTGACAGGTGCGTTGCACCACGTAGAAGGAGGTGGCCATCAGGGCGCTGCAACCAAATGCGAAGATGACCGCATTGGTATGCAGGGGACGCAGACGGCTGTACGTCAGCCAGGGGGTGTCGAAGTTGAGGGCAGGCCAGATCAACTGGGCTGCAATCAATACACCCACCGACATGCCGACGATACCCCAGACAATCGTCATGACGGTGAACTGGCGCACAACGGTGTAGTTGTACTCAGGGTGGTTTGTTGTATGGCTCATCGTTGTATTCCGCTTCCGATGCTGTTGTTAGTGTTGCCCGGTGTCCTGGGCCATTTTCACCCCGGTTTTGCAAAATCCCCTCGTTAACATCTGTTAATAAAAGGAAAAGCAAAAGGTGGTTAAATGAAAATCCATTGAGAATGATACTGAAATGACCGGTAAAATAACAGTACAAACAGTGATATATTTGGCTCCAGCGGGTCTCATGTCCGCCAGTTTTTACCTTGAGCCAGATCACGAAAATTACATTTTCTACGTACCTTACAGAGCTGTTTTTTCATGAAAGAGAGACTCACTTCACGCAAAATCGTCCACCTGTCCATGGTGCTGGTCATTTTGCTCTCCCTGATGGCCTATCGAACCTGGTTTTCAGGCACAGGAAGCGACCATGCAGAGGGCTCCAATGTTCAGATTTGTGATCTGTCCCACAGCCCCTGCCGCCTCATCGTCGGGGATCGCCCGATGACGGTCAGCATCGATGGCTTGCCGATCCGCCCTGAACATGACTTTGTCCTGCGCCTTCAAGGGGGTGTGCCGGCCATTACGCCGGTCAAGGCCTGGCTCGAGGGCAAGGAGATGTTCATGGGGCTCATCCCCGTGCTGTTTGAAGCCAGCGATGCGGGGTGGCGAGGGGTGACCCAGGTGGGAAGTTGTACGGCAGAGGCGATGGACTGGCTCTTGACCATCGAGTGGAGCAATGGCCAGCGCCATCAACTGACGTTGGGCGCGGCACGTTGAACGGACTCTCATCGGGCCCCAGGAGGGGGGATAAATGAAAATTGATTTGAAATTTTCAGGCAGGACGGTACCTTGCATTGATTATCAAAGAGTGAAGTTCATTTAATCATGATTGAAAAACAAGCATTTTATCGCACGCTCAACCAGCAGGCCCAGGCATTGCTAGAGGGCGAACCCGACATGATCGCCACCCTGGCAAACCTGTCTGCCCTGCTCAATCAGGAACTGGCTGACATCAACTGGGTTGGTTTCTACCTGCTGCAGGGCGAGACCCTGGTGCTCGGCCCGTTCCAGGGCAAGCCGGCCTGTGTGCGCATCCCGGTCGGGCGCGGCGTCTGTGGCACTGCGGTTGCCGAGGGCAAGACCCAGCTGGTGGACGACGTGCACCAGTTCGCGGGGCACATTGCGTGCGACGGTGCCAGCAACTCGGAAATCGTGATCCCGCTGCGCCGTGGCGGGGAGATCATCGGGGTGCTGGACATCGACAGTCCAATCTTTAACCGCTTTGACGAGCAGGACCGGATTGGCCTCGAAGAAACGGTGCAAATTTTGGAAAGCATGCTCTAAGTCATTGCTAGATGGTTCGCAAAAGGTCCCAAGCTCTCTATAATGGGGCCTTTGTTGTGTTCGGGCATGCCCGTGCGTCTATATGAAAGCCAAGGTTATACATGGAAAACACTGAAAAGCTGAAGAACAGTAAAGAGATCGTCGCCTACCTGGTCGAGAAATTCCCGGCCTGCTTCATCGCTGAAGGAGAGGCCAAGCCACTCAAGATTGGCATCTTCCAGGATCTGGCCGCGCGTCTTGCTGATGACGAGAGAGTCTCCAAGACCATGCTGCGCTCTGCTCTGCGTCAATACACCTCCAGCTGGCGTTACCTGCATGGCCTCAAGGCTGGCCAGGCCCGTGTCGATCTGGACGGCAACCCGGGCGAGCTGCTCACCGAAGAGCACATCGAGCATGCCAAACAGGCGCTCAAGGAGAGCAAGGAACGTGTCTTTGCCAGCCGCCGCACCAACACCAAGGAGAAGGAAGACAAGCCCAAGCAGCCGCGTCGCAACGCGCCGCGCAAGGCTGACGCTCCCCGCTCCGACAAGCCCAAGTCCGCCCCTGCTCCCAAGGCTGCACCGGTCGCCGATGCGCCGCTGGTGAAAGTGGATGCCGCTACCCTGAAAGTCGAGCAGGGCGTGCGCGTCGTGCTGGGCAAGTCCCCTGTGCCTGCGACCATCAAGGAAGTGACCAAGGATGACGTACAGGTTCAATTGCAGACCGGCATGATGTTGCGGGTCAAGTTCGAGCATCTGGTTCTCTAAGGAGACGAATGTTGAAGCATGGCGTGATTCGTTTTTCACTCGTTGCCTGTAGCCTGGCGCTTGCCGGGCTCGCACAGGCCATCGAGCCGGTGCTCAAGGAAAGTGATTTGCCTGTGTTGGCTCAAGAGAGCCAACATGCTACGGCCAGCAAGCGAATTGCCAATCTGTTTACCCGCTCCCACTACAAACAGTTCAAGCTGGACGACGCCTTTTCCTCCGTGATCTTTGACAAGTATCTGGAGAATCTGGACTACAGCCGCAACCTGTTTCTGGCCTCTGACATCAGCCGTTTTGAGAAATATCGTACCGGTTTTGACACCGACCTCGAGCGAGGGCGACTGGCTCCGGCCTACGAGATGTTCAACCTGAGTCAGCAGCGGCGGTACGAGCGGTTCGAATACGCCCTCAAACTGCTCGACACTCCCTTCGATTTTACCCAGAAAGACAATTACGTCTTCGATCGGGAAGGGGCTCCCTGGCCCAAGGATGAAGCCGAGCTCAACGAGCTGTGGCGTCAGCGGGTCAAGTTCGATGCCCTGAGCCTCAAGCTCAGCGGCAAGGAGTGGCCCGAGATCAAAGAGCTGCTTGGCAAGCGTTACAACAACGCCATCAAGCGGATGTCCCAGACCGAGAGCGAGGACGTGTTCCAGCTCTTCATGAACTCCTTCGCCCGCGCCATCGAACCGCACACCAGCTATCTGTCTCCGCGCAGCGCCGATCGGTTCAACACCGAGATGAACCTCTCGCTGGAGGGGATTGGTGCCGTGCTGCAGGCGGAAGATGACTTCACCGTCATCCGCTCCCTCGTGCCCGGCGGCCCGGCGGCCAAGTCCAATCACCTGAAACCCGATGACAAGATCACCGGGGTGGGGCAGGACGACGGCAAGATTGTGGATGTCATTGGCTGGCGTCTTGACGACGTGGTCGAGCTCATCAAGGGGCCCAAGGGCAGCAAGGTGAAGCTGGAGATCCAGCGCGGCAAGGGTGCGACTGCCAAGACCGAGCTGGTGGAGCTGGTGCGTGACAAGGTGCGTCTGGAAGACAGAGCCGCCAAGTCCAAGGTGATCACCGCCGAGGGCAAGAAGATCGGCGTGCTCGAGATCCCGAGCTTCTACGTCAACCTGCACGACGACGTGATCAAGGAGATCTCCAGCCTCAACAAGCAGAAGATCGACGGCCTCATCGTCGATCTGCGCGGCAACGGCGGCGGTGCCCTGACGGAAGCCTCCGCCCTGAGCGGTCTCTTCTTTGCCAGCGGCCCCGTGGTGCAGATCCGTGATCACATGGGTCGCATCACCGTCAATGGCGACGACGACGGCAATGTCTACTACGGTGGCCCCATGTCGGTGATGATCGACCGCTACAGCGCCTCGGCCTCCGAGATCTTCGCCGCCGCCATGCAGGACTATGGTCGTGCGCTGATCCTCGGCGAAAACTCGTTCGGCAAGGGGACGGTGCAGCAGCATCGCAGCCTCGCCAAGGTCTATGACTTCTACGAGCAGCCGCTGGGTCACGTGCAGTACACCATCGCCAAGTTCTACCGTATCGATGGCGGCAGCACCCAGAACAAGGGGGTTGCTCCCGATATCGCCTTCCCGACCGCAGTGGCGCCGGGTGAGACGGGGGAGAGCCGCGAGTTCAACGCCTTGCCCTGGGACAAGATTGCCTCGGCCAGCTACGAGCGACTGGGGGACTTCTCCAGCCTGCTGCCCAAGCTGAAATCGGCCCACGAGGCGCGGATCACCAAGGATCCGGAATTTGCCTATGTGCTGCAGGACATCAAGGAGTATCAGGCGGACAAGGACAAGAAGTCGGTCTCCCTGAACGAAGCCGAGCGGCTGGCTGAACAGGCCAAACAGGACGAGAAGGCGCTGGCGCGAGCCAACGAGCGGCTGACCCGTCTTGGCAAGCCGACGGTGAAGAGCCTGGATGAACTGCCGACCGATTTCGAGGCACCTGACGAATACCAGGTGGAAGCGGCCAACATCACGGCGGATCTGGCCACCCTCAGCAAGAAGAGCTGATGCTGGAAACGAAATGACAAGGGCGACTCGGGTCGCCCTTTCTTTTGCCTGAATGCAAACTATTTGACCCTGTCCGAGCCTTGTGACAGCCTCTGACACGTCAATAACAAAGCGTGGAAGCACACAATAATGACTGAACAATCTCAGGCCATGACGGCCAAATATCGCCAGGATTACCAGGCTCCCCTCTATTGGTGTGACAGCCTGGATCTCGATTTTCAGCTGCAAGAGCCCCTGACCCGGGTCACCGCCATCTCCCGTTTGCGTCGCAGCGGCGATCACAACGAGCCCCTGGTGCTGGACGGCGAGGGGCTTGACCTTGTCAGCGTCAGTGTGGATGGCGTGCCCTATCAGCAATACGAGCAGGGAGAGAGCAGCCTGACTCTGTTCAACCTGCCGGCCGAGTGCGTGCTGACCGTGGTCACCGACATTGATCCCGCCGCCAACACGGCGCTGGAGGGGCTCTACAAATCCGGCGATGCCTATTGCACCCAGTGCGAGGCCGAGGGCTTTCGTCGTATCACCTATTACATGGACAGGCCGGACATCCTGGCCCGTTACAGTACCCGCATCACCGCCGACAAGGCCAAGTACCCCTATCTGCTCTCCAATGGCAACAAGGTCGCGAGCGGCGATCTGGACGACGGTCGCCACTTCGTGCAGTGGCAGGACCCCTTCCCCAAACCGAGTTACCTGTTTGCCCTGGTGGCCGGTGACTTCGATGTGGAACGCAACCACTTCATTACCAAAAGCGGCCGCCAGGTGGCGCTCGAGATCTTCGTGGACAAGGGCAACCTGGACCGCGCCGGTTTCGCCATGGAGAGCCTCATCAACTCCATGCGCTGGGACGAGCAGCGTTTCGGCCTCGAGTATGACCTCGACATCTACATGATCGTGGCGGTGGACTTCTTCAACATGGGAGCCATGGAGAACAAGGGGCTGAACATCTTCAACTCCAAGTTCGTGCTGGCCAACCCGGCCACTGCCACCGATGCGGACTACCACGGCATCGAGCGGGTGATCGGTCACGAATATTTCCACAACTGGACCGGCAACCGCGTCACCTGCCGCGACTGGTTCCAGTTAAGCCTCAAAGAGGGGCTGACGGTGTTCCGGGATCAGGAGTTCTCCTCCGATCTGGGGTCGCGCGGCGTCAACCGCATCAACAATGTGCGCACCGTGCGCGGTCCGCAGTTTGCCGAAGATGCCGGCCCCATGGCCCACCCCATCCGCCCGGATGTGGTGATCGAGATGAACAACTTCTACACCCTGACCGTCTACGAGAAGGGCTCTGAAGTGATCCGCATGATGCACACCCTGCTGGGGGAGGACGCCTTCCAGGCGGGCATGCGCCTCTACTTCGAGCGTCACGACGGCTCTGCCGCCACCTGCGACGACTTCGTGCAGGCGATGGAGGATGCCTCCGGGGTGGATCTTGCTCGTTTCCGCCGCTGGTACAGCCAGTCCGGTACCCCCGAGCTCACCGTGGCCGACGAGTACGATACCGAAAGCGGTGTCTATCGTCTGCACGTGAGCCAGCACACCCCGCCGACCCAGGATCAGCCACAAAAGCTGCCGCTGCATATCCCCCTCGACATCGAGCTCTACGATGCACAGGGTGCCGTCATCCCGCTGCAATACCAGGGCAAGGCCATCGGCAATGTGCTGGACGTGCTGGAAGCACAGCAGACTTTCGAATTCGACCAGGTGCCGGTCAGACCGGTACCCTCCCTGCTGCGGGACTTCTCCGCCCCGGTCAAGCTGCACTATGACTATAGCGACGAGGCCCTGGCCTTCCTGATGCGCCATGCCCGCAACGAGTTTGCCCGCTGGGATGCGGCGCAGATGCTGATCAACAAGGCGGTGATCGACGGGGTGGCCCGGGTCCAGCACGGGCAGGGGGTTGAGCTCTCCCGCACCCTGCTGGCGGCCTTTGTCGCCATTCTGGACGAGGCTGCACTGGATCCCGCCCTCAAGGCAGAGATCCTGGCCCTGCCGGGAGAGGCGACCCTGGCCGAGCTGTTCGAGGTGGCCGACATCGACGCCATCCACCAGGTGCGCAACGGGATCCAGACCGCATTGGCCCACGCCTTCGGCGACCGCCTGCTGGCGTGCTACGAGAGCCTGCGTCTGCCGGCTTATCAGGTGGTCCATGCCGACATGGCCAAGCGGGCCCTCAAGGGTGTGGTGCTGGGTTATCTGGCGGCGCTGGATGCCGCGAAGGCCGATACCCTGGTGCGCGAGCAGTACGGGGCTGCCGACAACATGACCGACACCCTGGCGGCGCTCCAGGTGGCCAACAGCCATCTGCTGCCGTGCCGCGCCGCGCTCTTGGCCGACTTCGAAGGCAAGTGGGCCCACGACGGCCTGGTACTGGACAACTGGCTGCGGCTGGTGGGGGCTAAGCCGGCCAAGGATGTGCTCGATGACGTGAAGCAGGCGATGGCGCACCCGACCTTCAGCATCCGCAACCCGAACCGGCTACGGGCGCTCATCGGCAGCTTCGCCATGAGCAACCAGGTGCAGTTCCACGCCGCCGATGGCAGCGGCTATCGCTTCCTGACCGATCTCTTGATCGAACTCAACGAGGTCAATCCCCAGGTGGCGTCCCGCCTCATCACCCCGCTTATCCAGTTCAAGCGGCTCGATGAGGGGCGCAAGGCGCTGGTTCGCGCCGAGCTGACCCGCCTGGCCAACCTGGACGGGCTGGCGCGGGATCTGTTCGAGAAGGTGAGCAAGGCGCTGGCACAGTAAGCGTCACGACGGCGGGCAGGGGAGTCTGGCTCTCCTGCCCGTTTTTCATGGATGACCAGGAGGTGACATGAGGCAATACACTTTTCGGCTCTCCCTTGGCCGCGACGAGATCATGTTGATGTACCAGGGGCAGGTGAACCGCCTGGTGGTACGTACCGAGCAGGGTCTGACCCTGGAGCTGGGGTTGGAGAAAATCCGGCGTTTTGTGTCGGAGAGCGGCGTTCACGGCTACTTTCGACTGAAAACCCAGGACGATCATCGCTTCATTTCCCTGGAACGCATAAATTAACAAAACTTGAACATCAATCCGGGTAAATATCTGCTTTAAGTCACTATCTATCCGGTAAATGGCGCGGCATCCAGTGCGATTTTCTGAATTTTGCCAACTTGGCAAAATTTATCACAACCCAAGCCGTGATCTGCCCCTTGTTTTTAACATCCCGTTATCACCTTTGCTCGCCTTCCTTGATCCAAGCCATTACACTTCGCTGCAACTCTGTACCGGTGGGCATCCTGGGTGGATGTCGCCGTGTCTGTGATGTCGTCCGATAAGGAAACTAGCAATGGCATTGAAAGACGCCCCTACCTCCGTTCTGCTCGAAAACGTTCTCAGTCTGATCCACCAGAAATTGCCGAAAAACAGTGCCTCCCTGGTCGAATGTTTCGTTGCCAAGTTCTACGGCAACATGGCCAGCACTGATCTGCATGACCGCAATGACAGCGATCTCTATGGTGCCGCCCTCAGTCTGTGGAATGCCCTCAACCACCGTACCGGCATCGAGCCCTATATCCGGGTCTACAACCCCGAGCTGACCCGCCACGGATGGCAGTCTCCCCATACCATCGTCGAGATCATCCTGCAGGATTCCCCCTTCCTGGTGGACTCCATCCGCATGGCGCTCAAGCGTCTCAATATCACCGCACACATGATGCTGCACCAGCCGCTGCACCTGATCCGCGGCGAAGGCGGCAAGATTGGCGCCATCCTGGATCTGGACAACACCGCAGAGCAGACCTCGGTGGAAACCGCCTTCCTCATCGAAATCGATCACCTGACCGGTGAAGAGGAGATGGACGCCCTGACTGCCGAGCTCAACTCGGTCGCGCGGGAAGTGGCCCTGGCGGTGGGAGACTGGCAGCCCATGCTGGCGCGCCTGAACGAGATCATCGAAGAGCTGCCCAAACGCAAGAACCCGGTCAGCCAGGCCGAGGTGGACTCCTGCGTCGCCTTCCTCAAATGGGTGGCAGCCCACAACTTCACCCTGATGGGTTATCGTCGCTACGACGTCAAGGCGGTGGAGGGGGATCACGAGATCCTGCCGCAGCCCGAGTCCAGCCTGGGCCTGATGAAGAACTCCATCAAGGACGAAGGCCAGCGCCTCGGCACCATGCCCGCCAGCGCCCGTCACGCGGCCCTCAGTTCCGACCTGCTGATCCTCACCAAGTCCAACAGCAAGTCCCGGGTGCATCGTCCGGCCTATGTGGACTACATCGGCATCAAGCGTTTCGACGAGCACGGCAAGGTGGTGGGAGAGGATCGCTTCATCGGCCTTTATGCCTCCTCCATCTACAACACCAGTGCGACCCAGATCCCCCTCATCAGCCACCGCCTCGAGCGCATCATGGCCGCCTCCGGCTTTGAGTCGGGCTCCCATGCCTACAAGGCGTTGCTGAACGTGCTGGAAACCTACCCGCGCGACGAGCTGATCCAGGCCCGTGAAGAGGAGCTGCTGGCCACCGGTCTCGGGGTGCTGGAGATGCAGGAGCGGGACATGCTGCGCCTGTTCGTGCGCCGGGACGTGTATGGCCGCTTCTTCTCCTGCATGGTCTATGTCACCAAGGAGCGCTACAACACGGCGCTGCGGGTCAAGACCCAGCAGATTTTGCAGAAATATTTTGGCAGCAGCATCGATGTGGAGTTCAACGTCTACTTCACCGAGGGCGTGCTGGCACGGACCCACTACATAGTGCGGGTCAACAACAACAACGTGGATGTGGATGTGAACGAAGTACAGAACAACCTGATTGAAGCGGCCCGCAGCTGGGATGACCGCCTGGATTCCGTGCTGCTTTCCCACTATGGCGAGGCCCGCGGTAACGAGCTGCGCCGCCGTTTCAGCACCGCCTTCCCCCGTGCCTACAAGGAAGATGTGCTGCCGGGCTCTGCCGTCGCGGACATCATGGCCCTGGATGGATTGAGCGAGGCCGAGCCGCTTGGCATGCTGTTCTACCGCGCCCAGGAGGAGGAGAACGATCGCCGGGTACGCCTCAAGCTGTTCCACCGAAGCGAACCCATCCACCTCTCCGACGTCCTGCCCATGCTGGAAAACATGGGGCTGCGCGTCATCGGCGAGACCCCGTATCAGGTACGGACCCCCACCGGCGAGGTGTTCTGGATCCTCGATTTCTCCATGCTGCTGCGCGGTGAGCAACCGTTCGATCTGGAGCAGAGCCAGCAGCGCTTCCAGCAGGCCTTCGCCGCCATCTGGAACAAGACCCTGGAAGATGACGGCTTCAACCGTCTGGTGCTGGGGGCCGGCCTCACCGGTCGTCAGGTATCCGTGCTGCGGGCCTATGCCAAATACATGCGCCAGACCGGCGTCTCCTTCAGCCAGTCCTATATCGAGGAGACCCTGACCCGTTATCCGGACATCGCCCAACTGCTGTTCACTCTGTTCGAACAGCGCCTGGATCCGGCCATCAAGCAGGATGCCAAGGTGCCATCGCAAGATGCCAAGGCATCCGCCAAGCTGCATGAGCAGCTCGCCGCCAAGCTGGATCAGGTCGCCAACCTGGATGACGATCGCATCATTCGCCGTTATGTGGAGATGATCGACGCCACCCTGCGCACCAACTACTACCAGCTGGACAAGGCGGGCAACATCAAGCCCTACATCTCCTTCAAGCTGGCCCCCTCCAGCATCACCGACATGCCGCTGCCGCTGCCGAAGTTCGAGATCTTCGTCTACTCCCCGCGAGTGGAAGGGGTACACCTGCGCTGGGGCAAGGTGGCCCGTGGCGGCCTGCGCTGGTCCGATCGCAAGGAGGACTTCCGCACCGAAGTGCTGGGTCTGGTGAAAGCTCAGCAGGTGAAGAACACCGTCATCGTGCCGGTGGGCGCCAAGGGCGGCTTCTATTGCAAGCAGATGCCGGCAGGCGCCCCCCGTGCCGTCATCCAGGAGGAAGGCAAGGCCTGCTACCGTCTGTTCATCCGCGGCCTGCTCGACGTGACCGACAACATCATTGGCGGCGAGGTGATCCCGCCAAAATCCGTGGTGCGTCACGACGAGGATGATTATTACCTGGTCGTGGCCGCCGACAAGGGCACCGCGACCTTCTCCGACATCGCCAACGAGATAAGCCTCGAATACGGCCACTGGCTCGGCGATGCGTTTGCCTCCGGCGGCTCGGTCGGCTATGACCACAAGAAGATGGGCATCACCGCCCGCGGTGCCTGGGAATCGGTCAAGCGCCACTTCCGTGAGATCGGCATCAACTGCCAGACCACCGACTTCACCTGCGTGGGGATAGGCGACATGGCCGGCGACGTGTTCGGCAACGGCATGCTGCTCTCCGAGCACATCCAGCTGGTGGGCGCTTTCAACCACATGCACATCTTCGTCGACCCGACCCCGGATGCGGCCGGGAGCTTCGTCGAGCGCAAGCGCCTGTTCGAGCTGCCCGGCTCCAGCTGGGATGACTACAACCGTGAGCTCATCTCCAAGGGGGGCGGCATCTTCCTGCGCTCTGCCAAGTCCATCAAGCTGAGCCCGGAAATGCAGACCCTGCTCGGCACCGACAAGAGCGGCATGGCCCCGAACGAGCTGATCAAGGCGCTGCTCTGCCTGAACGTCGACCTGCTCTGGAACGGCGGCATCGGCACCTATGTGAAGAGTGCCCGCGAGAGCGACGCCGACGTCGGGGATCGCAGCAACGACGTGCTGCGGGTCAATGGTCGTGACCTGCGTGCCCGCATCGTGGGCGAGGGTGGCAACCTGGGCTTCACCCAGCTTGGCCGGGTGGAGTATGCCAGTCAGGGTGGTCGCATCAACACCGACTTCACCGACAACGTGGGCGGGGTGGATTGCTCCGACAACGAGGTCAACATCAAGATCCTGCTGAACCAATTGGTGGCCGCCGGGGATCTGACTCTCAAGCAGCGTAACCAGATGCTCTACGAGATGACGGATGCGGTGGCCCAGGTGGTCATCACCAACGCCTATCGCCAGTCACAATCCATCTCGGTGACCGCCTTCCGTGGTGCTGAGCAGCTGAAAGAGCAGCAGCGCTTCATCCAGGGGCTGGAGCGGGAAGGCAAGCTGGACCGGGCGCTCGAGTTCCTCCCCTCCGACGAGGAGCTCTCCGAGCGGATGGCGGCAGGGCAGGGGCTGACCCGACCCGAGCTGGCGGTACTGGTGGCTTACGGCAAGATGGTGCTCAAAGAGCAGCTCAACTGCCCGGAAGTGACCGACGAGCCCTTCCTCGCCAACATGCTGGTCACCAGCTTCCCGACCCAGTTGCAGCAGCAATTTGGCGCGGCCCTGGCCCAGCATCCGCTGCGAGGCGAGATCATCGCGACCCGGGTGGCCAACATGCTGGTCAACGACATGGGGCTCAACTTCGCCAGCCGGATGAAGGACGAGACCGGTGCCTCGGTGGCGGAAGTGGCCTGCTGCTTCGCCATGGCCCGGGAAGTGTTCGGCCTCGGCGCCCTGTGGCGTGACATCGAAGGGTGTGACAACGGGGTGGATGCCCAGACCCAGCTCGAGCTGATGTTCTACAGCCGCCGCATCGTACGCCGCGCCACCCGCTGGTTCCTGCGCGCCCGCAACCGCAGCTGGAGCATCGGCGAGAACATCGCCTTCTTCCGCCCGGCCTTCGAGACCCTGAGTCAGCACCTTTACGAGGTAATGGACGAAAGCGAAGTGGCCGAACACCGCCAGGCGGTCGCCGCCCTGGTGGAGAAACAGGTGCCGGAGGCCATCGCCCGTCGCGTGGCCCACATGAGCAGCCTCTTCTCCTGCCTGGATCTGGCGCAGATTGCCGCGGAGCACAAGACCGACATCCTGCGGGTTGCCAACGTCTACTACCGCCTGGGTGCCAAGCTGGATCTGCACTGGTTCCTTGAACAGATCAACCATCAGCCGGTGGGCAACCACTGGCAGGCGATGGCGCGGGCCTCCTTCCGCGAAGATCTGGACTGGCAGCAACGCAGCCTCACCTCCGTGGTACTGGAAGGGTGCAAAGAGCAGGGGGAATGCGCTACCATACTGGCCGACTGGATTTCGGAGCATGAGCAACTCTTGTCCCGTTGGACCCACATGTTGGCCGACTTCAAGACCACGAGCACGCACGAGTTCGCCAAGTTCTCGGTGGCCTTGCGAGAGTTGAACCTGCTCCAGTTGAATTGCCGAACCTCGGCATAACCCCAAAAGCCCCGGCCAGTTGCCGGGGCTTTTTTTAAGGAGCAAGCATGCTGTACCCACTCGCCAGGCATTTCCTGTTCAAACTCAATCCGGAGCAGGCTCACGATCTCTCCATCAAATATTTGCCCCGCCTTCTCGGTACCCCGCTTGATTGTTTCTTCCGCCATTCTCTGCCCAAACGCCCCGTCACCGTCATGGGGCTTAATTTTGCCAATCCGGTGGGGTTGGCCGCCGGTCTGGATAAAGACGGGGAGTGCATTGATGCCTTCGGCGCCATGGGGTTCGGTTTCATCGAGGTCGGTACCGTGACCCCCAGACCCCAGAGCGGCAATGACAAGCCTCGTCTCTTCCGGGTGATCCCGGCCGAGGGGATCATCAATCGCATGGGATTCAACAACAAGGGAGTCGATCACCTAGTGGCCAAGGTGAAAGAGGCCAAATATCAGGGGGTGATCGGCATCAATATCGGCAAGAACAAGGACACCCCCATCGAGCAGGGCAAGGATGATTACCTTCTCTGCATGGACAAGGTGTATGACCACGCCGGTTATATTGCGGTCAATATTTCCTCGCCAAACACCCCGGGTCTGCGTCAATTGCAATATGGCGATGCACTGGATGAACTGCTGGCCGCATTGAAACAGCGTCAACAGGAGCTGGCCGAGAAATATAAAAAGTATGTGCCGCTGGCCGTGAAAATTGCCCCGGATCTGTCACTCGATGAAATAGATCAGGTAGCCGCCTCTTTGATCAAGAACCGTATTGACGGTGTCATCGCCACCAATACCACTCTGGAGCGGGAGATGATATATGACATGCCCCATGCCGCAGAGGCTGGCGGGCTCAGCGGTCGTCCGCTCCAGCACAAGAGCACCGAGGTGATCCGCCACCTGGCCAAGGCCCTCGACGGCGCCCTGCCCATTATCGGTGTGGGTGGTATCGACAGCGCCATGGCGGCTCGGGAAAAACTGGCAGCGGGTGCCAGTCTTGTCCAGATTTACAGCGGCTTTATTTATAAAGGGCCGAGTCTGGTCAAAGAGATCGTTACCCATATTTAAAAAATAACCGGTTGCCCTTATTTAACGTTGCTCAAATTCTCGACATGGAATAAAGTCGAGGGACGGCTTAGATAAGGGCACCACCATGTGTATTCAACCCAATGACAATTGGCAGTGGCATTATGACGCTCAGGATGATCGCCTGATGCTGGATTTGTCCGATCGCATGATATTTGCCACCGAATATAAAGGTCGACAACTTGTTCCCTGTTCTTTCACCACCCAGCCTTTTTGTGTGGATGATGCCGCCCTCTATTACCAGTTGATGGACAAGGCTGCTGAACTCGACTGGAGTACGCCCCACCAGGTCCAGCTGGTCCTCAATGCCATCGCCGTCAGCCGTTTTTATAAACCCCTGATGCCGCAAAGCTGGTTCTTTCATGAACAGCAGGCTCATGTTATTCCAGAGATGGGATCCCTGGTGTGGATGGATACTCCCCACGGTCGGGGGGAATTCATGGTCATCGAAGCCGGCGATCAGGCGAGCGTTTGCCTGAACCTGACCGACGAACTGGTGCTGACCAACAGCAAGACGCTGCCGCGCTTTGCCGTGATCAAGGTGATGAATAACCGGATGCAAGCCAGAGTCCGGGCACAGACACAATATCGGGAAGTGGGCTGACGATGGGGCCGTTATATGGCGACGAATAAGTCTGTTATAGACCTGCTATATTGGTCTGATATTTAAGCGCACAGTCTCTCTCTTGTTCCATTATTTGTCTTTTTCCTTCGTCTGGTCGTCACGACCATTTTCTGCCTGGTCCGGGCAAGATTTTCGAATTCTTTACGAATGTGATGGTAGACAGCTGCCAGCCAAGAGCGGGATCCTGTCGCCCGCAAGGGGGGAGGGGAGAGTCTGCCGCGCCTCTTGCCGTTTATATGGCGCCTTTGTCCAAGGTTCGAGTGCCGAGCGCGGGCCGATAAGGTATAATGCGGCACTATTTTTATGGCATCCCCGTGAGCGTGATGAAAGAATTTTTTGCAACCTGCCCCAAGGGGCTGGAAAACCTGCTGGCCGTCGAGCTGACCAATCTGGGTGCGGAGCAGGTCCGTGAGACCGTGGCCGGCGTCCACTTCAAGGGCGAACTGGCCATCGGCTACAAGGCCTGTCTGTGGAGCCGCTTTGCCTCCCGTATCGTGCTGGTGCTCTCCGAGTTCCAGATGAACGACGATCTGGACCTCTACCTCGGGGCTCATACCATTCCCTGGGAGGAGCACTTCTCCGGTACCGCCACCATCGCGGTGGACTTTACCGGTACCAACGCCTCCATTCGCAATACCCAGTACGGCGCCCTGAAGATCAAGGACGCCATCGTCGATCGCTTCACCAAGCGCGGCCACGTGCGCCCGGATGTGGACAAGAAGTCTCCGGACATTCGCATCATGGCGCACCTTGGCAAAGGCAAGGCCAATATCACGCTGGACTTGTCAGGACCGGCGCTGCACCAGCGCTTCTATCGCCAGGGCACCGGCGAGGCGCCCCTCAAAGAGAACCTGGCTGCGGCCATGATTGCCCGCAGCGGCTGGGCTGGCGAGCCCATGATGGACCCCATGTGCGGCTCCGGTACCCTGCTGATTGAAGCGGCCTTCATCGCTGCCGACATGGCGCCTGCGCTGCGCCGTGAGCGCTTCGGTTTCGATCGCTGGCTGCAACACGATGGTGAACTGTGGCAGAGTCTGATGATGGAAGCCCAGGTGCGTGCCAAGCGCGGCATGCAGCGCTGCGAGGTGAAACTGTTCGGTTGCGATGCGGATACCCGGGTCCTGATGAAGGCCCGTGACAACGCCAAGGCCGCCGGCGTGGCCCATCTCATTACCTTCAAGCAGGCCGATGTCACCAAGCTGGAAAATCCGCTGCCGATGCCGGCTGTGGAAGGAGAGAGCCGTCAGGTCGGCATGCTCATCTCCAACCCGCCCTATGGCGAGCGTCTCGGTGAATTCCCGGCGTTGCTGGAAGTGCATCAGGCCCTTGGCGATGCCCTGCGCCGCGGCTTCCAGGGGTGGAAGGTCACCATTCTCTCCGCCTCTCCCGAACTCCTGAGCTGCCTGCGCTTGCGTGCCGACAAGCAGTATCGCCTGTTCAACGGCGCCCTCGAGTGCCAGCTGCGCAACTATCAGATCGCCCTCGATGCCGTCGCTTCCCAGAAAGAGGTGGCCCAGGACTTTGCCAACCGTCTGCGCAAGAATCTGAAGACCCTCGAGAAATGGGCGAGCAAGGAGAACCTCGATTGCTACCGCCTCTATGACGCGGACTTGCCGGAATACAACGCCGCCATCGACCGCTATCAGGATTATCTGGTGGTACAGGAGTACGCGGCGCCCAAGGACATTCCCGCCCAGAAAACCCGCCAGCGTCTGCTGGACATGGTGCAGGCCGCCATCAAGGTGACCGGCATGGACGGCGAGAAGGTGATCCTGAAGGTGCGCGAGCGCCAGGAAGGCAAACAGCAGTACCAGAAGCTCTCCGAAGAGCAGCACCGGATGGAGGTGCAGGAGTACGGTGCACGCCTCTGGGTCAACCTCTACGACTATCTGGACACCGGCCTCTTCCTCGACCACCGCCAGACCCGCCGCATGCTGGGCCAGATGGCAAAGGGCAAGCGCTTCCTGAACCTCTTCGCCTACACCGGCAGTGCCACCGTGCACGCGGGGCTCGGCGGCGCCCGCGAAACCACCACGGTGGACATGTCGCGCACCTACCTCAACTGGGCCCAGGACAACATGCGCCTCAACTCGCTGGTGGGCCGCGAGCACAAGTTCGTGCAGGCGGACTGCCTGAAGTGGTTGTCGGAAGCCGACGAGCAGTACGACCTCATCTTCATCGATCCGCCCACCTTCTCCAACTCCAAGCGGATGGACGAGAGCTTCGACGTGCAGCGGGATCACCTGCTGTTGATGCAGCACCTCAAGCGCCTGCTCGCGGCGGACGGCACCCTGGTCTTCTCCAACAACAAACGCCACTTCAAGATGGACTTGGCCGGCCTTGACGCCATCGGTCTCAAGGCGCAGAACATCACGAACAAGACCCGGCCCAAGGACTTCGAGCGCAACCAGCATATCCACAACTGCTGGATCATCACCCACGCCGAGGCACAAGGCTGATGCTGACCCTGTTTCACACCGACGGCTGCCACCTGTGCGAACAGGCGTGGACGCTGGTGGAACAGGCCGGGATGGCCGCGCAGACCCGCCGCTGCGACATCCTGGAGGAGGAGGCCTGGCTCGAGGCTTACCGGGTGCGCATCCCGGTGCTGCAAGACAGTGCCGGCCGGGAGCTGGGCTGGCCCTTCACCCTGGGGGAGCTGCAAGGCTGGCTGGCACAGGGGTGAGCAGGATTTGACGACAAAACGGGGGCAGATTCACGCTGCCGCCCGTTTTTTCATAAGCAACAAGGAACAAACATGGCTCTTTTGACATTGCACGGCGCGTCCCTGTCGTTCAGTGATTTTCCGCTGCTCGACCATGCCGAGCTCACCATAGAGCGGGGCGAGCGCCTCTGTCTGGTGGGTCGCAACGGGGCGGGCAAGTCCACCCTGATGAAGGTGATTGCCAGCGAACTGCCGCTGGACGACGGCCGTCTGGTGTTGCAACAAGATTTGAAAGTGACCCGCCTCGAGCAGGATCCGCCCGCCTCGAGCGAGATCACCGTGTTCGATTACGCCGCAGAAGGGCTGGCCGGGGTAGGGGAGCTGCTCAAGCAGTACCACCATGTCTCCCACGCCCTGGCGCACGACCCTTCCGATGCCAACATTCGCACCATGAGCCAGTTGCAGGAGCAGCTCGACTATCAGAACGGCTGGCAGTACGAAACCCGCATCAATCAGGTGCTGACCCTGCTCGATCTCGACCCTGATGTGACGCTCGACAGTCTGTCTGGCGGCTGGCTGCGCAAGGTGGCTCTGGCCCGCGCCCTGGCGTGTGACCCGGACCTGTTGCTGCTGGACGAGCCGACCAACCATCTGGACATCGATGCCATCAACTGGCTGGAAGAGTTCCTCAAGGACTTTCGTGGCGCCATCGTCTTCATCTCCCACGACCGGGAGTTCATCCACAAGCTGGCGACCCGGATCATCGATCTCGATCGCGGCGTGATCACCTCCTGGCCCGGTAACTATGACGAATATCTGCAAGGCAAGGAGGAGTGGTTGCGGGTCGAGGAGCTGAAAAACGCCGAGTTCGACCGCAAGCTGGCCCAGGAAGAGGTGTGGGTCCGCCAGGGGATCAAGGCGCGTCGTACCCGCAACGAGGGACGGGTGCGGGCCCTCAAGGCGATGCGCATGGAGCGCACCCAGCGCCGGGAACTGCAGGGCAAGGCCAAGCTGCAACTGGACGAGGCGGGCCGCTCCGGCAAGCTGGTGTTCGAGACCGAGGGGCTGGGGCTGGACTTTGGTGATCGCACCCTGTTCCAGGGACTGGATCTGCAGGTGCTGCGCGGGGACAAGATTGCTCTGGTTGGCCCCAACGGCTGCGGCAAGTCGACCCTGATCAAGCTGCTGATGGGCCAGCTCGAGGCGAGCCGTGGCTCGGTGCGCCAGGGGACCAACCTGGAAGTGGCCTACTTCGATCAATACCGTGAGCAGCTCGATCCCGAGAAGACGGTGGTGGACAACGTGGGGGAGGGCAAGCAGGAGGTGATGTTTCGCGGCCGCTCCCGCCACATCCTTGGCTACCTGCAGGACTTCCTGTTCGAGCCCAAGCGGGCGCGCACCCCGGTCAAGGCCTTGTCAGGGGGCGAGAAAAACCGTCTACTGTTGGCCAAACTCTTCCTCAAACCCAGTAACTTGTTGATTCTGGATGAACCAACCAACGACCTGGATGTCGAAACGCTGGAATTGCTGGAAGAGCTGCTCACCGATTATCCGGGCACCCTGCTGCTGGTCAGCCACGATCGCCGTTTCATCGACAATACCGTGACCGGCTGCTGGCTGTTTGAAGGGGATGGACGGATCAGCGATTATGTCGGGGGCTACGCCGACATGATGGCCACACGAGCCCTGCAGGCCGCCCAACAGACGGCCAAGCCGGCCCCGGTCAAGGTGGCAGAGCCTGTCGCATCGGCAGCGGAGCCTGCGAAAAAAACACGAAAACTCTCTTACAAGTTGCAACTGGAGCTGGATAATCTGCCAGCCCGGCTGGAACAGTTGGAAATGGAACTCGATGCCCTGCAGGCCGAGATTAACCACCCCGGTTTCTTCTCCCTGCCAGCAGAGCAGACCCAGCCCAAACTGGATGCATTGAATGCGGCAGAGGCCGCATTGGAACACGCCTTCTCCCGTTGGGAGGAGTTGGAAGCGTTGAAACATCAAGACTAAGGAAGTAGATGAAAAAGCAATTATCCATGCTGGCCATCCTGGTCGGCGCCAGCCTCAACGCGCAGGCGGCACAAAGCTCCTTTTTCACCATCGTCGATGACGAAGTCAAAGGCTATGCCAGCGGGATCAGCGGCGATGCCAACGGCCTCATCGGGCTCAACACCAAGAACAACATGGCGGAATACTTCTCCACCGTGCGGTTTGCCGACTTCCTGGTGGATCGTTTCCGTTTCGAGCAGGGTTGCATGCTCTCCAACTCGGTCTGCAACTCCTTCTGGAGCGACAACTCGGGCTTTGCCTACCAGTGGCGTCGCGACTTCCTGGACAAGGTGGATCAACGCAGCAACCTGGGCTACGTGACCAGCTCCGAGGTCGATGGCCTGGTGACGGCCCTCGGGGATGTTCCGGAGGATCGGGTCGGTTACAAGATGAATGGCAAGCTGCGCACCGCCTTTGCCGTGGTCAATGACGGCAACCCGGTCGAGCTCAAGGATGCGGCCAGCACCCACGGCCTGAGCGTACCCACCTCCATCAAGAAGCTGGACAACGGTCAGTATCTGGTGACCGGTACCGCGGCCAGCGACAAGTATCGCCACAAGGTGGGCGGTGATTTCTACAAGTGGTGTTTCGAGACGGGCAATGACAGCCAGTACGGTGACTTCCGCTACTGCCCCGGGGTCGATACCCAGGCGAGTTTCTGGCTGCTCAACAGCTCGGGCGGGTTCAACAAGCTGATGCAGGCCGGCACCTATGGCCATCAGCGTGACGAGGTGCTGCAAACCGCTTCTGCACTGGGCGTGGCCAAGTACAACGGCACCCTCTACGGCGTGGGCTACAGCTCTACCGGCGAGGTGGGCACCGGTGATCTGGATGGCCGCAACCTCGCCAGCTACTGGACCCTGGATACGGCTGCCGGCACCGTGGGCACCACCAAGATCATCCCGCTGCCGGATGGCGAGCCTGGCAAGGACGATGCCAAGCTGCAACACAGCTGGGCCGTGGCCGTCAACGACAACGGCTACGTGATCGGCAACCAGCGCTATCGCATCAACAAGGGTCAGAACCGCCCGGTGGAGATGTTCCTGTTCAACCTGAGCAAGCCGGGTACGGCGGCCAGCCTTCCTCTTCAAGACAAGCCGGTCTCGGGGGCAGGCTCGGAAGCGGCCGCCATCAACGAGCACAACATGGTGGTTGGCTGGCGCGACTCCCGCCATCAGACCCAACCGGTGGTCAATGGCACCAACCGCATGCAGGAAGCCTTCCTGCTGAACGCGGCCGCCCCGGCCAACAGCTGGTATCTGAACGATCTCATCTGTGGCAAGGATGACGCCGGCAACAAGCAGTGTGCCCAGAACGGCAAGTACTATCACATCGCTTATGCCAGCGGCATCAGCAGCGACGGCACCATTGCCGCGACGGCGTATCGCTATGACAGCGAGAGCGACCTCAACAAACGCGCCAACGCCACCGTGGTCGCCGTCAAACTGACGCCGGCCGTGGCGGATTATCAGGGCAATGCCCCGGCCAGCTATGTGGTCAGCAATGCGCCGGTCAACAACCAGACCGGTCAGGATGGTGGCGAGGGCGGTGGTGGCAGCCTGTTCTGGTTGACTCTGCTGGCGCTGCCCTTTGCCTGGCTGCGTCGCTATCAGCGATAAGTAAGTGTCATCAAAAATTAATGCAGTTCAGTATCTTGTGTCACAACCCCTGAATAGCATGGAATTTTTTGTTTGACCCTGCCTCCCCCCTGGGGTAAAGATGAAGGCGACCGGTGAAAAACTGGTCGCTTTTTTTGTTCCACGAAGAGGGTCGTAGATGATGAAGAGACAGAAACGGGACCGTCTGGAGAGAGCTCGCGCTCGTGGTTATCAGGCTGGCGTAGTCGGCAAACAGAAAGAAGCGTGTCCGTACCAGTGCCTGGATGCCAGGGGCCATTGGCTTGGTGGTTGGCGCGATGCCATGGAAGGGCGAGGCTCAGGCCTCTTCATGAAGTAACCGATACTTCATCACTCATTACAATAGGAAAGGGGCCATCGTGGCCCCTTTACGTTGTCTCTGCTCACCCAGGAGCAGGATCAGAATGCGGTGGTGTCTTTGAACAGGCCCACTTTCAGATCGGTGGCGCTGTAGATGGGGCGACCATCCACTTCCACGACGCCATCGGCAATGCCCATGACCAGTTTGCGGTTGATGACGCGCTTGAAGGTGATCTTGTAGGTGACCTTCTTGGCCGTCGGCAGGATCTGGCCGGTGAACTTGACTTCACCGACACCCAGCGCACGTCCTT
This sequence comes from Aeromonas sp. FDAARGOS 1406, assembly GCF_019048565.1. Taxonomy (NCBI): domain Bacteria; kingdom Pseudomonadati; phylum Pseudomonadota; class Gammaproteobacteria; order Aeromonadales; family Aeromonadaceae; genus Aeromonas; species Aeromonas sp. FDAARGOS 1406. The sequence continues at coordinate 392,595 of NZ_CP077378.1, forward strand.
TGCCAGGACCCCCTTTCCAGCCCAGGAAGAAGCCGACCAGTTGCCACATAGCATCCAGGCCCAGGCAGCCGGGCATGACGGGATCGCCGGGGAAGTGGCAGTCGAAGAACCAGAGATCCGGCGTGATATCGAGTTCAGCCAGGATTTCACCCTTGCCGTGCTCGCCGCCATGGTCGTTGATCTTGACGATGCGATCCATCATCAGCATGTTGGGGGCGGGCAGCTGGCTGTTACCTTCACCAAATAATTCGCCACGGCTGCAGGCAAGCAGCTCTTCACGGGTAAAGGACTCTTTGCCTTGTTCGCACAGGGAGAGGCGGGGATCAGTGGTGTCGTTATCTAGGGTCACGCTGTTTATCCTTCATATGGGTCAAAGCCGGGCCAATTTAGCTTACAGATGTTCGCTAAACAACTCCGATCACTTCATTTAACGGCCAAGCAGCCGATCCAGCAGGCTGCGCAGCAGGCCGCCACTCTTGGTTGCCGTGCCATTGAGTTCGTCCAGTCTCTCCTGGATGCGGCCAAACAGGGTATCCGGCATGTCTGGTTCGCCAGCAACGCAGCCGGTGAGCAGCTCGATAGCCTCTTCCACGTGATCCACCGGGTGGATGTGGAACTGGCCGGCCTCTACTGCCGCGATCACTTCATCAGAGAGGTTGAGCTGCTGGGCGTTGGTGCCGGGCAGCAGAATGCCTTGCTTGCCGGTGAGGCCGTGGATCTTGCACACCCGGAAGAAGCCCTCAATCTTCTCGTTCACGCCGCCAACGGCCTGCACATTGCCGAACTGGTCGACCGCACCGGTCACAGCGAAGTGCTGGTAGATGGGCTGGCGGGCGAGGGCAGAGAGCAGGGCACACAGGCCGGTCAGGGAGGCGCTGTCACCATCGATCTCGTGGTATGACTGCTCGAACACCAGGTTGGCCGAGAGCGGCGAGGGGTTCTCTGCGCCGAACTTGTTGGAGAGGTAACCGTGGATGATCATCATGGCTTTGGCGTGAATGTGCCCGGCGAGCTCCGCCTTGCGCTCGATGTCAGCCACATCGCCATCCCCGAGGTGGACGGTCGCGGTGAGGCGTACCGGCTCCCCGAAGTCATAGGGATGGCCGGCCACCTGGATGACGGAAAGGCCGTTGATCTGGCCAACCTCTTCACCGTCGGTCTGCAGCAGGATCTGGCCGTCGATAACACCCTGATCCGATTGCTCCACCAGATAGTTGAGGCGGTAATCCTGCTCTTCCAGGGCGAGCAGGATATGTTCGTCAGTGACGCTGGTCGCTTCCAGCTCGCGGGCCAGGCTGTCGGCCATGCGCATGATGGCGCCGAGCTGTACCTCGGAGAGGGATAGCCACTCCTGGTGGTCACACAGGCGGCTGGCATGGCGACAGAGGGCGAGGAGGGCACTTGGCGTGAAATCCAGCAGCGCCCAGCGCGCTCGCAGCCAGGCGAGATATTGCAGGAAGGCGGGGAGATCTTCCTCGATGTTCACTTCGGAGACCAGATCGGCACGCAGGAAGATGCGCTCCGCCATGTCCCTGTCCAGCATCTGGAATTCCGCCACGTCCAGCCTGTCACCGACCAGGATCAACTTGAACCGGATGGGGGTCGCTTCCGGGGTGAAGAACGGTGTCAGCGTCTTGCCTTCCTGATAGGCATTCCAGTCCAGCTCGCCTTTTTGCATGGCGTTTTTGAGCTTGAACCAGAGATGAGGCTGATCCAGCAGCTCATCGAGCTGAAGTATCAGGTAACCACCGTTGGCTTCCCGCAGCAGACCAGGTTCCAAAAGGTGCTGGTTGGCGTAGACGGAGCCTTGTTCCGTCTGATAGTTGATAGAGCCGAACAAGGTATCCCAGTTCAGGTCACGGCCGTAGACGACAGGGGCTTGCTGATCCTCATGATGGATCAGCAGGTTGATGAGCACCGGGTGCTGGAACTCGAGGCCCTGGGCGACATGGGCGGCCAGATCGGAGAGGAAATCCACGATCTTGGGGTCGTTGTTCTGTTTGCGGATGATCCGGGTGACCAGCCGCTCGGCGTCGAGATGGTGGCTCATCAGCTTGAGCAGCTCACCGACCATTTCGCAGAACTCGAAACCCGAGCCCGGTTGCAGGCGCAGCCAGATGGGCTTGAAAGGGTTGTTGAGATTCTCGGTATAACAGAGATCGAACAGGTCGCCATCCTTGCCATTCGAAGAGGCGATCAGGGTCTGGCAGACATTCTCGTAATCTGCACCGGGGAAACCGTTGAGGATCATGACCGGGCAGTCACCATCAAAACTGGCCAGCCGTTTGATACCCGAAATCGCTCTGGGTTGCAGGGCGGCAAACGGAATGGGGTCGAGTTCGCCAAGTGTGGGGAACTGCTCAATCGAGAAAGCGGGTTTTAATTGTTCTGATGTTAATTCAGCCACTTAAGACATCCGGTCGGGGATAGGATCAATTGCCACCATTATACACAGTTCGGTTGAGGGTGACAGAATACCAAGATATTTCATTTAACATAATATGCATTATGCGCAGTGTCGTATTTTATGAGTCCCAGGGCATAATCAATCAAGGATTGCCTTTAGGTCCCGTGTCTTGGTTATGAGTGCAGTTTTATTGTTCACCATTGGTTATCAGTCATATGTACGGTTCTGGTCGAGCAAGTGATCCAGCGGCTTGCGGCTGGCACTCTCGTGACGTTCCCGGTTGCCGGTGTGCAGGTACTTGGAGGTGGTGTCGATGCTGTCGTGTCCCGCATCGGCTTGTACGTGGGATAAAGGCCGGCCGTGCAGATTGATGTCATGGGTGATACCGGTATGGCGAATGGAGTGCGGCGTCAGGGTTCGCATTTCAGCGGCATCCTGATCAAAACCGTCTTGTTCGGCGAGGCTTGCGGCCTGTTCAAATACCGCCATTACCAGGTCTCGAAGCTGGCGGATACCCAGATTGGCATTGAGTTCGCCTTGTTCGCGGCCATGGGCCGCCGCCTTGTGGCGTACGAACAGCGGGGTCTGCTCGCCGGGGGCCGGCAGTGGCGAAAGGCCAAGAAAGGTACGATAGCGAGTCAGGGCTTCGAGCAGAGCCTGAGAAACGGCCACGGTGCGACGTTTACCGCCTTTGCTGCGGGGAATGTCATAACCCCAGACGCCCGTTTTGGCGTCACGTCGAAACTGGCCCATGACGGGGCTGAAACCCGGCCTGGCCGCCACCTCGGAAATCCGCAGATAACAGGCATACATCAGACAGATGAGAAAGCGGCTGCGCTCATGTTGTGCCGGGCATTCGGCAGCGAGCTGTTCGGCGGCTTGCATCACATAAGACCATTGCAGCTCAGTGAAGGATTGCGCGTCTTCACCAGCCTCCTGGGGGCCCGCACGTTTAACCCGCTGCAGCAGGAGAGCCGGATTGCGATCCATGTACTCCTCCTGGATGAGAAACTGGAAGAAGGCGGACAAAATGGCGAGTTTTGTCTTCATCGCCTGCTCACTCAGTCGATACGGTAGCTCCCGGCCCAGTTCCCGCTTGCCAAGAAACGGACGCCACAGGGGGTTTGGCAACCGTTCCCCCCACTCCTTGTCGAGCACGAACTGGGCGACGTTGCGGTAGGCAATCAGTCTGGACGGTGGCGCCTGGCAATAGTCGAGATAGCGCATCATGATGCGCCTGGTGAGATCCCTGGGGCTGATGGCCACCTCGCAAAAACACCAGTGCAAAAAAGTGGTCAGCTCACTGCGATAGGTCTTGTAGTTGTTTTCGCTGTGGCGCTGCTCCAGCAGCCAGTCGACGGCCAGCTCATACACGATCCCCGCGTCGGGGACTTTGCCAAGACTCAGGGTGGCGAGGTACTGGTTGACCTGGGGATTGCCCGCCTCAAGGTGGTCCACGCTATCGAACAGTGGCATGGCGGGTGGAAGTGCTGGATGAGTCATGATGGTGTGTGATGTCGGTTGAATGTTTTGAACGGGGCCGCACCCCCCTGATGCCGATAAATGGGGTTATCGGCATCAGGGGTTGCAGTGCGCCTTGGGGGCAACGACCTGAGGCATCTTGCTGTGATACCCCATGATAACGAGCAATCGGCATATTCAATAAATATGCGGTGTGGTTGGAAAATTCTCGGGGAAAAGAGGCGTGACAATGACTTAAGTTGCACTTTTCATGAATGAGAAAGTGGATTCTGCCTCACATCCCCTTCCCCGCCCTTTCGTCTCAAGCCACGCTCTTCAGGGGCTTCCCCTTTGGCAGTTCAGTATCCAGCTTGTCTTCTTTGGGGGAATTCCCCTGCCCTTTTCCACCGCGCAATACCTGCTGCAACTGATCCCGCTGCTCGGCCAGATAAAAGGCCAGACTCTCCTGCTGCTCCGGTGCAAGCGCGACCGGCGCACCCGCCAGCAGTGTCATCAGCTCATCGGCGGTGTCCAGCAGTTTGTCATAGGCATCCGCCTCTTTCTTGCTGGCAAAGGTCATCTTCTCCACTCCCCCACGTACCACAACATACTTGATCTCAACGGCCATCGCGGCGCCCTCCTGATGATAGTGACCGCAAGTATATGTACGTATATACAGTATTGCAAATACCCTCAGCATGTCGGCGTGCATCGCCAGCCCCTGCTTGGCTGGCGGCGGCCAGTTCACAGCGGAAAACACGTCTTTTCAAAGGGGGGTGTGCAGCGCGGCAAGACAGGGCAGGCGTTTTAAGGTAAATTTCATCAATTCCTTCAACAGGTTGAATCGTATGTCGGATCCGCACTCGGTGATTGTCTGTCCGGCCTGTGACTTGCTGATCGAACGCAAGTTGCTGCCGCTGCGCCGTCACGCCCATTGCCCCCGCTGTCATCAGCATCTGTATGGGCGCTATGCCTTTCGCCCTTCCCAGTTGATGGCGCTGACCATCACCGGATTCCTGTTGCTGCCTTCCGCGTTTTTTGAGCCTTTGATCTATCTTCGTCTGGCGGGCGTGAACTCGGACGCCAACCTGATCAAGGGAATTATGATGCTGTATGCCGAGAGCGAGCTCTGGGTGGCAACACTGGTGCTCTGGTGCGCCGTGCTGGCGCCGACAGGGCTGCTGCTCGGGATCTTTGCCCTCGCCTCCGGCCTGGCCAAGCGCTGGCATCTGCTGGCGTGGACCCTCAAAGCGGTCGAGGTATTTCGCCACTGGGCCATGCTGGAGGTGTACATCGTCAGCCTGCTGGTCGCCCTGTTCAAGCTTATCGACATCGCCGACGTGCGCCTGGGAGGCGGTCTGCTGAGCCTGGGTTGTCTGATGCTGCTCAACATGACGTTGCTGATCCTCTTTGATCCTGCCCCTTACTGGGAGCGGATTCCGCTGCAACATGCCTCCCGGGAGCCGGACCATGTCCCCGATCAGCGCCCGTGAACTGGGGCTTTGCCGCTGCCATACCTGTGGGTTGCTGGTGCGCCATCAACACGGCATGAGCTGCCCTCGTTGTCATACCCCCTTGCAGATGCGCATTCCCCATTCCCTCGCCTGGTCATGGGGCCTGCTGGCGCTGGCCACCTTCATGTTGTTGCCTGCAAACCTGCTGCCCATCACCCACTTCTACAACAAGGGATTATTGCAGTCCGATACCATTTTCAGCGGTATCATGGCGCTCTATCGCAGCAAGATGTCCGGCATCGCCACCATAGTACTGACCGCGAGCATCATCGTGCCCATCGGCAAGATCCTGGGTCTTGGCTGGATCTGCTGGCAGTTGCAGCGCAGCAAGCCGGTGCGCCGCAAACGCCAACTCGTCATGTACCGCATCATCGATTTCATCGGACGCTGGTCCATGCTGGACCTGTTCGTCATCTCGCTGATGGTGGCCCTGGTGGATCGCGGCGTGCTGCTCAATGTGCGTGCCGGCCCCGGGGCGACGGCGTTCGCCGGCGTGGTGGTGCTCACCATGATGTCGGCCAGGATGCTCGATACCCGCCTGTTGTGGGACAAGGCGGCCCGTTAATGTTTTTTGTGTCGAACGCGCTGTGCATCACAGCCAATGTAAGGAGTCGGTATGGTCGGGGCTGAGCCCGTCATTGAGAAGCACCGCTGGTTATCACCGGTCTGGTTGCTGCCCTTCATCGCCCTCTTGCTGGCGGGAGGCTTTCTCTACCAGCAGTGGACGAGCAGTGGTCAACTCATTCGCATCAACTTTGCCCAGGGCAACGGTATCTTGCCGGGCAAGACCCAGTTGCGCTATCAGGGGGTCGCCATCGGCGTGGTCCAGGAGCTGGAACTGGCACAGGATGGTCGCAAGATTGCGGTGCTGGCCAAGGTGGACAGCCGTGCCCGCTCCCTCATACGCAAGGGCTCCGACTTCTGGCTGGTGAGTCCGAAGGCGTCACTGACCGAGATCTCCGGCCTGGACACCCTGGTGTCCGGCAACTACATCAACCTGCAACCCGGACGGGAGAACAACCCGCTGGAGGATGAGTTCGATGCCCTGGATGGCCCTCCCCCTGGTTATCAGGCCCAGGGGCGAACCCTGCACCTGACAGCCGATTCTCTGGGGTCGGTGGGCATCGGTGCCAAGATCTATTTCCGCGGGCTGGAGGTGGGCAGTGTCATCAACACCCGTCTTGGGGAAGAGAACCAGAACGTGATCCTGGATCTGGTGATCGAGCCGCGCTTCGAGCACCTCGTCAAGGCGGATACCCGCTTCTGGAACATCAGCGGCATCAAGGGCTCCTTCAGCCTGGCTGGCGTCAGCGTGGAGGCGGGCAGTCTCACCTCCATCCTGAGCGGCGGCATTGCGTTTGACTCCCCCAAGGATTCTCCCGTGGCGCAAAAGGGGGTCAACTTCATCCTCTACAAGGGGCTGGCCGAGGCCGCCCGGGGTGAGCGCATCACCATCCAGGCGGGGACTCTGCCCATCAAGGAAGGGATGCCCATCCTCTATGAGGGCATCGAGATTGGACGCATCGACCCCATTCGCCTCACCGAACAGGGGCGGAGCGTGACGGCCCTCATCAACCCCGAGCAGGCGTTCCGGGTGACCGGCAAGAGTCGTCTGGTGTGGGAGACGGTCTCTCTCTCCCCTGCCGGGATCAAGCATGCGGATCGCCTGCTGGCCGGGCCCGCCATTCGTCTGGACTATGAACCCGGTAAACGGGTCAACACCATGACCCTGGAGAGCCAGGCACAGCGCGGCGGCATCAAGCTGACCCTGCAGGCAGAGGATCTCGCCGGTTTGAGCGAAGGGGCTCCGCTCTGGTTCAAGGGGTTGCAGATAGGTCAGCTCGGGGCACTGACCCTGGATGCCGGCGGCAATGCCAGTGTCGAGTTGCTGGTGAACGAGCGTTATCGCCATCTGCTGCAACGGGCTCGCTTCTATCGCGCCGCCCCCTTGCAGGTGGAGGCGGACCTCAGCGGTATCAAGGTGGAGACCAGCCCGGCCAGTGCCTGGTTGGCGGGGGGCATCAAGCTGGTACAGGCCCCGAAGGGTGACAGGATTGACCGCCTCTACCCCAGCCAGGAGCTGGCCCTGCTTGGGAGCCGCCATGCCAAAGCGGTCAGCTGGACGCTTCGTGCCGCTCAGGCTGATGGGATCGGTGTGGGCTCCCCCGTCCTCTATCTGGGACTGGAAGCGGGCAAGGTCAAGGCGCTGGATGCCGATGATCGCGGGGTGGCCATCACCCTGGAGATCGATGCCATCTATGCTCCTTTGCTCAAGCAGCAACCTCAGTTCTGGAAGAAGGCCGCCATCGACGGCAAGATCCGGCTCGACGGCGTGCAGGTCAAGATGGGGAACCTCGCCACCCTGCTGCGTGGTGCCATCGAATTCGACAAGCTGGGGACAGGTCGCAGCAGTCATCAGCTCTTTGACAGCAAGGAGCAGGCAAGCTCCCAGGTGCGTACCCTCACGCTCACGGCGGATCACAACCCGGGTCTCGGGGTCGGCAGCCCCATCCGCTATCGCGGAGTGGACATCGGCAAGGTGGAGCAGGTGGAACTGGATCCGACCCTGGGCCAGGTAAGCTTCAAGGCCGAGCTGAATGAGCAATATGCCGCGCGCTTCCTGCAATCCGGGGCGCGCTATGCACTGGTGCAGGCCAAGGTCGGGCTGGGAGGCGTTGCCCACCTCGATACCCTGATCAAGGGGGCCTTTGTGGAGGCGACACCGGGCCGAGGGGCTGGCAAGGAGACCTTCCCCTTGAGCCAGAGTGGCCCCGCCGGTCTTGCCCTGACCCTCAAGAGCCCCTCCGTCGATGGCATCAGCGTGGGCAGCCCCCTGCTGTTTCGCAAGATGGTGGTGGGCAGCGTCACCGGCGTGACCCTGGCCCGGGATGGCAGCGAGGTGCTGATCGATGTGAATGTGGATGGACAGTACGCCCATCTGATACGCGCCAACAGCCGGTTCTGGAATGTCTCCGGGGTCAAGGCCGATATCGGGCTGACCGGTGGCACCATCGAGGTCGAAACGGTGCAAAGCCTGCTGGCGGGCGGGATTGCCTTCAATACGCCGGAGCGGGAGATGGGCGCGACCGTCAAGGCGGGCCATCGTTATCCGCTTCATGCCAAGGCAGAGAAAGAGTGGCTGGAGTGGAGTCCCCGCATCTTGCCCTGAGTTATTCCCCTGCTCGTCAAAAACCGGCCTTGTGCCGGTTTTTTTATGGCCTCATGGACTCTCCCATCAAGAAGGGCGGCGCACTGTGGTAAGATGTCGCCCCTCATTTTGGGTCAGCGAGATTGCGCCGTGCACGACAACACCTACCTCCCCGATCACTTCCTGCGTCACATTGCGGAGTTCATGCCATCCCATCTCTCCATGGAGGCATTCGTGGCGAGTTGCCGGCAGCCGCTGCGGCGCAGCATCCGGGTCAACACCCTCAAGATCACGGTATCCGAGTTTGTCGCCCGCATGGCGCCGCTTGGCTGGCAGCTGGATCCCGTGCCCTGGTGTGAAACCGGCTTCTGGCTCACCCGCAGTGATGAGAGCGTCCCCCTTGGCAACACGGCCGAGCATCTGTGCGGCCTCTTCTATATTCAGGAAGCGAGCTCCATGTTGCCGGTGACGGCGCTCTTTGCCAGTGAGCAAACCAGAGGGGATGGCATGTTGCTGGACGCGGCCGCCGCCCCTGGCTCCAAGACTACCCAGATCGCGGCGCTGATGGAGAACCGCGGCATGCTGATCGCCAACGAGTTTTCCAGCAGCAGGCTGAAAGTGCTGAGCGCCAATATCCAGCGCTGCGGTGTGACCAACGTCGGCATGACCCATTTCGATGCCAAGGTCTTTGGCCAATGGCTGCCTGAAACCTTCGACGCCATCCTGCTCGACGCCCCCTGCTCCGGCGAGGGGACGGTGCGAAAAGATGAAGACGCGCTGCGCAACTGGAGTCTCGAGAGCATCGACGAGATTGCCGCGGTGCAGCGTGGCCTGCTGGAGAGCGCTTTTCACGCCCTCAAACCCGGCGGCGTACTGGTCTACTCCACCTGCACCCTGAGCCTGCAAGAGAATCAGGCCGTCTGTCAGTCGTTGCAGGAGAAGTTCGGTGATGCCTTCAGCTTTGACTCGTTGGCCGATCTCTTTCCGGGAGCGGAGAAAGCCTGTACACCGGAGGGATACTTGCACGTTTGGCCCCAGATCTTCGACAGTGAAGGATTTTTCGTCGCCCGGTTGCGCAAGCATCACTCCGTGCCCAACACCATGTTCAAACCGGGCAAGCTCGGCAAGTTCCCCTTCTCGCCGCTGCCAGAGAAAGAGGCTGGCCCCATGCTGCGGGAGATTGAAGGGAATTTTGGCATCGTGCCCCATGGCCAACTGTTTGGCCGCAATGACGAGATCTGGCTCTTCCCTCACGCCTTCGAGCAGGTACAGGGGAAGCTGCGCTTCGATCGCATCGGCATCAAGCTGGCTGAGACCTTCAAGAAGGGATATCGATTGACCCATGAATGGGCTCTGGCTTACGGCCATGAGGCGAGTAAGGGATGCGTCGAGCTGGATGCCTCCAATGCCCGTGAATTCATGATGGGACGAGATGTCTGGCCAGAGCAGGATGCCGGGACTGGGGAAGTGATCGTTCGTTACCAGGGGCACCCGCTCGGCATGGGGAAATGGGTGGGGAGTCGCATCAAGAATGCCCTGCCCCGGGAGCTGGTACGGGATAACAACCTGTTCAATGCGTGAGAGTGGGGTCGCTCGAGCAAAAATAGCGCCTGTTCGAGTCTGAAAAACCCCCACTCTGGTTGAACTTTTATCCGGTTCTTGAAATGCCTAGAGCCTTGTCTAAGCTTAAGGCTATCTGCATACCAGTTAGCGCACGGCTCTGCAAGGAGCCAATTCCCCTATGCCAGGTACAAGGAATTCGTACCTGGCTTTTTTTGTCTTCCTTTTTCAATCACGCCGGTTCGATACCATCGTCTATTCGAGTATGTCTGCCGACTCGGGGATATCGCTCTGCTGCGCGTTGGTCGTTTGTTGCAGTTCGTGCTGATAGAGCAGATCGATTGCCTGCTCGATGATGGAGGCCTGACTGTCTTCCAGTTGTTGCCCCAGCATGGCCAACCTCTCTGCATGACGATTGCTTATCCAGCATTGCAACCGGCTGTGGGTTTCCTGCTTGCGCTTCACGTGCTGGCGCTGCCGTTCGGCATTCTCTTGCGCAGCGCTTTTCTTCAATTCCTGGCTATCGTGACCTTCCGACATGTCTACATCGTGAATGTTATCTCTCATTTTTCATTGGCATCTTCTACGAAAGTAAATCGGATTACGACTCTCCCACCGTTATGATGTCTGTGGAGGACGACATGAATATATCACCAGATCAACAGGATATCATTTAACATAAAAAATGGAGAGGCGCGGTTCTCTATAACAACCCATCCAGGGCGTGATCGGAGAACTTGTGGGCATCGTCGAAATATTCCTGCAAGGTGCGCATGTCCTTGTGTCGGGTCACCTCGATGATCTTGTTCATCGGCTTGCCCGCCGTCACCGCCGAGGTGATGAACCCCCGCCGCAAACTGTGGCCACTGACGTGGAGATCGTCGATGGCCTGGCCGGTTCGCCGCTTGATCATCAAGTTGATACCTTGCGGCCCCAGGGGATCTGTCATCAGCTGTCCCCAGCGATTCATTCGACGAAACAGGGGGCCCTCAGCAATCCGGCTTTTTTTCAGCCATTGTTGCAGTGCAGAGACCGGGCAATACCGGGTTCCTGGAATGAGTGCTATCTCCGATTCATGGAGCTGATGTTTGCTTGGTTTGAGACAAAGGCGTATCCCCTGCCCCACAAACTGCACGTCATTCACCTCGATCCTGGCCGCTTCCGATCGACGCAAGGCGCCACTGAACATCAGGAGCAACAGGGTGTAATCTCGAAGCCCAGCCAGGTTGCTGGTGTCTATCTCGTCCAATACGCAGGCCAATGGTTTCAGGGTCAGCGCCCCCGTTTTGCGTTTGCGGTTATCACCGAGCCGTACTATGCCCCGCATCATCTCCTTTATCTCCGCATGCTCTGTCGGCATGGGGTGGATCCCCTTCTGCTTGAAGGCATAACGAATGCCGGCAAGCCGTCTTACCAGGGTGGCCGGTTTGCGAGGTTCCCCGTTGCGAAGTTCCCCCTTTCCTTCTTCCTTGTCCAGCCAGACCCAGTTGGCCAGGATGCCGTCGGCCTGATCCGCCAGAAAATTCATGATGTCGTGATGTGTTGTCTGCAAGGGATCCAGCCCATGGAGTTGGCACCAGGAGACAAAGATACGGGTATCTGCCTGATAGGCATTGAGGGTGGAGTCGGCTTTAGCGCTGCGCAGGAAGCGTCTTGCCCGGCTGTTCAGCTGAGGATCGAAGACGCTTTGCAAGGATTGCTGAACTGGGTTTTGAAGGCTTGGGTAGTTCACTTAACTCTATGATTTAAAGCGGAGTTTCGGTGGATCTTACAGGATCATTCAGATCTATCAAGTATCGATAATGAATATTATCGATACTTATGAAGAGTGCTTTAACCCATTTCAGCTCCCTCATTTATTCCTCAAGCACTCTGTCATCCCTGCTCCGTTTTATCAGGAACTGGCGATTTGATCTCATCAGCATCAACCACACAAAGTGAGAGATAACAACTTGACATTATTGTTTTTGGATGGGTCGTGATAGTGCAGATTGTCATAGTAAAACACCCCGCTATGCGGGGCGTTGTCTGTTATCGCTTTGCCAACTTGAACAATTCGAAGAAATTGTGGCTGGTGGCCTCCGCCAATTCGGCGAGCGGAATCTGGCGAAGATCCGCGATAAATTGGGCAACGTCGCGAACAAAGGCCGGCTCGTTCTCCCTCCCCCGGTGCGGAACCGGTGCCAGATAGGGAGAGTCGGTTTCAACCATCAGTCGCTCCAGGGGCAACGCCTTGACCACTGCCTGCAGGGCTGAGGCGTTCTTGAAAGTGGCTATTCCCGAGATGGAAATATAGAACCCCATGGCCATCGCGGCCTCGGCCATTTCGAGGGACTCGGTGAAGCAGTGCAGCACTCCGCCCACCTGTTCGGCCCCCTCCTCTCGTATGATCCGCAGCGTGTCTTCCTGGGCATCCCGGGTGTGGATGATGAGCGGTTTGTTCAGTGCCCGGGCTACCCGGATATGTTCGCGGAAAGAGGCTTGCTGTACATCCTTGTTTTCCGGTGAATAGAAGTAGTCGAGCCCGGTTTCGCCGATGGCCACCACTTTCTCATCGGCCGCCTGAGTCAGCAGCAAGGCAGCATCCACCCCGGGATCCTGATTGAGCGGGTGAACACCGCAGGAGGCAAACACCTGGGGATGGGGGGCGATGGCCTCCATCATGGTCGGGAACTGGGCCTGAGTCACACTCACGCAGAGAAAATATCCCACGCTCTGCTGCGCCGCCTTGGCCAGTACATCGGCCATGTCGGTCTGCTTGGAGCCATAACTCAAGCGATCGAGATGGCAATGGGAATCAACGAGTAACATAGACAACCTTGTTTATAACCAGCGATTGAGCCAGTTCATCAAATGGATGGTGGGATTGGAAAGCTGCCCTGGCTGACAAGCCTCCTTCAGCACAACCAGCTGCTGTTCAGCTTCCAGGAGCCGTTCGCTGGAGTGTCTCTCAGCCAGTTGCTGGCTGAGTGATGCAAGATCCGGCATCGCCAGTTGATGATGGCCGCAGCCAGCCTGAAGCTTGAGGGCATCGCACAAGAAGAGCTGCAACCAGTGCAGCCGGACCTGATTATCCTCGGCCAACTGGGCGCAGACATTCGCCGCACGGGTGGGGGCCGATGCCAGCGAGACAAATCCGTCGAGCAATGCCCGTCTGGCATCATCTTGCTGTGCTTCGATATAGCTCAGCACCCGCAGCGGCGCACCCTGGCAGATCCGCACCTGGGCCTGGGTCGCCTGATGGCCCTGCTCGGCGAGCCAGGCAAGGGTCTCCCCCTCAGAGGGGAGCTGGCAGACATGCTTGTGACAACGGCTCAAGATGGTGGGGAGCAGGCGAGATACCCGGGATGCGATGAGCAGCAACAGACTGTCGCCAGCCGGCTCTTCCAGCGTCTTCAGCAAAGCATTGGCGGCAGACTCCGTCATGCGCTCCGCCTCCTGAATGATCACCACCTTGCCGCGACCGAGCTGGGACGTGCTCTGGAGGCGGCTGCAAATCTCCCGGATGGCTTCGACACCTATGGTCTTGCCCTCTGGCCCCAGGGTGCCAAGATCCGGGTGATGCCCCTTCTCAAAAAGCTGGCAGGAGTGGCACTGACCGCAGGGCTCACCTCGTTGTGGATGCTGACACAGGTGCAGTCGCGCCAGTCGCTCTGCAAGCTGCTCCTTGCCAAGGCCGGGATCGCCTAGCAGCAACCAGGCGTGGCCGAGCCGTCCGGCCCGGGACGTCTCGCTCAAGGCATGCCAATCCGGGATCAGCCAGGGATACATAGCCCCTCGCTTGCCAGATAATGCTCAAGGGCTGCCTCGATGGCGGCTTTGACTTGCGCCGGGGGCAACCCGGCATCGATGACCTGGATGGAATCATCGGCGGCCGCCAACTCGAGGTAACGCTGGCGGGTACGTTCAAAGAAGCCGATCTGCTCCAGCTCAATCCTGTCCAGCTCGCCGCGATGGCGGGCCCGCTGCAGGCCGATGGCAGGATCGATGTCCAGATAGAGCGTCAGATCCGGCTTGAAATCCCCGAGGACCGCCCGTTTGATGGCGCCGATGAGGTTCGCATCGATGCCGCGGCCACCCCCCTGATAGGCCTGGGAGGAGAGATCGTGGCGATCGCCCACTACCCAGATGCCGTCTGCCAGGGCAGGCTTGATCCGGGTCTCCACCAGTTGTACCCGGGAGGCGTACATCAACAGCAGCTCGGCCTCGACGGTCAGGCGCTCGTCGTGCACTTCCTTGACGATGGCCCGCATGCGTTCCGCCAGCGGCGTGCCGCCCGGCTCCCGGGTGCACTCGATCCGCGCAACTCCGTGGGCTTGCAGATAGTCGGTCACATAGCGCACCGCAGAACTCTTCCCTGCCCCTTCCAATCCTTCAATCACGATAAATTTAGACATTAGGGTTTCTTCAATATGTATTCACGCACCGCCCGATTGTGTTCATCGAGGGTCTTGGAGAAGTAGTGGGCACCGCCCCCCTTGGCAACGAAGTAGAGATAGTCGGTCGATTTGGGGTTGAGCGCCGCCTCGATGGAGGCCTTGCCCGGCATGGCGATGGGCGTCGGAGGCAGACCGTCGATCACATAGGTGTTGTAGGGGTTCACGTCGGTCAGATCGCTGCGGCGAATGTTGCCATCGTACCTCTCCTTCACCCCATAGATGACGGTAGGGTCGGTCTGCAACTTCATGCCAAGGCGTAGACGGTTGACGAACACAGAAGCAATCTGGGCCCGTTCATCCGGTTGGCCCGTCTCTTTTTCGATGATGGAGGCCATGATGAGCGCTTCATAGGGAGTCTTGTAAGGCAGATTGGCCTGACGCTTCTCCCAGGAAGCCTCTAGGAACGTTTTCATGTCCTGATAGGCGCGGCGCAGGATCGAAAGATCGCTGGCATGAGTGGTATAGGCGTAGGTTTCCGGCAGGAACCACCCCTCCAGCTTGCCATTTTCGATGCCGAGCTCCTGAGCCAGCTCGGTTTCGCTCTGCTCCAGAGTCAGGCGCTCCAGATAGGGGGCGCTGGAAAGTTGCTTCAGCCAATCCTCAAATCGGGACCCTTCGACAAAGGTCAGGCTGAAGTGAAACTCCTTGCCGGAAGCAAAGAGAGAGAGAGTCTCCTTGAGCGGCGCCCCTTCCTTGATTTCATAGGTGCCGGACTTGATGGCCACCAGTTCGGGATGACCGCGCAACCAGAGACGCACCGCCCAGGGGCTGGTTTCCCCCTCCCCCAGTTCGGCAATCAGGCGCGCCGCATGGGCGCCTTTTTCGACGGTAAAGAGGCGTGTTGGCCCCTTGTTGGTGAGCGTCTCCACCTGTTGCCACTTGTGATACACGTACCCTCCGACAACGGCGACAGAGAGTGCCGCCCCTGCGAGCAGGGTGTAAAGCCGATTAAACTTCAATGACCAAGCGCTCCTGTAAACGGCGGATCAATACCGGACTGGGATAGTGCATATCCCCGATGCGGGTGACCGGGACAATCCCCATCAGGGTATTGGTCAGCCAGACTTCTTCCGCCTGCCAGAGTGACTCCAATGGAGCCTCAACGACACGCAGTTCAATGCCCATCTGTTTAAGCATCGTCATCACGCGCTTGCGCATGATGCCATCGATCCCGGCGCGGGTGAGATCCGGTGTGAACACCGTCCTGCCACGACGCCAAAACAGATTGGCGCTGACCCCTTCTACCAGAAATCCCCGGCTGTTCAAGACTATACCTTCGACCCCGCCACGCGCAGCAAGTTCGCGCTTCAGCATCACTTGTTCGAGGCGCCCCAGCGTCTTGAGACCGGCGAGCATGGGACTGTCACCAAGCTGCTGCTGGCATACCAGGGCATTGATGCCGGTTTGCTGCCAATCATGATAATGCTCAGGATAAGGTGCCAGAGAGACGATGCGAGTGGGCGTGTCACAGCCTGCGGCGTCATATCCCCGCCCACCGGCGCCCCGGGTCAGCATTATCTTGACGACAGCCTGTGTCTGCCCAGAAGCCAGCTGCGCCGCTTCGTCGGCAAGCAGGTCCCAGGAGTGCTCGCCAAAACCAAGCCGGGCGTTGGCATGTTGCAGCCGGGCCAGATGGTCCTGCCACCAGAGTACCTTCCCTTCCCTCACCAGCATGGTGGTGAAATGACCATCACCGTATGCCAGCCCACGATCCCTGGCTGACAGTGTTTCTGTGGGTATTCCATTAATCAGCAAGGGGATCCCTCCGATAAAAAAGGCCCGATACTGCCGTATCGGGCCTTATCATTCGCCCAGAGCGAATTATACGCGTTTGAAGATCAGGGAGCCATTGGTGCCGCCAAAACCGAAGGAATTGGAGAGGGCATATTCGAAGCTGCCGGCCTTGGCAACGTGCGGCACCAGATCCAGGTCGCACTCATCATCCGGGTTGTCCAGGTTGATGGTGGGAGGCACCATCTGGTCACGCAGAGAGAGCACGGTGATGATCGCCTCGATGGCGCCAGCCGCACCCAACAGGTGGCCTGTCATGGACTTGGTGGAGCTGACCATCAGGGCGCTGGCATGTTCACCAAACACCTTCTTCATGCCGCGCAGCTCTGCCACATCCCCAAGGGGGGTAGAGGTACCGTGAGCATTGATGTAACCGATCTGCTCGGGTGCGATGCCAGCATCCTTGATGGCGTTCTTCATGGCGCGTGCGCCACCATCGCCGTCCGAGGGAGGGGCCGTCATGTGATAGGCATCCCCGCTCATGCCAAAGCCGACCAGCTCGGCATAGATCTTGGCGCGGCGAGCCTTGGCATGTTCATACTCTTCCAGCACCAGTACGCCGGCACCGTCGCCCAGCACGAAACCGTCGCGATCCTTGTCCCAGGGGCGGCTCGCCTTCTGTGGTTCGTCATTGCGGGTGGAGAGCGCCTTGGCAGCGGCAAAGCCGCCCATGCCCATGGGGGTGGAGGCTTTCTCGGCACCACCGGCGACCATCACGTCCGCATCGCCATAGGCGATCATCCGGCCAGCCATGCCTATGGCATGGGTACCCGTGGTACAGGCGGTTGTCACGGCGATGTTCGGGCCCTGCATGCCTTTCATGATGGAAAGATGACCGGACACCATATTGATGATGGTGGACGGAACGAAGAAAGGGCTCAGCTTGCGGGGGCCGCCATTGATGAGGCTGCTGTGGTTCTGCTCAATGAGACCCAGACCGCCGATACCAGAGCCGATGGCAACGCCTACCCGCTCCGCGTTCTCTTCGTTGATGATCAGGCCGGAATCTTCCAGGGCCTGAACACCCGCCGCCACGCCATACTGGATGAAGAGATCCATCTTGCGGGCTTCTTTGCGGTTGATGCCGAACTCTTCGGGGTCGAAATCCTTGACCAGGCCTGCGAAACGGGTTGCGAACTCGCTTGCATCAAAGTGGTCGATGAGGGAAATGCCGCTCTGCCCGTTGAGCAGGGCTTGCCAGCTGGATTCGGCAGTGTTGCCTACCGGGGAAAGCATCCCCAAGCCGGTCACCACGACTCTGCGTTTTGACACTGAGGTAGTCTCCGAGAGGTGTTTTGAAAGGGGTAAACATAAAAGAAGCGGCCCTTGGGCCGCTTCTTTCAGAACAGGAACTTATTCCTGATTAGCGGTGATGTAGTCGATAGCCGCTTGAACAGTGGTGATCTTCTCGGCTTCTTCATCAGGAATTTCGGTATCGAATTCTTCTTCCAGCGCCATTACCAGTTCAACGGTATCCAAAGAGTCAGCGCCCAGGTCGTCGACGAAGGAGGCAGCGTTCTTCACGTCTTCTTCTTTAACACCCAGTTGTTCGATGATGATTTTCTTTACGCGTTCTTCGATGTTGCTCATGACCTGAATTTTCCTTTAAAAATACGCTATTGCGTCTGGTTGGGGTAGTGTATTCAATTGACGTGAGTTTGCAAGTGACTTGCCGCTGGTCAAACCACGAAATTCGCCAAACTTCGGCGTATTATCGCAAATTTGAACAGAACTCACGACAAATTGATTACACCATGTACATCCCGCCATTAACATGCAGGGTTTCGCCGGTAATATAGGCGGCATCATCCGATGCCAAGAATACCACAGCGGCAGCAATTTCTTTCGGATCGCCCAAACGGGCGGCAGGCACCTGATTCATGATGCCGGCGCGCTGCTCTTCATTGAGCGCCTTGGTCATGTCGGTCTCGATGAAACCGGGAGCAACCGCATTCACCGTGATGCCACGAGATGCCACTTCACGGGCCAGCGACTTGGTAAAGCCAACCAGACCAGCCTTGGCAGCAGCATAGTTGACCTGACCGGCGTTGCCCATGGTGCCGACCACGGAACCGATGCTGATGATGCGACCGTTGCGCTTCTTCATCATGGCACGCAATACCGGCTTGCTCAGACGGTACAGGGAGGTGAGATTGGTGTCGATGATCTCGTTCCACTCGTCATCCTTCATCCGCATCAGCAGGTTGTCGCGGGTGATGCCGGCGTTGTTGATCAGGATGTCGATGTCGCCAAAACGCGCCTTGATGGCGGCGAAGACGGTTTCGATGGATTCCTGACTGGTCACGTTCAGTGCCATGCCGCAGCCTTGCTCACCCAGGTAAGCACTGATCGCCTCGGCACCGCTCTCGCTGGTCGCGGTCCCCACGACTTTGGCGCCACGAGCAGCAAACGTCTCCGCAATCGCACGACCAATGCCACGGCTGGCGCCAGTGACCAACACAACCTTATCGGTAAAACTCATGACTTGCTCCTGTTTACTTGATCTGAGCCAGCGCCTGCTCGAACGAGGCGGCGTCGTTGGCGTGAATACCTTCCACTCGCGCATCGATGCGCTTGGCCAGGCCGGTCAACACCTTGCCCGGGCCCATCTCGATTTCGAGGGTAACACCGTCGTTTGCCATGCGCTCTACCGTTTCAGTCCAGCGAACCGGGCTGAACAGCTGACGCACCAGGGCTTGCTTGATGGCGGCAGGATCCTGCTCACAAGAGACGTCGACATTATTGATGACGGCGATGGCGGGAACCTTGATCTCGATCCCATCCAGGGCGGCGGCCAGCTTTTCTGCGGCCGGTTTCATCAGGGCGCAGTGGGAGGGCACGGAGACCGGCAGCGGCAGGGCACGCTTGGCGCCTGACTCTTTCATCAGCACGTTGGCACGTTCGACCGCCTCTTTGTGGCCGGCGATGACCACCTGGCCCGGAGAGTTGAAGTTGACCGGAGAGACCACCTGCCCCTGGGCCGCTTTCTCACAGTTGGCAGCGATGCTCTCGTTGTCCAGACCGATGATGGCAGCCATGGCGCCAGTCCCTTCCGGTACGGCTTCCTGCATGGCCAGACCACGAAGCTCGACCAGTTTGACGGCATCGGCAAACGCCAGCGCGCCGCTGCACACCAGAGCGGAGTATTCCCCCAGGCTGTGGCCGGCCATCACGGCAGGGGTTGCCCCGCCTTGTTGTTGCCACAGGCGCCACAGCGCGACGGAGGCGGTCAACAGCGCTGGCTGGGTACGCCAGGTCTTGTTGAGATCCTCGGCCGGGCCTGCCATCACCAGGGCAAACAGGTCATAACCCAGCACCTGGCTCGCCTCGGCGAAGGTCTCTTTAATCACGGCGTGTTGCTCAGCCAGCTCGGCCAGCATGCCGACGCTCTGGGAGCCTTGTCCCGGGAAGGCAATGGCAAATCGGGTCATCATTGATTCCTTTAAGGTAAGACGAATTCGGTAAGCGGGCGCCCGAGGACCGGGCACCGCTCGGTATCAGAGGCGAACCAGCGCAGAGCCCCAGGCAAAACCGCCGCCGAAGGCTTCCAGCAGGACCAGCTGGCCGGGTTTGATGCGACCATCGCGCACCCCTTCATCGAAGGCGATGGGCACGGAGGCCGCGGAGGTATTGCCATGACGATCCAGGGTCAGGATCACCTTGTCGAGCCCCATGCCGAGTTTCTTGGCGGTGGCATTGATGATGCGGAAGTTGGCTTGATGGGGCACCAGCCAGTCCAGCTCGCTCGGCTCGACGTTGGCCGCAGCCAGGGTTTCGGTCACGATCTCGCTAAGGCGTGTCACCGCCACCTTGAAGACATCGTTGCCCTTCATGTACATGTAGGCTTCGAGCTCAGCACCCGGCATGCCGCGACGGGGCTGCGGCAGTTTGAGCAGCTCGCCATAACGGCCATCGGCATGCAGATGGGTGGAGAGGATCCCAGGAGTGTCGCTGGCACCGATGACCACGGCCCCTGCCCCATCCCCGAACAGGATGATGGTGCCGCGATCCTCGGGATCGCACATACGTGACAGCACGTCCGCACCGACAACCAGCACGTGGCGAGCAGCGCCGGATTTGACGAACTGATCGGCGATGGCGAGAGCATATGTAAAGCCGGCACAGGCGGCGGCTACGTCAAACGCCGGGATCCCCGGTACGTCAAGCAGCCCCTGCAGTTCACAGGCAGCAGCTGGGAAGGCATTCTCTGCGCTGGTGGTGGCCAGCACTATCATGTCCAGATCGGCGGCAGTCAGACCTGCCGCATCAAGCGCACGCAAGGCCGCCTGATGAGAAAGGGTCGCGACGGTTTCGTCGGCTCCGGCGATACGGCGTTCACGGATCCCGGTGCGTTCCACGATCCATTCGTCACTGGTTTCAACCATCTGTTCAAGATCGGCGTTGGTACGAACCGAACTCGGCAGATAACTGCCAGTACCCAGAATTTTGCTATGCATAGAGTTTTATAAATCCCTGTCGGAAAAGACAGATTCAAGGCGATCTGCAATTTGCAATGGAAGTTGATGTCTGGCTTCTTGTGCGGCCAGCAGAATCGCATGACACAGAGCGCGGCGCTCGGCCCGCCCATGGCTTTTTACCACAATGCCGCGCAATCCTAACAGACTCGCGCCATTATACTGGTCGGGGTTCAGGTAAGAGAAACGCCGTTTGAACATAAATCCGGCGAGTCGACCAAGAAAACTGCGTTTTTTGCGCGGATATCCGGCCAGTTCGGCCATCATCCGCACCACCCCCTCCGCGGTCTTGAGCGCCACGTTGCCCACGAAACCGTCGCAGACGATCACGTCGCACTCGCCGCTGAAGATCCTGTCCCCCTCAATGAAACCGACAAAATTCAGGGCGGAGCATTGGCGCAGCAACTCGGCGCTGTGGCGCACCAGGTCGTTGCCCTTGATCTCCTCCTCCCCTACGTTGAGCAGTGCCACTCTGGGTGAAGGTATCCCCTCCACCTTCTCTGCGACTACGGCGCCCATCACGGCAAATTGCAACAGGGTGTCGGCATCGCAGCTCACGTTCGCACCCAGATCCAGCATCACGGTCCGCTTTCCACTCAATGTGGGCAGCGCCTTGATGAGGGCTGGCCGGTCAACACCGGGCAAGGATTTGAGCACGCACTTGGCCATGGCCATCAAGGCACCGGTGTTGCCTGCACTGACACAGGCATCGGCAGCGCCGCTCTTGACCAGATCCAGGGTCACGCGCATGGAGGAGTCTTTCAGGGTACGCAGCGCCACGATAGGCTTTTCGCCCATGCCCACGACCTGGGAGGCATGCACGAGACGAACGCGAGGGTGGTTGAGCAGGCCATGTTGCTGCAGAAGAGGGGCGGTCTGGTGTTGATCACCGACCAGAACAAGTTTTAGCTGGGGTAGAAGAGACAGTGCCTGCACGGCGGCAGGCACTGTTTCCGAGGGGCCGATATCTCCCCCCATTATGTCTAGCGCGACAGTTTGCGTAGACAAAGGCAATCCTTAAGCGATTACCTTTTTACCGCGGTAGAAACCATCGGCAGTCACGTGGTGACGACGATGAATTTCGCCACTGGTCTGATCAACAGTCAGGGCAGCGGTGGTCAGCGCATCGTGGGAACGACGCATGCCACGCTTGGCGCGGGTTTTACGGTTCTGTTGTACGGCCATGGTAGGCTAACTCCTAAAATTCACTTACGTTTGAGCGCTTCAAGAACTGCAAAGGGATTCGGCCGCTCATCAGCAGGTTCGATTTCACCCCAGGTCATCTCCATGTTTCCTCTGGGGCACACATCCACCGGATGCATGGCTACCTGAGGCAACGAGAGGATGAGTTCATCCTCCAGGATTTGATGAAGATCTATCTCGCCGTTTTCGTCCAACTCAATGGGCTCATAAGCTTCCGGCAGTTCTTCCTCGTTTGTTCTTTCGAACAGCGGAGTGTAAATAAAACTAGCTTCACAAAGGTGTTCAAACGTCTCACCACAACGCTGGCAAACCAGGTCGACCTTGGCATGGGCAGTGCCTTTCATAACGGTCAACTTCTGGACATCTTTGCCAAAGTGCAGTGTGACATCCACATCACTTCGCAAGCCTTCGGTTGATTCCTCCAGCCTGGGCATCTGCGACTTTTCCACTATCCCGACATAATCGAGTAGCTTCAAGGCATTACGGACTGGATCAACCTTAACGGGCAACTTCACCTTTTGCATAGGGCGCGAATATTATAGGTCCAACAAGGGATAGTCAAAGGAAAAAGTCCTTACCGCCGATGATTTTACCTTCACAGGCTCCTGCAAGAGGAACTTGTGCTCATCGGTAGCCGATTATGCCATATCGTGCAGGATCTGGCACAGGATCCTGTTCCCCACCCCTGTCTGTCCACCGGATGTGCTCCTTGGTGTCTCATCAGGTGGCAGAACAGCGCGGGTCGCTCCCCAGCAGGCCTGGTGTCGCAGCCACTCTGGGCTCGGCTTCCATCAGTCGGCGTATGGCTTTGAAACTGCCCACGGCAGCCTTGATGGCAATGGGATTGACCAGCCAGCCCGGCAAGTTGTTGCCCGGATTGGTATAGGTTTCGAGCCGAACGAGTGTGCTGCCATCCCGTTGGGGTAGCGCCTCCCACCGTCCGGCGCTTTCCTGGATCCGGAACAGCCCTGCATGCAATGGCAGGGCATTCGGCTCTGCCCACACCTCGAGAGTCAGGCCGCAATCAATACGTCGACTCAGATGGGAGCGGGTGATGAGCTCCCTGTCTTGCACCGGCCAGGGAGATGCCAGGCGGGTATAGACCAGATCATCGTCGGGACCCGATCTGGCCAGCACCCTGACTTCACGACTCTGGGGCAACCACTCTTCATGGCGCGCCGTGTTGCGCAGCACCGTGATCAGCGCGCCAGGATCGGCATTCACCCGCATCTCCAGACGTAAGGCCTGAAAAGAGGTCGGAGGATGTGGCTGAGTCCAAAGCATCACCCCCTCATCCCCCTGGCGAAGTTGCCATGTCCCTGCCCAGCTGGCGAAGGAGATCAGTGCCATGACCAAGGCCGCATATCGTGTCATCACGCTCAATTCCGATCTCTTGTGTTTGCGCTGTGGTTCCCTCAGCATGCATGCTTCCCGCTAATTAGGCGAGTCCCGCTCTAGACATCTCCTGTTTGCGTGGCCCCATCTGCACAGATAGAATCAACCAATTGATTTATAAATGGATATCATCAAAACATGCAGCCTTCCTTGATTCTCGCGTCCACTTCGTCCTACCGCAAAACCTTGCTGGAAAAACTCGGTCAGCCATTCCACTGTGCTGCGCCTCAAGTCGATGAGACGGCGCGACACGGGGAGACCGCAGAAGCCCTGGTCAGCAGATTGGCGTTTGCCAAGGCGAATGCCGTTGCCGCTGACCGTGATCAAGGATTGATCATCGGTTCAGATCAGGTGTGCGTCTGTGACGGGCAGATCCTCGGCAAGCCCGGCACGGTGGAGAAGGCGGTCGAGCAGTTGCTGCAGGCACAAGGCAAGCACATCATCTTTTACACCGGGCTCTGTGTGATCAATGCTGCGAATGGCCATGCCGAGCAGCTCGTCGAGCCTTTCACCGTGCATTTTCGCTCGCTCGACGAAGCCGCCATCCGTCGCTATGTGGAGGCCGAACGTCCTCTGGATTGTGCCGGCAGCTTCAAATGCGAGGGAATGGGCATCGTCTTGTTCAAGGCGCTGGAGGGGCGCGATCCCAACGCCCTTGTCGGTCTTCCCCTGATAGGCTTGGTTGATCTCCTGGGTCGCCACGGCTTGGCTCTGCCATAACAAGAACTCTGCCATGAAAAACGGGAGCCAAGGCTCCCGTTTTTCATGGCTGTCAGCGTGGCAGCTTGGCAAGAAACGCCTCAAGTTCCGGTGACAATGGTGCTTCCACCTGCATCTCCCGGTCGTCCACCGGATGAGTAAAGGTGAGCTTCCAGGCGTGCAGGAACAGACGCTTTAGCCCCTGCCCTCGCATCTTTTCATCAAAACCGGCCTCACCATATTTGTCATCGCAGGCGATGGGATGGCCGGCGTGCTGGGTGTGGACACGGATCTGGTGAGTACGGCCAGTGATGGGGCTGCACTCGACCAGGGTGGCCTCGGCAAACTGACGGGCAATCCGGAACCGGGTCTCGGAGGGCTTGCCATCGCTGCTGACCCGCACCACCCGCTCGCCGGATTGCAGATCATTTTTGCGAAGTGGCGCATTGACCACCTTGACGTGGGGTTGCCACTGGCCACGCACCAGCGCCAGATACTGCTTGCGCATGGTCTTGACCCGCAGCTGCTCGTGCAGGCTGCGCAGGGCACTGCGCTTCTTGGCAACCAGCAGTACGCCGGAGGTGTCGCGATCCAGCCGGTGCACCAGTTCGAGGAAACGGGCTTCGGGGCGCAGGGCACGCAGCCCTTCGATGACGCCAAAACTCAGGCCGCTGCCGCCGTGAACTGCCATGCCGGACGGCTTGTTGAGCACTATCATGGCGTCGTCTTCAAACAGGATCTGACTCTCCAGACGCTGGATGCTGCCGAGGTTGGCAGAAGGCAACTCATTCTTCTCTGCCACACGCACGGGGGGCACACGCACCTCGTCACCGGCACAAAGCTTGTATTCCGGTTTGATGCGCTTCTTGTTGACCCGCACCTCCCCTTTTCGAAGGATGCGATAAATCAGGCTCTTGGGGACGCCCTTTAACTGAGTCTTGAGAAAATTGTCGATGCGCTGCCCGTCATGCTCAGCTTCGATGGTGAGCAGCTGCACTTGTTGATGTATCTGTGTCATGGCGCGGATTTTAACACCGCTGACAGCCCTTGGCTCCATGCTTTGTTAAAAAATGGCGTCTTGCTATAAAAGTGGTTTAAATGGGATAATAAACAAGGTTTTGTCATTGTGTTCAAGCCTTGTACTAAGTGGCCAAAATGTATGCCACCCAATCCCGAAACACCGTGTATACAAGAACATGACGGTTCCCGGGTGCGAGGTACAACGCATGGAGAACACAAACAGAGCCGACGTAAATTGTCTCCACATCGGTATCCTTAATTCACGCCCTCTCGAGAAGGCTGAACCAGAGTGCCCTTAGTTTGCGCCTCATGCATACCCCAACCGGGAGGTTGCCCCAGCATGCTGAAGACCCGAGGCCGGCGCCGGCAGGACCCAGTGGAGGAATCAAAATGACAAAATAATGAGAACTCAATGAAAAGAATGCTAATCAACGCGACTCAGGAAGAGGAGTTGCGCGTAGCGCTGGTTGACGGACAACAGCTCTACGATTTGGATATTGAAAGTCCGGGACACGAGCAGAAAAAAGCGAACATTTACAAGGGCAAAATCACCCGAGTAGAACCCAGTCTCGAAGCTGCTTTTGTTGACTATGGCGCCGAACGCCACGGTTTCCTGCCGTTAAAGGAAATCGCCCGCAATTACTTCCCCTCCGGTTACTCCTATCAGGGTCGTCCCAACATCAAAGAAGTGGTCCGCGAAGGCCAGGAAGTGATTGTCCAGATCGACAAGGAAGAGCGTGGTACCAAGGGTGCAGCCCTCACCACCTTCATCAGTCTGGCTGGCAGCTACTTGGTGCTGATGCCGAACAACCCCCGTGCCGGCGGCATCTCCCGTCGCATCGAGGGTGACGAGCGGACCGAGCTGAAGGAAGCCCTGAGCGGACTGACCGTGCCGGACGGCATGGGCCTCATCGTGCGCACCGCCGGTGTGGGCAAGTCCCCGGAAGAGCTGGAGTGGGATCTGAACGTTCTGCTCAATCACTGGGACTCCATCCACAAGGCGTCACAACAACGTTCCGCTCCGGTGCTCATTCACCAGGAGAGCAACGTCATCGTGCGCGCCATCCGTGACTATCTGCGTCGCGATGTGGGTGAGATCCTGATCGACAACCCGGTCATCTTCGAGCGCGCCAAGTCACATATCGAGCTGGTCCGCCCCGATTTCCTCAATCGCGTGAAGCTGTACAAGGGTGATGTCGCCCTGTTCAACCACTTCCAGATCGAGAGCCAGATCGAATCGGCCTTCCAGCGCGAAGTGCGCCTGCCCTCCGGCGGCAGCATCGTCATCGACCCGACCGAAGCACTGACCTCCATCGATATCAACTCCTCCCGCGCCACCAAGGGCGGCGATATCGAAGAGACCGCCCTGCAGACCAACCTGGAAGCAGCAGACGAGATTGCCCGCCAGCTGCGCCTGCGTGACCTGGGTGGCCTGATTGTCATCGACTTCATCGACATGACCCCGGTTCGCCATCAGCGCGAAGTGGAAAACCGTCTGCGTGAAGCGGTGCATCAGGATCGTGCCCGTATCCAGCTGGGCCGTATCTCCCGTTTCGGTCTGCTGGAGATGTCTCGCCAGCGTCTGCGTCCCTCCCTCAACGAGTCCAGCAGCCATATCTGCCCCCGTTGCCAGGGTCAGGGGGTCATCCGTGACAACGAATCCCTCGCCCTGTCCATCCTGCGTCTCATCGAAGAAGAGGCCATGAAGGACAACACCGAGCAGGTTCATGCCCAGGTGCCGGTCGATGTGGCCGCCTATCTGCTCAACGAGAAGCGTACCTCCATCGCCAATCTGGAACAGCGCAATGATGTGCGTGTCTACATCATTCCGAACCAGCATCTGGAAACCCCGCACTACGAAGTGACCCGCATCCGTCAGAACGAGATCCCGGAAGCGGCCAGCTACGAGCTCAAAACCGAGATTGCCAAGCCGGTCTATCAGCCGCGCCAGGCTCAGGTAGTCGAGCGCGAACAGCCGCTGCTGCAAGGGTTTGCCCCGGCTCCCCAGCCGGTTGCGCCCACCGCCCCGGCTCCTGTTGCGACTCCCGCTCCGGTTGCAGAACAAGTCGGCTTCTTTGGCAAGCTGGCCAAGGCCTTCTCCGGCCTGTTCGGTGCCTCCTCCGATGCTGCTCCGGCCGAGGTGAAGGCGCCTGCCGACAAACCGGCCGCCCAGCGCGAAGCTCGCAAGGATGACGGGCACCGTCACCAGCGCGATGAATCCCGCAGCCGTGGTCAACGTGGCCGTCGCGATGACAACCGCGGCAGTCGCAATGCCGAGGCCGGCGAGAAGCGTGAAGGCGCAGCCAGCCGCGAGAGCAGTGATCGCAATCGTCGCCCGCGCAAAGAGCGTGAGCCTCGTCAAGAGCGGGAACCGCGCCAGGAACGGGAACCCCGTGGCGAAGTGCGCACCGAACAGCGCATGGAGCGTGAGCCTCGCGAACCCCGCCAGGAGCGCGAACCTCGTGCCCCGCGTCCGGCTCGTGAACCTCGCGCCCCCCGCGAACCCCGTGCCGAGGTGAGCGTCGAAGCGGTTGATACCGTTGATACTGCGGTCGCCAGCGCTGAACCGCGTCAGGAAAAAGAGCAAAAAGTGGCCGAGCGCCGCGAACGTCGCCAACTGCGCAAGCAGATCCGTGTCGATGTCGCCGCGACCGACACCCCTGCCCTGCCGACTGACGAGCAAATCACCGATGTCGCCGACGTGCAAGCCGCCGCTGCTGAGCAACAAGAAGAGCAAGGCGAAGGTCAGCGTCGTTCCCGCCGTACCCCGCGCAATCAGCGCATCGAAGGGCAACGTCGCAAGCGCATCAACGAAGAGGCTCGTGGCCAGCGTGAAGAGGAAGCACAAGGTGAAGTGCAGCTGACTACCGCGGCCCAGGCCGATGCGGCTCAGGTGAAGGTGGAAGAACCGGTTGTGCCTGTCATCACCATTCCGAGCGCAGAAGCGGTTGCTGCCGCCCTGCAGGCCTCCGCCGCACT
The DNA here is from genome assembly GCF_019048565.1 of Aeromonas sp. FDAARGOS 1406. Taxonomy (NCBI): domain Bacteria; kingdom Pseudomonadati; phylum Pseudomonadota; class Gammaproteobacteria; order Aeromonadales; family Aeromonadaceae; genus Aeromonas; species Aeromonas sp. FDAARGOS 1406. The sequence goes on from NZ_CP077378.1 coordinate 420,686, forward strand.
AACCGAACACGTGGTGGCTGAAGCCGTTGCTGAGGAAGCGGCAGAGCAAGCACTGGCAGCCCAGGCTGTGGATGCGCCCTCCACTGACGAAGTTGAGCAGGCTGCGCAAGCAGACGCTGAACCCGTCGCCGAAGTGGCAGTTGTCGAACCCGAGATGGTCGAACCTATCGTCAACACCGCCTCTCATGACGAACCTGTCGCCGTGATCGACGCTGTCGAGCAGACCCAACAAGTTGAGGCCATTCCAGAAGAGGTTGCACCGGTTGCTGAAGCGGCACCTGTCGTGATCGCTGAGGAGACGGCCACCGCCGAGGCGGAGGTCGTCGAGATGCCGGCTGCCGTGGTGCAAACCGAGCCAGCAACCAGCCCCGAAGTGAAGGTCAGCAAGGGTGCCGGTGTATTGGCCCGTGCCCGCAAGGCTTATGCCCCCATGGCAACGCCGGCTGCAGCTCCTGCCCCGACACCCCGTGAACCCGTGGAGTACGCTCCCCTGGTACGCAGTGAAGTCGTGACCTCCGGTCGCCACGGTGGCAGCACCGCTGCCAGCAACGTTGCAACCAGCCCGGCCGGTCGCCCCTGAGCAGACTCGTTAGTCTGAATGAAGAGCCACACATCGTGTGGCTCTTTTTTTGTCTCTTTATTGGGGCTGACATCGCCTTGCTCTCCCTCCCTGCCCGTTCGATATCCGCCGCTTTCACGATGTTCAGCGGCCACACACACTCAGTCCAAGCAAGACGTGAATAACACACCAGACAGAGGATTCATCTCTGTCAAAACATCACGACATGCCCTGCTTTGTCGACAGGGTCCGTGCATTGACAGCATATGAAGCCATTGGCAAACAGTCTGGCAGCGTTCCCCTTTGGTAGCACAGTCGGTGTGTTCAGTGGTGGCTGAGACAACCCAGGTTGAACGGGAATGCCAGACATAGGGCAACCTGTGGCACTCTTCACTCTCATCATTTCTGGTGAGGATCATAGACCCGTTGAACGCCCTCCCTTCAGCTTCACGTGCAAGGGTCGGCTCGTAACAAGGCGTCACACAGGCAGGTTCCCCTCACTGTGCACAACGAGTGGTTGAGGGATGTAGAGAAGCTAAAGAGGTGATAGATAATGTCATTCAACTTCTTGTCTGATGGCATATAGCTATTACTCATTGAACTATTGCCGCATGACGTGACATTCACCAGGCAACAAAAAAGGGCCCGAAGGCCCTTGTTTCATTTCCAATGACTGTCGCGCTTATCCGCCAAAGAGATGGTTGTTCAGCAGGAAGAGACCGCCGGAGAGCAGCATGGTGAGCGGCAACGTCAGCACCCAGGCCAGCAGAATGGTCTTGATGGTCTGGCTCTGCAGGCCGGACTTGTTGGCCACCATGGTCCCCGCCACCGCGGAGGAGAGAATGTGGGTGGTGGACACCGGCATCCCGGTCAGACTCGCAATCCCGATGGACGCGGCGGCCGTGATCTGGGCTGCAATGCCCTGGCTGTAGGTCATGCCGGAGGAACCAATCTTCTCCCCTACCGTGTAGACGATACGACGCCAGCCCACCATGGTGCCGCAACCGAGCGCCAGCGCGATGGACACGATGACCCAGGTCGGCGCATATTCGGCCGTGGCGGTCAGATCCTTGCGCCATTTGGCAAGATCGGTCAACTCCTTGGCCGGCAGCGGCAATTTGGAGACCTTGCGGGCAGTGTCGTCGATGCACAGCAGCAGGCGACGCACTTCGCGGCGATCCACCAGATTCATCTCCTCGTAGGTGCGCACTTGGCCCAGACGCTTGTCGAGGGTCGCCATGGCCTGCAGGGCCTCCCCTGCCGCACAGTGGCTCATCAGCTCCTCCTGGGCTTTGGCAGGGACACTGAAGTTCACCAGATGGGAGACCTGATCCTGGTTACGCTGGTAGATCTCCATAATGCGCTGGTTGGCATCCTGGGTTCTGTCCAGATCATAGGAGCGGCTGTTCATGTCCAGCGCAAAATAGGCAGGCGCCATGCAGATCAGCACCAGCATCACCAGACCGATGCCTTTCTGACCATCGTTGGAGCCGTGCACGAAGCTCACCCCCATTGCGGAACAAATCAGAGTGACACGTGCCCAGAACGGTGGATGCTTCTTGCCGTCCACCAGCAGGCGCTCTTCCGGGGTCTTGTGGATCTTGCTGCCAAGCCATACGCGCTTCATTGCGAACAGCAGCAGGGCGGCAATGATGAAGCCCACGGTGGGAGAGATGATGAGAGAGAGCATGATGTCGATGGCTTTGCCGACGTTGATACCCTCTTTCAGGGGTTGATGGCTGATCAGGGCATAGGCGCCGCCTACCCCCAGGATGGAACCGATCAGGGTGTGGGAGCTGGATGCCGGAATACCGAAGTACCAGGTTCCCAGGTTCCAGACGATGGCCGAGAACAGCAGGGAGAACACCATGATCAGACCCTGGGTAGAGTCCATGCCAAGCAGCAGATCGATGGGCAGCAGGTGAACGATGGCATAGGCCACCCCCAATCCACCCAGCATGACACCGGCGAAATTGAACAGACCGGAAGCCACCACCGCCATATGAGCCGGCATCGCCTTGGTATAGATAACCGTTGCTACCGCGTTGGCGGTATCGTGAAAGCCGTTGATGAATTCATAGGCCAGCACAAAAAAAACGGCCAATACCAAACCGATTGACCACCACAAACCCAAACCACTAAACATTTCAAACATAAAAACGAACCTGTTTATGAGTTGCGGCGGATTATGCCAGAAGGCTCGATGCGCCATACCCGTTGTTGAAATATTTCAGCAAAAAAAAAAAAGGGCATTCCGTCAGAAAATGTCTTATGGCCTGTAGGAACGGGGCTTGTCGAGGATTAATTTAAGTCCATTCCATTGCTGTGGATAGGCGTCAATCAAAGCCTAAGCATAGCTCGATGTCCCGAAAAAGGCCGCTTTCAACCCGCTCGGCACGTCCGTTTCCTTTTGTCAGATATAAAAGAGGGTGCCCTGGCACCCTCCTCGATAGACAAGCCGCACGGTGCGGGGGTCAATCCTGGTTGATCCGGCTGGCCACAGCCCCTTGCTGACTCTTGTATTTGGCATTTTCCCGTTTGTTGTACGGGCGAGCCGCAGTACCTGACAGCATCTCGAAGTTCAGGGCACCGATCTTCATCTTGGGACGCAGGGCCAGAGGCAACTTGCCGCCGTTGTAAAACTCCAGCACGATGCGACCGGACCAGCCCGGATCGATGCGGTGGGCGGTGACGTGTACCATGAGGCCGAGGCGCGCCAGGGAGGAGCGACCATCCAGCCAGCCGACGATATCGGCGGGCAAGGTAACCGATTCATAGGTCACCGCCAGCGCCAGCTGACCCGGGTGCAGATAGAAGGCTTCACCGTCCGGCACGTGGATCTCCTCGCTCATCACCAGCTCGATGGCATCGGCCATCTCGGCACTGGTACCGCCAAGGTCGATATAAGGCGCGGTATGATCGCGAAACACCCGAAACTCGTTGCCCAGCAGCACATCGACGCTGACGCCGCTGATCCGCTCAACACCGGGCCGCGGCTCGATGACGATCTTGCCTTCATCCAGGTGCCGTTCGATATCGGTATCACAAAGACGCATTCTGCGACTCTCCTGACAAAAGATTCATTAAAAAAAGCCGGGCATCACCCGGCTTGTTTTCTCTCAACCAATCAACATATGGCGGATACGCGCCTTGAGCATGTCGATGGCGATGCGGTTCTTGCCGCCACGGGGCACGATCACGTCGGCATACTGCTTGGACGGGTCGATGAACTGCATGAACATGGGACGCACAGTCTTCTGATACTGCTTGAGCACGGAGTCCATGGTACGACCGCGCTCCTGCACATCGCGCACCAGACGGCGCAGCAAACAGATGTCGAGCGGGGTATCCATGAAGATGGAGGCGTCCATCAGTTCGCGCAGGCGGCTGTCGGTCAACAGCAGTATCCCTTCGAGGATGATGACACGGCGCGGTGCAAAGGTGGTGACCTCGCTCATGCGCGTGTGCTCGGTATAGGAGTACTGGGGAATGTTGACCGCCTCCCCTTGCGTCAGCTGGGTCAGATGCTGCACCAGCAGATCGTGATCCAGGGCATTGGGGTGGTCATAGTTGGTCTTGACCCGCTCTTCCATGGTCAGGTGGGTCTGATCACGGTAGTAGCAATCCTCGGTGATCACACCAATCTGACCCGCTCCCAGCTCGGCCACCAGCTCTTCATAGATGGTTTGGGCGATAAGACTCTTGCCGGACGCGGATGCACCAGCAATACCGATGATCACGCAGGAATGTTGAGTATCAGACATTGAAAATACCTAAAGAGAAGAGCACTGGGGATTGTTTAAACCGATCCATTATATGAAAAAGGGGTGGCCATGCCCACCCCAAATCCGTCCCTCTTGGCCGAACGCCGATTATTCGTCCAGCGCCACCGTGTAGAGCGGGGTCGCAATCGGTTTTGCGCTGAAATAGAGCTCGGCCCCTACCCGGCGAGCCAGTTTCAGGTAAGTCTGTGACAGCTCGCCATCCGGCGCACCGAACACGGTGGGGCAGCCTTCATCCATGTGCTGGCGAATGTCGATATGCAGCGGCAACTGACCAAGCAGCGCCACGTGATACTGCTCCGCCATCTTCTGGCCACCGCCGGTACCGAACAACGGCTCGTGATGCCCGCAGGCGCTGCAGACGTGGTAACTCATGTTCTCGACGATGCCAAGCACAGGCACATTGACCTTGTTGAACATGGCAATCCCCTTGCGGGCATCTGCCAGCGCCACATCCTGGGGCGTCGTGACGATTACCGCCGCCGTGGTGGGCACCTGCTGGGCCAGCGTCAGCTGGATATCGCCGGTGCCCGGGGGCATGTCCACCACCAGGTAGTCCACCTCGCCCCAGCGGGTCTCGTGTAGGATCTGCCCGAGTGCCTTGCTCGCCATGGGACCGCGCCAGATGGTGGCATCCTGCTCAGCCACCAGATAACCGATGCTGTTGCTCTTGATGCCGCAGGCCATCACCGGCTCCATCAACTTGCCATCAAAGCTGACAGGGCGCTCCTTGAGGGTCCCCGTCATGGTCGGGATGGAGGGGCCATAGATGTCCGCATCCAGCAGGGCGACCCGCGCCCCCTCTTTTTGCAGCGCCAGCGCCAGGTTGACCGCGGTAGTGGACTTGCCCACCCCTCCCTTGCCGGAGGCAACCACCAGGATATTGCGGATCCCCTGTACCGCCGCCAGTTGCTGCGCGCGGGGCATGCTGGCCACGTCTATCTCCCCCGTCCAGTCGATGCGGGTCGCACCGGTTGCGCTGCGCAGCCGGGCATCGAACTCCTCTTTGATCTGTTCAAACAGGGACTGGCCGGCAAAGGGCAGCACCAGCGTGATGGCCAGGGTCTGTTCGTGCCGCTCGACGGAACGCACAAAACCGGCCGCGACCAGATCCTTGCCCCATCCTGCCGGCTTAAATTCGGCCAGGATCTGTTTTACTGAATCAATCACCATTAACTCCCCATTATGTTGTCGTTATGCTGAGGTGAACGGTTACCGCACATAAATCAGTGGCTTGCCGACGTCATCGTGATGCCGCCAGTCAGGGCACCGGGGGCCACAACCCTAGGCAGGCCGCCCCCAATTCGGGTAACATGCACGGCACTGTATCATCCCAACAGGCACATAAAGAACGTATTATGGCAACTGATCCTCGTAGAATGCTGGTAACCTGCGCCCTCCCCTATGCCAACGGCTCCATCCATCTCGGCCACATGCTGGAACACATCCAGGCCGATATCTGGGTTCGTTATCAGCGAATGCGTGGCCATCAGGTGCATTTCGTCTGTGCCGACGATGCCCACGGCACGCCCATCATGCTCAAAGCCCAGCAGATGGGGATCTCGCCGGAAGAGATGATTGCCGCCGTATCCCAGGAGCACCAGGGGGATTTTGCCGGTTTCAACATCAGCTTCGACAACTACCACTCCACCCACAGCGACGAGAACCGCGAGCTGGCGGGCGTGATCTATGGCCGCCTCAAAGAGTCCGGCAAAATCAAGATCCGCACCATCTCCCAACTGTTCGATCCGGAAAAATCCATGTTCCTGCCGGATCGCTTCGTCAAGGGCACCTGCCCCAAGTGCAAGTCCCCCGATCAGTACGGTGACAACTGCGACGCTTGCGGCGCCACCTACAGCCCGACCGAGCTGATTGATCCGAAATCCGCCGTCTCCGGTGCGACCCCGGTGATGAAGGACTCAGAGCACTACTTCTTCGACCTGCCCCAGTTCGAAGCCTGGCTCGCCGACTGGGTACGCGGCTCCGGCGCCATCCAGGAAGAGATGGCCAACAAGATGCAAGAGTGGTTCGAAAGCGGCCTGCAGCAGTGGGACATCACCCGTGACGCCCCCTACTTCGGCTTCGAAATTCCCGGTGCCCCCGGCAAATACTTCTATGTCTGGCTGGACGCCCCCATCGGCTACATGGCGTCGTTCAAGAACCTGTGCAACAAGCGCGGCGACATCGACTTCGACAGCTACTGGAAAGCGGACTCCGACGCCGAGCTCTATCACTTCATCGGCAAGGACATCGCCTACTTCCACTGCCTGTTTTGGCCGGCCATGCTGGAAGGCGCGAACTTCCGCAAGCCGACCAAGGTCAACGTGCACGGCTATGTGACCGTCAACGGCGCCAAGATGTCCAAGTCCAAGGGCACCTTCATCAAGGCGTCCACCTATCTCCAGCACCTGGATCCGGAGTGCCTGCGTTACTACTACGCCGCCAAGCTCAACAGCCGCATCGACGATCTGGACTTGAACCTCGAAGACTTCGTCTCCCGCGTCAACGCCGATGTGGTCAACAAGCTGGTCAACCTGGCCTCTCGCAACGCCGGCTTTATCGCCAAGCGTTTTGACGGCAAGCTGGCCGTCACCTGCGCCGAACCCGCACTCTACGCCGAGTTTGCCAACGCCAGCGCCAGCATCGCCGAAGCCTATGAAGCGCGCGAATTCAGCCGCGCCATCCGCGAGATCATGGCCCTGGCCGACAAGGCCAACCGCTATGTGGACGACAAGGCTCCCTGGGTCATCGCCAAGCAGGAAGGGGCGGATGCCGAGCTGCAAGCCGTCTGCTCCGTCGGCATCAACCTGTTCCGCGTGCTGATGGCCTACTTGAAGCCCGTCATGCCGCAACTGGCCGAGCGCGCCGAAGCCTTCCTTGGCGAAACCCTGACCTGGGATGGCATCACCGCCCCTCTGGTCGACCACGGCGTCGCCCCCTTCAAGGCACTCTTCTCCCGCATCGAGTCCGCCAAGGTGGATGCCATGGTGGAAGCGTCCAAGGAAGATCTCGCCAAGGAACAGAGCAAGAAGCCGGCAGGCCCCCTGGTGGACGATCCCATCAGCGAGACCATCACCTACGACGACTTTGCCAAGATTGACCTGCGGGTGGCGCTGATCAAGAAAGCCGAAGCGGTGCCGGAAGCCGAGAAGCTGCTGAAGTTGCAACTGGATATCGGCGGCGAAACCCGTCAGGTCTTTGCCGGTATCAAGTCCGCCTACAACCCGGAAGATCTGGAAGGCAAGCTGACCGTGATGGTGGCCAACCTGGCCCCGCGCAAGATGCGCTTTGGCATGTCCGAAGGCATGGTGCTGGCGGCAGGTCCGGGTGGCAAGGATCTCTGGATCCTCGAGCCCCAGGAAGGTGCCCAGCCGGGCATGCGCGTGAAGTAATACGCCCCTTCCCGGACAGTCCCAATGAAAAGAGAGGCCAATGGCCTCTCTTTTTTTATCTTGTGGGGTGCTTACTGCCCGCTCTGCTGCAATGCCATGCGAAGGCCGACCAGCTCCACCTGATGGCAATCCAGTTGCAGTAGTTGGCAGCGGATCTCTGTTTTCAGGGCTCGCCGTTGCTGACCTCGCCCCGTTTCGCCCCGAAGGCGTCTGAGCCATTGGCGTCTGTCCTGCAATTGCCCAAGACGCTCCTGCCAGCTCACCAGCATGGACAACCAGGCCGGATCCCCTCCCCCCTGAGCCGTCAGCAGCTCCATCCCGTAGCGCGCCTGTTTCAGCACCAGACGCAGCCGGTGCCAGCACCGAAGTCTCGCCCTGATGCCCACAGGAAGGGAGGAGGTCTTAGCCAGTGCATCCGACAGTGACAGCGCCAGATGCAGCTGAAACAGCGGCAAGAGATCGACACCGACGGGTACCTCTTCCAGTCGGGCCAGCCAACGGGCCGGTCAACAGGGGGACCCGTGGCAAGCGGTTCTGCCGAAGCGAGCCACCATGATGCTGCGCATAGACCTGGGCATCGCGCAGGGCGGAGAGCGTGCCGACAGCACGGGTCAATCGCCGCTCCAGCTCGGGCTCATGAATGAGGGGTCGCCACAGGGCGAGCAGCGCCAGCAGGCGGCGGGCCGCTATCCGGTAGGCATGCACCTCTTCCATCCCCTTGTGCTCGCGCAGTGCCAGGGTCGCCCCCCGATATTGCCCAACGAGCCGGTTGGCCTGCGCAATCCAGCTCTCCCCCATGAACCCTCCCGGCTAGTTGGTATGAAAACCGGTTCCGGTGGGTGGCAACGCCTGGGTGCACTCCATTCGGGTGACGGTGGCGGTTCGGGGCCCGTGCTCAAGCCAGCCCAGCATCATCTGTACCTTCTGTTCGGGACCGGCAATCAGGATTTCCACCGAGCCATCTTCCAGGTTGTAGGCATGCCCCCGCAGCCCCAGTTGCAGCGCCCGCTCCCGGGTGAAGTAGCGAAACCCCACTCCCTGAACCTGACCCCACACCCGCACGACAAACGATTGCTCTCCCATTTATCACACCTTTCCCTTAAGTAATTTTTCCCCGGGGCGATAATGAGCGCGACACTCTCTTCCCCTTGCAGGACGCAATACCATTATGAAAGAAGTAAAGTTTCGGTGGGTTGACCGTTATCTCATTCACCTCACGATCAGCGAGAAATTTCTCATCACCTTCTGGTGCCCCCTGGTGTTCATCGCCTTCCTCACCTGGTATCTGCTGGCCGACGGCCATGATCAGGCGATGCAGCTCAGAGTGGATCAGCTCAAAGGGCGGGTCGAGACCACGGCCCAGCTGGTGAGCCAGCAGCCGACCCTTACCCTGCCCGCGGATCTCGTACTCACGCCTGGCGCCGCCACCGGCCTTAGCCAGCAGGGAGACATCTATCGCTATGGCGCCAGCGCAGGTCAGGCGGGCGTCGTCTCCGGTACCCTGGATACGAGTCACTACGCCCTCTGGGATGGTCAGGGCACCACGCTCACCATCATCGCGGTGCTGGCCGCACTGCTGGCCCTCATCACCCACTATCTGATGACCTTCGTCTCGGGGGCCCTCTACTCCACCAACAAGGCATTGCAGACGGTGGCGAACGGCGATCTCACCTTCCGGCTCAACTTCTTTCCGGTGCGGGACGAGTTCTCCATTCTGGCGGGCAGTATCGACACCTTCACCGACCGCCAGCACAAGATAGTGCAACTGGTGGAAGAGTCCGCCGATGCCCTTACCCTGGCCGCCGACGAATTTCGCGAGCATGCCAGCGACGGCGAGCAGCTTGCCCGCGCCCAGCGACAGCACATGGACTCCCTGGCCGCCGCCATGGAGCAGATGTCCGCCGCCATCCGGGAAGTGGCCCGCAACGCCAATGACACCCTGCTGCAAACCCGCCAGTCCAGCGACGAGGCGACTCACGGGGCACAGCGGGTGGCACGCACCATCACCGCCATCCGCACCCTGGCGGACGAGATTGGCAATGCCTCGGGCGCGGTCGAACGGTTGACTCACAACGCCAATCGCATCAACGAAGTGGTCAACGTCATCAACGCCATCTCCCAGCAAACCAACCTGCTGGCCCTCAACGCCGCCATCGAGGCCGCCCGGGCTGGTGAACAGGGACGCGGCTTTGCGGTGGTGGCCGACGAGGTGCGCACCCTCGCCAGCCGCACCCAACAGGCCACGGTAGAGATCCAGCAGATGATCGAGGAGCTCCAGGCCGGGACCGGGGCGCTCAACGACATCATGGAGAAGACGGTGGGGCGCGCGGCCGACAGCCAGCAGCTCATCACCGAGGTGGGCATGGACATCGAGCGGCTCAGCAACCACAGCGATGCGGTCCTGGAGATGAGCACCCAGATCGCCACCTCCAGCGAAGAGCAGAGTTCGGTGGCAGAGGAGATCACTCGCAACCTCGACAAGGTGCGCCACGAGGCGAGCCGGGTGGAGGAGTCCGCCAGCGCGGCGGTCGCCGGCACCACCGGCCTCAAGGGAACCGCCAATGAACTCGGTCAGGCGCTCACCGGCCTGCGGATCTGACCCCCTCCGGCAGGCCATCCTCCAGATGGCCTGCCATGTCTGGGCCAGGCGCTGGGGACGTGCTAAACAGCCCGTCCGACCCTGACCGCGTGTGGATGCACGGATCCCGGTAGACGCGGCTTGCGTGCCTACCCTCACAGCCCCTACTATATGCCCCCTTCTTTTCTACCATCGGCAACTACCCATGAGCGCTTCCATCTATCTCGTCAAAGGCCGCGAAAAATCCCTGCTGCGTCGCCACCCCTGGATCTTCTCCAAGGGCATTGAGCGGGTGCAGGGCAACCCCGTTGACGGCGATACCGTCGAGATCTTCACCCATGACGGCAAATGGCTCGCCCGTGGTGCCTGGTCCGGCAGCTCCCAGATCCGTGCCCGGGTCTGGACCTTCGACAAGGATGAGAGCGTCGATCTCGACTTCTTCATCCGTCGCCTCAAATACGCCCAGGAGTCCCGTGACGGGCTCATCAAGCGTCAGGGCCTCACCGGCTATCGCCTCTGCGCCGCCGAATCCGACGGTCTGCCGGGCCTCACCATCGACCGCTACGCCGACTTCCTGGTGTGCCAGATCCTCTCCGCCGGTGCCGAGTTCCAGCGTGAGCTGATAACGCAAGCCCTGCGTACCCTCTACCCCGAGTGCAGCATCTATGAGCGCTCCGACGTGGCCGTGCGCAAGAAGGAAGGGCTGAAGGAGCGCACCGGCGTCATTCATGGCGAGACCCCGACCGACCCCGTGGTGATCGAGGAGAACGGCGGCGTCAAGATCCTGGTCGATATTCGCAACGGTCACAAGACGGGTTTCTATCTGGATCAGCGGGATAACCGCCTTGCCGCAGCGAAATACACTGAAGGCAAGCGGGTGCTCAACTGCTTCTGCTACACCGGCGGTTTCGGGGTCTATGCCCTCCAGGGCGGTGCCAAGGAGGTAGTCAACGTCGATCTCTCCCAGAATGCGCTGGACATCGCCCGCCAGAACGCCGAACTGAACGGTCTCGATACCAGCAACACCCAGTTCGTGCGTCACGACGTCTTCAAGCTCTTGCGCGAATATCGCGAGAAGGGCGAGAAGTTCGATGTCATCGTGCTGGACCCACCCAAGTTTGCCGAGAGCAAGGCCCAGCTGCTGGGCGCCTGCCGCGGCTACAAGGACATCAACATGCTGGCGTTCCAACTGCTGGCGCCGGGTGGCGTGCTCTTGACCTACTCCTGCTCCGGCCTGATGGAGCAGAGCCTGTTCCAGAAGATAGTGGCCGATGCGGCCCTCGATGCCGGTCGCGATGCCCAGATCCTGGAGCTGCTCTCCCAGGCATCTGATCACCCCATCGGTACCGCCTATCCGGAAGGCTTCTACCTCAAGGGGCTGGTGGTGCGCGCCCGCTAAGCCGAGCAGACCAGCGCTGCCCCCCTTGTCCCCGGTTCCAGATCCGGGCCAGGACTGGGTTCTGCTAGTCATCAAAAAGCCCGCGATCGTAGCGGGCTTTTTTTATGCAGCGCCAAAGAGACAACCTCCCCCCGACTTTGCCACCAACAGCGATTGCGGCCCCCATCCCTCCTCTTCGACTGACGACTGCCATCTTCAATCAAAGGTTGCCGCATCGTTAACCCGATTCTCATCTCTCTTTCACTACACAACCCACCAGCGAGACATGCCCGGCATTTTTTTATGCAAAAGCATGAAATATTACGCATCAACATTCAAAAATCCTCGGGGAAATATCAGCCATAAACGCATACCCACTCATTTGAATGAATATTGCTGTTTTCCCCTGCAATGGATCACGCCATGCCCCTGTCCGCCTCGCACATTGCCTGGGACGACAATACTCGCCCACCACAAGTCATCCCGCTCAATCACGCGCCGGCGCGCCCAGCGGGAAGTAGTGTCGAAATGGCCTCGCCTCCTCCACCACCCGCACGATGGAGGGATGATTGAGCAGACGGGCGCGATAGGCACGCAGACGGCCATAGCCAGCCGGGATCTCGTGGGCCCAGTCGGCGTAGAAGAGCGAGGGGGCTGCGGCGCAATCGGCCAGCGTAAAGTCTGCGCCGGCAATCCAGTGGCGTCCTTCCAGTCGCTGATCAAGCCAGGGGTAGATCTGATTGAGCAGCTCGCGGGCCTCCACTACGCCATAGCGGTCGCGATCAGCGGCCGGGCGCATTGCATCCAGCACCACTTTTTGCATCGGCGTCATCACATAGTTGTCGAAGACGCGATCCAGCATATGCACCTCCAGACCCGCATCGCCAGGCGGGATCAGGCTGACGGGGCCCGGATGGTGCGCCTGCAGATGGGCGACGATGGTGCTGCTCTCGAGGATGCAGCGACCATCATCCAGCAACATCGGGAAGCGCTTGAGTGGCCAGAGGGCGGCAAGTTCGGCGCTCGCCTCCGGCTCTTCGAGATTCCGGTACTCGAACAGGGTGGTATTCTCGTAGAGAGCGATCAGCACTTTCTGGCTGTAGGAAGAAAAGGGGTGGGCATAGAGTTTCATGGGGATGTTCCTGACGCTCAGAGGGATGACTTCCCTAGTCTAGATCCCCTCTCTATTTTCGATGCGTCCCTATCCCATGCTGGTTTTAGGATGATAAACGCCCATTCATGACGGCAATCAAACTCGTATGACTCTCTTTTAGGTAGGGTGATCCCGCCTGTGGCCGCCAAGCCGGGGCAGCCGACTCATCAGGGTTGATGAGCGGCACCACAACAAAAATTGATGTCAGGCCAAGCTGAACATCATCAAGGATCCCGTCATGAATCAATCATTGCCGCTGTTGACGCCGCTGCGGGACATCGCTGCCCTGATGGTGGTGCTGTTCCACGCCCGCTTGCTGCTCTTTCCCCAGTGGATGGAGTCGATCGCCGGCCACACCCAACTCATCGAGAACGGCTACCTCTGGGTCGATCTCTTCTTTATTTTGAGCGGGCTGGTGCTGGCCCACGTCTACGGGGAGGCTTTCACCCGCTCGCCCCACACCGTGAGTTATGGTCGCTTCCTCTGGCTGCGGCTCACCCGGGTGTATCCCCTCTACCTAGTGACCCTGCTGCTGCTGGTAGGCTGGGAGCTCTACAAGGCCCACCACGGGATTGGCTTCTACGCCGGTCCCCTGTTCAAGATGTGGGAGTGGGAAGGAATGCCTCCGTTCGGCTCACCCTTTACCCCGGCCGAGGCGCTGCCAAGCAGCCTGTTGCTGCTGCAGGTGGTGACCGATCACGGATTGACCTGGAACTTCGCCGCCTGGTCGCTCAGCGTGGAGTGGATTAGCTATCTGCTGTTTCCACTGCTCATTTCCCTCGCCGTCACCCGCAGCCGCTGGAGCAACCTCGCCCCTTTGCTGGCCCTGACGGTGCTGGCCTTTATCGTGCACAGCCGGGGTACCCTGGATGTCACCAGCGGAGCGCTGGCCATCGGGCGCGGGGTGAGTGAATTCGTGCTCGGCCTCTGGCTGCTGCCCAAGGTGAAGGCTGCCCGCCAGTGGCCCATGATGCAGCGGGATCTGCCGCTGCTGCTCGCCTTTTTGCTCCCCTTCGCGCTGATGCAGTTCACCATGACGCCGCAGCTGACCCTGCTGCTGATCAGCGCCTACGTGTTGCTGATCTGGATTGCCGCCTGCCAGGGCGATCGCCAGAGCCCGCTGCTGCGCCTCCTGGACAACCGCTTCACCAACTGGCTGGGGGATCTCTCCTACTCCATCTACCTGCTCCACGCCCTGGTGTTGCTCACCGGCTGCGAGCTTGTCCACTCTCTGGCGCCGGGGCTCACCGCGTGGTGGTACGCCCAGACCAACCCCTTGCTGGGGGTGCTGGCCACCCTGTTGATGCTCGCCGTGCTGATCGGGCTCTCGGCGCTGAGCTACACCCTGCTGGAGCGGCCGCTGCAACGGCGACTGCGCCGGCTAGGCAAGGCTCCCCAACCAGTGATGGAGCAAGCTGGCTAGTTTCCGTCGCCACATGCTGCCCCGATGCAAGACCGGCACGCCGTCGGGGCGGCTCAAAGTGGGACTAGCCTGAGCAAGGCGAAGAGTACGGCTCTTTTTGAACCCGACAATCCCCTGCGCTTTGTGTGAATTACAGTTCGAATCAAGAGGGCCGTCTGTGGCATAATGGCCCGTCCTGTGGTCCTCGGCGGGGCTTCGCCGGCGCATCCTTGCCCTCCTCCCGCCCTGCCTGGCAGCCTGACATCACTGTGTTCACAGGCCGCCAGGGCCACCCTATTTTTGCGCGCACATTTGACGGCGCCGCAGCAGTTATTGGCACACACAAGTCTGCCCACACAAGGGGAAAGCATGTCTTCCATTCGTCTGACCCAATACAGCCACGGCGCTGGCTGTGGCTGCAAAATCTCCCCCAAGGTGCTCGACACCATCTTGAAGAGCCAGATCCCGGGCTTTGACGACCCCACCCTGGTGGTCGGCAACAGCAGCAAGGATGATGCCGCCGTGGTCGACATCGGCAACGGCCAGGGCATCGTCTCTACCACCGACTTCTTCATGCCCATCGTCGACGATCCCTTCACCTTCGGTCGCATCGCCGCCACCAACGCCATCAGCGACATCTACGCCATGGGCGGCAAACCCATCGTCGCCATAGCCATCCTCGGCTGGCCCGTCAACATACTCGCACCTGAAGTGGCCCAGCAGGTGATCGACGGGGGTCGCCAGGTGTGTCACGAGGCGGGCATTTCTCTGGCAGGCGGTCACAGCATCGACGCCCCCGAGCCCATCTTCGGCCTCGCAGTGACCGGTATCGTGCCACTCGACGCCATCAAGCAGAATGACACCGCCCAGGTGGGTGATGTGCTCTATCTTACCAAACCCCTTGGCATCGGCATCCTCACCACCGCCCAGAAGAAGGGCAAGCTCAAGCCCGAGCATGAGCAACTGGCCCCGGATGCCATGTGTACCCTCAACAAGATTGGCCAGCGCTTCGCCGCCTTACCCGGCGTGCACGCCATGACCGACGTGACCGGTTTTGGACTGGCAGGCCACCTGCTGGAGATGTGCGAAGGTTCCGGCGTCAGTGCCCGTCTGGACTTCAAGGCGCTGCCGCTGCTGGACGAGGTGGATTACTACCTGAGTGAGGGCTGCGTACCAGGCGGTACCCTGCGCAACTTCGACTCCTATGGTGACAAGCTGGGCGCCATGGATGATCGCACCCGCAGCATCCTGTGCGACCCGCAGACCAGCGGCGGCCTGCTGGTAGCCGTCGGTAAAGAAAGTGAAGCCGAGCTCCTTGCCATTGCCGCACAGGCAGGGCTGACCCTCTCTCCCATCGGCCAGTTGCAGGCCCGCACCGGCAACCAGTTCATCGAGGTTGTCCAATGAGTACCCTGCCACTGGCCACGGATTACGCCCGGATCTTTCTGGATGAGGTTCCACTCATCGATCTGCGCGCCCCCGTCGAGTTCAAGGAAGGGGCCTTTCCCACCGCCGTCAGCCTGCCGCTGATGACGGACGAGGAGCGTGCCCGGGTCGGTACCTGTTACAAGCAGGAGGGTCAGGCCGCAGCCATCGCCCTGGGCCATCAACTGGTGGGAGGCGCGGTGCGCGACGCGCGCATGGAAGGCTGGCTGGCCAGGTTGCGCCAGCAACCCGACGCCCTGCTCTACTGTTTTCGCGGCGGCCTGCGCTCCCAGACAGTGCAGCAGTGGCTGGCCGAGGCCGGCATCACCCGCCCCCGGGTCGCGGGCGGCTACAAGGCGCTGCGCCACTTTCTCATCGACACCCAGGCGAAGGCCAGTGCAGAGTGCGACTGGACCGTGCTGACCGGCATGACCGGCTCCGGCAAGACCCACATGCTGGCGCACATCACCCAGGCGGTGGATCTGGAAGGGCACGCCCGTCACAGGGGGTCGTCGTTTGGCCAACTGCCGGGTGGGCAACCCGGCAACATCGACTTCGAAAATCGGCTTGCCATCGAGCTGCTTCAGCGTCGCAACCGGGGAGAGTCACAGTTTGTACTGGAAGACGAGAGCCGTCTCATCGGTCGCTGCGCCCTGCCACTCAACCTTTATGAGGCCATGTGCCGGGCTCCCCTGGTGGTGGTGGAGGTGCCGCAGGAGGCACGGGCCGAGCAGATCCGCACCGATTACGTGCAGGATCTCTGGCTGCGCTATCTGGAGTTCCATGGGCCAGATGCAGGCTGGCCGCTGTTTGCCGGCTACCTCACCGACGCCATGGCCAGGCTCAAGCGCCGACTCGGTGACAAGGATTATCGCGAACTCGATGGGCTGTTGCAGGCCGCCCTCAGGGAACAGGCCCAGAGCGGGGACACCCGCGCCCATCTGGTCTGGATCAGACTGCTGCTGACTCGCTACTATGACCCCATGTACCGCTATCAGCTGGACAACAAGCGCGAGCGGATCCTGTTTCGTGGTGCCAAGGAGGCCTGCCTCGCCTTCTTCGCCAAACGCTCCCCCCTTCAGACCCCTCAGGAGAGTCCCACATGTTGAAGTTCGAGGTGATCCCGGTCACCCAGTTCGCCCAGAATTGTTCTCTTATCTGGTGTGACGAGACCCGCCAGGCTGCCCTCGTCGATCCCGGCGGCGAGGCGGACAAGCTGCTGGCCGCCATAGCCAAACGGGGGCTGACCCTCACCCATATCCTGCTGACCCACGGCCATCTGGATCATGTGGGCGCCGCCGCCGAGCTGCGCGAGAGAACCGGTGTCGCCATTACCGGCCCCCACAAGGAGGATGCCTTCTGGCTCGACATGCTGCCCCAGCAGAGTCAGATGTTCGGCTTCTCCCACACACCAGCCTTCACCCCCGATCGCTGGCTTGCACTGGGTGACAAGGTGCAGCTGGGCCGGTGCGAGCTGGATGTCTATTTCTGCCCGGGCCACACTCCGGGCCACATCGTGCTGCTCTGCCAGGCAGAACGCCTCGCCTGGGTGGGAGATGTGCTCTTTGCCGGCAGCATAGGCCGCACCGATTTCCCGCGCGGGGATCACGGGGCGCTGATCAAGTCGATCACCGAGACCCTGCTGCCGCTCGGGGATGAGATCGTCTTTATTCCGGGCCATGGCCCGAGCTCCACCTTTGGTCACGAACGGGCCAGCAATCCCTATCTGACACAGCCCATCTGGTAATCCCCCCGCTCCTCGCGGGCATCCCATTGCGCCTTGAGGCGCAAGATCTCCGGCATGATCTCGAGAAAACGGGAGAGCAGCCGGGGATCGAAGTGCTGGCCGGAGCCATCGCGCATGGTGGCCAGCACCCGGTCCAGGGGCCAGGGCTCTTTGTAGGGGCGACGTACGCTCAGGGCGTCAAAGACGTCGGCGATGGCCACGATCCGCGACGCCTCGGGGATCCCCTCGCCGGTCTCGCCGGCGGGATAGCCGGAGCCGTCCCATTTCTCGTGGTGGTGCAGGGCAATCTCCGCCGCCATGCGAAAGATGGGGGGCATCGGATCGCCTCAGGATCTCGTAACCGATGCGCGGGTGACTTCGCATGATGATCCACTCCTCCTCGGTGAGGGGACCGGGCTTCTTGAGGATGTGGTCAGGGATACCAATCTTGCCCATGTCGTGCATGGGGGCTGCCAGCCCCAGCAGATCCGACTGCTCCGGGCTCCAGCCCGCCGCATCAGCCAGGGCCCGGGCGTAAGCGGCCATGCGCCAGATATGCACCCCGGTGTCGGTGTCGTTGTAGTGGCCCGCCTCGCTCAGCATGACGATGGCGGTGCGATAGCTGCACTCGAGCTGATCGAGGCGCACCAGGGAGAGATGATTGCGCACCCGGGCACGCACCGTGCTCGGACAGACCGGCTTGTAGATATAATCCACTCCGCCCGCCTCGAACCCCTGGCTCTCGCTGTCTGCGTTGTCGCTCGCGGTGATAAAGAGCACCGGGATCCCGGCGTGAGCCGGATCGGCCTTGAGCCGGCGGCACACTTCGTAACCATCCATGTCGGGCATGCGCACGTCCAGCATGATAAGTGCCGGTTCGTGACGCCCCACGGCGGCCAACCCCTCCTCTCCCCCTTTGGCAAAGAAGAGGTTGTATTCCTCCTTGAGGATTTGCCGCAGCAACCCGAGGTTGCTCGGCTCGTCGTCGATGATCAGCACGCGCGGTCGACTCATGGCGCAGGTTCCTCCCGATCCTCCAGATAATCCTCCAGCTTGCGGGTGGCGAACGGGATATCGAACAGCTCCAGGGCTGCGCTTATCTCGCTCACTAGTTCACAAGGAAGGTGACTCCTTGCCTGGCTCAGCGCCGGCTCAATCAGATCCAGATCCTCGCTCACCAGGGCCTGATGCAGGGCGTGCAGGCAGACCTCCCGCGCTTCCCCCTGGGCCAGCGGGGAACTGACCGCGCCCGGCATAGGTATCGATGGAGTGTTGTGCACGCTCCAGGGCCTCGAGGAAGGGTGCGATAAGCTGGCTGGTGTCGCCACCCTGCTCGATGGCCTCGTTCAACTCGGCACTGATACGCGCCACATCGGTGAGTGACAGGCTCCCCGCCCCCCCCTTGAGCTTGTGGGTCAGGCTCGCGGCCGCATCGGTCTCGTGCTGGGCGATATAGTCCGGCAACACGGTACCAACCGTCATGTAGTCATCGCGAAAACGCCGCAGGTATTTAAGATAGACCGAGGCTTCACCCCAGTTGCGCAGTCCGGTATCGATATCGATGCCGGCCACCGGCTCATGGGGGAGTGGCTCGTCGCTCACTGTGAGCGGCAGGACACAGTCCGGCAGATAACGCAGCAAGGTCGCGATAAGCTGCTCCACATCGAGCGGCTTGGCGATGAAGTCGTTCATGCCAGAGGCCAGCGCCGCCTCCCGCTGATCCTTGAATACCCCTGCGGTGAGTGCCAGCACGGGAGTCTCCTCCCGCCCCGGCAGCAGACGCAGGCGACGGGTCGCCTCGTAGCCATCCATCACTGGCATCTGCACATCCATGAGTACCAGATCGATGCGCCGTGCCGGATCTGCCAGGCAGGCCAGGGCTCGCTCCCCATCGATGGCGGTGATCACCTCGGCCCCCTCCCGTTGCAACAAGCGGGTCGCCACCTCCAGGTTGATGTCGCTGTCATCCACCAGCAGTATGTGCACGCCCGGCAGGCGCAGACGGCGCTGGCCACTCTCAAGGGGCTCCACATGCTCGCGCTTCTCGTGGATGAGACGTGCCACCGCGTTGTAGAGACTGGAGCCGGTGACCGGTTTGTGCAGCACCAGATCCACCTGATCCGAGCCGGGGCGGTGCATCAGTTCATCCTGGGAATAGGCGGTCGCCATGATGATGATGGGTGAACGCTCCTGCTGCTCGAAGGCGCGGCGAATGGCCAGGCAGGTCTCGAGCCCGTCCATGCCCGGCATGATCCAGTCGAGCAGGATCACGTCAAAACGCTCCCCCTGGCGCAGCAGATGGTGCAGCGCCTGCTCACCGGACTCCACCACCCGCGACTGCCATCCGAGGGAACCCACCGTCATCGACAGGGCGTCGCGGGTCACCTGATTGTCGTCGGCGATGAGCAGCGAGATGTGCTGCAGGCGCTCGTTCAAGGCCTCGGGCCGCTCCCCCTGCTCCAGCCGGACGCGGAACCAGAATTCGCTCCCCTTGCCAAGCTCGCTGGTGACGCCGATGTCCCCCCCATCAGATTCACCAGGCGGCGACTGATGGTCAGACCAAGCCCGGTGCCCCCGAAGCGGCGACTGGTGGAGGAGTCTGCCTGGGAGAATGCATTGAAAATGTTGGCCTGCTGCTCGGGGGGAATGCCGATCCCGGTGTCGCGCACCCGAAACAGCAAGGTGGCCATGCCGTCTTGCTCTGATTCCAGCACAACCTTGACCTCCACCTCGCCGCGTTCGGTAAACTTGATGGCATTGCCGGTCAGGTTGAGCAGCACCTGCTCGAGGCGCAGGGCGTCCCCAATCAGATGGGAAACCGGCTCGGGGGCACTGCTCACCACCAGTTTGAGGTGCTTCTGGCCAACGCAGGTGGACATGATGGCCGCCACGTGATCGAGCACCTCTTCGAGACTGAATGGCACCCGCTCAAGCTTGAGCCGACCCGACTCAATCTTGGAGAAATCGAGGATGTCGTTGATGATCCCGAGCAGCGCCTGCCCGGCCTGGTGGATTTTGCGCACCAGGGCATGCTGACCATCCTCGAGCCCTCCCTGTTCGAGCAGGTAGGTCAGCCCCATGATGGCGTTCATGGGGGTGCGGATCTCGTGGCTCATGTTGGCGATGAAATCACCTTTGACCTGTGCCAACCTGGCCGCTTCCTGCTGGGCCAGTTGCTCCTTGTGCCTGCTGCGCACCAGTGCAGCCACACCGGCACCAAACAACAGCAGCAGCACGGCGCTGGCGGCCAAGATGATCCCCCAGATATGAGTGCGAATGGCCTGCAGCTCGCTGTGCGGCACCAGGGACGCGGCTTTCCAGATCAGCTGATCATGATTCTGTGCCGGGTACAGGGTGGTCCAGCTCCAGAGTCCGTCGGCAGACTCCATCTGGCCGTTTGATGCGTCCCAGAACGCCTGCCAGGCCTGGGGAGAAGTCTGCTTCAGAGTCAGATCCGGGCGCTCGAGCATGAAGCCCCACTCCCGGGATGGGTCCGGGCTGCGCAGCCAGTATCCGTCCTGGTTGAACAGCATGATGTGATCGGCTGCCTTGCCGCGGTTGTCGGCAAACTCCTTGAGCATACGGGCAGCCTGAACGTTGATTAGCAGCAGACCAAGATCACGTCCCCCAAGGCGCAGACGCTTGGCAATGCGGATCTTGACATCCTCCCCCACCTTAGCGCTTCGCGTCACAGGAGGGGGATCCCCATTACTGGGTGATAGCTGCTCGCGCAGTACCGGGTTCCTGCTTCATCGGGCGGCCTGATTGCACCGCGCCTCCACAGGCTAAAACGGCGTGTCCCGCCGCTAAAATATTGCGAGCGCCATTCACATCGGCGTTCGCCTCATAACCACACGCAGCGCATTTAAACTGGCTTTGCGTCTGGCGGTTATCCTTCGCAGTATGCCCACAACAGGCGCACTGCTGGCTGGTGTAGGCCGGGTTTATCGCCAACACCTGACCACCTCGCCATGCCTGCTTGTATTCGAGCTGGCGGCGCAGCTCAAACCAGCCCTGATCTAATATCGAACGATTCAGCCCTGATTTTGCCCGGACGTTGCGCCCCGGCTGACTGGTCGTGCCCGCTGCTGATTTTGACATGCTGGCAACCTTCAAATCCTCAATGACGATCATCGCGTGGTTTTTGCTGATAGTCGTTGTGACCTTGTGAAGGTAATCGCGGCGGGTGTTGGCGATATGTGAGTGCAGCCGCTGGATCTTGGCTTTTTGTTTCTTCCAGTTGCTGCTGAACTTTACCTTTTTGCTCAACTGGCGTTGGAGCCTTGCCAGCTTGGTCTGATTGGTTTTGAAGCTGTTGACGGGCTCAAACACCGTGCCATCTGACAGGGTTGCGAGCTTGGCGATCCCCGCATCCAGCCCGACCATTGAGCCGGAGGGGTGAATTGGCTCAAGCGTCTCCTGCTCGACCTGAAAGGAGATATACCAGTGCCCGGCTGCTTGGCTGACGGTCGCGTTTTTAATTTTTCCTTCAACTGGCTGGGACTGGCGAAACTTGACCCACGCCAGCCCGGCAGGAAGCTTCACGCGACCTTTTTCAAGGCGGCAATACTTGTCAAAGTTGACGAAGCGGATTGAGTCGCGGTTGTCGCTTTTCTTCTTGAAAACGGGAGCCTTGGCGGCGAGTTTTTTATCAAAGCAGCGCATCCACGCGCCGTGCAAGTCTTTGAGTTTCTGCTGGAGGTTGTCGGTATATGCCTCGGTCAGAAAGGCCATTTCTGGGTCTTTCTTCCAACTGGTGAGCATCCGGTTCAGCTCAAAGGCAGAAGGTAGTTTTTCGCCAGCATCCAGAATGCGCTTTGTCTCTGCCAGCCCGTGATTCCAGACATAACGAGCACAACCGCCCAACTGGCGCAGGCGTTGCGCTTGTTGTTCGGTCGGTTCGAGTCGGAATTTGTAGGCTTTCAGAATTTGCATTTAGCGCTCAGTGTGTAGCATTATTGCCATATCTATTAAGCCCGATTGAGTGACAGAATGCAATTCACTAAAATTAATAAATCACGCCATGCGGCCTACGTTTTGCACGTACATTTGGTGTTTATCACCAAGTATCGAAAGCCGATATTGGGGGATCTGCATCACGCTTCCTTCGGTCAGTGTGCGGCAGAGGTTTGCAGAGATTTTGGTGCGGAACTGAAAGAGTGTGACGGAGAGGCTGATCATGTTCACATGCTGATAGAGTACGCGCCAACGGTGCAGCTATCGGTACTGGTGAACTCGTTAAAGGCGGTCACATCAAGGCGACTGCGTAATGAATTTCTGGACTTGAGAGGTGCTTACAGCAAACCCGTACTCTGGTCACGCTCTTACTTTGCGGGCTCTTGCGGCGGAGCACCGTTGGAGGTGATCAAGCAATACATTCAAAACCAGCGGGGCTGACGCCCCGGCGAAATTCCCCTCCCACCTACGTCGGAGGGAGTCCCCTTTCGCATTTAAGATGGGGTTGAAGGGGCGATCGATCACCCCGTGTTCAACGTTGAGATCGAGCGGCGAGACGTAGACCCGCTCCCAGGGCAGCGCCATGGCATCGCGAAAGTAGTAACGCTCCCCCTTGTTCTGCAACTGGTCGTCCGTCACACGCCACAGATGCTGGCCCTGGCGATCGATGCGCACCCGCTCCATGCCATCCGGGGCAAGCCAACGCACCTGGGCATAGTCGGGATTGCGGTTCAGCAGGATGGTGAACTGGACGGCCAGGGTGTCACGGTCATTGCGAGCCGCCGCTTCGAGCAGGATGGGTTCTTCCGACATGCTGCGCACATGGCGCAGCGGCACCGCCAGCTCGCCGTCAAGGCGGCCGCTGGCAAGCGCCAGGAAGGTGCTCTCATCACTGCGAACGCGATAGAGCTCGCGCTCGATCAGTGCATTGCCCAGCAGATAGCTACCTGCCAGGACAAGCAGCAGAATAGGTGAAAACAGCAGGATATTGCTGTAAAAACAAAGAGGCCACCCGATTGGGTGGCCTCTTCACAGGAAAGTTCGTTGTCGATTAGACGCGAACGAAATCCAGGTGAACCAGCTTGTAGCGAACCGGGTGACGCTGGATAGCCTTCACGTTCACTTTGACTTCTTCACCGTTGATGACCAGGGTCAGCTCGGAGGAGTAGAACTCCGGCTTCTCTTGGGCCAGGATCAGCTTCTTGTGGTCCAGGGTAACGGACACGGCTTCTTTGCCTGCACCGTAAACGATGGCAGGAACCAGGTCAGCATGACGCAGGCGGCGGCTCGCACCTTTCCCCAGGTCAGAACGGACTTCAGCTTGGAATACGAAAGACATAGTGATTATCTCTTTTAAGATGAATGTATGGTGTTGACTGCGACCGGTCAGCACCTCGCAAAACGAGCGCGAATACTAGCACGGGCCCGGAGGGGATACAAGGAAAGAACCCGCGTCACTCCTCTTTGGCCAAGAGGCACTCCACCACGCCTCTCGCCATCCCCTAGCGCCCCTGCTCCAGACGGGCAAACTGCTGCTGTCGCTGGGCCGGGCTCAGGGAATCGAATTGCGCCAGAGTCTGCGCTTTCGGGCAATAGAGGCGCTGCCCGGCCTGTACCTGGATCCCTTTGGCCATCCTGTCACGATTTTCCTGCACCAGCGCCAGCAGATAACTGTAAGTATCCGAGCCGCCGGCCTCCTTTGACTGAAGCTGGCTTGCAATGCGCCACAGGGTTTCTCCCGGCGCCACCTGATGACAAACCCGCGATGCCTCCCCTGCCGCCGTGGCGGAAAGAATCAGGGTCGCCTGCTCAGGGGCAGAATCTGCGGTGGCCATGGGCTGTGCATCTCCCTGTCTTGCCAAGGCCTGTGTGGGGACCAGCCCCCCAAGCCGTGCGAGCAAGGGCTCCCCCAGAGGCATCCGCATCTTCCTCTCCCGGGGCAGGGAGAACTCGGCGACAAAGGCGACAGCGCCCGGGACTTCGAACGAGGGGGCCGAGGAGGCGGCTTGCAGTACTGATTGGTGGGGAGCCATTCCATAGGCCATCTCATCGATGCGCTTCAGCCTGGCCAGGTAAGCCTTGGAGAGCTGGGCCTCCCCTTCGAACAGATCGAAGGGGGGCACCAGCCGGGCAGGAAAGAGGATCTGCCAGCGGCCATTCTTCTTTCTCTGTTCAAGTGGGGGAAACTGATTGCCCCGCCAGGCCGCAAAAATGGGCGGCACGGGGCGCTGCACCGGATAGAACTCCGGGTTGAGCTGCACCCAGGTTTGTTCCGCAATGGGTTGATACCCGCTGATGTTGACCAGTGCCACCCCCAACCAGATCCCCAGCATATGACGGCCTCCCTTCCCTTTGGCGTCTCGTTGCTTTCACACTATGGCTCAGAAAACAGATAGATAGCAGCTTAGCACTGGGCAATGGCGCTCTGCACCCGTTTATCCGAGATAGGGTATGGCGTCCCCAGTTGCTGGGCGAAGAAGGAAACTCGCAGCTCCTCGATCATCCAGCGGATATTGGCCACCTCGGCCGGGATCAGCTGGGATTTGGGGATCTTGGCGAGCAGTGCCTTGTACTCCGACTCCACGCTGTGCACCTTGAGCATGTAGACCCGATCCCGGTTGGGATCGATGGCGAGCTTCTCGAGCCGCCGCTCGATGGCCCGCAGGTAGCGCAGCAAGTCAGGCAGCCGCTGCCAGCCGGTCTCGGTGACAAAGCCCTTGTGAATGAGGTTACCCAACTGCTGCTGGATGTCCGACATGGCAAAGGCGGTGTCGAGCTGCATCTTGCCCTTGAGCCGTTTCTTGATCTCATGGGAGAGGGTCAGCACGGCTTCCACCTGTTTGGCCACCTCCACCACCGCATCGTTGAGCTCGGCGCGGACATACTCCTTGAGCGCCTCGAAACCGGCCTCGTCCCAAGCCATGCCGCCGTGCTGCTCAATCAGCTTGTCGCAGCCGCAGGCGATGCAGTCGTCAATCAGCTCGGCCACCTTGCCAAACGGGTTGAAATAGAGCCCGAGCTTGGCCTTGTTGGGCAACTTCTCCTGCAGATACTTGATGGGAGATGGCACGTTGAGCAGCACCAGCCGGCGTTGGCCTGCCCACATCAGCTGCTGCTGCACCACAGGGCTCTCCACCAGCTGGATGGCGACCGAATCTTTCTCGTCTACCAACGCCGGATAGGCCTTCACCTCGAACCCACCGCGCTTCTGACTGTACTCTTGCGGCAGTTCGCCAAAGCTCCACAGGGTGAGGCCAGACTGCTCGATATCATCGTCCGCCACTTGTGACAGAGTCTCCTGCACCTTGCCGCGCAGCGACTCTTTCAATGCCTCCAGATCCTTGCCTTCCGCCACCTTCTTGTGCTTGTCGTCCACCACACGGAAGGTGAGTTTCAGGTGATCGGGCACCGCAGCCCAATCCCAGGATTCACGGGGCACGGTCACGCCGGTCATGCGGCGCAGCTGACGCTCCATCTCGTCCAACAGCGGCCCCTGCTCGGGGTTGATACTGGCGAGCAACGCATCGGCATAATTGGGGGCCGGCACGAAGTTCTTGCGCATCGGCTTGGGCATCGACTTGATGAGGGCCACCAACAACTCGTGACGCAGCCCGGGGATCAGCCACTCGAACCCCTTCACCTCCACCTGATTCAGGAGCGGCAGCGGGATATGCAGGGTCACGCCATCCGCCGCCTCCCCCGGCTCGAACTGATAGGTCAGCTTGAGCTTGAGGCGCCCCTGCTGCCAGAAGTTGGGGTAGTCGAGATCGCTGATGTGGGCCGCATCCCCCTTCATCAACATCTCTTTCTCGAAGTTGAGCAGCTCGGGATCCTGCTTTTGCGCCTCCTTCCACCACTTGTCGAAGTGGCGGGCGGAAATCACATCTTCCGGCAAACGGGCATCGTAGAAGCGGAACAAGTCCTCATCATCCACCAGAATATCGCGCCGACGGGATTTGTGCTCCAGCGCCTCTACCTCGGCCAGGAGCTTGCGGTTATCGCTGAAGAAACGGTGGCGGGTCTCGAAATCCCCCTCCACCAGGGCGCGGCGGATAAACAGCTCGCGGCACAGCGCCGGATCGATGCGGCTGAAGTTGATGGTGCGCTCGTTGACCAGAGTCAGACCATAGAGGGTCACCTTCTCCTTGGCCATCACGGCACCGTTTTTCTTCGACCAGTGAGGGTCGCTGTGGTGCAGCTTGATGAGGTGACCTGCCAGCGGCTCCACCCACTCCGGTTCAATCTTGGCGTTGATGCGGGCGTAGAGGCGCGAGGTCTCCACCAGCTCGGCGGCCATCACCCACTTGGGCGGCTTTTTGAACAGACCGGAGGCCGGGAAGAGGTGGAAGCGGCCGTTGCGGGCCCCGAGAAACTCGGGCTTTTCCAGATCCTTGTTGCCGATATGGCTCAAAAGACCGGTAAGCAGCGCGCAGTGCACCGTCTTGAAGTCTGCCGGTTCTTGGTTGGCCTTGAAGCCCAGCTCCTTGACCGTCTGACGCAGCTGGAAGTGAATGTCCTGCCACTCGCGTACCCGCAGATAGGAGAGAAACTCCTTCTGGCACATGCGGCGAAACGGGTTGCTGCCAAGAGCATCCTGCTGCTCTTTAAGATAGTTCCAGAGGTTAACAAAAGCGAGGAAGTCGGAATCCTTGTCTTCAAAACGTCTGTGCTGCTCGTCGGCGGCCTGCTTTTTCTCCATGGGCCGCTCGCGGGGATCCTGAATGCTGAGGGCGGCGGTGATCACCATCACCTCGCTCAGGCAACCGGTCTGTGCCGCACTGATCACCATCTTCGCCAGACGCGGATCAAGGGGGATACGCGAGAGCTGGCGACCGGTCTCGGTCAGCTGCAGCTTGGCTTCGCGATCGCCCGTGGCGGGCAGCTCGCGCACCGCCTCCAGCTCTTTCAAGAGGGTCAGACCGTCCTTGATATGGCGCGACTCCGGCGGCTCGACGAACGGGAAAGCCTCCATATTACCAAGGCCGAGCGCCAGCATCTGCAGGATGACGGAGGCCAGGTTGGTGCGCAGGATCTCGGGGTCGGTAAAGGCCGGACGGCTATTGAAATCCTCCTCTGAGTAGAGGCGGATACAGATACCATCCGCCACCCGACCGCAACGCCCTTTACGCTGGTTGGCGCTGGCCTGGGAGACCGGCTCGATGGGCAGGCGCTGCACCTTGGTGCGCCAGGAGTAGCGACTGATGCGGGCCGTACCCGGATCGATGACGTAACGAATGCCCGGCACCGTCAGCGAGGTCTCCGCCACGTTGGTGGCCAGTACGATGCGCCGTCCGGCGTGTGGCTGGAACACCTTGTTCTGCTCGGCGTTGGAGAGGCGGGCGTAGAGCGGCAGCACCTCGGTATCGCGCAGGTTGAGCTTGCGCAGGGCATCGGCGGTATCGCGGATCTCCCGCTCGCCGTTCATGAAGATGAGGATGTCCCCGAGCCCCTCGCGGGCCAGCTCTTCCACCGCATCAAAGATCCCCTGCAGCTCGTCGCGCTCCTCCAGCCCTTCGCTCTTGTCATTGCTTTTTTTATCAACAAACAGTGGGCGGTAACGCACCTCCACCGGATAGGTGCGACCGGAGACCTCGATCACCGGCGCCTTGTTGAAATGACGAGAGAAACGCTGGGGGTCAATGGTGGCCGAGGTGATGATCACCTTGAGATCGGGGCGCTTTGGCAGCAGCTGTTTGAGATAGCCCAGGATGAAGTCGATGTTGAGGCTGCGCTCGTGGGCCTCATCGATGATGATGGTGTCGTACTGGGTCAGCATCCGGTCGTTCTGGATCTCGGCCAGCAGGATACCGTCGGTCATCAGCTTGATGTGGGTCTGCTCACTCACCTGATCGGTAAAGCGCACCTTGTAACCCACGTAGTGGCCAAGCTCGGACTCCATCTCCTCGGCAATACGGGCCGCGACGGTACGGGCCGCCAGACGGCGCGGCTGGGTGTGGCCGATGAAGCCCTTGACCCCACGCCCGAGCGCCAGACAGATCTTGGGGATCTGGGTGGTTTTGCCCGAACCGGTTTCGCCGGCGATGATCACCACTTGATGCTCTTCAATGGCTTTGGCGATCTCCCCTTGCTTCTGGCTGACTGGCAGATTGTCCGGATAGGTGACCTTAGGCACGCCCGCCAGACGGGACTGATAGCGCGTCTGTGCCACATCCAGGTCAGCGGCGATGGTTTCGAGCACGGCAGCCTGCTTGGCTTCCGGCAGCTTCTTGACCCCGTGCAGTCGACTGGAGAGACGGCGGGCGTCGAGATTCATGCAGGCGGTAAGACGGCGGCGCAGCGCCTCGATAGAGAGAGACAAGGTACGAATTCCTTAAAAGAGTGCCCATCAAGGGCCATATCGATAGCTGGGGGAGATCCTAAAGAGCGAGGCTGGGCGGTGCAAGCCTTAAAGCGCCGCGCCAGCACATCAAGCCGGAGGCGTCATGACCGTCACGGATGAAAAGAGCAGGCCGGAGCCTGCTCTTTGAAAACAACCAGACAACACCATTCAGACTCTGGCCTGATGCACGAAACAGGTGCCAAGCTGGGCGTGGATGGCCTGCATCACATTGTGGCGGTTGATGACCCCGAGCAGGCGCCCCTCCTCCACCACAGGATAGATCTTGGGCTTTTGACCCATCATCATCTCCGCCAGATCCAGGATGCTGGTGTCGGGGCCGACTGCCAGCACCTCCTTGCGCATCACATCCCTGACCTGGGCCACCTGTTCACAGTGGTAGGCCTCTTTCAACATGACGGCAATGCAATCCTGCTCGGAGACCCAGCCAATCAGATGTCCCTGGCTGTCCACTACGGGGCCGCCCAACTGATGACTGTTGAGAAATTTTTCCACCGCCGCCTGTACCATCATCTCTGCGCTGAAGATGATGGGCTTGGTCTGCATGTAGTCCTTTGCCTTGAGTGATTCCATGACGCTTTCCCCCAACGAGCCTCCCGAGGGGAGGCAAGAGCCGGGCACTATGTCCAGCTCACTCCAAGCATAGTCCGCGTGGATCAGGAGATGGATTGCAGCAAGAGCAAGAGCTCGTTCTGGCTGTGGCAGCCGGTCTTCTTGAACACCCCTTTCAGGGTGGAGCGCACGGTTTCCACCTTGACACCGCGCAGCTCCGCGATGTCGTTGCTGCTGTAACCCTTGCTCATCAGCACCAGCAGCTCCTTCTCGCCAATGGTGAGGGGATAGAGGCTGGCCAGCGCTTCGATGTCAGGATTGAAGGCGTGCTCGGGGTCACGCAGCACCACTTCCACATAGCGTTCAAAGCGGCTGAGTCCGCTCATCAGGGTGCATTGGACCAGCAGCGGGCGCAGGTTAGGCTGACGGGGAATGGACATATAGGCGCTGGCGCCGGGCAGCAAATAGGCAAAGCCATTGAGGATCTCCTTGAGCTGACGTTGCTGCTCCTTATTCTGCAAAGAGAAAATGCCATTGATGGCCCGCAATTCCACATTTTCATCGGCGATACGGTTGAAGGCCACATTGGAATAATGAATATGCCCCTTGTCGTCTATGATGGCGCTGGGCTTATTATGGTTTTTCACCAGCTGTTGCAACTGATAGTTCTGGGTTTCCAGGGCCAGCAAGTTCCAATAATGGTGGCTCCAGGCCGCCAGTCCGGAATAGATTTCCGAGAGCGAGGTGAGGTCGCGACTGCTGAAATCATCTTGCGCTGCACCACGGTAACTGCACAGGCTGCTCAGCCCACGCCCTTTGACCTGGCAGACGCCGCCGGCGGCGAATTGGGCGCCGAAACTTGCCAGCAGGCCCACCGAGCTTGAAATGCTGTTGGCGCTGACGATCCCCTTGCACCCTTTATCCAGATAATGGTTGAACCACACATCCTGGCGATGATGTTGCAGGTAAAACTGCTGCTGGGCCTCGGTCAGACCGCTGGAAAAAAGCTTTATTCCGTCGCTCTTGTCATCATCCCGCAATAAAAACAGGGATGAACTGCAGGAAACGTCGGCACGAAATTGGTCCACGACAAGCTTAATGTCAGAATCATTAATACCGCACTCGTATAACTGGCTGATATAGGGCGATATCCTTTCTTTCTCTAATGCCTTCACACCCGAACTCCTAATTCTTATTTTTATTGAAGAGGCATCTTACTCTGCAATGGGATAGTCGAAAAGTAGTCAAATGAACAAAGGGTTTATGATTTATTCATAAATAGTCATGAATATAGGCTCATGAATATGACCAGAAAGGGTAAATAGCCGCTCATGTTTTTCCTGGCGCTGGTCGCTTACCTTCCTGTTTTGCCTCTTGATGCCTCACCACCCACTCGCCATCCCGGCCCCTCTTTCCCCCCGAGATCACGCTTTTCAGTCTTGGGGTCATCTGCATCCACACCGATTCACATGTTGCATTTTAGTGACTTTGGTGTTTCCATTTTGAGCGCCGAACGATATTGTATATACAAATCATCCCCTCAACGGAATTGAACCATGCGGATCACAAGGAGAGAAAATGGAACCTGAACACACGCTCACTGCACCGGCAGGATCAGGGGCCGGCATCAAGCTGCTGCTGGCCAGCCTGCTTGGCATCGCCATCTTTTTCGTGCCCTTCGAGCTTGGCGGGCGCAGCACCATAGTGGTGGATCACCTGGCCGGCTTTCTGATTGCCCAGCGCCCCCTTGCCCTGACCCTCATTCTCTTGCTCATCGCCTATGGCGCCATCACCCCCTTGCTGGATGGCCGCTGGCGCGCCCGTCCCATCGACAGGGTATTGAGCCTGTTCAAGCTGCTCGGGCTGGCCCTGGCCATTTTGTATGTCACAGACTGGGGCCCTGCCTGGTTGATGACCCCGGATCGCCTCCCCTTCCTGTTCGATAAACTGGCCATGTCTGTGGGTCTCATCGTGCCTATCGGCGCCATGGCCCTGACCTTCCTGCTCGGTTTCGGCCTGCTGGAATTCATCGGGGTACTGATGCAACCTGTGATGCGCCCCCTGTGGCGCACGCCGGGTCACTCCGCCATCGATGCGGTCGCCTCTTTCGTCGGCAGCTACTCGGTGGGCCTGCTCATCACCAACCGGGTCTTCCTCGCGGGCAAGTACACGGTGCGAGAAGCCGTCATCATCGCCACCGGCTTCTCCACCGTCTCGGCCGCCTTCATGATCATCGTAGCCAAGACCCTCAACCTGATGGGACACTGGAACTTCTACTTCTGGTCCACCCTGGTGATCACTTTCGTCATCACCGCCATCCTGGCGCGTGTTCCTCCCATCAGTCGCCTGGCTCACCATGGGGAGACCGACGAGCCGCTACCGGCTGGCATGAGCCGCTGGCAGGTAGCCCTCACCTGCGGCCTGACCCAGTCCCACCAGGCCGATCCTCTGCTGCGGCAATTGAAGGACAACCTCAGGGACGGTCTTCACATGGCCGCTGCCGTGGTGCCCACCATACTGTCCGTCGGTCTGCTGGGCCTGCTGCTGGCAAAGCACACCCCCCTGTTCGATCTGCTGGGCTGGCTGCTCTGGCCACTGACCTGGCTGCTGGATCTCGGCGAGCCGCTCGCCACCGCCAAGGCCCTCTCTGCCGGTCTGGCCGAGATGTTCCTGCCCGCCATCCTGCTCAAGGATGCCGACCTGCTGGTGCGCTATGTCGCGGCCGTGGTTTCGGTCAGCTCGGTGCTCTTCTTCTCTGCCTCCATCCCCTGCATCCTGGCCACCCGGATCCCGGTGAGCGTGGGACAGCTGGTGGTGATCTGGCTGCTGCGCACCCTGCTTGGCATCCTGCTGGCCGCCTTGTGCGGTAGACTGGCGCTGGCCCTCGGCTGGCTCGGTTGACCAGGGCTCATAAAAAAACAAAGCGCCATCAGGCGCTTTGTTTTTATCGGGATTGTCTCAGGGGGCGATGACGGCGAACCGGCCGCTGTTGAAATCATCTATCGCCTGATGGATCTCTGCCTCGCTGTTCATGACAAAGGGGCCATAACCCACGATGGGTTCATCGATGGGCTCGCCACTCAGCAGCAACAAGCTGGCCTCGCCCTCCGCCTCCAACATGAACTCCTCACCGTTGGGATCGAGCAGCACCAGTTGTGCTTCGCCCGCGCGCTCCTGACCGTTGATAATGAGAGAGCCCTTGAGCACCACCAAGGCGCTGTTCCATCCCGCTACCGCCGGCAGCACCACGCTGGCCCCGCCCTTGAGCCGCAGATCCCAGATGTTCATGGGCGAGAAGGTTCGGGCTGGCCCCTCTACCTCGCCTTGTTGCAACCCGGCATCGTTCCCGGCGATGATGCGCACCCGCACATCGCCCTCCTTGAGGCTCAGTTGCGGGATGGTGTCGCTGGTGATGCCCTGATAACCGGGCGTCGACATCTTGTGTTTGGCGGGCAGGTTGACCCACAGCTGCACCATGTCGAGGGTGCCACCACGACGGGTGAACCCCTGGGAGTGGAACTCGTCGTGCATGATGCCGGCGGCGGCCGTCATCCACTGCACGTCTCCCGGACCGATGATCCCCCCCTGGCCGGTCGAGTCGCGATGGGCGACCTCCCCTTCATAGACGATGGTGACCGTCTCGAAGCCACGGTGCGGGTGCTCCCCCACTCCCCTGGCATGATCGGCGGGCTCGAAATGTGCCGGGCCAGCCCTGTCCAGCAGCAGGAAGGGGCTCAAGGCGCGGCCATGGGTCTGATACGAGAACAGCGAGCGAACCGGGAATCCGTCGCCGACCCAGTGTTGTCGAGGGGCGCTGTAAATACCGATGACTCTTTTCATGATGCTCTCCTGGGTGATCGTCACGGGATGTGTCGTGGCTCGCATTGTGAGTCTGGAACGCTGCGTCCGGTAGACGTAAAATTGGCTATCAGCGTCCTATTTTGTGAACGATAACCCCATGCAACAGGATCTCAACGACCTCTATTTCTATGTCCAGGTGGTGGATCACGGGGGCTTTGCCCAGGCCGGCAGGGCCCTCGGCATGCCCAAATCCAGGCTCAGCCGCCGCATCGCCATGCTGGAGGAGCGACTCGGGGTGCGTCTTATCCAGCGTTCCACCCGCAGCTTCACCGTCACCGAACTCGGTCAGGCTTATTACACCCGTTGCCGGGCCATGCTGGTGGAAGCCGATGCGGCGCAGGATCTCATCGCCGCGACCCAGAGCGAGCCTTGCGGTCTGGTGCGCATCGCCTGCCCCATCGATCTGCTGCACGCCCACGTAGGGAGGATGCTGGTCTCGTTCGCCCTGGCCCATCCCAGCGTCAAGGTGCAGCTCGTCGGGGTCAACCGGGCGGTGGATCTGGTCGCGGAGGGGTTGGACATGGCGCTCAGGGTGCGACCACTGCCCCTGGAGGACAGCGATCTCGCCATGCGGGTGCTGGGTTATGCGACCCAGTGTCTGGTGGCAAGCCCGGCCCTTGTCACGTCACTCGGCATACCCCGGGCCCCCGCAGATCTGCTGTCATGGCCGAGCCTCGGTCACGGCGCCAGCCTGGAAGGCCATCACTGGACCCTGCTGGGCCCCAATGAGTCCAGAGTCAAACAGCGCCACAGCCCCCGCTTTGCCACCACCGACATGCAGACATTGCGTCAGGGGGCGATCGACGGGCTCGGGGTCGTGCAACTGCCCACCATGATGATGGATGAGCCCCTGGCCGAT
This sequence comes from Aeromonas sp. FDAARGOS 1406, assembly GCF_019048565.1. Lineage (NCBI taxonomy): Bacteria > Pseudomonadati > Pseudomonadota > Gammaproteobacteria > Aeromonadales > Aeromonadaceae > Aeromonas > Aeromonas sp. FDAARGOS 1406. The sequence continues at coordinate 454,667 of NZ_CP077378.1, forward strand.
GGCCGGCTGGTGCGTCTGCTCCCCGACTGGGCACCGCGCCAGGAGGTGATCCACGCGGTCTTCCCCTCACGCCGCGGTCTGCTGCCTGCCATCCGCGCCCTCATCGATCATCTGGTCGAGGGCTTCTCCCACCTGGGGCAGGCAAGTGCGCCGCCCCCGCCATGATCTGTGCATGGCCGTTCCCGGGGGTGCCGACATGCAAAAGGCCAGAGCTTGGCTCTGGCCTTTTTATTTTTCCCCTTCCCAGAGGAGGGGAAACGGATACGGGCAGTATCCTCAGAAGGGCATTTTGAAGCCCGGGGGCAGTTGCATGCCGCCGGTCAGCTCGCCCATCTTGGCCTTGTTCTGCTCTTCCACGCGGCGCACGGCGTCATTGACGGCGGCGGCCACCAGATCTTCCAGCATCTCCTTGTCATCTTCCATCAGGCTGGGATCGATCTCGATACGACGCACGCTGTGGCTGCCGGCCATGGTCACCTTGACCATGCCTGCGCCCGCCTCGCCGACCACTTCCATCTGGGCCAGCTGCTCTTGCATCTTCTGCATGCGCTCTTGCATCTGTTGGGCCTGTTTCATCAGGTTACCCATTCCACCTTTACCAAACATAGATCGTCTCTCGTCTTGAAATCCGGCATCCAGCGCCGGGCTGTGGGTTCATCTGCCCTAAGTGGGGGCAGCCAAAGGTCTTTTCAACCGGGGACAAACCCGGCACGGTTTTTTCACCGCAATTCAGCGACTCAGGGGTTCGATGCTCTCGGGATGGAGCACGGCGCCGAAACGCTGCTGCAAGAATTGTACGTTGGGATCCGCCGCCAGATCCCGGCTCACCTGTTCACGCACCCCGAGATAGAGACGGTGCTCTATCTCGAGCGGCGTCTCCCGCGCGGGATCCGAGCCCAGGGTCACATCGATGTGAACCGGGCCGCCCAGCTCGGGACCGATGATCTCGGCCAGATCGGCGCGGGCCTTGTCGCTCACCAGATGGCGCTGCTCGGGTTTGAGCAGCAGGGAGACCCGATTGCCTTCCCGGGTCATCACCGCATTGATGGCGAGCTGGCGCAACCGACCACCCACCCCGGTGCGGGCGATAAGCTCGGCCCAGGTGTCCCCGCAATTGACCAGCAAGGACGAGGGGATCAGACGGGCGACCTCCCCCTCCTCTTCGGGCTGGGTGTCGCTCTCCAGGGCATCCCAGTCGATGGTCTCCATCAACGCAATGGCGGGCTGAGGCTCGCTGGCGGCCACTGGAGGCGCGGCAGACACCATAGCGACAACCGCAGGTGCCGCCGCATCCGCGCTGCCGACGTCAGCACCCAGATCCCAGGGCGGCAGATCCTCCTGCGAAGGAGGAGCCATGGTGGCGGGAGCTGCCAGGGCGGAAGTCACTGCCCGCGTGGGCAACGGGGCACTGGCAAACCCCTCGTCAAACCCCTGATTCAGATACTCTTCGTAGTCACTGGCTCCCTCTTCATAGGCATCCAGAGGGGGCAGGTCGTCATACCCCGTTTGCATGGCAGATCCCTGCCCCGGCATCTCGGGTCGCGCCGCTGATTGCACCTCGGCCTGGGGCGAAGTCGCGACGGCAGGCATCGCAGGGGCCGGTTTGGTCGCGACCACCGGTTTGACGGGGGTGATCCGGGCAGGCGCGGCGTTTGCGCTCTGCTCGCCACGCAGGCGGCTTCGCAGCAGATTGCGCTTGCCAAGCAGGCTCTGCATGCTGGATGTCGAAGAGATGGCGACGTCTTCCCCTTGGGCCTCAACCTGCTGCGTCTGCCCGGCGTCATCCGTCGCCAACGGCGCAGAGGCAGGCTCTGCAGGCGGACTGGCGGGCACCACGGCCTCGTAACCCATCCGTTCGGCCTCGCGCAGCAGCTCATCCTGCTCGGCAAAGAGCGGATCCAGCACTGCGCCCTCCTCCGCCTTGGGTGCGGGGGCGACGTGCTCGGCCTCAAGGACAGATGCTGGCGCGGCGGGAGCCTGTGGTGCTGCGCTGGCAGCCGGGGCCGGCTCAGCCCCCTGGGGCTTTCCCGGCAGGAGCTGCGAGTTTTCCCTCGCAGCCGCCATCACGCCGGTGTGCCCTGTCATGAGAGGCTGGGCTGCCAGATTGGCGGGATGAACTACCTCGCGCCGGGGAGAGAAGGCCAGCATCCGCAGACAGGTCATCTCCAGTGCGGTGCGCCCGTCAGGGGCCCAGGGCAGATCCTTGCGCCCCCCCAGCACGATTTGATAGCAGAGCTGCACCTCTTCCGGGCTCATGGCTCCGGCAAGCTGCAGCAGGGCATCGGCATCCGCCCCCTGCTCCTGCACGCTCGCAGGCAGCAGTTGCGCCATGGCCACCCGATGGAGCAAAGCTTCCAGCTCGGCGTGAAGCTGGTCGAAATCCGGCCCCAGGGTAGCAATCTCGGTGATCTTGGCCATGGTGGCCGGGGCATCCTGGCGCAGCACTGCCTCCAACAACTGGTGCAGGTGGTGATGATCGAGGGTCCCCAGCATGGCGAGCACGCTCTCCAGGCGCACGCTGCCGTTGCCGTGGGCCAACGCCTGATCCGTGAGGCTCAGGGCATCGCGCATGCTGCCGTCGGCCGCCTTGGCCAGGGCCAGCAGGGCGCGAGGCTCGAAGGGTTGACCCTCCTGGTCCAGCACCCATTCGAGCTGCCTGGCGATCTGGGTCTGATCCAGACTCTTGAGATGAAACTGCAGGCAGCGCGACAGTATGGTGATGGGGAGCTTCTGCGGATCCGTGGTGGCCAGCAGGAATTTCACATAGGGGGGCGGCTCTTCCAGGGTTTTGAGCAGCGCATTGAAGCTGTGGCGCGACAACATGTGCACTTCATCGATGAGGTACACCTTGAAACGACCACGGGCCGGACGGTACTGCACGTTGTCGAGCAGCTCTCGGGTGTCTTCCACCTTGGTGCGGGACGCCGCATCGATTTCCAGCAGATCGACGAAATTGCCCTGATCGATCTCGCGGCAGGTATCGCACACACCGCACGGATGGCTGCTGATCCCCTGTTCGCAGTTGAGGCTCTTGGCCAGAATGCGGGCGATGGTGGTCTTGCCCACGCCGCGGGTCCCGCTCAGCAGGTAGGCATGGTGAAGCCGTCCCTGATCCAGGGCATTGGTCAGGGCAGTCAGCACATGTTGCTGGCCGACCACTTGTTCAAACGTATGGGGGCGCCATTTGCGCGCCAAAACCTGATAGCTCATAGATCTCGATGCTGGGAAACGAGGCATTGAGGCTGGATGCTAACACAAATGGAGGGCTGGCTGTATGGGGGATGCGCCGCCTTGGGAGGGATCGCTTGAATTTCAAACCGGTGCCCGTTCAGGCACCGGTTTGCGGCAGAAAGCAGGGTGACGAGGCCTGCCGCGCGAAGGGGCGATTTACGCCCCCGCGAGTTCCACCAGAGAGACAACCTTGACGCCGGCGGCGGTCAGGCGGGCATCACCGCCCAGGGACGGCAGGGAGATGATGAAGGCGGCATCCGCTACCTCACCGCCGGCGCGGCGGATGAGCTTGACGGTGGCATCGACGGTGCCGCCGGTGGCCAGCAGATCGTCCACCACCAGCACCTTGTCACCGGGCACGATGGCATCGGTGTGCAGTTGCAGGGTGTCGGTGCCGTACTCCAGGGCGTAGGACTCCTCGATGACGGCGCGGGGCAGCTTGCCCGGCTTGCGCACCGGCACGAACCCCAGCCCCATGGCGTAGGCAACCGGGGCGCCGAAGATGAAGCCACGGGCCTCGGTGCCGACAATCTTGGTGATGCCTTGATCACGGTAATGATCGGCCAGCAGATCGATGGTGGCCTTGAAGGCCTCGGCATTCTCGATCAGGCTGGTGATGTCGCGAAACAGAATGCCCGGCTTCGGATAGTCGGGAATGGTCTTGATGCTCGCTTCGATAAACTTCAGGGTTTCCGGATTCATTATTTGACCGCTTATTTTTTGAGCCCAGCCATGGCGGCGCACGGGGTCTCCGCCTGGGGGCAATAAAAAGGCCCGTCACGCAAAAATGACGAGCCAACTCCATAGCATTATTGCCGCGATAGCTTAGGGATTTCACTTCTTCATTGCAACCGGCTCCAGCACCGGCAGACGCATCAACCAGGTGAGCAGGATCACCATTATGACAACCAGCAGCCACCTCACCCAGGGCAACGGCACCACCAGCAGCGATACCGAGAACGAGATCAGGATGAAGATGATGGCGCGGCGTCTGGTGTGGCGGCGAATGCCGCGATACTGCTGCCAGTCGAGGATGGGGGGGCCAAACCAGGGATGCGCCAGCAACCAGCCATGAAAGCGGGGGGAGGAGCGCGCAAACAGCGCCGCCGCCAGCAACATGAAGGGGGTTGTCGGCAGCAGGGGCAGGACTATCCCGACTATCCCGGTGGCGAAGGCAAGCCAGCCCAGGGCCATCAGACACCAGCGTTTCATGGGTACTCCTCTAGTGTTTCTCTGCCTTTAGCCTAACAGAGTTGGCCCGGAAGCTGACAGCCTGGCCCAGTCTGCGGCCGTCGATGGGGGCCATCGAGTGGGCAGACGGCTGACAATCCCGGCGATTGCCACTACAATCTGCGCTCTTTTTTCTCCCCTTGTCTTCGGAAGCAGCTATGCGCGTTATTTTGGCCCCTATGCAGGGGGTGCTGGATCACCTGATGCGGGAGGTCCTCACCTCCGTCAATGATTACGACCTCTGCGTCAGTGAATTCATCCGGGTGGTCGATCAACTGCTGCCCGCCAAGGTCTTCCATCGCCTCTGCCCAGAGCTGAAACAGGATGGCAAGACCCGTGCAGGGACCCCGGTACGGGTGCAACTGCTGGGACAGCATCCGGAGTGGCTGGCAGAAAATGCCATCCGGGCCATCGAGCTCGGCTCTCCCGGGGTTGATCTCAACTTCGGCTGCCCTGCCCCCACGGTCAACAAGAGCAAGGGGGGCGCCGTGCTGCTCAAGGAGCCCGAGACCGTCTATCGCATCGTCAAGGCGGTGCGGGAGGCCGTGCCTGCCCACCTGCCGGTGAGCGCCAAGATCCGCCTGGGATACGATGACAAGGATCTCTATCTGGACAACGCCCAGGCCGTCTATCAGGGGGGGGCCAACGAGCTGGCGGTGCATGCCCGCACCAAGCGCGAAGGCTACAAGGCGCCGGCCCACTGGGAGTACGTGGACGCCATCCGCCGCGCCCTGCCCATCCCCGTCACCGCCAACGGCGAGATCTGGAACCATGCCGATGCCCTGACCTGTGCCCGGGTGTCCGGTTGCGATGCCCTCATGGTGGGCCGGGGCGCCATCTCCCTGCCCAACCTAGCCAACGTGATGAAGACGGGGTGTGCCCACATGAGCTGGGCCGAGGTACTGCAACTGATGGTGACCTACACCGAGCAGGATCTGGCGAGCGACAAGGCCGACTACTACCCCAGTCGCATCAAGCAGTGGTTCTCCTACATAGTGCGGGAATACCCCCAGGCCGACGAGCTGTTTCGTCGCATCCGCACCATCAAGACCGCAGAGGAGATCCGCACCGCCCTTGAGCGCGAGTGCGCCTCACAGGCCTAGACTTGGCCGCCGCCCCGCGGCGCCCTATGATGAAGGCTCATTGACAGGAGGTCAGGATGCAGGGAGTGCCGGTCAACTTTACCCATCAGCACGACAGGGCCGATTTTCGCGCCCTGCCGGGGCAGCCTGCGACCGAGCTCTATCGCGCCCACATCCAGCACCACATCTTCGATCCCCATAGTCACGAGGGGTTTGGCCTCGGTGTCATCGAGTGCGGTGCCGAGCGCTTTCGCTATCGCGGCAGCCAGCTCCTGGCCGGTCCCGGCAGCCTAGTGCTGATGAACCCCGATGAGCTGCACACGGGCGAGTCAGCCTGCGAGCAGGGGTGGCGCTATCGCATGCTCTACCTGCCCGCCGACCGGCTCGAGGCCATCAGCGGCGAGCGCGACTGGTATTTCACCGATGCCGTGCGAAGCGATCCGCGCACTGCCCCCGTCCTGCAGGCGGCCCTGGATGCCCTCTGGCACTGTGACAGCGAGCTCGCCGCCGACGGCCTGCTGCTGAGGGTGTGCGAGACCTTGCGCCCCCATGCCCGGGCCCTGGCGGCCCCGCGCGAAGCGGCCCACCCTCTGGGCCGCGCCATCGACTATATGCAGGCCTGTTTCGCTCGCCCCATTACCCTGGCCGAGCTGGCCGGTGCAGTGAACCTCAGCCCCTACCACTTCCAGCGCAGCTTCAAGGCCCGCTTTCACGTCACTCCCCAGCAGATGTTGATGGCCATCCGCCTGCAGCGCGCCAAGGGCTGGCTGGCCGCAGGCCTGCCCGCTGCCGAGGTGGCCTCCGCCTGTGGTCTGGCCGATCAGTCCCACCTCAACCGTGCCTTCCTGCGCCGCTATGGCACCACCCCGGTCCGCTACCAGAAACAGGTGCAGGCTGGCCGCTAAAGCGCAATCTGGTTCAATACGCCCCCCTTCCCCCCTGCTAGGCTGGCCTCCTTCTTCTTTACCGGATATGAAACATGTTGATCGGAGTCCTGTTTGCCCTGCTGGCCGGCCTGATGTGGGGGCTCATCTTCGTCGCCCCCCTCTTGGTGGACGGCTATCCCCCCTCCCTGCTCGCGAGCGGCCGCTACCTCGCCTTCGGCCTCATCGTACTGCCGCTCGCCTGGCAGGCCCGCAAACACCTGGCGGCCCTCTCGGCCAGCGACTGGCGAGAGGCCCTCGCCCTCACTCTGGTGGGGAACCTCCTTTACTACTTCTGCCTGTCGGGGGCCATCTTGCGCATCGGTTCGCCCCTGGCGGCCATGTTTATCGGCACCCTGCCGGTGGTGACGGCCCTGGCTGCCAACCGCCTCTATGGCGCACGGGACGGTCGCCTCTCCCGCACCCGGCTCTACCCGTCCCTGGTGCTGATGGGGGCCGGCCTCTATCTGGTCAACAGCGCCGAGCTGATCTGGCACACCGAGGCGCGCACCGAACAACTGCTTGGGCTCGCCCTGGCGGTGGGCGCCGTGCTGTGCTGGACCTGGTATCCCCTGCGCAACGCCCGCTGGCTGCGCGAGCACCCGGGCCGCAGCCCGGCCGTCTGGGCCACCGCCCAGGGGCTGGTGACCCTGCCGGTGGCGCTCATTGCCTATCTCGGCAGCCTCGGCCATCTTGCCCTGAGCGCACCGGACTTTCCCCTGCCCTTCGGGCCGACGCCCCTGCGCTTCGTGCTGCTGATGGGGGCAGTGGGGCTCTTCTGCTCCTGGCTTGGCACCCTGTGCTGGAACGAAGCGAGCCAGCGCCTGCCGACCGTGCTGGTCGGGCCGCTCATCGTGTTCGAGACTCTGGCGGGGCTCTTTTACGCCTTTATGCTGCGGGGGATCATGCCCCCCATGAGTACCCTGGTGGGTGTCGTCTGTCTGGTGGCGGGAGTGCTCTACGTCATCACCGGCAAGCCGCAGCACCTGCCGGAAAAACCCGTCAAAGCACGGTTAACTTGATTCATGTCATCTTGATAAACCGCGGGTTTCCCTATACTGGCCGAGTTTTATCACTCGTTTTTGGGGGCTGCTGTGTGTGAAGTGACGCAAGCCCGGTTGGCCGAATGGCATCAGCGCCTTCTGACCGACTGGGCGCAAACAAGAGAGGAGCTGATCCGTCAGCTCAAGGCCTATCGACAAGATGACTGGGCACAGAAGGTGGAGCGCTGCGAGCGAGATCAACTGGTTGATCTGACCAGCCGTCTCGATCTGCCCGGAGTGGAACACAGCGTGGCACGCCTCAAGCGGCTCGACGCGGCGCTCTGCCAGATGGATCTGGGGCTCTATGGCTTCTGCTCCGATTGTGAGGAGCCGCTGCTCCCTGAACAGCTGGAACAGGATCCGACCCTGCAACGCTGCCCGCGCTGCGAGGCCCGCTACCGCAAGGGGTTCCACGCTCACGAACTCTGATGGGGGCACCCTTTGTGCCCGCCATTTTCCTCCTCCCCCCCTTCTCGCTTCCCAACATGACCAACCCCCTGGCGCGACGATCCCGGCAACCCCGGGGGCAGCCGCACAGGCATGAAAAAGGGGAGTCATGGACTCCCCTTCTCGTACTGCGTACTCGTCACTGGGCCAGCAGGTGGCCTACCAGCTCATGACGCCACCCTTGCAGCAGCATGGGCTTGTCCGCCCTGGCCCGCTCCTCGGCACTCATGCGCCAGCTCCAGGTGAAGTACTGGTGGATGATCTTCTTGCTCGCCACCAGCTCCGGCGGAATGTTGCTGGCCTTGGCCTTCTCCTCCACCATGGCCTTGATGCGCTTGAGCTCGGCCTTGTACTGGGGGAAGTCCACCAGACGGCGGATGGGATCGGGCCAGCTAGCAGGGTCGCTCTGCTGGGCGGCGGCGACGATGTCCAGCATCCGCTTGCCGTGGATCTTGATCTCGATGGGCGAGAGGCCCAGCTCGTTGAGATCCCGCAGCGAAGCGGGACGACGCTCCGCCACCTTGAACAGGTGCAGCTCTTTGACCACGAAGTTGAGGGCGAGATCCCGGCGTACCGCTTCCTGCTGGCGCCAGGCGGCCAGCTCGCGCAGGATGGCCAGCTCACGGCGACCCAGTTGCCAGGCGTTGACTATCTCGAGGTAGGCCTGACGGGGATCGCTGCCCTGGGTCTTGCGGGCGGAGTGGTTCTGGCACTCCTGTTCGAACCAGGGGAACTTGCCGCTCTCGCGCAGTCTGGCCATCACCTTCTCGTAGAGGGGCATGAGGTAGAAGACATCCGCCGCGGCATATTCCAGCTGACGAGGGGTAAGGGGGCGCGCCAGCCAGTCGGTACGGGCCTGATCCTTCTCAAGCTCGACCCCGAGGAATTCGTTGACCAAGGCGCCAAACCCCACCGACACGCCATGACCCAGGAAGGCTGCCGCCAGCTGGGTATCGTGCATCTGGTTGGGCAGGTGACCCGCTTGATGCTGGATGAGTTCCAGATCCTCACCGGAGGCGTGCAGGATGGCAATCTGTCCGGCCCGACCGAGGCGCTGCCACAAACCGGAGAGCTCCAGGGTCAGGGGATCGAGCAGGGCAAGCTGCTTGCCATCGTAGATCTGGAACAGACCGAGCTGGGGATAGTAGGTACGGGTGCGAACGAATTCGGTATCGATGGCCAGGGGAACGTCGGCCAGAGAAGCGAGATACTGATCCAGTTCGGCTTGCTGTGAAATGAGTTGATATTGCATCGTTGCCTGCACGTTGGTCGGATCCAGAAAGAAAAAACCGTGGATGTCCCACGGTTTTGCATAACGACAGCGCTGGACTGCAAAGCAGTGCATGCCGGTTACTGCTTGGCAATCTCCTCGTCGCGCAGCACGCGGCGCAGGATCTTGCCCACGTTGGTCTTGGGAAGTTCGTCGCGAAATTCTACCAGTTTCGGCACCTTATAGGCAGTCAGATGTTTGCGGCAGTGGGCAATTATCTCCTCTTCCGCCAGCTTTGCATCTTTCTTGACCACGAAGATCTTCACCTGCTCGCCGGACACCGGGTTGGGTACGCCGACGGCGGCTACCTCCAGCACCTTGGGATGCAGGGCCACCACGTCTTCTATCTCGTTCGGGTAGACGTTGAAGCCGGAGACCAGGATCATGTCCTTCTTGCGATCGACGATCTTGAAGAAGCCCTGCTCGTCGCATACCGCGATGTCGCCGGTGCAGAGCCAGCCATCCTGCATCACCTCGGCGGTCGCCTCCGGGCGCTGCCAGTAGCCGGTCATCACCTGAGGACCGCGCACCTGCATCTCGCCGGGGGCACCCCGTTCGGTGACCTGGTTCCCCTCGTCATCCACCAGACGGATCTCGGTGGAGCAGACCGGCAGGCCGATAGAGCCGTTGTAATCCACCAGATCATAGGGGCAGACGCTCACCAGGGGCGAGCACTCGGTCAGGCCATAGCCCTCCAGCAGCGGGGTGCCGGTCAGCCCCTTCCACTGCTCGGCCACCGCCCGTTGCACCGCCATGCCGCCACCGATGGTGAGCTTGAGCTTGGCAAAATCCATGCCCTTGAACTCGTCGTTGTTGACCAGGGCGTTGAACAGGGTGTTCACCCCGGTGATGCAGGTGAAAGGATACTTCTTGATCTCTTTGACAAAACCCGGGATGTCGCGGGGGTTGCTGATGAGCAGGTTGTAGCCCCCCAGACGCATGAACAGCAGGCAGTTTACCGTCAGGGCGAAGACGTGATAGAGCGGCAGCGCCGTGACCACGAACTCCTTGCCGCGCTCCAGCACGGGGCCATAGACACCGAGGCACTGCTCAACGTTGGCGATCATGTTGCGATGAGTCAGCATGGCCCCCTTGGAGAGGCCGGTGGTCCCGCCGGTGTATTGCAGGAAGGCGATGTCCTGGTTGCTGATCTCGGGTTTGATGTACTGCAGGTAGCGCCCCTTGGCGAGGGCCTGGCGCATGGTGCTGGCATGGGGCAGGTTGTACTTGGGCACCAGCTTCTTGACGTATTTGACCACGAAGTTGACCAGGGTCCCCTTGGCCAGCCCCAGGTTGTCACCCATCCGGGTCAGGATCACGTGCTTGACCGGGGTGTCATACACCACTTTTTCCAGGGTGTGGGCGAAGTTGGAAACGATGACGATGGCCTTGGCGCCGGAGTCTTTCAACTGATGCTCCAGCTCGCGCGGGGTATAGAGGGGGTTGACGTTCACCACCGTCATGCCGGCCCGCAGGATGCCGAATACCGCGATGGGGTATTGCAGCAGGTTCGGCATCATCACGGCCACCCTGTCCCCCTTGCCGAGCTTCAGCTCGTTTTGCAGGTAGGCGGCGAAGGCTCGGGACTGCTCCTCCAGCCGGCGGTAGGTAATGGTCTGCCCCATGTTGACGAAGGCGGGCTGATCGGCGAACTGGTTCACCGACTCTTCAAACATCTCGACCAGAGAGCCGTATTGGTCTGGATTGATCTCGGCGGGCACCCCTTCTGGATAACGCTTCAGCCAGACTCTTTCCACGAACTTCTCCTGCATAACTCGCACCTGTGCGCTCACTGTGTTGCCTCCGTCCCTGTCACATCCATTTCAATCAGTTGTTTTAAGTTCATGCTCTAATGCCGCACATATTTACATAAGGCAACATCAATTAACAGTGAATTAACAACGGGAAATGTGAGGGAGAAAGCAAACCTGACATGATTCAAAGCCGCCGATCCTACCGGATTTGAGCGAAGTTTTCGATATAAACGGCGGTTTCTGATGAATTTTCCATATGAAAATGATGGCCTCCTGCCACCGTCACCCGTTCAATGTGGCCAAAGGCCGCCTCCCGCAACTGCCACTGTGCCAGGAGCCCGGGGAAGCCCTGCTCTCCCCGGATAAAGAGCACCGGACAGACGATGGCCCGGATCAGGGCCTGGGCCTGCCCCTCGCTCATGCGCAGGGGCGAGAGATCGCGAAGACGGGGATCACTGCGCCAATACCAGCGCCCTTCCCGCGCCTCCAGTTGTCGCTCGCAGATAAGGCGTGCCGCACTCGGGGGGATGTCCGCCACCTTGCAGCGGGCAGCCACTGCCTCCTCGAGGGTGGCAAATCCACTGGTTGCACGCTCACGGGTACGAGTGCGGTTGAGGATGGCGCGGCGCAGCTGCCCCGGTACCTCCTCGTCGGGCTGGCTCAAGGGGCCGAGCCCCTCCAGCAGAATGAGCCGCTCGATTTGCTCGGGAAAGATGCCGGCATAGGCAGAGGCAATCAGCGCCCCCAGAGAGTGACCAAGCAGGATGAAACGCTGCCAGCCCGCGGCCTGGGTGATCTGGTAGAGATCATCCAGCCAGTCCACGAAGACATAGGGAGTCGACTTGTGATCGGAGTGACCATGGCCCGGCAGATCGACGCAGACCAGATGAAACGCCCCCAGCCAGGGGGCCAGAGGCAAAAAGCTGGCACCGTTGTCGAGCCAGCCATGGAGGGCCACCAGCAGCGGTCTGCCCTCCTGACCATTGTCCAGCAGGGCGATGTGCCGCCCGTCCGCCAGGCGCAGCCTGCGCTCCTGCAATGTCGCCGTCATCCGGGCTCCTCAGCGGCTCAGGGGCCGTCTGGGCCAGAAGGGATCATAGAAAGGATCGTAAAAGTAGGGATCCATGTATCGGATCTCCACCTCCTTCACCGGTGGCCACAGCTTGCTCCCCGTCACCTTGAGTACCGAGAAGCGATACTTGTGCTCGCCAATCTGGCTGTCTACCGGCTTGTCGAGGGTGCCGAGCACCGTCAGGCTGCGACCCTTGGCATAGAGGGTCGGGTCGACAAACCCCTGCATGATGGCGAGAAAACGACCTGGGCTCTGCTCGGTCTGCTCCGGCACCCCGTTGGACTTGAGGGGCAGATAGACCACCTCGATGACACTCTGATCCGCCTTGTTGTGGACCGCCGAGATGACACCGCTCCAGCGGGCCGGCTTGCCTTCCATCCCCTGCAGGGTAGGCTGATAGGCCACCAGCTGATCCGCAGGCTCATAGGCAAGCTCTTTGGGCACCGTGCTGCAACCGCTCAGCAGCAGCCCCACCAATCCCAGCATGATCACGGATTTTCTCATTCGTTTCTCCTTCATCGTCCGACAAAGCAGCCCGGGGCAGCCGTTGCCGCCTATTCGCGACCCGGCAGTTTCTTCCAGGTCACCTTGTCACGCAGATAGACAGGGGTGGCTTGCTCAACCGGCACCGCCTCACCCGCAAACCAGGCCTGGCGTGCCAGAGGCAGCATGTCGGCGGCCGCCGGGAAACGCACCTGGCTTGCCATCAGCACATCTGCCAGGCCGCCCAGGGTCTCCCCATAGGTTTCAAAACCGGTGCCAACGCAGCTCACCGCGCCAGTCAGCTTGTCACGGGCCTGCACCAGTGCGGCTGGCTCGCTCACCACCTCCTCGCCCACCAGCGTCATCACCCCGTCCACCAAGGCGTAGTGGCCGAAATAGACCTCGTCCATGCGCGCATCGATGGCGGCAAGCACCTGCTCGGCCCCTTCCAGCTTATGGGCCCCCTGGGCCATGGCTGCCAGGGTGGAGACACCGATCATCGGCACGCCGGCACCAAAGGCGAGCCCCTGGGCCACGCTGATCCCGATCCGTACCCCGGTGAAGGAGCCAGGCCCACGACCGAAGGCGATGGCGTCGAGCTCATCCAACGATAGACCGGCTTCATCCAACAGAGCCTGAACCATGGGCAGGATCTTGCGGGTATGGTCACGGGGCGCCTCTTCCCAGCGGGAAAAGAGGGTGTCACCCACCATGAGGGCTGCGGAGCAGGCTTCGGTGGCGGTATCCACGGCCAGGATCTTCAACTCATCCATTCTTTTTATTCTCTTCACATCAGTCAGTTAAATCGTCAGCATGGCCAAGGCCTGCCGTCATGCATGGCCGGGGCAATCAGCCCCGGCGCGGCGGACTCACTCCCGTGGTCCGAAAAATTCTCCCAGGGTCGCCAGCTCCCGGGTCCGTGGAATGGCAGGCAGGCTCTTGATGAAGGTGGCGCCATAGGGCTTGTTGACCACCCGAGGATCACAAATAACCAGTACGCCGTGATCACTGCGATCACGGATGAGCCGCCCCACCCCCTGCTTGAGGGCAATCACCGCCTTGGGCAACTGCAGCTCGGCAAAGGGATCCCCCCCCTTGAGCTTGCAATCCTCCACCCGTGCCTTGAGCTGGGGATCGTCCGGGCTAGCAAAAGGCAGTTTGTCGATGATAACACAGGACAATGCCGCCCCCCGCACGTCTATCCCCTCCCAGAAACTGCTGGTGGCCACCAGCACGGCCCGACCGTTTTCCACGAAGGTCTTGAGCAGCCGCTGCTTGTTGTCTTCCCCTTGCAGCAGGACGGTGCGGCCGATTTCCCGGCGCAGCACCTCAGCCACCTGGCGCATCACCTGATGGCTGGTGCAGAGGAAGAAGCACCCCCCTGGCGTCTTGTTGATGAGGGGGATCATCAGGGTCGCCAGCTGCTCCCCGCGCCCGAAGGCATTGGGCTCTGGCAGGAAACGGGGTACGCACAGGCGCGCCTGCTCGGCGTAATCGAACGGACTGTCGAGAATGAGTTCGGCGCTGCCGGCCAGCCCCATCTCGGCGACGAAGTGGGCGAAGCGATTGTCCACCGTCAAGGTGGCCGAGGTGAAGACCCAGGCCACCTCGGGGCGCTGCACCTCGGCACCGAAGCGCTCGGCGACCGACAGCGGCGTCAGATTGAGGGTAAAGTGCAGACGCGAACAGTCATACCAGTAGGAGAAACCGGTCTGGTTGACCGCCAGCACCTCCCCAAGGCGGGTACGCAGCTCGCTGATGCGCTCGAAACAATGATCCAGCTGCTCCCCTCGCCCGAGCGCCAGTTTCAGCACTTCATAACAGAGCCCGATGGCATCGTTGAGGCGGGCCAGCGCCTGGGCCCAGAGGGATTGTCTCAGCAGATCCCGGGTGTTGCCGCGCCCCCCCTCCACGCCGAAGGCAAGGCGCAAATCCTGACTGGCAATGGCGAGCCTGTCCGCCGTCTTGCCAAGCTGGGCCATGTCATGAGCCTCTGCCCGGTAGGCGAGCTGGATATCCTGCGCCAAATCCTGGATGGTGCGACTGCCCACGGACTTGCCGAAGTAGTGGCTGGCGATCTCGGGCAGCTGGTGCGCCTCGTCGAAGACATAGACCTGCACCTCGGGCACCAGCTCGCCAAAGCCGGTGTCTTTGACCGCCATGTCGGCGAAAAAGAGATGGTGGTTGATCACCACCACCTGGGCGTCCATGGCACGGCGCCGGGCGATGACCAGGTGACAATCATCGTAATAGGGGCAGTCGCGACCCAGGCAGTTGTCGTTGGTGCTGGTGACGTGGGCAAGGATCTCGGCGTTCTCCTGTAGCCCCGGGATATCCCCCACATCGCCGTTGTCGGTGGCAGTCGACCAGGATTTGACCTTCACGAGATCGCTCAGGATCTCGGGCTTTTGCAGATGGGATTCACTCAACAGCCGGTTCATCCGCTCGATGCAGAGATAATTGCTGCGCCCCTTGAGCAGTGCCACCGGCGGGGTGTAGTGAAGCGCCCCCGTGATGGTGGGCAGATCCCGATAGAAGAGCTGCTCTTGCAGGTTCTTGGACCCGGTACTGATCACCACCCGCTTGCCGGATTCCAGCGCAGGCACCAGATAGGCATAGGTTTTGCCAGTGCCCGTTCCAGCCTCCACCAGCAAGCGGCCACCTTGCTTGATGGCGCGCGACACCGCCTCGGCCATCTCCAGTTGCGGGGCACGGGCCTTGAAGCCGTCGATATGGCGGGCCAGGGGGCCGTCTGGCTTGAACAGGGTCTGGATGATGGTCAAAGGCATGTCCCGCTGCAAAAGCGGGCATTATGCCAAAAGCGCGGAAAAAGCGGGACTGATAATGCGTTCAGACGAAGAGATCAATCCGGTGGTCCGGATCCGGTTTGTGATCATCATCCTGCACCGCTGGTTGATCAGGCTTTGGCGGCTGCTCTCTCTGCTGGTGATGCTGGCCACCGCCGCCATTGTCGGTGCCTATCTTGCGCAGCTGATGTTTCTGGCTGATCTGGGTCACCTCCCGCTTGATGTCATCCGGGCTCGGTGTCGAGGGTGCGCGGGGCAGGATGGGAAATAACAGGTCCTGGCTGGGCATGATGTCGCCTCCTTTGGCATCTCATTGTCTAGTTATCGACCAGAAAACCGTTTTCTCAACTTTAATCGTCCGGATCACATTTTTCGGTTGCATTTTCTGTCAAGGCAGGTAGTTTAAATCGGGCGTCAACAACGGCATCTGATTTGTAAAGGATTCATTACATCATGAAGTTCACCACCCTGAAGACTCATCATCACCATCATCATCCCGAATAGTCTTTCAGGAGGTTGACTGCTGGAAGACACTTAACTGGTGACTTCCAAAAGGACCGCAAGATTCATGAACCCTCGGAAGCACATACTTCCGAGGGTTTTTTCGTTTTTGACTAGAAGGAAATCGAGCAATGGAAACACAACGTCTGCGCATCGCCATGCAAAAATCCGGTCGTTTGAGCCAGGATTCCCAGGCCCTCTTCAAGAGCTGCGGCCTCAAGATCAACCTGCGGGAACAGCGCCTCATCGCCCATGTCGAGAACATGCCCATCGACATTCTGCGAGTGCGTGATGACGACATCCCGGGTCTGGTGATGGAAGGGGTGGTCGATCTTGGCATCATCGGCGAGAACGTTCTCGAAGAGGTGCAGCTCATTCGCGCAGCCCAGGGGCAGCCCTTTGCGGTGAAGACCCTCAAGCAGCTCGACTTCGGCGGCTGCCGCCTCTCTCTGGCGGTGCCGGACGATGTCAACTACACAGGACCCGAGAGCCTGGCCGACAAGCGCATCGCCACCTCCTACCCCGGTCTGCTCAAGCGCTTCTTCGACGAGAAGGGCCTGGGCTTCAAGAGCGTGATGCTGGGTGGCTCGGTGGAAGTGGCCCCCCGCGCGGGTCTGGCCGATGCCATCTGCGATCTGGTCTCCACCGGCGCGACCCTGGAAGCCAACGGCCTGAAAGAGGTCGAGGTGATCTACCGCTCCAAGGCCGTCCTGGTGCAGGCTCCCAACCCCCTGAACGATGCCAAGCAGAAACTCATCGACAAGCTGCTGCCCCGCATCCAGGGGATGCAGCAGGCGCGCGAAAGCAAATACATCATGCTGCACGCCCCCAAAGACAAGCTCGATGCCATCACCGATCTGCTGCCGGGGGCGGAGCGTCCCACCATCATGCAGCTCGCCGGTGACACCAACCAGGTGGCCCTGCACGTCGTCTCCAGCGAAACCCTGTTCTGGGAGACCATGGAACAGCTCAAGGCCCTGGGTGCCAGCTCCATCCTGGTGCTGCCCATTGAAAAGATGATGGAATAAGCCGAGATGATGGAATAAGGAAGACACATCATGCAGACCCTGATCTGGAAGACCCTCTCCCCCGCCCGGCAAGCCGAGGTCCTGACCCGGCCCGCCCTTGGCGACGAAGCCGACATCGGTACCGTGGTGCGAGACATCATTGCCGCGGTACGTAGCCGGGGCGATGAGGCCCTGCGCGAGCTGAGCCAGCGTTTCGAACGCGCGCCCCGCGAACAGCTTCGGGTGAGCGACGCGGAAGTGGATGCCGCCTGCGCTCGACTCGGTGATGACATCAAGGGTGCCATCGAGGCCGCCATCGCCAATATCCGTACCTTCCACGCCGCCCAGGTACAGCCCGTCGTCCGAGTCGAAACCCAGCCCGGGGTACTGTGCGAGCTGCGCACCCAACCCATCAGCCGGGTCGGCCTCTATGTCCCGGGAGGCAGCGCGCCGCTCCCCTCCACCGTGATGATGCTGGCCATTCCGGCAAGCCTGGCCGGTTGCCGTGAGGTGGTGCTCTGTACCCCGTCTCCGGCGAGCGACGAGATCCTGTTTGCCGCCCGCGCCTGTGGCGTCCGTCAGGTGTTCGCCATCGGCGGCGCCCAGGCCATCGCGGCCATGGCCTATGGCACGCAAACCATCCCCAAGGTGGACAAGATCTTCGGCCCGGGCAACGCCTATGTGACCGAAGCCAAGGGCCAGGTTTCCCGTGACTGGCGGGGCGCCGCCATCGACATGCCAGCCGGCCCCTCCGAGGTGCTGGTGATCGCAGACGAGAGCGCCAACCCGGCCTTCGTGGCATCGGATCTGCTCTCCCAGGCCGAGCACGGCCCCGACAGCCAGGTGGTGCTGGTCACCACCTCCGCTTCCCTGGCCGATGCCATCGGCAGCGAGATCCAGGCGCAACTCGCCGACCTCAGCCGCCGCGACATCGCCGAGCAAGCCCTGAAGGCAAGCCTGGTGATCCTCTGCGACAACCTGGAGGAGGCCTGCGCCATCTCCAACGCCTATGCACCGGAACACCTCATCGTGCAGACCCGGGCACCCCGGGATCTGCTGGACAAGCTCGAGAACGCGGGCTCCATCTTCCTCGGGGCATGGACACCGGAGTCGGTCGGTGATTACGCCAGCGGCACCAACCACACTCTGCCCACCTACGGCTATGCCCGCACTTGCTCGAGCCTGGGGCTTGCTGACTATCAGCGCCGCTACACGGTTCAAGAGCTCACTGCAGACGGCATTCGCGGCCTTGGCCCCATTGTCCAGCGCATCGCCCAGGCCGAGGGGCTCGATGCCCACAAGCATGCCGTCACCCTCAGGTTGAACGCCCTGGCCGCCGAGCCCCAACAAACAGCACAGCAGAAGGATTTGTCATGAGCATCGTCAATCTGGCCCGTCGCGTTGTACGGGCTCTCACTCCCTACCAGTCCGCGCGCCGCATCGGCGGCCAGGGCCACGTCTGGCTCAATGCCAACGAGGCCCCCCTGGCCTATCCCTTCACCGTCGAGGGGAGTCGCCTCAACCGCTATCCCGAGTGCCAGCCGGCCGAGGTGGTGAATGGCTATGCCGCCTACGCCGGGGTCAATCCGGATCAGGTGCTGGTAAGCCGCGGTGCCGACGAGGCCATCGAGCTCTTGATCCGCACCTTCTGCGAGGCGGGGGAAGATCAGATCCTCATCTGCCCCCCCACCTACGGCATGTACGCCATCAGCGCCGAGACCTGTGGCGTGGGGATTGTCGAGCAGCCATTGACCGCCAGCCGTCAGCCGGACTGGCCCGCCATCGCCGATCGCCTCTCTGACGTGAAGCTGGTGTTCCTCTGCTCCCCCAACAATCCCACCGGGGATCTGGTGGGCCGCAAGGGACTCGTCGCCCTGCTGGAGAAGGCCCGGGACCGCGCCATCATCGTCGTGGACGAGGCCTACATCGAATTCTGCCCGGAGGCCTCTGTGGTGGACCTGCTCGCCCAATACCCGAACCTGGTGGTGACCCGTACCCTCTCCAAGGCCTTTGCCCTGGCAGGGATCCGCTGCGGCTTTACTTTGGGGGATCCCGAGGTGATTGCCATGCTGGCCAAGGTGATCGCGCCCTACCCCATTCCCGACCCCATCGCCCAGATTGCCGCCCAGGCGCTCTCTCCCATGGGGCTGGAACTGATGCAGGAGCGGGTGCTGGAACTCAACAAGCAAAAGGCGCTCATCAAGGCGGAGCTGCTTCGTCTGCCCTGCGTCAAGGAAGTGTTCGAGGACAAGGGCAACTTCGTGCTGGTGCGCTTCAAAGATGGCGCCGCCGTGTTCGCCGCCATGAAGGCCGCCGGCATCATCTTGCGTGATTTCTCCAGCAAGCCTGGCCTTGACAACAGCATCCGCATCACCATCGGCTATCAGGGCGAAATGGACGCCGTGCTGGCCGTGCTGCGTGACCTGCCCCCACCCTCTCTGTAAGACAAGCAAGGATGTAGCGATGAAAACCCCGTTTTTGTTTATCGACCGTGACGGCACCCTGATCGAGGAGCCGGTCACCGACAAGCAGGTGGACAGCCTTGCGAAGCTGCGCTTCGAGCCCATGGTGATACCTGTGCTGCGTGAGCTCCAGGCCGCCGGCTACGTGCTGGTGATGGTGACCAACCAGGATGGGCTCGGCACCGCCAGCCTGCCCCTTGAACACTTCCAGCCGCCCCACGACCTGATGATGCACCTCTTCGAATCCCAGGGTGTTACCTGGGAGCAAGTGCTGATCTGTCCACACTTCCCTACCGACGGTTGCAGCTGCCGCAAGCCTCACCTTGGGCTGGTGAAGGAGTATCTCGCCTCGGGCCGCATCGACTTTGCCAACTCCTTCGTGATTGGCGACAGACAGACCGACATCCAGCTTGCCGAGAACATGGGCATCCGCAGCATACGTTACCACCCGCAAGATCACGGCTGGACTGTCATTCGTGATCAGCTGCTCTCCAAGGGGCGCGTGGCCGAGGTGGAGCGCTACACCAAGGAGACCCGCATCCAGGTGGCGGTGGATCTCGACAAGAGCGGTGGCAACCAGATCGCCACCGGCATCGGCTTCTTCGATCACATGCTGGATCAGATAGCGACCCACGCGGGCTTTCGCCTCAAGCTCAAAGTGAGCGGCGATCTGCACATCGACGATCACCACACGGTGGAAGATGTGGGATTGGCGCTGGGTCAAGCCCTGCGCCAGGCCCTTGGCAACAAGCGCGGCATCGGCCGCTTCGGCTTCGTGCTGGCGATGGACGAGGTGCAGGCGGTGATCGACGGGCGTCCCCGCCAGGAGGCTGACAACACCTCGCTGACCGAGCTGGACGTGGCCACGGCGCTGGATCTGAGCGGCCGTCCCTACTTCGTGTTCGACTGCCCGAGCGGCTTTGGTCGCGACAGCGTGGGAGAGATGGCCACCGAGATGGTGCCCCACTTCTTCCGCTCCCTCTCTGACGCCATGGCCATCACCTTGCAGATGAAGGTGGGCAGCGGCAACACCCACCACCAGGTGGAAGCGCTGTTCAAAGGCTTTGGCCGCGCCCTGCGCCAGGCCATTCGCGTGGAAGGGAGCGAGCTTCCCTCCAGCAAGGGGGTGCTGTGATGGGGAAACAGAACCTGGTCATCATCGACACCGGCTGCGCCAATCTCGCCTCGGTGCGCATGGCGTTCGAGCGCCTCGGCGTGCAGCCCAGGGTGAGCTGCAAGGCCGCCGACATCGAGCAGGCCGACAAGCTGATCCTGCCCGGCGTCGGCACTGCCATCGCCGCCATGAAGAACCTCAATGAGCGGGAACTGGTGCCCCTCATTCGCGCCGCCAAGCAGCCGCTGCTCGGTTTTTGCCTCGGCATGCAGATGCTGGCACAGGCCTCGGAAGAGAACATGAGCGCCGATGGCAGCGAAGGAGCGCTCATCGACTGCCTCGGCATCGTGCCTGGCAGGATCCGCCTGATGGAGGTGGGCAACCTGCGCCTGCCCCACATGGGCTGGAACCAGATTGAACACGACGAGACCCACCCGCTACTCAAAGGCATCCCCAGCGGCAGCTACTTCTACTTTGTCCACTCCTATGCGCTGGAGGTGACCGACGCGACCCTGGCGACCTGCGACTACGGCCTGCCCTTTACCGCCATCGTCGGGCGGGACAACTTCTTTGGCGCCCAATTCCACCCGGAGCGATCCGGCCCGGCCGGTGCCCGCCTACTGCAAAACTTTCTGGAGCTATGACAGGCATGATTATTCCCGCAATCGACCTTATCAACGGTCAGGTCGTGCGCCTCTACCAGGGCGACTACGGCCAGAAAACCGCCTACAGCGACAACCCGCAGGCCCGCTTCGATGACTATGTCAGCCAGGGGGCGGCGCAGCTGCACCTGGTGGATCTGGACGGCGCCAAGGATGCCAAGGCCCGCCAGTTGGCCCTCATCGCCCAGCTGCTGTCCGCCACCGAGGCACCGGTGCAGGTCGGCGGCGGCGTGCGCAGCGAACAGGATGTGGCCGACTTGCTGGCGGCCGGCGCCAGCCGGGTGGTGATCGGTTCCACCGCCGTCAAATCCCCGGATCTGGTGGCCAGCTGGATGGAGAAATATGGTCCCGAGCGCATCGTGCTGGCCCTGGATGTCAACATCGATGAACAGGGCAACCGCCACATCGCAGTGGCTGGCTGGCAGGAGAACAGCGGCATCTCCATCGAGGCGCTGATCGAGCGCTTCCTCCCCGCCGGACTCAGGCATGTGCTCTGCACCGACATCAGCCGGGACGGTACCCTGGCGGGCACCAACGTCGAACTCTACCGGGATCTCTGCGCCCGCTACCCGAGCGTCGGCTTCCAGGCGTCCGGCGGTATCGGCGGTCTGGCGGATATCGAGGCGCTCAAGGGAACCGGCGTCAAGGGGATCATCCTCGGCCGTGCCCTGCTGGAGGGCAAGTTTGACGTGGCAGAAGCCATTCACTGCTGGGGTGACGGCCGCGCTGCGTGACGCGCCCCTTTCCGGCATCAGACAGCCTGCCCATCCGGGCAGGCCTCTTTCTCCCCGATGGGGGCGAACCTTATGATTTGGCAGCAATTGGCTCTATACTCGACCTCACAGGGATAGCGTCATGGAAGACATATGTTGACACCTCACAACGCCACCATCCTGATCGTCGACGACTCACCCGAAAATCTGATGGTACTGACCGAATTGCTTTCGCCTCATTACCGCGTGCTGGCTGCGCAGAGCGGGGAAAAATGCCTGCGCATCGTCAGCGCGGATCCAAAGCCTGACCTCATCCTGCTGGATGTGATGATGCCCGGCATGGATGGTTATGAAGTGCTCAGGCAATTGCGTCAGTCCCCGATCAGCAGCCGTATTCCCGTCGTTCTGCTCACCGCCCTCGCCGACCCCCAGAGCGAGGAGTTCGGCCTCTCCCTCGGCGCCGCTGATTACATCACCAAGCCCATCAAACCGGTGGTCGTTCAGGCCCGGGTGCGTACCCAGCTGGAGGCCAAGCAGGCCCGTGACGGTCTGCAAAACCAGAATGCGGCGCTGGAAGCCGAGGTCGCGCGGCGAATGGCGGAAAACGACCTGATCCAGCAGGTCTCCATCCGCGCCCTCGCCCATCTGGCGGAGATCCGCGACCCCGAAACCGGCAACCATATCCTGCGCACCCAGGGCTATGTGCGTCTGCTGGCGAGCGCCCTGGCTGATCACCCCCGTTTCGCCGATACCCTGAGCCCGGGTTACATCGATCTGCTGAGCCGCTCCGCACCGCTTCATGATATCGGCAAGGTGGGCATTCCCGACCACATCCTGCTCAAGCCGGGCAAGCTGACCCCGGAGGAGTGGCAGATCATGCGCACCCACGCCAAGCTCGGCAGCGATGCCATCGAGGAGGCCGAACAGGACATGGAGCAGCCCCTGGCCTTCCTCACCCTGGCCAAGGAGATCGCCCACTGGCACCACGAGAAGTGGGATGGCAGCGGCTACCCGGATGGCTTGCAAGGGGACGCCATACCCCTCTCGGCCCGCCTGATGGCGCTGGCAGACGTGTTTGACGCCCTCATCTGCGCCAGGGTCTACAAGCCGGCCATGAGCTACGACGAGGCTCGCGCCCTCATCCTCTCCGGCAGCGGCCACCATTTCGATCCCGATGTCGTGACCGCCTTCGATCGCCATTTCGACGCGTTCGTCACCATTGCCGAACGCTACCAGGATGGCAGCGAGGCCGTGGATGGCTGAGGCTCCCCTGACCCGGGCACATGTGCTCAACGTCGTGCTCACCTATGCCGCCGTGGCAAGCCTATGGATCCTGCTCTCCGACAAGGCGGTGGAGTGGCTGTTCAGCACCCCTGCCCAGTTTGCCATGGCAAGCACCATCAAGGGCTGGCTCTTCATCCTCATCACGGCCCTCATGCTTTATGCCATGCTGCGTCGTCGCATTGACACCACCGGCAGCACACCTGTCTTTACGCGGCGTCAATGGATCCCCTTCCTGTTGCTCAACGGGCTCATTTTGGCCCTGACCGCCATGGCCATCGCCCGCAACATCGAACTGGCACGCAACAAGGAGGTGGCTCGTCTCGAAGCCATCGCGGATCTCAAGAGCCAGCGCGTCACCGAGTGGCTCGGAACCCACGAGCAGGATATTCACCAGCTCATAAAGGGTCTGGGCAGTACTGATTTCTATCGTCCCGGACAAGCACCATCCTCACCCGAAGCGATCACGCCACCACTGGCAAGGCTGCTCGAATTCATCTCGGTACGCGGATTTCACGGTGCGGCCGTGTTCAATCCTGCCGGACAGCCCCTGTGGCATACCCCGGGTGGCGACACCATGAATGCCACGTTGCGTGACGCCCTGCCACGGCTCGAGCAGGGCAACGTCATGCGTCTTGGTCCCTATCTCGATGATCGCGGTCACGCCAGGCTGGACTTTCTGGTCAATCTGGAGGTTGCTGCAGGACCTGCCCCCGTGCTGGTGATGCAGATAAGCGCAAATCGCTGGCTCGATCAGATCCTGGGGTCCTGGCCCGTCCCAGACAGCAGTGGAGAAGCCATTCTGTTTCGCCAGCAGGGGGATCAGGTCCACTATCTGAGTAGCCTGCGCTATCGCCCGGAACCGGCTCTCACCCTGCACTATCCCGTCACCCACCCCACCCTGCTGGCTGCCCAGTATTTGCGGCTCGCCGAACGCGGCATGCCCCAGGTACTCTATGGCCAGGATTACCGGGGCAGCGAGGTCTTCGGGGTTGTCTATCCGGTCATGAACACGGACTGGTACCTGCTGGCCAAGATCGACAAGGCGGAACTCTACCAGGCCACCTTCAAGGAGAGCGTCTGGATCGGTCTCATCGGCCTGCTGGTGCTCTTTGTCACCAACGCCGGCATCATCCTGCTGCGCCAGCACACCCGGCTGCAGATGGCCGAGCAGCTTCAGCATTCCCAGTCCCAGCGGCTGGAGGCGTTGCAACTGCTCTCCGCCATCGCCGACAGCTCGGAAGACGCCATCTTCGCCAAGAACAAGGAGGGCAGATACATCCTCTTCAACCGGGCCGCCAGCCAGTTTGTCGGCAAGCCGGTTGACGAGGTGCTGGGCCAGGATGATCTGACGCTCTTCCCGCCGCAGCAGGCGCAGATGCTGATGGCATCCGGGCGCCAGGTCATAGAGCGCAACCGGGTGCAGACCGAGGAGGAGTACCTGACCCTGCCCGATGGCGAGCATGTGTTTCTCGCAACCAAAGGCCCCTTGCAAGACAGCGAGGGGCAGGTGATCGGGATCTTCGGCATCTCTCGGGACATCACGGACTTCAAACGGGCCGAGGCCGACTTGCGAGAGCGGGAGGGGCTGTTCCGTGCACTGGTGGAGCAATCCCTTGCCGGGATCTACATCATCCAGCAGGGTCGGCTCTGCTACATCAACCCCTGTTTTGCCCGACTGTTTGGCTATGACACCCCGGGGGCGCTGATCGCCGTTGGCCAGTTGCACGCCCTTGCCGCTCCCAAGGACAGCACCAGGGTTGCCGAGCTGGTGCACGCGTGCGAGCAGGACGCGCGCGATATCCACACCCGCTTCAGTGCCCTGCATCAGCACGGGGAATCCCTGGAGATCGAGCTGTACGGGCGGCGCGTCGACTACCTCGGCCAGCCCGCCATCATCGGCATTCTGCTCGATGTCACCGAACGGGAGCAGGTTGAACAGGCCCTGACCCGCCAGGCCAGCGAGCTGCGCCAGCAGAACCATGAGCTGGAGCGGTTCAACAAGGTGATGGTAGACAGGGAGCTCGCCATGCTGGCCCTCAAGCACCAGATCAACGGGCTCTCCCGTCGGCTCGGAGTGCCGCCCCCCTATCCCCAGGCCCCCATGCCACCGGAGGATCTCCCATGATGAGCTGGTCACCCCTGTGGCATGTGCGCCCCTCCACCCAGCGCTGGGGGATCTCCCTGCTGGCCGTGCTGCTGCCCGTTCTGATGTTGCAAATCCGTGTCCAGCTGCCCATCGCCTTTGGTGAGCGACCGCTGCTGGTTCTCTTCATGCTGCCCATCATCGTTTGCGCCCTGTTGGGGGGCTTGTTGCCAGGTCTGCTCTGCACCCTGATCACCGCCCTGGTCACCAGCTATTTCATGCTCCCCCCCATTTATTCACTGAGTGTCGAGGCTGGCCAGGATCTGGTGCAATGGTGCCTGCTCATCGCCAACGGTCTGCTCATCAGCGTTCTCAGTGCCGCCTTTCATCGCGCCCGGGCCAGAGAGGTCCTGCGCTGGCAGGAGCTGATGAACACCCAGAACCAGTTGCAGCAGAGCGAGAACCGCTTCCAGGTCACCTTCGAACAGGCAGCGGTCGGCATCGCCCTGGTCTCCCCCGATGGACACTGGCTGCGTGTCAATCAGCGGCTGTGCCACATCCTGGGCTACCGGGCCGACGAGCTCACCGGGATGACGTTCCAGCAGTTGACCCACCCGGACGATCTCTACCTCGATGAGGCCCATGTGGCCCGGGTGCTGGCGGGAACTATCCCCCACTACACCCTGGAGAAGCGCTACCTGCACAAGGGGGGCGAGATCATCTGGACCACTCTGACGGTGGCCCTGGTGCGCGACGCCGAAGGCAATCCCGACTACTTCATCTCCATCATCGAGGACAACCGGCAGAACAAGGAGACCGAGGAGGCGCTGCGCCGCAACGAAGCCATACTGCGCGAGTCCCAGCGTCTCGCCAAGATAGGGAACTGGCGCTGGCGCGTGGCCGATGACAGCCACTTCTGGTCACCGGAGATCTATCGCATCTATGGCCGGGATCCGGCCCTCCCCCCTGCCGTCTATCCCGAGGTCAGAAAATACTTCACTCAGGAGGGGTGGCACACGGTGGCCCAGGCCGTCGAGCGCTGCAGGATGGACGGGCAGCCCTACGAGTGCGATGCCGAAGTGATCACGGAGCAGGGGGAGACCGCCTGGGTCATTGCCCGCGGGGCGGCGCTCAGGGACAGGGATGGCACCATACTCGAGCTCTACGGCACCGTGCAGGATATCACGGAGCGCAAGCTCGCAGAGCAGCGCCTGCAACACAATCAGCAGATGGCGCTCGATACCCAGCGTCGTGCTCGCCTCGCAGCCCTGAACCTGATGGACGACGCCATCAGTGCACGGGTGCGTGCCGAAACCGTCAGCAGCGCCCTGCGCGAGAGCGAGCAGCGCCTGCTGATGGCCCAGGAAGGGGCCCATGTCGGCATCTGGGAATGGGATATGGTCAGCAACCGTCTCTTCTTCTCGCCGGAATGCGCCCGCCTCTATGGCCGCAGTGCCGAGGCGCTCGGCGAGCTGGCCGCCTGGCAAGCCTGCCTGCATCCGGATGACAGGCCCCGCATCGAGCAGTTGCTAGCGGAGCGGGCGGTCAGCGGCGCCCCCGTCGAGCTGGAGTTCAGGATCCTGCTGCCAGATGGCGGCATCCGCTGGCTGGTGAGCAAAGGGAGCGTCTATCGGGACGCCCAGCAGCGGCCCGTGCGCCTCCTTGGCATCCATCTGGACATCACCCAGAGCAAGCTGGCCGAGCAGCAG
The DNA here is from genome assembly GCF_019048565.1 of Aeromonas sp. FDAARGOS 1406. NCBI lineage: Bacteria > Pseudomonadati > Pseudomonadota > Gammaproteobacteria > Aeromonadales > Aeromonadaceae > Aeromonas > Aeromonas sp. FDAARGOS 1406. The sequence continues at coordinate 481,544 of NZ_CP077378.1, forward strand.
TTGCGCCAGTTGTCCCTGGCCCTCGAACAGAGCCCTGACGGCGTCTTCATCACCGACACCCGGGCGCGCATCGAGTACGTCAACCCCGCCTTCCTCGCCGCCAGCGGTTACCAGCAGCACGAAGTGATAGGCCGGACCCCGTCCCTGCTGCGCTCTGGCCTCACCCCGGATGCCAGCTATGTCGCCCTGTGGGATGCCATCAACCACGGCCAGCGCTGGCATGGCGAATTCATCAACCAGCGCAAGGATGGCTCCCACTACCAGGTGCTGGCCACGGTGTCGCCGATCCGCCAGGAGAGCGGCGAAATCACCCACTACGTCACGGTCCAGGCCGACATCACCGAGAAGAAGCAGCTCGGCGAGGAGCTGGACCAGTATCGTTACCACCTGGAGGAGATGGTCAACGAGCGCACCCGGCAGCTGGCCCAGGCCCACCAGCGGGCCGAAAGTGCCAACCACGCCAAGAGCGCCTTTCTTGCCAACATGAGCCACGAGATCCGCACCCCCATGAATGCCATCCTGGGGCTCACCTATCTGCTCAAGCGCGACACCCGGGATCCCACCGACCTCGAACGGCTGACCAAGATAGACACTGCCGCCCAGCACCTGCTCAGCATCCTCAACGACATCCTGGATCTCTCCAAGATCGATGCGGGCAAGATGACGCTGGAGCTGACCGATTTCTCCCTCTCCGCCATGCTGGACAACGTCCGCGCCCTGATGAACGACCAGGCCAGGGCCAAGGGGCTCACCATAGTGACGGACATCGGCGATACCCCCGCCTGGGTGCACGGCGACATCACCCGCCTGCGCCAGGCCCTGCTCAACTATGCGACCAACGCCATCAAGTTCACCGAGCAGGGAACCGTCACCCTGCGCGTCAGGCTGGCCCGCCCCCTCACCACCGGCTACCTGCTGCGCTTCGAGGTGGAAGACACCGGCATCGGCATCACCCCTGCACAGCGCGAGAAGCTGTTCCAGGCGTTCGAACAGGCGGATGTCTCCACCACTCGCAGATATGGCGGCACTGGCCTTGGCCTTGCAATCACCAGCCGGATCGCCGCCCTGATGGGGGGTGAGGTCGGAGTCACCAGCGAGCCAGGCCAGGGAAGCTGCTTCTGGTTTACCGCCAGGCTGTTCAAGGCAAAAGAGGACGCTCCTTCCCGGACCCCGTCCGAGCAGGGGAACCAACAGGCCTTCAGCTTCCCTCGCCACGCCCGGATCCTGCTGGTGGAAGACAACGCCATCAACCGGGAAGTGGTGCTCGAGCTCCTGTGCCACAGCGGCCTCGTCATCGAGACTGCCGTCAACGGCCAGGAGGCCCTGGCCCTCGTCAACCAGCATCCCTTCGACCTCATCCTGATGGACATACAGATGCCGGTGATGGATGGCTACAGCGCCACCCGCGCCATCCGGGCCCTGCCCGGCATGGACAGGTTGCCCATTCTGGCGCTCACCGCCAGCGCCTTCGAGGAGGACAGAAAGGCGAGCGAGTCGGCCGGCATGAACGATTTCATTGCCAAGCCCGTCACCCCCGCCAAGCTGTTTGACGCCCTGCAGCGCTGGTTGCCCCAGAGCAAGGTCCCCGAGATTGACCCGGACGACAGCACTCGCCATCCCGTGACAGGCCCCCTTGCCCGCCTGCAGGCACACCAGGGTCTGGATCTCGACCAGGGGCTGGCGACCCTCAACGGCAATCAGGAGAAATACCTGGCCCTGCTTCGCTACTTCATCCATGAGCATGGCCAGGACATGGCCCGGCTGCACTGCCACTTGCAGGCCGGGGAGCACAGCGATGCAACTCGCATGGCCCACAGCCTGCGCGGCGTGGCGAGCACCCTGGGGGCACATGAGCTGTCGCGCCACTGCCTCGCCCTGGAGCAGGCCATCGCGGGCGGCGACACTGAGCCAACCGGACTCATGTCATCCATCGATGAGGAGATAGCCACCCTTTGCGCTCTGCTCGGGGACGATCTCGCCGTCCCGACCACCGATCTGGTGCCCCTGGGAGATCAGTGGCGCCAGCAACTGCTGGGCCAGATGGAAGCCCTGCTGGTGCAAAGCGACACCGCCGTGATCCCCCTCTACGAGCAGTATGCCGGCCCCCTTCGCCTCATGCTGGGGTCTCGCAGCGACACCCTGACCAGGCAACTGAAGGCGTTTGATTTTGATGCCGCCCTGCTCACCCTGCGCCAGCATATGGCAACGGACGAGACCCACCCGGACGATCGGGCTCCCCTCCCCGAGGCGCCAGCCTGCCATCCGGGGCAGGTGAAGGGCGACAAAGGGTTGAATCACTGAATGAAGTCATGCATATAGTGGGGTGCCCAGAGGCGACGAGACGGCCTGCCGGGCCTGTCGTTTCTCCCTTCATGGGCCCCCGTTCAAGGCATGCCAACCCTGTTCCCGTCCGCCGCCCGGGCCAACGCCGGCGGCAGAACGACGTTTCTTTAACCGTGCTTTACATGGAGCAATGAGCATGTTGTCAAAGCGTATTATCCCCTGTCTCGACGTCAAAGATGGCGTGGTGGTCAAGGGCGTGCAGTTTCGCAACCACGAGGTGATGGGCGGCATTGTCGACCTCGCCCGCCGCTACGCCGCCGAGGGCGCCGATGAGCTGGTCTTCTATGACATCACCGCCTCGAGCGACGAACGGGTAGTGGACAAGAGCTGGGTAAGCCGGGTGGCGGAAGTCATCGACATCCCCTTCTGCGTCGCCGGCGGCATCAAAAGCGTGGAGGATGCCCGCCAGATCCTGGAATTCGGTGCCGACAAGGTCTCCATCAACTCCCCCGCCCTGGCCGATCCCACCCTGATCACCCGGCTCGCCGAGCGCTTCGGCGTGCAGTGCGTGGTGGTGGGTATCGATTCCTACTTCGATGCCGCCCTCGGTCAATATCAGGTCAAACAGTATACCGGCGACGAGAGCCGCACCCGCACCACCACCTGGACCACCCTGGAGTGGGTACAGGAAGTGCAGCGCCGGGGCGCGGGAGAGATAGTGCTCAACGTGATGAACCAGGACGGCATGCGTCAGGGGTACGACCTTGAGCAGCTCAAGCTGGTGCGCGCCGTGTGCAAGGTGCCCCTCATCGCCTCCGGCGGCGCCGGGGCCATGGAGCACTTTCGCGATGCCTTTACCCTGGCCGACGTGGACGGGGCGCTGGCCGCCTCCGTGTTCCACAAGGGCCTCATTCCCATTCCCGAATTGAAACGCTGGCTGAAAAACGAAGGAGTCGCCATCCGTGAATAATCAAGCAGTAGACAATGCATTGCCGCTGGCCGAGCGCCTGGACTGGGCCAAGTGTGAGGGCATGATCCCCGCCATCGTCCAGCATTCCCTCAGCGGCGAAGTGCTGATGCAGGGCTTCATGACCCGCGAGGCGCTGGAAAAGACCCAGACCACCGGCCAGGTCACCTTCTTCAGCCGCAGCAAGCAGCGCCTGTGGACCAAGGGCGAGAGCTCGGGCCATGTGCTCAAGCTCGTCGCCATCACCACCGATTGTGATCAGGACTCCCTGCTCATTGCCGCCGACCCGGTCGGCCCCACCTGCCATCTGGGCAACCCCTCCTGCTTCGACGGCCACCCCGTGCCGCCGCTCGGCTTCCTGGCCGAGCTCGAACAGATCCTGGCATCACGCAAAGGGGCAGATCCCGCCACCAGCTACACCGCCAGCCTCTATGGCAAAGGCACCAAGCGCATCGCCCAGAAGGTGGGTGAAGAGGGGGTGGAAGTGGCCCTGGCCGCCATGGCGAAAGACAGAGAAGAGCTCATCAACGAATCCGCTGACCTGCTCTACCACCTGACCGTCTTGCTGCAAAACGAAGGCTTGGGTTTGAAGGATGTGGTGCAGCGCCTGCATGAGCGCCACACCAAGTAATTATTGAATTCTGTTCAACAAAACGGGCCCTGTGGGCCCGTTTCATTTCATGATTGTCCCCTCGCCGGGGGATGGCAGGCCCCGCGCCGCCCTCAGCCGATACGGGTCCAGAAGCTCATGTTGACCGAGTCATGGTCAAGCAGGGTCAGGTACTCCCCTGCCACGTCGTTGTGCAGCCACTGCTGGCAGTAGGCTTCCACCAGCGACTGGCTGGGGGCCATCACCACGTCCGCATAGAGGCCGTCGGCGCCGCGCAGCAGGCAGTGCATGATGAGCCCGGATTGCTGGACAAGAAACTCGGACTCGACCCGCCGTGACAGGGCGAGCAAATCCGCCTCCGTCACCCCTTCCCTGAGCCTAAAGGTGGCAAATTCGACGCCCCCTGCCTCTTGCATGTCACCCTTGATGATCACCTCGTTTTCTCCGTTGTGGATGGTCTGGAGAACCCAGCATAACGAAGGGCTACTGACAGCCTTGTGTCAGTCCTGAATGACTTTTTCGGCGCCACTGCGCCCAGGGGGGAACGCGTCCGACTGGCGCAGGGCAAGGTAATCGGCCAGGGTCGCACCAGGTGGTGCCCCTTCTCCCGGTCGGCACGACGCCAGGGTGTCGATGCGATCCACCCTGAAATCCCGGTAGGCCAGGCGCAGCGCACACCAGGCGCCGAGCGTCCAGCATCCGCCCCAGTAGAAGAGCCCGAGGGGAAAGAGCTGGCGTTCCGTCCTGCTGGCGCTGGCATCCCGGTAGCCAATGTGCAGCCAGTGACCGGCCGTGATGGCATCGTGCAACCTGTCCCAGCGAGCGTATGCAGGGTGCGCCGTGGAATAGTCCGGCACCCGCACCACGGGGACGCGAGGTGCCCGAGCCTCCTTGGCGGGCAGGGCCGCCTCAATCTTGGCGAGCAGGGCGCGGGCAGGATCGGCCATCCCCTTGCCCGTCAGCACCGCCACCAGGTTCACCCCGGTGATGAGGGCCTCCACCTCGGCCGCACTCAGTTGCAACGGGGCCATCTCGAACCCCTCGCTCAGCCGATAGCCCAGCCCGGCTTCCCCGTAAACCGGAATGCCCGCCAAAGAGAGATCGTCGATATAGCGGTAGATGGTGCGCTCCGACACACACAGGCGCGTCGCCAGCTCCCGGGCGGTCAGGGGTTGATGCGCCCGCAGCAGGTTGGTCAGTTGAAACAGTCGATCCGATTTTCTCACAGGCATCCTCAGGCTCGCGGGACATGGCAGGCATGGTAAGCCGGGACGGGCTCGAAAGGCACGTCTTGTTGGCTGGCGACCGCTACCGGCGAGGCCCTGCTTCTTTGCATCGCGCAACACAAAACGGACCCGCAGGCCCGTTGATGGCACGGCGCCTTTGTCGTCACGCCAACTGCTTGCGCAGCATGAATTTTTGCACCTTGCCGGTGGAGGTCTTGGGCAGCGGGGTGAAGATGATGCGCTTGGGGGCCTTGAAGTGGGCCATCTGCTCGCGGCAGAACCCGATGAGCTCGGCCTGGGTGAGCTCGCGCCCCTCCTTGAGCTTGACGAAGGCGCAGGGCACCTCCCCCCAGGTCTCGTCCGGCATGGCGATCACCGCGGCTTCTTCCACATCGGGGTGGCGATAGAGCACGTCTTCCACCTCCAGGCTGGAGATGTTCTCCCCGCCGGAGATGATGATGTCCTTGGATCTGTCCTTGATCTCCACATAACCGTCCGGGTGCCAGACCGCGAGATCCCCGCTTCGAAACCATCCCTGTGCCATCGCCTCTTCGCTCGCCGCCGAGTTCTTGAGGTAGCCCTTCATGACGATGTTGCCCCGCAGCACTATCTCTCCCAGGGTTTTGCCATCCATGGGGACCGGCTCGCCGCTGACGGGGTTGATGACCCGCATCTCCCCTTGCAGGGGGGAGGCCACCCCCTGGCGCGCCTTGAGACGGGAGAGCGTGGTGGCATCCTGCCCCTGCCAGCGTCTTTGCGGCTCGCACACCACGCAGGGGCCATAGGTTTCGGTGAGGCCATAGACATGGGTCACGGCGATCCCCATGGCCTCCATGCCGGCGATCACGGTGGCGGGCGGCGCTGCCCCCGCCGTCATCGCCTTGACGGGGTGGTCGAGCCCCTGCTTGAGCGCCGGATCGGCATTGTTGAGCATATTGAGCACGATGGGGGCGGCGCAGAAATGGCTCACCTTGTGCTCGCGCAGCGCCCCGTAGATGGCCGCCGCCTGCACGTGGCGCAGACAGACGCTCACCCCGGCGGTGGCCGCCAGGGTCCAGGGGAAGCACCAGCCGTTGCAGTGGAACATCGGCAGGGTCCAGAGGTAGACGGGGTGCTTGGGCAGCTCCCAGGAGAGGGCGTTGTTGACCGCATTGAGGTGGGCGCCGCGATGGTGATAGACCACCCCCTTGGGATTCCCCGTGGTGCCGGAGGTGTAGTTGAGGGAAATGGCCTGCCACTCGTCCGCCGGCAGCCAGCCGGGTTCGTCCCCGTCCCCCAGGGCGATGAACCCCTCGTAGTCGAGCTCGCCGACCAGCACCCCTTCCCGGTAGAGGGGATCGTCGATGGCGATCACCAGGGGCTGGCTGTCAATGAGAGAGAGCGCCTTTCGCACCACGGCGCCGAACTCCCGGTCCACCAGCACCATCTTGCTCTGGGCGTGCTGGAAGATGAAGCCCATGGCGTCCGCATCGAGCCGGGTGTTGATGGTGTTGAGCACAGCGCCGCTCATGGGCACCCCGAAGTGCGCCTCGAACATGGCCGGCACATTGGGGGCGACGATGGAGACGGTGTCCCCCTCGCCAATGCCGCGACGGCGCAGGGCCGAGGCGAGCTGGCGGCAACGGCGTTCGGTCTGGGCCCAGCTCTGGCGCAGGGGCCCATGGATCAGCGCCGGATAGTCGGGATAGACCCGGGCGGCCCGCCCCAGAAAGCTCAAGGGGGTCAGCGCCTCGAAATTGGCGGGCGTCTTGCCAAGGCCGGCGTCGTACATGTTCTGCTCTGTCATCGGATCCTTCCTCACAGGGACACAAAACGGGGTGGCTCTCGCGGTTCACCACGACCGGCATTGCGCCCTGATACGGGGCCAGGACGCCGGCTGGAACCGGATGAAAGGGTATCAAGGGGGCCAGATCCCAGGTATTAGCGAAACGTCTTAGGGGCCCTCGGCCCTGCTCCCCCTGTCGCCAATCGCCGACGCTATTTTTGCGCGGTCACTTTTTGCGCAGTCAGCCCCTGTCGCGATCCCGTGGCCCTTGCCTTGAGCCTGCGGCGCAAAATGCGAAGAATGATCCCAAGCCCTCAACGGGTATGAGTACGAGGAGAAGAGTGATGAACAAATCCATGTTGGCAGGTGTCGGGATCGGTGTAGCCTCTGCGCTGGCATTGTCGGCGGTCGCCAGCGGATCCCTGTTTTCATCAGAGCCCCAGTTTGCCGAGGTGCTGGCCAGCAAGCCGGTGACCGAGACCATCAAGACGCCGCGTCAGGAGTGCCGCAACGTCACCCTGACCCACCGCAAGCCGGTGCAGGACGAGCACAAGATCCTGGGTACCGTAGTTGGCGCGGCCCTGGGCGGCGTGGTCGGCCACCAGTTTGGCGGTGGCAGCGGCAAGAAGGTGGCCACCGCCGCCGGTGCCGTGGCAGGGGGTTATGCCGGGAATCAGGTGCAGGGCAACATGCAGGCGGGTGATACCTACACCACCACGGAGCAGCGCTGCAAGACGGTGCAGGAGAGCAGCACCCGCACCATCGGCTATGACGTCACCTACCGTCTCGCCGGCCAGGAAGGGGTGGTACGCATGGAGAAGCAACCCGGCCCCACCATTCCGGTCAAGGATGGCAAGCTGGTACTGAGCAACGCGCAGGGTTGATACTCCGTTAGGAGCGCCCTGCCATGAAGAAGGCCCACCATGACGGTGGGCCTTTTTCATCTTCGCAACCCAATTTGTCTGCAACAGGTCTTCCCAACAAAAGTGTTCTCAACAGAAAGGGGCCCGCAGGCCCCTTTCTTGTTGCTCAATCATCCTCAGTGGCGACCGAAGGGCCACCAGGACTTGTCGTTGTCCAGAATGTCGACCCGGGTCTGCTGCAAGGCGCCGGGCTGGCCCCCTTCCACCCGATCGAGGCTCACCCTGAACTGCTCGGTGGGCTCCACAAACCAGTCATCGATGATCAGCACCTTGACCGACTTGCTGCCCCCCTCGCCTGCGGCCCAGCTCACTGTCTGCCCGAACCAGGGCAGGAAATCCAGCCCCCAGCGCGCCGTGACCCCGTCAAGGGCCACCCGGGCCCGGGCCGGCTTGCTGAGATCGCCGCTGCGCACCAGGGGGATCTCGGCAAGCCACTGCCCCTCGTTCACCGTGATACTGGCCTGAGCCAGCGAGATGGTGGACGGTGCCAGCTTGTCCTTGATGGTCACCAGGGTCTGGTGCTGATCCCCCAGGGTCGCGCCACTCGGGTCAAACAGCTCCAGGGTAAAGGTCTCGTCCCCCTCGTGCAGGGTGTCGCTTTTCACCGGGATGCTGATGGTCTGGGGCTCGCTCTGGCCAGCTGCCCAGTGCAGGGTGCCGGTGAGGGGCGCCACGTCGCTTGCGTCCGCGCTGCCATGGACGATGCGATAACTCACGCTGGCCTCACCATGGCTGCCGTCGCTGCGACTGACACTCAGGGACAAGGTATTCCCCTCCTCCACGCTGGCGGCTGCGCTCTCGAGGCTCAATACCCCGGCGGGCGGCAGCGGGTACTGGATGGCCACCAGCACGGGATCGTGATCCGAGGCGCTGAAGGGCCCTTCGGATTTCGCCAGCTGGCCGCTGTACTTGCTGCCGTACTCGAAGAAGTTGCTCTCGGCGGAGTTGATGTGCCAATCCTCGATGCCGATCACCTTGGCTGCGAGGCTCGGGTTTGCCAGGGCGTGATCCAGGTTGCCGAGCTCCCCTTCGTAGCTGTAGGAGTAGGTGTCGGTGCCGTGGAAGCGGGTGTTGAGGTTCACAAACCCATACCCCTTGCCAAGGGCGCTGCCGCTCTCCTCGAAGGGCTGGCCCGCCAGGGTGGTGAAGGAGGCGCTCATGATCTGGCGCGATTGGGCGGCCGGATCATAGTCGGTCAGCACCCGGATGGGATCTTCCATGCCATAGGCGTTCATGTCACCGATGAGCAGCAGATCCCCGGCCAGATCCTTGAGGTGCTCCCCCAGCACCTTGGCGGCGGAGACCCGCAGCGCGTTGCAGTGGCCCTGGCCATCCAGCGGATCGGCGCTGGCGTAGTCGGGGTAATCCTCGAAGCAGGCGGAGCCCTTGGACTTGAGGTGGTTGACCACCAGGGTCAGGGGCGCATCCCCCTTGGGGGAGCTGAAGCGCTGCACCAGCGACTCGCGCATCCCCTGATTGATGGTCACCGGCTTGCCGCTGGCGTCCACCGCCTCGGCCTGCTGCACCGGCAGCGCGATGAGGCCGGCGACCCCCTCCGGGGTCACCTTGGCGGGTCGGTAGATGAGGCCCACCGTGATGGCGTCGGTGCCGATGGGCTTGCCGTCCGGCGAGGCAATCCAGCGGTAGTGATCCGCCTCATCCGGCTGGGCGGCATTGAGGGCCGCCACCAGGTTGGCGATGGCGGAGTTGTCGCCGTAGCCGTTGTTCTCTATCTCCATCAGCCCCACCACGTCGGCATTGAGGCGGGTGATGGCGCTGACGATCTTGGTACGCTGCAGCTCGAACTCCGCCACCGTGAGGGCGCCCCGGTTACTGCCGGTGGGGTTGGCATCCCCCCCCACGACCGTGGTGAAAAAGTTGAGCACGTTGAAGCTCGCGACCCGCAGATCCCCTGCCTCGGCGAGCTCGGGGGTTTCCACCCGATCCCAGCCGCTGTGATCGATCTGGCTTGCGTCGATGCGGTTGCTGGCCACCAGTCTGAACAGGTTGTAGGAGTAACCGAGGGCCCCCTCCAGCCCGTTGAGCCTGTCGCCGATGCGCAGGTAACCGTCCTCGGCATTGAAGCCGGGATACCAGGGCAGCACGCCATCCGGCGCCTTGGCGTCGGTCTCCACCACCAGCTGGTTCTGCTGGTTGCGAAGGGCCCAGTCGCTCGCCTCCTGGCTCATGGCGGCAAATTTCTGGGTCGACTTGATGAGCGGCGCGCCATAGGCCAGCACCAGGTTGTTGCGCTTGCCGTCGTAATCGAAGCTGAAGTTGCGGGTCACCACCAGGCTGGAACCCGGCACCAGCCGAACCTGCATCCCCTCGTGACGCTCCAGCAGCTGGCTCAGGCTCTCGCCCGCCACCGGCACCAGATCCACTGCCGCCGGCACTGCCCCAGCGGGCCGAGTCACCACCAGCTCGTCGGCGTTGATCTGGGTCTGATTGAAATACTCCTTCACCTTGCCCGAAACGCACACCTCGGCCCCCGGCACGAAGGCAGCGTTGGCCTTGGTGGTGTAGACGAAGAGGCCGTCGGAGGTAGCCGCATCCCCGTCCCCCTGCTCGTCCTGAATGAAGAAGCCCTTGTAGAGGCCGCTCACTACCTGGGTCACCACGCCGCGGGTGGCGTAGGCCTGTTCCGATTCGAACTTGCCGGCTGGCACCAGGGGGCTGCTGGTGCCGGGGCCCTGAATGGCGGGCACCGGCACCAACTGATCCACCGGGCAGACGAAGGCGGGCGGCTGGGTGCCATCGCAGGGACCATCGCCACTGCACCCCAGGCCACTAGCGTCATCTTTCGGGGCGGCCACGTATTCCTGCGCCGGATCAAAAGGGGACGTCGCATCAGTGCGGCCCATGGTGACGGTGGCCTTGCGGCGCAGGGTCATGTCCAGGGTCGAGACGCTCCCCGACACCCAGGCCGTGCCGGGATCCACCCCTACCTGGCCGACGCTGTCGATTATCTCGCTGCCGCGATAGAGCACCAGGGCGTCGTCACCGTTGAACACCAGGTTGCCGCTGGTCTGGGTCGTCTTGGCCAGGATCTCGGCATTTGCTGAGGGGTTGGCCAGCACCAGGGTGGCGCCCGGGGCGAGGGTGCCTTGCAGCGCCAGGCTGTTGGTGGGGGATTCGCTGATGGGTTTGCCGTTGGCGTAGAGGGCCAGCCGGTATTGGGAGAGATCGACGGCGTCGCTGCCGAGGTTGCTCAGCTCCACCGCCTTGTTGTTGCCGGACCCTTCCAGGTATTCGGTGATAAGCAGTTGCGCCTGTGCCTGTCCAGCGAGCGCCAGCCCGACGGCCAGCGCCACCAGAGAGTGTCTTCCTGACATGGTCAGTTTCCTTTTTTATTTGCAGATCATGTTATTGGCGCCCCGCACAAGGCGGGCCGCAGCACCTTGGATGCAGCCATCAACGGGAGGCATGTCAGCCCCCGGCCGAAACTGCGCGCCCACTCTGCCCCGTCGGCGCCGGGGCTGCTGCGAGCTGGCTAACAATGACAACAAAATGTTGCGCCAAGGTGACGGGCAATACCCGAATGGGCAGTGTCTGCCATCGCTGCGCAGGAAACTGTCGCCCCCCCAGCCCCTGCTGGCGGCCTCCGTCAGGGAGCGACATCGACTCTGGAGGCAAGGCAGGGGGAGCAAAACGGCGGCCCTCTGCCCGGTACCATTTCGTGAACAGCACCACTCACAGACTCCGGATCATGGGCAAATCCATGGGTGCCATACCGGGCGCCACTCCCTGCGTGGCCCGAGAAGGCAGAAAACCGGGGGTGGAACGCTCTCCTGGTGCTCTTGTGGAACCGGCTCCAGTAATGACAGAAATAACAAGAGAGGGGATGACACAAACGTTTGTTGCTTTTGCGCTCGCGAATGGCAATAGTTCTCACTTTCTTTTTTGACCGTCTCTATTCTCGAGGTGCTACAAGATGTTTCGTCACCCCCTGGCAAAGTTGCTGCTGCTCGGCCAGCTCGTCCTGGTGAGCTGGATGGCGCAGGCCGCCCCCCCCGTTGAAGTGGAAGATGTGATGGGCCGCAAGGTCTCCCTCAGCCTTCCGGCAAGCCGCATCGTGCTCGGTTTCTATCCCGAAGATTACCTGGCGGTGGCCGGTGAAGGCGGGGCCGAACGCCTGGTGGGCATGTCCCTGGGCTGGTTCATGAAGTCCCGTCCCGCCATCTGGTCGCTCTATGTGGCCAGCCAGCCACAACTGGCCAAGGTCCCCGACCTTGGCAACGTGCAGGATCAGAGCTTCTCCATCGAGAAGACCCTGGCGGTCAAGCCCGACCTGGTGATCCTGGCGAAGTGGCAATATGAGGCCCTGGCCGCCGACCTGCCACGCCTTGAGCAGGCAGGGATCCCGGTGGTGGTCATCGACTACAACGCCCAGACCCTGGCACAGCACATGGCGAGCACCCTGCTGCTTGGCAAGCTGACCGGCCAGGAAGCCCGCGCCCGGAAGATGGCCGACGAGTACAAGGCCAAGATTGACACCATCACCTCCCGCATCGCCGCCGCGAAGCGCACGCCGCCCCGGGTCTACATCGAGCTGGGTGACAAGGGTCCGGCCGAGTACAGCTACACCTATGGCAAGGACATGTGGGGCGCCATGGCCCTGCTGGCCGGTGGCGACAACGTGGCCGCCCCCTTCGTCGATCGCTGGGGCCCCATCCACCCGGAACAACTGCTGGCGAGCAAGCCCGAGGTGATCCTGATGGCGGGCTACGAGAGCGTGAGCAGTGCTGTCGCCATGCAGGTGGGCCAGGATGTGTCGGCAGAGACCGTGCGCCAGCGTCTGCAAGGCTTTGCCGCCCGTCCGGGCTGGAGCGAGCTGCCTGCGGTGAAGCAGGGTCGCCTCTACGCGGTCTATCACGGCGCCACCCGCAGCATCATGGATGCCGCCCTCATCGAGTTCATGGCCAAGGCCCTCTATCCGGATCTCTTCCAGGATCTCGATCCCCTGGCCACCTATCAGGCGTTCTATCAGCACTACCTGCCCATCCGTCCCCAGGGCACCTTCATGCTGGGCATCAAGCAGGATGACGCAAGCTAACCCCGGCAATTCGGGTGTGGCCCACCTCGGCCACGCCCTCTTCAGCAACCCTCTTGGATTGTGTGGGCGCCTCTTGCGGCGCCCGTTTCAGGATTGACATCATGAATGATTTGGCTGCCCTGCAGCAGACCCTCGCCCGGCAGCGGCAACGGGAGCGCCGTCGCTGGCACTGGCTCCTGCTGCTCGCCCTGGTCCTGTGCATTACCCTGGTGCTCGACATCGCCACCGGCCCCTCCCTGCTGGCCCTGCACGACGTGATCGATGCCCTGGTTTCCCCCGCCCAGGCCGATCCCATGACCCGCACCATCGTCCACGACATGCGCCTGCCCATCGCCCTCATGGCCCTGGTGGTCGGCGCCTCTCTCGGCCTTGGTGGCGTGCAGATGCAGACCCTGCTGGACAACCCCCTCGCCAGCCCCTATACCCTCGGGCTCGCGGCGGCGGCGGGCCTTGGCGCGGCGCTGGCCCTCTACACCGGCGGCCTCGGACTTCCTCCCCTGGTGGCCATCCCGGCCGGTGCCTTCATTGTGTGCATGTTTGCCGCCTGCCTGCTGTTTGGTCTGGCCATGATGCGCCATGTCAGCAGCCAGACCCTGATCCTGGCGGGCATCGCCCTGCTGTTCCTGTTCCAGTCCCTGCTCTCCCTGCTGCAGTTCCTCTCCTCCCCCGAGCTCAACCAGCAGATCCTGTTCTGGCTGTTTGGCAGCCTGATGCGCACCACCTGGGACTCCCTGATCATCACCGCCGTCGTCACCCTGATCTGCACCCTGCTCATCTACCGGGATGCCTGGGCCCTCACCAGCCTGCGCCTCGGGGAAGCCCGCGCCCGCAGCCTCGGGGTCAACGTCGACAGACTGCGCATGAAGACCCTGGTGCTGGTCGCCCTGCTCACCGCCACCGCCACCAGCTTCGTCGGCGTGATCGGCTTCGTCGGCCTGGTGGCCCCCCATATCGCCCGCATGCTGGTGGGGGAAGATCAGCGCTTTTTGATCCCCCTCTCCGCCCTGTGCGGCGCCTGCATGCTCTCGGCGGCCTCGGTGCTCTCCAAGTCCATCATTCCGGGGGCCCTGTTCCCCATCGGCATCGTCACCGCGCTCATTGGCGTGCCTTTCTTCATCTGGTTGATCCTCGGCAGGGGGCGTAAACGTGCTTGAAATATCCCGACTCTCCCTCTCCCTCGGCCAGCAGACCTTGCTGCGGGATCTCAGCCTCACTCTGCATCCGGGTCAGGTCCATGTGATCATCGGCCCGAACGGGACCGGAAAGACCTCCTTGATGCGCACCCTCTTTGGTGAACTGACCCCGGACAGTGGCGACATTCGCCTCGGGGACCAGAGTGCCCGCCAGATGACGCAGGCCAGGTGGCGCCAGCAGTTTGGCTACATGCCCCAGAACATCCAGCTGGAGCTGGATCTCAGCGTCATCGAAGTGGTGGTGCTGGGGCGCCTCGACAGCCTCTCCATGCGCCTCGCGGACGAGGACATCCTGGCTGCCGGCCGGGCCCTGCAGGCGCTCGGCATCGCCCATCTGGCGGATCGCCCCCTCTACTCCCTGAGCGGCGGCCAGCGGCAGATGGTGCTCTTCGCCCAGGTGCTGCTGCGCGCCCCCCGCATCATGATGCTGGACGAGCCGGTCAGCGCCCTGGACCTGCACCACCAGATGCAACTGATGGAGCACCTGTGCCAGCAGACCCGGGAGCAGCAGTGGATCACCCTGGTGGTGCTGCACGATCTCAACCTGGCCGCCCAGTTTGCCGATCAGCTGATCGTGCTGGCAGGGGGAGATCTGCAGGCCTTCGGCCCCCCCGCCCGGGTGCTCGACGCGGCCCTCATCGAGCGCCTCTACCAGGTGCCGGTGGAGATAAGCCACGATCAGCACGGCATCCCCTTCCTCAGAACCCTGCGAAAGACATCATGACACAGTGCTGCGCCACCCCGACGACCACCGCCCCACGCGCTGGCGGGAGGCGATCATGAACGGCGCCTCCTACTGGCGGGACTGGCAGGGCATGAGCCCGGCCGCCCGCCTGCTCATCACCAATGGGCTCGCCTTCAACCTCGGCTTCTACATGATGATGCCCTTCCTCGCCCAGCACATGGGCAGCGGGCTCGGCCTGGCCGGCTGGGCCTGCGGCCTCGTCATGGGGATGCGGGTCTTCAGCCAGCAGGGGCTCTTCCTGCTGGGCGGCACCCTTGGGGATCGCATCGGCTACCATCCCGCCATCGTCTGGGGCTGCCTAGTACGTTCCTTGGGCTTCGTGCTGCTGGGCTGGGCCGAGTCCCTCCCCATCCTGCTGCTGGCCGCCGCCCTCACCGGCTTTGCGGGGGCCCTGTTCACCCCCTGCGCCCAGGCCTACCTTGCCAGCGAATGCCACAACCCGAGCCAGCGTCAGCGCGCCTTCGCCCTGCACAATCTGGCCAGCGAGGCGGGCATGCTGCTCGGCCCCCTGGTCGGCCTCACCTTGACCCAGCAGAGCTATACCCTGACGGGGATCCTGGCGGCGAGCCTCTTCGCTCTGCTCGGAGTGCTGCAATACCGGATGCTGCCCAAACGCCCGGTGAGCAACCAGAGCCCCCGTGGCGCCATCTTGCGCCAATGGGGGGAGATAGTGCGCCAGCGCCCCTTCATGGGGTTCACCCTGCTGGCAGGCAGCTACCAGATCCTGTTCCACCAGCTCTATCTCGCCCTCCCCGCCCATATCCAGAGCCTGCCGGACGCCACCCACCTGCTCGGCGGCGTCTTCACCCTCTCGGCGGTGATCGGTGTCGTGCTCCAGCTCCCGGCCTCCCGCCTGGTGGAGCGCCGCCTGGGGGTGCCGCTCGCCATGGGACTGGGGATAGGCATGATGGGCTTGAGCTACCTGGCCCTGCCCCTGCTGGCACCCTGGCCGACGGCAGGCGTGTTGACGCAGGTGGCCCTGCTTTCCTTGGGCTCCATCCTCTGCTTCCCGCTCTTCGCCGCCCAGCTGCCCCGCTACGCCCCCCCTGAGCAGCTCGGCAGCTACTACGGCTTCTATGCCAGCGCCGGGGGCTGCATGGCGCTCTTTGGCAACCTGCTCATCGGCTTTATGCTGGGGGATGCGGGCAGTCGCCCCGCCACCGCCATCTGGCTGCTGCTGGCCCTCGCCGGCCTGCTGGCCGGGTTTGGTCTCTATACCCAACTGCGCAAGGATGGCCAGGTTCAACCTGCTCCCCATCAATAAACAGGGCGGCCAAGGCCGCCCTGTTTTTATCTCACTCTTCCTGCTCCTCACCTTATCCACTGAACTCGAAACAGGGTAGATAGATGCTAATGGTATAGGTTTAATGGTGAGTGACTTACCTGACTTGTTAGACATACTCTGCTGGAGGTAAATCTCCAGCTACGATCTCCGGAGAAAATGAGAATACTTTTGCGAACCTTTTCTTGCCGCATACTTTTCTAGGAAGTGACAAGAACCAATTGAGCATCCCAGGTGGCGCATCGTACTCCATAGTGATTGTGAGGGACTCAGCTTTTAACCCAAGCGGGCTTCCACCACCTTCAGGGTATTCATATAGATCAAACTTCCTAAAGCTAAACAGATGTTGACTTTGCCCTGGGGCAAACTGGGAAATTGTTGACCGAAAAACACCACCAAAATCCTCTCGTGGATGATGCCGTTTCAACTCGCCGTTTATGCGCAAAGTTACGTTCTCGGCTCGTACCCCACCAATATTCACTAAAGTAAATTGGATGAAAATATCCTGAGGCCGATTTTTATGCACCGTTCCCTCATTCCATCTACACCAATGGGAATTTCGAGCTCTTGCTCAGGGCCAAATCTGTTTCGAACTTGGTAATAGACTTCTAATACAGGTTTCTTGTGAGAGCTAACAACTTGGAGCCCAACTCTGAGCGAACCTGTTGCAATCGATGTAGGTATCTCTAACATCTTCATTACCTATATACAAAACGCTGTCTTCGCCATAGTAGATTATTTGAAGAATCTCTAAGTCCGCTCATAACACAATCATGTCAGCAACTTGATAGCCAAGGTTCGTGATCTCGAATACTTCGCCCTTGCTGCCACGATCAACCACTAGGTCATGCATCCTGAGTTGTTGGAGTGCGTCTTCCCATTTTGCAATCTCCCGTCGGTCCATGGAAGGCAGCAAATTTTTGCCGTTTGTTTGAATAGCTGTTCCATCGAGGTATCGAACATGGAGAATCGCTCCCCCTTGGTCTTGGCTGGCTTCTTTCAACAGTATTCTTGCTTCTTGTGAAATGTGTGGAATTTTCGTACGGGACTCGACGACAACATCTTCAAACTCTTCAGCCTCTTCTACTTGAAAAAGCTGGTGCTCATTCAATTTTAGTTGCAGATGCCGATAGAACTTATCTTTAAACTCTGAATGACTGTCATAGCTCTCATAAAGACCACGACTCTGGCAGGACTGTTTGAACTCTTTTAGTCGTTGAACTTGAGTTAAATCAACTGTATCCATGGCAACTGGTTGACTGGAGAAGTACAACATCACAGGTTTGCCAGACGCTATGTGTTCTTCAATCTCCTCTACTGTGCCACTCAAATGGTGTTCAGTGGGAGTTCCAATGCGTGTCCAGAATACTCCCACAAGCAGGTCACACTTTTTCAATACTTGCTTATTGATAATTTTCTGTGCTGGCGATCCCATTTCCGGTGATGAGTGTGTTTCCCACCCAACTGGTAATAGGACTATTTTTCTCACTCCAGAGTTAATAGCGTTCCATTCGTAGATGACATCTCGAACGATAGCCCTCTCCGAAGCGACATCGCCAGGCGAAGCAATCATTACATTGAATGTCGTAGCAGTGTAACTCACCTTAAAATCTCCTTGTGCTGGTTAACCATATACGAGAAGGAAGAATTTCTTTTTAGAGAATAACAAATCCCACACCGTATTATTTTTCGATTTCTAGTAATAAAAAGCAATGTGTCAATGAGTTATTTGTATTCTGAGAATCATCTGTTGGCCTTCAAGGGCCGCAGGTTCGATTAGCGAAGCCTAATCGGACTTTCGCGATGGCGATAAAAAGGACGCCATCAGGCGTCCTTGAAAACAAAATAGGGTTAACTCCCCAGATGCAGTGCCAACCACACCGCAAGGGGGATCACCACCACAGAGAGCGCATTGCCGCCGAGCACGATGCTGGCCACCTTGTCGGGCTGGCACTGATACTGCTCGCACAGCATGTAGTTGAGCACCGCCGGGGGCAGCGCCACCGACAGCATCAGGAGTGGTATCCAGTCAGGTTCGAGGGGCAGCAGCCAGACGGCGAGCCCCAGGGAGAGGCCCCCCGCCAGCAGGTAGAGCAGGTTGCACTTGATGGCCAGCCCCAGGTGATCCAGCTCCCCTTCCATCAGCCTAACTCCCAAGGCAAACAGCATCAGGGGCACCGCTATCTGGCCGAGCAGAGCGGCGCTGGTCACCAGGTATTCCGGCAGCGGGATATGCAGGTTGGCCACCAGCAGCCCGGCGAAGGCGGCCCAGAGCACGGGGCTTCTCAGCCAGAGCCAGCGGGAGCTGCTGGCCGAGAGGATGAACATGCCCACCGAGAAGTGGAGCAGGTTGGAGAGCACAAAGAGGATGACGATGGCGCCGAGCTGCTGCTCGCCAAAGGCGAGCACCATCAGCGGAATGCCGAGGTTGCCGGTGTTGCGAAACATGGCGGGCAGGATCAGTGCGGCCCGCTCTATCTCCTTGAGTTTGAGCAGGGAGAGCAGCAAGCCGGGCAGCAGGATGACCAGGGCACCGGCCCCCACAAGGGGCAGGTGCGCCGCGAGATCCAGGGGGTATTTCACCAGGGCCGAGAAGACCAGCGCCGGGGTAAAGAGCTCGATATTGGCCCGGTTGACATAACCCAGGGCCCCGCCCGGTCGCAGCCGCCCATAGAGGGCGCCAAGGCCCACCACCGCAAACACGGGAATGACGATATTGAGCAGGGCGCTGAACATGGGTATCCCGTTTACAGTTCGCGGGCCGGGCGTCCCATCAGCACCACGGGGTCCAGCGTCACCTCCTGGCTGCCGTTGCTGACCCAGAGCTGGCCGTCGGAGATGGTACAGGTGAGCTGCATGGTGCGCTCCACCATGGCCGCCAGGGGCAGGGTCTGGCTGTCGGAGAGTTCGATGACGCTCAGGTTGTCGTGCAGACCGAGCTTGCCCTGGTTCTGCTTCCACCAGACGCTGGTGCCACGACCGCCATAGAGGTAGAGCACCACCTGGCGAGAGCGGTTACATGCCTTCTTGAGGCGGCGCTCGTCCGGCTGACCCAGCTCAATCCAGAGTTCAATCTCGTCGGAGTAGTTCTTGCACCAGAGCTCGGGCTCGTCGTCGGCAGAGAGCCCCTTGGTGAACTCCAGCCGCTCGGCGGCATGCCAGGCGAAGGCCGCGAGGCGGATCATCATGCGCTCGTCGGTCTCGGAGGGGTGACGGGCCAGGGTGAGGGAGAAGTCCTGATAGAGATTGCGATCCATGTCAGACAAGCTGATCTGGGCCTTGAAGATGGTTGCCTTGAGCGCCATAGAAGTCGTGAAAACCTGATAAAAGAGAAGGGGGCGGACATGCCGGGCGTCAGTGTAATCAAAATGGCCGCCGGGTTCGACCGTCTTGCGCTCCCTTTACCCCATCAGGGGCGGGCAAGTGCTTCAGAAGACACAAAAAACAAATGCCAGTCGTGAGACTGGCATTTGGCGGCATGAACGAGAGTGACTCACTTCTCGGCGGACTTGACCCCGAAGGCATTGAGCAGCAGGCAGCAGGTCACTGCCACTGCCACGAACCCGCTCAGGAAGATAAAGGGCATGGCCCCATACCCCAATACAGTCCAGATGGTGTGTTCAAGCAGACTCATAGTGTGTCCTTCATCCAGTGAAATGGGTGTCCCTTTCGTGACGGGGTCGCCCCCGTTCCTGATAAGACTATTTGACCTCAACCCGCGCCTGAGTCCTATGCCACCAAAGTAATAAATGGGGCACCAGTTTGCGCCAGATCAAGGTTTTACCCCTCCCCGCCCCGTTTTTCTTCGCCCCTCGCCCCAAACCGAAAGGTACGCCCAACAAAAAGCGAGGCGACCTTGGGGTCGCCTCGCTAGATGCATGCCGTCGAGAGCCATCAGTAGAAGGTCTGCTGCTCCGCCGCCATCGCTTTCAGCCGCGCACAGGGGGCGAAGCGGTCGCCAAAGCGCTTCTGATGGTGCTCAAGACGCCCCACCAGATAGTCGATGCCGAGGCTGTCCATGTAGCGGAACGGACCGCCCAGGAAGGGAGGGAAGCCGATACCGAAGATGGCGCCGATGTCGCCGTCCCGGGCCGAGGCCACCACGCCGCCATCCAGGGCCATGGCCGCTTCGTTGAGCATCAGCAGCACGCAGCGCTCGGCGATCTCCTGCCTGGCCAGCTTGGCCTGGGGCTTGACGCCAAGCACGTCGTAGACGCTCGCGTCCACCGTCTTCTTGCCCTCCTTGCCGGTGAGCTTGTTGCGCGGGGCCGCCTTGCCATAGAGATAGAAGCCCTTGCCGTTCTTGCGCCCCTTGCGATCGTCCTCCAGCAGCTTGTCAAAGGCCTTGGGCGCCTGGAACTGCTCGCCACCCAGCTCTTTTTCGAGGATGGGGGAGATCTTGGCCCCCACGTCGATCCCCACCTCGTCCAGCAGGGTGATGGGGCCGACCGGGAAACCGAAGTCGAGCAGAGCGCCGTCCAGTACCTCCACCGGCTCCCCTTCCAGCACCAGGCGCGCCGCCTCGTTCATGTAGGGCGCCAGGATACGGTTGACGTAGAAGCCGGCCTCGTCCTTCACCACGATGGGGGTCTTGCCCTGTGCCCGGGCGAAGGCCAGGGTGGTGGCCACCGTCTCGGCGCTGGTACCCGCGTGGGGAATGATCTCGGCGAGCGGCATCTTGTCAACCGGGCTGAAGTAGTGCAGCCCCACCACCCGCTCCGGATGCGTCGCCGCAGAGGCGATCTGGTGGATGGGCAGGGAGGAGGTGTTGGAGGCAAACACGGTGTGCTCGCCGCACTCGCGCTCCACGTCCTGCACCATCTGGTGCTTGAGGTTGATGTCCTCGAACACCGCTTCCACCACCATGTCCACCCGGTGGAAACCGGAATAGTCCAGGGTGCCGGTGAGCAGGCTCATCTGTTTTTCCAGCTCGCTGCGCAGCAGTTGGCGACGCTTGAGCTTCCTCGCGAGGAGGTCGTAGCTGTAACGCATGGCATTGCCGATGCCGGCGCTCGCCACATCCTTGATCCGCACCGGTACCCCCGCCTTGGTGGCGGTGACGAAGGCGATGCCCCCCCCCATCAGGCCGCCCCCCAGCACGGCGGCATGACCCACCTTGCGCGGCTCGGCCCCCTGATAGCTCACCTCTTTTTTCATCTCAGTGGTGGCGAAGAAGAGGGAGCGCAGAGCGGCGGATTCCGGCGTCATCACCAGCTCGCCGAAGTGGCGGGCCTCGGCCAGCAGGCCGGCCTGCATCCCCTCCTCCACGCCGATGCGCACCACCTCGATGATGCGCTCCGGCGCCGGGTAGTTGCCCCGGGTCTTGGCCTTGACCCCCTTGCGGGCCTGATCGAACAGCACCTTGCGACCAAATTTGTTGGTCTCCAGCACCTTGCCCTGCAGATCCCGTTTCAGGTGGTGGCGCGGCTTGCCCTTCTTGGCAAGCTTGATGGCAGCTTCCAGCAAAATGGACGGGGGCACCATGTCATCCACCAGCCCGAGCTTCCTGGCCTGTTTGGCCCGCACCTGCTTGCCGGTCAGCATCAGATCCAGTGCCTTGGCCACCCCGATGAGGCGCGGCAGGCGCTGGGTACCGCCGGAGCCCGGCAGCAGGCCGAGCTGCACTTCCGGCAGGCCCAGCACGGTTTTACCGTGATCGGTCACCACCCGGCCATGACAGGCGAGCGCCAGCTCCAGCCCGCCGCCAAGGCAGGGGCCGTGAATGGCGGCGATCACCGGGATCCCCAGGGCTTCGATCTCGGCGAACACCTCCTGTCCGGCCCGGGACAGCGCTTCGGCATCCTGGGCGCTGGTGCAGGCCGCCAGCATGGCGATGTCGGCCCCGGCAACGAAGGAGTCCTTCTTGCCGGAGACGATCACCAGGCCGATCAGATCCCCGTTCCCCTTTACCTCGGCCAACAGAGTGCGGATCTCGTCCGCAAAGGAGGCCTTCAGGGTGTTCATGCTCTCACCGGGCACATCCATGGTGAGGATGCCGATGCCGTCTTTGCGAATATCCAGAGAAAAAGTCTTGGCACTCATCATTCCACCTCCAGCACCATGGCCACACCCAGCCCACCCGCCGCACAGGCGGTGTTGAGCCCCAATCCCCCACCCCGGCGCCGCAGTTCATGCAGGGTCTGGGTGATCATGCGCGCCCCGGTGGCGGCAAAGGGGTGACCAAAGGCCAAAGAGCCGCCGAGCACGTTGAACTTCTCCATGTCCACCTCGCCGATGGCCTGATCCCGGCCCAGCTTGTCACGGGCAAATTCGGCGCTTGCAAACATCTTGAGGTTGGCGAGCGTCTGGGCAGCAAACGCTTCGTGCATGTCGATGAGGGTGAGATCCCCAAGGGTGATGCCGGCACGGTCCAGCGCCAGCGGCGTGGCATAGGAGGGGCCCGTCAGCATGTCCTGCCATACGTCGATGGCGGAAAACGCGAAGCTGCGGATGTAACCCAGCGGCTCCAGACCCAGCTCGCGGGCACGCCCTTCACGCATCATCAGCACGGCGGCGGCGCCGTCGGTGAGCGGGGTGGCGTTGGCGGCGGTCACCGAGCCGTGAGCCCGGTCAAAGACCGGTTTGAGCTTGGCGTAACTCGCCAGATCGGAGCTTTCGCGGATGTTGTTGTCCCGCTCCAGCGGCGACTTGTAGGGGGGCACGTGGGCGGTGAACACCTCGCCACTCAATTTGCCCTGGGCCCAGGCTTCGGCCGCCAGGGTGTGGGAGCGGTGGGCCAGCGCATCTTGCGCCTCGCGGCTGATCTGGTGGGTCTTGGCCATCTGCTCGGCGGTCTGCCCCATGGAGAGACCGGTGGAGTACTCGGCCACGGCCGGGGGCACCGGCAGCAGGTCCTTCAGGCGCAGACGGCGCAGAATATTGAAACGCTGCTGGAGGTTGCGCGCCTTGTTGAGATCCACCAGGGCGCGGGCCAGAGACTTGCTGACCCCGATGGGCAGCACGGAAGAGGAGTCGGCACCGCCGGCGATGGCGATGTCCACCGTGCCGGCCATGATGGATTCGGTGACATTGGCCACCGCCTGGAAACTGGTGGCGCAGGCGCGCGACACGCTATAGGCATCGGTGCTGACGCTCATGCCGGTGCCAAGCACGATCTCCCGGGCGATGTTTGGCGCTTCCGGCATCTGCACCACCTGGCCGAACACCAGCTGGTCGATGAGCTTGGGGTCGAGATCGGTGCGGGCGAGCATCTCGCTCACCACCAGTTTGCCCAGATCCACCGCAGGCACGCCGTGAAAAGCGGTGGCCTGCTTGGCAAAGGGGGTGCGCAGACCCGCCACGACGGCTATCCGTTCGCCCTGGCGAGTCGTCAGTTTCAATGGCTGTTTCATCCTGGCTCCTTGGGTTAAAAAGGCAGAGGTCTGACCTCATTGCGCCACATCTTAACAATCCAATCACAACTTTCATACGGCTGATTGAAACTAAATTGTCCCCATCTTGCCACCCTCCCTCGCCCTTGTGAGCCAACTGGGGTATAAAAAGATCAACTTCCATAAAAACAACGGGTTTATCGCATGGCAGCGGCCGAGTTCAGAGCACTTGGAGACTATCTGGGCAGCCAGATCCTGGGACAGGGCCCCCTCATCGAGGGGCTGCTGATCGCCCTGTTATGTGAAGGACATGTGCTGATCGAGGGGGCCCCCGGTCTTGCCAAGACCCGGGCGGTCAAGGCGTTGGCCGGTGCCGTGGAGGGGCGCTTTGCCCGTATCCAGTTCACCCCGGATCTGCTCCCTGCCGATCTCACCGGCAGCGAGGTCTTCCATCCCCAGGATGCGAGCTTCGTATTTCAACCCGGCCCCCTGTTCAACCACCTGGTGCTGGCGGACGAGATCAACCGGGCGCCGGCCAAGGTGCAGTCCGCCCTGCTGGAGGCCATGGCCGAGCACCAGATCACCGTGGGCAAGAAGAGCTGGCGCCTGCCCTCCCTCTTCATGGTCGCCGCCACCCAGAACCCCATCGAGCAGGAAGGGACCTATCCCCTGCCGGAGGCCCAGCTCGATCGCTTCTTACTCAAGCTGCTGGTGGATTACCCCAGCCCCGCCATGGAGCTGGCCATCCTTCAACTCAACGCCCGTGGCGACGCCCTGCCGACGCCGCCAATCACCCTGAGCCAGTCCGACCTGATGAAAGCCCGCACCGCCGTTCAAGGGGTACAGATGCAGGGGCGCCTCGAGCACTATCTGGTGCAACTGGTGTGCGCCACCCGCCCCGGCAGCGGCCTGTGCCCCGAGCTAGACCCCCTGGTCGCGGTGGGGGCCAGTCCCAGAGCCAGCATCGGCCTCGCAAGAGCCGCACGGGCCCGGGCCTGGCTCGCCGGGCGCGACTTCGTATTGCCCGAAGACATCCAGCAACTGGCGCCAGCCGTGCTGCGCCACCGCCTCATCCCGAGTTATCAGGCGCTGGCGGACAACCTCGATAGCGAGGCGCTCATCGCCCTGCTGCTGGATGCCATTCCATGCCCCTGAGCCGGCCCCCACAGGCAGCCCTATCGCCATGACCCCCGTCGCCGAGCCCCGGGATCACCCCGACATCGCCCTCACCCTCGAGCGGCTGCTGGCGGTGCGCCTCTGGACGCGCCAGGGCGAGCGTGCCCGCATTCATCAGGCGGCCCAGGGGCGTATCGGGCGCCAGCCCGGGCTGCATTTCAGGGAGCTTCGCCTCTATCAGGCCGGTGACGAGGTGCGTCACATCGACTGGCGGGTCACCGCCCGCCTCGGCCGCCCCCACACCCGCCTCTACGGGGAAGAGCAGGATCAGGCCCACTGGTTGCTGCTGGATCTCTCACCTGCCATGTACTTTGGCTCCCGCGCCCAGCTCAAGGCCCGCCTTGGCTGCGAGCTGGCCGCAGCCCTGTTCTGGCAGGGGGAGAAACAGGCCAATACCTTGATCTGCCAGGGCGCAGTCCCCCACACAGAGCACCAGCGCGGCTCTCTCATGCCTCTGCTGGAAGCGCTCTGCCGCCATTACGAGGCAGGGCTGGATCGCGCCCCCCAGCCTAGGACGCTGGCCCAGACCCTGGCACGACTCACCCTGCCCCACGGGGCCAGATTGACCCTGATAAGCCATCACCAGGCACCGGACCAGGCCCTCTGCCAGCAGTTGCAACGCCTTCGCCTGCGCCACGACATCCACTACTGGCAGATCCGCGATCCCCTGGAAGCCGCGCTGCCCGAGCAGGGGCAGCTGGCAGTGCAGGCAGGCAGACACAGCGGTTGGCTCGCGGGAGAAGATCCCCGCTTTCGCGCCCGCTATCAGAGGGCGGCCGACGAACAGGCCGAGGCCTGTCGCCAGCAGTTACTGCCCCTGGTGACGCGCCTCTATCGCCTCGACAACGGCGCCACCCTGCAACGCCAGTGGCAGGAGGGCGGATGCCGTCTGTTTTGAGGGGGGAGCAGGGCGTGCCCGCACCGGATGCATATCGCCAGCCCTCGTCCAGCGAGGCCTTGCAAGCCATTCGTGCCGAGCTGCGCGACATCCACCAAGGCCCCGCTCTCGAGCCTGCACAGGATCCTCGCCTGATGGCCCTCGGTGGGCTGCTGATCGCGGCGATCGCCGCTTGCCTGATCGCCATGACGGCCCTCACCCTGTGGCGCCAGCGCCACTGGGCGCTCCGGATAGACTGGCAGGCAGACGATCTCGTCCCCAGGCTGCAGGATGCCCTGCGAGAAGCGGCCATGGCCCGCTGGCCCGAGGCGGCCCCCCTGCAAGGGGGGGACTGGCTCGCCTGGCTGGACAGCAAGGGGGGGAGCGATTTTTCCCGGTTTGCCGCCCAGTGGCCGCTCTGGCTCTATGGGGGCAGAGTGCCCGATGAGGCGCAGCGCAAAAGATTGCGTCTCGCCTATCTCGCCTGGGGGCGACGCTGCGTCAGCGCGCCGCGATTCCCGGCAAGCAAGCGAGGGGCCCCTTCCCCGGAGGGTACGCGATGATCCTCGCCTGGCCCTGGTTTTCCCTCGCCCTCGCCCTGCCGCTGCTGGTGCGCTTCGGCCTGCCTCCCATGAAGGGGCGCAAGGGAAGAAACCGGCTCGTTCATGGAGGTTTTCCCCTGCTCCAGCCCCAGGCGGGGCAGCCCTTGTGGCGCATGATGATCTGCTGGTGTGCCCTGGTACTGGCCCTGTGCCGCCCCCAGTGGCAGGAGCCCCCGATCATTCACTACCAGAGCAGCCGGGACCTCATCCTGGCGGTGGATCTCTCCGACAGCATGCGCACCCAGGACATGCTGGATGACGGAGAGCAAACGGACAGGCTTGCCGCGGTGCGCCAGCAGATAAGCAACCTTGTCGCCTCCCGCCCGGGGGATCGCATCGCCCTCGTCGTCTTTGCCGATCACGCCTATCTGCTCTCCCCCCTCACCCAGGAGACCGGGGCCCTGCTCACCCTGGCCAGGGAGCTCGATTTCGATCTGGTGGGGCGCACCACGGCCCTGGGGGAAGCCACCCTGCTGGCACGCCAGCACGCCGACCCCACCCGCCCCACCGCCCTGCTGCTGGTGACGGACGGGCGCAATACCTCGGGCAATGCGGATCCCCTGACCGAGGCCCGGCTCGCCGCCAAAGCCGGCATCCGTCTCTATACCCTGGGGGTGGGCGCCGACCCCGACACCTTCGCCGGGCCCGCAGGGGACGCCGATCCCAGTGCCGAACTGGATGAAGCCCTGTTGCAGCAGTTGGCGACGCTGGGAGGAGGCCGCTATTTTCGCGCCCGCAACCGGGGAGATCTCGCCGCCATCAACCAGGCCATCGACACCCTGGAGCCCCTCGCCCGGCCCCAGACCCTCTCCCGGCCCCACCAGGAGCTCTACCCCTGGCCACTGGCCCTGGCCTGGCTGCTGCTCTGCTGGCCAGCCCGCCGGCACATCCCCCTGTCACACAGGCCATCCCATGAGTAGGCAGGCCATGATGGTGGCACCATGGAGCTGATCTTGCTGCGCCCCCTCTGGTTGCTGGCCCTGCTCCCCTGGCTGTGGCAGGGGTGGCGCCGCCGCCGCGATCCCGGCTTGCTCTCCCCGGCCATGCAGGCCTATCTGCTGCCGAGCCGCCATCGGGCCATCCCCTGGCGCTGGCTTGCCTGTCTGCCGGTGATCCTCGCGCTCTCGGGCCCCGCCCTGCGCCAGCAGAGTCTCCCCATGCCGAGCCCGGCCCTCGATATCTGGCTGATGGATCTCTCCGACTCCATGCTGGCACAGGATCTGGCGCCGGACCGGGCAACCCGGGTAAGGCTGGGATTGCAGGAGATGCTGGCCGACATAGCGCGGCAGGACGCGGCCCATCCCATCGCCCTCATCCTGTTTGCCGGGGATGCCTACCTCGCCATGCCTCCCACCCGGGATCATCAGGCCATCGCCCTGCTGCTGCCGGACCTGCGCCCGGCCATCATGCCTGTCCAGGGCAGCGCCCCCGAGCGCGCCGTGGCCCTGGCCCTCACCCTGATCCCGCCGGGCCAGTCCGCCCGTCTGCTGCTCGTGACCGACGGCCTCTCCGGGACAGCGCGCGATCACATCGCCGCCCTCTGGCCCTGCCTCAACGACCTGTTCTGCAAGGCAGGCTCGGCCCCGCGGCTCGACATCCTGCTGGCCAGCGGGGGCAAGGAGACCCGGCTGCCCGGCGTGGCTGCCGAGCGCTGGCAGCTCGGCAGCCCGATCGGCCACACCTTGCCGGCGCCCGACGAGGAGGCCATGGCCGCCCTTGCCGCCAGTACCGGAGGCAGGCTGGCCTGGCTTGATTCCGGCCAGCCCCGCTTTGCCCCCCTGCCCATGGGCCAGGCCCTGACGCAGGGGCAATCCCGGGATCTCGGCCCCTGGCTGCTCATCACCTTGCTCCCCCTGGCGCTGCTGGCGCGGATCGGCGCCCACTGGCTGCTGGTGATCCTCGTCATTGGCGTCGCGCCCCCTTCCCTGCAGGCGGCCTCCCGACAAGATGAAGCAGGCTGGCAGGCTTATCGCCAGGGACACTATCGGGAAGCGGCCAACGCCTTCCAGGATCCGGTCTGGCAAGGCAACGCCTGGTATAGAGCCGGGGATTACGCCAGGGCCGTCGCCGCCTATGGCAGGGCAAACAGCGTCACCGCCCACTACAACAGGGGCAATGCCCTGGTCTGGCTCGGGGATCTTGCCGCCGCGGAGCAGGCCTATCTGAGCGCCCTTCGCCTTGAACCTGGGCACAGGGATGCCTTGCACAACCTGGCCCTGCTGCGGGCCAACCCGCCGCAGACAACGCCCTCGGCAAATGCCCCGGAGCAGGCCGACACTCCCGACCCCGCCCGCGCCTCAGAGGCTCCCCGCCCCCCGGCGCCCCCCGTGCTGCTGCTGGAGCAGCGCCTTCGCAAGGAGGCCCTGCGCCGCCCCCTGATCAAGGTGGAGGAGCCCTGGTGATCCTCGTGCTGCGCTTGCTCTCCCCCCGGATCGGCTGCTGGCTGCTGCTCGCCCTGTGTGCCATGCGGGTGCAGGCCGCCCCTGTCGAGGCCGAGCTGTTGCCGGGGGCGAGCGAGCGCGACTGGCTGCTCGTCATCGAGGCCGACGGGCTGCACCGCGATGAGGATCTCAACCTGCAACCGCTGCTGCGCCAGTTTGCGGTCGGGCGGGTCAGCATCCAACGGGTCAGTGCCCAGAGCCGCAGCCTGACCCGCTGGCAGATCCCCCTGCACCTGCTCGATACCAGCCCGCGCCAGGTGCCCTCCCTGCCCCTTGGCGCCGATCTCACCCCCTCCCTGGCGGTGCCGACACGTTCCCTGGACGGCACCCTGATGCCGACACAAGATCCGGTATTCTCTCCGGTCGAGCTGCAGGCCCGGGTGCTCCATGAGGGGAATCTCTACCCCGGCCAGCCCTTCATCTATGAGCTGACCCTCTGGCTGCCTGCCAACCTGGAGGCCCCCAACCTCGGCGAGCCCATCACCCCGGCCTTTACCATCCGCCGCCTTGGCGAGGATCGCTGGGACTCTCCCGCCAGCCCCGGCCTGCCCGGGCGTCTCACGCGAAAATGGCTGCTGCAGGCCAAAGGACCCGGGCTCCATCCCATCGAATCCCCCCGCTTTCAGGGGCGGTTGTCGCACCAGGACCAGGCCGGTGCGACCGCGCCGGGCAACGCGGGGGATCTGCTGTCCGCCAGGGCGGCGACCCTCTTCATCAAGGTGGACAAGGCCCCCCTGGAGCCGGTGGCGAGCAGCCTGGTGCTGCGCCAGCAGTTCAGCCCGGCGCAGGCCAGGGTGGGTGAGCCGGTGATCCGCACCCTCACCCTGGTAATGGAAGGGGGGGATGGCAACCGCCTGCCCCTCTTGCCGGCCCCGCCCCTGCCCGCCGGCCTCTCCATGAAGCCGGACGGCGAGCAGCAACAGGAGCGATTCGTGGCCGAGGGGGCGCTTCGCTTCGAGCGCCAGTGGCGCCAAGCCCTGACCACCGACGAGGCGGGGCGCTATGTGCTGCGCCCCCAGACCCTGCGCTGGTTCAACACCCAGAGCGGTCGCATCGAGGAGGCGCGCCTGCCCGCACATTCTCTGGTGTTCACGGCAAGGGAGAGCGCCACTCCCGCCTCCCCCGCACCAGGGGTCCAGTATCTCTATTGGGTGCTCCTGGCCATCCTGCTGCGGGCATTCATGCGCCGCTGGCCGCGCTGGCGCGCCTTCTATCGCCTGCAACGGGCCCTCGCCACGGGCTCTCCTGACGAGGCCAGGGAAACCCTGCTGACCTGGGCCGTCCTGCGCTGGGACGCCCCCTGTCTGCATCTGGCCAGACTGCCCTGTCACCGCGACCCCGCCATGGGAGCGCTGCTGGACGACCTGGATCGGGCCTGTTTTGCCCCCGTACTCGCCCCTGGCGAACACCTGCCCAGACAGGCGCTCGCCAGGGAGTTGTGCACCTGGGAGAGCTTTGCGATAGCCTATGGTCTTCGAATACTGGCGTGGATGCGTGCATGATGCGCCCCTCATGAAACAGGACACCCCTTTATGGCGTTAGGTTTTTTCAGAAGAAAAAGGGCCGACACGGGAAAGGATCCCTCCGCTTCTCCGGTCTATGGGGAGATGGCAGACAAACAAACCAAGTACGAAGCCCTGGTGCACGCCCTGCACGGGGACATCTACCGCTACGCCTACTGGCTGTGCCGGGATCCGCAAATCGCCGAGGATCTGGTGCAGGAGACTTTCCTGCGCGCCTGGAAGGCGATAGATACCCTGCTGGACGACAAGGCTGCCAAGGCGTGGCTCATCACCATATTGCGGCGGGAGAATGCCCGCCGCTTTGAGCGAAAGCAGTTCGATCTTGTCGACCTCGACGAGCACCCCCTGCGGGATCAGGGTGTCCTGCCAAGCGAGCAGGAGATGGAGCACGAATGGCTCAGGCGCCACATCGCCCGCCTGCCTGCCGAGTATCAGGAGCCGCTGCTGCTGCAGGTACTGGGGGGATTCAGCGGGGAGGAGATCGCCGAGCAACTCGGCCTGAACAAGAACACCATCATGACAAGGCTGTTTCGCGCTCGCAACCAGATAAAAGAGGCCATGGAGTCTGCGAAACAACAGAGAGGACACACCAATGGATGAGCTTGAATTTCGCCGCCGGGCCATCACTCACCCCTCGGACAGGGATCCCGCCTTCTTGAAAGCCGCCGAGGCGTCACCGGCCAATCGCAAGCATCTGGACGAGATGCAGCAGCTCGAGCGCCAGGTGCGCAGCACTCTGGAAGTGGACGTACCGGCCGGTCTTGCGGAGCGGATCCTGCTCAGGCAGGCGATGGCAGCCGAAGAGGAGCAGGTGGTCTCGCTACCCGCCACTCCTGCACGCACGCAATGGCGCGCTCTGGCCATCGCGGCCTCGGTCGCCTTCCTGCTCGGCATGAGCACCCGCTGGATCAGCTGGCCTGTGGCACCGGACACCCTGTCGCTGGCTCAGGTCGCCATGTCCCACGTTTATGGGGAAGAGCCCTTCATTCATGCGGTGGATGAGCGGGTCAGCCTGCACACCATCAACGCGAAAATGGAGAAATATGGCGCCACCCTGAGCGAGATGCCGGGCATGAAGGTAACCTATGTCAACCACTGCGCCTTCTATCAGGGACCGGCCCTGCACATGGTGCTGCAGGGCAAGATGGGACCGGTCACCCTGTTCCTCGTCCCCAAGCACCTGCCACTGACGATCCAGTCCGATTTTGCAGACGGGACCCTCAAGGGGGAGATACTGCCGCTCAAGGGGGCCAACATGGTGCTCATCGGAGACATGCAGGAGCCCCTCGCCCCGGTTGCCCGCCAGCTTGAGTCACGCCTGCACTGGTCCATTTAACAGACCTTGACCCAGGCTGACTCGTCCTCCGCCTCAGCCACATCACAGGCAGACATCCTCATTGTCTGCCTGTTCATCCCCACATCCCCGCATGTTCCCGCCCATTGCCCGCGCGAAGTCACATTTTTACTATTTATTTTAAATGACGCAAACGGCACCATTTGTGCTTTATTTATCCAATAATAGATAAATCAGCCTAATAAAACGGCAAGTTAAAACAAATGATTAACACAATGGAAACTTTTATGTATTCTGCTGTCACTGGTCTGATTTCTTACCTCCTACCAGATCCATAGAATCACGCCAGCAATGAATGGGAAGAAGCTGACATAACAACAGATCATGTCGTCAATAGCCGCCAAAGAGCCGCGATGTCGACAGAAAATCTGCTTACAAAGAGAGAACACTATGACAACTGCCTTTTTCAAGAAAAGCCTGATCGCTGCGGCCGTGACCCTGGCCAGCACCCAGACCTTCGCCGCCGCGTTCCAGCTGAACGAGCACTCGGCCTCCGGTCTGGGTCGCGCCTACGCAGGTGAAGCAGCCATCGCCGACAACGCGGCCGTGCTGTCCCGCAACCCGGCGGCCATGACCACCTTCGACAAGATGGCACTGTCTGTATCCGGCACCTATATCAAGCCCGACGTGGACGTGGCTGGCGACATCTATGCCGGCCCCACCAAGCTGGCTCCGTCAAGCGAAAGCGACATCGCCCCCGATGCCTTCGTGCCGGCCACCTACTTCATCCAGCCCCTGAATGATCAGTGGGCCTGGGGGATCGGCCTCTTCTCCAACTACGGCCTCTCCACCGAATATTCCAAGACCTTCGCGGCCGGTGCCGGCGCCGGTGACACCGAGCTGCTGACTTTCAACATCAACCCCAACATCGCCTATCGCATCAACTCCAGCTTCAGCGTTGGTGCTGGCATCAATGCCGTCTACGCCGCCGCCGAGCTGAACCGTTATGCCGGTGCGCTTTCCGCCGCCATTCCAGGTGCCAACTCCGATACCCGTCTGGCTCACCTGAAGGGCGATACCTGGGGCTTTGGCTGGAACGTCGGCACCCTGTACGAGATCAACGAAAACAACCGTCTCGCCCTGACCTACCGCTCCCAGGTGGACTTGAGCTTTGACGGCGACTTCCAGGGTGCCACCTCCGGCAACCGCGTCGTCGATGGCAACCTGAAGCTGGATCTGCCGGCCCAGGCCGAGTTCGCAGGCTACCACCGCCTGAACCAGCAATTCGCTGTCCACTACTCCGTGAACTGGACCGACTGGAGCGCCTTCCAGGAGCTCAAGGCCACCAGCAGCAACTGCGCCGGCGGCGTGTGCCTGCAAAAAGACGAGAAGTTCAAGGACTCTGCCCGTTACGCCCTGGGCGGTACCTGGTACGTCAACCCGTCCTGGGAAGCCCGTATCGGCTTCGCCTACGACAACAGCCCCATCGAGCCGGAATACCGCAGCCTGAGCATTCCTGACTCCGACCGTATCTGGTACAGCGCCGGTGCCACCTACCACATCAATCCGGACATGAGCCTCGACTTCGGCATGGCCTATCTGGACGGCAAGGAAGTGGACGTGAACGAAGGCCTGCGAAACCACAGCGATGCGCTGCGCTGGAAGGGCACCTCCCACGGCAACGCCCTGCTGGCTTCCGCCCAGTTCAACATGAAATTCTGATTTTCATGTCCTCATCGAGAGCGCCTCTGGGCGCTCTTTTTTTATCCAACTTCGTTATCTGAGCGCACAGCTGTAGTAAACAGCTGTACTCTTTTCTTTTTTTATCAAGCTGTTATGGGTATTCCTTTCAGCATTTAATCCCGTTTTGCACTACGATCCTCTCTCCCCGTTGCCTTGCTGGTCATACCATATAAAATCCCGGCCCCAACCGAATAACAGAATGAACACCCAGTTCATCCCGAGGAAAGACCATGCATCCGACGTTCAAACCCTCCCTCATTGCCCTCTTGCTGCTGTCGAGCCAGGTGCAGGCTGCCGGCTTCCAGCTCGCGGAGCAATCCGCCACCGGCATGGGGCGTGCCTTCGCGGGTGAGGCCGCCATCGCCGACAATGCCAGCGTGCTCTCCCGCAATGCCGCCGCCATGACCCGATTCGATACCCTGGCCTTCTCCGGCGGCGTCATCCACGTGCACCCCGACGTCAACATCGAGGGCACCACCCGGGTGCCTACCCCCCAGGGGCCGGTCAGTCTGGATGCCGGAGCCCACGACATTGCGGGTGACGCCTGGGTACCCAACGCCTATCTCATCGTGCCCCTCAACGAGCAATGGCGCCTCGGGCTTGCCGCCACCTCCTATTACGGACTCGGGGTCAAGATGCCGGACAACTACAACGCCGGTCACTTCGGCAACGTCTCCGACATCAAGACCATGGATCTGGGGGCCTCCCTGGCCTATCGCATCAACAACATCTGGTCCGTCGGGGCAGGTCTTTCCGCCATTCAGGGGGAAGGGGAAGTGGGCGGTACTTTCCCCTCCAACAACCAGATAGCCAAGCACCTGAAAGGGGATGGCTGGGCCATGGGCTGGAACCTGGGCACCCTGCTTGAGTTGTCGCAGGCAACCCGCATCGGTCTCTCCTATCGCCACGACGTGACCCTGACCCTCTCCGGTGACGCCATCGGCATCGATCAGAAGGGCCAGCCCTTCACCGATACCGGCAGCCTGGATCTGCCCCTGCCCGCCACCGCCGAGCTAGCTCTGTTCCATCAACTCACCCCGGCCCTGGCGCTGCATTCGAGCATCAACTGGACCAACTGGAGCAAGTTCGTGCAGCTCGAATCCGAGCTCGACCACCACGGCACCATGCACATTAAAGAGGAGCACTGGGAAGACAGTTGGCGCTATGCCCTGGGGATGACCTACCAGCTGGCCCCCCAGTGGCAACTGCGCTCCGGTATCGCCTACGACCGCAGCCCGGTCCCGGCGGATCGCCGCACCATCTCCATCCCCGACTCGGATCGGGTCTGGTACAGCGCTGGCGTGGGCTACCAGATTGACCGCCACCTCTCGCTGGATCTGGGGCTGACCCTGATCGACGGCAAGAAGGTGGACGTGAGCGAAACCATGCAGCTCAGGCCCGGCATCCCCCAGACCACCTCCACCTTCAATGGCACCTCGGAAGGGGATGCCTGGCTCGCCGGCCTGCAGCTCAACTACCTGTTCTGACACTCCGGGTTTCCTGACAAATAGTATGCCAGTTGTTGACCTTCCCGACCGGTCGGCACTGGCATAGTGATCCGCTTCACCATAGAATCAAGCCTGTAACCATGGTGGAGAGATGCATGTATTCCTATGTAGCAAGGCAGCCCATTCTGGATCGGGAGTTGAACACCCAAGC
Organism: Aeromonas sp. FDAARGOS 1406; assembly: GCF_019048565.1. Classification (NCBI taxonomy): domain Bacteria; kingdom Pseudomonadati; phylum Pseudomonadota; class Gammaproteobacteria; order Aeromonadales; family Aeromonadaceae; genus Aeromonas; species Aeromonas sp. FDAARGOS 1406. Next base: position 516,240 of record NZ_CP077378.1, read on the forward strand.
CTATGAGCTGCTGTTTCGCGACAGCCTGGACAATGTATTTCCCTCCGTCTCCGCACAGCAGGCCACTTCCAGGCTGGTTGCCGAGCAGTTCTTGCAGCAGAACATCGATCAGCTCATCGGAGATCACCCCTGCTACATCAATTTCCCCCACTCCCTGTTGCTGGACGGATTGGCCGAGTGCCTCCCCCGTGACAAGGTGGTGATCGAGATCCTGGAGGATGCCGAGCCCGACGATGCGCTGCTGGAAAAAGTAATCCAGCTCTATGGGCTGGGCTATCGGTTGGCGCTGGATGACTTCACTATGGTCTCAGACTGGGACAGGTTCCTCCCCTACATCCATATCATCAAGTTCGACCTGCGCAGCACGCCGCAACCCTGCATAGAGCACTTCATGGCGAATCATCGCCACCTGCCCCTCACCTATCTGGCCGAGAAAGTCGAGGATCAGGCCGAGTTCGAGCGGATGAAGCAGCTCGGTGTCACCCTGTTCCAGGGATTTTTCTTCAGCCGCCCCCAGATGGTGCAACAGCCCACCATACCGCCGGCCCAGCTGGTGGTGATGCAGCTGCTCGAGGTGGTCAATCAGACCGAACCGGATCTGGACAAGATTGAGCAACTGCTCAACCAGGATCTCACCCTCTCCCTCAAGCTGCTGCGCTACATCAACCACCTCAAGCGCTTCCCCCAGCCCATCGCCTCGTTTCGCCAGGCCGCAAGTTCCCTGGGGCACGCCCAGCTCAAGCGCTTCGTCGCCCTGATCGCCGCCACCAGTGCGGGGAGTGAAAAGAGCGCCGAGCTCCATCAGATGTCCCTCATCAGAGCCCGGTTCTGCGAACTGCTGGCCCAGACCCATGCGCCCGCAGAGCAGGCACAGCAAGCCTTTGTCACCGGCCTCTTCTCCCTGCTGGACGTGCTCATGGGCGAACCGCTGGATCAGCTGCTCGGCTCCATTCCCCTGACCGACGACATTCGTGCCGCCCTGCTCACCCGCAAGGGCAAGCTCGGGTTCTACCTCGCGTTCTGTGAAGATTTCGAGAAAGCCGACTGGCAGCGGGTTGCCGCCAACACCGTCCGGCTCGGCCTCAACGAAGAGAAGGTCAGCCACCTCTATCTGAGCGCCACCGCCTGGGTCAACCAGCAGCTTCAGGCCATGGAAGAGCAACCGGTCCACTCCCGCCAGACATGACAACGTCCCTCTTGAAGGGACGTTGTCATTCCATCAACCCGCTGCACTCTCACCCACGCATTCAGCCTGCCTCGATCGCGATGGCCGTTGCCTCCCCTCCCCCGATGCACAGGCTCGCCACCCCTCGCCTGAGCCCGCGAGCACGCAGGGCATGGATCAGGGTCACCAGGATGCGGGCGCCACTGGCGCCAAGAGGGTGCCCCAGCGCACAGGCCCCGCCGTTCACGTTCAACTTGTGATGGGGAATGCCGCACCCGGCCATCGCCAGCATGCTCACCATGGCGAATGCCTCGTTCACCTCGAACAGGTCCACCTCCTCCACCGACCAGCCCACCCGGGCCAGCAACTTGTCAATGGCGCCGACGGGGGCACTGGTAAACTCCGCCGGCAGTGCGGCGTGACTCTGGTAACCCACTACCCTGGCCAGCACCGGCAATCCGAGCCGGGCAGCGGTCTCGCCCCGCATCAGCACCAGGGCAGCCGCCCCGTCCGAGATGGAGCTGGCATTGGCCGCCGTGATGGTGCCGTGCTTGCTGAAGGCCGGCTTGAGGCCGGGGATCTTGTCGGGCCTGGCTTTGCCCGGTTGCTCATCCTCGGCCAGCAGCAGGGTATCCTCAGAGGTCATGACGGGAGCCAGTTCCGCGGCAAAGGCACCGCTGCGCTGCGCTGTCAGCGCCCGCTCCAGGGAGGCGATGGCAAAGGCATCCATGTCGGCCCGGGTCAGTCCGCTGCGATCGGCACTCAACTGGGCGTAATGACCCATCAGATGACCTTCGTAGGCATCCTGCAAGCCGTCCAGGAACATGTGATCGAGCACGCTCTGGTGCCCCATGCGAAAACCGCTGCGCGCCTTGTCCAGCAGATAGGGGGCGCGGCTCATGCTCTCCATGCCCCCCGCCACCACGACCTCGGCCTCCCCCAGGCGCAGGCTGTCCGCCGCCAGCATCACCGCCTTCATGCCGGAGCCGCACACCTTGTTGATGGTGGTGCAGGGCACGCTGTCCGGCAGCCCCCCCTTGAGCGCTGCCTGGCGGGCTGGCGCCTGGCCGACCCCTGCGCTCAGCACGTTGCCCATATAGACCTCATTGACCTGCTCCCCCGTCATCCCGGCCTGCGCCAGCGCGGCGCGGATGGCGCAGGCGCCAAGCTCGGGGGCACCGAGCACGCTCAGGGCCCCCTGGAAGGCCCCCATGGGGGTACGTTTGGCCGCCACAATCACGATATCCATCGATAGCACTCTCCTTGTTACATCGGGATAACATATGCCGCGACCGCGACAGGAACAAGACTTGCGGGGAAGTTGACGTTTGGGTAAGGTGCCAGCCTGCATTGACAACCAGATGGCAGCCAAGACAGCCCCATGACCAAATCCAGGGACGACACCCGCACCTTCAGCATCAGCGAACTGGCTCGCGAGTTCGATGTGACCACCCGCAGCATCCGCTTCTACGAGGATCAGGGCCTGCTCAACCCGACCCGCCAGGGACAGCACAGGATCTACAGCCGTCAGGACAGGGTGCGGCTCAAGCTGACCCTGCGTGGCAAGCGTCTGGGCTTCAGCCTCGCAGAGATCCGGGAGCTGTTCGATCTCTACGATGCGGACAAGAGCAGCCGCTCCCAGTTGCAGACCATGCTGGGGCTGGTGGCCGACAAGCGGGAGACCCTGCAGCAGCAGTTGGAAGATATCCAGATGGTCCTGCTGGAGCTGGAGGCGGCCGAACAGCGCTGCCGCCAGGCCCTGGCACACCTCTCCCCCTGAGTCACGCAGACGGGCGAGGCAAGCGGGGATCACCGCCAGCAAATAGACACAAATGAAAGAGGGAGGCTTGAAGCCTCCCTCTTGTCATGCATGGTGGACGACCGATATCAGGCCTCCTTGCTCCAGCGGTTCGGATCGTAATCCGGGCTGTAGCGATCGACAATGATGGCGCAGGCCGCATCGCCGGTGATGTTGAGCGCGGTGCGGATCATGTCGAACAGACGATCCAGCGCGAACAGCAGCGGCAGACCCTCGATGGGAATCCCGGCCGCCAGCAGCACGGCAACCACCAGGAAGCTCGGGCCCGGTACACCGGCCTGACCGATGGCACCCAGGGTGGAGGTGACGATGATCGCCGCCCAGGCACCCATGGAAAGATCGATGTTATAGACCTGGGCGAAGAAGATGGCGACCAGGCCGTAATAGATGGCATTGCCGCTCATATTGATGGTGGCGCCCAGCGGCAGCACGAAGGAAGCGGTGGCGTTGGTCACCTTCAGATCGCGCTCGCAGGTCTCCATGTTGACCGGCAGGGTCGCCATGGAAGAGGCGGTGGAGAAGGCCACGATCTGCGGTTTCTTCATCGCGGAGAAGTACTTGCGTACCGGCGTGTTGGAGAAGAACGCGATCAGCAGCGGATAGACCACGAAGCCGAAGATGAGGATGGCGGCGACATAGACGACGAACAGCTTGAGCACCAGGGTCAGCACGTCGAAGCCGTAGGTGCCGATGGCGTCGGCCATCAGGCCGAAGACGCCGATGGGGGCGATCAGCATCACCTTGTTGATCATCCAGACGAAAGCGTCCACCAGGGTGTTGAGCCCGTCCACCAGCGGCTTGGCGCGCTCGCGGGGCTGCTTGGCCAGGGCGATGCCGAGGAACATGCAGAACACCAGGATCTGCAGGATGTTGGCCTCGTTCAAGGCGCTGAACACGTTGGTCGGGATCATGCCAAGCAGGGTGGCCACCGCATCGGGCAGTGCACCCTTGTCGGCGTAGTCGCCGGAGAACATGGCCGCGGTGGCGCCAAAGTCAACGCCCACACCGGGTTTGAACACCTGACCCATCACCAGCGCCAGGAACACCGCCAGTGCGGAGGTGCCGAGGAAGAAGGCGAGCGTGGTGACGCCAATCTTGCCAGCAGCGGGGCTGGCCCCTAGGTTGGCGGCCCCGGACAGGATGGCCACCGCCACCAGCGGGATCACCAGCATCTTGATCAGCTGGATAAACAGGGTGCCGAGCGGCGCAAACACTGTGGCTTGCTCTCCCATGAGTGCCCCGACCAGCGCGCCCAGCACCATGGCCACCACTACCTGGAAGCCGATGTTTTTGATTAATCCTTTTGTTAACACAGAATGTTCCTTTATTTAGCAATTACTCACACTTTTACAGCGTAAATGACCACCCAGAGCGTCAAATCCTCTCCATTGCTCTGGCGGTGCGCTTTATCTCATATTTGCGCCCCGTTTTACATCAGAATCCGTTAACGAAATGCATTGATAACTTTATGAGAAAGTAAAGCCTCAAAAGAGACACGGCTGTTTTTGCTCCTTTTACCATGACAACATCCAAAACAGTGTGCTACGTTGGCTCTGCAAACGTGCATACAGGGAAGAAAAGATGCTGAAAGTTAACGAATATTTTGACGGAAATGTTAAATCCATCGGTTTCGAGCAAAAAGGCGAGAAAGCTACCGTTGGTGTGATGGAAGCGGGCGAGTACCTGTTCAATACCGCCGCCCCGGAGCGCATGACGGTGATCAAGGGCGCCCTCACCATCCAGCTGGCCGACGAAGATGAGTGGCACACCTACCAGCAGGGAGAATCCTTCGACGTGGCCGGTCACTCCTCCTTCAAGCTGGAAGTGAAGATCGCCTCCGCCTATCTGTGCGAGTTCCTCGACTGATGTATCACGGGCGCCATGGGATGCCGAGCGGTTCCCCCATGGCGCGTCTCTCCCGCGCCCATTTCCCTACCGCCATCACACCCCGCTATCTCCCCCCTTTTCAACGACTACAAAAAATTTACAATGTTTAGACGAAATCCATAATTGGAGTACGTCATGATCAGTGTCTTCGACATGTTTTCCATCGGGATAGGCCCCTCCTCCTCCCATACCGTGGGACCGATGCGGGCCGCCTGCGCCTTCATCCAGACCCTCAAAGCGAACGCACTCCTCTCCCGTACCGGACGCGTCGTCGTCGAGTGCTACGGCTCACTGGGCCAGACCGGCAAGGGGCACGGCACCGGCAAGGCCATCATCCTGGGATTGGCCGGATTTGAACCCGAATCCGTGGACATTGAGGCCATTCCCGCCTTCCTCGCCCAGGTAGAGCAGACCCAGACCCTCTGCCTTGGCGGCGAGCAACCCAGCGAATTTCCCCGCATCGGCGCCATCCTCTTCAACCGGCGCAAGACCCTTCCCGCCCACTCCAACGGCATGACACTGCGCGCCTATGAGGGTGACACCCTTGTGTTCGAGCAGACCTACTACTCCATCGGGGGCGGTTTCATCATCGAGGAGAGTCACTTCGCCAACGCCCGGGAAGAGGCGGCCCGCTTCGATGCAGCCCACCCCATCCCCTATCCCTTCGAGAGCGGCGCCGAACTGCTGGCCCAGTGCCAGGAGAGCGGCCTCTCCATCTCGGGGTTGATGCTGGCCAACGAGAAGGTGTTTCGCTCGGAAGCGGAGATCAAGGCCGGGCTTCGCAAGATCTGGCAGGCGATGCAGGGGTGTGTGGAGCGTGGCTGCAAGAGCGAGGGGGTGCTGCCAGGCGGCCTGAAGGTCAAGCGCCGGGCTCCCGCCCTCTATCGCCAGCTCTGTGGCGAGACCAATTTCAACAAGGATCCGCTGATGGTGATGGAGTGGGTGGACCTCTTTGCGCTGGCCGTCAACGAGGAGAACGCCGCCGGGGGCCGGGTGGTGACGGCGCCGACCAACGGTGCCGCCGGCATCATCCCCGCGGTGTTGCACTATTACGATCGTTTCGTGCGCAAGGTGGATGACGAGCTGCTGATGCAGTACTTCCTCACCGCCGCCGCCATCGGCATCCTCTACAAGAAGAATGCCTCCCTCTCGGGGGCCGAGGTCGGCTGTCAGGGCGAGGTCGGTGTGGCCTGCTCCATGGCCGCTGGTGCCCTGGCCGAGCTGCTGGGCGCCAGCCCCGCCATCGTCGAGAACGCAGCCGAGATCGGCATGGAGCACAATCTCGGGCTGACCTGCGATCCCGTCGGTGGTCTGGTGCAGGTGCCCTGCATCGAGCGCAACGCCATGGGCGCAGTCAAGGCGATCAATGCCGCCCGCCTCGCCCTGCGCGGCACCGGCGAGCACAAGGTGTCGCTGGACAAGGTGATCAGAACCATGTGGGAAACCGGCAACGACATGAAAACCAAGTACAAGGAGACCGCACGAGGCGGCCTTGCCGTCAACATCACCGAGTGTTAATCCCCTGTGATAAAGCCGCATATGGCACTCGAATACCCGGCATCGCCGGGTATTTTTTTGCAAAACGTTTGTCTGGCGCTTAACAAAATGGATAACCATCAAAATAAATTTTATACTCGCGCCACGAATTCAACAAAAATAGATCTGTTTCAACTTTTTTTAGGCATTGAACCGTTACACTGTGGTTATCCGGTTCCCTGGCCTTTGTGACGACAGACCCGTCCCATGGATCCCTTTTCTGCGAGTGGGCATGGCGCCCCCTTCTACCCTGAGGTAATTGTTACATGATCAGCGTTTTTGATATCTTCAAAATCGGTGTTGGCCCCTCCTCTTCCCACACTGTCGGCCCCATGAAGGCAGCCAAACAGTTCGTGGATGAACTGCGTGCTGGCGGCAAGATCCGTGACATCACCCGGATCCAGGTCGATGTCTATGGCTCCCTCTCCTGGACCGGCAAAGGCCACCACACGGATACCGCCATCATCATGGGTCTGGCGGGCAACCTGCCGGAGAACGTCGACATCGACGCCATCCCCGAATTCATCTCCCGCGTGGAGCAGACCGGTCGTCTGCCCATCGGCCTGCACTGCCATACCGTCAGCTTCCCCAAGGGCGCCATGATCTTCCATGACGAGGCCCTGCCCCTGCACGAAAACGGCATGAGGCTGACCGCCTTCATCGAAGATGACGCCGTCTACAGCAAGACCTACTACTCCATCGGTGGTGGCTTCATCGTCGACGAAGAGAACTTTGGCAAGGGTGACAGCGGCGACATGTCCGTCAGCTATCCCTTCAAGAGTGCCGCCGAGCTCATCGCTCACTGCAGCCAGAGCGGTCTCTCCATCTCCGCCCTGATGATGGAAAACGAGAAGTGCTTCAACACCCCGGAAGAGATCTACAAGAAACTCGGCAAGATCTGGACCACCATGCGGGAAGGGATCGAGCGCGGCTGCCGCACCGAGGGCGTCCTCTCCGGCCCGCTGCGCGTACCGCGCCGCGCCGCGCCGCTCTACCGCCAGCTGACCACCAACGAGAACCTCTCCAACGATCCCATGAACATCGTGGACTGGGTCAACATGTTCGCCCTGGCGGTGAGTGAAGAGAACGCCGCCGGTGGCCGCGTCGTCACCGCGCCGACCAACGGCGCCGCCGGCATCATCCCCGCCGTGCTGGCCTACTACGACAAGTTCATCCAGCCGGTGGGCCGCGACGAGTACACCCGCTTCTATCTGGCCGCTGCCGCCGTCGGCATGCTCTACAAGATGAACGCATCCATCTCCGGCGCCGAAGTGGGCTGCCAGGGTGAAGTGGGCGTCTCCTGCTCCATGGCCGCCGCCGGCCTGACCGAGCTGATGGGCGGCAGCCCCGAGCACGTCTGTGAAGCCGCCGAGATCGGCATGGAACACAACCTGGGTCTGACCTGCGACCCGGTGGCCGGCCAGGTACAGGTACCCTGCATCGAGCGCAACGCCATCGCCGCCATGAAGGCGGTCAACGCTTCCCGCATGGCCCTGCGTCGCACCTCCAAGCCGCGCGTGTCGCTGGACAAGGTGATCGAGACCATGTACATCACCGGCAAGGACATGGACTCCAAGTACCGCGAGACCTCCCGCGGTGGCCTGGCCATCAAGGTGATGCAGGTTGCCTGCGACTAACGCCGAGTCGCGATGACATGAATAAAGCGGGATATATTCCCGCTTTTTTTTTAGTCGCGATTTAAAGGGCAGCGTTCGTGGATAAAGGGAGGCCGACAAGGGATAAAAAGAGACGGGCATATCACCTCCACCCGTTCGCCGTGACAGGATAACGGGGGAGAGCTATTTCACGATGCGATCGGCCAGGGTGCCGACGGCCACCACGAAATAGGGGGAGCGATTCCAGTGACGCAGTACCCGGTAATTGTCATAGGCAAGGTAGCTTCGCCCGTGAATATCGTCGGGGCGGATGAGGGAGGCCTGCATGTCGACCGCAGGCAGAGGTGAGCCGTCCTGCTGGCGAACCCCGAGGGCCTGCCAGGTCGCCAGGGACTTGCAGGTATCAAGCCCCAGCAAGGCGGGGTCCAGGCGTTCTGGCACCCTCACCCGCCGTCCCCAGGTCTGGTCTTCGCGCCAGCCGTTCTGACTCAGATAATTGGCAGCCGATCCAAATACATCCGCCAGATTGCCCCAGAGATCCTTCTTGCCGTCCCCGTCCTGATCCACCGCGTATCGCAGGAATGACGAGGGCATGAACTGCACCTGTCCCATGGCCCCCGCCCAGGATCCCTTGAAGTTGGCGGGGTTCACATGTCACTGCTCCAGAATGCGCAGGGCATCGAACAACTCGCCTTTGAAGAAGGCTTCACGGCGACCGTCCCAGGCCAGGGTCGAGAGAGAAGAGATAAGGGGATAATGGCCGGTTATTTTGCCGAAATTGGTTTCAATTCCCCACAAGGCAACAATAAAGCGGGGTTGAACCCCATATTCCCGGCCTATTTTTGTGAGCAGCGGCAAATGCTGGCGATATAAGGTTTGGGCTTGCTTGACTTTCCATTCCGGCACCGCCCGGGGAATATATGTGTCCAGGGTCAGTTTGAATTCCGGCTGATTTTTGTCGTGCCTGATGGCAGCATCAACAAGATGTACATCCGCAAAGGCCGCACTCACCGTCTCGGGCAACATGCCCGCCGCCAGCGCCTGCTCTTTGAGGCTCGCCACGTACTGGTCAAAATCGGGGCCGGCCTGCACCGGCGATCCCGACAGGGCGCCTGACAACAGCAGTGCCAGCCGCCCCGCCCTCATCGTGCGTCCTTTAATTGCGCCTTGTGCTGCTCCAGCAGGTTTTCCGGTGGCGGTGGCACCTGCAGATAAAAGCCCTGGCTCTTCAGGGCGGCCATCACCCGCTCCGTGGAGGCCAGCCCCAGGGGCTTGGCCGGGTCCAGTTTGGTCATCAGGACCAGTTCGGGACGCCCGAAGGTACTCATCAGCACCTCGGGAACGCGGGAAAAGTCCTCTCTTCGTTCAATAAAGAGATAGGTCTCGGCTTTTTTGCGACTTTTATAGACTGCACACAACATGGAAATTGATATAATCCGACGGGTTTATTGCCTCTGGTGGTGGCAAACTATAACATCAGGAATTGAATAACAATAACGTATTACCGTCTCGGTTCGGGGAAGATTCATGGTTGAACGCGATAACGAATTGAAAGGGACCACCTTCACTATTTCTGTGTTGCATCTCAGCGATGGCAATCCGGCCCGGATCCGACAACTGCTGGAGGCCAAGGTCGCGCAGGCCCCCCAGTTTTTTAATTGTGCCCCCCTCGTCCTCAATGTGGAACGCCTCGAGGCGATCCCCGATTTCGAACAGCTCAGGGAGCTGGTCGAGTCGGAAGACTTCGTGCTGGTCGGGATCACGGGGGCGCGGGACGAGGCGATGAAGACGGCCGCCAAGGCGGCAGGCCTCGCCGTCATGGTGTCAGGCAAGAGCCGCAAGGCAGAGCCTGAACCGACGCCGCCAGTGCCTGAGCCCAAGCCAGTGGAGGCCGCACCGGTTTCTCCGGTGCCAGCGCCCGTGGAGGCAAGCAAGGTCCACGTGGGCCCGGTGCGCTCCGGTCAGCAGATTTATGCGGCCGGCACCTCGCTGGTGGTGCTGGGTTCGGTGAGCCCTGGCGCCGAAGTCATCGCCGATGACAGCATCCATGTTTATGGTGCCCTGCGTGGCCGAGCCATCGCAGGGGCCAAGGGCAATCCCAAGGCCCGCATATATTGCCAGCAATTGCAGGCCGAGCTGCTCTCCATCGCGGGCACCTTCCAGCTCAGCGATGCATTGCCTGCAGGCGTGATACAAGAGCCGGTCCATATCCGGCTCGACAATGAACAACTTCGTATAGACCGAATCAAATAGAGTTACAAGGAAGCGAGAATGGCGCGAATCATAGTCGTTACATCGGGCAAGGGTGGCGTTGGCAAGACGACAACCAGCGCGGCACTGAGCACCGGTCTGGCCCAGCGTGGCCACAAGACCGTGGTCATCGATTTTGACATTGGTCTGAGAAACCTGGACCTCATCATGGGTTGCGAGCGGCGCGTGGTCTATGACTTCGTCAACGTCATCAACGGGGAAGCCAACCTCAACCAGGCCCTCATCAAGGACAAGCGTTGCGAAAACCTGTTCATCCTGCCCGCCTCCCAGACCCGGGACAAGGATGCCCTGACCCGTGAAGGGGTGGAGAAGATCCTGGATCAGCTGGCGGAGATGCAGTTTGACTACATCGTCTGCGACTCCCCCGCCGGTATCGAATCCGGCGCCCTGATGGCGCTCTATTTCGCCGACGAGGCCATCGTCACCACCAACCCGGAAGTCTCTTCCGTGCGTGACTCGGATCGCATCCTCGGTATCCTGGCCTCCAAGTCCCGCCGTGCCGAGCGCGGTGAGGACCCCATCAAGGAGCACCTGCTGCTGACCCGCTACTGCCCGACCCGCGTCAACCGCGGCGACATGCTGAGCGTGCAGGACGTACAGGAGATCCTGGCCATCAAATTGCTCGGGGTGATCCCGGAGTCCCAGGCGGTGCTGCGCGCCTCCAACTCCGGCGAGCCGGTCATTCTGGACAAGGAGTCCGATGCCGGTCAGGCCTACGAGGACGCCGTCGCCCGTCTGCTGGGTGACACCAAGGATTTCCGTTTTCTGGAAGAAGAGAAGAAGGGCTTCTTTAGCCGACTGTTCGGGAGTTAAGCATGTCATTATTGGATTATTTTCGTTCCAACAAGAAACAGAACACCGCACAACTGGCCAAAGAGCGGTTGCAGATCATCGTGGCTCACGAGCGTTCATCCAGAGGGGGGCCGGATTACCTGCCCCAGCTCAAGCAGGACATCCTCGACGTGATCCGCAAATACGTGCAGATCGACCCGGACAAGATCACCGTCCAGCTTGATCAGAAGAGTGACGAGTTGTCGGTGCTTGAGCTCAACATCACCTTCGCCGACGACCAGAAGAAGGGATGAGCTGACGCACCATGCGCGACCCCTTCCCCCAATGAAGACCGGATCCTTTCCCAGGATCCGGTTTTTTAATGTCTGGCGTCCCGGCATCTCGCCAAGGGCATCAGGGCCAGCTAGAATACCGCGCACCCCGAGGCGCTGCCGACGGGCTTTCCCTCCCCCTTATCTGGAACACGGCTTTTATGTCTTTGAATGACGAAATGCACAGCGTCGAGGAACTGCTCGACACCGCCCTCGAACTCTTCATGGAGCTGGCCTCCGACAACCTGCCCGAGCAGGAGATCGTCCGCTTCAATCAGGAGTTCAACGACCGCGGCCTGCTGGCGGAGACCGATCCCGCCGACGACTGGGCGGCCGACGTGGGGTTTGAGGTGAGCGACGCCGACTATGCCGAGATCTGGGTCGGTCTTTGCAACGAACAAGAAGAGTACGAGCACCTGTTTGCCCGCATGCTGCTCTCCCGCCGCGTCGACGAGAAGTTCTGCCACATCGAATGGCTGCCCCAATAATTCCGGATCCCGATGATCCTGGCCACTATGACTGGGACGGCGGGCCCGAGCCCGTGAGGCCTTCGCGCAGACGGCGACTGCTGGGCTGGCTCAGCAAGCTTCTGCTGGCCGCCTTTGCGAGCACCATCGTCTCGGTCGCGCTGCTGCGCTTCATCGACCCTCCCATGTGGACCTGGCGCCTCGAACGCGCCCTGTTTCCCCCTGCCAAGGTGGCCGAGGTGAAGCACGACTGGGTGCCGCTTGAGCAGATTTCCCGGGAGCTGCAACTGGCGGTGATCGCCGCCGAGGATCAGCGCTTTGCCGAACATCACGGCTTTGACATGGACGCCATCAGCTCGGCCCTCAGGCACAACCAGCAAAGCGGGCGGGTGCGCGGTGCCAGCACCCTCAGCCAGCAGACCGCCAAGAACCTCTTCATGTGGAGCGATCGCAGCTTCCTGCGCAAGGGGATAGAGGCCTGGTTCACCCTGCTGATGGAGCTGGGCTGGGACAAGTCCCGCATTCTCGAGGTGTATCTCAACATCGTGGAGTTCGGACCCGGCATCTATGGCGCCGAGGCGGCCGCCAGGCACTACTTCGGCAAACCGGCGATACGCCTCACCCGCTACGAGGCCTCCCTGCTCGCCGCCGCCCTGCCCAATCCCTGGCGTTATCGGGTCAAGCCCCCCTCACCCTATGTGCAGCAGCGCTCGGCCTGGATCCGTCGTCAGATGGGTCAACTCGGGCAAGTCACCCTGAACCGGGTCCACGGCACAGAGTAGCGCCATCCTGCGGATCAGAGGCGGGCCCCAGATGGCCGCCGACGGTTTCCCGATGAAGGGGCAGATAGTGCCACCACCAGGTTTCGCGCCGCCGCTTGATCTGCCTTCTGTACTGTCGTCGCTTCATCTTGCCAGGCCGCCCCGTCACGCCGCCCCTGCTGGCGGCTCTGTTAACCTTATCCCCTGATCCCGCCATTTGACAGCACGGCGTCACCGCCCCCGGGCTGGCTGCCCATCCCAATACTTGTTAAAGTGGCGAACCTGGACGTATCTGGAGTGATTTCATGGAACAACGTAGCCCGGATCAGCTGGTCGAGTGGGCCTATGATCAGTTTCTGGAGCAGGCCGCCGACATGCTGGCCCCCGAACAAATCGTCGACATCACCCTCGAGTTCGAGCAACGTGGCGCGGTGGAGGCAACCCTGCCCAATGCCGACTGGTCGACCGAGCTCGGCGAGCCGGTGGACATGGCGCGTTGGGCCGAGGTCTGGGTCGGCTTGCTGGATCACCAGGACGAGTTCGAGGTGATCTACGCCACCTTCCTGCTCCCCCGGGATCAGAGCGAGCACGACGTGCATATCCGCTGGCACCGCCAGCAACAGGCATAAGAAAAGGCGCCCCAGGCGCCTTTTCGTTTTTTGCGCTGCCCGAGTCAGGGGCGTGCTGCGATGGCCTTGGCCAGACAGCGGCGACACCAGCAGGCGCTGGCATCGCTCATGGGCAACGTGGGAAGCTGGTTGCACCAGCAGCGCTCGATGGGTTCCCCCGCCGACACGGCGCAGAACGCCGGCTCGCCGCAGCCCGGGCAGGCATGAGTGCTCTTCGAGCCATCGAGCTCGGCCATGCGGGCCAGCTGGGCCTCGCTGTCCATGGTGGACCACTGGCCTATCTCGGTCAGGGTGCGGCCACAACCGAGGCAGAGCCCCTCTTTGGCCCGGCAGTCACCGATGCAGGGACTCGGCAACTTATTCGTCCCCTGCCGGCGTGTCGGAGCCCACGAGGCGGATGCTGTGCTCCTCGATGACGATCTTGCCCTGCTTGTAGAGGCCGCCGATCGCTTTCTTGAAGGTGCCCTTGCTCATGCTGAACATCTTGTAGATGACGTCAGGATCGCTTTTGTCTCCCACCGCAAGGCTGCCCCCCTGCTTTTGCAGGCGCAGCAGGATGCGCGCACCGGCGTCATCCATCCGGGCCAGTCCCGGCTTTTGCAGGGTCAGGTCCAGCTTGCCATCTTCGCGCACCTGCTTGACCCAGGCGGTCAGCGGTCGGCCCGTCATCACGCGGCCGAACACCTCGTTCTTGAACAGCATGCCGGCGTACTGGCCATTGACCACGGCCTTGATGCCAAGGGGGGTGTGTTCCCCCGGCAGCACCGTCACCTCGTCACCGCTCTTGAAAGGAGGGTCGATGCGCAGGAAGCGCTCCAGACGGCTGGTGCCGACCATGCGCCCTTCGTTGTCCAGCATCAGATGCACCAGATAGACATGGCCCACCTGCATCGGCTTGTTCTGCTCGCGGCTTGGTACGAAGAGATCCTTTTTCATGCCCCAGTCGAGGAAGGCACCAATCTTGTTGGCGTTGACCACCTTGAGACCGACGATGTCCCCCACCATGGCGAAGGGCTTGTCAGTGGTGATCACCGGCTCGCAATCCGCATCCAGATAGAGGAAGACGGACACCTCGCTCTCCTCGGCGACGCCTTCCGGCAACTGGCGCCTGGGCAGCAGCAGCTCGCCGTATTCCCCCGCCGCCAGCCAGGCGCCGCGCTCCTCGATCTCGACGACGGTCAGGGTGTTCATCTTGCCAATCTGTAACATGGTGATCTCTTCTTTCAATATCCGGATGGGCCCATCTCATGGAAGACCCGTCATATAGAGGTGCATCGCCTCCGTCGGATGAGAGAGGACGGGGCCGATTTATGTCATGCAGGCGCGCATGTTACCCCAGAGCGGCAGCAGGACCTAGCCCCTCCCCCCTGTGTCTGACCTCTTTTCCCGCTCCCGGGCGGCCAGATTGACGATATTAGCAGCATTCAGTTCCCCCTTTGCTGCAAATAACCCCACTTTTAGGTAGACTTCGCGGCCGTCAAATCCAGAGGAAGCGTCGATGAACCCAGCCACTCGTACCCGTCATCTCAATCAATGGATCCAGACCCACAGCCAGCAGGAGATGAGTTACCCCGCCCTGCACGGCTTCCTGTGCGCCCGTCTGACGGGGCCCGTAGCCCCCGACTGGCAAGATCCGCTGGCCGGCCTGCTGCCTCATGATGCAGCGCTGGACGAGAAGAGTGCCGAGGCGCTGCATCACCTTATCGCCGAGCTGGAAGCCCAGGCCGACGACGCGCAGCTAGCCCTGCCGAGCCAGTGTCGCCTCTCTACCGACAACCCGGAGCAGGTGTTTGACAAGCGCCATCCTCTGGGCCAATGGAGCTATGGCTTCAGTCAGGGGGTAGCCTGCTGGCCGGCGCCGACCGACCTGAACGATCCGGCGACCCGCCATCGCTTCAGCCTGGTGGCCGAGCTCTGCCTGTTTCGCGACAAGCCCATGGCCATGATGCTGCACCAGGCTGCGGCCAGCGAGCTCCCCTTCCTCGATTTTTGCAAGCGTCAACGCCAGCAGATGAAGACGGCCCTCAACCTCCTGCTCGGCCAGGATCACTACGAGGCCGAGCCTGAAGAGAGCCCGTCCCTGGACAACGAGCAGACTCGCCAGTGGCAGCAGTGGTTCGAGCTGGCGGCAGAGAGCCGCGATCCCCTCCCTCGCCTTGGCTGGTTCGAGCGCATCATTGCCGATGCCAACCTCCTGTTCGATGAGGCATTCTGGCAAGCCCACGCGGGCCATGGCTGGCAGGTCCCCGAGGCACGCCCTCTGATCGCGGCCAGGGCCGGTCGAGCCGATTGCCTGCTGCGACTTGGGCAGCTTGGGCAGGCACGGGATGAGTACCTGGCCCTGCTCGCCCTCTGTCGCGCCGACGAGCCCGCTTGCCGCCACCCCCTCTCCACCCTCTATGCCTGGCAAGGGGAATGGGATGCCCTGCAACAACTGCTGGTGCGCTTTGATGAAGCCTCCTGCTGGCTGCTCTACAACAAGGCCTTGATGAGCTTTGTCTGCGAAGGGGAAGCGGCGGCGCGCCCTCATCTGGCGGCGGCAATGGAGGTCAATCCCCATGTGCCCGCCACTTTGCTGGGCCAGCGCCGCTTGCCCAAGCAGGAGCCTCGCCGCTGGCAGGGAGGCAGCCGTGACGAGGCGGCGCTCTACGCCTTGCAGAGTCGCGAGGCCTGGCTGACCCACAACGCCTTGATATGGCTGCGAAAGAGTGCGGGCAAGCAGGCCAGTTGAGACCCCAATTGCCGATTCGATGACAGAACACGTGCGCAAACGCACATTTTTCTGGTGACTGGTCAGACAAATGCCCCTGTGTTACGTATCATCAAGGCCAAAGTATCAAGAGAAACTGCACCCGATGCAGCCGCCACAGCAGGATGTCATATGTCGAAGATCATTGAGCTGCTCGCGCACTACCCTCCTTATCAGCTGGTTCACGCCGCTGAGATGGTGCGCGATACCTTTGAACAGTTTTATCAGCAGCGGTACCAACTCACCGTGCCCCAGTGGCGCCTGATGATGGTGCTCGGCCCCCACTACCCCATCAGCCAGAAGGAACTGGTGGAGGCGAGCGGCATGGACAAGGTACGGATCTCCCGCGAGATCCATCGTCTGGTGGAGAAAGGCATCCTGTTCACCGAGAACAGCGTGCAGGACAAGCGCATCAGCCTGGTCTCCTTCACCCCGGCGGGGCTCACCCTGTTCCAGCAGCTCAAGACGGAGGCGGGAAGCTGGCAGCACACCCTCACCGACTATCTGCCGGCCGAGGCGCGTCAGAGCATTCGCCTGCACCTGCAGAGCGTCAGCGATGCCATCGAACAACTTCACCTGCTGGACAACGAGCAACCCTCATGAAGCTGAACAACTTTGCCACCATGGATGTCAACATGCTGCTGAGCCTGGTCAACATGCAGCTGCGTGATCACTACGAGGATCTCGATGATCTTTGCCGGGCGCAGGATCTCGACAAGGAGGCCCTGGTCGCCAGGCTGGCCAGTGGCGATTTCCACTATCAGGAAGATCAGAAGCAGTTCAGATAGGGATCCGGATCACAACCCGACCCATGCCGCTGGCTCCGTCGGCAAAAGCTGCTAAGGTGGTGGCTACCCGGTCCGTTGATGTTCGCAAGAGGTATGGATACATCTTGTTGTCACAGACCGCGGTTAGCCTCTTGTTCACCACCCGCAGCCAAGGATGACCCATGATGCGCCTCATTCGACCAACCAGCCTGATCACCCTCTGCACATTACTGGTGATCAGCCTCTTCCTCCCCCAGGTCCCCAACAGCGCCGAGCAGTGGCTCACCACCCTGCTGCTGGCCTCCCTCGTGGCGGTCTTTCTGATGGTCGGCAGCGGCTGCCGCCACTTCCTGCGCGAATAACGACGCCAGAGCGCGATGACTGCCCAAAAACAACAACGCAGCCCGAGGGCTGCGTTGTTGTTTCAGGATACTGGGGAGGCCCCGAGTCGCATCAGTAAGCCAGGGTTTCCAGCTGCTCCTTGGCCTGCTCAATCCCTTTGGCTTGCGCCTCCGGACCCATGCCCATGCCTTCGGCATAGATGAAGTCCACTTCGGTGATGCCGATGAAGCCCAGCACGGTACGCATGTAGGGGGTCACCAGGTCGGTGGCATTGCCCACGTGCATGCCGCCACGGGGGCTGACCACCAGGGCGCGGGTGTTCTCCACCAGGCCGACCGGACCGGTCTCGGTGTAACGGAAGGTCACGCCGGCACGGGCCACCAGATCGATCCAGTTTTTCAGCTGGGTCGGGATGTTGAAGTTGTACATGGGGGCCGCGATGATCACCAGATCGCTCGCCTTGAGCTCGGCGACCAGCTCGTCGGACTGGGCCAGCACCGCTTGCTGACGCTCGTTCAGGTTCTCGCCACCACGCAGGCCCATGGCCAGCTCGCCGTCCAGCACCGGCAGGTTCAGGGTCGCCAGATCGCGTACCTGGATGGTGTCACCCTGGCGCTCGGCCAGGTAGCCGTCGATCAGGGCGTTGGATTGGGAATACTGGCCCAGGATGCTGGACTTCAGAACGAGGATATTGGCCATGGTGAAACTCCATTTGATTGTCAATTGAACAGCCAGGCTGTCGATGGAGGTCACTATAAAGACTGGCATTAAAGCCTGATAGCGAAAATAGATGCTCAAGTCATTCAAAAAATTTGATGTCTGTGCATTTCCTCGGCAGAGAGGGGCTCATCAAACTCCACACCCTTGGCATGACAAACGATTGCCGTTATGATCCGCCGCACTTTTTGTACGTGATCCGGATCTCATGACCTCCTCCCGCAGGCACTCCCCCTTTGCCGGCGCCGTCTGGATGATGGTGGCAGGCCTCTGCTTCGCCGCCGTCAACAGCCTGAGCCAGTATGTCAGCTTCACGCTCGGCCTCCCCTCGACCCAGGTCGCCTTTCACCAATATCTGATAGCCCTGGTCTGCCTGCTGCCCTGGCTGGTGCGCCACGGTCTGCGCCAGTCCCTGATGACGAACCAGCTGCGCCTGCACCTGCTGCGGGTCGCCCTGGCGGTGACCGGCATCCAGTTCTGGCTCTGGGCCCTGGCGGTCCCCGTCCCCATCTGGCAGGGGATCGCGCTCTTGATGACCTCCCCCCTGTTTGCCACCCTGGGATCAGCCCTCTTTCTCAAAGAGCAGGTGAGCCGGGCCCGCATTCTCGCGACCCTGGCGGGGTTTGTGGGCGCCATGCTGATCCTGGCTCCCTGGACCGACGACTTCACCCTGGCCTCCCTGCTGCCGGTGGCGGCCGCCCTCTTCTGGGCAGGCTACTCCTTGCTGGTGCGCTATCAGGCGGCCAGCGAGTCGTCCCACACCATCGTCGTCTACCTGCTCGTCTTCAGCACCCCGTTCAACGCCATGCTGGCGATCCCTGAATGGCAGTGGCCAAGCGAAACCCAGTGGCTGCTGGTGGCCGCCTCTGGCGTACTGTCGGCACTGGCCCAGATGTCCATCGCCCGCGCCTACAGCGTGGCGGAGGCCTCCTTCGTGCAACCTTTTGATTTTGCCAAGCTGCCCATGAACGTGCTGGCCGGCTGGCTGGTATTTGGCTGGGCGCCCCCCGGTCGCTTGTGGCTGGGGGCGGCCATCATCATCGGCGCCATCACCCTGCTCACCCATCTGGAGCAGCGCGCCCACCCACCCACTTCCTGAGGTACGCCATGCGTGCCTCTTTTTTTGCTCACCCGGATCAGCCCTGCTGACCACCGACCTCAGGAGAGATCAGATGTTTGGAACCGCCACCCGCCCCACTGCGACCCGCGCCCTGCTGCTGGGATCAGGCGAACTCGGCAAGGAGGTCGCCATCGAGCTGCAGCGGCTCGGTATCGAGGTGATCGCCGCCGACCGCTATGCCAACGCCCCCGCCATGCAGGTGGCCCACCAGGCCCGCGTGCTGGACATGCTGGATGGCACCGCCCTGCGCGCCCTGGTGGCCGAGGTCAAGCCCGACCTCATCATCCCCGAGATTGAAGCCATCGCCACCGACACCCTGGCCGCCCTCGAGCAGGAAGGGGTCAAGGTGGTGCCCAATGCCCGCGCCACCCAGCTCACCATGAACCGGGAGGGGATCCGTCGCCTCGCCGCCGAAACCCTGGGGCTGCCCACCTCTGCCTACCGCTTTGCCCAGAGCAAGGAGGAGTTTGTGGCCGCCGTCGAGGCCATCGGCCTCCCCTGCGTGGTCAAACCGGTGATGAGCTCCTCCGGCAAGGGGCAGAGCCTGCTGCGCGATCTCGCCAGGCTGGATGAAAGCTGGACCTATGCCCAGGAGGGGGGCCGTGCCGGTCGTGGCAAGGTGATTGTCGAAGGCTTCGTTCCTTTCGAGTACGAGATCACCCTGCTCACGGTGCGCGCCGTCGATGGCATCCACTTCTGCGAGCCTATCGGCCATCGTCAGGAGGATGGCGACTACCGCGAATCCTGGCAGCCCCAGGCCATGAGCGAGCTGGCCCTGGCCCGCTCCAAGGAGGTGGCGGCCAAGGTGGTTGAAGCCCTTGGCGGCTACGGTCTGTTCGGGGTCGAGCTCTTCATCAGGGGTGACGAGGTGTGGTTCAGCGAAGTCTCCCCCCGCCCCCACGACACCGGCATGGTGACCCTGATCTCCCAGGATCTCTCCGAGTTCGCCCTGCACGTGCGCGCCATCCTGGGGCTGCCCGTCGGCACCATCACCCAGTACGGCCCGAGCGCCTCTGCCGTGGTGCTGCGGGAAGGCCACAGCCAGGATATCCGCTATCAGGGGATTGGCGAGGCACTGGCCCTGGTGCCGGGTGCCCAGTTGCGTCTCTTTGGCAAGCCGGAGATCGCCGGTCGTCGTCGCCTCGGGGTGGCGCTCGCCCGTGGGCAGGATTGCCAGGAAGCCGTGGAGCAGGCCAAGACGGTGGCAGCCCGGGTAGAAGTACTGTTCTAGGCAATCCGCTTTACCACGCAAAAACAAACGTTTATCTGCGTGATCCGGCGCAAGGGGCAGGTGACTGCCCCTTTCCCATTGAAGCACCGGGCTTATAATCCCCCCTTCACCTATGTCAGGAGTACAAGATGTTAACTGCCGTGATCTTCGATATGGATGGTGTTCTGATCGACTCGGAACCCTTCTGGCAACGGGCACAGATGGCCGTCTTCGCCGAACTGGGCCACTTCCACACCGAGGAGGACTGCAACTCCACCATAGGGGTGCGCATCGATCAGCTGGTGGCCCACTGGTACCGGATCCGCCCCTGGAGCAGCCCCAGCCAGGAAGAGGTAGTACAGCGCATCCTGGATCAGGTGATCGCGCTCATCCTGCAAGAGGGACAGCCCAAGGCCGGGGTGCTGGAAGCGCTCGACCTCATCGAGGCCCAAGGGCTCAAGATCGGGCTCGCCACCTCCTCACCGTTTGCCATGGTCGAGGCGGTGCTCGGCAAACTCGGCATCCAGGACCGTTTCATTGCGGTCCACTCCGCCGAGGTGGAGCGCTTTGGCAAACCCCACCCGGATGTCTATATCCACGCCGCCGAGAAGCTCGGCGTCGAGCCTGTGCACTGTCTCGCCATCGAGGACAGCTTCACCGGCCTGCTGGCAGCCAAGGCAGCCTCCATGACGGCGCTGATCGTGCCGGACCCGGCGCTGGTCGGCGATCCCCGTCTGGTCATCGCCAACCACGAGCTGCGCTCTCTTGCCGAGCTGAACGCAGAGATGCTGGCCGGCTGGGTCAAGTAGGCAACACGGACTGACCTCCTGCCTCCCTTGAGCCCGCTCATAAACGTGCGCTTGCTCGCGGTTGCGCCGCCCTGTGGCGACTAGAATCAGCAGGAGCACAGAGACGGCCCACGGGCCCGAGGAGGTCACCATGATCGAATACACCAGCAAGCGTATCGTCTGCCCCCACTGCGGCCACCACACCCGGGTCGAGCTGGATGCCAGCCAGGGGGATCAGGAGTTCTACGAAGATTGCATGGCCTGCTGCAACCCCATCCACCTGCGGCTGCACCGGGATGAAGCCCGCGACTGCCTGCAACTCTTCGTGGATGCCGACGACGAGCAGCTGTTCTGAATTCCCCTGTCCAGACACAGATAAAAACAAACGGGACCCTGTGGGTCCCGTTTGTTCTGGTGCCATCGTCAGGCTGGATCACGCCTCCCTCAAGCACGCCGCCTTCGCCGACGTCATGGTCGGAACAAACTCCACCACCTGATAATCGGCCGCCTCTGCCTGCTTGAAGGGATCCTCTGCCAGCATCGCCTCCAGGGCGTCTCGGCTCACTCCCTGCGCCAGTATGACCCCCCCGACTCGGGGTACCCGACGCCCGGACGCCAGAAAATGGCCTGCGGCATACTGCCGCTCCAGCCACGCAATGTGGGCCGGGATCAGGGCATCGATCTCCGCCAGCGGTTTCACATAAGTCAATGTCACGACAAACATAGAGAAGTCCCCAAGGCCCTGGAGCGGCGCCTCTTCCACAGGAGGGCGCCTTTCCCGTGATGCCGCCCTCCTCCTCTTCGTACCCTGGGGGCAGCGCTCAGGTGGTCACTGGCGCGCCGCCAGCACCCGCTCCACCGTGTCGACGATGGCCTGGGTCTGGGGGTCAATCTCGATGTTGGTCTGCCAGCCGGCCTTGACCCAGCCCAGGTTGGTGCGGGCCAGGGTCTCGGGGATAAGGTTGACGCAGAACTCCCTGGCGCGCACCTCGCCCACGGTGAGGCTGATGCCGTCGATGCCGATGTAGCCCTTGGTCAGCACGTACTTCATGAGCGCAGGATCGAGGCGATACCACACCTGGCGGTTGTTGGGGGTGTCGATGACCGAGGTCACCTCGGCCGTCCCCATGATGTGGCCGGACATGGCATGGCCGCCAATCTCGTCCCCAAAGCGGGCGGCCCGCTCCACGTTGACCTTGTCACCCACCACCAGTTGCCCAAGGTTGGTGAGGCGCAGAGTCTCCTGCATCAGATCGAAGCTGACCAGATCCCCCTCCACCCGGGTGACGGTCAGGCAGCAGCCGTTGTGGGCCACCGAGGCCCCCAGGGCCAGCCCCTCGCCCCAGGCCGGGCTCGGCATGCGGATCACGTGGGTGCGAAAATTGGGCAGTGAATCGATGGCCACCAGTTCGGCGGTCCCTTGTACGATGCCGGTGAACATGAGTCTCTCCAGGCTGTGAAAATTGTCGGCAGGTTACCCCCGGCCACCTTGCAAGACAAGGGTGCCGGCTGACAAGGAGAGGCGCGATCGCTATAGTGACCCCAATCAATCCAGACTGAACGAGGAAACAAAAATGCAGGTATATCAATGCTGTGAAGCCATTCGCATCGCCTACAACCAGATTGGCTCCGGTGAGCAGGGTTATGTGCCCCAGGCCATTGCCGCCAGCATACGGGCGCTCAACGCCGTGGCCTCCGACGAGCGGGTACCGGCGGATCTGCGCGAGCAGGCGGCCTATGCCGCGGCCAACCTGCTGATCAGCGATCACGAAGACGCCTGATCCCGGCTACAAATCTGCCGCCGACCTTCCCCGTTGGCGGTTTTTCAGGCTAGAATGACACCCCCGCATTTTGTCTCCTCAGGACGAGGAGGCAAAAGCCCATCTCTCTTGCCCGCTCTTTCTCTTTTATCTGATCCACTCGGAGGTGTCAGTGCAACGTTATTGGTCCGAGGCGAAGCAGCTCGTTCGTCTAGCCAGCCCCATTCTGGTCGCCCAGGTGGCCCAGATCGCCATGAACTTCGTCGATACCGTGATGGCGGGACAGGTGAGCGCCGTGGATCTTGCCGCCGTGTCGGTGGCGTCCAGCTTCTGGCTGCCGATCATCTTGCTGGTGCAGGGCATCATCATGGCCCTCACCCCCATCGTTTCCCAGCTCAACGGCGCCCGCAAGCAGGACGAGGTGCGCCCCGCCGTGCACCAGGGCTTCTGGCTCGCCCTCATCGTCACGCCCATCGCCATGGTGGCACTCTACTTCAGCCCCCTGGCACTGCAATTCATGGACGTGGATCCCGTCATGGCGGCCAAGACTGCCGGCTACCTGCACGCCATCCTGTGGGGCCTGCCCGCCTTCGTGATGTTCCAGGTGCTGCGCAACTTCAGTGAGGGGCTCTCCCACACCATGCCGACCATGGTGATCGGTTTCGTGGGGCTCGCGGTCAACATCCCCGCCAACTACATCTTCATTCACGGCCACTTCGGCATGCCGAAACTCGGCGGCGTCGGCTGCGGCGTGGCCACTGCCATCGTGCTCTGGGCCATGCTGCTGGCGATGATCGTCTATGTGAAGTGCTCTGCCCACTTCAAGCGCATCAACCTGTTCGCCCAGCTGGCACGCCCCAACGGCAGCCGGATCTGGCGCCTGTTCCGCTTGGGGTTCCCAATCGCCATGGCCATCTTCTGCGAGGTGACCCTGTTTACCGTGGTCGCCCTGATGCTGGCCCCCTTCGGCGCGGAGACGGTGGCGAGTCACCAGATTGCGCTCAACTTCTCCAGCCTGGTCTTCATGCTGCCCCTCTCCATCGGTGTCGGCGTGACCATCCGGGTCGGTCACAACATAGGGGAAGGTCAACCGGATCAGGCCAGGGTCGCCGCCCGCACCGGCCTGATACTGGGCATGGGCGTCGCCGCCGCGACCGCCGCCCTCACCGTGCTGCTGCGCGACCCCATCGCGGGGATCTACACCGACGACCTGCAGGTGATCGGCCTTGCCGCCACCCTGCTCTTCTTCGCCGCCATCTACCAGATCTCCGATTCGGTACAGGTGGTGGCCGCGGCGGCCCTGCGCGGTTACAAGGATACCCAGGCCATCTTCTACGTCACCATCGTCGCCTATTGGGGGCTGGGTCTGCCCACCGGCATGATCCTGGGGCTGACCGACTGGGTGGTACCGCGCATGGGCCCGCAGGGCTTCTGGATAGGCTTCATCGTCGGTCTCACCTCCGCCGCCCTGATGCTGGGCGCGCGGCTGCGCGTCATCTACGGCCGCTTCGCCAGCCCCGCGGCCTGCACCGCTCTCTCCCGGGCGCAATAGGACGCGGCCAGGGGCACGGGGAGCCGCACTTTTGGGGCGGCTCGCCTGTAAAATCAACAGGCTGCACAAGAACTGGGCAAACAGTCTCCTTTGTGCATGTCCCTTGTTGACAGCCTTGGGGGCCATGGGTAGTATGCCGACCACGCCAGCAGTGCTGGCGGGATAAAACGGGTCTTCACCCCGGTTTATGAAGTGGGTTTATAGCTCAGTTGGTTAGAGCACTACCTTGACATGGTAGGGGTCGTTGGTTCGAATCCAATTAAACCCACCACTTTTCGTGATGCGTCCTTAGCTCAGCTGGTTAGAGCACCACCTTGACATGGTGGGGGTCGGTGGTTCGAATCCACTAGGACGCACCATCACGAAACCCTGTTATGCGTCCTTAGCTCAGCTGGTTAGAGCATCACCTTGACATGGTGGGGGTCGGTGGTTCGAATCCACTAGGACGCACCATAACAGTTTGAATAAATTGCAGATATGAATTTGATGTGGGTTTATAGCTCAGTCGGTTAGAACAGTACTTTGACATGGCGTAGGCAATGCCGTTGGTTCGAATCCGGTTGAACACAGATGTGGGTTTATAGCTCAGTTGGTTAGAGCACTACCTTGACATGGTAGGGGTCGTTGGTTCGAATCCAATTAAACCCACCACTCCCCTGCAATGACACACAAAGTCGCCTTGCGCACCCTGCGTCCTTAGCTCAGCTGGTTAGAGCATCACCTTGACATGGTGGGGGTCGGTGGTTCGAATCCACTAGGACGCACCAGATTTGAAAAGCCCGCTTGATAGCGGGCTTTTTGCATTGGTCGGCTCTGACACCCGCTCTCCCCCGTCATCTGCCTCCCTCTGTTTCCTCTGGCACGCGGGCAGCCGTTGTCGTGCCATGGCCGCCGCGTTTACCTCGCGTTGTCAGAAGAGATCGAGCTGCTGGCCGCAGATCCGCTCGAACGACTCCCCCACAAAGGGAAGGATGGCGTCGGCGATGGGCCTGAGCTGCTTGTCGATGTAGTGCTCGTAGTCGACGGCGCTGCGCCGGTACTCCAAAGGCTCGGGGCCGTTCAGGGTCATCAGGTAGGCGATGGTGCCCCTGTGCTGATAGCGCTGGGGCAGGCCGCGGCGCAGATTCTCCTCATCCGCCAGGCGCGCCGCCCGCACATGGGGCGGCACGTTCTTCTGATACTCCTCGAGTTTCTGGCGCAGCCGCTTGCGGTAGATGAGCAGATCGTCGTGACGGCCCGCCCGAGTCTCGTCCACCATGGTGCGCACATAGCTGCTGGGATCCTGGTCGTGGAACACCATTTCGTAGAGCCGGGTCTGGAATGCCTTGGCAAGGGGGGTCCAGTCGGTGCGCACCGTCTCCAGCCCCTTGAACACCAGGTGCTCCCCTTCCCCTTCGCCCACCAGTCCCGCATAGCGTTTCTTGCTCCCCTTCTCCAGCCCGCGAATGGTGGGCATCAGGAAACGGCGGTAGTGGGTCTCGTACTGGATCTCCAGATGGCTCGGCAGGTCGAACTCCTGCCTGATCAGCGCGGCCCAGTTGTCGTTGATCATCTTCGCCAGTCGCTGGCCAATCTCGTCCGCCTGTTCGAGACGGATATGGCTCCCCAGGTGCACGAAGGTGGAGTCGGTATCCCCATAGATCACCTCGAACCCTTCTGCCTCTATCCACTCCCGGGTCTGCTGCATGATGCCGTGGCCCCGCAAGGTGATGGAGGAGGCGAGCCTCGGGTCGTAGAAGCGGCAACCCCCCGACCCCAACACCCCGTAGAAGGAGTTCATGATGATCTTGATGGCCTGGGAGAGGGCCTTGTTACTGGCGGCCTTGGCCCGATCCCGCGCCGCCCAGAGGGTGGCGATGAGATCCGGCAGGAAGTGGCGGGTTCGGGAGAACAGGGCGCCGCGAAAGCCTGGAATGGCGTTATCCGGGTGTTTGAGCCCCTCCACCAGCCCCATGGGGTCGATGCAGAAGGTGCGGATGATGCTGGGATAGAGGCTCTTGAAGTCGAGCACCAGCACGTGGCGATAGAGCCCCGGCTTGGAGTCCATCACATAGCCGCCGGGGCTTGCGAGCCCGCCGTCTGCCGGCAGGTTGGGCGCCACATAGCCACCGCGGTGCAGCCGTGGCAGATAGAGGTTGGTGAACGCCGCCACCGACCCGCCCACCCGGTCGAGCTCAAGACCGGTGAGGGAGGCGCGCTCGATGGCGAAGGGGATGAGGTGGCAGAAATCGAAGATCTCCCACACCAGCCTGCAATCTTCCAGGTTGTAGCGGGCCAGCGCCTCCTTGTCGGAGTGGAACAGCTCGGTGATCTTCTCCCCCCGGTTGGCCACGTCCTCGATGTCCTTGCCCCGCCCGAGCAGCTCGCTCGCCACCGCATCCAGGCTGTAGCTCGGGAACTGCCAGGTGGCGCTCTTGAGGGTATCGATGCCGTCCAGCACCATGCGCCCCGGGATGATGACGTTGCCGCTCTGGGGGTCGTTTCGGGACGAGCGCCAGAAGCAGAGCTCCCGCCCGCGCCCGAGCCGCAGCCGCCGCTTGTGGAGTTCGGCGCGGCGCAGCAGCAGGCGAAAGTCGAAATTCACCACGTTCCAGCCGATGACGAGATCGGGATCGTGCAGGCTGAACCAGCCCTCCAGGGCACCGAGCAGGGCTGGCTCGTCCGCCACCCACTCGACGGGGGTCTCCCAGTCCTGCGAGTCCGGCTCCGGGGCACCAATCATGATGACCCGCGCGTCCTCTTCGCTATGAAGCCCCACCGAGAAGAGAGTGCCATCCATGGCGCACTCCACGTCCAGGGAGACCCAGGAGAGGGTCGGCGTCACCGCCTGCGGCGCACAGCGCGCCTCGTTTACCTCCCAGTAACCCTGCCTGCCCCCCTTTCGCCTCGCCTTGCCGTCAAAGCGCATCCCGGCGGTGATGAAGCGCTCCATGAGAAAGCGCTCGGGCAGGCGGATATCCGCCTCGAAGTGCTCCAATCCGCGGATGAGCAGCAGCTCGATGGCGCGGTGGAAGGCGCTCAGGGTGGCAAAGTAGCAGCCCACCACCCGGCTCCCCTCGAAGGTGTGCATGGGGAGGCGGCGAAAACGCCCCCTCACCCCGGCCCCCTTGAAAAGCTCTGCCGCCTCCTCCAGGTGGCGTTCCGGGAGGAAGAAGACCGGCTCCTGCCCCGGCACCACCACCCGTACCGGTCCCTGTGCGCTCCAGAGCCACATCACGATCTCGGTACGCCCCTGCACATCCCGACCATGGCGGGTCAGGATGAAGCCGTCGAGCGGCGGGGTCACGGGAGGGAGGGGCTGGATGTCGGTCATGCAGGTGGTCGGGCTCAAGAGTGGGATGGGACTATTGTACGTTCATACAGTACCCGGCTGCAATTGCCGGGCTGGGCCCTCAGGGCAGGCGCTGTGCCCCGTCTTTGCCATCCGGCGCCGGATTGGGGCATAGTAACCTCGGCATCACTCACCGGCACCGGGCGAGACGGCATGTCCAACTTCCGGCAGACGCTGCGGCCTGCGCGCGCCAACCTTTTCCTCGACAAGGAGCACCCCATGACACAACAGTGGCAACGCATTGCCTCCCGCCTCACCGATGTGGGCGGCATCCCGGTGGCTCGCGCCATCCCGGTCAAGGAGCGGCGCACCATCGGGCCCTGGTGTTTTCTCGATCATATCGGCCCGACCCGCTTTGCCCCCGGCGCCCCCGGCATGGATGTGGGGCCCCACCCCCACATCGCCCTGCAGACCTTCACCTGGATGCTGGAGGGGGAGATCCTCCACCGGGACAGCCTGGGCAGCAAGCAGGTGATCCGTCCGGGCCAGGTGAACCTGATGACCGCAGGACGGGGCATCGCCCACACCGAGGAGTCGGTCCCGAACCAGCCCGATCTGCACGCCGCCCAGCTCTGGATAGCCCTGCCAGAGGCGGATCAGCATACCCCGCCCCGCTTCGATCACTACCCGACGCTCCCCCGCTGGCAGCAAGGGGAGATCACCCTCACCCTGCTCATCGGCGAGCACGGCGGCCGGCGCGCCCCCACTCTGCACTTCTCCCCCATTCTGGGGCTGGATCTGCACGCCCCCGAGGGAGGCGAGATCACCCTCCCCCTGGATCCCGCCTTCGAGCACGGCCTCTTTCCTCTCGCGGGGGAGACCATCGTCGCAGGGGAGGCCCTGGCCCCGGAGCAGCTGCTCTACCTGCCCCCCGGCAACCGGGAGGTGGCGCTGACCCTGCGCCCGGGCGCCCGGCTGCTGCTCATCGGCGGCGAGCCCCTGCCCAGACCGCTGCAGATCTGGTGGAACTTCGTGAGCGTCGACAAGGAGGCCATTAGCACCGCCGCCGCCGACTGGGAGAGCGGTCATCCGCGCTTTGGCGAGGTGACGGGTTACCAGGGGCCCCGTCTCAAAGCGCCGCCCCTGACCGGGCTCTGAGCCAGGGTTCCAAAACAAAAGAGCGCCCATGGCGCTCTTGTTGACTGGGATGAAGGCCCGTCAGGACTCCTCTTCCTGCTCCGCCTGCAACCTGGCCCGGCGGGCCATGGCCTCCTCCTGGGCACTCTCTATCTCGTGCAGCACACCATCCAGATCGATGGCCTCCCGGCTCTCTTCGAACAGGCCGGTGAGCTCGGTCTCGGGGCCCAGCTTGCCATCCTCGAACAAGGACCACATCTCCCGGGCATACCGGGTCTTGAGCAGCTCGGGGGCATACATGCCGTAGTAGTTGCGCATGTTGTCGACATCCCGCTCCAGCATGGCCCTGGCCTGGTTGTTGGCGGCAGCATCCACCACCTGGGGCAGGTCGATGATGACGGGCCCCTCTTCGTCCACCAGCACGTTGAACTCCGAGAGATCCCCGTGAATGAGGCCAGCGCAGAGCATGCGCACCACGTAGCGGATCACCTTGCCATGATCCACCAAAGCCTGCTCACGGGTCAGGGCCACGTCGTTGAGACGGGGGGCGACGTTGCCGTCGGCGTCGGTGATGAGCTCCATCAGCAGCACGCCATCGAGGCAGACATAGGGCCTGGGCACCCGCACCCCGGCCGCCGCCAGCTTGAACAGGGCATCCACCTCGGTGTTCTGCCACACCTCTTCGTGCTGCTTGCGACCGTACTTGGAGCCCTTCTCCATGGCGCGGGCATCGCGGCTGCTGCGTACCCGCCGCCCTTCCTGATAGACCACGGCCTGCTTGAAGCTGCGCTTTGACGCCTCTTTGTAGACCTTGGCGCAGCGGATCTCGTCGCCGCAGCGCACCACATAGACGTCGGCCTCTTTGCCGCTCATCAGCCGGCTGATGACATCGTCCACCAGGCCGTCATCAACCAGAGGTTGGATTCGATTTGGAATTTTCATGACCGCCCTTTTACCCTATTTGCACCTTGTTTGCACCTGTTTGCTGGTGGCCTGCCACCCCTGTCAGAAACGGCCCGCAAGGGGGCCGTGTCGATCAAGGTTCCGGTGGCAGCCCCTGGCGGATGCGGCGGACCCCCGCCTCGTAGAGACCGTCCTCGCCCTGATCGTGCTCCTGGGTTTCGAAGATCTTGAGAAACCACATGTACTGCTCGGGGAAGCGGCCAAGCTGCTGCTCCACCATGCGGTTCATCTGGTTGACGTCCGCCACCAGATCCGCGGTGGGATAAGGGTCGAACGGCGCCTCGATCTCCAGCCGGTAACACCCCTCGTCCTCGTCGTAGCAGGCCAGAATGGGCACGGCGCGGGCACCGGTCAGCTTCACCAGCTTGGGCAGGGCCGGCAGGGTCGCCTTGGGGTGGTTGAAGAAGGGTACGAAGAGGCTCGCCTCCCGGCCGTGATCCTGATCCGGCAGATAGAAGAAGCTGTCGCCGCTGCGCAGGGCCTTGATGGCGGGCTTGATGCCGACGCTGCGCTCGTAGATACGCCCGCCCTTGCTGCGCTCGCGGTTGATGTACCAGTCGAACACCGCATCCTTGGGGCTTTTCATCATGGTGCACATCTTGATCCCCTGGAGGGGGAAGTAGCGGCCAATCATGTCCACCGCCCAGGTGTGGGGCACCACGAAGATCATGGGGCGACCGGCTGCCCGCTCCGCCTCCACGTGCTCCCAGCCGCTCACCTTGACGCGCCCCTTGAGGAAGTCGGGGCTGCGCCAGGTCAGCTCGCCAAAGCCCAGGAAGGTCTTGAGCCCCACCCGGATGGATTTCAGCAGCAGGGCCTGACGGCCCGCCTCGTCGAGATGGGGGAAGCAGATCTTGAGGTTGGTGTCAGCGATGTAGGCCTGCTTCCTGGAGACGCGCAGCAGCAGGGGGGCCAGGTAGTCGGCCAGCTTGTCCCGTGCCCTTGCCGGCACCCAGGCCAGCAGGGAGAGCAGGGCGACGGCCAGCCAGCTGCCCCATAGACGGGGGTGCAGCAGGCGCGGATGAAAAGAGGTATCAAACACCGGATCTTGTGCGGACATGGTCGCCATCGAATCATCAAAACAGACCGTCATTTTAGTGATCCTGACAACTTTTTCTACCCTGCCCTGCACAGCGCCACCGCGCCAAGTCACTGATCAGACAAGTTAGAAATAAAAAGTGGCCCGCTTGGGGCCACATTTTTGCACCGGGTGAGCGCAAGGCTCAGGGATGGGGAGCAAGGCCCCGGCGGATGCGCCGGATCCCCTCTTCGTAGAGGCCATCCGGCCCCACCTGATCCTCACGGGTGTCGAAGATCTTGAGGAACCACATGTACTGGCCCGGGTGGCGGCAGAGCTGGCGCTCCACGCTGTCGTTCATGCGGCAGGTATCCGCCATCAGATCCGCGCTCGGGTAGTCGGCGTAGGGAGCCTCGACCTCCAGCCGGTAGCCGTGCGCCTGCTCGTCATAGCAGGCCAGCACCGGCAGGGCCCGGGCACCGGTCAGCTTCACCAGCCGTGGCAGGGCCGGCAACGTCGCCTTGGGGTGGTTGAAGAAGGGGGCGAACAGGCTCGCCTCCCGGCCGTGATCCTGATCCGGCAGATAGAAGAAGCTCAGGCCGGATTTCACCGCCTTGATCACCGGCTTGATGCCGGCGCTGCGCTCATAGACGCGGCAGCCGTGCCGAGCCCGCGCGCCGTTGATGTGCCAGTCGAACACCGGGTTGCGGGCGCTCTTCATCATGGTGCACATGGGCAGGCCCCGCTGGGCGAAGTAGTAGCCCGCCGCGTCGATGGGCCAGCTGTGGGGCACCACCAGGATCACCGGTCGGCCAGCGGCCTGCTCCGCCTCGATATGTTCCCAGCCGCTGACCTGGATCCGCCCCATCACGTGGGCGGGGCTGCGCCAGGTGAACTCGCCAAAGCCCAGCAGGCTCTTGAGGCCGACCCGGATGGAGGTCATCAGGATGGCCTCCCGCTCGGCCTCGCTCTTCTCCTTGAAGCAGATGGCGAGGTTGGTCCTGGCGATGTAGATCTGCTTCTTCGAGATGGCGCATACCAGGGGCGTCAGAGCATCGGCCAGGCGATCCCGCCAGCGCGGGGGAACGAAGGCGAGCACACCGATGGCGCCGAGGGCGAGCCAGCTCAACCAGTAACGGGGGTGCAGCAGACGAGGCTGGAATCGGGCGTCAAACACGGGATCAGATGAGGACATGGGCACGACAAAACAGTGGGAAGATAAATTGGCGCACATCGTGACAGGTATTACCAGTTAACGCCAACTGAATGTCGCCTGTATGGGCAACTATTTAAGCCACTTCACGGATTGACAAAAATAATCTGCTTCATTTGATTCCTCTCTGTTTCACTGCATCACGAACGGCAGACCCCGCACGGGCGAGGTCGATGACGAGGGGGTAAGAAAACCTTGTGCCTAGCGGCGTGCGGGCTGCCCCGGCAGGTCATCCTGCACGGCCGGCAGGAAGAACATCAGGTAACGCAGGACCACGTAACCCACCACCAGGGTGGCCACCCCCAGCTCCAGATAGGCCAGCTGATGGAGCTGCTCGGCATAGCGGGCCGCCTGTGGCCACTGCGACAGCAGGTGACTCACCTTGAACAGGGCGGTGGCCCCGATCACCAGGGGGAAGGTGAAAGCGGCGTAACCCGGCGAGAACGGCAGGCGCAGCAGCTTGATGAAGGCCAGGTAGATGATGCCGGTCATCAGCACGGCGATCCCGAGCAGCACCGCCACCAGCAGCAGGGAGGGATCCTGGCTCACGGTGAGGTAGCCGGCCAGCGACAGGCTCGCCGGGGCGGCCAGGATGGCGATGGTGGGCTTGGCGGCATCCGGCACCTCGTGGCTGAAGATGAGACGATAGAGCATCAGCGGCAGCATCAGGCCGTAACAGGCCATGCCGAACCAGAGCAGGCCGGTGGCCAGGGATGCGAAGGGACCGCCCGGGTAGGCCACGTCAGCCACGATGATCCCCACCGGCGGCACAAACCAGCTCGGCACCATGTGATGGATTTCGAACGCTCTGGCCCTGTGCCAGACGAAGGTGGCGAGGAAGACGAGGTGGATAATGACCGCAAACAGCCAGAGCCCCTGCCCCAGGGTCGGGGCGAGCAGGCCGACCGCCTTGGAGACCACCATGGTCCCCATGGCGTAGGTAGGCACCACGCTGCCCACCACGGGATGGGCGAGATCCTGCCACAGCAGGCGCGGGTGGATCAGAAACTTGAAGGTCAGGACGAGGAGCAGCACGGCGGCGATGGCGGCCCCCAGCAGTTGCAGACGGCCATCGAACTGACCGGCATTTTCCCAGCACCAGCCGAGGCTGGCGATCCCCAGAGCCAGACCGGCCATGGGGGTCGGGGCGGCGGCCAGGGAGCGGCGGGTTCTTGCGATCATGGCGGATACCCTCTTGATGATGACGATGGGCATAGGATAAAGGGGGTCTATCGTTTACGATATCTAAATGAATTGAACTTGGCGTTTAGGAAAATCAAACGATATGAAGCTCACCCTGCAACAACTCAAGGTGTTTGCCACCATCGCCCGCCACGGCAACCTGGGGGGCGCCGCCAATGAACTCTGCCTGAGCAAGGGGGCCGTCTCCCAGTCGCTGCAGGAGCTGGAGCGCCAGCTCGCCACGCCCCTGTTCGACCGGGTGCACCCGAGGCTCCAGCTCAACAGCGAGGGGCGCCTGCTGCAACCGGCCGCCGAGGAGCTGCTGACCCGGATGCAGGAGATAGAGCAGCTCTTCAGCCCCGATGCCGAGCCGAGCGGCCAGCTGCACCTCGGGGCCAGCCAGACCATCGGCAACTACCTGCTGCCCGCCCTGCTGGCGGAGGGGGCCCAGGAGCTGGGGGCCGCCCCCAGGGTCACCATCGCCAACACCCACCTCCTGTGCCATGCCCTCGCCCACTTCGAGCTGGATCTCGCCCTCATCGAGGGGGAGAACCACCACCCGGACCTGGTGAGCGAACCCTGGCTGGAGGACGAGATGCTCATCATCGCCGCCCCCGGTCACCCCCTGGCGGATCAGCTCGAGCTGCCCCTGCGCCGGCTTGCCGGGGAAACCTGGGTGCTGCGCGAGGCGCAATCCGGCAGCCGCGAGCAGTTCGAGCAGCAGCTCCAGCCCCACCTGCCCCGCTGGCAGGCGGGGATAGAGCTCAATACCCTGGAGGCGGTGATGCTGGCGGTGGAGAAGGGGCTCGGCATCTCCTTCATCTCCCGCCTCGCGGTGGCGGACCGGCTGGCACAGGGGCGCCTGGTGGCCCTCACCCCGAGTCGCCGCTTCCCCCGCCAGCTCTCCCTCGTCTGGCACAAGCAGAAGTTCCACTCCGTCGCCCTGCGCCGCTTCCTGGCCTTCTGCCGCGCCCAGACCCTGGCGTGAGAAACCCTTCGGATACGACAAGGGCGCCATTGGCGCCCTTGTCGTTCAGCCGATGCTCCCCTCGGCCCTCAGCCCTTCCCCGGCCTCAGCCGGCGAGTCCCCCTTCAATCCAGCCGAGCACCTGCCGGGTCACGGCCTGGGGCACCCAGGGGGAGTCCAGCAGCCGGTGGCGCAGGCAATCGGCGAAGTGATCCGCCTCGTGCTGCATGCCGCCCCCCTCCACCGGCAGGTAGATGTCCGCCGGCCAGATGACGGGGGCAGGCCCCCCTTGCCAGCGAATGTGCTGGGGATTCCACCACTTGCCCTCGATGACCAGGCTCCACCCCTCCCCGGACAAGGACGCTTCCCGCTCGAGATCCTCGATGATGGAGGCCCCGAGCTCGGCCCGAAACGGCTCATCGAACGTGAAGCTGGCGGTAAGATCCACCTCCCCCGGAGCCCGCGTCAGCGTCACCTCGGGGGCGGGGCAGCCCAGCCCCAGCCGATGACAGAGGGCGGCATGGAGCCAGAGGGGATAGACCCCCACGTCCCAGGCGGCGCCGCCATCCAGCGCCGGATCGAACAGCTTGCCCACCTTCGGCTGGGCCGAACCGAACGCCGCCCGCAGCTCGCGCGGCGGCGGCAGCAGGGGCAGGCGCTGCAACAGGGCGCGCATGGCGGGGAAGCACATCACCTTCATGGCCTCGAGCAGCAGCAGGCCCCGTGCGTGGGCGAGCGCCACCAGGGCGTCCCAATCCGCCACCCGGGTCACCGCCGGTTTTTCCACCAGTACGTGCTTGCCCGCCAGCAGCATCTGCCTCACCAGGCCCGCGTGCTCCGGGTGGATGACCGCCACATAGACGGCCTCCACCTCGGGGCTGGCGGCCAGGGCCTCATAGCTGCCATAGGCGTGGGGCAGCCCCAGATCCCGGGCGAACTCGTCCGCCCGTCCCTGGTCCCGGGCGGCGATGGCCACCACCTCGGCTCCCCTGGCGTGCCCGTTCACATCGCGGCAAAAACGCCGGGCGATGGCCCCCGCCCCGGCAATGCCAAAGCGCAGGGGCGCCCTTGTCTCGTCGTGCATCGTCTCTCCTTGCTACCCAATGGTGGACCCCGGCATCACGCCGGGCGCGGGCTCCCGGCCAGGCTGCGCAGCCAGCTTATCTCCTCGCCCCAGATGGACTCGTCGATGGTCTCGAGGATAAGCGGGATGCCGTCAAAACGGTCGTCGTTCATGATGTGGTGGAACACCGCCTCGCCGAGGTTGCCCTCCCGCAGGCTGTGGTGACGGTCGACCCGACTACCGAAGGTACACTTGGCGCCGTTGATATGCATCCCCTTGAGGTACTGGAACCCCACGATGCGGTCGAAGTCGGCAAACACCGCCCCGCACCCCTCGGGGGTACGCAGATCGTAACCGGCGGCGAAGGCGTGGCAGGTGTCAAAGCAGACGCCGACCCGACTCTTGTCCTCTACTCCGTCGATGAGGGTGGCCAGGTGCTCGAACGACCAGCCGAGGTTGGTGCCCTGACCTGCGGTATTCTCGATCACCGCCGTCACCCCTTCACTTCGCTCCAGCGCCCAGTTGATGGACTCGCTCACGAGCTTGAGGCTCACCGCCTCGGGGATCTGCTTGAGATGGCTGCCCGGGTGGAAGTTCAGGTAGCACAGCCCCAGTTGCTCGCAGCGCTTCATCTCGTCCAGAAACGCATCCCGGGACTTGGCGAGGGCATCGGGGTCGGGATGACCCAGGTTGATGAGGTAGCTGTCGTGGGGCAGGATCTGCTCGGGGCGAAAGCCCTCCTTCTCGCAGGCGGCCTTGAAGGCGCGAATGCTGGCCTCGGAGAGGGGCGCCGCCTGCCATTGGCGCTGATTCTTGGTAAACAGGGCGAAGGCGTTGGCCCCGATGGCTTTGGCCCGGGCGATGGTGTTTTCCACTCCGCCCGCCGCACTGACGTGGGCTCCGATAAATTTCATCTCATCTCCTGTGCACTGTGACCGGGTGCCTGCCGCGCTGGCCACCGCACCCGTTGCCGGGGCGCCATTATGCCCAAGCCAACCCCTTGCGCCAAACCGGGATTGTCGATGGGGGCAATGGAAAAGGCGCCCGCAGGCGCCTTGATGAGAGACAGGACATCCCTGTCCGTCAATAGGCCAGACCGGCCCCGTAGGGATAGAGCGGGCTTTGTGAGTCTTTGGCCACGTCCGGGGACTGGGTCAGCACCGCCTGCCAGCTGGAGGGCAGCTCGAAGGGGAGCTTGCCGCGTGCCTTCTGGGTGCCGCTCATGACATCGAACAGGGCCTGATCCAGGGCGCCGAAGTTGGCCAGCAGCACCCGGGCCGCCGGGGCCACCTCGGTCAGGATGGCGGGCCTGTCCAGATAGACGGAGAGCACCAGGGGCACCCCGGCCTGCTCGATGGCCTGGATGGCGGCAAAGTCATCCGCGCCGCGGTAGACCCCTTCGTGGGCCGTCTCCTGCACCACCTGATCATTGCTGGCAAAGCCGAGCTGACCGAAGTGGATGCTGCCAAACGGGAAGCGGGGATCCTGCTCGCCCGGGGCGTTGACCCGCACGATGGCAAGCTCCGCGTCGGCCAGGTTCGTCACCACCGTATAGCCGTTGGCCCTGGCCACCTCGGCGTTGACATTGTGCAGATAGACCCGCTTGCCGTCCGCCTTCAGCGGCAGCAGGGCTCCCTCGTTCTTCAGCAACACGTGAGACGCCGCCTGGGCGGCCTGGGCCTCTTGCTGGAACTCTGTCTTGCCCACCAGGGCCACCGCGGCCTCGGCATCCACATAGGGATTCTCGAAGAGCCCGAGGGCAAACTTCTGGGCCAGGATCCGCTCGGCCGAAGTGGTGACGGCCGCCTCGGTCACCAGACCGCTCTGCACCGCCGCCAGCAAGGGGGCTGGGTCTTCCACGCCACCGAACTGATCCACCCCGGCGTCGATGGCCTTGGCATAACGCTCGGCCTTGGTGAGCTTC
Organism: Aeromonas sp. FDAARGOS 1406; assembly: GCF_019048565.1. Classification (NCBI taxonomy): domain Bacteria; kingdom Pseudomonadati; phylum Pseudomonadota; class Gammaproteobacteria; order Aeromonadales; family Aeromonadaceae; genus Aeromonas; species Aeromonas sp. FDAARGOS 1406. The sequence goes on from NZ_CP077378.1 coordinate 553,237, forward strand.
TCCACGCCCCAGGACATGCCAAAGGGCACGGTCCAGGGGCTCACCCCGGCATTGACTTCATCCTGGGTCAGCCCCTGCTCGCAGCGGCTGTCACAGTCATTGACGATGCCCCAGTCGCTCAGCACCACGCCGTCAAACTTGAAGTGACCCCGCAACAGATCCGTGATGATCTGGCGGTTGAAGCCAAACCCCACCTCCTCGACGGGCTGCCCATCCTGGGTCAGGCCCAGGGGCATGGCGTAATAGGGCATCACGGCGGCCACCCTGGCCTCGAAGGCGCCCTCGAAGGGCACCAGGTGGTAGGCAAACTGACCGCCGGGGTAAACCTGCTCCTTGCCCCAGGGGTTGTGGGCATCCAGCCCGTCCTTCTGGGGACCGGCCCCGGCGAAGTGCTTGACCACGGTGACCACGCTCTCCTTGCCTATCCCCTCGCTCCCCTGCTGGAAGCCCTCGATGTAGGCCTTGACCAGGGACTTGGCGAGCAGGTTATCTTCCCCGAAGGTGCCGTTGATGCGCCCCCAGCGCGGCTCGGTCGCAAGATCCGCCTGGGGCGAGAGGGCCTCGTGGATGCCGACGGCCCGGTACTCCTGACGGGCGATGTCGCCAAAGCGCTGCACCAGGGCAGCATCGCCGATGGCGGCCAGCCCCAGGGTTTCGGGCCACTGGGAGAAGGCCCCGGCACCGATGCTGGTGGCGTTGGGATCATGGGTGAAGTGGTTGCGGGGATCCGTGCTCACCGTCATGGGGATGCCGAATCCCACCCCTTCCAGCAGGGCCTGCAGGGTGTTGTTGTCCGCGGCGATGGCCGCCGGATCACCGGCCATGCGGGTGATGAAGGTGTTGACCCCGTCCTCGCGCAGCATCTTGTCCATGGCCGCGAGGTTCACCCGCCCCGCCCCGTCCAGCACCAGGGTGCCGTGCATCATCAGCCCTGCCTTCTGGGCCAGGGTGAGCCTGCCCACCAGATCCCGGGCCCGCTCGGCGGCGCCGAGGCGCCAGTCCTCGTAGGGGGTCAGGGTGCCGCTGCCATCGAGATCCTTGAATTGCAGGCCGTCCTGCTCGATGAGGGTGACGGTGCGGTGGCCCAGAACGGGCTGCTCGGGCTTGGGGGTGGAGTCGTTGTCGTTGCACCCTGCCAGCAGCAGGGCCCCGATGGCGAGGGCGACACGGGTTCGGGAGAGCGAGTGGTGTTTCATTGTTGTTATCTTCCTTGTGTGTGTAGGAGTCGCCACTCTATGCAAAAGCGGCCCCTCTCACTTGCCCGTCGGGTGCAGGAAGTTGCCGGTTGGGAGCAGGATTGAAAAGTGTGAAAAGGGTTGCAGGGTTACCCTTGGTTACAAATCTGAAACATGAAAGCGGCGCTGGCTCACGGCAATCCGCCGCCGTTGGCCGATGATGGTGGGCCACCGCTGACAAGGATTTTTGCCGTGAAGACCGTCTCCAACCGGATTGCCCTGCACTGCCTCAACCACTGGCAGGCCCGCGGGCGGGATCCTGCTGCCCTCCTGCACCCCTGCGGCATCGCCCACGAAGAGCTGCTGATCCCTCAGGGGCGGCTCGACACCGTGCGCCACTTCCGGCTGCTGGCCGGGGCCGCCCCCCACGTGGATCTGGCCCTCGACTGGACACCCCCCGCCCTACCCGGTCTCTTTGCCGACTTCATGTCGCTGGCGAGCCTGTGCTGCAACGCCGCCACCCTTCGCCAGGCCCTGCACTTCTTCCTCGCCTACCGCCCCCTCATCGGCGAGAGCGACGAGATCCGCCTGCAAGAAGAAGAGGGACAGGCCAGGATCAGCTACCATTCGGAGTCCGATCATCCGGACGTCATCGCCCTGAGCAGCCTGGCCAACCTCTGCCATCTCTATGCCCTGCTCCAGTTCTACCACCCGGGCCAGGGGCTGCTGGTGCTGCCCACCCCGGTACGCCCCAGGCTGTGGCGTGAGCTGGCAGGCTGGCTGGAAGGGCGGTTGCAACAGGGGGCGGCCTTCGAGCTACGCTTTCCCGCCGCCTTGCTCGATCTCACCCACGAGCAGTGCAACCTGCCCCTGCAACCCCTGCTGCTCGGGGAGCTCGACCGGCAGATGGCCCAGCTTCGCCCCAGCAGCCGCTACCGGGACAGGGTGATGACACTCATTCGCCAGCAGCTGTGGCAAGAGAGCACCGAGGCCTCCTCTCTGCTCGATGGGGTGTGCGAGCACCTCAAGCTGACCCGCTGGACCCTCAACCGCCATCTGCGGGAGGAAGGGTGCCACTTCTCGGGTCTGCTGGAGCGGGTGCGCCGGGAGGAGGCCTGCCGCCTGTTGCAGGATCCCGCCCTCCCCCTGCAGACAGTGGGGGAGCGCCTGGGTTTTGCCCGCCAGAGCAGCTTTACCCGCTTCTTTCGGGAGGCGTTTGCCCTCTCCCCCCGCGAGTTTCGCTCAAGGCGCAGCCGCCTCTGAGGCGCCCCCGAGATGGGCGGCGAGCAACCCCGCCAGCCAGTGGATGAAGAGCTGGACCCTGGGGGCCAGTTGGCGGCGATGGGCATAGAGGGCGTGGATGGGGAGCGGTGGCGGCTGCCACTGGGGCAGGATGCTCACCAGCTCGCCCACCGCGAGCAGGGATTCGACCCCCACCCGCGGCATCTGGATGATGCCAAGCCCCGCCAGCGCCGCCGCCAGGTAGGTCTCGCTGTCATTGACCATGAGGGCCCCCGCCATGGGCAGCAGGGCGCGGCGGCCATCTTCTGCCAGGTATTCAAAGCCGGGTTCGCTGCGCCCCTGCCCGGCACCAAACCCGGGACCATAATGCACCAGCCGGTGGCCCGCCAGATCCCCAAGGGTGCGGGGCACCCCGTGGCGAGCCAGGTAGCCTGCGCTGGCACAGTTGATCTGGCGATAGTGACCAAGGGGCCTGGCCACCAGGCTGGAGGGCTCAAGCGCCCCGACCCGCACCACGCAGTCAAACCCCTCGCGCACCAGATCCACCCGCCTGTCCGTGCTGCTCAGCATCAGTTGCAGGGCGGGATGCTGCGCCAGAAAGTCCGGCAGGGCCGGGATCACCAGGTGGCGGGCCATCCGGCTTGGCATGTCGACCCGCAGTTGTCCCGAGATCTGCCCCCCCTGGCGAAACAGGCCGTCAAACTCCTCCATGTCCGCCAAAAGCTCCCGGCATCTGGCATAGCAGAGCTGGCCGTCCGTGGTGAGCTGCACCCGCCGCGTGGTACGCAGCAGGAGCCGGGTCCCCATGCGCTCCTCCAGCCGGCGGATGGCGGCAGAGAGGGTCGCCTTGGGGATGCCCGTCTGCTCGGCGCAGCGGGTAAAACTCTCCAGCTCGGCAACCCGCACGAAGGCTCTCATCGCATCCAGTTGATCCATGGTCTGATTGTCTCGATAAACGGAACAGTGATTCTATTATCACGCTATTTATCCAGTTAAAAAGGAACAATACAGTGATCCGGTCGGCTCGTATCGAGCCTGTGTCCGCCACCCTGACAGGAGTCATACCATGACCAGACCCATCGCCCTCATCACCGGGGCCAGCCGCGGCCTTGGCAAGCACGGGGCCCTGGCCCTCGCCGCCAAAGGCGTCGACCTCATCATCACCTATCGCAGCCAGGCCGCAGAGGCGGAGGCGGTGGTGACCCAGGCCCGCACCCTCGGCGTCCGGGCCCACGCCCTGGCACTGGACGTGGGCGAGAGCGCCACCTTCGCAGCCTTCGCAGAGGAGGTGACGCAACTGCTCGCCCGAGAGTGGCAGCGCACCCATTTCAACTTCCTGGTCAACAACGCCGGGATCGGCATTCATGCCAGCTTTGAGCAGACCACGGAGCAGCAGTTCGACACCCTGCTCAACATCCACCTCAAGGGGACCTTCTTCCTGACCCAGGCGCTCCTGCCCCTCCTGGCAGACGGCGGTCGCATCCTCAACCTCTCCACCGGTCTCACCCGCTTCGCCATGCCGGGTTATGCCGCCTACGCCGCCATGAAGGGGGGCGTCGAGGTGCTCACCCAGTATCTGGCCAAGGAGCTGGGCCCCAGGGGCATCGCGGTCAACGTGCTGGCCCCCGGCGCCATCGAGACCGATTTTGGCGGCGGCGTGGTGCGCGACAACAAGGGGGTCAACGACTTTCTCGCGAGCCAGACCGCCCTTGGCCGGGTGGGTCAGCCCGACGACATCGGTGGCGCCATCGCCGCCCTGCTCTCCGATGACTGCCGCTGGATCACCGCCCAGCGCATCGAAGCCTCGGGCGGCATGTTTATCTAGGCGGTCATGGTTGCCTGCTGCACAAACAAGGAAGGCCCCCTCCGACGAGGGGGCCTTCCGGCATTGGGCAAACGAGGTGCGGCGCACCGGGCCCGTTACAGGGCCTTGCCACCGCTTGCAATGACCTGGCTGTACCAGTGGAAGCTCTCTTTCTTGATGCGACGAAGAGACCCTCCCTGCTCGTCCCTGTCCACGTAGACAAAGCCGTAGCGCTTCTGGTAGCCGTTGAGCCAGCTCAGGATGTCGGTGAAGGACCAGGCGCAGTAGCCCAGGAGCTCAACCCCGTCCTGCATCGCCTCCTGGCACGCCTTGAGGTGGCTGTGCAGATAGGCGATACGGTAGTCGTCGTTCACCTTGTCCCCGGCTTCCAGCTTGTCGAACTCCCCCAGGCCGTTCTCGGTGATCATCAGCGGCAGGGCGTAGCGGGAGGAGAGCCGACGCAGGGCGATGCGCATCCCGGTGGGATCGATGGCCCAGTCCCAGTTGCTGGTCTCAAGGTGCGGATTGGGGGCCGTCTTGTAGAGGCCGGGAATGCCGCTGGAGGGCGTAGTGCCCTTCTTGCCCGTGGTGTTGATGCGCTGCATCGTCTGGCCGCCGAGGGGGTTGTCGGTGAAGGTCAGGGTGTAGTAGTAGTTGACCCCGATGTAGTCAGGGGTGCCTTCGCGCAAGAGCTCGAGATCGCCCGGCAGGATCTCCGGCGCCTCGCCGGTCTCCCGCAGATAGGCGAGCGCCGCCTGGGGGTAACGGCCGAAGCAGTAGGCATCCAGCCACCAGAGGTTGGTGAACTCCTCGGCATTCTCGAACGCCAGCATGTCGCTCGGGGCGCAGGAGGCCGGATAGGCGGGGGAGTACGCAAAGCTCGGCCCGATCATGCCGTTTGGCACGTGCTGGCGAAACGCCTTGATGACCCGGGCATTGGCGAGAAACGCGATGTGGTTGGCGGCGAAGAAACGCTTCCTGTCCTGCACGGCGGGAGGATGGGTGCCCAGCTGGTAGGCGTTGGTCAGGTTGTAGTTCTGCTCGTTGAGCGACACCCAGTACTTCACCTTGCCGGCGAAGCGCTGATAGAGGGTCACGCAATAGCGCTCGAAGTCGTCGATGATGCGCCTGTCTTCCCAGCCGCCGTACTCATCCTGCAGGGCCTGGGGGAGATCCCAGTGATAGAGGGTCAGCACCGGCTCGATGCCGTGGGCCAGCAGGGCATCGATGAGCCTGTCGTAGAAGGCGAGCCCCGCCTCGTTCACCTCGCCACGCCCCGTCGGGTAGATGCGCGGCCAGCTCACCGAGAAGCGATAGGCCTTGAGCCCCATCTCGGCCATCAGCGCAACGTCCTCTTCCACCCTGTGGTAGTGATCCACCGCCACGTCTCCGTTGCTCCCTTCAAAGGTCTTGCCCGGCAACTTGGTAAAGCTGTCCCATACCGAGGGGCCCTTGCCCTCCTCGTTCCAGGCCCCTTCCACCTGATAGGCGGCGGAGGCGGCGCCCCAGAGGAAACCGTTCGGGAAGTCATTGAACTTGTGATGATGCATCTGGTGTTGCTCCTTCTGCGTGGATGGCGGGGGCCATCCTGTGATACGTCGGCCCCGTACAGGGGTCCGAAATGAGTTGGCACCAGCATCCAACACTTCTAGAATTCCGTCCAATGACAAATATGGCCACCTATCATTCCTATTTGGAATCAAGCGAGGCACCATGGAGTTGAGAGACCTGAAAGCCTTCGTCACCCTGGGGGAGGTATTGCACTTTGGTCAGGCGGCGGCGCGCCAGCACGTCACCCAGTCGGCTCTGAGCAAGCAGATCCGCCGGCTGGAGGCGGACCTTGGCGGCGAGCTGTTCGAGCGCAACGCCGGCAGCACCCGGCTGACGGTGCTCGGGCGCGCCCTCTATGCCGACGCCTGCACCCTGGTGGCCCAGAGCGAGCAGCTCGCCCGCAGCGCCCGCGACGTGCTGGCGGGCCACGCGGGTACCCTGCGCATCGGCTTCGGGGTCGCCACCAAGCTGCTGGTGCCCGCCGCCATCGCCCGCTTTCGGGCCAGCCGCCCCGGGGTCGCCATCGAGCTCAACGATCTCTCCACCCATCACCAGTTGCTGGCGCTGGCGGAGGGCCGGCTGGATCTCGGCTTCTGCCGCCTGCCCGCCCCCAAGGGCTGGCCGGTGCTGCCCGTGGTACGCGCCCATTTCGTCGCCGTGCTGCCCGCAGGCTATCAGGGGGTGGCAGGGCTCGCCGATCTGCAGGAGAAGCCGCTCGCCATCCTGCGCCGGGACAAGGCCCCCTCTTTTTACGATCAGTTCATCCATTACCTCGCCCAGAGCGGCCTGCGCTTTCAGGACATCCAGTACGTGAACGACTTCGCCGCCGGCATCGCCACCGCGGCAGCCGGCATCGCCTGGACCCTGGTCCCCTCCTCCACCACCATTGAGCATCCCGATGTGCTGACCCTGCCCCTCGGGGAGGCCGACGCGAGCTGGATCATCGGGCTCATTCGCCCGCCGGGCAACGACAATCCCCTCGTCGCCCCCTTCTGGCAGACGGTGGCGGAGCTGGCGGATCCCGCCCTCACCGGCCTCATGACGGCAGGGTACGGGGCTCCCACCTGGGACACCCCATGAAAGGGAACCATTCGAGAATCACATTAACGATGGCATTGGGCGGACACCCTCCTTAAAATTGCCGCACTGCCCCGACGCCACGACAAGGATCCGTTTCGTTCATGCACTCTCACTGGCTGCTGAGGTTTGATCTGCATCGCCTCATCCTTGCGCTGGCCGTCATCGGCGTGCTGGCTACCTTTGGCAACAGCTTTTACGCCATCTATCAGGCACAACGGCAACTGCTCATCGACAGCACCCTGGAAGCAAACCGGGTCTATGCCACCAAGCTCGCCGCCTCCACCGAGACCATGCTGCGCTCGGCCCAGGGACAGCTGGCCTATGGCGCGGCCCGGCTCGCCCCCTTGCTGCAGGGCAACGACCTCCATGGACTCGAGGAGGTGGCGGGCCAGTTGCGCCAGCAGACCAACACCTTCAACTCGGTGGCCATCGTGAACACCGATTCCGTCATCGTCGCCGTCTCTCCCGAGGCATTGCATGTGAAAGGGGTCAAGCTCACCTCGGCCAATGCGAGCCGGACCCTGGCCAGCCAGCAGCCCCTCATCGCGGATCCCTTGGTCTCCCTCACTGGCAACTACCTCATCAGCCTCTCCCACCCCATCTTCTCGGCAGACAAGCGCTACCTCGGCTATGTCGCCGGCACCATTTATCTGGAGTCCGCCAGCGTGCTCTCCAGCCTGCTGGGGCAGCACTACTACCAGGATGGTTCTTATCTTTATGTGGTGGACCGCCAGCGCACCCTCATCTACCACCCGAACCCGGAGCGCATCGGCCAGAGGATTGGCAAGAACCGGGTGGTGGATGCGGTGCTCAAAGGGCAGGATGGCGCCCAGAGCGTGCTCAACTCCCGAGGCAGCGAGATGCTGGCAGGCTTTGCCCCGGTGGCGGACGCAGGCTGGGGGATAGTGGCCCAGCGCCCCCGCAGCGCCACCCTGGCCGGCCTGGATGAACAGATGCTGGAGATCCTCAAGGGGATGATCCCGGTCACCCTCTTCATTCTCTTCGTCATCTGGCTCTCGGCCACCATCATCGCCAGACCCTTGCGGCAACTGGCCAACCGGGCCGGACTCATGGATCAGCAGGGGGCCGCCACCAGCATCTCGGGGATCCACGCCTGGTATTTCGAAGCGGCCCAGTTGAAGCAGGCCATCCTCAAGGGGCTGGGGCTGCTCAACACCAAGATCGACAAACTGCACACCGACAGCCACACCGATCCCATGACGGGCCTGTTCAACCGCCGGGCCATGCAGCAAATGCTGGACGAGTACGAGGTCGAGCGTCAGCCCCTGACGGTGATTGCCCTGGACATCGATCACTTCAAGGCCATCAACGACCGCTTTGGTCACGACGTGGGGGATGCCGTCATCGTCTCCCTCGCCACCCTGATGCAGCAGGATCTGCGTTCCGATGCCGCCTTGTGTCGAAGCGGCGGCGAGGAGTTCCTGCTGCTGCTGCCCGGGGTCTCCCTTGCACAGGCGCAGAAGATCGCCGAGCGCCTGCGTACCCGGGTGGCGAGCCACGACATGGAGGTAGCTGGCCACATCACCATCTCCCTCGGCGTCGCCCACTGGGGAGCGGATGCCACCAGCATCGCCGCCGTGCTCAAGGAGGCGGACAAGGCGCTCTATGATGCCAAGAGCCAGGGCCGAAACTGCGTGGTGGTGGCCCTGGGCTGATCGGCCCAGGCTTTGCCGGACACCGTTCGGCCATAAAAAAACCCCTGCCATGGCAGGGGTCGGACGGTATCCATGTCAGGAGATCAGAGCGTGACGGCCAGGCTCTCGACCGAGGCGGCGCTCGGGGTCACCAGTACGGGCACCGATTTGGAGGTGGGGGTGAAAGAGCCCTCCCCTATGCTCTCGATGGCCACCAGGGGGTTGGTCTCCGGGTAGTAGGCGGCGATGTTGCCTTTCGGGATCTCGTAGAAGATGACGCTAAAGCCCCGCACCACCCGCTCGCGCCCGTCGTTGCACACCGCACTCATGTCCACCCGCTGCTCCTCGGCGAGCCCCAGCCTCCTGGCATCCTCCTCGTTCATGAAGACCACGTTGCGTCGTCCCTTGATGCCGCGATAGCGGTCATCCATGCCATAGATGGTGGTGTTGTACTGATCGTGGGAGCGCAGGCTCTGAAGCAGCAGCACGGGTTGGTCCACCATCTGCTCCGCGTGGCTGGTGCACTCGGGCAGGATGGAGTCCGGCAAACGGCTCGCCCTGAATTCGGCGCGCCCGCTCGCGGTGTTCCAGCGCAGCAGGGCGGCGCTGTTCTCCAGATGGAAACCGCAGGGCTCCTCGATGCGGCGGTTGAAGTCGCCAAAGCCCGCGATGGTCTCCTCGATGAGATCCCGCAGCAGCCCGTAGTCATCCCGCAGCGCCAACCAGTCCACCCGATCGCTGCCAAGCGTTGCCTCGGCCATGCGGGCCACGATGTCTATCTCGGAGAGACAGAGCGGCGAGACCGGCTCGTTCATCCCGGTGGAGGCGTGCACCATGCTGAAGGTGTCCTCCACGGTGATCTTCTGCACCCCGGAGCGCTGCTGATCGAGCTCGGTACGGCCCAGGCAGGGGAGGATCAGGGCATCTTTTGACACCATGAGGTGGCTGCGGTTGAGCTTGGTGCTGATCTGCACGTTGAGCTCGCTCCTTCGCATCGCTTCATAGGTGAACTCGGTATCCGGCGCGGCGGCTGCCAGGTTGCCCCCAAGGCAGATGAGCACCTTGCTCTTGCCGCCATGAAGGGCTTTGAGGGCCTCGTAGACGTTGTGCCCCGGCGTGCGCTTGAAGCCCACCGGGAAGCGGCGCTCCAGGCGATCGAGGAAGGCGGCATTGGGTTTCTCGTTGATCCCCATGGTGCGGTTGCCCTGCACGTTGCTGTGACCGCGCACCGGACAGAGTCCGGCCCCCGGCTTGCCAATCTGGCCGCACATCAGGTGCAGGTTGACGATTTCGCGAATGGTGTCGACCGAATGCTTGTGCTGGGTGATCCCCATGGCCCAGCAGCTGATCACGCTCTCGCTGCTTGCGAAGATCTGCGCCGCCCGGGTGATCGCCTCCCGACCGAGGCCGGATTGCGCCTCGATCTGCGTCCACTCCGTAGCCTTCACCTGGGCCAGGTAGTCGTCAAAGTGCGCGGTGTGCTGCTCGATGAAGGCGAGATCGATGCGCCCCCCCTCCTCTTCCAGGATGTATTTCGCCATGCCGCGAATGGCCGCCATGTCACCGCCCAGCTTTGGCGTGAGGTACTGGTGGCTGATGGTGGTTGCCGCCGGGGTCAGTAGCTCCGCCGGGCTCTGGGGGCTTGCGAAGCGCTCGAGGGCCACCTCTTTGAGGTTGTTGAAGGTGACGATCTGGCACCCCTGGCGTGCCGCCTTGCGCAGGGCGTTCATCATGCGCGGGTGGTTGGTGCCCGGGTTCTGGCCAAAGACGAAGATGGCTTTGGCGGCGTCGAAATCATCGAGCACCACGGTGCCCTTGCCCACCCCGACGGACTGGATAAGCCCCACCCCGCTCGCCTCGTGACACATGTTGGAGCAGTCGGGGAAGTTGTTGGTGCCATAGAGACGGCCAAACAGCTGATAGAGGTAGGAGGCTTCGTTGCTGGCGCGTCCCGAGGTGTAGAACTCCACCTCGTCGGGGCTGGCCAGGCTCTTGAGTTTGTCGGCGATGAGGGCAAACGCCTGATCCCAGCTCACCGGCTCGTAGTGATCGGTGGCCGGGTTGTAGCGCAGGGGCTCCGTCAGTCGCCCCTGATATTCGAGCCAGTAGTCGCTCTGGGTGGCGAGGCGACGCACCGAATGCTCGGCGAAGAAATCGGCCCCCACCGTCTTGCCGGTGGATTCCCAGGCCACCGCCTTGGCGCCGTTCTCGCAAAACTGGAAGGCCCCCTGCTTGTTGTCACCCCAGGCGCAGCCGGGACAGTCAAAGCCGTCGGTCTGGTTGACCCGCAGCAGGTTCTTGATGTTCTGGCGGGTCTTCTGGCTGCGCAGCACCTGCTTGAAGGTGGACTGCAGGGAGGAAAAGCCGCCGGCCTTGGCCGGTTTCTCAATATGACTGGACATGGGAATCTCCAACGTGATCCTGGGCGCGGGGGCTGGCATAGCAGACCGGGGCATCGGATCGGGGCACATGGATCAGGGTCAGGTTGTACTTCAGGGCCAGTCGCACCGCGAGCTGGCTGGGTGAAGCAAGGCTGATGAGGTGAGCGGCGCCAAATTGCACCGCCTTGTGAATGAGTTCGCTGCCGCAGCGGCTGGTGATCACCAGGGTGGCGGCCTGCACCGGCTGGCGCAGCTGCATGCCGATGAGCTTGTCCAGGGCGTTGTGCCGCCCTATGTCCTCCCGGCAGGCCAGGATCTCGCCGCGATCATCCAGCGCCAGGGCGGCATGAAGGGCGCCGCTCTGGCGGGCCTTGCTCTGCCAGGGGACGATGCGCTCCCGCAGATCCTGCAAAGAGGCGGTGTCGAAGGGGGCACCCGGGGTCAGCGGGGTGAGCACGGGCAACGCATGTTCGATGGCCTCCACCCCGCAGATGCCACAGCCGCTGGCACCGGCCAGGCGGCGCTTGCGCTGGCCAAGCATTGCCAGACAGCGGTTGGCGATGGTGACATCGAGCACGATGCCGTGCTCGGACGGGGTGCTCTGGATATCGTGTACATCGTGGTTGCCCCCGATGATTCCCTCGCCAAACAGAAAACCGATGGCGAAATCGTCGAGATCGTCCGGGGTGGCCATCATGACGGCATGGTTGATGCCGTTGATGTTGACTGACACGGCCACCTCCTCCACCAGCTCATCCAGACTGGGCAACCGTGAATTGAAAGGGATCATGCGAGACGCTTATAAGCTGTATTCGGGCCTCAAGTTTAGATAAGCCGCCGCGCCAAAACCAATGAAACAAATCTATTCGCCGATAGATAACTTCTATTGCCATCGGGATGTCGATTGATTAAATTTGTCGCTCATTGCCTTTGCCTGCTGCCATTACCACGATGAATATCAAGCAGTTGCACTATTTCTACGAGCTGGCCCAGCACCGTCACTTCGCCAAGGCGGCCAAGGCTTGCTTTATCACCCAGCCGACCTTGTCGGCCAGCATCACCGCTCTGGAGAAGTCACTTGGCACCGAACTGGTGGTGCGCAACAGCCAGTTCGTGGCCCTGACCCAGGCGGGGGAAGTGGTGCTGCACCACGCCGAGCGGATGCTGCAGGAGCAGGATGCCATGCGCCAGGAGCTCAGCCTCTTTCGGGGCGGGCTGTCGGGCGCGCTGCGCATCGGCGTAGTGCCCCAGTCGAGCATCGACATCATGCCGCTGCTCAAGGGGTTCAACGACGCCTACCCCAAGGTCGGCCTGCACCTCTGCGTGATGACCCATGCCACCCTGATGGAGCAGCTGGATCTGCATCGCATCGACATCGGGCTCGGCTTTGACGAGTTGCTCACCGAGCATCAGCGCCGGGCCCTCGACGTCCAGCTTCGCCACCCCAACCCCATGGCCCTGCTGGGCCCCCTGCCTGCCCACTGCGCCTCGACCGGGCCGCTGACCCTGGCGGACCTGCAAGATCTCCCCCTGATCCTGCCAAGCACCACCATGCAGTTTCGCCGCTACCTGGACGAGGCCGCCGCCCGCCAGCAGATCAGCCTGCGGGTGGTGCTGGAGACCGACTCCCTGTTCCACCTGGTCAACGGGGTGAGCCACGGGCTCGGCCGCGCCGTGGTCAGCGCCGGCATCGCCGCCACCGCCAGGCGGCTGTTCCAGCTGCCCTGCCATCCCCTGAGCGATGCGAGCGCCGGCACCATCGCCTTCATCACCCGCAAGCACAGCGTCACCCCCGCCATGCGGGCATTTCTCGCCCAGGCCGACACCTGAACCCGGCGGGCGGTCCCAGCGGCCGCCCGCAAGCTTTATGGATATGGCGGGCACGAGCCATGCCCGCTCTGCCATACTTTTTCTCCCGCGTTCGGGGCGCTGCTGCGCCCGTTTCTTTACCGCCAAGGAGCCGATCCCTCGTCCTTGAGCCTGGGCGTTCCTTCAGGCGGAAACGACCCGCCGCCGTGCCTCGCGCCCTGCACGACTCTGGACACAATGGTCGCCGAAAAAAATAAATATGCAGAAAAATCAATGCAGCCCCCGCCTGAGGTATAAACTCTTCTGCTGTTTGTATGAAGCATCGTGCTGCTGAAAATTTTCTGTGAGCCACCTCCCGTCGTTAAATCCGGGAGCCTATAACCTTGACCCGAACAATAAAAACCTGACGCGTTCCGGTTTATTTCACCATGCATCACAAAGGAGTGTCACATGTATAAGAAAGTGAAACTGGCGGGCATTATCAGCTCCCTTATTCTCTCTGCCTCCGCTTATTCTGCGGACATGACGGTGGGGTTCTCCCAAATAGGGTCTGAGTCCGGCTGGCGGGCGGCAGAAACATCGGTAGCCAAGAGCGAGGCACAGAAACGCGGCATTACCCTGAAGATTGCCGATGCCCAGCAGAAACAGGAGAACCAGATCAAGGCCATTCGCTCCTTTATTGCCCAGGGCGTGGACGCCATCTTTATTGCGCCCGTAGTGCAGACGGGTTGGGACCCGGTATTGCAGGAGGCAAAAGAGGCCGAGATCCCCGTGTTCCTGCTGGATCGCAATATCACGGTCAAGGATGACTCTCTCTTCATGACGGGCGTCGCCGCGGACAGCGTTCACGAAGGGGCGGTGGCGGCCAACTGGCTCATCAAGCAGCAGGATGGCAAGCCCTGCAATGTCGTTGAATTGCAAGGCACCGTCGGGGCCAGCGTGGCCCTGGATCGCAAAAAGGGCTTCCTCGATACCGTCGCGGCCGTGCCCACCATCAAGATCATCCGCACCCAGTCCGGCGACTTCACCCGCAGCAAGGGCAAGGAGGTGATGGAGAGCTTCATCAAGGCGGAAAACAGCGGCAAGAATATTTGCGCCGTCTATGCCCATAACGATGACATGGCCATCGGGGCCATTCAGGCCATCAAGGAAGCCGGCCTCAAACCGGGCAAGGATATCAAGATCATCTCCATCGACGGCGTGCCGGATATATTCAAGGCGATGATCGCAGGTGAAGCCAACGCCTCGGTGGAACTCACGCCGAATATGGCGGGCCCCGCCTTCGACACCCTGCTGGCATATAAGAAGGATGGCACCCTGCCCCCCAAACAGATCAAGACAGAGTCCAAATTGTTTGAGCCGGAGAGTGCCCAGTCCCAGCTCGAGCTGAAAAAAGACATGGGCTATTAATACCGACCGCCCTCTGAGTCAGCCAATCAAATAACGCGCCATATAAGCCCGAGTGCTTATATGGTGCGTTATATCGGAGAGCCCATTTCCATGTCAGAAAACAATCGCGATGTCGTGTTGCACGCCCGGGGGATCTGCAAGGCCTTTCCCGGGGTACGGGCCCTGCATCAGGTGGATTTTTCCCTGCGACGGGGGGAGATCATGGCACTGCTCGGCGAGAACGGTGCCGGCAAGTCCACCCTGGTCAAGACCCTCACCGGCGTCTATCAGCGTGATGCGGGCCGCATCGAGCTCGATGGCGTCCCCATCTCCCCGACGGACACCGCCCACGCCCAGCGCCTGGGGATCGGCACCGTCTACCAGGAGGTCAACCTCCTGCCCAACATGTCGGTAGCCGACAACCTCTTCATCGGCCACGAACCCCGCCGTTTCGGCTTCATCGACCGGGCCGCCATGACCCGTCAGGCCAGCGCCATCATGGCCAGCCACGGCTTCGAGATGGACGTCACCCTGCCCCTCGATCACTACTCGGTCGCCATGCAGCAGATCGTGGCCATCGCCCGGGCGGTCTCCCTGTCCGCCAAGATCCTGATCCTGGACGAACCCACCGCCAGCCTCGACACCAGCGAGGTCCAGATGCTCTTCTCCCTGATGAAGAGCCTGCGGGATCGGGGGGTGAGCCTGGTCTTCATCACCCACTTCCTCGACCAGGTCTACGAGATAAGCGATCGCATCACAGTGCTGCGCAACGGCGAGCTGGTCGGCACCCGCGACACCCAGGCGCTGCCGCAACTGGAGCTGGTCAAGATGATGCTGGGGCGCGAGCTGGACGACAACGCCCTCAAGCGGGCGGGCAAGACCCTGCGCAGCAGCCAGCCCATGGTGTCGTTCAGGGACTATGGCAAGCGCGGGGTCATCGCCCCCTTCAGCCTCGACGTCATGCCCGGGGAGATCGTGGGCCTGGCCGGCCTGCTCGGGTCCGGTCGTACCGAGACCGCCGAGCTGATGTTCGGCATAGTGCCGAGCGACAGCGGCGAGTGCCGGGTGCGGGACAAGCCGGTCACCATCCGCAGTGCGCGCCAGGCCGCCGCCCACGGCTTCGGCTTCTGCCCGGAGGATCGCAAGAGCGCCGGCATCATCGCCTCGGCCTCGGTGCGGGAGAACATGGTACTGGCCCTGCAGGCCCAACGGGGCTGGCTGCGTCCCTTGTCCCGCAAGGAGCAGGACGAGATCACCGCCCGCCTCATCGCCCAGCTGGCGATCAAGACCCCGGGGCCGGAGCAGCCCATCCAGTTTCTCTCCGGGGGAAACCAGCAGAAGGTGCTGCTGGCCCGCTGGCTGCTGACCAAGCCGCAGCTCCTGATCCTGGACGAACCCACCCGGGGCATCGACGTGGGGGCCCACGCCGAGATCATCCGCCTCATCGAATCCCTCTGCGCCAACGGGCTGGCCCTGCTGGTCATCTCCTCGGAACTCGAAGAGCTGGTGGGCTACGCCGACCGGGTGATCGTCCTGCGCGATCGAAAACAGGTGGCAGAGCTTGCGACGGACGCCCTCAGCGTCCCTGCCATCATGAACGCCATTGCATGCGAGGCCTGATATGACGTCATCCACTCTCCCCCTCTCCAAGGGGGCCAGCCGCCCCCGCAGGCCCTGGCCCACGGGCTCGGCCCAATGTGTCGCCCTGGTGTGCGTGCTGCTCATCAATGCCCTGGTCGCCGACAACTTCTTCGCCATCCACATCCAGGATGGCCGGCTGTTTGGCAGCCTCATCGACATCCTCAACCGCTGCGCCCCGGTGGCCCTGCTCTCCCTCGGCATGACGCTGGTGATCGCCACCGGCGGCATCGATCTGTCGGTGGGGGCCGTGATGGCCATCAGCGGGGCCACCATGGCCAGCCTGGCCACCGGCGGCCACAGCCTGCCCGTCATCTTCGCGTCCGTGATCGGGGTCGGCCTCCTGTGCGGCCTGTGGAACGGCCTGCTGGTGGCGGTGTTCAAGATCCAGCCCATCGTCGCCACCCTGATCCTCATGGTGGCGGGCCGGGGCATCGCCCAGCTCATCACCGAGGGGCAGATCATCACCTTCAACAACGACGCCCTGGCCTGGATCGGCAGCGGCGCCCTCTTCTATCTGCCCACCCCGGTCATCATCACCCTGGGGATGGCCCTGTTCATCTGGCTGCTGACCAAACGCACCGCCCTCGGCCTCTTCATCGAGGCGGTGGGGATCAACATCAAGGCGGCCAAGAACGCCGGCCTCAACACCCAGCCCAACTACCAGCAGTCGGCCCTGTGGGACACCGCCATGCTGGATGCGCTCCCCGAGTACGAGATCAAGACCCACACCCCCTGGTATGACGAGGAGAAGGTCTTCCGTGGCCCCCGTCTGAGCGATCTGCTGGCCAAGGTGGGCGCCAACGGCAAGCAGCTGACCATCACCGCCCTCAACGACTATTCGATCCAGGTGCCCGCCAGCGATGCCACCCAGTACCAGGTGATCCTGGCCCGCAGCATCAATGGCAAACCGCTGTCGGTGCGTGACAAGGGGCCGCTGTTCCTGATCTATCCGTTCGACCAGTACCCCGAGCTTCGCAACAAGCTCTATTACAGCCGCGCCATCTGCCAGATCAGCCGGATCAAGGTGGAGTAGATCCCATGAAATCCATGGCAGCGAGTCAACGTTCCCTCTTGGTGGTGCTCTGTGTCCTGCTGCTGGCCTTTGCCGGCATCAGTACCATCCAGTACCGGCAATTCCAGGAACTGCCACGCGGCACCAGCCAGGGTGACGACAACGTCATGTGGAACTATTTCCAGCTCTACAACGAGGCACTGCGCTTTCAAAACGCGCTCTGGCACGACTCACCAGCCAAATTCCAGCTCAGATACGACATCCTGATCAGCCGGATGGATCTGGTGCTGGAGAGCAAGGATCGCAACCTGCTGCAACACACGCCCATCTACCAGCAGGCCAGCAAGGCGATGCGCCGTTTTACCGCCCTGGCCGATCTCTGGCTAGGTCCTGAGCCTGACAAGCCGCTGGATCAGGCCGCCCACCAGCAGGTGAGTCAGGAGCTGGAGCAACTGCTGCCCCAGCTCCATCAGCTAACCCTGGAGGTCAACCAGCAGGCAACCCTGTTCGACCTGGCCCGCCGCGACGGCGTGCGCCAGCAGATCATCACCACCACCCTGATCGCGGCGCTGCAGTTTTCCCTGCTGTTCGTGCTCGCCCTGCTCATCTGGCGGCAGATGAACCTGTCGTTCCTGCAGCACAAGATGATGCAGCAGCTCAACGACAAGCTGCTCAAGGCCAACCGCGAGGCCGAGGCGGGCAAACGGGCGAAAAGCAGTTTCCTGGCCAACATGAGGCACGAGATCCGCACCCCCATGAACGGCATCCTCGGCATGCTCTCCTTGCTGGCGGACCGCACCATGGCACCAAGAGAGCGGGAGTATCTGGAAACGGCTCGTGAATCGGCCAACCATTTGCTGGGGCTGCTCAACGACATCCTGGACATTTCAAAACTGGAGGAGGGTCGCATCGAGTTGCAGCTGGTTCCCTGTCATCTGCCCAAGCTGCTGGAAGACATCCGGGCCTTGATGCAGAACAACTGCAGTGCGAAAGGGATCCAGCTCTCCCTGACCCTGGCCCCTGACACGCCGGAATGGCTGATGATGGACCCCCTGCGGGTACGCCAGATCCTGTTCAACCTGCTGAACAATGCCATCAAGTTCACCCACCAGGGCGCCGTCACTATCAGGGTAGGCAGCCAGCCCTTGGACAAGGATCGCCACGCCATCCGCATCGCGATCCAGGACACGGGGATCGGCATGAGCCGCCACCAGATGGAGAACCTGTTCCAGCGCTTCTCCCAGGCCGATGTCTCCATCACGCGGCAATATGGCGGCTCCGGGCTGGGCCTCGAGATCTCCCGCAACCTCGCCCGCCTGATGGGAGGAGACATCTCGGTCGAGAGCCAGGAGGGATGCGGCAGCACCTTCACCTTTGGCTGGCCTGCCCGGGTGACGACCCCCTCCATCGTCTGCCTCCCCGCCAAACCCGTGGTGCAGGAGCGCTATCGCATCCTGCTGGTGGATGACAATGCCACCAACCGCAAGGTGATCGGCGCCATGCTCGCCTCCGTCGGACACCAGGTCACCCTGGCGATACAGGGGGAAGAGGCCCTGGCCAAGTTGGCGCAAGCCACCTTCGATCTGGTGCTGATGGACGTGCAGATGCCGGTCATGGACGGGCTGGCGGCCACCACCCACATCCGGACCTCACACCAGCCCTGGGCCGACATTCCCATCATCGCCCTGACCGCCGATGCCATGCCCGAATCGAAGCAGTACTACCTCTCCCACGGGATGAACGGCTATATCACCAAGCCCATCAACAAGGAGACGCTGTTGGGCGAGATCAACCGGCACGTGGTGCGGGAACAGCTCAAGCGCAGCCGCGCCCACGCCAATCCGGCCTGAGCCGGCCTGGCCATGGCGCCAGAACAGGGTTGATGGGGATGAACCTGGGTGGAGACCTTGCCGCACCGGATGGCGGGACGGGGCATCCAGCCCTATGCCCACACCGGGGACAGACTCCCCACGCACATGGACGGGATCTATCCGGTCAGGAGAGCAGCTGCTGCAGATCGGCAAACAGCAGAAACAGCGCGGCCTGGCTGGAGACCCCCAGCTTGGCGTAGAGGTTGCGGCGGTGCACCTTGGCGGTCTCCAGCGAAATGGCCAGCTCCCGCGCCACCCCCTTGGTGGAGTGGCCGCCGAGGATCAGCAGGGCCACCTCCACCTCCCGGTTGGTAAGCGGGGTGGTGCCCCGCAGGCGCAGCGCCTCTTCCAGTTGCTGGCGACTCTGTTGCAGGGGATTGCCCTGGGGCTGGCGCAGCCGCTCCTCCAGTCGCGCGGCGATGCGCAGCATCGGCAAGAGCCAGGGGGAAACCAGGCTGCAGATGCCGATCTCGCTGCTCTTGAAGCGGCGCTGGCTCCCCAGGGAGAGGGACAAGGTGCCCTGGGGCAGCGGCAGCAGGAATTGCAGCTCGTCGGTGACCACGTTGCGCGAGAAGTAATGTCGGCAGTATTCGGTGTCCCGAAAGCTGTCCGGTGCCACCTCGTCCAGCCGATATACCCCGGCGGCCGGGCATTTGAGCGCAAAGCTGTAAAACGGGTCCAGCAGATAGAGGCCGTGCATGTAGTCGGCGAACAGGTTGTCGTTGGCGTAGTTCACGGCATTGTCTGCCAGCACCAGGGGCGGCATGTCCTGGCGAAACAGCATGGCCACCCAGGTATCAAACTCCACCTGCTCGCGCAAAAAAGCCGCCAGCTGCTGCCAGAAGGTCTCACTGCCCATGTCGTTCAACAGCCGGCCCAACCGCTGGTGAAACGCCAGATCCGCTACGTTCAACTGCATCTTTCCCTGTCCCTACTCCATTGACGTTATGTCTACCCCCCAACGCTAACGTTTCTGCGTGATGTCCGTCACTTCGGGGGCTGTCTAGTATGACCTCACCAGGCACGACACGGCCAGCACAATGCAGGCCACCTCATCCGCGTCGTGCGTTTCAACGGAGTGAAAGCCATGTCATTGCATGACCTGTCGTACTGGAAGCAACGCGCCGATGCCCTGCGCCCCCGCGGCCAGGCATTCATCAACGGCCAGTTCGTCCCGGCCGCCGATGGCCGCACCTTTGCCAACGTCAGCCCCATCACCGGCCAGTCCCTGGGGGATGTCGCCCGTTGCGGCGAGGCCGATGTGGCACTGGCGGTGCAGGCCGCGCGCACCAGCTTCGAATCCGGCGTGTGGTCGCGCTGCCACCCGCGCGATCGCAAGGTGGTGCTGCAAAAACTGGCCGCCCTGGTGCGCGAGCATGGTGACGAGCTGGCGCTGCTGGATTGCCTGGACATGGGCAAGCCCATCAGTGACGCCCGCACCATCGACGTGCCGGGCACGGCCGCCGTCATCGACTGGTATGCCGAGGCAGCGGACAAGCTGTACGACGAGGTGGCCCCCAGCGCCGCCGATGCGCTGGCGCTCATCACCCGCGAGCCGGTCGGGGTGGTGGCGGCGGTGATCCCGTGGAACTTCCCCCTGGACATGGCGGCGTGGAAGCTGGCACCGGCGCTGATCGCCGGCAACAGCGTGATCCTCAAGCCCGCCGAGCAGTCGCCGCTGTCTGCACTGCGCCTGGCCGAGCTGGCCAGGGAGGCCGGCCTGCCCGATGGCGTGCTGAATGTGCTGCCGGGGTATGGTGAAGAGGTGGGCCGTCCCCTCGGCCTGCACCCGGACGTCGACTGCCTGAGCTTCACCGGCTCCACCGAGGTGGGCAAGCTCTTCCTGCGCTATGCCGCCGAGTCGAACATGAAGATGGTGTGGCTGGAGTGCGGCGGCAAGAGCCCCAACCTCGTGTTCGAGGATTGCGATCTGGATGCCGCGGCGCAGCGTGCCGCCTTTGGCATTTTCTTCAACCAGGGTCAGGTCTGTTCGGCCAACTCGCGCCTGCTGCTGCAGCGTTCGATCAAGGACGCCTTCCTGCAGAAGCTGCTGGCGCAGGTGGACGCGCTGCAACCCGGCAACCCGCTGGATCCCGCCACCCGCACTGGCTGCATCGTCGATGCCCGCCAGACCGATCGCATCATGACCTTCATCGATGTTGCCCGCCGCGAGGGCGCGAACCTCTTGTGCGGCGGCGAGCGCACCGCCATCGACGGCAGCGACTGCTACATCCGCCCCACCATCTTCAGCGACGTCACCCCCGAGATGACGCTGGCGCGCGAAGAGGTGTTCGGCCCCGTGCTCGCGGTCATGACCTTTGACACCGAGGCCGAGGCCATCGCCCTAGCCAACGACAGCATCTATGGCCTGGCCGCCTCGGTATGGACGGAGCAGCTGTCCCGCGCCCACCGGGTGGCGCGCCGGCTGCGCGCCGGCACCGTCTCGGTCAATACCGTGGATGCGCTCGACCCCGGCATTCCGTTTGGCGGCTTCAAGCAGTCCGGCTTCGGCCGCGATCTGTCGCTGCACGCCATCGACAAATTCACCCAGCTCAAGACCACCTGGGTACAACTGCGCGACTAGTCTGCCGCGCCCGAGATGTTCCATCCCAACAAGGACAGTAGGAGACACATCATGAACGATCCCCTTATCTACTCCACCTCACCGCTGGCGGCCACCACCACGCCAGCCGCAAAGTCCGGCCCCAGCCTGGGGCTCGGCGCCCTGCTCGCCGTGGCCATTGGCCTCGTGGTTTCGCAGGGCGTGATGGTGCTGATGCTGCAAGGTGCCGGCATCGCCGGACTGGGCTTTCTCATTCCGCTGACCCTGGCCTTCGTGCTGGCGCTCACCTATGTGATGTCCTTTTCCGAGCTGGCGCTGATGATCCCCCGTGCCGGCAGCCTCAGCAGCTACACCGAGGTGGCGCTGGGCCAGTTCCCGGCCATTCTCGCCACCTTCTCCGGCTACGTGGTGGTAGCCATGTTCGCGCTGTCGGCCGAACTGCTGCTGCTCGATCAGATCATCAACCAGGTCTACCCCGGGGCCTTCCCGCACATGAGCGTCGCATACGGCGTCCTGCTGGCCTTCACCCTGCTCAACCTGCTCGGCATCGACGTGTTTGCCAAGTTGCAGTCAGCCCTGGCGCTGGTGATGGTGGTCGTGCTGCTGGCGCTCGGGCTGACCGCCATGTCCGGCAGCGACAGCCATCCGCAGCTGGTGCAGGCGGTCAACAACGACTGGAACCCGATGGGGGCCGGCGTGCTCACCCTGGTGGCGCTGGCGATCTGGGGCTTTGTGGGCGCCGAATTCACCTGCCCCCTGGTCGAGGAATCAGACAAGCCGCAGCGCAACATCCCGCTCGCGATGATCCTCGGCATCGTGGTGATCTTCGTGACCACGGCGCTCTACAGCATCGGCGCCCTCTATTATGTGCCGCAGGAACAGCTGGCCGGCTCGGCCTTGCCGCACTACCTGTACGCCACCGCCCTGCTGGGAGAAAGCGGTAAAGTGTTGCTGGTCGTGGCCGCCATCACCGCCACCTGCAGCACCCTGAACAGCTCGCTGGCTGCCGTGCCGCGCATGCTGTACGGCATGGCGCTCAACGGTCAGGTCTTCCCCCAGTTCAAGCTGCTGAGCAAGCGCTACAACACCCCCTGGGTGGCGGTGCTGTTCGTGGCACTGATCACCGGCGCCCCCGTGCTGCTGATGGGGGACGACCCGGCCACCATCGGTCTCCTGCTGCTGGCTGCCGCCATCGCCTGGCTGCTGGCCTACATCATCTGCCATCTGGACGTGATTGCCCTGCGCCGCCGCTACCCGCAGCTGGCGCGGCCGTTCAAGTCCCCCCTCTACCCGCTGACCCAGTTGGTGGGCATCGCCGGCATGCTGGTGTCGATCTACTACGTGTCCCCTACCCCGGAAATGGCTCCGTCCATCTTCGGCTATGCCGGCGCCGTGCTGGGGCTGGTGTCGCTCATCGCCGTCCTCTGGATCAAGCTGGTGATGCGCAAACCCCTGTTCCGCCCAGAACCCCTGAATGAAGTGCTGGCGCGCAAGTAAGTCTCCAACCTTATTCACCGCCGGGGCAGGCCCCGGCGTCACACCCTACACAAACGAGGTTTTCGCAATGACCAGATCCCACGATGACAACCGCAGCACCCGCGAGTACCAGCAGCTGGATGCCGCCCACCACATCAACGCTTTCCTCGACCAGAAAGCCCTGAATCAGGAAGGCCCCCGGGTGATGGCCGAGGGGAAAGGTGTCTACCTGTGGGACACCGACGGCAACCAGTATCTCGACGGCATGTCCGGCCTGTGGTGCACCAATATCGGTTATGGCCGCCAGGATCTGATTTCCGCCGCCACCCGCCAGCTGGAACAGCTGAGCTACTACAACACCTTCTTCCACACCACCCACCCGGCGGTCAACGAGCTGTCGGACAAGCTGTTCTCCCTGCTGCCCGGTGACTACAGCCACGTGATCTACACCAACTCCGGCTCGGAAGCGAACGAGGTGCTGATCCGTACCGTGCGCCGCTACTGGGACGTGATGGGCAAGCCCGGCAAGAAGATCTTCATCGGCCGCCACAATGGCTATCACGGTTCCACCGTGGGCAGCGCCAGCCTGGGCGGCATGGCCTTCATGCACGAGATGGGCGACCTGCCGATCCCCAATGTGGTGCACATCGGTGAGCCCTACTGGTTTGCCCATGGCGGTCAGCTGAGCCCGGCGGAATTTGGCCACAAGTGCGCACAAGAGCTGGAAGCCAAGATCCTGGCCCTGGGGGCTGACAACGTCGCCGCCTTCGTGGCCGAGCCGTTCCAGGGGGCCGGCGGCATGATCTTCCCGCCTGAGAGCTACTGGCCGGAGATCCAGCGCATTTGCCGCCAGTACGACGTGCTGCTGTGTGCCGACGAGGTGATCGGCGGCTTTGGCCGCACCGGCGAGTGGTTCGCACACGAACACTTCGGCTTCCAGCCGGACACCATCAGCATCGCCAAGGGGCTGACCTCCGGCTACATCCCCATGGGCGGGCTGGTGCTGTCCCGCCGCATGGGCGAGGCCCTGGTGGAGCGTGGCGGGGTGTTCGCCCACGGCCTCACCTATGCCGGCCACCCGGTCGCCGCTGCCGTGGCGCTGGCCAACCTGAATGCCCTGCAGCAGGAAGGCATAGTGGCTCGGGTGAAGAACGACACAGGCCTATACCTGCAGACATGCCTGCGCGAGGTGTTCGACAAGCACCCGCTGATCGGCGAGATCCAGGGGACCGGCATGGTGGCCGCGCTGCAGTTCTGTCAGGACAAGGCCAGCCGCACCCGCTTTGCCAACGAGAGCGATCTGACCTGGCGCTGCCGCACCATCGGCTTCGAAGAGGGCGTGATCATCCGCTCCACCCAGGGCCGCATGATCATGGCCCCGGCGCTGGTCATCAGCCACGCCGAGATCGACGAGCTGATCGCCAAGACCAAGCTGGCGGTGGACCGCACCGCCAAAGAGATCGGCCTACTCTAACCCCTGCCCGCCGGGCGTTCTCGCCCGGCGGCTATCCCCCTGTCGTTTTCCCTCTTTGCCAGACCTCGTGTGCCGACCAGGATCCAACCCCTCCATCACCGCAGCGCCGGTCTGCCAGGCCAGATGCGATCCGTGCAACGTTCTCAGGCGCCCGGCTCCTGCCCCATCGTTCCGCTCGATGTGAACGCTGATCGGGTAGTCACTGAATAGCCAGACTGAGGTCAGTCAGACCAACCACTAGGGCACCAGGGGATCCGCCGTAGCCGGCCCTTTTTCCAGATAACACCATTGTTCCCCACTGGCTTGCCGTGCATGGCCGATAGCCAGCGGACAGCGCCGATATGACGCACACTCCCCTAGCAAGGGCGCGCACTTTCCCTGGCTCAGGCGAGACTATAGCCAGGGAAGATGACGGGAGCTCGACGACCGAGTGATGTGGCTGAAGGCCGGCCAGAGACGTCTGATGTGAAGGGCGCCGTGTATATCGCCAGCGGATCTGGCCTTCCCACGGTTCTGCCCCCTCCATAGGCCTGAGCGCCTCGTGGTACGGCCCACCGCCTTTCGATGACCCAAAGAGAGGCTCTGCAGAGCGCTCTCGAGCGACAAGAGACTGCGGCCTGTTCGTCGCAGCTGGATTCATGCCCCGTTTGCCGGAATAATCCCCCTTGACGCCTGCCGAACCTGCGCCCCTGCTGGCTCCGATCAGCTTCTTGGGCTTGGGCCCATGCAGCCCGGAAAATAAAAAAGCCCGCCGAGGCGGGCCCTATACAGGGGTATCGGGGGCGACGTTGTCACCCCTATTTTAATTACGCGCCGAGACGCTTCACCAGAGTGGCGAGCAAGGCATCGCAGGCGGTGAGCTGCTCCAGCGCCAGCCATTCGTCCGGCTTGTGGGCCTGGTCGATGGAACCCGGCCCCAGCACCACAGCCGGGATGCCGACACGCTGGGAAAACAGGCCGGCCTCGGTGCCGAAGGCGATCTTGGCGGGCGCCCGCTCATCCCCCAGCAGCGACTGCATGAAGCGCACCACGGTGGCGTCTGGCGCGGTCAGCAGGCCTGGGTAGCTGCTGAGCTCGACAAACTCGATGTCGGCCGCCTCGTCAACGGCCCGCATCGCCGGCAGCAGTCGCTCCCGGGCGTGGCTGAAGATGGCATGGAGCAGCGGCTCGGGATCGTCTTCCGGCAGGTGGCGGATCTCGAACTCGAACGCGCTCTCTGCCGGGATGATGTTCAGCGCGGTGCCGCCTTGCATCTTGCCCACGTGCAAGGTGGTGTAAGGTACCTCGTACAGGGGGTCGAACGGTCCGCTCGCCACCCGATCTCGGGCCAGCTGACGGATAAAGGTGATGAGCTCGGCGGCATACTCCACCGCGTTCACCCCGGCGGCCGGGTTGCTGGAGTGACCCTCCTTGCCGCGCAGCCTGACCCGGTAGGCCACCTTGCCCTTGTGCGCCGCCACCAGCCGCATCAGCGTGGGCTCGCCGACGATGGCCATCTGCGGCAACACCGGCAGCCCGCCCAGCACGTCCAGCAGACGGCGCACGCCGATGCAGCCGATCTCCTCGTCGTAGGTCAGTGCGATGTGCACCGGGGTGTGCAGCCTGGCCGCCGCCAATGCCGGCACCGCGGCCAGCACAGATGCGATGAAGCCCTTCATGTCGGCGGCGCCGCGGCCATAAACGCGACCATCGCGCACCGTCAGGTGAAACGGATCGCAGCTCCAGTGCTGACCGGCGACGGGAACCACGTCGGTGTGCCCGGCCAGCATGACCCCACCCCGATCGGTCGGGCCTATGGTGGCGTACAGGTTGGCCTTGGTCCCCTCTTCATTGCCCACCAGCTGGCTGGCAATGCCGTACTGCGCCAGGTAGTCGCGCACGAAGTGGATCAGCGCCAGGTTGGAGTGCTGGCTGACGGTATCGAAACCCACCAGGGTCTGCAGCAGACCCAGCGAAGAGTGTTGTTCCATCACGGATCTCCTGCCACGCCGTAGCTCGGGGCCGCCTGCGGCGACACGGCGCGGGTGACATAGGCAGCCATCTGCGGCTCATAGCGCTGCCACAGCCTGGCCAGCTCGGCCACCGGTGCCCCCTCGCTCCAGTCGATGCGCAGGTCGATGCTGGGCCACTGGGTATCCAGGGTGGCCTGCAGACCGGCGGCATGTATGGGCCCGGCCTCTCCGCCGGCATCCACCGCCGCCTGCAGGGCGGCCAGCAGCCGTTCAGGCAGGCTGCCGCGGCTGGCTTCGAAGGCATCGACCATGGCCTGGGGCACCAGGGGGCTGGCCAGCAGGTTGCCGCCGGCCGCGCAGTCTCGCCCGGTGGCGGCGCCATAGACCCCCAGGGCATGGCTGCCGGTGATCACCTGGGGCGTGCCGTCCAGCGGCGCCAGCACCAACTGCCGCCAGTCGCTGTGGGGGTCGGCGGCCAACAGGCTGGCACGCAGCACGGCGCCATCCTCTCCGTCCGCCATCTGGGCCAGTGCCAGCCGGCCCAGCATGGGGTTGGTCACGTTCTGGCTCAGCGCGGCACCGACTCCGGCACACACATTGGCGCAGCGGCTGGCCACGGCGATGCTGGACGAGGCGACGGCCACGCCGACCATGCCGCTTTGCGGGCAGCGGGCAGCGATGGAGAAGGTCATCAGCGGCGCTCCTCGGGGATCACGGCGGTCACGTCGATCTCCACCAGCCATTCCGGGCGGGCCAGCGCCGACACCACCAGACCGGTGGACACGGGAAACACCCCCTCGAGCCACTTGCCCACCACCTGATAGACGGTCTCGCGGTAGCGGGGGTCGACCAGGTAGATCACTATCTTGCAGATATCCCCCAGGCAGCTGCCGGACTCTTCCAGCAGCATCTTGACGTTGGCCATCGCCTTTTCCGTCTGGGCGGCGACGTCCCCTATGCCCACCGATTCCCGGGTGTCCAGATCCTGGCCTATTTGGCCACGCAGGAAGACCATGTTGCCGGCCACCACGGCCTGGCAGAGATCGTTGTTGAGGTTCTGTTCCGGGTAGGTCTGCTTGGTATTGAACGGACGAATGCGCTTGTGAATCATGTTGGTCACCTTGAGGGTTTATTGGGGTCGCCCGTGGCGACCCACGCTTGTTGGGGGTCAGACTTCTGCCGGAACGGCAGTGTCGGCGTGCACGCTCTGGTCCGCCTCACGGTAGGCGGCGTAGGTGCGCTGGATGGCGATGTGGTCGGCAATGAAGCGGGCGTCGTGCCAGACCCCCCAGATGAATGCCGAGCCGCGCCGAGACAGCCACGGCAGGCCGAGGAAGTAGACCCCGGGCTCGCTGGACACGCCGCGCTGGTGCTGTGGCTTGCCCTTGTCATCGAAGGCGTTCACCTGCAGCCAGCCGTAATCCTGCACGAAGCCGGTGGCCCAGATGATGGTGCCCACCCCGGCTGCGGCCAGATCCAGCGACAACAGGGGCTCGGTGAGGCAGGCGGGGTCCGGCAGCATGCGCCGCGCCTCGGGCTCAGGCGGCAGATCCAGCCCGTTGCGGGCGATGTAGGCATCGGCGGCATCCAGCAGTGCCAGGTAATTCGCATCCCCACGCGCCACGTTGGCGGCCAGATCCGGTTGGAAGCTGACCACGCCGTCGTCGAACGACTTCGTCATCCCCACCAGGGTGATGCCCTGCTGCGCCAGGGCACGGAAGTCCACCGTGTGGCCACCGCGAGCACCACTCACCGCGATGGTGACGTGCTCGGTGCCTGGCTTGACGGTCGCGGCGTCCCACTCCCCCAGCACACCCAACCACCAGCAGAAGTCGCGACCACGGTAGGCACGCGGCGGGCGGTCGTGGGCCCCGACCGACAGGTACACCTGGCGACCGGCACGCTGCAGCTCGTCGGCGATCTGCACGCCGGAGGAGCCAGCCCCCACCACCAGCACGGCACCGGCCGGCAGTTGATCCGGGTTGCGATACTGGGTGGAGTGCATCTGCAGCTGGCTGCCCGCCTGCGGCGCCACCGCCGGGATCACCGGTTTCTGGAACGGGCCTGTGGCCGCCACCACGCGATTGGCCTCGAACACCCCGGCCGAGGTTTCCACCGTAAATCCGGGACGCCCCTGGTTGCGGGTGACCCTGGTCACCTCCACACCTGTGCGGATCGGTGCCTTGAACTTGCGGGCATAAGCCTCGAAATACGCCGCCACCTTGTCCTTGGCGACGAAGGCATCCTGATCGGCTTCCATGGCGAGGCCGGGAAAGCGGTCATGCCAGGCAGGACCATTGCACACCAGTGAATCCCAACGCTCGGTGCGCCAGCGCTCGGCGATGCGGCTGCGTTCCAGCACGATATGAGGGATG
This sequence comes from Aeromonas sp. FDAARGOS 1406, assembly GCF_019048565.1. NCBI lineage: Bacteria > Pseudomonadati > Pseudomonadota > Gammaproteobacteria > Aeromonadales > Aeromonadaceae > Aeromonas > Aeromonas sp. FDAARGOS 1406. Next base: position 581,687 of record NZ_CP077378.1, read on the forward strand.
TCGAGCTTGCTCAGGTGCTCGCTCATGGCCACACCGGCCTGACCCGCGCCGATGACCAGCGTGTCCGTTTTTTCCATTGCCATCTTGCTCTCTCCTGTTGAGCGGGTTGACAAGGGCAATCTAGAGCCTCACGCTGAATACATAAAATATATAAATCTTTTTCAAGGGATAACTTTAAACTATGCAATACACCCTGCGGCAGCTGACCTATCTGGTGGCCGTGGCCGATCACGGCAGTGTGACCGCGGCGGCCAACGCGCTCTATACCTCGCAGCCCGGCGTCTCCAATGCCATCGCCCAGCTGGAGGCGCTGTTCGGCCTGCAGTTCTTCGTGCGCCACCATGCCCGCGGGGTATCGCCGACCCCGGCCGGACAGAGCTTCATCGCCGCCGCCCGCAACCTGCTGCTCCATGCCGAGGATCTCGAGCAGCAGGCCCAGGAGATCAGCCAGTCGCTGCGCGGCGCGATCACTCTGGGTTGCTTCACCACCATGGCCCCCATCCTCCTGCCCGACCTGCTCAGTGCGCTGCGCGATGCCTACCCTGAGCTGGAGGTGAACCTGCTGGAGGGCGACACCCAGCAACTGCAGGCGGCGCTGCTGGGCGGACAGATAGAGCTGGCCCTGCTGTACGATCTGGGACTGCCGGAGACGCTGCACAAGCAGCCGCTGTCCGGCGCCCGCCCTTACGTCCTGGTGGCCGCCGATCACCCGCTCGCCGCGCGCGGCCAAGTCTCTCTGGCCGAACTGGTCGATGAGCCGCTGGTGCTGCTGGACCGCCCGCACAGCCGCGAATATTTCCTGGGGCTGTTCCGCCAGCTGGGGCTGGAGCCGAGAGTCGGGCACCGCACGGTCAACTTCGAGCTGGTTCGCGGGCTGGTGGCGGCCCATTTCGGCTATGCGCTGCTCAACCTGCAGCCCCAGGTGGATATGAGTTACGACGGTGGCAAACTGGCGTGCCTGGATATCGTCGACGATGTTCCCCAACTCCCCATCGTGCTGGCCTGGCCACAGGAACTGACGCTCACCCGCAAGGCGGCCGCCCTGCGAGACACCTGTCTGCAGCTCTGGGGATCAAGCACGGCTCAATCGCCTGCTGCCCCCGATAAACCATCTCCGGCGCAGTTCAAAAAGCGCTAAAAGCGCTGGGTCATCCCTCGATGGATCGCTTCTGGCCGCAGACGGGCCATCACGGCGACGGCTTGAGGGCGGTCGTGACGACTGAGGTATCGCCGACAGCGAAGAGAGCGGGGATAGTCGCTGGGCAGCCACTGGCGTGACGCGAGCATAGCGCTGGCGAACAGGCGGTGCTTGTGAGACGGCAGCACGCCTGGGGCGATGCGAAGGGATTGTCAGATCTCGTGACGACGTCCAAACGGGATCATGGTCACCTTGCGGTAGTACCAGATACCTTGCGGAGAGAGCCAGAGATTCACTGAGGGGCTGGATTGGCCGCTGAGGGTGTCTGTTGCGGTAGCCGCCGAGGCTCCGGCAGGGAGTTTGGCTGAGGTTCTGGCTGGACAACCGCTGGTTTTACCCGAGAACGCGCACAGGCAAGCATCTTAGCCACCTGTTCACGAGCGACCAGCTTGTCCCGAGTACGGAGAGATTTCTTGATGTCTTTGCGGCGGCCACAGGGGAGCACTGTCACCTTGCGGTAGTACCAGATACCTTGCGGAGAGAGCCAGAGATTCACTTAGAAGACTCCTGATCCATCCACACAAAGTGGATTACCAAGAGGTCTGAAGGGGGGTATTAGCTGTAACTTATTGAATTGCAGAAACAAGTGGTGGCCCTACCAGCCACATCCCGGCACTCGAGTCCCCCGCCTTGGCTGCTACCTTCCGGTCCTGACCAGGTCGACGGGTTATCAATGCGAGAGGACCAATAGGACCACCGGCGAGGAGAATAGGCAAACTGGCCGGTCAATGCAACGGCTTTCTGCCGCAGCGCGAGCCGTTCGCCTTATTTTTCAACAATCTGGCCAAGGGTTCAGCTAAACAGCATGAATTTGGCCCCCACCACCAGCATCAGGAGGGCGAAGGCCTGCTTGAGCCGTGCGGGTGACAGCCGGTGTGCCAGCCTGGCGCCAAACCGGGCGAACTGGGTGCTGGTGAGCACTATGCCCACCAGGGCCGGCAGATAGATGAAGCCGGCACTCCACTCGGGCAGATCCGGGTTCCCCCAGCCGGCGTAGAGGTAGCTCAGGCTGCCCGCCAGGGCGATGGGCATGCTGCAAGCGGCGGAGGCCGCCACGGCGTTGCGCATGGGCACCGAGTTCCAGCTCAGATAAGGCACGGTGAGCGAGCCACCGCCGATGCCAAAGAGCGCCGACATCCAGCCGATGAGGCTGCCCGCGATCCCGGTGCCGACCGGTCCCGGCATGCGGCGCTCCGCCTTGGGCCTCAGGTTGAGCCCCATCTGCACGGCCATGGCCCAGGCGAAGCAGCCGATGATGATGTTGAGGGTGCTGGCGCTGAGCAGGTTGGCGGTCATGCCGCCGAGCCAGGCCCCGAGCAGCATGCCCGCCCCGAGGCGCCGTATCATCACCCAGTCGACGGCCCCCGCCTCCTGATGGGCTCGCAGGGAGCTGAAACCGGTGAAGATCATGGTGGGAAGCGAGGTGCCGAGTGCCAGGTGGGTGATGATCTCCGGGGCCACGCCCTGGGCGTGGAAGCTCAGCACCAGCACGGGCACTATGATGAGCCCGCCTCCGATCCCGAACAGCCCGGCCAGCATGCCCGCGAAGGCCCCCAACACCAGATACCCCACAAACAGCATAAAATTTCCTTCGCTAATAAATTGGCGGTCAACTCGACCGCCAATGCCCATAAAAAAAGAGATGGCGCCAGGCCATCTCTTTATTGTGCCGATTAATGAAGGGGAATGGTACCGTCCATCACCTTGTAGAAGGCCAGCACGGCGCAGCCGAGCAGGGCCGCCGTCATCCCCTGCTCCAGCCGGTTGAGGCTGCGCAGGCCGTGGTGCTGGCGCGCCTTCCAGTAGATGAAGATGCCGGGGCTGTAGAGCAGCGCCACCAGCAGCAGGTACTCCACCCCCGCCGCATAGACCAGCCAGCAGCCGTAGGCGGTGGCCACCAGGGCCAGCAGCAGGTCACGCTTGCGCTGATGGGGCTGCTGCTCGTAGGTGGTGCCCTGGATCGCCAGCTTGAGCCCGTAGGCGCCGGAGAAGACATAGGGCACCAGGGCCGCCGAGGTGGCGATGTTGACCAGCGCCAGGTAGGTGCTGCTCTGGAAGTAGATGATGATGAGGAAGATCTGCACCAGGCAGGTGGAGCACCAGAGCGACACCTGGGGCGAGCCGTTCTTGTTCTCCTTGGCGAACCACGCCGGGAAGACGCCGGTCTTGCCCGCGATGTAAGGCACTTCCGCCGCCAGCACGGTCCAGCTCAGCAGGGCCCCCATGACCGAGATCACCAGGCCGATGTTGATAAGCCAGGCGCCCCAGGGACCGACCACGGCTTCCAGGATCATGGCGGTGGAGGGGTTCTTGAGGGCCGCCAGCTGCGGCTGATTCATGACCCCCAGGGAGAACAGGGTGACCATGACATAGAGCGCCAGGGCGCCCAGCAGGGCCAGCACGGTGGCGCGGCCCACGTCCTTGCGGTGTCGGGCACGGGCGGAGACCACCACGGCCCCCTCGATGCCGATGAAGACCCAGAGGGTCACCTTCATGGTGGACTTGACCTGATCCATCACGGAGCCGAGCTCGGGACTCCCCTGCCCCCAGAGATCCAGGGTGAAGGTCTCCATGTTGAAGGCGAGCAGGATGGCGACGCAGAAGACGATGAGGGGCACCATCTTGGCGATGGTGGTGACGATATTCACCAGCGCCGCCACCTGGATGCCGCGCAGCACCAGGGCATGCACCGACCAGATGAGCAGGGACGCGAGGGTGATGGCGATCGGGGTGTTGCCGTCACCAAAGATGACGTTGTCCGGTGTATCGAAGAAGTAGCTCAGGGCGCTGAACACCACGATGGCGTAGGAGACGTTGGCCAGCAGCTGGCACAGCCAGTAGCCCCAGGCTGCGTTGAAGCCGACGAAGTCACCGAACCCTGCCTTGGCGTAGCTGAAGATGCCGCCATCGAGATCCGGACGGCGCATGGAGAGGTTCTGGTACACCAGGGCGAGGCAGATCATGCCGATCCCCGTGATGGTCCATCCTAGGGCGACGGCCCCGGCACTGGCATGCGCCGCGATGTTTTGTGGCAGACTGAAGACCCCGGCACCGACCATGGAGCCGATCACCAGCGAAATGAGGGCACCGAGCCCCAGTTTCTTGTCCATCTCAAACCTGTTTTCTTAGGCGGCGGCTGAGCATCCGTATTCATACAGCGCGCGACATGGGAGGGGCGAAAGATCCGTACCCCGTGAAAAAGGCGGCAACTATATTGCATGACTATTCCGACCGCAATCCTTCGCAGCGCCAATCACGCACCGTCTTGACCGCGCGCAATTCTACAGCACTCACTCACCTCGCCTGTGAGCTGGTTCAAATTAAGAGAGACCCGTTGATCTTTCACGTTTTTCCATGATGTGACCCGGGGTTTTTAGGAAAAAGGCTGCATGGCTATTCATCCCTGCGGGCTGCTGGCACGGCTCATGAAAACGCCCCGGGATCCGGGGCGCAGTGGTCACCATGAGCGAGTGGCGAGCTAGAGCCGCAGCCCCCCGTCTATCTCGATCATCCGACCCGACAGGTAGTCGTTGGCGAGGATGAACTGTACCGTGTGGGCCAGCTGCGCCGCCTCCCCCAGGCTTCCCACCGGGATGGCCTGCTGCATGCGGGCCATGGCCTCGGGCTTCATGGCCGCCGTCATGTCGGTGGCAAACACCCCGGGGGCGATGCCCATCACCCGGATGCCGTGGCGGGCCAGCTCCCGCCCCCAGGTGACTACCAGGGAGGCTACCCCCGCCTTGCTGGCGGCATAGTTGCTCTGGCCCATGTTGCCGGCCCGGGCGATGGAAGAGATGTTGATGATCACGCCCCCCTGACCCCCCCTGGCCATCAGCGCCGCCCCTTCGCGCCCGCACAGGAAGGTGCCGGTGAGGTTGACGTCGATGACGGCCTGCCACTGGGCCAGGCTCATCTTCTCCAGCAGTTCTCCCTCCTTCACCTTGATGAGCATGCCATCCCGCAGGATGCCGGCGCAGTTGATGAGGCCGTGCAGGACGCCGAACTGCTCGTCGATGGCGGCGAAGGTCGCCTCCACCTCGGGCTCGCTCGCCACGTTGCAGACGAAGAGGGCGCAGCGGCCGTCACGGCTGCGCACCTCGGCCTCGGTCACCTCCAGATCCGCGCGGTTGACGTCGATGAGCGCGAGCACCGCGCCCTGCTCAGCGAGGCTCAGGGCGATGGCGCGGCCGAGCCCCCTGCCCGCCCCCGTGATGGCGATGACCTTCTGCGTGATATCCATGGATGCTCCTTGCCGGTTGCCCGGCCATAAATGGGTGGATAAAGGGGATGGCCGCGCCGGCTCAACCCACCTTGGTCTGATCCAGCTCCGCATCTCGATAGAGTTCGACGATGCTGGAGAAATCCCGCGTGTCCGGTCCCTTGGCCGCATGCAGGTTGAACAGGTTGCGGGCCAGGGCTCCCATGGGTACGGCGCTGTGGGCATGTTCGGCAAGCGCCATCGCGAGCCCCAGGTCTTTCACCATCAGCCGGGTCATGAAGCCCCCCTGGTAGTTGCGCGACGCCGGGGCATTCTCCATCACCCCGGGCCAGGGGTTGTAACGCTCCAGGCTCCAGTTGTTGCCCGAGCTCTTGCCCATGATGGTGGAGAGGACGGCGGGATCCAGCCCCTCTTTCACCCCGAGGGCAAGGGCCTCGGCAGTGCCCGCCATGTGGATGGCGAGCAGCATGTTGTTGCACATCTTGGCGATCTGGCCCGCCCCGAGCGCCCCGGCGTGGAACAGGTTCTGCCCCATGCAGGCAAGCACGGGCCTGGCCGCCTCGAAGTCCGCCGCCTCGCCGCCAACGATGAAGGTCAGCGTCCCTGCCGCAGCGCCGGCCACGCCCCCCGAGACAGGGGCATCGATGAAGCGGATGCCGCGCGACTTCGCCGCCTCCCCCACCCGGCGGGCCGAGGCCACGTCTATGGTGGAGCAGTCGATGACCAGGGTGCCCGTGGGCAGGGCCGCCAGCAGATCCTGGCCGCCCTGCTCACCGCTACCTTCGCCCAGCCAGAGGCTGCGCACATGCTCCCCTGCGGGCAGCATGCTGATGACCAGATCGCAGTCGCTCACCGCTTCCCGGGCATCGGCGGTCGCGATGCAGCCGGCGGCGATCGCCCGGCTCAGGCTCTCCGGCACCAGGTCGAACACCTGTACCCTGTGCCCCGCCCGGACCAGGTTGGCGGCCATGGGCCCCCCCATGTTGCCAAGCCCGATAAATCCAATCCTTGTCATGATCTGCTCCTTGATATGTTCCGTTCGTGGGTCCCGCGCCTCAGCAGGCAGGGCTCAGGGGATTTTTCCCCTCGGGCCAGCGGTAGAAGGCATCCAGCCAGGCCTCGCCTGCCTGCGGCGCCTGCCAGCGGGGGGATTTGTCCTTGTCGATGAGCAGCGCCCGCACCCCTTCCACGAAGTCCCCCCTGAGCACGCAGTTGACCGAGAGCGTCAGCTCGTCGGCAAACACCTCGGCCAGGGACTGGCGCCGTGCCTGCCAGAACTGGCGCCAGAGAATGGCGCGGCTAATGGGGCTGCCGCGAAGGCAGGTCTCCCGCCCCTGAACCAGCGCCGGTTCGTCCAGCTCGGCGCCCTCGAGGCGTGCCAGCACCCCTTGCAGGGAGCGGCCGGTCAACAGCGCATCGATGCGGGCCTGGTGGGGCAAGAGCACGGGGGTCGGCAGCGTCTGGCCAAGGGATCGCTGCAAACCGGTGAGCAGCACCTCGATCCGCTCGCAGGGGTCGCCTGCGGACCAGTCGAGGGCGGCGAGGCGCGCCGGCAGCTCGGCCCGCTCGCGGCTCCCCATGGCGTGACCCGCGAGCCCCAGGCCGATGGCGTCCGCCCCGTTGAAGCGGGCACCGGTGAGGCCGAGCCAGAGTCCGAGCCGCCCCGGCATCCGGCTCAAAAACCAGCTGGCCCCCACGTCCGGATAGAGGCCGATGGTCACCTCCGGCATGGCGAACAGACTCTTCTCCGTCACCACCCGAAAAGCGGCCCCGGCAAAGAGGCCGATGCCGCCCCCCATGCAGATGCCGTCCGCCACGCAGACAAGGGGCTTGCCGTAGCAGTGGATGTGATGATCGAGCCGGTACTCCTGCAGGAAGAAGTCGCGGGCATAGCCGAACAACTCAGAGTGGCTCGCCTCCTGCTTGCGGTAATAAAAGGAGCGGATGTCGCCACCGGCGCAGAATGCCTTCTCGCCGGCCCCCTGCAGCAGCACGCAGACGATGGCCGGATCCTGCTCCCAGCGGGTCAACGCCCCCTGCAACAACTGGATCATCTCAAGGCTCAGGGCGTTGAGGGAGGCGGGGCTGTCCAGAGTCAGCATGCCGATGTAGCGGCCATCCGCCGTGGGGTGGGTCTCGATGCGCACGGGCTCACTCATGGGCAGCCCCCGCAGACCGGGTATCTGCCCCTGCGACATGGCGGGCCGCCATCATTACCTCATTCATCCTTCACTCCCTCACTCTTTCGGTTTGGATTGGTCGTATCGCCAGCGCGGGGCCCGCTTCTCCAGGAAGGCCGCCACCCCTTCGCGCTGGTTGGCATCGTCAAACAGGGCGAGAAAGAGGCTGCGCTCGAGCGGCAGCGCCGCGTCCCTGTGAGTGCTTCGCCCCTGATTGATGAGCTGTTTGCAGGCGCGCAGGGCGCTCGGGCTCTGGCGCTCCACCAGCTGGGCCATCTGCTGCGCCGCCTCCCAGGCGTGCCCCTCGGTCACCACCTCCTCCACCAGCCCCATCTCGTAGGCCAGGGTGGCGCTCACCTTCTCGCCGCAGAGGATCATCCGCTTGGCCCAGCCCGGCCCCACCAGCTCGGTGAGGCGCTGGGTGCCGCCGGCGCAGGGCAGCAAGCCCACCGAGGCCTCCGGCAGGCCCAGCTTGGCCTGCTGCTCGGCGATGCGGATGTCGCAGGCCAGCGCGACTTCGAGCCCCCCTCCCATGGCATAACCGTTGATGGCGGCGATGCTGACCCCGTGAAAGCGGGCCAGCGCCTCGAAGGCGTGGCCAAAGGCCTCGGCCACCTCGCGGGCATGCGCCAGGCTGCCGTCGGCGAACATCTTGAGATCGGCGCCGGCGCAGAAGAATTTCTCTCCGGCACCGCGGATCACCAGGGCCACCACGTCGGGGCGACCATCCAGCTCCACCATCATCTGCAAGAAGGCTTTCAGGCTGGCGAGCGTCCAGGTGTTGGCGGGTGGGTGATCGAGGGTGATGTAGGCCACGTGGCCGTGATATTCGAGCCTGATCCTTGTCATTGCGTTGTCCTTGTCAAAAAAACTGCCCCATGATGACAGGGTTGAATGGAGCCAACCTGCACCTGGCTCACAAAGCCTGAGGACGTGCCGACTGCGTCCTCAGGGCAGGCTACTCCCGCTACTCCAGCGCCAGGCCGGGGTCGGCCAGCAGGCGGCGGGCGATGATGAGCCGCATCACTTCATTCGTCCCTTCCAGAATGCGGTGCACCCGGGTATCGCGCAGATAGCGCTCAAGCGGATACTCGCGGATATAACCATAGCCGCCAAAGAGTTGCAGGGCGTCGTCGCAGATGCGGTGCCCCACGTCGGTGGCAAAACGCTTGGCCATGGCGCACCAGGCACTCTTGTCCGGGCTGCCCTCATCGAGTTTGGCGGCCGCCTGGCGCACCAGCAGGCGGGCGGCGGCGAGCTCGGTGGCCATGTCGGCCAGGCGAAACTGCACGCTCTGGAATTCGCTGATCGGACGCCCGAATTGCTGGCGCTGCTGCACATGAGCCAGGGCATCGTTGAGAGCCTGCTGGGCAGTGCCCAGCGAACAGCTGGCGATGTTGATTCGCCCCCCATCGAGCGCCCGCATGGCGAACTTGAACCCTTCCCCCTCCTCCCCCAGCCGGAAGCGAGCAGGAATGCGCACGGCGCTGAAGTTCACCTCCCGGGTCGGCTGGCTGTTCCAGCCCATCTTCTCCTCCGCCTTGCCGTAGCTCACGCCGGGGGTCTGGGCCGGTACCATGAAGGCGGAGATCCCCTTGGCCCCCTCGCCACCGGTGCGGGCCATCACCACCAGCACGTCGGTGCAGCCGGCGCCCGAGATGAACACCTTGCTGCCATCGAGGAGGTAATCTTCGCCATCGCGCACGGCACGGGTCTTGAGGGCCGCGGCGTCGGAGCCCGCCCCCGGCTCGGTGAGGCAGTAGGATCCCAGCAGCTCGCCGCTGGCGAGCCTCGGTACCCACTCCTCGGCCACCTCGGCAGGCAGCCAGCTACCCAGCATCCAGCTCACCATGTTGTGGATAGTGAGATAGGCGGTGGTGGAGGTGCAGCCCATGGCGAGGCGCTCGAAGATGAGGCTGGCATCGAGCCGGCTCAGGCCCAGGCCGTCATACTGCTCCGGGGTATAGAGGCCGCACAGGCCCAGCGCCGCCGCCTGCTTGATGGTGGGGATGGGGAACTCGTGCTCCCTGTCCCAGCGCGCGGCGTGGGGTTTGAGCGCCAGATCGGAGAAGGCGCCGGCCGACTCGACACAGGCCCGTTGGGATTCGGTCAGGGTAAAATCCATCTTGTTCGCTTCCTTTGTATTTGTTCCGTCGATCCGTTGCTGTCAATGGGGGCACCAGGGCAAAGTGGGCAACCTGCCATCAGCGCAGCTGAATGGTCATATTGGGGCCGCTGGGAATGTCTTCGTCGAACCAGCGTTCGGTGACCGTCTTGGTCTCGGTGTAAAAACGCACCGCCTGCTTGCCGTAGGCATGCAGATCCCCGTAGAAGGAGCCACGCCAGCCGGTGAAGGAGAAGAACGGCAGCGGCACCGGGATGGGCACGTTGATCCCCACCTGGCCCACCGCCACCTCGTGGCGGAACTTGCGAGCGGCGGCGCCACAGCCGGTGAAGAGGGAGGTGCCGTTGCCATAGGGGTTGGCGTTGATGAGGGCAAGCGCCTCATCCAGGCTCCCCACCTCGAGGCAGGCCAGCACGGGCCCGAAGATCTCCTCCTGGTAGATGCGCATCTCGGGGGTCACGCCGCGAAACAGGGTCGGTCCCACCCAGTTGCCCACCGGGTAACCGGGCACGTCGCAAAAACGGCCGTCCAGCAGGCACTCGGCTCCCTCGGCAATCCCCGCCTCGATAAGCCCCTCCACCCTGACTTTCGCCTCCGGGCTGATGAGGGGGCCATAAGCCGCCTCGGGGTCGTGCCAGACGCCGGGTTTCACCTTGGCGAACTCGGCGGCGAGCTCGGGGATCCACTCCCGGGCGCTCCCCACGAACACCGCCACGCTGATGGCCATGCAGCGCTGACCGGCGGCGCCGACTCCGGCTCCCACCAAGTTGCTGAGCACCTGCGCCTTGTTGGCATCCGGCATGATCACCATGTGATTCTTGGCGCCGACAAAACACTGGCGCGCTTGAGCTGCGACGTGGCGCTGCGATAGACGTGACCGCCCACCCGGGCCGAGCCCACGAAACTGACTGCCTTGACATCGGGATGGGCCAGCAACGCATCCACCTGCTCGGCGCCGCCATGCACCACCGACAGAATGCCCTTGGGGGCCCCCGCCTCGGTAAACAGCTCGGCCAGGCGCATGGGGGTGAGAGGATCCTGCTCGGAGGGCTTGAGCACGAAGCCGTTGCCGCAGGCCACCGCCAGCGGGAACATCCAGAGCGGGATCATGGCCGGGAAGTTGAACGGCGTGATGCCGACGCAGACCCCGAGGGGCTGCACCCAGGAGTGGCCATCCACCCGGCGCGCCACGTTGCCCATGGTCTCCCCCAGGGTCTGGCTCGCGATGGCGCAGGCCTGCTCCACCACCTCGATGCCGCGCCACACATCCCCCTTGGCATCCGCCAGGTTCTTGCCGGTTTCCTGGGCCAGCAGGGTCGCCAGCTCGTCATGATGCACTTTCAACAGATGCTGGTAGTTGAACATCACCCGAGCCCGCTCGGAGGGAGGCACCTCCCGCCACTGCAGGTAGGCGTCGTGGGCGGTGCGCACCGCCAGCTCAATTTCCGCAGAGGTAGCTTTCGGCACCCGCGCCAGCAGATGCTGGTCCGCCGGGTCGGTCACCTCTATCCACTCGTCGCTTGCGGACGGACACGCCTCGCCACCGATGTAGAGCGGCAGATCCCCGTACTGGGTGCGATGCTGGCTCATGCCCCCCTCCTAGCCCGTTGGCAGGCGATGGCAGGCCACCCTGGGCCGGCCACATCCATGTTGCTGTTGCACATCCTGTTCACTCCTTGCGCTCCTCTGCCCGGGTAGCCCCTTGCGGCGGGCTGCCATCGAATTTACCTTAGACTAACAACTCATTTACGTTTACGCTAACGTAAACTTGAATCACGAATGGACTGACCAGTCATCACCCTGATGGCAGGGGAAATCGGCAGTCCACTGCACCAAGGAGAGCACGGATGCATGCCCTGATGGATGAAACCCTCCAGGCCCTGACCGAACAGGTCGAGGCTTTCTGCCAGAAAGTGATCGCACCGCGCGCCAGCGAGATCGATCAGAGCAACGCTTTCCCCCGGGATCTCTGGCCCCGCATGGGTGAGCTGGGGCTGCACGGCATCACGGTGGCGGAGGAGTATGACGGGGTGAACCTCGGCTATCTGGCCCATGTGCTGGTGATGGAGCAGGTGAGCAGCGCCAGCGCCTCGGTCGGCCTCTCCTACGGCGCCCACTCCAATCTCTGCATCAACCAGATCCACCGCCACGGCACCCCTGATCAGAAGGCGAGATATCTGCCCTCCCTCGTCAGCGGCAAACACGTGGGGGCGCTGGCCATGAGCGAGCCGGGTGCCGGCTCCGACGTGGTGAGCATGCGCCTCACTGCGGTGCGCGAGGGAGATCACTTCGTGCTGAACGGCAACAAGATGTGGATCACCAATGGGCCCGATGCCAACACCTTCGTCATCTATGCCAAGACGGATGCCGCCGCCGGGCCCAAAGGGATTTCCGCCTTTATCGTCGAGGCGGGGACTCCCGGTTTTTCCACCGCCCAGAAGCTCGACAAGCTCGGCATGCGCGGCTCCAGTACCTGCGAGCTGGTGTTCGACAACTGCCGGGTGCCACAGGAGAACCTGCTGGGTCCCCTGCACGGCGGGGTCAAGGTACTGATGAGCGGGCTCGACTACGAGCGGGTGGTGCTGGCAGCAGGCCCCCTTGGCATCATGCAGGCCTGCATGGACGTGGTGCTTCCTTATGTGCGCGAGCGCAAGCAGTTCGGTCAGGCCATCGGCGAGTTCCAGCTGGTGCAGGGCAAGCTCGCCGACATGTATACCCGTCTCGCCAGCAGCCGGGCGCTGGTCTATTCGGTGGCGAGCGCCTGCGATCAGGGCCGCACCAGCCGCAAGGATTGCGCCGCCGCCATCCTGTTTGCCGCCGAGAACGCCACCCAGATGGCCCTCGATGCCATCCAGCTGCTCGGCGGCAACGGCTACATCAACGAATACCCCACAGGCCGCCTGCTGCGGGACGCCAAACTCTACGAAATCGGCGCCGGCACCTCGGAGATCCGCCGCTGGCTCATCGGCCGCGAGCTGATGGGAGAGAGCGCATGAGCAGGATCCACTCCCGTCTCGACACCGCGAGCCCCGACTATGAGGCCAATCGGGCCGCCATGCAGGCACTGGTCGACGATCTGAATACCCGCCTGGAGGAGATAGCCCAGGGCGGGGGCGCGGCCAACAACGCCCGCCACCAGGCCCGTGGCAAGCTGCTGCCCCGGGAGCGCATCGACCAGCTGCTGGACCCGGGTTCCCCCTTTCTCGAGCTCTCGGCCCTGGCCGGCTGGCAGGTCTATGACGAACCGGTGCCCGCCGCTGGCATCCTCACCGGCATCGGCCGGGTCTCGGGGCGCCTGTGCATGCTGGTGGTGAATGACGCCACCGTGAAGGGCGGCACCTACTACCCCCTCACGGTGAAAAAGCACCTGCGCGCCCAGGCCATTGCCGAGCGGCTGCGCCTCCCCTGCCTCTATCTGGTGGATTCCGGCGGCGCCTTTTTGCCGATGCAGGACGAGGTGTTCCCCGACCGGGAGCATTTTGGCCGCATCTTCTACAACCAGGCTCGCATGTCGGCCCAGAGCATCCCCCAGCTGGCGGTGGTGATGGGGCTCTGCACCGCCGGCGGCGCCTATGTGCCCGCCATGGCGGACGAGTCCATCATGGTCAGGGAGCAGGCCACCCTCTTTCTGGCGGGCCCACCCCTGGTCAAGGCCGCCACCGGCGAGGAGATCAGCGCAGAAGCCTTGGGCGGCGCCGAGGTACACTGCGCCCACTCCGGGGTGGCGGATCACATGGCCCGGGACGATGCCCATGCCCTGGCCATCGCCCGCACCCTGGTAAGCAACCTGGGTGACAGCCAGACGGCGGCGTCACCGGCCCCATCCGCTCCCTCCTATGATGAGCCGCACTACCCCATCGAGGAGCTCTACGGCCTGGTGGGCACCAGTCTCAAGCGCCCCTATGACGCACGAGAACTGATCGCCCGGCTGGTGGATGGCTCTGTGTTTGACGAATTCAAGGCGTTGTTCGGCACTACCCTGGTGACGGGTTTTTCCCGCATTGAGGGCATGCAGGTGGGGATCCTCGCCAACAATGGCGTGCTGCACAGCGACAGCGCCCAGAAGGGAGCCCACTTCATCCAGCTTTGCAACCAGCGGGGGATCCCGCTGCTGTTTCTGCAAAACATCACCGGTTTTATGGTAGGAAGTACGGCGGAGAAAGAGGGGATCGCCAAGCACGGCGCCAAGCTGGTGACCGCCGTGGCCTGCAGCCGGGTGCCCAAGATCACCCTGATCGTCGGCGGCAGCTTCGGCGCTGGCAACTACGGCATGTGCGGGCGCGCCTATGAACCGGATTTTCTCTTCAGCTGGCCCAACAGCCGCATCTCCGTCATGGGGGGCGAGCAGGCGGCCGGGGTGCTGGTGCAGGTGCGCCGGGACAAGCTGGCCGCCGAGGGCAAGACTCTGGGCGAGTCGGAGGCGGCCGCCATTCGCGCCCCGGTGATCGCGCAATACGAGCGCCAGGGTCACCCCTATTACGCCAGTGCTCGCCTGTGGGATGACGGCGTCATCGACCCGGCCCAGAGCCGCACCGTGCTGGCCCTGGCGCTGGCGGCCTGCCAGGGGGCCGAGCCTGGCCCTGGGCAGTACGGCATCTTCCGGATGTAAGGAGTTCATATGTCAGACCCGCTCTTCAACGATCCCCTTGCCCATTTTCGCCTTGAGCGCCACGGCCCGGTGATCGAGCTGGTGCTCGCCCGCCCGGCCCGTCACAACGCCCTCGATGCCGACCTGATGCAGGGGCTGCTCGACTGTCTCGACGAGTTGGCCCACGGCCAGCCGCTGGCCGACCGCCCCCACGTGCTGCTGCTGCGCGCCGAGGGGCCGCATTTTTGCGCGGGCGCCGATCTCGAGTGGATGCGCAAGATGGCCGGGGAGGCGTTCGACCCCCGCGCCTTTGACAAGAATCGCGAGGACGCCCGGGTGCTGGCCCACCTGATGCAGGCACTGGACGAGCTGCCCTTCCCCACGGTGGCCCTGGTGCAGGGGGCCGCCTACGGCGGAGCCTTAGGCCTTGTCTGCGCCTGCGACATCGTGCTGGCCAGCGAAAATGCCCGCTTCTGCCTCTCCGAGGTGACCCTGGGACTGGTGCCTGCGGTGATCAGCCCCTACGTGGTGCGCGCCATGGGGATGCGCCAGGCCCGCCGCTACATGCTGAGCGCGGAGCCCTTCGATGCCATCACCGCCTGCCGACTCAACGTGGTGCACAGGCTCAGCCAGCCTGATCAGTTGCTGGCGGAGGGACGCGCCATGGCCCTGCGGTTATGTCGCAACGGCCCCCAGGCGATGAAGGAGACCAAGCGGCTGCTGGCCGCCCTCGAAGGGCGCCCAGGCCACCAGCACGAAGAGCAGACCGTCGAGACCATCGCCCGGGTACGGGTCGGTCTCGAGGCACAGGAGGGGATCCAGGCCTTCTTCGACAAACGCCCCCCCACCTGGCGCCCCCGTTTCAAGGACGAAGCATGACCCATCACACTCCCATCAAGCGCCTGCTGATCGCCAATCGCGGTGAAATCGCCGTGCGCATCATCAAGACAGCACGACGCCTCGGCATTCACACCATCGCCCTCTACTCCGACGCCGACGCCCGCGCCATGCACGTGCGCGAAGCCGACGAGGCCTGGCATCTGGGGCCGGCCCCCGCCCGGGAGAGCTACCTCGACACCGGCAAGGTGCTCAAGATTGCCAAAGAGGCGAATGCCGACGCCATCCACCCGGGCTACGGTTTCCTCTCCGAGAACAGCGACTTTGCCACCGCCTGCGAGCAGCGGGGCGTGCGCTTTGTCGGCCCAAGCGGCGCCGCCATCCTCGCCATGGGGGACAAGTCGGGCGCCAAGGCGCTGATGCAGGCAGCCGGCGTCCCCGTGCTGCCCGGTTATCACGGCGCGGATCAGCACCCCGGCTTTTTGCGCGATCAGGCGAGCCAGGTGGGCTTCCCGCTCCTTATCAAGGCGGCCAGCGGCGGCGGTGGCAAGGGGATGCGCCGGGTCGATCAGCTGGCCGACTTTGACGACGCCCTGGCGGCGGTCAAGCGGGAGGCGAGTGCCGCCTTTGGCGACGACCATGTGCTGCTGGAGCGCTATCTCCCCCGCGCCCGCCACGTGGAGGTGCAGGTCTTTGCCGATGCCCTTGGCAACGCCATCTATCTGGGGGACAGGGACTGCTCCTTGCAGCGCCGCCACCAGAAGGTGATCGAAGAGGCCCCCGCCCCCGACATCTCCCCTGCCCTGCGCCGCGCCATGGGCGAGGCGGCCGTGGCGGCGGCCAAGGCCATCGCCTATCGGGGGGCCGGCACCATCGAGTTTCTGCTCTGCAAGGAGGAGTTCTTCTTCATGGAGATGAACACCCGGTTGCAGGTGGAGCATCCGGTTACCGAGGCCATCACAGGTCAGGATCTGGTGGCCTGGCAGCTGGCGGTGGCCGAGGGCAAACCGCTGCCCCTCACCCAGGATGAAGTGGTGCTGCGTGGCCACGCGGTGGAGGCGCGCCTCTACGCCGAGGACGTGGCCGCCGGTTTTCTGCCAGCGAGCGGCCCCATCCACTGGCTCACCTGGCCCAAGGGGGTGCGCATCGACACCGGCGTCACCGCTGGCGATGAGGTGAGCCCCTATTACGACCCCATGATCGCCAAGCTCGTCGCCCACGCACCGAGCCGCAGCGAAGCCTTTGCCACCCTGGCCGATGCCCTGGCAGCCCTGGATCTCGGCCCTCTGGTGCACAACGGCCCGCTCCTGCAGCGCCTGTGCGAAGCGCCAGAGGTGCTGGCGATGCGCCACCACACCCAGTGGCCCATTCCCACCGACACCTTGCCCGTTCCGGCGCTCGCCTGGCCCCTCGCCACCCTCTGGCTCGCCACTTGCAAGCGCGATGCCTCCCCCTGGCAGCAGGCCGCAGGCTTTCGGCTGGGCCCCACCCGCCGCTTTTGCGCCACGGTGCGCATCGGCGAGGAGACCCGCACTCTCACCCTCGCCGAGCGAGGGGGCGCCCTGCTCTGGCAGGGCGAGCAGATCCCGTTTGAACTCGGGTCAGATCAGATCCGCCTGTGCCAGAGTGGACATTGGCAGCGCTATCCGGTGCAGCCCCTCGGCGAGGGCGCCTATTTGCTGCACCTGGCGGGCAGGCGCATCCGCTTCTCGCTCGATGATCAGCATCATCAGCTCCACCATGATCATGACACGAGCCATGTCCCGGGCATCCTGGCCCCCATGCACGGCATCGTGGTGGCGCTGCAGGTCGAGGCCGGCCAGCCGGTCAGCAAGGGGCAACCCCTGCTGGTGCTGGAGGCGATGAAGATGGAGCACGTCCTAAAGGCCGACCGGGACGGGGTGATTGAGGCCCTGCAGTGCCGCCAGGGGGAACAGGTGAGCCAGGGCGCCGTGCTGGTGCGCTTTGTCGAGGACCATACCGCGCAGGAGGAGCGCTCATGAGCCACACGCACGAGAACCGGGACGACAAGGTCAGCCTGGTGGAGATGGGGCCGCGGGACGGCCTGCAAAATGAAGCTGCGACCCTCTCCCTGGCGCAGCGGCTGGCGTTCATCGCCCGCCTAGCCGAGAGCGGGTTGCAGCGCATCGAGGTGGGGGCCTTCGTCTCCCCCAAAAAGGTGCCGCAGATGGCGGATTCCGCCGCACTCTTCAACGCCCTGCCGCGCAGGGGGCCGACCCGCTATGGTGCCCTGGTGCCCAATCTGCAGGGTCTGCAGGCCGCCATCGCCGCACGCGCCGACGAGATAGGCCTCTTCACCGCCTGCTCGGACGGCTTCACCCGGGCCAACATCGGCATCAGCGTGGAAGAGTCCCTGGTACGCTTCGCCCCCCTGGTGCAGGAGGCGCGCAGCCTCGGCATCAAGGTGCGCGGCTACCTCTCCACCGTCATCGCCTGCCCGTTCGACGGCCCGACCCGCCCGAAACGGGTCGCCGCCCTGGCCGAGCGGCTGCTGGATCTGGGCTGCCACGAGATATCCCTCGGCGACACCATCGGCGTCGGCACCCCGGGCACCGTGGCTCCCATGCTGGATGCGGTACTGCACGAGATCCCGGCGGGCCGGCTTGCGGTTCATTTTCACGACACCTATGGCCAGGGGCTGGCCAACCTGCTGCCGGCGCTGGAGCGCGGGATCCGCACCATCGACTGCTCGGTGGCCGGGCTCGGCGGCTGCCCCTATGCCCCCGGCGCCTCCGGCAATGTGGCGTCGGAAGAGGTGGTCTATCTGCTGCACGGCCTTGGCATGAGCACCGGCGTCGACCTCGACCAGCTGGCCGCCACCGGCCAGTGGGTGAGCGAGCTGCTGGGGCGCCCCAACGGCTCACGGGTCGGCCAGGCCCTGCACGGGAGGGGACTGCGCCTCGCACAAGAGCGCGAGCAGCGCACCCCGGGAGGCCATCATGCATCATGAACCCGGCCCTTGCCGCTGTGCCAGGACCCCGCCATCTCATCAGGAGGGCGCACCATGAGAGCCAGACACGCCAGTGGCAAGGAGAGGACCTACAGCATCTCGGAGCTGGCCCAGGAGTTCGACATCACCCCCCGCACCATCCGCTATTACGAGGACGAGGGGCTCATCACCCCGACCCGGGAGGGGCAGACCCGCATCTACAGCCACAAGGACAGGATCCGCCTGAAATTGACCCTGCGCGGCAAGCGCCTCGGGTTCAGCCTGGCGGAGATCCGCGAACTGTTCGACATGTACGACACCGACCGCTCCAGCCGGATGCAGCTTCACTCCATGATCCAGCTCATCGAAGCCAGACGCCACTCCCTGCGCCAGCAGCTAGAGGACATCCAGATGGTGATGGCCGAGCTCGATGCCGCCGAGCAGCGCTGCATCCACTCCCTCGGCGGCTTGAAAACCGACGGGGATTGACAGACTCTGGGGGTATCTCGCCCCCGGTATCCCGATTTTCCAGTGGATATTCGCAGTGGCAAGCCCTGACCCGGCAACCCCCTTGTTCCCCACATCGCCCATCGCGACATGCCGGACAGACTGGGCGGTTTGGGCAAGCGGCGAGGTGGGGCAAACGGGGGAAATCCGGCCTTGGTCGCACAATAATTCCCCAGCCCGGTCAGAGTGCGGCGCACCTCATGAGTCCTTCCCATGAACCGGGCACGATTAATTGCTACCATATGCGCATCAAATGGAGACCATCATGCTCAAGCCTCTGCCCGCTCGTCTGCTGCGCTATGCCCTCTATCTTCTCGCGCTCCTGCTCATCGGCATCACCATCCTGCTCTGGCAGGCGCCGACCCTCATCCAGCGCCATCTCCCCGGCTGGCTTGCCACCCATTACGGTCTGCACCTCTCCCTTGGCAAGATAGAGGTGGGGATCCGCTCCCCCTCCCTCGTGCTGGGGCCCAGCGCCCTGCTCGATGACCAGCAGCAAGCACTGGTGTCATTTGAAGAGCTGAAGCTCATTCCCGCCTTGAAAGCGAGCTGGCAGCAGCGCGCCCTGGTACTGGAAGAGGCCACCCTGACCGCCCCCAGGGCAGATCTGGTGCGCCTCGAGGATCTCAAGGGGGAGGCACGCTTCAACCTGACCGATGCACTGGCCTCCCTGCTCGCCCCTGCGCCGGAGCAAACACCGCCAGCTAGCGCCGAGCCCGTGCTGGTGACTATCGGCAAGCTGTCCGTCGAGCAGGGCCGGCTCAGCTACCGGGACAGCCGCAAGCCCAACAGTCCGGGGTGGGTGCCGCCCCTCACCCTGGACAAGCTCACCCTGCACCTGCCCGGATTTTCCAGCGCAGAGGGGGTGCTCAACCCCTATCGCCTGAGCGCCACCGTCAACGAGAAGAGCCCCCTCAAGGCCGAAGGAGAGTTCGACATGATGAGCGGTGCCGGCAAGGGCAACCTCAGCCTTGGCAAGGTGGCCATCGCCCCCTTCGCCCCCCTCTGGGCCCCCTATCTCGACGTCAAGCTGGCCAAAGGCGAGGCCAGTGCCGAAATCTCCTACCAGATTGCCGAGGGCAAGCAGGGGCTAGGCTGGCAACTCTCCAAGGGCAAGCTGACCCTCAATGACTGGCAGCTTCAGCGCCGCAAGGGCGGCGAATTTGCCCGCTTCAAGCAGCTGGCGCTGACCGGCATCACGCTCGACGGCAGCAAGCAGGCGCTGCAGATCGACCGGGTGACGCTCAAGGCCCCGGCCGTCAGTGCCATGCTCGATGCCAACCAGCAGCTGGATCTGGCGACCCTGCTGATCCTGCAGCCGCCGGTCAAAACCAGTAAAGCCGCCAAACCGGCCGCCCCGGCCAAACCCTGGCGCTGGAGCCTCAAGCAGACCCGCATCGAACAGGGCCAGCTCAAGCTGACCGAATCGAGCAGCGGCAAGCCGCTGCTGCGCGAGCTCTCTGCCCTGACGCTGGCCCTGGGTCCGTTGGGCAGTCAGAGCGGACAGAGCAGCCCGCTCACCTTGAGCGGGGCGCTCAACAACCAGGCAAAACTGGACTTTGACGGCGACCTCGCCCTGGCGCCCTTCAGCCTCAACGGCGAGATCAAGCAACAGGGTCTGCCGCTCAGCTGGGCCCAGCCCTATCTGCAAGATCTGCTGCGCATCAGTGTGCGCGACGGCCAGCTTGCCAGCCGCACCAAGCTGGCGCTGGCCACCGATGCCAAGGGGGCATTGAGCAAGCTGGAGCTGAGCGGCGGGCTCGATATCGATCGGCTCAACGTGCTGGATCGGGCCGACAACCAGCGCCTGCTGCAAATTGAGCAACTGCAACTGAGCGGCCTGCACTACGACGGCATCAGCCAGCAGGTGAAGATCGACGACATCCTGCTGCGCAAACCCTTCGCCCGCATCGAGATCAACGAGGACAGGGTCACCAACGTGCAGCAACTGCTGCTGCCGCAACCGGCCACGGCCAAGCCCGCCAGCAGCGGGCCGGCCCCCCGCGTCAGCATCGCCCAGGTACGCACCGAGCAGGGCAACCTGCGCTTTGCCGATCGCAGCCTGAGCCCGGAATTCGTGGTGGACATCGCCTCCCTCAGTGGCCAGAGTCGCCACATCAGCAACATCCCGGGCCAACGCTCCGAGCTGGCCTTCAACGGCAAGGTGGACCGCTACGCCCCGGTAACCATTCGCGGCGGCACCAACCTGCTGATCGAGCAGCCGGTGCTGGACGTGGCCGTCACCTTCAACAACCTGGAGCTCACCACCTTCACCCCCTACTCCAGCACCTACGCCGGTTACGCCATCGACAAGGGCCAGCTCTCCATGAAGCTCAACTACCAGTTGCACGGCAACCGTCTGGAGGGGGACAACGACATCACCATCAAGAAGCTGCAACTGGGGGAAAAGGTCAAGAGCGAGCAGGCCAAGGATCTGCCGCTGGGGCTGGCGGTTGCTCTGCTGAGCGATGCCAACGGCGTCATCCAGATGAACCTGAAGGTGAAGGGCAATCTGGATCAGCCTGACTTCAGCCTCGGCAACATCTTCTGGGACGTGCTAGGCAACACCCTGCGCAAGGCGGTCACCTCCCCCTTCTCGCTGCTCGCCTCCCTAGCGGGCGGCAGCGAGGATCTGGACGAGCTGCCCTTCCTGCCTGGTGAGCCGGATCTCACTCCCACTCAGCAGGAGAAGCTGACCAAGCTGGCACAGGCCCTCAAGGACAGACCCAAGCTCAGCATGAACATTCGCGGCAAGGTCAACTTCAATGAGGAGCGCCCCATCTTACAGCGCCAGAAGCTCGAGCGGGTGCTGGCCAAGATCACCGGCAACCCGGTGGATCTCGATCTGCTGGAGCAGGACCCCGCCATGCAATCGGCACTGGCAGAGGCCTATGAGGCCCGTTTCAACGAAGATCTCGGGGATCTGGCCGATCGGCTGAAGCTCGATGAAGCGAGTCCGGCCCTGCGCGCCCAGGCGGTTATCCTGCTGCGGGATCAGCAGCTCATCACCGCCAAGTCCCTGCGCAATCTGGCCATGCGCCGTGCCCAGAACACCAAGGAGTTTCTGGTAGACCGCCAGGGGATCGCGCCGGAGCGGCTGTTTGTGCTGGACAGCCAGGTCAAGGAGGCCGACAAGGAGGCCAAGGTGGTACTGACCCTGGACGATTGAGCCGGTGACATCAGCAGGATGAGGGGGATGCCATTCCCCCTCTTCTTTGGGATTGAGCCCTTCTTTCGAGGGCTGTTGCCAAGCACATGCCCGCGTTCCTTCTTTCCCCCTTCATCCGGCCAGCCCTCTCGGCTATCCAGCAACAATCTGCGTCACTGAATAAGGCCAACTGCAGAACCCAAGCTCGCGTTCAACACTTTATCACCCCCATCCTGACCCTTTGTTTCAGATATCCACCTCGTCAGCTCGCTAGCCCGGCGCAATGCCCCTTGCTCAACCATGCCGAAGCCGCGGACAGGCAGTCAGGCTGCTTGCATTGAACCGGTTATTGATACCTCTTGTCTGATGGCATATTGGCGTATTTTTTGGCCTCAGGGGTGCTCAGGTTTGGCGATGAAAATACGGTAGACAGCGCGGCTCAGCCCATCGCCTCGAGCTGTATGAAACTTTCAGAAACGTTCTGCTCAATACAATTTATCAACCTTGTCCGCACCATTCATTTACCTGCCATCTACCTGGATCGCACGAATGGTTAGCCGGGTAAAAAATTCCGTTATTTTTTTACTGTTTCGTCCCTTCCGCCTCTTGCCCGGGGCCAAGAGCCTGCCTAAAATCGCGCGTCTTTTATCAACCCCCACCTCTATTTTTGGAGAACGCCACGTGAGCGAAAAATTGGCCAACCCTGCCCCTCTGGGTCTGATGGGTTTCGGTATGACCACCATTCTGCTGAACATCCATAACGCAGGTTTCTTCCCCATCAGCGCCATGATCCTGGCCATGGGCCTGTGCTATGGCGGTCTGGCCCAGATCATCGCCGGTATCATGGAGTACAAGCGCGGCAACACCTTCGGTGTGACTGCCTTCATCTCCTACGGCACCTTCTGGTGGAGCCTGGTGTTCCTGCTGGTGATGCCGACCATGGGTCTGGCCGAAGCCACTCCGCACGCCTACATGGGCTGGTACCTGCTGATGTGGGGCATGTTCACCCTGTTCATGCTGATCGGGACCGTCAACTACCCGCGCGTGAAGCAGTTCGTGTTCGCCTCCCTGACCGTGCTGTTCTTCCTGCTGGCCGCCCGTGACTTCACCGGCAGCACCCTGATCGGCACCATCGCCGGTTTCGAAGGCATCATCTGCGGCGCCAGCGCCATCTACCTGGCCATGGCCACCGTGATCAACGAGCAGTTCGGTCGCACCGTGCTGCCCATCGGCGAGCAGAAGAAAGCCGCTCCCGTCGAGCTCAAAGCCGCTGCCTAAGCACCCGGCGACATCGCTGTCACGAAAAAGGCACCCTCGGGTGCCTTTTGTGTTTCTGCCGCCCGGACGCAGTGCCGGTCAGCCCTGCGCTCCGGGATCTCCCGCCAGCAACCGGGTGGCCGGGTAGCGGCCTGCGGGATCCTGGCCGTAGAAGCGGGCGAACTGATCATAGACCGCGGGGTAGACGGCGCGCAGACGCAACGGATCGGTGAAGAAGCTCTCGCTGCACACCGCGAAGAATTCGGCGGGATGCGAGGCGGCGTAGGGGTCTATCTCGGTCACCTCCTCTCTGGTCAACTGATCGTTCATCTCGTCAAACGCACCTTGCAGCGCCCGGGTCCATTTCTGGGGATCCATGCCCCGCGGCAGGGGCGGTGCACCGTCCGCATCCCCTCCCAGCATGTCGAGCTTGTGGGCAAGCTCATGGATCACCAGGTTGAATCCGTCCCAGTCCCCGTCCTGCTGCAATTCGCTCCAGGCCAGCACCAGCGGCCCCTGGGGCCAGGATTCACCGGCGTTCTCCTCTTCAAATTCGCTCACCAGCCCGAACTCGTCCTGCACCTCCTGACGACGGGTCACGGGCTCGGGGATGATGATCACCTCGTGGAAACCTCGATACCAATCGAACCCCAGGTGCAGGATGGGCAGCACTGCCTGCAGGGCCAGCACCCCCTGCTGGCGGGGCGTCAGTTCCACCCCAATCTGGGTGAGGGTCTTGCGCGAGAGAAAATGGCGCGCCAGCTCCATCAACTTCTGCGCCTCTTCTTCTTCAAGCCCCTGCAAGATGGGCACCGCCGCCAGCGCCTCGCGCCACTCCTGCTCTTCTGGGAGACGGGGCTCCCGGGGAGATGCACCACCCAATACCTCTTTCAACCTGGACCAGAACACACGGACTCCTCTTGCCAATCAGACAGCTTTCACAAAACGTTTCGGACGCTCGCAATACCCTTGCGCCAGATAAAATCGGTGCGCCCCTTCGCGCTTGAGGCTGCTGGAGAGCTCCAGCTGGCCACACCCCAGGGCTGCCGCCCGCTGCTCTGCCGCCACCAGCAGCAGGGCCCCGATGCCCCCTCCCCTTGCACTCTCATCGACAACCAGCGCCGAGATCAGGCCCCAGGCTGGTGCAAGGTGCATGGGCTGCAGGCGATGCCACACCAGCACCCCCACCGGGATCCCCTCGCACAGGGCCAGCAGTACCTCCCGCGCCGGATCGGGCTGGGCCAGCCTGGCGCTGACCGCCCCATCAGGGTTGGGGTAGCCCAGCTGGGCAAACAACCCCGTCAATCCGGCCCCATCCGCCTCCCCGGCGAGGCGAATGATGTATCTGTTTTCCCTTGTTGCCACTCCTGGCCTCCTATTTGCATTACCTCAATCAGCCCTCTGGGCATGGCAAAGCGGCAGATGATGGGTATGTACCGAATCTTGTCCAGTTCCATTCACCATTTGTTAATGTCAATTCACAAATTAACAAAGTCACAACACTTTTCACTAGGAAGGCCCTGAACAAACCGATATGTTAAATCCCGCGGACTAACCAGTCGAAAGTCCCGCACAATCCTGAGTGACCCCCTTGGTCACCATATATTTCAATGTTAGGGCAGCGAGGCACAGACCTCGCCAAGACAGCGCAACAAAGGAGTTGTTGTACATGAATGAGATCGTCAATGCCATCAATGGCGTGATTTGGAGCCCTGCGCTCATCTATCTGTGTCTGGGGGTGGGCCTCTACTTCTCCCTGCGCAGCCGTTTCCTGCAACTGCGTCACTTGAAAGGCATGATACGCCTGATGTTTCAGGGCAAGGGCAACGATGCCGGTGTCTCCTCCTTCCAGGCACTCTCCATGACCCTGGCCGGTCGCGTCGGTACCGGCAACATCGCCGGTGTGGCCACTGCCATCACCTTCGGCGGCCCAGGCGCCCTGTTCTGGATGTGGATGGTCGCCTTCCTCGGCGCCAGCTCCGCCTTCGTGGAGTCCACCCTGGGTCAGGTCTACAAGGAGAAGATCAACGGTGAATACCGCGGCGGCCCGGCCTTCTACATCGAGAAGGGCCTGGGCATGAAGTGGTATGCCTGGACCTTCGCCATCGCCACCATCTTCGCCTGCGGCGTGCTGCTGCCGGGCGTACAAGCCAACTCCATCGGCTCCAGCCTGCAGACCGCCTTTGACATCGATCCCAACGTCACCGCCGCCGGTCTGGCGCTGCTGCTCGGTTTCATCATCTTCGGCGGCGTCAAGCGCATCGCCAATTTCGCCAGTACCGTGGTGCCCTTCATGGCGCTGGGTTACATCATCGTCGCCTGCGTCATCATCGCCCTGAACATCGGCCAACTGCCGGGCGTGATCCTGCTCATCTGGAAGAGTGCCTTCGGGATGGAAGCCGGCTTCGGCGCCATTCTGGGTCTGGCCATCATGTGGGGTGTCAAGCGCGGCGTCTACTCCAACGAAGCCGCCCAGGGGACTGGTCCCCACGCCTCCTCCGCCGCGGCGGTGAGCCACCCGGCCAAGCAGGGCCTGGTGCAGGCGTTCTCCGTCTACATCGACACCCTGTTCGTCTGCTCCGCCACCGGCTTCATGCTGCTCATCACCGGCCTGTACAACGTGCAGGGTCCGGACGGTGCCGCCCTCTACACCGGCATCGCCGGCATCGCGGCAGGCCCCGGCTATGTGCAGACCGCCATGGAAAGCATGATGCCAGGCTTTGGCAACTACTTCGTCGCCATCGCCCTGTTCTTCTTCGCCTTCACCACCATCGTGGCCTACTACTACATCGCCGAAACCAACATCGCTTTTGTCAACCGCAAGATTAACCGCCCCTGGCTCACCTTCCTGCTGAAGATTGCGCTGATGGCTGCCACCGTCTACGGCACCGTCAAGACCGCCGATCTGGCCTGGGGCCTGGGTGACATCGGCGTCGGCCTGATGGCCTGGCTCAACATCGGTGCCATCCTGATGCTGCAAAAGCCGGCTTTCGCCTGTCTCAAGGACTACGAGGCACAGCTGGCCAAGGGTCTGGATCCCGTGTTCCACCCGGAAAAGCTCGGCATCAAGAACGCGGACTACTGGATTGAAAACCGCGCCGAAGTAAACCTGATGCGCGAGCAAACCGGCCACCCCTTCGAGGCGGACCCGGATACCGTTGCCAAGTAATCAGACGGCACAATGCAAAATGGCAGCCTAGGCTGCCATTTTCATTTGTGTTGGATGGATGAGGGGTTCAAAGCGCGTTGCGGCGCGGTCCGAATGGCAGGCGCCAGCGAAACAGGCTGTTGAGGGTCGCCCGCCACTGGTTGGGGCGCCCCAGGATCTGCCTCTGCAACCGGGTCTCTTCCTTGAGCATGGCCTCGTCACTGCGAGCCCAGGCCTGGGTGTAGAGCTGCTTGATCCCCGCCAGCGCATCCGGCGACTTGGTGATCAGGGTCCGGGCAAAGGCCCGCGCCTCTTCCAGAGGATCCGCGCACACCCGGCTCACCAGGCCGAGGGACTTGGCTTCGCTGGCTTCCAGCTCGCTCCCGCTCATGGCAAGCTCCATGGCGGTATCCATCCCCATCAGGTTGCGCAGGGTGACGCTGCCGCTCATGTCGGGGATGATGCCCCACTTGATCTCCATCACCGAGAAGCGGCAATCCGGGGTGCTGAAGCGAAAATCGGCGCCGAGCGCTATCTGCAGGCCGCCGCCAAAACAGACCCCCTGGGTCACCGCAATCACGGGCACCGGCAGTTGATGCCAGCCATAGGCCACCCGCTGGGCCAGGTTGGTCGCCTCGTCCGCCTCGCGCTTGAGGATCTCCAGCGCCGCCACCGGCTGCCTCAGCATGGATTTCACATCCAGCCCGGCGCAGAACGCCCGCCCCTCCCCGTGCAGGATCACGGCCCGCAGCCCTTTTTGCCGGGATAGCGCGTTCAGCGTCTCGTCGATGGCGTCGAACATGGCCCGATCCAGTGCGTTGAGCTTGTCCCCCCGGCAGAGCATCACCTCGGCGATCCCCTCCTGAAACACCCATTTGACCCTTGGCTTTTCCATCTCCGTCTTCGTCCTTTGATTCAACTGGTCATACCACAACGTTACCAGAGTGTTATGGGCAGGTACAGGGAGGCCGCCCCAGGCCTGCGACTAAAGTCGGCTGGCCCGGTGGTGGAGCCTTTGTCAGACTGGCCCCATGGTCACGGTGGAGCCTCTCATGTCACTTCTGTTCAATTTTGCCCGTCCACCGTTCGACGGCCTGGACGAGGAGGCACGCCAGCGGCTCGGTCAGCACCTCAGCATCTGCTACTTTCGCGCGGGCCAGACGGTGCAGCACGCCGGGGAGGAGCCCGCCGGGCTCTACCTCATCATCAAGGGGGCCGTGGAAGAGTCTGCCCCCCATCAATCCTTTGGCGACTATGGCGAGGGGGACATGTTCGACGTCCGTGCCCAGTTTGACGGGCACTGCCGCCACCGTTTCGCCGCCCTGGAAGATACCCTCTGCCAGCTCATTCCCCGCCCCGTCTTTCTGGCCCTGTGCGACGAGCACCCCCATATCGCCCGCTACTTCACCGCCACCCTGGCGGAGCGCCAGCGGGAGCAGGAGCGCCGCGGCCAGCTCGGACAGCAGAACCTGGCAGAGTTCATCCTGACCCGCATCGCTCCCGACCATCTGCAGGCGCCGCTGATCGTGGAAAGCAGCCTCTCGCTCCTGGCCGCCACCGAGGCCATGGTGGCCAGGGGCACCGACTGCCTGCTCTATCCCGGAGCAGACGGCAGCCTGAGCCTGGCCACCCGCAAGACCCTGCTCCACGCCCTCACCCTCAAGGGATTGTCGCTCAGTGCGCCGCTGGCGGTGCTGACCCCCACCCCGCTGACGGGTCTGCCACTGGGGAGCTATCTGTTCGATGCCCTGCTGCTGATGACCCGCCACCGCATCAAGCGCCTGGTCATCTGGCAGGGGCAGGAGGTGGCAGGCATCCTGCATTTGACCCAGGTGCTCGGGCTCTTCTCCACCCACTCCCATGTGTTGACCCTGCGCATCGCCCGCGCCGACTCCCCGGCCGCCCTCGAGGCGGTCGCCCGGGAGCAGCAGCAGCTCATTCGCTCCCTGTTTGCCCAGGGGATCCACACCCTGTTCCTGATGAAGCTCATCGCCACCATCAACGAGCAGTTGATCGCCAAGGCCTTTTCCCTGGTGATCCCCGCGGCGCAGCAAGAGCAGGTGTGCCTGCTGATGCTGGGGTCGGAGGGGCGTGGCGAGCAGATCCAGAAAACCGATCAGGATAATGCCCTGATCCTGCCGGATGGCCTGCCGTGGCCCACCCAGTCGGCGGATCTGGCCGCCTTCAGCGCCCTGCTGGCGCGCCTGGGTTATCCCCCTTGCCCGGGCAGGGTGATGGTCAACAACCCGGCCTGGGTGAAGCCGCTTGACGGCTGGCTGCAAGGGATAGAGCAGGCCTGTGTGCGCGCCAGCGAAGCGGATCTGCTCTGGCTCGCCACCCTGGCCGATGCCCAGGCCATCACGGGAGATCGCGCCCGGCTCGCCCCCGTCGCCCGCCACCTGCGGGCCTGCCTCGCCGACCGGCCGGATCTGCTGGCGGAGATGGCAAGGGCCGCCGTCGCCTTTCACGCCCCCCTCACCCTCTTTGGCAGGCTGGAGCAAGCCCCGGAGGGGCTGGATCTCAAGCGGGGCGGCCTCTTCCCCCTTGTCCACGGCGTCCGGGTGCTCTCCCTGGAGGCGGGGATCCTGGAGACCTCGACCACGGGGCGCATCGAGGCCCTGGTGGGCCAGGGACGCCTCAGCCGGGACTATGGCACCAATCTGGCGGAGGCCTTCCGGCTGTTCATGCGGCTTCGGCTGCGCAGCCAGTTGCAGGAGGGAGACGGACGGGTGCGGGTGGCAGACCTCGGCCCCGCAGAGCGGGATCTGCTGCGCCATGCCCTGCACCAGGTGAAGAAGTTCCAGCAATGGCTCACCTTGCACTTTCGTCTTAGGCAATAGCGATGTGGATGCACTGGCGCCGCCGCTGGCTTGGCAGGACGTTTCGGGAGGGGGAGTTTGCCCCGCTCTTTGCCCGCCCTGCTGGCGACGAGTGGGTGGCGCTGGACTTCGAGACCACCAGCCTGGATCCGGCGCTGGCGGAGATCGTCTCCATCGGGGCGGTGCGCATCCGGGGCAACCGGATAAAGACGGGCGATGCCCTTGCCATCCGGGTCCAGGCTCCCGCCAGCCTGAACGCCGGGTCCGTGGTGATCCACGGCCTGCGCCATCAGGATCTGCAACAGGGAATGGCACTGGAGCCCGCGCTGCGCGCGCTGCTGGAGTTCATCGGCCCCCGTGAGCTGGTGGGGTATCACATCGCCTATGACCTGCGCATTCTCAACCTCGCCTGCCAACGGCTGTGGCGGCTCACCCTGCCCCAGCGCGGCATCGAGGTGAGCCGCCTCTATCACGATCACCTCTATCGCCGCTATCCCGATGCCGCCATCGATCTGCACCTGGCCGCGATCTGTCGCCATCTGGCGCTGCCAGCCCTGCCCCCCCACGACGCCCTGAGCGATGCCGTCACCGCCGCCCTTGTCTTTGTACGCCTGCATCAGGGCGGCCCGCTGGCTTATCCCAAAGTCTAATTGTTCGGAGATAACATTTAATTCACATTTTGCTTACATGGACAGCCGTGCTGTCCGGTAGGGAACCCCTCATCCACCGCTGACATTCACTGTCATGGAGAACTGCAATGGAACAGCAACCGTATCTTCGGATCCAGCAAGATCCCAACTTCCAGGCACTGGTCGCCAAACGCCAGCGTTTTGCCTGGACCCTCTCCATCCTGATGCTGGGGCTCTACCTGGCGTTCATCCTGCTCATCGCCTTTGCACCGGGCTGGCTTGGCACCCCCTTGAGCGAAGGCTCCAGCATCACCCGTGGCATCCCGGTCGGGATTGGTCTCATCGTATCGGCCTTCGTGCTGACCGGTATCTACGTATTTCGTGCCAACGGCGAGTTCGACGAGCTGAACCAGAAGATCCTCAAGGGAGCGCAATCATGAAAGGCAAGTTTCTGCTGCCGCTGGCAGGTCTGATCTCCACCCCCTTGCTGGCGGCCGACGCCATCAGCGGCGAGGTGCAACGCCAACCCCTCAATATCTCGGCCATCGTGATGTTCGTGGTCTTCGTGGCCGCCACCCTGTTCATCACCTACTGGGCCTCCAAGCGCAACCGTTCGGCTTCCGACTACTATGCCGCCGGCGGGCGCATCACCGGCTTCCAGAACGGTCTGGCCATCGCCGGTGACTACATGTCCGCCGCCTCCTTCCTCGGCATCTCCGCCCTGGTCTATACCTCGGGCTACGACGGTCTCATCTACTCCATCGGCTTCCTGGTGGGCTGGCCCATCATCCTGTTCCTGATCGCGGAGCGGCTGCGCAACCTCGGCAAGTACACCTTTGCCGACGTGGCCTCCTACCGCCTCAAGCAGACCTCGGTGCGCAGCCTCTCCGCCAGCGGCTCCCTGGTGGTGGTCGCCCTCTACCTCATCGCCCAGATGGTCGGTGCCGGCAAGCTCATCGAGCTGCTGTTCGGCCTCCAATACCACGTGGCCGTGGTGCTGGTCGGCATCCTGATGGTGCTCTACGTGCTGTTCGGCGGCATGCTGGCCACCACCTGGGTACAGATCATCAAGGCGGTGATGCTGCTCTCCGGTGCCTCCTTCATGGCCATCATGGTGATGAAGTCCGTCAACTTCGACGTCGGTACCCTGTTCAGCGAAGCGGTCAAGGTGCATGCCAATGGTGCGGCCATCATGAGCCCGGGCGGCCTGGTCGCCGACCCCATCTCCGCCATCTCCCTTGGGCTGGCCCTGATGTTCGGTACCGCAGGTCTGCCCCACATCCTGATGCGCTTCTTTACCGTGAGCGATGCCAAGGAAGCCCGTAAATCGGTGTTCTATGCCACCGGCTTCATCGGGTACTTCTACATCCTCACCTTCATCATCGGCTTTGGCGCCATCCTGCTGGTCAGCACCAACCCGGACTTCAAGGACGCCACCGGCGCCCTGCTGGGGGGCACCAACATGGCGGCGGTCCATCTGGCCGATGCGGTGGGCGGCAGCCTGTTCCTGGGCTTCATCTCCGCCGTGGCGTTTGCCACCATACTGGCGGTCGTGGCCGGGCTGACCCTGGCGGGGGCCTCCGCGGTCTCTCACGACCTCTATGCCTGCGTCATCAAGGAAGGCAAGGCCAACGAGGCCGACGAGCTGCGCGTCTCCAAGATGACCACCCTGGTACTGGGTGTGGTCGCCATCGGCCTTGGCATCCTGTTCGAGAAGCAGAACATCGCCTTCATGGTGGGCCTGGCGTTCTCCATCGCGGCGAGCTGCAACTTCCCGGTGCTCTTCCTCTCCATGTTCTGGTCGCGCCTGACCACCCGTGGCGCCGTCTATGGCGGCTGGCTCGGTCTCATCAGCGCCGTGACCCTGATGATCCTGGGCCCCACCGTCTGGGTGAAGGTGCTGGGTCATGCCCAGGCCATCTTCCCCTACGAATACCCGGCGCTCTTCTCCATGGGGCTGGCTTTCATCGGGATCTGGTTCTTCTCGGTCACCGACAAGTCCCAGGCAGCCTCCGACGAGCATGCGAAGTTCTTCCCGCAGTTCGTCAGATCCCAGACCGGGCTCGGTGCCTCCGGCGCCTCCGCCCACTAAGTGGCATCCCACGCATCCAAGCCGGCCCAGTGCCGGCTTTTTTCATGACCGCCCCTCGCCTCCCCTCTGCAAGAGAAGCCGGAGCCCGTTGCCGGCCTGGTCGTGAAACCTTCCCCCCCCCCCCGCAATGGAGCCAGATCACAGTTCCTGCTAAAACTTTCGGGGGATCTGTGCCATAATGCGCGCCATTTGACAGACCAACCGGGACATTCCAGTGCTTTCAAGCAACAACATCACCATGCAGTTCGGCGCCAAGCCGCTGTTTGAGAACATCAGCGTCAAGTTTGGCGGCGGCAACCGCTACGGCCTCATCGGTGCCAACGGCTGTGGCAAGTCCACCTTCATGAAGATCCTCGGTGGCGATCTCGAACCCACCGGCGGCAATGTGAGCCTGGATGTCAACGAGCGCATCGGTAAGCTGCGCCAGGATCAGTTCGCCTACGAAGAGATGCGCGTACTGGACGTGGTCATGATGGGCCACACCGAGCTGTGGGCCGCCATCGCTGAACGCGATGCCATCTACGCCAACCTGGAGGCCACCGACGACGACTACATGAAGGCCGCCGAGCTGGAAGGCCTGGTCGCCGAATATGATGGCTACACCGCCGAATCCCGCGCAGGCGAGCTGCTGCTGGGTGCCGGTATTCCCATCGAGCAGCACAACGGCCCGATGAGCGAAGTGGCCCCGGGCTGGAAACTGCGGGTACTGCTGGCGCAGGCGCTCTTCTCCAACCCCGACATCCTGTTGCTGGACGAACCGACCAACAACCTGGACATCAACACCATTCGCTGGCTGGAGCAGGTGCTCAACGATCGTGAAAGCACCATGATCATCATCTCTCACGACCGTCACTTCCTGAACTCCGTCTGCACCCACATGGCGGATCTGGACTACGGCGAGCTGCGGGTCTACCCGGGCAACTACGACGAGTACATGCTGGCTGCCACCCAGGCCCGCGAGCGCCTGCTGGCCGACAACGCCAAGAAGAAGGCCCAGATCGCCGATCTGCAATCCTTCGTCTCCCGCTTCAGCGCCAACGCCTCCAAGTCCAGCCAGGCTACCTCCCGCCTCAAGCAGATCGACAAGATCAAGATTGAGGAAGTGAAGGTCTCCAGCCGTCAGAACCCCTTCATCCGCTTCGAGCAGGACAAGAAGCTCTACCGCAACATCCTGGAAATCGAAGGCGTCTCCAAGGGTTATGGCGACGGTCCCCTGTTCAAGGGGCTCAACATGATGCTGGAAGTGGGCGAGAAGGTCGCCATCCTGGGTACCAACGGGATCGGTAAGTCCACCCTGATCAAGACGCTGGTCGGTGCCCTGGCACCGGATACCGGCACCATCAAGTGGTCCGAGAACGCCCAGATCGGCTACTACGCCCAGGATCACGCCGAAGATTTCGACACCGATCTCAATGTGTTCGACTGGATGGCCCAGTGGAAGCAGGAGAACGAAGACGAGCAGGCGGTGCGCTCCGTGCTGGGTCGTCTGCTCTTCTCCCAGGACGACATCAAGAAGCCGGTCAAGGTGCTCTCCGGTGGTGAACAGGGCCGGATGCTGTTCGGCAAGCTGATGATGCAGCGCCCCAACATCCTGATCATGGATGAACCGACCAACCACCTGGACATGGAATCCATCGAATCCTTGAACCTGGCGCTGGAGATGTACAAGGGCACCCTGATCTTCGTCTCCCACGACCGCGAGTTCGTCTCCTCCCTGGCGACCCGCATTCTGGAGCTGACCGAAGACGGCATCCGCGACTTCGGCGGGACCTACGAGGATTACCTGCGCACCCAGGGTGTGGTGTAATCCTCCGCTTTCAAGCAAAGCGATCAGAACCGGCGCCTCGTGCGCCGGTTTTTTTTATGCCTCCTTAATCACGCCCCACAGCAAGAGAAGAATTGGGGATAGGGAAAGCAAGAGTACAGCGCGCTGTCATACACCTGTCCCGCTCATCCCCAGCCAGGATAGGCAGCACAAGCCCGTGCCTGGCCCTTCCCTCCTGCGCCCGCCCGCTCTGCCGGGCTGTCGATGGCACAAAAAAACGGCTCCATTATGGAGCCGTTTTCACACTTGCGGCCGTGAGGCTGACTTACTCGACAGTGGCTTCCACGTCGGTGAAGTATTCGATCTTGGCCGCCTTGCGCAGCTCGTCGATCAGCGACTTGTAGTCAGCCTGTGCCTTGCCCTGACCCAGCTGACCTTGCAGCAGGCTCACCATCTGGGACGGCTCCTTGATGACGTTGACCTTGTCCAGCGCCACCACCACACGATCACCGTTGGCTTCGGTCACCAACTCGACGCTCGGCTTGCCATCGGTCGGATGGGGCATGCGGAACGCCTGGGTCACCAGGTTCTGATCCATCTCCTGGGCAAAGCGGGATACGCCGGTATGGGTATCCACTTTCAGACCCAGCGCGGTCAGGTCGGCCTGAACGTTCTCACCGGCCTTGAGCTTGTCCAGCAGACCCTGGGCCTTGCCACGGGCCACTTCACTGGCCTTGTCGTGCTTGATGGCGGTGATCACCTGCTCTTTCACCTCGGCAAGCGGCTTGGCCGCCTTCGGCTGGTGACCCATGATGTGCAGCACCAGCGCCTTGCCGTCGGCCAGCTCGATCACGTCGGAGTTGGTATTGTCATCGCGCAGCTGTTCGGAGAACGCCACGGAGAGCACCTTGGGATCATTGAGCGGTGCCGGCGCATCGGCCTGGCTGAAATAGCCGGTGGACTGCACCTGGAGGCCCATGGCTTCGGCGGTCAAGTCCAGGGAGTCCGGGTTCTCGAAGCTGCTGTCGGCCATCTTCTGCTGTTCGGCGAAGAACTGCTCCTTGGCCTTCTCAGATTGCAGACGGGCGATGGTATCGCTCATCACGTCCACGAAGGGCTTGGTCTTGGCAGGCTCGACTCCCAGCAGCTTGATGATGTGGAAGC
The DNA here is from genome assembly GCF_019048565.1 of Aeromonas sp. FDAARGOS 1406. NCBI lineage: Bacteria > Pseudomonadati > Pseudomonadota > Gammaproteobacteria > Aeromonadales > Aeromonadaceae > Aeromonas > Aeromonas sp. FDAARGOS 1406. Next base: position 616,313 of record NZ_CP077378.1, read on the forward strand.
CGAACGGGCTCTTCACCACGGCGGAGAGATCGCCGGCCTTGGCCAGCGCGAACGCGGCTTTCTCGAAGGCAGGATCCATCACCCCTTTCTCGAACCAGTCGAGCTCCCCGCCCTTCTTCGCAGAGAAGGTATCGGAGGAGTCGGCCTTGGCCAGCGCGGCGAAATCGTCACCTGCCTTGGCCTTGGCCAGCACGGCCTCGGCTTTCTGCTCGGCGGCCTTTTCATCCTTGCCAAACGGGATCAGGATGTGAGCCACCTGACGGCGCTCGGGACGCTGGAACAGATCCTGATGCTGGTCGTAGTAATCCTGGGCATCCTGCTCGGTGACCTTGATGTTCTTGCCAAGGTTCGCGGCATCGAGCAGCAGATAGTCGACCTTGACCGTCTCGTCGTTCATGAAGCGAGCGCTGTTGGTCTTGTAGAACTGCTCCACCTCGGCATCGCTCACCTCGATCCCGTCCACATAGGCGGAAGCGGCCAGACGGATCAGGCGCAGGTCACGGGTCTGGTTGTAGAGACGATCCAGTTGCTCGGCTTCACCCTTGAGGGCGAACTCCGATCCCAGCACGGCGCCCATCAATTGCTGGCGCACCATGTCCTGGCGCAGGGAGTCGCGGAACATCTCGGGGGTCATGCCGGCTCGGCGAATGAGCTGCAGGTAGCGGTCATTGCTGAACTTGCCGTTTTCGGCAAACTCGGGCATGGCGACGATGGCCTGCTTGATCTGCTCATCGCTGACGCGCAGACCCAGGGAGCGGGCCTTGTCATCGATCAGCGCCTGATCGATCAGACGGTCCAGCACGCCACGGCGGAACTGTTTCATGTAATCGGGATTGGCGGCCAGCTGGTTGAAGGCCTCACCCATTTGGGATTCCATGCGGGCCCGCTCATTGCGGTAGGCATTCTCCAGTGCGGGGGCACTGATGTCATTGCCGTTGACGGTGGCGGGGGCGGTACGTGCCGGGCCATTGAGGTAGCTGCCTACGCCGGCCAAGGCAAAGGAGAGGATGATCAGGCCCAAGATAACCTTGGCTACCTTGCCCTGCGCCCCTTCGCGTAGTTTATCCAACATCATGTTTGTACTTATGCTCCCGAACTCGATGGGCGTAAATAATGAAAAGGCGCACCGATTGCGATGCGCCTTGGTCAAGCAGTATGAGGGAGAGCCCTCTCACTTGTCTGGTCAGAGACCAAGGACGGTGCCGATAGATATCAGCGACCGGCTTAGTTGACCGCGTCTTTCAGGGCCTTGCCGGCTTTGAAGGCAGGAACTTTACCGGCAGCGATTTCGATGGTCGCACCAGTTTGCGGGTTGCGGCCGGAACGGGCTGCACGCTCGCGAACGGCGAAAGTACCGAAACCAACCAGAGCAACCTGGTCACCCTCTTTCAGGGCTTCGCCCACGGCATCGATGAAGGCATCCAGCGCACGACCAGCGGCAGCTTTGGAGATATCAGCACCGTCTGCAATCTTGTCAATCAGTTGAGATTTATTCACTCTTATATTCCCCTTTTATCGAACATCGCTGCGGCGCTGATTTCCCTGGCCACAACAAGTGGAGGTTTTATAACAAGCCTCCTGATCAGTTGCAAGTGACAATCTGGCGCAAACCCGCGCCACATCACGCATTGCGACTCATCATGAGTACCCGATCGGTGGTCAAGGCTACTTCCGTTGTCCGGTGCATGCAAGCCTTAACCACCCCCCGAATGCGCCAAATTTGCGGCGCATCAACATTTACACGACAGAAACGCGTTCGAAACCTTGCGGATTGTCCTGCAACGCCAGTGCAAGCACCTCATCAATCCAGCGAACCGGATAGATTTCAAGATCTTGTTTGACGTTGGCCGGGATCTCCTCGAGGTCACGTTCGTTCTCTTTCGGGATCAGCACACGCTTGATGCCACCACGGTGGGCCGCCAGCAGTTTCTCCTTGAGACCACCGATGGGCAACACCTCGCCACGCAGGGTGATTTCACCCGTCATGGCCACGTCGGCGCGCACCGGGTTGCCGGTGAGGCTGGAGACTAGGGCGGTACACATGGCGATACCGGCGCTCGGGCCGTCTTTCGGGGTCGCCCCTTCCGGCACGTGCACGTGGATGTCGCGCTTCTCGTAGAAGTCGCCGTTGATACGTAGCTTCTCGGCGCGGGCACGCACCACCGTCATGGCCGCCTGGATGGACTCCTGCATCACGTCACCGAGGGAACCGGTGTAAGTGAGCTTGCCCTTGCCTGGCATGTTGGTGGTCTCGATGGTGAGAAGATCGCCCCCCACTTCGGTCCACGCCAGCCCGCACACCTGACCAATCTGGTTCTGGTCGGTGGCCTTGCCATAGTCAAAGCGCTGTACCCCCAGGAACTCCTTGAGGTTCTCCTGGTTGACCTGAACATGTTTGATGCTCTTGTCCAGCAGGATGCGTTTGACTGCCTTGCGACAGATTTTGGAGATTTCACGCTCCAGGCTGCGCACACCCGCCTCGCGGGTGTAGTAGCGAATCACTCCGATCAGCGCCGAATCCTCGATGGTGATCTCGGAAGGCTTCAGGCCGTTGCGCTGGATCTGCTTGGCAACCAGGTGCTGCTTGGCAATGTTGAGCTTCTCGTCCTCGGTGTAACCGGACAGACGGATCACTTCCATCCGGTCCAGCAGCGGACCCGGGATGTTCATGGAGTTGGAGGTGGCCACGAACATCACGTCCGACAGGTCATAATCCACTTCCAGATAGTGATCGTTGAAGCTGCTGTTCTGCTCGGGATCCAGCACCTCCAGCAGGGCGGAAGCGGGATCGCCACGCATGTCCGAGCTCATCTTGTCGATTTCGTCGAGCAGGAACAGCGGGTTCTTCACGCCGACTTTCGCCATCTTCTGGATGAGCTTGCCGGGCATGGAGCCGATGTAGGTACGACGGTGACCACGGATCTCCGCCTCGTCACGCACCCCACCCAGGGCCATGCGCACATACTTGCGGCCGGTGGCCTTGGCGATGGACTGGCCCAGGGAGGTCTTGCCCACCCCGGGAGGCCCGACCAGGCAGAGGATGGGGCCCTTGAGCTTGTTGACCCGCGCCTGCACTGCCAGGTATTCGAGGATGCGATCCTTGACCTTGTCCAGGCCATAGTGATCCGCATCCAGCACCTCCTGGGCCTTGCCCAGGTCTTTCTTGACCTTGGAGCGGGTCTTCCAGGGCACCTGCACCATCCAGTCCACATAGCTGCGCACCACGGTGGCTTCCGCCGACATGGGGGACATCATCTTGAGCTTGGCGAGCTCGGCCTGGGCCTTCTCGCGGGCATCCTCCGGCATCCCGGCCTCTTCAATCTTGCGATTGAGGGCTTCGAATTCATCCGGGCTGTCTTCCAGCTCACCCAGCTCTTTCTGGATGGCCTTCATCTGCTCGTTGAGGTAATACTCCCGCTGGCTCTTCTCCATCTGCTTCTTGACCCGAGAGCGGATGCGTTTCTCGACCTGCAACAGGTCGATCTCCGACTCCATCATGGCCATCAGAAACTCGATGCGCTCGGACACGGAGGCGATTTCCAGCACCTTCTGCTTGTCTTCGAGCTTGAGCGGCATGTGGGCAGCCATGGTATCGGCCAGGCGCGCCGCATCGTCAATCGCCGAAATCGAGGTGAGTACCTCGGGCGGGATCTTCTTGTTGAGCTTGATGTAACCTTCGAACTGGCCGATGGCAGAGCGCACCAGCACGTCCTGATCCTTCTCCTCGATGGGGGCGGACGCGATGTACTGGGCCTCCCCGACAAAGAAGTCGCGATCGTCGTTCATCCGCTCAAGGCGGGCACGCTGGCCCCCCTCCACCAGCACCTTGACGGTGCCGTCCGGCAGCTTGAGCATCTGCAGAATATTGGCCACTGTCCCGACGGAGAAAATTTCCTCCACCGTCGGTTCGTCAGTCGACGCATCCTTCTGGGCCACCAGCAGGACTTTCTTGTCCTGCTCCATGGCCGCTTCCAGACAGCGAATGGATTTTTCCCGCCCCACAAAGAGTGGAATGACCATGTGGGGATAGACCACCACGTCACGAAGAGGCAGGACGGGAATCTCGATGCGTTCTGAACGCTCTAGGTTCATATATGTCCTCTCGGCTTGTTATACCGTTGGCAAAGGCTTGGCTGAGTATATGGGGGCGCAAAGATGAGATTCAATCGCCTTGGCCGTAAAAAGCATGAAAGGGGCAAAAAGCCCCTTTATGTGATTAAAAATCAGACAGTTACTCTGAGGCTGCGGCCTGAGTCTCGGGATTGTCGTAGATCATCAGGGGCGCGGAGTCTCCCTTGATCACCGTCTCGTCGATCACCACCTTGCTGACCCCTTTCAGGGAGGGCAGGTCATACATGGTGTCGAGCAGTACGGCCTCGACAATGGAACGCAGACCCCGGGCACCGGTTTTGCGCTCCATGGCCTTGCGGGCAATGGCATTGAGCGCGTCGTCACGAAACTCCAGCTCCACCTCTTCCAGGGCGAACAGCGCGGCATACTGCTTGGTCAGCGCGTTTTTCGGCTCTTTCAGGATCTGGATGAGGGCAGCCTCGTCAAGCTCGGTCAGGGTCGCGACCACCGGCAGACGGCCGATGAACTCGGGGATGAGACCGTACTTGATGAGATCTTCCGGCTCCACCTTGGCAAAGTTCTCGCTCAGGGTTGCCTTGGCATTCTTGGATTTCACCTCGGCGCCAAAACCGATGCCGGTGCCCTTGACGGAGCGCTGCTCGATCACCTTGTCCAGCCCCGCGAAAGCACCACCACAGATGAAGAGGATCTTGGAGGTGTCGACCTGCAAAAACTCCTGCTGCGGGTGCTTGCGACCGCCCTGGGGCGGCACGGAGGCGATGGTGCCTTCGATCAGTTTCAGCAGTGCCTGCTGCACCCCTTCCCCGGAGACGTCGCGGGTGATGGAGGGGTTGTCCGACTTGCGGGAGATCTTGTCGATCTCGTCGATGTAGACGATACCGCGCTGGGCCTTCTCCACGTCGTAGTCGCACTTTTGCAGCAACTTCTGGATGATGTTCTCCACGTCCTCGCCCACGTAACCGGCTTCGGTCAGGGTGGTGGCATCGGCCATGGTGAAGGGCACATCCAGCAGACGAGCCAGGGTCTCGGCCAGCAGAGTCTTGCCGCTGCCGGTGGGGCCAATCAGCAGGATGTTGGATTTGCCCAGCTCCACGCCACCGGACTCGCTGCCGCTGCGAAGACGCTTGTAGTGGTTGTAGACAGCCACTGCCAGCACCTTCTTGGCGTACTCCTGACCGATCACGTAGTCGTCCAGATGAGCGCGGATTTCATGAGGGGTCGGCAGCTCGCTACCATCGCGCTTGGGAGAGATCTCGCGGATCTCTTCGCGGATGATGTCGTTGCACAGCTCGACACACTCATCACATACGTAGACGGAAGGGCCAGCGATCAGCTTGCGCACTTCATGCTGGCTTTTGCCGCAGAAAGAGCAATACAGCAGCTTGTCGCCCTCACCCTTGCGTTTCTCTGTCATTCAGCGACCTCGTTTTATCAATAGAGGATGGATCGTCCTGTTGAGTTTACAACAGGACGGGGTACCCTGCTCAGCCGCGCTGGCTCAGGATGCCGTCAACCAGACCATAGGCAACGGCCTGTTCGGCGGACATGAAGTTGTCACGGTCGGTGTCGCGCTCGATGGTGGCCATGTCCTGACCGGTATGGAACGCCAGACGATCGTTCAGGGTATTCTTGATTTTCAGGATCTCCTGGGCATGGATCTGGATGTCAGAAGCCTGGCCCTGGAAGCCGCCCAGCGGCTGGTGGATCATCACTCGGGCATTGGGCAGGCAGAAACGCTTGCCTTTGGCGCCACCGGCCAGCAGGAAGGCCCCCATGGAGCAGGCCTGCCCCATGCAGACGGTGCTCACGTCCGGCTTGATGAACTGCATGGTGTCATAAATGGACATACCCGCAGTGACGGCGCCACCCGGCGAGTTGATGTAGATGCTGATGTCCTGATCCGGGTTCTCGGACTCCAGGAACAGCAGTTGGGCCACCACCAGGTTCGCCATGTGATCCTCGACCTGACCGGTCAGGAAGATCACCCGCTCTTTCAGCAGACGGGAATAGATGTCGTAGGAACGCTCCCCTTTCGCGGTTTGCTCTACCACCATCGGGATGAGCGCATTGCGTGGGGATTCAGTCACATCGTTATAGTTCTTGTACATAAGGCATTGTCCCTAAAATAAAATGGCCCGAGTGGAGATCACACGAGCCATTATACTTAACAGTTTTGACCTTAAGTCAAATGTTCTTAGGCAGCGGCACCGGACTTGTTGATCACTTCGTCGAAGGCAACTTCTTTCTCGGTGACTTGCGCCTTGGACAGGATCAGATCGATGGCTTGATCTTCAATGGCCAGGTTGCGCACGCCGTTCAGCATCTGCTCGTTCTGCTGATAGTACTCGATCACTTCTTTCGGATCTTCGTAGGCAGTGGCCATGGACTCGATGATGCTGGTCACACGGGCGTCGTCAGCCTTGATCTCGTTGGTGCGGATGACGTCACCCAGCAGCAGACCAACGCGGACACGGCGCTCGGCCTGGGCCTGGAACAGCTCGGCCGGCAGCTCGGGGGCGTTGCCGCCCTGGAAGCCACCGAAGCGCTGCAGAGCCTGCTGACGCAGGGTGTCGATTTCCTGGGCAACAGCAGCCTTCGGCAGATCGATCTGGTTGGCTTCAACCAGGCCGTTCAGTACCTGCTCTTTCACGCTGTTTTTCAGGGCCTGGGCCAGTTCGCGCTCCATGTTCTTGCGCACTTCAGCCTTCAGCTCTTCAACGCTGCCGCTCTCGATGCCGAAACGCTTGACGAACTCTTCGGTCAGCTCGGGCAGCACTTGCTCTTCAACCTTGTGCAGCTTGGAGGCAAACTTGGCAGCCTTGCCCTTCAGGGCTTCGGCGTGGTAGTCAGCCGGGAAAGTCACCTCGATGGTGAACTCGTCGCCCGCTTTCTTGCCCTGGATGGCGTCTTCGAAGCCCGGGATCATGCGGCCAGCGCCCAGTTCCAGGGTGAAGCCTTCAGCCTTGCCACCGTCGAACTCTTCACCGTCGATGGAACCGACGAAGTCCATGGTCACACGCATGCCGTTGGCGGCAGCCACAGCGGCTTCAGTCCAGGTGGCGTGCTGCTTGCGCAGGGTGTCGATCATGTTTTCCAGGTCGCTGTCCTTAACGGTGGCAACCGGCTTCTCGACCTTGATGCTCTCCAGACCGGCAACTTCGAACTCCGGATACACTTCGAAAGTGGCGGTGAACTCGAAATCCTGACCTTCTTTGATCTCTTTCGGATCCATGGTCGGGGCGCCAGCCGGGCTCAGTTTGTTCTCGATGATGGCCTTGATGAAGTTGTTCTGCATCATTTCATCGGCAACGCGGGCGTGAGCCATGGCACCGAACATCTTCTTGATGATGGCAACCGGAGCCTTGCCAGGACGGAAACCGTCGATGCGACGGGTTTTGGCCAGGCCATTCAATTCTTTGCGCACGGCGGCGTCAACGGTAGCGGCCGGTACAGTGATGGTAAGACGGCGTTCCAGACCCTGGGTTGTCTCTACAGAAACTTGCATTCTTTTACCTCGTTCAACTCAGCACTGCGTGCTGACCCTTTATTGCCCCCGGGCAAGCCCGGAGTCTTCCTGTTTATAAAGACAACGACTGTCTTTGTGATGAGAAAATATGACGCGACATTATAGCGGCGTGCAGTGGTCGCGTCGAGCCGCACATCCCCCATCCGGGGCACAGACAGCACAATTTGCGCAAGACTTTCTCCTATATGGGGAAGCCTTGCACCGAGTTCAAGCATTCCATCCGCAATAATTTGCACTGGCTCACTCTTTTTCACGGCGAACGGGCCATTTTGATCGCCATCCGCCGCCAATCAGGCACAAAAATGGCGTGCTGCGACCCAAATTGTCCACCTTCTCGCCTGCGCCATTGCGTCCCCCGGCAGGGCTCGCTATGGTGACAACCAATTTACGTGCTGCTGGAGTCACCCACATGTCCTTTTTCCGCTTCTTGTTCAATCTGCTCTGGTTCGTGCTGGGAGGCGTCTTCATGGGGCTGGCCTGGTGGCTGGCGGGGCTGCTCTGCTTCATCTCCCTCATCGGGATCCCCTGGGGACGCGCCTGCTTCGTCATCGGCACTTTCACCTTCTTCCCGTTTGGCAAGCAGGCGGTGAGCCGCAAGAGCATGACGGGCCAGAGCGACATCGGCACCGGTGCCCTGGGGCTGATTGGCAACATTCTCTGGTTTGTGCTCATCGGGGTCTGGCTGGCCATCGGCCACATCGCCTCGGCGCTGGCCTGTTTCGTCACCATCGTCGGCATCCCGTTCGGCATCCAGCACCTCAAGCTGGCCCTCATCAGCCTTGCCCCCATCGGCCAGATGATAGTGACCAACCACGAGGCCGAATCGGGCCGCTACATCCGCTGACAGCCCATCTCAGACTATCCTTGCGGGTGGAAAAAAGGGCAGACTAGGGTCTGCCCTTTTTCATTGCCCCATTCGAGGTCTTTCATGCTGCCCAGCCATTTTTTTGCCAACCTCGCCCGTATGCGCCTCATCTACCGCTGGCCCCTGATGCGCAACATCCAGCCCGAAAACATCGCCGAGCACAGCTTGCAGGTTGCCATGGTGGCCCACGCCCTCGGCCTTATCAGCAATCGCCTGTTCGGCGCTCAGGTGGATGCAGACCGGGCCGCCGTCATGGCCCTCTACCACGACAGCAGCGAGGTGCTGACCGGGGATCTGCCCACCCCGGTCAAGTACTTCAATCCCGAAATCGCCCGTGAATACAAGAAGATTGAGCTTGCCGCCGAGCAGCGCCTGCTGGGCATGTTGCCGCCTGAGCTGGTCGAGGACTTTCGCCCCCTGCTCGACTCCGGCGCCCAGGACGAGGCCCTCACCAGCCTGGTGAAGGATGCAGACACCCTCTGTGCCTACACCAAGTGTCTGGAGGAGCTGAGCGTCGGCAACCGGGAGTTCGAGCCCGCGCGAAAGCGCCTCGAGCAGATGCTGGACGCCAGGATGAACCCCGCCATGCGCTACTTCATCGATGTCTTCGTGGGGAGTTTTTCACTGCCTCTCGATGAGTTGAATGCCCATTGATGCCATCAACACGGCACCGGGCATCATCTCCTCCTGCGTATTGCCTCGATAACCGCCACTTCGGGGGGTTCCCCACAAAAGAGTGACAATAAAAAGGGCCCCGCAGGGCCCGTTATCACATCCATGGGTATCAATGCCCCAGCTCCCGGGACGGCACCAGGCCGCTCGCCCGCCAGGCGGGATAGAGGGTCGCCACCAGGCTCATCAGGATGGCGGCGCCGGTCACGATGAGCAAGTCCTGCATGTGCAGCTCGGTCGGCAGGAAGTCGATGAAGTAGATGTCCGGATTGAGGAAACGGTGCCCGATCACTCCTTCGATGGCGCTCAGGATCTGGGTCAGCTTGCTGGAGAGCAGGCCGCCCAGCAGGGCGCCTAGCAAGGCTCCCGCCACCCCGTTCACCATCCCCTGGATGACGAAAGTGAGCCGGATCTGGCCCGGGCTCGCCCCCATGGTCTTCAAGATGGCAATCTCGCTGCGCTTCTCATTCACCGCCATCACCAGGGTGGAGACGATGTTGAAGCAGGCCACCGCCACCACCATCAGCATCACCACGTACATCACGGTGCGCACCATCTGGATGTCCTGATAGAGATAACCCTGACGGCTCATCCAGCTACTGATATAGACGTAGTGCGGAAATTTCTGGGCCGCCGCCACCGTAATGGACTGGGCCTTGAGCACGTCGCTCACCTTGATGCTGAACCCCTCCACCGCGCTGCCCATGCCGGTGATGGCCTGGGCGTCCGCCAGGTGCATGAAGCCGAGCAGGCCGTCGAGCTGGCCACCGATCTCGAGCAGCCCTACCACGGTGAGCGCCTCCCGTTTCGGGTTCTTGATGCCGGCGGCATCACCCGCCTGGGGCAGCAGCAGGGTGACGGTGTCCCCTGTCTTGACCCCCAGCTTGTCGGCGATGATCTTGCCGAGGATGACTCCGTGTTCACCCGCCTGCAGCTCGCGAAGGCCCCGACCCGTCATGAAGTTGCCCGCATCGGAGAGATTGGCTTCCAGCTCCGGCAGCACCGCACGCAGCTGGACCCCCTTGAGGGCGGAGCCGTGCTCCAGCAGGCCGTCCAGGCGAATGACGGGCGCAGCCGCCTCCACCCCGGGCTGGGCCAGCAGGTAGTCCCTGAGCCGCGGCCAGTCAGGCAGCGGCGCTTCCATGCCGATGAGCTCGCCGTGAGGGACCACGGAGAGCACCCGGTTCTTGAGCTCCCGCTCGAACCCGTTCATGGCGGAGAGGCCAAGAATGAGGGCCATCACCCCGAGGGCGATCCCGATGAGGGAGGAGGCCGAAATGAAGGCGATGAAGCCGTTGCGGCGGCGGGAGCGGCTGTAACGCAGGCCCAGGAACAGGGGCAGCGGCTTGAACATCAGGCGACCTCCGCCATGATGCCGCTCACCAGGGTGACCCGGCGGTGGAGCTTGGCGGCCAGGCTCAAGTCATGGGTCACCACCACGAACGCGGTGCCAAGCTCGCGGTTGAGCTCGCACAAGAGCTCATAGACGGCGGTGGCGCTGGCATGATCCAGGTTGCCGGTGGGCTCGTCCGCCAGCACCAGGCTGGGTTCGTTGACCAGGGCACGGGCGATGGCCACCCGCTGGCGCTCACCACCGGAGAGCTCGGACGGTCTGTGGTTGAGACGGTGGGAGAGCCCCACCCGCCCCAGCATCTTGCTCGCCTTCTCGGTGGCGCTGGCCACCGACTCACCGGCGATCAGCAGCGGCATGGCCGCATTTTCCAGCGCGCTGAATTCCGAGAGCAGGTGGTGGAACTGGTAAACGAAACCCAGCTCCTGGTTGCGAAACCTCGCCTGGGTGCGGCTGTCCCAGCCATGGATGTCCTGCCCCTTGAACAGCACGGCGCCGCTGGAAGGGTTGTCCAGCGCCCCCATCAGGTGCAGCAGGGTGGTCTTGCCGGAGCCCGAGCTCCCCACCACCGCCAGCATCTCCCCGGGGGCGACGTCCAGCTCGATCCCCTTGAGTACCTGGGTCTCCAGATTGCCCTCTTTGTAGACATGATTGAGGGCCTGACAGCGCAGCAGCGGCTCGCAGGAGACGGATTGATTCATAACGGGGGCTCCACTTGCACCTGTAACAACAGAAGATGAATTATTCATAACGCAGCGCCTCCGCCGGTTTGACCCGGGCCGCGCGGGAGGCCGGGTAAAGGGTGGCACTGAAGCTGAGCAGCACGGCGCCCAGCAAAATGGTCATGACCTGGGCCGGCTCGACGATGACCGGCAGACCGCTGCCCCCTGCCGCCATATAGAGGTTGAGCCCAAGGGCATTGAGCAGAGGATTGAGGCCAAAGCAGAGCGCCAGCCCCGCCAGCCCCCCGAACAGGGCGCCGATTACGCCGCTCGACGCCCCCAGCACCATGAAGATCTTGACGATGCCGGATTCGCTCATGCCCATGGTACGCAGGATGGCCACCTCCCCTTCCTTGTCGGTGACCACCATCACCAGGGCGGAGAGGATGTTGAAGGTGGCGACCGCGATGATCAGCACCAGCATCAGCCCCATCATCCGTTTTTCCATGGCCACCGCCTGGAACAGCTCGCCGCGCTCGCGGCGCCAGTCCTGCCACTCCAGCCCGTCCGGCAACGCGGTCTTCACCACCTCGTCGGCGGCGAAGGGATCGTCCAGCCAGAGGCGGATGCCGCCCACCTTGTCTGCGGGCAGGCGCAGCATGCGCTGGGCATCCCCCAGGGCAATCAGGGCCACCTGGCTGTCCACGTCGGCGCCGACCCCGAAAATGCCGGAGACGGTGAAAAGACGCTGGGCCGGCACCCGGCCAAAGGGGGTAAAGCGGGTACCTTCGGTCAGGATGAGACGCACCTGGTCGCCGATGGAGACCTTGAGTCGGCTGGCCACCCCCTGCCCCAGCACGATGTGGTATTCACCGGCCTGCAGGCTGTCAAGGCGCCCTCCCAGCATCTGGGCGTGCAGGATGTCATCCTTGGGCCAGCGGGCGGGATCGATCCCCTGCACGCTCACGCCGGTGAGCTGACCCGGGCTTTGCAGCATGCCTTCGCTGTCGAGCATGGGGGCCGTGGCCACCACGTGGGGCAAGCGGGCCAGGTCGGGCAGACCTTCGGGCTCGGCCTCGATGCGTCCGGCCTGATTGGTCACCACCACATGGGGGATCACACCGAGGATGCGCCCCTTGAGCTGGCCTTCGAACCCGTTCATCACCGAGATCACCACCATCAGGGCAGCGACCCCGATGGCGATGCCAAAGGTGGAGAACAGGGAGATAAAGGAGACGAAGCGGTTACTGCGTCGCGAGCCTGCATAACGCAGGCCGATGGCCAGCGACAGTGGCTGAAAAAGTCCGGTCTTCAAGGATATCTACGTTGCCAACGAAATAAGATACCGGATAATAAAGGGAAACCGTCTATGACAACAAGGGATAGCCTCCATGCAGGAACAGTTCTTCAGCGTCACCCATGCCACGCCGGTCAATGTGATCCCCATGCCGGCCGACTTTCGTCTGCCGACGCTGGAGGCCCTGGAGGCCGAGTTGCCCGAGCCGTTTCGCATCGCCTCCGCCATCACCTCCATCGATCTGGTGAGCAGCCGGTTGCTGCGCAGCCAGAACGAGTCCATGCACGATCTGGTGGAGATCATCAACCAGCAGTCCCGCAAGATCGACATGATCATGGGCTATGTGCTGGCGGCCCAGGATCACCCCGAGCACCGCTTCCACACCCTGCGCTTTGGCGCCGGGCAGCTCACCTACCTGCACCCCCACCAGGGGCACGGGGAGGCCCCCGCCCTGCACCAGATAGTGCGGCTCAAGATCTTCCTGCGGGAAGAGGCCTCCGCCGTCTACTGCTACGGCGAGGTCGTGCAGCGGGACGCCGGAGAGCATGGCACCCACGTGGTGCTCGACTACGTGCGCATCCGCGAGGATGACCGGGAGCTGCTGGTGCGCGCCAGCCTGCATGTGCAGTCGAAACAGCTCAAGCTGCGTGCCCAGGAACGTCAGCGCTAACCCAGGTCCATGTCAAAAGAACGCCAACAGTAAAAGACTCCGATGATGCCAATGACCCTCCCCGCCTTGCCCGCCAAAGCGGGCCAGAAGACAACGTTCGGCCAGCTGGTCGGCAGCAGCCTGGCTCTGGTTGCCGCCCGCCTCACCCGGGAAGCCCGAAGACCCGTCCTGCTGGTCACCGCCGATACCCCGAGCGCCCTGCGCCTTGAACAGGAACTGGGGTTCCTGCTGGCGGATCAGGATTGCCCGGTGCTGCTGTTCCCGGACTGGGAGACCCTGCCCTACGACAGCTTCTCTCCCCACCAGGACATCATCTCCCAGCGCCTCGAGACCCTCTACCAGTTGCCGCAGATGCGCCACGGCGTGCTCATCGTGCCCATCTCCACCCTGATGCTGCGCACGGCGCCCCAGGCTTATCTCGACAAATACAGCCTGATGGTCACAAGCGGCCAGCGCCTCAACCTGCAGCAGCTGCGCGGGCGTCTGGCGGAGGCGGGCTACGTGGCGGTGGAACAGGTGCTGGAGCACGGCGAATTCGCCGCCCGCGGCTCCCTGCTGGATCTCTTCCCCATGGGGAGCAGCCGCCCCTATCGCATTGATTTTTTCGATGACGAGGTGGACTCCATCCGCCCGTTCGATCCCGAGACCCAGCGCTCCAGCGAGCCGGTGAAGTCGGTGAGCCTCCTGCCCGCCCGGGAATTTCCCACCGACGAGGGGGCCATCGAGCTGTTTCGTGGCCAGTATCGCGAACAGTTCGAGATCTCCCGGGCCGAGGGCTCCGTCTATCAGGAGGTGAGCAAGGGGCGCTGGCCCGCCGGCATCGAATACTACCTGCCGCTCTTCTTCAACCAGACCGCCAGCCTGTTTGACTACCTGCCAGGCAACACCCTGCTGCTCACCGTGGGGGAGATCTACCCCGCGGCCCAGCGCTTCTGGAACGACATCGGCCAGCGCTATGAAGACAGGCGCTGGGACAACACCCGTCCCCTGCTGCCGCCCCAGCAGATCTATCTGCCGGTGGAGCAGCTCTTCGCCGCCCTCGGGGACTATGGCGCCGTGCGTCTGCAGGAGGCGACCGTTGACGGCGGAGCGGATCAGCACGATCTGCCCCTCGCCCCCCTGCCGGATCTGCAGCTCGACCACAGCAAGGAGCAACCCCTGCTGGCCCTTGACGGCTTCCTGCAAGGCTTTGCCGGGCGCACCCTGTTTGCGGTGGAGTCCGAGGGGCGGCGCGAGGGGCTCGGGGATCTGCTCGCACGGATCAACCTGCAACCCCGGGAGTTTGCCTCCCTCGACGCCTTCCTCTCGAGCGATGAGCGCCACGGGCTGCTGGTCTGCCCCCTGGAGCGGGGCTTCCTGCTGCAAGAGCCCGGCCAGACGCCCCTTGCCCTCATCACCGAAGCCGAGCTGCTCGGCGGCAAGATCCGCAGCAAGCGCCAGCGGGACAAGAACAAGAACCTGAGCTCGGATGCGGTGATCCGAAACCTGGGCGAGCTGACCCAGGGCCAGCCGGTGGTGCACCTGGATCACGGGGTCGGTCGCTACCTGGGGCTCGAGACCATAGACGCAGGCGGCCTGCCCACCGAGTTTCTGACCTTGGAATACGCCGGCGGCGACAAGCTGTTCGTGCCGGTCACCAGTTTGCACCTGATCAGCCGCTACACCGGCTCCGACAACCCGCCCAGCCACAAGCTCGGCGGCGAGGCCTGGGTCAAGGCGCGGCGCAAGGCGGCGGAAAAGGTGCGGGACGTGGCGGCCGAGCTGCTGGATGTCTATGCCATGCGGGCAGCCCGTCACGGTTTTGCCTTCAAACACGACCGGGAGGCCTACCGCCAGTTTGCCGCGAGCTTCCCGTTCGAGGAGACCGAGGATCAGCTCAACGCCATCAATGCGGTGCTCGGCGACATGTGCCAGGCCAAGAGCATGGACAGGCTGGTGTGCGGCGACGTGGGCTTTGGCAAGACCGAAGTGGCGATGCGGGCGGCGTTTGTGGCCGTGCACGGCGGCAAGCAGGTGGCGGTGCTGGTGCCCACCACCCTGCTCGCCCAGCAGCACTACGACAACTTCCGCGACCGCTTCGCCAACTGGCCGGTGCGGGTGGAGGTGCTGAGCCGCTTCCGCTCCGCCAAGGAGCAGAGCGCGGTGATGAAGGAGATGGCCGAGGGCAAGGTGGACATCATCATCGGCACCCACAAGCTGCTCGGCGCCGAGCTCACCTTCAAGGATCTGGGGCTGCTCATCGTCGACGAGGAGCACCGCTTCGGGGTGCGCCAGAAGGAGAAGATCAAGGCGCTGCGCGCCGACGTGGATATCCTCACCCTCACCGCCACCCCCATTCCCCGCACCCTCAACATGGCCATGTCCGGCATGCGGGATCTCTCCATCATCGCCACCCCGCCCGCCAAGCGGCTCGCCATCAAGACCTTCGTGCGCCAGCACGAGCCGGCGGTGGTGCGCGAGGCGGTACTGCGGGAGTTGAAGCGTGGCGGCCAGGTCTACTACCTGCACAACGACGTGGAGAGCATCGAGAAGTGCGCCGCCGATCTTGCCGAGCTGGTGCCGGAGGCGCGCATCGGCATCGCCCACGGCCAGATGCGCGAGCGGGAGCTCGAGCGGGTGATGTCGGACTTCTACCACCAGCGCTTCAACCTGCTGGTGTGCACCACCATCATCGAGACCGGCATCGACGTGCCGAGCGCCAACACCATCATCATGGACCGGGCGGATCACCTTGGCCTGGCCCAGCTGCACCAGCTGCGGGGCCGGGTCGGGCGCTCCCACCACCAGGCCTATGCCTACCTGCTCACCCCCCATCCCAAGCTGATGACCAAGGATGCGGCCAAGCGGCTGGAGGCCATCGCGTCCCTCGAAGATCTCGGCGCCGGCTTTGCGCTCGCCACCCACGATCTGGAGATCCGGGGCGCGGGCGAGCTGCTGGGCGACGATCAGAGCGGCCAGATCGAATCGGTGGGCTTCACCCTCTACATGGAGATGCTGGAGCAGGCGGTGGAGGCGCTCAAACATGGCAAGGAGCCGTCGCTGGAGCAGCTCATGAGCCAGCACACCGAGGTGGAGCTGCGCCTGCCCGCCTTGCTCCCGGACGACTACATCCCGGACGTCAACATGCGCCTCTCCATGTACAAGCGCATCGCCAGTGCCGCCGACGAGCAGGAGCTGCGGGAGCTCAAAGTGGAGCTCATCGATCGCTTCGGCCTCTTGCCGGAGCCGACCAAGACGCTGATGGAGCTGGCCGCCTTCCGCCAGCGCGCCACGGCGCTGGGGATTCGCCGGGTGGAGATGAGCGAGCGCGGCGGCTATCTGGACTTTACCCAGGAAACCAAGGTCAACCCGGCCTATCTGGTCAAGCTGCTCTCGGAGCAGCCGCGCATCTACAAGATGGACGGGCCGACCCGGCTGCGCTTCCAAGTACCGACCCAGGACAGGGCCATGCGCCTCAAACTGGTGGACGGCCTGCTGGCGGATCTCGCCCGCCATGCCACCCCCTGAGGGAAAGCATGACGTCAGCAGGGCGCGACCTGCCGCCTACAACAACGGGAGCCCCAGGGCTCCCGTTTCGTTGCTGGCAAGGGGCGGCATCTCGCCCCCGGCCCGCCTTCTTGCCTCCCGATGCCTCGGTTCGCCCTCCTGGCAGCACCATTTTGCCGCCGAATCCATCTGTTGATACGATGCATTGAGTCATAACCCATCTGAAAAACAGATGGATGTGGGGATGATCGTGGGCAAAAACGGGTTCAACGCGCCTCGATAGCCCCGCAGATGGCCCGTGCCGTATTTATCCCGCCCAGGTATCCAGACCAGGTATCCCGGCCAGGGGCCACCAGCCATTGCACCGCGACCGCCGAGGCGCCGCGTCGGTCCGTCAGTCCGTCAGTCCGTCAGTCCGTCAGTCCGTCAGTCCGTCAGTCCGTCAGTCCGTCAGCATATCAACCTGGCTACATCCGCCTGCACGCCAATAAAAACGGGAGCCTTGACGGCTCCCGTGACGAAGGGACGCTGGCCCGGGCTTAGCCCTGGTTGGCCGGATCCTCGTGGGCGGAGAACTCCCGCATGAAGGCCTCGGCCCGCTCCACCATCCTGGTGGACCCGACGAAGTAGGGGGTGCGCTGGTGCAGAGCGGTAGGCTGGATGTCCATGATGCGGCCAAAGCCATCGGACGCCTTGCCACCGGCCTGCTCCACCAGGAAGGCCATGGGGTTGCACTCATAGAGCAGGCGCAGCTTGCCGTTCGGGGAGTTGGTGCCGGACGGGTAGATGTAGATGCCCCCCTTGAGCAGGTTGCGGTGGAAATCCGACACCAGGGAGCCGATGTAGCGGGAGGTATAGGGCCTGTGAGTCGCCTCGTCACGCTCCTGGCAGTATTTCAGGTACTTCTTCACCCCGTCCGGGAACTTGATGTAGTTGCCCTCGTTGATGGAGTAGATCTTGCCCTCCTCCGGAATGCGGATGTTCTCGTGGGAGAGGCAGAAGCAGCCGATGGAGGGGTCATAGGTGAAGCCGTTGACCCCAAAGCCGGTGGTGTAGACCAGCATGGTGGAGGAGCCGTAGACCACGTAGCCCGCCGCGACCTGACGGTGACCCGGCTGCAGGAAGTCCTCCAGAGTGACCCCGGCGCCCGGTTTGCTGACCCGGCGGTAGATGGAGAAGATGGTCCCGACCGAGACGTTGACGTCGATGTTGGAGGAGCCGTCGAGGGGGTCTATCAGCACCACGTACTTGGAGTGACGAGAGAGCTCGGAATCGAAGGAGACGAAGTCCTCCTCCTCCTCAGAGGCCATGCCGCACACCTCGCCACGGGCCTCCAGCGCCGCCTTGAAGCGCTCGTTGGCATAGACGTCCAGCTTCTGCTGCACCTCGCCCTGCACGTTTTCGGCGCCGATGGAGCCGATGATGTCCGCCAGACCCGCCTTGTTGATCTCCCGGTTCACCACCTTGGCGGCCAGGCGGATGGAGCTGAGCAAGGAGGTCAGCTCGCCGGTCGCGGTCGGGTAGTCCGCCTGCTTTTTGACGATGAACTCGCCCATGGTGATCATGTTTCGCATTCTTGTTCCTTTAAGATCGTTTCCGTTGGCCGTTGAAAACGTTTGCAAGTGTCGGCAAAAAAAGTGCCGATCCCCGGCAGCGTTGTTTTGTAACCCAATGTAACGCCTGTTTTTTGTTTTTGCAGCGAATTAAGCCGTTCTTTAAATCGCCAGAAAACCGCGCCACCACGGGCTTTCGCCGTGAAACAAGGGTGCCATCCGGCATCTTTTGGGGGGTTAATTCGTGACAAGAATGCATCCGGGCCGACGCGGCGGCCCGCCTTGCTCCCCCTGGCGCCCGGCAATGTTGCGCCAGAGGCTCCCCTCTTGAGATCTGCCCCCCAATCCCGCACACTGGCTGCGCTTTGGAAGCAAAAAAACATAAGGATATTCAATGAAAAAGTCGCTTATCGCCGGGGCGGTTGCCGCTCTGCTCACCCTCCCCGTCCTCGCCGCCCAGGTGCCTGAAGGCACCCAGCTTCTGCCAGCCACCCAGCAAGTGTTCGTGCGCAACATCGGCACCGAGCCTGCCTCCATCGATCCCCAGATGGTGGAAGAGAGCGCGGGCAGCGACGTCGTCAACGATCTGTTCGAGGGGCTCTATACCCTGGATGGCAACGGCAAGCTGCAGGCGGCGGGCGCCCTTGGCTACGAGCTCGATGCCACGGGCACCGTCTACACCTTCAAGCTCAGACCCGATGCCAAATGGTCCAACGGCGAGCCGGTGACGGCGGCGGACTACGTCTATGGCTGGCAGCGGGCGGCGGACCCCAAGAACGCCTCCAACTACGCCTGGTTCATCGAGCTGACCGGCGTCGCCAATGCCAGCGACGTGGTGCAGGGCAAGCAGAGCCCGGATGCCCTGGGGATCAAGGCGCTCGATGACTACACCCTGCAGATCACCCTGAAAAACCCGGTCCCCTTCTTCCTCAAGACCCTCTCCCACTACACCACCTTCCCGGCGCCCAAGGCCACCATCGAGAAGTTCGGTCATGAGTGGGTCAAACCGGCCAACATCGTCTCCAACGGCGCCTTCGCCCTCAAGGAGTGGACCCCGAACGAGCGCCTCATCGCCGAGCGCAACCCCCACTACTGGGACAACGAGCACACCGTGCTGAACAAGGTGATCTATCTGGAGATCGTCTCCGATACCGCGGCCTACAACCGCTATCGTGCGAGCGAGCTGCACTACACCACCTATCCCCTGGAGCAGTATCAGCAGATCAAGCGCCAGAGCCCGGAGGAGCTGGTGAGCGCCCCCATGCTCGCCACCTACTACTACGTGTTCAACACCCAGCGCAAACCCTTTGACGACGTCAGGGTGCGCAAGGCACTCTCTCTTGCCATCGACCGGGACACCATCACGGAGAAGATCCTGGGACAGGGGCAGCTCTCCGCCTTCAGCCTGACCCCGCCGAGCGTGGACGGCTTCGAGCTCAAACGCCCCGCCAGCGAGCTGATGAGCAAGGAAGAGCGCATCAAGCAGGCCAAGGCGCTGCTTGGCGAGGCGGGTTACGGCCCTGACAAGCCGCTGACGGTGGACATCCTCTACAACACCAACGAGGGGCACAAGAAGATAGCGCTCGCCATCTCCTCCATGTGGAAGCACAACCTGGGGGTCAAGGCGGAGCTCAACAACATGGAGTGGAAGACCATGGTGTCGGCCCTGAACGAGGGTGACTTCGGGGTGAGCCGCTACTCCTGGAACGGAGACTACAACGATGCCTCCACCTTCCTCGACATCATGACCTCCAGCAGCAGCGCCAACAGCGGCAAGTGGTTCAACAAGGAGTACGACGCCCTCCTGGCCAAGGCCCATGACGCCAAGGATCCGGCCGAGCGCAACCGCCTCTATCAGCAGGCCGAGGTGCTGATCGACGAGGAGGCCCCCATTGCCCCTGTCTACTTCTACGTGAAATCACGGCTGCTCAAACCCAACGTCAAGGGCTACCCCTACCAGAACCCGCAAGACCTGGTCTATGCCAAGGATCTCTATCTGACGGCGCAGTGACGCTGGGCACCGAACCAAAAAGACCGCCTCGAGGGCGGTCTTTTTTTATCCTACTTTTCCTGACAGCCCGCCACCGCGAGCCGGGCGCGTCTTCGCACCGTCACGGGCCTGACCAGCAACTGCGCCAGCAGCACCCCCATCAGGGTCATGCCGCCACCGATGAGGTGATAGCTGGTGAGCCGCTCCCCGAGCCAGCTGATGGCAAGGGCGGCCGTCATCACCGGCAACAGGTTCATGAAGATGGCGGTGCGGCTCGCCCCGAGCAGGGCAATGCCTTGCATCCAGAGCCAGGGCGAGAGGGCCGAGGTCGGGATCCCCGCATAGAGGATGAGCCAGAGGGCGCTGCCATCGGGCCAGTGCCCGTCCACCAGCAGATAGAAGGGGGTGAGGAACAGGAGGCTGCACAGCACCTGACCGTAGAGCATGGACCAGTTGTCCAGCCCCAGATCCCAGCGCTTGAGCAGCACGCTGTAGAGCGCATAGGTGGCCGCCGAGAGCAGCATGTAGACGGAACCGATATGGATGCCCTGGGTCAGCAGCCGGGCCGGATCCCCCTGCCCCAACAAAATCGCCAGCCCCAGAATGGAGATGGCGCCTCCCAGCAGCGCCCCCCAGGTGGGCCGCTCGCGCAGCAACCAGATGCTGAGCAGCACCGTCATCAAGGGGGTCAGCCCCATCATCAGGCCAATCTCGGTAGCCCCCAGGGTCTGGGCCGCGTAATAGCCAAAGGTCTGGTTCAAGACCATCCCGAGCAGGGCCAGCACCGCCAGCCTCGAGAAACCGGCCCGCAGTTTGCGGCGCTCGCGCCAGGCCCGGTGAGCCAGAAACGGGGTCAGCACCAGGGCCGCCACCATCCAGCGCGACCAGGCGAGCGCCGCAGGAGACAACACCCCGACCGCCAGCTTGCTGACGATGCCATTGCCGGCCCAGATGGCCATGCAGGAGAAGGGAAACAGGAAGGCAAGGGGCATTGCGATATCCAGAATAAAAAGGCGGGTATTGCGCGCGAGTATAGAGAGGCAATCAGGATAAGCAAGCCTGCCAACGCAGGAAGAAGCGCCATGACGCGAACGGTTGGCGCCGCGCCCAGGCGCCATCAACAATCATGCCCGCACAGGGGCGGGCATGAGGGGGACCAGGGTCAGCCTGAGGCGCCTCAGGCGGCATCCATTTGGAGCCTTGAAATCAGTTCATTGACCTCGAGCACCGTCTGGCGATGGGGAATGTCGGCTTGCAATGGCATCATCAGCAAGCCCGACTGGAAATCGAAGCGCCCCCTGCCGTGGATGTAAATCCTCCCCTTGAAGAAGGTTTTGACATGTTTTGCCACCATCAGTGGCAGGTACTTCTTGAACACTCTCATCGTTTGCAACCTCTTGAAGTTGTATCCGTATGACAGCAGCTTATGCGAAATAATTCCGTTAAATTTATATAAAAAACCGGAAAAATCGACTCTCTCTTCCCCAAAAAACCAAATTGTAACTTATTATTAACTTTTACCGTATTGTATGCGGTCCTTCCAGCCAGAGCAAGACTCCTTTGCCATCTTGCCACTCGATGCAGGCCAGGCCGGAGGTGGCGAACATGGGGGCGCCCGCAGCCGGACAGAGGCTCTGCACCAGATACCCCACCAGAGGCAGGTGGCTGACCATGAGAATGTTGTCGTGCTCCGCCGCCAGCGCGGTGAGGTAGCTCGCCACGAAGGCCGGATCGCCATAGGGGGTGATCTCGCCACTCTCCTCGATCTTGAGGGCCTCGGGCAGCTCGGGGGCGATGGCCTGCCAGGTCTGTCTGGCACGCAGGTAGTTGCTGTGGATCACCAGGCTCAGGGAGCCGGTCAGCTGGGGAGCCAGCCAGCATGCCATGTGGATGGACTCTTCGATGCCTTGTTCGGTCAGTGGACGCTGTTCATCAGTCTTTGCGTTCATGCCAGCCTGGCCATGACGCATGATGTAGATTTTCATTACAACCTCGCCCAGGGGGCCTGTTTAAATAGCCGGGGGATCTTACCCCGCCATGCCGGGGGAAACAATTGCGCCACCTCTCAGAAAAGGGTTTGCCTCGCAAGATAGCGGGGTCGATAATCATGTTTAAATTCAAATAAATTCACCGCGAGCCCCTCCCCAATGAGCCCATATGCCAGTCCCAATGACCATCGGCGGTATCACTATCTGGAGCTGGCAAACCGGCTCAGGGTCTTGCTGATCTGTGATCCCGAGACCGACAAGTCCGCCGCCTCACTGGCGGTGAATACCGGCCACTTCGACGATCCTGCCGATCGCCAGGGCATGGCCCATTTCCTCGAGCATATGCTGTTTCTCGGTACCCGCACCTACCCCAAACCCGGTGAATACCAGCAATTCATGAGCCGTCACGGGGGCAGCAACAACGCCTGGACCGGTACCGAGTTCACCAACTTCTTCTTCGACATCGACAACGGCTTCTTCGAGGCGGGGCTCGACCGGTTCTCCCAGTTCTTCATCTGCCCCACCTTTGCACCGGAGTGGGTCGACAAGGAGCGCAACGCGGTGGACTCCGAGTACCGCCTCAAGCTGCAGGACGATGTGCGCCGCAGCTACCAGGTGCACAAGGAGACGGTCAATCCGGACCACCCCTTCTCCAAATTCTCGGTGGGCAACCTCGACACCCTGGCGGATCTCCCCGGCCGGGATCTGCGCTCGGACCTCATTGCGTTCTACGAAACCCACTACAGTGCGGATCGCATGGCGCTGGTCATGCTTTCACCGGCACCCATCGAGACCCAGCTGGCCTGGTGTGATCGCTTCTTTGGTGCCATTCCGGATCGCCGCCTCGGCCCTCCGGTACTGAGCCATCCTCTCTACCGGCTCGATGATCTCGGCATTCGCATCCAGCTGACCCCGGTCAAGGAGACCCGCAAGCTGGCGCTGACCTTCCCGCTGCCGTGCGTGGATGAGTATTACGACAAAAAACCCCTCACCTTCCTGAGCCACCTCATCGGCTATGAGGGGGAAGGCAGCCTGCTCTCTCTGCTCAAGGGGCGAGGCTGGGTCAATCAGCTCGCCGCCGGCGGCGGGATCAGCGGCGCCAACTTCAAGGACTTTGGCGTGAGCTTTGGCCTCACCCCCCTTGGACTTGAGCATGTGGACGAGATCATCGCCGCCCTGTTTGGCTATCTGAAGCTCATCGAGCGGGGCGGGGTGCAGGCCTGGCGCTATGAGGAGAAGCGCAGCGTGCTGGAATCCGCCTTCCGCTTCCAGGAGCGGGGCCGGGCGCTCGACACCGTCTCCGGCCTCGTGCTCAACCTGTTCAGCTACGGGCCGGACGATCTGCTCTACGGCGATTACATGATGCGCGAGTTCGATGAGCCGCTGATCCGGCGCTTCCTCGCCAAGCTGACCCCCCACAATCTGCGGGTGACCATCCAGGCCCCGGAAGCGAGCACGGATCGCCTCGCCCGCTGGTACCAGACACCCTACAGCGTCCAGAGCATCAGCGAGGCCGAGAAGATCCGCTGGCAGCAGAGTGAACCGGATCCCGCCCTGCACCTGCCGGCGCCCAACCCCTTCATCAGCACCCGCCTCGACGCCCGTCTGCCGGCGCTGCCCGCCGACATGCCGTCCTGCCTCATCGACAGGCCCGGTTTCCGGCTCTGGCACCTACATGAGCATCAGTTCAGCGTGCCCAAGGGCAGCCTTTATATCTCCGTCGACAGCGAACATGCGGTCAAGAGCCCGCGTCACATCGCCATGGCGCGTCTGGCCGTGGAACTGCTCACGGATCACCTCAACGCCCTCACCTACCCGGCGGAGCTCGCGGGCCTTGGCTACCAGATTTATGCCCATCAGGGGGGCTTTACCATCAACCTCAGCGGCTTTGCCGACAAGCAACCGCTGCTGCTCGACATGATCCTCGGCAACCGCACCCTGGGGTATCCGGATCCGGCCCGCTTTAGCGAGATCAAGGAGCAGCTTATCCGCAACTGGGAGAACCAGTCCAAGACCCGCCCCATCTCCCAGTTGTTCAACCAGCTCACCAGTTTGCTGCAACCCAACAACCCGCCCTTCGAGCAGCTGTTGCGCCACCTGCGCACCGTCGAACTCGGGGAGATGCCCGGCTTCGTCTCCGAGCTCTTTGCCAGGGTGCATCTGGAGGCCCTGGTACACGGAGACTGGACGGCCGCCGAGGCCCTCGAACTCGCGGCCCTGCTGGAGCGCCACCTCGGTGCCAACAGCCAGCCCAGCGCCGAGACCCGCCGCCCCCTCATCTCCATCCAGGACAGAGGCACCCTCATTCGCGAGCAGGGGTGCGATCACGAGGACTCGGCGCTGCTGGTCTACTACCAGTCCCGCACCACCCGGGCGCGGGATCTCGCCTGCTTTACCCTGGCGAACCACATCATGTCATCCACCTTCTTCCACGAGCTGCGCACCCGCCAGCAGCTCGGTTACGTGGTGGGAGCCGGCAACCTGCCCCTCAACCGCCATCCCGGTCTCATCTTCTATATCCAGTCGCCGGTGGCGGGGCCGCAGATCCTGCTGGATGCGGTGGAGGAGTTCATCGATCTCTTCCCGCTCGCCATGCTGGAGTTCACCGAGCAGCAGTGGCAGGAGAGCAAGGCGGGGTTGCAGGCCCAGCTCAGCGAGCGGGATGCCAACCTGCGCAGCCGCGGCCAGCGGCTCTGGGTCAGCATCGGCAACAAGGATCTGGGTTTTGATCAGCGCGAACGGGTACGCGAGGAGGTGGGCAGGCTCAGCCGTGCCGATCTGGTGCGCTTCATCACCCAGCTGAGATCCCGTACCTCGGATCGCCTCATCCTCTGCAGCTATGGCCTGGGCCACGAGCACGACGAGCGGATCACCGGCCAGTTTGTCGACGATCCCAGGGCGTTTCGGCTCAACGCCGCCACCTTAGAAGGCTGACCTCCCCTGTTGGCAACGCGCAGGCAATAAAAAGCCGACCCCGTGGGGTCGGCTGGAAAAACCATAATCAATTGCGACCAGAGCCGCCAAAAGTGAACATGAGCGTGAAAATCAGACACTGGGTTGATGTTCGACCGGCGTTCAAACCAGAGCTCATCGGTCGGCACCAGCAGTGATTGAGAAACAGCCTCATCTTAGGCATTTCCCTGATTTTCCACGTTGATCTATGTCAAAGGAGGTAAAACAAGCGCCACTTCCATCCTTGGCATCGGCCTCGCGCCCTCTCAGCCCCGGCGGATCAGCCGGTAAGCCACCTCGTCGAAATAGGAGAGCTGCCCCGAGAGCACCCTGGGGTGATCCAGCTCGGCGCCACGCCCCAGCACCTCGACACCAAAGTCGCGCTCAAACAGGGTGCGCACCTCCATCTCCCCTACCGAGAACGGCGGCTGTTGCTGCTGCTCGGGCTGATATTCGAGGGTCACCAGCAACACCTGCCCCCCCGCCTCGATGAGGCGGCTCATCAGGTTCGCATACTGACGGCGCATGGCCGTCGGCAACGCGATGAGGGCGGCCCTGTCATAGGCGAGCCGATAGCGGCGGCCAAGCTCGGGGGCGGCGAAAAAATCCCCCTGGTAGATACGCAGATCGGCGTGCCGGTGGCACTGATAGGGGCCGACCTCGCTTGTCTCTGCGGTCAGCTTGTTCTCGTCGAAAAACTGGCTGATGGCCAGGGCCGAGAGCTCGAAGCCATCCACCGGATGCCCCTGCTCACGCAGCCAGAGCATGTCCCGGGACTTGCCGCAAAGGGGCACCAGCACGGGGTCGCTCCCTTGCTGGGCTGACCACCAGGATTGCAGCCAGCGGTTGAAATCTGCCTGATGAAAGCCAATCCGGTTCTCTTTCCACTTCTGGTGCCAAAATGCCGCTTCCATCATCTTCCTCTCGTCATCTGCAATGGTGCATCACTATCACAACTTCACCGAAGTGGCGCAAGCCCCATGATCCCGCCCCTGTGCACGAGAAAGCCCACGATGGGCAGGCCTCAGGCCACGACCCCAGGCAGGCTTGTCGCCATCGCAGCCAGCCGGGTCAGGATCTGCGCGAAGGTGGGTCGCCGGGAAGGCACCTCAAAGCCGCACTCCCTGGCCAGTCGATGAAGGGGGTCGAGGTCGGCGTCCCCCCCATCACAGCGCGCCAGCAGCTCGGCCAGCAGGCAGCCAAAGGCCCGCACTTCCAGGCGCTCCAGCCGCCCGGCCAGCATCTCATCGGCGCGGTCGTAACAGGAGGCGGCACCAAAGTCACCGAGCAGCACCCGGCCCGGCGCCTCCTGCGACGAGTGAGGCATCGCGGGCTGCAAGGAGTACAGCAGGTTGTGGGCGTAGAGATCGCCGTGGAGGATGCCCCGCTCGTGCAGGTGCCGGGCGGCCGCAGCCACCCCTTGCACCATGGCCATCACCTGGACCGGGGTGAAGTTCAGATCCGCCCCATAGACATCCCGGGTGCAGGAGTCCAGGCTCGGGGGCCCCGCCAGGGTGGCGAAGGCGGGGTCTATCAGGGGCATCACCAGTGCCGGAATGCCGGAGGGATGATCGCTCACTCTCCCCATCACACCGACCAGGTTTGGATGACGACCGGCGGCCAGGGACGCAGTCATCTCGCTCAGGGGCAAGCCATCGCTGGTGACGGCCCCCTTGAAGAGCTTGACCGCCACCGCCCCGGGCCCTTCGGCACTCGCCCACTCGGCGCGATAGATGACGCCGGATGCCCCCTCCCCGAGCACATCCCCCAGTGAGAGCCCCTGCCAGGGGATCTCGGTAGTGAACTCCGATGTGCCGTTCAGACACGCCTGTTCATCACAGAAAGGGTTGCCCGCAAAGGCCAGCCAGGACAGACGCGGCATCGAGGGCAGCCAACTCGGCAGCGCTGGCAGGCGATTGGCGGCGATGCGCAAAAGCTCCAAACGGTGGCAACCGGCAAGCGTCTCGGGAAGCTCATGTAGCCGGTTGCCAGAGAGCATCAGCTTTTGCAGATCAATGCAGCGCCCCAATTCTCCGGGCAGTGTCTCTATCTCGTTGTCGGTCAGGATCAGCCAGCGCAATCTGGCGGGCAAGGAGGCGGCCGGGACGCTCGCGATGCGGTTGGCCTTGAAGCCCACCATGGTGAGCGCAGGGCAGCGCCCCAGCACCTCGGGCAGTTCGGTGAAGTTGTTCTCGGAGCAGAAGAGGATGCGCAGCTTCTTGCATTCGGCCAGCTCGTCCGGGAGCCGATTCAGCTGGTTGCCGGTGAGATCCAACACCTCCAGGGTCTCCTTGAGGCTCAGGATCTCGGGAGGGAACACCGCGAGGTTTTCAGCAAGTTTGAGGTGGCGGGCGCCACAGAGTTCGCCTGCGCGAAGCTGTTCCAGGGTATGCATGGGATCGTCTCTATCAACATTCGGGCTTGCGGTGGCTCACTGCGGGGCACTCCCCCCAGACCACAAAGGAGGGGCATTATAGGGAATGACGGCCAAAGATGGCCGATTTTCTTGCAACGCCTGCTCTTGCAAAGGCCCCCCATCGCCACACTCCCGCTCCCCGTTGCCATGAACCATTCCGGTCGCGCGCTTGGGAGGTTGATCATTTGATTGGCGCCATATAGTATGGCGCCATACAAAGTCATTCGAGACTCACCATCATGATCACGCTGGAACAGAAACACCTCGCCCTGCTCGAGGATGCAGAGCGCCGCGGACACGCAGACACCCAAAACATACGCGTCTGCTTTGAGGTGTTGACCCTCGCCGCTGCCATCGATCAGGCGTGCGCGGCGCGCCTGGCTCCTCACCGCCTCTCCGAAGGCAAGTTCGTGCTGCTGTTTTTGCTGCGCGACCTGCCACAAGGGCTGGCCCCCCACGAGCTTGCCGACAAGGCGGGGGTCACACGGGCCACCATCACCGGCCTGCTCGACGGGTTGCAGCGGGACGGCCTGCTGGCTCGCCACAGCGACAGCCAGGACAGGCGGAAGATCTCGGTGCGCCTGACAGAGCAGGGCCAGGCCCTGGCGCAACACCTGCTCGATGAGCACAGCCAGTGGATAGGCTCCCTGTTTGCCGGCTTCGATCAGGCAGAGCGAGAGACCCTGAGCGCCCTGCTCAAGCGGGCCTGGCTCAATGTCCTCTCATCCCGGGCAGGCTGCACTGAGGCCGCCACAGAGGAGCACCCATGACACGCAGCCTCATCACGGATATCGCCCCCTCGCGCCTCGCCCAGCTCAACCGGGGAGAGGCTGAGGCTAGCAACCTGACCGAATGTCTGGCGGTGGATTTTGCCGCCCTGATGCAGTGCACCTGGCCTTCGCTCGGGCCCCAGGCGCTGGCGTCGATGCACGCCGCATCCGGGGAGGGCATTACCCGGCGCATGGCCCTGGCCGCCAGGCTGCTCCTGACCGAGAGCGGCACGAGGGATCTTGCGGCGCTCAGCCGTCATCCCTCCGATACCGTGCGGGGCTGGGCCTGTTTCATGGTGGGCGCGAGCGAGGGGCTGTCGCTCAGGGAGCGCCTGGCCCTCATTCGCCCCCTCGCCGATGACCCTCACTTTGGGGTACGCGAGTGGGCCTGGCTCGCAATGCGAACGACTATTGCTGCGCAGCTCGAGGCGGCCATTGCCGCCCTGGTGCCCTGGACGGTGGAGCCGTCCGAGCGACTGCGACGCTTTGCCAGCGAAGCGACCCGGCCCTGCGGCGTCTGGTGTACCCATCTTGCGTCCCTGCGACAAGCGCCGGAGCAGGCCCTGATGCTGCTCGAGCCCCTCAAGGCCGATCCCGCCCCCTATGTGCAGGACTCCGTTGCCAACTGGCTGAACGATGCGAGCAAAGACAGGCCACAGTGGGTCACTGACCTCTGCGCGCGCTGGTCTCGCGAAAGCCCCAGCCCCGCGACAACCCGGATTTGTCAACGCGCCTTGCGCACCTTGCGCAAGGGCCAACTCCCGAAGGAACCCCTATGACCCACTATCTGGCAGAGCTCTACACCCCCACTCCCGCCTGGCTGGCACTGAGCCAGACGGCCCGTCAGCAGTTCTTCGAGGCCATTGGCACAGGCATGGCCAACCTCGCCGCCCTCGGGGTGGAGCCCATCGCCCTGGGCGAGACCGATGCTGCCACCCTCCATGGCGCGCCCCACCCCTTCTTCGCCATCTGGCGCGGGCCGGATGCCGCAGCCATCGAGGCCCTCGTCCAGGGAATAGCCGCATCGGGCTGGCACGACTACTTCGAGACGGTCAACGCCACCGGCGCCGGTGTCTCCCTGGGCGAGCACCTTGCACAGTTGGCCGCCCTGCCCTGCTCCGCCACATCCAGCCCCGCCCTGGCCTGATAACCCCTAAAAAAGCGTTATCCCACTAAATAGCTGATCCTAATTTCGCTCCAGTTGCATAAGCCCATGTCCATTACCGGGGAACGGGGCGGCATGATCCAGGAAGTAGAACACGCGACGTAATAACTCACCCAATGTGCGGCATTGGTGGTTCCGGGTGATCGTTTCATGGAGGGCATGCCACAGCCGCTCAATCTGGTTCACCCATGGCGAATACACCGGCTGAAAAAGCACGATGAACTTCGGATTTTTTGCCAGCCATCGCTGTGCTTTTTTGCTCTTGTGGATGATGTAGTTATCCAGGATCAGCGTGATGCTCTTGGCGCGCCGATAAGTCCGCTTTAGTGTTTGGAGCAGTGACAAGAACAAGTCCGTGTCTTTGGGAAGGTGCGAATAAGTCATATGGCACGAGAGCATTTAATGGTAACCCATTGATATTAAATGACTAAAATTTTCATTTTTTGTTCGTGGGATACTTGTTCGCACTTTCCTTAAGCAAGCCAACCACAACACCCGAAATCAAGGTTGCAAAAAAGGGGGTGACCATAGATTCTTATTGTTGGGTGTTGGAGCCAACTGGTTGGAGGCTATGACCCCTCCCCGCTTTGCCCCGTAGCCAAATCAGATCGGGGTGATGGCGGTGATATGGGCCGAACCATCCAGGGATTGGAAGATCTGCACCACGGCTTCCCCGTGGATCGGGTTGGGCAGCGGCACCATGGTTTTGCATTTGAAACGGTAACTGGTACGCCTGCTATCACTTGGGGGGATTTTGAAGGAGTGCTCCCTTCCCATCTTTTGATGCTGGACACAGTGGCACTTAACTTTCTGGGCATAACACTCGTGGATGGCCTTCAGAGGCTATGCAGCAAAGCCTTTCCTCTGCCCGGAGAAACCACAACCTGCCGCCGTGTGTGGATGCGATAGATGAGGTTCTGCCGATCGACCCGGGCACTCAGCACGACAACGTTGGCAACAGGGCCCTCACCCCCTGCGCCCGAGGTCAAATTTTCTCGCAAACGATTAGAAAAAGAAAAGGCGCCTCAAGGGCGCCTTTTTGACAGTTTTGCGTTACCGCTGGGAGAGAGGCGTTAGCCGCTTATTCCCACGCCTTTTATTCCCACTCAATGGTTGCGGGCGGCTTGCCGGAGACGTCGTACACCACGCGGGAGATGCCATTGATCTCGTTGATGATGCGGTTCGACACGTGGCCGAGGAAGTCGTACGGCAGGTGAGCCCAGTGGGCTGTCATGAAGTCGATGGTCTCGACGGCACGCAGCGCAATGACCCAGTCGTACTTGCGGCCATCGCCCATGACACCGACGGAGCGCACCGGCAGGAAGACGGCGAACGCCTGGCTGACCTGGTTGTAGAGGTCGGCCTTGCGCAGCTCTTCGATGAAGATGGCGTCAGCCTTGCGCAGCAGGTCGCAGTACTCTTTCTTCACTTCGCCAAGCACGCGCACGCCCAGACCCGGACCCGGGAAGGGGTGACGGTAGAGCATGTCGTAGGGCAGGCCGAGTTCGAGGCCGACACGGCGCACTTCGTCTTTGAACAGCTCGCGCAGCGGCTCCACCAGACCCATCTTCATCTCTTCCGGCAGGCCGCCGACGTTGTGGTGGGACTTGATGACGTGGGCCTTGCCGGTCTTGCTGGCAGCGGATTCGATGACGTCCGGGTAGATGGTGCCCTGGGCCAGCCACTTGGCGTTCTTGAGCTTCTTGGACTCGTCGTCGAACACGTCCACGAAGACGCGGCCGATGGTCTTGCGCTTGGCTTCCGGCTCGTCGATGCCCGCGAGGGCGGAGAGGAAGCGCTCTTCGGCGTCGACCTTGATGATGTTCAGGCCGAAGTGATCGCCGAACATGTCCATCACCTGCTGGCCTTCGTTCAGGCGCAGCAGGCCGTTGTCGACGAAGACGCAGGTGAGGCGATCGCCGATGGCGCGGTGCACCAGCATGGCGACCACGGAGGAGTCCACGCCGCCGGAGAGGCCCAGGATCACCTCGTCGTCACCCACCTGCTCGCGAATGCGGGCGACGGCGTCATCGATGATGGTGGCCGGGGTCCAGAGGCACTCGCAGCCGCAGATGTCCTTGACGAAGTGCTCCAGCATGCGGGCACCCTGACGGGTGTGGGTCACTTCCGGGTGGAACTGCACGCCGTAGAAGCGCTTGGCTTCGTCGGCCATGGCGGCGTGGGGGCAGGTCGCGGTCTGGGCGATGGTGGTGAAGCCGGCGGGGATCTCGGTGACCTTGTCGCCGTGGCTCATCCAGACATCCAGCAGGGCATTGCCGTTGTCGGCAATGGCGTCTTCGATGTTGCGCAAGAGGGCGCTGGTCTTGCCGGACTGGCCCAGCACTTCGACCTGGGCGTAGCCGAATTCACGCAGGTTGGAGGACTGCACCTTGCCGCCGAGCTGCTCGGACATGGTCTGCATGCCGTAGCAGATGCCGAACACCGGCACACCGGCGTTGAACACGTACTCGGGGGCGCGCGGGCTGCCTGCCTCGGTCACGGATTCCGGGCCGCCGGAGAGGATGATGCCGCTCGGGTTGAACTCGCGGATCTGCTCTTCAGTTACGTCCCAGGCCCACAGCTCGCAGTAGACGCCGATCTCACGGACGCGACGGGCGATGAGCTGGGTGTACTGGGAACCGAAATCCAGGATAAGGATACGGTGGGCGTGAATGTCTTTAGTCATTTTATTCCTGCATCAGGCTGATGTTGTCACAAAAAGCACGGGATAAAAAAAAGGTGGAAAAACGGGGCGCAGAGCCCCGTTTCATCAGCCCATCCGGTAGTTGGGGGCTTCTTTGGTAATGGTCACGTCGTGAACATGGGACTCTTTCATCCCGGCGCCCGAGATGCGCACGAACTCGGCCTTGGTGCGCATGTCGTCGATGGTCGCGCTGCCGGTCAGACCCATGGAGGAGCGCAGGCCGCCCATCTGCTGGTGGATGATCTCTTTGAGGCGGCCCTTGTACGGCACGCGCCCTTCGATCCCTTCCGGCACCAGCTTGTCGGCGGCGTTGTCGGTCTGGAAGTAACGGTCGCTGGAGCCCTTGGACATGGCACCCAGGGAGCCCATGCCGCGGTAGGACTTGAAGGAGCGGCCCTGATAGAGCTCGATCTCGCCCGGCGCTTCTTCGGTACCGGCAAACATGGAGCCCACCATGACGCAGCTTGCGCCCGCGGCGATGGCCTTGGCCACGTCACCGGAGAAGCGGATGCCGCCATCGGCAATCACCGGCACGCCGGTGCCTTCCAGGGCGTCGACGGCGTCGGAGATGGCGGTGATCTGGGGCACGCCCACGCCGGTCACGATACGGGTAGTACAGATGGAGCCCGGGCCGATACCGACCTTGACGGCGTTGACACCCGCTTCCACCAGCGCCTTGGCGCCAGCGGCGGTGGCGACGTTGCCGCCGATGATTTGCAGGTCAGGATAGGCTTCACGGGTCGCCTTGATGCGATCCAGCACGCCCTGGGAGTGGCCGTGGGAGGAGTCAATCAGCAGCACGTCCACACCGGCTTCCACCAGGGCGGCGACGCGCTCTTCGTTGCCGGCACCGGCACCGACGGCGGCACCGACCCGCAGACGGCCACGCTCGTCTTTACAGGCGTTGGGCTTGCGCTCGGCTTTCTGGAAGTCCTTCACGGTGATCATGCCCTTGAGCTTGAAGTCGCCGTTGACCACCAGCACCTTCTCGATGCGATGCTTTTGCATCAGAGCCACCACCTCTTCACGAGGGGCCCCTTCACGCACGGTCACCAGACGATCTTTCTGGGTCATGATCTGTTCGACGGTCTGGGAGAGATCGATGACGAAGCGCACGTCACGGCCGGTGATGATGCCCACCAGCTGGTTGCCGTCAGTCACCACGGGGTAACCGGCGAAACCGTTCTTGTGACTCAGCTCCTTGATCTGGGCGATGGTCATGTCAGGGCGCACGGTAACGGGGTCGCTGACCACGCCGCTCTCGTACTTCTTGACCTTGCGCACTTCGGCAGCCTGCTGCTCGATGGACATGTTCTTGTGAATGAAGCCGATACCGCCTTCCTGGGCCAGTGCGATAGCCAGACGGGCTTCGGTCACTGTGTCCATGGCAGCGGAGATCATCGGGATATTCAGCGTGATCGCAGACGTGAGCTTGGTACGCAGGTCGGCGGTATTGGGGAGAACAGTGGAGTGGGCTGGAACCAACAGTACATCGTCGAAGGTCAGCGCTTCTTTGGCAATCCTGAGCATGGCAATATCTCACCGTTGAGGAGTGGGGGTGTAAAATATTGCCGACAAATTTTACTCATGCATTGGGCAGTGGTAAAGAAGTTTTTTGAATTTTTTATGGCGTAGCCCGATTTAACGCCACCAACAGGGCAAAAAACCAATAAATTCAGCCGTAACCATGCCGTTTTTCCCGACAAGATGATCTTTTTTGCCGTTGAGCCCCTTTCTGCCGCCAGTCTCCCGGAACGACCTTTTTTCCACTCACAGCCGTCAGCCAGACCGGCGGTCAGTTCCCCTGATAGCGGCCCGGCTTGTGCCAGTTCATCAGCATGGCGTTCATGGCCAGCGCACTCAGGGTTGACCAGAGCAGCAGGGGAAGCGGCAGGGTGAGCAGAGAGAGCGCAAACACCAGCACATCCAGCACCATCTGGCTCTTTCCCGCATTGATGCCGGTGCGCCGTTGCAGCCAGAGCGTCACCACGCCGGTGCCCCCCACGGAGGCATTGTGGCGCGCCAGAGACAAGACCCCCATGCCGAGGAAGGTTCCCCCCACCAGGGCGGCAAACAGGGGATGGACATAGCTCACCGTTAGCAGCAGCGGCACCGCCTGGGTGGCCGCCGAGAGGGCGACGTTGACGATCAGCGTCTTGAGGGTGAAGGCGCGCCCCATGGTGACGTAGCAGAACACCATGAAGGGCAGGTTCACCAGGAAGAAGAGCACGCCGATGGGCAGGGTGCTGACATGGGCGATCAGCAGGGCGATGCCCGCGATGCCACCGGTGATCATGCCGGAACACTTGAGCAGATTGAGCCCCACGGCGATAAACATGACCCCGAGCACCATGCCGTAGACATCGTCCTTGAGGGTATGGGCCAGCCCCCTGCCCGCAGCCGCTGGCTGCATGGTCATTTCACCTTCCATATGACTCCTTAGATCCGATGTGATGGTGGCATCCGTTGCCCGACAACCAGGCCGCGTTGGGGCTGATGGCGGCGGCCCGTTCACCTTGCCGTCCCCACCCCCCAATCTTGCGTCCCCCGCCCCCTTATGTCGCCATCGTGGGGATGACAAGGCACAGCAAAAAGAGCGCCAATCAAAACAAGAGTCCGCGATACCATAAATAATCGGATTTAAATTCTGATAAATGCGCAATGTGCAGATCGAATGCACCACTTCAGTGATCGGCCATCACAGTGGCGCAGCATGTTTACCCGAGTCACCGAGAAAGGCCTCGTGGTATCCCCTTCACAGCCCGTTTTTTCGGCAGATCATGTCGATACGATGCCGCTTTTCAGCATGGATGATGCCTGTCATGGGGTAAGCCCGAGGGCCATACGGCGTGTTTCTTCGGGGCGGGCTCCAGGGGCGGATGTGGATGGAGCGCACCAATAAAGTGCAATTGCACCAATATAGATCAACCGAGTGGCACAGTTTGCCTTGCACCGCGGCGCAAAGGCGACATGGGCACCGCTTTGCTCACTGCCACGAGCACTGCAATATGCAGAGCATGAAGTGACTCGAGCGGCGGATGCACTACTTCCCTTCCCTCTAGCCCCCTTCCCATGAGCGTGCTGGTCGCGAGTCCACAGGCCTGCCCATCCACCAGCCCCCCCAGCCAGAGTCCCATCAGGATGGGGCATCCATTCAGGCATAGGCAGAAGGCAGAATAAAAAAGTCGGCCCGAAGGCCGACTCGCTGCTCCCTGTGACAGGGCTTCCTTACTTGAGGTATTTGCCGTCAGCACCGACCTTGCCCGGGCCGTTCAGTACCCAGACCCGCGCCGAATAGGCGGGCACCGCAAAGCTCAGGCTGCCGTTGCTGACGCTCTGGCTCGCACCGGTTACCGCGTCCGTGTAGGTGCCGTTCTTCAGGCCACTCAGGTTTATCTGCTGGGCCGAGTTGGCCGCAAGGCCCACGGCGGCGTAGCTCCCTTGGGCGCTCAGATCACGCACGAAGCTGATGCCGCTCCCCCACTCGTTCACCTGGCTCATGGGCGCCTTTTGCAGGGCGGGCACCGCCTTGCGGATCTGGTTCAGGCGCTTGATGTGCTGATAGAGCGGGTGGCTCGGGGTGGCGGGGTTGTCCAGCACCTCCCCGTAGTAGGCACGACCGGTCTGATCCACCGTCATGGTGGCCCCGTCGATGTCCTGGGGCTTGCCCGCCTGGAACATCACCTCCTCCCCGTAGTAGAGGGTCGGGATCCCCCGCGCCGTCCAGAGCAGGTTGTAGGTCATGGCCGCATTGCCCTCTTCCCCGCCGTAGCGGTACTTGAAGTCGTTGTCCGGCCCCACGTCGTGGTTCTGGAAGAAGGTGATGAGCTTGGTGGCATCCCCATAGACCCAGTCCATGGCGAAGATCCCCCCTACCCCGCCAAAGTTCCCCCGGGCGACGTTGTCACGGAAGGTGGAGAACAGTGAGAAGTCCAGCACCGAGAGGCCGGAATCGCCCCCTGCACGGGGATTGGCCGGGTTGGCCGTGGTGCGGGTATACCACCAGGGGCGGATCACCGCCGAGGCATTGTCGTTGGCCAGCTCAGAGCCCCATCCGGTGCCCTTGACCAGGTTTTCGCCAAAGACGAACAGCCCCGGCTTGTGGGCCTGCCAGTCGTGGACATAGGTCAGCAGTTCGTCCCGCTCGATGTGCTTCAAGGTATCGATACGGATGGCATCGACCCCCATGTCGAGGTACTGACGAATGGCGCCGTTGAGGTAGTCCTTGACGTTCTGGTTGCCGGTGGCCAAGTCGATGCAGTCCCCCGCCATGTGCTTGCGCTGCAGGGCAAGCGGGCTCTCCCAGTCACCGCCGGACATGAAACCGTCCAGGTGATACCAGGCGGGATCCAGGGTCTGGGCGTCGATGCCGAAGAAGCGGTTGGGGTTGTAGCCTGCGCTCGGCACGGTGGCGCCGGTCTTGGGATCTACCAGGGGCTGGGTGCCCGCCGGATCCGACTGGCAGCGGGCCTTGTACCAGTCGGGAGCCGCCGGGTTGTCGTCGTCACAGCGGTTGGCACTGGCGTAGTCCCCAAGATTGCCCTGATAGGGACCATTGTTGATGAGTCCCTGGCTCGACCCCGCCGGTACGTAGTATTTGACGGGCAGGCGATCGATCCAGGTCTTGCCGCGCAGGCCGTACTGGCTCGAGTGGTTGAGCACCACGTCCTGGATCACCTTGAGCCCCTTGGCGTGGGCCGCCTGGATGAACTCCCGGTAACCCGCCCCCGGCGACTCCAGACGGGGATCGACCCGGTAGAAGTCGTAGGCTTGACATCCTCCCCCACCTTAGCGCTTCGCGTCACAGGAGGGGGATCCCCATTACTGGGTGATAGCTGCTCGCGCAGTACCGGGTTCCTGCTTCATCGGGCGGCCTGATTGCACCGCGCCTCCACAGGCTAAAACGGCGTGTCCCGCCGCTAAAATATTGCGAGCGCCGTTCACATCGGCGTTCGCCTCATAACCACACGCAGCGCATTTAAACTGGCTTTGCGTCTGGCGGTTATCCTTCGCAGTATGCCCACAACAGGCGCACTGCTGGCTGGTGTAGGCCGGGTTTATCGCCAACACCTGACCACCTCGCCATGCCTGCTTGTATTCGAGCT
The DNA here is from genome assembly GCF_019048565.1 of Aeromonas sp. FDAARGOS 1406. Classification (NCBI taxonomy): domain Bacteria; kingdom Pseudomonadati; phylum Pseudomonadota; class Gammaproteobacteria; order Aeromonadales; family Aeromonadaceae; genus Aeromonas; species Aeromonas sp. FDAARGOS 1406. The sequence goes on from NZ_CP077378.1 coordinate 653,577, forward strand.
GGCGGCGCAGCTCAAACCAGCCCTGATCTAATATCGAACGATTCAGCCCTGATTTTGCCCGGACGTTGCGCCCCGGCTGACTGGTCGTGCCCGCTGCTGATTTTGACATGCTGGCAACCTTCAAATCCTCAATGACGATCATCGCGTGGTTTTTGCTGATAGTCGTTGTGACCTTGTGAAGGTAATCGCGGCGGGTGTTGGCGATATGTGAGTGCAGCCGCTGGATCTTGGCTTTTTGTTTCTTCCAGTTGCTGCTGAACTTTACCTTTTTGCTCAACTGGCGTTGGAGCCTTGCCAGCTTGGTCTGATTGGTTTTGAAGCTGTTGACGGGCTCAAACACCGTGCCATCTGACAGGGTTGCGAGCTTGGCAATCCCCGCATCCAGCCCGACCATTGAGCCGGAGGGGTGAATTGGCTCGGACGTCTCCTGCTCGACCTGAAAGGAGATATACCAATCCCCGGCTGCTTGGCTGACGGTCGCGTTTTTAATTTTTCCTTCAACTGGCTGGGACTGGCGAAACTTGACCCACGCCAGCCCGGCAGGCAGCTTCACGCGACCTTTTTCAAGGCGGCAATACTTGTCAAAGTTGACGAAGCGGATCGAGTCGCGGTTGTCGCTTTTCTTCTTGAAAACGGGAGCCTTGGCGGCGAGTTTTTTATCAAAGCAGCGCATCCACGCGCCGTGCAAGTCTTTGAGTTTCTGCTGGAGGTTGTCGGTATATGCCTCGGTCAGAAAGGCCATTTCTGGGTCTTTCTTCCAACTGGTGAGCATCCGGTTCAGCTCAAAGGCAGAAGGTAGTTTTTCGCCAGCATCCAGAATGCGCTTTGTCTCTGCCAGCCCGTGATTCCAGACATAACGAGCACAACCGCCCAACTGGCGCAGGCGTTGCGCTTGTTGGGCGGTCGGTTCGAGTCGGAACTTGTAGGCTTTCAGAATTTGCATTTAGCGCTCAGTGTGTAGCATTATTGCCATATCTATTAAGCCCGATTGAGTGACAGAATGCAATTCACTAAAATTAATAAATCACGCCATGCGAACTACGTTTTTCACGTACATTTGGTGTTTATCACCAAGTATCGAAAGCCGATATTGGGGGATCTGCATCACGCTTCATTCGGTCAGTGTGCGGCAGAGGTTTGCAGAGATTTTGGTGCGGAACTGAAAGAGTGTGACGGAGAGGCTGATCATGTTCACATGCTGATAGAGTACGGCCCAACAGTGCAGCTATCGGTGCTGGTGAACTCGTTAAAGGCGGTCACATCAAGGCGACTGCGTAATGAATTTCTGGACTTGAGGGGTGCTTACAGCAAACCCGTACTCTGGTCACGCTCTTACTTTGCGGGCTCTTGCGGCGGTGCGCCGTTAGAGGTGATCAAGCAATACATTCAAAACCAGCGGGGCTGACGCCCCGGCGAAATTCCCCTCCCACCTACGTCGGAGGGAGTCCCCTTTCGCATTTAAGATGGTAGCCGTGGTAGTCGAGGCCGGAGCGGTTCTCCACCGGCGGCGTCACCCAGATGGCGGTGAAGCCGAGATCCTTGATGTAGTCGAGCTTGGCGATCAAACCCTTGAAGTCGCCACGCCACTGGGGATCCCCCGCCTTGTAGCGATCCCGGTTATGGTAGTTGTTGCCGGCATCGCCGTCATAGAAGCGGGCCGTCAGCAGGAAGTAGATGCTCTCGGCGCGAAAATCGCCGCTCGCCACCCCCTGCTCGCCGATACGGTACTCGAAGCGCTGCTCCCGCTGGTTGCCGCTCTCGTCCACCGCGAGGGTGCGGATCACCAGGTCCGTGCCGCTCCCCTTGTCGTTCGCCACCAGGGGCTGGCCTGCATAACAGGCCGACGCCGTGGTGGGCTGGCTGCCGTCCGTGGTGAAATGCACGGCGGGGGCGGCGTCCTGATCGTCGCTCACTCCCAGGGTGATGGACTGGCTGTCCACATAACTCCCCGGCGCCGGGGTAGCGGTCACCGTGGGGGCCTGCACATCTGCCCCCGCCAGGGTCTCGAGTTCAACGACCTTGCGCTGGCTGTCAAAGCAGATGCGATAGCGGGTGTTGGCGCTGACCAGGTAATCCTGGGCAGGATAGGCCTCGGTCCAGTCCCCCTTGTGGTCAATCTTGAAGCGGGGGTTGCTGCTGCCAAACGCCTGCTCGGTGCAGAAGGTGGTGCCATCCTCGGTTGTCATGGGGGTGAGACCCCAGTTATTGGGGGTACCGCGGAAGTACCAGCTGTCGCCGCTCTGTCCGGCGGCCACCACCACGCTCACGCTGCTGCTGCCCTTGGCCCCCTGATCGTCGGTGACCGTGAGGCCATAGGTGAAGGTGCCCGTCTGTGCCGTGTTGACGACCATGCTCTCCGTGGTCTCGCCGCTGCTCCACAGATAGCTCGCTATCTGACCGTCGGGATCCGTGGAGTCACTGCCGCTCAGGGTGAGCGCCGCACCCTGGGCCACGTTCACCGTGCCCCCCGGGGTGATGACCGCAAGCGGCGGCTGGTTGTCATCCCCAAGCGGCACGATGCTGTAGGCCAGGGTCTGGTCATTGACCTGGATGCGCACCGTGCCGGTGCCGTTCCAGAAGATGTCGCCGTCGCCGTTGCTGTCCCCGAAGTTGATGGCCCAGTCGCCGGCCTGATCAAACTTCAGGCGCTGGCTCGCCTTGCCATCCATGTAGGCCTCGGCCTGCCACAGGTGATCCCCTATCAGGGTCATGGGGAGGCTGGCCCAGCCGTTGAAGGTGCCGCGCACATTGAGCTGCGGCAGAGTGCTTGCAAACCCCGAGGCCTCGCAACTGGCGACCGCCGTCGTGCTCACCGCCTGGGTCGTGGCGTTGATGCGGATCTGGTACGCCGTGTTGGCATTGACCCCGTAGTCGGCCGCCGGGTAGCTCTGCTGCCAGTTGCCGTACCTGTCTATCTTGAAGCGCGGCCCGCCACTGGCGTCGCCGCTCACGAAGCGCTGGCAGGTTTCAAAATTGACGCCGTCGGTCGACGCCATGGCGGTCGCCGCCCATCCATTTGCGGTGCCCCGGAAGAACCACTCCGCCGCCATCCCGGGCGGCGTGATCATGGTCCCCAACATTCCGGCCACGAGTATCCATCTAGCCATTGATAGTCCTTTGTTTTTCATTGTGTTGTGTGTGATGCCGGTGTGCCCCGGCATTCCCCCATCCGCGACGTCCCGCCTTCAGATGAGCCCGACCAGTCTAGAAGTCGCCGTGGTCGATTCGTGGCCATAAGGTGCGAAATGTGACCGCCATAGACCAGGAAATAAGCTGTATGTGATTGATAGCGCTTTCATTTCTGGGCATGGGGTCGAACTTCCCAGGATAGAGAGGCGCTCCCCGTGACGGCCGTATCGGGGGGTAGGATCAGCGCTCTGCACGGCGCCGTTGCCATTGGGGGCTCTTGCCGCCATGATGCAGGGCCGCCCTTGCCATCCCGGGCACCGGGCGGCTCATTCAAGGAGAGACGATGAGACCATCGGATTATGGGAGGCTGCTGGCGCTGGCCGCCATCTGGGGCGCCAGCTTCCTGTTCATGCGCATCGCGGCGCCGGCGTTCGGCTCCATCAACACCACCTTCCTGCGGGTCTTCTTCGCCCTCGTCGGGCTCGCCGCCATGCTCCTGCTGCTGCGCACCCCCATGCAGTTTCACGGCAAGCTGAAAGCCATCATGGTGCTCGGCATCATCAACTCCGGCGTGCCCTTCCTGATGTACGCCGTGGCGGCCCTCTGGCTGCCCGCCGGCTACTCGGCCATCCTCAACGCCACCACGCCGCTGATGGGGGCCCTCATTGGCTTCTCCTTCTTTCACGAGGAGCTGACCTTGCGCAAGTGGGCCGGGGTCATGCTGGGGCTGGTGGGCATCGGGCTCATCACCACCACGGGGGAGGTCGACCTGAGCGGTCAGCTCGCCATCGGGGTGCTGGCCTGCCTCATCGCCACCGCCTGCTACGGCTGCGCTGGCTTCCTGACGAGGCGCTGGATCACCGAGCGGGGCGGACTGGACGCGAAGCTGGTGGCCTTCGGCAGCCAGATCGGGGCCGTCCTCTTCCTGCTCCCCTTCTTCGGCTACAGCCTGACGAGCGGGCCCGCCGTCGACTGGGCCCAGCCTGGGGTCTGGGCCAGCGTGCTGGCGGTCGGGCTCCTCTGCACCGCCTTCGCCTATCTGCTCTATTTCAGGCTGATCGCCGACATCGGGCCCCTGCGCTCCCTCACGGTCACCTTCCTCATCCCGCCGTTCGGCATCCTCTGGGGCTATCTGGTGCTTGGCGAAACCCTCACCGGCGGCTTCGTGCTCGGCGGCGCCGTGGTCTGCCTCGCGGTCTGGCTGGTGACCAGCCACGCCAAGCCGGCCAGGGCGCAGGAGTAGGGCAAAGCCTCATCTGTCGGGCCCCATGGCTCGGCAGATGGGCACAACTGGGGTAAGATGGCCCCCATCGTTTCTCCCGCCCCGGCGGACACCACAGCAGGGCCAGCCTTGAATCAGCTCAACCAATCCAGCCAGAACAAGCAGCAGATCTTTACCGTCACCCGCCTCAACAGCGCCGTGCGCATGATCCTGGAGCAGGATCTGGGGCTGGTGTGGCTGACCGGGGAGCTCTCCAACCTCGCGATGCCAAGCTCGGGCCACTGGTACTTCTCCTTGAAGGACATGTCGGCCCAGGTGCGCTGCGCCATGTTCAAGGGCAACAACCGCCGGGTGCCGTTCCGCCCCCAGGACGGCATGCAGGTGCTGGTGCAGGCCCGGGTCTCCCTCTATGAGCCCCGGGGCGACTATCAGCTCATCATCGAGTCGATGCAACCCGCCGGGGACGGCATGCTGGCCCTGCGCTTCGAGGAGCTCAAGCGCCGCCTCGGGGCCGAGGGGCTGTTCGACGAGGGGGCCAAGCGCCCCCTGCCCCGCGAGCCCCGCGCCGTGGGTCTGGTCACCTCGGCCACCGGCGCCGCCCTGCACGACATGCTGACCGTCTTGCGCCGCCGCGCCCCGGACTTGCCCGTCTTCATCTACCCGACCCTGGTGCAGGGCAGCGCCGCCACCGCCCAGATCGTCTCGGCGATCATGCTTGCCAACCGGCGCGCCGAGGTGGATGTGCTCATCGTCGGGCGCGGCGGCGGGTCACTGGAGGATCTCTGGTGCTTCAACGAGGAGGCGGTGGCCCGTGCCATCCACGGCTCCGCCATCCCCGTGGTGAGCGCCGTGGGTCACGAGGTTGACGTCACCATCAGCGACTTTGCCGCTGACTTGCGCGCCCCCACCCCCTCCGCCGCCGCCGAGCTGGTGGCGCCGGACAGGAGTGCCCGCGCCCAGCGCCTCGTGCACCTGCGCCAGCGGCTCACCCAGGCCATGAACCGCCACCAGACCGCCGCCCGCCACGGCTTCGCCCTGCTGCAAAAGCGGCTCGACCACCAGGATCCCAAGCGCCGGCTGGAGCAGCAGTCCCAGCGCCTCGACGAGCTGTCCGCCCGCCTGCAGCAACTGCTGGCAAGCCGCCTGCATCAGGGGGAGCGACGCCTGGCCAATCTTGAGCTGCGCCTGCAGGCCAAAAGCCCCGAGAAGCTGCTGGCCGCCGGCAAGCGCCGCCACCAGCTCGCGGAGGAGCGGCTCCATGCCCTGATTGCCCGGCGCCAGGATGTGGCCGGACACCGCCTCGCCATGCTGAGCGCACGCCTCGACGGGGTCAGCCCGCTGGCCACCCTGGGACGCGGCTACGCCATCGTACGCACCCCGACCGGCGAGGTGATCAGCCGCGCCGCTCAGGTGAACGTCGGCCAGCCCCTGGTCACCACCCTGGCCGAGGGCCAGCTGCGGGTGCGCGTGGAAGAGGTGCACAACCCCTAACCCAGCGGGGGCACTCATGGCGCCCCCGCTGCACTGCACTTCACCTCCCTCTCCCACCCTCTACACCAAGGTGGGGTGTACCGCCGCCCGGTTGCCGGATGACCCGGCGCCCCCCTGCTCCCCCGCCAGCGGGTTGCGTTGCACGTATTCAAACAGCCCGGCCTGCAGATTGACGTTCCAGAAGCGTCCCGCCAGGGTGAGCTCAAGGCGCTCCTGACCGAGCTCGGCCAGTCCGTGCGCCTGCCAGCGCTCGAACAGCGGCAGCAAATGGGCCCGCAGCGGCGCAGGCAGGCACGTCAGATCCAGCCAGCCCGCGTCCAGGCCTCCCCGCAGCAGACCGTCGATGCGCACATCGGGGGTCTGCCCCATCACCATGCCTGGGGGGCGTCGCCCTTCGGCCAGCGCCTCGTGCCAGGCGGCCAGATCCCGCCCCTGCATCAGGCCGTGGCCGTGAATGTTGCCCCCCGCCCCCGCCCCGAAGGGAAGGATCTCGGCGCCGCACTTCGCCATCTGGTTGTAACGGCTGCGCTCGGCGGGGGTGCGCCGCCAGTGGCTGCAGGAGAGGCGCTGCCAGCCTCCCGCCTCCAGCGTTTGGGCGCCCTGGGCATACATGGCAGCCCGCTGCGGGCCATCGGCGGCCCAGCCCAATGTCCCCTTCTCCCCGGCGCGGGCCAGGTTGGTGCCCGCCATGGCGATGAGCTGGTAGAGATCCACCCCGTGCACGCCGCTCGCCATCACGTCCGCAACGTCCTGGCGCCACACGAAGTCGTCCTGGCCGGGCAGACCGAAGATGAGATCCGCCGCGATGACGGCCTCGTCGTGGCGGGTCAACGCCCCTAGCCGGGCCAACAGGGTCTCCCTGTCGTCGAAGCGGGCCGCCTGCTGGCGCACGCGAGTATCAAAGCTCTGCACCCCGAACGAGAAGCGGTTGAAGCCCCCCGCCAGCGCGGTCTCCCACTTGGCGTCATCGAAACCGTTGAGGCGCCCCTCCAGGGTCAGCTCCACATCCGAAGTCAGGGGGAAGCGACCAATGGCATTGGCCAGCAGAGCCAGATCGCCCGCCGCCATGTCGGTGGGCGTGCCCCCGCCCACATAGACGGCGGAGAAGGACTGGCTCTGCACCAAGGGGGTCTTGGCCGCCCTGGTCAGCTGCTCGCAGAGGGCCGCCATATAGCGGCTCATGCGCGCCGGATTGGCGCCATTTTCGAAGAAGTTGCAGAAGCTGCAGCGCTTGCGGCAAACGGGACGTGGATGTAGAGCGCCCGCGCCTCGGCCTGGCTCGGTTGCTGCCACCAAGCCTGCCAGCCCGCCTCGTCGAGCATCAGGGGCCCGGCACCGCCGCGGCTGGCGTGGGCTGAGGTCTTGGCGGTGAAGGCGAATGCGAGGGGATCCGGGGTCGCAAGACCCGTCATGGTCGGGGTAAACAGGGGGGTCATCACTGTGGCTACCATCTGCAAATAATGCAAATGATAACCAATATCAACAAAGCCACCCTTGTGCTGGATCAAGTTCTGGACCTGGGTGCTCAGCCAGGATTCTCAGGAGCGGAGGAGGTTCAACGCCGTCGAAGCGGGTGCGGAAACAGCGGGATGAATAGAAGAAAGGGAAGGACAATGCTGGAGGAGGAAGAGAGCCACTCCCCGGCAGGAGAGTGGTATCACACACGCAGTCGGACATCAGAGACAGCCTCGTCATGCCGACGCAGGGACAAAATGGCTCAGCCGTTGTCGATGACGATGGCGACCCGGCGATTCTCCGCTCGTCCGGCGGCGGTGCCGTTGTCGGCGATGGGCGCCGCTTCACCCCGGCCGCGGATGTCCAGGTTCGCAGGTGGCATGCCCACCGACATCAGGACATCGGCCACGGAGCGGGCCCGTTTGAGCGAGAGCTGCTCGTTGTAGCTCGCCTCCCCGTTGGAGTCGGTGTGGCCGTCCACCCTGGCCCGGTTCAGACCGACGCCGATGAGGGTCTTGCCAAGACGCTCCACCACCAGGCGGGTCTGGGGAGTGAGGGCCCCGACATTGTTGGCAAACAGCACCTTGTTGGAGATATCCAGGGTCCAGCCCTCATCGGTCAGCTGAAATCCCTGCTCCCTGAGGGTGGCGATCTGCTCCGCCGTGAGCCCCTGGGGCGCACTCTGACACCCGGCCAGCACTCCCAGCAGCAGCGCAACAAGCCCGATTTTTAGCGCCTTCAAAATGATCATTGTTATGGTCCTTTCACTATGTCCGGTTCAACTTCACGTGGTTCTCCTGTGTGCTTCTTCCTCCTTACGTTGTCGTTTGGCTTGATACATGGCGTCGTCGGCGAACTGCAACAGGGCCTCCGCCGTCTCCCCCTGCTCGGGGTAGAGGGCGGCGCCGATGCTGATGCCCACCCCGAGGTGGCGGCCGTCGCTCAATACCACAGGGGTGCTCATCCCCTGCTGGATCCGCGTCATCACCTCGTGCACCTCGTGCTCGTCCCGGATCGGGGCGAGCAGGATGACAAACTCGTCGCCCCCGAGGCGGCACACCAGATCCAGCGGTCTGAGCTGGTGCTGCACCCGCCGCGCCAGAGCGATCAACACCTCGTCGCCTACCCCGTGGCCCAGGGTGTCGTTGATCTGCTTGAAGCGATCACAGTCGAGGTAGAGCAGGGCGAAGCGCTCCTGATCCCCCTGGATGGCCTGCCCCAGCCGCGCCTCGAACAGAGCCCGGTTGGGCAGGCCGGTGAGGGCGTCGTGGGTGGCCCGGTGCAGCAGGCTGGCATTTTCCCGCTTCTGGTGGGCCTGCCAGGCCTCCAGCTCGTCGAGCAGGGTGTTGAAGTCCTCCCCGAGCGCGTGCAGCTCGGCGATGTTGGCCGCCGGCACCCGCTGCTTGAGGGCGCGCTGGCGACTGACACTGTAGGCGACCTCGGCCAGGGCCTTGAGGGGCGCCGTGATGGAGCGCTGCATGCGGCGCGCCACGTGGAGAGCCCCGAGGATGCTGAGCAACAGGCGCACCAGGGTCGCCAGCAGGGTCTGCAGCAGGAAGTGCAGCAGATATTGTCCGTGCCCCACCAGGTGCACCCGGGCTATCTCCCGGCTCTCCCGCACCATGGCCACTTCCACCGGCCCCGGCAGGATCAGGCGGGCCAGGTGCTGCTCCAGGGTAGTCCAGGGGGTGGTGATGGCACGGCGCCAGCTTGCCAGCACCTGGCCATCGGGCAGCACTATGCTGGCGCTCGCGATATCCTCCCGGGAGGTGATGGTCTCCAGGGCATCTTTCGCCGCCTCCTCGTCATCGAACACCACGGCGGCCTCTGAGGTGTAGCTGATGGCGCGGGCCACCAGCTCGAGGTTGTGATCCGCATAGAGGCGCAGCGCCAGCAGCGCCGTGATGGTCAGGAACAGGCCCGCCATGCAGACGGCGGTCAGGGAGATCATCATGTGGGTGCGGCCCAGGCTCTGTCGCAGGGTGAGCCTGGGGCTTGCGGGTGCAGTCGTCATCGTGCGCCCTCGTCAGCCTTGGCGAGCTTCAGCACGGCCGGGTGCCCCCGCACGCCGCTGCGGGCGAGCGCATCCAGGTTGACCCGAAAGCGGACCCGATCCGTGTCCGGCTGAAGGCAGAAGACAGCGTCGGCGATGCACTCCCTGCTCTGTTCGCTGATGCTGAGGATGGCGTGCCCCTGCAGTCGCTCGAACAGGGGGAGACGCCGCTCCGGGGCCAGCACCCCCAGATAGATCACATCGCAGCGCTGGATCAGTGCCTCGTCGTCGAGCCCGTAGCGATGCACGTCCACCGGGCGCCCGTTGGCCTGCCGCTCGATGGCAAAGAGGGCGCCGGCATATTCCGTCGGCGCCGCAATGCAGAGCCGAAGCTTTGCAGGCTCCTTGGGCCAGCGGGTGTAGCTGAGGATGTCGAGCACGGTCTGGCGCACCAGCTCGCTGCGAAGCTCGGCCGAGGTCGCCGCCACGGCCGCATTGGCCAGCACCAGCGTGCAGCCCAGTGGCAACAGCCACACAAAAATCCGGATGAAAGACAACAACTGCATGATGTCCGCACTTATGTTTACGTCGACAATGGGGTGGGCCGACGCCCATGAAGGGATTGCCTGAAGGGAGTCGTACCGAGCTTATCAGCCCGAGGGGGTTGCCCCATCCGCCCGCACGCAGGGTGCGTCACGAGGTGTCGCAGTGCCGCCCGGGGTGCGCGTCAGCGCACGCCACGGGCAGCTCAGCCGCTACTTCTTGCCAATCCCGTACTCGCGCAGCTTGTTGGCGATGGCGGTATGGGAGACGCCGAGCCGCTTGGCCAGCTGGCGGGTGGAGGGGAAGGCCGGATAGAGGCGCTCCAGCAGGCGGCTCTCGAAGCGCTTCACCGCCTCGTCGAGCCCCCCTTCGAACCACTCGTCGATGAGGGGCATGGCATCGGCCGCCACCGGCAGATCCACGTGCTCGGGGCCGAGCTCGTCCCCTTCCAGCAGGGTCATGGCCCGGTAGAGGCAGTTGCGCAGCTGGCGCACGTTGCCCGGCCAGCGGTAGGCGGTGAGGTACTCGGCCATGTTGCGGGTAAAGCGCGGCTTGGGACGTTGCAACTCGCTGGCGAAGCGGGCGACGAACTGCTGGGCCAGTGCCATGATGTCCGCCTTGCGCTCGCGCAGCGGCGGCAGCGCCAGGCTGAGCACGTTGAGGCGGTAGTAGAGGTCTTCCCGGAACTTGCCCTCGTGCACCAGATCCAGCAACTGCTTCTGGGTGGTGCAGATGAAGCGCACGTTGACCCTCACCTCCTGCTCGTCACCGACCCGGCGAAAGACCCCGTCCTGCAGTACCCGCAGGAACTTGGTCTGCAGATGAGGGGACATGTCGCCGATCTCGTCCAGCATCAGGGTGCCGCCGCTCGCCAGCTCCAGCACCCCGCGCTTGCCCTCGGTGTTGTTGCCAAAGGCGCCGGGGGCATAGCCGAACAACTCGCTCTCCGCCACGTTGTCCGGCATGGCGGCGCAGTTGAGGGCCATGAAGGGGTGGCTGGAGCGCAGGCTGGCGCCGTGGCAGGCGCGGGCCAGCAGCTCCTTGCCGGTGCCGGTCTCGCCGACGATGAGCAGCGGCGCATCCTGCATCGCGAGCTTCGCCGCCTGGGCCAGCACCTCCTTCATCTTCTGGCTCTCGGCCTGCAGGTGTTCAAAGCCCCCCACTTCCACCGCGTGCAGGGCGCTGAAGTGCATGCCGACCCGGCGGGCGGACTTGAGCACCACCACGGCGCCGGCCAGAGCCTGCCTGCCCTTCTCCTCGGCCACAAACAGCGGCATCAGATCGCCGAGGTACTCCTCGCCGCCGAGGCTGAGCTTGCAGGTCTGGGGCTTGATCTCCCCCGACTCCAGCCAGCGGCCAAACGAGAAGCCCTTGACCAGGGAGGCGATCGCCACGCCGCGCACCTCGTCCGGTGGCAACGCCAGGGTGGTGAGGGCGGCCTGGTTGGCCTGGGTCACCCGCCCCTTGCTGTCGAGGGAGAAGACCAGGTCCGGCAGCGCCTTGAGCAGGGCCTCTATCTCGTGGTGCTCCCGCTCGGAGGGCATGTAGGGGATGGTCTTGACGTCATAGACGCCGGGAATGCGGCGAATTTCCGGCATCAGATGCTGAAAGTCACGGAACTCCAGCTCGGGAAAATTGAGATAGATGATGCCTGAGGTATCGATTTCGATGCCGCGCAGATCGATGTTGTGCTCCACCAGTCGGTCGAGCAATTCCCGGGTCAGGCCCAGACGGTCTTCACAGCTGACTTCAAGACGCATTCGGCACACACTTCCTAGCTAACATTCTGAATAACGGGATAATACAGACTCGATCCCGCCAGTGCGAGCGCTCCCCCACAAAAATGCGGGCCTGCCCCGCTTTCACCGGGCAGGCCCTGTCTACGTTGGCGCCAGACGGCGGTTACTTCATCAGACCGTCGGTGCGGGCTGCCATGATGAAATCGTTGCGATGCAAGCCGCCTATCTTGTGGGTCCACCAGCTCACGGTCACCTTGCCCCATTCAAGCAAGATCGCCGGATGATGGAACTCCGCCTCCGCCAGTTCTCCGAGGCGGTTGGTGAACGCCAGCCCCTCCTTGAAGTTGCGAAACACAAATTCACGACGCAGTTGCAGCTCGCCGTTGACCACCAGGGGCTGCCAGTCGGGGATAAGGTGCATCAGCTCCCCCAGCTCCTGATCGCTCACCCTGGGGGCATCGGCGCGGCACGCCTCGCATCGTTGACTCGCCAGTTCAGTCATTCGGGACTCCTTTCATGAAACATCGTGGGAATGAATACGGGTCAGCTCGCCTGCTTGCCGGCAACGGGGGCAAAGCGGGGTGGACGCAAGCCAAGACGACGGGCCTCGGCCACGGCCGCCATGATCCCCTGCCCCTCCAGACCATAGAGGGTATCGAGACGAGGCAGCACGAAATAGGTGGGCTGCATGATGTCGATGCGATAGGGGGTACGCAGGATCTCCAGCAGATCGAAGGGTTGCAGCTCGGGCTTGCCTGAGAGGGCATAAGCGGTCTCGCCGATGGAGGAGAGAATGCCGCCGCCGTAGATGCGCAGCCCCTCCTCCCCCTGCAGGAGACCGAACTCCACCGTGAACCAGTAGAGCCGCGCCAGATAGACCCGCTCCTCCTTGCTCGCATGGAGTCCGAGCCGACCATACAGGTGAGTGAAGTGGGCAAAGGCCGGGTTGGTCAGCATGGCGCAGTGGCCGAAGATCTCGTGGAAGATGTCGGGCTCTTGCAGGTAGTCGAGCTCGTCCCGGCGGCGAATGAAGGTGGCGACGGGAAAACGGCGATCAGCGAGCAGCGCGAAGAAGTGATCAAAGGAGATGAGGGCCGGCACCGCCGCCACCGACCAGCCGGTGGCGGGCATCAGGGCGGCGTTGATCTCGCCTAGCTGGGGGATGCGGTCCAGAGGCAGGTCGAGGCGTGCCAACCCGGCCTGGTATTCGTCGCAGGCCTTGCCATCGAGCGCCGCAAGCTGGCGTGCAATCAGGATCCGCCAGGTGCCGTGCTCCTCGTCCGTGTAGTGGATCCTGCCCTGCCCATCCGGTTGGCGGGCCGTGTAGAGACTTGCCATGAGTGATCCCATCCTTCGGGTGCCAGCCGCCATCCGGGCGGTCACTGGTCGTTGAGTCATGGGATCACTGTAACGGTTTGCCCCTCAAAAAAGCAGCCGACCCCGGGGTCGGCTGCTTTTGACAATTGTAAATTATTTGTGACATCCCTATCGAATCCCAGCCACCTCACGACTTGTTGAGATAACCCGCCAACTGGCCGATCAGCCGCTTGCGCAACTCGCCCAGTTTCGGCTTCTCGTCGGCACACCAGGGGAGCGGACGACAGGCTTCCATGGTACGCATCCCGAGGCGCGCGGTGAGCAACCCGGCCCCGACCCCTTGGGCAGCGCGGGCGGAGAGCTTGGCGGTCAGCTCGGCGCCCAGCAGATCCATCCCTACCTCGGTCACCAGCTCGGTGGCCCCCGCATAGAGCATGTTGCGAAACACCTGGCGAATGAGGCGGATGCGGCTCCAGTAGCCGAGCTCGATGGCATAGACATCGGCGATGTCCTCGATCATCCGCAGGTTGCGCCAGAGCATCAGCATCATGTCGACCGTGGCGAGCGGGCTCAGGGCCACCAGCACGGCGGCCTCCCCCGACCATTTGGCGACGCGGGCCTGGGCCAGCTTGTCCCGCTCGGTGAGCACCAACTGGCTGTAGAGGGTCAGCACTTCCCGATCGCTGTGGCTCTCGTCAAGCTGGGATAGCCAGGTGCGATACCCTTCACGCCCCTTGTCACCGCTCTTCTCGGCCAGGGCCTCGCAGAAGGCCTGCCCCTGACCCACCCCCTGGTGGGCCAGCAGATCTTCGGCTCTTGAGCGCACATCCTGGCGCCGCTTCAAGGTGCGCAGCCGCAGCCATTCGCGCCCCGCCACCCCGGCGGTGCCCACCGCCACCAGGCCGGAGGCGAGCAGCCAGGCCCCACCCCAGAAGGGGGAGGCGGCAAACTGATCCACCAGAAAAGCGCCAAACTGGCCAAGGGACAACAGCCCCACCCCGCCCAGCCCCCAGGCCAGCAGACGATGACGGCGCCGAGGCCTGACGTTAAGCGCGGGCTCCACCTCGGTGAGCTCGTCCAGCGCGTCCAGAGGCTCGAAGCTCTCCTCTTCCAGCCGCCGGGCCGGGGCCGGTGGCTGCGCTTCGCTTGCCATCGAGGGCGCGGGCTCCAGCGTCACCTTGCCTTGCAGGGGAGCGGCGTCATCGGTGCGCCATCTTGTCTGATCGTTCATCGCATTCTCTCCTGTGGGCGCCCCTCGAGCACAGCGGGCCACCCACCCGTTATTCGAGGTGATCCCCGAGCAGGAATTCCAGCGCCGCATCGAGCCGGATATGGGGGAGCGCCTGATGGGCGCTCATGGGCAACGGGCGAAAGGCCTGAAAATCAAACCCTTGAGTTTTCCACCACTGCGCAGGCGGGATCTGGGCAGGCACCTCCCCCGGGAAGAGCAGCAAGGGCTCGCCCGAGAGGGTAGTGCCACGAATGGCGGGAAATTCCCGTCCGTCTGCCACCCCCTTGCCCACCTCGGTGGCCTTGATGGCGGCGAGCGCCAGGCATTCGGTCTCTATCCCCTCGAAGCGGGCCTGACCCCGGCCACGGCTCACCAGGTGCTGCAGGAGCGACACCAGAGGTCCGTGCTGCTCCGGCGTGACGTGATCGGCCTTGCTCGCCACAAACAGCAGCTTGTCGATGCGCGGGGCGAACAGGCGGCGCCACCAGTTGCTCTTGCCATAGGCGAAGCTCTCCATGATGCGGGCGATGGCCTGCTGCATGTCACCAAAGCTCGCGGCACCGGCATTGAGGGGCGCCAGGCAGTCCACCAGCACGATCTGGCGATCAAAGCCTGCAAAGTGCTGCTCATAGAAGCCCTGTACCAGATGCTGCTTGTACTGCTCGAAGCGCTGCTTGAAGGTGGCGTAGAGGGTGCCGTCTTCGGGGGAGTGTGTGGGCATCTCCCATACCCAGGGCACGAATTGCAGCAGCGGCGCACCGGCATACTCGCCGGGCAACACGAAACGCCCGGGCTGGATGAGGTGAAGCCCGAGCGCCTGCTTGCAGGCGTGCAGATAATCGGTGTAGCGGGCGGCCAGTTCGCTGGCGGCCCGCTCCTCGAAGGCTTGATCCGTCTGCCAGTGCGGCGTCAACCAGCCTGCCGCCAGGGCTTGCAGCTCGGGACGACGCAGTTGCTCCCGCACCTGCTCGCTCCACTGCTCGTAGTTCAGATCCAGCAGCGGCAAATCCAGCAGCCACTCCCCGGGATAATCCACCAGATCCACATAGAGGGTGGAGATCTCACCCAGGTGCCGACGCAGCGGATGGCGGGTGCGATAACGGATCTCGAGGCGTACCTCGGCCACCCCCCGGGTCGGCGCGGGCCAGGCGGGCGGATCGCCAAACAGGGCATCGAGGCCCCGTTCATAGGGAAAGGTGGGAATGTGGGCGTTTTGCTGGGGCACCCGGCGAGCACCGAGGATGCGTCCCTGGCGCTGGGCGTCCCAAAGTGGCAGACGACCGTCGATGGCCGCGTGCTCCAGTTGATTGACCAGCGCCGTGATAAACGCGGTCTTGCCACTGCGAGAGAGGCCGGTGACCGCCAGCCGGATGTGGCGATCCCGAGCCCGGTTCACCGCGTCAACGGCCTTGTGCTGGAGCACCGACCAGGAATGTTCGAGTTTGTTGCGTATCAAGGCGGGTCTTCTTCTCCTTGTGATCACATCAGAGAGACGGCCGCGAGGCGGTATCCTCGCGGCCCGGCACGATTAGAGCTTGCTGAACTCCCGTTGCAGGGTGAACTCCTTGGAGGTCACCAGCTTCTCGATGCGCTGCACCCTGGGCTCCAGTGCATCCAGCTCCTGGCCGATGCGGGCAAGGGCCTGATGAGGTGTGACACCTGCCTGCCAGCTGCGCGCCTTCATCCGCACCTCGGCGAACTCGGCATCCTCCTGGGAGTAGAGGGTGACCGGCTTCTTGTCGAGCAGGAACCAGGCAGCAATATAGGCGGTGAAGGTGATGAAACCGGCGAAGATGAGACCACTGATGGCCAGCAGCCGCACGATCCAGGTCTCCACCCCGAAGTACTCTGCCAGACCGGCACAGACCCCGGCAATCTTGCCTCGCTGGGGATCCCGGTACAGGTTGCGCCCTTCACGACTGACACTGTTCATACCTTGTTCCTCCAACCGGGGACTTCCGCATCCAGAATCGACGCCAATACGGTTCCGGTCCGCTCCGGCTTTTTGCCACGGTCATGACACCTCTCATTGAAAACCGTCATACCTTGTTTCTCCAACCAGGAACCTCGGCATCCAGAATCGACTCCAGGGCGCCGACCCGTTCCTGCATCTTCTCGGCACGCACCAGCAAGCCCTGCAGCTGTTCACGCTCACCATCGGCAAGGCCGGCGCCAATGCGTCCCTTGGCGCGGTAGTGCAGCACCAGCCAGATGGGGGCCACCACCACCATGAAGACCACCATGGGAACCATCAATACACCCAGCAGATCTTCCATCTGTTACTCTCCCTGTTTCGGTGCCGGATTGTGCTGGCCCAGCTTCTGGCGCATGGCTTCCAGCTCGCGGCTGATCTGGTCGTCCGCTTCCAGCTCGGCAAACTGCTGGGCGAGCGCCTTGTCGGACTGCCCCAGATCGGCGCGGGCTTCCATCTCGTCGATGCGGCGCTCCATGCGCTCGAACTTGCTCACCACGGCCTGACTGTCGCCACGGGCCACCTGGCTTTGCACGTTGAGGCGGCTGCTGGCGGCTTCGCTGCGAATGGCCATCGCCTTCTGGCGGGCACGGGCGTCTTCCAGCTTGGCTTCCAGCTGGCGGATCTCCTCCCCCAGCTTCTCGATGCCGCTGTCCACCGCCTGCTGTTCCCGAGACAGGGCGTCGGCAAGCTCCGCCTGCTTGCTCTTCTCGATGAGGGCGGCCCGGGCCAGATCTTCGCGCCCTTTGGTCAGGGCCAGCTCGGCCTTGCCCTGCCACTCGGCGACCCGCTCCTGATGGCGGTTCACCTGACGGCCGATCTCTTTTTGATTCGCGAGGAAGCGGGCCAGGTTGGAGCGCTCCTTCACCAGTTCATCTTCCATCTCCTGGATGATCAGACGCACCATCTTCTGGGGATCTTCCGCCTTGTCGAGCAGGGCCGTCAGATTGGAATTGATGATGTCGGCCAGGCGAGAAAAAATGCTCATGATTGTACTCCTGTGATAGGCATCGGGTTGTGTCTCCATTGACAATGGCAACTTGTGTGCCAATCTGGAACAATATTTAACTTGTTGATTTATATGGGCACTCAGAATGCAGTTCAAGTCCCGGGGAAACAAGTGATGATTAAAATAACCAACTTTTGGTAAGATTAACCAGATTTTTCAACTCACAGGGGCAGGGATGACCACGGCCACGGAAAGTCTGTTGGGTGAATCCAACGCATTTCTAGAAATCATCGAGCAGGCATCGCGCCTCGCGCCGCTGCGCAAGCCCGTACTCATCATCGGCGAGCGGGGGACCGGCAAGGAGCTCATCGCCCACCGCCTACATTATCTCTCGGATCGCTGGGATCAAAGCTTTGTCACCATCAACTGCGCCACCTTGAGCGAGAGCCTGCTGGAAACCGAGCTGTTCGGCCACGAGGCGGGCTCCTTCACTGGCGCCGCCAAGCGTCATCAGGGGCGCTTCGAGCGGGCCGACGGCGGTACCCTGTTCCTCGACGAACTGGCCACCACCAGCGCCCGGGTCCAGGAAAAACTGCTGCGGGTCATCGAGTACGGGGAGTTCGAACGGGTGGGCGGTGCCAAGCCCCTCAAGGTGGATGTGCGGCTGGTGTGCGCCACCAACGAGGATCTGCCTGCACTGGCAGAGAAAGGACGGTTTCGCCACGACCTGCTGGACCGGCTCGCCTTCGATGTCATCACCCTGCCCCCCCTGCGGGAGCGGCGCGAGGACATCCTGATGCTGGCGGAGCACTTCGCCCACGGCATGACCCGGGAGCTGGGGTATCCGCTCTTTGCCGGCTTCTCGCGCAAGGCGACCCAGCGGCTGCAAGATTATCCCTGGCCGGGCAACGTGCGGGAGCTCAAGAACGTGGTGGAGCGCAGCCTCTATCGCCAGGGCAACCCCCAGCTGCCGCTGGCGGATCTGGTGCTCAATCCCTTTGACTCCCCCTGGCGCCCCCGTGCCCGAGGTGACGCCGCCCCTTCCACGGACGCGCCGACCTCGGCAGAAACGGTCCCGACCCTGACCTTGCCGCTGGATCTCAAAGGGGCGGTGGCGGAGTACGAGATTAATTTACTCAAGCAAGCGATGCAGCAATCCCAGTATAATCAGCGCAAAGCAGCCCAGTTGCTGGCCCTGAGCTATCACCAGTTCCGGGGGATGCTGCGCAAATATCAATTGCTGGACGGGGATGACAACAGTGGCAACCAGGAGGCGGGCTGATGCCTGGCACCGGGTCTGTGCGCGCGGATAACGCGGCGCACGTCACCCCCGACGGGAGCGCCTGCCCGGTCGCCCCCCGCAACGCGCCCGCCCCCTGGCGGGCAACTTTGTCTGAAAACATGGTTCCAACATGAGAATGCTCACCCCCCTGCTGCTTGGTCTCCTGGTCCTGGTCAGCGGCTGTCAGAAACGCGATGAAGCCTCCAAAACCGGGCTCATCTATTGTGCCGAAGGGGCACCCCGAACCTTCAACCCGCAGCTTGCCAATTCGGATGCGACCCTGGATGCCAGTGCCCGTCCCATCTACGATCGCCTGCTCGAGGTCAATGCCAACACCCTCGGCATCGAAGGGGGGCTCGCCACCCGCTGGCAAAGCAGCGAGGACGGCCTCTCCTATACCCTGACCCTGCGCAAGGGAGTGACCTTCCACCGTACCCCCTGGTTCAGCCCGACCCGTCACTTCAATGCCGACGACGTCCTGTTCACCTGGCAGCGTCTGCTGGACGAACACCACCCCTTCCACGCCGTCTCCGGCGGCGAGTACCCCTATTTTTACAGCCTGGGGCTCGGCAACCTCATCAAGCGGGTCTACAAGAAGGGGCCCTATGAGGTGGTGTTCGAGCTGAACCGCCCCGATGCCTCCTTCCTCGCCACCCTGGCCAGCGACTACGCCATCGTGCTCTCCGCCGAGTACGGGGAGCAGATGCTAAAGGCCGGCACCCCGGCGCAGCTGGACAGCCGCCCCATCGGCACCGGCCCCTTCAGCTTCAAGGAGTATCGCCACAACGAGTTCGTGCGCTACCTGCGCCACCCCGGCTACTGGGGCGGCGAGGCCAGAATGGAGCAGCTCATCTACGACATCACCCCCAAGTCCTCCAAGCGCCTGGCCAAGCTGCTGACCGGCGAGTGCGACGTGATGAGCACCCCCTCTGCCAGCCAGCTGTCGGTGATCGACAAGGACTCCCACCTGGATCTGTCGGTGCAGTCGGGGATGAACGTCGCCTTCCTCGCCCTCAATACCCGCAAGGCCCCGTTCAACAAGGTGCAGGTGCGCCAGGCCCTCGCCAGCGCCATCAATGTGCAGAATCTGCTGCAGGCGGTCTATTTCGAGACCGGCCAGAGCGCTGCCAGCCTGCTGCCGCCCCTCTCCTGGGGCTACAATCCCTCCCTGCCCCAGCGCAAGCCGGATCTCAAGCTCGCTCGCCAGTTGCTCAAGGACGCGGGCTACCCCAACGGCTTCGAGATGCAGGTGCTGGTGCAACCCGGCGCCCGTCCCTACAACCCGGACGGCCTCAAGACGGCGCAACTGATGCGCAGCGATTTCGCCAAGATTGGGGTGAGCCTCAAGATAGTGCAGCAGGCCTGGCCGGTCATCGAGACCCGGCTCGCCCATGGACAATATGACAGCCTGCTCTCGGGCTGGATCGCCGACAACGCGGATCCGGACAACTTCTTCCGCCAGTTGCTGAGCTGCGCCGCCGTCGAGCGGGGCAACAACTACAGCCGCTGGTGCAGCCCCGCCTTCGATCAGCTGCTGGACGATGCGGTGACCACCCCGCAGCTCGCCTTCCGCCTGCGCAACTATTACTATGCCCAGTCCCTGCTCAACGAGCAGTTGCCGCTCATTCCCCTGGCCCATGCCCTGAGAACCCAGGTGAGTCGCAGCGACATTCAGGGGCTGACCCTGATGCCCTTTGGCGGCACCACCTTCAACCAGGCACATCGGGAGTGACCATGACAGATAACCACTCCATCGTCGGGCCATCGGCGCACCGCTCCCAGGAGGCATAAGCATGTTTTTCTATATCCTGCGCCGCATCACCCTGCTGGTGATCACCCTCCTGGTGCTGACTCTGGGGGCCTACCTCCTGGAGTTTCGCCTCATCACCCAGGTGCTGGATTTCTGGCACGGCTATCCTGATTTCCTCCAGCGCATCGCCGCCGGGGATTTCGGGCTCTCCAGCGTCTCCGGCCAGCCGGTCCTCGACGAGATCCGTCACTACTTCCCGGCGACCCTGAC
Source organism: Aeromonas sp. FDAARGOS 1406 (assembly GCF_019048565.1). NCBI lineage: Bacteria > Pseudomonadati > Pseudomonadota > Gammaproteobacteria > Aeromonadales > Aeromonadaceae > Aeromonas > Aeromonas sp. FDAARGOS 1406. The sequence goes on from NZ_CP077378.1 coordinate 673,920, forward strand.
CCTCTGCCTCGCCGCCTTCGCCATCTCGCTGCTGGTGGGCATCCCTCTGGGCACCCTCGCGGCCCTCTATCAGGGGCGCAGCCCGGACCTCTCCATCATGGCCGCCGGCCTCGTCGGCTATGCCATCCCGGTCTTCTGGCTGGGGCTGCTGATGGTGATGTTCTTCTCCCTGGATCTTGGCTGGCTCCCCTCCTCCGGCCAGATCAGCCTGCTCTACGACGTGCCCTCCATCACCGGGATCGCCATCGTCGATGTGTTGATGAGCCAGGAGCCCTGGCGGGAGGCGGCCCTGCACGATGCCCTGCGCCATCTGGTACTGCCTTCCCTGGTGCTGGCCGTGGTGCCCACCACCGAGGTGATCCGCCACGTGCGCAGCTCCCTCATCGACGTGATGAAACAGAACTACATCAAGGCTGCCGCCAGCCGCGGACTTTCCCGCCGCCAGATCGTCTGGCGTCACGGGCTCAAGAACGCCCTGCCCCCGGTGTTGCCGCTGCTGGGGCTGCAACTTGGCAGTGTGCTCACCTCCGCCATGATCACCGAGGTGGTGTTCGACTGGCCCGGCATCGGCCGCTGGCTGGTGAGCAGTATCGCGCTGCAGGACTATGCCGCCATCCGCGGCGCCTTCCTGGTGGTGGCGAGCTTCGTCATCTTCATCAGCGTCAGCACCGATCTGCTGACCACCATCATGTATCCGGCACGGCGTAAAGAACTCTATGCAAGACAAGATTGATTGCGGTCTGTGGATGAGCCACGGTGGCCCATGGGCCACCGGCGCACAGGCGTGCCCATTCCCTTGCGACCAGCACGGGAGCCTGCATCATGCACGATAAATCGAACATCTATCCGGAGCTCAAGATCCTCTCCCCCCTGGAGCAGACCTGGGCCTCTTACCGACGCAACCCGCTGGCCATGGCGGGGCTCTGGTGCTTCGGGCTGCTGCTGCTGGTGACCCTCATCGGCCCCCTGGTGATCCCCTACGGCATCGACGATCAGCACAGCAACCACCTGCTGCTCGCCCCCTCCTGGGCCAACAGCGGCAACATCGATTACTTCCTGGGGACCGACGATCTGGGGCGCGACATCCTCTCCCGTCTGGTGGCCGGGGCCAGGCTCACCTTCGGCAACGCCCTGCTGGTGGTGCTCATCGCGCTGGTCATCGGCTCGGCCATCGGCATCCTCGGCGGCATGAGCAAAGGGGTGAAGTCGAGCGTGCTCCATCACCTGCTCGATACCCTGCTCTCCATCCCGTCCCTGCTGCTGGCCATCATCGTCGTGGCCATCCTGGGGCCGGGTCTGTTCAACACCCTGATCGCCATCACGCTCGCGTTGATACCGCCTTTCATCCGGGCGACCTACAACGCGGTCCACGCCGAGATGCAGAAGGAGTACATCATCGCAAGCCGCCTCGACGGCTCTCCGCCCCAGCGGATCATGCGTCTGGCCATCTTGCCGAACATCGTCGAGACCCTGGTGACCCAGACCACCCGCACCCTCTCCGCCGCCATCCTGGACATCTCTGCGGTAGGCTTCCTCGGTCTCGGGGCCCAGTCTCCCCAGCCGGAGTGGGGTGCCATGCTGGCCGATTCGAGCGATCTTATCTATCTGGCCCCCTGGACGGTGACCCTGCCCGGGATGGCCATCCTGTTCAGCGTGCTGGTGACCAACCTGGTGGGCGAAGGCATTCGCGAAGCACTCAAAGAGGGGAACGACTGATGTTGCCAGCCTTGTTATCTATCCCCGCCCCCGGACGCCCTGAGCGACCCGGCTGCGCCCTGAACGGGAGACATTGCTGATGCCCCTGCTCGATATACGCAACCTCACCATCGAAATCGACACCCCCCAGGGCAAGGTCAAGGCGGTGGACAGAGTCAGCCTGACCCTGAACGAGGGGGAGATCCGCGGGCTGGTGGGGGAATCCGGCTCGGGCAAGAGCCTGGTGGCCAAGGTGATCGTTGGCATCCAGAAGGACAACTGGACGGTGCGCGCCGACCGGATGCGCTTCAACGACATGGACCTGCTGACCATGGCGCCCAAGGAACGGCGCCGCATCATGGGGCGGGAGATAGCGATGATCTTCCAGGATCCCATCAGCTGCCTCGACCCCTCGGAGGAGATAGGCACCCAGCTCGAAGAGGCCATCCCCACCAGTGCCTTCACCGGCAAGTTCTGGCAGCGCTTCCAGTGGCGCAAGAAGCGGGCCATCGCCCTGCTGCACCGGGTCGGGGTCAAGGATCACCGCAAGGTCATGCGGGCCTATCCCCACGAGCTGTCAGACGGCATGTGCCAGAAGGTGATGATCGCCATGGCCATCGCCAACCAGCCGCGCCTGCTGGTGGCGGACGAGCCCACCAGCGCCATGGAGTCCACCACCCACTCCCAGATCCTGCGGTTGCTGGACAAGATGAACAAGCTGGGCAATACCACCATCCTCATCATCAGCAACGACATCGCCGCCATCGCGAACCTGACCGACACCCTCAACATCATGTATTGCGGCCAGATGGTGGAAGTGGGGACCCGGGACCAGATCCTGGAATCCCCTCACCACCCCTATACGGATGCCCTGCTCAAGTCCATCCCGGACTTTGACAAGCTGGTGCGCCACAAGTCCCGGCTCGAGACCCTGCCTGGGGTGATACCGCCGCTGCAGCATCTGCCCATCGGCTGCCGCCTCGGCCCACGCTGCCCCTACGCCCAGAAGCAGTGCGTGCAGACACCGCTGATGATCAAGGTCAAGGGGCATCAGTTCAGTTGCCACTTCCCGCTCAACATGGAAGAACCGAAGAAATGAACCGGCACCAGACCCTGATCCGGGGCACCTGCCCGCCCCGTCAGCCCCTCTATCCGGCGAGCGCACCCAAGGAGACCACGTCGTGACCGAACCTTCCCTGCTGCAGGTCAGGGGCCTGTGCAAGACCTACCAGAACCGCACCGGCCTGTTCAGGCGCCGCGCGGTGGAGGCGATAAAGCCCCTCTCGTTCGATCTCGAGGTGGGCCAGACCCTGGCCATCGTCGGGGAGGCGGGCTCGGGCAAGAGCACCCTGGCCCGCATTCTGGCGGGCATGATTGAACCGAGTGGCGGGGAGATCGCCATCGAGGGGCAACCCATGGTCCACGGCGATTACCAGACCCGCTGCAAGCTGCTGCGGATGATCTTCCAGGACCCCAACACCTCCCTTAACCGGAAAATCCGGGTCGGCCAGATCCTGGAGACCCCCCTTCGCCTCAACACAGCCCTGAGCGAGGAGGAGCGCCGGGAGAAGGTGATCCAGACCCTGCGCATGGTGGGCATGCTGCCCGACCACGCCCTCTTCTATCCCCAGATGCTCTCCGCCGGCCAGCAGCAGCGGGTGGGGCTGGCACGGGCGCTCATCCTCAATCCCAAGATAGTGGTGGCGGACGAGGCGCTCTCGACCCTGGATATTTCGGTACGCTCCCAGATCATCAACCTGCTGCTGGAGATGCAGGAGACCATGGGGCTGAGCTATGTGCTGGTGGCCAACGATCTGGGGATCGTCAGCCACATCAGCGACGAGGTGCTGGTGATGCACGAAGGCCGTGTGGTGGAGCGCGGCAAGACCTTGCGGGTCTTCGCCGACCCCCAGCACGATGTCACCCGCCGCCTCATTCAGAACTACAACAACGAATACCGCCGCTGATCCCGCGGCGCGTTTCCCCTTGCGCCAGACATAAAAAAACCCGGCCTGATGTCTCATCAGTCGCCGGGGGATTGCGCTCAAAAAGTGATTGCGTCGCTCGTAGTAGGAACAGGGGAATGGTAGGCAGCCCCCGTCACCTCAACAACTGTCAGATCTGACAGGCAGTCCGCTATGGAACCGGAATTGCGGATCCGGCGAACAGATGAGCTCGGCCTCCAGGCGACCGAAGAAGGCCACTCGCTCGCTGATGTCTTCGTCTGCGAACGTCTGTGCCAGGGCCAGGTAGTCCTGATAGTGACGCGCCTCCGAGCGCAGCAGGGAGACATAGAAGCGGCCCAGCTCCTCGTCCAGATGAGGGGCCAACCTGGCAAAACGCTCGCAGGATCGCGCTTCGATATAGGCACCGATGATCATCTTGTCCACCACGGCGGCCGGCTCGTAGGTGCGCACATGGGTCAGCAGGCTGCGGGCATAGCGGGAGGCGGTGACGGGACCATAGGGGATGCCCCGTGCGGCCATGATCTCCAGCACCTGCTCGAAGTGGTGCAACTCCTCCTGGATGAGGCGCACCATGGGGAACAGCAGGGGATTGCGCTCCAGCTCGGCAAACACGCTCCTGTCTGATTCGCCCATGGTGCGCTTGCCGAGGATCTCCGCCTTCTCCGGCAAGGCATCGAGCTCCCGGTAGAAGGTCAGCTTGGGCAGCAGGTGACGCTTCTCCTTGGGCAGGCAGTAGCGGCGCACCAGGCTGTGGGCGGTGAGTGCCGCCTTGTTCTCGCAGTTGGCGTGATCGATAAGCAGGGTCGGCAACTGGGCGGGATCCCGCGCCATTTCCACCCACTCATCCGGGGTCTCGCAATGCAGGAACTGGCGAACGGGGGCTAACAGGTCATCCATCTGAACTCTCATCTGTTGATACGACACGCGGCGCCTGGCGCCGGGGGGCCTATGCTAACGGATCCCGCCCGGCCTGCCCACCGCCATCATGGCTCCGCCCGTCAGACGCCTGAGGGAGTCGCGGCGGATCAGGGTGCCGCTGAAGGCGGGCAGTGCGTCCCGGCTCCCCTCCTCCACCATGGTGGTCAGGCGGTTGATGGTCTCCTGGATCATCCCGTTCACCGGCATCTTGACGCTCGACAGCGCGGGAATGACGTAAGGGGCCAGGGGGATGTCGTCAAACCCCACCACCGAGACCTCGTCAGGCACCATCACACCGGCTTCGTGCAGCCGTTTGATGGCCCCGATCGCCATGTCATCGTTGCTGGCCACCAGGGCGCTGAAGCGAGCGCCTCGCGCCAGCAAGGTCGAGACGGCGGCCGCGCCACAGGCGGGGGTCCATTTGCCGGGGGCGATCAAGGTCTCCTGCACCGGGATGCCGTGCCGGATCAGCGCCTGCCGGTAGCCGGCCAGGCGCTCGGCGCCGGTGGGGGAATCCGCAGAGCCTGCGATGAAGGCGATCTCCCTGTGCCCCATGGCCACCAGCTTGTCCACCACCGCCTCCGCCGCCGCCTGCTGATCCGCATAGACGCAGTGGGCCGGATGGCGGCTCAGACGCCGGTTGAGCACCATGTTGACATCCTCCCCCACCTTAGCGCTTCGCGTCACAGGAGGGGGATTCCCATTACTGGGTGATAGCTGCTCGCGCAGTACCGGGTTCCTGCTTCATCGGGCGGCCTGATTGCACCACGCCTCCACAGGCTAAAACGGCGTGTCCCGCCGCTAAAATATTGCGAGCGCCGTTCACATCGGCGTTCGCCTCATAACCACACGCAGCGCATTTAAACTGGCTTTGCGTCTGGCGGTTATCCTTCGCAGTATGCCCACAACAGGCGCACTGCTGGCTCGTGTAGGCCGGGTTTATCGCCAACACCTGACCGCCTCGCCATGCCTGCTTATATTCGAGCTGGCGGCGCAGCTCAAACCAGCCCTGATCTAATATCGAACGATTCAGCCCTGATTTTGCCCGGACGTTGCGCCCCGGCTGGCTGGTCGTGCCCGCTGCTGATTTTGACATGCTGGCAACCTTCAAATCCTCAATGACGATCATCGCGTGGTTTTTGCTGATAGTCGTTGTGACCTTGTGAAGGTAATCGCGGCGGGTATTGGCGATATGTGAATGCAGCCGCTGGATCTTGGCTTTTTGTTTCTTCCAGTTGCTGCTGAACTTTACCTTTTTGCTCAACTGGCGTTGGAGCCTTGCCAGCTTGGTCTGATTGGTTTTGAAGCTGTTGACGGGCTCAAACACCGTGCCATCTGACAGGGTTGCGAGCTTGGCGATCCCCGCATCTAGCCCGACCATTGAGCCGGAGGGGTGAATTGGCTCAAGCGTCTCCTGCTCGACCTGAAAGGAGATATACCAGTGCCCGGCTGCTTGGCTGACGGTCGCGTTTTTAATTTTCCCTTCAACTGGCTGGGACTGACGGAACTTGACCCACGCCAGCCCGGCAGGCAGCTTCACGCGACCCTTTTCAAGGCGGCAATACTTGTCGAAGTTGACGAACCGGATAGCGTCGCGGTTGTCGCTTTTTTTCTTGAATACGGGTGCCTTGGCGGCGAGTTTCTTATCAAAGCAGCGCATCCACGCGCCATGCAAATCCTTGAGCTTCTGCTGGAGGTTGTCGGTATATGCCTCGGCCAGAAAGGCCATTTCTGGGTCTTTCTTCCAACTGGTGAGCATCCTGTTCAGCTCAAAGGCAGAAGGCAGTTTTTCGCCAGCATCCAGAATGCGTTTGGTTTCTGCCAGCCCGTGATTCCAGACATAACGAGCACAACCGCCCAACTGGCGCAGGCGTTGCGCTTGTTGTTCGGTCGGTTCGAGTCGGAATTTGTAGGCTTTCAGAATTTGCATTTAGCGCTCAGTGTGTAGCATTATCGCCATATCTATTAAGCCCGATTGAGTGACAGAATGCAATTCACTAAAATTAATAAATCACGCCATGCGGCCTACGCTTTGCACGTACATTTGGTGTTTATCACCAAGTATCGAAAGCCGATATTGGGGGATCTGCATCACGCTTCCTTCGGTCAGTGTGCGGCAGAGGTTTGCAGAGATTTTGGTGCGGAACTGAAAGAGTGTGACGGAGAGGCTGATCATGTTCACATGCTGATAGAGTACGCGCCAACGGTGCAGCTATCGGTACTGGTGAACTCGTTAAAGGCGGTCACATCAAGGCGACTGCGTAATGAATTTCTGGACTTGAGAGGTGCTTACAGCAAACCCGTACTCTGGTCACGCTCTTACTTTGCGGGCTCTTGCGGCGGAGCACCGTTGGAGGTGATCAAGCAATACATTCAAAACCAGCGGGGCTGACGCCCCGGCGAAATTCCCCTCCCACCTACGTCGGAGGGAGTCCCCTTTCGCATTTAAGATGGGCTGCTCATGCTGCTCGATGATCTCGTCCATCTCCTCCACCCCAAGAAAGCGCGGATAGATGATGACGCCATCGCAACGGGAATCGAGCAGATACTGGATGGCCTGGCGCTCCTCGTCGGCTCTGTGCTTGCCGTCCGCCAGTATGAGCTGGCGCCCGCGATCCTCGGTCATCCGCGCCACCTGGGAGAGCAGCTCGCCGAAGTAGACGCCGTGGTAGAGGGTGTTGGTGACCACCAGTCCCAGGGTCCGGGTGTGCCTGGTCGCCAGCTACCTCGCCACCAGGTTGGGGCGATAGCCGCACTCCTCGATGGCCTGCTGCACCCGGTCCCGGGTCTCCTGGCTGGTGTAACCATTGCCCGACAACACCCGGGAGACCGTCGCCTTCGACACCCCTGCCCGCCTTGCCACCTCCAGCATCGTCGTCATTGTGTTCTCCCTTGCTCGTAACGGGGCGCAGTGTACTGCACCGCCCCCGGCTTGTCGTCGCACGAATGGCGTGCAGGCCCGGGTTCAGTGATGCCATTCACGGATCCGGACGCTCGCTGCACAAGATGCTTGTCTCCCGCGCTCAGGCCGCGCACTCCATGTGGAACCGGTTCCACACTCAGTTTCATGCGCGTTCCCGCCCTTCGCGGCGGCGGGGGCGAGCAGGCCCACTTGGTTAAAAGGATCTACCTCGATGTCAAAAAACTATGCGGCTCTGGCCGGTACCGTCATCACCGCACTCGGCGGCGCCGACAACGTCGTCGCCGTGACCCACTGCATGACGCGGCTGCGCTTTGTGCTCGGCGATCCCGCCCGGGTCAATGGCCCTGCCCTCAAGGCCATCACGGGCGTGCTCGGGGTGGTGCAGGCGGACAACCAGTGTCAGGTGATCATCGGCAACACCGTCTCCCACGCCTATCGCGAAGTGCTGGCCCTGCTGCCCCAGGGCGGTGGGCAGACTCCGCTTCCGGAGGCTTCCGCTGGCTGGAGCCTGCGCCGCATGGGCGCCGCCATCCTCGACGCCCTGATCGGCACCATGTCCCCCCTCATCCCGGCCATCATCGGCGGCTCCATGCTCAAGCTGCTGGCCATGGTGCTGGAGATGACCGGCGTACTGGAGAAAGGCTCCTCGACCCTCACCATCCTCACGGTAGCCGGGGATGGGGCCTTCTTCTTCCTGCCCCTGATGGTGGCCGCCTCCGCCGCCGTCAAGTTCAAGACCAACATGTCCCTGGCCATCGCCATCGCCGGGGTGCTGGTGCACCCCAGCTTCATCGAGCTGATGGCCAGAGCCGCCGAAAGGGAGCAGGTGACCTTCGCCCTAGTCCCGGTGACCGCGGTCAAATACACCTACACCGTCATTCCGGCGCTGGTGATGACCTGGTGCCTCTCCTACATCGAGGGCTGGGTCGACCGCATCACCCCGGCGGTCACCAAGAACTTCCTCAAACCCATGCTGATCGTGCTGATCGCGGCCCCCCTCGCCATCCTCTTCATCGGCCCCGTCGGCATCTGGATTGGCACCGCCATCTCCGGCCTGGTCTACACGGTCCACGACTACCTGGGCTGGCTGTCGGTGGCCATCATGGGGGCGCTCTGGCCCCTGCTGGTGATGACCGGCATGCACCGCGTCTTCACCCCGACCATCATCCAGACCATCGCCGAGACCGGCAAGGAAGGCATGGTCATGCCCTCCGAAATCGGCGCCAATCTCTCTCTTGGCGGCTCGTCCCTGGCGGTGGCCTGGCGCACCCGAAACCCGGAACTGCGCCAGACGGCGCTCGCGGCGGCCGCCTCCGCCATCATGACGGGGATCTCCGAACCCGCGCTCTACGGTGTGGCCCTGCGCCTCAAGCGTCCGCTCATCGCGAGCCTCATCAGCGGCTTTGTCTGCGGTGCCGTCGCCGGCATGGCGGGGCTCGCCAGCCACTCCATGGCCGCCCCCGGGCTCTTTACCAGCGTGCAGTTCTTCGATCCGGCCAACCCCATGACCATCGCCTGGGTGTTCGGCGTGATGGCCCTCTCGGTGGTGCTCTCCTTCGTGCTGACCCTGGTTATGGGGTTCGAGGACATCCCGGTCGAGAGCCCGGCCCCCCGCGCCGAGCCCGTGCAACCCGTCGCCACCAGCCAGGCGCAGGCCGGGCTGTGACACCCCATTCAGACATGACAAGAGGTAACCAATGTCGTTAACAAGATTTCCCGAGGGCTTTCTCTGGGGCGGAGCCCTGGCCGCCAATCAGGCGGAGGGCGGCTATCTCGAGGGGGGCAAGGGGCTGACCACGGTGGACATGATCCCCCACGGCCCGCGCCGCATGGCGGTCAAACTGGGCCAGGAGAAGCGCATCACCCTGCAAGATGACGAGTTCTACCCAAGCCACGGGGCCATCGACTTCTATCACCGCTATCGGGAGGACATCGCCCTGATGGCCGAGATGGGCTTCACCGTGTTTCGCACCTCCATCGCCTGGGCCCGTCTCTACCCCAGGGGGGACGAGCGCGAGCCCAATGCCGAGGGCATCGCCTTCTACCGTGCGGTGTTCGAGGAGTGCAGAAAGTACAACATCGAGCCCCTGGTGACCCTGTGCCACTTCGATGTGCCCATGCACCTGGTGACCCAGTACGGCTCCTGGCGCAACCGCCAGATGGTGGAGTTTTTCACCCGCTACGCCCGCACCTGCTTCGAGCAGTTCGACGGCCTGGTGAAGTACTAGCTCACCTTCAACGAGATCAACATCCTGCTGCACAGCCCCTTCTCCGGGGCGGGGCTGGTGTTCGAGCAAGGGGAGCACCAGGATCAGGTGAAGTATCAGGTCGCCCACCACGAGCTGGTGGCCAGCGCCCTGGCGACCCGGATCGCCCACGAAGTGAACCCGGCCAACCAGGTGGGCTGCATGCTGGCGGGGGGCAACTTCTACCCCTACTCCTGCAAGCCCGCCGACGTCTGGACCGCCCTCCAGAAAGATCGGGAGAACCTCCTCTTCATCGACGTGCAGGCCAGGGGCGCCTATCCGGCCTATGCGCAGAGGGTGTTTCGTGACAAGGGGATCACTCTGGTGAAGGAGCCGGAAGATGACGAGATCCTCAGGCACACCGTGGATTTCGTCTCCTTCAGCTACTACGCCTCCCGCTGCGCCGCCGCCGACATGAATGCGGGCAACACCAGCGAGGCCAACGTGGTCAAGTCCCTGCGCAATCCCCACATCGAGGTGAGCGAGTGGGGCTGGGGCATCGATCCCCTGGACCTTCGCATCACCCTCAACACCTTGCACGATCGCTACCAGAAGCCGCTCTTCCTGGTGGAAAACGGCCTGGGTGCAGTGGACGAAGTGAACGAGCAAGGGGAGATAGAGGACGACTACCGCATCGACTACCTGCGCGCCCACATCGAGGCCATGGGGGACGCCATCGAGGACGGCGTGCCCCTGATGGGGTACACCAGCTGGGGCTGCATCGATCTCGTCTCCGCCTCCACCGGCGAGATGAGCAAGCGCTATGGCTTCGTCCACGTGGACCGGGACGACGCCGGCCATGGCACCCTGGCCCGCCGGCGCAAGAAGTCGTTCTGGTGGTACAAGAAGGTGATCGCGAGCAACGGGGAGGATCTGGCCTGAGGCCCCCCTCAGTTTCGCCGCAAGGCGCATCCATGCAACAGGGGGGCCGAGGCCCCCCTGTTGTTCATCACGCTGGCAATCTGAAAACGTTTAACTGCCTTCGTTGAAGATCTCGAGGTTGCTGGTCCCTTCCTGCCACTCGCGCACGGCCTTGTTGTCGTCGCTGCGCAGGGCATTGAGGTGGTCCAGATAACCCTGATCCACGTCGGAGGTCACATAGTGGCCGTTGAAGACCGAGGTCTCGAAGTGGCGCAGCTCGGGGTTGATCTCCCGCACCGCCTCTTCCAGATCTTCCAGATCCTGGAAGATGAGGCCGTCGGCACCGATAAGCTTGCACACCTCTTCCACTTCACGGCCATGGGCAATGAGCTCGTTGGCGGTGGGCATGTCGATGCCGTAGACGTTGGGGAAGCGAATTTCCGGTGCGGCCGAGGCGAAGTAGACCTTGGCGGCCCCCGCTTCACGGGCCATCTGGATGATTTGCTCGGAGGTGGTGCCCCGCACGATGGAGTCGTCCACCAGCAACACCTTCATGCCCTTGAATTCGGAGCTGATGGCGTTGAGCTTGCGGCGCACCGACTTCTTGCGCTGGGTCTGGCCCGGCATGATGAAGGTACGGCCGATGTAGCGGTTCTTCACGAAGCCCTGACGGTACGGCAGGCCCAGGGTGTGGGCGATTTCCAGCGCCACGTCGCAGGAAGTCTCGGGGATGGGGATGACCACGTCCACGTCGAGATCGTCCCACTCCCGTGCGATCTTCTGGCCCAGCTTGCGACCCATGTTGAGGCGGGCGGCATAGACGGAGACCTTGTCGATGAAGGAGTCGGGACGGGCGAAGTAGACGTATTCGAAGATGCAGGGGTTCATCTGCGGGTTCTCCGCACACTGCTCGGAGAAGAGCTGGCCCTGCTCGGTGATGTAGATGGCCTCGCCCGGGGCGACGTCACGCACCGTCTCGAAGCCGATGGCGTCGAGGGCCACGCTCTCGGAGGCGAGCATGTACTCCACCTGCCCCTGCTCGTCGACCCGGCGACCCAGGATCAGCGGGCGAATGCCGTTCGGATCGCGAAAGCCGATGAGGCCGTGGCCGATCACCAGAGAGACCACGGCATAGGCGCCGCGGATCTGCTGGTGCACCTTGCACACCGCCGAGAAGATATCTTCCGGGCGCAGCGCCATCTTGTCGCACAAGTCCAGCTCGTGGGCCAGCACGTTCAACAGCACTTCGGAGTCCGAGGTGGTATTGATGTGGCGGCGGGCCACCTTGAACTGCTGCTCCTTGAGCTCCTTGGCGTTGGTGAGGTTGCCGTTGTGGGCCAGCACCATGCCGTAGGGGGAGTTCACGTAAAACGGCTGCGCCTCTGCCGCACTGGAGCTGCCTGCGGTGGGATAACGGACGTGTCCGATGCCGATATTCCCTTTCAGGCGCTGCATGTGGCGCACTTCAAACACATCCTTCACCAGACCGTTGGCCTTGCGTTGCCGGAAGTTTCCACTGTCAATGGTCACGATCCCGGCGGCATCCTGTCCCCTGTGCTGCAACACCGTCAAGGCGTCGTAGAGGGCCTGATTGACGGGGGTGGTGCCAACTATACCGACAATACCGCACATGTCTTTGCTACCTCGAAGTCACTGTACCTGTTGAAGAAAACTGGACGAGTTCATCATGAACCCGAAAAACCACTGGATCACCGGCTTGAACTCCGGCACCAGCCTGGACGCCACCCACCAGTCGCTCTGGGAGAGGCTGGTGAAGGTATCCATGAAAAACAGCAGGGCGCTGACGATCAGCACCCCGCGAATGGCGCCAAAACAGACCCCGAGCACCCTGTCGGTGCCGGAGAGCCCGGTCTTTTCCACCAGCAGGCCTACCACGTAGTTCACCACGCTGCCGAGGATCAGGGTCGCCACGAACAGGGCGGCGATGGCCAGACCGTTGCGAACCATGGCATCGGAGAAAGAGGTGAAATAGACGGCGAGATCAGGATAGAAATGGCTGGCAATGAAAAAGGCGACGAACCAGGTGACCAGAGACATGGCCTCCTTGAGAAAGCCGCGCACCAGGCTGATGAGGGCGGAGAAACCGACGATGCCGATGATGGCGTAATCAATCCAGACCATAGAAAAAGATGTCCTGCGAAATTGCGGCGCAGTCTAACAAAAACGATTGCGCAATGCTTGATAAAATTGTGTTACAGGCCCGAAGGGAGCTATCCCTTCCCCTTGCGGCGGGTTTCCCGGGCCCAGAATGCACAACGCCATGGCATGCCATGGCGTTGTCGTCTGCAACCAGCGCTTACCCGATGTGGGTCAGGCCGCCCATGTAGGATTGCAGCGCAGCCGGGATGGCGATGCGGCCATCTGCCTGCTGGTAGTTCTCGAGCACGGCCACCAGGGTACGACCCACCGCCAGACCGGAACCATTCAGGGTATGAATGAGCTGCGGCTTGCCGTCGATACGCACGCGAGCCTGCATGCGGCGCGCCTGGAAGTCGGTGCAGTTGGAGACGGAGGAGATCTCGCGATAGGTGTTCTGGGCCGGCAGCCACACTTCCAGATCGTAGGTCTTGGCAGCGCAGAAGCCCATGTCACCGGTGGAAAGCGCCATCACGCGATACGGCAGCTCCAGCAGTTGCAGCACCTTCTCGGCGTGACCCACCATCTCTTCCAGGGCATCCCAGGATTTTTCCGGGTGCACCAGTTGCACCATCTCGACCTTGTCGAACTGGTGCATGCGGATGAGGCCACGGGTATCACGACCGTAGGAGCCCGCTTCGGAGCGGAAGCAGGGGCTGTGGGCGGTCATCTTGATGGGCAGCTCCTGCTCGTCGAAGATCTCGTCACGGGCCATGTTGGTGAGCGGCACTTCGGAGGTCGGGATGAGGGAGAACTTGCGCACCTTGCCTTCGTCTTCCCCTTCCCCTTCGATGCCGGTATTGAAAAGATCCTGGGAGAACTTGGGCAGCTGGCCGGTGCCGTACAGGCTGTCCGGGTTGACCAGATAGGGCACGTAGCACTCGGTGTAGCCGTGCTGCAGGGTGTGCAGGTCCAGCATGAACTGGGCCAGGGCGCGGTGCAGACGGGCAATCTGGCCCTTCATCACCACGAAACGGGCGCCGGAGAGCTTGACGCCGTTCTTGAAGTCGACCCCCTTGGCCGCCTCACCCAGATCGATGTGATCGCGCACCGGGAAATCGAACTCACGCGGGGTACCCCAGCGGCGGACCTCCACGTTGTCGTTCTCGTCACGGCCCACCGGGGTGGTCTCGCTCGGCAGGTTGGGGATGGCGTCGGCGATCCCCTTGAGCTGGGCCAGCAGGGCCTCCAGCTCGACCTTGCTGGTCTCGAGCTCGTCGTTGATCTTGGTCACCTCGGCCTTGAGGGGGGCAACATCTTCACCACGACGGGCAGCCTCACCGATGGACTTGGAGCGGGCGTTGCGCTCGGCCTGCAGCTCCTGGGTGCGGGACTGCAGATCCTTGCGTTTCTCTTCCAGAACATTGACCGCCGCTACGTCCAGAACGTAGCCACGTGTCGCCAGACGAGCGGCAGCTTCGGTGATGTCGCTGCGCAGATATTTGGGATCCAGCATGGTTTACCTACTTTTTTAATGGGATCTGGGCCCGGGTCATCGTGACCGGGTTGGGAAACAGATCCGGAAGTTAACATCGGTTGGCGCACCCCTTTGCCTTCGGAATCGGGCCTTCGAAATCAAGAAGATGGTGCAAGGCCAAGACAACCGGGGTCAGACGGGCAGTGTAGCAGACCGCCCCCCCGCCCGAACAGGGACTATTGCGCCCGTTTTTTCCGGGCCCCCCTCCCCTGATAACCCTGCCGTGCGCTTTCCGGGCAAGGGGCTTGAAGGTCTTTCCTATCGCTTGCGCGGACTCTGCTTGTCCAGCTCATGCAGATAGTCGAGCTTCTGGGCTATCTGCTTCTCAAGCCCCCGCTCGGTGGGCTGATAGTACTGCTTGCCGGCAAGCTCCGGGGGGAAGTACTGCTCGCCGGCGGCATAGGCCCCCGGCTCGTCGTGGGCGTAGCGATACTCGGCGCCGTAGCCCAGCTCGCTCATGAGCTTGGTAGGGGCATTGCGAAGGTGCGGTGGCACCTCGAAGTCCGGCAGGTTCTTGGCGTCGTGAAGCGCCGCCTTCCAGGCGGTGTAGACCGCATTGCTCTTGGGGGCGCAGGCGAGGTAGACGATGGCCTGGGCGATGGCCCGCTCCCCTTCCGCCGGGCCGATGCGATGGAAGCAGTCCCAGGCCGAGAGCGCCACCTGCATGGCACGGGGATCGGCGTTGCCCACGTCTTCCGAGGCAATGGCCAGCAAGCGGCGGGCGATGTAAAGGGGATCGCAGCCGGCGCTCACCATGCGGGCATACCAGTAGAGGGCCGCATCCGGTGCCGAGCCGCGAATGGACTTGTGCACCGCCGAGATGAGGTCGTAGAAGTGATCGCCGCCCTTGTCGAAACGGGCCACGTGCTCCCCCACCACGGCGGCGAGCAGGGTACTGTCGATCACCCGCGCCCCTGAGCTGTCGGCCTCGGCCATGTCGGCCAGGAGCTCCAGATAGTTCAGAGACTTGCGCCCGTCCCCGTCCACCGCTTTCGCCAGCGCCTCCTTGGCCCCGGGGGCAAAGCGCAGGCTAGGGTCATTGAGGCCGCGCGGGTCCTGCATCGCCTGATCGATCATGGCGAGGATGTCCTGCTCCTCCAGCCTCTTGAGCAGATAGACCCGGGCCCGGGAGAGCAGCGCATTGTTGAGCTCGAACGAGGGGTTCTCGGTGGTGGCGCCGATGAAGGTGATGGTGCCGTCTTCGATGTGGGGCAGGAAGACATCCTGCTGGCTCTTGTTGAAGCGGTGGACTTCATCCACGAACAGGATGGTGCGCACCCCGCGCCACCCGTTCTCCTTCGCCTTGTCGAGGGCGGCGCGGATCTCCTTGATGCCGGAGGTGACCGCCGAGAGCCGCTCCACCTCCGCCTGGCAGTAGTGGGCAACCAGTTCTGCCAGCGTGGTCTTGCCGGTGCCGGGGGGGCCCCAGAGGATCATGGAGTGGCAGTGCCCCGCCAGGATCGCTTTTCGCAGGGGCGTGTCCGGCCCCAGGATATGCTGCTGGCCGATGTACTGCTCGAGGGTTTGCGGCCGCATCCGGGCCGCCAGCGGACGAAAGTCCGAGGAGAAATCCAGGGATAAATTGCTCATCTGCATTGACCTTGCATCTGACCGGTCATAAACAACGCCCGGTCAGACGATAACGCCGGTAACGGCTGGCTCATCAGCGCTGGTCGTCCAGCTCGACCCCCTTCGGGATCTTGAAGACAAATTCGTTGCCCTTGAGCACCGGCTTGCGGTTGAAGCTGCTCAGAGTGAACTCGCTCCACTGGCCCTGGGCTTCTTTCACATCGAAGCGACTGATGTTGTTCTGACGGTCGAAGGTGATGCGAAAGGAGGCGATCAACTCGTCCTTGTTGCGGCTGGTGACGGTGTAGACATCCCCTTCCTGGGTCACGTCATAGTTCTTCCAGAGGCTGTTGTCGTTGCCCGCGATGAGCACGAAGGGGGTGTTGAGCACCGCATCCTTCATCTTGAGGGCGGTGACCTGCTCAACGAAGGGATCGTACACCCACACATCCTTGCCATCGGCCACGATCAAACTCTCGTCCGGGGAGGTAGTGTGCCAGTTGAAGCGGTTGGGCCGCTGTACCAGCAGGGAACCGCTCGCCTTTTGCAGCTCCTTGCCCTTGCTGTCATAGACGGTCTGGGCAAACGTCGCGGAGAAGACATTGACGGAGGAGAGCTTCTCCTTGAGATCGCTGGCCGCATCGGCCCACACCTGGCTGCTGGCAACCAGCAGAATGGAACCCATCAACAGTTGTTTTTTCATCAGGCTCTTCATAGGGAGGTTCTCGATAAAAGGCCACGCCCGCAAAGGGCATGGCCAGAATGATACAGGAGTTAGGCTTAGTCACGAACCGGCGGCGGTGCCAGCACGTCGCGCTGGCCGTTGCCACCCGGGGCGCTGACGATGCCCTGGTTTTCCATCTGCTCGATGAGACGGGCCGCCCGGTTGTAACCGATCTTGAACTTGCGCTGGACGCTGGAGGTGGAGCCACGGCGGGATTCCACCACGAAGGCCACCGCCTCGTCGAACAGGGGATCGAGCTCTTCATCGCCGCCCCCGCCGAAGTCGCCACCGCCGCCCTCGCCGTCCGACTCGCCGGAGAGGATCTCGTCGATGTAATCCGGCTCGCCACGCAGTTTCCAGTCCGCCACCACCTTGTGTACCTCGTGGTCATCGACGAAGGCACCGTGGACACGGGTGGGGTTGGAGGTGCCGGCAGGCATGTAGAGCATGTCACCCATGCCGAGCAGGGATTCGGCGCCCCCCTGGTCCAGGATGGTGCGCGAATCGATCTTGCTCGACACCTGGAAGGAGATACGGGTCGGGATGTTGGCCTTGATGAGACCGGTAATGACATCCACCGACGGACGCTGGGTCGCGAGGATAAGGTGAATACCGGCCGCCCGTGCCTTCTGGGCGATACGGGCGATCAGCTCTTCCACCTTCTTGCCGACGATCATCATCATGTCGGCGAACTCGTCCACCACCACCACGATGTGAGGCAGTTTTTCCAGCTCCGGCGGCATCTGATCCATGGAGTCACCCGGACGCCACAGGGGGTCGACCAAGGGATCCCCCGCCTCGATGGCGGCCAACACCTTGTCGTTGTACCCCTTGAGGTTGCGCACCCCGACCGCGGACATCAGCTTGTAACGACGCTCCATCTCGCCTACGCACCAGCGCAGGGCGTTGGCGGCATCCTTCATGTCGGTGACCACCTCGGTCAGCAGATGCGGAATGCCTTCATAGACCGAGAGCTCCAGCATCTTGGGGTCGATCATGATGAAGCGCAGATCCTCGGGGGAGGATTTGTAGAGCATGGAGATGATCATGGTGTTCACCCCCACCGACTTGCCCGAGCCCGTGGTACCCGCCACCAGCAGGTGGGGCATCTTGGCGAGGTTCACCACCACGGGTTCCCCCGCGATGTCCTGACCCAGCCCCATGGTGAGCGGATTGCGACTGGCCGCGAACGCCTCGCAGTCGAGGGTTTCCCGCAGGTAGACGGTCTGGCGTACCCGGTTGGGCAGCTCGATCCCGACGAACGTCTTGCCCGGGATCACTTCCACCACCCGCACGCTGCTGGCAGAGAGAGAACGGGCGAGATCCCGGGAAAGATTGGTGATCTTGCTCGCCTTCATGCCCGGCGCCAGGTCCAGCTCGAAGCGGGTAATGACGGGACCGGGATAGACGCCCACCACCTTGGCCTGCACGTTGTAATCGGCGAGCTTCGCCTCCACCAGCCGGCCCATGCGCTCCAGCTCGTCCTTGCTCATCATCTGGGTCTTGGCGGGCGGCCTGTCCAACAGATCGATGCTCGGCAAAGGGGCCAGACCGGGCTGGGGACGGCGCTTGGCTTTCACCGGCGCAGCGGCAACGGGAGCATCGGGTTCGTCATCCCCCTCCGCCCAGGGCAAGTCGAGGTCATCTTCTTCCTGGCGCACGGCGGGACGCGGACGGCCATTGGCCACGCGGTTGCCCTTGGCGGCAGGCGCCGGAGCATCGTCCTCTTCGTCGTCAAACTGCGGATCGAACTGGAAGGTGTCTTCGTCAAGCTCCGGCAGCCATTCGTCAGCTTTTGTCTTTTGAGCGCGATTCTTCGCCTTGGGGTTGCGTGTCCAGCTGCCGTGGGGGTCTTCGTCATCCTCTTCCTGATCGAAGCTGCCCACGCCCCCTTCCAGCAGGGGATCCGGCCCCTCATAGCGGGGCTGGCGCCAGCCACCTGTGAGCCAGCGGCCCAGGGTGGTGGGGAAATGGTAGATGGCGCTGACAGAGCCGGTGCAGGCGGCACCGATGCGCTCGACAATGGTGAGCCAGGACCAGCCGGTAAAGAGGGTGATGC
The DNA here is from genome assembly GCF_019048565.1 of Aeromonas sp. FDAARGOS 1406. Taxonomy (NCBI): domain Bacteria; kingdom Pseudomonadati; phylum Pseudomonadota; class Gammaproteobacteria; order Aeromonadales; family Aeromonadaceae; genus Aeromonas; species Aeromonas sp. FDAARGOS 1406. The sequence continues at coordinate 692,516 of NZ_CP077378.1, forward strand.
CGGTCGCCACGAAGCAGAGCAGCATCAGGTTGGCCCCCACGCCGCCAAACAGCGGCACCACGGCTGAGGCGATCACATCCCCCACCAGGCCGCCGGCGGAAAAGTTCTGCAAGTCGTTGAAGTTCATGCTGGCGATGGCGGACATGCCGAGCACCGTCAGTACGAAGCCGATGATCCGTACCGACAGGGTGAGGAAATCCACTTCCAGCAGCTTGCTCGGGCGCCAGAACAGGCTCCAGCCAAGCAGCACCACCAGAGGGGGCACCAGATAGGAGAAGGCCCCGAAGGTAAACATGGTGATGTCGGCGAGCCAGGCACCGGCGCTGCCCGCGAGGTTCTTCACCTCCCCTTGCCAGGAGGTTTGCGACCAGCCGGGATCGGCGGGATGGTAGGTCAGCAGCGCAAGCAAAAGATAGGCAGCCATCAGGGTGATGGCGATCAAGACGGCCTCGAAGATCCGTTGTGTACCTGATAAAGGAGTAAACAGCTTTTTATCGGCCAAACTCCGGCTCCTTTGTGAAAACATGAATGCGGGGATAGGGGGCCTAGTATCCCTGAAAAGCCCACCGATTGTCAGCCAGTGCCTGAGGGCGGGCCTGAAACTCTCTATAAGAAGAAACGAGCGGACCGGCCGCTCGTTTCTGACTATCGTGACTCGTCATGGAACTTGCAAGTCACAGCACAACCCCGCTTATCGGGTGCTGATCACCAGACGACTGCTCTGTTTGACCTCTTCCATCACCACGTAGGTGCGGGTGTCGTTGACGCCCGGCAGACGCAGCAGGGTTTCACCCAGCAGGCGACGGTAAGCGGACATGTCGCTGACGCGGGTCTTGAGCAGATAGTCGAAATCACCGGACACCAGATGACATTCCTGGATCTCTTCGAGCACCTGAACAGCCTTGTTGAACTGCTCGAACACATCGGGGGCGCCACGATTGAGGGTAATTTCCACGAACACCAGCAGAGACGCGTCCAGATAATGAGGGTTCAGAATGGCGGCATATCCTTCGATATACCCTTGTCGCTCCAGGCGACGAACCCGTTCCAGACACGGTGTGGGACTCAGGCCAACTCGTTTGGACAACTCAACGTTCGAAATCCTGCCATCCTTTTGCAGTTCATTCAGAATGTTGCGGTCAATCCTGTCCAAATCCTTTAGCCGACTCTTAGCTTCCATCATTTAATTCCATCCTTTGGCTATTTTTTGGTAAGAATCACCAGTCATTTTATAATAATGGTCACAAATCCTGTCAATACCTGAATATACTAGGCGCAAATGCCGCTTAACATCTAGGCAACATAAACCACCAATCGATAGACGAGGGATAGCATGATTATCGGTGTACCTAAGGAAATAAAAAACCATGAATATCGCGTAGGCATGGTTCCGGCCAGTGTACGTGAACTGACAGCACGAAACCATACTGTTTTCGTCCAAAGCGGCGCAGGAAATGGCATTGGGTTCAGTGACGCAGATTATCTGGCTGCCGGAGCCGAGATCCTGGCCTCCGCTGCCGAAGTTTTCGCCAAGGCGGAGATGATCGTCAAGGTCAAGGAACCCCAGGCAGTGGAACGGGCCATGCTGCGTCCCGGCCAGACCCTCTTTACCTATCTGCATCTGGCGCCGGACCTGGCCCAGACCCAGGATCTCATCGACAGTGGTGCCGTCTGCATCGCCTATGAAACCGTCACAGACGGTCGTGGCGGTCTGCCCCTGCTGGCCCCCATGTCGGAAGTGGCCGGACGCATGTCTATTCAGGCCGGAGCCCAGGCACTGGAGAAATCCCGTGGCGGCAGCGGCGTGCTGCTCGGCGGTGTGCCCGGTGTGGAACCGGCCAAGGTGGTGATCATCGGTGGTGGTGTGGTGGGCTCCAACGCAGCCCGCATGGCCGTCGGCCTGCGTGCCGACGTCACCATCCTCGACAACCACGTCGATACCCTGCGCCGTCTCGACAGCGAGTTCCAAGGGGCTGCCAAGGTGGTCTACTCCAACCGCGAGACCCTGGAGCGCCATCTGCTGGCGGCAGACCTGGTCATCGGCGGCGTGCTGGTGCCTGGCGCCACTGCGCCAAAACTTGTCAGCCGTGACCACATTGCTCGCATGAAACCCGGTGCGGCCATCGTGGACGTGGCCATCGATCAGGGCGGCTGTGTCGAGACCTCCCATGCCACCACCCATGAAGATCCCACCTTCATCGTCGACGAGGTGGTGCACTACTGCGTGGCCAACATGCCGGGTGCCGTGGCGCGGACCTCCACCGTGGCCCTGAACAACGCCACCCTCCCCTTCATCATCAAGCTGGCCGAACAGGGCTATCGCAACGCACTGCTCGCCGATCCCCACCTGTTGCACGGCCTGAACGTGATGGCGGGCAAAATCACCTGCAAGGAGGTTGCCGTGGCCCACAACCTGGCTTACACGGATCCCCTGACCCTGCTGAACTGATCGCGTCCCTGCAAAGGGAGGTAGATGAGTGAAAATCCGCCCGCGATGGGCGGTTTTTTTATGCCTGCCATCCCCGGCTCACCCCTCTTGTTGGCGATTACCCCAATCGATGCGCTGGCCTTTGACCACGGATCACGAATTACCTACAATCGCGCAAACTCATCACGTCTCGGAAATCACATCATGAGCCAAGTCACTCACAGCAAACTGCTGATCCTGGGATCCGGTCCGGCAGGTTACACTGCGGCCGTCTATGCCGCTCGCGCCAACCTCAATCCCCTGCTCATCACCGGCATGCAGCAAGGTGGTCAGCTGACCACCACCACCGAAGTGGAAAACTGGCCAGGGGACGCGGAAGGGCTGACCGGCCCGGCCCTGATGGAGCGCATGAAAGAGCATGCAGAGAAGTTCGATACCCGCATCCTCTTTGATCACATCAATGAAGTGACGCTGACCGAGCGTCCCTTCCGCCTCAAGGGCGACAACGGGGAATACACCTGCGATGCGCTGATCCTCGCCACCGGCGCCTCCGCCAAATACCTGGGTCTGCCCTCCGAAGAGGCTTTCAAGGGCCGCGGCGTCTCCGCCTGCGCCACCTGTGACGGCTTCTTCTACCGCAACCAGGAAGTGGCCGTGGTCGGTGGCGGCAACACCGCCGTGGAAGAGGCACTCTATCTGGCCAACATCGCCAGGAAGGTGCACCTCATCCATCGCCGCGACGAGTTCCGCGCCGAGAAGATCCTGATCAAGCGCCTCAACGACAAGGTCGAGAGCGGCAATATCGTCCTGCACACCCATCAGACCCTGGACGAAGTACTGGGTGATGACATGGGCGTCACCGGCGTGCGCCTGCGCAGCACCCGGGATGACACCACCTCCGAGCTGCCGCTGATGGGGGTCTTCATCGCCATCGGTCACCAGCCCAACACCCAGATCTTCGAAGGGCAGCTGGCGATGGAAAACGGCTATCTGAAAGTGCGTGGCGGACTGGAAGGGTTCGCCACCCAGACCAGCATCCCGGGCGTGTTCGCCGCCGGCGACGTGGCCGACCACGTCTACCGCCAGGCGATCACCTCCGCAGGAACCGGCTGCATGGCCGCCCTCGATGCAGAGCGATATCTGGACGCACAATAATCGGAAGGATATAAAGGGCATGCCAGTTGGCATGCCCTTTTTTATGGTTCTTCGCGGGATCCTGGGAAAGTGGAAGTTGACAGACAGGGTGCTGGTAAACTGGTTGTCGCCAAACACACCACCACCATCACCCTGCTGTCGCCGTGCATCATATTGATATTGCCTCCTTCTGGCCAGGTTATACCGTCATCGCCCAAGCGCTTTCTGCCAACCATCACACCCTGTTTACCCTTGAGCCTCGCGCCGACTTCTTGCCCCGTTGTCGCCGATGCCTGCAACCCACGCCATTGATCCACGACCAACGTATCCGCCGGGTGCGTGAGCGAGACCTATTTGACCGACAAGTCTGGTTACAACTGCCTGTTCGCCGCGTCGACTGTCTGCGCTGTGGTCGCGTCAGTGAACATATCGACTGGCTCCCCTCTGGCTCCCGCCTCACCCGGCGCATGCAGTGCTGGATTGAAGCGCTCGTTCAGTACCTCCCCATCCGCCATGTCAGCCAGCTCACCGGGGTCGGTTGGCACACCATCAAGGAGATCGACAAGCGCCGTTTGCAGACCAGTGTGGGCACCATCGAACTTGGGGAGGTGCGGCGGCTGGTGATGGATGAGTTTGCCCTGCACAAGGGACACCGCTATGCCACCGTGATCATGGATGCCGAGCGAACCCGCGTCCTGTGGGTGGGGCACGGCAACAGCCGGGCCGCTATCCGTCCCTTCTTCGAGCAGCTCGGCGAGCGATGCCAGCAGATTGAGGCGGTGGCGATGGACATGAACACGGCGTTCGACCTGGAGGTGAAGCAACACTGCCCGCAGGCGGAGGTGGTCTACGACCTGTTCCACGTGGTGGCTCGCTATGGCCGAGAGGTGGTGGACCGGGTGCGAGTGGAGCAGGCGAATGCACTGAAAAGCGATAAACCGGCGCGAAAAGTGGTCAAAAGTGCGCGTTGGTTGCTGCTACGTAATCGGGCGAAGCTGAGTGAAAAACAGGATGTGAAGTTGCAGGAGCTGTTGGCGGCGAATCAACCGCTGGCGATGGTGTACGTGCTGAAAGAGGCGTTGAAGGGCATCTGGTATGCGCCGAGCGTGTGGGAAGGATGGCGACGATGGCGGAGCTGGATGCGGCAGGTGAAGGAAAGCGGGCTAGCGCCGCTGCAACGATTTGGTCGAAATTTATCGAAATATATGCGGGGGATCCTGGCGAGTGCAAACTACCCGATGCACACGAGTGTGCTGGAAGGGGTGAACAACAAGATCAAAGTGATAAAGCGCATGGCATATGGATTTAGGGACTCAGAATACTTTTTTCTGAAAATCAAGGCGGCCTTCCCCGGAAAGCCGCGATGAACCTTTTTTATGGCTATGTCCCAATTACGTGTTGCATGGGGCGCCCCAGCGCCTCATGCAAGCAACGTGGTACATTCACTTCCCGCCCGTAGCGCTCCAACATCCTTCGCCAACCCAGATAATTTCTCAGATAGTGGGTCGCTACCCCATGGAACCGCTCCATCCACTCTTTCAACCGACGGTGATATCCGTTTACATGCTGGATATGGTACGCGCCAACCACACGCTCGCCTTGGCGATTGCGCACGACCTGATGGGTCACTCCCTGCGCTTTGCTGAAACTGGCATACACCCCGGCGCCGTCGCTACACAACACCGCATCTGACGAGACAAGGGGTGTCAAAACAGCTATCACCGTCTCGGCATTCATTTTCTCCAACTGAAAATCCGCATGGTGACCAGCCCGGTCCTGAACCACCATCACCGGGATGTAATCCGGCCCTGTGCCTCGGGTACGGCCTTTGCCCCCACGGTGGCGGGCCGGGCGGGGCAAACCACGTTGCCCTTTAAACGACTCCAAGAAGAAGGTCTCATCAACCTCGACGATACCCCCTTCCCGTGCCGCCTGGTGACTCGCCATGGCTTTCAGGAAGCGGTGACGCCACAAGAAGGCGGTATTTTTACAGACTCCGCAGCGGACGGCAGCCTGTCGGACGGTCAGACCGTCGATGAGGGCCTGGGCGTAGTCTTCCCAGCATTGTGCCTTGCGAAGTCGAGCCAGAGGCGTCTTGGTGAGAACGGAACTGGTGCGCAGACACTGCTTGCAGCGATAACGACGCAGCCCTCGACTCCAACCCCAGGGAGCCAACTGCGTAGCCTCGGCCTGACAGTGAGGGCAACATCGACAAGCGGGGAGTTGAGCGGCCAGCGAGGTGATTGGGTGAGGGGTAGTGAGTTCATGTTGCGCGAGGCGACGCTGGCGCATGGTGAGCTGTGGAAAGAGAGACAGTAGATGTTGAAAGGCTTGGGTATCCATGATGGAGGCCCTCAGGGTGATGACCTACTTCAAGGTTAGCCTTTCAACATGTAATTGGGACAGCGCCTTTTTTATTGCAAGGAGCAGGATGAAACGAAAAATAATGATAGTGGAAGACAGCCTGACGGTACGCCGCATGCTGACCCAGGCCATTGCGCAGCAGACCGGGCTGGAAATCGACGCGTTCGATACCCTTGAAGGGGCTCGCGATTGCCATGGGGAAGATTATGTGGTCGCCCTGGTGGATCTCACCCTGCCGGACGCCCCCGGCGGAGAGGCTGTCAATGTGCTGAGGGAGCGTGGGCTGCCGGTGGTGATCCTGACGGCCGACATCAGCGAAGAGAAGCGGGAAGCCTGGCTGGAGGCCGGGGTGCTGGACTATGTGATGAAGGATTCACGTCACTCCCTGCAATATGCCGTCGGTCTGGTGCACCGCCTCTACCTCAACCAGGCCATCGAAGTCTTGGTGGTCGACGATTCACGCACCTCCCGTCACCGCACCGCGGCCCAGTTGCGCAAGCAGTTGTTGCAGGTGCACGAGGCCAATTCAGCCCGCGATGCGCTGGCGCAGCTCGAGCAGCACCCCGCCATTCGCCTGATGCTGGTGGACTACTACATGCCGGAGATCGATGGCATCAGCCTGGTGCGAATGCTGCGCGAGCGCTACAGCAAGCAGCAGCTCGCCATCATCGGCATCTCGGTATCGGACAAACACGGCCTCTCGGCACGCTACCTCAAGCAAGGGGCGAATGATTTTCTCAATCAGCCCTTTGAACCCGAGGAGCTGCAGTGCCGGGTCAGCCACAACCTGGAGGCCCTTGAGCAGTTCAACAACATCCAGGAATCGGCCAACCGAGACTACCTGACCGGACTTTACAACAGACGCTACTGGTTCAACGAGGGTCAAAAGTGGTTCGAGGAGCATCAGCGCCATCAGGCGCAGCTCTCCCTGTGCGTGCTCGATGTGGATCACTTCAAGCAGGTCAATGATCACTGGGGGCATGCCATCGGCGATCAGCTGCTCTGTCATCTGGCCAGGCTGCTCACCCAGTTCTTCCCGGATGCCATGATAGCCCGATTCGGTGGTGAAGAATTTGCCCTGATGGTGCCCCACTGCCCCGTTCCCGTGCTGCTCAAGCGACTGGAAGGGCTTCGTCTGCAAATGCGTCAGCAACCGCTGTCGCGGGAGATATCGCTCTTTGTGCGCGCCAGTTTCGGCGTCATCAATGTCGGGCGGCTCTCCATGGACGAGGCGCTGAGCGAGGCAGATCGCCAGTTGTATCAGGCAAAGAATACCGGGCGAGACAAGATAGTCTGTCAGGACGTCTGAGCAAGCATCAGCAGAGGCACTCCGTGTAGTACCGCCCGGCGCCCCTTGTGTGGCGGCCGCCGGGTCAATCCCTTCTTCACCGTTCAATAGGTCTTGTCGACTCGCACCCCATCGCTGAAATAGAGGATGCGCACCTTGTCGCCCTGCGCAAAGACCATGGCCGGATCGTAATCCTGGATCACGTTGATGAGCCCGTTCTGCTCGTTGCGGATCAGCAGCTCCACCAGCTTGTTCTCCACCACACTGCCCCCTGACTGAAACTGCTGCACCGCCGCCGCTCCCGCCAGTGCCCCGACCGCAGTGGCAACCTCCCGCCCGTGCCCACCGCCAAACTGGTTGCCGAGCAGCCCGCCAAGCACGGCCCCTCCCAGAGTTTTCCAGCCGGAATGCTCTGATTCCACCATCTGGCGCTGGGTGATGTTGCGCACCGCATCCACCTGGCCGAAGACCACCTGCTCCACCGGACGCGCCGTGTTGCGTTCATACACCGCACTCCAGGCCGGCGCCGTGACAAAGCCAAGCAAGCTGGATACTATCAGGATAATGGCCTTCATCTATGAACCTCTGCCTTATGTCTCGCTATCTTACCGAACTGGATGATGAGCTGTGCTGGTTTCCCTCCCCCAGCCATGCGCTGGAAGAGCCCAACGGGCTGCTCGCGATTGGGGGAGATCTCTCCCCCGCTCGATTGCTGGCAGCTTACCACAGCGGGATCTTTCCGTGGAATGAACCCCATCAGCCACTGCTGTGGTGGTCACCGGACCCCAGGGGAGTCATCGTGCCCGAGGAACTCCACATCGGCCGCAGCCTGCAGAAGTGTTTGCGCCGCACCCCCTTCGAGATTTACATCAATCGCGCCTTTGATGACGTCATTGCAGCCTGCGCCGCCCCCCGTCGCACCGCCAGCGGCACCTGGATAAGTGCCCCCATGATCGACGCCTATCGGCGCCTTCATCGCCTCGGTCATGCCCACTCCATCGAGATCTGGCAGGATGATCAGTTGCAGGCAGGTCTCTATGGCCTCTCCCTGGGCCGACTCTTTTGTGGTGAATCCATGTTCAGCCGCATCGACAATGGCGCCAAACTGGCCATGGTGGCCCTCTGTCGCCACTTTGCAGGGCACGGCGGTGCCCTCATCGACTGCCAGATGCAAAACGACTTTCTGGCCACACTGGGCGTTCAGGAGTGGCCAAGGCAGCGCTTTCTGACCACCCTGGCCACCCTGACCCGGCAACCGTTGCAAGAGGGATGCTGGCAACCGAGGAGAATCAGCCTATGAGTGAAGAAGTGATCCTCAAGGTCGGGCTGACCCCCAGGCACCCGTGCAGCTACCTCAGTCACGAGCAGGAGCAGTTGCTGGTCCTGATGGACCATGAATTGCTCAACGCCGCCGGGTACGAACGGCTGCTGACGGCAGGATTCCGGCGCAGTGGCAACGACATCTATCGTCCTCACTGCCCCGCCTGCAGCGCCTGCCAATCCTTGCGCATACACAGTGAACGCTTCACCCCGAGCCGTGGGCAGAAACGCATCCGCCAGTTGAACCGAGATCTCGAACTCGTACTGAGCTATGACGACAAGCCCGAGTATTACCAGCTCTATGAACGCTATATCCGTGAACGTCATCGGGATGGCAGCATGTATCCACCGAGCCGGACCCAATACAAGGGATTCCTGCACTGCGACTGGATGCCCCCCCTCTATCTGGAGATGCGCAAGGAGGGACGCCTCATCGGCGTGGCCACCACGGACCTGCTTCCCCATTCTCTGAGCGCCATGTACACCTTCTTCGACCCCGACTATGCCGACCGGTCGCTCGGCACCTTCGCCATCCTGAGCCAGTTGGAACTGGCCAGACGTACCGGTCGTCAGTGGCTCTATCTGGGGTATCTGGTGGAGGAGTGCCGCAAGATGAATTACAAGCGCCAATACCTGCCCCATGAGCTGCTGGTACAGGGCGAATGGAAAAAAATCGACACCAAGCCCGAGTAAACTTTACACATAGCCTTAAATCCGGCATGATCCAGCGGTTTTTTGTTGTGGCTTATCAAGAGGATTCAATGGCTAAAGAAGACAGTATTGAGATGCAGGGTACCATTCTCGAAACCTTGCCCAATACCATGTTCCGTGTGGAACTGGAAAATGGTCACGTGGTTATCGCTCATATTTCCGGCAAGATGCGCAAAAACTACATCCGTATCCTGACTGGGGACAAAGTAACGGTGGCTCTGACTCCGTACGATCTCTCCAAGGGACGTATTGTTTTCCGCTCTCGCTAAGCCAGGAATTCAGCAAAAAACCCCAGCCTCTCGGTTGGGGTTTTTTGTCATTTCCGGCCTTGCTCACAGTCAGTGAGAGACAGCTTCAACGTTGACCTGAAAATCAAAGCTGAGGCTGTTGTTCACCAGCTCGACCTTCACGATGCCGCCATCGACCAGGGAACCGAACAGGATCTCGTTGGCCAGGGGCTTCTTGAGGTGCTCCTGAATGACCCGGCCCATGGGTCTTGCCCCCATTGCCCTGTCATACCCTTTCTCTGCCAACCAGTGGCGCGCCTCTTCAGACACCTCCAGTGAAACGCCCTTGGCATCCAGCTGAACCTGCAACTCGACGATGAACTTGTCGACCACCTGATGGATCACTCCCATGTCGAGATGGTTGAACCAGATGGTGTGATCGAGCCGGTTGCGGAACTCCGGACTGAACGTCTTGTTGATCACCGCCATGGCATCGTGGCTCATGTCCTGCTGCTGGAAACCGATGGACTTGCGCTGGGTCTCCTGAACCCCTGCGTTGGTGGTCATCACCAGGATCACATTGCGAAAATCTGCCTTGCGCCCGTTGTTGTCCGTCAGGGTGCCGTTGTCCATCACCTGCAGCAGCAGGTTGAAGACATCCGGATGCGCCTTCTCGATCTCGTCAAGCAGCACGACGGAGTGCGGATGCTTGAGAACGGAGTCGGTCAACAGCCCTCCCTGCTCGAATCCCACGTAACCGGGAGGAGCCCCGATCAACCGGGACACGGTATGGCGTTCCATGTATTCCGACATGTCAAATCGCAATACCTCGACCCCGAGCGCCTTGCCAAGTTGCTGGGTCACTTCGGTCTTGCCCACCCCGGTCGGGCCAGCAAACAGGAAGCAGCCCACAGGTCGGCGTTCGTTGCCAAGCCCTGAACGTGACAACCGAATGGAATCGGTCAGCACCTCGATGGCCTTGTCCTGCCCGAACACCACCATCTTGAGATTGCGCTCCAGGTTCTTCAGCACCTCCTTGTCGGAGGAGGAGACAGATTTCTCTGGTATACGGGCAATCTTGGCAACAATGGCCTCGATTTCCGGCACATTGATCACCTTCTTGCGCTTGCTGACGGGCAAGAGGCGTTGCCCTGCACCCGCTTCGTCGATGACGTCGATGGCCTTGTCAGGCAGATGGCGATCATTGATGTACTTGGCGGATAGCTCCACCGCCGCCCGGATCGCCTTGACGGTGTAACGCACGCCATGGTGAGACTCATAACGGCTCTTGAGTCCCATCAGAATGCGAGTGGTGTCGTCTACTGTGGGTTCGACGATGTCGATCTTCTGGAAGCGACGAGCCAGAGCCCTGTCCTTCTCGAAGATCTGGGCATATTCCTGGTAGGTGGTGGAGCCCACGCAGCGCAGCAAACCATTGGAGAGCAGCGGCTTGATGAGGTTGGCCGCATCCAGCTGGCCACCGGAAGCCGCACCAGCGCCAATGATGGTGTGGATCTCGTCGATGAAGAGGATGGCCCCCTCCTGACGTTCGATCTGCTTGAGCAGCACCTTGAGGCGCTTCTCGAAGTCACCACGATACTTGGTGCCCGCCAGCAGGGAGCCCATGTCCAGGGAGTAGATGGTGCTACCCGCAATCACCTCGGGCACATCCCCCTTGACGATACGGTAGGCAAGCCCTTCGGCGATGGCGGTCTTGCCCACACCGGCTTCCCCGACCAGCAAGGGGTTGTTCTTACGGCGGCGGCACAATACCTGAATGGTGCGATTGAGCTCCTGATCACGGCCGATGAGCGGATCGATACGCCCCTCCAGCACCAGCTGGTTGAGGTTGGTGGCAAAGCTTTCTATCTGGGCAGAGGATACCTCGTCATCAGATTCAGCATTGTTGCCACCACTCTCGGGCTTGTTGTCCTTGCGCACCCCGTGGGACAGGAAGTTCACCACATCCAGGCGACTTATTTCGGCTTTTTTCAGGAAGTAGGCGGCCTGGGACTCTTGTTCGCTGAAGATGGCGACCAGGACATTGGCGCCGCTCACCTCGGTATTGCCGGACGACTGGACATGGAAGACGGCACGTTGCAGCACGCGCTGGAAGCCCAGCGTCGGCTGGGTTTCCCTGTCTTCGTCGTCACGGGGGATGAGCGGGGTCGTTTGATTGATGAAGGCGCGGATCTCTTTGCGCATCTGTTCCACATCCGCACCACATGAACTCAGCGCCTCATGGGCTGAGCTGTTATCCAGCAGGGCCAACAACAGGTGCTCGACGGTCATGAATTCGTGGCGCTCTTCACGGGCCAGTTTGAAAGCCTCGTTCAGCGTCTTTTCTAGATCTTTGTTCAACATAGGCACCTCCCCTCAGTACAGCAACAATGCGGTGTCGTTATCGCCATCAAGTCATCAGATTCAAGCCTTTTCCATGGTACATAGCAGTGGATGTTCGTTGTTACGTGAATAGGTGTTGACCTGGACCACTTTGGTCTCGGCAATCTCGGCGGTAAATGTGCCGCAGACTCCCTTACCACTATAATGCACGCTCAGCATCACCTGAGTGGCCTTCTCCAGATCCATACCAAAGAACCTTTGCAGCACCTCCACCACGAACTCCATCGGTGTGTAGTCGTCGTTGTTCAGGACGACCTTGTACATGGGTGGCGGTTGCAGCTTCGTTTTCTCTGCCTCTGCAATCTCTTCATTAGCAAAGAGTTCTTTCTGCTTGCTCATAGTTGCGCTTTGGTACCTCTAGATTACTACCGTATCGCTCAAGATTGTCAATAGACTTGTTAATCAGATCACATCGGTTGTTAACAACTTCTTGACTCGCTTAAAAGTTGGACTAGATTGGTTACTTGCTAATCGGCGCCCGTCTGCTACGGGGTCATGCCCTAGTTATATAAGGCTGGCGCAGGTTACTCAACGACTTCAGGGTAATCAATAAAAGGATGTAGATGTATGGCAACCGGAACAGTCAAGTGGTTCAACAACGCAAAAGGATTTGGGTTTATCTGTCCGGAAGGCGGTGGTGAAGACATCTTCGCTCACTACTCCACGATTCAAATGGAAGGTTACAAGACCTTGAAAGCAGGTCAGGCAGTCAACTTTGAACTGCAGCAGGGGCCGAAAGGAAATCATGCCTCTGTCATCGTGCCAAACGAAGCACAGAACATCTAAGAGTCAAACTGGATAAATTAAAAAGCGGCATCCCAAGGGATGCCGCTTTTTTATGGACAGGCACGAAGAGGGGAACAAGAAAGGCCAAGCCTTCCCTGTTCCCTGCTGCCGCTACCTCAGCGGGCCAGCAGGATGTTCAGCATACGACGCAGCGGCTCGGCGGCGCCCCACAGCAGTTGGTCACCCACGGTAAAGGCGGCCAGGTACTCCGGGCCCATATTGAGCTTGCGCAGACGACCGACCGGGATGCTGAGGGTGCCGGTGACGGCGGCCGGGGTCAGCTCGCGGGCGGTGATGTCGCGATCGTTGGGGATCACCTTGACCCAGTCGTTGTGGGCGGCCAGCAGAGCTTCGATCTCGGCCAGCGGCACATCCTTTTTCAGCTTGATGGTGAAGGCCTGGCTGTGGCAGCGCAGGGCCCCGATCCGCACGCACAGACCATCCACCGGGATAGCGGCGTTTTCGATACCCAGGATCTTGTTGGTCTCGGCCTGGCCCTTCCACTCTTCACGGCTCTGGCCGTTGTCGAGCTTGGTGTCGATCCAGGGAATGAGGCCACCGGCCAGTGGCACGCCGAAATTATCCACCGGCAGGGTGCCGGAGCGGGTCTTCTCGGTGATCTTGCGCTCGATGTCGAGGATGGCGGAGGCGGGATCCGCCAGCTCCACCGCCACTTCATCCCGCAGCATGCCCATCTGGGTGACCAGCTCGCGCATATGGCGGGCACCACCACCGGAGGCCGCCTGATAGGTGGCCACGCTCACCCACTCCACCAGATCGGCCTTGAACAGGCCACCCAGGGCCAGCAGCATCAGGCTGACGGTGCAGTTGCCGCCAACGAAGGTCTTGATGCCGTTGTTCAGGGCATCTTCAATGACGTCGCCGTTGACCGGATCCAGAATGATAACGGCGTCCTTCTCCATGCGCAGGGAGGAGGCGGCATCAATCCAGTAGCCCTGCCAGCCGGCGGCTTTCAGGCGCGGATAGACATCCTTGGTGTAGTCGCCGCCCTGGGCGGTGATGATGACGTCCTGCGCGGCCAGCGCCTCGAGATCGAAGGCGTCCTGCAGGGTGCCGGCATCGACGCCAAAATTGGGGGCGGCCTCACCGGCCTGGGAGGTGGTGAAGAAGGTGGGTTGAATGCGGGCAAAATCCTTCTCTTCCTGCATCCGGCTCATCAACACCGAACCCACCATGCCACGCCAACCGACCAAACCTACTTTTTTCATATTGTCCTACCCTGGATAGCTGCTTATAGAAATCGTGTGTGGTACCCGTGACCCCTGCCTTGGCGCCAGCCGTTTACAAGGGATTCACAATATATGAGTTGCAAAAAATGCGTCTGTCCACATTACGGATTGTGACGGCGGGCGCAAGTCGAATTGCGCAATATTCTGTGCCATTCGCTGCAATATCCGTCGGCCTGGCCGACCTGCGGGCAGCCGGTTGGCATCCTGCCTCCAGTTGGGGCATCATTGAGACCGACCGGCAGCCCCGCTGCCCCTCGGGGACGGCCCCGAGGCCTCCTGATACGCAGGGACGACCCTGCTTCCTGCGGAATCTGCCTTATGTCCTGGTTGCTATTGCTGTTGGCCGGCCTGTTCGAGGTCGCCTGGGCCATCGGCCTCAAGTACACCGACGGTTTCAGCCGTCCCCTCCCCACCCTGCTGACCCTGATCGCCATGGCCGTGAGCGTGCTGCTGCTCGCCATGGCGGTCAAACAGCTGCCCCTTGGCACCGCCTATGCGGTCTGGACCGGCATCGGCGCAGTCGGCACCGTGCTGATGGGGATCTGGCTGTTCAACGAACCGGCCACCCTGGCCCGGGTGCTCTGCCTGCTGCTCATCATCGTCGGCATTCTGGGGTTGAAGTTCATCGGTTAGGCGCGATGAAAGGGCCGGGTACACCGGCCCCGACGTGGCAAGCTCCAGGGGGCGATGTCAGCCCGGCGTGTTGCTGTGTTCCTCTGCTTGCAGATGTGTTCACAGGCGGTGGGGAAAGGCGGGTGGCACAGACGTGGCATGGCGCGTGATGGCGAGCAAGATCCGCCCCATGACCGCCCGGGCGAGCATGGGGCGCCTCCTTTTATCTTTCCGTCTGCTCCTTCAATCACTCCACCAGCGTCTGCTCGATGCGGGCCCCAGGCATCATCTGCGTGAGACCGGCAATCAGCCTGTCGCCGGCCTCCCACAAGGCTGTGCGCGGCATCGGCGGCAGACACTCCAGAATGAACCACATCCGGGGGGAAGAGAGGCTCAGGCGAGTGCGGATCCCCTGGCGCCAGTTCCAGCGGCGACAGGTGACGCCGAGATCGTCCCGCCACACCACCTCTCCTGGAGCCGGTGCCTCCTGGGTTGGCAGCCCTTCTTTGAGGGTGTCAAAGCATTCGCTGCCATCGGCAATCACCAGGCGCGGCGCTCCCACATAGGCCGCCAGATCCTCCCCGCCCACGGGAATGGCATACTCGATGCTGATGGCGTTGTAGAGATCGACCACGGGATCGATGGCGGGCAAGACGCCATCGCGCAGCATCCGCTTGCGCAGTGCCTGGGCCGAGCAGGGCGTGCGGGCAGGCTTGGCGCCAAACCCCTTGAACACCTGATCCCAGGCGGCCAGATGTTCAAGGGCCCAGGGGGCCTCGTCGGTGCCAAGGGCCGCACATGCCCGGGCCAGGGCCCGCTCCCCCACCAGAGTGTCAATCACGGGGGCGGCTTCCACTACGATGCTGAGGGCACAAAAGCCCGGCGCCAACCTGGCTATCTCGGGGTCTATACGGGGGATCATCGGGAACATTCAGCACTCCTGGTCAAGGTTCATCAAGACGGGGGGGGAACGGGCACGGGCGCTCCCCTCTTTTCCTTCCCCCGCCAACGGTTGACGCCATGATGAAGGGCACAGGGTCATAATAAAATTTACTTTATCTTAATTATGTTAAGTAAAACTGATGACCCAACCCTCTTTCCCATGAAAAATCGCCGCCCCGCAGCGCACCGCCCGGTCCCACTACCACACCCCGCCCATCCAATGCAGGCCTGGGCAAGCCCACACCATTGCCCTGGCCGCTTTCCCCGTCACTCATGCTATTATCTGCGTCCAAACATGAGCCCATAAAATCAGGACATTGTGATGACCGACCACACTTTTATTCCCGGCAAGGACGCAGCGCTGGAAGACTCCATCGAACGCTTCCAGACCAAGCTGCAAGCCCTGGGGTTTGATATCGAAGAGGCCTCCTGGCTCAACCCCGTGCCCAACGTCTGGTCCGTGCACATCCGGGACAAGGAATGCGCCCTCTGCTTCACCAACGGCAAGGGTGCCAGCAAGAAGGCGGCGCTCGCCTCCGCCCTTGGCGAGTATTTCGAGCGTCTCTCCACCAACTACTTCTTCGCCGATTTCTACCTGGGCGAGCAGGTCGCCAATGGCGACTTCGTCCACTACCCGAACGAGAAGTGGTTCCCCATCGAGGGGGATCAGCTGCCCGCCGGTCTGCTCGACAGCTTCACCCGCAAGTTCTACAACCCGGACGGTGAAGTGACCGCCGACATGCTGGTGGACCTGCAATCCGGCAACGAGGAGCGCGGCATCGTCGCCCTGCCCTTCGAGCGCCAGTCCGACCACCAGACCGTCTACATCCCGATGAACATCGTCGGCAACCTTTATGTTTCCAACGGCATGAGCGCCGGCAACACCCGCACCGAGGCCCGCACCCAGGGGCTGTCGGAGGTGTTCGAGCGCCACGTGAAGAACAAGATCATCGCCGAGGCCATCAGCCTGCCCCAGATCCCGGGCGAGGTCATCGCCCGTTACCCCGGCATCAAGGCGTCCATCGATGCACTGGAGGCCGAAGGCTTCCCCATCTACAGCTTCGATGCCTCCCTCGGCGGCCGTTATCCGGTCATCTGCGTGGTGCTGCTCAACCCGAGCAACGGCACCTGCTTTGCCTCCTTCGGCGCCCACCCGCGCTTCGAGGTCGCCTTCGAGCGCACCGTCACCGAACTGCTGCAAGGGCGCAGTCTCAAGGATCTGGACGTCTTCGTGCCGCCGTCGTTTGACAACGAGCAGGTGGCGGATCACCACAATCTGGAGACCCACTTCATCGACTCCTCCGGCCTCATCAGCTGGGATCTGTTCAAGGAAGAGTCCGACTTCGAGTTTGCCGACTGGGACTTCCGTGGCACCTCACAAGAGGAGTTCGACCACCTGATCGGCATCTTCCACGAGCTGGAGCAGCCGGTCTACATCGCCGACTACGAGCACCTGGGTGTCTACGCCTGCCGTATCCTGGTGCCCGGCATGTCCGACATCTATCCGGTGGAAGATCTGCTGCTGGCCAACAACACCATGGGGGCCCACCTGCGGGAAACCATCCTGGCGCTGCCGGCGCTCGAGTGGGACGCAGAGCAGTACATGGCCCTGTTCGACCAGCTGGATGAAGAGGGTCACGACGAGCGGACCCGGGTGCGCGAGCTGCTCGGCATCGCCGCCGCCAAGGGCACTGCCCTGCACACCCTGCGCGTCGGTGAGCTCAAAGCCATGCTGGCGCTGGCCGCAGGCGACCTGGAGAGCGCCCTCGACCTCATCGACTGGACCATGGAGTTCAACCAGTCGGTGTTCCCGGCGGATCGCGCCGCTTACTACCGCGCCCTGCGCGCCTGCGTCGAGCTTTTCCTCGACGAGGAACGCGACCCCGAGCAGTACCGTCCGGTGTTCGCCCGCATGTTCGGGGAAGAGACCCTGGCACAGGCGTGGGCCAACGCCCGCGGCGAGGCGCGCTTCCACGGGTTGGAAGCCGCCGATCTCTCCCTCTCCCAGTTCCCGCTGCACCAGAAACTGCTGGCCGCTTACGAGAAATTGCAAAAAGCCAAACGAATCCACACCTGGAACTGATATGCTGATATGACGAAGGGGCCCTGAGGGCCCCTTCTGTTTTATGGTCTACGCTTTGGCTGGCCGTGCCACAAAGATGAAATAAAAGACAAAAAATACCTCTTAGGGGGTTGTTAATTTGGCACTCATGGTGCAGTGCGGCCGCAAAGGTGCCTGGCCGGTACTTTTTTAAGGGTGTCCTTTATAAGTTCTTAAAAATCATAAAATTAATAACAGACTCATTTCTGTTTCACCTGAAACCTGGTGTAAAGAAACGCTTCCGGATGGTGAAAAATCCTGTAGTAAAATTACATTCACAATCTGTAATTCTTGATCGGAGTCAATTTTGGGGATCAGCCCCTTTGTTATGATTTCCACAGGCAAAATATGCAGGTACTGAGAATTGAAAGCAGAATCTCCCTTTGATTGTCTGAAGCCCGAAGCCATCGCCGCCCTGGCCGAAGACATTACCTATGCCAAGGCCACCAAGCCCGCATACAAGGTCATTCCCCTGGCCATCACCGCTGGCGCCTTCATCTCCATCGCCTTCGTCTTCTATATCACCGTCACCACGGGCTCAAGCGGCATGGCCTGGGGCATGTCCAAGCTGGTGGGCGGCATCTGCTTCTCCCTCGGTCTCATCCTCTGCGTGCTGCTCGGCGCCGAACTGTTCACCTCCACTACCCTCACCCTGGTAGCCAAGGCGGCGAATCGCATCAGCTGGGCCCAGCTGCTCAAGAACTGGGGACTGGTCTACTTCGGCAACCTCATCGGCGGTCTCATCATCGTCGGCCTCATCATCATGTCGGCACAATACACGGCAGCGGATGGCCAGTGGGGGCTGAACGCCATGAAAGTGGCCCAGCACAAGATCCATCACACCTTCTTCGAGGCCGTGGCCCTTGGCATCCTCTGCAACCTCATGGTGTGTCTCGCCGTGTGGATGGCCTTCGGCGCCCGCAGCGCCACCGACAAGGTGATGGTGATGCTGCTTCCCGTCGCCATGTTCGTGGCCTCCGGTTTTGAGCACAGCATTGCAAACATGTTTATGATCCCGGTCGGTATCGCCATCCACAGCGTCGCGAGCCCGGAATTCTGGCAGGCCATCGGCCAGGATCCGGCGACCTTTGCCGACCTGACCGTGTCCAACTTTGTCCTGCACAACCTCATCCCTGTCACCATCGGTAATATCATTGGTGGTGGCGTCATGGTTGGGCTGACTTACTGGTTTATCTTCCGTCGCCATCATTAAGGATGGCGGCAGACACATAAATACCTTGAGAGGTAATGAAAATGGCAGAACTTAACGAACAGTTCCAAAAAGCATGGGAAGGCTTCGCAGCCGGTGAATGGCAGACCTCTGTCAACACCCGTGACTTCATCCAGAAGAACTACACCCCGTATGAAGGTGACGAGTCCTTCCTGGCTGGCGCGACCGAAGCTACCACCAAGCTGTGGGACAAGGTCATGGAAGGCATCAAGATCGAGAACCGCACCCACGCGCCGGTCGATTTTGATACCGACCTGCCCTCCACCATTACCGCTCACGATGCCGGCTATATCGACCAGAGCCTGGAGCAAATCGTTGGTCTGCAGACCGACAAACCGCTCAAGCGCGCCATCATCGCCAACGGCGGTATCAAGATGGTCAAGACCTCTTGCGAAGTGTACGGTCGCCAGCTTGACCCCATGGTCGAGAAGATCTTCACCGAGTACCGCAAGACTCACAACCAGGGCGTGTTCGACGTCTACACCAAAGACATCCTGAACTGCCGCAAGTCCGGCGTCATCACCGGTCTGCCGGATGCCTACGGCCGTGGCCGTATCATCGGTGACTACCGTCGTGTTGCCCTGTACGGTATCGACTTCCTGATGGCCGACAAACTGGCCCAGTTCAAGTCCCTGCAGGCCGATCTGGAAAACGGTGTCAACCTGGAAGCCACCATCCGTCTGCGCGAAGAGATCTCCGAGCAGCACCGTGCCCTGGCCCAGATGAAGGTGATGGCTGCCAAATATGGCTGCGACATTTCCGTACCGGCCAAGACCGCCAAAGAAGCCGTCCAGTGGACCTACTTCGCCTACCTGGCGGCGGTCAAGTCCCAGAACGGCGCGGCCATGTCCTTCGGTCGTACCTCCAGCTTCCTGGACATCTACATCGAGCGTGACCTGCAAAAGGGTCTGATCACCGAGCAAGAAGCCCAGGAGCTGATGGACCACATGGTCATGAAGCTGCGTATGGTTCGCTTCCTGCGTACCCCGGAATACGATTCACTGTTCTCCGGCGACCCGATGTGGGCCACCGAGACCCTGGCCGGTATGGGCGTTGACGGCCGTACCCTGGTCACCAAGAACAGCTTCCGTATGCTGAATACCCTGTACACCATGGGCCCGTCCCCTGAGCCGAACCTGACCATCCTGTGGTCCGAGAAGCTGCCGGTCGGATTCAAGAAGTACTGTGCCAAGGTATCCATCGAGACCTCTTCCGTTCAGTACGAGAACGACGACCTGATGCGTCCGGACTTCAACAACGATGACTACGCCATCGCTTGCTGTGTGTCCCCGATGATCGTCGGCAAACAGATGCAGTTCTTCGGCGCGCGTGCCAACCTGGCCAAGACCATGCTGTATGCAATCAACGGCGGTATGGACGAGAAGCTCAAGATCCAGGTCGGTCCCAAGACCGAAATGGTCACCTCCGAGTACCTCGACTACAACGACGTGATGGACAGACTGGATCACTTCATGGACTGGCTGGCCAAGCAGTATGTCGCCGCCCTGAACATCATCCACTACATGCACGACAAGTACAGCTACGAAGCCTCCCTGATGGCGCTGCACGACCGTGACGTCTATCGCACCATGGCCTGTGGTATCGCCGGTCTGTCAGTCGCCGCTGACTCCCTGTCTGCCATCAAGTACGCCAAGGTCAAGCCGGT
This sequence comes from Aeromonas sp. FDAARGOS 1406, assembly GCF_019048565.1. Classification (NCBI taxonomy): domain Bacteria; kingdom Pseudomonadati; phylum Pseudomonadota; class Gammaproteobacteria; order Aeromonadales; family Aeromonadaceae; genus Aeromonas; species Aeromonas sp. FDAARGOS 1406. Next base: position 712,979 of record NZ_CP077378.1, read on the forward strand.
ACGTGATGCCGATGGCGTCTCCATCGACTTCGAAATCGAAGGCGAGTACCCGCAGTTCGGCAACAACGACGCTCGCGTCGATGACATCGCCTGCGACCTGGTCGAGCGCTTCATGAAGAAGATTCAGAAGCTCAACACCTACCGCGGTGCCGTGGCGACCCAGTCCGTGCTGACCATCACCTCCAACGTGGTGTACGGCAAGAAGACCGGTAACACCCCGGATGGTCGTCGCGCCGGTGCGCCGTTCGGCCCGGGTGCCAACCCGATGCACGGTCGTGATCAGAAGGGTGCCGTTGCTTCCCTGACTTCCGTCGCCAAGCTGCCGTTCGCCTACGCCAAAGATGGTATCTCCTATACCTTCTCCATCGTGCCAAACGCGCTGGGCAAAGACATGGAAGCCCAGAAAGCCAACCTGGCCGGCCTGATGGATGGTTACTTCCACCATGAAGCCAACCTGGAAGGTGGTCAGCACCTGAACGTCAACGTGATGAACCGTGAAATGCTGCTGGACGCCATGGAAAACCCGGAGAAATATCCGCAGTTGACCATCCGCGTATCCGGTTATGCCGTTCGCTTCAACTCCTTGACCAAGGAGCAACAGCAAGACGTCATCACCCGTACCTTCACCGCTTCTCTGTAATAGAGTCTCGGAGAACAAAAACCGGCGCCCAGGCGCCGGTTTTTTTATGGCTGTTTGGCAGTGTGCAAGCCGCTTCCCACCTCCCAGGCCCGCTGGCTCGTGGGCTCTGAGCCGCCCCCTCCGCCAGACATTGGCCCCCATCACGCCTCTCCACTGCCCTCCCGCACTTGATGCAAGGATGCGCTCATCGGCACTCAGGTACTCAGGTACTCAGGTACTCAGGTACTCAGGTACTCAGGTACTCAGGTACTCAGGTACTCAGGTACTCAGGTACTCAGGTACTCAGGTACTCAGAAAAGCAGAGCAGAACCATGCTCGACCACCACGAGTTTTGCATAGCAACCTCGATATATTCCCTCTCCCCTTGGGAGAGGGTCAGGGTGAGGGGAAACCACTCTACATCGCTAGCAAGCGCCAGAAAGCAACAAGGGCTGCAGAGTGTGAACTCTGCAGCCCTTGTGTCATGGATGCGGTTTAACGGGTGCTGGCTGCGTCAGAGGCGACCTCTCACGACTTCACGATGCTTTCATCTCACCATGAAGTTTCAAACTGCCTTTATCGCAAAAAACTGATCACTTATATGCCAAAAACTACAAGGGCAGCGGAGTCTCACTCCCCTGCCCCTATAGTAAGCAATAAACGGTGGTTTAAGGCTTAGCTCGCCCAGGTAATGATATGGTCGGCCCAGTCGCCGGCATGTACCTCATGGATCACCTTGCCGCGCACCGACTGACCGGCCTGGTGCATGGCGCTGCGGCTGCCGGTGATAAGGGGATGCCACTCTGGCAGGCTCTGCCCCTCCGCCAGCAGGCGGTAGGCACAGGTAGAGGGCAGCCAGTTGAACTCGGCAATCTTGTCGTGGGTGATCTGCAGGCAGTCCGGCTCTTTCTTAAAGCGGTTGCCATAGTCGGAGCACTGGCAGGTCTTGGTATTGAGCAGGTTGCAGGCCACGTTGGTGAACACCAGCTCCTCGGTGTCCTCGTCGATCAGCTTGTTCAGGCAGCACTTGCCGCAGCCGTCGCACAGGGACTCCCACTCGGCTGTGGTCATCTGTTGCAGGCTTTTTATCTGCCAGAAGGGGGCGGTCTGCACTTCGTTTAACTGCGGCACTTTTTGCTGCATGGCAATGGGCTCACTCAATACGCTGACAAGCGCGTGGTTATACGCCCTATGGCCCGATTTTTCAAGGTTGGCGGCAGTTTCACCTATTAGCTTCAGACAGACACTCCGGAGCAAATCTGCGATACCACAGTCATCCACATCGTTTTTCTCAGGCAAACTGTTTTTACCCAATGAAAATCAGTCGATAAGACAAACGTAACGATTTATCAGCTACGAGCAAATCTATATTTGTAAAATGTTTTCCTGATTACCCATGACCCTCAGCCAGCTTCAAGAGCCGATATGGCATCGGCGGGCTTGCCACGACTGCATGCCCCAATTCAACAAACATACTCTTGAGGTCAAAACGATGATTAAACCGGAAGCAGTATTCAGCAAGATGCCTTGGGAAGGTGCGAATAAGTCATATGGCACGAGAGCATTTACTGGTAACCCATTGATATTAAATGACTAAAATTTTCATTTTTTGTTCGTGGGATACTTGTTCGCACTTTCCCTAGGTTTTCTCGTCGCATACTTCTGTGGTTTGGCTTTGATGCACCTTGGGTAACTTCGTTCTCGGCGGGCGGGTAACTTGAACTGCTCTGCCTGTTTGTCCAACTCAGCGACACGCCCTGGAACCATGCCCGGTGACACAAACGGCAGGCAACTGAGTTCATGCAGCAGATACACCGATGCCATGTGAAAGCTCAACTGGCTGGCCGTATAGCCCTTTAAGCTCGCCGCCATCCTAACCATCTGATATCTCAGTAGGTTATAGGCCAATACCAAGCCCCATAGCTCCTGCCTTACTCCATCGGGTTTCTTGCTGCGCAGCGTCAGCCGGTGCTGTTGCAGGCTATGTTTCATCTCCCGATAGCCCAGCTCGATTTCCCAGCGATTCTGGTATAGCTCCATCAACTCGCTGGCCGGGAAGCGCAGCGGGTCGGTGAGCGAGGTCAGCACCTGCCGCTCCTTGCCGTTTACCGTCCGGGTCAGCAGCCGGGCTTCGAACTGCTCCGGCAACTCGCTCCACTTCTTCTTGGCCTGCGGACTGGCTCTGAGGCGTACCAGCACATCCTGCCGCCCCAGCTTGCGGATGACCTCGTATTGAGCCCCCTTTTTCAGCGGAATAAGCCAGTGACGCGCTACGCCCTGGCGTTGCCAGGCATGGAGTAACCCCAGTGAGTAGAAGCCCTTATCGAACAGGGTCAGGCTATTATCGGGTGTTTTTTCAATCAGTTGCTCTGCCAACACCATCTCGTTTACCGCACAGGAGTCCATCACTGTCTGGGTCAGCAGATGACTGGTCAGCTCCATCTGACACAACATGCGGACCTGGGGATATTGCGTCTCCCCCTGGACGGTTTTCGACTTGGCAAAGGCGCCGGCATTGTCCGGAGTATCGGGCGTGCGCCAGACCACCCCGTCCACGGCCAGCAGCTGCAAGCCGGCCCAGGTGGGGTGCTGACACAGCTGATGCCAGAGTGTGGCGGTCTGCTGGAACACCTGTCGAACGGCTTGGTCAGCCAGTTTTTGGCGCGCCTGGATGAAGGCGCTGGGGACGACAAACGGCCGGTCGCCGGGTAACAGGATATCGAGCTGGTTGGCCAGCTGGGCCATAGGGACATGACGAAACAAGGACATCCCGATAATGGCCCATAGCACCCGCTCCATGGGCATGCGCCGTCGGCGCAAGGAGACGGAGCCCGTCTCGGCCAAGCAAGCCTGCACCAGTTCAGGTGACAGCAGGTCAGACAGGGACTCAAACTTTCCGGGAGGACAGGCGTGAATGAAGTCGAGAGCTTGGTCGATACGCATAAAAAAATCCGAAACCCAACAAGGAGTTTCGGATTCTTACACAGCCTGAGGATCGGTCAATGGATCCTTAACTGATCGGCATTAGCCCATTGGGCGGCATTTTTATCAGAGATAACTGGCTTGAAGGAATTACCAGCCGGTCACTTCACGCAGGGCCTTGCCGATATCGGCCAAGGAGCGCACGGTTTTCACGCCGGCATCTTCCAGGGCGGCAAATTTCTCGGCCGCGGTGCCTTTACCACCGGCGATGATGGCGCCCGCATGACCCATGCGCTTGCCAGCCGGTGCGGTGACACCCGCGATGTAGGAGACCACCGGCTTGGTGACGTGGGCCTTGATGTAGGCAGCCGCGTCCTCTTCGGCGTTGCCGCCGATCTCGCCGATCATCACGATGGCTTCGGTCTGCGGGTCATTCTGGAACATCTCGAGGATGTCGATAAAGTTGGAGCCCGGGATGGGGTCGCCACCGATACCGACGCAGGTGGACTGGCCGAAGCCCTCGTCCGTGGTCTGCTTGACCGCTTCGTAGGTCAGAGTGCCGGAGCGGGAGACGATGCCCACCTTGCCCGGCTTGTGGATGTGGCCCGGCATGATGCCAATCTTGCACTCACCCGGGGTGATGACACCCGGGCAGTTGGGGCCGATCATCCGCACGCCGGTTTCCTGCAGCTTCACCTTGACGTCCAGCATGTCCAGGGTCGGGATGCCTTCGGTGATGGTGACAATCAGCTTGATGCCGGCATCGATGGCTTCCAGGATGGCGTCCTTACAGAACGGCGCCGGCACATAGATGACGGAGGCAGTGGCGCCGGTGGCTTCCACGGCGTCACGGACGGTGTTGAACACCGGCAGGCCCAGGTGGGTGGTGCCACCCTTGCCCGGGGACACGCCACCAACCATCTGGGTACCGTAGGCAATGGCCTGTTCGGAGTGGAAGGTACCCTGACCGCCGGTAAAGCCCTGGCAGATCACCTTGGTGTCTTTGTTGATCAGAACGCTCATTATTTGGCCTCCGCTGCTTTTACCACTTGCTGAGCTGCGTCAGTCAGACTCGTTGCGGCGATGATATTGAGGCCGCTGTCGGCCAGTTTACGGGCACCCAGTTCGGCGTTGTTGCCTTCCAGACGCACCACCACGGGCACTTTCACACCCACTTCCTTGACGGCGCCGATGATGCCTTCCGCGATCATGTCGCAGCGCACGATGCCACCGAAGATGTTGACCAGCACGGCTTGTACCTTGCTGTCGGAGAGGATGATCTTGAAGGCCTCGGTCACGCGCTCCTTGGTGGCGCCGCCGCCGACGTCCAGGAAGTTGGCCGGGGAACCGCCGTGCAGGTTGACGATGTCCATGGTGCCCATGGCCAGGCCCGCGCCGTTGACCATGCAGCCGATGTTGCCATCGAGGGCCACATAGTTCAGCTCCCACTGGGCGGCGTGCGCTTCGCGGGGGTCATCCTGGGACGGATCGTGCATCTCGCGCAGTTTGGGCTGACGGTACAGGGCGTTGGCGTCGATGTTGATCTTGCCGTCCAGGCAGTGCAGGTTGCCCTTGTCGGTGATGACCAGGGGGTTGATCTCCAGCAGGGCGAAGTCGCAGTCCAGGAACATCTGGCCCAGGCCCATGAAGATCTTGGTGAACTGCTTGATCTGATCGCCGACCAGACCCAGCTTGAAGGCCAGCTCGCGGGCCTGATAAGGCTGCGGGCCTACCAGGGGATCGATGGCAGCCTTGTGAATGAGTTCCGGGGTTTCGTGGGCGACTTTCTCAATCTCCACACCACCTTCGGTGGAAGCCATGAAGACCACGCGGCGAGAGCCACGGTCGACCACGGCGCCCAGGTACAGTTCCTTGGCGATGTCGGTGCAGGACTCCACCAGGATCTTGGTAACCGGCTGACCATTGGCGTCAGTCTGATAGGTCACCAGGTTCTTGCCGAGCCAGTTCTGGGCAAAGGCGCGGATCTCGTCCTTGCTCTTGGCCAGCTTGACGCCGCCCGCTTTACCGCGGCCACCGGCGTGGACCTGGCATTTGACGACCCAGGTGTTGCCGCCAATCTTGTCGGCCGCTTCGGCCGCTTCCTGCGGGGTAGCACAGGCATAACCTTCGGAGACCGGCAGGCCATACTCGGCAAACAGCTGTTTTGCCTGATATTCATGCAGATTCATAGATGCTCTATCCGTGTTGTAGGTATTTCCGTCCGGGGCTCGTGTTTCTCAATCCCCTGTGAATGGGGGCCTGGGCGGCCCCTCGTTATCTTTCAGTCACGCTTGCTCAGACATCCAGCAGCAGACGGGTCGGGTCTTCCAGGAGCTCCTTGATGGAGACCAGGAAGCCCACGGACTCGCGGCCGTCGATGATGCGGTGATCGTAGGAGAGCGCCAGGTACATCATCGGCAGGATCTCGACCTTGCCGTCGACGGCCATGGGGCGGTCCTGGATCTTGTGCATGCCCAGAATGGCGCTCTGGGGCGGGTTGATGATGGGGGTGGACATCAGGGAGCCGAACACGCCACCGTTGGTGATGGTGAAGTTGCCGCCAGTCAGTTCATCCACGGTCAGCTTGCCGTCACGGCCCTTGCCGGCCAGGTCTTTGATGGCCTTCTCGATGTCCGCCAGGCTCATGTTGTCGCAGTCGCGCAGCACCGGGGTCACCAGACCACGGGGGGTGGAGACGGCGATGCTGACATCGAAGTAGTTGTGGTAGACGATGTCGTCACCGTCCAGCGCTGCGTTCACTTCCGGGTAGCGCTTGAGGGATTCGACCACGGCCTTCACATAGAAGGACATGAAGCCGAGCTTGATACCGTGCTTCTTCTCGAAGATCTCGCCGTACTGCTTGCGCAGCTTCATGATGGGCGCCATGTTGATCTCGTTGAAAGTGGTCAGCATAGCGGTGGTGTTCTTGGCCTCCAGCAGACGCTCGGCGATGCGCTTGCGCAGACGGGTCATGGGCACGCGCTTCTCGGTGCGACCAGCCAGCGGCGCAACCGGTGCGGCAGCCACGGGAGCGGCAGCAGTCGGTGCAGCCACCGGAGCCTTGCCCAGATTCTTGATGAAGGCTTCCACGTCTTCCTTGGTGACACGACCACCCTTGCCGGTGCCGGTCAGCTTGGCGACGTCGATGTCGTGCTCGGCCACCATGCGGCGCACGGAAGGGCTCAGGCCATCGGCAGCGTCATCGGCCACGGCTTCCACCGGCTTCTCGCTGGTCGCTTCACCGGCAACGGGGGCCGGCTTGAGCATGGCGATCAGCTGGCGGGAGAGCACGGTCGCCCCTTCGCTCTGCAGGATGTCGCCCAGTACGCCGGCTTCCGGCGCGGGCACTTCCAGCACGACTTTATCGGTTTCGATGTCAACCAGCACTTCGTCACGGGCAACCAGATCACCCGGTTTCTTGTGCCAGGTCGCGATGGTGGCATCCGCCACTGATTCCGGCAGGTCCGGTACCTTGATCTCGATAGTCATGTAATCAGTTCCTTGTTACTTCTTGGCCAGCAGGCTTGTTCCAGGTCAGAGAGGGTCCCGACACGGGCCCTCTCATCCACAACTCGTTATTCCAGGGTAAGGGCGTCTTCCACCAGGGCTTTTTGCTGCTTGGCGTGGACGGACATGTAACCGACGGCCGGTGAGGCCGACGCCGGGCGACCGGCATAACGCAGACGGGCATGGCTTGGCAGCACGCTGTCGTAGTGATGACGGGTGCTGTACCAGGCGCCCTGGTTCTGCGGCTCTTCCTGACACCAGACGAAGTCGGTGACATGGCTGTAATCGGCCAGGATGGCGCGCACTTCCTCTTCCGGGAAGGGGTAGAGCTGCTCGATCCGTACCAGGGCCACGTCCTGCTGCTCGGCCTTGCGACGGGCATCGAGCAGGTCGTAGTAGACCTTGCCGGAGCAGAAGACCACGCGCTTGACGCCTTTGGGATCCAGCGCATCGATCTCGCCGATGGCGTTCTGGAAGGTGCCCTCTGCCAGCTCTTCGAGCTTGCTCACCGCCAGCGGGTGGCGCAGCAGGGATTTGGGCGTCATCACGATGAGCGGACGGCGCATGGGGCGCACTACCTGACGACGCAGCATGTGGAACACCTGCGCCGGGGTGGAGGGCACGCACACCTGCATGTTGTGCTGGGCGCACATCTGCAGGTAACGCTCCAGACGGGCGGAGGAGTGCTCCGGGCCCTGACCCTCGTAACCGTGCGGCAGCAGCATGGTCAGGCCGCACATCCGGCCCCACTTCTGCTCGCCGGAGGAGAGGAACTGATCCACCACCACCTGGGCGCAGTTGGCGAAGTCACCGAACTGGGCTTCCCAGATGGTGAGACCGGCCGGCTCTGCGCTGGCGTAGCCATACTCGAACGCCAGGACCGCGTTCTCGGTCAGCACGGAGTCATAGACTTCAAACGGGCCCTGCTCGTCGTGCAAGTTGCACAGCGGGGTGTAGGTGCTGGCATCGGTCTGGCTGTGCAGCACGGCGTGGCGATGGAAGAAGGTACCGCGGCCGGAGTCTTCCCCGGTGAAGCGAATGCGGGATCCCTTGTCCACCAGGGTGGCGTAGGCCAGGGTCTCGGCAAAGCCCCAGTCCACCAGCTTCTCACCGGCGGCCATCAGGCGACGGTCTTCGTAGATCTTCTCGACCTGGCGTTGCAGCACATGGGTGGCCGGGTACTGGCTGATGCGCTCACCCAGGGCCTTCAGGTGATCCATGGGCACAGTGCTGTCATAGGCCATGGCCCAGTCGTGACCCAGATACGGCGTCCAGTCCACGGAGTGCAGCTCCATGGGGCGCCACTCCTTGCTCACCCGCTCGCCCCGATCCAGGGTGTCGCGATAGTCGTTGACTAGCGTGGTGGCCAGCTCCGGCGCGATGGCTCCTTCGGCGATCAGCTGATCGGCGTAGATCTTGCGCGGGGTCGGGTGCTGCTTGATCTTCTGGTACATCAGGGGCTGGGTCGCGCTCGGCTCGTCAGCCTCGTTGTGGCCGTGACGACGGTAGCAGACCAGCTCGATCACCACGTCGCGCTTGAAGGTGTTGCGGTAATCCAGGGCAATCTGGGTCACCAGCACCACGGCTTCCGGGTCATCCCCGTTGACGTGCAGCACAGGGGCCTGCACCGCCTTGGCGATGTCGGTGCAATATTCGGTGGAGCGCAGGTCACGGATATAGGAGGTGGTGAAGCCCACCTGGTTGTTGATGACGATGCGCACCGTGCCGCCCACTCCATAGGCACGGGTCTGGGACATGTTGAAGGTCTCGGCAACGACCCCCTGCCCCGCGATAGCGGAGTCACCGTGTATGGTGATGGGCAGGACACTGGAGCCGTCCTTGTCACCGCGGCGGTCCATACGGGCACGCACGGAGCCGATGACCACGGGGTTGACGATCTCGAGGTGCGACGGGTTGAACGCCAGCGCCAGGTGGACGTTGCCGCCCGGGGTGGCGAAGTCGGAGGAGAAGCCCATGTGGTACTTCACGTCCCCTGTGCCCCAGGATTCGCCGTGCTTGCCGGCGAACTCGTCGAACAGGTCCTGGGCGCGCTTGCCCAGTACGTTGATGAGCACGTTGAGGCGACCGCGGTGGGCCATACCGATGACGGCTTCCTTGCAACCCTGCTCACCGGCGCGGCGGATCAACTCTTTGAGCATGGGCACCATGGCATCGCCCCCTTCCAGGGAGAAACGCTTGGCCCCCGGGAACTTGGCACCCAGGTATTTTTCCAGCCCTTCGGCGGCGGTCAGGCTCTCGAGGAAGCGGGTCTTCTCTTCGAGGGTATAGTTGCCCTTCCCTTCGATGGATTCCAGCCTGTCTTGCAGCCAGCGCTTCTCCTCGGTGGAGGTGAGGTGCATGTAGTCGGCGCCGATGCTGCCGCAATAGGTCTTCTTGAGCGAGGCATACAGATCGGAGAGCACCATGGTCTCGCGACCGATGGCGTAGGAGCCCACATTGAAGGTGGCCTCCATGTCTGCACCTTGCAGATTGTGGAAGGCCGGGTCCAGCTCGGCGACCGGCTCGCGCTGCCACAGACCCAGGGGGTCCAGGTTGGCGTTCTGGTGACCGCGGAAACGGAAGGCGTTGATCAGTTGCAGTACGCGAACCTGTTTGGCATCCACCTGGGGATCGGAGACGGGAGCGCTGTAACGGGAGGAGTCCTTGGCCAGGCGGCGGAAATAGTCGCGAACCTGGGAGTGGGGTTGTTCTACTGCATGTCCGTTGACCTGGGGCAGCGACTGGAACAGGCTGCGCCATTCGTCGGCAACGGAGTCGGGGTTTTCCAGGAAGGATTCGTACAAATCCTCAATGTAGCTTGCATTCGCACCAGCCAGGTGAGATGACTCCAACCAGGCCTTCATCACGCCGTTATGCATTTCTATCCCTTGTACATCTTGTTCGCTGCACTGCAGCTTGTAGGGTCATAGCCATCCCGGGGCGGGATGGCTATCCAGAGGTCGGGCCCGGCGCAAGGCGCCCTGGCCCCGATACTACACGGCCCGGTTGAGCAACATCGACTTGATCTGACCAATGGCCTTGGTCGGGTTCAAGCCCTTGGGACAGACGTTCACGCAGTTCATGATGCCGTGGCAGCGGAACACGCTGAAGGCGTCATCCAGGTTGCCCAGTCGCTCACTGGCCGCAGTGTCGCGGCTGTCCGCCAGCCAGCGATAGGCGGCGAGCAGGCCGGCCGGACCGATGAACTTGTCCGGGTTCCACCAGAAGGAGGGGCAAGAGGTGGAGCAGCAGGCACAGAGTATGCACTCGTACAGGCCATCCAGCTTGGCGCGCTCTTCGGGGGATTGCAGGTGCTCACGCACGGGCGGCAGTTTTTCGTCGTTGATGAGGAAGGGTTTGACCTTCTCCCACTGGGTGTAGAACTGGGTCATGTCGATCACCAGATCCCGGATCACCGGCAGACCGGGCAAGGGCCGAATGACGACCTTGCTGCCCTTCTTCAAGAGATCGGAGAGCGGCGTGATGCAGGCCAGACCGTTCTTGCCATTCATGTTGAGACCGTCAGATCCACAGACCCCTTCGCGGCAGGAGCGGCGGAAGGCGAGCGTGGGATCCAGCTCCTTGAGCTGGATCAGTGCGTCGAGCACCATCATGTCGGAACCTTCAGGAATATCAAGACGATAATCCTTCATATACGGGACGTTATCAACGTCCGGATTGTATCTGTAGACAGAGAATGTGACGTTCATTGTGCTTGGCTCCGCAATCAGTAAGTCCGGACCTTGGGCGGGAACGCCTCACGGGTCTTGGGTGACATGTTGACAGCGCGACGGGTCATGGACTCGGTGTCCGGATGATAGAGGCTGTGGCACAGCCAGCTCTCATCGTCACGCTCCGGGAAGTCGAAGCGGCTGTGGGCGCCACGACTCTCGGTACGGAAGTTCGCTGCCACCGCGGTGGCATAGGCGGTCTCCATCAGGTTGTCCAGCTCCAGGCACTCGATGCGCTGGGTATTGAACTCCTTGGAGGTGTCGTCCAGACGGGCGTTCTTGAGACGCTCGCGGATGAGTTTCAGCTCGGCCAGCCCTTCTGCCATGGCATCCCCTTCCCGGAACACGGAGAAGTTGTTCTGCATGCAGCGCTGCAGATCCTTGCGGATCTGGGCCGGGTCTTCCCCGTCACGGTTGTTTTCCCAGCGGTTGAAGCGCTCCAGCGCCTTGGCGATGTCGGCGTCGGTGGCTTCCGCGCCGTGCTCCATCGAGCCAAGGGTCTCCACCAGGTGCATGCCGGCAGCACGACCGAACACCACCAGATCCAGCAGCGAGTTGCCGCCCAGACGGTTGGCACCGTGCACGGAGACGCAGGCGATCTCGCCCACCGCGAACAGACCGACCACCGGCACGTCGTTGCCATCTTTGTCCTGGGTCAGGCACTGGCCGTTCACGCTGGTCGGCACGCCGCCCATCATGTAGTGGCAGGTCGGAATGATGGGGATGGGCTCTTTGACCGGATCCACGTGTGCGAAGGTGCGAGAGAGCTCGCAGATACCCGGCAGACGGGATTCCAGTACCTCTTTGCCGAGGTGATCCAGCTTGAGCTTGATGTGCGGGCCCCAGGGACCGTCGCAGCCACGGCCTTCGCGGATCTCGATCATGATGGAACGGGCCACCACGTCGCGACCGGCCAGGTCCTTAGCGTTTGGCGCATAACGCTCCATGAAGCGCTCGCCGTCCTTGTTCAGCAGGTAGCCGCCTTCACCACGGCAACCTTCGGTCACCAGTACCCCTGCCCCGGCGATACCGGTGGGGTGGAACTGCCAGAACTCCATGTCCTGCACGCCGACCCCGGCGCGCAGCGCCATGCCGACGCCGTCACCGGTGTTGATGTGTGCGTTGGTGGTGGACTGGTAGATGCGACCGGCGCCGCCGGTGGCGAGCACGGTGGCCTTGGCCTTGAAGTAGACGACCTCGCCGCTCTCCATGTCGATGGCGGTACAGCCGACGATATGACCATCCTGGTTCTTCACCAGATCCAGGGCATACCACTCGGAGAAGACGGTGGTCTTGTTCTTGACGTTTTGTTGATACAAGGTGTGCAGCAGGGCGTGACCAGTACGGTCGGCTGCCGCCGCAGTGCGGGCAGCCTGCTCGCCGCCGAAGTTTTTGGACTGACCGCCGAACGGACGCTGGTAGACGGTACCGTTGTCAAAGCGGGAGAAAGGCAAGCCCATGTTCTCCAGCTCATAGATGGCCTCGGGGCCGGTCTTGCACATGTATTCGATGGCTTCCTGATCACCGATATAATCGGAGCCCTTGACGGTGTCATACATGTGCCACTGCCAGTTGTCGTCGTGGGCATTGCCCAGGGCGACCGTGATCCCGCCCTGGGCGGAGACCGTGTGGGAACGGGTCGGGAAAACCTTGGATAACAGGGCGCAGCTCTTGCCGGACTGGGCAATCTGCAGCGCGGCGCGCATACCGGCGCCACCGGCACCGATCACGACCGCATCAAATTCACGAGTTGGAATAGTCACCTTACACACCCCACAGCACGACGAAACCAGTCATCACATAGACAAACAGCACCACCACCAGCACAAACTGCAGCGCACCGCGCAGTCCGACCGGCTTGATATAGTCGGTCAGCACCTGCCATAGACCGATCCAGGCGTGGATCAAGACGCATACGAGCGTCAGCAGGGTGAAGACCTTGGTGAAGGTGTTGGAGAAGAAGCCGGTCCACACCTCGTAGGTGATGTCGTTGAACGCGACAAAGCCAACCAGATAGAGGACGTAGCACGTCATGATGAGGGCGGTGGCGCGGATCAGGATGTAATCATGAACACCGCTGCGCCCGAAAGTTGCAGAATTGGTTACCATACCAGTACCCCCGCCAATACCGCCAAAACCGCGGTGATCACGAAGGCCACACGGGCACTCTGATTACCGGATTCCAGCTCTTCCCAATAGCCCATGTCCATGACCAGGTGCCGCAGACCGCCCACGATGTGGTAAGCCAGCGCGGTCAGGATCCCCCACAGCACGAACTTGACCAGGAAGTTGTCCATGATGGCAACGACCGATTCAAATCCTTCGGGAGAGGCGAGTGAAGTACCAAGCATCCACAGCAAGATGGCCAATGCCACAAAGGTGATGACCCCTGAGACACGATGCAAGATGGAAGCGATGGCGGTGACAGGAAAGCTGATCGTCTGTAGGTCGAGGTTTACAGGTCTCTGTTTGTTTTTCACGGCTTTGCCCACTCAGCTCCATTGAGCACGTTAGTTATTGTTTTCACACGCTTTGAGGGCGAGGAGTGGCATTTGTTAGGTTTTTGTTACCAAAACAACTCAGGAAAGCCAAAAATAACATTTTCGATATCACATCTGGCTTTGCGAAAGCGTTTCAAACACCGACGACCATCACCCACGTGGCGCAGTATATCGGCGGCCTTAACCAATGACAATCAAATAGCTACACAGAAAATCCAAAACCGTAAACCAGATCTCACAACAGCTTTAACAATTCATTAATGATCATCCAGCAAAATTGACAAAGACATGGTTCTCTGGTTCAAATAAGGCGCTCCAGCCGCCGTGGTACGGGTAAGAACCTTTGCCAGCGTCATAACAGTCGTAATAAAGTAGGGCTGGAACCAAATTATAAAAGAGCAAAGGAGACGTGCTATGGCTGATAAGATAGCCACCCTACATCTGCCCGGAAAAGAGCCGGTTGAACTGCCGATCCTCTCCGGTACCGTTGGACCCGATGTGATCGATGTCAGAAAGCTGGGCACGCAAGGATATTTCACCTTCGACCCCGGCTTCATGGCCACCGGTTCTTGCAAATCTTCCATCACCTACATCGATGGCGACCAGGGTGTCTTGCTGCACCGCGGTTACCCCATCGCCCAGTTGGCCACCCAGGCCAGCTACCTCGAAGTCTGCTACATCCTGCTGTACGGCGAGGCCCCCACCAAGACCCAATATGCGGAATTTGAACGTCTGGTCACCCGCCACACCATGGTGCACGAGCAGATCGCCTTCTTCTTCCGCGGCTTCCGCCGCGACGCCCACCCCATGGCCGTCATGTGCGGCGTGGTCAGCGCGCTGTCCGCCTTCTATCACGACGCCCTCGACATCAACAACGAGGAGCATCGCGAGATCTGTGCCTTCCGTCTGCTCTCCAAGATGCCGACCCTGGCCGCCATGTGTTACAAGTACTCCATCGGCCAGCCCTTCATGCAGCCGCGCAACGCCCTCTCCTATGCAGGCAACTTCCTGCACATGATGTTTGGCGTGCCGACCGAAGAGTACAAGGTCAACCCCATCGTCGAGCGCGCCATGGACCGCATCTTCACCCTGCATGCGGACCATGAGCAAAACGCCTCCACCTCCACCGTGCGTCTGGCCGGCTCTTCCGGTGCCAACCCGTTTGCCTGTATCGCCGCGGGGATCGCCTCCCTGTGGGGCCCGGCCCACGGCGGTGCCAACGAAGCCTGCCTCAAGATGCTCGAAGAGATTGGCTCCGTGGATCGCATCCCCGAGTACATCGGCCGCGCCAAGGACAAGAACGATCCGTTCCGTCTGATGGGCTTCGGTCACCGGGTCTACAAGAACCACGATCCCCGTGCCACCGTGATGCGTGAAACCTGCCACGAGGTGCTTACCGAGCTGCAGATCAAGGATCCGCTGCTGGACGTGGCCATGGAGCTGGAACGCATCGCGCTGTCCGACCCCTACTTCATCGAGAAGAAGCTCTACCCGAACGTGGACTTCTACTCCGGCATCATCATGAAGGCCATCGGTATCCCCATGTCCATGTTCACCGTGATCTTCGCCATCTCCCGTACCATCGGCTGGATTGCCCACTGGAACGAGATGCACTCAGACCCGGATCAGAAGATCGGCCGTCCCCGTCAGCTCTACACCGGTCAGCCCCTGCGCGAGTTCGTGCCCCTCGACCAGCGCTGAGCCCGATCTGTCATGGTTTGTTACAAAGGCGGTCATTGACCGCCTTTTCTTTTGCAGGTTTAATCGCGCCCTTTTACGCCAAGGACACTCATCATGAAATCTCCCCTGCTCCTCAGCTCCGCCCTCCTGCTCAGCGCCTGCCAGAGCGCCCCGACCACCTAAACCCTCTATATCCAGGACAAACTGGCAGACTGCGTCGGTGTCGCCCCCATGAAGTGCATGCAGGTGCGCAGTCAGCCGGGAGAGAACTGGAGCCTCTTCTATCAGCAGATCGAAGGCTTCACCTTTGAACCGGGCTTTCGCTATCAACTGGAAGTGAGCAAGGAGCAACTTGCCGATGTGCCGGCCGATGCCCCTTCCTTGCGCTACCAGCTGATCAAGGTCGTGAGCAAGGAGCCGGTTCGCTGACGAGTCGCTGACAGGTAACCCGGTTTCGTTTGTGTGCTCTCTGGGGTATGCTGTCACCCCTTTTTGCCACGGTTTGAGTACGGACCCGACCCGCATCATGATCACCATCCGCACCATCCGCACGCCAGACTGGCCCGCCATCATGGCCATCCAGCACGAGTGTTATCACCAGTTCGAACCCGAGCCCCTCGAGGTGATGCAGAACAAGACCGAGCTGGCCCCCGCCTGCTGCTGGGTGGCCGAGCGTCAGGGCAAGGTGCTGGGTTACCTGCTCTGCCACCCCTGGCGTGCCCACCAGCCCCCGCCCCTCTCGGTGCCGATGAAGGCGCTGGCCGGCCACGACGAGTTCTATCTGCACGATCTCGCTGTCTCGAGCAAGGCACGCGGCCTGGGTATCGGACAGCGACTGCTGGCAAGGGCGCTCGCTTTCGCGAGCCATGCAGGATATCGCCATGCAGGCCTGGTGGCGGTTCAGGATGCCCCCGCCTTCTGGCGCAAGCAGGGGTTTGTGCCCGCCGACACCGGCAAATCGCTGGTGGAGTATGGTGACGGGGCTGTCTATATGCGGTTGCCCCTGGCAGACAGCGGACCCAAACCGGGAACCATCAGCAGAGTTCAATAAAAAGAATTCAATAAAAAGAGTTCAATAAAAAAGGCGCCTTTCGGCGCCTTTTTCTATTCCGCGTTGTGCTCCCGACGGGGAGATCAAGCCTTGAACTTGCTGAACACCAGAGAGGCGTTGGTCCCGCCAAAGCCGAAGCTGTTGGACATGACGGTATTGAGGTCGGCCGCTTCGTATTCACGCACGATGGGCAGGCCCACGGCTTTCTCGTCCAGATTCTCGATGTTGATGCTGGGGGCGATGAAGCCGTGTTCCATCATCAGCAGGGAGTAGACGGCCTCGTGCACGCCGGCGGCGCCCAGGGCATGGCCGGTCATCGCCTTGGTGGCGGAGAGCTTGGGGGCATTGCTGCCAAACAGGGTCTGAATGGCTTCCAGCTCCTTGGTGTCACCAACCGGAGTAGAGGTACCGTGAGTGTTGATGTAGTCCACCTTGCCGACACCCTGCATCGCCATCTTCATGCAACGCACGGCGCCTTCACCGCTCGGGGCCACCATGTCGTAGCCGTCGGAGGTCGCACCGTAACCGGTGATTTCGGCGTAGATGTGGGCACCACGGGCCAGGGCGTGTTCCAGCTCCTCGACCACCAGAATGCCGCCACCACCGGAGATGACGAAGCCGTCGCGGTCCGCATCATAGGTGCGGGACGCTTTTTCCGGGTTGTCGTTGTACTTGGTGGAGAGCGCGCCCATGGCGTCGAACTGGATGGTGGAAGACCAGTCCAGCTCCTCGCCGCCACCGGCAAAGATGATGTCCTGCTTGCCAAGCTGGATCAGTTCCAGGGCGTGACCGATGCAATGGGCAGAGGTCGCACAGGCGGAGCTGATGGTGTAGTTGACACCTTTTATCTTGAACGGGGTGGCAAGACAGGCGGAGGTGGTGGAGGACATGGTACGCGGCACCATGTAGGGACCCACCCGCTTGACGCCCTTTTCACGGGCGATATCGGCAGACTCGGAGGTGTTCTTGCCGGAGGCGCCGCCGGAACCGGTCACGATGCCGGTACGCTCGTTGGAGACCATCTCTTCCGGCAGGCCGGCATCTTCGATGGCCTGCTGCATGGAGAGGTAGGCGTAGGCCGCAGCGTCACCCATGAAACGCATGACTTTACGGTCGATCAGTTCAGACGGATCGAGTTTGATGTTACCCCAGACACGGCTGCGCAGGTTGTACTGCTCGAACTGCTCGGAATAGGTGATGCCGGATTTGCCTGCTTTCAGGGAGGCCAGCACCTCTTCCTTGTTGTTGCCGATACTGGAGATGACGCCGATACCGGTGATCACTGCTCTTCTCATTAATTCATCTCGTCTGGAAAAACTGGCACCGAGTCTACCCGCTTTCGGCTGCCAAACTGGTCTGCTTTCACGTAGAATGCCCGCGATTTTGTGACGCGAGCCGAGGAAAACGTGAGTCAAACATCCTTACATCATGCCCGATTGGACTGGAACGAAGCGGGAACTCCAGTCTCCAGTGAGTTCGGGGATGTGTACTTTTCCAATGATAACGGTCTAAGTGAAACCCGCTACGTCTTTTTGCAGCAAAATCGACTGCCAGAGCGATTTTCGCACCACGATAGTGACAGTTTCGTGATTGGTGAAACAGGTTTCGGTACAGGACTTAACTTTCTGGCCACAATGGCCGCCTTTCTGGAACAGGCCCCCCTGTCCGGCAACGGATCCCGGCTGCACTTCATCAGCGTCGAGAAATACCCCCTTACCCAGGCCGATCTGTGCAAGGCCCTGGCCGCCTGGCCCGAGCTCTCCCACCTGAGCCAGGACCTGATTGACCAGTGGCCGCTGCCGGTCTCCGGCTGCCATCGCCTGCTCTTTGCCGATGGCCGCATCCGCCTCGATCTCTGGTTTGGCGACATCAAGGAGATGCTGCCCCAGGTGCCCCATCCGGCAACTGGTCTGGTGGACGCCTGGTATCTGGACGGTTTCTCCCCTGCCAAGAACCCAGAGATGTGGACCCAGGATCTCTTCGACGATCTCGCTCGCCTCGCCCGCCCCGATGCCACCCTCTCGACCTTTACCTGCGCCGGTTTCGTGCGACGGGGGCTGATTGCCGCCGGCTTTGCCATGAAGAAGGTGAAGGGCCACGGCAGCAAGCGGGAGATGCTGGCGGGTGTTCGGGAAGGCAAAGTGCCGCAGCAGAGCATCGCCCCCTGGTATGCCCGCCCCGCAGGGCGGGAGGGAGAGGTGCTCATCATCGGTGGCGGCATCGCTTCCGCCATGACGGCGCTCTCTCTGGTGGAGCGGGGTCGGCACGTCACCTTGCTGTGCGAAGACGGCGAACCGGCCAGCGGCGCTTCCGGCAATCGACAAGGAGCCCTCTACCCCCTGCTCAACGGCGAGCACGATGCCCTGTCGCGCTTCTATTCGCTGGCCTTCGGCTTTGCCAGAAACCGGCTGCTGGCTTTGGCAAAGCACCACCCCGTCGCCTTCTCGCTGTGTGGCGTCACCCAACTCGGCTACGACGACAAATCCGCCGCCAAGCTTGCCAAGATGAGCCAGGGCCCCTTCCCCCCTGAGCTGATGCACCCACTCTCGGCAGCGGAGGTTGAGCAGGTGGTCGGCCTGCCCTGCGATGCGGATGGTGTGAGCTATCCCCTGGGGGGCTGGCTCTGTCCGGCGGATCTCACCCGCGCCGCCATCAGGGAGGCGCAGGCCAGCGGGCGGCTGGAGGTGGAGTTCAATGCCGCTGTAACCCACATTGCCGAAGAGGTCGATGGCTGGCACCTGGAGAGCCGGGATGGCCGCCAGTGGCACGCCCCCAATCTGGTGGTGGCAGCCGGGCATCAGTTGCCAGCCCTTCTCCCCTTTGCCGAGCTGCCCCTCTATCCGGTGCGCGGCCAGGTGAGCCATGTGCCGACCACGGCTGGCTTGAGCCAGCTCAAGACCGTGCTCTGCTACGATGGCTACCTCACCCCGGCCCACAACGGCGCGCACTGTATCGGGGCCAGCTATGGCCGCAACCAGACCGACCTTGCCTACCGCGCCGACGAGCAGGAGCAGAACAGGGCACGGCTGCAAGCCTGTGTGCCCCAGCAGCGCTGGCCCGCCGAGGTGGATGTGAGCGGCGCTCAGGCCCGCGTCGGGGTGCGCTGCGCCAGCCGGGATCACCTGCCGGTCGCCGGACCCGTCGCCCGGTTGACGGCGCTGGCGGATCATGACGTCAACGCCCCCGCGGATCAGCAGAGCGCGCTGCCCCTGCACGCCGGCCTCTACGTGCTGGGGGCGCTCGGCTCCCGAGGTCTGTGCTCGGCGCCCCTGTGCGGCGAGCTGGTCGCCAGCGAGATCTGCGGCGATCCCCTGCCGCTGGCCTCCGATCTGCTGGAGGCGATCCATCCCGCCCGCTACTGGGTGCGAAGACTGCGCAAGGGCAAGCCACTGCGCGACTAACTCCCCAGGAGCCGGGGCTGCCCGCCTCCACACCATTTGGCGCACCAACAAAAAACGGGCTCAGTCAGCCCGTTTTTTATGTTTCCCATGAGCGGCCATGGGCCTGTACACGTGTCATCAGCCAGCCCTGGGCCAGACGACCCCCAGCTTGCGCCCCTGATCGGTCTGGCTGGCCAGGGTGTCGAACCGCGCCCGGGTGGCCTCCAGCACCGCCTGCCCTGCCTGCCAGCCCTGATGCTCCAGGGTTGGGCAATCCCGGGTCACCGGCAACTGGGCGAGGCGCGTGCCAAGCTGGCTCACGCTCTCCAGCAGGATATCCTTGTGACGGCTCTCGTAGTCAAACATGGCGGCCACCAGCTTGTCCCACTTCTGGCGCTCCTTCGCGGGCGCACGGGACTTGTCCATCCAGTTGGGGACCCTGACCTGGATGCGCGCACGAACGCTGGCCTGCTCCAGCTCGCAGCGTGTCGCCGTCGCCTTCGTCTGCAACTGCCAGGAGAGCTGATAACTGGCCTTGCCGATGTGCCCGTCCGCCTGGGTGGGCGACAAGGCGGTGATCTGGCGCATCACGGCCCCCACATCGGCCCCGGAGACCCGATAGAACTGGAAGTCGACCTTGATATCGGGGGCGACCTTCACACCGGCATAGTGGGAAGGTACAGCACCGATTGAGGCGGCATAAATGAGGGCCACCGTCACCCCTGTCTTGCTGAAGAGTCCCATCTGTCCGCGGCTTTGCTCCTTGTGAGTCCCGGCTTAATTTCAATTAATAATCAATGAATTAATAACCCGATTGGGAGATTACCCCTGATCCAGCCCCCTGTCATCCGCTCTTGGCACCCGGTTGCTGCAAACGTGCGAGTCATCACCCCGGCTCAGGCGGGGATTTGCAGTCGAGATCACAAGCTGCCATCGAACGGATGGTGAAACACTCCTTAGTGGGTAATATCCACAGTGTTTTTGTTGGCCGATGCCGGATAGTCCAGCGCAACCCTCTGGTGAGCCCTGGCAGGCCACCCCCTCATTTCAACTCTTGGGAAGGTTTTATGATAGAACTCCTGATCGGCACCCTGGTCACCCTGGCCGTGGGTCGCTACATCTTCAAGGGCTACTCCGCCACCGGGGTACTGCTCAGCGGCGGCCTGCTGCTGCTGGCGATCACCGCCCTGATGGGCAAGGCGGTGCTGCCGGCGAGCGTCCCCTCCACCGGCCACATGGCCACCGACATCTTCGAATACGTGCGCTTCCTGCTGGTCGACAGGGGGGGTGGCCTCGGCATGCTCATCATGGTGCTGTGCGGCTTTGCCGGCTACATGAGCCACATCGGCGCCAACACCATACTGGTGAAGCTCGCGAGCAAACCCCTCGGTGTCATCAAGTCCCCCTACATCCTGCTGGTGGCCGCCTATCTGGTCGCCTGCGCCATGTCGCTGGCGGTGAGCTCCGCGACCGGCCTCGGGGTTCTGCTGATGGCCACCCTCTTCCCGCTGATGGTCAACATGGGGATCTCCCGTGGCGCGGCGGCGGCGGTGTGCGCCTCGCCGGCCGCCATCATCCTCTCCCCCACCTCGGGGGACGTGGTGATGGCAGCCCAGGCCGCGAACATGGAGCTCATCGAGTTTGCCTTCAAGCTGACCCTGCCCATTTCCCTGGTGGCCATCGCCGCCATGGCGGTGACCCACTTCTTCTGGCAGCGTTATCTGGATCAGAAGGCCGGGGAGCACAACGCCGCGGTCGCCCCGAGCGATCTCGTCACCGACGCCCCCGGCTTCTACGCCATCCTGCCCTTCACCCCCATCATCGGTGTGCTGCTGTTTGACGGCAAACTGGGGCCCAAGCTCGACATCGTCACCATCATCGTCATCTGCCTGGTGCTGGCCGCCCTGCTGGAGCTGGTGCGCAAGCGCAACGGCCGCGAGCTGCTGGACGGGCTGCAGGTGTGCTGGCGCAACATGGCCGACGCTTTCGCCGGCGTGGTGATGCTGCTGGTGGGTGCCGGGGTCTTTGCCCAGGGTCTGATGGGGCTTGGTTTCATCGCCAACCTCCTGGATCTGGCCCAGAGCTTCGGTACCGGCGGCATCGTCATCATGCTGGTGCTGGTGGTCATCACCACCCTGGCGGCCTTCACCACGGGTTCCGGCAACGCCCCCTTCTACGCCTTCGTGGAGCTCATCCCCCATTTGGCCACCAGCCTCGGCGTCAACCCGGCCTATCTGGTGATCCCCATGCTGCAGGCATCCAACCTCGGCCGCACCATCTCGCCGGTCTCCGGGGTGGTGGTCGCCTGTGCGGGGATGGGCAATCTCTCTCCGTTCGAGGTGGTCAAACGTACCTCGCTGCCGGTGGCCGTCGGCCTGCTGGTAGTGATCCTCGCCACCCAGATCATGGTTCCCGCCTGACTCTTTACCGGCCCGGCTGCCGCCGGGCTGGTATCCCCCCCACCCCATGCAGTAGACTCGGTGCTCTTTTTTCCTAAGGAGGACCGAGCCTTGAGTATGACGGTTCAACTTGCCCACTTCAGCGACTGCCACTCCCATTTCGATGGCGCTCCCATGCGCTTCTCCCCCGATGGCAAGTCCGAATGGCGCACCCAGTGCGGCGGCTATGGTCGCATCCTGACCCGGCTCACCGCCCTGCGCCAACAGGCCGAGGCAGCCGGCCAGACCTGCCTGCTGCTGCATGGCGGCGATACCTTCCAGGGGTCACTTTACTTCAACCGCTTCAAAGGGCGGGCCAATGCGGACCTGCTGGCCCTCTTGCGACCGGATGCCATGGTGATCGGCAACCACGAATTCGATCTGGGCAACGGGCCGCTGGTGGAGTTTTTGCGCCAGCTCGATTTCCCGGTGCTCGCCGCCAACATCGACAACCGTCAGGAGCCCGCCGATGCCCCGCTGCGGCTGCAGGGACTGCCGCAGCTGTTTGACGCGAGCCGCCCCTGGCACAAGCGCGTCATCGACGACGTGCCCTTCGCCCTGCTCGGCATAACGCTGCCGCAGATGGCCGCCATCGCGAGCCCCGATCCCCACACCCGTTTCCACGGTATCGAAGAAACCTTGAGCCGCGCCCTCGAAGAGATCAAGGCCGAGGGGATCAACCACATCATATTGCTGAGCCACCTGGGTCTGGAGCAGGACAAGCGACTGGCGACCCGCTTCCCCGAGCTCAGCCTCATCGTCGGCGGGCACACCCACAGCCTGCTGGGGTATCTGGCGCCGCTCGGGCTCGACAGCGAAGGCAGCTATCCCCTCATGGTGAACGGGGTGGCCATCCTGCACGCCGCCCACAGCGCCCTCTGTCTCGGGGTGTGCGAACTAACCTTCGACGAGCAGGGACGCGTGTGCCAAAGCCGCGGCCAGCTGGAGTGGTTACCCTGGGATCCCTGGCCCTTTGCTTCCCCGCCTCCTGCGGGGCTGCACTTCTGCGAACCGGCCCCCGAGCTCGAGCAGCATCTGGCCAGACGCTATCGCCCCGAGCTCGAAACCATGACCCGGCGCGTGGTGACCCGGCTCGCCGATCCGCTCCACCACCAGCGCCTGCCCGATGCCAACCTGCCCGCCGGCAGCCAGGTCGCCCCCCTGGTAGCGAGTGCCATGCTGGCCAGTGCCCGCGAACAGGTGGGTCAGGTGGACTTTGCCCTGCACAATGCCGGGGGCGTGCGCTGCTCCCTCGAGCCCGGCCCCCTGACCGAAGCAGATGTTGCCGGACGCCTGCTGCCCTTTGCCATTCCCCTCACCCTCTACCGGGTGCACGGCCATGAACTGGCCGAGGCGCTGGAGGGGGCCATCGACAACGCCACCAACAACGGGGTGACGGGCAATGGCAGCGGCAGCTTCCCCTATACCGCCGGGGTGAGCTTCTGCTATCAGGCCGACAGGCCCAAAGGGGAGAGGATCACTCGCCTGGAATGGGAAGCCAGCCCGGATCAGTGGCAGCACGTCGAGCCGGATGCCATCTATCGCGGGGTCTCCAGTGCCTATACCGCCTCCGGCAAGGAGGGCTACACGGCCCTTGCCCGCACCCTGACCCAGCACAATCAGGAGCTCGGCATCACCCTGGCGGATGCCTTCCTGCGCTGGGCACGCCACCTGCCGGAACTCAGCCCTCTGCCGGCCCTGGTGGAGTATCACGGCCAGTGAATCTGACACCGGCCCATCCCGGGTCGGTGCCGCCTTTTCGCCGCATAGGGGAATCCTGGTCCGCTCCCAGGCGCAGGCCCCCTACCATGCAACCTCAGGCTGTGACGCCCGACTGCGCCGGCCCTGTCTTGTGATGGGGCCTGCCACTGCAGCCAGAGGCGTGAAAACGATACTTTTACGAATTATTTCAGGTGCCTACACTTCTTCCATTGCATCGTGCAGCCCGGCTCGGCAAGATAAGCCCGCTTTTTCAGTCTTTCCCGCAGGAACAGGTCACCCATGAATCACGCCATCCGCTTTACCCCGCACCGCCACAATCCCGGGATCAGGCCGTCGGTCATCTTGCTCACCGCACTGATGGCTCTGCTGTTCTGTCTGCGCAATCCGCTGTTCCACGGCATGGCCCCGGGATTTGATGCCTCCCTGTTTGCGGTAATGGGCAAGATGTGGAGCGAGGGGGGCGTACTCTATCGGGACATGATCGACATCAAGGGTCCCATGATCTTCGCCCTCGATGCACTGGGCTATGGCCTTGGTGGCTTCTTCGGGATCTGGCTGCTGGAGTGGGTGCTCTGCTGGCTGGGCCTCATGGCGAGCTGGCAGGCTTTTTCGCAGCTCGGGCTCTCAGTGCGGGCGCGACTTGGCAGCATGCTGGCCCTGCTGGCGCTCTACAGCACTCGCTACTACTACGGCAACATGACAGAGGACTGGACATTCCATCTGGCCCTCATCGCCCAGTGGGCTTTCATCACCTTGCTGCTGGACAAGCGATTCAGCTGGGGACCGGCTCTGGTCGCCGCACTCACCTTCGCCATCGTGGCCTGGATGCGCACCAACAACGGCGCCTTCTGGGGGGCCTGGTATCTGGTGCTCTTCTGTCACTGGTGCCTGCGCGAGCAGTGGCGCTGCGCCTTTGCCCTGCTCTTTTCCAGCCTGCTTGGACTGGCTCTCGTCGGCGGCCCGCTCTATGCCTACTTCCAGCACCACGACGTGCTGGCAGAGTTCAAATACTACGCCTTCGGCATCTTCTTTGAAGGGAGCTACGGCAACGGCTTCTCTCCTGAGGTGGGCGCCGTCGGTCTGCTGCGCACCGGCCTCATCATGCTGCTGCCCGCCTTCCTCGTGCTGATGCTCGGGCGCCGCCAGGAGTGGTATCTCCCGGCGCTGTGCGCCACCCTGCTGGGGGTGCTGTTCACCCTGATCGCCAACTCGGTCTCCGGCCATGTGTTCGATCACTATGACGTGCTTTATCTGCAGCTTGGCCTGCTGCCGCTCGCCTGCCTGCTGGACAGAAGCGAGCAGCGATCCGATGCCCTGGGGCTGCTTTGCATCTCCCTGGTGGTGCTGACCGCCAGCTGGCTGCTGGCCCAGCAGCTCGGTTACGGCTGGAGCACCAAGGAGTGGTCTCTGGAGCGGGTGCGCGAGGTGCTCGGCAACAGCCTGCTGTGGGCCTTGCCCGTGCTCATTCTGGTCCCGCTCTGGCGCGCCTGGGACGTGCGAAGCGCCACCCCCTGGCTCGCCTCGCTGGCCATGCTGGCGCTGCTGGTCAACAACGCCTGGGAAGGCAATCTCAAGGGCAGGCCGTTCAATCCCCCCGCCCAGGTCAGGGTCGACCGTATCCTCGCCGAGACGACCCCCACCGACAAGATCTGGGTCGATGGCATCCAGCCGCAATACTACCTCTGGACCGATCGCCAGCCGGCCTCCGCCTATTTGTTCTTTGCCAACGTCAACCCGCCCTACGATGTGCGCGAGCGGGTGCTGGCTGACATCCAGCGCCAACACCCCAAATTCATCATCGCCAAACCGGAGCGGGTGGCACAGGAGCTCAAGACGCCGACCTCCCCCTCCCACCTTGCCTTCTACCAGTATCTGGCAGGTCAGTATGAAGAGGTGGACCCGGGCCTGTACCGGCGCCGCTAATCAGGCACACAGAAGGGGCCATCCTGGTGATGGCCCCTTTTCGTTGCCGTCACAAAGAGGGGGCCGACCATGTTCAAGGCGCCCCATCCTGACTACAATGGCGCTCTTTTTTGCGGCAGAGGGAAGAATCATGGCGGAGCTGACTTATCTGGGGGGCTATCCGGAGCCACTCAAGGCTCAGGTACAGCAGTTGATTGCGGCGGGCAAACTCGGCGAGATGCTGGCCAAACGCTACCCGCAAACCCACCTCGTCCAGAGCGACAAGGCGCTGCTCGCCTATACCATGGAGCTGAAGAACCGCTACCTGAAAAGCTCGGCGCCGCTTTCCAAGGTGATCTTCGATGGCAAGATCAACGTGATCAAGGATGCCCTGGGACTGCACACCTATGTCAGCCGGGTGCAAGGCAGCAAGCTCAAGGCCAAGAACGAGATCCGCATCGCCGCCCTGTTCAAGGAGGCCCATCCCGCCTTTCTCAAGATGATAGTGGTGCATGAGCTGGCCCACCTGAAGGAGAAGGATCACAACAAGGCTTTCTACCAGCTCTGCCAGCACATGGAACCGGACTATCATCAACTGGAGTTCGATCTCAGGCTCTGGCTCACCTGGCGTGATATCGAGCGTACCGCCCGCTGATCCCCTTGCAAGGAGGCAAGATGCGCCCATGGCACACACCTGTCCAGCCCGTTCGCCATGGGCACTGGTTGCTCCTGGGGTTGATGCTCTGGCTCTTCTCCCTGCCGCTGTCGGCCACCGAACGCTGGCAACGTGATGACTACCTTGTCCAGAGCTTCATGGAAATCGCCATGAAACGGGAGTATGGCCATGAACAACAGGAGCACTTCTCCCGCTGGCCGGGCCCCGTGCGTCTCAAGCTCGTCAACGAATTCGGCGACAAGCCGCTGCAGGCCGAGGTCGTCAAGGTACAGACCCGTCACCTGAGCAGGATCACCGGTCACCCCATCGAGATTGTCAACGACAACCCCAATCTCACCCTCATCATGACCCGGCACAAACAGATGGCGAGCTGGGCTGCACGCACCATGCGCCAGGACGAGTCGGTGCGCATCGCCCTCAAGGAGGGGATCTGCCTGGCCAATTTCGCCACCAACGCTCGCTACGAGATCACCCGTGCCACCATCATCATCCCGGTGGATTACAGCCGGGCAAAGGGCCGTTTTCTGGATTGCGTGGTGGAAGAGTTGAGCCAGGTGATGGGGCTGCCCAACGACTCGGACAAGGTGTTCCCCTCCATCTTCAATGACAGCAGCATCGACAGCTTTCTGACCGGGCTCGACTACGTGTTGCTCAGGCTTGCCTACCACCCGGCATTGCAACCGGGTATGACATCAGACGAGGTACGCGCGGCGCTCCCCGCGGCCCTCAAGGCACTGCGTGCCAATGGCGACATCGCACAGGCCACCCAACGGGTGCAGGTCGACAGCCTCAAGCGTTGGGCGGGACTCTGAGCGCAGCCAGAGACATTACTCTTTCGCCTTTCGCCTTTCGCCTTTCGCCTTTCGCCTTTCGCCTTTCGCCTTTCGCCTTTCGCCTTTCGCCTTTCGCCTTTCGCCTTCATGGTCATGCGCCTCCCCCATCAACGCAACACGCAGCCCATGGCTGCGTGTTTTGAAGAGCGGTTCGGCAAAGCCAGTACAGGGATCATCATCCGGCTGGAGATTCCTCCTCTCGGCCTGGCAGATCACGACGATGCTTGCTGCTGAGAGCTTATCTTCAGGCCTCCAGAGCCTCTTCTTCCGGCATCCAGCTATCGGCGTTTTCCCACACCTCCTGAACCATGGCTTCGGCCAGCTCCTTGTCTTCCTTGCTGGCGCGACTGACTGTCAGAGCCATGGCACTACCCGGTGCCACCCGCACATGCAGATCGGGAAAGCGCTCACCCAGTTGCTTGAGCAGCTCCTGGCGCAAGGCCTCCATGGTCGAGGTGGGGATCTGGTGTTTTCTGTCGATGATGATTTCCAGGCGCATAGGGTACGTCTCCATGATAATTAACTGTATTTTTATACAGTAATTTTAAAAAGTAAAGATGGTGGCTGCACATAGGCCCTCACCGCTCACACCTTCTCGCTGACGATGTGCAGCCGAACGGCCCCGATTTTCCCCCATCGCTGTCATCATGGAAAAAACAGTTGATATTGATTCTCATCCATCGCATTATTCATGCCTTGTTATAACATAACAACAGAGGCAATCATGCGCCCCCATATTCACCCTGAATACCGCAAGGTTCTGTTCCACGATCTCGCCAGCAATACCTACTTTCTGATCGGCTCCACGCTGGCCACCGATCGCACCAGAGAGTGGGAAGATGGCAACACCTACCCCTATGTGACGCTGGATGTCTCCAGCGCGTCCCACCCCTTCTATACCGGCAAACAGAAGCAGGTCGGCAAGGAAGGTCAGGTCGCTCGCTTCGGCCAGCGATTCGGTCAGTTCTTCAGCAAAGGAAAAGAGAAACAATGAAAGTCCTCGCCTCCCTGAAATCCGCCAAGTCGCGTCACCCAGACTGTCAGATCGTGCGTCGGCGCGGCAAGCTGTTCGTCATCTGCAAGAGCAATCCCAGGTTCAAGGCTCGTCAGGGCTGATTGCGCATCCGCCCCTCATGGATAACAAAAGCCCTCGTCATGAGGGCTTTGTCATCTCTGGGCTCTGCTCATAGCGGGGTGGCGCACTTGCGGTATTCGGTGGGGCTGACCCCTACCCGCTTTCGGAACACCCGCGAGAAGTAGAGCTGATCGTCATAGCCCACCTGCTGGCCTATGGTGGAGACCGACAGCGGCGTGGTCTGCAGCAGCAGCTTGGCCCGCATGATGCGCTGATCCTCGCGCCAGCGCACTATGCTCACCCCCACCTGCTCGCGAAACAGGTGCGCGAGGCGCGAGGGGGACAAGAACACCTGCTCCGCCAGCGCTTCCACCGAGATCTCGGCCGAGAGGGACTCGCTCAGGATCTGGCACGCCTCGTGGACCCGGTGATCGATGGCGGGATAGGCATTCTGGGACGATGCCTCGTAGCAGCGGATGAGCAACCGCTCCAAGAGGTTCATGGCCAGTTGCTCCGACATGGGCCGCAGCTGCTTGTGGGTCTCCTCGATGTCGAGGAAGAGGGCGTCGAATTCGGTGAGCAGCTGGTTGTCCGCCAGTTGCAGTCGCCCCACCTGCTCCGTCACCTGGGGCCACTTGAGCCAGTCAGCCCAATAGGCCCGCGGACGGAAATAGACCCAGCGGTGATACCACTCCCGGGCATCCGGCGCCCGGCCGTAATGGTGCACCGCCGCGGGTGGAAAGAGCAGCAGGTCGCCGGGCTCCACGGTGAAGGCCGTGTCCCCCTGAAAGATCTGCCCCTTGCCCTTGATGGTCAGATTGACGATGAACCCCTTCATGCCGTGGGGCCTGTCGATGGTGAAATCCAGCGCGCTCCCCTGCTCGATGGGAGTCATCCCCGAGACCAGGAAGACGTCGAAGGCGTAGCCAGGCAGCAGGGGATTGAGTTGTTTCGGCTTCTCTTTTTGCATCGAGGACATGGCGGAAAACAGGGTTTCGGTAAAAAAGTCGACATGGGCCATTGTAGAGATCCGGCGTAGGAACCCCCTAAGTTCGCAAGCTGTTCGTTGTGAAATTGTTGAACTGGCTCACAGCTTGCCGGGGAAAACACCGGGCCGGCGCGAGGCCGGCCCGGTGACGAGGAAAGACATCGCTCAGATACGGGCTTTGCGCACCTGCTTGTAGCGGTCGAACAGCACGGCGGCGAGCAGGATGAGGCCACGCACCACGTACTGGGCAAACGGGGAGATGTTGAGCAGGTTCATGGCGTTCTCCATCAGCCCCAGGATCAGCACCCCGGCGATGATGTAGGAGATCTTGCCGATCCCCCCCTTCATGGAGACCCCACCCAGCACGCAGGCGGAGATCACCACCAGCTCGAAGCCGATGGAGGTCATGGGCTGACCCGAGGTCATGCGGGATGCGAGGATGATGCCGGCGAGCGAGGCGATGAGCCCGGTCATGGTGAAGATGATGATCTTGGTGCGCACCACGTTGACCCCGGCCAGACGTGCCGCCTCCTCGTTACCCCCCATGGCCAGGGTATTGCGCCCGAAGGTGGTCTTGTTGAGCAGCAGCCCGAACAGCACGAAGCAGACCGCCGTCAGCCAGATGGGCGTCGGGATGCCGAACAGGGCGGAGTTGCCAAGCTCGAAGAAGCCCTCCTCCACGATGCCCACCGCCTTGCCGTCGGAGATGATGTAGCCCACCCCACGCGCCATCTGCATGGTGGCAAGGGTGGTGATGAGGGCGTTGATCTTGAATTTGGCCACGACGAGGCCGTTGATGAGGCCAAAGACAAGGCCCACCGAGAGACCGGCCAGAATGCCAAGGGGGATGCTCTCGGTGGCGTTGATGCCCACCGCGCAGGCAACCCCGGAGCAGGCCACCACGGAGCCCACCGACATGTCGAACTCGCCGGAGGCGAGGCAGAACAGCATGCCGCAGGCCACCATACCCGACATGGAGACGGCAAGCCCGAGCCCCCGCATGTTGATCAGGCTGGCGAAGTTGGGGACCAGCACGCAGGCGAGCAGGAACAGGATGGCGAAGATCACCAGCATGCCGTACTGATCCCAGATGCGGGTCAGTTGCAGGCGGGTACCGCTCGCCGCGGTGTCGTTGGCGGCTTGGCCGACCAAGGTCGTTGTTGTCATGGTATTTCTCCTGAAAATTCCGGGTGCTATCTCGTTGCGGTCAGCAGATCAACGGGCCGGCATGGCCAGATTGAGCGCCTTGACCTCGTTGGCCTCGTCGTGGGAAAGCTCGCCGGCGATCTCCCCCTCCCGCATGACCAGGATCCGATCCGCGATGCCCAGCACCTCCGGCAGCTCGCTCGAGACCACCACCACGGCGATGCCCACCTTGGCCAGATCGTAAATCACGTTGTAAATCTCGTTCTTCGCCCCGACGTCGATGCCCCGGGTCGGTTCATCGAGCAGGATCACTTTCATGTCTTCCGACAGCCAGCGCCCCAGAATGGCCTTCTGCTGGTTGCCGCCGGAGAGGTTCATGATGGCCTGCTGGGGAGACGGGGTCTTGACCCGCATGTCGCGGATCCGCAGCCTCGCGTTCTCGTCCTCCCACTGCTGGTTGATCCAGAAGCCTCCCCACGCGTGGTGGCGGCGGGCGCTGATGTTGATGTTCTCCTGCACCGAATGGATGGGGATGATGCCGAGCGCCTTCCTGTCTTCGGTGCAGAGCATGATGCCGCTGCGAATGGCGTCGATGGGGCTCTGAATGACCACCTGTTTGCCAAACACCGATATCTCGCCCCCTCGAGGTGTCTCGGCACCGAAGATAAGCTTCATCAGCTCGCTGCGCCCGGCCCCCACCAGCCCGAAGATGCCGAGGATCTCCCCGCGTTTCACCTCGAGCGACACCGGCGCCTTGAGGCCGGGCCCCATCAGGTGCTCCACCTTGAGGCCCGCCTCGCCAAGCGGCCTTGGGCTGTAACCATAGATGTCGGTCAGTTCGCGCCCCACCATGGTCTTGACCAGCAGATCCCGGTCCACCTCGGCCATGGAAGCGAAGGTGCGCACGAACTGGCCATCCTTGAACACCGTGATGGCATCGCACAGGGCGAAGATCTCGTCCATGCGGTGGGAGACGTAGAGAATGACCTTGCCCTCGTCACGCAACTGGCGGATGACCCGAAACAGCTGCTCAATCTCGCGGGACGACAGGCTGCTGGTCGGCTCGTCGAAGGCGATGACGCTGGCGTCCCGGGTCAGGGCCTTGGCGATCTCCACCATCTGCCACTGACCCAGGGACAGGTACTTGAGCGGCGTCTCGGGGGAGACATCCATCCCGAGGCGTGCCAGCTGCCTGGCTGCATCCTGATAGAGCTTCTCCCGATCGATGACGCCGCGCCGGGTCGGCAACTGCCCCAGGTAGATGTTCTCCGCCACGCTCATTTCAGGGACCAGGTGCAGCTCCTGATAGATGATGGCAATCCCGCTCTCAAGGGCATCGACCGTGTTTTGGAACACTTTCTCCTGACCCGCCAGCTTCACCACCCCGCGGGTGGGCGCCTGAAAACCGCTCAGGATCTTGAGCAGGGTGGACTTGCCGGCCCCGTTCTCTCCCATCAGCGCGTGTACCGTGCCCCGCTGGCAGGCGAAGGAGACGTTCTGCAGCGCCTTGACGCCGGGAAACTCCTTGCTGATGCCGCAAAACTCCAGATATGGAACTTGATTCATGAGATGACTCCAGCCAGCCGGCACGGCGCACTCCGCCATGCCGGCATGGGTATCAAGGGATGGGGATCACAGCCCTTTCTTTTGCAGCTCGGCCTTGAAGTTGTCGCGGGTGATGAGCACCACGTCGGTCACCTCGGTGAACTTGGCAGGCTCGGCGCCGTTGACGACCCAGTCATGGAGCATCTGGATGCTCTTGTAGCCGTGTACGTCCGGGCTGGGCAGCAGGGAGCCGAGGAAGCCGGTGGCGCTGGACTTGGAGAGCTCGTTCACCGCATCCACCCCGTTGATGCCGATGCCGATGACGTTCTCCGCCTTGAAGCCCTGCCCTTCGGTGGCGCGCACGCCGCCGAGCACCGTGTTGTCATTCATGCCGACGATGAGCCAGTTCTTGACCTCGGGGTGTTGCACCAGCATGGAGTTGGCGGCATCCAGCGCCCCCGGAATGTCGTTGCTCTTGGTGGGCGCGCGGAAGATCTGGCCCTCGGGGAAACCGGCGACCTTGAGCGCGCCCAGGGAGCCCTCGACCCGGCGACGGGCGGTGTCGAGCTCGTCGGCGGTGATGGCGAGCACCCCGGTCGCCTTTACGTCCCACTGGCGCTTTTGCATCTCCTTGTAGAGCTCCTGCCCCTGACGCTCGCCAATCTTGGTGGCGGCCATCATTACCAGTGGCACCTGCTCCATGGGCTGGCCCTTGGCGTTGACGAACTGGTCATCCACCGTGATGACCTTCAGATCCATGCTGTTGGCCTTGGCCATGATGGCGGCACCGAGTTTGGGATCCGGGGTACAGATGACGAAGCCCTTGGCGCCATTCGACGCCAGACTGTCGATGGCATTGAGGGTCTTCTCGCCATCGGGGACGGCTATCTTGATCACCTCGAAGCCCAGATCCTTGCCCGCCTTGTCGGCGAAGTTCCACTCGGTCTGGAACCAGGGCTCCTCGGGCTGCTTGACCAGGTAGCCCAGCTTCAGCGCTTCGGCCGAGAAAGCAGAATTTGCCATACCAAGGGCGAACCCCATCGCGATCATGCCTTTAACGATTTTGTTCATGCGAATGTCTCCAACGGTTCTATCAATCCATGTATTCACGCAGTGCTGCTCGTTGAGTCAATCAAGTCGCAGCCATATAAAAAC
This sequence comes from Aeromonas sp. FDAARGOS 1406, assembly GCF_019048565.1. Classification (NCBI taxonomy): domain Bacteria; kingdom Pseudomonadati; phylum Pseudomonadota; class Gammaproteobacteria; order Aeromonadales; family Aeromonadaceae; genus Aeromonas; species Aeromonas sp. FDAARGOS 1406. The sequence goes on from NZ_CP077378.1 coordinate 745,850, forward strand.
ATGCTTAAACAGGACTTTATTGTTGTTGCTGGTTGAGCGAACCAAGTTGTAATCGTTTTCACAATTTAAAATGGAGAGCAGGATCACGCCATGAGATTGCAGCCATTTCGTCTATATAATTAGCAATTTCGTCACATATTGAATTTTAGAGAGCCGTCACCCTGTCGCACTGACAGCGTTAAAATCCATATTTCCAGCAGCCAATGGCTAACCGCCCCTCCTGCCCATCTCCTATGGTTCCCCCCAGTCACCCCTCATTGATGGTCAGGAGCACTTATGTCTGAGCACATCGTCATCGGACTCGATTTCGGCAGCGACTCGGTCAGGGCACTCGCCGTGCGCTGCCAGGACGGCGCCGAGCTGGCGACCCATGTCGTCTATTACCCGCGCTGGCAGGCAGGCCACTACTGCCAACCGGTCAACAACCAGTTCCGCCACCACCCCCTCGACTATCTGGAGTCCATGGAGCAGGCAGTGGTGGCGGTGGTGAGCCAGCTCACGCCGAGTCAGCGTACCGCCGTGCGCGGCATCGGGGTGGACAGCACCGGCTCCACCCCCGCCCCCATCGACAGAGAGGGGCGCGTGCTGGCCCTGCGTCCGGAGTTTGCCGACAACCCCAACGCCATGTTCGTGCTGTGGAAGGATCACACCGCCATCGAGGAGGCGGAGGCCATCACCGCCCTGTGCCACGGCGGCCAGTTCCCCGACTACAGCCGCTACATCGGCGGCATCTACTCCTCCGAGTGGTTCTGGGCCAAGATCCTGCACGTCTCCCGCGCCGATGCCGCCGTGCGCGCCGCCGCCTGCAACTGGGTCGAGCTGTGTGACTGGGTACCCGCCATCCTGAGCGGTACCCAGGCCCCGGCCACCCTCAAGCGCGGGCGCTGTGCCGCCGGCCACAAGTCCCTCTGGCACCCGAGCTGGGGCGGCCTGCCCTCCGCCGACTTCCTCAATGCCCTGGATCCCCTGCTGACGGAGGATCTCGACTTCCCCCTCTTTACCGACAGCTGGACCGCCGATCTCCCGGTCGGCACCCTGACCCCGGAGTGGGCGGAGCGGCTGCACCTCTCCTGCGAGGTGGTGATCGCCGGCGGCGCCTTTGACTGCCACATGGGGGCGGTGGGAGCCGGGGCCGGCAACAATGCCCTGGTGAAGGTGATAGGCACCTCCACCTGCGACATCCTGATCGCCGACGAGGCCACCATAGGTGATCGGGCCATTGCCGGTATCTGCGGCCAGGTGGACGGCAGCGTGGTGCCGGGCATGGTGGGGCTGGAGGCGGGACAGTCCGCGTTCGGTGACATCTATGCCTGGTATCAGCGCCAGCTCGGCTGGCCCCTGGACAGCCTCGCCGCCCAGTATCCGGAGCTTCGCACCGCCATCGAGCGCCACAAGCAGGCCCTGCTACCCAGCCTTGCCGCCGCCTGGGATCAGCAGCGCGACCTGGCGCACCTGCCGGTGGTGCTCGACTGGTTCAACGGCCGGCGTACCCCCTATGCCAACCAGCGCCTGCAGGGCACCCTCACGGGGATCAACCTCGGTACCGATGCCCCCGACTTGTTCGGCGCCCTGGTGACCTCCACCGCCTTCGGTGCCCGTAGCATCATGGAGTGCATGACCAGTCAGCAGGTGCCGGTGGAGCAGGTGATCGCCCTTGGCGGCATTGCCCGCAAGTCCGCCACCGTGATGCAGACCTGCGCCGACGTGATGAACAGGCCCATCCAGGTGGTGGCCTCGGATCAGTGCTGCGCCCTGGGGGCGGCCATCTTTGCCGCCGTGGCGGCCGGGATCCATCCCGATGTGGCCAAGGCCCAGCACCACATGGCGAGCGCCGTGGAGCGCACCCACCAGCCACACCCTGAGCGGGTCGCCGAGTATGAACGCCTCTACCAGCGCTACCTCGCCTGGGGCGCCGCCGCCGAACCCCTCTACAACCGGGGGGTGTCGGCATGAACCTCAAGACCCTCAAGGAGCAGGTGCTCGCCGCCAATCTGGATCTGCCGCGCCATGGCCTGGTGACCTTCACCTGGGGCAACGTGAGCGGCATCGACCGAGAGCGCAATCTGGTGGTGATAAAGCCAAGCGGCGTCAGCTACGAGCGGATGCGGGTCGAGGACATGGTGGTGCTGGATCTGGCGGGCAAGCAGGTGGAGGGCGCCTTGCGCCCCTCCTCCGACACCGCCACCCACCTGGTGCTCTATCGCGCCTATCCGGAGCTTGGCGGCGTGGTGCACACCCACTCCACCCACGCCACCGCCTGGGCCCAGGCGGGGCGCCCCATCCCCATTTTCGGCACCACCCAGGCCGACTACTTCCACGGCGAGATCCCCTGCTCCCGCCTGCTCACCCCGGGCGAAGTGGAGGAGGATTACGAGGGGCTGACCGGTCATCTCATCGTCGAAACCCTCAAGCAGACCCCCATCCTCACCATGCCGGGGGTGCTGGTGGCCAACCACGGCCCCTTCAGCTGGGGCAAGAGCGCCGAGGACGCAGTGCACAACGCCGTGGTGCTGGAAGAGGTGGCCCGCATGGCCTGGCTCACCGGCCAGATCAACCCGGGGGCCCGCCCCCTGCCCGATTACCTGCTGGAGAAGCACTACCAGCGCAAGCATGGCAAACACGCCTATTACGGCCAGACAAAAGCCTAAAAGAGGACAAACTCATGGAATTGATGAAACAGCTGGAAGTGTGGTTCCTGGTCGGCAGCCAGCACCTGTATGGCGCCACCACATTGAAGCAGGTGGCCGATCACGCCCACACCATCGCCAGCCAGCTCAACGAGGGGGCGAACCTGCCCCTCAAGATAGTGCTCAAACCCACCGGTACCACCCTGGATGAAATCAGCGCGGTGGCCCGGGATGCCAACCACGACGAGCGCTGCGCCGGGCTCATGGTGTGGATGCACACCTTCTCCCCCGCCAAGATGTGGATCCCGGCGCTGAGCCAGTTGCAAAAGCCCCTGCTGCAGTTCCACACCCAGTTCAACCGGGATCTCCCCTGGAGCGAGATCGACATGGACTTCATGAACCTGAACCAGACCGCCCACGGCGGACGCGAGTTCGGCTTCATGGGGGCCCGCCTGCGGCTGCCCCGCACCGTGGTGGTGGGTCACTGGCAGGATGAAGAGGCCAGACAGAAGATTGGCAACTGGATGCGCATCGCCGCCGCCATCCACGACAGCCGCCACCTCAAGATCGCCCGTTTTGGCGACAACATGCGCAACGTGGCGGTCACCGAGGGCGACAAGATTGAGGCCCAGATCCAGTTCGGCTATCAGGTGAACTACCACCCGGTCGGCGATTTGGTCAAGGTTATCGATGCCGTGCCCGACAGCGACATCGAGGCGCTGCTGGCCGAATATGAGGCGACCTACACCCTGACCGAGGCGGTGCAGGCGGGCGGGGGGCTTCGTGCCTCCTTGTATGAGGCGGCGCGCCAGGAGCTGGGGATGAAGAAGTTCCTCACCGACGGTGGTTTTGGCGCTTTCACCACCACCTTCGAAGATCTCTATGGTCTGCACCAGCTGCCGGGCCTCGCCTGCCAGCGCCTGATGGAGCAAGGCTTCGGTTTTGGGGCAGAAGGGGACTGGAAGACCGCGGCCCTCTTGCGCACCCTGAAAGTGATGGGTGCAGGCCTTGCGGGGGGCGCCTCCTTCATGGAGGACTACACCTACCATCTGGAAGCGGGCAACAACCTGGTGCTGGGAGCCCACATGCTGGAAGTCTGCCCCTCCATCGCCGCAGGCAAACCCGTGCTGGACGCCCAGCATTTAGGCATAGGCAAGAAGGCCGATCCGGCCCGCCTGCTGTTCGCGGCCCCGGCGGGCAAGGCGGTCAACGCCAGCCTCATCGATCTCGGCAACCGCTTCCGTCTGGTGGTCAATCAGCTGGAAGTGGTGGACCTGCCAGAGGCCATGCCGAAACTCCCGGTGGCCAGCGCCCTGTGGAAACCCCTGCCGGACCTGCAGACCAGCGCCGAGGCCTGGATCCTGGCGGGCGCCGCCCACCACTCGGTGTTCACCCAGGCGGTGGACATCGAGCAGCTGCGCACCTTCGCCGACATCATGGGCATCGAGTTTGTGGTCATCGACGAGCACACCCGCATCCCCGCGCTCAAGGAGCAACTGCGCTGGAACGAGGTCTACTACAAGATCTGCCAGTGACCCTTTAATCGGCCAGCGGCCATCACCATGACAACAGCCCCGCCCGCGGGGCTGTTTCATTTCGCGTCCCCTCAGGGATGACCCTCCCCCTCCAGCAGCCAGTGACAGACCCGCTGCACCCCGTGGCGCTGGCTGTCAGGCCGGGCGAGCAGGGCGTATTCGTGATCCGTCTCCAGCACGGGGGCAAAGGGAGCGACCAGGGCGCCGCTCTCCAGCTCCTCGGCCACTATGGTGGGATCCCCGAGAGAGAGGCCAAACCCCTGCAAGGCGGCATTCATCGCCAAGTCCAGGGTATCGAACAGCTGCCCCCCCTGGGGCTGCCAGGGGATGTCGAGGAAGGCGGCAAACCAGTTGCGCCAGTCCCGCCTATCGGCGCTGGCATGGATGAGGGGCAGCAGGGGCAGCTCGTTCAGGTCGCGCTCGAACAGTCGATGCTTGGCAGCAAACGCCGGGGCGCAGACCGGGGTCAGCCGTTCCCGAAACAGGGGCTGGCTGTGGGGATAACGCCCCAGACAGGGCTGGTAGACGATGGCGAGATCGAAGGGCTCCCGGGAGAAGTCGATGCCATGGCTGTGGCTGCCACGCACCTCCACCGCCTCCCCCTCGAACGCCTGCAACCGCCGCAGCAGCCAGCGGCTGGCGCAGGAGGGCACCTTGATGCTGATCGCCTGCTCGTGGGGCAGGGCCTGCAAGGCGCTGAGCCCCTCCCCCATGCGGGCCAGCCCTTCACGAACGAAAGGCAGCAGCCGCTCGGCGGCGGGGGTCAAGGTGAGACAACGGGTGCCACGCACGAACAGCAGGTGGCCCAGGCGCGCCTCCAGCTGGGCGATCTGCTTGCTCACCGCCCCCTGGCTCACACACAGCTCGTCGGCGGCCAGGGTAAAACTCAGATGGCGGGCAGAACACTCGAAGACCTGCAGGCCATAGAGAGGCAACTGAGTACGCGGCTGGGTGGACAACATGACAAGCCTCCATGCTTGAGAAAAACTCATGCATACCATGCCGAATAATCCGTTGTCCGGCAAGCCTTGGGGGGGCTAAAAAGGGACCTCTTTCACACACGCAGGTGACGGCGCCATGTCCATCCCCCAGGTTTCCAGCAAACTGCCCCAGGTGGGCACCACCATCTTCACCGTGATCGGGGATCTGGCCGCCCGCCACCCCAGCATCAACCTCTCCCAGGGGGCGCCGAGCTTCCCCTGCGATCCCGAACTCATCCGGGTGACCCACGAGGCCATGCTGGCCGGTGAAAACCAGTACGCCCCCATGACGGGGCTGCCTGCCCTGCGCGAACAACTGGTAGCCAAGATTGCAGCCAGCTACGGCCATCACTATGATGCGGGCGAGGAGATCACCATCACCGCCAGCGCAAGCGAAGCCCTGTTCTGCGCCATCACCGCCCTGGTTCACCCCGGCGACGAGGTGATCATGTTCGAGCCGGCGTTTGACAGCTACCGCCCCATGATCCAGTTGCAGGGAGCCACCCCTGTGGTGATCGCCCTCAAGGCGCCGGATTTCGCCATTCCCTGGGACGAGGTGGCCGCCCGCATCACCCCCCGCACCCGCATGATAGTGCTCAACACCCCCCACAACCCCACCGGCACCGTCTGGCAGGCAGGGGATCAGGAGCGCCTCGCCCGCCTGGTGCGCGGCACCGACATCCTGATCCTCTCGGACGAGGTGTACGAGCACGTGGTGTTCGACGGCGCTCTGCACCAGAGCGTCATCCGCTATCCGGAGCTGGTGGAGCGCGCCGTCGCCGTCTTCTCCTTCGGCAAGACCTTCCACGTCACCGGCTGGCGGGTGGGCTACTGCGTGGCTCCCCGTCCCCTGATGGAGGAGATCCGCAAGGTGCACCAGTTCGCCATGTTCGCCGCCGACACCCCCATGCAGTACGGCTTCGCCCACCTGTTGCAGCAACCGGCCCACTATCAGGGGCTGGCAGCCTTCTACCAGCGCAAGCGCGACCTGCTCGCCACGGCCCTGGCCGGTTCGCGCCTGACCCTGCTCCCCTCGGCGGGCAGCTTCTTCATGCTGGCAAGCTACGAGCGGGTAAGCGACGAGCCGGACAGCCTGTTCGTGCAGCGGCTCATCCGCGATCACGGGGTCGCCACCATTCCGGTCTCCGCCTTCTATCACGACGGCACGGATCAAAGAGTCATCCGTCTCTCCTTCTCCAAGGATGACGACACCCTGCTGGCGGGCGCCGAGCGCCTGTGCGGCGTCTAGGGGGCACCATGGATTCACTGCGCGTTGCCGTCCTCCAGATGGTCTCCGGGGATGACCTTGACCACAACCTGGCCCAGGCCGAGGCGCTGCTGCGTCAGGCCGCGGCCGAGGGGGCCGAGCTGGCCCTGCTGCCCGAATACTTCTACCTGATGCCGGTTGACGAGCGGGCGCGGGTGGCCCTGGCCGCCCCCGTTGGCGATCACCCCCTGCTTGCCTGGGTACAGAGGCTGGCTCGGGAGCTCGGAGTCTGGATCCTGGCCGGCACATTGCCGCTTGCCAGCCACGAGCCCGGCAAGATGCACAACAGCAGCCTGCTCATCGACCCCCAAGGGCAGCTCGCAAGCCGCTACGACAAGCTGCACCTGTTTGGCTTTTGCACCGGACAGGAGCAGTATGACGAGGCCGCGACCATGACCCCGGGCCGGGAGGTGGTGAGCCATCCCCTGCCCTGGGGCGTGCTGCGCCTCGGGATCTGCTACGACCTGCGCTTCCCTGAGCTGTTTCGCCTGGGGCCCGCCCCCGATTTCATCGCCCTGCCCGCGGCCTTCACCCACACCACCGGGCTCGCGCACTGGGCGCTGCTGCTGCGGGCCCGGGCGGTAGAGAACCTTGCCTTCGTGTTCGCCAGTGCCCAGGGGGGACACCACCCCGGTGGGCGGCGCACCTTCGGCCACAGCATGATCATCGATCCCTGGGGCCGGATACTGGCCCAGGTAGAGGAGGGTCAGGGCATGGCCATCGCCACCCTGGATCTGGCGGCACAGCGCACGGTGCGCAGCCAGTTGCCGGCCCTCACCCATCGCAAGATAGCCGTCGGCCCTTGAGGCCGGCACCCTTTAGCACGCTAGGAATGACACCACACTTCAAGGGACTGACCATGAAACTCAACACACTGATGATGCTGATGGCCCTGGCCACCGCCGGCCAGGCCGCCGCCAAACCCCTGGTGATCGCCACCGATGCCACCTATCCCCCCTTCGAGATGGTCGACAGCAACGGCCAGCTCGGCGGCTTCGAGGTCGATCTGGCCTATGCCCTGTGCGCGGCCATGAAGACCGAGTGCGAGGTGATCAACCAGCCCTGGGATGCCCTGCTGCCCGGCCTGCAGGTGCGCAAGTACGACGCCATCATGTCCTCCATGAACATCACCGACGAGCGGCGCCAGAAAGTGGACTTCAGCCAGGTCTACTACATGATGCAGAACCGCTTCGTGGGGCGCAGCGACAAGGCCGCCGACTTTGCAGACGATCCGGCCCACTTCAAGGGCAAGGTGATCGCGGTGCAGGAGGGCACCCCCCAGGACAACTTCGTCACCGCCCGCTATGGCGAGGTGGCCAAGATCAAGCGCTACGTCAATGCCCAGTCCCCCATGCTGGATCTGCAGTCCGGCCGCGCCGACTACACCTTCGGCAACATGGTGCAGTTGAAGGTGGGCTTCCTCGACAAGGAGATGGGCAAGCAGTTCGCCTTCGTCGGTCCCCAGTTCAACGGCACCCAGGACAAGATCCTGGGAGAAGGGGTGGCGGTGGCCCTTCGCAAACACGATGACAAGCTCAAGGCCCGCTTCGATGCCGCCATCGAGAGCGTCAAGGCCGACGGCACCTTCAACACCCTGCTCAAGAAGTACCAGCTCGAAGATCTGCTCTGATCCCGGCATGCCAGCCCCCTGGACAGTTGCAAGGGGCCACGGCAACAGGGCGGCCATTAGCCGCCCTGTGTCGTTTTCCCAGCCTCTCGCCGTTATTGGGCCAGGCCCAGGTGCCCGGCAATCTGCTGATACAGGGTCTGGTAGTTGTCGTCGAAGTGGTGGGAGCCCGGCAGGGTCACCGTCGTCACGTTCGGCTGCTGCAAGCGCGGACAGAGTTTGACCGGGGAGTTGTCCTCCGCCCCCTGCACGCAGAGCAGCGGCAGAGTCTGAATGCGTATCACCTCCGGCAGGGTGGGATAGCGGCCCCCCTTGTCGTGCACCACCATGTCGCTGACGTGGATCTCGAAATCCGACGCCGTCGAGGGGGAGAGCATCACGGCCCCCGCCAGGCTGTCGCGATAGGCTGGCGGCAGACGATTGATGACGAAGGGCACTATCTCGGCGCCAAAGGAGAAGCCCACCAGCAACCAGCGCTGACGCCCCCAACGGGACTGGTACTCGGTGAGGATGCGCACCAGATCCGCCGTCGCCTGCTCCGGCGTCTTCTTCTTCCAGTAATAGGAGAGCGAGCTCCAGCCCACCACCGGCATGCCGTGGGCCTGCAACTGGGCGCTGAGCCCCTTGTCCAGCGCCGCCCAGCCGCCATCCCCGCTCATGAAGACCACCATGGGGGCAGACGATGCTTGCGCCACCGGCAACTCCACCAGCCCCAGATCCGCGCCGACCCGGCCCGGCTGGGCGGCCACCGCCGTCAAGGTGAACGAGGAGACGAAACAGCAAATCAACAGCAACAACATGGCTCTCATGGGCCAACTCCTATTTCTTCATGAGCCCGAAGGGGCCGCGACTGATGAGGGAGACGAGGTGAGTCAGGGTGCGGGGCAGCACCAGATGACCGGTACAGAGCAGGTAGCGGGGCTCCCACCTTGGGCCGAACTTCTCCTTGTAACGCCGCAATCCCTGGAAGTTGTAGAAACGGCTGCCCCGGGTGAACAGGGTGTTGCCAAGGCGGGCCCAGTAACCGCCGAGGGGGTTGTCGTTGAAGCCTGACATGGGGGCCATCCCCAGGTTGAAGCTGGCATACCCCTCCTGCTTGCCCCACAGCAGGAGCTCGACAAACAGGAAATCCATGACCGGCGCCGCCCCCGTGTCCAGGCTGTAGCGCATCAGATCGATGGAGAGGCTCTCCTTGTTGTCGCTGGTCCAGAGGTTGGCAAACCCGACGATCTGTCCCTCCCGCCGCACCAGCGCCATCGGGTTGAGGGTGAGGTAGGCAGGATCGAAACTGCCCACGGAGAAGCCCTTCTCCCTGCCCTGCTTGCTGTGCAGCCAGCTGTCGGAGATCCCCTTCAACTCGGGCAGCAGGGGGGCAATCTCACCGGGGGCCACCACCTCGAAGCGCAGCCCTTCCCGCTTGCCCTTGGCGTGGCTCTGGCGCAGGTTGCGCAGGCGACTGCCGGCGAGATCGAAGCTCGGCAGATCCACGATGGCCTCCTCCCCCAGCTTGAAGGGGATGAGCCCGAGATCCAGATAGACAGGGAGATAACGGGCCGACACCTGGTAGAAGACCGGGCTGACGTCGTGCTCGTCACAGCGCTCGCGAAACTGCCAGAGCAGCTCCTCCACCAGGGAGGGCTGACCGACGGGATCCCCCATCACTATCCAGCTGCTGCCCTCGGCCCCGTACATGAGGAAGGCCTCGCCGCTTGGGTGGAACAGCAGGGACTTGTCCCTGAGCTGGGCCAGGTAGCCGTGGCCTCCCCCTGCCCGCATCACCAGCCCATGGGCACGGGAGAGCGCCTCGGCATCCGGCTTGCCGACGGCCAGGCGCAAGGGAGCCAGCAGATGGGCCACCCCGACCACCGCCAGCACGCCGATGACGCTCCCCATGGCGCGCAGGGCGCGGGAGGCGGCCCCGGGCCCGTGGGCCGAGACGTGCAGCCAGAGGGAGGGGTCGTACTCCACATGGCGGTAGGAGAAGAGCAGCAACCACAATGCTCCCAGCAGCACGGCCCCCACCGACATCAGCCAGGAAGGGGTGAAGCGGGCGTGAAGCAGGGAACCCTTGCGATAAAAGAGAGGGCGGCAGGGGGTGATGATGAGCAAGAAGCCCCCGAGCAGCAGGGCCGACTCCCAGTCAAACCCCTTGAACAGGGAGAACAGCATGCCAAGCCCCAGCAGCCACTGGGTGATCCTGAATGCCCCGTCATGACGGCGGTAGAGGCTGTGGGCCAGCAACAGCAGCAACACGCCGCTGACGCTGCCGAGCACATGGGAGAGCTCCAGCAGGTGCAGGGGCAGCACCTGCAGGAAGGCTTCGATGCGCCCCTTCATGGTCGGGATCATCCCGGAGCAGAGCAGCAGGGTGCCCGCCGCGAAGGTGCCCATGCTCACCAGGGCGGGCACAAACTCCCGGGTCGCCATCATCACTCCCTGCAACCGGTGTAGGCGGGCCCGCTGTTGCAGCAGCTCCTGACCTGCGAACAGCAGCAGGGCACAGAGGAAGGGCAGGAAGTAGTAGGTGCAGCGGTAGATAAGCAGGGAGGCGAGCAGCTTGTCCACCGGCAGATAGTGGGTGAGCAGCAGGCTCATGCTCGCCTCGAAGACCCCGATGCCCCCCGGCACATGGGCCAGCACCCCGAGCAGGCTGGAGAGCACGAAGGCACTGAGCAGTACCGGATAGGGCACGCTGCCCGATGGCAGCAGCACATAGAGCACGGCGGCGGCGGCCATCCAGTCGAGCAGGGCGATAAGCAGTTGCAGCAGGCGGTATCTGATGCGCGGCAGGAACAGCGGGTGCCCGCGCCAGACCAGGGCGGTCCCCGGCCACACCAGATACGCCAGCACCGTCAGCAGGGCCAGGCCCCCCGCCAGTTGCAACAACCCGGTCGCCCAGCGGGGCCAGTCCACCAGCAGGGCCGCCCCCTGCCCCAGCAGCAGGGCACTGCCTCCCCAGCCCAGCAGACCGAGGAAGAAGGTGATGGAGCAAAAGAGGATTACCCTGGCCACCTCCCCGGTGCCAAGCCCCAGGGAGGAGTAGAGCCGGTAGCGTACCGAGGAGCCGGTGAGCAGCGCAAAGCCCAGGGTGTTGGAGAAGGTGTAGGCGATGAAGGAGGTCATCCCCACCTGCTGCCAGGGCAGGCTTTTGTCCAGCACCTTCAGGGCCAGCAGATCGTAGCAGCAGAGGCAGCCATAGCTGAGCAGGGTGAGCAGCAGGGCGCCCCCCAACTGCGGCAAGGGTTGTGACCAGATGGCCTGGCGGATGTCGTGCCAGTGCCACAGGTGGGTCAAATGATAGAGGACGGTCAAGGCCGCCCCCAGCAGCAGCAGGCTGCACAGGGGGCCTATCCAGATCAACAGCTGACGCCGCATTCAAGATTCCTGTCAAAAAGCGTGGAGAAAGAGAGGCTCCGAAAGCGGGCGGACAAGGCGCCCTCCCGGAGTGACTCCCCCACAGGCGGCGCGTGACGCCGCACGTTCACGGGGGCAATCTTATGATTTACCAGGCCCTGCCCGCTCGCCACTTTTCTTCTGTAACCTTATGTACAGACAGACAAAACATCCCCGTCCGGGATAGAGGCAGGAGACGCCATGACACCCTCCCCCCTGATAAGACGCTTCCCCCAAAACGCCCAGGGGCGCGATCTGGCCGTCGGCGACATCCACGGCCACTTCGCCCTGTTGCAGCAGGCCCTCGACACCCTGGATTTTGATCCCGCCCGGGACCGTCTCTTCAGCGTCGGGGATCTGGCGGATCGCGGGCCCGAGTGCAGCGAGGTGATCCACTGGCTGGCCAGACCCTGGTTTCACCCGGTCTGCGGCAATCACGACGACTACGTCTGCCGTTACGAGAGCTGCGATCGGGAGAACTGGATCCGAAACGGCGGCGGCTGGTTTCAGCACCTGACCCCTGCCGAGCAGGCGGCGTTCGCCGTCCACTACCGCAGCCTGCCCCTGGCCATCGAGGTGGCCACCACGGCCGGCCCCGTCGGGCTGCTTCACGCCGATTGCCCCTTCTCCTCCTGGCAGGGGCTGCTGGACCAACTCGATGCAGGGGTGAGCGGCGGACGGCTTCGGGCCATCAAGAACGTCTGCCTCTGGTCAAGGCGCCGTATCGAACGGCTGGACGAGAGCGGGGTCGCGGATCTCGCCGCCTTGGTGGTGGGCCACACCCCGGTGAGGGTGCCGGTGCGCCTTGGCAACGTCCACTACATCGACACCGGCGGCTGGTATCCCGAGGAGGGCGGCTACTTCACCCTGCTGGACCTCAATACCCTGACTCCTCACTTTCCCCAGCCCTGAGCCGGACCGATGGGATGACCAGGCTCACGGACAACGCCCACTGCCCATTAAAGCGCCAGGCGAACGCCCCGGACTTCGCTCTGCCAGCGCGATGGTTTACCATGCAGGCAATTGCGGTGCATGGCACCCCCACCCAGGCGCCAGGCGCCGCCGTCATCGGATACTCCTTTCGAGCAACATGAGCACATCAGCGCACCCGGCCAGCGGGCCCACGTTCTACTTCCACGTTTTGCAATATGTCTTTTTTAATGGCCTGATTTATAAAGGTTTATGGCTCTAACGCTGATGAGAGTGGTACACAATTGGGACGTGGTGAAATTTGAGGGGCATTGCTACAGATAGTAACACTCTTCGACTGAGCAACTTAACCGGCAGGATTTCATCCGTTTTTGCCATAATAAAGCCAAGCCAGACCTGTCCAGTTGTTTCATATTTGAAACACCACATGCAGAAGTTCGTGGACATAAACTGCAGAAGTTCATTTTCCTGTTATATTTAAATCACTTGCTGAAAAATTCAAACAACCTCACTCGAGCCGGAAAGGCTCCCCCATGTAGAAAGCACCCACCAGCAGACCATAAACAAGCCGCACTCGCTCATCCCGCCCAGCAGCACACCGAGTAGCACTTCGCCGCTTGCCAAATCGTCACCATGCCAGAAGCACCAGAGGGCTGCCTCTACTACATCCAGCCAGCTGGCATGGCCCAGCTGATTGCGTGACTTGCGCCGCCAGCGCCCGCTGTTCCATCACGCTTACCGTGAGTCCATCCAGCTTGGCTGACGACTGCCCCCTCTCCCCGCAGTAACTTGTCTAGCAGTAACGCCAACAGGCGAAATACATCCTGATCTTCAAAGCGGGCAGCCTCCCCCAGCAAATCGGCTGCACCGGTCATCAGTTGCTCACGCCCCAAATAGATGGGCCGTGACGTGCGATCCATCCGATGTTGCTCGACATGGATAGCCAATGCCGTCACCACCGCCAGTGGTGAAGTCTCACCCTCTTCGTGACACGCGCCTTTGGCAAGCAGACAGGTCAGCTCCCTAGCTCGCTCGGCTGACAGCAGGTAATAGATCCCCCTGATCAGGGGCATGGCCGCCTGACCTGATAACAGTCTTGAGTTCATAGCGCCTCAGTGACGATCCCGTTTGAAGTGGGTGGTTTTATGACCGACGGTGACAACCTCACCGTCTTGCAGGACCAGATAGTGACGGCGCAGCCGCTGGCAACATTCCGCTGGCAATCCACATCCGGCTTGCAGCATAGTCAATCCTTTGCGGTCGAGATAAACCAGCTCGCGCCCCTGGTGATAAGCAGAACGCCCGATGCTCAGCAGCAGCTCCACCAGCTCGGGAGCAATACCGCGCTGCTGCATCCGACACGCGGCGTGATGGCTGTATGCACTGTCCAGCTTACCGTTCATGACATGGTCATTTGGCGCTCATTTCGATGGACTCATTATATGTAGCCTGTACACTCATGCCAATACTGGTTACATATGTATGGAGATGGTATTCACCTGACAGTTGCCCACAAAAGGGAGTGGTCATACAGCTTCAAACCGGATAACAAAACGGTACCCCTACCGTGTTATCCGGAGTCACCGTATGACCACCAACGAAAAAGTAGCACGTCGCAAACTCAGCCTGCTAGAGCTCGCCAAAGAGCTCAATAACGTCAGCAAAGCCTGCAAGCTCATCGGCTACAGCCGTCAGCAGTTCTACGAAATTCGCCGTAATTACCAGACCTATGGCGCCGAGGGCTTGCTTGATAAACTGCCCGGCTGTAAAGGGGCTCATCCCAATCGGGTTGCGCCCGAGATTGAACAGGCCATCCTCGATTACTCCCTCAACAGGCCTACTCACGGCCCGCTGCGGGTCGCGCAAGAACTGGCTCTGCAAGGGAAGGTGCGAATAAGTCATATTGTATGGAGATGGTATTCACCTGACAGTTGCCCACAAAAGGGAGTGGTCATACGGCTTCAAACCGGATAACAAGTCGGTACCCCTACCGTGTTATCCGGAGTCACCGTATGACCACCAACGAGAAAGTAGCACGTCGCAAACTCAGCCTGCTAGAGCTCGCCAAAGAGCTCAATAACGTCAGCAAAGCCTGCAAGCTCATCGGCTACAGCCGTCAGCAGTTCTACGAGATTCGCCGTAACTACCAGACCTATGGCGCCGAGGGCTTGCTCGACAAACTCCCCGGCTGTAAAGGCGCTCATCCCAACCGGGTCGCTCCCGAGATTGAGCAAACCATCCTCGATTACTCTCTCACCAGACCAACCCATGGCCCGCTGCGGGTCGCGCAAGAACTGGCTCTGCAAGGCATCAACGTCAGTGCGGGCGGTGTGCGTGGCGTGTGGCAACGTCACGACTTGCTCTCCAAGCATGACCGCTTGTTGCGCCTCGAGAAAACACATAGGGAACAGACAATTGAGCTCAATGACGAGCAGATCCGCCTGCTCGAGCGCTTCAGCCCCGAGTTTCGCGAACGCCAAATTGAGGTTCACTACACCGGGGAACTGGTGGCGGTCGACACCTTCTTCGTCGGTGCACTCAAGGGGGTAGGCAAGGTGTATCTGCAAACCGTGCTGGACTGCTACAGCCGCCACGCCTGGGGACGGCTCTACACCAGCAAGCTGCCGGTGACCTCGGTTCATGTGCTCAATGAAACGGTATTGCCGTTCTTCGAAGCCCATGAGGCGCGGGTCTATACCATCCTGTCAGATAACGGGCGCGAGTTCTGTGGGCGCCCAGACCATCATCCCTACGAGCTGTTTCTGCAACTGGAGGGAATTGAACACCGGACAACCAAGGTACGCAGGCCGCAGAGCAACGGTTTTATCGAGCGACTGCATCGCACACTGCTGGATGAACACTTCCGTATCAAGGGGAGAACGACCTGGTATGAGTCGGTAGAACAGATGCAGACAGACCTGGATAGCTACCTGGAACACTACAACACCCAGCGGCCACATCAGGGCAGGATGATGGAGGGTCAGACCCCCTACAGCATGTTCAAGAAGGGTCTGAAATTGATACCGAAGGAAGTGCGCACTAAAGTAGCGTAAACAAGACACCGGTTTGAGGCCGGTGTCAGGTGATAACTAGATCTGTACAGGCCGCTCATGGTTATAAACCCACAGCCAGTTCGTGGCAAATTCCTGTAACTCATTCAGTGACTCAAAGAGGTAATGGCCCAACCAGTCGTAACGCACAGTGCGGTTAAATCGCTCTATGTAGGCATTCTGCTGCGGGTTGCCTGGCTGGATATACCTCAGCGCAATCCTCTTCTGCTGCGCCCATTGCTTGAGCTCTTCGCTGATGTATTCCGGACCATTATCACAGCGGATTGCGGCTGGTTTGCCCCGCCACTCGATGACCTGCTCCAGCACCCGTTTGACTCGCGAGGCAGGCAAGGAAAAATCCACCTCGATGCACAGTGCTTCGCGATTGAAGTCATCGATCACATTAAACAACCGCACCGAACGACCATCGCTGAGCTGGTCATGCATAAAGTCCATCGACCAACAGTGATTCGGTTGGTCAGGGACTGCCAACGGCTCCGGCTTGGCGCGTACTAGCCGCTTCTTGGGTTTTATCCGCAGATTGAGCTCTAGCGCCCGATAGATCCGGTAGACCCGCTTGTGGTTCCAGCCAAAGCCTTTGACGTTACGCAGGTACAGGAAGCACAGTCCGAAACCCCAGTTGCGCTGGTTGGCGGTGAGGCGCAGTAGCCAGTCGGCAATCTCCTGGTTTTCATCAGCCAGCACGGGCTGATAACGGTAGCAACCCTCGCTCACCTTGAACACCTGGCAAGCCAGACGGATAGAAATGGCGTAATGAGCCACAGCCTTGGTCGCCATCTCCCTGCGGGCAGATGGCGTCACCACTTTTTTGCCATCGCCTCGGAGATGATCTCAGCCTTTAGGCGCTCCTCGGCATACATCTTCTTAAGGCGACGATTTTCCTCTTCCAGCTCTTTGAGGCGCGCCATGAGAGAGGCATCCATGCCACCGAATTTGGAGCGCCACTTGTAGAAGGTGGCGGAGCTGATGCCATGCTCACGGCAGAGCTCAGGGACGGGTGAACCAGACTCGGCCTGCTTGAGGATGGCGATGATCTGTGCATCGCTAAAGTGTGATGTTTTCATGTAGAACCTCCTGCGTTCAAGATACGAGAAAATTCTACTTATGAGCACCTCAGTTTTTCGGGGGGATTACCCTTCCAAACTGTGTTGCGGGCAAGATTGGAAGGCACTGATGGACAGTCCGTCGAGCTGATGCATACGCCGTATCTTGAGCTCGATTTCCATGATTAACACCTCAACTATTCCGGTCCAAAAACCAGATAGTTGCACACACTCCGGGGTAGTCAGAATTAGATGCTCCTCCTCCCCTCCCGGAAAAAACTGGTCGTTTTTCACCCTATCATTAACAGTTAAATAATTGATAGGAATCACATATGAACAAGAAATGGTATTTTGATGCTTTCAAGATATTGACACTTACTTGAGAGACGGTCTAAATGAACGCCATTAATAACGCAATAAGGTGATAATAATGCGTCCAATTCTTATTATTCCAGTATTAAGTATACTTTTTAGCTCGGGGTCTCATGCAGATACATCTCAGGCTGATTTTCTTGCGCAAAATGGGTTGAAAGGTAAAAGTGTAGAACAGATGGTGGATACAATTGATCAAACACCACAATCCCGCCCACTGCCTTACAAAGCATCGGTAACCAGTAAGAGTCTTATTCTTACTGCTGATCAGAAAACCTATGAGTATCCACTGGGTGACAAATTTTATCTTTCATTTTCCCCCTGGCAAAGCCAAACTCACCCCTGTGAAAACCACAGTTTATCTGGTTGTACAGGCGAAATGCCAAATACGCAGTTTGATGTGAAAATAACCAATAGCGATGGTGCTGTTGTAGTGCAGCAACCAATGCAAAGCTATCAGAATGGCTTTATTGGCGTTTGGTTGCCGCGAGAAATGAAAGGTACTATTGAAGTTAGCTATAAAGGGAAACGCGCAACGGCCCCAGTTAATATTTTTACCGATAGCCCCACATGCATGACAACCCTGAAACTTATTTAATTATCAACTAGATAATATTCTTTACATATTTCTGACAATTTTGGTTAACCATGCTGTTAGTCGGATATTGACATGAAAATTGTAACAGGGTGAGATGTCTCACATGTATTGAGTGGTCTCACCCTATATGGCACATCTCTTTATTTTAGGAGTAGCTATTCATGTGCTTACCTAGCATGTAAAATGACACTTAATGTTTATAGCCTTACAAAACATACCATTTATTATGAAATTGGATAGATTGGAATAAATCTTCCGTAAATCATCAATTAAACGTTAAGATTAAAACGCTTGCTGTAATTTTTCCAATATTTATTTAAAGGACTTGGTGATGATAGAAAAAATATGCAGGGTCATTGACGGAGAGTACATCTGTGATATTGATATAAGTGTCGATGAATGGAAGGGGTTATTGAATAACCCCAAGGTATTTGATGAAAAAAGTATTGCTGCGTTAAAAAAATGGTTTATTGAACCAAATCATTCTTGCACTTGTTTCGATATCGGCAAGAAGTACGATTTGCACAGCATGAGCGCTAATGGCGTTATTAATGGGCTAGGTGGGCGAGTTCAAAAAGAACTCGGAAGGTTCGAGGTTAAAGGTGTCGGAAATATAGCGGCCGGAACAAAATTTATTACAGTCATGAAAAGTAAAGAAAGTGATGAAAAACCAAAGAGAAATTTATGGACAATTCGTGAAGAGCTAGTTCAAGCAATCAAAGAATTAGATTATTTTGGCATAAATAAATGCACAGAAAATATAGTTTACTCTGATGATGAGTTGATAAATTCTATTGAAGAAGATGAGTTATCTAGCAATAACAAGGTGTTTGAATATAGTGGAATAGCTAAACCTAAAAAAAGTCCGATTGAAATTAAAAATGGTCGTTCATATCCAAGAAGTACGGTTGTCTCCAGAAATGCACTAAGTAAAGCAGGTTACAGGTGTGAAGTCGACAATAATCATCCGACATTCAAGAGGCTAAACTCATCCTTAGATTATACAGAACCACACCACATTATCCCGATGTCGAAGCAAGATGATTTTGAGATTTCGCTTGATGTGGAGGAAAACATAATTTCTCTATGTTGTAACTGTCATAAGAAAATCCATCTCGGTCAAGGGTTTGAGGATATGCTAGAGAAAATATATGCTGAGCGAGAGGGTTTATTAAAAACTGTTGACATTGATATATCGATAGCGGATTTGATTCAATTTTACAAAAATGAAGGTAGGTGAGTTTCAAGCGGGCGTTAATTACATGGCCACGTATCCGCTTGTCTACACCTACCCTCTCTACATTTAGGTATTATTTCAGATCAAATCGAAATTGCTCCGTAGATTTTCCTGGTAGTGTCACCTTCGCTATTGCTTTAGCTCCTGAGGTCAGGTTGAGCTGTTCATTAGCCATGAATGAATTGTCGCCAGATGGTTGCAGTTGCAGCACTTTTTTGTTCTTTCCGGTAAGTAAAGTCAATTCACCGGTTGCACCTTTTGTAGCAATGGCTTCTCCATGATGGCTGGTCAGAAAAAGCATAACCATGTTGCCCTCAGTGGAAAATTCGGCCCGAGTACCCGAAGTGGCTTCAGACATCATGCCATTGTGCATAGGTTTCATTTCACCATCTGCCAACACAGCTGCAGAAGCCAAAGAAAGCAGAGTTGCTACAAGAATTTTTTTCATGATTTTTTCCTTTTGATGAAAAATACCCATACGGGTTGCTTAGAACATATCTTGGCTTGAGTCATCCAAAAGCCGTTTGAGGGGCTTTTCTCCGAACAGCCAGAACATCAGTGGCGTTAATAATGAATCCAGCAGTGTTGAGCTGACCAATCCTCCAAATATCACTACGGCTACTGGGTGTAAAATTTCCTTGCCTGGTGCATCTGCGGCAAATAACAATGGCGTGAGCGCAAGGGCGGCAGTCAATGCCGTCATGAGCACGGGGGTAAGCCGCTCCAGCGAACCTCGAATGATCATCGACTGGCTGAATGTTTCGCCCTCAAATTTACACAAATTGATGTAATGGCTGACCTTCAGTATGCCATTTCGAGTAGCGATACCTGTCAGAGTGATAAAACCAACAAGCGATGCTACTGAAAGAGTAATATCAGCCAGCCACATGGCAATTATGCTTCCAATTAAGGCCATAGGAATGTTACCCATGATCATCGTAGCCAGCGTGACGGACTTATATCGGCTGTAAAGAACCATAAAGATCAATGCTAACGATATTAAAGATAACCCAGCAATCAGTTTACTAGCTGCCTCCTGAGCCTGGAATTGTCCCTCTAAGCTAATAAAATAACCATCAGGCAGTTTGTTGGCTGCAATCACAGTGCGGATCTGAGCCACAATATTGGCCATGTCTGAACCATCAGTGTTAGCAGAGACGACGATCCGGCGACGACTATTTTCACGGCCAATTTGATTTGGCCCATCACTCTCTTCAATGGTAGCGATCTGACTTAGTGGAACGCTACCATGAGGGGTATTGATCAATACATTGCTCAATCCTTGCTGCGTCCGTGCGCTATCGGGTAGACGGATCACCAAGTTGAAACGTTTGTTGCTATCAATAATTTGAGTGATCGTATCTCCTTCAGTGAAAGTTTCGAGTATATTCAATAAGGTTCCAGGTGCAACCCCTAAACTGGCTGCTCGGTCGTAATCCAGACGGATTTTCAACTGAGGAATCAATACCTGCTTTTCCACCTGCAGATCTGTTAAACCAGGGATCTCGGATAATTGATCTTTCAAAAGAGCCGCTTGACCACGCAGTGTATCCAGATCATCCCCATAAACCTTGAGTGCGATCTGTGCCCTGACCCCTGACAATAAATGATCCAAGCGGTGCGAAATAGGTTGGCCAACCGTCGTTGTCGCAGGAAGAGGTGCAAGCCGATTACGAATATCAGCCATCACTTCTTCACGGCTGCGGTCCGATGGATTTAAATCAACATCGATTTCACTAGAATGCACCCCTTCAGCATGTTCATCCAATTCTGCGCGGCCAGTACGGCGGCCGACACTTTTTACTTCCGGAACCTGAGCTATCAGGCTCTCAGCCAAGCTTCCTACCCGATTGGCTTCCGTCAGTGAAGTTCCTGGATTTAGCAGTAAGCTGATGGTCAATGTGCCTTCATTGAACGCTGGCAAAAACGCTCTAGGAAGGAGAGGTACCGTTGCCAAACTAGCAACCAGCAAAATAGCGGCTCCCACCAGAGCAATCCGTGCATGGTTGAAAGATGCCTGGAGAATGCGTTTATCCCAATGCTTTAACCAGCGTACCAGTGTTGAATCGCCATGCTCAATCTGCTTCATCCGTGGCAGCAGGAAATAACACATCACTGGTGTGACGGTGAGAGCGACTGCAAGACTTGCCAGAATTGACGTGATATAGGCAACCCCCAACGGAGCAAAGAGCCGCCCTTCAATACCTGGCAATGCAAAGAGTGGCACGAATACCAATACCACCACTAGCGTCGCCACTACCACGCCTGATCGCACTTCATTGCAAGCAGTTGCGATCACTCGGATAGTATTTTTTATACCAACCGGTTTGTTCTCTTTGAGCCGTCTGAGAACGTTCTCGACATCGACCAATGCATCATCAACCAACTCACCGATGGCAATTGCCAAGCCCCCGAGCGTCATCACATTCACAGACAAACCAAGCGAGTTGAAGATGAGGAATGTAACAGCTAGAGATAGAGGGATAGCAGTAAGTGAGATGAATGTTGTTCGCATGTTCATCAGGAAAAGAAACAATATCACCGCAACCATGATGGCCCCATCTCGCAACGCTTCTTTGACGTTATCGATGGAGGCATCGATAAAATCAGCTTGGCGGAACGAAATTTGCGGGGTACTGATCCCAGCAGGCAAACTTTTGGTCAAGCTCTCCAAGGCTAGCTCAATTTCTGTACTGAGTTTCACTGAATCAGCATTTGGTTGTTTCTGTACGCTGACGATCACAGCAGGTTTGCTGCCAAAGCCCGCATCGCCTCGCTTAAAGGCCGGGGCGAACTTAACCTCAGCGACTTGCTTGAGCAAAATAGGCTGGCCATTAGCATCTTTCACGGCCAGATTTTGCATATCTTCCAGTCGTGTAGTGCGTCCCATGTTGCGGATCAGATATTCTCGTGCGTTCGCTTCTAGATAGCCACCGCTGGTATTACTCGAAAACCCTTGAAGTGCACCCTCAACATCGCTGTAACTGACGCCCAGTTGTGCCATTAACGTAGTATTAGGTTCAACCCTGAACTGTCGGACTTCACCTCCAATAGGAATGACTTGTGCAACCCCAGGAATTGAGAGCAAACGTGGACGCAACACGAAATCTACATATTCCCTGACAGCCATTGGGCTAGCCTTGTCGGGGTCAGCCGGAAAAGCAATTAGCATGATTTCGCCCATAACTGACGAAATCGGACCCATCACTGGGTTTACGCTCGGTGGTAAGCTTTCCTTGACTTCAACTAAGCGTTCAGCAACCAACTGCCGGTTCCGATAGATGTCTGACCCCCAGTCAAATTCGGCATAAATAATTGATAATCCAACTCCGGAAACGGAGCGGATCCGTGTCACACCCGGCATTCCATTGAGCGACGTTTCCAGAGGAAAGCTAACCAGTTGCTCTACCTCTTCTGGCGCCATTCCCCCGGCTTCGGTCATGATGGTGATTGTCGGTTTGTTAAGGTCGGGGAAAACATCGACAGGCATACGGCTAGCAACTAGCCCTCCCCAGACCATCAAGATCAGCGCTATTGCGCTAACAAACAGCCGGTTTTTTAGGCTGTGATTCACAATCCAGCTAAACATGCTTCACCTCTTTAGCGGATTTGATTGATCAGGGTCGCACCCTGAGTCACGACACGAGCCTTGGCTGGGATGCCAAGGACAAGTACGGATTCCCCATCAAGAGGGGAGACCTGCACAGGAATAGCGCGAAACAGTAGTGCGCTCTCATGCAACCAGACGGCCGATTCATTGGATGCATTTTTGACAACGCTTCTAGCTGGTACTTTCATTCCTTTCGTTTGTTCCTTGTGTTGTGCCACAATTTTGACCGACTGACCCAGTGCGAGCGACATGGTTACTTCAGGCTTGAAACGCATTGGCAAGGCCCCATCGCGCAAAGAGAGTGCGCCACCGAGATAACGTAATGGCTTGCCATTCAAGGTCGCGCTGTCAATGTCATTTACAATTGAGGCATCGTAGGAAAGTGCTTCGATTTGCATACCGTCATCGGCGACAATTTCGAAGAGCAAGGTTCCCGCATCAACCATCTGCCCGTTCACCACATTACTGGTGGCAACGACACCATTCACGGGAGCACGCAAAATCTCTCCTGCAGTGCCTGCATTCAAAGCAACCACTTTTGCTCTGGCTGCTTTGAGTTGAATCGCTGCGGCCTCAATATCCTTATGAGGCACACTGCCCGTCAAATCAGCTAAACGAGCCGACGTTTTCTCAGCCAAGCGGAGCTCACTATTTGCATCTGATAACTCCATTTGTTGCTGAGCCAGCTCGAAGGAGTTGGTTGCCGGGGACACAATTGCAAGGATTTGGCCCTTGTGAACAACGGATCCTAATTGAGGGAATCCAGAGGTCGGTGCTTGGATTTTCCCGGCACCACTTGACTGCACCCAACCTCCTTTATTGGGATCAATCACCACATGCCCACTGAGCTCCGAAGCTCTGGGATAAAATGCTTCCTCTGCAACCGTGGTCTGAATGGAAAGTCGATGTTGCGAAGATTTAGGTAGTAGCACCCGTCCGTCAGGTAAACGCTGCGGCTTGTCCGCCGACACAGCAACCTGGGGCACGTCACCATGATCTTCACCACCATGTGCCCATAGTGGAGTGACGACCATACATAAAAGAAGGGAGAGTAATTTGGTCGTTTTCATGCTTTAGCTCCGGAGGAACGACGACGGAATAAATAAACACCACCAACGAGCAAGAAAGTAGCGGCACCAATTGCCACTCCATACCATTTTTTGCTTTTAACAAAACTGTCATGGTCGGCAGGAGCTGAGGGTACGAGTAAGGTCGTTTCCAGTAAGTCAGACATGTCGCCTGCAATAATGGTAAAGCTTACAGAGTGCTGACCTTGCTGGGCCAAGGCGCTAGCTGATGCTGTATATTCACCAGGGAGGACCTGCTGGAATGTGAGTGATTGACCTGCATAGTCCATCTCGATTTGAGCACCATCAATGGGCTGGTTGTCTGTATACCGATCTAGATAAAGAGTGGCTTGGGTACCAGCCAATGACAAAACCAGTTCAAAGTCAGGAGAATGAGTTTCAGCAAAGGGTTGGCTTTGTACAGCGGGAGCCGCTGTTTTAGGGCCGTGGTCCTCATCGCCGTGAGCATAGACTTGGGTTGATATAGCGATCAGCAGCCAAGAGGTATATGCGATTCTATTTTTCATTAATAAACTCCAGCGGCCTGATTGCTGCGTGAAATGGCACGAGCGACTTCAAGTCTTGAACGTGTCAGCCAAGATTGAGATTGCCACTCTTCCTGTAGTGTTTTCAGATACATAGCAAGATCAAACTGGCCTTTTTGGTATCCCTTCTGAACCCATACGGATTTCTCTTTGGCGAGTTCCATTTGAATTGCGGCATTGTCGGCGTTATTTCGAGCCTGTTGTAGTTCAGTGGCCGCCATACGCTGCTGCATCATCACCGCTTTGCTTGTCTGTTCTTTATTAATAAGAGCTTCACTAAGCAATGTGTTGGTTGCTGCAATTTGAGCGCGATTCTGGGCTCCCGTTCCAAAAGGAATATTCATACCTACTTTAATAGTTCCGCTGTAGGACTCATCAAAGGCATCACGTTCAGAGGTATAAGAGAGCCCCAGTTCTGGCGTACCAAAAATTGAATTGCTTGTTTTTTTTACTTGAGCATTCATCGCCCCTGCTTCCTGAGATGCATTGACCAAAGCGGGGTGCTCAGCGTTGTTCTGTCGCAATTCTTCGGCTTGCTCTGGCAGTTCGGCACCTTGACTGATTAGCTGAAATGTTTGGAGAGCTTGCTCATAAGCGGAACGAGCCGAAGCCAACTCTCTACGAGCATCCAGTTCAGCAAGCTTTGCTTGATTCATCTCCAGTGGCGCGACTTCGCCTGCTTTGAGCTGTTTGGCTGTGTCGGCCGTTAATCGCTCAAGAAGCTTTAGTTTCTTGGTTGTACTGGCAACCTCCGCTTCGCTCAGACGAGCCGCCCACCACGCATCTCTCAGCTCGCCGGCAAGCTTCCATTTTTCGAATGCCTGTCGCCCCAAGAATGCACGCTGTTCCACAACGGCGGCATTGATGGAATTGTCCCGCTGCCCTGGAAGCCAAAGAGGAATATCAACACCAACCTCCCATTCACGGCGCCCGTTGTTGTCATTCAATTGATCGCTTGTATGTGAAACCCCGAATTTAGGGGGCTCAGGCGTCCAGGACTGGCTGAGTTCAATTTCGGCACGATGGCTATCAGCTTCTGAACGCCATTTGTTTTGTTGTGCAGACCATGCATGATCCAACACCTGCTGCAAAGAAGCCGCATTTGCACTGGCCAAAAAGAAATAAGCCAACGCCAACCCGACTTTCATTACGTTGAAAGTAGTCATAAATCTATCCTTGTCTGTAAATGAATAAAATTCATTCCAGCGCAATCAGGATAACAATACAGGCTCTGTAAATTGATAGACATCTCGAAACATGAGGCTTAAATGCATATTTCGATGTTCTATTTGGAGCTTAAATTGACTGCGCCAGAATCAGGCTCGGCGCATAGGAGGGCGTAGGGGGGGAGGAAAGTTCAGTGTGGACCATGGCTGATCCACGAACAACACGACGTCTACGCCCACGTGGGCATAAAATGAAGACATCGATGAATTCGTCAATGCATAACCACCAGTACCGCAATGATTGGTTGAAGTGTTGGCTACATTTTGGACGCAGTGATACTCAGACTTGTCTTGCGTAGAGCCAACCTGTGCCACTCCTTTTTCATGAAGTTCAGCGTGAGTCTCGTTATGAGGCACAAGCAGCCCTCCCGCAGTCACGTTCATGACTACGGCTAGCGCAAGCAGCACTCTAAGAAACTTCCTGAAAAAGGGCACGGATTCAACTCGGCAGTTGTACGATTTTTTATGTTACGACGAAGTGCTGCATAGTTGCAATGGTAATCCCCCCATTTTTTGGTGCACTCAAAAGTAGAGGTCATGCGGCCTGTGCCAAGCGCTGTTTCGGCGTGTAGCCGCCCAGCGCCATATTGGGCCGCTCATGGTTATAAACCCACAGCCAGTTCGTGGCAAATTCCTGTAACTCATTCAGTGACTCAAACAGGTAATGGCCCAACCAGTCGTAACGCACAGTGCGGTTAAATCGCTCTATGTAGGCATTCTGCTGCGGGTTGCCTGGCTGGATATACCTCAGCGCAATCCTCTTCTGCTGCGCCCATTGCTTGAGCTCTTCGCTGATGTATTCCGGACCATTATCACAGCGGATTGCGGCTGGTTTGCCCCGCCACTCGATGACCTGCTCCAGCACCCGTTTGACTCGCGAGGCAGGCAAGGAAAAATCCACCTCGATGCACAGTGCTTCGCTATTGAAGTCATCGATCACATTAAACAACCGCACCGAACGACCATCGCTGAGCTGGTCATGCATAAAGTCCATCGACCAACAGTGATTCGGTTGGTCAGGGACTGCCAACGGCTCCGGCTTGGCGCGTACTAGCCGCTTCTTGGGTTTTATCCGCAGATTGAGCTCTAGCGCCCGATAGATCCGGTAGACCCGCTTGTGGTTCCAGCCAAAGCCTTTGACGTTACGCAGGTACAGGAAGCACAGTCCGAAACCCCAGTTGCGCTGGTTGGCGGTGAGGCGCAGTAGCCAGTCGGCAATCTCCTGGTTTTCATCAGCCAGCACGGGCTGATAACGGTAGCAACCCTCGCTCACCTTGAACACCTGGCAAGCCAGACGGATAGAAATGGCGTAATGAGCCACAGCCTTGGTCGCCATCTCCCTGCGGGCAGATGGCGTCACCACTTTTTTGCCATCGCCTCGGAGATGATCTCAGCCTTTAGGCGCTCCTCGGCATACATCTTCTTAAGGCGACGATTTTCCTCTTCCAGCTCTTTGAGGCGCGCCATGAGAGAGGCATCCATGCCACCGAATTTGGAGCGCCACTTGTAGAAGGTGGCGGAGCTGATGCCATGCTCACGGCAGAGCTCAGGGACGGGTGAACCAGACTCGGCCTGCTTGAGGATGGCGATGATCTGTGTGTATGGAGATGGTATTCACCTGACAGTTGCCCACAAAAGGGAGTGGTCATACGGCTTCAAACCGGATAACAAAACGGTACCCCTACCGTGTTATCCGGAGTCACCGTATGACCACCAACGAGAAAGTAGCACGTCGCAAACTCAGCCTGCTAGAGCTCGCCAAAGAGCTCAATAATGTCAGCAAAGCCTGCAAGCTCATCGGCTACAGCCGTCAGCAGTTCTACGAAATTCGCCGTAACTACCAGACCTATGGCGCCGAGGGATTGCTCGACAAATTGCCCGGGTGTAAAGGGGCTCATCCCAATCGGGTCGCTCCTGAGATTGAACAGGCCATCCTCGATTACTCCCTCACCAGACCAACTCATGGCCCGCTGCGGGTCGCCCAAGAACTGGCTCTGCAAGGCATCAATGTCAGTGCGGGTGGTGTGCGTGGCGTGTGGCAACGTCACGACTTGCTCTCCAAACACGACCGCTTGTTGCGCCTCGAGAAAACCCACCGGGAGCAGACCATTGAGCTCAATGACGAGCAGATCCGCCTGTTAGAACGCTTCAGCCCCGAGTTTCGCGAACGCCAGATTGAGGTCCACTACACCGGAGAACTGGTGGCGGTTGACACCTTCTTCGTCGGCGCGCTCAAGGGGGTTGGCAAGGTGTATCTGCAAACCGTGCTGGACTGCTACAGTCGCCATGCCTGGGGACGGCTCTACACCAGCAAGCTGCCGGTGACCTCGGTTCATGTGCTCAATGAAACGGTACTGCCGTTCTTCGAAGCCCATGAGGCTCGGGTCTATACCATCCTGTCAGATAACGGGCGCGAGTTCTGTGGGCGCCCAGACCATCATCCCTACGAGCTGTTTCTGCAACTGGAGAGAATTGAACACCGGACAACCAAGGTACGCAGGCCGCAGAGCAACGGTTTTATCGAGCGACTGCATCGCACACTGCTGGATGAACACTTCCGTATCAAGGGGAGAACGACCTGGTATGAGTCGGTAGAACAGATGCAGACAGACCTGGATAGCTACCTGGAACACTACAACACCCAGCGGCCACATCAGGGCAGGATGATGGAGGGTCAGACCCCCTACAGCATGTTCAAGAAGGGTCTGAAATTGATACCGAAGGAAGTGCGCACTAAAGTAGCGTAAACAAGACACCGGTTTGAGGCCGGTGTCAGGTGATAACTAGATCTGTACAATCTGTGCATCGCTAAAGCGTGATGTTTTCATGTAGAACCTCCTGCATTCAAGATACGAGAAAATTCTACTTATGAGCACCTCAGTTTTTCGGGGGGATTACCCCTCCTGCGTTCAAGATACGAGAAAATTCTACTTATGAGCACCTCAGTTTTTCGGGGGGATTACCAATGTTGGGAGTGTATCCGAACTCATTTCAAGTGTACGTACTCATCGCTCGGTTGAACAAACCCATAGACCAGCTTGCACACAAGTTTATGTTTTTACATATATTCAACTATCATTGCTTTCAAATATTTCCCTTTAAAATCCCTTGACCTTGCCGCAGTGGTAAGGTTTATTTTTACAGCCTGTAATGTGGACAAAGTAATGCTAAATAAGCGATTGCCTACGAGATTGATAGCTCAGCTAACGCTGGTGCTGTTGCTCGTCTGCAATCTGACATTCTGCGTTTCAGTCTTCACCGCTATGTTCGAAACTCCTGCTGTTATGTCCTCCTGCCACAATCAAGGGGACGAGATGTCGGATGGAAGTGGTAGTGATTGCTCCCTTTCGACTGGACTCGCCGGTTCCTTAGCTCAGTTGGCTGCAGGCCTACCTTGGTTGTTGTCTCCCCTGTTGTTTTGCTTAAGCCTCTTTGCACCGATCCTATGGGGCGGTGCTATTTTTCGTTGGTGTTTCCGTCGCGAAAGAGGCTCACCTCCTCCATCTTGGCCAAGGCTTCACTTGGAGTTATGCGTTCTGCGTAATTGATTTCTCTTTTGCCCCGATAACTGCCAGTTCCGTACTGGCACATCTTCGTTTTCGTGCAAGAGAGTTATTATGTCATCTCACAAGCTTCACCCCTTGAAGGGTATTTTACTGGTCGCAGCTTTGGCTAGTAGCGCAGGTATTGGCTACTGGTTGGCCAGCGGTCGAGTTTCCGCCCCAGTCGAAAAACAACCCCTCTATTGGGTCAATCCCATGGACCCCTCTGACAAACGGCCTGGCCCTGCCAAAGACAACATGGGGATGGATTTCATCCCGGTCTATGAGGAGAGCCAGGCAGGATCACCAGGTACCGTCACCATCAGCCCTGAAATCCAGCAGAACATGGGGGTTCGTCTAACCGAAATCACCCAGGCTCCCTGGCAACAGAGTATCGAGACGGTAGGCTACGTGGGTTACGACGAAGAACGTCTCGAAACTGTCACTTCGCGCATGAGCGGTTGGATTCGCCGCTTACATGTCAAGAGCGAGGGAGAGGCGATCAGCGCCGGAGAACCCCTCTATGACCTTTACTCTCCTGACTTGGTTAATGCTCAAAAGGAGTTCCTGTTAGCGCTTAGCAGCGACAGCCAATCCATCATCCGTGCTGGCGAAAACAAGTTGCTCGCCCTTGATGTACCCCAATCCCAGATCGATCAGATCCGCCGTAGCCGCAAGGTGCAAGAGACTATCCGCATCCATTCTCCACGCAGCGGCTACCTCTACGACCTCAAGGTGCGTGAGGGGCAATACATAGACCCGGCTAACCCGCTAAATAGCTGTTCCGAATAGTAGATCACCGGAGGAAGGGAACTCAGTCCAGTTTGTGCGATCTGATTAGTCGCTAAACAAAACAAGCCACACCCAAAGGACTGAGTTGATGCCTATCCTACCACCTCTGCCACGACCACAACGGCGCCGCATTCACAAAATCATCCATGCCACCCGTGATAAAGGACATGCTCGTCGCTTGATGGCCATCTTGCTGTTACATGAAGGACGCACGATCACCGATGTTCATCACCTTACCGGCGCTGCGCGCTCGACCATCGGTCGTTGGCTTCGGTGGTATCGAGATGAAGGCATAGATGCGCTAGAAGCCTTACCGGCTGGCCGTGCCCCAGTCTTACCTATCGCCAAGATTGTCACCCTACTGGTGCTGCTCATGCAGTTTTCTCCGCAAGATTTTGGTTATCAGCGCAGCCGTTGGTGTACTGAACTATTGGCTATAAAAATCAATCGGTTAACAGGGCTCAATGTGGCAGCCTCCACGCTCCGCCGATGGTTACCTCGTATGGGCATTGTCTGGCGCAGGCCCGTGCCGACCTTGCGGATAAAAGACCCAGCCTATCAGGAAAAAATGGCGAATATCGACGCCGCGCTGGCCCGCTGTGATGCCGATAATCCGGTGTTTTATGAGGATGAAGTCGATATAGACCTCAATCCCAAATTAGGAGCCGACTGGATGTTCAGAGCGCAGCAAAAGCGGGTTGTCACACCGGGGCAGAATGCCAAGCATTATCTGGCAGGCGTTCTCCACGCAGGCAACGGAAGGGTACTTTACGTCAGCGGGATCAAGAAAAACTCATCGCTGTTTATTGCCATGCTGGAAAAGCTGCGCCACCACTACCGACGAGCCAAAACCATCACGTTGATCCTCGATAACTACATCATTCACAAAAGCAAACAGACCGAGCGATGGTTGAAGAAGAATCCCAAGTTCTGCCTGGTGTTCCAGCCAGTTTACAGCCCTTGGGTTAATCACATAGAACGGCTATGGCACAAGTTACATGAAACCATCACGCGCAATCATCAATGCAGAGGGATGGCAAACCTGCTGGCCCGAGTGAAACACTTCATGGATACCGTGTCTCCTTTCCCGGGGAATGGCTATGGCACAGCGAAGGTGTAGCACTATTGGGATCAGTTATTTAGTCACTATCGCCTCCTTAGGGAAGGTGCGAATAAGCGGGGAAATTCTTCTCGGCTGACTCAGTCATTTCATTTTTTCAGTTTGAGCCGATCTTTTCTCCCGTAAATGCCTTGAATCAGCCTATTTAGACCGTTTCTTCGCCATTTAAGGCGTTATTCCCAGTTTTTAGTGAGATCTCTCCCACTGACGTATCATTTGGTCCGCCCGAAACAGGTTGGCCAGCGTGAATAACATCGCCAGTTGGTTATCGTTTTTCAGCAACCCCTTGTATCTGGCTTTCACGAAGCCGAACTGTCGCTTGATGATGCGAAATGGGTGCTCCACCTTGGCCCGGATGCTGGCTTTCATGTATTCGATGTTGATGGCCGTTTTGTTCTTGCGTGGATGCTGTTTCAAGGTTCTTACCTTGCCGGGGCGCTCGGCGATCAGCCAGTCCACATCCACCTCGGCCAGCTCCTCGCGCTGTGGCGCCCCTTGGTAGCCGGCATCGGCTGAGACAAATTGCTCCTCTCCATGCAGCAGATTACCCAGCTGATTGAGGTCATGCTCGTTGGCCGCGGTGGTGACTAGGCTGTGGGTCAGGCCACTCTTGGCATCGACACCAATGTGGGCCTTCATGCCAAAGTGCCACTGATTGCCTTTCTTGGTCTGATGCATCTGCGGATCGCGTTGCTGCTCTTTGTTCTTGGTCGAGCTGGGTGCCTCAATGATGGTGGCATCGACCAAGGTGCCTTGAGTCATCATGACGCCTGCTTCGGCCAGCCAGCGATTGATGGTCTTGAACAATTGGCGGGCCAGTTGATGCTGCTCCAGCAGGTGGCGGAAATTCATGATGGTGGTGCGGTCCGGCAAGGCGCTATCCAGGGATAACCGGGCAAACAGACGGATGGAGGCGATTTCGTACAGAGCATCTTCCATCGCGCCATCGCTCAGGTTGTACCAATGCTGCATGCAGTGAATGCGTAGCATGGTTTCCAGCGGATAAGGTCGCCGGCCATTACCAGCCTTGGGATAAAACGGCTCGATGACTTCCACCATGTTTTGCCATGGCAGAATCTGCTCCATGCGGGACAAGAAAATCTCTTTTCTGGTCTGACGGCGCTTACTGCTGAATTCACTGTCGGCGAAGGTGAGCTGATGACTCATGATGAACCCTTTTTCATGGCTCCAGATGACAAACATGATCTCATATCAGGGACTTGTTCGCACCTTCCCTAAACATATGTAAAGCATTATCAAAAATAGTTTTATATCCATCGGCGCCCCCAAAATAACGACAGTTAGTTTGATTCTGTGTTATCTGGCCTGAAGCAGTATAACCACACCCTTTTGTGGGCAACTGTCAGGTGAATACCATCTCCATACAGTCTGAGCAATTTAACCGACAGGACTTCATCCGTTTTTGCCGTAATAGTGCCAAGCCAGACCTGTCCAGCTGTTTCATATTTGAAACACCACATGCAGAAGTTCGTATACATAAACTGCAGAAGTTCATTTTATTGTTATATTTAAATCACTTACTGAATAATTCAAACAACCTCACTCGAGCCTGAAATGCTCCCTATGTAGAAAGCACCAACCAGCAGACCATAAACAAGCCGCACTCGCTCATCCCTGCCTAGGGAAAGTGCGAACAAGTATCCCACGAACAAAAAATGAAAATTTTAGTCATTTAATATCAATGGGTTACCAGTAAATGCTCTCGTGCCATATGACTTATTCGCACCTTCCCTAACACGAGCCATAATTGTTATTGAAATTTACATGTCATGACCATAAGCCATATTGTTCCATAGCCATTTTCATTGCTTTTATAATATACAAAAACAATTATTAAATTGATTTTAGCAGTATGAAAATGACGACTAGTTTTTCTATATCATAAAAGCAAGTCGTCTAAAAATATGGTAAATTGACACATATGCCAATCATGTTTAACCTCCTAAAAAATAGGAGGCTATATGAACAACAATGAACCAGCACTAATAAGAACAAAAACACTATTAAAAAAACTTGGCATATCCAGATCGACGCTGTACAGATGGATTAAAGAAGACAAATTCCCACCACCTATCAATAAGGGCTTTTATTCTGTCGCAGTGATAAATAGCTGGATATCAAGGGAAAAGCACTCATCTTAGATGATGAATCACACCATCTTATGGTTCAATTATATTTAAATATCCTGCAAGGATTTTACTGCTTCCATTAATTTTGTATCCCATAACTCATATGCCTCACGTTGCTCATCAATCCAGTCATGCAGATTGTAGATGGCCATCACTCCAGCCATTCGGTGGCCAAGCATTTTTTCGGTTACCTGTGGCATAACACGCTCTTCCGATAGTCGCGTACTCAACGTTCGACGCATGTCATGCATACGCCAATACGGCAGATCCAGTTTATCTCGCACACGCTCTGCTAACTGGATGAGAGATGCACTGCTCAATGACCTTTTCGGATTCACTGGCGAGCGACATACAGGGCCGCCCTTTAGCCGAGATCTCGCTGCCGTTTCTTGCAACAACATCATCACTCTCGTAGGAATAGGCCGACGTATTGGCGCACCACATTTGGCTCGAGCAGCGGGAACCGTCCAAATTTGCTCCTCCATATTGAACTCACTCCACTGCGCACCCAATGCCTCGCCGCTACGACAGCCAAGCAGGATCACCAATTTGGCTGCCAATTTTAATCCGCGGCTGGCCCTGCTCTGTTCAAATGCAATCCAAATCTGAGCGAGTTCACGCATGGTCAACACACGAGTGCCTCTCTCAGGTTGAGAGCCCACATCTTCGGTGCGTAATTGCAGCACCGGGGAGCCGCCAATGAGATTACGCCGAATACAAAAACTAAGAATGGATTTTAACCTGCGCAATAAATGCCCTGCGTTTTTCGGCTTTTTCTTGCCAATCTTATCAAACCACTCCAGCCAGCTCGAAAACGGGATCTGTTCAACCGGAATACCAATAAACAGAGGTTCGAAATAGCGCTGCATGGTATGCTCATAGAGCATGACCGTACGAGGCCGCAGCTTGGGCAGATGGTGTTCACGAAAATGCTCGCAGCACTGTTTAAGTGTGACATCATGCTTCTGGTGGAGCTTATCCCAGAAAACTCTGGGATGTTCATTACGCTCAAGTGCACCACGGATTGCAGGGATCAACGCCCTGGCATCAGCGAGTTTAAGGTCGGGATAGCGTCCAATTTTGAGTCTCGCCGCTTTTCCTTGCCAGCGATAGCGATATTGCCACGAGATGGTGCCTCGCTCGGTGACCCGAGCTGACAATCCATCACGGTCTGACAATTCCGTCTTGCCAAAGTAGGGCTTACCATAGAGGGCCCGTAGCTTCGTATCAGTAAGTGGCATATGACTCTCCTGTGACTGGTCATCTGATTTTTCACTGACACATTAACGCGTCCTAACGTGTACACAGATATGTACCAAACTGGTCTGAAACGGACTGAATCAAGATCGGACAAAGTGAGACAATCTGAGATAACACTCCGTATAACGACTTGTTTTTCAAGCATATAGACACAATTCAGAACCACGAAATGAACCAGCAGACAAATCCTACCTTCTATTTCCACGACTACGAGACCTTCGGCATCAGTCCGGCCAAAGACAGGCCGTCGCAGTTTGCGGGCATTCGCACCGACGCGGATTTCAACGTCATCGGCGAGCCGCTGGTGATTTACTGCAAGCCGCCGGCGGATTACCTGCCGGAGCCGGAAGCCTGCCTCATCACCGGCATCACGCCGCAAAAGGCGATGAAGGACGGCCTGTGCGAGGCGGACTTCATCCGCCAGATCCACGCAGAGTTCGCCACCCCGGGCACCTGCGTGCTCGGCTACAACAGCATCCGCTTCGATGACGAGGTGACCCGCTACACCCTCTATCGCAACTTCTATGACCCCTATGCCTACGCCTGGCAGAACGGCAACTCCCGCTGGGACATCCTCGACATGCTGCGGGCCTGCTACGCCCTGCGCCCGCAGGGGATAGAGTGGGCCGTCGATGAAGAGGGCAAGCCGAGCTTCAGGCTGGAGAAGCTGACGGTGGCCAACGGCGTGGCCCACGCCAACGCCCACGATGCGCTCTCGGATGTGCTGGCCACCATCGAGATGGCCAGGCTGGTGAAAAAAGCCCAGCCCAAGCTCTTCGAGTACCTCTTTGATCTTCGCAACAAGAACAAGGTGAAGGCCCTCATCGACGTGGTGACCATGAAACCCCTGGTGCACGTCTCCGGCATGTTCTCCCCCTGGCAGGGGTGTGCGAGCTGGGTGTCGCCGCTCGCCTGGCACCCCACCAACCAAAACGCGGTGATCATGGTGGATCTGACCCGTGACCCGACTCCGCTTATCGAGCTCTCCTGCGAGGAGATCCGCGAGCGCCTCTACACCAAAAAAGAGGAGCTGGGGGATCTGGCCGGCATTCCGGTCAAACTGGTGCACATCAACAAGTGCCCGGTACTGGCCCCGGCCGCCACCCTGACCCCGGAGCGGGCGGACGAACTGGGCATCAATCGGGCTCAGTGCCGCAAGAGCCTGGATCTGCTGCGGGCCCACCCCGAGGTGCGGGAAAAACTGGTGGAGGTGTTCAACCAGGAGTTTGCCGGCAGCAACGACGGCGACCCCGACACCCAGCTCTACGCCGGCTTCTTCGGCCACGGCGACAAGTCCACCATGGACCTGGTGCGCGCCACCCCGGCGGATCTGTTGGGGGAGCGGGAGTTTGCCTTCACGGATCCCCGTCTGCCCGAGATGCTGTTCCGTTACCGCGCCCGCAACTGGCCCCACACCTTGAGCGAAGCGGAGCAGAAGCGCTGGCGCCTGCACTGCAGCGACTACTTCAGCCGCCGCCTGCCGGATTATGTGCCGCGCCTGGAAGCCCTGGCGGAACAGAACCAGGGGAACGAACGGAACTTTGCGATTCTAAAGAGTCTCTATCACTACCTTGAAAATCTGTGAGATGTGAGCCGTTTCACAGTTAAAAACCGATGCGTTTCCCCGGCTCGCGACATAATGGGCAGGGAGCCCAAGCTCCTGATAGTGTGAATATTTAGATGCGCTGACGGCATGGATGCCGTGCTTTCGACTGTTGGGGAACTCTCGTTTTATGCGTTCAGCTCTGCCTGCTTTGACACTCGTCGCCTGTGCCCTGCTACCCCAGGCCGCCCTCGCTGGCGCCCGGTTCGAGGTGCCAGACTACCTCTTGCGCCTGCCGGAGCAGACCTACCGGCTCATCGAGCACAACTTCAGCACCCTCTACCAGCAGACCGACTTCACCCCGCAAATCACCAACAGCTATTTCAACCACTCGGATCTCTACCGCTTCGCCGGCATTCCCCTGGCCATCACGCCGCAAAACGGCTTCCAGATGGAGGTGTTCGGCCAGCTCTACAACAAGTCGTCCCAGATCTATGCCCAGATGAGCCAGGATCTCTCCCTCTATCGCACCCTGCGGGTGGACATGATGGGGGATCAGAGCGACGAGATCGCCATCGGCATGGGGCTCGGCATCCCCCTGACAACCCGCCTCACCGTCAAGGCACTCGCCTCCAGCAACGAGATCCCGGGCTATGGCTCCGCCAATTACGCCATCGGGATGGAGTGGCACTTCTAGAGACCATTTCGCCACGTAAAAAAGCTCCCGAGGGAGCCTTTTTGCAGTGCAACGCCATCAGGGGTAGCGGATCACCGCCCCCTGCCCCCCTTGCAGCACCAGGGTGCTCCCCAGGGGCGTCTCGTCCCAGAAGTCCGTGCCCCCCGGCGCCAACGGGAACTCGCAGGGGTGCTCCCCCCAGTTGAACAGGCAGAGCAGCTCGCCGCCCCCGGGCAGCGCCACCCGCCCGCGCTCGAATGCCATCCCCTCGAAGCGGGCCGCCGGGGTGCGCGCGGCGCACAGGGCGAGCAGCTTGCCAAGGCGCGCCCCTTGCGCCGCGTCCAGATCCTGCAATCTGTCCCCCGCCAGCACCATGCCACCGCTCGCCACCAGGGCGGCCAGGTGGAAGTCGTACTCGGCGCAGCTCCCGTGCTGGCCCGGAATATCCCGCAGGCAGACGCAGTCGGGGTCCAGCACCCAGAGCCGCTCGTGCTGCCAGGCGCGGCAGAAGGCTTCTCGCGCTATCTGGCGAAAACGGGGGCCCTGGCGCTCTACGTCATCGCTCACCCGCATGCCATGCACCAGGCCGAGGCTCGGCCACAGCGGCGCATTGCAGCCGAGCAGGAAGGCCCCCTCCCCGGCGCCGCGCAGGATGGCGGCCATACCGCGCCGATAGGCCTCCACCCGGGTGGCGGCGGGGTCGTGGAAGCGACCACCGTGGATGGCCCCCCAGAAGTTGGCATCGAGCTTGAAGTAGTGAATGCCCCACTGGGTACGCAGGGTGCGAAATACCTGCTCCAGGTGCGTCTGCACCTCGGGGTGGGTGCCATCCAGCACGTACCAGGGGGTGCAGCGCCAGCCCCCGTAGGTGACTCGCTCCGAGGGGAGCGGCAGGCCATCCTCCCCTTTCACGAACCAGTCAGGGTGCTGCTGGAACACTTGCGAGCCGGGCTCGGCGATAAAGGGGGCGACCCAGAGCGCAGGCTCGCAACCGGCGGCGCGGATCTCCCCTGCCAGGGCCGCCACCCCCTCCTCGAACTTGGCGGAAGGGGTGAGCCAGTCCCCCATCCTGGCCTGATAGCCATCGTCTATCTGCACGTAGCGCAGGGCCGGGAAACGCTCGGCCCGCACCGCCAGGTTCTCGCGAATGTCCGCCGCGCTCACGTTCGCGTAGTAGTGATACCAGGAGCACCAGCCGCTCGGGCGCGTGGGCACCTCCCCCACCAGGGAGCCGTGCTCGGCGGCGATATGCTGCGCCAGCGTCGCGAGCAGGGCCTCCCTGTCCGGCCCCTCCAGGCAGATCAGCGCCTCGCTCTGCCAGTGCGCACCCGGCGCCAGGGTGCGCCCTTCGGTGTTCATCACGATCTCGAGGCGCCCGTCGGGATGGAGGCGAAACTCCCCGCCAAAGCGCTGGCAGCTCGCAAAGGCCAGCAGCAGCCAGCCCCCCTCCTGCGCCACCAGCAGCAGGTTGTGCACCGTGTGGTAGCCATGGTCGGCGGTGATGCGATAGACAGACGCATCGGGGCAGCGGCCCAGGTGCTCGGGGGCATTCCAGCGTCCCCCGGTCTGGGCCAGCATCTGGAACCCCTCTCCGTAGATGGCCGCGTCGGGCGCAAGTCCGAGATCCCCCTCAAACAGCCGCCAGTGGTGGACGGCCTCGGACTGCCTCCCGGTGTTGTCGAGCCTCACCCGGCAAAGCGGCCCCTCCCATTGGCGGGTTTGCAGCAGGGTGTCAGGGAGGGCGGGATCGGCGGGCAGTTGGCGCAACCGGGCCAGGAGAGAGGGGGTCGACATGGGAACTCCTTCTTGTGAATGGGGATGAAGCCGGGGCCATTGTATCCCCTGCGGGCCAGTTGACCCTGTTCCCTCCCCCCCGTGCCTGTTAAACTGCGACCTCGCTCACACTTGCCAAGATGAGGCCCCCGTGCTGCTGCAACGCACCCTGCGCTACCTTCGTGATTTTCTGGTCATCATCGCCTGTCTGCTGGCAGGCAAGGCCGTGGCGGCCATCCTGCCCTTCGCCTTCCCCGGCAGCATCATCGGCATGCTGCTGCTGTTCGTGCTGCTCTCCTTGCAGATCGTCCGCTTCTCCTGGGTCGAGCTGGGGGGCGGCCTGCTGCTGCGCCACATGGGGGTGCTGTTCGTGCCGGTGGCGGTGGGCCTGGTGGCCTGGCTCGAGCCCCTGCGCCAATCCTTCGGTCTCATCATGCTCTGCGTCGTGCTCGGCATCGTGCTCATCCTGGGCGCGGTCGGCCACCTCTATCAAAGGATGAACAAGCCATGATCCTCTGGTTCGCCCTGCCCCTCACCCTGGCCTTCTATTTCATGACCCGGGCCCTCTACCGCCGCCTGCCCTGGCCCGTCATCAATCCGGTGCTGATCCCCACCGCCGTCATCATCGGCCTGCTGCTCTGGCTCGATCTGCCTCTGGATCAGTACCAGCAGGGGGCCTCACCCCTGACCGCCCTGCTGGAACCCGCCGTGGTGGCCCTGGCCCTGCCGCTGTACCAGCAGGCGCGCCAGATCCGCGACAAGCTCACACCCATCCTGGCCTGTACCCTCACCGCGGTGCTCATCTCGGTCTGCACCACCCTGGGGGTCGGCCACCTGATGGGGGCGGATCCGGCGCTGCTCGCCTCCATCGCCACCAAGTCCATCACCACGCCGCTCGCCATGAGCGTCAGCCAGTCCCTCGGCGGCATTCCCGCCATCGCCGCCGCCGTGGTGGTGGTGGTGGGGATCCTGGGGGCCCTGGTGGGCTACCCCCTGCTCAAGCTGATGCGGGTCACCGACCCCGAGGCTCAGGGGCTCGCCATGGGAGCCTGCGCCCACGCCATCGGCACCGCCGCCTCCGCCGAGCAGGGAGTGACCCAGGGCGCCTTCTCGTCGCTGGCCATGGTGGTGTGCGGTGTGCTGACCGCGGCCATCGCCCCCCTGCTGTTCGCCCTCTACCACTGGCTGACCTGATCCCCGTTGCCATGGCCGCCCCTGCGGCCATGGCCTCTGTGCCCTTTCACCGTTTCCATCCGATACCCTCGCCTCCCTGATGCCGGGAGCTGGCGCACAGATTGCGAAAGACAAACGTTTCCTTTACCATCCCCGCCCCTTTGCCCATCAAGGCGTGAGCGCGCTCACACAATTCGCCGCGCTTGCTCCCTACAATGGCCCCCCAATTGGCCTTTGAGGACACAGTATGCATCCCCGCTTTGCCAAGCCATTCGAGACCCTTTCCGCCCCGCTCCAGGCCGCCCTGCTGCCCATGCTGGGGGACGATTTCCAGGCCCGTTTCACCCCGGACCAGGTCGCGACCCTGAAAGCCGCCACCGGGCTGGATGACAGGGCCCTGCGTCTGGCCTTGCTGCCGCTCGCGGCCGCCTGCTCGGTGGCCCCCATCTCCAGGTTCTTCGTCGGCGCCATCGCCTGCGGCCTGAGCGGCACCTGGTACTTTGGCGCCAACATGGAGTTCGCGGGCCAGGGGCTGTTCCACTCGGTCCACGCCGAGCAGTCCGCCATCTCCAACGCCTGGCTGGGTGGCGAGACCGGGATCTCCGAGATCACCGTGAACTACACCCCCTGCGGCCACTGCCGCCAGTTCATGAACGAGCTGAGCACCGCCAAGACCCTGAAGGTCTCCCTGCCGGACGATCTCAGCGAGCTGCAATCCTTCCTGCCCCACTCCTTCGGCCCCGCCGATCTCGAGATCACCGATGCCCTGATGAGCCCCCAGGCTCACGACGAGCTGGTGCTCGAGAGCGACGACCCCCTGTGGCAGGCTGCGCTCGCCGCCGCCCGCCAGAGCTATGCCCCCTATAGCCAGGGCTATGCCGCGGTGGCGCTGCAGTTCGAGGACGGGCGCATCTTCTGCGGCCGCTATGCCGAGAACGCCGCCTTCAACCCGAGCCTGCCGCCGATGCAGATGGCCTGCGCCCACGCTGTGCTGGGTGGCGAGGATCTCGCCACCGTGCGCCGCGCCGTGCTGCTGGAGAGCAAGGATGGCCAGATCAGCCAGCGGGATTCGGCCCAGTCCACCCTGAAGGCGCTGGGCTCGGTCGAGCTTGAGTACAAAGCCGTCTGACCCCGGCATCCGCCAACGGGAAGGGGAGCTGCGGCTCCCCTTCTTGCTCTCTGCGGCTCTCATCCTGCCCCTCACCCCCTTTCTCTGCGCCTCTGGCGCCGTGCATCAGATGCCCCCCTGCCCCATGTGAGGGCGGTCTCCCTCCGATGACCTTATTGGCAGACCTCCTCTGCGGTGGCGGGAAGCCCAGGTTAAGGGGCCAATGCCTCCCCCCGCCCCTTGCGGCCCCCGTGTGTGACCCCAAGATGCATTTGCCAAGCCACTGGGATCCCGCCTCTCCATGGATTTTGCAAATACCTTTCCGTGCCGATTCCCCCGACGCGGGGCGGTATGGCGGCGGGAAAGGTCGGGGAAGGGGTCAATGCCCCGCCCTCGCCCCTGGCGACCCCCGTGTGTGACCCCAAGATGCATTTGCCAAGCCACTGGGATCCCGCCTCTCCATGGATTTTGCAAATACCTTCCCTGCTTGTTCCCTCGACGCAGGGCGGCATGGCGGCAGCGGGAAACGTCGGGGAAGGGGTCAATGCCCTGCCCCCGCCTCTTGCGACCCCCGTGTGTGACCCCGAGATGCATTCACCAAGCCACTGGGATCCCGCCTTTCCATGGATTTTGCAAATGCCTTTCCCTGCCGATTCCCTCGATGAGGGGCGGCATGGCAGCGGCGGGAAACCTCGGGGAAGGGGTCAATGCCCCAGCCCCGCCCCCTGTCGGCTGCTTCCCCCTGAAATACAGCGGGGGAGCCACTGGCTCCCCCGACTGTCATTGATGTGGCCCATATGGCGGCACCAGCCCCTGTCAGGACTCCCACAGGATGCGCTGGCTGCCGGACCAGCGCTCGCCGATGTCCGCGTATTTTTGTTCCAGCAGGTGGCGGCGGATCTTCATGGTGGGGGTCAGCACCCCGTTCTCGATGTTCCAGGGGCTCTTGACCACCAGGATGCCCCGCAGGCGAGCGTGGGATTCCAGCTTGTCGTTGACCCGGTTGAGGGCAGCCTCCAGCTGGGCCTCCACCCCGGCCTTGTCCCCCTTCATGGCGCTCTCGGCGAGCTGCACCAGGGCGACCGGCTGCGGCATGCCGTAGCCGATGACGCAGAGCTGCTCGATGATGGGCTCCTGCCCGAGCATCCCCTCGATGGGCACCGGGGCTACGTACTTGCCCTTGGCGGTCTTGAAGACATCCTTCATGCGGCCGGTGATGGTGAGGTAACCCTCCCGGTCCAGCTTGCCCATGTCACCGGTGTGCAGCCAGCCCTCGGCGTCGATGGCCTCTGCACTGTGCTCGGGATCCTTGTAGTAACCCAGCATCATGCCGTCGCAGCGACAGAGGATCTCCCCCTCGTCGGAGATCTTGATGGTCACCCCGGGCCCGGCCTTGCCGACGGTGCCTATCTTGTCCGCCCGGAACGGGTAGTTGAGGGTGGAGTAGGCGTGGTTCTCGGTCATGCCCCAGGCCTCGGTGATATGGATGCCGATGCTGTGATACCACTCCAGCAGCGCCGGGGCCACCGGCGCCGAGCCGCAGCCCAGCACCCGCGCCTGATCCAGCCCCAGCCCCTTTTGCAGCTTGCTCTTGATGAGGCTGGAGACGAGGGGGATCTTGAGCAGCAGCGCCAGCTTTTTCTGGGGCAGCTTCTCGTGGATCTTGATGCGGAACATGGCCCAGAGCCGCGGCACCGAGATGAAGACGGTGGGACGGCAGCGCTTGACGTCCTCGATGAAGGTGTCGAGGGATTCGGGGAAAGCGATGGTGGCACCGCTGAACAGGCTGCCGCCGTAGATGTAGACCCGCTCCGTGATGTGGGCAAGGGGCAGGTAGGAGAAGCCGCGATCCTCGGCGGTGAGGGAGACCGCCTCCACCAGCTTCTCGCAGGACCAGGCGTAGCGCTCCACGCTCAGCATGGCCCCCTTGGGCTTGCCGGTGCTGCCGGAGGTGTAGACCAGGCTCAGCAGGGCATCCGGCGCCTGCACCGGGCTGTCCGGGATGGGGTCGTATTGCGCCAGCAGATCGTCCCACTGGTGGGCGGCCGGCATGGTGTCGTAAGGCAGGGCGATACGCAGCAGATCCCCGGGCACCCCCGCCTCCTGGCTCTTCCAGTCGTCCAGCTTGCCGACGAAGATCGCC
Organism: Aeromonas sp. FDAARGOS 1406; assembly: GCF_019048565.1. Lineage (NCBI taxonomy): Bacteria > Pseudomonadati > Pseudomonadota > Gammaproteobacteria > Aeromonadales > Aeromonadaceae > Aeromonas > Aeromonas sp. FDAARGOS 1406. Next base: position 788,258 of record NZ_CP077378.1, read on the forward strand.
CTGGTTTCGCTGTGGCGCAGCACGTATTCGATGGTGTCGACGTTGGCGGTGGGGTAGATGGGCACGCTCACGTATCCCCCCATCTGCATCGCCAGATCGGCGATGAACCACTGGGCGCAGTTCTTGGAGAGCAGCGCCATCTTGTCACCGGGCACCAGGCCCAGGGCGCGCAGTGCCGTCACCATGCGCCGCGCCTCGTCGGCGACCTCACCCCAGGTGAAGTCGACGTATTCGCGGTGGATGGTCTGACGCAGATAGATTCGGTCGGGACACTGCCGCTCCCAGTGATAGAGCATCTCGAGCGGCAGTCTGGTGGCAATGCGTGAGGTGGAGGCCATGGTTTAATCCCTGAAACAAAAGGCGAGCCTCATTATTAACCTTTTGATAACACTCAGGGAAGCAGATTACTTAAACTTGTGTTTGAACTGCGAATGGGATCAAGCTTCCGCCTGGGCCTGCAGACGCTTCCACATCTCCTGCACCAGCACCTCGTCCTGCTCGGAGAGCTCACCTTGCAAGATGGCCTCGTTCAGGCTGCGCAGCACATAGCTCTTGACGTCCCGCACCAGGGTCTTGCCCTCCAGCTCGGCGCGCGCCACCGCAAGGGAGATGTGCCCTCGCAGATAGCCGCCCGCAAACAGCTCGTCTTCGCTGGCCGTGGCGACCATGGCGTCGATCAGTCCCAACAACTTGTGTTCAAAATCGTGAATCGTCATTTAACGCAGCCTCATTTCCGGGGTTGCCGGCAAAAAATTCGGGGAGTGGAACCGCGATCCGGTTGATCGCGGCTCTCTGGCGCCAGGCCAGCCGCATCCTTGATGTCCTATTCCGGGTTGGCCACCGGGTAGATGACCTGATCCTTGTATCCCGTGGTTATGCGCAGATAACCACTCAACGACCGGTTCAGTGCCGGATCGTCGGTGTCCACCAGCAGCGGACGGCCTTCTAGCGCCGCCAGCTTGGCTTTGGTGGCGAGCACCTGGATATGCTCGCGCCCGACGGCCCGGATCACGTCTGGACTCAATTGCTGATTTCCGCGCCCGAACAGATGTCCCTGACCGCCGATCAGGGTGATGATCAGACGGCAGCGACGGCCGCAGATCCGGGTCAGGATCTCGGCGGCGCTGAGATCCTGCCCGATAAGTTGGCCATTTTCCACCAGATCCACACCGAGCAAGGTATTTTCCAGACCCAGCTCACCCATGCAGGCGGCCACCGTGCTCCCCGACCCCATCAGGTAGAGGGTATCGGGCTCCATCTGCTCCACCACACCGGCGGCAAGATCGGCGAGCACCAGCTCCTCGGACTCCCGCCCCCCCTGCTTGACCGCCTGCACGTAGCGCAGATCCCCGGGCACCAGCAGCTGCCCGTAGTGGCGGGCGCGCACCTTGCCGGCGCGAAACGCCTCCTCGTCGATGTCCATCACCTCCGCATCCACCAGGCTCAGAAGCTCCCCTGCGATCATTCTGGCCGCCACCCGGCCGCTTGCCGCCGGCGTCACCCCGTAGACCCCGGAGTGGATTTTGCACCCCGCCGGGATGCCGAGCACATGGCAGGACTCCCCCACCGCCGCGCAGATGTCACGGGCGGTGCCATCGCCACCGGCGAAGAGCAGCAGATCCACCCCGGCATCGCGCAGGGCCAGGGCGGCGGCCCGGGTATCCTCGGCGCTCGTCTGCGCCCCGGCAGGCCGATGGACGATGCGATGGGGCAGCCCGAGCTCTGCGGCAAGCGTCTCCCCCATCTCACCGGCCACCGTCAGCAGCTCGAATGACGTGGTCAGCTCGCACAGGGGCAACAGGGCCTGGCGGGCCCGCTCCCGGGCCTTGGGGACGGCCCCGCGCGCCAGCGCCTCGGCGACCATACCGTCACTGCCCTTGAGACCGACGGCCCCGCCGATGCCGGCGACGGGGTTGATGATGAGCCCTAATCGAAACATGTTTCCCTCCTGTTGGATCGCCGCCATTTTTATCTTTTCCCGCCACTGGGACAAGCCATGACCCCCTGCTAAAATGCGCGGCTTCTACCTCAATCACTGTTCAACCAAGGTTCAATCATGCTGGAATGGATTGCTGACCCCTCCGCCTGGGTCGCGCTCGCCACCCTGACCCTGCTCGAGATCGTGCTCGGCATCGACAACATCATTTTCATCTCCATCCTGGTGGGTCGCCTGCCGGAAGCCCAGCGCCAGAAAGCGCGCATCCTGGGGCTGGGGCTCGCCATGGGCACCCGCATCCTGCTGCTGCTCTCCCTGGCCTGGGTGATGCGCCTCACCGAGCCCCTCTTCACCGTGCTGGGGGAAGCCATCTCGGGACGGGATCTCATCCTGCTGGTGGGGGGTCTGTTCCTCATCGCCAAGAGCACCCACGAGATCCACCAGAGCCTGGAAGGGGCCGCCGAAGAGGCGGGTGTGGTGAGCAAGACCGCGGGCTTCCTGTCCACCCTGGTGCAGATCGCCATCCTCGACATCATCTTCAGCCTGGACTCCGTCATCACCGCCGTGGGCATGGCGGATCATGTCCCTGTCATGGTGCTGGCCATCATCATCGCCGTCGGCGTCATGATGTTTGCCGCCAAGGCCATTGGCGACTTCGTCGATACCCACCCCACCATCAAGATGCTGGCCCTCTCCTTCCTTATCCTGGTCGGGGTGGCGCTGATGGCCGAAGGGCTGGATCTGCACATTCCCAAGGGTTACATCTACTTCGCCATGGCCTTCTCGCTGGTGGTGGAGATGATCAACATCCGCCTGCGCGGCCACCAGGAGCGGGCCAAGTAAACTGCGACCTGCCGAGAGATGGCCAAACAAAAAGCGCGACCCAGGGTCGCGCTTTTTTATTGTCCCGCCAACGGGGCGCCTTGGGCTCAGAGGGCGTTGCGAGCGGCCACGGCGTCCGCCAGGTTGCGCAGCAGCACCTCGGTATCGGCCCAGCCGATGCAGGCGTCGGTGATGCTCTGGCCGAAGGTGAGCTCGCACCCGTCCACCAGATCCTGACGCCCTTCCACCAGGTGACTCTCCACCATGACGCCGAACACCGCCTTGCTGCCGGCACGCAGCTGACCGGCCACGTCCTCGGCCACCAGCATCTGGTTCTTGAACTGCTTGCTGCTGTTGGCGTGGCTGAAGTCGATCATCACTTTCTGGGGCAGACCCGCCTTGTCCAGACCACTCACCACCTCATCCACGTGACGGGCGCTGTAGTTGGGCTCGCGGCCACCGCGCAGGATGATGTGACAGTCCGGGTTGCCGGCGGTCGAGACGATGGCGGAGTGGCCGTACTTGGTCACCGACAGGAAGTGGTGCGGGGCGCTGGCGGCGCCGATGGCGTCGATGGCCACCTTGATGGTGCCGTCGGTGCCATTCTTGAAGCCCACCGGGCAGGAGAGACCGGAGGCCAGCTCGCGGTGTACCTGGGATTCGGTAGTACGGGCGCCGATGGCACCCCAGCTCATCAGATCCGCCACGTATTGCGGGGTGATCATGTCGAGGAACTCGGAGGCGGTCGGCAGCCCCATGTCGTTGAGATCCAGCAAGAGCTTGCGACCCAGGCGCAGGCCGTCATTGATCTGGCAGCTGTTGTCGAGGTAGGGATCGTTGATCAGCCCCTTCCAGCCCACTGTGGTACGGGGTTTTTCGAAGTAGACCCGCATCACGATCTCCAGCTGATCTTTCAGCTCGTCGCGCAGCACCTTGAGGCGCTTGCCGTATTCCAGGGCGGCGACCGGATCGTGGATGGAGCAGGGGCCGATCACCACCAGCAGGCGATCATCGTCGCCGGCCAGGATGTTGTGGATGGCCTGACGGGATTCAAACACGGTGGCCGAGGCGGTGTCGGTCGCCGGAAACTTCTCAAGCACCGCAACCGGGGGCAATAACTCTTTGATTTCACTGATACGAACGTCGTCGGTTTGATGCTGCATGACCAAGTTTCCTGCTAGATGACTGCGATAAAGAGATCTCAATCTAGCCCTGTGCCGGGTCGGTGTAAATAGAAAATTACATTCTTCGGCAAGGAATTTTATTATCGCACCTTGCAAGTTTGCATAATGCTGCTACGAGGCATGAAAAAAGCGGGGGGCAGAGATGAAAAGGCCCGCACGAAGCGGGCCGAAAGGGCTCAGGCCTGACTGACGCTGGCCAGCTTGTCGAAGTAGTCCGGAAAGGTCTTGGAGGTGCAACCCGGATCATTGATGGTGACCGGCGTATCGGAGAGTGCCACCAGGGAGAAGCACATGGCGATGCGGTGATCGTTGTAGGTGTCGATGGCCGCGTGGGTCAGCTGTGCGGGCGGGATCACGGTGATGAAGTCGTGCCCCTCCTCCACTTCCACACCCAGCTTGCGCAGCTCGGTCGCCATGGCGTGCAGGCGGTCGGTCTCCTTCACCCGCCAGTTGTAGATGTTGCGGATGGTAGTGGTGCCCTCGGCAAACAGCGCCGTGGTGGCGATGGTCATGGCCGCATCCGGGATGTGGTTCATGTCCATGTCGATGCCGTGCAACGGCCCCTGCTCGGCCTCGATGAAGTCATCGCCCCAGGTGATGCGGGCCCCCATCTTCTCCAGTACGTCGGCGAAGTGGATGTCCCCCTGGATGCTGTGCTTGCCGATGCCGGTAACCCGCACCTTGCCCTTGATGGCACCCGCCGCGAGGAAGTAGGAGGCGCTGGAGGCATCCCCTTCCACCAGGAAGTCCCCCGGGCTGACATAGGTCTGGTTGCCCTTGATGTAGAACACCTTGTAGTCGTCGTGCTCGATGACCACCCCGAACTGCTTCATGATGTGCAGGGTGATGTCGATGTAGGGCTTGGAGACCAGCTCGCCCTTGATGTGGATGCGGGTGTCGCCGGCCGCCATGGGGGCTGCCATCAAAAACGCCGTCAGGAACTGGCTGGAGACGGAGCCGTCCACGTGCACGTCACCACCCCAGAGCCCCTTGGCATCCACCACCAGGGGCGGATAGCCGTCTTTTTTCAGATACTGGATATGGGCACCCGCTTCGCGCAGGGCATCCACCAGGTGGCCGATGGGGCGCTCTTCCATGCGCGGCTCGCCCCCCAGGGTGTACTCGCCCGAGCCCAGGCAAAGGGCTGCGCAGAGGGGGCGCATGGCGGTGCCGGCGTTGCCGAGGAACAGATTGACCGGCTCTTTCACCGCGAAGCTGCGACCCAGTCCGTGCACGGTGCACTCGGTCTTGTCGGCGGAGAGCTTGTACTTCACGCCGAGCTGGGTCAGCGCCGCCAGCATGTGGCGGATGTCATCGCTGTCGAGCAGGTTGGTCAGCCGGGTGGTGCCGCGCGCCAGGGCGGCCAGCAGCAGGGCCCGGTTAGAGACACTCTTGGAGCCAGGCAGATTGACTACCCCGGCCACGCTAGAAATGGGTTCCAAACGCAACGAATTCATAGACTTCCTGTACGATCTCAAGTAAATCACCTGACCGGACGTTAACAGTCCGCGCCCCGCACGGCAAGTTCGGCGGTGGTACAACTGCGGGACCCGGGCGCCGGGGTCAGGATAGGCCTGAAAAACAGACGCCGGGGAGTCCCCGGCGTCTGGCAATGGGGAGACACGCCTCAACCGTGGCGTTTGGCAAAGTCATCCATGAAGCTGACCAGCGCCTTGACCCCTTCCATGGGCATGGCGTTGTAGAGGCTGGCACGCATGCCGCCGACGATGCGGTGCCCCTTGAGCGCCAGCAGGCCGGCCGCTTCCGATTCCGCCAGGAACAGCTTGTCCAGGGCCTCGTTCTTCAACTGGAACGGCACGTTCATGCGGGAGCGGCAGGCCGCGTCCACCTTGTTGCCATAGAAGCTGGACTGATCGAGGTAGCCGTAGAGGAAGTCGGCCTTCTCCTTGTTGCGTGCTTCCATGGCCGCCAGGCCCCCCTGCTTTTTCAGCCATTCGAACACCAGGCCGGCCAGATACCAGGCGTAGGTGGGCGGGGTGTTGAACATGGACTCGTTCTTGGCGGTGAGCTGGTAATCGAAGATCGACGGCACGTCGGCACGAGCCTGGTTCAGCAGGTCGTCGCGCACGATGGCGATGGCCAGGCCCGAGGGGCCGATGTTCTTCTGGGCGCCGGCATAGAGGATGCCGAAGCGGCTCACGTCGAGGGGACGGGAGAGGATGGTGGAGGAGAGATCCGCCACCAGGGGCACGTCGCCGGTGGCCGGGATGTCGAACATCTCGATGCCGTCGATGGTTTCGTTCGGGCAGTAGTGCACATAGGCGGCATCGGCGCGAAACGCCGGGGTCGGCAGCAGGTGCGACACGCCCTGCTCGTTCTTGGCAACCCCTTGATAAGTCTGGATGTCGCCATATTTCTGGGCCTCATCCACAGCGCTCTGGGCCCAGACGCCGGTCACAAGATAATCGGCCTTCTTGTTGGCGCCGCCCAGCAGGTTCATGGGCACGGCGGAGAACTGGCCCCGGCCGCCACCGTGCATGAAGAGCACCTTGTAGTTGTCCGGCACCGCCAGCAGGTCGCGCAGGTCCGCTTCGGCCTTCTCGGCGACCGCCATATAGGGCTTGCCGCGATGGGAAAGCTCCATGACCGAGGCTCCCAGCCCCTGGAAATTACAAAATTCGCGCTGGGCGCGCTCCATGACTTCAACCGGCAACATGGCGGGGCCGGCGCAGAAGTTGTAAATCTGTTTGCTCATGACGCTTTCCGTGAATGGATGTGTGTGATCGGTGACTCGAACGTTTTTACACGACAGCCCCCCGTGGGGGCAAAGGCTTTTTGGGATCCAGCGCAACCTTTTGCCCCGGCGCCACCGGGCACCCATCAGACAAAAGCCCTGAACGGGCCAGGGCTTGCAGAGAATATGCATGGAAACGGGGGCGAGACAGCACGGACGGCTTTGTTCGCCCCTTTGTGGCAAATTTACAGCTTGGCGGTGAGCTCCGGCAGCAGAGTGAAGAGATCCCCCACCAGACCGTAGTCTGCCACCTGGAAGATGGGGGCCTCCGCGTCCTTGTTGATGGCGACGATCACCTTGGACTCCTTCATCCCCGCCAGATGCTGGATGGCGCCCGAGATGCCCACCGCGATGTAGAGCTCGGGGGCCACCACCTTGCCGGTCTGCCCCACCTGCAGGTCGTTGGCGACAAAGCCCGCATCCACGGCGGCCCGCGATGCCCCGACGGCAGCCCCCAGCTTGTCCGCCAGAGCGTCGATGAGGGCAAAGTGCTCTTTCGAGCCGAGCGCCCGCCCGCCGGAGACCACCACCCGGGCCGCCCCGAGCTCGGGTCTGGCGGAGCGCACCGCACGCCGCTCGATGAGCCGGGTACGGCAGCGCACCTCGGCCACCGGCAGCGATTCCATCACGGCACGCTCCTCCCCGGACCCGGCCTTGGCGAACGCGGTGGGCCGCACGGTGAGCACCTTGACGGGGGCGCTGCTCGCCACCCGGGCGATGGCGTTGCCCGCATAGATGGGACGCAGGAAGGTGTCGGGCCCCTCGATGCCGGTCACCTCGGCGATCATCTCCACTCCGAGCCTGGCCGCCACCCGCGGCAGCAGATCCTTGCCCTGGCTGCTGGCCGCCATCAGGCAGTGCTGGTAGTCCCTGGCCACCTCAGCGAGCAGTCTGTCGACCCCGTCGTTGAGCCCCTCCGCCAGCATGGGATGTTCTGCCAGCAGCACCCGGTTTACCCCCGTGAGGGCGGCGGCCTGCTCCCCCGCCTCCGTCAGCCCCTGCCCCAGCAGCAAGAGATGCACCTCGCCCCCCAGGCGCCCCGCCGCCGTGACCAGCTGGGCCAGGTTGTCGGCGATCCGCCCCTGATGATGTTCCGCAATCACAAGTACGCTCATGGCAGCACCTTCATGTCATCCATTGATCCCTTGCTCCCCGGGGCCGTTGCCCCATGCATGGCGCTCACGCCTGCGGGAGGCATCCCTCTCATGCCCCTACCCATCAGAGCACCCGGGCTTCGTGCTTGAGCTTGTCCAGCAGCTCGTCCACCGAGCCCACCCTGATGCCGGCGCTGCGCACCGGCGGCGCCATCACTCCGAGCTGCCGTGTCTGGCCGGCCGGCACTACCCCGAGGGCGGCGAACGGCTGGCTCTCCAGCGGCTTGCGCTTGGCCTTCATGATGTTGGGGAGGGAGGCGAAGCGCGGCTCGTTGAGGCGCAAGTCCACGGTCACCACGGCGGGCAGCGCCATGCCGAGGGTCTCGAGGCCACCGTCTATCTCGCGGGTCACCTGCAATTCCCCCTCCACCAGCCTGATGGCGGAGGCGAAAGTGGCAAGTGGCCAGTCATTGAGGGCGGCGAGCATCTGCCCTACCTGATTGTTGTCAGAGTCGATGGACTGTTTGCCGAGCAGCACCAGATCGGGCTGCTCCTGCCCGCACACCGTTTGCAGGGCCCGGGCCACGGTGAGCGGGGTCAGGGTCTCGCCGGTGACATAGTGCAACGCCCGATCCGCCCCCAGCGCCAGGGCATGGCGCAACTGCTCGGCCGCCGCCTCGGGGCCGAAGGTCACCACCACCAGCTCGGATGCCACGACGGCTTCCCGCAGCCTGACCCCCTCCTCCACCGCGATTTCACAAAACGGGTTGATGCCCATCTTCACATTGGCGAGCTCCACATCGGAGCCATCCCCCTTGACCCGGATCCTGACGTTGTAATCAACGACCCGTTTGACTGCGACCAGCAGCTTCATGGCGGTCATCCCTCATACCTGTTGTGTGGGTCCACCTTGTCGTCACTCACTTTTCTGCTGACAAAGTGGTTTACGTTTACGTAAACTACCAGCACTACCCTAAGCCAAGTCGAGCGCAGAGGCAAGATGGAACGCGAAGCAATGGAATTTGATGTCGTCATCGTCGGTGGCGGCCCGGCAGGCCTGAGCGCCGCCATCGCATTGAAGCAGCAGGCCCCGGCCCTCTCGGTCTGCCTGCTGGAGAAGGGTGCCGAGATAGGCGCCCACCTGATCTCCGGCGCCCTGCTCGATCCCGTCGCCCTCAGGGAGCTGCTGCCAGAGAGCTGGCAGGAGGCCCCCCTCGGCGTGCCGGTGACGGATGATCAGGTCCATCTGCTGCAAAGCGACAGCCGCTCCCTGCAACTGCCCCACTGGGCGGTGCCACCCCGCATGCACAACGACGGCAGCCACATCATCAGCCTCGGCACCCTCTGCCGCTGGCTCGGCAAGCAGGCCGAGGCCCTCGGTGTCGAGATCTACCCGGGCTTTGCGGCGAGCACCCTCATCGTGGAGGAGGGCCGGGTGCGCGGGGTGGTGACCGGCGATCTGGGCCTCGACAAGGAGGGCAACCCCAAGCCGGATCACGTGCCCGGCATGGCCCTGTATGGCCGCTATACCCTGTTTGCCGAAGGGGCGCGCGGCCACCTCGGCAAACAGCTGATCGCCCGATTCCATCTGGAAAATACCGCCCAGCCGCAGCATTACGCCATCGGCTTCAAGGAGGTGTGGCAGGTGCCTGCGGGACAATCCCATCCTGGGCGGGTGCTCCATGGCAGCGGCTGGCCCCTTGGGGAGGGAAAGGGCAACAAGAGTCAGGGGGGCTTCTATCTCTATCATCTGGCCCAGGATCAGGTGGCGGTCGGCCTTATCGTCGATCTCAACTACCAGAATCCCTGGCTCAGCCCCTTTGACGAATTCCAGCGTCTCAAGCACCACCCCCTCATCGCGGCAACGTTGCAGGGGGGCGAGCGCATCAGCTACGGCGCGCGGGCCATCACCAAGGGGGGCTGGCACTCATTGCCGCGCATGCACTTTCCCGGCGGTCTGCTCATCGGTTGTGACGCGGGCACCCTCGACTTCTCCCGCATCAAGGGGATCCACACCGCCATGAAGTCCGGCATGGTGGCGGCCGCAACGGTCGCCATGGCACTGCGAGGAGGGGATGAAGGGGGACGGGATCTGGCCGAGTTTCAGGACGCGCTGCTGCAAAGCTGGCTGACCCGGGAACTGAAGAGGGCCCGCAACGTCGGGGCCGCCCTGCACCGCTTCGGCCCCTGGCTCGGCGGCGCCTTCAACTGGCTGGAGCAGCGACTCTTTGCCTTGACCTCTCCTTTTACTCTGCTGGACAAGGAGCCGGATTACCGCCAGCTGCGCCTGGCCAGCCGTTGCCAGCCCATCGACTACCCCAAACCCGACGGCAAGCTCAGCTTCGACAAGCTCTCTTCCGTCTATCTGGCCAGCACCAGCCACGACGAGGATCAACCCTGTCACCTGACCCTTCAGGACGCGCGCATTCCGGTCGAGGTCAACCTGCCCACCTGGGCCGAACCCGCCCAGCGCTACTGCCCGGCGGGGGTGTTCGAGATCCTTGATGGGGATACCCGGCCAAGGCTGCAGATCAACGCCGCCAACTGCATTCACTGCAAAACCTGCGACATCAAGGATCCCAGCCAGAATATCGTCTGGACGCCGCCCCAGGGCGGCTCGGGCCCCAACTATCCCAATCTGTAACAGGCTTGCCCACGCACACCAGAGCAGATAACAAGGAGACGCAGCCCCGGAACACCGCCCGGAGACCGTTTCCTGCGCTTGGCCGGGGGCTGTCGCAGGGCGACCAGCAACCCGCCATTCCCGCCGGTGAGCCCGGGCCCTCCCCCACACCAGGGCGAACAAAGAAGGCGACGCCGGGATCGCCCGCATCGGGGTCGCCACGGCTGATCCGACCTCGCCGATTTTTTGAGCGAACAGGCTGAACCCCTGATGAATAGGCCCTGACAAGCGGGTCCCGCCCCTGTATAGTTCGCCGCATTCAGGTTGTCCATCGGCCTCGTTATGCTATTTCATGGGATCGCTTTCCGTGCGATCTAAGGCCGCATGAACCTGTGCAACCATCCCTGATTACCCATGACTTCTTAAGGGGGGACAGATGATCACCGCCTACATTCTCAACAACAAGGTGCTGGACATAGTCACGCTCGGGCCGGATGACATCGTTCCCGACAACACCGTCTGGCTGGATGCCTACAAGCCGGACACAGCGGAGCGAGAATGGTTGACGGGCCTGTTCCTGGAGGAGGTGCCGGACAAGGAGGAGCTCGATGACATCGAGGCATCCGCCCGCTTCTACTGGGACACCGACGGTCTGCACATCCACTCCCTGTTTCCCCAGCGCATCGGTCGCGACACCAAGGGTGTGCACGTCTCTTTTACCCTGCGCAACAACCTGCTGATCAGCATCCGCGAGGACGACATCGGCCTGGTGCGTCTGCTGCGCCACTACATGCGCCAGGACAGACTGGAGGTCGAAGACGCCCTCGACATCCTGCTGGAGGTGCAGAACCTCAAGGTGGAGTACCTCTCAGACCTGATCGAGGATGGGTACAAGACCCTGGAGAACACCGCCGATCAGATCTTCGAGCCGGACCAGATCAACCCCATGCTCAAGGAGCTGATGGCCCAGGAAGAGGCCAACGGCCAGATCCGTCTCTCCCTGCACGATACCCGCCGCGCCCTGCGCTTCCTCAAACGCAGTTTGCGCCAGCGCATGACGGGGGAGCAGAACAAGTGGATCGACGAGATGCTGCACGACGTGGAATCCCTGCTGCCCCATACCCAGTTCCTGTTCGACAAGATCAACTTCCAGCTGGAGGCCTCCATGGGGGTGACCAATCTGGAGCAGAACAAGGTGATCAAGATCTTCTCGGTAGCCGCGGTGATCTTCCTGCCGCCGACCCTTATCGCCAGCATCTACGGCATGAACTTTGGCCGCATGCCGGAGCTCGCCTGGGAATACGGCTACCCCCTCTCCCTGGTGCTGATGGTGATGTCATCGCTGGGCACCGGTCTCTTCTTCAAGCGAAAAGGCTGGCTGTGACGCCGGAACCCGGCAACTAAAGACTGCGGATTGGGGGGCCTGGCCCCCCGATTAATTCCCGGCCGTTGCCGGCCTTGCAATGGCCTGCCCTGTGCCCCATATCCCCTTCATCACTCGCACTGCATGAATGGATACCGGTCCACCATGACCCTCTACCCCGAACACCGTTACGACGATCACGGCCAGTTGCGCCCCCCGCTCTGGTTCTGGCCCATCGCCCTCTTGCTGACCCGCTCGGTCTGGCTGTTTCTGATGGCGGGGGTCACCCGGGAGAGTGGCAGCGCCATCCTGACCCTCTTCTACCCGGACAAGCTCACCCTCTATATCAGCCTGCTGACGGACGTGCCCGCCATGCTGGCGCTGCTCGCCTGCGGCGGCACCCATCGCCAGACCCACAGTGCCAGAGCCTGGCTCAGACGCCACAGCCGCGCCCTGCTGCTTTGCTCCACCGCGAGCGGCCTGGTCATGCAGTTGCACAGCCTCAATCTGCAGCAGTGGTCGTTCAACTGGCCCACCGCCCTGGTGCTCATCGCCAGCCTCTGGGCGCTCTGGTATCTGCTAAGAAGCCGCCAGTTGCGGGATTACGCCCTGGATCAGCCCCACTGACAGGCTGGTTCACTGGCGCGTGACCCGGATCTGCAGAGTCTGGCGCTCGCTGCCGCTGGCCCTGCCCATGCCTGATGGATTGGCGATCGCGGCCTCCCGGCTGCCTTGGGTTGTGGAAAGCTCCCCCACCGTCAGCCACTGGCCCGGGGCACCCCTCACCTCGGTGGCACTCTGGCCGGTGTGTATGTTGCCCCGCTCCACTCTTGCCTGTTCACTGCTGAGGGCCACCTGCACCCTGTCCCCTATCAGGGTCGCGGTGGCGTAGAGACCGTTCATCAGCGGCATCATGCCCACCACCCTTCCCCCCTGCCACTGGTAAAAGGTGACCGGCTGATAGGACCCCATCTGCAACAACACGGGCCGCCCGGAGAGGCCACGCACCTGCCAGTTGTCACTCTGGCTGCGTTCATAGTGCCGGGCATCCCCCTCCAGCAGCCACTGCCGTTTGGCATCCAGGCCCAGCCCCACTCCGGCCTGCTGACTGCTGGAGGCGCCATCCACCCGCCACTCGATGAGCAGGCTTTGGGGCGGCTGGTTCACTTGCGCCAGGGTACGCTCGGCCTCCTGCAACTGGGCGGGGGTTCCGCTCAGTACCAGCTGGTTGCCCATGGCGCTCACCCCGAGATCCGGGTAGATCTCCTTGAGCGTCTGCACCGCGGCATCCGCCTCGAATACCGGTATGACCTTCACTTCGGCCCTCAGGGGCAATGCCAGCAACAGGCAGCACCCCAGCCCCCAATACCCTGATCCAGCGCGCATCTTCTCCTCCCGGCGTTCACCGCCACCCTCTCGCTTCCTGCCATCATGGTCCATGGCGCCCCGATTGCAACGGGCCTGGTATGCAACCCCACACAGAGGCACCTGATAAAGACTCGTTAAGATACCAATCAATACAAATAAAAATGGTTATCATTTGTTGTCACAACAAAAACCCTCGGATACAATTCGGACTCATTTTTTCGAGTCAGCCTCTGATGAAGCCAGAATCCATCGCATCCACCCCTGCCGCCATCCACCTGGCGCTGCTCATCAACATGCTCTCCATGGGCTGCATGATGATGGTGATGCCCCTTGGCCCGGAACTGGTAACCCACCTGGGGATGCTGCCGGAGCAGACAGGTTACTTCAGCGGCGGCGCCACCCTGGGAGCCGCCCTGCTGGGCCTCCTGGCCGCCCCCTGGCTCGATCGGGTCAACCGCAAACCCGCCCTGCTGGTACTGCTGGTCCTGCGCTTCCTGCTCTTGATGGCTTGCGCCCTGGCCGAGGATAGCCAGACCCTGCTGCTGCTCTTTATCCTGTCCGGCTGCGTCGCCGGCCCCCTGGGGGCCATCCTGATGGCGGCGGTGCTGGATCTGGTACCGCCCGCCGAGCGGGGCCGCCGTCTCGCCTACGTGGGCATGGCGTTTTCCCTGGCCGCCATTCTGATCGTGCCCGCGGCCCTCGTGCTGGCCCAGTGGTCTGGCTGGCAGAGCCCCTTCCTCTTGTTTGGTGCTGGCGGCCTGCTGCTGGCCCTGCTGTGTGCCATCTGGCTGCCGTCCCTGCCGGTCAACCGGGCCCCGGCAGGCCAGGGGATGCGCCAGTTGCTGGGATCACCGCTCTGCCAGGGAGCCCTCTTCATCCTCTGCCTGCAGATGTTCGGCCACTTCCTGCTCATTCCGCACTTTGCCAACTACTTCCAGTTCAACCTGGGTTTCCCGCGCGAGCAGATCGCCAGCCTCTATCTGTGCGGCGGCCTTGCCAGCATGGCCACCATGCGCCTGTGCGGCGGCTGGATCGATCAGGGCCGCGCCCAGGGCGCCATCCTGCTCACCAGCCTGGCCCTGGCCCTGATCACCCTGGTGGGCTTTGCCTTGCCGGCAGGCCTGCCTCTCTATCTGCTGTTCACCCTCTTCATGGCCCTGAGCTCCGCCCGTGCCAGCACCACCCTCGCGGTCACGGCGGCCATTCCGGCCCCTCATCAGCGCGCCGCCTTCATGTCTTTCCAGGGCTCAGTCACCAATGTGGCGGCGGGCCTCGGCAGCCTGCTCTCCGCCAGATATCTGGTCTCCGACGAGGGGGGCGCCCTGCACGGTTTCCCCACCCTGGCCTGGATCAACATTGCGTGCACCCTGGTGGCCTGCGCCGGTGTCTGGTTCCTCATCCGGGGCCTGAAGAGCACAAGAGATAACAATAATCCTGCCTCTGGCACCGCCAGACAAGGAAGTCAGTGAGCACCGGATCAGAAGAATCCGGACCCCATAACCTCAGTTATATCCATGGAGTTTTTGACAATGCAGTTGCAGCACGGCCTCTTTAAACTGAACCCCATTCTGCTCTCCCTTGGTCTGCTGGCCGTACCGGGCCTGGCCCAGGCCGAGTCCGTCAAGGCCAACGAGACGGTGGTGGTCACCGCCACCCAGACCAAGCACACCGAGCTGACCGCCCCGGCCAGCGTCTCCGTGGTCACCCGCGCCGATCTGGACAAGATGAACGTCAACAACATCGGCGATGCCCTCAAGCACGTGCCCGGTGTCAACATCATCGGCACCAACCCCACGGGTCGCAACGAGATCAAGATCCGCGGCATGGGCGGTGACTACACCCTGCTGCTGGTCAACGGCAAGCGGGTCAACGCCCGCGAGACCCTGGGCAGCTCCTTTGGCAACGACTTCGACTTAAGCTCCATCCCCATGGCCGCCATCGAGCGCATCGAAGTGATCCGCGGTCCCGTCTCCTCCCTGTACGGGGCCGATGCCCTCGGCGGCGTGGTCAACGTGATCCTGCGCCAGGCCAAGGAGAACACCGAAGCGGCCGTCGGCTACACCCACACCATGCCCACCAAGGGGGATGGCGGGGATGCCAACCAGGGTAGCGCCTTCGTCTCCGGCGCCCTGATCGACAACAAGCTGCTGGGCAGCGTGGTGGTGGAAGGCTATCAGCGGGATCGCTGGAAGAGCGATCAGTCCAATAACCCGGATGCCGACGCCCTGGAGAAACGGGAAGTGGTCAACGTGCTCTCCAGCCTGAAGTGGCTGGTGGCCGACAACCAGGACATCGACTTCGATCTGGGTTACAACCAGAACGACATGGACAGCTACTTCAACAACGTGCCCCGTGCCCCGACCGCACCGGCCACCCCCCACAACGTGCAGAAACTCGATCGCCTGAGCCTGGGGCTGACCCATAACGGCCGTTGGGAACACTTCGACAGCCGCGCTCGTTACTACTTCGAGCAGACCGATCTGATGGATGACTCCCAGCTCAACGGTGGTGCCGCCGACATCACCCAGACCAACAACACGGTGGATGGCCAGTTGAGCGGCTACCTCGGGGATCACCTGCTGACTTCGGGTGCAGAGTTCCGCAAGACCGAGCTGGAGCACAGCCGCAGCATCCAGAACGGCAGCGTGGATGCGAGCCAGAGCGCCCTCTACCTGCAAGACGAGTTCGGCTTTGGGGATCTGGCCCTGACGCTCTCCGGCCGTCTGGATCACCACGAGACCTATGGCAACGAGTTCAGCCCCCGTGCCTACGCCCTCTACTCCCTGAGTGACGAGTGGGTGATCAAGGGCGGCGCTGGCAAGGCGTTCAAGGCCCCGACCCTGGCCCAGTCCAGCGAAGGATTCGCCACCACCGCCTGCCGCGGCGCCTGCAAGGTGATAGGCAACCCGGATCTGAAGCCGGAAACCTCCGTCAGCTACGAGCTTGGCACCGCCTACAACGCCGATCGCTTCGGCGCAGGGGTGACCGGCTTCCACAACGAGATCGAGGATCTGATCCAGAGCGATCAGTGGGGCCCGGGCTACCGTCCGACCGTCATGACCTACCTCAACGTCAAGAAGGCCCGTATCAAGGGGCTGGAGCTGACCGGCTGGTTCGACGTGCTGGACAACGTGCAGCTGACCGGCAACCTGACCCTGCTGGACTCCGAAGACAAGAGCACGGGTGACGATCTGGCCAAGACCCCGGATCACACCGGCAACATCGGCCTGGACTGGAAGGCGAGCGACGTGGTCAGAGCCAACCTGGCCTGGCAGTATGTCGGCAGCCAGGTGATCAAGGTGCCGGCCCGCAACGCCCAGGCATTCACCTCCAAGCACTACCAGACCCTGGACGTGAACACCAAGTGGACCGTCACGCCGGCCCTGGACTTCAAGCTCGGCATCACCAACCTCACCAACACCCAGCGTGACGAGGTGGCGACCGACGCCGACTTCATCCTGGAAGGTCGCACCGTCTACGCAGGGGTCGATTACAAGCTGTAATCCATCCTGTCTGCGGGAGCCCCGGTCGCGGGGCTCCCTTTTTGCGTTTCTGCCTCCCCGAATTCAAGGAGTCATTGAGTGCTCAGATACCAAGCTCGGCTGTTCTGGCTCGGCGTGCTGCTCCTCTTCCTGCTGATTTGTCTGTCACTGGCCACCGGGGCCGGTGTCTATGGTGGCCGCGAGGTCGCCGGTTTCCTGATGGGCGATCCCGCCTTCGTGGCCGATGAAAAGCTCGCCATGATAGTCCATACCCTGCGCCTGCCCCGTACCCTGGCAGCCCTGGTGGTGGGGGCATCACTCTCCCTGGCGGCCTCCATGCTGCAAAGTGCCACCCGCAACCCTCTGGCCGAACCCGGCCTGCTCGGGGTCAATGCCGGCGCCGTCTTTGCTCTGGTGATCGGCCTCACCTGGTTTGGCGTCGAATCCGCCTACGGGTATCTGCTCTGGTCCGGCATGGGGGCCCTGCTCGGCAACCTCATCGTGCTGGGCCTCGGCCTCATGGTGGGGCGCTCCAACCCCCTCAAGCTCATCCTGGTAGGGGTCGCCCTCTCCGCCACCTTCGGCGGTCTTTCCAACTTCCTGTTGCTCTCCAACCGGGTGGTGCTGGAGCAGTTCCGCTTCTGGAACTTAGGGTCCCTTGCCGCCTCCAGTCTGGAAGCGGTACTCACCGTGGTCCCCTTCGCCCTGGCCGCCCTGCTGCTGACCCTGGCGCTCTGTCGCCCTCTCACCCTGATGCAGATGGGGGACCACCAGTCCAGGGCCCTCGGTATCCGCCCCACCCGGGTGCGCATCGGTGTGCTCCTGGCCGCAACGCTCTTCACCGCCTGCGCCATCGCCATCGCCGGTCCCATCGGCTTTGTCGGCTTCCTCGCCGCCTACTGCGCCCGCCTGGTGGAGCCGGTTCGCCTCGCCATCCAGGTGCGCTTCTCCGCCCTGTTCGGGGTGCTCTTTCTGCTCGGAGCCGATGTGCTGGCACGCTGGCTAATCCAGCCCTACGAGCTGCCCAACGGCGTCATTCTGGCGCTCATCGGGGCGCCCGTGCTCATCCTGGTGGTGCGCAGCGGCGGCTTCCGCTCCCTGCTGGCCGTCAAATAAGGTGCCACGCCCATGAAGAACTCTCTCTCACTCCCGAGCGGCACCCTCTGCCTTCGCCTTGGCAGCCACACCCTGTTGCTGCACCGCCGCGCCTGGCTCATCACCCTGGGGCTCCTGCTCGCCCTCACCCTGCTCTCCCTGCTGGCCCTCACCCTGGGTTCCGGCAAGATCACCATGATGGGGGTGATCCAGACCCTGCTCGGGGAGGGAAGCCGACTCGATCAAGTAACCGTCTTCAAGATCCGACTGCCGCGCCTGTTGGCGGTGCTGGTGGCCGGCGCCGCCATGGGACTCTCGGGCTGCCTGGTGCAGACCCTGGTGCGAAACCGCCTCGCCACCCCGGACATGATAGGGGTCAACGAGGGAGCATCCCTGGCCATCATCATCTTCTCCCTCTATCTGACCCTGGGTACCTGGCCCTGGTGGGCCGCCCCCTTCGGCGCCCTGTTTGCCGCCGCAGTGCTCTATGCCCTGTGCAACAAGCCGGGGGAGCAGGGCTACCTGTTCGTGGTGATCGGCATCGGCGTCTCCGAGCTGATGAACGCCCTCGGCCAGTTCGTCATGTCCACCCAGTCCCTGGTGCACCTCACCAGCCTCTATCTGTGGAACATGGGCAACTTCGTCGGTCAGGGCTATGGCACCCTGCTGCCGGTAAGCCTGCTGCTCCTGCTCATCTGTCCCTGGACCGTCTGTCTCTCCCGCTCCCTCGGCGTGCTGCGCCTGGGACCGATCACCGCCCGTACTCTCGGGGTCAACGTGAACCGGGTGCAGCTCGGGGTGCTGGCCCAGGCCATCATCGTCGCAGCCCTTGGCACCGCCATCGGCGGCCCCGTGGTTTTCATCGCAATGGCGGCCCCCATCCTTGCCTCCTGGCTCAGCCGGGATCGCATCGTGCCGCTCTGGATTGCCGCCCTGTGCGGCGCCCTGATGCTGCTCGCAAGCGACACCCTGGTGCGGGTGCTGGCCAGCCCCCACGAGGTGGCCACCGGCATCATGACCCGCATTCTCGGCGGCCTGCTGCTGCTCTTCATCCTGCTCAAAGATCGCCAGAAGGCCGACTGACCATGGCATTCATCCATTTTCAATACAGACCGAGGGCTGCCCGATGACGCTCACCGTGAACCGACTCCAGTTCGGCTACCCGCAAAAGACCATCTTCAAGGAGATCTCCTTCTCCCTCCCCCGGGGCAAGCTGGTGGGGATCGTCGGCCCCAACGGCGGCGGCAAATCCACGCTGCTCAAGCTCCTTGCGGGACAGGAGCAGCCCCGGTCCGGGGAGATCCTGCTCAAGGAGAAGCCACTCGGTGCCTATGGCGCCAAAGCCCTGGCTCGGGAGCTCGCCTATCTGCCCCAGCGTCCCCTGGTCCCCCCCGGCATCCTGGTGGAGCAGCTGGTGCAATATGGCCGCCATCCCCACCAGGGCTGGTTCAATCAGTGGAGCGAGGAGGATGCCCGCATGGTGGACTGGGCCCGGGAGCGGATGCAGCTCGATGCCATCTGGCACCAGAGCGCCAGTTCGCTGTCCGGCGGTCAGGCCCAGCGGGTGTGGCTCGCCATGGTGCTGGCCCAGGATGCGGACATCATCTTGCTGGACGAGCCCACCAGCGCGCTGGACATCGGCCACCAGACCGAGGTGATGGAGGCCATCCATCGGGTCGCCGCCGAGGGCAAGACGGTGCTTATCGTCATCCACGATCTCGCCACCGCCGCCCGCTACTGCGACGAGCTGATTGCTCTGGGGGATGGCGCCATCCAGGCCATGGGCCCGGCCCGGGAGGTGGTAACCAAGCCCCTCATCGATCGCCTCTACCAGACCGATGTGGACATACTGCACGCCCCCGGCGACGGGGCCCCTGTCATCGTGCCCCGCCGACGCGCTGACGAAGTGCCTCGCCTGCGCGCCGACCATGGCGTGTCGGCCTGAGCCATACCCTGTGCCAGAGAAAGAAACCGCCTGATGGCGGTTTCTTTCTCTGGGCTTTGCGCTGGCGTTATCCGGGCGCTGGCATCGTGCTCACAGCAGCAAGACGGTGAGCACGCCCCCCGGCAGGGCTTGCCAGTGCAGGGTGGCGCGCCAGCCAGCTGGCAGGGCCGGCGTCAGCGGGCATTTGAGCTCCAGGGTGAGAGTCTGCGCCGTCATGGCGAGCCAGCGGGCATCGAGAAAGTCAAAGTAGCGCCCCACCCGGGGATAGAGCCCCTTGAAGAGGCTCTCCTTGGCGGAAAACACCAGAGTCAGTCCCTCTGCCAGGCTCAGCTGGGCGTCGTGAACCCCCGCCTCCAGCCGTCCCCACTCCTCCCCATCCATGATGCCGGGCCAGAGCTGCGCCCCTTGGTCGCCATCGAGCCAGGCCTCCAGATCCAGCCCTATTCCCTCCTGGCCCGGGCGCACCGCACACAGGGCCACCCCCTCTCCCGCCAGCCGGCTGTGGCTGATGCTCCCCTCCACCCCTTCAGGCCAGAGTGGCTCCCGGGCCGCTCCGATGGCCACGCTGCATCCTGCAAGACCGAAGGGACGCAGGGCCTCACGGGCTGCGAGACGCCCTGCCAGAAACTCCCCGAGGCGCTTGGGGGCAGCCCCCTGCAATGAAGCAGGCAGGATGATGCCCTGGGCCCCAAAGCACTCCGGCGAGAAGGCGGCGGGATCAAAACTGACCCGATGAAGAGACAGCGTCTCCAGGCCCGGCAGGCACAAGGCATCGAATTGACGGACAAAGGATCCATCGAGTGAGGGACAACGAGGCAACATGCAAGGCTCCTGACAGGGGCCTGCGATGGTACCAAAGCAAGCCGAGGTCATGCTACAAATACAAATGACAACGCTTCTCACTTGCTTTGTGGTAGCATGTCCCCGCCCATTCGGGGCTGGCCGGGCGGCTCTCAGGCACTTTCCACAGACTCCGGCCCACCGATTTCACCCATAAGGATGTCACCATGAAGATCTTCTCCCCGCTGGCCACCTTGCTCATGCTGGCCAGCCTGACGGGCTTCCAGGCCCAGGCGGGCAGCCGCCAGGTCATCGATGCCAACGGCCAGTCCCAGAGCGTCCCCGATGCGCCCCGGCGGGTCGTCGTGTTGAGCGAACTCGATCTCGACAGCGCCCTGACTCTGGGGGTGCAGCCGGTGGGCACCGTCAATGGGCGCGGCCAGTCCACCCTGCCCCGCTATCTGCTGGACAAGGCGGGCAAGGAGATCGCCGTGGTCGGGGATCTGGACAACCCCAATCTGGAGACCCTCATCGATCTGGAGCCGGACCTCATCCTCACCGGCCAGACCAAGCCCGAGCTCCTGGCCCTGCTTAAGGAGATCGCCCCCACCGTCGTCACCGGCAACTGGGGCGAGCCCTGGAAAACCGTATTCGGTCGCAGCGCCGACGCGATGAACCGGGGGGCCGAGGCCAAGGCGTTCCTCACCCGGTATGAGGCCCGCCTGGCAGAGGCCCGCAGCAAGCTCGCCCAGCATCAGGGGGAACAGATGAGCATAGTGCGCTGGAACCCCAAGGGGCCGAGCTACATGCACGGCGGCACCTTTGCCAGCAGCGTGGTCACCGAGATGGGGCTCACCCGCCCCTCCCACCAGATTGGCGACAAGAGCCCCCACTCCCCGGCCCTGAGCCTCGAATCCCTCAACCTGCTGGACGGTGACTGGCTGGTGATCGGCACCCTCAGCACCAGCGGGGATGCGGTGGATGCCATGAAGCAGGCCGAGCAGACCCCGGCCTTCCAGCAGCTTGGCGCCATCAAGGGCAAGCGCTTCGGCGCCGTGGACGGGTCGCTCTGGACCTCCACCGGCGGCCCCCAGGCGGCCCTCAAGGTGATCGACGACGTCGAGCGCCTGCTCACCAAACCGGATGCCGCCCCCATCGCTCACTAAGCCCCCTCGGTTTACAGCCAACAAGAAGCCCGCATGATGCGGGCTTCTTTTTATCCATCGCTCTTACCATCCGGCAAGGCGACTACTCGGGCAATGGCAGCGCCTTTCTGTCGAGCTTGCCGCTGCCGGTCTTGGGCAGGGCATCCAGCAGGATGAGCCGCGCCGGCACCATGTAGTGCGGCAACGTCGCCTGCAGCCCCTTGCGCAGGGCGAGGCGATTGAGAGTCACCCCGCTTTTCGCCTCCACGTAGCCCACCAGCATGGCCTCGTCCCCCTCGCCCACCAGACGCACCGCCGCCTCCTGCACCCCGACCTGGCGGCGCAGTCCCGCCTCCACCTCGCCGAGCTCGATGCGAAAACCGCGCAGCTTGACCTGATCGTCGCGCCGCCCCAGATAGAGGAAACGGTCCGTCCCCAGCCGCCGCACCCGATCACCGGTGCGATAGAGGCGATGGGTGGCAAGGCGCAGGAAGGCGGCGCTGGTCAAGGCCGGCTTGCGCCAGTACCCCTCGCACAGGGCCGGGCTCTCGATGCAGAGCTCACCGCACTCCCCCTCTGCCACCGGCTGCCCCGCCTCGTCCAGCACCCAGTGACGATAGCCGGGCAGGCTGTGGCTGATGGTGATCTGGCCATCAGTCGGTGGCCAGCGCACCTCGCTCACCAGGGACCAGACGGTGGCCTCGGTCGGCCCGTAGCAGTTCCACAGCCGCCGGGTGCGGGCACAGAGCTGCTCGGCCAACCCTGAGTCCAGCGCCTCGCCGCCGCACAGGGCGGTGAGGGTATTGCGCCCCTGCCAGCCCGCCTTGAGCAGCATGCGCCAGCAGGCCGGGGTGGCCTGCAGCCAGTTGATGGAGGGGTCGGCCTCGAGCAGGGCCAGCATCCCCAGGGGATCCTTGTTGTGCTCACCGCCGGCCACCGTCAGCCGGCCACCGCCCCAGAGCGGCCCCAGCATCTCCAGCAGGGAGATGTCGAAGGCCGGGGTGGTGATGAAGAGCCAGTGGCAGTTCGGTGATAATCCGAGCCGCTCGCGGATCCCGTCGAGGAAGCAGAGCAGGGCCCGCCGGCTGATGACCACCCCCTTGGGCTCGCCGGTGGAGCCCGAGGTGAACATCATGTAGGCAGCCAGGGCGTCATCCACCTGGGGCCAGGAGACCGGCCCTGCCGCTGCCGGCCCATCCAGGGTGCGCAGCGGACAGCCGAAGGCGGGAGCCGGTCTGTCGCCGTCGCAGATCACCGCCGACAGGCGCGCCTGACGGGCGATCCCCTGTAGCCGCTCCACCGGAAAATCCGGTTCAAGGGGCACGAAGGTGAGACCGAGGCGCAGGCAGGCCAGCAGGCTGGCCACCAGATCGGGGCCGCGGGAGAGATAGAGACCAACCCGCTCCCCCACCGCCAGACCCTGCAATCGGGCGGCAATCTCGCCGACCCTGGCATTGAGCGCGCCGTAGCTGAGCCACTGCTCATCTGATCCGCCCTCACCGATACCCTCCCCGCCCATACGGATGGCAGGGGCCAGCGGGCTGGCGGCCAGACAGGCCGCCAGCCGCGCGCCCAGGTTGGCCGCCCCCTCACGGGGGGCGGGCCGGGTTTGCACGAGTTGAGCCTTATGCTTGATGGTCACCGTCATAGCGCGGCCTCCGTTTGGCACACCAGCCAGTGCCCATAGAGCCGGCTGGGGGATGGATGGGCCTTGAGGGTCTGCAGGGTGAGCGGCGCCCGCTCCTGGCCAAACGCCTCGTTGAGGGCCGCCAGCAGGGCGAGCTGCTGCACCGAATCCACCCCGAGTTCACACAGGGTCTGCAGCCAGATGCCGGGCACGCCGCACAGACGCTCCCACAGGGCCACCAGCACGCGGGCCTCGGCCGGCGGCTGAGCCAGGCTGGGCTCCGCCCTGGTGGCGACCACCAGCGGCATCACCGGGGACTGTACCGCCGCCACGCTGGCCGGCTGGCTCAGATCCGCCTGCGCCAGCCAGCCAAGCTCGGCCAGCCAGTCAGCCAGCACCGCCTCTGCCCGGGCCTCGGGGATCTGCTCGCCATCGAACTCGAGGCGCAGCTGGAGCGTCTCGCCCCGGCTGCTGACCACGAGCGACAGAGGAAGCTCCACCTTCTCCACCACGGTGCCAAAGCGCGGCACCAGCTGGTGAGGTTCGGGGGCGACAGGGGCCACCGGCATGGGGTAGTTCTCGAACACGAACAGACTCTGGAACAGACGCGACCGGCCTTTGGTCAGTGCCGCCAGCGACTGGGTGCCGTGCTCATTGAGCGCCATCAGGTCGGTCTGCAACCGGGCGATATGCTCGGCCAGGGTCAGCTCGGTGCGCCACTCAAGCGCCAACGGCAGGCTGTTGATATAGAGCCCGACGCTCGCGGTGATCCCCTCGATGGGGTAATCCCGGCCCGGTGTCACGTTGCCCACCAGGGTGACGGCATCGCCAGAGCGACGAGCCAGCAGACGGTGCCAGGCGTATTGGGCCAACAGGCCTGCGGTCACGCCAAGCTCGCAGGCTCGGCGCGCGAGCAAGGTCGCTACCTCGGCCGGCAGCTCCGTGGCGCACACCGCCGGTCGCTGCTGGGTGTGACGCCCGCTTGAGCCCGCGTCCAGTGTCACTCCGAACAGGCAGGCGAGATCGTTAGGCGTTGCCAAGAGCTCGCCTCGCCCCTGCCAGTAGGCGTCGGCGCTGCGGGCTTGGCTCGCGATATGGCGGCCAAATTCGAGCCAGGCGGTATCCGGCTCGCCCTGCGGCAGCAGGCCGTTCATCAGCGCCTGATAGCCACGATGCAAGGAACCCAGCAACACGGGGCCGCTCCAGCCATCCAGCACGCCGTGATGGGCGCTGAAGATCACCTTGTGGTGATCGGGGGCCAATTTGAAACAGGCAAGGCGCAGCAGGGGGGCCTGCTCCAGCGGGATCGGGCGGGCCAGATCCTGCTCACGATAGGCTTGAACTCGAGCCTCTGCATTTTCCACTTCAGACAAATCCTCATAGTGGAATGGCAGCTCGGCGCGCTTGAGGATGCGCTGCAGCGCCACCCCGTCCACCAGCACCAGCTCGCTGCGAAGGGCCGGCCAAAGGGCGATCTGCCCCTGCCAGGCCTGACGGTAGACCGCCACGTCCAGCGGCTGGTGATAGTCGATCTCGGTCTGCAGGTGATAGGCGTGATCCCGGGGCAGCAGCGCCCTGTGATGGAACATGCTCTGCTGCAGCGAGGTCATGGGCAGCAGGGTCTCCACCTCGCGCCCGCTCAGCACCCCATTGAGCGCAGCTTGCGAGAGGCCAAGCCCCGGGAAGTCGCTCGGGGTATGGCGTGGGACCTTCACGGTGCAGCAGTGCTCCACCAGCGCCGTCAGGTTGTCCGCCAGCCGCGCCATCAGGGCGTCGCTCGCCTGCTGGTTGAGGGCGCCCACCTGGCGCAGGGTGAGGCGGCCATCAAACACGCCCCCGTGCAGACTGACCAGCTCGCGCGGCAGGTTGTCAGGGGAACTTGGTGCCCCCGGCGCCAGCGGCAGGGGCTGCCAGGCTTGGCTTGCAACACCCTGATGGCTGACCCCCAGGTAATTGAAGACCACCAAGGCTTCGGGCAGTGCCCAGCCACGTGGGTGGTGCAGCCGCAGGGCGTTAAAGCCCACCCCCTTGTCCGGCACGGCGCGCAGCTGCTCCTTGGTGGCGCACACCAGCGCATCCCACGCACCGGCATCCGCCAGTGCCAGCGGGTAGGTGCTGGTGAACCAGCCGAGGGTACGGCTCACGTCGAGTTCAGCATCGATGGCCTCGCGGCCGTGTCCTTCCAGCATCACGCAGTGACGGTTGCCGTAACCCTGCTCGCTCAGGGTACGGGTCAGTGCCGCCAGCAGCAGGTCGGGCACCTGAGTGAAGTAGGCCTGGTTGGCGGTGTCGATGAGACGAGCCGTGGTCTCCTGACTCAGTTGCAGCAGGCTGGCGGCGGCGCGGCCATCGGTGGCGCGCGCAGCGATCAGCAGGTGACCCTGGCTGCCTTCCCCCTGAGCCAGCCAGAAGCCAAGCTGATCCTCTTCCCGTTTGGCGTAGGCCGCGAGCCCCTCACCCCACTGGCGATAGCTGCTGCCCTTGGCGGGCAGCGGCTCACCCCTGCTCACCCGGGCCAGATCCTCGGCCAGGATGCGCCAGGAGACCGCATCGATGACCAGGTGGTGGAAGGCAAGGAAGAGCCCCTCCACCGTCTCGCCCTCCCGATCCCCCTCCAAGGAGAGATTGCGCAGGCGGGCCCAGGCCAGGGTGTGGCCGCTGGCAGGGTCGAGCTCTCCCTGCAGCTCGGTCAGGCGGGCTTGCAGCTCAGCCTCATCGAGATTGGCGGCATCCAGGGTCGGCAGCGGCGGCAATGGCAGTTCGGCCAGGTAGCGCTGGCCGGTCGGGGTCACCGCCAAGCGCAGGGCATCGTGGTGCTGGCGCAGGGCATTCAGCCAGCCGCGCAGGTCCTCATCGTCCACCCCGGCCGGCAGGCGCAGGATCACCCCCTGGTTCCAGTGACCGGATTTGGCAAAGCCCTGCTCGAAGAACCACTGCTGGATGGGGTGGAGCGGGAACTCGCCGGTCAGGCTGCCCTGCTCGCTCCTGTGGCTGACCGCCTGCTGCTGGCCGAGCTGGCGGCAGAGGCGGCGCACCGTCTTGGCTTCGAACACGTCCTTCACGCTGCAGTGCAGCCCCGCATCCCGCAGCCGGGTGGTGAGCTGGATGCTGAGGATGGAGTCACCGCCCAGACGGAAGAAGTCATCCTCCACCCCGAGCGGTTGCTTGAGCACCCCTTGCCAGATGGCAAGCACGGTCTGCTCCAGTTCGTTTTGCGGCTCTCCCTTGCTCTGCTGCCAGACGATGGCGGGCAGGCGGCGCAAGTCCAGCTTGCCGTTGGGGGTGAGCGGCATCTCGGGCAGCCAGCAGAGGCGCGCCGGCACCATGTATTCGGGCAGGCACTCGCCGGCCCGCTGCAGCAGGGCATCGCCGTCGGGCTCGTTCGCCCCGGCCTGCAAACAGGCATACGCCAGCAGGCGCCCCTCCTGCACCACCACCTTGATCTGACGAATGGCCGGGCACAATTCGGCAAGCCGGGTCTCTATCTCACCCGGCTCGATGCGATAGCCGCGCAGCTTGATCTGCTCGTCTATCCGGCCCAGATACTGGATGTTGCCGTCGCGGCGCAGCAGGGCCCGATCGCCGGTGCGATAGAGGCGATGGGTACGTTCCTCATTCGTTGCATCAAAGGCCAGCTCGATAAAGGCCTCCTGGGTGCGCTCCGGCAGATTGAGGTAGCCACGAGCCAGCCCCAGCCCTGCCAGGCAGAGCTCGCCTGGGACCCCCACCGGGCAGAGGTTGCCCGCCTCGTCCAGGATCAGCGCCTTCAGGTTGTTGACGGGTCGACCGATTGTGATGGGCGCCCCCGGGGTGAGCCGCGCGCAGAGCGCGGTGACGGTGCACTCGGTCGGGCCGTACATGTTGAACAGCGCCACCCGCTCCCCCCAACGCTCCACCAGGCTGCTCGGGCACGCCTCGCCGCCAAAACCGATGGCCTTGAGGGAACCGAGTTCCGCCGGGGGCAATAGATTTGCCAACAGCGCCGTGGGCAGGATCATGTGGCTGGCACCACAAGCGATCGCGGCACCGATCACCCCCTCGCCCGGCTCGCCGAAGTGCAGGGCCGCGCCGCAGTAGAGCGGCAGCAAGCTGGTCATGTTGCCTGCATCAAACGACAGAGACATGCAGTTGAACATGGCGCCACCCTTCCCAAGGGCGATGCGCTCGCCGTGATCCGCCATCAGGTTGACCAGGCTGCCCTGCTCCACCATGACCCCCTTGGGCAGGCCGGTGCTGCCGGAGGTGTAGATGATCTGCGCCAGCATGGCGGCGTCCCGAGGCAGTGCCGGCGCGCTGGTTGGCATCTTGTCCAGCGCAAGCTGGTGCAGATCGTGATATTCGGCCGTCGTGTCCGCCAGCGCCTCGCCAAGGCGCGGGTCCGGCACGCCACCCAACACCAGGCTGATGGATGCATCGCCCAGGATATGGGACAGCCGCTCGGCGGGATAGGCAGGATCCAGCGGTACATAAGCCGCCCCCGCCTTCCAGCAGGCGAGCAGGGCAACCACGAAGGCGACATCGCGTCTGGCCTGGATGCCGATGGCGGCGCCCGGGGTAACGCCCTGAGTCAGCAGCCAGTGAGCCAACTGGTTGGCACGCACCTCCAGCTCGCCATAGGTCAACGATTGCGCGCCGTCGCTCACCGCCAGCGCGTCCGGCAACTGAATCGCGCGCCGCTCGATATGACAGAGCAGGGTGTCGCGGCTCGGGTAGTCAGGCGGCAAGTCGGCAAGCTCGGCGGCCAGGGCGGCCTGGTCGGTGCCCGCCTCCAGCGGCAGTTGCCAGATGTCGGTCTCGGGGGCCGCCACCACGGCACGCATCAGGTGCAGCAGGCGATCGGCATAAGCCTGGATGGTCTCTCGCTCGAACAGGGAGATGGCGAACAGCCAGTCCACCCTGACGGAGTCCATCAGCTCGGTCACCTTGACCGAGATGTCGGTCTTGGCCGGCAACACAGGCGAGGTCTCCTCCACCAGCTGGCAACCGGGGATGAGATCGTTGAAGTCCACCTTGGCCTGATAGACCAGCATGATCTGGAAGATGGGGTTGATGGCGGTAGTACGATCCGCGCCGATGGCCTCGGCCAACGCTTCGAAACGGTAGAGCTGATGATCGAAGGCCGCCAGATCTTCCTCACGGCACTGCTGCAGATAGTCGACAAAGCTGGGCTTGCCGCTAAGTTGAGTGCGCAGCACCAGGGTATTGACGAAAAAGCCCACCAGGGACTCGATTTCGTGACGCTCGCGATAGGCAAGCGGGGTGCCGATCACCACCTCCTTCTCGCCGCTCTGGCGCACCATCAGCAAGGCAAACAGGGCGTGCAGACCGATGAAGTTGGAGGTGCTGTGCCGTTGGCACAGGCGCTTGAAGCTCTCCCACAGGTCGCTCTCGATGGTGGAGAAGACCAGCTCGCCGCCGCTGTCCTGATGGGCCGGGCGCGGCTTGTCGAGCGGCAGACCGTGCACCTCGGGGCTGCCACCTAGCCGATCGACCCAGAACGGCTTGAACTCGGCGTGATAATCGAGAAAACGCGGTGAGTTGAACCAGCGGGCATAGTCGATGTAGGTGAGCGGCAGCTCGCTTACCTGCAGAGGCTCGCGGTTCTGATGGGCAAGAAAGGCACGCTTGAGATCCGCGAACATGTTCTTGACCGACCAGCCGTCGGAGATGATGTGGTGCTGGGTGATCAGCAGCACGTGCTCGCGGCTGCCCAGCCGAATAAGATGCACCCGGCTGAGCTCCCCCTGGGTCAGGGAGAAGGGGCGCCCGATCTCCTCACGCACCCGTCTGGCCACATAGGCTTCGCGCTCGGCAGCGGGCTCTGCGCTCACATCCTCTATCTGCAGCTTGAAGGGCGTGTGGGGCAGGATCTCCTGCCCCCCCCTGCCCGCCTCGTCCTTGATGAAGCGGGTACGCATGCTGGGGTGGCGGGCAAACAGGTGGTCGAAGGCAAACTCCAGCGCCGCCGTGTCCAGCTCTCCCTTGACGCGAAAATAGACCGGCATGTTGTAGAGGTGGGAGGCCTCTTCGTACTGCTCGATAAACCAGAGTCCGCTCTGGGAGGACGAGAGCGGCCCCTGCCGGGCGCCCTCGGAGGCAATGGGCGCCTCGAAGGCGGCGCGGGCCGCCAGGCAGCGCACCAGCTCATCCTTGTGGGCCTTGATGGTGGCGCCGATGGCCGGCGTCACCGCCTCCTTGCTCGACTGGGAGATAAGCTGGCCCTTGTCGTTCAGCGCCAGCTTCACTCCCTGCCGTTCCAGCTGTTTCAACAGCAAAATCATATTGTTCATCTGTTTCTCAAGCCTCAGGCACTCAGGGTGGCGCCGCCGTCGACGACCAGATCCTGCAGCGTGATGTGGCTGGCCAGATCCGAGGCCAGGAAGAGGACGGTATGGGCGATCTCCGCCGGGGTGGCGACCTTGCGCAGGGGGATACCGAGCTTGAACTGCTCCGGCAACCCGGCAATGGTGCGGGCCATGGCCTCCTCGCTTGGCAGCATGCCGCGCAGCATGGGGGTATCCGTCGAGCCCGGCGACACCAGGTTGGCGCGCACGCCGAAGGGGGCCAGCTCCAGCCCCACTGTCTGGGTCAGGCTGGTGACCGCCGCCTTGGAGGCGCAATAGGCCGCCATCTGCATGCGCGGCACATGGGCGGCGTTGGAGCCGATGGTGACGATGGCGCCGCGCTGCTGCCCCTTGAAGTGGGGCACCAGGGCCCGCAGCAGATAGAAGACGCCGCTGGCGTTGACCGTCATGCAGTCGTGCCAGTCGTCATCGCTTAAGGTTTCGGTGGGGCCGAGGCGCAGCACTCCGGCCCCGTTCACCAGCACATCGAGCCCGCCGTCCGCCAGCAGCGCTGCGCAGCAGGCGTTGACCGCCTTCGAGTCGCCGATATCGAGCCGCCGGGTGGCATAGGGGTAGTCGGCTTCGGGAAACGCCAGATCCAGCCCCACCACAGATGCGCCGGCCGCCACGAACTGCGTCGCCACCTCGCGGCCGATACCGCGCCCGGCCCCGGTCACCCAGACCCGCTTGCCAGTGAAATCAAAGGCCATTGCTTGTTGCTCCTTATCCATCACCACACCATCTCCACGCTCTCTTCATCCTCGGCAAGCAGGCCGTCGAGGAAGCGGCAGAAATCGTCGAGGCGCGGGTGATCGAACACGTCGGAGACCTTGACCTGCACCCCGAACTCGGCGCCGAGCCGGTTGACTATCTGGATGGTCTGCAGGGACTGGCCCCCCAGTTCGAAGAAGTTGTCCGTGGGCGCCATGGTGGCGAGCCCCAGGATCTGCTGCCAGATGGCGCCGACCCGGTTCTCGGTCTCGCTGCCCAGGGTCAGGGCTTCGCCGCCCGCCTGGTAGGCGGCCAGCAGGGCCTTGCGATCCAGCTTGTTGGAGCCGGTGCGGGGCAGCTGGTCATAGTGGCGATAGTCGGTGGGGATCATGGCGGCAGGCAGCACCCTGGCCAGCTGCGCCTTGATGACCCGGCTGTCGCGCTCCGGCCCCGCCACGAAGGCCACCAGCCGGCGCACGCTGCCGATGCTCACCCCCTGCACGCAGGCCTCGTCCACGCCGGGCAGGGCCAGCAGCTGGGCCTCCACTTCGCCGGGCTGGATGCGATAGCCGCTTATCTTGAATTCGTTGTCGCGCCGACCCAGATAGACCAGCCGGCCGGCCACCAGGCGTACCCGATCGCCGGTGCGATAGACGGGCATCAGCTCCGCGCCAACCCGTAGGGTGCCAAAGCTCCCTTGCACGCCCCCCACATAGCCGTTGGCCAGCTGCGGGCCGAGCAGCACCAGCTCCCCCTCGCTGGCGGGTTGCTCCCCCGCCCCCAGGATGAGCGCCTGCATGCCGGGCAGCGGCAGGCCGATGGGCAACTGGGCCTGGCTCGGGTCTTCCTGTTGCAGCTCCTGGGTGGTCACCACCACGGTCGTTTCGGTGGGGCCGTAGGTGTTGAACAGGCGCACATCGGAGCGGCCTTGGCGCTGCCACTGGGCCAGTTGCTCGGGGTAGACCGCCTCGCCGCCGATGATGACGGTAGCCAGATTGGCAGGAATGTGGGCCTGACCCGCCGTCAGCGCCACCACCCACTCGTTCCAGAACGCGGTGGGCAGGTCGAGGTGGGTGATCCCCATCTGCTCCACCCCGGCCGCAAAGGCGGGCATGGATTCGAGCAGGGCGTCGGTGCGCAGTACCAGGGTGGCGCCGGCGCTCAAGGTAGCGAACACCTCTTCGATGCTGGCGTCGAAGTTGAAGGGGGCGAATTGCAGCATCCGCGCCTCTTCATCCAGGTGATAACGGCAGCAGGCGGCGGCGGCGAAGTGATCCAGCGCACCGTGGCTCACCGCCACCCCTTTGGGCAGACCGGTCGAACCCGAGGTGAACATCAGGTAGGCGACGGCGCGGCCGGCGGCCGGCTGGTTGAGCCGATCACCGCTCACCAGATCCCCCGCCAGCAGGGTGCGCCCCTCAAACAGGCTGGCCAGCTTGTGGCGGTACTCGGCCTGGGTGATCAGGGTCTTGACCTCCCCCAGCCGCAGGATATGGCCCTGACGCTCCAGGGGCTGCTCGGGATCGAGCGGCACATAGACGGCGCCCGCCAGCAGCACCGCCAGCTGGGCGAAGATGGCCTGGGGGGTGCGCGCTAGCATGACCCCCACCTTGTCGCCGGGGGCGACGCCTGCGGCCTGCAGGGCGGCCGCCATCTGTTCGGCTCTGGCCAGCAGCGCCTCGTAGCTGAAGCGGGCCTCTCCCTGCTCCAGCGCTATCTTGTCCGGGGTCTGAGCGGCGAAGTGGCAGAGCGCCTCCAGCACCGGCCGCACCTGGAGAGCTTCATGGGAGGGGCCGGCGATCAGGGCGCTGGCTCGCTGCTCGGCCAGCCAGTCGGCCTTGAGCGTTCCCAGGGTCTGAGCAGGCTCGGCCAGCCAGCGCCCCAGCAGGGCAAACAGGGTATCGGCGATGGCTGCCAGATCTCCCTGCTGGTAGCAGCCGGGGTTGGCGTCCAGATCCAGTCTGGGCTGGCCATCGACGCCGACCTGCACCTCGATGGTGAGATCCTCCACCGGGCCGGCGCTGATGTTGAGAATATGGGCAGATAGCGGCCCGAAGCGGCGAGCGTGATCGAACGGCATGATGTTGACCAGCGGGCCGAACAGGCGTTTGTCGCCCCCCACCAGGCCAAGGTCGCGGCGCAACAGCTCGTAGCGGTAGTGCTGGTGTTTGCGCACCCCGCGCTTGGCCTTGGCCACGGCGCCGGCGGCCCCCGCCAGACTCAACCCCTCTTCGAGTTCCAGAGCAAGGGGGGTGATGTTCATCTGCATGCAGGGCACGGTCAGCGACGCCGAGTCGATGCGGTTCATCATCATCAGGCCGAGCAGGGTCTTATCCTGGCCGCTCGACATCGACAGCTGGGCAGAGATACCGGCCAGCAGCAGATCGGGCCAGCCCAGTTTGTGCTCGTCGGCAAAGCCGGTCAGGGATTGCCAGAGCGCCGCCGGCAGTGGGCGGCTCTCGCGGATAAATTCGGCCGCGATGGGTGCGCGGGTCTCGCCAAAGGACTTCACCTCGGGCCAGCCTTGCAGCTGCTCCTGCCAGAAGGCGCGGGCGGCGTCGTTCTTGCCGCTCTGCTCGCGGCTCGCCTCTTCTGCCAGCACTTCAGCCAACGAGCCGAAGGGGGATGGGGAGTTCATCTCACCGGCCAGCCCCTCTGCATACAGTTCGGCGATGCGCTGGAACAGCAAGGTGGTGCCAAAGCCGTCGAGGGCGATGTGGTGCACGCAGCTGTAGAGATAATCGCGGCCGGGGCCGCGCAGCAGGGCGAAACGGCAGGGTGCCTCTTGGGTCAGCTCGAACGGGCGGCGCAGATCGGCCCAGGCCCAGGCGCGGGCCAGCGTCTCGTCATCGTGCTCGAGGGAGATTTCTTCATAGGCCAGGGGCAGCTCATGCGAGACGAAGCAGACCGCCTCCTTATCGTCTTCGAAGTGGCCCTTGAGCACCTCGCACTCCCCTACCGCCTTGGCAAGGGCCGCGGCCAGCACGGCCGCCTCGACCTTGCCGTCGAAGGCGATGCACTCGGCGGTGTTGAACATCGCCTTGTCGTCGTTCAGCAGATGTCCGGACCAGAGCCCCTGCTGAGGTATGGTCAAGGGGAAGCGGTTCATGGGGTCACCTCCAGCGCCTGGGCTGCCAGCCTGGCCTCGATCAGGCGCCACCAGCCGTTGAGGGTCGGCAACTTGGCGAGATCCACGAAGCCGAGCTCGACCCCGGCGGCGCGCCACTCGGTGAGCAGGGCCATGATCCGCACCGAATCCAGACCGTAGTCGATGAGGTTCTCATCGGGGTCAAACTCATCTTCGTCCTCGTCGATATGACTCAGCAGCCGCGCCTTGAGCCCCTCATACGTCAGCAACGGATTGCTCTGGACGGCAGAAGCGGCAACCGGCGCAAGGGCCAGCACCTCCTCGCAGCGGATCACCTTGCCGAAGCGGGTCGCCACGTAGTCGAGCGCCATCTGGTGGTCGGCCAGGGAGAAGTCCGCCACCCCGTCCGCCAGGAAGAAGGGCTGGATGTCGCGCATGAAGGCGTCGCAGGCGGTCATCATGCAACCGATATGGCCGTAGATGCCGCCGATGATCAGCTGATCCCGCCCCAGCGCTTTGAGCATCTGCTCGAGCTCGGAGCGCTGGAAGGCGCTGTAGCGCCACTTGACCAGCACGGTGTCGTCCCGCTCCGGGCGCAGGGCTGCCACCACCTGCTGCTGCTCGGGCCGTTTGTTGAGCCCCGGGCCCCACATGTCGTTGAGCAGGGCGCGATCCTCAGGGGATTGATCCTTGGGCTGGGCGGTGTAGAAGACCGGGATGCCGAGGGCCTTGCACTGCTTGCGCACGGCGGCCAGGCGCTCGGTGAGCGCCGCGATCAGCGGGCTGTTTTCGCCATAGAAGGCGGTGAAGTACTCCTGCATGTCGTGGATCAGCAGGGCGGCGCGTTTGGAGTCCAGGGACCAGTCGACCTTGTTGGCCTTCCACTGGCTGGGCATGGCGTAATTGTTCAGGGTTGGGATAGCCATAACGTCATGATTCCTTTTTAGTTTTATGCTGTAGAGGCTGGTTGGCGGCGATGGCGTGCGCAATGCGCGCCCGCAGCCCCTGCTTGTCAATCTTGCCCACCGCCGTCATGGGCAGGGCGTCCAGGGTTTCGAAACGGTCGGGCAGCTTGAAGTCCGCCACCCCGCGCTCACGCAGAAACTTGCGCAAGGCCAGCGGCTTCAAGGCGGGATCCGTGCTGACGATGAAGGCGCAGCTCTTCTCCCCCATGGCGCTGTCGGGCATGGAGACCAGGGCCGCATGGGTGATGGCCGGGTGGTGCAGCAGCTGGTTTTCCACCTCTTCCGCCGCGATCTTCTCGCCGCCCCGGTTGATCTGATCCTTCTGCCGCCCGACCACGGTGAGGTAACCATCGGCATCCTGTACCACCAGATCGCCGGAGCAGTAGAAACCCTCGGCATCGAACACCCGGGCGTTGTGGGCCGGACTCTGGTAGTAACCGCGGAAGGTGTAGGGACCGCGGGTGTGCAGGGCGCCAGGCTCGCCGGGGGCAACCGGGTTGCCCGCCTCATCGAGGATGCGCACCTCGTCGTCCGGGCTCATAGGGCGGCCCTGGGTGTGAATGACCTTCTCGTCGGGGTCGTCCAGCCGGGTGTAGTTCACCAGCCCCTCCGCCATGCCGAACACCTGCTGCAGCCGGCAGCCGAGCAGCGGCCCTATCTTGCTGGCCACCGCCTCCCCCAGCTTGGCGCCGCCCACTTGCAGCAAGTCGAGGCTCTCGAGCTGAGTGCGCGCAGTGGGGTCCGCTTCCGCGGCCTGCAGCCAGAGCGAGACCGCCGGCGGCACCAGCGAGGTGAGGTTGACCCGGTGGCGGGCAATCAGCGGGAAACAGCTGATGGGGCTGGGGTCGGGCGCGAGCACCACGGTGCCGCCCGCCTCGAACACCCCCAGAGCGCCAGGGGAGCTCAGAGGGAAGTTGTGGGGCGCCGGCAGGGCGCACAGATAGCGGGTATGGGGCCCCAATTCACAGATTTCATTGCTGCGGCGCACGCTGTACAGGTAATCGTCGTGGGTGCGGGGGATGAGCTTGGGGGTGCCGGTGCTGCCGCCGGAGAGCTGGAAGAAAGCCACCTCGTCCGCCGGGGTCGGGCCAGATTTCACCGGCTCACTCTCAGCCCTCTTCGCCAACCAGCGGGTCAGCCCCAGCTCCCCCTCATCGCCATCCAGCAGCACCAGTTCGGCACCTATGGTTGTCAGCAGCTCGCTCTCGCGCCCCTTGTTCGCAAACAGCGGATGGGTCAGCGAGCCAATAAAGAGGCGGGGGGTGATCTGCTCGGCATAAGAGGAGAGCTCCAGCCGGTTGTGGCTAAAGAGCGCGTTGACCGGCGCAATACCGGCCTTGAGCAGGGCGAAGAACACCAGATAGAACTCGGCCACGTTGGGGAGCTGCACCAGCGCGGTATCCCCTACCCCCAGGCCGTGACGGGCCAGATTCGCGGCCAGCCGGCTCGAGGCGGCGTCCAGCTCGCCATAGCTGAAGCGACGCTCACCGCAGAGGATGGCCTCGGCGTCGGGGGCCAGCTCGCACTGACGCGCCAGCATGGAGGTCAGCGGCTCGCCGCGCCAATAGCCCTTGGCGCGGTAACGCTCCGCCAATGCATCGGGCCAGCGGGTATAGGGCAGGAAGCGGTTGGACTGGGTCATTGCGCGACCTCCAAATCCAGACCCAGTGCCTTGAGCATGGTCCCCAGCTTGGTGCCAGTCTCGGCCCACTCCATGGCGGGATCCGAGCCCGCGACGATACCGGCGCCGGCGAACAGCTCCACCTGATGGCCGTCGAGCACGCCGCAGCGGATCACCACGGCCCACTCACCGTTGCCCTGGCTGTCGCACCAGCCGACGATGCCGCTGAACAGGGCGCGTCGGAAGGGCTCCTGCTCACGGATGAACTGGCGGGCGAGATCGGTGGGATAGCCGCACAGGGCCGGGGTGGGATGAAGCTGGCAGGCCAGGGAGAGCACCGACGCCTCGCCACCATTGAGCCGCCCGGCGATGGGGGTGCCCAGATGCCAGAGGGTATCCGTGCTCATCAGCGAAGGGAGGGAAGGAATGGCCAGCTCGCGGCAGTGGGGCGTCAGCACCCGGCGGATCTCGTCGATCACCAGGCGGTGCTCATGCTGATCCTTGCGAGAAGCCAGCAGATCCCGGGCCACCATTTCGTCTTGCGCCGGTTCGCTCGCCCGACGGGCGGAACCCGCCAACGGGTGGGTGAACACCTCTCCCCCGCTGACCCGCAGCAGCAGCTCCGGACTGGCACCGAGCAGTCGGCGACCCTGGCCGAGCGGCAGGGAGAAGTGGAAGGCGTGGGGATTCTGGGCCATCAAACGGGCCATCACCTGCTTAGGGTCAGCGGGCTGGTGCAGGGTAAGGGTGAGTTTGCGCGACAGCACCACCTTGGCGAGCCGACCTTGTGCAAACGCATCCAGCGCCGCACTGACCGAGGCCTGGAATTCGCTGGCCGGCGGGGTGCTCTGCACCGAGATGACCCGGTTGGCCTCGACGGCCTGCTCTGCCATCGCCGCTGTCGCCGGCGCCTGTGCTGCCGGGATGGGGCGATCGCCCCGCTCATAGTGGCCGGGCACATAGAGGCAGGAAGCCTCTGCCGGGTCGAACGCAAAAGCACCTATCAGCAGAGGGTTGGTCTGGCCGGCAGCCCTGGCGGCATCGAGGGCCAGGGTTATCTGCTGTGCCAGCAGGGGCCACTCGCAGGCGGGGGTGGTGATGGGTTGCCCCAGGTCAGTGGCACTGATCGTGCCCTGACCCGAGGTAAACAAGAAATCAGGCGACATCTTCGCCTCGGCAGGTGTGC
Organism: Aeromonas sp. FDAARGOS 1406; assembly: GCF_019048565.1. NCBI lineage: Bacteria > Pseudomonadati > Pseudomonadota > Gammaproteobacteria > Aeromonadales > Aeromonadaceae > Aeromonas > Aeromonas sp. FDAARGOS 1406. The sequence continues at coordinate 825,392 of NZ_CP077378.1, forward strand.
CATTGTCCATTACTCGAGTCTTCACGTAACACCCTCAAAGAAGATTCAAAATGATAATGATTATCAATTTGACTTTGTGCGGCGGTAAAATACTCGCTTTGAAATCGCGGGGTCAATGGGATTTTGCATCGCTAAAACAGGAGCTTGTCTGTGGGTATGTCGGGGATGACGCCAGGACGGGCCTGCTGGCGGTGAAGGGAAACAGCTACTCGAATGAAAACGGATTGCCATCCCCATATGGGGGATGCGACAGAAACCGGTCAGGGCGGCCCCACTGGCGGCCAACCCGCTTTGCCTCTAAGATGGCGCCACCTCTTGTGACAGCCCCGAAAATGGAACCCTCCCATGTTGAAACACCTGCTTCTGCTTCCCTTCGCCCTGCTGCTGGCGGCCTGCTCGCTGACCCAGTACAGTGTCAGCGAAGGGGAGATCAACCAGTACCTCAAGGAGCGAGTCGCCTTCGAGAAACAGCTGGGGATCCCCGGCATCATGTCGAGCAAGATCCGCCTCGATGACATGCAAAGCCGCATCGGCCGCAGCCAGGCCGACAAGGTCGAGCTGGATGCCGCCGGCGAGCTGCAGGTGGCGAGCCCCCTTGGCAGCCAGCAGATGAAGATCCGCCTCTCCCTGCGGGCACGCCCGGACTATGTGGCCGAGCAGGGCGCCATCTATCTGCGCGATCTCGAATTGCTCTCCGTCAAGACCGAGCCGGCGGACGTGGGCACCGCCCTCTCCCCGCTCTTGCCCACCTTCAACCAGTCCCTCTCCCTGTTCCTCTCCCAGACCCCCGTCTACCGGCTCGATGGCAGCCGCCAGAACGAGGCGCGGATCAAGGAGAAGGTCGAAGCCCTCAAGGTGGAGCCGGGCCGACTGGTCATCCCCTTCAAACTGATGTGACACCTGCCGCCGCGCCTCTCCTCTTCACCCCACCGGGGCGCGGTTTTTTTCTTCTCAAGCCCCGCCCTTTGCCCCATAATGCACACCATTCTCATTTAGATTCATGAGAAGCGTCATAATAAAATCAACAATATGGTGAGAAGGACATGAGAAAAACCGTACTGGTGCAGGCGATCGCCTGCGCACTCCTCAGCAGCGCCGCACAGGCTGCCGTCAAGGTGGAGGACAAGACGTTCAACACCGCCGCCAACATGCTGGCCTACACCGAATTCGAGCTCTCCGGCGAGCCGCTGGCCGAGGCCCTCGGTCTGGATCTGGATGTGCTGGACGCCAACCGCGCCGACGAGCCGACCCCGTTCGACTTCGCCGCCGGCATCGAATCCTATGAATACTCCGAAGAGGCAATGTACGCCCTCAACTACCAGTCCGGCATGGGCCCCCATCTGGTCAACGGGCCGCAAAACCAGGCCCGTGGCGGCACCCTGGCCGACCTGGGCAAACGGGTACTGGCCATGGCAGAGGCCGTCGGCTTCCCCGCCGATGAAATTCCCCAGGGCATGTATCCCCTCTCCCTGCCCTACGCCTCCGCCAACCCGGAGTTCGCCCAGGCCGTGAACGCCACCCCGGTCAACGGTGACCAGATCACCATCAAGACCGCCAAGGGCAACGAGAAGAGCGTCAAGACCCAGGTCCCCGCCTACTTCCGCGACTACGCCACCCTGCGCTGGAGCGGCAGTGACAACCTGCTGGTCCCGGCAGCCGTGGGCGGCATCCTGCTCAAGGAAGTGATGTGGTCCCAGGACTTCCTGGGCGGCATGCACGTAGCCGAGACCGATGAAGAGGTGGAAGCCGCGTCCGCCACCATGGATCAGGACGGCAAGCACAAGCTGGGGGTTTCTGCCGCCGACGGCTTCAACGGCATGATGCTGACCGAGCAGTCCATCGACAAGCTCGCCATCCTGCAAGGTCAGCTCGGCTTTGACGGCAAGACCCTGGGCGCCAAGATCACCCCGCAGTACGATCCGGCCAAGGGGGTTGTCTACTTCCCTCATCAGGTGAAGGTGACCGAGACCAGCAAGAACGACGCCGGTGCCATCGGCAAGCTGGAGGTCGTGGACGGCTCCGCCCAGTTGCGCGACGCCTGGATGCTGCTGTGGCCCCTCTCCGAGTTCTACGCCTTCAGCGATCAGCGCACGGCCAACACCAATCAGAACCCGGCCTTCCACGCCGTGTTTGACGGTGCCCCGTTCGCCGCCGCTCCGGCTGCCAACCAGACCAACGATCTGGGCAAGGCGGTGGCGGGCAGCGATGCCTTCTCCCTGGCCCTGAACCTCTCCAACCTCACCTTCAAGAACCTGCTGGCCCTGCACTTCGAGCCCAAGGCCGGCACCCTGGTCGACAGCTGGCAGGCTGGCAAACAGGCCGGGCACGTCACCACCTTCGACGCCGCCTACGCCCTGGTCGCCCTGCAGATCTTCCAGCGCGCCCAGGATGCGCTGCCGGTGGGTTACGCCGCCGGTGACAATGGCGAGCTGAACCTCAAGACCCCACAGGGTGAGCAGGCGATCGCACTGGTCCGCAAGCAGGCCGATTTCATCCTCGCCAACCTCAAGGGCAAGAACGGCCTGGTCCATGACGGTCTGACCCTGGGCGGCAAGCTTGACGCCGGTCAGTCCATCGACGCGCAGTTCGCCGCCATCCGCGGCCTGACCGCCGCCTTCCTGGCCACCTCGGATGCCAAGTACCGCACCGCGGCGCGCGAGCTCTTCATCGCCGCCGACAAGGCCTACTTCAATGCCAAGGCCGGTACCTGGCTCGCCGGCAAGCAGGGTGAATACACCCCCTGGACCCAGGCCGCCATCTCCGGCGCCCTGCGCTCTGCCATGCTGAACCTGCGCAACGAAGGGGCCGAGAAGGCACCCGAGCTGGAGCTGGCACAGCTGACCCAGCGCTACGTGAGCTGGTTCCGCGGCACCGTCAACGGCGGCATGCAGATGGCCGAATGGGTCGGCGACTCCGGCGAGAACGTCATCGAGGGTGCCGGCAGCGACACCGACGAAGATGGCGTCCCGCAAGTGACCGCCGCCGGTGGCAAGCATGGCAACGCCATGGTGATGGCCGGCAAGGCCTTGGTCAGCGAGAAATAAATCGACCACCAATAGAAAGGGAGCCCAGGGCTCCCTTTTTTTGTCTGTGTCGACGAGGTTAGCCGAGCTTGGCCAGCATCGGCTTGGTCACCAGCACGATGCCCTGCTCGGAGCGGTAGAAGCGGCGTGCATCCTCGTCCGCGTTCTCCCCCACCACCAGGCCGTCTGGCAGCTTGCACCCCTTGTCCACCACCACCCGGCGTAAGCGGCAACCAGCCCCGATCTCGACCCCGGGGAAGATCACCGCCTGATCCAGGGTACAGAAGGAGTGCACCCGCACGTTGGTGAACAACACCGAGTTGAGCACGAAGGAGCCGCTCACGATGGAGCCCCCCGCGAACATGGAGTTGATGGTCATGCCGTGCTGGCCGTTTCTGTCCTGCACGAACTTGGCCGGGGGCGACATGTTCTGGCTGGTCCAGATGGGCCAGTTCTCGTCATAGATGTCGAGCTCGGGCACCACGGAGGCCAGATCCATGTTCGCCTCCCAGAACGAATCCAGGGTCCCCACGTCGCGCCAGTAGGGTTTTTGCCCCTCCTTGGCCCCGACACAGGACATGTTGAACGGGTGGGCAAAGGCCTTGCCCTCCCCCACGATGCGCGGGATCACGTCCATGCCGAAGTCGTGCTTGGACTCCTGGTTGTGGATATCCTCTTCCAGCAACTGGTAGAGGTACTCCGCCTCGAAGATGTAGATGCCCATGGAGGCCAGCGAGCGATCCTCGCAGCCCGGCATGGCGGGCGGATTGGCCGGTTTCTCCACGAAGGCGCGGATCTTGCGTTGCTCGTCGATGTCCATCACGCCGAAGGCCGATGCCTCGCAGCGTGGTACCTCGATACAGGCCACCGTCACCTTGGCGCCGAGGCGCACGTGATCCAGCAGCATGGCGGCGTAGTCCATCTTGTAGATGTGATCCCCCGCCAGCACCACGATGTACTTGGGACCGTAGTCACGGATGATGTCGACGTTCTGGTAGATGGCGTCTGCGGTGCCGCGATACCAGTGCACCTCGTCCACCCGTTGCTGGGCGGGCAGCAAGTCGATGAACTCGTTCATCTGGTAGCGCAGGAAAGACCAGCCCGATTGCAGGTGGCGCAACAGACTGTGGGACTTGTACTGGGTCACCACACCCACCCGGCGGATGCCGGAGTTGATGCAGTTGGAGAGCACGAAGTCGATGATACGGAATTTGCCGCCAAAGTGGACGGCGGGCTTGGCGCGGTTATCGGTCAACTGCTTCAGGCGGCTGCCCCGTCCCCCTGCGAGCACCAAGGCCATACTCTGATTCAATAGTTGCCGTGCTTTGGCGGTGTCTACGGGTTCTAGCAACATATCTACCTCTGCTCTGTTGGGGCTGTTTTCAACCCATCTTCGCTTTTTTTACAGACCATGAAAGTGTTTTCACTCACATTTAGTTGCATTCCGCCGGCGCTTTATCGTGGAGTTGCGTGAGTACTCATGTTTTGCGCCAGCGACTTGGTTAGAATTTCTACATCATGAACATCATCAAGGATGAAACGATGTTGAATAAACATGAGGGAAACCTGCTGCTGGTCAGCGCACTGGTCTGCATTCCCATGCTGCTGTTGCAGGGAGTGCTGCTCGCCCCCCCCGCCTCACCGCTCACCCTGCTGCTGGTCCTGATGACCACTCTGACGGGATTCGCCCTGCTGCTCTTTCTCACCCACAGCGTGCGCCGTGGGGAAAAGGCGAGGCAGGAGCAACGCTGGCTGCTGGCGCTGCAGCAGCGGGATCCCGCCATGCTCGACAGCGTACAGGCACAAACGGCTCTGCGCCAGCTCCTTGCGTCCTTCAATGAGGCCGAGATCGATGCCCACCGCCAGATCACCGAATTGCACAATCAGGCGACCCGGGACGAGATGACGGGCCTTGGCAACCGCCACGCCTTCCGGCGCGATCTGACCGAGCTGCTGCAACAGGAAAACACCCAGACCGCCATCCTGGTGCTCATCCGCGCCACCGAGCTCGGGACCCTCAACGCCCAGCGCGGCTTCCAGTCCGGGGATGCCTACATCCGGGACATCGCCGCCCTCATCAGCCACACCGTCAGCCGCTTCCCGGGCCACCGGGTCTATCGCATCTCGGGGGCCGATTTTGCCGTCCTGCTGCCTCCCCTGGCCCAGATCCCGCCCCATCTGCTGGGACGGGATCTGAAGCTCGCCTTCGATCGCTATCAGCACGATCACGAGCTCGAGAGCGCCGCCTACTCGGGCATGACCCGCTTGAGCAGCGAGCAGAAGATAGAGGCCATTCTGGCCCGGGCGGATCTCGCGCTGGCCCGCGCCCAGACGGAGGTGGTCAATGGCTGGGCCATCCAGCAGAACGACGAGGTGGTCGAGGTGCAGGGTCAGCGTCACTGGACCCAGGTGCTGACCGATCTGCTGGAGCAGGAGAGCGTCAGCTTCACCTGCCAGCCCATCCAGCCCCTGCATCGCGGCATGCTCGCCTATCACGAGATCTATCCCCGTTTCAGCAGCAGCGACGGCACCGTGCTGCCAAGCGATACCCTGCTCGCCATGGCGCAGCGGCTGGACATGGTACTGCGCCTGACCCAGATGGTGATCCGCCACGTCATCCGCCAATACCGCGCCTTCGGAGGCCACAACAGCCGATGGGGTCTCAATCTGCCGGGCTCCCTGCTGCAAAACAGCGCCTTTCTCATCTGGCTGGATCACCAGTTGCAAAAAGACCCCGACATCGGGGCCAACCTGGTGTTCGAGCTCGACGAGGAGCACCTGGAGCGCAACCTGACCGGGTCCAGGCGGCTGTTCGAGCTGCTCAGGCGCCACGGCAGCCGCTCGGCCATCTGCAACTTCGGCAAGGGGATCGGCTCCTTCAGCCTGTTTCGCGAGCTCAAACCCGACTACATCAAGCTGGACCCCGGTCTCATCACCGAGCTGGAGCAGGATCTCACCAACCAGCAGTTCGTGCGGATGATCGTCGACGTCTCTCATCGCATGGGCTGCCTGGTGATCGCGGAAGGGGTGGAACAGATAGGCCAGAAGCAGATGCTGCAGAGCATGTATGTGGACGGCTTGCAGGGCTACCTCATCGCCCGGCCCCAGGAACTGGGACCGGAGATCGGTCAGATGGGGATCTTCACGGAGACGGTTTCAGCTTCAACAGGGTCAGAATGATGTCGTTGAGCTGGCGATAACGCTCCAGCTCCTTCTGATCGTAACGGGTCGCCAGCATGGTCGGGTTGTGGCGATGCTTGAGGTAGCGGTTGATCTGCAGGCGGTTGAACCCGGCCACCTTGTAGATCTGGCCGAGCAGGGCATTGAGCTCGTCGTCCGCCAGCCCGGCCCGGGTCAGGTAATCGGGTTGGGACGGGCTCTCCTGGCGGGCAGTGACCTTCTCCAGCTGGCCACGCTCCTGCAAATAGGTGAGCCACTGCTCCACGTAGAGCGGCTTGCAGCCCCCCAGCAGATTGAAGTACCCCACGGCATCGCAGCGACACCCGCTCAGCAGCACCAGGGCCAGCTCGTCGCTGTCACACTGAAAGCTCACCGGGCCGCTCTGGCTCCAGTCCAGCGCCTGCACCTGGATCCTCCCCTGCGCCCCCGCCTTCGTGGTCACGTCAAAGACAAACATGGCACCTCCCGATCGGCAAAGGGTTGATGATGACCCATCCCCGGGACGGGTGCAAAGGCAAATCGCCTTTTCATGGCCCATGGCGGCCATAAAAAAACCGGCCCCCCGAAGGGGGCCGGTTCATCACAATCCGGCAGGACGGCAGACTCAGGCGTCCAGTTCCACCAGCGCCTTGGCCAGCTCGATGGGCTCGAGCTCCTGGCCTTCCAGATCGGCGTTCCAGTTCGGGCCGACCAGCACGTCGTCCTCGTCCAGATCGTTGATCCAGATGTCCAGGAACTCTTCGAGCTCGATCACTTCCGGCTCGTAATCCGCCCACTCGTCCACGCAGTGCAGGCGGGCATCCCCTTCGGCAGACCAGAGCGGCATCACGTCCGCATCTTCGAACTCGGCGGAGCGGCACACCACCCAGTCTTCACCGTAGCGCAGACCCCACACCTGACCCGACTCGCGGACTTCTTCGATGAACAGCTGGAAATTGGCGTCAAGATTGTCAGTTAGTTTGCTCATGGGGTCTCTCTCTTGCAAAGCAATGGCAGGCTGTCGGCCAGGGCTGGCCGAGAATGGGGCAGATGGTGTCCCAAAAGCCCCCCAGACTCAAGCCTTATCCCGAAAAAGCGGGGATAAAGGCCGTCAGATGCGATATTTCGCCACCAGGGCCCCCAGCTCGTCGCAGGCCAGCGCCAGTTGCCCGGATGCCTGCTCGGTCAGCCGGTTCTGGGCCAGGGCATCCGCCGCCAGCTGGGTGATGGCCACCAGCCGCTGGTTGATCTCCTCCGCCGCCCGGCTCTGCTCCGCCGCCGCCGTGGCAATCTGCCCATTCATGGCAGTAATGGTGTGGACGGATCCATCGATGGCATTGATGGCGACATCCGCATCGCCGGCCCTGTCCGCCGTCGCGCGGGAGAGCTGCTGCAACTGGCTGATGCCGCTGACCACCTTGCCGGCCCCCTCCTGCAGCCGCTGGATCATCTGCCGGATCTCGTCGGTGGAGCTGTGGGTGCGGGTCGCCAGGGTACGCACCTCATCGGCGACCACCGCAAAGCCGCGCCCCTGCTCCCCGGCCCGTGCCGCTTCAATGGCGGCGTTGAGGGCCAGCAGGTTGGTCTGCTCCGCCACCCCGCGAATGACGTCGAGCACGGAGCCAATCTGCTGAGTCTCCTGCTCGAGGCGGCTCACCGCCTGTACCGTCTCCACCATCTCGTCCGCCAACTGGCTGATGGACTCCCGGGTCTGGACCACCACCTCGCGGCCATGCTGGGCCAGATTGAGGGCCGAATCCGCCGCGTCGGCGGCCTGGGCCGCGTGCTGGCCCACTTCGCGGCTGCTCACCGTCATCTGCTCCATGGCGCTGGCCACCCGCAGGGTATCCTGCTCCTGGCCGGTGACGATGGCGCCGGTACGCTCCACCACCTCGGCCAGCTGGTGGGCATGCACCCGGTTTTGATCCGCTATCTGCTGGCTGCGGGCCACCAGCTGCGCCATCTGGCTGGCGAAGAGGTTGAAGTTGATGCTGAGCTGGCTCAGCTCGTCACGCCCCGACTCCGGCAGACGTACCCGCAGATCCCCCTCCCCCCTGGCGATGTTGCCAAGGGCCGAGACCGAGCGGGAGAGGGGCACGACGATGCTGCGCACAATGAGGCCAACCACGGCAAACAGCAGGAGGGCCAGCACCAGCCCGATCCCCAGCAGGGTGTGCAGCACCTCCCGGTACTGGGCCTCGACGTCGTCCACATAGACGCCGGTGCCGATGATCCAGTCCCAGGGGGCGAAGCGCTTGATGTAGGAGATCTTGCGTACCGGTTCGTCCACCCCCGGCTTGGGCCAGTAGTAGGCCACCTCCCCCGCGCCCTGGGCCCGGGCCAGATCGGCGAAGGCGACGAACAGCCTGAGCCCCTGCTTGTCCTCCACCCCGGAGAGATCCTTGCCGTCCAGCTCGGGTTTCATGGGGTGCATCACCATGGTGGGGTGGCTGTCGTTGATCCAGAAGTAGTCATCGTTGCCGTAACGCAACCCCTTGATCAGCGCCAGCGCCTCGGCCTTGGCGCTCGCCTCGTCCAGCTCCCCCTTGCGCACCCTGGCTTCCAGCCCCGCCACCAGGCTGTAGGCGGTCTCCACCTGGGCCTGGGTCTGGCGGCTCTTCTCACCCATCAGCCCCTGCTGATAGATCTGCAGGCAGAAGAACAGCAGCAGTCCCAGCAGCGCCAGCACCATCAGGGTCACCAGCGACAGACGCCGACCGATACTCCATTGTCTCAACATACCCTCGCCCCGCAGCAGCTACATATCCTTAACACAAGGTATGCCGCCGCGACGCGGGCTGTCCACGATGTCAGCAAAAGCGATGCCAAAAACATGATCCAGCCCCAAAAACAAGAAAGGGTGCCCAGTGGCACCCTTTCTTGTGGTCGACAGGAAGAGGTATCACCGCTCCCAGTACACCTCTTCCAGGCTGTCTTCCTTCTCCGGCAACCCGCGGGAGAGGCGCGGGCTGCTCTGGGCCAGCACCTCGTAGCTCACCCGGTTGGCGTACTTGCACACCTGGGCCAGAGAGGAGTAGGTCAGGAATTCCGAGAGATGCTTAGCGGAGTTCGGCACGTTCATGCGGTGATAGGCGTTCGCCACCATGTCGTGCAGCACGGCGGACAGCGCCCCGTCCCCTGCCCCGTTGGTGTTCTTGATCTTCTCCGGGCCGCCCATGTAGGGGGAGATGTGGGAGTAGATACGCGCAGGCTTGCGGCACTTGTCCCGGGCCATGGGGCGGCTGAACTCGTACATGTTGAACTCGGGGATGACGCCGGGCAGCAGGGTGTGGGTGGTCTCGCGCTTGTAGTCCTCGTCGGTGTAGCTCGCCATGTAGAGGCCGATGGGGCCGGCGGTGCAGAGCACCATGTCCGCCCAGTCCAGCGCCTTGTCAGCCGCGCCGAGGGGATCCTTTATCCCGGTCAGGGCCTCCGCCTCGTCCTCGTTCATGGCGAGCACGGTCACGTTCTCGCTGATGAAATCGCGCCACCACTGGGGATTCTCGTCGATGACGAAGCGGGTGCCCAGAGTCAGCACCACGGGCACCCCGGCCTCGCGGGCATAGCGCACCGCGGCCATGGCGGCCTCCTTCATGGGGGTGCCGTCGGCGCCGCGCACCAGGTAGGCGGTGATCACCAGGGCCGAGGCCTCCTTGATGATGGTCTCGGGGATGTGGTCCACATCCAGGTGATCCATCTTGCCGGCGTTGATGCCAAAGCTGCGCTCTCCCTCTTCGGTGATGAAGGTGAAACAGCGCCCGACCGGGCCGTCCACCGGCTGCAGGTAGTCGAGGTTGACCCGGGAGGAGGTGTTGCACAGATAGCGGTAGGCATAGCTGCCGATGCGGATGTCCTGGCTCATGACGCCAAGCAGGATGGAGTGGGAGTCCGCCAGCACGGAGTAGTTGTGCATGGTGTTACCGATGGTGCCGCCGGCAAATTCGCTCACCACCATGTTGTTGGCCTTGAGCTCGTCGTAGACCAGCTCCGCCACCTCGTCGGAGATGAGCATGGAGTGGCCCTTGCTCAGGCCGTACCGGTTCAGGAAGTCTTCGTCCACATGGGCTTCGATATCCACCAGAGTCTGATCGATGCCCACTACATAGGCCTTGCCCAGTTCAGTGAGCTGGGAGTTCTGCGGGATCAGGGGATCACGTCTGTCGACCGGGAAGTAGTGTTTGGACTTGCGCTGACCGGGAAATTTCATGGCAATCTTCTGTGCTCTGGGGAAAAGAGGGGCGGGATTTTAACACAATCCACCACGCCGAAAAGTCGCACGATTGAATTTTGAGGTCAGTATAGACAAGGGTTTGCGAGGAAAACGTTTGACTTGGCTACCACAAAAAACCACCCCGTGGCGGGGTGGTGTTGCGGGATGACATTCAGCTTGCCGAGAGCCCCTGCACCAGGGCCAGCACCGAAAACATCCCCAGCGACAGCCAGAAGAAGAGGGTGCCGAAGAGGCGCGGCATGTTGGGAGCCCGGGGGATCTGGATGCCGATGGCATGCAGGATGCGACCCACCAGCAGCAGCACACCGCCCAGGTGCAGCCAGAGCGACCCGACCTCCACCAGTTCGCACAGGGCCATCAGCAGCAGAGTGAGGGGCACGTACTCGGCAAAGTTGCCGTGGGCGCGGATCGCGGCCAGCATCTCGGGGGCTTCCCCCTCCCCTATCATCACCCTGAACTGGGCGCGGCGCTTGACCACCCAGAAGGAGAGCAGCAGGAACAAGAGCCCGAGCAGGCCGGCGTAAATCAGCGTGATATGCATCATCAGGACACTCCTTTATCGTTGAATCCGAACGTCCGCCACGTCGGGCACCGGATGAGAACGGCCATCATGCCAGCTCGCGACAGATGAGGGAAACCATCATGCGGATATGGGCCTGATCGCTGTTGAGGGCCGGGATGTATTCAAACTGCTCGCCACCGGCGGCCATGAAGATCTCCCGGTTCTGCACCTGGATCTCCTCCAGGGTCTCGAGGCAATCCGCCGAGAAGGCCGGGCAGATCACATCGAGCCGCTTGACGCCGCGAGAGGGCAATTCGCCCACGGTCAGGTCCGTGTAGGGCTTGAGCCACTCCTCCTTGCCAAAGCGGGACTGGAAGCTCGCGGTCCACTGCTCCGGGGCCAGCCCCAGCGCCTCCGCCAGCAGGGCGGCGGTGCGCCTGCATTGATGACCATAAGGATCCCCTTCCCGCTCGTAGCGCTCGGGAATGCCGTGGAAGGACATCAGCAGATGCTCCCCCTGGCCGTGCTGCTCCCAGTGGCGACGCACGCTCATGGCCAGCGCCTGGATGTACTCCGGGTGGGCATGGTAATCGCGGATGAGCCGCACCACCGGCAGATTGCGCTCGGTTTTCATCGCCCTGGCCCAGGCGTCGAACACCGAGGCGGTGGTGCTGACCGAATACTGGGGATAGAGCGGCAGCAGGATCACCCGGTTGACCCCCTGGGCCTTGAGGGCCTGCCAGCCATCGGCCAGCGACGGGGCGCCATAGGTCATGGCGAGCGCCACCGGCACCTCGACCCCTTCCCGCTTGAGCTCGTGCTCCAGGGCCGCGCGCTGCTGCTGGCTGATGACCATCAGGGGGGAACCCTGCTCGGTCCACACCTGCTGATAGAGCTTGGCCACCTTGGGGGAGCGGGTCGGCAGGATGATGAAGTGAAGCAGGGGGCACCAGAGGTAGCGCGGCAGGTCGACGACCCGCTGATCGTGCAGAAACTGGCTGAGAAATGCCTTGACCGCCGCCGTGGTCGGCGCGGCCGGGGTACCCAGATTGACCAGCAAGATCCCGGTTTTCGTGGTCACGTTAGCATCCTGTCGTTCTGTGTCATGGGAATGGAATGCAAGAAAGGGCCCGGTATGGACCCTTTTCTCACCCTCGTAGCCAGCCGGCGAACGGCTGCGTCCTGCCGGCCCTGAATGGCTTAACCGAGAATGGCGGCCAGTTGCTGGCTGACCAGATCCACCGGCTGGGTGCCGTCGATCTTGACGTAACGGGTGTTGCCCGCTTCCGCTTCCTTGCCGTAGAAACCGATGAGCGGCGCGGTCTGCTGATGGTAGACATCCAGACGCTTGCGCACTGTGGTCTCTTCGTCGTCGGCACGAATCACCAGATCTTCACCGGTCACGTCATCCTTGCCTTCCACTTTCGGCGGGTTGAACACCACGTGGTAGGTACGGCCGGAGCCGGAGTGCACGCGGCGGCCGCTCATGCGCTTGACAATCTCTTCGTCCGGCACGTCGAATTCCAGCACGAAGTCCACGGTCACACCGGCATCCTTCATGGCTTGCGCCTGGGGAATGGTGCGGGGGAAGCCGTCCAGCAGGAAGCCGTTGGCGCAATCCGGTTGCGCGATGCGTTCTTTGACCAGGCCGATGATGATGTCGTCGGAGACGAGCTGACCTGCGTCCATCACGGCTTTGGCCTTGAGGCCCAGCTCGGTACCCGCCTTGATCGCCGCACGCAGCATGTCGCCGGTGGAGATCTGCGGAATACCGTGTTTTTCCATGATGAACTGAGCCTGGGTACCCTTGCCGGCGCCCGGAGCTCCCAACAGAACAATGCGCATACACGCTCCTAGTTGATTGGTTATTCAATTCTTGAGAAGGCAAAAAACTACACGTTTTCGCCCGTATTAACAAGCTCGCCCCGTGTGAGTGGCCAGATTATCACCACACTCCCGCCCCGTCTCTGCGACCAAAGACGCAGACGACGACCACGAAAAATGATTGAAAATGCAGCAGCGCACCAGAGGGGAACGGCCAAAAAAAAGCCCACTGTCATGCAGTGGGCCAATCACAATCACATCACGCCTGGAGTAGCAGACGGTTGATACGGGAGACGAAGCTCGCCGGATCATTGAGGCCACCCTGCTCCGCCAGCTGGGCCTGCTCGTGCAGGAGGGAGACCCACTCGCCAAACAGGCTCTCATCCTCGATGGTGCCGAGCTTCTTCACCAGGGCATGGTCGGGGTTGAGCTCCAGGATGTACTTCTGCTCCGGCACCGGCTGACCGGCGGCGCGCATCAGCTTGATCATCTGGGTGCTCATGCCGTGGGCGTCGGTGACGATGCAGGACGGCGAGTCGGTCAGACGGTGGGTGACGCGCACCTCTTTCACCGCCTCCCCGAGGCTCTTCTTGACCCGCTCCACCAGACCGGCGTTGGCTTTTTCGGCCTCTTCCTGCGCCTGCTTGGAGGCGTCGTCTTCCAGATCCCCGAGATCCAGTTCGCCACGGGTGACGGAGACCAGCTGCTTGCCGTCGAACTCGGTCAGGTGGCTCATCAGCCACTCGTCCACCCGCTCCCACATCAGCAGCACTTCGACGCCCTTCTTGCGGAAGATCTCGAGGTGCGGGCTGTTCTTGGCAGCGGCATAAGAGTCGGCGGTGATGTAGTAAATCTTCTGCTGACCTTCCTTCATGCGGCCAACGTAATCCTCGAGAGAGACGGTCTGGGCTTCGCCCTCGCCGGCGGTGCTGGCAAAGCGCAAGAGCTTCGCGATCTCTTCCCGGTTGGCGTAATCCTCGGCCGGACCCTCTTTGAGCACATTGCCGAACTCGCTCCAGAACTTGGCGTACTTCTCGCCATCCTCTTTCGCCAGCTTGTTGAGCATGGTGAGCACGCGCTTGGAGCAGGCCTTGCGCAGGGAGGCGGTCACCTTGTTGTCCTGCAGGATTTCACGGCTGACGTTGAGCGGCAGATCATTGGAGTCCAGCACCCCTTTCACGAAGCGCAGGTAGGTCGGCATGAACTGCTCGGCATCGTCCATGATGAAGACGCGCTGCACATAGAGTTTCAGACCGTGCTTCTGTTCGCGGTTGTAGAGATCGAACGGCGCACGGGCCGGGATGTAGAGCAGGCTGGTGTACTCCTGGGCCCCTTCCACCCGGTTGTGACCCCACAGGAGCGGATCTTCGAAGTCGTGGGCGACGTGCTTGTAGAACTCTTGGTACTCCTCGTCCTTGATGTCCTTCGGGTTGCGGGTCCAGAGCGCAGTGGCGCGGTTGACCTGCTCCCACTCCCCCGGGGTGCCGACGATGGTTTCACCGTCTTCTTCCCGATCCGGCGTGCCCTCCTTGAACATCTCTACCGGCACGCTGATGTGGTCGGAATATTTGCTGACCACGGAGCGCAGGCGCCAGTCGTCCAGGAACTCCTCTTCATCGCTGCGCAGGTGCAGGATGACGTCGGTGCCGCGACCGGCTTTGGTCACGTCAGCCACGGTGAAGGAGCCTTCCCCTTGTGATTCCCACTGCACGCCCTGCTCCGGCGCGGTACCGGCGGCGCGGGAGACCACGGTCACCTTGTCGGCCACGATGAAGGCGGAGTAGAAGCCCACCCCGAACTGGCCGATCAGCTGGGAATCCTTGCCCTGGTCACCGGAGAGGTGCTTGAAGAACTCGGCGGTGCCGGACTTGGCGATGGTGCCCAGGTGCTCGATCACCTGGTCACGGGTCATGCCGATGCCGTTGTCCGAAATGGTCAGGGTCTTGTTCTCTTTGTCCACCACCAGGCGCACGCGCAACTGGCCGTCGTTTTCGAACAAAGAGGCATCGGAAAGCGCCTTGAAGCGCAGCTTGTCCGCCGCATCGGAGGCGTTGGAAATCAGCTCGCGCAGGAATACTTCTTTGTTGGAGTAGAGGCTGTGAGCCATCAGGCTCAGCAGTTGTTTGACTTCAGTCTGAAAGCCGTGGGTTTCGGCGTGAACACTTTGGGTCATCGACCAGTCCTCAAAACGTCGGGTTGAACAGATTCCCAAACTAGATGGGGTTGGCCTTTCAAATATCAAGGGGCTTGCGTGCAAACTTGAGAGCAAATTTGCACACCGGCCCCTCGCTTGGCCCACACAGGCAACCCCCTCCCGGCCTCCCCCTTCACAAGGGGGAGGTGCACCGTCGTCCCCTGTCTGGCGAGGAGGGTCAGATTGGGATCGAGCGTGGAGCCAATAGCGGGGTCAGCCTTGCTCTCCCCTGCCAAAGGGAGGAGTGGGGCAAGATCCATTGCTCCCTCCCCTATCAAGGGGAGGGCCGGGGTGGGGTTCGTTGCTTTCTCCCCTGCCAAAGAGAGGAGTGAGGCAAGATCCATTGCTCCCTCCCCTGCCAAGGGGAGGGCCGGGGTGGGGTTCGTTGCTTTCTCCCCTGCTAAAGAGAGGAGTGAGGCAAGATCCATTGCGCCCTCCCCTGCCAAGGGGAGGGCCGGGGTGGGGTCCGTGGCCTCTTTAGCTCAGACGCTGGCGCCCCATCAGGGAGTGGGAGAGCGTGGTGCCATCCACCAGCTCCAGCTCCCCGCCCACCGGCACACCGTGGGCGATGCGGCTCACCTCCACCCCGGCGGTGCGGGCCATGTCGGCGATGTACCAGGCGGTGGCATCCCCCTCTATGGTGGGGTTGGTGGCGAGGATCAGCTCCTTGATCTGCTCCTCTTGCAGGCGGCGCTCCAGGATATCGAGCCCCAGCTCCTCGGGGCCGATGCCGTCAAGGGGCGACAGGTGGCCCATCAGCACGAAGTAACGGCCGGAGAACTGGCCGGTCTGCTCGATGGCGGCCACGTCCGCCGGGCTCTCCACCACGCAGAGCAAGCCGTTCTCCTCGCGCTTGGGATTGGCGCAGATCTCGCAGCGATCGTTCTCGGTAAAGGTGCGGCAGTGGCTGCAATGACCGATTTCGGTGAGCGCCCGGTTGAGCAGGGAGGCCAGACGCAGACCGCCGCTGCGCTCGCGCTCCAGCAGGGTGAACGCCATGCGCTGGGCGGACTTGGGGCCCACGCCCGGCAAGACCTGCAGCGCCTTCATCATCTCATCGAGCAGGGGACTGAATTTCATGGGGATATCCTTTGATGCCGCGAAGAGAGCCGCCGCCCCCAGGGGCATCGGCAAGCCGTCTCTCCAACCTCTTTTGTTGGCGCAGGACTATACCAGCCCAGGGCCGCCAATGGCAGATCCCGCCCGCTGGCGCCTCGCCGCCGAGACGCACCGGGAAACCGGGCTGACCTCCGTTTTTCAGGGCCGGCAGACCCCGCCAGCCCCCGCAAGGGGTAAAACAGCCCCCAAGGTGTTCAATTTTTCTACTCGATTGTCCGCAATCGTTAAATAAAACCAAACAAAAAAACCTGCGTGTTGGCCCCGCCATCCTCGATTTGCCCCCTTCAGGGGCCGGTTCAGCGCCCCGGGGGCGCGGCGCCGCCAGTTCTCACACGCCGATCGCTGGCGGAGCAGGCTCACAGGATCGCAAAGAAGCGCCGCATCTGGCACTCAAACAGGGGCGAGATCAAGGTATTGGGGGACAGGGCCCCGGTAAACTTGGCCCCCGCGGCAGGATGAGAGGCCCGCTTCCCTCCCCTGCCCAGGCTACGCCCCTTCTATCGCGACGCAGCCCGTTGCCCCCCGTTCGTTGCACCCGATGGCCCATGCCGTGGTGGCAGGCCTGCAGATGGGAGTTCGATATCGCATGACATCCCCCAGGATGATCGCCGGATGGCCGCCCCTGTCGGCCCTCCCCAGCCCCCCTGTCATGAGGGAGGGTTCCCTGCCCCCCGTTTATCAGGGAGGGGCGCTGGCCCCTCTTTGGATGGCGCCATGACCACGTCGACACGCCTTCGACTACGCCGGGAATTTCATATAGACGGTATCGTGCAGGGGGTCGGCTTTCGCCCCTTCGTCTATGGGCTGGCACTGCGCCACGGCCTTGCCGGTTATGTCTTGAACGATGCCAATGGAGTCACAATCGGCGCCGAAGGCTCCCCTGAGCAGCTCGCCAGCTTTGCCCGCGAACTGCGCGACTTGGCGCCGCCGCTGAGCCGTATAGATCATTTCAGCGAGCGGGAACTGCCCCGAGATCAGGATCCCGACTTCGATGGCCAATTTCATGGCCAGTTTCGAATTAAAGCGAGCCAGCAGCAGAGCGCAGCTACAGTGGCCATCTCGCCGGATCAGGGGATGTGCGAGGCGTGTGCCACGGATGTGGCCAACCCTTCGGATCGCCACCATCGCTACCCCTTTACCAACTGCACCCACTGCGGCCCGCGCTACACCATTGTCCGCCGCCTCCCCTACGACAGACCCCATACCGCCATGGCGGGCTTTGCCATGTGCCCGACCTGCGCTGCGGCCTATGAAAACCCGCTGGACAGACGCTACCACGCCCAGCCGGTGAGCTGCCCCGAGTGCGGGCCCCATCTCAGCTGGCGCAGCGGCCATGGCGAGGCGCTGGCCGAGCACGAGGATGCCCTGCAAGCAGCTGCCCGCGCCCTGCAAGCGGGCAAGCTTATCGCGGTCAAGGGGATGGGGGGTTATCACCTGATATGCGATGCCCGCAATGAACAGAGTGTTGCTAGATTGCGAACACTCAAGCGGCGCGCGCGCAAGCCACTGGCGGTGATGATGGGCTCCCTTGCCGAGGCCAAATTGCATGTCACCGGCTGCGAGGCAGAGTGGACGCTGCTCGCCTCTCAGGCCAGACCCATTACCCTGCTGCGCAAGCGAAAAAACGATGATCGGCACTCAGAATCCCAACTGACAACCGCGCCGCTGGCCGAGGGGATCGCCCCCGGCATCCCCTACCTTGGGGTCATGCTCCCCTATACCCCGCTCCATCAGCTGCTGCTGGATGCCTGCGCCATGCCGCTGGTGGCCACCAGCGCCAATGGTCGCGGCAGCCCAATCCTCATCGACTGTGAGGCAGTAGTCAGGGAACTCGGGGGCGAGATTGACGGCATCCTGGATCACAACCGCCCCATCCTGCACCCGTGCGACGACAGTCTGGTGCAGTGGGCCGGCGGGCGGCGCCAGACCCTGCGGCTGGCCCGCGGTTACGCCCCCTGTACTCCCAGCCTGAAAACAGCGATCAATGCCCCCGTGCTGGCAGTCGGCGCGCAGCAGAAGAACCAGCTGGCGCTCGCCTTCAGCTGCCAGCGCATCTACAGCCCCTATATCGGCGATCTGCACAGCCTGCCGATGCAGGAGCACTTCGAGCAGACCCTGGCGACCTTTCGCGATCTCTACGATCTCAAGCCCGAAGTGCTGGTGTCGGATCGCCACCCGGGCTACCTCAGCCATCAGTGGGCCAAAAGCTATTGCCAGGATCAGGGTGCCACCCATCTCGAGGTGCAGCACCATCACGCCCACCTGCTGGGGGTGATGGCCGAGCACGACATCACGGGCCCGGTGCTGGGGGTTGCCTTCGATGGCACAGGCCTTGGGGATGACGGCACCCTCTGGGGCGGCGAGCTGCTGCTGGCCGATGTTCAGGGATTTGAGCGGGTTGCCCACCTCAAACCCTTCAAGCTTGTCGGCGGCGAGGCGGCCATTCGCGAGCCGGTGCGCCAGTTGCTGGGGCTGCTGTTTGAATCGCACAGCCCTGAGCAGATCTGCGCCCTCGATATTCCGCTGATCAAGCAACTGCCCCTTGAGCGGATCAGCAACCTGCACCAGCTCTGGCAGCTGGGTCGCAACGCCCCCCATACCAGCTCCATCGGTCGACTGTTCGATGCGGTGGCGGCGCTCTTGGGGGTGATCGACACCCCCGATTACGAAGGCGAGGCCGGACTCCTGCTGGAGGCAGCCGCCTTGCAGCTTGCTCCCGATGAACAGCCCTTACCCCTTGCCTTTGATCTCAGCCAATCAGCGGAAGGGCCGCTGCAGATCGAGTGGGCCGAGCTCATCCATACCCTTGTCATCGAGCGGCGCCAAGGCACCTCCACCGCCCGCCTGGCCGCCGGTTTTATCCGCGCTATCAGCAATCTGGTCATCGCCCTGGCCGAGCGCTTCCCCGGCTATCCGGTGGCGCTCGGGGGGGGCGTTTTTCAAAACCGGGTGCTGATGGACCAGCTGGTGCCCGCTCTCGAAGCCGCCGGCCGGCAGGTATTGACCAGCGAAACCCTGCCGCTCAATGACGGCGGCATCGCCGCCGGTCAGCTCTGGTTTGCCATCCACCATCTTGCTACGCACCAGCCTGCCACAGCCGGTTGTACCACCTTGTCGGAGTCCTGAAATCCATGTGTCTATCCATCCCCTCTCAGGTGGTGCAGCTGCACCCCGAAGATAACTGCGTCACCGTCGACACCCTGGGGGTGCAGCGGCGCGTCAGCTGCATGCTGCTCGAAGAGCCTCTCCAGGTGGGCGACTATGTGCTGCTCCACATCGGCTTTGTGATGAGCAAGATTGACGAAGAGGAGGCGCAGGCCAGCCTCGAGAGCTTCCGCCAGATGGTGGCCCTTATCCCTGCGCAGGATATCTTGCCATGCTGACCTTGAATGATCTGTTTCAGGGCTTTCGTGAGCCCCGGGTGATCCGCGCCCTTGCCGCCCAGATCACCGAACTGGCCAAGTTACTCCCCGAACCGCTGCGGGTGATGGAGGTGTGCGGCGGCCATACCCACACCATCATGAAGTACGGCCTGCACCAGCTGCTGCCGGCCAGCATCGAGTTTGTCCACGGCCCCGGCTGCCCGGTCTGCATCATGCCGAAAGAACGCATCGATCAGGCCATCGAGCTGGCGAGTCAACCGAATGTCATTCTGGTCACCCTGGGGGACATGATCCGGGTGCCGGGTTCCAAAGGCACGCTGGCCCAGCAGCGGGCTAAGGGGAGCGATATCCGCCCGGTCTATGACCCCCTCGATACCCTGCGTATCGCCCGTGAGAACCCTGAGAAATCCGTGGTCTTCTTCGCCATCGGTTTTGAGACCTCCACCCCGATGACGGCCGCCTTGCTGGCTGCCGCTGAAGAGCAAGGGGCCCTGAACCTCCTGTTTCATATCAACCATGTGTTGGTGCCGCCCGCCATTCATGCGGTGATGGCCGACGGCGTTGCCAAGGTGAACGCCTTTATCGGCCCCTCTCACGTCAGCGTCATCACCGGCGCCGATATCTACCTGCCCATCGTCGATCGCTATCAGGTGCCTGTGGTGGTGAGCGGTTTCGAGCCGGTGGACGTGATGGAGGCGCTCTTGATGATGGTGCGCCAGAAGGTGGAGGGTCGCTACGCGCTGGAGGTGCAGTACAGCCGCGCCGTCACCGCCAGCGGCAATAAAGCCGCCCAGCGGCTGGTCGAGCGCTTTTTCGAGACCCGCGAGCACTTTCGCTGGCGGGGTCTGGGGGATATCAACGCCTCCGCCCTGCGCCTGCGCGATGCCTTCGCCGCCCGCGATGCGGAGCGCTACTTCCAGCTTGATCAGACCCCCATCGATGACCACAAGGCGTGCCAGTGCGCCGACATCCTGCGCGGCTTGGCCAAGCCGAACCAGTGCAAGGTCTTTGGCCGGGGCTGCACCCCGACCCAGCCCATGGGCAGCTGCATGGTCAGCTCCGAAGGGGCCTGTAATGCCTACTACCGATATATGGGGATCCAGGAACAATGAGAGAAATCCAACTTAGCCACGGCGGCGGTGGCGTCGAGATGAATCAGCTGATCAACCAGCTCTTCTTTCGCCACTTTGGTAACGAGATCCTTCTGCGCGGTGAAGATGCCGCCCTGTTGCCGGTAGAGGGCCCCGTCGCCTTTACCACCGACAGCTTTACCGTCTCGCCGCTCTTCTTCGAGGGGGGTGATATCGGCAAGCTGGCCATCGCCGGCACGGTCAACGATCTCGCCATGATGGGTGCCAAGCCCGAGTATCTGAGCGCCAGCTTTATCATCGAGGAGGGCTTCCCCTACGCCGATCTGGCCCGAATCGTCGAGTCGATGGCAGCAGAGCTTGCCAAGAGCGGCGCCCGCATCGTCTGCGGCGACACCAAGGTGGTGCCCAAGGGAGCGGCCGACAAGATCTTTATCAACACCAGCGGGGTCGGCAGCTTCCCGCTGCCTGAACAGAGCAGGGGCATTTCGGTGCGGAGCCTCAAGGCCGGTGACGCCATTCTGGTGTCGCGGGATATCGGCAGCCACGGCGCCTGCATCCTGATGGCCCGTGACGCCCTGCAACTGGGCTCCGATCTCAAGAGCGACTGCACCACCCTCTGGCCGCAGGTTGAAGCGCTGCTAAAAGCGGGTATTACCCCTCATGCCCTGCGCGATGCCACCCGCGGTGGCCTCGCCGCCGTGCTCAACGAGTGGAGTTGCGCCTCCCAGGTGGCCATCGGACTGGAGGAGTCCGCCATTCCGGTGTGCGATCCGGTGCGCGGCCTGTGCGAGCTCTACGGCTTCGAGCCCCATGATCTCGCCAACGAGGGAACCATGGTGCTGGCCCTGCCTGCCGAACAGGCGCAGGACGCACTGGGCATCTTGCGGCAATTCAACCCCGCCGCCAGCCAAATCGGCGTGGTGCAGGCGAGCGATCGCCACAAGGTGATCCTCAACAACCCCTGGGGCAGCCGCCGTTATCTGGAGCTGCCGCAAGGGGAGCTGCTGCCGCGGATCTGTTGAGCAACCATGCCGTTCCGTCAATTACAGGGGGGAGTCACGGCTCCTCCCCATATCGGTTAAGGAGCCACCATGCACGAAATGTCTCTGGCCATGGCCGCCATCGATCTGGCGGCTGAACAGGCCACCCAGCGGGGCTTTACCAGGGTGACCGCCCTCTGGCTCGAGGTCGGCAGCTTCTCCTGCGTCGACCCGGACACCATTGCCTTCTGTTTCGAGGCCGCCGCCAAGGGCACCGTGGCCCAAGGCGCCCAGCTTCACTTTCAGCACCAGGCGGCAGAGGCCTGGTGTTACGACTGCAACAAGACGGTCACCCTCACCGAGCGCGGGCAGGCCTGTCCCGAGTGTGGCGGATACAAATTACGCGTCGCGCAGGGTGATAGCCTGCGCATCACCGACATCGAGGTAAGTTGATATGTGTAGCGTATGCGGATGCGGCCAGGCGCGGATCGCCGGCCATAAAGATGAGCACGACCATGAACATGGCCATAAGCACGACCATCATCATGGTCATGACGTCCATCACCATCATGACCACGAGCAGAGTGCGCCGCGCACCCTGATCATTCACCACCACTATCACCATCAGGGGGATGTCCATCACCACTACCACGGGGTGCGAGCTCCCATAAGCCACGAGGGTCATGATCACCCCCATGAGCACCACCATGATCACCCCCACGACCATCATCATGATCATGCCCAATCTCATGAGCACGGCCATTCCCACACGCATCCCCATGATCACTGCCATGACCATGACCATGACCATCACCATCACCATCACCATCACCATCACCATCACCATCAGCAGGGTGATCTGCACTATGGCAAAGGGGAAGCGGGATTGTCGGTGCCCGGTATGGGGCAGCGCCAGCTGATCGCCATCGAGATGGATGTGCTGGCCAAGAACAACGCGCTGGCGGCCCACAACCGCGAACACTTCACTGCCGCAGACCAGCTGGTGCTTAACCTGGTCTCTAGCCCGGGTTCAGGCAAAACCACTTTGCTGTGCGAAACCCTGCGCCAACTGGCCGACAAACGCCCCTGCGCGGTGATCGAAGGGGATCAGCAGACAAGCAGAGATGCGGATCGCATTCGTGCCACCGGCGTCCCTGCCGTGCAGATCAACACCGGCAAGGGCTGCCATCTGGACGCCAAAATGGTTCACGACGCCTGCCACCAGCTGCCCGCCAATCAAGGGGGCATCCTCTTTATCGAGAACGTGGGCAATCTGGTCTGCCCCGCCAGCTTCGATCTCGGCGAGAAGTACAAGGTGGCGATCCTCTCCGTCACCGAGGGGGAAGAGAAGCCGCTGAAATACCCGGATATGTTTGCCGCCGCCCAGCTGATGGTGATCAACAAGATCGATCTGCTGCCCTATGTCAGCTTTGACGTGGCCCGCTGCATCGAGAACGCCAAACGGGTCAACCCCTATATCCAGGTGATCCAGGTCAGCGCCACCACAGGCGAAGGGATGGATGCCTGGCTGAACTGGCTGGCCAGTGCTTGAAATCAACCGGTTAAACGCCGCTGATAACGGTAGAAAACAAGAGAGGGAGGCTAATGCCTCCCTCTTCTTTTATCTATGAACCTGTCGGCCGTGCTATCTGTTCGGAGTAGCCAGCGTCCCCTCACCCTGACCCTCTCCCCAGGGAGAGGGAACCGGTTTGTGGATGCCGCGACTATACGACGCCCTCAAACCCCTCAGGGGAGCTTCGAGCATAACAACCAGCCATATTTTCAAACCCAGAGGTTCTCCAAACCCTAAACCCCGAGCCTGGCGAAATGGCACCGTCTGCTCCCTTCTCCCCTTGCGGGAGAAGGGCTGGGGATGAGGGGGAAGCCAATCCTCAGGCCACGCTACGGGCCATCGCCTCCTGCTCAGCCGTCTCCTCACCAAAGCGCAGCACCCGATGGCAGATCTGGCGCAATAATGCCTGCTGGTGACTGAAGATGACCATGCCAAGCCCGCGCTGCTCGCATTCAACCATCAACTCCCGCCAGAGCTGGCGCTGAATCTGCGGATCCAGCTGGGCGGTCACCTCGTCGGCAATCAGCAACCGGGTGCGGGGATCGAGGGCACGCAGCAGCGCGATGCGGGCCAGCTCGCCACCGGAGAGCTGGCCGGGTTTACGACCGAGCCATTCAGGCTTGACCATAAAGCGGGCCAGCATGGTGTCATCGGGGCGCCATACATCCCACAGCGCTTGGCCGGTAGTGCGATAGGGATTGAAGGTGAGCTCCGGGTGCTGGGGCACCAGCTGGATGGGGTTATAGCCTTTTACCTGTTCAGGCACAGGCTGCCCATCCAGCAGGATCTGCCCGCCGGCCCCAACCGGTTGCCAACTCGCCAATACCCGCCCCAGGGTGGTCTTGCCATGGCCACTCGGCGCAGAGATGCCGAGCCGTTCGCCCGCTTTCACCGTCAGCGATAACCCCTGCCAGAGAGGGCGTTCCCCTTGAGCGATGGTGAGATTTCGTACTTCAAACATCAGGAAACCTCCGGCACAGAGAAGAGCGCGTTGAACTCCGGCAGCGCCTGCCAGTGGGCGCGGAGCATCTCGCTCCCCTGCCCCTGGCGCAGATGGTGGCAGCTCAAGGTATCGCTCACCTGCCCCTGATGCAGCGCCACGATGCGATCGGCAAAGCGGGCCGCCAGCGCCAGATCGTGGGTCACCCAGAGGATACCGCTGCCCTGATTGGCCAATTCACGCAACTGGCCGAGCAGCAGGCAGGCAAGTCCTTCGTCGAGCCAGGCGGTGATCTCGTCTGCCAGAATGTAGCGGGCACCGCCGAGGGCCGCAGTGCAGGCCAGAATGCGCTTGGCCATGCCGCCGGAGAGCTGGCGCGGGAATCTGTCCAGGGTGGTCGCGGGCAGCTGGTAGCGCAGCAGCTGCTGGCCGAGCCGCTCGCGAGAACCGCTCTGGCCGCAGAGGCGTGCCGCACGGCCCAGCTGGCGCTCCACCGTCAGCAGCGGATTGAGGGCGCTCACCCCCTGCGGCACATAGCAGAGGGTGTGGCCGCGCAGACGGGCCCGGCTGGCATCACACAGAGGCGAGCCATCGAGGGAGATGGAGCCGCGCATGCGCAGGTTGTCCGGCAACAATGTCAGGGCGCTTTGCAGCAGCAGGCTCTTGCCCTCACCGCTCCCCCCCACCAGCGCCACTATCTCCCCCGGCGCCAGTTGCAGGCTGATATCGGTCAGCAAAGGCTGCCAGCTGCGCCGCCCCAGCCAGGAGTAGTGGGCCGCCTCTATGGTCACCTGATCAAAACTCAGCATGGTTCACTCCTGTGCCACAACAGCTGTTGCAACGCGCGGGTAGCCTGATCAAAGAGCAACACCAACAGCAGCAACATCAGCCCCGGGAAGAGGGCCAGCCACCAACCGCCACCGGCCAGATAACGCAGGGCATCGGCCAGCAGCAGGCCAAGGGAGGCCTCGTGGGCCGCCAGACCAAAGCCGAGAAAGCTCAAGGCCGCGCTGTGCAGCACCGCATGGGGAAACATCAACAAGGTGCCGATAAACCACTGGGGCAACAGCCCCGGCAGCAGGTGGATGCGCCAGCGACGCAGCGCCCCCATCCCCTGACAGCGGGCCAGCACCACATAGTCACTGCAGGCGATCCGCCGCGCCTCGGCGCAGAGAATGAGCGCCAGCTTGGGCCAGTGGGTGAGCGCCACCGCCAGGATCACCCCGCGCATGCCGCCCCCCACGGTAAAACAGATCAGGATCAGCAGCAGCATATGGGGCAGCGCCAGCATGGCGTCGATCACCATTCGCACCGCCGCATCACATCTGGGGTGAATGAGCGACACGCTTGCCGCCACCATGGCCAGCAGGCCACTGCAGAGAGCCGTGCCTAGCCCAAGTTCCAGACTGGTGAGGGTGCCCTGAAAGGCCCGCAACCAGAGATCCCGCCCCATCTGATCGGTGCCGAACCAGTGAGCCAGCGAGGGGGGCTGCTGGCGCGCCAGCAGATCCATCGGCACATCCTGATGAGAGAGGTTCCAGCCATAGGCGGCCAGCAGCGCCAATCCGAGCAGGGCAAAACCCAACCGCAGTATGGAGGGAAGCGGATTAAACAGCATGCTTACCCTCCCAGCCCCGATTGATGCGGGCCAGCAGCAAACTGGCCACCGTGTTGCCAATAAAGACCAGCAGGGTACAGAAGAGCACGATTCCCATCAGCAAGGGGATATCCCCCCGCAGCCCCGCATCCACGGTGGCCTGGCCGAGCCCCGGATAGGAGAAGACCTTCTCGGCCAAGAGCGATCCACCAATCAGCTCACCGAGGGAGGCAAACTGCAGGCAGAGCGCCGGGGTCAGGGCGTGGCGCAGCACATGAAAACGCAGCATGGGCCAGCCGCCATCCCCCTGAGCGCGGGCGTAGCGG
Source organism: Aeromonas sp. FDAARGOS 1406 (assembly GCF_019048565.1). Taxonomy (NCBI): domain Bacteria; kingdom Pseudomonadati; phylum Pseudomonadota; class Gammaproteobacteria; order Aeromonadales; family Aeromonadaceae; genus Aeromonas; species Aeromonas sp. FDAARGOS 1406. Next base: position 851,334 of record NZ_CP077378.1, read on the forward strand.
ATAAAGTCGCTCTCCAGCACCTCGGCCACCCGCCCCCGAGTATGCAGGGCAATATTGCCCACCCCGAGCAGCGCCAGGGTAGTCACCGGCAACAATAGATGACGCAGCCGCATGGCCCAGTCCACCTCATCGGCAGCAAGCCCCGGCGTCCAGGCGCAGCAGACCGGAAGCCAAGGCCAGTGCACCGCAAACAGGGCGAGCAGCAACAGGCCGACCCAGAAGGTGGGCAGGGAGGCGAGCAGGTAGGCAAACCGGCAAATCAGGCGATCGGGCCAGTGATTGAGATAGCGACCGGCGCAGAGGCCCAGCAAAATCCCGAAAAAGCCGGAGAGCAGCCAGGCGCCCGCCAGCAGCAGGAAAGAGGCAGCAAAGCGCTGGCCTATGACTTCCCCCACCGGTGCGTTGTAGAGCATGGAGTAACCGAGATCCCCCCGCAGCACCTGGCTAAACCAGTGCCAATAGCGCAGCCAGAGCGGCTGATCCAGCCCCCAGCGGGCGGCGATGCGGGCGTACTGCTCGGGCGGCACGTGCAGCAGATCGTTGCCGATATAGGCCTTGATGGGGTCGATGGGGGAGTAACTCAGCAGCACAAAGGTGGCGACCGAGACCAGACATAACAGCCCTGCCAGACGCAGCAGGGCTTTTAGAGTGGCAGTCATCATAGTGGACGAACTTAACGGCACGTCCACCGCCAATCCTGCAGGTTGTTGAGCAGTGACCAGCTACCGTGGATTTCCGGCGCCCCCTTGCCAAGGTCGATGCAGCGATTGGCCAGATAAGTGTGCTGCACGTTGAGCAGCCAGGCCCAGGCCGCATCTCCCTGCACTCCGGCGCCGGTCTTGCCATCCCACTCCACCTGCTGCCAGAACGGCACGGCCGCCTGCCAGTTCGGGGCATCCAGCGCCTGCTTGAGGTGGCCATCCACCACAGGGTTGCTGTAGTAGCCCGGATTGTAGAACTCCACCCCACCGGAGCCGCTCTGGTAGTGGTGATAGAGCTCCATGGGATCCAGACTCCCCCACCCCATCAGCACCGGATTGGCGTGCATCTCCCGCTCCACCTGCTCCCAGCTGCCGGACTTGAGGCTCACCTCAAGGCCAATGGGTTTGAGCATGGCGCGCACCGCTTCCGCCAAATCCCGGCGGGTGCTGTCGCCACTGGTGTACCAGAGGGTAAAGGCGGCGCGCAGGTCGCCCTTGTGGCGAACGCCGTCACTGCCCATTTTCCAGCCCGCCTCGTCTAGCAGGGCATTGGCGTGGGCGGCGTCGCCATCCTTGAAGGCGGTGGCTTTGTTTAGCCAGGGCAGGCCTTCTACCACGCTGTAGGCGGGGATGGCGTGCCCCTCCAGCAGCTGGTCGGCCAGCAACTTGCGGTCGATGGCGTAGTTGATGGCACGGCGCACCGCCACGTCCGAGGTCACGTCGTTGCCGATGGGATAACCCTTGGCATCCTTACCGCCTGCTGGCGGGATGGGGAAGACGATGCCGCGGTTCTCCACACTCGGGCGCACCCAGAGTTTGAGGGAAGCAGGCACGGTAGGCGCCAGCGACGGAGCAATGCGCACCACATCGAGCTGGCTACTCTGGGCCGCGGCGTAGGCGCTCTCTTCATCGATAAAGACGAACACCAGCCGTTTGAAGTCATTGTTGCCACCGGCGTAATAGGGGTTGGCCTCCACCACCAGTTGTTGACCGGGTAGGAAGCTCACCAGCCGGTAAGGGCCTGCGCCGACCGGATGGCGGGCGTAAGCCTTGGGATCGTAATCCCGCTTCGACACTATCCCCAAGGATCCCAACACGTTGACGAAGGTGCTCTGGGGGGCGCTAAGAGTGATGGCAACCTCGGTAGGCGAGAGCACCTTGGCCGAGACAAAGTTGCCCATATCGATCTTGCCGCCACCCTGGGCTGCGCTGTTGTAGGTAAAGGCCACGTCTTCGGCGGTGAGGGGCGCGCCGTTGGAGAATGTCAGGTTCGGCTTGAGGCGGATAAGCCACCCCTTGCCATCCTTGCTCGGGGTCACCGATTGGGTGAGCACATTCTGCCAGCTGAGGTCGGCGTTTTGCTTGAGCAGCGGACTGTGCAGCAGCAGGTAGCTGCCGTGGCTCCAGCCAAGCAGCGGGTCAAACCCTTCGGTGGGCTCACTGCCAATGGCGAGCTTGAGTTCGGCGGGGACGGGCTGGGCCGCCAGCGCCATGGTAGAGAAACCGCCCGATAGCAGGGCCAGCAGGGGCAGTGCCCGCACCAGGACTGGCGCACCCAGCAGGCCATCGATGCGGCCATGTTCAATCTTCATCATGATTCTTGTTCCCAGGATTCACTCGCAGAGATGCAACGCCACCTCAATGAGGCGAGTGAGGGGCCCATGCCGGCCCCTATCTCAAACTGACGCGCCCGGTTGTCGGCACGCCTTGGTCTCAGGACTTTCGTCCCCCGAACAGTCGTCGGCGCCCCAGATCCACGCCGCCCTCCCCCTGCTGCACCGGAAGCGAAAGCAGCATCTTGAGGGTGCTGCTCACCAGCGCGCGCCCCTCCTCGGCCCCCAGATGCGGGTCGATGGGGGACATGAGCGAGCAGGCCAGCAACTGCCCCGTCTCGGGCAATTCCCCCACCATAAAGGTCAGGTTGCCGCAGGGGAGCTGCAGGGCGAGCCGATCGCTACTGCTGCGCACCGGCCAGAGCTGATCCGGCCCCGGCAGCACCACCACGCTCAGCATCCAGGGGGTGAGCACGCAGCCGAGCCACTGCCCTTCAAACAGGGTGCACTCGGCCACGATGGGCATGGCCGGGTGATAGAAGGGCAGCGCCTGCATCTCTTCGCGAGCGATCCGCTCGTACTGGGCCACCAGGCGCGGGGCAGGGTTCGCGGCAAAACCGCTAAACTCCTGCGCCGACTCTGTCGCGGCTTCGTTCACTGCCTCATTCACAATGGATTGCGCCATAGGCCCCCCCGCGCTCGCTCGGCCTTCTCCTGCTCAGAGAGCGGAATGGCCGGAGCTCCCAGACTGACCAACAGGGTCAGGATCCGATCCGTCGCCTCCCCCAACGCCGCCGCCACCACGGGGGTCAGGCCGATGCGGGGCTCGAGGGATTCGGGCTCGACCCCGATCAGGGTGAGCCGCTTTGGCGACTCCCCCGTCATGTGCAGCGCCGAGAGCACGTCCGCCAGCCCCAGCTGATGGGGGGAGATCTTGCGACCAAACAGGGTCGGGATCTCCTCATCCTTCAGGGTCATCACGGTGCCCGGCGGATTGCCGCTGCGCACCGCGTCCGCCAGTATGATGTGGTCGCGACTGGCCATCGCTTCGAGCAGCTCCATGCCGGCGGTGCCGCCATCGAGCAGCTCGATGCCGGGGGCGAAGCGGTAGTCGCGCTCCAGCCCCTCGACGATCCGCACGCCGACGGCCTCATCGCTCAAGAGCAGGTTGCCCACGCCCAGGATCAGGGTGTTCATCACAGTACCTTCACCTGGGTTGTTTCACCGCTCTGGGTGTCCACCACGTGCACCGCGCAGGACATGCAGGGGTCGAACGAGTGGATGGTGCGCACCACCTCCAGCGGCTTGGCGGGGTCGGCCACCGGGGTGCCCACCAGGGATTGCTCGTAGGGGCCGGGCTCGTCGTTGAAGTTGCGTGGGCCCGAGTTCCAGGTCGATGGCACCACCGCCTGATAGTTGGCGATCTTGCCGCCCTTGATGACTACCCAGTGGGAGAGCATGCCCCGCGGCGCCTCTTCAAAGCCCACCCCGCGAAACTCCTTGTCCGCCGGGATCTCAGCCTTGATGTAGGCGCTGACATCCCCCTTGCCGATGTTGTCCACCAGCGCCTGCCACTGGTGAGACAGGGTGTCTTTGAGCACGCAACAGCGCACCGCCCGGCCGATGATGCGGCCCAGGGTGGAGTGCAGCTGTTCAGTCTTGATGGCAGAGCCGGTGAGCGTTTTGTAGAGGCCGTTCAACTGATCGAAGTGCGCCACCGTCTCCGGGTGCTTGGCGGCGAGCTTGACCAAGAGGTCTGCGAGCGGCCCCACCTCCACCACCTTGCCGTAGAAGGTGGGGGATTTGACCCAGGAGTACTTGCCGTCATCCTGCCAGCCGGTGTAGTTGGGCTCGGTCTTGCCCTCCCATGGCTTGAGGGGGGCGTCATCCTTGTACCAGGCGTGCTTGTTGCTCTCGGCAATGCCATCCATCAGCCAGGCATCCTGATGGCTCTCGATGGGGCGATAGCCGGCCAGATCGCCGTTCTCGATGTAGCCACCGGGCATCAGGAAGCTGCCGCCGTCACCGTCGGTGGGCAGCTCCGGCACGCTCAGGTAGTGCTTGGCCCCCTGCCCCAGGTTCAGCCACTCGGGGTAGTGGGCGGCTATGATGGCGGCATCCACCTTGTAGACCTGCTCGATAAACTCGCCGAGCCGATCGATAAAGTTCTTCACATACATGAGGCGCTCCAGGTTGAGCACGCTCGGCGCATCCAGGTTGATGGGGTTGGCCACCCCGCCCACCGCCAGGTTCTGGATGTGGGGAGTCTTGCCGCCGAGGATGGCGACGATGCGGTTGGCATCGCGCTGGCACTCCAGTGCCTGCAGATAGTGGGCCACGGCGATGAGGTTCACCTCCGGGCTCAGTTTCATCGCCTTGTGGCCCCAATAGCCGTTGGCAAAGATGCCGAGCTGGCCGCTCGCCACCAGGGCGCGGATCTTCTCCTGCACCTTGGCGAGCTCCTCGGCGCTGTTGAGGGACCAGGCCGATACCCCCTTGAGCATGTCCGCCGCTTTTTGCGGATTGGCCTCGAGGGCCGCGGTGATGTCCACCCAATCCAGCGCGGAGAGCTGATAGAAGTGGACGATGTGATCGTGGATGTTGTGGGCCGCGATGATGAGGTTGCGGATAAACTGGGCATTGACCGGCACCTTGGCGCCGATGGCGTTCTCCACCGCCCGCACCGAGGCGATGGCGTGAATGGAGGTGCACACCCCGCAGATGCGCTGCACTATCATCCAGGCATCGCGCGGGTCGTTGCCCTTGACGATCTCCTCCATCCCGCGCCACATGGTGCCGGACGACCAGGCCTTGGTGACGACGCCGCCTTCGATTTCACAGTCGATACGCAGGTGACCCTCGATGCGGGTGATGGGGTCTATGGTGATACGTTGGCTCATACGTTGGCTTTCCCTCGGGCCTGATAATCTTGGTGAACACGTTCAAGTGATGGCAGTACCGGCAGCAGCCGGATCAGCAGCAAATAGGCACACACCTCGATGGCGACGAAGCCCAAGGAGATCAGCACTTCCGCCGCGGAGGGGAAGTAGTGGTAGCCATTGCCGGGGTTGAAGGCGAGCAGGGAGTAGTCCAGTCGCCAGAGGGCGGCGCCCAGCAGCATGCTGAGGGCCCCCAAGAACAACATGCGGGAATCCCGGCGGCTCTTGTCCCAGTGGAACACCAGCAGCGGGAAGATCATCAGCGCGATCTCGCTCCAGAACATCAAGGCGTAGCGATTCCACTGGGAGAGGTACTCCGACTTGTCGTGGATGACGATCTCGGCAAAGCGCAGCGCCACGAACAGGACCAGGAAGATGTCGATCACCTGGGTCAGCTTGTAGAAGAGCGACTTCTCGTTGGGGCCGCGCCCCGCCAATCCGGCCTGCACCAAAGAGCCCTCAAATACCACGATGGAGAAGCCCATGATGAAGGCGGTCAGAAGCGAAAAGACCGGCAGCAGCTCGTAGCTTTGCCAGAGCGGATGGATCTTCTGCCCCGCCACTATCATCAACGAGCCCATCGAGGATTGGTGCATGGTGGGCAACAGGGCCCCCAGCGCCAGGATGAAGAACATGATCTTGTTGAGCCGTGCCATGGAGCTCTTCCAGCCGAACTTCTCCAACAGTACGGGGGCAAACTCCAGCGCCATCACCCCGATGTAGATGGTCATGCAGACCGCCGTCTCGAACAGCACCGAAGAGGTGTTGAAGTGACCGGGCAGGTAGAAATAGGGCAGGTTCCAGTAACGGCCGACGTCGATGGTGATGGAGAGGCCGCCCAGGGAATAGCCGAATAGGCTCGCCAGCAAGGCCGGCCTTACCAGGGGGTGATACTCGCCCCGGTTGAAGACGTAGACCGCCCAGGCCAGCGCCCAGCCACCACAGGCGAAACCGGTGCCAATCAAGAGGTCAAAGGAGATCCAGAGACCCCAGGGATAACCCCCGTTCAGATCGGTGACCGAACCCAGCCCGAAGAAGAGGCGCTTGAGAATAAGCATGCCGCACAGGATGGCGAACGGCGCCAGCACCATGACCGGCCAGCTGACCAGCCTGCCCCCTAGCGGATGTGCCTTGTGATTACTCATGGTCCTTGCCTCCCGTATTCTGGCCATGACCCTTGCTCTGGCCATGGCTGGCATCATCCCCCTCTCCCCCGCCATGCTGCTTGGCATTGCGGCGAATGAGTACCGAGAGCCCGGTCAGCACCACCAGCGGCAGCACCATCCCCTTGTAGAGGGTGTGCTGGATATGCTCGGAGCGCGCCCCGGAGGAGAGCTCCGGCAGATCGGGCATGTCGAGCTTGGTGTAGGGCACCCCGGCCAGCACCAGCACCTGAGTACCGCCCCCCTCCTTCTCGCCATAGACGTAAGGCTGGTAGTTGGGCACTTCGTGCAGGTAGGGATCGTTGGCGCTGAAGGTCTGGCGCGGGTAGGCATATTCGCTGCCCGGGGTGGCCAGCAGCCGGCGCTTGGCTTCGGCCATCAGCGCCTCGCGGGTGCCGAAGATGACGGCGCCGGTGGGGCACACCTCGACGCAGCCGGGCAATTTCCCCTGATCAATCCGCTCAAGCCCTTTCTGGTTGCAGAGCTCGCACTTGTGGATCGCCCCGAACGGGTTGTCGTAGTCATATTTGGGCACGTCGAACGGGCAGCCCACCATGCAGTAGCGGCAGCCGGTGCAGACGTCCGGGTCGTAATGGACGATGCCGGTCCTGGGATCCTTGGTCAGCGCCTGCACCGGGCAGACGGAGACGCAGTTGGGATCGACGCAGTGCATGCACTGCTTCTTGATGTAGGCATAGCCATCCACCAGCTGATCCTTGTGCTCACCCGTGCCGCTCTTCCACACCTGAATGATGTTGTTGGTGTAGGGGCTCAGCTTGTCGTTGTTGGACCAGGTCGCTTCCCCGGCCGGATTGGCCGGGTTGCCGTTGAGGCGCTGGCACTCCGCCACGCAGGCCTGGCAGCCGATGCAGAGGGTGGAGTCGTAGAGCATGCCGAGGGCGCCGGGAATGGGCGGCTTGTTCTCGGCCGCCGCCAGGGCAGTGCCGGAGACGGTGGTGCCCGCCGCCAGCGCACCGACGGAGGCGAATTTGAGGAAGTTGCGTCTGTTCACGGTCACTCCTCCCGTGAGGTGTGCTGCCCGGCTTCATGGCGCTTCTGCTGGCGACCTAGCTCGCGCACCGTCATCAGACTCACCCCGACCAGCACCCCGAGCGCCCCACCGATAAGGCCGGTGGCGGTGGGTGACATGTGTCCTCCCTCCTGGATGGCCACGTCGGGCTTGTTCACCCGCGGGGTGGGATTCTCCACCTTGGCGAGCTGGAAGATCCCCTTGCTGAAACCCACTCCCTGCTCGTTGCAGCCGTAGCAGGGATGGCCGATGCCCACCGGCCAGATGCCGCCGCCCACGTCGCAGAACTCCAGAGTCGAGCAGTTGCCGTAGGTCTCCGGCCCCTTGCAGCCCAGGTGGTAGAGACACCAGCCCTGACGGTGGCCCTCGTCGCCGAACTCCTTGGCGAAGCGACCGGCATCGAAGTGCGGACGGCGCTCGCAGTTTTCGTGGATGAGCCGTTCATAGGCAAACAGCGGCCGCTTCTTGGCATCGAGCGCCGGCAGCTTGCCGTAGGTGATGTAGTAGGCGACCGTGGTGAGGAAGTTGTGGGGATTGGGCGGGCAGCCCGGGATATTGATAATCGGCGTGCCGAGGTTGCCGAGGGCCTCCTCCAGGCTGACGGCACCGGTCGGGTTGCCGCCGCTGGCGGGCACCCCGCCCCAGGCGGCGCAGGAGCCGATGGCGATGACGGCGGCCGCATCGGCAGCCGCGCGGCGAATATGGTCGACGATGGGTTCACCGGCCACCATGCAGTAGATGCCGCCATCTTTAAGCGGGATGGAGCCATCCACCACCAGCACATACTTGCCCTTGTAGCGTTCGATGGCGTTGTGCTTGTTCTCTTCGGCCTGATGGCCGAAGGCCGCCGAGAGCACCTCGTGGTACTCCAGCGAAATGTTGTTGAGGATCAGGTTCTCGATGGTGGGGTGGGTGGCGCGCAGCAGCGACTCGGTGCAACCGGTACACTCCTGCGCCCCTATCCAGATCACCGGCGGCCGCTCGGGGCTGGTGAGCGCGGTGGCCATCTTGGCGACGGCGTTTTGGCTTAATCCAAGGGTTGCGGCCATCCCGGCGCACAATTTCATAAAGTCACGGCGATTAATTCCATGAGCCGATAAAAAAGTATCCTCGACCATTCTTCTTATTCCCGTCAGTGAGCATTGTTTGACAAATGCTTAATTGCGGGAATGCTATGCCTCCCCTTCCCCCTTTATGTTGATCTCCATCAAGTGACGGAACATTATTCAAATAGAAAACTCATCATCATGGATTTAAAAACTCCATATATAGCATAGACTTAGAAAGCATGGTGCGGGCTACCAAAATACCCACTAGGGGGTATTTTTGCATGTTATTGAATTTAATTCATTTAAATTACCCGTTAGTTCGTGATGTTAAATAATCAGAATGAAAGCGTTGTCACACTATTTGATCCAATATTTATGCTACCAGTTACAGGCTTTTTTCCGCGTCAAAAGTAGCTAAAAATATATACCTTTAAATTTTATTTAATTATATGTCACCAACCAAAATGAACGCGCAAACGATATTTATTATCAGCTTTTAAGAAATAACCCGCCCTGCTGTTCAAGGCTGATCTTCGCCGCTTGATTAATTAACCGGCCCACATCCATGCTTCACCATCCCTGGCCACGGATGACCTGTCTCTCCGGCCGCGTGCGCCACCAAGCCGGCCACAAGCTTTCTTGGTGGCGTACACCACTCGCCGGTTCGACGAGATGCCCTCTTTAATCCGGCAGTTCCACCTTCACCCCCCATGGAGCTGGTAGCCTGCTTTTCTCCTCTGCCATGCACCTGCCCCTCCCCGCACCTTGGCCAGAGGTCGGCAACCCCACCTGCACGCAGCCGGTGCGAAAAACCGCCAACAATGTGCGAAAACGGCTCGATCCCCCTCCCGTTTTAAGGGGAAAAACCAGTGATAAATATTGCCCGATAGGGAGCCAGAGAAAGCGTTGGCAGGGAAATTTATACCGAGGAATATTCCGTATTTTGCGCATTTACGCATTCCTATTCGCCACATAATTTACCAACAAAAAAACAACTGATAACATCTTTTTACATTTTAAAGCATATAAAAAAACATGATTCAGTGACCCCCGTTTGCTCGTCCCGGCAGCCAGGATCACCGGATCGGGATTGAAACCATCAGCCAACTACTCATCGAGCAGACACCCGACCCATGATGAACACAGTTACGGCCAGCATCGATATCGATGCACTCCAGCACAATTTCACCGTGGTGCGCCGCCATGCCCCCCACAGCAAGATCATCGCGGTACTCAAGGCCAATGCCTATGGCCATGGGCTGCTGCAGGTGGCCCACGCCCTCGCCCAGGCCGATGCCTATGCGGTGGCAAGGGTCGAGGAGGCGCTGGTGCTGCGTGCCAACGCCATCACCAAGCCCATTCTGGTGCTGGGAGGCTTCTTCAGTGCCGAGGCGCTGCCGCTGCTGGCGAAACACGAATTGCAAACCACCTTGCATACCTGGGAGCAGCTGGCACTGCTCGAGCAGGCCAGTCTGCCCGCCCCCATCAAGGTGTGGCTCAAGCTCGATACCGGAATGAACCGGCTCGGGCTGCGCACCCTGGAGCTGCCCGCCTTCATCGAGCGGCTGAGCCATTGTCGCAACGTGGTGCAGCCGTTCCATCTGATGACGCACTTCAGCCAGTCCGATGAGCAGGATACCCAGGCCACCCGGCTGCAGATCGAGGAATTCAACCGCCTCTCTGCTCATCTGCCGGGCGAGCGGACCATGGCCAACTCCGCCGGCATCCTCGCCTGGCCGGCATCGCGCAGCGACTGGATCCGACCCGGCCTCATGCTCTACGGCGCCTCCCCGTTTACCGGTCAGCTTGCCGCCGACCATGACCTGCGCCCAGTCATGAATCTCAAGAGCCAGCTCATCGCCACCCGCGCCTGCCAGCAGGGCGAGGCGGTCGGCTATGGAGGACACTGGGTGGCGGATCGAAATACTACCCTCGGCGTGGTGGCCGCGGGATATGGCGATGGTTACCCCCGCATGGCGCCCGAAGGTACCCCCATGCTGATCAATGGCCGCCGGGTGCCCATCGTGGGTCGGGTTTCCATGGACATGATCACCGTCGATCTGGGGCCGGCGGCCAGCGACAAGGTGGGAGACGAGGTGACGCTGTGGGGGGAAGGGTTGCCGGTGGAACAGGTGGCCGAAAAGATAGGCACCATCCCCTACGAGCTGCTGACCCGCCTGACCAGCCGGGTCCATCTGACGCACTGTGACAAACGCGAACAGATGCCGATGTTGAAGCTGGCCTGAGCAAGCGGTCTGAGACCGGCCACAGAGAAGTGTCAAACCAGCCCTTGATAAACAAAAGGCCCCGTCTTTCGACGGGGCCTTTTGTTTTATTTGGCGGTGAGGGAGGGATGATTCGCCACTGCGTGGCTCACCCCTTCGGGGCGGCCTGCGGCCGTTCATCGCAGCAAGCTGCTCTGCTCGAACCCGGCGAGGGTTCTCACCCCCCTCTTCGAGATGAGCTGATGACACTTCCCCAAAGCAAAAAACCGACCATAAGGTCGGTTTTTTGCAATTTGGCGGTGAGGGAGGGATTCGAACCCTCACTTTTGTATATCACGACACAAATATAACTTTTACATTCAATGACTTACGCCGTTATCGACGATTATAAAAACAGTATGATTGACTCACGCTATTGCCATGAGTTTTCTACATCTTTTATAAAGAGAAAATCTGGAATGTCAAGAAAATGAGTATGCTTTCTGACTATCTGAATCATGTTGTCGTTTCCTCTGAATGACAAGTCGATTCACGTCCCCGTGAACTCCTACTTTGCGGTAACGCCCGCATTTGCGGCTGGTTTGGAGCGTAGCGGAAAACCAGACCGACAACATGCGCTTGTTATGAACGCTCTTGCTGTATCGGTTTTGGTTTGACGAAAGCATCGCTTGTAACTTGACTAAAATTGTTTGGCGAATGTATGTCTGGCTCGTTGAACACAATAACATCTCTGGACTGAAACAGATCATCCGACCCTTGAAGGTAAGTACGAACGTTTTTCAATATTTCGCGTACATCTTTAGCTCCAGGCTTATGAGCTAAGGAATTAGAAAGTTCTTCCGCGAGACCTTTTGGAAGCCAGATGAACGCCTGAAAGGAAAGCCGATTAAGCTCATGGTAATCCAGTTTGCCGTTTTTTCTGATCCACTGCGCAAGTAAATCCGCCACTATCTCCCCTTTTAGGCGAATTTCTTTCTGACGCTCAATCTCTATGACTTTCAAATCATATTCATGTTTTATCGAAGCTTTCAGTCGTTCGATTAACCATGAACGCAAAATAAAAGCGATAGCTCCTAAGACAGAAACTGTCGATAGCGAGGTGACTATCGCGATGATGAAGCCTTGTGCGTAGTCCAATCTATTCTCCTAGTTCATAACGCTTGAGGTAACCGGATGCAAACCCGCGTGGCGGGTTTGCATCCGGTTGACCGAACGGTTATGCGATACGCTATCGAGCTTGCAGCCGTTCGTATAGCCTCTCCAACGCATGACGCACCTGCGGATCTACCTGATTCTGTAGGAGTTGTGCATCTATGTAGTCTTTTACGTTCTGTGTCTGTGACTCGGGTACGTCTGAAGTTTCCACTTGCGCGAGTGCAATGTTGAGTCCTTCTGTCTCGTCGGCCGAAAGGGTGCCGCCCTCGCTTACCTCAAATAATGACGCAAGCACCTTGCGCAACCTAGTTTCCATATCTAACAACCTTGCCGTCATTGAAATACACGTGGTACTTAGAGCCGCTAGCAAAACCGTTCAACAAAACGCAGGCAGATAACGGCACACGCCAGCGTCAACAAGGCGAGATGGATATCCAGCCGTCGCTCGAAACGTATTCGTAGCTTCCCAAAGCCTGCTAGCCAACCATGAGTGCGTTCTACAACCCAGCGATGGCAACCCAATCGCTCATTGCTATCGATACCTCGCCGGGCAATACGAACCTTGATATCCCGTCGCCTCAGATAATCTCGGCAACGGCGAAAATCATACCCTTTGTCTGCGTGTAGCTTGTCAGGTCGACATCGTGGTCGCCCTCTCTTGCCTGCTAACGCCGGAAGTGCATCCAACAGCTCAAACATTATCGAGTCATGGCGATTGGCGCCTGAGACAAGCACTGCGAGCGGTATGCCCTGACGGTCAACCACTATGTGTCGTTTACTGCCCAGCTTGCCTCTGTCTGTCGGGTTACGTCCTGTTTCCTGGCCCCCCGGGGGCTGGCTACGCTAGCGCCATCGAGGCTTGCTCTACTCCAGTCGATGTGGCCAGCTTGATGTAGCTGGATCAGGAGCGCCAAGTGAAGTCGCTGCCAGATGCCTTGAGCTTGCCAATCACGTAGGCGACGCCAGCACGTCATTCCGCTGCCCAAACCCAGAGACTGGGGTAAGTCCTCCAACGGGATCCCGGTAGTAAGGACAAACAGAATACCGTTGAGAACGGCATAGTCATCGAGGCGTGGAAGGCCACCCCGTGGCGAAGGCTGTTGAGGTGGCAGAAGTGGCTGCAAGGACTTCCATAGCTGGTTACTGATGATTTTTCGTGTCATGCCGGCTATGTGGAGACTGGCATCGTTCGAATCAAATTGGTTTTGTTAGCGGCTCTAAGTGCCTCAAGTGCAGCAAGAACTGTCTCTAAATAACTGATCCCAATAGTGCTACACCTTCGCTGTGCCATAGCCATTCCCCGGGAAAGGAGACACGGTATCCATGAAGTGTTTCACTCGGGCCAGCAGGTTTGCCATCCCTCTGCATTGATGATTGCGCGTGATGGTTTCATGTAACTTGTGCCATAGCCGTTCTATGTGATTAACCCAAGGGCTGTAAACTGGCTGGAACACCAGGCAGAACTTGGGATTCTTCTTCAACCATCGCTCGGTCTGTTTGCTTTTGTGAATGATGTAGTTATCGAGGATCAACGTGATGGTTTTGGCTCGTCGGTAGTGGTGGCGCAGCTTTTCCAGCATGGCAATAAACAGCGATGAGTTTTTCTTGATCCCGCTGACGTAAAGTACCCTTCCGTTGCCTGCGTGGAGAACGCCTGCCAGATAATGCTTGGCATTCTGCCCCGGTGTGACAACCCGCTTTTGCTGCGCTCTGAACATCCAGTCGGCTCCTAATTTGGGATTGAGGTCTATATCGACTTCATCCTCATAAAACACCGGATTATCGGCATCACAGCGGGCCAGCGCGGCGTCGATATTCGCCATTTTTTCCTGATAGGCTGGGTCTTTTATCCGCAAGGTCGGCACGGGCCTGCGCCAGACAATGCCCATACGAGGTAACCATCGGCGGAGCGTGGAGGCTGCCACATTGAGCCCTGTTAACCGATTGATTTTTATAGCCAATAGTTCAGTACACCAACGGCTGCGCTGATAACCAAAATCTTGCGGAGAAAACTGCATGAGCAGCACCAGTAGGGTGACAATCTTGGCGATAGGTAAGACTGGGGCACGGCCAGCCGGTAAGGCTTCTAGCGCATCTATGCCTTCATCTCGATACCACCGAAGCCAACGACCGATGGTCGAGCGCGCAGCGCCGGTAAGGTGATGAACATCGGTGATCGTGCGTCCTTCATGTAACAGCAAGATGGCCATCAAGCGACGAGCATGTCCTTTATCACGGGTGGCATGGATGATTTTGTGAATGCGGCGCCGTTGTGGTCGTGGCAGAGGTGGTAGGATAGGCATCAACTCAGTCCTTTGGGTGTGGCTTGTTTTGTTTAGCGACTAATCAGATCGCACAAACTGGACTGAGTTCCCTTCCTCCGGTGATCTACTATTCGGAACAGCTATTTAGCATGTGCATACCTCGATGGTTTCAGCTGTTAGCCTAACGCTGAGCACAGCGGCGCGCTTTAGCGCGTCCGGCGGCCACGGGCCGCGTACTGCTGCGACTGGTTATGCGCTCTATCCGAAATCCTTGATCAGTTTACCTTTGTAAAACTGTGGGCCAAAAGCATTGCGCTCCGCACCTGGCTTGTAGTCCATTGGTAACATTCTAATTGTCCCACGCTGCTTGAATTTCCCCGATACAATGGCATCCACAAGCTGAGCCTCGGTATACCCCTGAAAGTTATTTGTATCGTTGGTGAAATTGACGGAATACAGCCCAGTCTTCTCTCCTCGCTCACCCTTGTATGGATGAACCTTTTTCCCGTTCTGGTCGAAAGACCACACATCAGCAAAAAAGTCGTCTTCTTTTAGCGGCAACTTGAAACTCTCCTATATCGAAATTGATCTTAGCGCATAACGCCGCGCTCTGCGGAAATGTTGTAGTGCAGCGGAAAAATTGTCCGACAGCAGCGCCTTGTTAGTGCAGAATGTTAACATGTTCATAAATAACCAATTTGTCATCTTTAGGCTTCTCATACGCGTATTGAGCCCCTTTATAAGAGAACACATTCAAAGCAAGACGATAAAAAAGCCCTAAACACACTATTGTTCGCTCTATGTCTTTTCTTCTTCTAGCTTCATCTTGCTTTAGAAGTTTAGGATGCGCAGATGAGTTGCGTAGCTTTTCCCAACATTTAACCTGATGATCTTCCACAATTTTCTGTTTTGATAGATATTGAAGGGCTTTCTTAGCGTGAGTATTACCCCATTTTTCAATGAACCTTTGGATAGACTCCAAATGTTGGTCTGACACCCCTTCAACGGAAGAAATAATGTTCTTTATAGTATTTTTTTCCTTCTCAAACTCTTCATCTTTTACCAGTTTTTCTATTACTGGTATGAATATATCATTTAGAACGCCTTCCACTGCCACGGCAATAGTAAGCATCGGAACACTAAATTCAGGGGACAGGAATGAATGCCAAATTCGTCTCCACTGAGAATAAATACTTTCAAAGTAGCTATCCTTTTCTCTGGCAATAATTAAAATGTTCTGAAGAAGCTCGTAGTGGAGATAGTCTAAGCTTTTATTATTTTCATCATGAACCAAATCTGACACGGGAGGCGGAATACTTTTTCTTGTCTTTTTAATGTCAATGCTGTTTATAATTGTTTTAGAAAAACTAGGATCTTTGTAGTATTCAAAATAAGGTTGAATATAATAACCTGATGAAAATCCGATATAGAATACTAATGCCTCCCTTAGTTCGATTAATTGAAGTTCTTTGCCCTTAGCATAAACCTCAGTAAATTTTTCATGTTTTATAATATTTATTTCGATCCCTTCGTGCTCTATTACTGCCTGGTTCCACGCGAACGACTTCGATCCAAGCGAAGACTCAGTTGTGTTTGATTTGTTAAATGGGACTCTACATTTTTCACCAAACTCTAAATGCAAAAAAGAGCTTTCATTTGGCTCAGGTTCTCCCTCTTCGAATAACTCAATGCTTTTTAGGCCTATCCGATATAACTTAGGCCCATCACCAAGCATTTGCTGAAAATTAGATTCAATTCTTAAATCACTAGAGGAAATTTCAATGCCATTAATAGCTACAGCATGCATCACAACACATTGAAGTTTGTCCAAAGAGTCCTCTGGAACTGGTTTTCTGAAGTCAATTCTTTTATTAGAGTCTAGACATATAAAGTCTAGATATATGCTTCCACTTTCATGACTTTTAATGATTCCGTAACCTTTCAGCGTATAGCCATCTTTTAATGCTGGCTGAGAAATCACTATTTCGTGACAATGCCATTCGAGATTACATTCTCGAACAGTCTTTCTTTCTTGTTCTCTAAAAATCATGGCTATGTTTCATATCCATATAGCACTAACGCCCGCGTAATAGGCGCGAGCTTGCGAGCGTCCTAATTGATGTATTTGTTAGGTGATAGGGGCACTCACCCCGTAAACCAAACATCATTGCTGCCATCCCAACCATAAAACTTTTCTTTAAAACCTTTCATTGCGGCCACGTACTGTGAAAGAATCAAAGTTACGTCGCTAGACTGAGGGACATCATCTTCATCCAGAAGGTCAAGGAAATCGACGCTCGCCTCACCGTCCAATACCTCTCTAACTTTTAAAAGCAATCTATTTGCTATTGATATTTTGCTTTTACTTACAGCCGCATCAGGCTTCTTCTTTGATAGCTCTTTGAATTCTAAATACATAGAATCTAAAAGTGGCATTACAGTGTCGTATACCGATGCCTTCTCTCTAGTTGTATACTGCTGATCACGCCTCATCCTATTAATCCTTTAGTTTCTTGGGTCTTACAGTCTTTATCTTGATCATTCCGTGTTCATCTATCGAATCACCATCTTCACCTTCAACATACCAGTACCAACCACCTACTCCGCCCACAACATTGTCAGATCTAAGTTTCTCAAAACATTGTATGTATTGAGACAGTATGAACACTACATCACTATTCTGCGGCACGTCATCTTCATCAAATACTTCAAAGTCATCAAACGGCCTATACTTCTCACTTAAGTATTCATTGCTAGCACCGATCAATCTATTTACAAATTTGAGCTTGAACTTATTAACAGCGTCATTCGGGCTCTTCTTAGAGAGGAGAGATATTTCTTCATAGACGCTTAAAAGCTGACCAGATAGCTTTTCAAATATATCTACATCGTTTTTATTCATGATTTTTCCTTACGAGGGGCAGCTTCTTCTGAATTCAATGTACTTTTTCTTTAAGACCTCTATCGGCGCACGCTGCTTGCTTTCATAGACATCCACCATTAGCTTTAGGTCTTCGTCAGTTAGAGCGATAATACATTTGCGTTGAGAAGACCAAAGATCAATAGTGTTTTGAAACATTGCTTTAGGCAAAGGATTTCTAGTCAGAAATATACCAAAACGCCCAATACCACCCTGCAAATATCTATTCAGTTGATTTATGTGCTCTCTATCAATTTTCTTAACATTCTTCATTTCGATGACCAACTGTCGGTTATCGTAATCTGCAAATATTTCATCAAGAAAATCAATATCACGGTTATTATAAAATATGAGATCCCTTATGTGACGACCTGACTCTGTCCTACTCTGTGTTTGGGCAAAATCTAAATGCGGGTAGAAGAGCGAAGCCATTAAATCAGCCGAAAGATCTTCATACTTCATGTCGGCTCCATCTTCCTTACCTGTATCCAGTTTAAGAATATCCGCTAGCTTTCGCTTTGCCGACAAAACTGGAATTTGGCTAAAAAGCGGATCATTCTTGCAGTCTACAGAGGTCTTAACCTTATACTCTATATATTGCTCAACTACGCCATAGTTTTCTCTATTAAAGTTAAGAACCTTTACTCTTTCAACTGGCTCGTTTGGATTAAAAACCTCATCTCTTGGACAATGTGACTTAAAGTAATCTTCGTAATTGATCCATGGATTAAATCGGAGCCACCGTTTGGGGGTAAAAATTATAGGTTCTTTAGATACCGGATTGACAGGAAGATAAGCTTTTTGATTTATATCTAATGCGTTTTTCTGGTAATTGTATACAGAATCTAAAATCACGCCTTCTATTGGGATATCATTTATTTCACATTGCTCAGTAGTATAGTCAATTAAAAATGACTTAATGTAATTGCATGAAAAATCGCTAATGCGATCTTTAGATATCCCTTGAATATACAGCTGAATGATCTCAAAGTGCGTAAAACCAAACTGACTATACTCAGGAATGTCTCGAAATAAATTAAGGATTTCCTGAGCTTGAGCTCTACTTATTTTTGACCCTTTCCGTGTTTTAGACACCCCTAGGCCAACTTCATCACACTCAGATAAGCTTACTAAAATATCAATTGCGAGTTCAGGTTTTCCTTTCTTGCTCAAAAAATTCAGGTAGTTAAACGAATTAGTAATCGCAGTATGCAATGCTTGGTCTTGCTGTGAAGGGGAATTCCACAAAAGGAAAGGATCGACATATAGTGGAATGTCCTCATCAAAGAACTGAATTGCAAAATCGAGATCTGCTTGACCTTTGTATATACCGTGATGATCTGTAATTCTTGGTCTAATTAATTCCACGATCTTCTCGTCTATTTGTTCACCTAACGCCGCAATAAGCGGCACGTAGACAGTCATTTTTTTCGCTTTTTCTTTTGCAAAAACAATGACAGCCGTTAACGTGTCCGATTTAATTGCCTTGTTATGTTTGTTATCTACTAATTAACTTCCCTGCCACATACCCAGCAACGACCCCACCAATAAAACAGCCAGCCAAAACTAAACTTTTAGATTCTATCGTATATAACGGCTTATACCCATCCGCACGGAGCCTTTTAGCTACGCGAACAGCTAATTCATCTACGGTTGTATAGTTTATACTTAGCTCTTCTCGAATGATTTCTATAAATTCCTTCTCGTAAGTATCATTTTCTTCATGCAAATTAAGGCGGCTGCTAATTTCTTTTTCTGTAATAACCATTGAACCAGGGGAATAATTTTTTATCGTAATCAACAAGCCTATAACGAAACCAATGAAAACAGCAGTTTCTGGATCAATTCTCAGACTATCTAATTTGGAGTGTATGTATTCATTTCTTAGTAGATTTTCAGTAACTCGGGACACGAGATCATCTGCTGTGATAAACTCATTAGATATTTCGCCACGAATTGTTGCAATTATATTTGCATCATAACCTCCAATGCTTTCAAGTTTTACTAGTCTTTTTAGAATTTGGTCTTCAGTTAATGTTTTAAGTTTATTGTTTTTCATAAATTACTCCTAACGTTTTGGCTAATAAATAGATCTCAATACAAATCCATTAAAAAACATTTTAGTGCCGCTTCATAAACCACAGTAAACTTCAGAAATTTATAGGCTTAAAATAAAACATAACAGTGATTAGATGGAAGGCGGTACTAATCCGTTAACAGAGCCTTCCGTATAACTCCACTTTGCCTTGATAGTCACTACGGAAAAAATCAAATTAAATAAAAATATTACCAGTATTTCTCTGATAATTGATCGTATTCGCTTGACCTCCTCTTTTTACTCTACCATTACCACTGTATGAATAAACAGTGTAAGGACAGTCATGGAAGGCACCGCCAAACCCCGCCTGCGTGAACAGGTCAAAATAGTGATGCGCTTGCATCACTACAGCATCCGAACAGAAAAGTCCTACTGGTTCTGGCTCCGCAATTTCATTCACTTTCATCAACTGCGACACCAGCAGGAACTCGGTTCTGCTGAGGTCAATGCCTTTCTCACCCGGCTTGCCGCCGAACGAAAATGTGTTGCCAATTGGAAACCTATGAATTAATACAGCCACCATGTTGAGTAACGGGTCGCCACTCGCTTACCTATCTCATCAGGCAAGGCTACCGCCCCTGAGTTACAGCCCTCAGCTCGCTGCTGTTAACCAACCTGGTGTCACGAATCGCTCCCATGACGCTTCCCTGAGAGATGGATTTTCGTTTGGCTATCTTAAGGGAGTAGATCGAGACATGGAAAGAGGATATTGATAAAAACATGAGCAGGCTCAATCAATTAGTGAGCGACTGCCGTGTTAAACTGGCAGTTTGGTCAGCAGAGGATACGGATATTTCCCTCACCCAGCCCTTTTGCTACATGGAGAGGGAAATAGAGAATGTTCTCCGATCCAAAGATCGGATAGTTGCAAACACTCTGGGGTGGTCAAAATTGGGCGCTAAAAACCCCGGAAACCTAGTTATTTTT
Source organism: Aeromonas sp. FDAARGOS 1406 (assembly GCF_019048565.1). Classification (NCBI taxonomy): domain Bacteria; kingdom Pseudomonadati; phylum Pseudomonadota; class Gammaproteobacteria; order Aeromonadales; family Aeromonadaceae; genus Aeromonas; species Aeromonas sp. FDAARGOS 1406. The sequence goes on from NZ_CP077378.1 coordinate 871,358, forward strand.
GTGCGCTGATCAACAGTGATGGGTTGATATGGCTAATCTGCCGTTGAGCGCTCAACGGCAATAAGAAAACCTGAGTCTCCCTGCGCTTTACAGCCTCATGCCCTAATTCACCTGTCGAGTGATGGTGATCGGTAATCTTTATTGAATGTCATGGGGTACTTTGGTTAGATGCGGTTAAGCGAGTGAATCCCCTCTTAATCAGCCTCAGACCCTTGCCATGACTGCGTTTGAGGTAATGATGGTTAAGCTGAGTAAGGGAAGTTGCTATGAAGCGTGATGAGTGCTGGATGGGCTCTTATCAAGGTTTATTCAGTGTTTATATATAAATCACCTTAATCAATTAACCAAAAAACACTGTAGGTCAGTAATGGCGAGGGTTTGAGGCTGGTTAAGAAGCTAAAAAACCTACTTAACCTGCGCTTAACCAATTAATCATCTGTCCAACAGACGGGCAGAAAAAAGCCCTGCCTTGTCGGCAGGGCTTGTGGGCTATTTATCGGCTTTGCCCTTCTCTTTGGGGCTATCGACGGGCAGCAGGTACTCGGTCCTATTAGAACGCGCCCTACGGCTCTGGAGCTTGCCCTCGCTCGCGAGCAACCGGAGTGCCTTACCCCAACTACTCGCCATGCTCAGCCTCTCACCGTGGCGGGCGCACAGCTCGCTCGCCGTGAGCCATTCAGATGAGGCCAGTGGACGCGATAGATGGTGGTGGTAAATAACCTCATAATATGGACCCTTGTCTGTGTGAGCATCATTTTCCGATGCAGCTAGTGCAGCTGTTGCATCATCCAGAAACCACGTTGATCCTGACTCATAGCGCTCCCTTACCTCCAGCCAAAACTGGCGCAGTTGCTCAGGGTCTGTCTGGGACAAACGGCCTGCACTCCAGCTCCAGCCCAGGACCGTATTGAGGCGCTCAACATCAGCTGCCGCAGCCAACTCGATAACAGCAAATCTCGCGTTACCGGTTGTATCCTTGAGAAAATCCGTCCCGTTGACCGTAGCAATAAATGAAGTCTGGCGCTTTTTGGTGGTCATGCTGCGGGCATAGGGTAGGCGATAGCTGTCATTCTCTCGGGTCAAAAAAGCCTTGAGGCTACCCGCCTCATGTCGGGTCGTACTCTCAAGCTCAGCCAGCTCCACAACCCATGCAGACACTGCGCGACGAACATCATCAGGCTTGTCTGGATTGATGGCACAATCGAGGGTCGAACCTTGGACCACAGCAGCCAGACGGCTCACCCAGGCGCTTTTTCGATAGGACTGTGCCCCCACCAACACAGGCACCAATTTCGAGTACCAGCGCGGTTGATAGAGTGCAGCGACACACCCAACCAGCCATGCATGTAACACCGCACTCGCATAGACGGGATTAGCAGCATTGAGGGTAGCAATCACCGCATCGATGCGCGGTTTCCCATCCCACGGTGCCCCACGTTCGAGCCACTGACGCACAGGGTGATAACTGTGGCGCTCACAAATTGCGATCAGGTGCTCCTCAATCACGGCATCCGGCACACCTGCCAACTGGCAGGCATCAACCAGCGCGGATCGCTGACCCGCCTCAGAGCCTCCCAGACGCTCACCATCCGCATCAGCCAGTTCTGCCTCACCCGTCATCAGGTTGTAGCGTGGATCCCAACCGTTGAATGTGATAAGAGCAAACAAATTCGAGCTGGTTTTGATGGGGCGGCCAGTAGGGCTCATATCCGGCAGAGTCAGCAGTTTACCCTGCATCACCGACCTGGCAGCCTGCTGCACCTGTTGTGTGGCAGCACCGTCCTTCTGACCGTCATATGACGAAATATCATGCCCCGCTGTTTTGTTTTTATTATTTTTCATTTTTATTATCCTCGGTGTTATCACCTGATTGTTGTTATATATAACCTCTGCCATTTTCTACTTTTTAATTGAGTGGGGTAGTTAAAACATACATGGCTCCACTCAATTAAATTCAAACCGTTTTTATGAATGGTATTGCGCCATCAATATGGGATGACCGTCACCGAGATATAGGCGTCAAGGTTGTTCCTCCTCGTCCCGAGTCAGACTCCACCTTGACCCCTATACCCGCCTCCTTCGTCATCCCATATTGACCGCTTCATACCATCCATAAAAAAGGGTTCTCCACCCCACTCCGGTCGCTGCGCAACCTACGGGGGTTCCGGTCTCGTAACCTCGACACACCCCCATACTTACGTGCGTAAGTATGGTTTTCAATAGCGTGCTTACGGTTGTATTTCTTTGCGTACTTACGATTGTTTTCATGGCGCACTTACGTGCGCATTCGTAAGTGTCACATGTTATATTTACGCCAATGAAGATCATAGTTAGGTGTTTGTATTTTCTAGCATGTTTATTTTGTCGAGTGATAGTGGATCTGATTATCGTGAAAGACCATCATCTTTTTGTTTATTTCTTTTTATATAGGCAGCCATCCCGGTTGATTTATCTTTCGCATTTGAACCCTCATTTGGCTCGACTACCAAAATTGGAGTGCTCGGCTGGATGTAATTTTTATTATCTTTAGACCGCACGCTATGAGTCACTCTAATATGGCTCAGGTCAGCATCAGCAGGACAGCTCGGCAAGCGCCCTCCTTTTGCTGATTTTCGATTTCCGTAACGATCAATCGAGGCTGTCGCTTGGTGCCCCATCAAATAGGCAATTTGTAAACGCCCCATACCTGATGCCTTGAGCTCCGAACCCATTTGATGACGCCAGCTATAAAATGTAGGGAGATGTTTGCGCTTCGGCCATAAATTCTTCCCCGCAGCGCGTAGTTTGTCTTGTAGACACCCAACATTTACTTTTTGTGCTAATGTAACAAGCATATACAACGTCAGTGCTGTTATTCCATCCAGCTGTAACACTCTGTCAGCTCCGCGTGTACCATGATGGCTCTTTTTTGCTCCGATAACAGTTAGCCGATTACTATCGACTGTTACGCCAGCCAGCTCTGTGGGTCTGATACCGGTGAGTTTGAACAGTTTAATCGCAGCCACCATGCACTTATCATTCCGTGCATTAAAATAGTCAATAAGCGCAGTTTCATCTTCTGCTGCGATCGACTTAACTCGAGTCTGCTTCTGTTTAACGGAAAGCGTGCTGCCTTTGGCTGTGACTGGGTTATGCAATGCTAGAATGCGTGTAGCTGCATCGTCATATCCTAAGGTGCGTTGATGATGTGCAAGAGCCCCGCGTAGGCGACGCCAGTAGGCGGGCCGATATTCAGGAGCACAAGCCAACAATTCATCTGAGATATTTTTAGCAGTAAGTTTGATACATTTTCTTTCCAAACGAATATAAAAATGCTTTGCAATCTTTTCATATTCAATTTTTGTTTTATCAGTCGCCATCATTTTTCCTTAGGCTCTTAACGGCCCTTATTTAACGTGTTATCGAATCAATAATATATCGATGTGAATCACAGTAGTTATCGCTAATCTGATTGAGAATGCGGTTCACCAACATGTATGTTTTTCATTGATTGAGCAACCAGCCCTAATAAATATTGCTGAATTTGTGGGTCGGCAATTAGTTTAGTCATGTCCAGTTCTGAGTTGTTGGCCGGAACCAGAGCCTGCGTCTCATTAAGGCGGAAACAACGAGCAAGAGCGTTTTCGGCTAATGTTTTGAAATCCGCAGCATCCTCAACTAACCATTTTCCATAATGACGCCTGATCATTGCGGTACTTGTATGCCCCATCTGTTTGGCAATCCATTCGATATTAACACCTGCGGACAACAGTTGACTGGCATAGGTATGTCTAAATTGCGATGGCCCTCGGTAGGCAACGCCCGCAGTGGCACAAAACGGCTCAAAAAAATCCTCTCTGAATTCATCGACGCTGGTGTATTGACGTCGTTTATCCGGATAATAGGCTAATAAAGTCCGGCGCAGTTTGATCCGCGTACGATTGTCAGCACACATGACCGAAATCGCTTTCTCTTTGCGATGCCTAGCATGCTCCAGAAGAGTGCGTAGTGCCTGCACTGCGGGGACAGTCAACTCGACTGTTCGGCAGGAGCTTTTGGTTTTCGGCGTTTTATAGCAACCATCTACCAGGGCCAGATCAACACGCAGTGTGCGTTTATCCAGGTCGATAGTCTCACGGCTAATTGCCAACAATTCGCTGATCCGCAGTCCAGTGGAAATACCAACCTGGATTATTGCTGCACCAATAGGGTTGATATGTTGATGTGCAATAAATAACTGGATCTCTGATTGCAGGAATGGCTGAGGCTCTACCACCTCAAATCGACAATTTTTGACATGACACATCGGATTGATTTTTATAATGCCATCTCGATAGGCCCTGTTAAATACTTGTCGCATAATGTCAATATACTGATTGACCGTGTTCCCTTTGAGGCGTTTTAGCAGTTTGGCTATATACATTTCGATGTCGGTTGCATTAATATCAATCAGCTTCTTTTTTCCCCATTTACGGATAAGCTGCCTGGCCTTTCTACACAAAACATCATAGGTTGCGTCTGATACCTGTTGATATTTTATGTTCAGGTGTTCCTCTACTGCGGTTTTGAACGTTTTTTCACGAGGATCTGATTTTAGATTGTTGTTATTTTTCATGTGTACCCTGTTTTTATTATTATAATTTTGCGCAGGATTACATTCAGCAAAAACCAAGTCAAATAAAAAGTGAAACCTAACAAAAACTAATTTAATGTCAATTTTAAATATATTTGAAATAAATAAATTGTCAAATTAACGACCAGTAACAGCAGAAGCAAGCCATACTGTTTTAATGATGAAAATCAACATGTTACCTTGCCAGGTGAGCACGTGAGTGGGTATACCTCACCCACTCAAATGCCTACCTGATTACCCATGATTAGCAGTCAGTTACCACGAACTATACTGAACTTACGTACAGTTATCGAGGTGCGAGATCATGGCCAAAAGCAAAATCCAATTCCAGAAAGGCTACAGCCTGTTTGAGTTTCTCAAGGACTATGGCACTGAGGCTCAGTGCGAAAACGCGCTGTTCACTTGGCGTTTTCCTAACGGCTTTGTCTGCCCTGAATGTGCCAACAAGACCTGTTGTCGCCTGAGAAGGCGGCCACGTGTGTGGCAATGCAATCACTGCCGTCACCAGATGTCATTGACTGGAAACACGATTTTCGCAAACACCAAGCTCCCACTGACCAAGTGGTTTCTGGCAATGCACCTGTTGTCACAGACCAAAACTGGCTTGTCAGCGATGGAGCTAAAGCGCCAGTTGGACGTCAAATATGACACCGCCTGGATGCTCAAGCACAAGCTGCTGCAAGCCATGAAAGAGTCCGATGACAAGCAGCCCATCAGCGGCATCATTCAGCTCGATGATGTCTACTGGGGGGGCGAGCGCCGTGGTGGCAAACGGGGTCGGGGCGCGGCAGGCAAGACGCCGTTTGTGGCAGCAGTGGCCCTGAACAAGGAAGGACATCCAATCAAGATGCGGATGACGGTGGTCGATGGTTTCAAAACCAAGTCCGTTGCTGATTGGGCAAAACGGCATATTGCCAGTGGCAGCGCGGTGATATCCGATGGATTGGCCTGTTTCAAAGCGGTCAAGGAGGCCAATTGTGAGCACCTGGGTGTTGTCACCGGGGGCAACCTGGACTGGCTGGATCATCCGGCATTCAACTGGGTAAACACGATGATAGGAAATGTGAAAAACTCGCTGCGGGGCAGTTGCCATACGCTCGGAGCGAAGCATTTACCAAGGCATCTTGCGGAATACTGCTTCCGGTTTAATCATCGTTTTGACCTCAAGAGCATGTTGGTTGAATTGGGGCATGCAGTCGTGGCAAGCCCTCCGATGCCATATCGGCTCTTGAAGCTGGCTGAGGGTCATGGGTAATCAGGAATGCCTATTTCGCCTGATATTCAAAAATCGACTAAATCGCTGGGGATTAACTCGATTTTTTCTCGCAGCAACGCAATACCTAGTCGCTTGCCGTAGCGCCCAAACGTCAGGCCGTTTTTACTGTGTCCCGCAAGTTCGGCCACAAAATGCTCAGCGACATCCGCCTGCTGTAACTCATCGATGAAGCTATGCCGCAGCCCGTAAAGCGTGGGACGGCCCTGACCTACGATGCCAGCATCATTGAGGTGGCGTTGGAAGCGACAGGTGATGTTATGCGCCCAGTCGTCGTCTTTGCCTGATGGTTGGTCATCGAACAAAAATACCTTCCCTTGACTGCGACGACTCTCCACATAATCCAGGAATTGATGTCCAATCAACGCACTATGCAACGGCACGGTACGGTACGCATTGGCAGTTTTGAGCTGTTGATCCGCCTCTCCCGCATCGACCATCAGACACCAAATCCCCTCAACCTGTTTGATGTTCTGAGTTTTGAGCTGGCAAGCCTCGGAGGGTCGCAGCCCGGCATACAGGCACAGCAGGGGCACCCACCAGTCTTGAACTCTCAATTTTTGGCCTTTCTGGGATTGTTTGCTGCGCAGGCTGGCAAACAGCTGAGCCAGTTGAGGGCGATGCCAGCGCACTCGCTCCTCATCCGCCCGTTTGTGCGGCTTCTTGCCTGCCGTCAACCCATCAAAAGGGTTACGGCTGCAATAGTCCAGCGCCACGCACCAACGGAAGAACTGTTTCAGGGCGGCGAGGTAATCTCCTTTGGTTTTGAAACTGATGTCGCTCTTACGCAGCAAGCCGTTGCGATACTCCTGTGCCTGCGCGGGCGTCACCTCATCGACCTTAACCCCTTTGGCCCAGGTGACGAAGGCGTTGATCCGAAGTTGGAGCTGGCCCATCGTCTTGTGCTGGATCCCCTCACTGGCTTTAGTCTCGATGAATCTCGCCAGTGCATGGCTGAGCGTGATCCCACTGCTAGGGCAAGCTGAGGCATTAACAGAAGGTTCACGAGGTGTGGAAGGTGTTTGAAGAGGGATGAACCCCGCAGCTTTGAACGCGTCTAGATCGGCGCGGATCCAGCGATAGAAACTGCGAGGGGAAGTATCAGCAGGGGTAGCCGCGATAAGTGCGCGAGTACGAGCTGCCACAGCCAGGTTTCGGTCTACTGCGAGCTGACGATCTTTGGTGCAAAGGGAAGTACGGATAGCGAAGGGCAAGCCACGATCACGTAGTGACTTAGGCAGCGGGAGACGAGTGTAGTAGGTGCCGGAGGCATTTTTACTCAGATACATGATTGTTCCACCCAGTTGATCCAGGAAAAAAATCACGTAAGTCTAGAAATGAAAAAACCCGTTGAAATTCAACGGGTTATATTTGGCGGTGAGGGAGGGATTCGAACCCTCGATACGTTGCCGTATACACACTTTCCAGGCGTGCTCCTTCAGCCACTCGGACACCTCACCAAATTTTCACTGCTTGAAGTGGCTTTCAGAGCACGCTGCGCGTGCATCTTGCCGACTTCGTCGGTGGGCAGCCACTCGGACACCGCACCCAATTTTGGTCTGTGCTTTAACGTGTTCAGCCAACACGAATTCGCTGCGCCGTTGCGCTGGAACGGGGCGTAATGTAAGGGATAGGCGCGAGGCGGTCAATGCAATTTTTTATCTTTTGCCACTGTTTGCTCAATAAGCGAACCAAGTGACTAAAAATATGCCATTTCCTATACCTTTCCATCAATTTTCAACCGCTTCGTGCAAATGTTCTCCTCGAATCGCCTCTTCCAGCGAGCCGTAGAACTCCAGCTCTCCCGCCACCGGACGCACCTTGGCCCGCGCCAGGGTCTTGAGAGGCTGGAATTGCAATTCAGCTACCTTGAGACGGGCCCCCGCCTTGGCCATGCGTTTTGCGAACTGCTGGAAGGCGGTGAGACCGCCAGCATCCAGGATGGAGACCGCCTCCATTTGCAGGATCAACTCCTTGTGGTCCTTCATCTGGGCAAGCAACTCGTCAAAGACCCGCTCGGCGGCAGCAAAGAACAGTGGCCCGTTGATCTTGTAGACAAGGGTCGAGGGGGACACCTCGCTGGCATAGCGTTTGTGATCCGCCAGGTTGTGCAGCCTGGTCATCTTGGCTATCTCGCGCATGAACAGCAAAGAGGCCAGGATCACCCCGAAGGTGATGGCGATGACCATGTCGAAGATGACGGTCAGCGACAGGCAGACCAGCAGCACCAGTACATCGGATTTGGGCGCCCGGCGCACCAGATCCACCACCTTGTGGGCCTCGCTCATGTTCCAGGCCACCAGCAGCAACAGGGCGGCCATGGCAGAGAGCGGCAACCAGGAGAGCCAGGGCGCCAGCACCAGGATGGCAGCCAGCACCACCAGCGCATGGACAATACCGGAAATGGGCGAGGTGGCACCGGCCCGCACGTTGGCGGCGGAGCGGGCGATGGCGGCCGTCGCCGTGATGCCGCCGAAGAAGGGCGCCAGTATGTTGCCGAGCCCCTGCCCCAGCAGCTCGCCATTGGAGCTGTGCTTGCGACCCGTCATGCCGTCCAGCACCACGGCGCAGAGCAGGGATTCGATGGCCCCCAGCATGGCCATGGAGAAGGCGGCAGGCAGCAGCCGCTCGATGGCGGCCAGGTTCCACTCCACCGGTGCCCCGTCCGGCCCCGGCAGCGCCCAGGGCATTACCAGGGTCGGCGCGATGGGCGGGATCCCCATGCCCTGACTGCCGTCGGCCAGGGTATAGCTGAACTTGCTGCCGATGGTGGCCACGTCCACCCCGAACTGATGCAGGCCAAAGCCAAGGCCCACCCCCACCAGCACGGCGGGCAGGTGGCCTGGCACCGGCAGGCGCAGGCGCAGGCGCGGCCAGAGCAGCAGCACCGCCAGGGTCGCAACCCCGACCAGCGTATCCCCCCACTGCCAGCTGGGCAGGGCATGGGCCAGCGCCTCGACTTTGCCGATGTAGGTTTCCGGCATCTCGGGCACGTGCAGGCCAAAGAAGTCCTTGATCTGCAGGGTTGCAATCACGATGGCAATACCACCGGTGAAGCCCAGGGTCACCGAAGGCGGAATGTACTCGATGAGTCGTCCGAGCCGGGCCACCCCCATGGCTACCAGAAAGAAACCCGAGATCAGGGTCGCCATCAACAGGCCACCCACGCCGAACTGCTGGGCCACCGGATAGAGGATCACCACGAAGGCGGCGGTCGGCCCCGAGATGGAGAAGCGGGAGCCGCCGGTCACGGCGATGACGATGCCGGCGATGATGGCGGTATAGAGACCGTGCTGCGGCGGCACGCCACTGGCGATGGCCAGCGCCATGGCCAGCGGAATGGCGATGATGCCGACCGTGATGCCGGCGATCAGGTCGCGGCCGAAGCGGGGAACGCTGTAGGGTTCGTCAATACAGGATTGGCGTAAAGCAATGGCCAGCTTCACGCTTTGCAAAGGTGCTTGGTTGTGCATGTATTCGTAATACCAGAAGAGGGAGATAAAGGCCGGATTGAACCGGCGCCCGATCATCATCAAGGGCCGGCAGAGCTGTCGACACGGCGATGGTATCTTGGCCAACCATACCCCAGCCGATGAAATATTTCGATGGGCGGGATCAATGAATGGCCGTTACCACGCAATATTGCCGGTGATAGTCAGCATATCGACCATTTTTCTCACCATTACGCAGCACGCTCACTTCGCCTGCTAACCAATTTTCCCCTTCCTTATCCTGGTCGCGCGCCCTCCCCCTCTTTATATCTACCCGTCGGATACTGTGCCGACGCTCGCCCCTCCCTCATCTTGTCCCGGCAGCCAATGCATTTCATCTACCTCCTTACTCGGCTGCTTCCCCCTTGGCGAGCCTGCGAGGCTCACTCCAAGCTGCTGATTGTGCTGAAAATAGTCCGCAGCGGCCAAGTTTTGGGCAAACGGTCCAAAATCCCCTTTTTGCAGCGGATCGCGGGTTGACACCCGGCGGACGGGCCATTAATATCCGCACCGTCTCGACGAGACAGGCCATTCCTCCTTAGTTCAGTCGGTAGAACGGCGGACTGTTAATCCGTATGTCACTGGTTCAAGTCCAGTAGGAGGAGCCAATTCCCTCGTAGTTCAGTCGGTAGAACGGCGGACTGTTAATCCGTATGTCACAGGTTCAAGTCCTGTCGAGGGAGCCACATTCGAAAGCCCAGCCTTTGGCTGGGCTTTTTGCATTCTGTCGCCCGGCTCGCACTGCTCGTCATCAAGGGTTGTGAACGACAGGGATCCCCCTGAGGGCCATTTCGCGCCATAATCAGCGCAACCTTACCCTCTTCAGGAGTTTTCATGCGCCGTTTCAACTTAATGCTCAATGGCAGCCGGTTGATGATGTTTCCCTTCTATGTCTGCATCCTTGTCTGTGTCGCCCTCTTGATGGTGAAGTTCGCCATGCAGCTCTATGAGCTGTGTCGCGACATCATCGACATCCCCTATCTGGATCTCATCACAGGGGTGCTGACCCTGGTGGACTTCGTGCTGGTGGCCCAGATGCTGATCCTGGTGGCCATCTGCGGCTACGTGCAGTTCATCAAGACCCCGGAGCAGCGGGCAGCCCTTGGCGACAACTGGCTCAGCAAGATCAACTTCGCCTCCCTCAAACTTATCGTCATCAACTCCCTGGTCACCATCGCCGGGATCGAGGTGCTCAAGGCCTTCCTGACCGACGGTACCGGCAACGAGATCGAGATGAAGTGGTCGGTCATCGTCTTCCTCGCCTTCTCCACCGCAGCGCTCATCTACGCTGTCACCGAGCGGCTGGCGGACCACAAGTAACTCCGGTTTCCATTCAGCCTTTATTCATCAAAGGCCGAATTGATAACTCTTTTCATTACCTTTACTGCATTGTAAACTTGCTCCCCCGGGCTTTACTGCCCGGGCGTTGGAGCACCTATGACAAGCCTTTCCCTCTCACCACGACACTGCTGGCAGTGGCTGGCCTATCACCATCAGGCCGCCGAGGGCTCCCTCTATCTGATGTTCTTCTCCGGCCTGCTGCTGTGGGAACCGCTGACCCCGCTCTGGTCGCTGGCACGCTGGAATCTGTTCCTGCACGTCGCCCTCTCGCTCACCCTGTTCCCCCTGCTGTTTGGCGCCTTCTGGCTCTCCCATCGCAGCCTGCTGCGCAAGAGCCGCAAGCCTTTTTTGCGCACCACGGGGCGCATCATCGAAGCCTTGCTGCTGGTCTGTCTGGCAAGCGGACTGGTGCTGGTGCTGCACGGCACCCCGGGGGACAGCCTCGGCAACCTTGCCAGCTGGGCCCACTGGCTGAGCGCCCTCGCGTTGACTCCCCTGGTGCTTCGCCACGCCTGGCGCTGGACCATCTTGAAATGGCGCACCTGATCTTATGTTGAAGTTGTTGTTATCCCTGATGTTGGCCGCCCTGCTGCTGGGGACCGCCTCGGCCCAGGAGATGGGCACCGCCATGATTGCCTATGACGAGGGGAACGCCCCGCGCCTCGTCACCGCCAACCAGAGCGCAGGCTCGGTCACCCTGCTTGAACGCGATAGCGGTAAGCGACTTAAAGAGGCACAACTGGGGGGCGATCTGCGCCAGCTGGCCCGCGCCGGCGATGGCACCCTGCTGGTCACCGACTACAGCGGCGATCGCCTGCTGCTGTTGGATGGTGATCTCGACTTGGAAGAGGCGATCCCCACCGGCCATAGGCCCTACGGCGTCATCTTCGATCCCAAGCGACAGTGGTTCTGGGTCACGCTGTTCGAATCCGCTCGCCTGCAAGCCTACGACACCACGGGCAAGCTGCAGCTGGATGCAGAAACCGCCGAGACACCCCGCGGGCTGGCCCTGACCGACGACGATCGCCTGCTGCTCACCCACGCCATGACCGGCCAGCTCGCCATCTATGATCTCGCCAAGCTTGAGAAGGACGCTAAGGGGGCTACCCTGCCCAAGCCCAAGCTCATCACCCTGGCCGAGACCCACAGCGATACCCCAAGCGACTCGCAGGGCTTGCCACGCCTGCTGGATGGCATCGCCCTCTCCCCCGATGGCAGCGAAGCCTGGCTGCCCCACGTGCTCTGGAGTTTCGACCACCCTTTCCAGTTTCAGAGCACCGTCTTCCCGGCCGTCTCCATCATCGATCTCGATGAAGAGAAGGAGCGGGTCGATGAAAGAAAACAGCTCTTCTTGCAGATCAACCTGCCCAGCGTCGGCAACCGCAGCCAGATCGTCTCCAACCCGTTCGCGGCGCGCTTCGCCGCCGATGGCAAGCGGGTCTATCTGACCCTGGCGGGTTCTGAAGACTTGCTGGTGTTCGACCTGTCGCGCAGCGGCAAGCAGAACAACAACCGCCACCGCCGCAAGAAGTTTCAGGGTGGCGCCAAGGCGACCCAGCTATTGCGTCACCTGCCGGGCCAGAATCCGCGGGATCTGCTGATCGATGGCGACCATATCCTGGTGCACAACGTCATGGGGCAGGATCTCACCCGTCTCAATAGCGGCGGCAGCGGCCCGTTTGCCCGGGTCACCGTCGATGTGCCCCACTTCGCCAAGCTGGTAGAGACGGATCCCCGCCCCAAAGCCCTCAAGCGCGGTGAACGATTGTTCAACCTGGGTAATACCGCCGCCAATAGCCGCTTCCCCATGGCGGGGGACAACTGGATGAGCTGCAACTCCTGCCATCTGGACGGGTTCAACTTCACCAACCGCTATCTGATGGCGGCCCATCGCCAGCAGAGCGGTGACAACGCCATCAACGGCCACGCCAACCTCGCCAACATGGTGGCGGGGGACTTTATCGGCGAATACCTGCGCATGACCCAGCAGACCCAGGGCGGCATGGGTCATGACACCCGCGATGGGGCCGATGCGGTTGACCCCGCGAGGCCCCAGCCCGAGGTGCAGGCGATGATGGAGGATCTGCACGCTTTCGTGACCAGTGACGGCAACCTCCCCTATCTGGCCAACTGGCTGCGGCTCGATGCCCCGCGCAGGGATCCTGCCAAGGCGCCGACCACCCACCCGAAAGAGTGGCTCAACTCCGCCTCCTGCCAGAACTGCCACCAACAGGCGTTCAAGGACTGGAGCGAGAGCAACCACCGGCTGATGGGCAACTCCCACCCCTACTACAAGGTGGTGCAGGCGCTGGCCCGCGAAACCGAAGGGGAGGCCTTCGGCCAGTGGTGCCAGGGCTGTCACATGCCCCAGCAGGTGATGAACGGTCAGACTGATCTGCCCAAGGGCTCTCACATGTTCGAGCAGGGCGGTGCTTCGCTCATTGCGGCCCACCAGAAAGGCGAGCCCGTGGTGGAAGAAGGCACCGGCTGTGTGCTCTGTCATCGCATCACCCGGCTCGAGGATGCCGGCGGCAACAGCGCCTTTACCGTGAATCTGAAAGACCGCGAGAGCTATGTGTTCGAGGATGCCGCCGGCGGCAGCCTCCAGCACTGGCTGGCAGAGCGGCAGATCAACGCCCGCCCCGCCATGCACAAGGCCTCCTACCAGAAGGATTTCTACCGGGACGCGGCCCTGTGCAAGTCGTGCCACAACGAGTTCGCCCCCGGCACCGGCGCCAATATCGTCAACACCTGGGATGAGTGGGAAAGCTCCAGCTTCGCCAAAGCCGAAGATCCTGCCAAACGGCGCACCTGCATCGACTGCCACATGAATCCTACACCTGGCAACGGCGGCGCGCCGGTGGCGGGCCAGTCCACCGAAAACGGCACCGTGAAAGAGCGGCTCTATCGCCACAACTTTACCGGCGCCCAGCATCAGCTGGTGGGGCTGAGAAATGCAACCCTCGAGCAGGAGAGCCTGGCGCTCTTGCGCTCCAGCGCCACCCTCTCGGCCCGCATTGAAAACCAGAGTGGCCAACCCGCGCTGGTGGTGAGAGTCGCCAATACCGGCGCCGGCCACGCCCTGCCCACCGGGGTCGCCGATTTCCGTGAACTCTGGCTGGAGCTGACCGTCACCGACGCCAGCGGCAAGCTGGTGCTCCAAAGCGGCCAGCCGGTGGATGGCGCAGTCCCTGAGGATGCACGGCTATTTAGAAAGGTGTTCGGCGATGCCGAGGGCAAGCCGGTGGGGCTCAAGTTCTGGCACTACGCCAAGCTCCTTGAAGACACCCGCATCCCGGCCGATGGCTGGCGCGATGAAGTCTGGCCGCTGCCGGCTGATGCCCAGGGGCCCTTCAAGGCCGATATCAGACTCAATTTCCGCACCTACCCCAAGTGGGTCAATGATGCGGTGCGCGCCGCCGAGCCGAGCTTGCCGGAGCCACCCATAGTGCAACTCAATCGGCTGCAACTGACCCTGCAGCCCCTCCCCGTTACGCCCGATACGGAGCCTCAATCCTGATGTTCGCAAGTTTTCTCATTACCCTGCGCGAGGGGCTGGAAGCCTTCCTGCTGGTCGGCATCTGCCTCTCCTACCTCGCCAAGCTGGGGGCGAGCCGCTACAACAAGTTCATCTATCTGGGGGTGGGCCTCGGTCTTGTCGCCTCCCTTGTCATCGCCTTCCTGTTCCAGGTGGTGGTGAGCCAGTTCGAGAGCGAGCGCTACAACCATTTGCTGATGGCGGGGATCCTGATTTTTGCCACCCTGGTGCTCACCTATATGGCTATCTGGATGCAAAAACAGGCCAAATCCCAGGTGGGGGCCATGACGGCGCGCATCGATGCCGCCATCGACGGTGGCAACCTGTTTGGTCTGGTGCTGCTCGCCTTCCTGGCTGTGATGCGCGAAGGCTTTGAAACCGTGCTCTTCTTCTCGGCCCTGGTCTACTCCGGGCAAGGGGTGGATCTGCACCAGGGGCTGATGGGGGCGCTGGCGGGGCTGCTGGTCTCTGTGGTGCTGGTGTGGGGGCTGCTGCGCTCCACCCGCAAGGTGGCGCTGGCCCCCTTCTTCCGCTGGACCGGCCTGCTCATCATCATCATCGCCGCAGGCTTGCTCTCGTCCGCCGTCAACATGTTGCAGGCAGCGGACGTCATCACTTTCTGGACCACGCCTGTCTTCAACATCAGCCACATCCTCGACGATCAGGGGGTATTCGGCACCTTCCTGCGCGCCCTGTTTGGCTACAACGCCTCACCGGCCGGCCTGCAATTGCTGACCTGGGCAAGCTACCTCATCATCTTTGTCACCCTCTGGCATCGCAACTATCGCCCCCAGGGGAGCGCCGCCCCGACCAGGGGCTGAGCCCGGGATAACACTCTGTTCGGGAGCCGCGCACAGGCGCGCTCCCCCAGCTATCACGCCGTTTCGGAACACTCATGAACGACAGCAACAAGAAGCACATTGCGGTGCTGGGCGCCGGCCCCGCCGGTCTGATGGCCGCCTGGCGCCTGCGCCAGGCCGGTTTTACCGTCACCCTGTTCGAGCAGGAGCCGGTCGTGGGCGGCATGTGCGCCACCCAGACCTTCAAGGGGCGCGACGGCGAGTATCGCTTCGACTACGGCGGCCACCGCTTCATCACCAAGAACCCCGAGCTGCTCGCCTTTATCGACGAGCTGATGGGGGACGACCTGCTCCACGCCGAGCGAAAGAGCGTCATCCGCTTTGGCGGGCGCACCTACGACTACCCCCTGAACCTGCCCAATTTGCTCAAGACGGCGCCGCTGGCCCTGATGGCCGGTGCGGTGAAGGATCTGTTGCTGTTGCCCTTTGCCAGGAAGCCCACCGATTTTGCCAAGGCGAGCTTTGCCGAGTGGATCCAGAGCCACTTCGGTCGCACCCTCTACCGCCAGTTCTTCGAGGGCTACACTGGCAAGCTGTGGGGCATCAATCCGGACAAGCTCTCCGCCGACTGGGCTGGCCAGCGCATCAGCCTGATCGATCTCAAAGACGTGGCGCGCCGCCTGTTGCCAAGGCGCAACGGCAGCCTTTCGGTGCGCACCTATGCCCGCAAATATCGTTATCCAAAGTATGGCTTTGGCCAGATCTTCACCACCCTGGGGGAGCGGCTGGTGACAGAAGGCGTCACACTCAAGACCGGCGCCACCATCACCCGCCTCGAGCAGGCTGATGGCCGCATCGAACGGGTGTATTGGAAACAAGATGACGTGGAGCAGAGCGAGCGCTTTGATCAGGTGATCTCCACCCTGCCGCTGCCGCTCACCTGCCAGCATCTGGGCTTGCCGTGCGATCTCCACTACCGGTCGCTTCGCTTCGTCAATATGCCCCTCAAACAGGAGAACCTGTCGGACAACACCTGGCAGTACCTCTCCGACCCCCATATTCTGGCGACCCGTCTGCAAGAGCCCCGCCGGCGCAGCCCCTTTATGGCACCAATGGGGCAAACATCCGTGATGCTGGAGATCCCCTGCAACCCGGGGGATGCCACCTGGCAGGCACCGCTCTCTGATCTGCGCGGCCGGGTCACCGCCGATCTCGCAAGCCTCGGCGTCGACACCCAGAAACTTGGCGATGAGACTTTTGAAGCACGTAGCGAGTACGCCTATCCGCTGATGGATCTGGGTTATCAGGCCCGCCGCAACGAAGCCATCAAGGCGCTGATGCCGATCACCAACCTCATCATGACCGGCCGTCAGGGGACATTCCGCTACATCTTCACCGACACCGCCATGGAGATGGGGATGATGGCCGCCGACATGGTGATCGACGGGGTGGACAGACGCCACGCCATCTTCAATCATCGCAACGAAAACACCGTGATCGAAACCCAGAGCGTGGCCTGACCGCGCCATTGGCATAAGTAAGGAGAACAGGATGACCATCCGCCCGGGTTTACTTGCCCTCACCCTGCTGCTGGCCCTCTGCGGGCAGGCGCAGGCTTACTCCTACGCCGCTGCCGGCAAGGAGCCGCTGATCGATGCTCGCGAGGCACTGCTGGGCGCCGCCACTGACGGCAAGGATGCCAGTGCCACCTTGAGCGAGATTGCCGAGGAGCTGACCTATCTGGAACAGCACCACAAGGTCGAGCTGCAAGCACCGCTGGCAGCCGCCATCAAGGCCAAAGACGCCGCAGCCACCGCCGCCCTGCTCAACCGGGCCTACAAGGCGGAGATCGAGCGCCGCCTCGAGGGGGCCAGCCAGAACCTTGGCGACTACCAGACCGCCAAGGTGCTGGTGGTCAAGAGCAAGCGCTTCCTGGATCTCATCCTCCCCTCCCTCAATGAAGGGGATCGCAAGGCCGCCGAACAGGCGCTGGCCAAGGTGCTCGATGCCATCGGCAACCCTGGGGTGTTCGGGGTGGGCGCCAAGCCCGCCGATGCGGCCGCCTTTAGCGATGCCGAAAAAGCGCTGATGGCCGTGCTGGCACCGCTCTGATGGCTACCTGCCCATCACTACGCCACCTCGCTGTGACAAGCGGTGGGTTTCGCTGCGCGCTACCCACCCTACGCACTTTGATGACCTCTCATCGATGACGACGGCCCCCCTCATCCCCGCCCCTTCTCCCGCAAGGGGAGAAGGGGGGCGTTACCACGGCCGATTACGCTTCGCTAATCGACCCTACTTGCTGATCCTTCTACAACTGGTCTGGCTTGGCTGGCTGCTGGCCTTCCCGGTGGCCCTCGATTCCGACGATGCCCTCAACTTCGCCCACGGGGTGGTGCGTTTCAGCGTGCTGGAGTTCTCCCCCCACTTTCCGGGCTACCCCGCCTTTATCTGGCTGGCGCGGCTGATCAATCTGGCGGTGGACGAACCGGCCCGCGCGGTGCAGTGGGCAAGCCTGTTGGGGAGCTGTTTGCTGGCGCCGCTCGCCGCCTCGCTGGCGGTCAGATTGTGGCAACGGCCCAGCCTGCTGGCGCCGGTCTGGCTGCTGGTGCTGGCCCTGCCGCTCACCCCGACTCTCGCTCTTTCCGGCCTCTCGGACGGGCCTGCGCTGGCCGCCTGGCTCGGAGCTCTCCTGGGCTTGCAACAGCGCAAGATAACGCTGGCGGGTCTGCTGCTGGGCCTGATGCTGGCGCTGCGCCCCTCCTACTTCGTGCTGGCGCTGCTGCCCCTTTGGCTGGGGATGGCGCAAAAGGGAATGCGCGTCAGGTTTATGCTCCCCATCACGCTGGTGGGGTTAGCCTGCCTGCTGTTTGTCTGGCAGGCCGATGGCTGGGCCTATTTCAGCGAGGGGCGCCGCTTTACCGACGGTCACTTTACCTTGTGGGGCAACACGGCGGCGGCCCACGGGGATCGACTGCTGAGCTGGGCGAATACCTTCAACGATCAGCTCACCCCGCTCTGGCCCCTGTTGATGGGAGCCTTGCTGATACTGCCACTCTGGCAACGGTCAAAAGATCACAATGCGACCCCCTCCGTGCTCTGGACGCTCTACTGGCTCGCCCTGCTGCTCTGGACCCTGGTTGGCCAGAATCCGGACAATCCCCGCCATCTCGCGCCCATCACCCTGCTCGGTATCGTGCTGCTGGCAGGCTGGCTGCCACGCCGGGGCGAGCTGCCAGCCATGCTGGGGGCCCTCGTGCTGCTGCTCTGCACCCTCACCCCGCTGGCGGCACCAGCCATGACCCGGGCTTCCAGACTGGCCGAGCAAGCGTGCCCGGCGCTGGTGACCCAGTGGGGTGTGAGGCTGCTGCGAGAGACCACGGCCCTGCCCGTCACCGACGGCTGGTATCAGGGGGATGCACGCCTTGCATTGGCGCAAAGGGCCTGCCGGCTCAGCCGGCGCCCCCTCGGCCCGGAGGATCTGCCCGCTGGTGGCCAGCGAGTCTGGTTTGCCCCCCGCTTTCACGCCGAGCCCGGCCTCTGGCTCGGCATACAGGATCACCCCCGTCACCAAAACTGGTAGACTGGATGTTTGTCACTCCCTGACTTCGCACTCATCAAGACTGGATAGCCTATGCCCCACGCCCCCCTCTCCCCCCGTTTCCTCTTCATCCTGCTCGGCGCCCTGGCGGGCCTGACTCCGCTCGCGGTGGACATGTATCTGCCCGCCATTCCCGCCATCGCCCGGGATCTGGCTACCAGCATCGACGGCGCCCAGCTCACCATCAGCGCCTTCCTGGGGGGCTTTGCCATCGGCCAGCACTTTTACGGGCCGCTCGCCGACAGCTTCGGCAGAAAGCCGGTGATCCTGGCGGGCCTGACGATGTTTGCCGTGGCCTCCGTGGGCTGCGCCATGGCGGACTCCCTGCCTGAGCTCCTCGCCTGGCGCATGTTGCAGGCCGCAGGGGGCGCCGCGGGTTCCGTGGTGGTCAACGCCCTGCTGCGCGACCTGTTCGAGAAGGATGCGTTTTCCCGCGCCATGTCCTTCGTCATCCTGGTGATGACCCTCGCCCCCCTGGTGGCCCCGGTGGTAGGGGGGTACATCAGCGCTCACAGCGACTGGCGGGTCATCTTCTGGCTGCTGGTGGCCATCAGCCTGCTCATCTGCCTGGTGATGCAGTGGAAGATTGAGGAGACCCTCAAACCCGAGCACAAGCAGCCCCTGCGACTCGGGCAGGTGCTTCGCAACTACTGGGGGGTGCTCTCCCACCGTGGTGCCATGGGCTATGTGCTGTGCGGCGCCCTGTCGAGCTCCGGCATGTTTGCCTTCCTGAGCGCATCCCCCTATGTCTACATCGAGTATTTCAAGGTGCCGACCGAGCACTATGGCTGGCTCTTTGGTCTCAACATCCTGCTGATGATGGTGGTCACCTTCGCCAACAGCCGGCTGGTGAAAGGGGTGGGTGCCGAACGCATGCTGCGATACGGCCTGACCGTGCTGCCGCTCGCCGGGGCCCTGCTCATCTACAACGCCTGGAACCAGACCGGGGGCCTGTGGGGCATCGTCATCCCCGTCGTGCTCTTCGTCGGCCACATCAGCCTGGTGGGGGCCAACGCCATGACCGGCCTGATGGGCCACTTCCCCCAGTCCGCAGGCACCGCCTCGGCGCTGGCGGGTACCCTGCGCTTTGGCCTTGGGGCCCTGGTGGGGGTACTGGTCAACCTCAATCCCCCCGAATCGCCGCTCCCCATGGCCATCGCCATCGCCGGTTGCGGCCTGGGGTCGGCCCTCAGTTACTGGCTGCTGAGCGGCAAGCGCGTCCCCTGATGCCTTGCAATGAAAAAGCCCTGTCCATGGACAGGGCTTTTTGCATCGGGGCGCAGGCCTCAGTCATCGGCCTGCAACCCGCTGCGCGCCAGGATCTCGCTCTCCAGCCCATCCAGGCTTAGCTGGTTCTTCTTGCGCCAGTAGGCCTCAATCCCCTCCCGGCCCTGCCGCTCGGACCAGTTGGCAAGATCCTCCCTGTCTCCCTGGTACTCATACAGAGGCACCGACATGCCGCACGACGTCTGGACCCGTTCAATGTTCAGCAGGAAGATCTGGCGAGCCGCGACGCTTGGGGGGAACAGCGCCAGCAACGACGGCCACTGCGGATCAGTGCGGTGCAGCACCCGTGCCTGGCCATAGGCTCGCAGAATAAGCGGCGCCCCCTCGAAGGCGCAAAACATCACCGTCATGCGCGGCTGTTGCAGCACCTGGGCCGCGGACTCGTTGCCGCTGCCGGTCAGGTTGAGCCAGGCCAGGGTGTGGGCATCGAGGACGCGCAGCGAATCCCCGCCCTTGGGGGAGAGATTGACCGATCCCTTCGCGGCTGCCGTACCGACGAAGAAGATCTTCTGCCCCTCGATAAAGGTGACATGGCGCGGCGAAAGCGCCTCGAACAGTTGTCCCATCTTGCCTCTCCCTGGTGCCTGGAACCGGATTCCCTAAAACAGGGCGCTGTTGAGCCACAGGTGCGCCCCTATGCCGACCATATAACCAAGCAAAATGGCAGGCAACCACTTGAGGTGCCCGACGAAGGTATACATGCCCCTGGCCTGCCCCATCAGGGCCACTCCGGCGGCGGAGCCGACCGAGAGCAGACTGCCCCCCACCCCGGTGGTCAATGTCACCAGCAGCCACTGCCCCGTGCTCATCTGCGGCTCCATGGAGAGCACGGCGAACATCACCGGAATGTTGTCGATCAGGGCGGAGAGCAGGCCGATGGCGACGTTGGCCAGGGTTGGATCGCCACCGTCATAGAGGAAATGGGAGGCAAGCGCCAGATACCCCATAAACCCGAGGCCGCCGACGCACATCACCACCCCGTAGAAGAAGAGCAGGGTGTCCCACTCCGCCTTGGCAATCTTGTTGAACACATCGAACGGCACCACCGAGCCCAGACGCAGCAGCCTGGCCTCGTCCCCGGTGCGCTCATACAGCGCCCGTGCCCGGGCCAGGGTGACGGGCTGGGTCTTTCGCAGATAGAAACTGAAAAATTGCAGGTAGCCCAGCCCCATCATCATGCCGAGCACGGGGGGCAACCCCAGGAAGTGATGGCAGGCGACGGCGGTCACTATGGTGAGCACAAAGAGCAGCACGATGACAACGGCGCCGCGCCTTGGCACCACCATCTCGCCCGGCATGGCGGGCACCAGACGGGGCACCATCAGGCTCATCAGGGTGGCCGGCACCAGGAAGTTGAGCAGGGCGGGGATGAAGAGCAGCAAGAACTGCTGGAACGGCACCTTGCCCGCCTGCCACACCATCAGGGTGGTGATGTCGCCAAAGGGGCTGAAGGCGCCGCCCGCATTGGCCGCCACGACGATGTTGATGCAGGCCAGGTTGATGAAGCGGCGCTCCCCGTTGGCCACGTTGAGCACCACTGAACACATCAGCAGCGCCGTGGTGAGGTTGTCCACCACGGGGGAGATGAAAAAGGCGAGAAAACCGGTGAGCCAGAAGAGCGTACGCAGGCTGAAGCCCGCCTGCACCAGGCGTACCCGCAGCACGGCAAACAGCAGCCTGTCCTCCATGGCGTTCACATAGGTCATGGCCACCAGCAAGAAGAGCATCAGCTCGGCATACTCCAGCAGGTTGTGGCGAAAACCGGCCTGAACCAGCTCGCTGTGCCCCTGCCCCGTATAGACCAGGCCGATGGCTATCCAGATGATGCCGGCGGCCACCAGCACCGGCTTGGATTTTCGCAGCTTCAGGTGCTCCTCGGCCATCACCAGGGCATAAGCCAGGGCGAAGATGGCGAGGGCGAAGAGCCCGACCCCGCTGTGGGTCAGATCGAGGGGGCCGTTGCCCGCAACTGCGGGGGCACTGAGCAGGGCCGCCCCGGGCACGAGGCGAAGGAGTCCAGACATGGCGGCATCTCCTGGCAGGCGTCTGGCATTGAGGCTAGCAGCGCAAAGGGAAGCTGCTCTCTTTGTCATCCTGATGAGCGGCCCGCCGCGGGCACTCAGGCAAACATGAGCGAGGCCCGTTGCCGGGCCCCGTCATCAGGAGGTCTTCTTGCCAAAACCCGATTGCTTGAGGGTGTAGCCTGCGCTGTTTTGCCAGGCATCCAGTCCGCTTCGGTTGTTGCCCGCCACCAGGCTCGCGGCCAGGCTCGGGCTGTTGAAGAGCTGATCGGCGGTAAAGATGAAGCCCCCTTCGGGGTGAGGAACGAGTACCCCCTTGCCCAGCAGCTCCTGGCGCAGCTCGATCACCGCCTCGCGCAGGGAGGCCGCATCCTCGCCGTTGGCGGTGGAGCCCGCCTGGACCATGAAACCGGGGTTTTGCCGCTTGCCCACCGGATAACCATGGGCCTCTGCCCCCTTGCCGTTGAAGTGGTAGAGCTCTCGCTCCCCCGGCTTGTTGTCGGAGAGGGCCTTTTGCAGGGTCATCAGCTCGTTGTAGATATCGATGGGGACCACGGCAGCCTGCTTGACGCCCTTGCTGTCGACGATAAAACTGACTTGCTTGTGTAACATCCTTGCTCATCCTGTGACCCATGGAAGACCCTATTCTAACCACCTCAGGCGAGCGGGATCCAGCGAGGATCCCCATCCCTTTTGCAGGCGCGATCACTAACTGGCATAGTGACGGACATTGTGAAAGCCATTGACCATCAAACGGTTATCCCATGCTTAGCCTGCGCAACCTCAGTAAACGCTTCGCCAACGGCGGCGAGACGCTCCCCCTGTTCGAGGGGCTGGATCTCGCCCTCACCCCGGGGGAAACCTGCCTGCTGCTGGGGCAAAGCGGCTGTGGCAAGTCCACCCTGCTCAACCTCATCGCCGGTCTCATCGCCCCGGACGAGGGGGAGATCTGGCTGGAAGAGACCCGCCTCGACACCCTGCCGACAGACGAGCGTGCCCGGCTTCGCGGGCGCCATTTCGGCATCGTCTATCAGGATTTCAACCTGCTGCCGACCCTGACCGTGGCCGAGAACCTCGCCCTGCCCCTTCAGATAAACAACCTGCCCCAGGACGATGGGCGCCTCGATGCCCTGCTCGCGCGCCTTGGCATGAGCCACAAGCGCCACGCCTGGCCGGAGCAGCTCTCCGGCGGCCAGCGCCAGCGGGTGGCGCTGGCCCGCGCCCTCATTCATCAGCCCCGTTGGCTGCTTGCCGACGAGCCCACCGGGAGCCTTGATGAACACAACGCCGAGCAGGTGATGGCCCTGATGATGGCGGCGGTGCGCGATACCGGCGCCGGTCTCTTGCTGGTGAGCCACAACCCGGGCTATGGCGACCTGGCGGATCGGGTGCTGCGCCTTGAAGGGGGGCAACTGGTCGAGCTCAAGGGGCGCCGCCATGGCTGACGTTTGCCGGGGGGCCTGCTGATGTTGCCGCTCAAGGCGCTGCTGCGCCTCTATCGCGCTTACCCCTGGTTGCTTTTGATGAGCCTGGCCGGGCTCACCCTCGGGGTCACCCTGGTGGTGGCCATCGAGCTCTTGAACCACAGCGCCCGCACCAACTTCGTCGCCGCCCGCAGCCAGCTCGCCGGGGAGGCCAACTACCGCCTGGCCCCCCAGGGTGGCCTGGATGAGCAAGTCTACGTGAGGCTGGTGCGAAGCCAGCCGAACCTTGACGCCATGCCAGAGCTTCACGCCTGGCTCAAGGACGAGCAGGGGCGCAGCTTCCAGATGCTGGGGATGGATCTCTTCAACCCCGGCCCCCTGCGCCGCCTCTTTGGCGATGCGCCAGACAGCCAACCCGATGTCTCGTTGAATCGCGCCGACAGCGTCTGGCTGGCCGCCCCCGAGGCGAGGCGCCTTGACTGGCAACCGGGCCAGTCGCGAACCTTTGTGCTGGGGGATGAGGGGCAACGCCCCCTGACCCTGACCCTGGCGGGCACCTTCGAGCCCGGCGCCGTCCCCATGGAGCGGCTGCTGGTGACCGACATCGGCCTCGCCCAGCCCCTGCTTGGCAAGGAAGGCAGACTGGATCGCATCGTCTTCAAGCTCAGCGAGCAAGAGGCCAATACCTTGCAAAGAGCCTTGCAGGCGGCCCTGCAATCCAATGCCCCCCATCAACCCCTCTGGCTTGAGCCCATCAGCCCGGCGCTCGATGCCAGCCAGCTCGGGGATGCGCTGGCCCTGAACCTTACCGCCCTCTCCCTGCTCGCCATGGCGGTGGGATTGTTTTTGGTGTTCAACGCCCAGCGCTTCGTGCAGAGCGTGCGCCGCCCCCTGCTCGCCCAGCTCATCATTCTCGGGATGCCGCCGCGCCGGGTGCTGCGCTGGCTGACCCTGGAGATCCTGATCCTCGCCAGCATCGGCACCCTGCTCGGGCTGCTGCTGGGCAGCCTGTTGGCCCTCGCCCTGATGGGGCAGCTCACCCAGGCGCTGGCCGATCTTTATGGCCCCAACCCCATCGACCTGCTGCGCCTCTCCCCGACGAGCCTTGGCAAGGCGCTGGTGATTGGCC
Organism: Aeromonas sp. FDAARGOS 1406; assembly: GCF_019048565.1. NCBI lineage: Bacteria > Pseudomonadati > Pseudomonadota > Gammaproteobacteria > Aeromonadales > Aeromonadaceae > Aeromonas > Aeromonas sp. FDAARGOS 1406. Next base: position 895,875 of record NZ_CP077378.1, read on the forward strand.
TTCTGGGGATGCTTGCCGCCAACCTGCCCGGCTGGTGGCAACTGCTGCGCCAATCCCCCCTTGCGCTGCGAGAGGGCAACAGTCGCCCACCGGCTCACCCCTGGCAACGCCGGGGCCTTGCCATCGCCATCCTGCTGCTGTGCGCCCTGTGTCTATGGCGGCCAGAAACCGGCCTTGGCGGCGCCCTCTTCGTGGCCGGAGGCTGGCTGCTCGCCATGGCCCTCCTGCTGCCCGATGCCCTTCGCTCCTTGCTGGGGCGGCTGAGTGCACGCGGCCCCCTCACCGCCCGGCTCGGGGTGGCCGAAACCCTCTATCACCTGGATCGCACCGCCATTGCGGTGATGGCGCTGCAACTGGCCATCGCCGCGGCCATTGGCATCGGGGTCATGGTGTCGAGCTTTCGCTCGAGCGTGGAGATCTGGCTCGGCCAGCGTCTGGCCGCCGATCTCTACGTCACCGCCCCCAAAGGGGTGGCAGGCAGCAGGGGCGCCCTCGGCGAGCAGACCCTCAACACCATCCTCGCCTCGCCGGACGTGCGCGCCGCCTCCCGCCGCGCCGTGCTCCCCGCCCGCTGGCAGGGGCAGCCCATCGAGTGGGCGCAGATGGACTTTATTCCCGAGCTCAAAGCCGCCTATCCCCTGCTGGCCGGGCGCTGGCCCGCCGCTCCCGACGAGGTGCTGGCGAGCGAACCGCTGACGGTTCGCCTCGGGGTCAGGGTGGGCCAGCGCCTCGAGGTAACCAGCGAGGGGGGGCCGAGGGCTTTCACCGTCACCGGCGTCTATCAGGATTACGGCAGCGACAAGGGGCAGATACTGCATGCCTTCGAAGGGGGCAAGGTGCAATCCCTTGCCCTCTTCAGCCCGGACCCCGAGCACCTTGGCGACAGGCTCAGGAGCCAGTTTGGCGAGCAGGTGAACCTGTTGCCCGCCCCCGCCATCCACGCCGCCGCCCTCAGGGTGTTCGATCAGACCTTTGTGGTGACCGAGCTATTGAAGTTGCTCATTCTGGGGATCGCCTTCGTCGGCATCGGCTCGGCCTTTATGGTGCTGGGGCTGGCCCGGCGCGGCGAGTTGCAGACCCTGCAAAGCCTTGGCCTGAGCCCCCGCCACTGCCGCCGGCTGCTGGTGTGGCAAGGGGCGGGATTGGGACTGCTCACCGCATTGTTGGCCCTGCCGGTGGGCTATGGCCTTGCCTGGGTGCTGATTGAGGTGGTCAACCCCCGCGCCTTTGGCTGGCGGCTGGCCTTCGAGGCCGCCCCCCTGCACGCCGTCACGGCGCTTCTGCTGGCGCCGGTGTGCGGGGCGCTGGCCTCCTGGTACGCCGCAAGGAGAGTGGTATGACATATCGGTTGGCGCACTGGCTCAGCCATGGCTTGACGTCCCCATTGACCAGATCTCTGTCACCGCACTTGATTCAGCGCAGAGAAGCGCACAGAGCTGCCGCGAACCATCCCCTCTCCCTTCGGGAGAGGGCCAGGGTGAGGGGAATCTTGTCCTCTTTACGGACCCTGTGGCTTGCAGCCCGCTTGATCCCGCTTATTGCCATAAGCGGCCACGCGCAGGCCAGTGCTCTGGGGGCCATCCTGGGTGGCGGCAACGATCACTTCAAAAAGGCCCAGCCGGGTCAATCCATCAACCTGCCCGCGGATCACGCTGCCCACCCCGACTACCGCTCCGAGTGGTGGTATCTCACCGGCAACCTCAAAGACGATCAGGGGCGCGGCTACGGCATGCAGTGGACCCTGTTTCGCCAAGGCATCGAGCAGGGGATCACATCGGAAAACCCCTGGCTCACCCCTCAACTCTGGCTGGCCCAGTTCGCCATCACGGATGTGAGCAAAGGCAGCCACCAGCAGGACGAGCGCACCAGCCGCCAGGGGCCTGGGCTCGCCGGTGCCAGCGGCGGTGAGTATTGGCTGAAAGAGTGGGTCTTGGCCTCTCAAGGGGAAGCGCTCTTTCCCGCCACCCTCAAGGTGCAGAGCAAGGCGGGGGATCTTGATGTGCAGGTGAGCGCCGCCAAGCCCGCGGTGCTGCAAGGCAAAGCGGGTTACAGCGAGAAGAGCCCGGGCAACGCCTCCTTCTACTACTCCTACCCGCGCCTGACCATCAGCGGCACCCTGACCCTGGATGGCGAGACCCGCACCGTCAGCGGTGAGGGGTGGTTTGATCACGAGTGGAGCAGCTCGGTATTGGCCGAGTGGCAATCGGGCTGGGACTGGTTCTCCCTGCAACTTGATGACGGGCGCGAGCTGATGCTGTTTCGCCTGCGCACCAAAGCGGGCCACACTGAGCCTGAGAACCGCTACGGCATCCTGATTGAACGAGACGGCAGCAGTCGGGTATTAAGCCCAGATCGCATCCGCCTCACCCCCGGCAAGACCTGGCGCGGCCCCAAGGGGCAAGCCTACCCCATCGAGTGGCAGCTGGAAGCCGCCGATTTGAATCTCGTTATTAAAGCGCGTCAACCCAATCAGGCCATGACGGGGCGCTTTGACTACTGGGAAGGGGCGGTGTCCGTCTCGGGGGATGCAAAAGGCGTTGGCTATCTGGAGATGACGGGGTATTGATAGGCTGGTTCACGCTGCTTACCGTCTTAAATCTGACAGCCTGTAGCCAGCCATGAAAACTCTATGCAGTGGATGATTATTTACTAAACAGATGGGAGTGCACTTGGTAACATTTCCGCTTGGAACTCTGTGCTACCCCAGTATATATGATTTCTATCATCGACTTGAAAGACTAAGGGAAGGTGCGAATAAGTCATATGGCACGAGAGCATTTACTGGTAACCCATTGATATTAAATGACTAAAATTTTCATTTTTTGTTCGTGGGATACTTGTTCGCACTTTCCCTGAATTCACTGTCGGCGAAGGTAAGTTGATGACTCATGATGAACCCTGTTCCATGGCTCCAGATGACAAACATGATCTCATATCAGGGACTTGTTCGCACCTTCCCTGGGTCAGCCCCATTTCGCAGGTGCGGCTGTATTCCATGGCTGCAAGCACGGCAATGGGGAACTCAGACGTCATTAATCCCTCATCTTCTTGTTTGTGCCAAAAAGTGAAAGTACAGGTGAACACTCCGGCATGGCCTTACAACCCTCTTTCGCTTTCTGCCTTGATGGCGCCCAGTATCCGGCGCCGGATCAGGCCGCTGACGGGGCGGATCAGATACCAGTAAGGTGCGAATTTGAGGCGGCAGGCCAGATCCGGGCAGAACACCCTTGTCTGGGTGGTCAACCGGGTGGTGCCGTTTGGCTGGCGGCTGGCCGAAAACCCCAGAGCGAGCTTGGCGACGCCTGGCGCCGCAAAGTCCAGATAAGCCTGACTGTCCGCCATGGTCACCAGACCAAAGTCCGGCCGCCAGAACCGGCCGACAAGGCCGTAGAGCAGCGTGTTGTCGTCCTGGCTGTCGAGCGGCACGAATCTGTCCAAGCCAAAGGGAGGCGGGCTGGCGCTCTGTTGGCGGCCAAGAAGATGCCCAAGGCGCATCGGCACTTCCCGCAAGCCGATCAGGTGGCGAAAGGCCGGATCCGCTTCCGGTCGATAGTTGGACGCCGCCTGGATGACGGTGCGCGGGTCGGCGGCAATGTCGCGAGCGTGCTCTTCACAGAAGTGATAGGCAGGCAGATAGTGGTTTAGCGGCGTCATCAATCCTTCCTTGCCATCGTTCGTATCAGCATCGGCCCCTTTCATAGCACGTAGCACCAGACAAGTCCCGTTTTTAAGCCACCTTGTTCACCCCATTGAAAACGGCAGGATAGTTATCCTGCCGTTTTTTTGGTTCATCGCGGCTTTCCGGGGAAGGCCGCCTTGATTTTCAGAAAAAAGTATTCTGAGTCCCTAAATCCATATGCCATGCGCTTTATCACTTTGATCTTGTTGTTCACCCCTTCCAGCACACTCGTGTGCATCGGGTAGTTTGCACTCGCCAGGATCCCCCGCATATATTTCGATAAATTTCGACCAAATCGTTGCAGCGGCGCTAGCCCGCTTTCCTTCACCTGCCGCATCCAGCTCCGCCATCGTCGCCATCCTTCCCACACGCTCGGCGCATACCAGATGCCCTTCAACGCCTCTTTCAGCACGTACACCATCGCCAGCGGTTGATTCGCCGCCAACAGCTCCTGCAACTTCACATCCTGTTTTTCACTCAGCTTCGCCCGATTACGTAGCAGCAACCAACGCGCACTTTTGACCACTTTTCGCGCCGGTTTATCGCTTTTCAGTGCATTCGCCTGCTCCACTCGCACCCGGTCCACCACCTCTCGGCCATAGCGAGCCACCACGTGGAACAGGTCGTAGACCACCTCCGCCTGCGGGCAGTGTTGCTTCACCTCCAGGTCGAACGCCGTGTTCATGTCCATCGCCACCGCCTCAATCTGCTGGCATCGCTCGCCGAGCTGCTCGAAGAAGGGACGGATAGCGGCCCGACTGTTGCCGTGCCCCACCCACAGGACGCGGGTTCGCTCGGCATCCATGATCACGGTGGCATAGCGGTGTCCCTTGTGCAGGGCAAACTCATCCATCACCAGCCGCCGCACCTCCCCAAGTTCGATGGTGCCCACACTAGTCTGCAAACGGCGCTTGTCGATCTCCTTGATGGTGTGCCAACCGACCCCGGTGAGCTGGCTGACATGGCGGATGGGGAGGTACTGAACGAGCGCTTCAATCCAGCACTGCATGCGCCGGGTGAGGCGGGAGCCAGAGGGGAGCCAGTCGATATGTTCACTGACGCGACCACAGCGCAGACAGTCGACGCGGCGAACAGGCAGTTGTAACCAGACTTGTCGGTCAAATAGGTCTCGCTCACGCACCCGGCGGATACGTTGGTCGTGGATCAATGGCGTGGGTTGCAGGCATCGGCGACAACGGGGCAAGAAGTCGGCGCGAGGCTCAAGGGTAAACAGGGTGTGATGGTTGGCAGAAAGCGCTTGGGCGATGACGGTATAACCTGGCCAGAAGGAGGTAATATCAATATGATGCACGGCGACAGCAGGGTGATGGTGGTGGTGTGTTTGGCGACAACCAGTTTACCAGCACCCTGTCTGTCAACTTCCACTTTCCCAGGATCCCGCGAAGAACCGTTTTTTTCCCCTATCTCGCCGCCTGATCCACCAGATAGAGAATGCTGTGATAGGGAATGCCAGCGTGCTGGCTGAGTCCCATTTCACAGGTGCGGCTATTGCTGAATCCCTGACGGCAATCCCTGGGCACCTGGGCGGGCAGGCTGGCAAGCGCCGCGGCGTTGAGCTCCGGGGTCATCAACCCCTTGTCACCGGCAAAGCCGCAGCACTGGATATGCTCTGGCACGATCACCTCGCGGGCACAGGCGCGGGCCACCGCCAGCATCTTATCCCCCAGCCCCATGCGCCGGCTGCTGCAGGTGATATGGAGCATGACGGTCTCATCGATGGGGGTCAGCTCAAGGTGGGGCAGCAGGTGTTCCAGCACAAAAGCGGAGGGCTCGAACACCCGAAGGCCCTTGCCGAGCGCCCCCGAGAGCAACCGCTGCACGCAGGGGCTGGTGTCGAGCAGCACGGGCCAGCGCCCATGCTCGCTTGCCTGCCACAATACCTCGGCCAGCTCAGTACGCTTGGCCTCTGCCAGATCCATCATTCCTTTGCTGTCATAGGGCATGCCACAGCAGAGCCCCTCAATGCCTTGCGGCACTATCACCCGGCAGCCCGCCTTCTTGAGCAGGGATTGCACCACCTGTGGCTGTGACGGGGCATTCTCCTGCTGGCCGAACACCCGGCTGGCGCACGACGGCAAATAGACCACGGTGCGATCCCTTGCTTCGTCATTGCTCCCCTCCCCTTGTGGCCACTGGTAGCGGCTCGGCCCCGGCAGTGTGGGCAGCCAGGCGGGTGTGCGCTGGCCGCTCAGATGGCGAACCCCGTTCACCAATCCTGCCAGCGCTTTCTCTCCCAACACCTTCCCGGCAATGGCTTTTAGGCCGAGGGCTCCGCGTGCCGTGCGGGTAACGCCGGCGAAGTGATCGGCGCTCCAGCGGGCGATGGGCACGAAGCGCTGATATTTGTCTGTGCGCAGCTTCTTGATGAGCGCTCCGGTGTTGATGCCGACCGGGCAGCGATCGGCGCAGAGCCCGGTGGCGGCGCAGGTATCGATGCCCTGATAGTCAAACAGCCGGGCCAGCTGGTTGGAGGGCTCATCGGCACGAGTGCGGCGGGCCAGTTCGCGATAGAGCACGATGCGCTGGCGCGGCGACAGCGACAGGGTGCGCGAGGGGCAGACCGCCTCGCAAAAGCCGCACTCGATGCACGGATCGACGATGGCATCGCTCGCCGGCATGGGTTTGAGATGGGCCAGGTGGGCCTTGGGGTCGTCGTTGATGATGACGCCGGGATTGAGCAGGTTATCGGGGTCCAGCAGCGCCTTGATGCGGCGCATCAGCGCCATCCCCTCCGGCCCCCATTCCAGCTCTACATAGGGGGCCATGTTGCGGCCGGTGCCGTGCTCGGCCTTGAGGGACCCGCCAAAGCGCACCGCGACCAGCTCGGCCACCGCATCCATAAAGGCGCCGTAGCGGGCCACCTGGGCCGGATCATCAAAGCCCTGGGTAAAGACGAAGTGCAGATTCCCCTCCAGCGCGTGGCCGAAGATGATCGCCTCACCGTACTCGAAGCGATCAAACAGTTGCTGCAACCCCGCCACCCCTTCCGCCAGACGCTCGATGGGAAAGGCAACATCCTCGATGATGACGGTGGTGCCGGTGGTGCGCACCGCCCCCACCGCCGGGAAAAGCCCCTTGCGAATGGCCCAGAGCCCGGCGCTGTCGCTGGTAAAAGGCACAGAGGCGACCTGAACGAACTCGGCGGCCATGGCCGTCACCTGCTCGCAGCGATCCACCAGCTCTTCCTTCGATTCCCCATGCACCTCCACAAGCAGGGCGCAGGCAGCCAGATCCAGGGTCTTGATAAAGTCCGGCAGGCCGGGCTTGCCCGCCACCGAGCGAAGGGAGCGCCCATCCATCAGCTCCACCGCCGCCACCGGCGCAGCTTTGAGCCGCGAGGTGGCCAGACAGGCCTGCTCGGCATCCCGGAACACCAGCAGGGCCGAGGCCTTGTGGGGGTATTCGGGCACGGTATCGAGCACCACCTCGGCGATAAAGCCGAGGGTCCCCTCCGAGCCAATCATCAGGTGGGTGAGGATATCGACGGGATCTTCATGGTCGAGCAGGGCGTTGATGGCGTAGCCGGTGGTGTTCTTGAGCCGGTACTTGTGGCGGATCTTGGCGGCAAGCTCGGCGTTCGCCAGCACCTCGGCGCGCAGGGCGGCAAGCCCCGTGAGCAGCTCCGGGCGCACAGCCGCAAAGGCGGCGCGGCTTTGCGGATCGCCACTGTCCAACACGGTGCCATCGGCCAGCAGCAGGGTCATGGCGTGCAAGGTGTGGTAGCTGTTGTGGGCGGTGCCGCAGCACATGCCGCTCGCGTTGTTGGCGGCGATGCCACCCAGCTTGCAGGCGTTGATGGAGGCGGGATCCGGCCCAATCTTGCGCCCCAGAGGTGCCAGATAGCGGTTGGCATCGGCACCGATCACCCCGGGTTGCAGGGCGATGCGCTCGCCCTCGTCCAGAATGCGGTGGCCGCGCCAGCTGTCGGTCAGGGTGATGAGCACCGATTCGCTCAGGGCCTGGCCCGAGAGGCTGGTGCCGGCGGCGCGAAAGGTACACGGCAGGCCCAATTCGCGGCACACCCCCAGCACGAAACACACTTCATCCAAAGAGTCGAGGCGCACGATGCGCTCGGGCACCAGGCGGTAGAAGCTGGCGTCCGTGCCGTGGGCCAATCGCAAGTCCGGGTCGCTCACCAACCGCTCCGGCGGGATGCGCGAGAGCACGGCGGCGTCAAATTCATTCCAGCGCATCAGCAATCCTCCACCAGCACCACCAGCAGGCGACTCGGGCCGTGGGCGCCGTAGGCCAGGGTCTGCTGGATGTCGGCGGTCTTGGAGGGGCCTGAGACCAGCAGCAGATTGGTGGGCATGGCCTGCTGCCAGCGCCCGGCTTCCACCAGCCCCGCCAGGTTGTCGGTTATGGTGGAGGCCGCCAGCAGGGCGATATGGCAGGGGGGCACAAGCGAGAGGGTGCGCGGCTCGCCGCCATCGGGCAGCAATACGAGCGTACCGGTATCGGCGATGGCCCCCGCGCAGTGGGTAATACCCGCCTGACAGACGTCGAACAGATCGTCTTTCCAGCTCGCGAACTCGCCAGAGGGGGTCAACACAGATCGCCCGTCGCAAGCGGCCGCGACCTCCTCCTGCCAACGGCCGCCCTGACCACAGGCCAGATGCGTTATTGCTTCCCCATCCAGCCAGGCGCTCAGATCCCGGGCCAGGGTTGCCTGTTGGACTGTGAGGATCTCGGCGTGGCTGGCGCTGATCCCGGCAACAAAGCGCTCACGCCGCGCCTGATCATCCTCCCCGCGCCAAGGCTGCCAGCCATGGGGGGCGTGGGCCATGGGGGCGGCGGCGCCGCGCAGGCGGCTTAATATGGCCTCTTTGCTCGACATCTCAGGACTCCTTCTTCTTCTGGCGCAGCAGGGCGTGCAGGCTCTGGGGGGCGGGTTTGGGGGCTTCGCGGCACTGGGTCCAGGGGCCCAGGTGTTTGGGCATCAAGCCCCGCAGGCGACCGGCCACCCCGGTTGCGGCGTGGTAGAGGCGCGGGTGGGTGGCGGCAAAGGCAAAGCCCTGCATGGCGAGGGTCTCAAGTCGGCTTTTGGCCGCCCCCTGCCCCGCCAGCGGTTCGTGGCCGGGCTGTGCGTCGTGCTTGGCCTCCCGGCGCAGGCGCTGCAGCATGTCGGGAATGGGGATGCGCACCGGGCACACCTCGCCGCAGGCGCCGCACAGGCTCGAGGCCGTCACCAGATCGCTCGTGCTCTCTAACCCCAGCAGGTGGGGGGAGATGATTTTGCCGATGGGGCCCGGGTAGATAGTGCCATAGGCGTGGCCGCCGATGCGGGTGTAGACCGGGCAGTGGTTCATGCAGGCGCCGCAGCGGATGCACTGCAAGGTCTTGCGCAGCTCCTCATCCCGGTAAGCCTGGCTGCGGCCGTTGTCCAGCAGCACCAGGTGCACCTCGTCCGGGCCGTCCAGCTCCCCTGCCCGGCGCGGGCCGCTGATGACGTTGAAGTAAGTCGTGATGGCCTGTCCGGTGGCCGAGCGGGTCAGGGCGCTGTAGAGGGGCGGCACGTCGGATAGGCACTCCACCACCTTCTCGATGCCGGTGATGGCCACGTGGACTTTCGGCACCGTGGTGCACATGCGCCCGTTGCCCTCGTTCTCGACGAGACACAGGCTGCCGGTCTCAGCCACCGCGAAGTTGACGCCGGAGAGCCCCATGCCGGCGCGGCGAAACTCTTCGCGCAGGGCCCGCCGCCCGGTCTGGATCAGGGCGTCCACGTCCGTGGTGGGGGTGAAGCCTTCCAGGTTGCCGGCGAAGGTGTCGCTCACCTCCTGCTTGTTCTTGTGGATGGCGGGCATGATGATGTGGGACGGGGTGTCGCCGTCGAGCTGGACGATAAACTCCCCCATGTCGCTCTCAAGGCAGCGGATGCCGTGGCGCGCCATCTCGTGGTTGAAGCCTATCTCCTCGCTCACCATGGACTTGCCCTTGACGATGCTGCTCACCCCGTGTTGTTGGGCGATGCCGAGGATGATGGCGTTGGCCTCGGCCGGCGTCTGGGCCCAGTGCACCCGGATGCCGTTGCGCTCGCAGTTGGCTTCGAGCTGATCCAAAAGGTCCGGCAGACGCGAGAGACAGCGCTGGCGAATTTGCTCCGCCGCATCGCGCACCGCCGCTTCTTCCTGCGGGTCGGCGAAGGCATCCCGGCGCTTGGCGCGCAGGTAATCCATGGCGCCGCGAAAATTCTGGCGCAGCACGGGGTCGGCCAGGGCCGCCTCGGCCTGGGGATGGAAGCGGCGCGGCGAATACTTGGCGTGATCAGACATGGGGCAGGGCCTCTTTGGTATGAGCCAAATCGCTAACAGCGGCGCCGTTATGAGCTATTTCGTCACTCTCGGGGCGGCTGTGGGCGAGCAGGAAGCTCGCCAAGTGGGTGGCAGGCAAGATCCTGCCCTGATAGGCCAGGGATCCCTTGATGTTCAAGAGGCACCCCCAGTCGGCGCTCACCAGGGTCTCGGCGCCGGTGGCCAGCAGGTGGCGGGTCTTGTCCTCCACCATGGCCTGGCTGATGTGAGGGTGGCGCACCGAGAAGGTGCCGCCAAAGCCGCAGCACTCGCTCTCGTAGGCCTGTTCATGCAAGGTGACGCCATCGAGCTGCCCCAGCAGGCTGCGGGCCGTGGTGTGTACCTGCATCTCGCGCCGGGCCGAGCAGGAGGTGTGCATGACGATGCTCGCCTCCCCCACCCCGTGCCAGCGCACCCGGCAGATCCGGGCCAGAAACTCAGTGAGCTCGAACACCCGATCGCAAAAATCCGCCACCTTGGGGCTCTCGGGGAAGAGGCGGCGGTAGTGGTGGTGCATCATGCCGCCGCAGGAGCCCGACAGCACCACCACCGGCCAGGGCTCGGGGAAGAGCGCCATCTGGCTTTGCGCCACCTTGCGCGCCTCCTCCTCGTGACCCGAGGTGTAGGCCGGCTGCCCGCAGCAGGTCTGTTTCTCGACAAAGTGCACCCTTATCCCTTCCCGCTCGATCAGGGCGATGGCATCGAGCCCCGCCACCGGGTCGAACAGGTCCACCAGACAGGTGGCGTAGAGATAGACATCGGCCGGCTTGGCCGGGTAGACCCGCATTACCTTCATCACTTGCTCTCCTTACTTGAGCTGCAGCAGTGCGTCCGAGATGTGGAAGCTGTACATGAGCGCCAGCCCGATAAGGCCGGTGACCAGCAGGTAGTAGAGGGTCGGCAGCGCCGTCTTGCGCAGCGTCGCCCCCTCACGGCCGAGCAGCCCCACGGTGGCCGAGGCCGCCACCACGTTGTGAATGGCAATCATGTTGCCCGCAGCGGCGCCGACGGCCTGCAGGGCCAGCATGGCGGCGGTGGAGACCCCCAGGGTCTGGGCCACCTCGAACTGGAACTGGCTGAACATCATGTTCGATACCGTGTTGGAGCCGGCGATAAAGGCCCCCAGCGCGCCGATGGTGGCGCTGAGGGCCGGGAAGAACTCCCCCACCAGCCCGGCGGCAAAGTTGGCGGTGGTCACCGGCATGCTGGCGAGATCCGCCCCGTTGACGCCGGAGTTGATGAAGATACGCACCATGGGCACGGTGAAAATCAGCACGAAGCCGGCGCCGATCAGGGTGCGGCTGGACTCCCCCAGTGCCCGCCCGAAGGGGGCGAGGGAGCGCGATTGCAGCCAGGTGGCGAGCAGGGCGCAGAGCACCAGCAGGCCCCCCGGCAGGTAGAGCGGCTCAATGGACGCGCTGACCCCCGTCTCTCCCAGCAGATCCGTGAAGGCGAGGCTCACCGACAGGAGGCTCGCCTTGAACTCCGGGCTCACCCGGCTCGCCACCAGCAGGAGCGCCAGCGCCACATAGGGAAACCAGGCCAGCATGAGCGACATGGGGCGGCCGGCGGCCTCTTTGAGATCGAGCTTCAAGGAGCCCAGCCACTCGGCGGGCCATTCGCTCTCGGGGGCGAAATCCCAGGAGTTCTTGGGCACCAGAAAACCGGCTCGCGCCGCCGTCACCACCAGGGCCAGCCCCACCAGACCGCCGATGAGGGACGGGAACTCGGGGCCGAGCAGCATGCCGGTGAGGGCATAGGGGACGGTGAAGGCGAGCCCGGCGAAAATCGCAAACGGCAGGATGGAGAGCCCCTCGGTCCAGCTGCGGTTGCGGCCGAAGAAGCGGGTCAGCATCATCACCATCAGCACCGGCATCAGGGTGCCGACGGTGGCGTGAATGAGGGCCACGTTGGTGGTCACCTGTTGCAGGTAGATGTCCCAGCTGCTGCCACCGGCGCTCAAGGTCTGGCCGATGGCCTGGTTATCCAGCCCCTTGTTGATGCCCACCAGGATGGGGGTGCCCACCGCGCCGAACGACACCGGGGTGGACTGGATCATCATGCCGAGCAGCACGGCGGCGAGCGCCGGGAAGCCGATGGCCACCAGCAGGGGCGCGACGATGGCAGCCGGGGTGCCAAAACCCGAGGCCCCTTCGATAAAGGCGCCGAAGCACCAGGCGATGATGATGGCCTGGATGCGCCGGTCCGGCGAGATGTTGGTGAAACCGCCGCGAATGGCGGTGATGGCACCGGTGTGTTTCAGGGTGTTGAGCATCAGGATGGCGCCGAACACGATCCAGAGCACGGTCACCGTGATCACCAGCCCCTGCAGGGTGGAGGCGAAGACCCGGGTCGGGCTCATCTGCCAGCCCCACAGGGCAATGAACACGGTCAACAGGAAGGCGACGGGCATGGCGCGCTTGGCGGGCCAGTTGAGGCCGACCAGCAGCACGGCGGCCACTAGGATCGGCGAGAAGGCCACCAGGGCCAGCAGGGTGTCTGTCATCATTTCGTCCTTGTCCAGAGGGGTGCAGAGGCGCACCTTGTTGTTGTTTTGTTAAGCGGACGTGACCTTACCCTGTTCCTTTTTCACGATATATGGAAATAATGAACAACATTCGTTCCAAAAGTTGATCAATATGGCCAGTACCGACGACCTCATCCTCTTCGCCCAGGTGGTGGAGGCCGGCTCCTTCAGCAAGGTGGCTGAACAAAATTCCCTGACAAATTCAGTAGTTAGTAAACGGATCGGGCGTCTTGAAGAGGAGCTCGGGGTGCAGCTCCTCTATCGCACCACCCGCCGGCTCACCCTGAGCGAGGCGGGCAAGGAGCTCTATCAGGGTGCCAAAAATGTGAAGGCCGCCGCACTGGACGCCTTCGATGCGGTGGCGGGTTTTGGTGAAAAGGTGAGCGGCCATGTGCGGATGTCGGTGCCCACCATCTCCGGCGAGCTGCTGCTGGCCGATGCGGTGGCCGATTTTTGCCAGCAGCACCCGGGGCTCACGGTGGAGATGTCGCTGGACAACCGCTTCGTCAACCTGGTGGAAGAGGGATTCGACCTGGTCATTCGCACCGGCTATCTGGATGACTCGAGCATGATTGCCCGCCACATTCTCGACTCCCAGTGGGTGATCTGCGCCGCCCCCGCCTATGTGCGCCGCTTCGGGGCACCGCGCGAGCCATCAGACTTGCTCGCCCACAACTGCCTGCGCTACGCCTACCAGAGCACGGGGGCCTCGGAGTGGGCCTTCAAGGGGGAAGAGGGCAACTATCTGGTGTCGGTGTCGGGGAGCTTTTCAACCGACAACGCCGGGGCCCTGCGCAAGGCGGCGCTGGGGGGGCGCGGCATCGTCTATGTGCCGCGCTGTCTGGTCTATCACGACCTGATGCAGGGGGATCTGGTGGACTTGTTTCCCGACCGGGTGGGCAAGAAGCTCGGCATCTACGCCGTCTACCCCTTCACCCGCCAGCCGCCGCGCAAGATAAGGCTGCTCATCGAGCACATCCGCCAGCGCTATCTGGAGATTGGCCACTACTTCATCTGAGGCCCTTGCCGGGCCTCAAAGGGCGGATGACGCCGCCTGACGGGAGAGAAACGCCAGGGACTGGCGGTTGAAGTGATCCGGCTGCTCCACGTTGCAGACGTGGCCGCACTTTTCGATAATTTCGAGGCAACTGTAAGGGTCGCGGGCTACCTGCTCGCGCACCGGGGCGAGGAACATGTGATCCTCCTCCCCCATCACGTAGAGGGTGGGAATGGGCAGGGCCCGCTCGCGAAAGTAGCGCATCAGGGGGTTCACCTCGGTGGCGAGACGGAACCAGCGCTTGAACTCCTTCTGGCACAGCTTTCTGGCCTCGCGCACGAAGAGGTTGCGGGACTCCTGATGGTGCTGGCGCGGCATGATGATGAAGGCGAACAGGCGGTAGAGCCACATGTAGGGCAGGAAGTGCTGGCCGAGGCGGCCAAGCTGCACCAGCACCCGGGAGCGGATGTCGAGACGCAGGATGGCGCCGCCGAGCACCATGCTCTTGACCCGCTCGGGGCGAAGCTCCGCCAGGTGGCGGATGAGGATGGTGCCAAGGGAGATGCCGACAAAATGGGCGTGGGGGATGCGCAGGTGATCCAGCAGGCGCAGGATGTCCTCGGTCACGGCCCGAAAGCTGTAGTGCCCCTTTACCACCTGCTGCAGCTGGTTGGACTGGCCGTGACCGCGAAGGTCCAGCAGCAGCACGTTGAAGTGCTCCCGGTAGGCCCGCAACTGCTTGAACCAGATGGAGGAGCTGCCGCCCGCACCGTGCACGAACACCACCCAATCCCGATCGGGACCCAGTTCAAAGGTCTTGTGGTACAACATCTCATGGGCTCCCGGGGTGATGGGGGGTATACTCGGCGCGCATATTAACAGAAGGCTCACCCCGGTGAACATGCTTCCACCATGATCGGACCAGCCTGGAGTCCCCATGACCCTCGTTCAATTGCGTGAATTTTTGCTCAGCCAGCCCGGCGCCACCGAGGACACCCCCTTCGGCCCGGAGATCCTGGTCTACCGCATCGCCGGCAAGATGTTTGCCCTGGTGGACTGGCAGGCGGAGCCCCTCTCCATCAACCTGAAGTGCGAACCCGAGCTCGCCCTGCTGCTGCGGGAGATCCACCCCGAGGTGAAACCGGGCTGGCACATGAACAAGCAGCACTGGAACACGGTGACACTGAGTGAAGGCCTGTCTGACGATCTTTGGCAGGGCTGGATAGTCCACTCCTATGAGCGGGTGGTGGCGGGCCTGCCCAGGGCGAAGCGGCCCCAGGCCCCCCGCGCGACCATCAGGGAGGGTTGACCCATGCCGTCTCTTTCTTCTTCCCGCATCGTCCCCCTCGAGGAGGCGCACATACCAAGGCTGCTGGATCTGTTCGAGCAGTCGGTACGCCGCCTGGGGCCTGCACACTACAGCCCGGATCAGGTGGAGCAGTGGGCCAGGGGCGCCCATCACCCGGGGCTTGCCAGCCAGTTGCGCGAGCACCATGGCTGGGTCATCGAGCAAGACGATGTGCCCCTTGGCTTTGC
The DNA here is from genome assembly GCF_019048565.1 of Aeromonas sp. FDAARGOS 1406. NCBI lineage: Bacteria > Pseudomonadati > Pseudomonadota > Gammaproteobacteria > Aeromonadales > Aeromonadaceae > Aeromonas > Aeromonas sp. FDAARGOS 1406. Next base: position 910,928 of record NZ_CP077378.1, read on the forward strand.
CACCCTGAGCGATGACGGTCATCTCAGCCTGCTCTACGTGAGCGCGGATCATCCGCGCCAGGGGCTCGGCACCCTGCTGCTGGAGCGGGTGCTGGCAGCCGCCAGCCAGATGGGACTTGGCAGCCTCACCACGGAGGCGAGCGCCTTCAGCCTCGCTCTCTTCCTGCGTCACGGCTTCCTGCTGACCGGATTGGAGACGGTGGAGCGCGGCGGTGTCCAATTTATCCGCCATCGGCTCCACTGCCGCTTGCCATGACGGGTTCAGCCACTAAAATACGCACCATTTCCCCAAGGCAATGAAGAAAGGGCAGCCATCATGGTGGTAGAGAGCGACGGTTACATTGCGCTGATCGAGTATCTGGTAGAGAGTCTGGGTCTGTTCGAGAACCAGCAACAAGGCTGCGGTGCCCAGACCATCGAGGATTTGGTGAGCAGCCGGGTGGCCGACAACCTGATGGCCATCTGCGAGCAGAACCCCCAGCTCGACCCCAAGGTGCGCTTCCTGATCATGCAGGAGGCCGATGCCGTGGTCGCCGACCTGGAAGAGGTGCTCTCCGCCGTCTGGTTGTCCGCCCCCAGCGAAGCCCAGCAAGCCTTCCTCATCGAGTTCATCGACCTCATCAAGAACCTGTTCGACAGCACCATCAGCTGATCCCACCCCTGCCGTGACGGCAAGGGGACGAGATGCAATGAGGCGAGGAGTGAGGCGGGACGCCCAATGAAAAATGAAAAGGGCCGCCTCATCGGGCAGCCCTGCTTGCTAGCATTGTCAATTCATCGCGCTTGTCAGAGTAATGAATTTCGGGGCAAAAAAATGTGTCTGGTCTTGGCAACCATCCGTGGTCGCTACCCTGTTGGTCAGCCAGGGTTCAGTTTAGTTCCCCACCTGACGCATTTTTTTCAATTATTTTTCATCACAATGACACGGGGGCCTGATGGCCCCCGTGGTATGCAATGACGCCTCAGCGATTCAGGCTGGGAGGAAGGCAGACGCCGATGCCCCCCAGGCCGCAATACCCCTCGGGATTCTTCTCCAGATATTGCTGGTGATAATCCTCGGCGTAATAGAAGGGGGCCAGCGGCAGGATGCGGGTGGTGATGGTGCGCCCGTCACCGCTCGCCGTCATGGCCTGCTGGTAGGCGGCCAGGCTCTGCTGGGCAATCGCCTCCTGGGTGTCGTCCCCGACGAAGATGACGGAGCGATACTGGGTGCCGATGTCGCCACCCTGGCGCATCCCCTGGGCCGGATCATGGTGTTCCCAGAACAGCTTGACGAGATCCCCATAGCTGATGACCTTGGGATCGAACACCACCTGCACCGTCTCGGCGTGGCCGGTCAGGCCGCTGCACACCTCCTTGTAGGTGGGATTGGGGGTCAGCCCCCCCTGATACCCGGCGGCGGTGGAATAGACCCCGGGCTGCTGCCAGAACAGACGCTCCCCCCCCCAGAAACAGCCCATGCCGAACCAGGCAAGCTCCATCCCCTCGGGCCAGGGCCCCTGGGTCGGGTGACCGTTTACCGCGTGCACCTGGCCAATCTCCAGTGCTTCCCGCCGTCCCGGCAGCGCCTCTGCCGGTGAAATAATCTGCTCCATATGCCCTGTCCTTGTATAAAACCCCGCGCAATGCGGCTGACGAAAAGGAACACCGAAGATATCAGGTTATAAGCCCGGATCAACCAGGGAGCGGCCCCCGGGGCGACCCTCCCGCCCTCGCCTGCGTCTTCCCCTCCCCTCGCACACTGGTCAAAATGGCGACAAAAAAACACCAAGTCGATATTTAGTCTTGATTTGTGAATTTATTTTCATATATTGGGCGAATTGCTGCTTTTTTATGGAATGAAACACGTGCGTGAACGCGAACCCAGCCTGGTCCATGCCTTTCGGCAATCCACCCCCTATGTCAATGTGCACCGGGGTGCCACCTTCGTCCTGATGATCGGCGGGGAAGCCATTTGTCACCCCAATTTCGCCAACATCGTCAGCGACATCGCCCTGCTGCAGACCTTGGGGATCCGCCTGGTACTGGTGTTTGGTTCGCGTCCGCAAAATGACGAGGCCCTGGCCCGCGCCGGCATCCAGGCCCAGTATCACAAGCGGATCCGGGTCACCGACGATGCCAGTTTCGCCATCATCAAGCAGGTGTGCGGCGGTCTGCAATACGACATCACCGCCCAGCTCTCCATGGGGCTCGCCAACACCCCCATGCAGGGGGCCCGCATCAGCGTGGTGAGCGGCAACTTCGTCACCGCCCAGCCGCTGGGTGTGGATGACGGCATCGACTTCTGCCACAGCGGCCGGGTGCGTCGCATCGATGTGGAGGGGATCACCCGCCAGCTGGATCAGCACGGCCTGGTGCTCATCTCCCCCATCGGCTGCTCGGTCACCGGCGAGAGCTTCAACCTGAGCTCGGAAGAGGTAGCCCGCCGGGTGGCGGTGGATCTCAAAGCCGACAAGCTCATCTGCTTCAGCAGCACCCAGGGGGTCATGGACAGGTACGGGGAGGCCATCTCCGAGCTCTTCCCCGAGCAGGCCGAAGAGCTGCTGGTGGCGCTGGAGCAAGCGGGGGAAGAGATGTCAGGCACCGCCCGCTACCTGCGCGCGGCCATCGCCTCCTGCCGGGGTGGCGTGCCCCGCTCCCACCTGGTGAGCTATCAGGACGACGGCGCCATGCTGCAGGAGCTGTTCAGCCGCGAGGGGCTGGGTACCCAGATCGTGCGCGAAAGCGCCGAGCGGGCCCGGGCCGCCACCATTGAGGACATCGGCGGCATCCTGGATCTCATCCGTCCGCTGGAGGAGGAAGGGATCCTGGTGCGCCGCTCCCGGGAGCAGCTGGAGATGGAGATAGACAAGTTCACCATCATCGAGCGGGACGGCCTCATCATCGGCTGCGCCGCGCTCTATTGCTTCATGGAAGAAGCCATGGCCGAGATGGCCTGCGTCGCCATCCACCCGGAGTATCGCAACTCCAACCGGGGAGACACCCTGATCGCCAAGGTGGCCGAGCGGGCCAAGCGGCTCGGCATCCGTCGCCTGTTCGTGCTCACCACCCGCTCCATCCACTGGTTCCGGGAGCGGGGCTTCGATCCCCTGGAAGTCGAAGATCTGCCGGTGGAGCGCCAGCGCTTCTACAACTGGCAGCGTCGCTCCAAGGTTTTGTCCAAGACCATTTCGTAACTGATTGATCTTGTGCCTGGTTACCGTCAATTTTGTTCTTTTTTACGAACTCGATTGACAGTGCAATCCAGACCAAGGTATTTGTACATGCACGCCACCTGTCACAGGTGGCACCAGAAGAGGAGCGCTGCCCAGGCAGCCCAGGGGAGGACACCAGTGTCCGGTGAACTTGGGTCAGGGGGAGCAGCGCCGAGACGAGGCGAGTGACTGGACACCGCCACGTCGGCTGCGGGGGCTGAATCCCCCGGGTTGTCATCGGTAGTGGTCATCCCACACCGCGCCCCACTTGGGGCCGGTACGGGATGGGCTCTGCAGGTGGAGTGCTTCTGGCCGGGATCCTCGCGTTTTCCTGCCATTTTTTGCCTCCTCCTCTCTATTTGCCCGATGAAACCGGATTTTCACCTTGAGACAGGAGTATGCAATGAACCCGATCAATGTCGCCAAGTTTGGCGGAACCAGCGTCGCCAATGCCGCGGCCATGAACCACTGCGCCGACGTGGTGCTGGCCAATCCGGCGACCCGGGTGGTGGTGCTGAGCGCCAGCGCCGGCGTCACCAACCTGCTGGTGAGCCTGGCTCAGGGTGAACTGGACGAAGCCGGACAGGATGCCCAGCTTGCCAGGCTTGCCGACATCCAGCTGGCCATTCTGGCCGCCCTTGGCAACCCGAGCGACGTGAGCGCCCTCATCCATGCCCAGCTCGGCGACATTCGCACCATGGCCCGCCAGGCCAGTCAGCACACCGACGCCGAACTCGCCGATCGCCTCATCGCCTGCGGCGAGCTGATGTCCACCCGTCTCTTCACCGAACTCCTGCACCAGCGCGGGGTCAAGGCCCAGTGGCAGGATGCGCGCCAACTGCTGCGCACCGACAGCCGCTTTGGCAAGGCCACCGTGGATCTCGCGGCGACCCGCGCCCTCTGCCAGCAGGCGGTGGGTCCGTTGCTGGGTGACAGCCTGGTCATCACCCAGGGCTTCATCGGTGCCGACGGCGATGGCCGCACCACCACCCTCGGCCGTGGCGGCTCCGACTACAGCGCGGCCCTCCTGGCCGAGGCCCTGGACGCAGGCAGCATCGAGATCTGGACCGACGTGCCCGGCATCTACACCACGGATCCCCGCCTGGTCACCCGCGCCCGCCCCATCCCCGAAATCAGCTTCGTGGAGGCGGCGGAGATGGCCACCTTCGGCGCCAAGGTGCTGCACCCGGCCACCCTGCAACCCGCGCTGCGCCAGGACATCCCGGTGTTCGTGGGCTCCGCCAAGGACCCCGCCGCCGGTGGCACCTGGATCCGCGCCACCACCCGCAGCAACCCGCTGTTCCGGGCCGTGGCCCTGCGCCGCCAGCAGGTGCTGGTGACCCTGCACAGCCTCAACATGTTCCACGCCTACGGCTTCCTGGCCGAGGTGTTCGGCATCCTGGCCCGTCACCGCATCTCGGTGGATCTCATCACCACCTCCGAGGTGAGCGTCTCCCTGACCCTGGATCACACCGGCAGCCAGAGCAACGGCGAACCCATCCTGAACGACAAGGTGCTGGCGGAGCTCGGCCAGCTGTGCAAGGTGGAAGTGGAGACCGGCTTCGCCCTGGTGGCGCTCATCGGCAACCGCATGAGCGAGGCGGCCGGGGTAGGCAGCCAGGTGTTCGACGCCATCCGCGAGCACAACATCCGGATGATCTGCTACGGCGCCAGCGCCCACAACCTCTGCTTCCTGGTCAAAGAGGACGAGGCGGGCCACATCGTCAACTGCCTGCACCGGGAACTGCTCGACTGAGTCGCCCCGGCGCTGGCACACAACGAGCCTCCTCCGCCCCATCACCCGGGGCGGCCTTCCCCACTCAGCAAAGAGGGGCGCCGCGGCGCCCCTCTTGTCACTCTTCTTCCACCATCAGCTGGTGACCAGGGTGGCCCGGGTGGGCAGCTGATTGGCCCGGATCTGCTCGCGCAGCCCTCCCAGCCGTTGCAGCAACCCGGCCTGACCGAGCCCCGCTTCGTCAGGGGCCAGATTGTCCACCAGGGCCGGGAAGTGCTCCCGTACCGCCTGCTCCAGCCAGTCGAGGCGGCGCAGGGTGAGCGGGCCGCAGCTCTTGCCGCTGAGATCGTCCAGGATGTCGAGCCGATGGCTGCGGTACATGTCGCGCCACCAGTTGGCCGCCAGCGCCTCGTCGCTTGCCAGCGCCGCACTCCACTCCCCCACCAGTCCCTGCATCCGCGCCAGCACGGGGGCGCTCGCCCCCTCCCGCGACAGGTATTGCAGCTCTCCCCTGGCCCAGGCGAGGCAGAGCTCGCGCCAGCGGCGAAACAGCGGCAAGGGATCCGCCTCGTCCAGCCAGAGCCCGGAGAGGGTGCGGGTTTCCAGCCGCTCAGGCACATGGAAGTCGGGATCGGTGAGGCCGTTGGAATTGAACTCGTGCAGGGGATCGAAGGGCCACATGTAGCCAAAATCGAACACCGAGATATGCTGGCCGTCATCCAGCAGGTTGCCCGGGCTCGGATCCCAGTCAAACCAGCCCCAGCGGGCCAGCTCCGCCTCCACCGCCAGCATCTGCGCCAGGTTGCGCTCGCAGAGCGTGCGCACCGGCTCCCCCCGCAGCCAGGGGGAGACCAGCACCCCGGCCCGAGCGGAGCCGAAACTGGTGCAGACCACGTTGGAGAGGATGGTGGGGTGCAGCTCCCGCAGGCTCTCTATCTCCCGGCGGCGCTCCAGCTCGGTGAGAAAGGCGGTCTTGCCGTCCACATTGGCCACCAGAGAGTCCTGGCGGCAGCGTTTCAGGCACCAGTGGTGCCCCTCCACCTTGAGATGGAACACCTCGGCGGTGAGCCCGTGACCGTAGACCTTGACGACGTCCGGGTGATCCTCGGTCAGCCGGACGAGCTGGGGCAGCGGCAGGGGGCAGTCCCGCTCCCGCCCGATCCGGATCTCTTCTTTGCTCTCCAGCATCTGGAGCAATCTGGCCTGACGCGCCGCAACTTTGGGATTCATACATGTACCTCCAATCGTTACTGAGAGACTAAACAGCGCCCCCCTCCCAGACCAGCAGCAAAGGCTCATGATGACGCTTTCATCACAGAATGAGTGCCCCTGGCGGATCGGGATCACAAATTGCTTCACAGTGCTCATCACGGAATATTCATCTTGTTGTCATTAAATTGACATCAAGGAACAAGCCACGCACCATCGGGTCAAAATAGAGGCAGTCGTCGCTGCCATGACCGCTCCAAGGATGAGCCCTTATGAATGCCCCCGTCACCGGCCACCGCCCCGCCTCCCAGCCCCTGGCCGGGCTGTTGCTGGGTCTGCTGACCGCCCTGCTGCTGCTGACCCTCGCCCTGCCGCTGCTCAACCCCGTCAGCTGGCTCGGGCGTGCCGCCCCCCTCATTCTGGGCCCGGCGGATCAGCCCATCGCTACCCTCAATCGCTACAGCCTGCTCTACAAAAGTGACAACCGGGGCTTCTATCTGGTGGTGCGCAGCCAGTGGCAACTGCTCAAACCCCTGCAGGAGGGGGACAAGGTGCGGGTGGAGCTGCTCAACGACAAAGGGGTGCGCATCGATCAGCTGAGCCAGGCGGTGGACAAGCGCCAGAAGTGCCGCAAGGAGCGCTGCACCCTGAGCCTCAACAGCGCCCTGCGCGCCCCCGACGACGCCCTGGACAGCCGCTACCAGCTGCGCATCGGGCTGCTGCTGGCAGACAGGCCGGAGAGCGCCGAATACAGCCAGATCCTCCAGACCCTGCCGGAGCGCGGTTTCAACCTCCTCTACCTGATGACCAGCCTGCTGCTGGTGCTGCTGGTGAGCGCCGCCGTGCTCAAGGCCCTGCTGCCGCGGCTGCGCCGAAGCTACCGCGCCCGGGTGGCAGGCAGCCTGCTGCTTGGCAACCTCACCTTCGTGCTGCTGCACGGCTTCGTGGTGTTCAAGCTGGGGGAATTCCTGTTCTGGTCGGGCTTTCGGCCAGAGCACTACTACCTCGCCTGGGGCAGCATGGTGCTGGGCTGGAGCCTCTGTGCCCTCGCAGGCTTCAGCCTCTATATGGGGCTGCTCTTCACCGCCCTCTCGGGCATCGGGCTGCTCGCCAACTTCATGAAGATCGCCATCTACGGGGTGCCGCTGGGGGGGGACGATCTGGGCAACCTGCTGGCCCTGCTGCACATCCTGCTCGATCAGCACCCTGTGGTGCCGGTGCTCGTCGTGCTGGGGCTCCTTTTTCTGGTGTGGCGCTTCGCCCTCTCCCGCTGGATCCTGCGGGGCTTGCTGCGCACCACCGCCGCCACCGCCGCCTTCTTCGCCCTCTGCGTGTTCGCCACCCAGACCGGCAACAAGCTGCTCGGGGCCAACATCCGCTACGTGGACAGGGCGGTGAACTACCACAGGGACATCATCCGTGCCGGCCCCGGCCTCTACCTGTTCAACCTGGTGGACGAGATGCTGCAAAGCGGCAACGTGTTTCGCTACCCCTTGCAGATCAACGAGCGCACCCCGGAGCTGAGCCTGCCCGCCCAGCCCAGGGCTCCCCGCTTCGATCTGGTGATCGTGCTGCAATACGAGTCGCTCTGGCTTGACTGGCAGGGCCGTCTCTGCGCCCCCGCCCCCACCTTGAGCCTGCCCGCCAGCGTGGCCCAATGGCGCAAGACCATCCACTCTCCCACCACGGGGGGCATGACGGTACTGGCGGAGTTCGAGATGAACACCGGCCTGCCGGTGGGCCTGCTCAAACAGGGGGTGGTGCCCTACTACTACCTCTCGGACAAGGTGCCCGGCCTTGCGCGCAGCGCAGCCCAAAGCGGCTACCAGACCCTGTTCGCCCACCCCTATGTGGAGAAGTTCTGGGGCCGCGCCAAGGCGATCCCGGCTCTCGGCTATCAGGAGCGCTGGTTCGATACCCGCTTCACCGCCCTCGAGCACAAGGGGCTCTACATCTCCGACGATGCCCTCATCGATCACCTGCTCAAACGCAGCAACCAGGACGATCAGCCCCTGTTCGCCTACGCGGTCACCATGCAGGGGCACGGCCCCTTCGACGGGGATCGCTACCGGGCCCAGCAACGCAGCGGCGCCTGCCCGGATCAGAGCCCGGCGGATACCCAGTTGCTCAACACCTACTACACCGGGGTGGTGGACGCCATGGCCTCCCTGGAGCGGCTGCTCAAGACCCTGGACAACTCCGGCAAGCGCTACCTGGTGGTGGCCTTCGGGGACCACCAGCCCTTCCTGATGTCGGCGGGCAAGGGCATCCACGGCGCCAAACCGCCACGGGATGCCAGCTACCAGATCCCCATGATGGCCTTCACCCGGGCCGGGGACGGGCTGGATCTCGCCCGCCAGTTCGACCCGGTGCGCCAGCTCTACCAGATGGGCCAGGCAACAAGGCCGCTGCTGGCGGGGGACCTCACCCCCATCCGGGACCAACCCCTGCTCCACCCGGTGCTCGGGGAGGAGAAAGGCTTCGACCCCTCCCCCCTGGTGCCGCAGATCCGCGCCAGCTTCCGGCCCGATGCATTACCCTGATCGATTGAGACACGAGGGACACAGATCCTTGCAACACCTTCCGGCCCGATGCCCTGCCCTGATCCGCAGCGAACTAGCAGACGACAAAGAGGTCGCCCGGGCGACCTCTTTTTATGGGCGGGATGCGAGTACAGTGCCGCCTGCACCTCGCCATGTTCGTCCCGACCTGTGCTCTGCGACCCCTGACAGGTCATTTTTTGTTTAGATATATCAAACGATAACTCATTATCGAATAGCAAAATTGAACAACTTTGCCGACCTTCATGCCCTGTGCCCCCCCATGTTCCCGCACCTTCTCCGGGCCGGGCCATTTTCTCCCTCATTCCCGGCCAGCCCAGAGCCATCGGAGCGTTCGATACGTTCAGGCCTTGAGCCCCACTCACTTGCGCCCACCTTTGCGCGTCACACCCAACAAAAAGCCGACCTCGGGGTCGGCTTGTGACGGGGCGTTTGGCCATGCAGGGCCGGGCACTGGCGGGCTAGATTACCACGGCGGTGCCGCTGATGCTGACCATCAGCATGCTGCCGTTCTGGCCCACCACCTCGTAGTCGATGTCGATGCCCACCACGGCGTTGGCCCCCAGCGCCTGGGCACGCTCCTTGAGCTCCTCGAAGGCGATCTCCCGGGCCCGGGCCAGCTCTTTTTCGTAGGCGCCGGAGCGACCGCCGATGATGTCGCGGATGCCGGCGAACAGATCCTTGAAGATGTTGGCGCCGAGGATGGCTTCGCCCACGACGATGCCGCGGTACTCGCGAATGGTCTTGCCTTCCAGGGTGGGGGTGGTTGAGAGGATCATGAGGTCTCCTGTGAGTTGGGCTGGGTGCGCGAAGCACCGTTGCCGTCATGGTAGCAAGGCGTTTGCCAAAGCATAAGCCCGGCGTGGCCAGGGGCTTCAAGCACAGCGCCCGCCAGGTTCATCAAGGTGCCATCCATAGGGCCTGTGTCGTGACACTTTCCCCCGCAAAGCGACCTTGGGCACCGGTGCTGGGGAGAGGGCTTCCGGGCCACGATGAAAGCGGGGCCTTGATGATGCAGACACGACGGCAGCTGCACCGGCCCTCTACTTCTTCGCCCTCAACTACGGCAGACGTTTCTAGCGTCGCCCCGCATCGGCCATAAAAAAAGGAGAGGCAAGCCTCTCCTTTTTGATGTTCGCAGCGGCAGCCGCCATGCACTCAGTGCAGCTTCATGCTCGGGCGCAGCACCCGGTTGATGCGGCCCACCAGCATGATGAGGCCGGTCTTGATGTAGCCGTGCAGGGCCACCTGGTGCATCCGGTAGAGGGAGATGTAGACGATGCGGGCGATGTAACCCTCCACCATCATGGAGCCCCGCATCAGGTTGCCCATCAGGCTGCCCACGGTGGAGAAGCGGCTCAAGGAGACCAGGGAGCCGTGATCGTGATAGCGGTAGGGCTTCATCTCGCCGCCATTCATCTTGGCCAGGATGTTCTTGAACGCCTGGGTCGCCATCTGGTGGGCGGACTGGGCGCGGGGCGGCACGAACTTGCCGTCCGGCTGCGGGCAGGCGGCGCAGTCGCCGATGACGAAGATGTTCTCGTCCCGGGTGGTCTGCAGGGTCTCGTGGACCACCAGCTGGTTGATGCGGTTGGTTTCCAGGCCCGCGATCTCCTTCATGAAGTCCGGCGCCTTGATGCCCGCGGCCCACACCATGAGGTCTGCTTCAATCAGCTCCCCATCCTTGGTATGCAGACCCTCGGCGGTGGCTTCGGTGATCATGGTGGCGGTGCGCACGTCCACGCCCAGCTTCACCAGCTCCTGATGGGCGGAGCCGCTGATGCGCTCCGGCAGGGCAGGCAGGATGCGGGGGCCCGCTTCCACCAGGGTCACCTTGAGGCTGTCTGTGGTGAGGTTCTTGAAGCCGTAGGCGTAGAGCTGCTCCACCGCGTTGTAGAGCTCGGCGGAGAGTTCGACACCGGTGGCGCCGCCGCCGACGATGGCGATCTTCACCTTGTCACCGGGCTGGTATTCGGTGGCGAACTGCAGGAAGCGGTTCATCATGCTGTTGTAGAAGCGGTGCGCCTGTGAGGGGCTGTCCAGGAAGATGCAGTGATCCTTGATGCCCTTGGTGTTGAAGTCGTTGGAGACCGAGCCGATGGCCATCACCAGAATGTCGTAAGCCACTTCCCGCTCGTTGACCACCAGGGCGCCGCTCTCGTCGTGGATGGGGGCCAGCACGATGCGTTTCTCGTCGCGCTTGATGTCGGTCAGGCTGCCGAGCTGGAATTCGAAGCCGTGGTTCTTGGCGTGGGACTGGTAGCTCAGGGCATCGATGCCCGCATCCATGGAGCCGGTGGCCACTTCGTGCAGCAGGGGTTTCCACAGGTGGGTGCGATTGCGATCCACCAGGGTGATCCTGGCCTTGTTCTTCTTGCCCAGCTTGCGGCCCAGGCTGGTCGCAAGCTCGAGACCACCGGCGCCACCGCCTACAACGACAATATTCATCATGATGATTTTCCTTGGTTCCTCAAAACGAAAGGGAGCCATTGGCTCCCTAAAACGAAATCGGTTGACGTGATGGCTCAGGCTTCTTTGAAGGCCTTCATCCGTTGCAGATGGTGCGAGATGTTCTTGAACTTATGGGTCTCGCGCTCATCCCATACGATGTCGTAATAGTTCTTTAATTCACGTTCAGTGTCCCGATTATCGCGGATTTCATCCTGGACGGAAAGGATGCACAGGCAGTTTCCTGAATTTTTATTACGAAATTCGGTTACACACTTGGTGCCGATGTCCTCGTACTCTTCCGGCCTGTCGATCTTGCCCTGCATGTTCTCTTCCGGGTGCAGGTTGGGGTTGAAGACCACCTGCTTGATGCCGCACAGAAACCCGATCCGCTCGCTCCAGTAGCCACCCAGGCCCACGCCGCAGATGAGGGGTTTGGGATCGGTGCTCATGTCGAGCTGCTTCTTCACTTCCTTGAGCAGGTGGCTCATGTCGTGGCGGGGGTGAACCGTGCTGTAGTGCACGAAACGCACATCATCATCGATAAACTGCAACTGCAGCACTTTTTCATGATTGCCGGGGCTGGTGGCATCAAAGCCATGCAGATAGATGATCATGGACAAGACCTCAAAAACTGTGTCGGTTCTATCGAAACTACCCCAGCGACAGGGCCTTGCGCCACCAAAACATCCCACTTTCTTGCTTTGGATCACGCCCCTTCGGGCCACCAAACCGCGCGTCGGGGCGGCTGTGGCAGCGCCATGCCCCGGCGGGACATGGCGCAAACCGGGTCTGGCGAGGTTAACTGCCGCACTGGGCGAAGCGCGCCACCGCCGCTTCCACCAGGGCCAGGCTCCCCTGCCAGAAGGCGGGTTTTCGAATGTCCTGCCCCAAATGCCGTTCGACCAGCTCTTCGGCGCTCATGCGACCTGTGTCTCGCAGCAGAGCGCGGTAGGCCTTCGCCACCCCCTCCTCCCCTGCGGCCTGGCGGCTCATCAGCTGCTGATAGACCCCGAGGCTGAACAGATAGCCAAAGAGGTAGGGGTAGTTGTAAAAACCGAAGCCCGCGATGGAGAAGTGCGCCTTGGCGGCCCAGAACAGGGGGTGATAGCGGTCGAGGCTCTGCTCGTACCAGCGTCCCCAGGCCTCGTCGGTGAGCCCCTTGAGCCGGGCCGACGACACATAGCCCTGCTCGCGCTCGGCCACCAGGGCCCGCTCGAAGTCGAAGCGGGCCGGGATGTTGACCAGGAAGGTGGCGGCGCCGTCGGCATCCGCCCAGGCGATGGCCAGACGCTCCTCGGCGCTTCGGGCCTGCTCGTAGAGGGCGCTACGCACCAGGGTCTCGGCGAAGATGGAGGCGGTCTCCGCGAGGGTCATGGGGTAGCTGCGCTGGCTCATGGGCAAGTCGCGGATGAGCCAGTTGTGCCAGGCGTGACCGAGCTCGTGGGCCAGCGTGATGACGTTGTCCATGGTGCCCGCATAGGTGATGAAGACCCGCGGCTCCACCGGCTCGGCAAACTTGGTGCAATAGGCCCCGGTGCGCCGGTTGGGGGTGGGGGCGGCATCAATCCAGCCGCGCTCGGCCATCATGCGGGCAAAGTCCCCCATCTCGGGGTCAAAGCGCGCGAAGGCCTGGGCGATGATGTCGACCGCCTCCTCGAAGGGGATCTCCCGGCGGCTGGCGGCAGGGGGCGGCGCAAAGAGATCCTCCGGCCCCAGCACCTCGAGGCCGAGGTGACCGGCCATCAGCCCCAGGGCTCGCTGGCCCAGATGGCGGGCCTGCCAGGTCTCCGCCATCAGGGTATCCAGGGTCGCCCGCTCGATGTGGCTCTGGTGGCAGGAAACGTCCAGGGCATCGAGGCGCCGGTGTTTGCCGCGCTGGCGCGAGAGCTCCAGGCGCCAGCCGTTGAGGGCGTTGAGGATGGCCGCCACCGTCTCCTGCTCCCCTTCCCAGCCAGCGCTGATGGCATCGAAGGCCTCTTTGCGCAGGGCCCGATCCGGGCTGGAGAGCAGGTTGCTCGCCTCCGCCAGCCCCATCTCGCGACCCGCGATCACCAGCCTTATCTTGCCCACCAGATCGTTGTAGAGGTTGCCCCAGGCGTGCAGGCCATCGGTGCCAAGGCCGATGACCAGTTGCTCCGCCTCCACCGGCAGCCGCTGATCCTGCAGGCGGCGCTCGTGGCGCAGCCGGTACTCCTCCTCCCCGAGCAGGGGGTCGGCCATCAGCTGTTCAAACTCGGGCGCAGGCAGCCCCAGCATCAGATCTTCGATGGGGGCAAGCGTCTTGAACAGATCCGCATTGAGGGCACGGGCCCGGGAGGCAACCTGCTTGGCGAGGGGATCCCGGGCGTCCTGGCTCCCCTTGCAGGCGGCCAGCACGGCGATGTTCCAGCCGATGTCGCGAATGCGCCGGGCCCGCAGGCGTACCTCCCTGAGGAAGTCCTGCAAGGCGCCTGGGGTGCGCGGAACCTGGGCCAGTCCCTCGATAAAACCGCTCAGCTCGGCCAGGCTGGCGCGGGCCAGGCTCATGTCCGCCTCGAGGACACAGCTGTCGAGGGAGGGGTAGATGTGATCATTTTGCCACTGCTGTGGATAGACTCGTTGTTGCATCGAACGCTCATCGTCAGGGACGGGCCTGGCCCGTCGTGAAATCCAGGTGGCCAGAGCCACCACCTTCGCGGGCAGGCTTCACACCAGCCGCTCGAGGCGCACCACCGCCTCTTCCACATAGCGCAGGCTCTCCTGCCAGAACCCGGGTTCGCGGATGTCGACCCCCAGGTGCTTCTCCACCAGGGCCTCGGCGCTCATGCGGCCGGTATCTCGCAGCAGGGCGCGATAGGCGGGCACAAACTCGCCCCCGGCCCGCGCATGCTGGGCATAGAGCCCCAGGCTGAAGAGATAGCCAAACAGATAGGGGTAGTTGTAGAACCCGGACTCGGCGATGGAGAAGTGACCCTTGCTGGCCCAGAACAGCTCGTCATACTGGCTGAGGGCGTCACCATAGCACTGCTGCTGCGCCGATTTCATCATTTCCCGCATCTGGCTCGCCCCCACGTAACCCGCCTCCCGCGCCGTCACCAGGGCGCGCTCGAAAGCAAAGCGGGCGGGGATGTCGAGCAGCAGGCTCGCGGCCCGCTCCCCGTCCAGCCAGGCGATGGCCCTGCGCTGCTCCACCTTGTCGGTGGCGGCCAGCAAGGCATCGCGCACCAGGATCTCGGCAAAGAGGGAGGCGGTCTCCGCCAGCGTCTTGGGGTAGCCCCGCTGCTCGAAGGGAAGATCCCGCAGCAACCAGCTGTGCCAGGCGTGGCCGAGCTCATGGGCCAGGGTGATGACGTTGTCCATGGTCCCCTCGAAGGTGAGGAAGACCCTTGGCTCGGGCGGATCGGCATACTCGGTGCAATAGGTGCCGCTTCGCCTGTGCTCGCTCGGGGCCGCATCGATCCACCCCTTGTCGGCCATCATGCGGACAAACGCCCCCATCTCGGGATCGAAGGCGGCAAAAGCCTCCATCACCAGATTCAGCGCCTGCTCGACGCCGAACTTGCCGTGTACGGCCTGGGGCGCCGGGGCAAAGAGATCCCAGGGGGCGAAGTCGGTGATCTGCTGGGCACAGGCCATGGCCCGCAAGGCGCGGCGCCCGAGCTCCCTGTGCTCCCCGGCCGCCGCCATCAGGGTCTCCAGGGTCGCGCCCGTGATGTGCTCCTGATGGCAGGTGACCTCAAGGGCATCCAGCCTGCGCCCCTTGCCGCGCTGGCGGCCGAGCTCGTTGCGCCAGCCGTTGATGGCGTTGAGAATGGCGGCCACCGTCTCCTGCTCCGCCTCCCAGGCGCCCTGGATGGCGTGCCAGGCACTGGCGCGCCGCGCCCTGTCCGGGTGGGCGAGCAGGTTGTCCGCCTGGGCAAGCCCCATGGGCACCCCCTCCACCACCGGCAGCAGCCGCCCCACCAGGTTGTCGTAGAGATCCCCCCACCCCTGCAGGCCGTCCACCGCCAACCCCTCGATGATCTGCTCGCTCTCGAGCGAAAGCCACTGATCCTGCAGCGCTCTGTCGTGATGGATCTGGTAGGCCAGCTCGAAGAGTTCGGGATCTTGCAGCAGGGTGCGCACCAGTGACTCGGGGGCGCGAACCCAAAACAGGTCCACCGGCTTGCTGCGCTGGGCCAGGGTCGCCTCCAGCTGCTGGCCCCGGGAGAGCAGTACCCGGGCCTCCTCGTCGCGCCCGTTCTGGCTCAGCCGGTTGTAACCATAGACCTGGCTGTTCCAGGCCAGGGTCTTCACCCCGTTGGCCTCGCGGCGGATGGCCCGCAGCAGGTGGCGCAGGGCATTGGCATCCGCAACGGGATGGGCGGGATCCGGCAGGTCCGCCAGGAGGGCGTCAAGCCGGGTGAGGGCGCGGGCAGCCTCCTGGAAGGCGGCCTCGATGGCAGGATCGTCGGGGGCGGCATAGATGTGATCATCTCGCCAAACGGGTGGTTTCATGGTTGTCCTTGTCTGTTTGCGTCCATATCGGGTCACCCCGCCTCTGCGGGCGGGTGAAACCGGATAGTACGAAGGGGGCCAGGCACTTGCCTAGCCCCCATTCGAGGCAACCAGCAGAAGAGCGCCCCCGGGTGCGACGGCCCCTGTCGGCCCTCCCCCGACAAGCGGCCTATTTGGCGGGCTGAAGCTTGCTCACCAGGGTCATGGCCACCACCAGCACCAGCCCTGCCACCACGCCGGCCAGGGCGCTCAGCAGGGTGGGCGTCACCACGGCCAGTACCCCGCCGACCCCGGGCAGGGCGGCCACCATGTCCGCCGTCCCTTCGATGAGGTGATGGAGGAAGGGCCAGCCATGGACCAGAATGCCGCCGCCGACCATGAACATGGCGATGGTGCCCACCAGGGCAAGCAGGTGCATCAGACGGGGCGCCGTCACCAGCAGCCCCTGCCCCACCGCCCGGCGCACGGCGCCGCCATCGGGCTTTTGCAACAGGTGCAGACCGATGTCGTCGAGCTTGACGATGAGCCCCACCAGGCCATAGACCCCGACGGTCATCAGCAGGGCGATGCCCGCCACCACGGCGATCTGCAGGCCCAGGCTCGCCCCCTGCACGGTACCGAGGGCGATGACGATGATCTCCGCCGAGAGGATGAAATCGGTGCGAATGGCCCCCTTCACCTTCTGGCGCTCATAGGCCGCCAGATCCTCGGGCACCGGCGCCGCCTGATGCGCCTCTTCCTCGTGGGGCAGGAACTTGTGGACCAGCTTCTCCGCCCCCTCGAAACAGAGGTAGGCCCCCCCCAGCATCAGGAGCGGGGTGATGAGCCAGGGGATAAGAGCACTGATGGCGATGGCGGCAGGCACCAGAATGAGCTTGTTGCGAAACGACCCCTTGGCCACCGCCCACACCACCGGCAGCTCACGCTCGGCCCGCACCCCGGAGACCTGCTCTGCATTGAGGGCGAGATCGTCCCCCAGCACCCCGGCCGTCTTCTTCGCCGCCACCTTGGTCATCAGGGCGACATCATCGAGCACGCTGGCAATATCATCGAGCAGGGTCAACAAACTGGCTCCGGCCATATCTGGCATTCCTTCTATTGAGTGGGACACATCCGGGCTGCCCCGGTCAGGGTGATGAGGGGGTCAGGGGATCACGGGCCCATCCGGGGATCACCCTTTGGGGCAAAAGATGGCACAGTGTAACGGGAAGCCGCCACGGCTGCAGCCCCCCATGGCAGATCCCCTGCTCCGTTTTCACCTCACGGCCACCGGCCCAAGGAGTTCCCATGCAACCCTGGCAACCTCTGCTCGATTTCTGGTTTGGCGATGACGCAGACGACGCCCCCCGTGCCGCCCGTCAGGCCCCCCTCTGGTGGGGCAAGAGCAGCGAGACCGATGCCCTGCTGGCCTCACGCTTCGGCGAACTGGCGGCCCGTGCCGCAGCGGGCGAGCTCGCCCGTTGGGAGGACGATCCCGCAGGGCGCCTGGCCCTCATCCTGCTGCTGGACCAGCTGCCGCGAAACCTTCACCGCAACACCCCCGCCGCCTTCGCCCAGGACGACAAGGCCAGGGCGCTGTGCCTCAAGGGGCTCACCCTCGGGGTCGACAAGGGGCTCTCGCCGCTGGCCCGGGTCTTCTTCTATCTGCCCCTCGAGCACGCGGAGTCCAGAGAGCAGCAGTCCAGAAGCGTCGCCCTGTTCGAGGCGCTGGCCGACGAGCAGGCCACAGGCCCGGCCCGGGCCACCTTCGAAGGCTTTGCCGACTTTGCCCGGCGCCACCAGGTGATCGTCGATCGCTTTGGCCGCTTCCCCCACCGCAAAGCCATCCTGAGCAGGGCGAGCACGTAGGAAGAGGCCGCCTTCCTGCAACAGCCCGGTTCGGGGTTCTGACATAAAAAAATCCCCGCCATGGGCATGGCGGGGAGAGAACAACCGATCCGCACCTCACTGGATGCGATAGCGGGAGATCTGCTGGTGGATATTCTCCGTGGTCACGTTCAGCTCCTCTGCGGCGGCGGAGGTCTCCTCCGCCGTGCTGCTGGTCTGCTGCACCACCTGGGCTATCTGCTCGACCTGGAGGGCGATGGATTCCGCCGCCGAGGTCTGCTCGCGGATGGCCAGGGTGATCTCGCCGACCTGATCCATGACGCGATGGGAGGCCTGGCGGATCTGGGTGATGATGGCCCCGCTTTCCGTCGCCATGGCCACCCCTTGCGCCACCTTCTCCTCCACCAGGACCATTCTGGCCACCGTGGCCTCGGACCCTTGCTGGATAGCCTCCACCGTCCTTGAGATCTCCTGGGTCGACTGGGCCGTCCGCTCCGCCAGCTTGCGCACCTCGTCTGCGACCACCGCAAAGCCGCGTCCCTGCTCACCGGCCCGCGCCGCCTCGATGGCGGCGTTGAGCGCCAGCAGGTTGGTCTGCCCCGCCACATCGTTGATGACGTTCACCACCCCACCGATGCGGGAGATCCCCTCCCCCAGCGCCGTCACATCGCGGGAGGCCTGACGAATGGCGTCGGCGATGTCGTTGATGGCGAGCACAGTGCGCTCTATGGTGGCCCCGCCGTCACTGGCGAGCTTGCCGGATTCATTGGTGATGCGGCTGGTCTCCTGGGTGCGCTGGGAGATGTCCGTGATGCTCACGCTCATCTCCTCCACCCCGGCGGCGATAAGGCTGGTGGCGTCATTGGCCTGACTCGCCGACTCCGCCATGTGCTGGGCCGCCTGGGAGAGGGACTCTGCCGTGCTCTTGATCTGCAGGCTGCCCACTGAGAACTCGGTGAAGGTCTGCTGCAAGGTGTCCAGCAGGCGGTTGACCGCCGTCAGCGTCTGGCCGATCTCGTCCTGCTGGCTCACATTGGCCCGCAGGGTGAAGTTCAGGTCGCGCTGGATCTCGGACAGGGTCGCCATGGCCAGACGGAGGGGATTGGCGACCTGCCTGAACAGCCAGAGAAAGAGCACCAGCGTGAGGGCACCCGCGCCCACCGAGATGAACAACAGGGCCTGCATGCTGCTATCGGCATTCTGCTCGCCTCGCAGCTTGACGGCGTCACCTTGCTGGATGTTGAAGTGGACGTGCTTGTCGATGGCCTGGGAAAGCTGCTCAAACAAGGGGGCAAGCTCCTTGTCGATCGCCTCTCTGGCCTCCACATTCTTGTTCTCGCGGGACAGGCGCAGGACGTCTTCAGAGGCCTTGCCGTACTGGGCAACCAGGCGCCGATCATCGGCGACGAGCTGCCTGTCCTCCTCATTGGAGATCATCCCGCTTTCATACTGGCTCAGCAGGGCGTCCATCTTGGTGTGAAGGGATGCAATGCTCTGCTCTATCTGACTCATCTTGCCGTCGTCGGTGTTGAGCACGTGCGCCTGGATCAATGAATGCAGGGCGTAGAAGTCTGTTTGTATCTCCTTGATCGTGGAAATGCTGGGGACTGTGTTGTCTGTTACATAGCTGAGATCCGCATTGGCGGAGGAGAGTCTGCTGATACTGAACCAGCTGAGACACCCCAGGGCCAGCATGACCAGCAGGGCAATGAGTTGAAGCCGACGAGCGATATTCATGAGTGCTTACTCCATCCATAGACTCCCTGCCAGGGTAGCCGATGCGGGCCCCGAAAATAGCGCCTAAAACATGCATTTCATTACACTTTTCAACTTCTGCTCGGCCGCGTCACACCCGCCGCCCCAACCCGGCCTTCGGGACCGCCGCCCCCCTCTGGCAGAATGGAAAAAGGAAGGCATTCGCCTTCCTTTTTTGCCCGGGGCGGCCGCACTGGCCGCCCATGAGCCCCGTGACAGGGCGCTCGCCGGTCACGCCGCCTCGGCCAGCTCCTCCTCTTTTTTCTGGTAGGCCTGGGGGGAGAGCCCCAGCAGCTCCTGCACGGTGGAGGCCACCGTGATGGAGGAGAGCGTCCCCACCAGGATGCCTGCGAACAGGGTGAAGGAGAAGCCGTAGAGGGCGTCGCCGCCGAACAGGAGCAGGGCCCCCACGGTGAAGAGGGTGGTGCCCGAGGTGATCATGGTGCGGCTGAAGGTGGCCTTGATGGCCACGTCCGAGCACTCGTGGATCCCCATGCGGGTACGAGACCCCAGCAAGTCCCGCAACCGGTCCGAGATGACGATGCTGTCGTTGAGGGAGTAGCCTATCACCGCCATCAGGCCCGCGATGACGTTGAGGTCGAACTCGATGTCAAAGAGCGCGAGCAGCCCGATGGCCACCAGACCGTCGTGCAGTACCGACACCAGGATGCCGATGGCTTGGCGCCACTCGAAGCGCACCGCCAGGTAGGCGGAGATGGCGAGCGAGGCCACCAGCACCGCCAGCATCCCCTGCTGGAACAGCTCTGCGCCCACCTGGGGCCCGACGATGGTGGTGCGCAAGAGCTCCACCGGCAAGGCGAGTTGCTGCCCCAGCATGGTCGCCAGATCCTCCGCCGCCCAGGGCAGCGCGTGGGGGGGCAGCTTGATGAGCCACTCGCCGGGCACACCGGCGCCGTGCAGCTCCACCACCCCCGCCAGGGGCGCCGTCAGCAGAGCATTGAGCTCATGGGCCTCTTTCAGGGTCTGGATGCGAAACTCCAGCAGGATCCCGCCGGTGAAATCGAGCCCGAGGGCGAGCCCTTTTGTCGCAAGGATGGCCACGCAGGCCAGGGTCAGCAGCACGGAGGCCCACAGCCCGATATAGCGCCAGCGGGTCAGCCCCATGGCCAGGATCATTCTCAGCATTGTTCTTCCCTCGACGTCAGGTGGTTCAGGCTTCCCGGCAGGAAGCGGTCGGTGCGCAGGTCATGCAGACTCACGGGCGCGGCGTCATGGTGATGAAGTCGGTTCATGGTCATACCCTCAGCAGCTTGGCGCGGCTGTTGCCCCACAGGGGGTTGATGATGGCGCGGGTGCCCCAGATGCCGGTCACCATGCTGGAGATGAGCCCCAGGATCAGGGTGATGGAGAAGCCCTGCAGCGGCCCGGAACCGATGGCATAGAGCACCACGGCGCAGATGAGGGTGGTGATGTTGGCATCGAAGATGGTGCGAAACGCCGAGCGATAACCAAAGTCGATGGCGTTGGCCAACGAACCCCCTTCCCGCAGCCGGTCCTTGATCCGCTCAAAAATCAGCACATGGGTATCCACCGCCATGCCGACGGTGAGCACCAGACCGGCGATCCCCGGCAGGGTCAGCACGGCCCCCGGCAATACCGCCAGCATGCCCACCTGCATCAGCAGGTTGGCAACCAGCGCCGTGATGGCGACCCAGCCGAACTTGCGATACCAGGCCATCATGAACAGCATCATGCCCGCCATGCCGAATGCCAGGGCGGTGAAGCCCGCCTCGATGTTCTGCAGACCCAGGGTCGGGCCAATGCTGCGCTCCTCCAGGATCTTCAGCGGCGCGGTGAGGGCCCCGGCCCGCAGCAGCATGGCAAGCTCCTGGGCCTCCGGCAGGCTGCCGATCCCGGTGATGCGGAACTGGTTGCCAAGGGCGGTCTGGATGGTGGCGACGTTGATCACCTCGCTTCGGGCGCGCAGCTTGCCTTCGGCGTTGGTCTTGTACTCGGTGAAGACGGTGGCCATGGGCTTGCCCACGTGCTGGCGGCTGAACTGGTTCATCTTGCTCCCCCCCAGGGTGTCGAGCACGATGTTGACCTGGGGCTGCCCCATCTCCCCCATGTTGGCGCGGGCATCGACGATATGCTCGCCGCTCAGCACCGGCTGGCGGGCCAGCCCCACTGCCTGGCCGCTGCGATCCGCCATGAAGAAGCGGCTGTCGGCCTTGGCTTCATAGAAGGCCAGGGACGCGGTGGCGCCGATCACCTCTTTCGCCTGCTTGGGGTTGTGCACCCCCGGCAGCTCGATGCGGATGCCGTCCTGCCCCTGACGCACCACCGAGGCCTCGACGATGCCGAGCTCGTTGATCCGCTTTTTCAGGATCGACAGGTTCTGGGTCACGGCGTTGTTCACCAGCAGGGTGCGCTCGGCGTCGCTCAGCACCAGGGTCAGTGCATTGCCGGAACGGCTCAGTGTCCACTGATCCTGGCGGGTACC
This sequence comes from Aeromonas sp. FDAARGOS 1406, assembly GCF_019048565.1. Classification (NCBI taxonomy): domain Bacteria; kingdom Pseudomonadati; phylum Pseudomonadota; class Gammaproteobacteria; order Aeromonadales; family Aeromonadaceae; genus Aeromonas; species Aeromonas sp. FDAARGOS 1406. The sequence continues at coordinate 932,600 of NZ_CP077378.1, forward strand.
GGCACTCTCCTTGATGATGGAGAGCCAGGCCTCCTGCCCCGCCACGTCGGGCAGGGTGACGGCCACGCTCCCCTGGGCGGTGCGCATCACGCTGGCCCCCCGCAGGTTGGCCTCGCGAAAACGGGTGCGCAGGGTATCCACCAGGTTCTTGGTCTGGTTGTCGATGACGAAATCCACGTCCACCCCGATCAGCAGCTGGGAGCCGCCGCGCAGGTCCAGCCCGAGCTTGATGGGGTCGGCGCCGAGCCGGCTGATCCAGGCCGGGGCGTTGGAGTAGAACTCCAGGGTCAGGGCGGCGCTGTCCAGCCCCTGCTGCTCCAGCAACTGCTTGGCCAGTTGCTGCTCCCCCTGGCTGGCGAACACCAGCGCCATCCGGCCACCCTGGGCGATCTGCTTGAGGGGGTCGATGTGGTTCTCGGCCAGCAGGGTGCGCTGCGCGTCGCTCAGGCGCGACTGGCCGTGCAGACCGAGGGAGGGCTGCTCACCGAAGAAGGTGGGCAGGGAATAGAACGCGAACGTGACCAGCATCAGCAGCAACAGGGCGTACTGCCACAGGCTCATGCGGTTCAACACGGTATGACTCTTTTTTCTCATGAAGTCGGCCTCTGTCAGGCGATGGCAAGGGGCGACACCGGGGTCGCGCCGTGCAAAAAAATGAAACAAGACAGCCTAGCCGTTCACTAAAAGTGAACAGCAACAGAGAGAAGATGAGGCAACAGGTGGCAAGCTGACCCCATCGGGATCAGGCGAGGAAGCTCTGGGCGAAGCGGTACTGCAGATGCCGGCGCTGCAGGCGGCGCCTGTGAATGCCGGCGAAGTGATCGCGAAAGCTCGTCCCCGGGTAGAAGAGGGCGGCATAGAACAGCAGGCCGCACAGCAGCAGCAGGATCGCCTGCTGGGACCAGCTCATCACCAGCTCGTAGATCACGCTGCCGGGCTGATGATCGCGGCTCAGGGAGTGCTCGAGGCGCAGCAGGTGATTCTGGTGGGAGCCGACGAACTTGACGATGCCATCGTCACTGCCGCTGACGCCGTGGGCCGCCGGGCTTGCGTCGGCAGGTGCCGCCCCCTCCGCCAGCGAGTGGGCCTGCTGGGCCGAGGGCTGGAACGCGGGTACCTTGACCCCCTCCACCGAGAGGGTAGAGAACAACAGTGCGAGGGTGATGAGCAGGGTCATCGCCGCCAGTTTCACGTTGTCGGTCAGGTTCAAAAGTTAATTCCCACACAATAGAAAGGGCAAGCTACCACAGCCTGCCCCACAAGAACAAGGGCGGCAGGCCCGGGGCCCGCCGCCCTTGTGTTGTCTCACCGCGTCCTCAGCGGCTGCGGGTCATGGCCTCGAAGTCCTCGGCATAGTCCTTGAGCAGGGTGTAGAGGTGGGCCCGCTGGGAGAGATCCATGGAGTGGCTGAGATCGCTCAGCCACTGGATGGTGCGCTGGCGGGACTGGTCCGTGTAGCCGGTGAAGCGGCCATCCATCAGGCCGTCCCCCTGCTGGAGCAAGCGAGTCAGCTCCTGGCCGAAATCCGGGCTCTGGCGCTGTTTCATCAGCCGATCCAGCTCCTTGGTCCAGGCCTCCTGAAAGTCGAGCCAGGGGGCCATCATCTCGTATTGCCACTCGGCCCACTGCGTGATGAGGGGCTCCTGGGCCGGCTTCACCTTGCCAATCCAGAACACCAGGCGCTCGTTCATCTTCTCCCGAAAGCCCTTGATCATCTCGGCCTTCGACTGGGTGGCAAAATCGTGCTGGCGCTCCTGCTGGCGCTTCACCCGATCGGCCATGAAGCGAGCCACCTGATCGTCGGTCAGGGTCTTGGCGAGGCGCACCGTGCGGGGAATGGCGTTCTCCAGGGTACGGGTCAGGCTCGCCTGGGTTCTGTCCAGATGCAGGGTCACCTGGGCCGGGCTCATGGGGCTGGCCACCGCCTTGGCCAGGGCGTCGAGATCCCGGGCATAGATGGGCAGCTCATGCTGCCGGTGCCAGGCCATCAGCCCCTTCACCTCCTGGTCCAGCAGCTTCTTCTGGCTGCGGTCCAGGGAGAAGTAGTCGTCCAGTTGCCAGACGATGGCCGAGTCGAGCCAGTAGTAGATCACCCGGGTGGCGCAACCCGTCAGCAGCAGGCAGAGCAGCAGCAGGCTCCAGCTACGCGGTTGACGCCATGAGAATGTGGTCACCATGCATGCCTCCCATTCATTGAATACACGCGTCGCGCGGGCCGTTGCCTGGCATCACTCCAGGCGCTGGCGGTTGATGTCGATCAGGGCCTGATACTCGGGCCCGGGTTGCTGTTCGGCCATCAGCAGCGCCCACAGCAGGCCGATGTAATCGACCCAGGGCAGGAAGGCATCGGCCTGGAATCCCCGGGGCCCCAGCCCCGTCGCTGCCCCGTCCATGGCTTCAAGATAGCAGCTCTCCAACTGGCACCGCTGCTCTTCGCTCCAGCCGTGGGTGCGCTGGATGCTGGCGACCTCGAACCCAGGATGGCCGGCGGCGCCGTACTCCCAGTCGATGACCCAGGGCCGCGACCCCAACAAGTTAGCCGGATTGAGATCGTGATGGCAAGGGAGCCAGCAGTCGTCCGGCTCCCGGCTCGAGAGCAGGGCCCGCTCCAGGGCGGGCAGCCAGGGAGGGATATGGGCCAGACGCTGCCGATACCCGCCGCTGTGGGCCCGCACCGCCATCACCACGGTCGGCACCGGCAGGCGGTGCAGCCGCACCAGCACATCCGCCATCAGGCGGGGTTGCGCGGCGAGAGACGGCGCCTGCTCGGCCCAGTTGGGTTCGTCGCACCACGCCAGCAGCATCAGACCGGTGGCGGGATCGCCGTGATGACAGGGCAACGCCAGCCCCTGCCCCACCGCCCCCTGGTAGAGCTGCCACTCGGTGGCCCGGTCGATGCCAAGGCGCACCGGATCCGGATGACCGCGGCGCAGGAAGGCCTGCTCGCCAGTGGGGAGGCAGAGCCGGTAGTTGCCGTTGGTCAGGCCCTGACCCAGCGGCTCAAGGCGCCCCTGATCCCAGGGCGCCGGCAGGCTGGCGAGGAGCGCCAGCTCCGCCAGATCCCCCTGCCCCCGCGGGTCCTCACCAGCCAAAGGTGGACTTCTTGGCCTGTTTGCGGATCTCTTTCTGATCGGCCCACAGCAGTTCGCCGTTCTCCACATCCATCAGGTTCATGGTCATCTGGTAGTAGACGTCCTTCACCTTGCCGTTGTCCTTGACGATGCTGGCGAGGTTGCCATAGACCATGTAGCGGGCACCGGTCTGCTTGCCGAGCCGCACCATGGTGGCGGGATCCACCATGCCGCTGCCCTGCTGGTATTCGAGCTGCTGCTTGACCGCCGCCACCTTGCTCATGTCCACGAAGCGGAACTTGCCCGAGCGCAGTAGCTTGGTGCGGATAGTGTCGGTGATGGCCTCGGTGTCGATGTGCTCCGAGGTCTTGTTGCGGATGGAGTCCATGAACATCACCGGGCGGCCCCCGGCGGTGATCTCGCTGGTGGCCGGGGACGCCAGCATGGAATCCGCCATCTTGTCGGCGATGGCCTGCAAGTCGGAGGAGCCGTAATCGACGGTCACCGTCTCGGTCTCGGTGGGATCGCCATAGCTGACGGTGGTGCTGGAACAGCCGCCCAGCAGCAGGGCGCCGGTCAGGATCAGCAGGGCATGATTCATTTTCATCAGTAGGATTCCTCCATCACTTCGCGAACGTAAATCCGGTAACCCCGTGCAGCCGGGCTCGGCGCCAGGGCGGACAGGGTGCGGGTCTGGTAGCCATGCAGCTTGAGGGGGGTCCAGCCGCGGCCATCGCTGGCCACCTCCTGCCCCGCGTCGTCATACCAGTAGAAGAGATATTGCAGCCTGTTGTCACCACGCTGGGTGCTGGCCGCCGCCACGTTGACCTGCAACAGGCCGTTCTGCTGGCGCCGGCTGAGTTCGGTCAGGGTGACGTTGACGTTTTGATGCTGCTCGGCCACCGCCGCCGCACCGGCCGCGCCATAGAGCGCCACGCCGGAAGTATTGGTGGCACAGCCCGTCAGCAGCAGAACCAGGCCCAGGGCCAACCCTTGTGCTTTCATCTTGTTCTCCTTGCCGGTGGCCGTCGGCCTGACCGGTCATTCATCTGAGTTGCCATATCCGGTTCCCCCTAGAGGGGCATCACCCGGGTCGTGAGCCCGCTCCCCAGGCGCTGTACCCACACCAGGGTGGTGCGCCCGGCGTGGACGCTGAGTGGCAGGGTGCGCATGGCGCTGCCCGCCCCCAGGGTCAGGGTGACGTTCCCGGCCGGGACCATCCCCTGCCAGCTCGAGGCCTTGGCGGGCAGCGTCAGCCAGCTGCGGGTATCCGCCCGCTCCGAGAGGGTGTTGAAGATCCCCACCAGGATGTTGCCCACATCCCCCCCCTCCTTGGCGGCGGTGCGCCGTACCTGCTCCTTGGCCACCAGCCGCAGGGCCTGCCGGGTCAGCATGCCGGGCAGCCGCTCCTGCAGATCCTTGGCCGCCAGCGCCTCCAGCCTCACCAGCTCGCTGGTCTGTGCCACCCCCTTGCCCACCGACAGGGTAAGCGGGGCGCCGTCGCTGGCCCGATTGTCGTAATAGGGCACCGCCACGGTAAAGGTACGAAAATCGCCGCTGGAGGTGGAGATGGGCAGCGGCAGGAAGAGCTCCCGGCGCGCCGGGATCAGGCCATCTTCAAACAGCACCACCAGCTGGCCCTGATCCTTGGCCAAGGGCGGCGCCTTGCGGCCCATCCGTTGCTCGGTCTCCTTGAGCTCCTCGGGAGAGCCGCGAAGCCGGGCCAGGCGCAGCAGGGCATCCTGCAGGCTCTGGTTGTCCGGCGCTATCTGGTAGCCGCGCTGGTAATCGACCCAGGCGTCGTTGAGATCCCCGGCCGCCTCGTAAAGCACGCCGGAGAAATAGAAGGTGTAGGCGTTCTGGAAACCGTTTTTCACCTGGCCTATCAGGCGATCGAGCTCGGGGGCGCCGCGCGACATCAGCTGGCGCATCTCCCCGGCTTCGTCCTCCTGCTCCCCCTCCTGCGCGACCTTGCGCACCTCGTCGGCCCGCCGTTTAAGGGCCTGCTCCTGCACCTGATTGGCACGGCGCACCTCTACCAGGGCGCCGTCGGCATCTCCGCGCTGCAAGTAGTTGAGCGCCAGATAGTGGTGCAGCATGGTGCGCTCGTAATCGGGCGCCTGGTAAGCCAGGGTCTGATCGTTGGTGAGCAGGCTGCCCGCCTGGGCCAGTCCCTGGCTCAGGCGGTACTCGGCCTGATTGTCTTCCCACGCAAGCCGGCTGTCGGCGGCGGCAAAGGCCTGCTTGCTGGGGCCGTCCTGACCCGCCAGCCAGGCGATGCGCCCCTTCTCCAGCTGGTCGAGCACGAAGGTGTCGTCCCCCGGGGTCGATTCGCGCACCTCGGGCAGGGCCTCGGCGGCATGGCCCAGCAGCAGCTGGTTGCGCAAGGGCACCATCTGATCCGAGTAGGAGACGAACATGTCTTTCCACTGGGAGGCACAGCCCCCCAGCAGCAGACCGGCCAACAGCAGGCCGGTCGACGTGACGAGGCGCATCACAGGCTCAGCAGGGGTCCCAGGGGCTCGCCACCGACCAGGTGCAGGTGGATGTGATAGACCTCCTGCCCGCCGTGGCGGTTGCAGTTCATGATGAGGCGGTAGCCGTCCTCGGCGATGCCCGCGTCGCTGGCGAGCTTGCGGGCCACGGTGAACATCCGGCCCAGCGCCAGCTCGTGATCCGGCTCCACGTCGTTGACGGTGGGGATGAGCACGTTGGGAATGATCAGAATATGGGTCTTGGCCTTGGGCTGGATGTCGCGAAACGCGGTCACCAGATCGTCTTGATAAAGGATGTCGGCGGGGATCTCCTTGCGGATGATTTTGCTGAAAATGGTTTCTTGCGCCATGGGTAACTCCTTTATAGGAAAAAGAAAATTCAATATAAAGCTCAAGCGGCTCCCAAACAGGCCGCCGCAACGCGCCAAGTGTGACACAAGCCGACATTTGGCACAGCCGTTGTCCCAATCGCTTCAGTTATTGTGAAGAATACCGATAGCGAGGAGACGTCCCGCGAACCACAACGGCATCCCCTTCGGGGCATGCAGGGTATCAAAGGGACGGGGTACTCAGGCAAGGGACTTTTGCACAGACAGCGGGACAATAATGAAACAAACAATGTCAGACCTCTCGATCCTACAGAGAGTCTATCTGGGCTTTGCCATCCTGGTCGCCGTCATGGTCGCCAGTGCGGTACTGACCTTTCGCGGCCAGAGCGAACTCAGCGGCGCCCTGGATCAGGTGACCCAGGAGTCCATGCCGCTGGTACTCGCCAGCAGCCAGACCCAGATAAGCCTGCTCAGCGCCAACAAATGGCTCACCAACGTGCTGACCGAGCAGGATCTCAAGCAACTGCCGGCGGAAGTGGCCGAGTTGCAACAGGCCAAGGGCCAGGTCGACAAGATGGTCGCCAGCCTCAAACAGCAGGTGGCGGTTCATCCCCAGTTGCAGGCGGACATGACTGCCCTCGTCAAGCTGGTGGATGACTACCTGCAACTGACCCAGACCCTGCCCGGCGAACACGAGGCCCTGCTCACCCGGCTGCACAAGGTCAATCAGGCCAAGGGCCAGTTCCAGGTCAGCCTGCCCCAGTTCAAGAAGAACCTGGGGGACATGATGGTCACCATCGACGACAGCTTCATCAAAATGCTCTCCGAGACCCTGACCACCAAGCTCTCCGCCATCGAGCTCTCCACCATGGATGCCCTCAACCAGAGCATCCCCGCCCCCATCGAGGCGGCTCTCAAGCGCAACAAGATGCAGATCGAGGGCTTCAACAGCACCATCAAGGATCTCCAGGGGGAGCTCAAGGACTTCGACAACAACATGGGCCACTACGTCCATGGCTTCGTGCGCGACACCACGGGCAATGACGGCGTGCTCTCCCAATACCTGGCTCTGATGAAGCAGCAGCAGGCCATGCGCGAGCAGAGCAAGCAGGCGAGCCAGCTCATCCTCAGCATCCAGAACAAGCTGGAGGGGATCACCGCCCAGAGCCAGCAGCTGATGAACGCCAGCATCCAGGCCTCCGATCGGGTGCAGACCCAGAGTACCCTGACCCAGGGGATCAGCATCGCCATCGCCATCTTCGTCGCCATCCTGGTGGCCTTCACCCTGGGCAAGGCCATCCGCCGCCCCCTGAAAGAGCTGCTGCGGGTGCTGACCGAGGTGACCCAGGGTGACATGACCCAGCGCGTCGGCTTCAAGAGCCAGAACGAATTCGGCCAGCTCGCCAGCCAGATCAACCTGCTGATCCACCAGATGGGGGATGTGCTAAAGCAGCTCTCCCAGGCTTCGACCCAGCTCAACAGCGCCGCCCACGACAACCGCCACACCACCGAATCGGTGCGGGCGGATCTGGAGAAACAGCGTCAGGAGACCGCCTCGGTCGCCGCCGCCATGACCCAGATGGAGGCCTCGGTGCGGGAGGTGGCCCAGGCCGCCAACCAGACCCTGGAGCGGGTGCAGGATGTGGAGAAGGCCTCCGAGATGGGGCGCAAGGTGATGGCAGGCAACATCACCACCACCCATCAGCTCGCGGGCAAGCTGCAGCAGACCGGCAAGGTGATTGGCGACGTGAGCGCCATGAGCGGCCAGATTGGCAACATCCTCGACGTCATCCGCGGCATCGCCGAGCAGACCAACCTGCTGGCCCTCAACGCCGCCATCGAGGCGGCCCGCGCCGGCGAACAGGGACGCGGGTTTGCGGTGGTGGCCGACGAGGTGCGCAACCTGGCTGGCCGCACCGCCCAGTCCACCAGCGAAATCCAGACCATGATCGAGAACCTGCAGCAAGGCGTCGCCCGGGCGGTCAACGTGATGCAGGAGTGCTCCCGCGAGATGGACAGTTGCGTGGATCAGAGCTCCCAGGCCAACAACGCCATGGAAGAGGTGCAGGGCATCGTGGTGCTCATCAGCGACATGTCGAGCCAGATAGCCTCCGCCGCCGAGCAGCAGCAGGCCACCAGCGCCGACATCGCCACCAACCTCAACCGCATCTCCGACATCTCGGATCTCAACTATCAGGGCATAGAGCGGGTCGCCGAGACCAGCCAGCAGCTCGACTCCCTTGCCGAGCAGCAGGAGGGGCTGGTCCAGCGCTTCCGCCTCAGTGCCTGATGGCCACGACCCGATACGACAAGGCCCCGCATTGGCGGGGCCTTTTCATGGCAGCGAAGAACCTGGATCAGGCGTAGGCGATGGCGCCCTTGCCGACCCCTTCATAGGCGACAATCTTGACGAACTTGTCCCCTACCTGCTTCTTCACCTCGCGGGCGATGTAGTGGGCCAGCAGCTCGATGGTGGTGTCGGTGTCGATCATCTCCACCTCCGCCGCCGGCATGGCGAGCTGGAACAGCCCCTGGGGCGCCACATACTTGAAGCCGATGTAGTGAGCGTCCCCTTCTTTCAGTGACGCCTCGGCCCGCTCGCTCAGGGCGAGTTCGCCAAGGGCCACCCTGTCCTCTTCGGTGCCCAGGTAGATGTCGGCCCAGCGCTCGGCCCAGTTGAACTCCAGCTCCTCGTCACGCTCCCCGTCCACCAGGATCTCGACGGGAGAACGGTGGCCGTGGGCGATGCGCTGGCAGTTGCCGTCGTGCTTCTTGAGGCCGTGGCTGTAGTGGTAGAAGGCGCCCTCGATGCGCTCCTGGCGCAACGTCAGGGAGAGATCCTTGATGTTGCCGGGCAGGCGCTTGGCCAGTACCCCCAGCAGATAGCGGGTCACCGACTCTTTATCCACCTGGGGGGCCGGAATGAAGGCAAAGCCCTGGGTCGGGCAACGCAGGTGGATGGCGCGACCCGGACGCAGCAGATCCACGGTGCTCTCGTCGTTCTCCAGCGCGTGGACATGGACCAGGGGACATTCCGTCGGCACCAGCAGCTTGTGATCCACCTCTTCATCGATGATCGACTTGATGAGCTTCTTCACCCGACCGAAGTCCAGCAGCATGCTCATCTCGTTGAGCTCGCCACTCATCTCGATGTCCACCAGCCAGCTCTCGCCCACCATGCCGCGGCGCTCGCATAAATAGCTGGAATCGATCACAGTCAAATCTCTAACAAATAACTTCATTACTCAGGCCTTGCTACAGAGAAAGTGCAGTTTGCGATATTATGACCCCGGATTATCGGCAAAGGAATGACTGATTTCTATCAGGATCCATTGCCAAGCCGCTTGGCATAAGGCTTATGGCCCTTTTTTAGGCCTCACTCATACCCCAGCAAACACCGCATTCCCCCGCATTTTACCCCTCGTTTTGCCCCAAAAATGCCCCAAGAATTTCCCTCAGGATCTCGTATCACGCAGGCATAGAAAAGCCCGCACAGTGGCGGGCCAATCCGAATCCTTCCGCATCACGCTGACACGGTGGCTTCATCGCGTAGTTTTTCCAGAATGCGCGCGATCTTGCTCTCCTCCTCAGGCGCCAGGTCCAGCGTCTCAACAAACTCTTCCAGTTCGCTTAGTAGTGATTCCATCCGATCTCCCCCTTGCTCTCCCAGTCTCTCGACTGTGAAGCACTGTATACCCATACAGTGCACTTCTTGAATTTATCATTTTCGGACTGATTTGGGTATTAAAAATGGGGCCGCAGCCCCATCGGTGTCATTCAGCTCTGTCATGCATAATGCGCTGGATCCTGTCAACCAGTGCCCTGCGCTCCTGGGGACAGAGATCGATAACCTCCAACTCTCCCAGCAGTGCATTCAATTCATCCTGTAGTTGGGCGGCGCTCATTGCACACCCCCGACACAGAATTGCTGGGCCAGCTTGGTCAGCCCCTTTGGTGTGATGCGAACCTGCTCACAAAGACGCTCACCGCCATCAGCCAAGGGCACCATCGTCACCTTGTGCTCAACCAGTCCCTGCTGCACCTTGTCCTGATAACCAAGCCACTGCTTGCCACCGGCACGCTTGTAGATCCAGCGCAGGCTGCACAGGTGCTGATTGAACTTCTTCGGCTGCTGTTGCAGCGCCTTGGCGGCCTCGGTCAGGTTCAGCGAGCCATCGGCCAAAGCGATCCTCTCCAGCGCCTCCACCATGGGTTTGGCTGCCTCCATCTGCAGTTCCAACTCGTGGTTGGCGGCCTCCAGGCGCAGCCGTTCTTGCTCGGACTGCATGGCGATCTGCAGGATCTCTATGGTGGTCAGTTGTGGGGTGACCGAGCCCAGCTTGCCGATACGGTAATCCAGAAACACCTGATTGACCTGAAGCTGGAATGATGGGCTGATCCAGCCAGCATAGGAGATCGCCAGCAACTCGTGGGCGAAGGTACCGCCGTTACGGCCTTCAACGGAAACTATGCAAATCTGCACAGTTTGTTTTTCCACCTCAGCGACCAGCTCCTGCGCATGCTTGGTGCGCAACCACTGAGCTGGGGCTTTGCTCGAACCAAGTTGACTGGCCCGGTGAAGGGCGTTCAGGTTGAACCGCCCCGCCTCGTCAGTGGTGATCTCCACCCCGGCGATTACCGGCATGGAATTCAGCGGTCCTGCCAAAACTTTGGTTTGCTGATACTGTTGTTGTATAGTCATATAGTAACTCCAATCATTTGCGTGGTGGGTTTACATCTCTCGGCCTCAACTGTTCCACCAGTTGGGGTCGAACTCTTTCTGACTTCAGACCGACTCTGCTTTCTCACTATCTCGCTCCCTCTCCATCTGCTGCTTCAGGATCATAGTGATCTCACCGTTGAAGCTGCGGCAGTTATCTACTGCTCGGTTCGTTAACCAATCGCGTATCTCACGCGGTAAGCGCAGGGATGTGTTGCGTACTTTGTCTTCTATCATCACTCCTCCTTCTCACACAGACTTTACTGTGAAGTCTAAATTGATGATAGTTAGCCTTCACAGTGAAGGCAAGCGATTTGATAAAGTCCGAATGAATTCACCTATTGCTTTTGTTAAGCTAATGCTTACTGAACAAACCAAAGTCACACCTCATGAGCAAAGACATACAGAAGACTGCGTTGCGCCTACCAAGAGATCTTCACAGCACTATCCATGAAGCTGCTGCCGCTGCGGGGCGCACGATGAACGCAGAGATCGTCTACCGATTACAGCGGACTTTTGATGAAGATGCCGAGATTGCTGATAGTGGCGTGAAGATCATCGAGGGCATGAGTATCAATCGTTCTGCATTTACACTGCCACCCGGCACTGTCCTCACTCCTCACGAGATCGACAAGGATGATCCTCGCTATACCCCTTACGTTCGGCGCGAGGAAATACAGGAAGTGCTGGACTACATCAGGCAGGAAATGAAAAACAAGAAGAGCTGATGTGATCGCAGTCACTGACGCACAGCCTCAAACGATGCAGCATTTGATTTTTGCAGATAGAAAAGGAGAATCTTGATGCGTGTAGCATTCATCGCTGCGCTGGTGCTTTTGTCTGGTTCAGTATCAGCAGACTGCATTGGAACTGGTAATTTTAAGACCTGCTATGACGATAGCGGGAATACATATACCGTTCAGAAATTTGGCAACTCTACTTACGTCAACGGGCAGAACCCCAGCACGGGATCAAGCTGGAATCAGCAGAGTCAGCGACTTGGCAATAGTACCTATACCACCGGCCAGGATGCTGATGGTAATTCGTGGGATAGCACCGCAACCAAAATGGGCGACTCTACTATAATTAATGGCTCAGATAGTGATGGCGATTCCTTCTCCGTTATTTGCAATGAGTATGGGTGCTACTAAATGATGTTTCGATTAATTCCACTAGCCATTGTTTTCTCATTGCTAAGTTTTAGTTCACACGCAGTATTTTACTCAGGAAATGATATTCTTGACCGCTGCTCTAGTGATGAGAGGAGTGATAATCACTTTCAAAAAAATGCTTTTTGCATGGGGTATCTAGTTGGGGTTTATGATAGCTATGAAGGCATAACAATTTGCCCGGAGAATAACGCCAAAAATATAACAATAGGTCAGTTGCAGCTAATATCAGTTAAATATATGCGAGAGCACCCAGAAAAATTAAATGGGCCGGCGATAGATTTAATTGAGCAAGGCCTTAATCAAGCATTCCCATGCAAAAATAAATAATTAAAAGAGCTGAACAAGCGCTACAACGGCAAATCCAACCAGGGCAATGAAAAAGCTGAATGCCATAAAGGTCTCCAAGCTCTCCCGGTTGGATTTGCTGAAACACCAACACCCGGCAGCAAAGGGTATCAGCGCCAGGGTGAAGCTAAAGCTGAACGCCTTGAGCGCCACCACCATCATTATCAACGCAAACAGTATCCACATGGTCAGGTCCTCACTGGTCAGGGCCCAGCTTACCCCCTGTTGTCCGGGGCAAGCCAGGGCCGCTATTCCCCCCTTACTCCCAGTTCGCCTTGTTCTTGTTGACCGCCAGATACACCAGGTCATTACGGCGGGCCAGCATCTCATCGATGCGCCGGCGCTTCTCTTCTGCGGTCAGTGTGCGGTCGCGCTGGATCAGCTCGATCTTGTTGCGCACCACCCGGACCTGCTGCTGAGTGCGGCTCAGGCTGCGACGCGACTTCAAGATCCCGCCCTGCTCCTCCAGTAGCTCGTTCGCCTTGTCGGTCAGCCCTTCACTGCGGTACTGGTCAACTGTGCGCTTGAGCTGGTTCACCTCGTTAAGCATCCGGTAGAACTCCTCCATGTGCTGCGTGGACTTTGCAGGGCCAGTGCCGCGATACACGGCTTTCACCAGCGGGATCTCGTCAGCACGCCAGCTGGCAGACTCGCCCGGGCGAGATGCCCTGATCAGGCCGTCAGCCGTGGCCATCACATAGCTGCCGATCGTGCCCGTGTAGCCGATCAGCAGGTGCTCCAGCTTTTTGGGTGACATACCCAGGGTTTCGCCAAGCTCACGCATCATCAGACTGGTCTGCTCGTTGTAGCGAGCCTCCGCCTGCACTGCGAGGTCCTGCGCGTTCTCGATGGGGATGCCACGGAAGGCATCGTAGTTGAAGTAGGATTCCACCAACGGCTTGACGATCTGCGGCGTGGGGTTGAGCGCGAACGTTTCACCGACCGCCCTGGCTATCGCCTTGCCGAGTTGCGCGCCAGTGTCCTTCCCGCCCATGGCGCGCACCATGCGCTCCGGGATGGTGCCGAACAACACCCCAATCTCGAACGGCTTGGGGATGCGGAACTCCTCATCCCCAATCCAGAAGTGCCAGTTCGCATCCTTGTCCCAGTCCGGCAGCGTCTCATAGCGCTCGTCATCCCAGTTGAGGGCCAGCAGCGCCAGGCTTGCTGCCGTGATCATGCCGGCACGCTTGGCGATCTCGCGCGGGTTGTCGCGCAGCTCACGGCTCAGCTTGCCGAGACCCTGGACCCTGGCATTGAAGAACGGCAGCAGTTGGGTCATGACCTGCATGGTGCGTGAGGCTCCCAGCATGGAGAAATCCATCAGGTCCTTCGACTCGAACGCCGCCTGGGCGTGGCTCTTGCCAGCCTTGATGGCTGCGGCATAGACCGCCTCGCGGTTGGCATTCTCGAAAGCCTCGCCATAGCGGTTGTACTTCTCCCACACATTGGCAACCACGCCCTTTGCCTGAGCGGCGTTGCGGATAATGCTCTTTTCGTAGCGGGCGATTTGCTCCGGGGTCATCCCCTTGCGTCGCAGCGACTTACGCACGGTATCGGCCATCGCCTCTGGGTCATTGCCATTCACGTAGCCGCCCAGGAAGGAGGCTCCGCTGAACATCACATCAATGGTACTGCCGTCCATCGCCAGGGTCTTTTTCACCCCCTTGATGGAGTCGATCACCGGCCTGAAGCCGTCTTTGCTGATCGCCCAGCTGGAGAGTGAGTCGCGCAGGAAGTTGCGCAGCATGAATTCGGGAGATGCAGTGACCCCAGCAGTAAGCAGGCGCTTGGCCTTGGCCGCCACATTGACCATGGCGCTGAACGGCTTGCGGTCGAAGAAGGTCATAGCGCGATAGAGGTCCGGATCCTCAACCCGGATCATGTAGTCCTCCCCCTCCAGCTTGACCATGATCCTGTCTTTGCCATTGGCAAGGGCCTGGTAATCCATCTTGTTTGGCTTCGGAATGACCTCGATGATGCCGGTATCCGCCAGGTTCCAAACCGTCTTCTGGGCCGCCATGTTCTTCATGGACGCGTCGATCAGCTTGGAGGTGGAGGTGAAGATGTTCTCGAGCAGGTCGTTAGTGTTGGCCTCCCCGCCCTTGAGCTTCTTGATGCCGGAGTTCTGGTTGGCAATGCCCTTCGTCTTGAAGGGGGCGATCACGTCGCCGTCATCTGATTCACGGAAGAACGGGATGTACCATTCGCTTTCAAACTCGGCCCGCGCCTCTTTGGTGAAGAGCCCAGCTTCTTGTGCCAGGTCCAGGGTTGCGGCATTGAGGCGGTTCCAGCGGGCTTTGGCATCAAGGAATTTGGCCTCCTTGCCCTTGCCTTGCCCCTTGAGCGCCGCAATGTCATTGGCATCGAGCAGGTTCTCTCTGCCCTGCGCCATCAGCAGTTCCGCCCGGTGACCAGCCATCCAGCCAAGCCAGTTGTGCAGATCAGCTCCCAGGTCGGCAAAGATGCCCAGCAGCGCGTCTTTCTCGCCGGTACCCGCCTTGCGCTGGATCACCCCGTCATTCCACTCCGGCAGACCATAGAGCATGGTAGCCTGCATGGTGGAGGCGGCCCCCGTCGCCATCCGTGCCGCCACATAACCGGAGTCTGCGGCATCAGTAATGCCGGCAGCCTCCTCGGCGTATTTGATGGGGGCCAGCGCGTCGAGCACCTCGGTGTTGGCTTTCTTGATGACGCGATCGATCCATGAGCTGACCACGCCTCGGTCAACTTGACGGAGCTTGTTCAGGCTGGCCTTGGTCTTGTCGATGATGTCGGGCTTGGGGCCCAGGTTGAGCTTCTCCATGGCCGCATCAGCTGCGGTACTGGCCTGGCTCATCTTGATACCGCCTTTCTGTGCTGGCCGCTCGGCTTCCTGGCTGAACTTCTTCCCGCCATCCGGCCCGCTGTCGTCTGGGCCGCTACGCTGCAACTTCTTGCCCAGCCCCTCGATCAGGGAACGCGTCTCCGCGGCGGTAATGCCATCAGGTACAAAGCCGACCGCACGCAGCGCCCGGGTGACCCAGGCCACGACCCGATCCCAGCCACGGCCCCAGGCCCCCTGCTCCAATTCCGCCAGATGAGCCACCACTTCCTCGGCTTTGGTGCCGATGTCCTCGTCGGCGTAATGGGTGTTTACCCAGTCCCACACCGGCTTCATGCTGGGGTCCTTCTGGGACCCGATGAGGCGGCTCATCAGCTTGGTATATTCCCCGTCACCCAGGACGTTGGCCAGGCCATAGTGGGCCAGCACCTCATGGCGCAGGATCTCGCGCATCCGCTTGGGGTCGGAAATGGTGTCCGCAGCAACGTGCAGGGTGCCGGCATCGTCGTCAAACGCGGCGCGGCGGATCAATCCCTCCTTGGCATCCAGCCCGAGGGATTCCTCCAGTTCAGCCTGGGTTGCGTGGATCTGCACATCTATGCCGGAAGCGCCGCGGTACTGCTTGAACCACCCCTTGGTTACCAGCTCAGCCTCCTTGCGAGTCAGGTGTTTAGCAGGTCGCATCCCTTGTGACATGGCTTGCTTGGAGAAGCGGATCCGACCATCGATGGCGTTGGAGATGATCTTGCCCGGGTTGGAGCGCGCACCCACGATGGCCACCAAGCCGTCATGGCCGGCGGCCTTCAGGCGCTGATCCTGCTCCTTCAGGGTCTTGATGAAGTTGGGTGCGTCGATCTTGCCCATGGATTGCAGGTAGCGGGCCAGCTCGGCATTCATGCTCTTGCGCAGACTGGCCAGCAGATTGGGCTGCCCGTTGCTCTGGGCGCTGGCGTAGTCGGCGATCATGCCTTTGGCCTTGCCCCATGCGTAGTTGAACGACTCTTTCCCGATCACCTCCTTCGGGCGCAGCTTCTTCAGCTCTCCGCGCAGGGCCGTGATGCGGTCTGACTGGTCTTTGTGGTGGGCGGCTTGGCGGCGGTTCTCGGCGTCCTGGGCGGCGCTGCTCTGGGCCTTGCGACCAGAACGGCCGGTGATCGCCCAGCTCGGGTTTTTGATGCCGTCGCGCATCAGCTTGCGGGCGTTGGTGGCCTCCTCATTGGCCCAGGCTTGCACCTCAGCCTCGGCGGCCGCCCTCTGCTCTGCCGTGTCCAGTAGGCCGGCATCCTTCAGGTCATTGAGGATCCGCCCCACGCCGGTGCTGATGCCGCTGGCAAAGTTCACGCCCTGGCCCCGGTGGGTGGCTTGGTTGTAGAGGCGTTGCTGCTCCTCGTCGATGGCCGGAATACGGATACTTACCCCGTCCAGCTCGAGGCGCCCCTCGGTTACTCCTCCTGCGCCTTTTGCTGCGCTTGCGTCACCAGATCGCGGAACGCTTGGCGCTGCGCCGTGGTTATTCCGTGCTCCGGCGAGGCCAAAAAGATCGCCGCCGGGCTTGGGTTGGCTGGCTTTTTGCTGGTTGTAGGCGCTGATGGCCTTGAGGGTTTCATTGATCGCTGTCTCCGGGGTTGCAGGGTCCACCGCCGCGCCGAACATGTCGGCGGAAGTGGTCTTGTTGAGCATAGTCAGGATGTCGCCAACCATGCCGGTGATCGCCTTGGCACTGCGGGCGCTGGCCGCGATGGCCTGGGCCAGCAGGCTGCCCTCTGGGCTGGTGTCGCCTCCCAGCATATCAGACTGAGCGGCCATTTCTTGCAGGGACTGCCCGCTGCGCTTGGCGCGGGCGATGCTCTCCACTGCCTCGGCGAGGTAGTTGGAGATAACCTTGGCCCGCTCCGGCGAGTGCTGGCGCAACTTGGCCATGCCCACGGCGTTGTTGATCAGGGCGGTAGTGATGTTACGGCCGTCCGCGTCCACTTCGCCGGTGGCCGCATCCAGCAGCCGCTGGTTGTCGTAGCCGTAGGCGAAGATGGCCGCCGTCACCCGCTTGCGGTAGGCATCATTCCACTGCCCGTCCCGGCTCACATAGCTGTTGCTCTGGTTCTCGCCGATGGCAGACAGGAACGCCTGGAGGAATCGGTTGTTCTGGCTCGCCAGTACGTCGCCCCCCTCAGGGATGTTGAGCAGATCCAGCATGTCGTCGGTCAGCTTGCCCGCGTCGGCGCCGGCATCCTCGGCGGCACTGTTCGCCATCTTGGCGTCGGTGTTGGAGTCCACCACGAAGTCACGCAGTTGGTCGTCGGTCATGGTGGTGATCCGCTCGCGCACCAGTACGGGCTGCTTCATGGCGCCGATCACGGCCGGGTCGATCCCGAAGTCGGCCGCATTGGCCTCGATGTAGCGGCGGTAAGCGTCGGCGTCACCGCGCTGGTAAGCCTGCCTCAGCCCGATAGAGCGACCGTTTCCGCTTTCCACGACAAGCCCACTGACAATGGGGGCGCCGCGATCTGTCTCCGGGCTGGCCGCCAGTCGCGCTCCGTCCGGCGCGGCGGCCAGTTGGCCCACCTGCACCCGGTAGGTCTGCTTGGAGCGATCCCGGGGCTGGAGTTGCTGCGGGTAGTTGTGATTGATGTTCCCCTCGAAGTCGTGGGACGTCACCAGATCCGCCGCTTCCACGACGCGGTATTGCACCTCGACCGCATTCCCCTTCGGCGTGGCCACGGTCACGCGCTTGCCCTCGGAAGACGGCGACGGAGCGGTTTCTCCGACCGGCTTCTCCAGCACGATGATCTTGGTTCTGACGCTGGTCGGGTTCAGCGAGTCCTTGAATGCTCCCTCGCGCATCAGCTCCACCTCGGCGCCCAGGGCATCCAGCCACGCCGCAAACTCCTGCCCCTTGCGGGTGGATTGCTGGCCTGCGCCGGCCGACACGATGGCCGCCAGTCGCCCGCCCGGCTTGAGGAAGTCATAAGCATGGCGCACATGGTCCATGTCCATGCCGTTGGAGAATGGCGGGTTCATGATCACCGCGTCATAGCTGGCGGTCGGGGTCAGCGCCATGAAGTCGTTGCCGATCAGGGTGTGCCCCTTCTCGGTCAGAATGTCGCGCAGGTCGCCGGCAATCTCGACGGCATCCACCTTGGCCCCGGCATCGCGGGCGGCATCGGCCAGCATCCCGTGACCGGCCGAAGGCTCGAGCACGGTCATGCCAGGCTCAATCCCGAGGCGACCGGCCAGATCGGCGGCGTCGTCTTCAGTGGTGGGGAAGAAGTCGATGAAGGCATTGCGGTTGCCCAGCAGCTTCAGCTTGAGCGCCTGCTCCTTGGTGCGCAGCGGGCTCACCTCGGCCCGCTTGCCCAGCCCTGCCTCGATGGCTTGCAGCTCCACCAGTGCTGCTCTCAGGTTGGCGCGGGAGAAGATCCCCATCTTGTTGAGGCGGTCAGCATCCGTCAGTTGCTCGGCTACGCGGAACGCCTGGGTGCCCTCCTGGCTGCCACGAACGAACGCGGTCAGCTTGTCGATCAGGTCGCGATCCGTCACGGCCACCTGCCGCAACTGGTTCGCTTCAGCCGCCTTGGCCAGATTCTTCAGTTTGACCCCGGCCGCCTTGTGGCTGCGGTTGCTGCTGGCCTGCATTTCGCTGGCGAGATCGTCCAGTTGGCGAGTCCAGTAGTCCAGACCTGGCATTTTGGCGCCCTCGACGCGCACCAGCGGGCCAGCCTTATCGGTCCACTCGTGGCGACCCTGGCTACCCATGCGGATCAGCCCCTCACCCTTCAGGCGCTCGTACTCGGCGTTCGGCAGATCATACATGGCGCGGGCCAGTCGGCTGCGCAGGGTGGCAAGCTGGGCCTTGGTGGTCAGGTTGCGCAGGATGTTGGCCTTGCCCGTGGTCACGCCGTCAGCAATGGCGTCCAGCAGATCGGCGGTTTTCAGCTCTTCCTCGGCAGCGGCAGTGGCGCGGGCTGCCATGCCAGCACGGCGCAGGGTGTTGGCCTTGCGGTCCACTGCCAGGGCAGCGTTGGCCTTGGTGCGGATCGTCTCGGCGCGTTGGCGCAGGCCGGCGATCTGCTTGGCCACGTTATCGTCTGGGCTGCTGGCGGGCTCCTCCATGTTCACAGTCGGCGCCTCGGCGGTCACGCTGGGCTTGCTCTCTGCCTGCCCCTGACCGGTCAACCATGCCCGGAAGTCGGTAGCCTGGGCCTCCTCTTTGAACTGGAAGCCGGGCACGGCACCGGATCCCTTGAAGGAGGAGTACCAGCCGCCCGTTTCTTTCGCCTTAGCGTTGATCCGGGTGTATTCGTCCTTCTCCACGCGGTTGGCCATCTGCACCACAAACAGGTCGTAGCCGTGCTTGGTGTGCTTGGTCTTGATGATGTCCCCGCTGGGGGTGGCGGTCAGCTTGGCGGCCTGCTCGGCGGCCTTGTCGGCGTCCTGCTTATCAAGCTGAGCCTCGGTCAGCAGGCGCTCATACTCGCCCACCTGCTCGGCGGTCATGCCCTCGCGCCCCTTCATGCGGGCCAGGGTGCGATAGTCGTCCAGGGTCTGCGGGTTCTCGATAGCCTTGGCGATGGCCTGCTTGCGAGCCTCGTGTGCGGCGTTCAGCTCCTTGCGGCGAGCAACGAACTCGCCATAGCGGGCCTCGGTGATGCCCTGCACCTCGGCGCGCAGCGCATCGGCCGGACTGGCATTGCTCTTGGCGAAGGGGTTGTTGGTGGTGGTCAGCACGCCGGCTCCACCGGCAGACGGCCAGCGCACCTCGCCCTGCATGATGCGGGTGGCACGCTCGACCAGCTCAGCCTTCTTGGTGCCACTGAACACATAGGCATTGTTGGCGGTCAGGTACTCCTTCAGCCTGGGCACGGTCCAGCCGCCGAACATGGCCTTGATGCCCTCACCGCTGATGATGGTCCGCTCGGCGAAGTCGCGGAACTCCCCATAGCTCATGTCACCCTTGAACAGCCTGCTCATACCACCCAGCAGGTCGTCTGGGGCGGAGTCAACCCATTGCTTGATGGTTGGTTCACTGGCGGGCAAGTCACTGACTGCCTTAGTGGTATCCCCCTCCTTCACCCAGCGCTTGAAGTCCACCACTGTCATGGCCTTGATGGCACCCAGGCCTTGCCAGCCCTCCTCGTAATTGCCAAGGTAGCCTTCCAGGGCGGCCTGCTCGTCGGCAAAGCCCATCATCACCTTGTGCTCGTCAAACTTCCCGGTTTTGGGGTCCACCTGGTCCACCACATAGACCGTCTCACTATCCGGCTTATCGCCGATGAACACATCGACATGATCGCCGTCCGCCCCCAGGGTACGCTTGATATAGCCATAGTCGTGGGCCATGGTGGATTGCCACTCCTTGCCATCCGGGTCAATACCTGAACGGGTGGATCCCTTGGGGTTTTCGAGCGCAATATCCAACCCCTGCAGCGTGAGGTGGCCCTTCTTGTAGTTCCCCGCCTCCTTCTGCGCCTCGGTGGGTTCCGGCGCAACCTCGGAGCGAGCCGCCTCTATCATCCGAGCCGGCGCACTGCCTGCCATCTCTTCTCGATCACGGCGCAACTGGATATAACGCTCGAGATCCATCTTCTCTTGGCCTGCCTGACGAGCCCCCTCATTGGCTACTGCGGCACCGGTGCGACGCCCGCCATTGCCATTCATCTCGTGCCGGCCAGCCAACTGCAAATCCGCAATGGTACCGCCGAGGTTCTGGTGGCGTTTTTCCAACTCATTTATGGTCATCCCGCCAAAGCGGTTGTCCATGCGCCCAGCAAACTCGCGCTCAGACTGTTCCCAGCGCTCCTCGCGAGTCGGCACGGGGTCCCCCTTCTCGAAAGCCCTCCGGTAGGCCTCCCGCGCCCTGTCAATAGCGCCCTCTTTGGTGTTGGAGGTAAACCAGCCAGCCCCAACAGCAGATCGGTACTTCCAGCGTCCGGCATGCTCCTTCAGCAAGTCGCGATCAATAAGATCTACCTCGGTTGGCTCCGGAACTACCCCACCTCGAGCAGCCTCGACCAGTGCCGAAGGCTCATTGGCGGCCGGAGCAGTAAGGCCTCGCACCTTGGCAGTGAACGACTTGGCTACTACCAGGCCACCCTTACCCGGGATCGCCTTCACGCCGTTATCCTTAGCCCACTGCTTGATGATCGGCACTTCGCCTTTCAGGGTGATGGTGCCATCAGGGTTATCAATCATCTCCGACCAGGGTGTCGGCGCCGCCGCTGGCCCGGCAGTCGTGCGAGCCTGTTCAGTTTGCGCCTCTTCAGATACAGCAACCCCGGCAGGTGCCGGGGCTGTCAGTGAATTTTCCTCTCCTGGTTGGGTAACAGGTACAGGTGCAAGAGAAGTGCCATCTGCCGGATCTCCGGGTCCAGCTCGCTCCGCGAGTTCGGCAGGGGTTGGTCCAACACTTGTTGCAACCGGATCGCCTGCGCCAGGCTGATCACCTGATCGCTCACTGCTGATTGCAGGTACTGGGGTAACTGGCTCATTGCTCACCTCTGTCTTGGGTTGCTTGACGGGGATAACCTCTCGGTATCCGGTATCGATGGCTGGTGCTAGTTGGCTGGCCTCGCCCGCGGTGGCAGACGGCGCCGGAACTGTTTCAGCGCTTACGCTTGCAGCTGGCTGATCAGATGGTTGACGCATGTCAGCGACATTCGTGTCGTTGACTTGGGACGGGGTTGCTTGCGCGCCGCGCGGGGCCATGCTTGCTACGGCGCTTTTGTCGATAACTACATGCTCTGTCTGGCCGCGCGGGTCGGTGCCGGTGACCACTCCATATCCCTGACTCACCAACTCGTTGATGTAGCTTTCAGAAAGGCGGGTAATATCACCCTGCTTGTGCAACACCTTGGTGCCAGGCTTAATCTTGACATCGTACAGGGTGGGCGTGCCGCCCATCATATCGGCGTAGGCTTGCGCTTGGTGCGCGTCCTGCTCGCTGGAGCCATAGAAGCCACCATAGACACGGCCCTTTTTGCCCTGCTTCTGACCACTTGCGCGGACAATCTGAATATCCTGCTCGCTCATGCCTGGATTGCCGGAACCATGAACGATCACCATGCCATTTTGCGCGATCTCAGTCTTTCCGTCTTGGCGATCCTGCTGGGCCGAATTGCTTGACGGTTGCTTGACTGCGCCCTGCTGCGCTTGGGCCTGTTGCACCTCACCGATAGCCGCTACCCCGAAGCCGCCGCCATTGAGGGGAACCGGGGTTTCCTTGCCCTTGCGGCTGGCCATGGCGGCCTCTTTCTCGCTGGCGAACGGCTTGCCCTTGCGGGTGATGCGCAACGACTTGAGCGGGCCAAATACCGAATCGGTGGCGCTGCCTGCCTGCTCGATGGACTGCGCCACCGGGCTGCGCGGATCGCGGGTGGACTGCTCGCCCATGCTGGTATCGACCTGATCCCGTGACAGCTTGGGCGGGGTATAGGCGCTATTGCGCGGGTCAGCGCCCGGCGTGCCCCCGGCAAAGAGGGTCTCTGACTGACCGATCTGCGGGGGCTGGTTGTTCAGCTCGCGCTCACGGCGGGCCAGATCGGCGGCGCGGCGCTGAATGTCGGCGGCGCGGCGCTGGGCCGGGCGGCCATCCTCGCCGACGATGAAGTCGCGATAGGGCAGCTCTGTTCCCACCTCGCGGGACTCGCCATCGATCACGGCTCCCGGCAGCTCGCCGACAGGGTGGGCCGTGCCAGCCTCAGGCGGGAGCAGTTCCCCCTCCTGCCCGTTCTGCCAATGGGTTCGCTCACCACCTCGAAACTGCGGGCCAGGGCCTGCCTGTCGGTCATCATGATCCCCTGGGGCTGCCACAGCCTCCCCCACGGGTTTGGCATTCGCATCGCCGGCGAAGATCACATCCTTGAGCGGCAGGGCTAGGCGCTGGTTCTCCATGGCTACCTGCTGGGCGCTCTTGTTTCCTGCGAACGGGTCAAGCCCAAGCTCACCAGCCTGAGCTCGCTCATAAAGACTCTTGCCCTGATCGCCAGCCTGCATCTGGGAAGCAACCAGCTCCTGCACTGACTGGCCAAACTCACCAGCCAGGGCGCGCTGCACCTCGCTATCGGCAGCCATGCCCTTGAACCGCGCTGCGGTATCGTCGCGGCGCAGGTAGGCCGGCACATCACGCAGCTCGTCAAACTGGCTGGCGCTGGGGCCGAGCGGATTCAGCTTCCCCTCGGCCTGCGAGGCGGAGGGCGCCTGCTCGCCGTCTTCCAGTGGAACAGAAGCAAAGTTCGGATCCACTGCCGGACCAGCAGCGCCCTCCGTCACCGGCGCGGAAGGCTCTGCAACCGGATCGGTCCCAACGCCATCTTCCTGGCTGGCATGCTTACCGCCTCGCGCCCCACCGACAGCACCTACCGCACCACCTGTCCCCATCCCTATCAAGCCACCCTCGATCGCGCTCGACATGACCCCCTTCATCGGGTCGATATCAGCGGCGGCCACCTCGTTGAGGGATTCGTTGACGGCGTATTGCTGCACCCCCTCCTCCAGGGTTTCGCTGATACCCTCACCTGCCGCACCCTTGGCAGCACCTTTCAGCACTCCACCGGTGGCTGCCTTGCCAGCCAGCATCTTGAACAGCATGGCGTCGCCCATCATGGAGCCCATGGCGGCAGCTCCCCACACCTTGGCGTCGCTCATAGTGGCTCGGCTGGCCAAGTTGGCCGTTTCCTCACGGGCCAGCCCCAGCTTTTCCTCATCAGAGAGATGGGCGGTCTGTTGATCCTGGTCGATGCGAGTAAACGACTGGCGGAAGGTATCGCTGCCCGCCAGCTCGTCAAAGCTCATTCCCAGCACAGTGTCGCGGGTGTTCACCCCGGCACTGCCAACCGATCCGGTCGCCCCGGTGGTCACAGCGGCGCCGGTGGCAATTTTGGATACTGCCTTGGCGGCGACCGCTTCGGCTACCTCCTGGGTCGCGCCACGCTTGACCATGGATGCAGTGACAGCGCGGCCGATAGAGGCTTTGGCGGCCACCCCAGTCACCCCGCCAGCGGCGAGTGTCGGTAGCAAAGAGCCAACGCCCTGCGCCATTTTCATCGCCCAGACATCGATATCCCCTGCGCCATCCCCCAGGGTCAACCGGCCTTCTGGCGTTTCATCGACCAGTCGGCGTCCCAGTGCCTCCTTGGCGTCAGCACTCATCCCATCATTCAGAGACTCTGCCCCAGATGCGGCCAGATCGCCTGCACCTGCGACCACATCCAGCAACGGGCTCAGCTTATTGGCCATATTGGCACGAGCCTGTTCCAGGTAGTCGCCCCCCTGCTTCCCGGCATTCTCTTTGCCGAAGTTGCTTACCTGCCGTGCGAGCTCACCAATGCCGCCCACCAGATCAAGTGCGCCAGCGCCCACCCCGCGGGCGACATCGCCCAGGCCGACATCAAGATCACGTTTGGCTACAGGCTCGGATGGTTGGGGTGTTGCAGCCGCTGCGGCAGACAGGCTGCTATCGAGCGAGCTCCAGAAGGGGTCATTACGAGTGTCAGATTGTCGCGGTTGTGGCAGGGCGTCACGCAGTCCAGGTTTGTCCATGGTGTCCTCGGATTTCGAGCAAAAGAAAAGCCCCGAGCGGCGAACCGTTCGGGGCTTTTGAGATGGGGCGATCAGCATGCAGACTGATCGACGATGGAGAGATGCTAACGCTGGGGTAGGTGAAAGGCAACTATCGGCGAGCCTGGGCCAGGCTCATTGCCTGATAGGCGTTGGTCTCCGTGGCACGGAGTCGATTGGCCGTGACGGTAGCCTGCTCAGTCTGCCGCTGTTTGGCCGCCTGCTGGCGCCAAAGCTCAAAGGCCGTGTTCATCTTGGCCGGGGACTCCAGCAGACTGCTCAGTTTGCCATGTTGGTTGGCCTCCTTCACGAACTGCAGGCGCTCGGGATCGCCGCCAGTCCACTCTTTGATAGGGGCCCCCGCCTCCTTCTCCTCAGCTTTGGAAGTCATGCCGAAGGTGTCGGCCAACGCCGCCTTGCTCTGCTCCAGCTGGGCGTCCAGCGCATCCAGTTGCAAGTCTTTATCCTCTGCGTTGCTGGCAGAGATGCGCGCCCTGTTCTGGCCGTGCTGCTTCTCCAGCTCGGTGACCGCCTTCTTGTAGCCACCCTGATCAGGCCCGGCCGCCAGGCCTATCCATCTACTTATGTCGCCAGCTTTGGAGGAAATCTCCTTTACTAAAGCTGCTCGCTGGAAGGCAGGCTTCAGGAAGTCATTGATGGGTATCACCTTGGGGTGGTCATCCGGCGCAGAAGTTCGGTTATTCGTTACTGGGCGCACATCCTTGCTGCCATCGTTATAGGTGACCTCCACCCCCAACACCAAGCCTCTTCCATCAGGGGTGATCATCATATTCGCCAGTTTCTTATCGGTGATGGTCTTGCCGCTGGCGGGATCTATATCTCCCACACCTTTACGCACCTCATCCCGATACAAATAGTCCATTCCCTCAAGGTATTTAGCGTCATTAATCAGTGCATTCCCTTCCGGCGTGCTGGGGTCCAATTTGCCATCTTTGAGCAAATTCATAAGATTGCCGGTGTGTTTGACTACGTAGGTAGATTTGTCAAGTGCACCCGGCTCCACCCAGCGATGAGGGTTAAATAGACCTGCTCGCTCGTCCTTAGCTGCCGCCCAAAATTGCTCTCCAGGGTCTTTACCCTCTCGCAATAGTTGCCAGCCAGATTGGTAAATTGGCAGATTCTCCTGCTGGAAAAGCTGCTTGTCCCGCAGTGTCTTTTGCCACTCATACTCCTGCTGCTGCCGAGCTTCCTGTGCCGCCGCTCGCCGCTCAGCAGCACCGACTCGCGCCTCTGCAGATTTCACCTGACGCTCGGTGAGGGCGAACTGCCTGTCATACTTGGCATCAGCCAGCTTATCGCGCCCCTCGCGGTACACCAGCTCGTTCTGGTAGCGCTCATCCGCCACCTTCTGCCGGCCCTGTTCGTTCTGCCACATGGCATCACGCAGGCTCATGGCCTTATCCATCCGCTCATCTTCTTTCTGGCCACGTTGATAACGGTCCATGGTGTTGAAGCCAGCCAGAAAACCTTCCGCCAATCCCGATACGCTCATCATGCCCCCTTAAAACAAGCTGTCTGCCAGAAACCCAACCCCAGCACCTGCCAGTGCGCCCAGAGGGCCACCGAGTGAACCCGCCATGCCCAACACGGCGCCCATCGATGCGCCAGTACCGATTGTGCTCAGGGTTTGCCCCTTGCGAGCGGTCTTGAGACTCTTGTTGGCAGCCTCCATCTCCGACTCTCGGTTGGCAGCATCGCGCAACCCCGCCAGGCCTTGCTGGCGTGTCTGGCCGCCGATATCCAAAATGCCGTACCCCATCACACACCCCCTCCGGTTTTGATTGCCTCACGTAGCCCCGCATCCGCGCCGGTCAGGATCCCCATTTGTCGGGTCTGCTCCTGTTCACGAAGGCCGTTCTCGGTACCCGCCGTCATCAGCGCCATGCGCAGCCCTTGGCTGTTATCGTTGGCATTGCTACTGGTACTCAGCCCCATCCGCGCATTGCGGTTGGCCGTAGCCTGCTGAGCTGAGCGGAGCGCGTTGGCGTTGTTCTCATCCACCCGTCCAAGTTGCTCCCGCAGAAGCTGACCGTTGGTGGCCAACTCCATCAACTCCTGCTGCTTGGGGTAGAAGCGTGTCTTCCAGTCCTGGTACTGCTCTCGGGTGATTTTGGCGTAAGTGTCTGCGGCGTAACCCATGGAACCCCCTTAGTAACCCTTACCCTGCAGCACGGATGCTGTCGGGCTGATTTTCTTGATCTCCGTTGCAGCCGGCGCTTTCAGGCTGGCCAGCCCATACGAGGTGGCGGCTCCTGCCAGGGTTCCCACCAAACCAGCCGTCGCCTGCTGGCTTTGGTAAGAGCTCTGTGCATCACTGGTTGCCTTGCGCAAGCTGGTTGTGGCCACATCGCCAATACCAGCCAGCGATTCAGCCTTCTGCCCTGCGCCAATGCTCACCACATCCTTGAGCCCAGCAACATGCTTGTCCTGCTGGCTGGACTGTGCGCGGTTAGTGGTATCGGTCTGACTCAGGGCTTGGTCCGTTGCCAGTCCTTCCATCGCCTCCTGGTACCTGCCGCTGGTTGGATCTACTCCACTGGCAGCCATGGAGTCAGCCAGCCCTGCGCGCGATTCACCAAAGGATTGAGCAGTGCCAAGCGCTGCCGTGCCTGCCAGTTTGTCGAACTCCCCCTCACTGTTGAGGTCATCCACCTTCTCGATGAAGATGTCCTCGTATTTCTGCAGGTCGTTCTTGTAGAGATCCCACTGCTCCATGGCCACACTGGCCGCAGCCTTCTGAGCCTCGGTCTCCTGAATTTCGTTCGAGCCACCCTTCCCCATCACCTACACCTCATAGGTTGATCTGAAACACATAGAGCCCATCAGCATCATCCGGCTGACGGACCCATCCCATTCTTGGCGCAACCTTGAGCCACCCCTTACGCACCGAGTGGAAGCGCAGCCAGCGTGCCCCAATCAGGCGTGCCAGGCGCTTCACTTCCGGCAGGTGCCGCTCAGGTGCCCCACCATCCCCCCACCCCACCCAGACCAGGACACCGATCACGCCATCTTCTGCCTGTGGCTTGAGCACAAACCCGTCATCGCCACGCACAAATAAAAACGCCATCCGGTTTCGGATGGCGTCTTGCAGTTTGAGAGGGAGATTAGGATTCCCGGTATCCCTGACTATGCGGTTCAAAGCAGCCCTCACCATAGACCCATCAGCCATAGGCTCTCCCCGATAAGGCGCTGGTTCTGGATAGATGACCCAGGATAGGCCACCACTTCGAAGGTGATGTTGACGGTCGCAGTCCCAGCGGGGATCACGAAAGCATCTTGGAAGGTCACACTCATTGGCGCTCTATTCGTACCCACAGGGAACGAGGCTGTGGACGTAGCCCTGGCTACTTCAGTGCCGTTGAGCTTGCACAACAATATGAGCCCTATCGTGCCGGCTCCGGAAACCTCTGCTAGACCTGTGAGTGGTTTGATGCAGACCATGTTTCTGGCTCGCTTGTAACCTGCCAAAGAGAAGTTACCTGACGCCCTAATCATCCTTGTGATATCACCCACAATCCGATCCGCTTCCAACGTCCCCAGGACCACGCAATCGGCAGCAATCGTGCAGTTGTTCATGGTCATGTTCTTCACATAACCGCCTTCTGCACGAAGTCGATTGGTATAGATGCTGCCGTCCGCATAGATCATCGTGTACCAGCCGAATCCCCAACTGGCATAAGGCCCGCCTTTACCGAACCCTGCTGCCCCACCAGACAGGAAGGCATTGCCCATATCGATGGAACCGCCCGAGATCGCAGGCGCCGACATGCTGACCCCTGCTTTGATGTAGTCCGCCGTGATTTTCTCGGACGTCAGGATCTGGATAGTGGCCTTGCGGATGATGGCCTCTGCAATGACCGCCTGGCCATTGTCGATGGCAAACAGCGGCGCCATGGGCGTTGAGCTATTCGGGTTGAATACGAACACCTGGGAAGCAGAGATAGCCACCTGACTCGTGCCGTCAGAGTTTGCAATCAACCCTATCCCGGCAGTGATCTGGCCCGCGCTGGCTTTCGCTGTCCACATGGCCTGGGCACCATTTTGCAAGTCGGCAATAGCTTGGCTCTGGAGTTGAACGGCGGCGGCATTGGCTGCAATCCTCGGGTCGTCAGTGGCAACCCACGCAGTTCCACTGTAACGATACGGCCTGTTGTTGTTGGCTGTGTCAAACCACAGATCACCGGTGCCCATCGCTGACCCTGGGGCAGTGGCTTGGAAGAACGTTTTATTCTTGCTACCTGCAACAGCAGACACCGTATCAATCTGGCTGCCGAGGGCTTGCATCGCATCGGCACGGGCGACTGACTCTGCAGTGATCTGGCCTTGGAGTTGCTGATCTCCCTGCTGATAGTTTGCCGTTACCTGCTGGATCTGCTGTGCCATGGCCGAATCTGCATCAGCCCGCGCCTTCACTTCGTCATTGATGGCAGCAGTATTTCTCGCAACACCCTGTGCGGCTTGATCAGCGCTTGCCTGAGCTGCGGCGGCGGCTTGAGCTGCATCGATCGCGACCTTGTCTGTTACTGCAACCCAGGCTGACCCACTCCACCGCTTCGGAGTGTTGATGCCGCTGGTCGTATCAATCCAGAGATTCTGAGCAAGCCGATCTGCTACTGCTGGAGCTGCTGACTGAATGAGCACCTTGCCCTTTCCATTGGCTATCCCCGCAGCAGCCGCTGCATCCTCTTTTGCCTGGTTTGCACTACTCTGGGCTCCTGCCGCAGCGGTGCCCGCCGATTCTGCTGTGGCCTTCACCTGACTCAATTGCTCAGAAAGGGACTGGTTTGCTTCAGCACTAACACGGGACACTTCATCGATGCTGGCCGCCAGGGCCTGCTCCGCCCCCTTGAACTCTGCATCCAAGGTGGACAACTGTTCAGCCAGCGCGCTATCAGCATCGCTCCGCGCCCGCACTTCAGCTGCAACAGCAGCATTCGTCGCGGCGTCCGCCGCTTTGAACTCGCTATCAACAACACTGATCCGCTGTGACAGCGCCTCATCAGCCGTCGCCCTGGTCAACTGCTCATTGGTGATCTGCGCCCTGATCTCCCCATTCTCAGCATCAAACTCAGCGGTCAGTTGCTCAACAGTCCTGGCTTGCGCCTCCTGTTGATTCGCCAGCGTGCTCTGCTGTTGGAGAATGACGCCGCGAGCCTTTCGGTTCTCTCGGTCACGTTCATCCCCGGCCAAGGCACCTTCAACCTGGCTGACGGCACCGACAACGATCTCCGACTCCATCTTGTCCTGGCGTTGGCTGAGCGAGGCCTCATTGCTCACCACGGCCTGCTGGAGTTCTGTGATGCTGGCTGAGTTCTCTCCAACCGTCACATCAATGGTACTGATCCGCTCACCAAGCGCTCGGTCGGAATCTGCCAGGGCCTTGCTCGACTCAGCGAGGGTGGCAGACAGCTCTGTATCCGCGGCCTTGAAAGCAGCATCTACAGTGCTGATCTGCTGGGCAAGCGCCTCGTCTTTTGTTGCCCGAGCCAGCTCCTCGGCCGCAATCCTTGCATTCGTATCCGCGAGTTCGCTACTGAACTGCGCCTCCACTTCGACAACTCGCCTCGAAATGGCCTCATCGGCGGTGACCCGGGCCGACTCCTCGCTGGTGATGTTTGCGACAAGCTCGGCAGTAGCATCTGAAAGTGCGGCAGCCAGTTGATTCTGGCGAAGAGACAGCGCTTCGTTTGCCGATGCGTTCGATTGTTCAAGCGCGCTGATAACGGCATTGGTATCCGCATTGGCCGCCTTGAACTCGGCATCAACAACACTGATCCGCTGTGACAGCGCCTCATCAGCCGTCGCCCTGGTCAACTGCTCATTGGTAATCTGCGCCTTCAGATCTGCCGTTTCGGCATCAAACTCAGCGGTCAGTTGTTCAACTGTCCTGGCCTGCGCCTCCTGCTGATTCGCCAGCGTGTTCTGCTGCTGGAGAATGACACCGCGAGCTTTCCGGTTCTCCCGGTCGCGTTCATCCCCGGCCAGAGCCCCTTCAACCAGGCTGGCGGCGCCAACATCTACCTCTGATTCCAGCTTGTCCTGGCGCTGGCTCAGCGACTCCTCATTGCTCACCACGACCCGCTGCAGCTCAGTGATGCTGGCCGAGTTCTCTCCGACCGTCACATCGATGGTGCTGATCCGCTCACCAAGCGCTCGGTCGGAATCTGCCAGGGCCTTGCTCGACTCAGCGAGGGAGGCAGACAGCTCTGTATCCGCGGCCTTGAAAGCAGCATCTACAGTGCTGATCTGCTGGGCAAGCGCCTCGTCTTTTGTTGCCCGAGCCAGCTCCTCGGCCGCAATCCTCGCTTTCGCATCCTCGAGGTCGCTGCTGAACTGCGCCTCGACCTCAGACACCCGCCTCGAGATGGCCTCATCGGCGGTGACCCTGGCCTCCGACTCACTGGCGATATCTGCACTTAGCGTGTTATCAGCCTCGGTCATCTCGACGCGCATCTGATCCTGTCTCAGTGCAAGCGCAGCGTCAGCGTCGCTCGATACCTTCTCCAGTGCCTTGATGGTGGCGGTCGTCTCATCAAGGGCTGTGTCTGTTGAGGCACTCAGGTTGTCGATGCGCTGGGCCAGCGCGCCACTAGTGTCAGCAAGCACTACCTCCACGCCGCTAATCCGTGCCTGAGTATTGGCATCCCTCCCTTCAAATTTGACGTTCATGTCGGTGATACGCTTGGCTTGAGCGGACTGCTCATCCACGATCACTTGCTGCTGGGTGCGAATGGAGCCAAATGCACTGCGATTTCCCCTATCTCGCTCATCACCAGCCAGCGCTGCATCAATGGCAGCTTGGCCGACATCCAAGGCACCATCCGCCTTATCCTTTGCCAGCTCAATCTCAACCTGAATTTCATCGAACCGCCCGGCAGTGATCCCCCCCTCCGACTCGATAACCTCCTCCAGCGCTAGGATCTTGCCTTCCGCCTTGCTGGCCCTCACCTCTAGTCCGCTGACTCGCTGGGCGGCGACGCCATCGGCGTCAGCTGTCACGCGCGCCAGCTCGGTGATCTTAGCGTCAAGCTCTTCACCGCTGCTGCTGACAGTAGCCTGCAGGCCATCGATGCGCTGTGCGGTCGCCCCATTGGCATCAGCCGTCACTCGAGCCAACTCTGTGATCCTGGCGTCCAGTTCTCCGCTGCTACTGCTGACGGTCGCCTGTAGGCCATCGATGCGCTGGGCCTGGGTGGATAGAGCTTCAGCATGCACCGTCAGCTTGCTTTCTGCGTTGGCCAGCCTTTGGCCATGCTCATCCACCTCTTGCTGGGCGGCCTTCTGGGTCAACTCCCCCTTTGTTGCGTTTAGCTCCTGCCCAATCTGGGTGACTCGCTGTTGTTCGTCAGTGAACTCCCCCTTGGTGACCGTTTGACTCAGACTGGCATCCAGACCATTAATGCGCAGCTCAGCTTCAGTGAGACGCGAGCCCTGGCTATCCACGGTTACATTGTCGGCCTTGCTGTCGATCTGGCCGGCGACGGCATCAAGCCCCAGATGGACTTCAGTGATAGAAGTCCGCATCTCCTCGCGCACGGCATTGACCGCATCCATGGTCATGCTGCCGTTTTCTGGGTCGATGACAAACACGGCATCCCGGAACGAGTCAAAGTCGCCTTTGTACTTGTCCAGCTTGGCATTTAGGCGGTCCTGCACCAAACCGAGCTCAATGCTCGACATCCCAAGCTGCTGCTGGGCATCATCCAGCAGCTCTTGCGCTACCTTCTGGCGCTCATCCAACCCGGCCAGCTCCTGTTCGATGCCTGGGATCTTGCCCTCGATGGCGGCAATCTTGGGGCGGATCACCTCGATTTCATCAATCTTGGGGAGAATGACCTCGATTTCATCCACCTTGTGGAGAATGAGATCGATCTCATTGACCTTGGGGCGCATGACCTCGATTTCATCAACCTTAGGCTTCAGGATCGCAATGTCGAGCTGGAGTTGGGGAACTTGCTCTATTGGCCGCAGCAGCGCCTGGGCCAGGTGGCTCTCCTCTATCTTCCCCTGCAGTTCGTCGAGAATGTCCTGCACGTCCCGGCTGGTTTCAGCCTCGACTCCCTGCATACCCTGGAAGGGGCCCTTGTCATCCTTGCCGTTGACAAAGCGCACCCAGTAGTAAAATTTGGCGCCCTTGCCAATGGCGTCAGAGAAGAGATTGGCCGAAGAGGTCCCCACCAGGGTGGCCTCGGCTTGGTTGCCACTCTCAGCTCGCCATATCTCGGCGTGAGCATGCCCCCGGTACTGCGGCGGATCCCACTCAACAAGGACCGTGTGAAATGCGCCATTGGCGATCACATTGACCGGAGCGTGGGGAAACTCCATCTGGCCCGGCGGGAAAAGGTCTGGGTTCTTGCCAGGGACATAAACACCGCCAGCACCAGGACGCAACGTAGACAGCCCCAATGCCGCCAGCTCCCTGAACGTGACTGCCTTATCAAGGCGATCGCCACGCTGCCCGGTGAGCAGCTCCACGTTCTCGGCTGTTGCGGCCTGGTCACGGCCGGCGCGATATGCGGGTTTCTTGGCCATCAGTTCACCATCTCCGCCATGCTGCTCGCCAGAGTGATGCGGCTCACCTCCGAGGTACCGAAGACCTCTATCTGCCAGAACCGGCCCCGCACTGGCGGCAACCTGAACGCCCCGGGCACCAGGTTGCCAGGGGACAGCTCCATCACCTGCTCCCCGTCAACGAACAACTTGATCCCGACCAAGCCAACATCCTGAGCCAACACCCGGCAGCAGCTGAAAGACGAACCCTCTGGCTCCATAAATGGCTTGGACCGCCAGACGAACTGACCATTGCTGGGGCTCCCGCCGCGCCAAATCTGCAAGCTGCGCCCCTTGGCAATGTAGAGGGAATCGCTCTCCATATCGGAGACAGCTGCATCCCACCGGTTCGTCAGCTCACGCAAGTCGCCACTTTTCGGGTCAAAGATGAATGCGTGGGTGTCGGTCATGGCCACATATTTCCCCTCGTGGTGCCATGCCCGCATGCTCTCTGGCTTCATTGCCCGCCACTGGCTTCGGGTGATGATCCCCTCGGTGACCACCTGACCACCGTTGGCACCGATGCCGACCAACCCGTCCGGAGAGGCATAGAGCACAACGCCATCCATAGCCACCATAGAGCGACCACTGACACAGGACTGCGGCAGTTGGCTGAGCTTCTGGGTGGTCACCGATGCCGGGCTCACACCCTGGGCAAGATAGGGGTACCCCTTGGTCCCGATCACCAAGGTGGTATCGATGGCAGCGATCGCCACGATGTCGTGCTCAGTGGTCAGCCGGTACTTCTCCGGCCAGGCGTAGGGAAGGTAGGGTTCGCACAGGTAGAGGGAGTTGCCAGCAAACCCCGCACACATGCCATTCGCCATTTGACACAAGCCACGCATGCCATCCGGCGGCATGGTGTAGTCGTAGGTCTCCAGCACGGCGCCCAGCTCCCCATCCTCCCGGGTATCGACAAACGAAGCTTGGGCAATGGGCAGCTCGGCGACCAGCAGGTAATCAGCCAAGCCGCCACCGGACACTGACCGGTATATCCGGCGCTGGGTGATGTTACTGTTCTGGGTTGTCGGTGGGCTCAGCATCAAGGTGACGGATGACCCAGGGATCCCGATATTCACCTTTCCGCTGACAGGGCCAGGGGGGCCTTCCTCCCCCATCGCAGTGACGAAGGTATCCACGTAGAAGCGAGTTTCGTCATCTGTCAGGTCATCATCCACACCACCAACAGGTGGGGTGATGGTGCCAACCCCGACCGGAACACCGGGGGCTGGAATACCTAGCCGATACCACGCAGTAGGCTTGCTGGCCCCGCCAGTCGCGATCTGGGCATGGGTCACCTTGGGGTATTCGCCATCCGTGTAGTAAACCCGGCCATACGGGTCTTGAGCGATCGGGGAACGAATGGCCTCCACCACCTTGCTCCAGGCAAACCAGTGCTGGCCATAGTGAAAGAGTGTGGTCGGCACGAGTGGCAGCTCCACGCCTGCGCTGGCATCGTCTTCAAGCGGTGAGATGATGCCGTGGTCGAAATGACAATCGCGGGCGATGACTGCGACCTCATCAGACAATAGGTGCGGCTCCACGCGCGGCATAGTCCCTCGCATGGTGACGATATCGAGTATGGGCATGGGGATCTCAGAGAGGCAGAAACGAAAAAGCCCCGCTCGAAAGAGCAGGGCCATGATGGGTGAATCCTAACGCCGGGAGCGCCAGGAGGCAAGGCTCACATACTGGCGGGATCTGATGCCCAGACATATTGGGGAGTTTCGACAACCACGGTCACCGGCGCCAACGCGGCGGCCATGGCAGGGTCTTGGGTTCTGACGTTGGCGTGATAGCCCGGTACTGCCTCGCGCACGGCGATCTCCACCCCATCGACCAGCTGAACCTCGCCAGTCGGTCTGGTTACCATGCCCGGCGGCAGCAGTTGCAGTGAGGCGGTAGGGTGATAGAGGGTGCCGGTTTCGCTGTCTTTTACGAAGCCAGCGGCCTGCAGGGCCTTGGTCATGGCGGCCTTGTCGGCCGCCTTGAGGTTGAGGTCGATATAGTTTGTCATGTGACCGCCTTGATTTGATCGTCAGAGAGAGTGCGCTGCCAAATCCGCACATTACGAATGTGGCCAAACAGCCCATTCAATCCATTGCGAGAGCCAATAAAGCACTTCTCCCCTTCAGACACTGGCAATATTGGCGTCTGTTGCATCGTGGCTTTTGCCCCGTTCAGGAAACACGCGATTGTGTTCCCATTGACTGTTGCGGCTACTCGCTCCAGCTTGCCCGTAGCGGCTGTGGCGAGATTAACCTGATCAATGCCCCCGCCTCTGGCCATGATCCGGGTGCTGTCAGCTACCACAAACTGATGTAGGGAGATGTTAATGACCCGAGGGAATAAATTGGCGGGAATGGCTATATTTCGGCGCACCTCCGCCGTTATTGTGATATCGCCATAGTCAGGCGTGACGTTGAGCGCGTTCGGTATCCAACACACATCTGCTGCCCGAGTTACCGCAGCGCCATTTGTTGGGATGTAAGAGCTGGCGAAGGGGAGTTTTTCGATCTGGATGTTCCCCATGACGACCGAACTCTCTAGTGGGGTCGTGCCCGCCATAACGCCCTTGCCGATCTGAAATGCGAGACTTGTAGCCTCGGCCACAAAAGTCGCAAAAACCCGATCTCCGACGCGTGAGTATGTGAGCGCCTTATCCAGCACGCGCATGATGGGTAGCCCTGTATCATCGTGTGGGCAATGCGCGCTAATTGTGTACGTGGCCCCGACCTCAAACCCTCCTAGCGACTGCAAAACATATGCTGTCCGAGACACGCCGGCTCCGAATCTCACGAGGGTGCCGTAACGTGGGTCAACCACTTCAGAGACGCTATTTGTGATACCCGCCGCCCCAGACAAGCTCCAGCCTTCCACCCCTCCGACCTCTGAAATTCTCAGTGAACCCCGTGGCACTAAGTTTGTGCTCTGCCCCTCAATCAGCAGACCCTCTTTCTCAAAGCGCGGCTCATTCGCGGCGGCGGTTTTAAGTTGGCCATCCTTGCCGATGTAGGTAGCCGTTGAGTTGCGGGAAAAGTTGACCATCCTCGCCACCACATCCGACCCGACCAGCACGTCACGGCCATAACCGGTGATAAGGCGCAGGCTGTCAGAGAGCGGTGCCCACACATCCGGCAGCGGCAGGGCCGACGCTGCGACAATATCGCCAGCCAGGGCCGCGCTTGCTGCTGCCTTGTCCGCCTCCGTCTTGGCGCGGGCAGCCTGGCCCTCCCCTTCACTGGTCACACGTTTCCACGGGATCAGTGTTTGCTTGGTTCCATCCGGTGCAGTCACCTCAACAGTGGTGGCAGTGCTCGTCAGCAGCGCCTGGAAGGCATCGCTCTGCTGCTGATAGGCGCTCAGGGTGGCCGTCAGGCGACGGGCGAACTCCGGAACGGAATCCGAGAAAGTCGTGATGATCTCGTAGGCTTTGCCCGTGGCAGTAACGCCACGATAGGCCTGCACCAGATACAACTCCGTGTTGGACACCACGTAGTCCACCTCGTAGAAATCCACCGAGGTGCCACTGGTGATACAAAAAAGGTGGCCCTTGGCCACCCCGTTCTTGGTGCCTGCGAAGGTGGTCCCGGTACCGGTCACCTTCTTGTTGCCATTGGTGACAGCCACCGTACCGTCACGCTTCCACACTCCAGCCATGCTACCCCCTTACTGCCCGGTCACGCGGGAGAAGCCTTCGGTCTTGCGCTGCTCCAAGTTGGCGTCAACCTGGGTCTTTTCACCCAGCTGCTGCAGGTAGGCGTTGTAGTGGCCGACAGCCCGATTGGAGTTGGCGCTGTATTCGGAGTCCTTCGAGAAGGCCCGGTACATGATGAAGTCGATAAGCGGGTTGATGTAGATGTCATCCAGATCGGCCATCGCCGGCGTGCCCACGTTTTCCACGTCCGCCAGCATCTTAGATTGCGGCGCCACGGAGTAGATCACATCCACCTCCACTGCGGCGGCGGGGCCCGGGTAGAGATAGAAGTTCTTGGGGTCCCGATCGTCATAGGTGTAGGCGGCCACACTGGTGCCATCCTTACCTGCATGCCAGTCCGGGTAACTGTCATCGAGAGCGCGCCGCGGCACAAAGCGAATCACTTTGCCGTCGGCATTGCGCAGCACCTCGATCAGCCGCAGGGCATCTGCTGGCAGAGTCTGCTTGGTACCAGCGGCGCAGTTGAACTGAACGTTCTTGGTGTGGGCGTCAGGACGCATCAACACGATCGCCTTTGCGGCATCGTTGTAGTAGTCCAACAGCTCCTGCTTGGGCCAGCGAACCCAGGTGCGATCATTGAGCAGGGTATTTACCCGCTTCAAGATAGAGTCAACGGTAACGGTTGCCATGTGTGGAGTCCTTTAGAAAAAAGTGTGTTTGCGGGGCGGGTTGTGGAATTCGACCTGGGTCGGGGCGCTGTGCTCTTTGCGGAACCGGCCAGCGCGACGCCAACCTTCGACAAACTCAGTCCGGTGGTATCCTGCCCGCTTAGGGTCAGACCAGGGGCGGTCTGGCTGTGCATAGAGCAAGGCAGCGACGCCATGGGCAATGGCATCGGCGTGATCGTGGTAGAGCTGGGCTGGGAGCTCGGTGGCGTTCTTGGCCGGGGCAGCCACATACCAGATCCGCACATTGCAGAGATCTGTCAGGATGCTCAGTTCATTGGCAGACATGGCGAAGTAGT
This sequence comes from Aeromonas sp. FDAARGOS 1406, assembly GCF_019048565.1. NCBI lineage: Bacteria > Pseudomonadati > Pseudomonadota > Gammaproteobacteria > Aeromonadales > Aeromonadaceae > Aeromonas > Aeromonas sp. FDAARGOS 1406. The sequence continues at coordinate 970,361 of NZ_CP077378.1, forward strand.
CTCGCCCGCTGACAAATGGCGCGCCCCCTTCTCCGGTCAGGTGCAGCACATTGCACGATGTCATCCCGCTGATGTTGCAGACCTCCACCAGGCTGCCGGCTGACGCGCTGGGCATCAGCCGGTCAAGGGTCAGCAAGGCCGACTCCCGGCAGAACGTGATGGCCGCCTCTGTGACGGCCTCACTCAGCATGACTTCGAGCGGGCCGGTGATGTGCAGCCTGACAGTGGGCAGGAACTGCTCACGCGACACCATCTGCATGCTATTCCCCCTGCTCTGCCAGCTTGGCCTTCAGGGCATCACGCACCCGCACCCGGTAATCGGGCACTTTCTCTTGCGGGCCCTGCGGCTCGATATCCAGATCTTCCCCTTCCACCAGGGTGGCCAGTTGGGCAGAGGTCATCTTGGCCAGATCGCGCTCACCGACCACCATGCTCTGCTCTTCCGCCAGGCGGGCAGCTTCAGCGGCGAGGCGCTCCTTCTCTTTGGCGGCAGCCTGGGCAGTGGTCTCCTGCCGCTCCAGCTCGCCAGCCAGTGCCTCATGGCGGACCCAGACGCTCGGGAACTCCAGCAGTTGCATGGCGATGTGACTCTCCACATCCACTGCGGTATGGCGCGGGAAGACCAGGCGGCTGCCGGTGACCGTGTCTTTCTTGCTCGGCTTGTCGCCGATGTAAACCACGGCAATCTTGTCGCTCATGGCGATGACTCCTATTCAGAAACGAAAAGCCCGGCACGGGGCCGGGCGGACAGTGATCGGCTGCCTTACAGGTTGCCGACTACCTCGTAATGCAGTTTGAGCTTGACGGTGCCCGTCGCAGCGCCGCCGCCAACCGTGAGGGTGAGCTCCTGGTCAGGCTCGGTCAGCAAGTCATCGACCGGGTAATACTTTGCCACCGTCCCCACCGTACTCTCGGCGTTGATGATGGTGGTCGTGCCGATCTTGGCTGTGATGGTGGTACTCGCGCCCAGCGCAGTGCTGAACATCGTCACACCCACCACTTTCAGGTTGGGCTCCACCTTGTCACCAAAGGCAATGACGTCGCCGGAGGGCACTGCCGCCAGCTTGGCCACCAGGGTCGGAGAGATAGAGAGGTTGCCGAACGCGCCGACAAACCAGCGGTACGCTCGGGCGAGCAGGGTAGTCTTGGCCATGATATGGCTCCTTGTCTGGTCAGATAGTGATGTGATGGGGCCGTGAAGCCCCATGGGTCAGCGGCTTAGCGGGCGATGGCGCTCACCGCGGTATCCAGCACCATGCAGCCATGGTCCTGAATGTTGCCGTTGCGCTGCTTGAAGCGGATCTTCTGCAGACCGGACACCCAGCTGATGGAGATCTCGGTGCTGTTGCCGTGGTCGGTCTTCTCTTCGTGCATGCCGAAAGAGCCCCCCTGCTCGCCAGAGCCAAAGGCATTGGCCAGCGCCTGGCCACCAAGCAGCACGGCGCGGTCGATCAGGGTGCCCGCAACCTTGTCCACTTCCGCCCCGGTCGCGGAGTTGGCCGCACACACCTTGACGATGCTGCCCTGGTTGAAGCGGATCGGCATGCCCTTGTAGGGCTTGACCAGGATGCCGCGCCACATGGCGCCTTCCCCGCGGAAGATGGGGTGATTCCAGCCTTTGGCTCGCTCCGCCACCGCCGCCAGCATGGCGTTCCAGTCCTTGCCGGAGCTGGAGGTGTAGAAGTCGTGCCACTGGCGCGGGGTCACGTAGAGCACATAGAGCGGCTCACCACCTGACGGGTCCGCCACCATGCGGATCGGCTGGATGGGGTTGGCCATCTCGGACAGATAGAGCGCCATGTTGTCCACGCAGCCGAGGTTGAAGCGATCCGCTGCATCGAGGGCTTCGAAGCTGGTCGCATCACCACCGAAGAAGTGGCGCTCGTAGGTCGGCGCGGTCAGCTCGTTGATCATGATGTCGGCAAACTCGGGGTCATCCGCCAGCGGCAGGATGATATCGGTGGCAGAGTAATCCCCGCGAGCACCGGCCAGCTGAGCAAAGCCACGCTGGTCAACCAGGCGACCGTAGTAGCCATCGCCCAACAGCACACGTGCGGTCTTGATCATGTCGTGCTTGGTGCGCTTCTGGCTCATCTTGCCGCCCGCGTCCACACCGTGGCGGGTCTGGTTGATCTTCAGCGAGAAGTCCGCGAAGGACATGCTCTCGAGGCGCCCTGCCAGCTTCTTGTCACCCATGGTCGGGCGGCCAGACAGTTGGTGGAACAGTTGCATGTCCACTTCATCCCCGGCGCCTTTACCGAGGTCGGTGATGCGCACCACGGGGGCGCCGGCGCTGGTCTGTTTGCCGCCGTTTACCTTGGCACCCTTGGGGGCCTCTTCGGTCAGCATGTTCACCAGCGAGTGAGAACGGTTGGCCGCCGTAAACAGTGCGGCCTGCAAAATCTTGTTGGCTTGCGCCGAGGTGACTTGGGTCATGATCCTCTCCTGCATGAAAACAAAAACCCCGACACAGTGGTCGGGGTTGGCTTATTGAAATGGGTGGTGGGTTAGTACCCGGCCTGCTCCAGCAGCGCCTCCATTTGGGCGTCCGTCATGGCGCCCATCTCGCCGATAAGCTCGGTCTGAGACATGGCGCCAAAGCGCTCCACTCCAGTGGGAGCGGCATGATGGGTCTGGCCGAGTGCCGAAGGGCTGGACGGGATGAAATCAGCGGGCTTTTCTGCACCCTTGCCGGGTACCTTGGCGGGAGGGATGACCTCATCACCAAAGGCCAGCTTGGTGCGGCGTGCCGCCTCTGCGAATCGCTCATCCAGCGACTTGCCTTGCCACGCGGGATCAGCCTGGAGCTTCTCATCGACGATGATGGCGAAGTCGAAACGGTCCTGGTCCTTTTCCCGCCAGCTCACCAGATCAGGTACCGCCTGCAGTGCGGCCTGTACCGGGTTGAGGGTGGGTTGAACCTGCTGCGGGGCGACCTGGGGCTCCAGCTTTTGGAGCTTGCGGGCAATGGCGGCGATGGACTTGCCGAGATCCGGGTAGTCCTGCGCCAACTGCTCGAGCTCCTCCTGGCTGATGTCGTCGGGGTCCACGTCGGGGTTGATCCCGTGCTTCTCCATCAGCGCCTGCAGCTTGTCCCGTTCGGCCTGGGCTTGCTGCGATGCGGCCAACTGCTCACGCAGTACCTTGACCTCATTGCGCGACTGCTCCAGCACTTCATACGGGATGGTGTGTTGACCGCTCTTGGCCAGGATCACCTTCTCAGGCTCCGCGACCCCTTCACCGCCCTGCTCGGTGCAGCCCTGTTCGTTACCGGCTGCCACCTCGCCCGCCGACGGCGCGGGTTGTACGTCCGTTTGCTCGGTAGCAGTGCCATCATCCAGCTCGCCATCGGGCTCACGCTCGATCGCTTCCAGCATGGCTTCCAGTTCGTCCAGGCTCTCAGTGCCGTTCAGGTCGTCGATGTTCATATCCATGGTTGTCCTCGTGGGTTTTCAGTGGGTGGTATCGCTGCCCAAGCGGGGGAAGGCTCTCGGTGAAAGCCCTCTCCGGCTGGAGCTGGGCACAAAAAAACCAGCTCGAGGCTGGTCCATAAAAAAAGCCCGCGGGAGGGCGGGCTTAAAACAAGTGCGGGAGTCATTAGACTCACCACAAATCATACTCAAAGGGAGTCAGTTACGCTACTGATTGACAACTCAACCAAAGAAAAGGCCCAATCTCGACAGACTGGGCCATGTTGGGGAAATCGTAACGCTGGCAGGTCAGGAAAGCAACTATCAGAGCGCGATGGCGTCGATCTGCTGTTGGATGCTGTCCAGCAGCTGCGCCTGCAGGGCTGCCTGCTCTGTCTGCATCGCCTGCTGCTGGGCTGCCAACTGCTCCATCTCCTGCAGCGTCTTACCGGTCTGGGCCTGCTTGAGGGCATCCTCGAACCGGATAGAGTCGGTCAACTTGGCGATGCGCTGAGCCTCTGCCTGCCACTTGGCAGCCTTGCCTTCCAACTCTGCCAGCTTGGCCTGCATCTCGCGCATGGCCAGCTCCTGCTGCATCTGGGCCTGCTGAGCCTGCTGCTCGGCGGCGGCGCGCTCCTCCTCGTTCATCTCGTCCGGGTCTTTCGGGATGTTCAGGGCATTGCGGATCCGCTCCACAAACTCGGCCTTGCGCGGCACATCCATCAGCTCAACCAGCAAATCGAAGCAGGCACCTGCAGCCTCTGGCGGAAGTTGGGACATAGCCTGGGTCATCCGCTCGGCCAGTTGTTGCTTGTAGGCGGCAGTCTGCTGGATCGGCGCCAGTGCGATATGTGCCCGCAGCCGGGTCACATCATTGGTGAGTTTGCCATCCTCCTGCTCCACGTTGACCACCACGGTTTTGCGGCGGCGGGGGTCATCCCGGTTCACGGTCACCTTGTAGTTGCGCTTGCTGGCCATGTCTTCCAGCAGGTACGCCAGCGCCAACTGCCCCACTTGCTGGCAACCCATCCGGTAGTTGTCGTTGATCTCGGAAAGCGTGGTTGCCCCCTGCTCCACCAGGTTGCTGATCGCCACGCCGGACTGCCCGGTGGAGCCCTGCCCCAGGAAGGCGGCATAAACCCCCATGGTGTCCTGGATCAGCTTCACCGAGTCCTGCATCACCTGAAACTGCTGGGCCGCCACGTTGAAGTCCTGCTCCACCTTGAAGGCATCACTCACGCTGGTCTTGTTGGCGCGGTCCGGGTTGAGCTCGATGTAGCCATCAGGGCGCTCGACCTGCTCAAGCACCTGCTCTCGACTCATGTTGGTGGCGTCCTTGTCAGCGATGACGCGCTTGGCCTGCAACAGGAACGTCAGCTTGATGCGCCGCAGGTTCACCTCGTCCTGCGCCGGAATGGCTCGAGCAATCAGCCCATAGGGTTCGCCGGTGCGGTCTTTGCGATACCCCCAGAACGGCACCAGCGGGTACATGTTGTGGGGAGCAGAGCAGGGTCGATCAACCAGATGATGAGGGCCGACGAACCAGGATTCCCGGATCACGGCCACCGGGCAGCGTTCCAGCTTGGCGCGCCCCATGGCCACAGCAGCGAGATGCAGTTGATTGGTCTTGTCGTATTCCAACGCCCGGCCTGAGTCGAGCTTCAGCACCTGACGCATGGTGTAGGTGCGGTAGTAGACCACTTGCAGCAGCACCCGGTCCCGCTCCCGGCTGCACCACTCTATCTCCTTGCCGCTGAACTGACTCCACTCGTCATAGGCACTGACTAGGTTGGGATCCATCCCCTCGATGGCGGTCAGGCTTACCATCCCCTCCCAGTCGTTGACGCCCCACTGCAGCGCCTGTGCCTTGCTCGGGAACATGGTCTTGGCCTCATCCAGATCGACCCAGCGGCGGCGCATCAACCAGCGGCAGTCGCTTAGGTCCGGCTCCCTGCTGTGCCAGTCCCAATAAACCTCGTCGCGGTGGACATTGCTGAACTTGTAGCGCGGGCCGAACGGATCATCGCGGCGGCATACTTCAACCCAGCCCACACCGGTCTTGATCTGGCCGCCATACGCCTCGCCCCGGGCGCGGTCCAGTCCGCCAAGGCGGCACATATCGGCGTATTCAGCGTTGACGGCCTCGGCCAGTTGCTCCAGCTCGTCGTCGTGGTCATCGGCGATCACCATCAGATCGGTGCGGCTCTTGGCCTCCATCCCCAGCACGCCGTCGATAGTCGGGGCGATGAGGTTGTGGATCGTGATGGGCTGCCCGCGTTCATCGAGTGCCTTTTTTACCGCAGGTGGCAGTTGGTCGTTGTCGTAGTAAGCGCAAGCTCGATTGGCAAGGCTTCGCCAGTCCGGCTGGCCGTTGATATCGCTCATCAGTTTGAGCAGGCGCGGGGTATCGAGGCCGCCTTTTTCAGGGGTCTTGGGTTGGGCGTTGATCATCAGTTGGCCATCCAGTGCTTGGGTTTGCGGAAGGATTCAGGTTTGACGATGCGGGCCGGCATCCGGGCACGCATCTCTTGGGCAATCATGTAGCTCATGAGCTGGTCGTCGTAGCAGCCGTCCTGGGCGTTCATGCTGCCGCTCTTGTCGTAGACGTAGGTGGTGGCCTCGTGAATGGTGCCTATCCAGCGGATCCCGGACTGCCCGGCACGCAGCAGGGCCTTGAGGCCATCGACGAGGATCGGCTTGGACTGCCGGGTGGTGAGCCATCCGAGGCGTGGCGTCTCGTCGTCGCGGTCCCGGTCGATGTGCTCCTGGGTGTAGATGCGTCGGGTCGGGTAGATTTCACGGAGCTTGAGCAGCACAGCGTGGCCGTGGTTGTTGCGCTCTGGGCCGATGTAGGCCGGGCCATGCTCTGCGGTGCCGTAGAACCTGCCAACGTGGGCCAGCAGTTGGGCAAATAGCCCTGGGTCGAGATGCCCGAACCAGTGGGCCACCTGACGGCCGTCGCTCTTGGCCGTGACATCCAGGCTTGAACGATCGCCGTGCTCTAGCCCTTCCGCCACGTCGGCGCCGATGGCGTAATCCTCGTCAGGGTCTGGCAGCTCCCAGACCAACAGCATGTTCTCGAGGGAGCGCTGGCCACGCTCGTCCAGCTTCTCAGGCTTGCGAGCCTTCTCCCGCTTGCCGGTCACCGGGTCGATGTCGTAGACGATGAGCGGGGCCATGCAATCGCCCTCGGCATCCATGGTATGGATGGGGTCGAACACCCGGCGCCCAGAGGTCAGGAAGGCCTCCAATGGCGTGCTGGGGAACTCTTGCTTCATCTCGGCGCCCAGAGTGGACTCTTTCAGCACGTACCACTGCCGCTGCTCGTCGGTAATGGTGCAACCCATCGACTTCTCGACCGCGGCGAAATACTCCGCCTGGGTCTTGCTCATCACCACACCGGAAGCGGGGACGTCGGCGCGATACTTGGGATCCTGCCACCAGGCGAAGAAGTGGAACTTCCAATCAAGCTGGCTGAGCTCACCGGATGCCCTGGCCAGCTCGAGGGACTTCATGCTCATAGCGTGGAAGTCGCCCCCTACCCCTTCGGCGGTGCTCTCGATGAAGGCCACAGCGCCAGGGTGGATCGCCTGCAGCGTCCCGGTTCGCACCTCCTTGGCCTTCTCGGGATACTTGGCGCAGATCTTCCCGTGCTCGGAGACATGCAGGCGCTGGACGGTACCGGAGCGGAATGAGGTGGCCACCTGGATGCTGGAGCCGTGCCGGAACAGGATGTGCCCGCCATTCGCCCCACCGCGCCGGGTGACCACCTTGAACTGGGCCTTGAGCCAGCTGGGCAGGTTATCGAACGGGACTTCAATCTTGGTGCGGTAGATCTCGCCGGCGGCCGTCAGGTCCTGGGCGATGATCCCGCACTTGAGGTTCTTGTTGAACAGCGCCTCGTCCAGCAGATAGATGTCGATGGCGGTGGAGAACCCGAGCTGACGCGCCTTGAGGATGATGTTCAGGTACCACATGGTCCGGAACAGCAGCTCCTGCGCCGGGCGCAGCCGGAAGCGCACCAGCTGGCCCTGCTCGTTCTCGATCATGTAGAGGTTGTTCATCCGCCACCACTTATCGCTGAGCTTCGAGCGGATGTAGGCCATCTGCTCCTGCTCAGTCATGGCGGAGGTATCGGGTTCAGTCATCGGGGATCTCAGGCAATAAAAAACCCGCCGAGGCGGGTTTATCTTAATATTGGACTCTAAATAATAAACTGGCTTGTTAAATACGATATGGCGCTAATGCAGGCTAACCAAGATGGCAGTTTTGCATGACAAAACTCTGGATACTTATAGGCACACTGTAAATATGATACTGCGTATGAAAAATAAAACTGAAGATGTTCAACAACACCTTTCACCCTCTCCATCTTCCATCCAACAGCCCTATCACTGTCTCTATCTATTAATGTCACACATACGATGATTTTATAAAAAGATGAAACGCAGATGCTTATGGGGTAATTATATGGTTCGTGCTCATCGAACAATTCTTTCCACGCTGTGCGATAGTATCTCACACTCCTGAACTTTCCTCCATAGTCGCCTGGGCCGTGATAGTATGTTGATTCAGCCCCGAGGGCCTTTACTGAAATTCTTCGGCTAATTCTAGTGTTTTCGTAAACCTGCGCTTTGAGCTTTTCATTCTCCTCAAAGGAAAATTGTTGATGCCTCAACCAGAGGTATCCCATAACGGCTAGCGCAGCCCATTCCAACCAGTTAGGGCGACTGAATATCAGCTTCACCCCAAACATCACAATTTCTGTAGCATTAGCGTTCGGATCTGCCTTGCTAAGAGACCCGCCTGCAATTACAAAAATAAGTATTCCAGTCGCCACAACCATTAGTCGTTTTCGGTACAGCTCTTCCATTTCCGCGTTAGAAGCCACCATCACACTCCAATTATACCGGTTGCTATATTTTGTATGCTATCACGACATCAATCCACCAGTCCCCATCCCCTGCAGCTCGGTGACCATCTCGCTGACCGGGGTGGACTCGCTGCCGCCATCCTTCTCGAGCCGATCGGCTTCGGCGGTCAGCTTGCGCGCAGCAGCCCGGATCCGGCGAGTGTCCTCCTCAATCTTCGGCACGCTCACCTCGTCGATGCGAAGGGCGCTCAGGGTCCGCTCGATGGACTCAATCCGCTGGATGTTGCGGTCGAGGGCCTGCTCGGCCTTCAGGATCTTGTCGTAGAGCGCAATCCGGTCGGTCATCTCGCTGGCGTTGACCAAATCCTGCTGCAACCCCTTGAGCAGCTTGGTGACGGAAATGACGCGAGCCCGGGTGAAGTCCAGCTCGTCGCGCAGTTGCAGCTCGCGAGCCTGGTCGAACAGCTCCTCGGCATCGAGGAACTTGGCATAGCCGCCATGGGTCAGTGCCGGGCGGTCGCCGGGCTTCCACTTCGTGACCGGGTTGGGGTTGCCAGGGTTGCCCTCGGTGAAGCGGCCGCTGCTGTCCCGGCCGTTTGTTTTCGGGTTCTGGGCTGAGTCTGCCGGAGTGCGAGTGGATGCGGAGGACTTCTCCCCTCTTCGCTCTCCCCCTTTGGCCTTTGCCTCATTCCCTTTGGTTTGCGCACTTTGCGCAGATTGCGCAGTTTTGCGCACTTCGGAATGCGCAGATTGCGCAGCTACGCGAGATTTATCAGGTTGCGCAGGGGATTGCCCCCGAGATTTCAAATAGCGACGCGCCGAGTTGTAGTTCAGGCCGCGGCTGTCGCACCAGTCTTTCACACTGATGCCTGTCGCTTCATGCTCCTGCAGGAACTCTGCATTGAGCTGTGCCCAGTCGGTCTTTGCCATTTAGAGGGATAGCTCGCCTTCGACGATGGCATCACCAGGTACAGGCTCATGGGTAGCCGGTACTACGACGGAGACGCCAGTATTCAGGGTGACCAGGGCCTGACTCCCGTCATACTCCCTCACCTGAGTAACAACCCCGGTCACGGTAATGCCATTAACCACCGCATCGCTCCAGTGCATCGAGATAGTCCAGTAGGTCGGCTGTGGATTCCCCAGAAAGACAAACCCCGCCATTAGCGGCGGGGTTCCATGTCAGCCTGGGTGTGGGTGGCGGGCAGTTCGCTGTTTGGCTTGGAGCTGTCTGACAACTGGCCAGAAGCAGCACCGAAACGCTCAGCAAAACGCCCCTGTGGGTCCGCATGATTCTTGTCATAGCTTTCCTGCACCTCCCTTGCCCTCTCCTGCTTAAGCCAACGGCCCAGAAGGGCCGTTAGAATGTCGAGCAGTTGGAGCAAGCTGTTCATGTTATTGCTTCCTGGCTTTCTCAGCCGGCAGGTTCATAGCCAGCTTGTCCAGCACCTTGGTCAGGCCAACCAAGAAGGCCTGCACCTTCCCGATCACCTCATCGTCCCGGGTGGACGGGGTGACGGCCGCGATCTTAGCCAGCCCCTGCACCACCATGGACGCGCCGCCCACTACAGCCATCAGGATGACAATCCAGTTGATGACCACCTCAACGATGTGTTCCATCGCACTCTCCTCTGCTGTTACCGGTTACCCGGCGATATTGGCAAGGCTTGCGCCTATGCCTCGGACTTCGAGAACTCTGCCGCAGCCATCACAGGCAATTCCCCTACAGGCTTCGGCTCACCGGCGGGCCAGCGGTATGCGGTTACCCGGGAGCGAGGGAACGCCTTCACGTTCACCGCGTCAGCTTGGTTGCCGCCCAATACCAGCAGATTACCTGCCTTGTCCTGCCCCACTACGAACCCAACGTGTCCGCCACCATCCCTGGAGAACACCACTACGCAGCCTGCCACCGGCTTTTCCAGCTTCTCCCCCCAGGAGGCATAGGAACGCGCACCCTCGAACCGGGTGGACTGAATACCGACCCGCTCTAGGCACGCTCCAACAAAGGCGGCACACCACGGGGTTTCATCATCACGGATGCCACCCCGCTTGATGGCCTTCCACATCGCCACGATCTCGGGGTTGTGTTGGGGCCCCTTAATCTCCGTCAACCCGATATGCCTACGGGCTTCATCTACCCAGCGCATTTTCACCATCACTCCCTCCCTCCCATCCAGCCGGTTGCCCGGCGTTCGTACAGCTCCAGTGCTTTCGACCCCATCAAGCCAGCCAGGCCAGCCATGAAGCCGCACAACGGGAGCGGGGCTGCGATGTACCAGCTCAGCAGCATGGTCAACATCCCGGCGAACCCTGACACCACCACCTGCAGCAGCGCCTCGGCCCATCGGAACTGCCTTCCCTCGCGTTTCACCGTCTGTATGTAGGTCACAAGCCCTCCCCATACGCTCAGCCCGCCGAATGCCAGATAGGCGAGCACGCTGTAGTTCTGTGGATCCTTGTCAGGCGTCATCGCCCCTCCAGAAACGACAAAGCCCGCACGAGGCGGGCCAGAAATGAAAAAGGCCAGGGTCACGGGGACTCTGGCCATCTTTGAGCAATACTAACGCTGGGGCGGCGGGGATTCAACCAGTCAGAGATCACGCTTAGGGTATAGGGACAATCTTGAAGGGTTCTGGATTCATATCTGTTGTGAGGCCAAGTATCTTTAGCAACTGCCAATCACACTCAACAGCATTAAGCTCATCACCATTCAGGCCAGATGGGTATCGAAGCATTCTACAAATTCCCTCGTCACAAAAAATATCATCCACCTTCACAACCATCATCTGTGTAACACCGATGCCCTCGCCGATCCAGCCAAGCACCCCGACATTGAATAGATGCTGATAGTCGTGACCTTCTAAGTGTGCTGTTGCTCCACCCCATTGAACGCTGGCCCTGGACTTTTCGAAGCTCGAAGGGTAACCAGCAAGCACTAGCTCCAAGAAAAACTCTTGAGCCGGTGAGACCTGAAAATGTTGAAGGAGGTGACTATTCACCTAACTCTCCGGTACCGCTCTACCTGCTGCAGGAAGTAGGCCTGCATCTCCCCCTTGTAGTTCCCGGCCTCGCTCTCGGCTGGGATCTTGATCTCGGGGTTCCTTTCCTTCCACACCGCATAGGCAGCGGCCTTCTCTACCTCGACCTTCTCCTGCTCTTCTTTCGGCAGGGAGCACAGATTGAATGACATTGGCGACTCCACGCATAGGGCACCTGCCGATATTACCTGAATCCGGAGTCAATCGCTCCACAGTGATCTTCACCACGGGTATCGCTATACTGTATTTATATACAGCATTGAGAGCCAAAAACCATGTTTGCAGTTCCCGACCTCGACGCCCCGGCGTTGGAAATCCCGTTGTTCCTCTCTCCTGCCGCCTGTGGCTTCCCGTCGCCCGCCCAGGACTATGTGGAACAGACCATCGACCTGAACCAGCTATGCATAGCGCACCCGGCCGCGACTTATTACGTTCGGGCAGCCGGGGACAGCATGGTAGAGCACGGGATCCACGATGGTGACATGCTGGTCGTAGACCGCAGCAGCAAGCCAGTGCATGGCAGTGTGGTTGTTGCGGCCGTAGATGGCGAGTTCACTGTGAAGCAACTCCAGCTCAGCCCCTCAGTCTGCCTCCTACCAGGGAACCCTGCCTATCGTCCCATCCACTTCAGTGACGGGCAGCACTTGGAGATCTTCGGTGTGGTTACCTTCGTCATCCACAAGATGCCCGCGCCATGAACAAGAGCAGCGCCGTGGCTCTGGTCGATGTGAACAACTTCTACGCCTCCTGCGAGCGGCTGTTCCGGCCTGATTTGAAGGGGCGGCCCATCGTCGTGCTCTCCAACAACGACGGCTGCGTGGTGGCCCGTTCGGCGGAGGCCAAGGCGCTCGGCATCAAGATGGGGGTGCCCTACTTCCAGATCCGCCAGTTCTTCGAGGCCATGGGCGGGGTCTGGTTTTCCAGCAACTACGCGCTCTACGGTGACATGAGCCAGCGGGTGATGAGTATTCTGGAGGGGATGGCCCCGGCTGTGGAGGTCTACAGCATCGACGAGGCTTTCATCGAACTGAGCGAGTCCTGGGCGGGCGACCTGGTGGCCTATGGCCGCCAGATTCGCGAACGGGTGCAGCAGTGGACCGGGCTGGTCGTTGGGGTCGGCATCGGCCCCACCAAGACGCTCGCGAAATTAGCGAACTACGCAGCCAAGAAGTGGCCGGCCACCGGGGGCGTGGTGGATCTGCGGGATGAAGCGCGGCGCGCCCGGCTGATGGCGATCACCCCGGTGGAAGAGATATGGGGCATTGGTCGGCGGCTCACCGCCAAGCTGGAGGCCCAGGACATCAAGACCGTGGCCGACCTGGTTGCCGCTGACCCGAAGAGCCTCCGCCGCCGGTATGGCGTAGTCGTAGAGCGCACTGTGCAGGAGTTGCGGGGGATCCCCTGCGCCGAGCTGGAACAGGAGGCGCAGGCCAAGCAGCAGATCATCTGCAGCCGGAGCTTCGGCGAGCGCATCACCCAGATCGGCCCCATGCACCAGGCGCTGGCCGGCTACATGGAGCGGGCCGCCGAGAAGCTCAGGGGGGAAGGGATGTGCTGCCGTCATGTCACCCTGTTCATTCGCACAAGTCCGTTCAGCGACCGAGAGCCCTACTACGGCAACCAGGTGAGCACCAAGCTGGCGATGCCCACCCATGACACCCGGGCGCTGCTGGCCCTGATCCCGGAGCTGCTCCCCCGCATCTGGCGCGACGAGCAGCGATACCAGAAAGGGGGCGTCATGCTGGCCGACTTCACTCCCGCCAACATGCAGCAGGGCGACCTGTTCGCAGCGGAGCAGCAATCGCCCCGCAGCGAGGCACTGATGCAGGTCATCGACAAGATCAACCAGGGGCGGTTGGGAAAGGTCTACTTCGCGGCCCGGGGCCGGGATACAAGGGAGTGGATGATGAAGCGGGAGCAGCTCAGCCCCCGCTACACCACCTGCATCAGCGAGCTCCCCGAGGTGAAGGCATAGCCTTGGAAAGGCGGGCCAGCTTTGAGTGCAGGACATTGAGCTTGAAAGATTGTGAACCTTGAGGCGGTTCGGGGTGGATGGCCAGGACCTTGATAAACACTCGCTTTGAGCTTCTCTTGCCCACCTCACGCTTGCAGCTTCTCGACTCCGCCAGCGTCTCCACATAGCGGAGTGACCGGAGATAAATGACCGACTCGCGGGCCACCTCAACAGGGATGCCCAACCGTTCGGCCACCTCGTAAAAGTCAAAGAAATCGCCGTGGAGCAGCCCCCAACCGGCGATCTGAAGAGCGAAAGGTTTCAGCTTGCTTTCCATGCCTCCTCCTTGGTGAAAAGCGGATGTCAAGGCATCGAAATTAGCCAAAACCCCGAGATGCCACTCGACTCACAAATTGCATGTTAGCAGAATATGGACTCACTTTGCCCTACAACCCTTGCTGCGTAAGGGGTTCAGGGGTTATTTGCTACGAAAAACACAACCTTTTCGCAAGCAAAAAAAGATATTTAAATTTTTCATGCTAGATCATAAAACTTGCATCTATCGGAGCGGACGAATGAAAACCCACTCGCTGTGAGCACCCACTAACTACAGCCCCAATACCCACAATTTATCCACAGCTAATGCGTTACCCACAGATTGCAATGCCGTGCCGACCTCACTATCTTGTAGTTCGAAGTTAAAACAACACTATATCTTGAAATTCAAGAGCCTGATGTTGTCCATCCAGCACCAGAAAGGAGACATGCAAATGCAGCTAAACAAGAAGTTTTATCCACCGCCTAGGGAGAACCGACATGGCGAAATCAAGACGCTCGAAAGGGCGACGAAGTACGGCTGCGGCCGAAAATGCGAAGACCCCACAGTTACAAGCTGCAGGGCCTTCTGAAGATAGAGTGGGAATGTTACAAGCATTTTCCTCTATCGGTAGAGCGCTTCCGGAAATCATCAAGGTTTTGAGTGCAATCAAAATCCTGATAGAAGTTCTCAAATCACTTAACATACCAGTGTAAACACCAAGGGCCTTCGGGCCCTTTTTTCACGAAAGAACTCGCGAAAATCTCAACCAAAAGTTGACCGTTTTGGTTGCTCAATAATGATCAATTCACTAGCGAAAATCAACCGCGGTTGATGTTTAAATCGTACCTGAAAACGATGCAGTTTGAGCTGCCAACATCAGCGCTCACTTTACGCATCGATTTTTGTGTCTATTTTTCAACGGCTTTCGAACGCCACGTTCGTCGGTTCCAACGTGATTGTTTCCACGTAACTGCGATAAAAATCTTCTCATGCAGCCCGCATTTCCCTCACCTGCCGGTCCATGACCTTGGCTAGATCTGACGCCTGGTGGATCACTTCATCAACAGCAAGATCTACACGCTGGCGCATCTCCTGCCCGAACCGGCGCGACACCATACTCATGTCCGTTATGATGCCCCCGGAGCCATGGCACTTCGGGCAATCGTCCCCCTTGCGGGGGCGGACCCCGGTTCCCTTGCAATAAGGACAACGACCAGACCGCAGCATCTCGACGACACAGTGGTCGCGGGCCAACTGCAGGATCTCGTTCCGCTCGGCCAGAAGGCGCTGGTACTCGTGGCCATTGCCACCGCGGTGAGCTCGCTTGGCCTTCTCCATCACCACGGCGGCCCGGCGGCGCTCCTTGTCATAGTGCGGGTGAGACAGCACCAAGTGTTCCAGCTGCTCAGGCAGGGGGCGGCGCAGCAGGATAGCCATGGCCATACCACCGGCCTCTTCGCTGCCCAGCGTGGCGCTGAAGTGCGTCAGCAGCGACGCAAGGGCTTGTTCATCCCCCAGGTGGTCGGCCATGAGGAACTGGAGCCCTTGCGGGTTGCTCTTTGCGGCAACCTGCAGGGCGCCGATAAACTCGTCCCGGCCCAGAGCATTGAACTGCCTGCCGGCGGCGGGCTCATGGAGCGCCCCCTTCGGCGAGAATAGGCGCAGAGCCATTTCGATAGAGTTGGTCATGGTTTGGTCCTCTGGCCTGGGTCCTGATTGAAAGCGGCGAGCAGCCAGGCACGCAACTGGCCGGATTTGATGTGTTCCGGGGTAACTTCCAGCACGGTCCACCCGAGCAAGGTGGCCTCGTTCATCTTGGCCCGGTCCTCTACGAACCCCCTCCCCCGGGTGTGCCGGCCACCGGAGTGGATCCCGCCGTGGACCTCAAGGGCGATCATGCGAGTGGGCCAGGCGTAGTCGAAGCGCCATTTGCGCTTGGGGTGAAACAACAGCTCGGTGGCGGGGTCAGGAAGGCCGACCAGCTGGGCCAGCACCTTGTCGTGCAGGGAAATGACCTGCTGCGCCTTGCGCACCTGGTTGGCTGCGCTCCTGACCTTCGGGCTGCTACCCAGCAACCGGGTCGCATCGAGGGCGGTAAGGTGGATCATGCCGCCCTCCCGATGGTGTTCTTGCGCAGTTCGGTGACTTCTCTGGCCACCTGCTCCAGCAGGGTCTCCTCGCTGCCGTGATCTTGTTGCCAGGAACGCGGGGCAGCGTGGAACCCTGTGGGGTAGCAGGCACGATGATGTCGCGGGCAAAGCGGTAGCACCCGGGTGTGCTCGGCGCGCTGGGCCATGCCAGACCCAGAGCGCACGTGATGGATTTCCGCTGGCGTGGCGCCATACCCGGCATTCCGGCAGGCAATGCAGCCAAGCGAGCTCACATCGTCCAACCACTGCTTATCAGCCTTGGTCTTGTTCATGCAGCCCTCCCGTAGGCGGCCACCCAGTCGAAACCTCGGCGGGATTCATCCCCGAACTTCACGCCCTGCTCAGCACCAAAGGCTTGGGCCAGCTCGATGAGGTCGCGCATCTCGCGCACGGTCATCTTGGAGGTGGACTTGCCCAGCACCACGAAGCCGTCCCCGTTGAGGTTCGGCACCACGTCCTGCTGGTACAGGGCGGCGCTGAGCACATGCTTCCAGTCCTCCTTGGAAAGCTTGCGGCCGTGCCAGACCACCTGCTCGGCGATATCGGTCATGACGGCCCAGAACAGGGCATTCTGGGCCAGGGTTCGGGTCAGCTCCTTGATCTCGATGACCAGCGGCTTGTCCTGGTCAACCGGCAGGCTGGCGACCAGTTGGCTGGCCCGGGAGCGGATGTCGGGGCTTCGCAGGAAATACTTGGGGTAGCTCATGCCGCCACCACCTTGGCTGCAACAGCCTCGGCGGTAGGGAACGGGGTCAGGTTGTAATGCCACACCTGCTTGCCGTCGATGTTCTGGTTGCTGGAGTGCTTCTCCCAGCCGTGGCAGCAGACTTCGCGCAGTCTGGCGCTGATGGCGGCCTGGGTGTCAGCGTGGCCGTAGCGGATCCAGCACTCGCGTTCGATGTCGCGCAGGGTGCGGGCCTTGCCGTCGCTCATGACGGCGATAACGCGCCCCAACTGGGTCGCGATGGATAGATCTCGGGTATGCGGTTTGGTCATGGTCTGGGTCCTTTGGTTACTCAAAGCCGGGTGGTCTAGGTCCGGCATTGGCAATGGTACCCACTGTTGAGAATTTCTGTCACGCACAACAAAACCATTCAGAACAATCTGAGTCCCTTGTATGATTTACTTCCTCTGATCACCTTATCGACTAAGAGATTGTTCATGTTCGAGTTAATAGAGAAAGCAATGGCTCATTTGCAGTCAGGCAATTATGCAATCCTGATCGCAGTCATCATCGCAAGCCTGATATATAAATCGTTCCCTTTACTCGATGCTTATCATGCACACAGGAAGCGTCGAGTAACCGACCTGGAAAACACGATTAAGAGTGATAACATCAGCTCATCTTTCAAGAAGAACCTTAAAGAAGAGATTGAGAGTGAACATTTTAAGATTGTATATGGCGTCAGGGCCAAGAAATCCCTGATAGACCAGGTATTCATGCTGCACAATAAACTAGGAGGGGAAAGGACACTTCATCAGTTTGCCAACGCTCTGAAACTCTACCCAAAGGTAATCCGGGGCAGTGATGGGAAGTACAAACTTGATGTTGGATTCCTAGATCATTTCTTTGGGTTCTACCATCTCTTTTTTGGTTTTCTTTTTTTGATACTAGGGCTGATTGCATTATATTTTCAAATCGATCACGGGTTGTTTGCTCTGAATGGACGGCCACTAATTCTAATAAACATCATGATTATTGGAGGCATATATATGCTCTATATGGGCACTCCAGTATTATCCTTGAGAGCCATAAACCGGGCGCTTAAAAACAGGGCTTGATGTTGGCCTGCTGCTGTCCTCAATACCAATCAACGATGGGCGGCCCCCTCTACATATGGAACCAATCGAGTTACCATTGGGCCCTCTATCCGTGGTCAGCAGTCTCGAGGGGATTACAGTGGCATTCTGGTGGGTAAACCATAAGCAAACGTACAGTGCAGAGGTCGGGGGCGGCTACATCTGGTCTCCCAAGACGAACCGCAACGGTTCGAAGAACCAGACCTATATCAACCTCACGCTGACCCAGCCGGGGGACGTTGTTATCTCCTACGCCGGCGGGCTTATCAAGGCCATTGGCCTGGTAGCAGCCCCTTGCAGTGAGAAGTCTAAGCCCTCTGAGTTCGGCAGCGCCGGTGATTCCTGGTCAGATACTGGCTGGGAGGTTCGCATCGACTGGGAGCTGCTGGAGAAGCCAATCCGTCCGAAGGACCACCTGGAGTTGATTGTTCCCATCCTCCCCTCGAAAAACTCCCCTTTGCGGGCAAACGGGGATGGAAACCAGAGCTGCTACCTCGCCCGCATCAGCAATGAGCTGGGCAACCTGCTGCTCTCACTGGCCAACCGCGTGAACCCCGACTTTGTCGATGGCATCGAGCAGCATCAGGCCGAACTGGAAGGTGATGCCATCGAGGCAGCCATCAAGGCCTCAACCCTGGAAGTCACAGAAAAGCTGCAGCTGACCAAAGCCCGTATCGGCCAGGGCGACTTCCGCAAAAAACTGGAAATTATTGAGCCTGTTTGCCGGGTCACCGGCGTCACCACCAAAGCCCTGCTTATTGCCAGCCACATCAAGCCCTGGTCTAAGTGCGACAACAACGCCGAACGCCTGGATGGGAACAACGGCCTGCTGCTCTCCCCTCACATCGACAAGCTATTCGACCGGGGTTGGATTACCTTCACTGACGCCGGCGACCTGCTGTGTGCCGAGCTCAGCATCGAGCAGGCGCTGCAGCAGTGGGGCGTTGAGCTGCCCCTGAACGTCCGCCCGTTCAACTCTAAGCAAGCTGCATACCTCGCCTATCACCGTGACGAGATTTTCAGGGCTGAGCCGGCTCTCTCTGCTTAGAGCTCCCCGCCCAGGAGCAGGGCTTCATCCCTGCTCCACTAACGTCCTCAGCAGCCCTCCCCTGTGAATCTGTGATCCCCTTTCAAATCCCCCTTCTTTTCACTCAACAACTGGCATCGTTTGAGATACGATTTCCGCACGGTACCCAAGCTCCATGCAAGACCTACCTATGACAAGGAACTGTCATCTGATCACAGGTAAAAATCAGCATCTAGGGGCTGAAACCTAAGGGCGGTAGCTACTCCGATCTACTTATCTTCTCTAAGCCCCTCCCCTCGATAGAAGTGGAAAATCCTAAATGGCGACATTGAACGAAAAGCCAGTACGTTTATTGATGCACGATATGATCGTTTCCATGGGCCTGCAACCCGGAGTCCCTTTCCTCCGAGAGCAAGCAATCCAATGGTTCAAAGAACACTATCCGAACGTAAAGCAAGGCACCGTTGCAGCCCATCTAATCAGGCAATCTATAAACGTCCCTACTCGTTTGCAGTACAGCCCGAGAACTGACGGTACAGACGATCTATTCTTCAAAATCGACACCTCGAATTATCGCCTGTACGAACCTGGCAGAGACCCAACGCCTATAACCCTTCTCACCCCGGTTGTCGATGAATCCCCCGTGGACACACCGCTCGAGGGCTCCAGCGAGTTTGCCTACGAACATGACCTGAGGGACTACTTAGCCAAGAATCTGCACATCATTGAACCCTCACTAAAACTCTATATGGACGAAGGGATCACCGGCCTAGAGTTCCCTGTGGGCGGCCGCTTCATCGACTTGCTGGCTGTGGATGGTTCAGGCAACTATGTCGTGATAGAACTCAAGGTATCGAAGGGTTATGACCGTGTAGTCGGTCAGCTGCTGCGTTATGTCAGCTGGATCAAGAAGAACCATGCCGAACCGGGACAGACAGTGCGTGGGATAATCATTGCCAAGCAGATCAGTGAAGACCTCAAGCTTGCCTGTTCAGAGGTCCCCTCTGTATCACTCTATGAGTACGCGTTGTCAGTTGCCGTTACGAAGGTATCGTAATCGTTCCAAGAGTTTCAGGGCAGCCCCCTCGTGCGAGCTTTACGCTTCATACCCTGAGTGGGTACTTGTCTCCCACTCACTCTACCCCTGCAGCCCACACAAAATCTGTGATCCCCTCTCAAATCCCCCTTCTTTTCACTCAACAACCAGCACCGTTTGAGATACGATTTCCGCACGGTACCCAAGCTCCATGCAAGGCCTACCCATGACAAGGAACTGTCATCAGATCACAGGTCAAAGAAAGCAATCTGGGGGCTGTAACTTAGGGGCGGTAGCTATTAATTACAGCCCCCTATATCAACACGGTACGCGCCTTGTATATTCCACAATCTAAGGAGAAGAAAATGGCTACAGCCCGTGATGTTGCAGAGTGGATGTTCTCACATTTTCAATCAAGCCATTATCTCTATCAAGAAACGATAGTTTACAAAATAAAATCTCAATTTGGCGACGAATTCGTTTATAAAAATAAAAATGGGAACCTAGGTATCAATCCGGACGTTCTCAAGGAATTTAGAAAACTAACTGACGGTATAGCCGTTTGGGAGCGAGGCTCAAAAGCTTGGAGAAAGCTACGTAATAATGAGCAAGTTAAGGGCAGACAGGTTGACTGATTAATCAATGGAATTTTAGCATGTATTATATACCTGTGGGAATGAAATCCCCTTTCACTTTATGGTCAGCGCCTCATCTCCTTTCAAGTTAATCATAATTATTTATACACAGAAGTATATAAAGCAAAACCCAACCAAATGAGCCATTATTAAATTTTTCTTTTAAAAAAAATATAGGGTCACATTAGGCATGCTGAATTTTGAAAAACACTTAGATGATATTTTTGAATCTGTTAAAAGCAATAAGACATATAAAAGCAACTCAATGGAATCCATAGGTAATGAAAATATATTACCTGAAGCTCTTCAAAAGAGAGCTGGCACTGAGATGCTTCAAGAAGATGAACACCTTAATCTACCTGTTGGCCCGCAAGAGGAATATGCCTTACAAAGAGAACTTCGACCTTTCTTTAACAAGAGAGGAATAAATAGCAGCAAAATTGGAGTTCCATCAAAAATTATTGGCCTTGACTATAACAACGGAGAATCCTTAAATAATCATTATGCATGTACATTTTTTTTCGACATAAAGGGTTCTACAAGATTATCCCTTCTCTACCCTCTGGAAGAGGTTTTTTATTATAAAAACACAATAATTCAGATGTGTATTGAAGTCATACGCTCGCTAGATGGTCACGTCCACCGAATAATGGGGGATGCCGTAATGGCCTTTTTTGTGGGCAGCAGTGGAGGTGATAAAGAGAATGCGGTGGCTGATGCCATAAACTGCGCAGCAGTTCTAAAGTGCATGATGGATGATAGCATCGTACCGTGGTTAGAAAAAAAAGGATATAAACCACAAGATATTGGCTTCAGAATTGGCTGCGACTTTGGCGATAATGAGCAAATAATATGGGGGGGATTTGGTTATTTTGGCGTGGGTGAAATATCAGCCGCAGGCCTTCAAGTTGATATGGCTTCCAAGCTACAAAACCAAGCTGACATTAATGAGGTAATGCTTGGCCAGACTCTTCTTGACTTCATTAATTGGCCGGATTTTTATTCAAAATACAAAACAGAAACTATTAATGGAATAGAAAGGGATCTAGATTTTTTAACTCCAAACCTCGAAGATAGACTTGGAAAACCTATTGATTACAGAATGAGACAACTTAATCTTAACAAATATATAGAAATCATATCGTTCCCGACAAGTTACCGTTCAGGGAAATCGAGAGGAATTATTGCGCACAACCACATTCAATTCAAATGTGAATATAAGGAAGAGGGCGAATGGCTCCCGCTGTATTCTGCATGTGAATTCTTAGAAAAAGGTATCGATTTAATTTTTAGTGTATGTGTAGCCAAAAACTCAGGATTGAATTTTCCATTAACCGCAGAGTTTTACAAAACTAATCACGGTAATGACACCCCTTTGAATGAGAGGGGGATAAGACAATACAAGGGCAAAAGAGTTATATCTCAATCAAGAAATCCTATGACTGGAGTAGTTTCCAGGGAGGAAATTAATGTATCGATTGAGGAAGCAACTTCATTCCGAGGATTGCATACCATGGAATGCCGAATAAGTGATGCTAGGGGAAACCCTGTTTTTAGGGATATAATTGGAGTATTAATAAAGTAGAATTTACGGGCATCAAATGATGCCCGCCTTCAAGAAAGAAAATAAAGCTATTACTAAGATCGTCAACGCTATAGCGAAGGATAGCCAATTTAGACTTGATCTAAATGATGCCATTTTATCCAAACAGATTCGGCTACAAATCCAGTAGTTTTCTGCAACATCACGAATCAAATCCCGAGTGGGTAAGTCGTATGAGCACCCATCCAACTTACTCAATAGGTCACTTTGTGACTTGTTCTGAGTACACATTGTGGCAAATGACACATATGAATTTTCTATTCCTGGCGTAACATTAGGCTTAAACACTTTCATGATTAAATAGAACCACACAACCCACGGAATTATCGAAACCCCAATAATGCTGACAATCACGGGCTTTAAAAGTATTGTATCAGGCATTGAAAACAACTTATCAAACAAAGAGGCATAAATAGCAAGAAAAGCTATTCCACCCGCAAGAGTGAAAGATGCCTTCTGATCAGCAGACGCAATATAACCATCGGTCCGTCTTAAGGCCTCAAGAAAAAAACCATGTAGCATTTCATCTTTCATCTTTTCCTAACCCCTCCTGCGCAAATACTTTAGGGAAAGTGCGAACAAGTATCCCACGAACAAAAAATGAAAATTTTAGTCATTTAATATCAATGGGTTACCAGTAAATGCTCTCGTGCCATATGACTTATTCGCACCTTCCTTAGATTAACAAAATATTAGAGAACATCATGTCACAAATCTAATTTTTGTGCTCCACTATCTGTCACATTTATCCCTTGTCGGGCCTTCTCGGCCAGAACCCGCTGCAACTCAGCGTCTATCTCCTCTGCCGAAGCGCATCGATCCCTCTGAAACACCCGCACCTCAGCTTCCATCTCGCAAGCCCTCATCGACACCTGGCGGCCAACTGGCGCGGCTCGGGGGACGGGATTATTCCGTAGGATGGCGGCCCTCACCTCTGCCGGCCGCGGCGCGAACTGCCGATCGGCATCCTCTCCAAGCTGCAGCACCGCCTCGCGAATCTGCTGCGCATTGAAGCCCCTGAGCATGCTCCCCCAGGCCAGCGCCACGCCGCGGGCATTGCTGTCCAGCTGGTTAGCACTGCCTGGCCAGAGCCCGGCCATCAGCGGTAGCAGCTCCTCGGCCAGGAACACCGACATCCGGGCGCTGACCTGCAGCGCGTCCCCTGGTGTGCTCAGAGCCGTCGCCTCGTCAGAGCGGAGTACTGTCGTCATAGACCCCCCTCCCCGACTCCCTGAGTGCCTTAGCGGCTTGCTGGGCCGCCTGTAGGTTTTCCAGTGGCTTGCGCTGCGCAGTGGTCCGGAACGAGCTGGCAGCCCGACGTATCCAGTTACGCCAGGTCTTCTCCCAGTCCAGCTTGACGGCCTTGGCGCCGGGCAGCGCCTGCCAATAATCCGCGAACGTGGCCGCCTCCAGCAGGATCCGCTCCCTGGGGAGGCCTGTCTCCTGGATAGCCCACCTCCCCCACTCGCCAGGGAGCACCCAGTCATTCGGCAAGCGGGTACCTCGTCGTGGCGACCCACTGTCTGGGCGTTTGTCCCCTTGGGGGGATACAGGGGGGATCTTTGGTTCAATGACTGGATCTAAAGAGTGACTGATTCTATGTGCAGCTCCTGCACTAGGGGTTTGTGCATCTCCTGCACATACCATGTGAATCTCCTGCACATTTGGATACGCAGCTCCTGCACTATCAAGTGTCAGGATATACACGTTGGATCGCTTACCTGCAGGCCCAATGCGAGAGCTCTTTTGCAGCAACCCTGTCTCACAAAGCGCATCAATATGGGTAATGACTGAACGCCTGGATATCTCACACTGATCGGCAATATGCTGATGAGAAGGCCAGCATTCGCCAGTATCGCTGGCGTTGTCCGCCAGCTTGATCAGCACCAACTTCCGAAGTGGATTACCCACCTTGATACTCATGGCCTTGGCCATCAGTAGCATGCTCATGCCGCCACCTTCCCTTTCTTCTTATCTTCTCTCGCCTGCTGGCGCTGTTTCTTCTGGACCAGCTTGGCCATGCGCTTGGCGACCCTCAGACACTCCAAAAACACGGCCCCCTTCCGGAAACCTGAACTCTTCTCGTAGTGGCTGACAGCCTCCTTACAGACCAGGTGGGTAGCTTCGGCAGAGAAACCGTCAGCGAGCAGAAGTTTGCGAACATGGCGCTCGATGAACTCCTTAGGATGCATGGCGTACCTCCTGCTCGGTGTAGGCACAGGCCGGGCACTCAAATGCGTGGTCATCGGTACTGGATCGGAGTTCACTGCCGCATCGCGGGCAGTGGTCGAGATCATGAGGCAATGGGTGGCCCCCATGGGCCATGGTTGAATTGGTCATTGGCTGGGTCCTGGTTTGTAAAGCCCGGTGGTGAGGCGGGCCAAGGAAATTAGGCGCTAGGCTGGTTCTCGGCGCGTTCAAGGGTGCGAGCCTCAAGCTCGCGGGCCAGGCGCAGGGCCTGCCGGTTGGTACCGGCGGCATGGGCAGTCGAAATCAGCGGCTCATCGAGGGCCAGGGCCAGCTCATGCATGACCGACTTCAGGATGATGTTGTCCCGATCGCTGACATGCTGGGAAGCCGGGCGCGGCGGGCGAAGTTGCGTGGTCATGGGTTACCTCCCGAGGACGAAGTTGATGAGTTTTTGCAGGGGGCGAAGGGGGCGCTCCTCGTTGTAGGTGGCCTCGTCTTCCGGGCTGAACTGGAGCAGGCCGCGCTCGGGAAGGCCGGAGCCGTCCAGGATCTCCTCGACGGTCACGGGCGGATATCCCTGTTCAAGCAGGCTCCGATTAGCCCGTTTCACGGCCCTCGCCAGGATTTGTGGCTCATGTTGAGATATGGCCTTGAGCAGGATCAGCAACGAGGTGCGGGCAAATGCGGTTTCGGTCATGCGCAGTTCTGCGCCGACTTCCTGCCACACCTGGCGCTGGCCCGGGGTGCCACGCACCTTCAGCGGTGACAGCGTGTCGAGTTTTTCATGATCGGGGAGCGATATTCTTCCCATGGAGTTGGTCCTCTGTGTTGGGTGGAAAAACAGGCCGGTGGTTAGGCGGCCTGCTGGGATTCCTGTTGAACAGGACGGTAATCTTCCAAGCCGAAATCCAGCTTTCCGCCTGACTTGAAGTGGATGCGGGTTGCAAACTGCTCTGGGATGACTTCAGGCCATTCGGACACAGTGCTTTTGCCTGCACCAAGCGCCCGGGCAAGAGCGTTATTGCCGCCAAAGAAATTGATGGCGTCCTGTTTTTTCATTGGTCAGGGTCCTTTGTTGCTCCCTTGAGTGGAGGCGCCATTTTGGTTCGTTTTTGCGAACAAGTCAACCATCGACATTCCGGACATGTAATAGGTGAAAATACATCTGTGTTTTAATTAGCGAACGGGAACGACATGACCTCTTTTAGAGATCGACTGGAATACATGATGAAGGAGCGTGGCTACAAGCAGGCTGACCTGGTTCGCAAATCAGGGATCAGCAAGGCCGTGATCTCCGTCCTGCTGTCGGACCCGTTAAAAGACTTGCGAGTGAGTAGCCTTCTCTCTATTGCCAAAGCCCTTGGCTGTGACCCGCTTTGGCTCTACACCGGCAAAGAAAGTGGTACCTACGTGACCGACACCAACCTCGGGAAAGTACCTGTATGGGAGATGTCAGAACTGGGGAAGCATCCGTCTGATGCGCTCTCTACCCTGGATAGCGGGCGCCATATATTTAGCGAGTTGGACGGGCAACTCATTGGGGTGGTTGCCAACGATGACAATCTCGCTGGCTCCGGCATTAAGACTGGTGATATCTGCGTAATTGACTTGGCAGACAGAACCCCCAGTCATGAAGACATACTTTTGGTCCAGTTGGGTGACAACAAGCAGCGCAGGCTTCTCAAAGCCCTTGATGGCCTATCAGGCATTAGCCTCGTAACAGATGATCAGCGTCTCGGCACTGTGCCAATCAAAGATGCAATTGTTTATGGTCGGATGGTTGAACTACGTCGTGACGTAAAGGAGTAGCCTGCCCCTCCCCCCATCAAGCCCGCTTCACGCGGGCTTTTTTGTGCCTGTCATTTAGGGGCGACGGCACCGCTCTCAAAAAAAGTTCGCTTTAACGAACATTTTTCATTGACGCTTACGTTCTCGAAGATTAACCTTCACCTTGTTCGGTAAAACAATCGAATCGCTCGTAGCTTGAGCACAAACAGAACCAAACAGAGGACCAACTCATGAAAATCAATGACCCTGTGCAGTACACCAACCCCCGTACCCGCGTCTCCGTACCGGCCGTGATCACCGACATCACCGACCTCGGCAAACGCCGCGGGGGTGGCCTGTTCTACACCGTCAAGACCGAGGCGGGTAAGGAACACCGGGCCCGGGCAGCCAGCTTGCAAGCGGCTGCGTAACGAGTCGCTCCCGCCAAGAACGGGAGCACTCAACCGCATGAGCATTGGCTCAGTGTTCAACCGGTTGAGAAGCATCATCGACAACCAGCAACAGGACCCAGCCCCAACCAGGGCAGTAGTGAAGCGCCTGACCAGCGCGGAAGAACGACAAAGCCCCGCACAGGGCGGGGCTTTGAAGGACTGGGGTACCACCCCAATCGGATGTTGCCAGGGGACCAACCCTAGCAACAGGACCCAGCATGACGAATCACGTGGGAATTAGCGAGGACCAACTCGCCAACAGGAGTGAATGTACCATGACCAAGCGCATTTTTTCCAGGGCCGCGAAACGTGCAGACCAGATCGTTGCCGCCATCGCCGACCGCCTGAACGGCAACGCCGCCCGCCGCCGAACCATCAAGCAACGCTTGGCGGTTGCCATGATGGCCACCGAGCGGCACCAGATTGTTGCCGCCCGTGCAGCCCAGAAGCGCACCGCCGGCATCACCAAGCACAGCTCCCTCCTCCACTGGCGCATACAGTTTCACCGCAAAGCCATCTGACCAGGGTCTGGCGCTTCCCTGATAGCGCCGTAGCCAAAGCCTCTTTCTCAAGCACCGCAAGGATGCTTTGGCTTCGCTCACGCCAAATTCGGTTGAGCTCGCTCTTTAACAACCTGGAACCGGCTCACAACCACGAATCCCGATGCCGGTAGGGATGCGCCGATACCCCGTTCAAACCGGAAAGCGGCGCGTGAATGTGAACGGATCCCGGCTTGCGAGCCGGTATCCCAAGGCGGCTCCGGTGGAGCTGGCAACACCATTGCGTCGAAGCTGTGGCCGCCTTCGGATAACCACCACAGGACCCAGACCATGAAACCACTGACCGAGGCCCAGTTGATGGGCTTTCGCGGCGCGATGGTGCCACCCACCCGCCGCAAGTACCACGTAGACGCCGCCCCGTCCGCCGAACAAGCGCGGATGGCCCGCAACAAAGCCTCTACCCGCCGCGCCATCGAGGAGTATCACGAACGGCGCACCCTGCGACTGGAAATGGAGCTCTAGCCATGACCAATGAAACCACCCTGCTCGCCCTGCTGGAGAGCCAGGAGGCCGAGGCCAACGCCAAGGCCGAGTGGGTCGCCGAGTGGATCGCGGCCAACCGTCCCCTGCTACTGGCCGGGGAACTCGATACCGACCTGTCCACCCTGCTGGCCGAGGTGAACCACGACCAGGGCCTGCAGCTCAACCAGGCGATGTTCCTGCTGATGACCGAGGGCGATCCTGCCCCGCTGATGCAGCTCACCAAGCAGCTGATGGACGCCGCCCTGGCCGCCCTGGCCAAGGAAGCATGGGGTTATCACCTCGCCGCCCTGCACGACGCCATGAGCGAGGAGCAATGGGAGCAGTACCAACACAGGAGCGCAGCATGAATGCCATCGCCGACACCTCCACCGCGCACCTGCTTGGCCGGGTGTTCGGCCTCTCCAACGAGGAGTACCACGCTGGCCCCGGGGTCAGCAAAAGCCAGCTCGACCAGATCGCCGAAAGCCCGGCTACCTATATCTGGGCCAAGAATGCCCCGGTAGATGAGGAGAAGCTCAAGGCCTTCGACATGGGCAGCGCCATCCACTGCCTGCTGCTGGAGCCCGACGAGTTCAAAGACCGCTTCATCATCGCCCCACCGTTCAACCGCCGCACCAACGCCGGCAAGGCTGAAGAGGCCGAGTTCCTGGCAGGCTGCGCCGAGCTGGGCAAGACGGTGATGGATGCCGAGGAGGGACGCAAGCTCTACCTGATGCGCGACAGCGTGATGGCCCACCCGGACGCCCGCTGGCTGCTGGAGCAGGAAGGGCACAGCGAGGCCTCCTTCTACTGGATTGACCCCCAGACCCAGGAGCTGTGCCGGATCCGACCAGACCGCCACCTGAGCAATCACCCCATCATGATCGACGTGAAGTCGGTGGACGATATGGGGCGCTTCGAGCGCCATGTCGAGGACTTCCGCTACCACGTGCAGGATGCCATGTACTCCGAAGGCTTCCACCGGGTGATGGGCGAGGAGCCGGAATTCGTCTTTCTGGCTGTCAGCACCAGCGTGAACTGTGGCCGCTACCCGGTGCGGGTGCGCCCCCTGACGGATGACTGGAAGGATGCGGGCAAGGACCTGTTCCGCCGCGACCTCCATCGCTTCCACGACTGCCGGGTCAACAACGACTGGCACGACTTCAAACCCCTCCAGCGCCCAGCCTGGGCGACAAGGAAAGCAGCATGAGCAACATCACCAGCCTCAAACAGCAGGCGGCCGATAACTTCGCCGCCCAGTTCCCCATTCTTGTCCAGCGAGGCATCGACGAGCCGACCTGGAACGCCCTGTGCAACACCATCTACCCGGGTGCCAACCCCGATTCGGTGGTCATGGCCATCGACTACTGCAAGGCTCGCGGCCTGGACATTCTGCTCAAGCCGGTCCACCTCGTCCCCATGCAGGTGACTGATGCCCGCTCCAAGGAGAAAGTCTGGCGGGATGTACCTATGCCCGGGATCGGCATGTACCGGATCCAGGCCGATCGCTCCGGCAACTACGCGGGGGCCGATGAACCCGTGTTCGGGCCGGATGTGACCGAGGAATTCCAAGACCCCTACAACCAGAGCGCCAAGATCAAGGTCACCTACCCGCAGTGGTGCAAGTACACCGTCTATAAGATGGTCAACGGCCAGCGGGTTGCCTTCCACGCCCTGGAGCGCTGGAAGGAGAACTACGCCACCCAGAGCGGCAAGACCGAGTGCCCCAACGCCATGTGGCGCAAGCGGCCCTATGCCCAGCTCGCCAAGTGCACCGAGGCGCAGGCGCTGCGCAAGGCCTGGCCGGAGATCGGTAGCGAGCCCACCGCCGAGGAGATGGAGGGCAAGGAGATCATCATCAACGAGATTCCAGGTAGCCAACCGCAGCATGGCGCACCGGCAAAGAGCCGCACCCTGGATGCCATCCGCGGCCAGAGCACCGAATCGGTCACCCTGGAGCATGAGCAGATGGCCGAACCCGCCCAGGCGGACCACGCCAACGCCTACGCCGACCACTGCGCCGCCATCGAGGGGGCATGTGATACCACCGAATGGCAGCAGGCCTACACCACCGCCTGGACCTGGGCCAACGAAACCGGCGACCAGAACATCATCGCAGGTATCAAGCAGATCGCCGGCGAGCGCAAGAAGCAGCTCAGTACCGGGCACAGCGCCCAGCAATAACCAACAAGGCCCGCTCACTGCGGGCCTTTTCAATCCTAAGGACCCGCCATGACCGAACAAGCCAAAACAGAGACAACCCAGGCCCAACTGGTTGTCATCGAACCCACCTCCGCCGTCGCCCTGTTCACTGAGGGCCAGGGGATTGCTGAACTGCTGGCCGACATTCGCCAGAAGGCAACCAGCCTGGTGCCCGACATCACCACCGCCAAGGGCCGCAAGGAGGTCGCCAGCATCGCCCATGCCGTCGCCCGCACCAAGACCTACCTGGACGGGCTCGGCAAAGAGCAAACGGACAAGTTCAAGGAGATCCCCAAGCGCATCGACGCCAATCGCAAGCAGATCCGCGACACCCTGGACGCCCTGAAAGACGAGGTGCGCGCCCCGCTCACCCAGTACGAAGCGGCAGAGGAAGCCCGAGTGGCAGCACTGCAATCCCGACTGGCCCGCCTCAATGAACTGGGATCCTCTGCCAGCATCGAGATCGCCGCCGCCGACTTGCAGGTCATGCTGCAGGAGGTCGAGCAGAACGCCCTGGACGACTCCTGGCAAGAGCTGCTGCCCCAGGCGACCGTCGCCAAGGAGCTCGCAACCAAGCGCCTCGGCGAGGCCATGGCAGCCCGCCAGAAGTACGAAGCCGAGCAGGCAGAGCTGGAGCAACTGCGCCAGAAGCAGGCCGAACAGGATCGCATCGACCGCGAGCGCCTGATAGCCGAGCAGGCGGCGGAGCAAGCCCGCCGGGAGGAAGAGAATCGCCAGCGCCTGGAGCGTGAAGCCGCCCAGCACCGCGAGCAAGAGGCCCAACGCCAAGCCCAGGTGGCACAGCAGGCTGCAGAGCAGGCCCGGCGTGATTCCGAAGCCGCCGAGCTGGCCCGCCAGAAGGCCGAAGCAAACGCTGCACGCCAGGCGGAAGAGGCCGCCGCTCGCGCTGCTGAGCAAGAGCGTCAGCGCATCGCTGACGAGCAGCGCCAGAAAGCCGCAGAGGATTCTGCGCGCGCCGCCGATATGGAGCACCGCCGCACCATCAACAACGCCATCCTGATGGACCTGATGGGCCTGGGAATTGAGGAAGAAAAAGCCATCAACCTTATCAAGCACATCGCTGGCAACAAGATCGACCACCTGACAATCAACTACTGATGACACGGTTCCAAAAGGAGAGGTTCCAATATGGCAGACTACCGTGGCTCCACTACCCCCACCGGCACCCGGGACATGACCCAGACACCGCTCTGGCTGTTCCGGGCGCTGGATCTGGAATTCAACTTCGCCCTTGATGCCGCCGCACTGCCGGAAACGGCGCTCTGCGAGAAGTACCTGACACCGGATATCGACGCCCTGAGCGTGGACTGGGGCGACTTTATCAGCCCGTCAGTGCGCTCACCTTGGGCATGGCTCAACCCGCCCTACTCCGATATCGGGCCGTGGGTGGAAAAAGCCATCGAGCAGCAGGGGCGCGGCATCGGCACCGTCATGCTGGTCCCCCAGGACACCAGCACAGAATGGTATCCCGGTATGCGTGCCAGCGAGGTGCGGCACATCACTGGTTACCACGATGAGAACGGCAAGTGGCGCAACGGCCGGGTGAGCTTCATCAACAAGGCAACCGGCGAAGAGATGAAGGGAAACCCCAAGGGCTCCATGCTCCTCATCTTCGCCCCCAACTGGCGCGGCGAATGCCGGATCCGCGATGTCAGCAAGCTGACGCTGCTGCTGTCTGGTGTGGAGCCGATCAGCACTGCCGCCTGATCCCATCTCTCTCACACCCTGGATTCCGGGGATAACGAAATCACGGCCCTTCCTTCAATCAAATTGGCGCCCCATCCTCTGAAACAGGAGGGCCACGCCATGCAACAACTTCAACTGACCATCGACCAGGACAGCCAGCTTCTCAATGAGCTGGTCAGCACCGTGCGCTCCCCCACCCTTTCCCGATCGGCCAAGCTCGCCGAGATCGGCCGCATCCTGGCGCACTTCGACCTGCCCATCGAAGCTCCCCGGGTTGCCGGCCAGCTCTGGAGCGCCACCGACCTGGGCAAGGAGCTGGGAGTCAGTGCCCAGGCCATTGGACGGCTGGCCAACCAGCACCAACTCAAACGCCCGGCGTTCGGGGAGTACCGTCTTGACCAGGCGGTCAGCAGCAGGAAGCAGGTTGAATGCTTCCTCTACAACCGAGCAGGCCGGGATGAAATAACCAGACTAATGAGGACCAACAAATGCAGCAATTCGTCTACCCATGTGCCAGGTGGGTGAGGCCGAAGTTATTCGCCGAACTGACAGGCATGACAGAAAAAGCCGCCGAGGGACGGCGCTTAAAAGGAGAGTGGCCGGAAGGGCGGGTATGGTGCCGAGCCCCGGATAACCAGATTCGTTACAACGTTGCGGAGTATGACAAGTGGGTCGAGTCAAACATGATGATCTAGTGGCTGGAGTCACTGGATTGGAGGTTCATGGCAAAAAGCTGCGCATTACCTTCACCTATAAACGGGCGCGCTGCCGGGAGGTCCTCGACCTCCCCATCACCAAGGCGAACGTGAAGTTTGCCACCAACAAGCTCGCAACCATCAAGCATGAGATTGCGATCGGTACCTTCAGCTACGCACATCATTTCCCTGACAGCTCAGCACTGGCTCGATTTGGAGGAAGCCGGCGAAACGTCACCATCTGGGAGGCCTATCAGGATTTCTGGCGGCTTCACAAACCTATGCTGAAGCCTACCTCTCGTCATGGCTACCCGTTCGCCATTGAGGCGTGCATCAATGTCCTGGGTAAGGACCGACAGGTCTCAACGCTGATGCCCAAGGACATAGAGCTGATCCGCAATGAGCTGCACATCTCACTCAAACCCAGTTCCATCGTCACCTACCTTGGGCGATTCAGGCAGTTGCTTCGCTGGTGTGAGAAGAACAACTTACTTGCGGATGCAGCAAGACTCACAGGAGGTGTGAGGCCCGTCACCACCAGAAAGACCTCACCGGCAGACCCTTTCGAATTTGATGAATACACCCGGCTGCTGGAAGCATGCTCCCACGAGCAGCAACGAAACATGATCACCCTTGCCATCTATACTGGCCTTAGAACAGGCGAGTTGAGGGCTCTTGCTTGGGAGGACATCGACCTCGAAAAAGGGGTCATGGTCATCAGCAGGAACATCAGTAACGAATCGGACTATTTCAAACTGCCCAAGACCAACGAGCCCCGGGAGGTTGATCTGCAACCGCCCGTGATCGCAGCTCTCAGGTCACAGATGGCATTGTCGTTCATGCGTGCTGTGGTGTCGGTAGATGTAGACATGAACGGTCGCATCGAGCGCCAGAGCATCAGGCCGGTATTCACGCCTAAGGTGACGGGCCCCCATGTTCCACACGCCAAGGAGTTCTTCACCGCCGCCGGGGTGTCTCATGCCTGGAGCAACATCATGAGGAGAGCCGGAGTAAGATACCGGCGCTTCTATCAACTTAGGCATACGTTTGCTAGTTGGAACCTGACGTCGCATGGAAATCTCGCGTATATTGCAGCGCAAATGGGTCACGCTGACCTTGAAATGTTACAATCCGTCTACGGAAAGTGGATCGCCTCGGCGAGCAAATCTGAGGCGGTCAGGATCTGGGAGCAGATGCAATCAAAAGGCCTTTTTGCCCCAATGACGCCCCAAGAAAAAAAGATCCAACAGTAAGCGATTGATTTATTAGATAAATAGTCAACCCCCACAATTCCCGGCAAAGGAACTGGAACCCCCCATGAACAAATTGCTTATCAAGAATGCCACCCTGGTCAACGAAGGCCGCATCTATGCCTCCGACGTCCTGATCGAGGGTGAGCGGATCGCCCGCGTCGCCCCGGACATCAGTGCCCCCGATGCCGTGGTGATCGATGCAACGGGCCGTCATCTCATCCCCGGGATGATCGATGATCAGGTCCACTTCCGGGAGCCCGGCCTGACCCACAAGGGAACCATCGCCAGTGAATCCCGGGCCGCCGTGGCCGGTGGCACCACCAGCTTCATGGAAATGCCCAACGTCAATCCCCAGACCACCACCATCGACGCCCTCGAAGCCAAATACCAGATCGCCGCCAACTCCGCCGCCGCCAACTACAGCTTCTACCTGGGTGCCACCAACGACAACCTGGAAGAGATCAAGAAGCTCGATCCCAAGCAGTCCTGCGGCATCAAGATCTTCATGGGGGCCTCCACCGGCAACATGCTGGTGGACAACCAGGAGACCCTGGCAGCCATCTTCCGCGAGAGCCCGGTGATGATCGTCACCCACTGCGAGGACACCCCGTCCATCAAGGTGCTGGAAGACGAAGCTCGCGCCAAGTGGGGCGAAGACGTGCCCATGCGCGAGCACGGCCGCATCCGCAGCGCGGACGCCTGCTACAAATCCTCCAGCATGGCGGTCTCCCTGGCCAAGCAGTACGGCGCCAAGCTGCACGTGCTGCACCTGACCACGGCGAAAGAGCTCTCGCTCTTTACCGCCACCCCGGATCTGAAGGATCTCAAGGACAAGAACATCACCGCCGAAGTGTGCGTCCACCACCTCTTCTTCAACGAGGCGGACTACGACACCCTGGGCAGCCAGATCAAGTGCAACCCGGCGGTGAAGAGCGCTGCCGACCAGCACGCCCTGCTGGATGCGGTACGCAACGACGTGCTCGACATCATCGCCACCGACCACGCTCCCCACACCTGGGAAGAGAAGCAGAACAGCTACTTCAAGGCGCCGTCCGGCGTGCCCCTGGTGCAGCACTCCCTGCAGGCGCTGCTGGAGCTCTACCACAACGGGGTCTTCAGCCTGGAAACCATCGTCAAGAAGACCTCCCACGCGGTGGCCGAGCGCTTCCAGGTGCAGGATCGCGGCTACATCCGGGAAGGCTACTTCGCCGACCTGGTGCTGCTGGATCTCGGCAAGCCCTACGTGGTCACCGACAGCAACCTGCTCTACCTGTGCGGCTGGTCCCCGTTCAACGGCTACCGCTTCCAGAGCACCATCGAGATGACCCTGGTGAACGGACAAATAGCCTGGCAGAACGGCCAAGTCACCGACAAGGTATTGGGCAAGCGACTCACCTTCAACCGCTGATCTGGATGATGACCGCTTCCAGCGCGCCCTGCTTGAGATGACCCTGGTGAACGGCCAGATTGCCTGGCAGAACGGTCAGGTCACCGACAAGGTATTGGGCATGCGCTTGATCTTCAACCGCTGATCTCGGCTTGAGAACATCACGCCAAACGGCCACCTCCGGGTGGCCGTTTTTCCTGCAAGACAGCGGTGAGGTGCCGACAAAATGCACCACTGGTCGCACTTTGATCCGAAGTTGCTCGCAAAGCAGGCAAACGATCTCGAACCTGAATTTCCCCTGTTGACAGGGGCGGGGCATCTCCATAAACTCCCTCCCCGTCAGCCGAGCTGACTCCGTCGGTGTGTAGCGCAGCCAGGTAGCGCATCTGCATGGGGTGTAGAGGGTCGGAGGTTCGAATCCTCTCACACCGACCAAATTCCCCGAGAAAGGCCTTGTCAGACGACAAGGCCTTTTCTTTTATGGTCTTCCACCGCGATTGTCTCTCCGATCCCTTTGTGCTGTAGTAAACCCCCCTTTGCCAAGCGGCCCGCATCATGTTGCCTTCCCTTCGTACTTTCTGCACCCTTGCCCTCAGCGCCCTGCTGGTCGGCCAGCTCGCGGGCTGTGCCACCGCCTATGACAGTGAAAAATCGTTCTGGAATGGCCAGACCGGTTTTTCACAGACCCAGCTTGGCCCGGCCCGCTGGCAACTGGAGTTTGTGGGCAACGATCTGGTGGACAGGGAAACGGCGCGCAAATACGTGCTCAAGCGGGCCGGTGAGGTGGCACTGGCAAAGGGATACCCCTGGATTCGGGTCGAGACGCTGACCCTGTCGCGGGATGCCGTCAGGGTCACCCCGACCCGCCCCCAATTCGGGTTCGACGAGTACGAGCCAGACACCTTCATGGACGACATGCAGGTGGAACATCGCACCTCGGCCCTGCTCGTCTTCACCCTGGAGGCCAGCCCCCGGGACGCACAGAGCATGGAAGCCGTTTATCTCGCAAAAATTAAAATAAACAGCGATTAATACAAATAAATCACAAGATGCATATCAAATGCAGCTAACAACGGCGCAAAACTCCGAAACAAGTCACTGGATTTCCCCTTCGCGATTAGGCATGCTCCAGCACACCGGCTGTCTGGATTCCACCGCCCGGATCACAAAAAAAAGGACTGAGGCGGCCCCTCGCCGCCTGCACAGGCATTGCACCTATCGAAACCGGAACTCCCCCATGAAAATGAACAAGTTGACCGTTGCCATCCTCATTGCGATGTTGCTTGGCATCGTGACCGGGCAGGGTTATCGCCTGCTCGCGCCCGCACAGGCCGCAGGCTTTGCCGATGACATCACCCTGCTGACCGACATCTTCCTGCGCCTCATCAAGATGATCATCGCCCCCCTGGTGTTCACCACGCTCGTGGTCGGTATCGCCAAGATGGGCGACACCCGCACCGTGGGCCGCATCGGCGTCAAGACCCTGGGCTGGTTCATGCTCGCCTCCCTGCTGTCCCTGACCCTGGGGCTGGTCATGGTCCACCTGATGCAACCCGGGGTGGGGCTCTCCCTCTCCCTGCCCGATGACGGCGCCAGCTCCGGCGTGGTTGCCACCGCCATCTCCCTCAAGGATTTCGTGACCCACGCCATCCCGAAAAGCGTGGTCGAGGCGATGGCCACCAACGAGATCCTGCAGATCGTGGTCTTCTCCCTCTTCTTCGGGCTGGCCGCCGCCGCCCTGGGGGACGACGCCAAGCCCGTGGTCAAGCTGATGGCAAGCGGCGCCGAGATCATGCTCAAGGTGACCGGCTACGTGATGAACTTCGCCCCGTTCGCGGTGTTTGGCGCCATCGCCGCCATGGTCGCCAAGGAGGGGCTCGGCATCCTCGCCACCTATGGCACCTTCATGGCCCAGTTCTATCTGGCGCTCGGCTGCCTCTGGCTGCTGCTCATCGCCATGGGCAGCCTCTTCATCCGTCGCCGCATGCTGACTCTGCTCGCCCTCATCCGCGAGCCCATCCTGCTGGCCTTCTCCACCGCCAGCTCCGAGGCCGCCTATCCCAAAACCCTGGACAGGCTGGAGAAATTTGGCTGTGACAAGCGCATCGCCAGCTTCGTGCTCCCCATGGGCTACTCCTTCAACCTGGACGGCTCCATGATGTACTGCACCTTCGCGGTGATGTTCATCGCCCAGGCCTATGGCATCGAGCTCTCCACGGCCCAGCAGATCACGATGCTGCTGCTGCTGATGGTTACTTCCAAGGGAATGGCCGGGGTGCCCCGCGCCTCCCTGGTGGTGATTGCCGCCACCCTCAACCAGTTCCACATCCCGGAAGCGGGCATCCTGCTGCTGCTCGGCATCGACCACTTCCTCGACATGGGGCGCTCCGCCACCAACGTGCTGGGCAACGCCATCGCCGCGAGCGTGGTGGCCAAGAGCGAAGACAGCCTGGGGGAGACCGCCCCCCTCGGCGAGGTAGACACCGCCAAGGCGTGATCCCCTGACCCCCATGACAACGGCCCGCCTCTGCGGGCCGTTGTCATATGCCTGATGGGACACACCGCGCCTCAACACCAGCGCCTGACCTGACGGCAGTAGTCGTCATAGGCATCGCCGAATTGCCGCCGCAGCGCCTGCTCCTCCGCCAGGATCTGGAAGCGGGTAAGCCAGACCCAGAGCAGCAGCGGCCCGAGCCACACTGCCATGCCTCCCAGATAGCACGCCAGCGCCAGGGTCCAGCAGAGCAGCCCCAGATACATGGGATTGCGGCTGATGCGATAGACGCCCCGGGTCACCAGCACCCGGCTGCTCTCCAGCCGCTGGGGGTGCACGGTGGTGCGCTGCTGCCAGAAATGCAGAAGCGCACCGCCTCCCAGCAGGGCTCCCGCCAGCCACAGCGTGGCGACCAGCAACAGCCACAGTGGCGCCGCCCTCCCCTCGCCCCGCCCCAGCCACATGGCGAGCACGATGACGACGAACAGCAGCAACGGTGGAATCCGCAACGTCAGCTTCATATTTTCTTCCTGCAACACGTGCCACGATTGACGCCGTTGAGATACACTCCCAGAGCCGGCATCTGGATAAAAAGTGAAATATATCATTAGCATAGCAACATGCTATGACCAGCCCTGCCGCAGCTCGCCTCAGCGATGAGCCCAGCCTCAACTCAAGACAATAAGAAAGGACTTGCCCCATGCACAAGAAAACACTGCTCGCGACCCTGATCTTTGGCCTGCTGGCCGGCCAGGCAGTCGCCGCCCCCTATCTGCCGCTCGCCGACGACCACCGCAACGGTCAGGAACAGACCGCCGCTAACGCCTGGCTGGAAGTGGATCTCGGTGCCTTCGAGCACAACATCCAGACCCTGAAAAATCGCCTCGGTGACAAGGGCCCGCAGATCTGCGCCATCATGAAGGCGGACGCCTACGGTCACGGCATCGACCTGCTGGTCCCTTCCGTGGTCAAAGCAGGCATCCCCTGCATCGGCATCGCCAGCAACGAAGAAGCACGTGTTGCCCGCGAGAAGGGCTTCGAAGGTCGCCTGATGCGGGTGCGTGCCGCCACCCCGGATGAAGTGGAGCAGGCCCTGCCCTACAAGCTGGAAGAGCTCATCGGCAGCCTGGAGAGCGCCAAGGGGATCGCCGACATCGCCCAGCGTCATCACACCAACATCCCGGTGCACATCGGCCTGAACTCCGCCGGCATGAGCCGCAACGGCATCGATCTGCGCCAGGACGATGCCAAGGCCGATGCCCTGGCCATGCTCAAGCTCAAGGGGATCACCCCGGTCGGCATCATGACCCACTTCCCGGTGGAGGAGAAAGAGGACGTCAAGCTGGGGCTGGCCCAGTTCAAGCTGGACTACCAGTGGCTCATCGACGCCGGCAAGCTGGATCGCAGCAAGCTCACCATCCACGCCGCCAACTCCTTCGCTACCCTGGAAGTGCCGGAAGCCTACTTTGACATGGTGCGCCCGGGCGGCATCATCTATGGCGACACCATTCCCTCCTACACCGAGTACAAGAAGGTGATGGCGTTCAAGACCCAGGTCGCCTCCGTCAACCACTACCCGGCGGGCAACACCGTCGGCTATGACCGCACCTTCACCCTCAAGCGCGACTCCCTGCTGGCCAACCTGCCGATGGGCTACTCCGACGGCTACCGCCGCGCCATGAGCAACAAGGCCTATGTGCTGATCCATGGCCAGAAGGCTCCCGTCGTGGGCAAGACCTCCATGAACACCACCATGGTGGACGTCACCGACATCAAGGGGATCAAACCCGGTGACGAGGTGGTCCTGTTCGGACGCCAGGGTGATGCTGAAGTGAAACAATCCGATCTGGAGGAGTACAACGGTGCCCTCTTGGCGGACATGTACACCGTCTGGGGCTACACCAACCCCAAGAAGATCAAGCGCTAAGCAAATTGCTGACATGAAAAAGGGCTCCCGAGGGAGCCCTTTTTATTGCACCGTTCACGCCGCCTTTTTGCGGGTCATCAGCAGACTCAGCCCCATGGAGGCCAGCAGGATCAGCGCCACCACGCCAAGGGCGATGCCGGTCGGTATCTTGAAGATATCGAGCAGCAACATCTTGACCCCGATGAACATCAGGATCAGCGCCAGGCCGTATTTGAGCAGGGCGAAGCGATCGGCCACCCCGGCCAGCAGGAAGTACATGGCGCGCAGCCCCATGATGGCGAAGATGTTGGAGGTGAGCACGATGAAGGGATCCGTGGTCACCGCGAAGATGGCCGGGATACTGTCCACCGCGAAGATGAGGTCGCTCACCTCCACCAGCACCAGGATGAGCAGCAGCGGGGTCGCGTAGCGCACACCGTCACGCCAGACGAAGAACTTCTCCCCCTCCAGCGTCTCGGTCACCTTGAAGCGACGACGCATCCAGCCGAGCAGGGCATTGTTCTCGAGATCCGGCTCCTTGTCGGCCGCCCACAGCATCTTGGCACCGGTCAGCAGCAGGAAGGCCCCGAACAGGTAGAGGATCCAGTGGAACTGCTCGATGAGCCAGCTGCCCGCGAACACCATGCCGGCGCGCATCACGATGGCCCCCAGCACCCCGTAGAGCAGGACCCGGCGCTGCAGCTCCGCCGGGATGGCGAAGTAGCCGAACAGCATCAGCCAGACGAAGACGTTGTCCACCGCCAGTGCCTTTTCGATGAGGTAGCCGGTGAGAAACTCCAGCCCCTTCTGGTTCGCGATTTCGCGCCCGGCACTGTGATCCAGCCAGAGCCAGATGGCCAGGTTGAACAGGAGCGCCACGCTGACCCAGATGAGAGACCAGATGCCCGCCTCTTTCAGGGACACCTTGTGCGCCTTGCCGCCACCGACAAAGCGGATATCAATCCACAACAGGACCAGCACTATGCTGAAGAAACCGGTCCACATCCACCATTCACCCATTTTCACTTCTCCCAAAACGACAAAACCCACGGCCGGGAGGCAGTGGGTTCGCGTTTGGAGCAGATACACCTTGCCTCTCGGCAAGGTCTCACTTACAGCCGATTGACATCGACTGCCCGGCTGCCGGGTGCACTGCAGGATATGGGTGCACCGTAATGACGACAAACCGGCGAGAAGTTACTCCCCTTGTGCGGCGGATAGTAACAGTCCGGGAAGATGGCGCCAAGAGGCATCTTATCCCCCATGCAATAAAAAGAGCGCCAGCACGCGCCCTTCTCGATACGGTTCTCCTTAGAACCTGTTTACGAGCTGTCGCGAGAGGTCGTCAACAAGGTAAAGAGCAGCGCAGGAACCGGAATGTATATGAATACATGAGGATTCCGAGCAGCGCATGAGGCCTTGATCACGGCCTCGCAGCAAGATCGTTAACAGGTTCTCAGAGCGGGTCCACCTTGAGGCAGGAGACCGCGTGGTCGAAGTTGCCCTCGAGCTGGGGCCGGGTCTTGGCGCACTCCGGGCCTGCCACCGGGCAGCGGGTACGGAACACGCAACCGGAGGGCGGATTCATGGGGGATGGCAAATCCCCTTCCAGGATCTGGATGACCTTGCTGCGCTCCAGATCCGGATCCGGGATGGGGACCGCCGACATCAGCGCCTTGGTATAGGGGTGCAGGGGATTGGCGAAGATCTCCTTGCCGGTCCCGAGCTCCACCGCGTTGCCTAGGTACATCACCAGCACCCGATCCGAGATGTGCTTCACCACGGAGAGGTCGTGGGCGATGAAGATGAGGGAGAGCCCCATCTCCTTTTGCAGGGATTTCAGCAGGTTCACCACCTGAGCCTGGATGGAGACATCCAGCGCCGAGACCGGCTCGTCACAGATGATCATCTTGGGCTCGAGAATGAGCGCCCGGGCGATGCCGATGCGCTGGCACTGGCCGCCGGAGAACTCATGGGGGTAACGGTTCACCAGGTTCGGCAACAGACCCACCTTGGTCATCATGGCGCGCACCTTCTCCTTCACCTCTTCCCTTGGCAGGGTCGGGTAGAAGGTGATGAGGGGCTCGGCGATGATGTCCCCTATGGTCATGCGGGGGTTCAGGGAGGCCAGCGGGTCCTGGAAGATCATCTGGATCTCCTTGCGCTTCTCCCGCAGGGCGTTCTGCTCGAGTTTGGTCAAGTCCTGCCCAAGCCACACCACCTTGCCGTCGGTGGCCGGTACCAGGCCGATGAGGGCACGGGCGAAGGTGGATTTGCCGCAACCGGACTCCCCCACTACGCCCAGGGTCTCTCCTTCGTAGAGGCGCAGGGTCACCCCGTCCACCGCCTTCAGGGCGGAGGGCTTGGCCCAGGGCCAGGCCTTGTCACTCTTGATATGGAAGTGAACCTTGAGGTCGGACACTTCCAGCAGCAGTTTCTTGTCAGTACCCATTTAGTTCACTCCCTTGATCATGGCATCCGATACCCAGTGGCACGCCCGCTCCCGGCCGTCGTTGAACGGCGTCAGGATCGGCGATTGCTGGCCACAAATCTCGCTCACCCGGTGGCAACGCTCCTGGAAGGGACAGCCGGTGGGCAAACGCAGCAGGTTGGGCGGATTGCCCGGAATGGTGGGCAGCTCTTCCCCTTCGGTATCGAGGCGGGGAATGGCGCGCAGCAAGCCTTCGGTATAGGGGTGGCTCGGGCGATAGAAGATATCGTTGACCCGGCCGTACTCCATGGTCCGGCCTGCGTACATCACCAGCACCTTGTCGCAGATGCCGGCCACGACACCAAGATCGTGGGTGATCATGATGATGGCGGTGTTGAACTCGCGCTTGAGCTCGTTCATCAGGGTCATGATCTGGGCCTGTACCGTCACGTCCAGCGCCGTGGTCGGCTCGTCGGCGATGAGCAGCTGCGGCCGGCACAGGAGCGCCATGGCGATCATCACCCGCTGGCGCATGCCGCCGGAGAACTCGTGGGGATACATGTTCATCCGCTTGCGCGACTCGGGGATCTTCACCGCGTCAAGCATGCGCACCGACTCCTCGAAGGCGGCAGCCTTGGTCATCCCCTTGTGCAGCATCAGCACTTCCATCAGCTGATCCTTGACCTTCATGTAGGGGTTGAGCGACGTCATGGGGTCCTGGAAGATCATGGCGATCTTCTCGGAGCGGATCTTGTTGAGCTTGTGCTCCGGCAGATTCAGGATCTCGTCCCCCTGAAATTTGGCCGAGCCGGTGATGACACCGTTCTTGGCCAGCAGCCCCATGATGGCAAAGGCAGTCTGGGACTTGCCTGAGCCTGACTCCCCGACGATCCCCAAAGTTTCGCCAGCAGAAAGAGAAAAGTTGAGGTCGTTGACGGCCACCACATTGCCGTCCGGGGTCTTGAACTCGACCCGCAGATCTTTCACATCCAGTAATTTCATCTCAGTACTCCTTATCGCGCTGTCGTGATGGGGGCCTGCCCGTGGTGAACGCGGTGCGTTCCCTGAACGGGTCTGATGGCCCCTTGGCGTCTTGCCGGTCCCTGGGTATCAGCGATCCTTGGGATCCAGGGCATCACGCAGACCATCCCCGAGGAAGTTGAAGCAGAACAGGGTCACCACCATGAAACCGGCGGGGAACAGGAGTTGCCAGATGGCCACTTCCATCGACTTGGAGCCTTCATCCAGCAGGGCGCCCCAGCTGGTCATGGGCTCTTGCACGCCCAGACCCAGGAAGCTCAGGAAGGATTCGAACATGATCATCCCCGGCACCAGCAGGGTGGCGTAAACCGCCACTATCCCGAGCACGTTGGGCACGATATGACGGGTGATGATCTTCCACTTGGAGACGCCGCAGACGTGGGCCGCCTCGATGAACTCCTTGCTCTTGAGACTCAGGGTCTGGCCGCGCACGATACGCGCCATGTCGAGCCAGCTCACCGCCCCGATGGCGAGGAAAATGAGGGCCAGGTTGCGACCGAAGAAGGTCACCAGCATGATCACGAAAAACATGAAGGGGAAGGCGTTGAGGATCTCAAGCACCCGCATCATCAGGCTATCGACGCGACCACCGATAAAGCCGGACGCGGCGCCGTAGAGGGTGCCGATGATGACGGCCACCAGGGCCCCCATGATGCCGACCATCAGGGAGATGCGTCCGCCGAGCAGGGTACGCACGAACAGGTCGCGCCCCAGGCTGTCGGTGCCAAACCAGTGGCCGGTCTCCATGTCCGGGGCACTCTGCATGGCCCCCCAGTCCGGGTCATCGAACGTGTACTGGGACAGGTGGGGCCCCACGATCACCGCCAGACCGATGATGGTAAGGATGATGAGGCTGGTCAGGGCCGCCTTGTTGCGCAGGAAACGGCGACGGGCATCCTTCCACAGGGAGCGTCCTTCCACCACTTCCACTTTCTGGGCGAACGCCTCGACGGCTTCGCGCTTTTCAGTTGTGACTACCATGATGTACTCCCGGCTTAGTAACGGATCTTGGGATCGATGACGGCATAGAGAATATCGACCACGGCGTTAAAGGTGATAGTGAGGGCGCCGACCAGAATGGTCAGACCGAGCACCATGGAGTAATCACGGTTGAGGGCACCGTTGACGAACAGCTGGCCGATCCCCGGCAGGCCGAAGATGGTCTCGATGACCACGGAGCCGGTGATGATGCCCACGAAGGCCGGTCCCAGGTAGGAGACCACCGGCAGCATGGCCGGGCGCAGCGCGTGCTTGAGGATGATGTGGCGCAGGGGCAGCCCCTTGGCGCGGGCGGTACGGATGAAGTTGGAGTTCATGGTCTCGATCATGCTGCCGCGCATGATGCGGGAGATGGCCGAGATGTAGTACATCATCATGCCGAACACCGGCAGTACCATGAACTGGGCGCCGCCCCCCTGCCAGCCCCCCGCCGGGAACCAGCCCAGATAGATACTGAAGAAGAGCACCAGCAGCGGTGCCAGCACAAAGCCCGGGATCACCACCCCGGCCATGGCCGACGACATCAACAGGTAGTCGATGAGGGTGTTCTGTTTCAGGGCCGCAATGGTGCCGAAGGTGACCCCCAGGGTCACTGCCAGCAGGAAGGCGACCGAGCCTATCTTGGCGGAGACAGGCAGGGCCTGGCTCACCAGATCATTGACGGTGAAGTCCTTGTATTTGAAGGAGGGCCCCAGATCCCCCTGGACCAGGTTGCCGAGGTAAGTGAGGTATTGCATGCCGATGGGCTTGTCCAGGCCATATTTGGCTTCGATGTTGGCCAGGACTTCCGGCGGCAGGGCGCGTT
Organism: Aeromonas sp. FDAARGOS 1406; assembly: GCF_019048565.1. Classification (NCBI taxonomy): domain Bacteria; kingdom Pseudomonadati; phylum Pseudomonadota; class Gammaproteobacteria; order Aeromonadales; family Aeromonadaceae; genus Aeromonas; species Aeromonas sp. FDAARGOS 1406. The sequence continues at coordinate 1,014,557 of NZ_CP077378.1, forward strand.
CGCTGGTGAAGGGGTTACCCGGGGCGAAGCGCATCATGAAGAAGGAGACGGTGATCAAGACCAGCAGAGTCGGGATCGCTTCCAGTAGACGTTTAAGGATGAATTTCAACATAGACATTTCCTGTCCTGTACTGCTTCCAAAGGGTCGCGGTTGTAATAAAGGCCCGCCGTCTGGCGGGCCCTGCTTGTTATGCGACTTGTGTCTTTACTCAGTGAGCAACGATGTACATGTCTTTGCTGTAGATGTTGTCCAGCGGGTTGGCCGGGTAGCCGCCCACGTAGGGCTTGACCATGCGGGAGGTCACGTACTGATAGATGGGGGCGATCGGCATGTCCTTGGCCAGGATCTCTTCGGCCTGGACATAGAGCTTGTTGCGCGCCTCGGCATCCACCTGGTTGCGGGACTCGCTCATCAGCTTGTCGAACGTCGGGTTGGAGTATTTGCCGTCGTTGTTGCCGTGAGTGGTCTGCATCAGATCCAGCATGGAGGAGGCTTCGTTGTAGTCGGCAATCCAACCACGACGGGCCACATCAAACTGGCCTTGCTTGAGCGTCTCCAGATAGGTCTTCCACTCCTGGTTCACCAGGCTCACCTGCACGCCGAGCTTCTTCCACATGGAGGCGACGGCCACGGCCACCTTCTTGTGGTTGTCGTCGGTGTTATAGAGCAGCTCGAACTTGAGCGGGTTGCCCGGGCCGTAACCGGCTTCGGTCAGCAGTTCTTTCGCCTTGGTATCGCGCTCTGCCTGGGTCAGCTTGGACCAGGATGGTGCCACCGGCTTGAAGCCGTCCACGAAGTCGGGCACCAAGGCATAACCCGGGGTCTCACCCTTGCCCATCACCTTGTCGGCGATCACGTCGCGATCGATAGCGTAGGTGAGTGCAGTACGCACCCGCACGTCGTCATAAGGTTTGCGCTTGGTGTTGAAGGTGTAGTAGTAGGTGCCCACATAGCCGCTGACCTTCACTTCGTCCGGCAGCTCTTTCTTCATCTGCTTGAAGCGTTCGATGGGCATGTTGTAGGTCAGATCCACTTCGCCAGCCAGATAGCGGTTCAGCTCGGCGTTGGTGGACTGGATGGGCAGGTAGGTCACCTTGTTGATGACGGTCTTGCCGTTGTTCCAGTAGTTGGGGTTGCGCTCGACGTCGACACGCTCGTTGACCACCCAGTCCTTCAGCACGTAGGCGCCGTTGGATACCATGTTGCCGGGCTGGGTCCACTTGTCACCGAACTTCTCGATCACCTTCTTCGGGACCGGATAGGTGGTGGTGTGGGAGAGCATGCTGACGAAGTAAGGCACCGCCTTCTCCAGCTGCACCTCGAAGGTATGATCGTCCACCGCCTTCACACCCAGAGTGTCGGCCGGCTTCTTGCCCGCGATGATGTCGGAGGCATTGATGATGGTCGGGATCTCCATGTACCAGGAGTAGGGAGAGGCCGTCTTGGGATCCACCGCGCGCTGGAAGGCAAAGACGAAGTCATGAGCGGTGACGGGATCCCCGTTGGACCACTTGGCATCCTTGCGCAGGTGGAACACGTAATGTTTGTTGTCCTTGGTTTCCCAGGACTCGGCGACGCCGGGCAGGGTCTCACCCTTGGGGCCGGAGGAGACGAGACCTTCGAACAGGTCACGCAATACGTTGGATTCGGGGGTACCTTCCACTTTCTGGGGATCCAGGGTGGCGGGTTCGGAACCATTGCCTTTCACCAGGGTTTGCTCGGGAGCAAGCTTGGTACCGGCGGGGACATCGGCGGCGTGAGCCAGGGTGGCGCCACCGAAAAGTGCAGTCAATAAAAGGGTATTAATAATTGTTTTTCTATGAGTCATTTCCATACTCCAACAAGAACATTCCATGCATTTGTTATCCACGAGACAAACACCTCGCTGCCCGCATAATTCCCTGACAATTCTGATAATGCAATAGATATCATCAGGAACAGGCCGCTTTCATGGTCAAAAAAACAACTTAAAACCATTTATTCAGCATTTAAATATCCCGAGGCGGTCGTTTTTCGTACAAGGCCGCTCGATTCTAGGAAATGACCAACAAAAAAGAAACAATAAAAAGCCGGTCACAAGGACCGGCTCCGACAAAAACGGACCTGGCTCACACCAGACCGGGGAAGACTCCCTTGATGCCCGCCACGATGATCTCGATGCCAAGGGACATCATGATGAGACCCATGATACGGGTCACCACGTTGATGCCGGTGTTGCCCATCAGCTTGAACAGCAGGGGAGCGGCGCGGAAGATGAGCCAGGAGCAGCAGGCAAACGCCACCACCACCACGAACATGCCGGCCATCTGGGGCAGGGTCTTCTGGCTGGCATAGACGATGGAAGAGGAGATGGCACCGGGTCCGGCCATCAGCGGCAGAGCCAGGGGCACCACGGCAATAGATTCACGCGCAGCCAGTTCACCCTTCTCCTGCTTGTTGTGCTTCACCTCCCCCAGCTTGCCCTGCAGCATGGACCAGGCGATCAGGGTGATGAGAGAGCCACCGGCAATGCGAAACGACGCCAGGGAGATGCCGAAACTGTCGAGGATGAGCTGTCCCATGCACATGGAGACCATCAAGATGATCATCACGGCAATGTGGGCGGTGGTGTTGGTCTTGCGTCGCTCCTCCGGCGACATGTGGCCCGTCAGGCTCACAAAGACCGGCAACAGACCCAGCGGGTTGATGATCGCAAACAGGCCGACGAAAAATTTCAGGTATAAAGAGAAGTCTATTGCTGCCATAGGCGCCATCCAGAACCAATACGAGCCACAAGGGGCCAGCCCCCAAACTGCGCGTAAATTTACACCATGGCTTTTCCCTTCTCCAATCAAATAATCTCACCCTTACCGGGGCTTTTTAGTTAGTTCCGCTAATGTATCGACAAAATTCAACATATCGGGTTGTTAAGGGAGAGAGGTCGCCATTAACATCGCCTGGTGCCATGGCAGCGCGTTATATCAACCCTCAGCCAAGAAACGATATTTTCGGTAAATGGCACCCTTGCTTCTCACCACGCCTGCTTGCCGCCCCCACCCGCTCCTGTGACCCCGATTTTGGCCTTTCTCACCCTGGTGCGGCGCCAGTGGGGTCAGCTGTGAAGAGGTGACGCGCTCCCTGCCACCGCCAGATGTGCTGTTTCGCCAGGGCGACTGGATGAAAACAACAACCCCTTTCTCAACATAAATGAAACGTCCGGGGGCTGGGCGTTCTGCCGCCATCACGGCGATACCGCCTCCCCCCATTCCGGTCAAGGCGAGAATTCATCGGATCCCCTTCCCTGAGCAGATATTCCAAGGGCGCGTGACAGCCGCTCGTGATGCCAAGAAAGGATGACACACTCCCGTAACATAGTGGTGCGACAAGGGGTGAAACAAAATTTCTTTTGTTCTTTTGTTACATATGATCCAGATCAATCTTTTCTGACACATCCCGACCCTATAATCGAGCCAGAAAACAGTTTACTAAGGCATGTAAATACCCCGTTATGGTGATTCTTGCCTTGACAAGGTGGCTATAATTGCCGGGCATTGCCAAGGTCTTACTAAACAGTTTTCAAATCATCAGGAGATAAACATGGCAGTAACCAATTTGGCTGAACTGGATGCACTGGTTGCCCGCGTCAAAGAAGCACAGCGTCAATTCGCCAGCTTCTCGCAAGAGCAGGTAGACAAGGTCTTCCGTGCCGCCGCCCTGGCCGCCAGCAACGCCCGTATCCCCCTGGCCCAGATGGCCGTGGCTGAATCCGGTATGGGTATCATCGAAGACAAGGTTATCAAGAACCACTTCGCCTCCGAATACATCTACAACGCCTATAAAGATGAAAAGACCTGCGGCATCCTGAGCCAGGACGACGAGATGGGCACCATCACCATCGCCGAGCCGGTAGGCATCATCTGCGGTATCGTACCGACCACCAACCCGACTTCCACCGCGATCTTCAAGGCCCTCATCTCCCTGAAGACCCGCAACGCCATCATCTTCTCCCCGCACCCCCGCGCCAAGAACTCCACCAATACCGCTGCCAAGCTGGTACTGGATGCAGCCGTGGCTGCCGGTGCGCCGAAAGACATCATCGGCTGGATTGATCAACCCTCCGTCGAACTCTCCAACGCCCTGATGCGTCACGACGACATCAACCTGATCCTGGCCACCGGTGGCCCGGGCATGGTGAAGGCCGCCTACTCCTCCGGCAAACCCGCCATCGGCGTGGGTGCGGGCAACGTGCCCATCGTCATCGACGAAACCGCCGACGTGAAGCGTGCCGTCGCCTCCATCCTGATGTCCAAGACCTTCGACAACGGCGTGGTCTGTGCCTCCGAGCAGGCTGTCATCGTGGTCGACTCCATCTACAACCAGGTCAAGGAGCGTTTCGCGACCCACGCCGGCTACATCCTCTCCAAGGACGAAGCGGACAAGGTGCGTAAAGTGCTGCTGATCAACGGCGCCCTGAACGCCGACATCGTGGGCCAGCCTGCTACCAAGATCGCCGCCATGGCCGGTGTGACCGTGCCTGCCACCACCAAGATCCTCATCGGTGAAGGTCTGGAACTCTGCGCAGAAGACGAGTTCGCTCACGAGAAACTCTCCCCGACCCTGGGTATGTTCCGTGCCAAGAACTTCGAAGAAGCCGTCGAAATGGCCTGCGACATGGTCAACATCGGTGGTATCGGCCACACCTCCGGTCTCTATACCGACCAGGATCGCAATGCCGACCGCATCAAGTACTTCGGCGACAAGATGAAGACCGCCCGTATCCTCATCAACACCCCCTCCACCCAGGGTGGTATCGGTGACCTGTACAACTTCGCGCTGGCCCCGTCCCTGACCCTGGGTTGCGGCTCCTGGAGTGGTAACTCCATCTCCGAGAACGTCGGTCCCAAGCACTTGATCAACAAGAAGACAGTCGCAAAACGGGCAGAAAATATGCTGTGGCACAAACTTCCGAAATCCATCTACTTCCGTCGTGGTTCCCTGCCGATCGCCCTGGGCGACCTGGAAGGCAAGAAGCGCGCCATGGTGGTGACCGACCGCTTCCTGTTCAACAACGGCTATGCCGATGAAGTGGTTCGCCTGCTCAAGAAGCTGAACATGGAAGTGGAGATCTTCTACGAAGTGGAAGCCGACCCCACCCTGTCCGTGGTCCGCAAGGGCGCCGAGATGGCCAACTCCTTCAAGCCGGACGTGATCGTCGCCCTGGGTGGTGGTTCACCCATGGATGCCGCCAAGATCATGTGGGTCATGTACGAGCACCCGGATACCGCGTTCGAAGACCTGGCCATGCGCTTCATGGACATCCGCAAGCGTATCTACAAGTTCCCGAAAATGGGCGTGAAGGCCGAACTGGTCTGTATCACCACCACGTCCGGTACCGGTTCTGAAGTGACCCCGTTTGCGGTCGTGACCGACGACGCCACCGGCATGAAGTACCCGCTGGCCGACTACGAGCTGACCCCGAACATGGCCATCGTGGATGCCAACCTGGTGATGGGCATGCCCAAGTCCCTGTGCGCCTTCGGTGGTATCGACGCCGTGACCCACGCCATGGAAGCCTATGTCTCCGTGCTGGCCAACGAATACTCCGACGGTCAGGCGCTGCAAGCCCTGAAACTGCTGAAGGACTACCTGCCCTCCAGCTACATCAACGGCGCCAACGACCCGGTTGCCCGCGAGAAGGTGCACAACGCCGCCACCATCGCCGGTATCGCGTTTGCCAACGCCTTCCTGGGTGTGTGCCACTCCATGGCCCACAAACTGGGTGCGGAGTTCCACATCCCCCACGGTCTGGCCAACGCCCTGCTGATCAGCAACGTCATCCGCTACAACGCGAACGACAACCCGACCAAGCAGACCGCGTTCTCCCAGTACGACCGTCCGCAGGCTCGCCGTCGCTACGCCGAAGTGGCTGACCACCTGGGCCTGACCGCTGCCGGTGACCGTACCGCCGCCAAGATCGAGAAGCTGCTGACCTGGCTGGACGAGCTGAAGGCCACCCTGGGGATCCCGGCCTCCATCCGCGAAGCCGGCGTGAACGAAGCGGACTTCCTGGCCAAGGTAGACCAGCTGGCGCTGGAAGCCTTCGATGACCAGTGCACCGGCGCCAACCCGCGCTACCCGCTGATCACCGAGCTGAAAGCCATCCTGATGGACACCTACTACGGCCGTCCCTTCATCGAGGAAGCCCCTGCTGCCGCCCCGGTTGCAGCCAAGGTCGACACCAAGGTGGACAACAAGAAAAAATCCAAGGCCTGATAAACGCCACGGATGACAAGAGCCCGCGCACATGCGCGCAATGCTGTTCACTTAAGAGAATTTGAGTTCCAGTCCACGTAGTATCAGGACAAAAAAGCGAGGGAGGCATGATGCCTCCCTCTTTCTATTGCAAGCCCCGCTGGATAAAGGCTGGAGGAAGATCGACTGGACACAGCCTTGCCCCCTCAACTCAAATCCAATTTATGAATAATCAGTCAAAAAAGTGCTTATCTGAACAGCATTGCGCACATGCGCGGGCTTTTTTGTTTGTCTATCTGTTTAATTTTGCTAGCTTGTTGATAGGCAAATTCGACAGAAGAGCTAGTCCATGGCGCTGATACAGGCCTCCATCGAGCAGTTGAGAGTCGGCCACTACATCCATCTTCCCACGGGATGGACGAGCCACCCTTTCATGTTCAACGCCTTCAAAATCAAGGACCAGCAACAGCTCGACATCATCCGCCACCTCGACCTGACCCTGCTGATGGTGGATCCCGACAAGAGCGATCTGCCGGTCGAGCCCCTGCTGCGGGCCGAACCCGTCCCCTCTCTTGAGATGAGCGACACGGGGGATACCACCTCCTCTTCTGAGGGCCCCACCTTCGACGAAAAGGCGTTCAGGCGCTCCCTTCGCATCGCGGACAAGGCGTTCGGTCAATCCCTGTCAGATCTTCGCGACGCCCTTGGCGCCCTCAACCTCAAACCGGACGAAGGCTTGGCCAATACCGTACAGATAGTGCGCAGCACCGCCGCCCGTCTGGCAGAACACCAGGGGCCGCTCGGTCTGCACCTTATCCGCAGCCAGAACACGGATATCCTGCTGCAACACAGCCTGAGCGTGGCCTTCATCGCCATGCTGATGGCACGGGAGCTTGGCATGAATCCCGTCGAGATCGAGGAGACCGGTCTGGCGGGCCTGCTCCACGACATCGGCGAGCTCAAGATCCCGAGCCAGATCATCCAGAAGCGGGGGGAGCTCAGCAAGGCGGAGCAGAATTTCCTCAACATGCACCCCCAGTACGGACTGGAGATGCTCAACCAGTTGCAGGCTTTCGAACCCAGGATCCGCGAGGTCGCCTACCTGCATCACGAACGCCTCGATGGCAGCGGCTTTCCCCTCGGGCTGAAGGGCGACAAGATCCCCCCCCTCGCCCGACTCATCGGGCTGGTGGATCACTATGACGAGCGGCTTCATCCGCGCAGCGGCCTCAACCCGCCGGGGCCCAGCCAGGTGATCGGCCAGCTCTACAAGCTCTCCCAGAAGAAGTTCGAGCAAACCCAGGTCAGGTTGCTGATAAAGGTGCTGGGGGTCTATCCGCCGGGTTCCCTGGTGCGCCTGGATGACGATGCCCTGGCCCTGGTGCTCTCCACCGAGCCCAGCATGCCCCTCAGACCCAAGGTGCTGCCCTACCTCAAGGGGCAGCGGCCGGAAGGGGTGGCCATGATCGATCTGCGGGAAGATGCGCGAAGCATCGTCGCCACCCTCAGACAGGAAGAGCTGGACGACGCGCAACGCGCCTTTTTCGGTCTGGGTCGGCGGGTCTGTTACTATTTCGCCTTCTGAGTTATCCCCAGAAGCTGGGGATAACTCATTGGACAAACCTGAATAATTGCTCAGGTCCCCTCGAAATCGTCCACCATTGGAGCTGGATAAAAAACGCCCAGCCGATGGCCGGGCGGAGCATGCCACCTCCGTGTGGCGTATCCGGTGGATACCTTCATGCTCGCATCAGCAATATCAAGCGGGCATCGATTACACAAATATCAATTTAACGTGCTGATTTTATATGGTTTTATTTTTCCATTCTGGCAAACTGCCGCAGCGTTCAGCCCGCAGCCCGCATCAAGACGGGCTCAGGCTCACCCTGCGTCATGACAACGCCCGGCTCCGGCGTGGTGTTTGAGGAAGCTTTTTTATGCAACTAGTCCTCTCTCTGCTCCAGCAGATGAGCGTCAGCCTGGTCATCTCCTACCTTTTTTCCAAAAGCCCCCTGTTGCGTCCCCTGGCCAACTACTCCGTCAGGCTGCCCCACAAGGTGCTCATCTATGTCATCTTCTCCTGCTTTTGCATCCTGGGAACCTATGTGGGCCTCGACATCGATGACGCCATCGCCAACACCCGGGCGGTCGGTGCCGTACTGGGGGGACTGCTGGGCGGCCCCCTGGTGGGATTCCTGGTGGGGCTGACCGGCGGCCTGCACCGCTATACTCTGGGGGGGTTCACCGATCTCGCCTGCGCCATCTCCACCACCTGCGAGGGGCTGTTGGGGGGGCTGGTGCACTGGCGGCTGATGCGGGCAGGCAGGGTCAATGACCTCTTTGCACCCAGGGTCGCCTTCTTTACCACCTTCGTGGCCGAGATCATGCAGATGGTGATCATCCTGCTGGTCGCCACCCCCTTCGACAAGTCCCTGCTGCTGGTGCGCACCATCGCCACCCCCATGATCCTCGCCAACTCCTGCGGGGCGGCGCTCTTCATCAGCATGATCCGCGACCAGCAGCGGATGTACGAAAAGTTCTCCCGGGTCTTCTCCGCCAAGGCGCTCACCATCGCCAACCGTACCGTCGGCATCATGAGCCAGGGGTTCACTCCGGAGGCCAGCGGCAAGATAGCACATATCGTTCAGGAAGAGACCGGCGTCGGCGCCGTCGCCATCACGGACACCGACAAGATCCTCGCCTTCATCGGCACCGGAGAAGATCACCACAAGCCGGGCACCCCCATCACCTCGGCGATCACCCTGCAAGCCATCGCCCAGAACAAGGTGCTGTTCGCCGATGGCAACAGCCAGCCCTATCGTTGCAGCATCTCCCCCCAGTGCCAGCTCGGCTCCGTGCTGGTGATCCCCCTGCAGGGTGACGAGGGGGTGATCGGCACCATCAAACTCTATGAGCCCAAGAAGCGGCTCTTCCTCAAGATCAATCACACCCTGGGAGAAGGGATCGCCAACCTGTTGTCCCAGCAACTGCTGGCAGGCCGCCTGGAGCAGCAGCAACGCCTGCTGGTGCAATCCGAGCTCAAGCTGGTGCAGGCACAGATAAACCCCCACTTCCTGTTCAACACCCTCAACACCATCAGCGCCATTACCCGCCGCGATCCGGGACGGGCACGGGAGCTGCTGCTGCACCTCTCCCGCTTCTTTCGCAACAACCTCAAGCGCCAGAGCGGCCTGACCACGCTGCGTGAGGAGCAGGAGCACTGCCTCTCCTACCTGGAGATAGAGCAGGCCCGCTTTGGCGAGCGGCTCACCGTCATCAACGAGATCCCGCCCCACCTTGCCGAGGTGCAACTGCCGAGCTTCACCCTGCAGCCCCTCATCGAGAATGCCATCAAGCACGGCATCTGCTCCCTGCTGGGAGAGGGGCGACTTCGCCTCTTCGCGAGGGAAACCCCCGAGGCGATCACCCTTTGCGTCGAAGACAACGCCGGGGCCTGGCAGCCATCCGGCCAGGGGGATGGTCTGGGGATGAGCCTGGTGGACAAGCGCCTCAAGAGCGCCTTTGGCGAGCGCTATGGCATTGACGTCCAGTGGGAGCCGGAGCAATGGACCCGGGTCTCCCTGACACTCCCACGACAACCCCGCACCACCGCCAAGGAGATGACATGATCCGCACCCTGATCGTCGATGACGAGCCCTATGCCCGCGAAGAACTGGCAGAGCTGCTGGCCAGCGATCCCGACATCGAGATCCTGGGCATGGCGGGCAACGCCATCGAGGCGCTCGGCCTCATCCAGCAACTCAAGCCGGATGTGGTGTTTCTCGATATCCAGATGCCCAAACTCAGCGGCATGGAGCTGGTGGCCATGCTCGATCCCCTGCCCCGCATCGTCTTTGTCACCGCCTTTGACGAGTACGCCATCCAGGCGTTCGAGGAGAACGCCTTCGATTACCTGCTCAAGCCGGTGGAGCCGGCGCGCCTCGCCAAGACCCTGGCGCGGCTCAGGCAGGACATCACCCCGCAACCGGTCGGGACCCTGGCCCCGACCATCCACCATATCCCCGGATACCTGCACAACCGGGTGCGGCTGCTCCCAACCTCCCAGGTGGAGTACGCCTTCTCCGATCTCGGCGGCGTCCATGTCGCCTGCCAGGGCGAGCTGTTTCACACCCAGCTCACCCTCAAGTCCCTCGAGGAGAAGACCCCGCTGCTGCGCTGTCACCGCCAGTATCTGGTGGCCCCGGCCGCCATCTTCGAAATCCGTTTGCTGGAGAATCAACTGGCGGAGATCGTGACCCCGAGCGGGGCCCGGGTACCGGTCAGCCGCCGCTACCTCAAGGAGCTAAAAGACGAGCTGGGACTGGAATAAAGCGGGGTGCGATGTGCGCCGGATCACAGCGGGCAACCACTCGGGTCGCCATGTCGCCGCTCACCCCCTTTCACCTGCCGTTAACAGAAGTCCCCACCTACACTGGCTGCGCACACCAAAAAATAACAAAGCAGGAGCGTAGCAATGATCTGGTTCTTCCTCTGTGTCGGCTTGTTGATAGCCGGCTACTTCATATACGGCAAATTCATCGAACGGATATTCGGGCCCAAACCCGAGTTGAAGACCCCCGCCATCACCATGGCGGACGGGGTGGACTATGTCCCCATGTCGGACAAGAAGGTCTACCTGGTTCAACTGCTCAACATCGCCGGCGTCGGCCCCATCTTCGGCCCCATCCTGGGTGCCCTCTATGGTCCGGTCGCCATGCTCTGGATCGTCTTTGGCTGCATCTTCGCCGGTGCGGTCCACGACTATTTCTCCGGCATGCTGTCGGTACGCGCCAGGGGCGCCTCGGTGCCGACCGTGGTCGGTGAGCACCTGGGCACCGCCGCCAAGCACTTCATGAACCTCTTTGCCGTGGTGCTCCTGATGCTGGTGGGCGTGGTCTTCGTCCTGAGCCCGGCGGGCCTGCTCGCCAACCTCACCTCCACCGATCTGGTCTACTGGATTGCGGCCATCTTCGCCTACTACATCCTCGCGACCATCGTCCCCATCGACAAGATCATCGGCCGCTTCTACCCCATCTTCGGTGCGCTGCTGGTCTTCATGTCGGTCGGCCTCATCATCGGCCTCATCGTCTCCGGCAAGGGCTTCTACAACACCGGGATGGACTTCTCCAACCTGCACCCGACGGATCTGCCGCTCTGGCCGCTGCTGTTCATCACCATCGCCTGTGGTGCGGTCTCCGGTTTCCACGCCACCCAGTCCCCGCTGATGGCGCGCTGCATGCAGAACGAGAGCTCCGGCCGCTTCATCTTCTACGGGGCCATGATTGGGGAAGGCATCATCGCCCTCATCTGGTGCACCCTGGGTCTCTCCTTCTACGACAGCACCGAGGCACTCAACGCCACCCTGGCCAGCGGCGGCCCCTCTGCCGTGGTGCACGAAGTCTCCACCAGCCTGCTCGGTACCGTGGGCGGCATCCTGGCGATCCTCGGCGTGGTGATCCTGCCCATCACCTCCGGTGACACCGCGTTTCGCAGCGCCCGCCTCATCGTGGCGGACTTCCTGAACCTGACCCAGAAGCCCATGGCCAAGCGTCTGCTCATCGCCATCCCCATGTTCATCCTTGGCTTCATCATCTCCAAGGCAGAGTTCGGGGTGATCTGGCGCTACTTCGGCTGGGCCAACCAGACCACCGCCGTCATCATGCTGTGGGCTGCGGCCGCCTACCTCATCAAGGAAGGCAAGCTGCACTGGGTATGCACCATTCCCGCCATCTTCATGACCGCAGTGGTCATCACCTACCTGGCCAACGCCCCCATCGGTTTCGGCCTCGAGATGAATGTTTCCACCATCATCGGTCTGGTGAGCACCGCCCTCATCACCCTCGCCTTCCTGGTAAAATTCAGGCCCTCCCAACTGAGAGAGGCCAAGGAGAGCTGAGGCATCAGCTTCTCTTCATGACAAGAGGCCCGGCATTGCTGCCGGGCCTCTGCTTTTTGTGGTCACTCTCTGGCGGGGGGCTCGGCGGAATCGGGCGCCCGGGCCGGCGCCTGATACCACTGCTCCCTGGCCACCAGCACAGCCTGTTCCGGCTGGGCAATGAAGTTGGGGGACATGATCTGCACCCCGAACTCGTTGAAGACATCCTGAATATGGCCATGAAGCTCCGTCTTGACCACCGCAGGGAGTTCGCTTGCCTTCATCCTCACCTGCAACTCGTACTCCACATACCAATCCTGCAGATGCAACTGCCGCACCAGGGGAGCTTCATCCTGATTGAGCCGGGTGCAGCGCCGCGCGGCCAGCTCCAGCATGGCATGTACCTGACGCCAGGGGGTGTCATAACCGATGGTCACCTTGGTCAACAGGGCCACCCCCTTCTCGCCCGCCAGCCGTGTCAGGTTCACCACCTTGCCCCCCACCACCACTGCATTGGGCAGCGTGACCTCGTGATCCTGGCGCGTCACCAGCTTGGTCGAGAGGGCATTGAGCTCGCTCACCATCCCCTCCACCTCGCCGATCTGCACCAGATCCCCTGGCCGCAGTGCGCGGGAGTAAATGAGCACCAGGCCGCTCATGGCATGGTTCATGATACCGGCCGATCCCAGTGTCACCATCAGACCGAAGAAGACGCTGATCCCCTTGAAGGCATCGGAATCCGCACCCGGCAGATAGGGGTAGGCCACGGTCAGGGCAAACAGCCAGATCACCACTGACAGCAGTCGCCGGGTGGCGCCTATGGTCTCGGCGTGCAAACCCTGCACCCGAAACTGGCCACGCTCGATGCGGTCGAAGAGGATGGCCAGCATCTTGATGAAGAAACGGGTGATGACCACGATAAGCAACACGGTTACCAGACCGGGCATGGCGGCAATCATGCCCTCCAGCATGTCGCCACACAGGGCAAACAGGGATTCCCCAAGCTGATAGCTCCAGGCCCGGGTCTGGGGGAACAGGCCGAGCACATAGGTCAGCCAGCCATAGGTGAGCATGAAGATGAGCAGCAGCGTGATGAGGCCGAGCAAGCGGACCTCGACATTCCCGGTGACCTGGCGCCAGGAGTGGGGGACCAGCCCCTTCTGCAGCAACAGGCGGTTGGCCAGCCACTTTCTGACTCGCCGATGCCCCCGCTGCAACAGCCAGATGAGGCCGAAGAAGATCAGGCTGACCACCACCGCCAAGCCGACGGCTCTGAGCAAATAGGGGGTCGAGTGCAGCTCGAGATACTTGATGCGCACGCCGTCGAGCCGATGCAGGACACGTTCGGCCGCCTGATCCAGGGTCAGCTCGTCGAATTCATCAAGGTCCCCTTCCAGCAGCACCAGAATGCGCTTGCCATTGACCAGAAACTCCCGGCTCTCCTGGCCGTGTCGACTGCCTTTCGTCACGGCCACAGGCGTCATGAGGTCGCTTGGCTCCATCCACTGAACTCGCTCATGGGCCAGCCGTACCCTGGCCGCCCCATCCAGGTTGCCATATTTAGCCGTCAGCATGACGATGGGTTCATGAAGCAGGACCAGGGTCTGTGCCAACTCCTGCTCATTGGGCTCCATTCTGGGTTCGGCGGTCCAGCCGAGGCGGGACCACAACAGGCAGATCAGCAACAGGCCAAGCCGCCATCCTTTGCCACTGCACCATTCGTTCATCAGGTTCACCTCTCACCTTGCCCGGGCATCCATTGCTGCTTGATTTTATCTAACCAAATCAATTTTGTGTGTTAAATGAGCAACCGATGAACCATGCCTGTACCGCCACACCAACTCTCCGATTGCAGACTTGCACCGACGGCATATGCTGTCATTATTGCCGAAGCCTCGACTCGACAATCGAAGCATTGTTAGCGACTCAGACGGGAGAAATCGATGGTACTTGACTACATTGCCCTGGGGATCCTGGTGTTTGTCGTCTTGGTCATGTTCTTTGACATCCTCCCCCACCTTAGCGCTTCGCGTCACAGGAGGGGGATTCCCATTACTGGGTGATAGCTGCTCGCGCAGTACCGGGTTCCTGCTTCATCGGGCGGCCTGATTGCACCACGCCTCCACAGGCTAAAACGGCGTGTCCCGCCGCTAAAATATTGCGAGCGCCGTTCACATCGGCGTTCGCCTCATAACCACACGCAGCGCATTTAAACTGGCTTTGCGTCTGGCGGTTATCCTTCGCAGTATGCCCACAACAGGCGCACTGCTGGCTCGTGTAGGCCGGGTTTATCGCCAACACCTGACCGCCTCGCCATGCCTGCTTATATTCGAGCTGGCGGCGCAGCTCAAACCAGCCCTGATCTAATATCGAACGATTCAGCCCTGATTTTGCCCGGACGTTGCGCCCCGGCTGGCTGGTCGTGCCCGCTGCTGATTTTGACATGCTGGCAACCTTCAAATCCTCAATGACGATCATCGCGTGGTTTTTGCTGATAGTCGTTGTGACCTTGTGAAGGTAATCGCGGCGGGTATTGGCGATATGTGAGTGCAGCCGCTGGATCTTGGCTTTTTGTTTCTTCCAGTTGCTGCTGAACTTTACCTTTTTGCTCAACTGGCGTTGGAGCCTTGCCAGCTTGGTCTGATTGGTTTTGAAGCTGTTGACGGGCTCAAACACCGTGCCGTCTGACAGGGTTGCGAGCTTGGCGATCCCCGCATCCAGCCCGACCATTGAGCCGGAGGGGTGAATTGGCTCAAGCGTCTCCTGCTCGACCTGAAAGGAGATATACCAGTGCCCGGCTGCTTGGCTGACGGTCGCGTTTTTAATTTTCCCTTCAACTGGCTGGGACTGACGGAACTTGACCCACGCCAGCCCGGCAGGCAGCTTCACTCGACCCTTTTCAAGGCGGCAATACTTGTCGAAGTTGACGAACCGGATAGCGTCGCGGTTGTCGCTTTTTTTCTTGAATACGGGTGCCTTGGCGGCGAGTTTCTTATCAAAGCAGCGCATCCACGCGCCATGCAAATCCTTGAGCTTCTGCTGGAGGTTGTCGGTATATGCCTCGGCCAGAAAGGCCATTTCTGGGTCTTTCTTCCAACTGGTGAGCATCCTGTTCAGCTCAAAGGCAGAAGGCAGTTTTTCGCCAGCATCCAGAATGCGTTTGGTTTCTGCCAGCCCGTGATTCCAGACATAACGAGCACAACCGCCCAACTGGCGCAGGCGTTGCGCTTGTTGTTCGGTCGGTTCGAGTCGGAATTTGTAGGCTTTCAGAATTTGCATTTAGCGCTCAGTGTGTAGCATTATCGCCATATCTATTAAGCCCGATTGAGTGACAGAATGCAATTCACTAAAATTAATAAATCACGCCATGCGGCCTACGCTTTGCACGTACATTTGGTGTTTATCACCAAGTATCGAAAGCCGATATTGGGGGATCTGCATCACGCTTCCTTCGGTCAGTGTGCGGCAGAGGTTTGCAGAGATTTTGGTGCGGAACTGAAAGAGTGTGACGGAGAGGCTGATCATGTTCACATGCTGATAGAGTACGCGCCAACGGTGCAGTTATCGGTACTGGTGAACTCGTTAAAGGCGGTCACATCAAGGCGACTGCGTAATGAATTTCTGGACTTGAGAGGTGCTTACAGCAAACCCGTACTCTGGTCACGCTCTTACTTTGCGGGCTCTTGCGGCGGAGCACCGTTGGAGGTGATCAAGCAATACATTCAAAACCAGCGGGGCTGACGCCCCGGCGAAATTCCCCTCCCACCTACGTCGGAGGGAGTCCCCTTTCGCATTTAAGATGGCATTATCGTCATTCACGATATTCCATATGAAATTGCCAAGCACCGTAATCACCCCCACCAGGACGCCATTCACGTGGCAGGCTGGGTCAGCCTGTTCACCCTGCACGTGCTCTGGCCCTTCCTCTGGATCTGGGCCACGATTTATCGCCCCGATCGCGGCTGGGGCTTCTCGCAACGCCTACAACATGACGAGACAGAGATCAGCGCACTCAAAGAGGAGCTGGCAGCACTGCAGGCTCGCATGACCACGCTCGAACAGACCGACAAATAGGTAACGCCCCATGGACCTGCTACTTATTCTCACCTATACAGCCCTCTGCATAGGTATTTTCAAGATCTTCAAGATCCCGCTCAACAAGTGGACCGTGCCGACCGCCGTACTGGGTGGCGTCATCATCATCGGCACACTCATCATGCTGATGAACTACAACCCCCCCTATTCCGAGCTGGCTCGCAACTATTATGTCTCCACCCCGGTCGTGCCCCTGGTCAAGGGGCGTGTCACCGACGTCCCGGTCAAGCCCAACCAGCCGGTCAAGAAAGGGGATGTGCTGTTTCGCATCGACGCTGAGCCCTTCCAGGAGAAGGTCGCCAGCCTGACGGCGCGCCTCGCCTCCAACACCGATTTTCTGAAGGCTCTGGACGCCCGCCTGCGATCCGCCAGCCTGGACAGGGATCGCGCCCAGGAGCTGATGCGACGGGGCATCGGTAAACAGCGCGACCTCGACGTCACCCAGGCCAACGTGGATGACATCGTCGCCCAAATTGATCAGCAGAAAGCGACCCTCAATGACCTGGGTGCCCAGCTCAACATCGCCAAGTACGATCTGGAGCAGACCGTGGTCTACGCCCCGAGTGACGGTCATGTCGTACAACTGGCATTGCGCCCGGGCATGATTGCCGCCCCCTTCATGTTCCGCCCCGTGATGACCTTCATTCATGAAGATGCCAATGCCTATGTCGGCTGGTTCTGGCAGAACAGCATGCAGCGGCTCAAGGCGGGTGACGAGGCCGAAGTCGTGCTCGACGGCATCCCGGGTCGCATCTTCAAGGCCAAGGTGCAGTCCGTTATCCCGGCCATGGCACCGGGCAATATCCAGGCACAGGCGGGTCTTATCGATCAGACCTCGGCCCAGGTACCGGGTCGCCTGCCCATCGTGCTCGAGATCACCGATCCCGAGTGGGCAAACTACCAGGTGATCGCGGGTTCCAGCGGTCAGGCCGCCATCTATACCGAGCACTTCCACCACGTGGCCATCATGCGCAAGATCCTGATGCGCATGGGTAGCTGGCTCAACTACCTGTTCCCCTTCCACTGAGGTCCCTGACCTGCACGGGCCGGCATCCTGCCGGCCCGCTTCCAGTCAGCGCGAGCCCCCTCACTGCATTTTCCCCGCAAGATCCTTATAATGGCGCCACCTTGCGCCACAGCCGTTCCCCATGTTCGTTCTCAGACCCTATCAAACCGACGCCGTCAACGCCGTCATCAGCCACTTTCGCAAACACCCGGATCCCGCAGTGGTGGTACTGCCCACCGGGGCCGGCAAGAGTCTGGTGATCGCCGAACTGGCCCGCAAGGCGCGCGGCCGGGTGCTGGTGCTGGCCCACGTCAAGGAGCTGGTGGAGCAGAACCACGCCAAGTACGAGGCGTGGGGGCTCAAGGCCGACATCTTCGCCGCCGGGCTGGATCGCAAGGAGGCGAGCGCCCAGGTGGTGTTTGGCTCGGTGCAGTCGGTGGCGCGCAATCTGGATGCCTTCGACGGGGCGTTTTCGCTGCTCATCATCGACGAGTGCCACCGGGTCTCGCTCGATGACGACAGCCAATACCACCAGGTGATCGAGCATCTCAAGGCCGCCAACCCTGCCCTCAAGATCCTCGGGCTCACCGCCACCCCCTATCGGCTGGGGCTGGGCTGGATCTACCGGCGCCACTACCACGGCATGGTCAAGAGCCACGGCGAGCGGCTGTTCGGTGACTGCGTGTTCGAACTGCCCCTGCGCTTCATGGTGAAAAACGGCTATCTGACCCCGCCGCGCCTGGTGGACGCCCCCATCGTCCACTACGACTTCAGCAAGCTGGTGCCGCGGGAGAACGGCCTGTTCAGCGAGGCGCAGCTCAACGGCGAGATCAAGCGCCAGGAGCGGGTCACCCCCCATATCCTGAGCCAGGTGCTGGAGTATGCGGCCGACCGGCAGGGGGTGATGATCTTCGCCGCCACCGTCGAGCATGCCCGGGAAATTCATGGCCTGCTCGGTGCCAGAGGCCAGCAGGCCGCCCTCGTCACCGGCGAGACGCCGGGACCGGAGCGCGACGCTCTAATCAGTGCCTTCAAGGCGCGCGAGCTCAAGTTTCTGGTCAACGTAGCGGTGCTCACCACCGGTTTTGATGCCCCCCACGTCGACCTTATCGTGATGCTGCGTCCCACCGAATCGGTGTCGCTCTATCAGCAGATTGTGGGACGGGGCCTGCGCCTCTCACCCGGCAAGAGCGATTGCCTGGTGCTCGACTACGCAGGCAACAACTTCAACCTGTTTGCCCCCGAAGTGGGGGAGCCCAGGCCCCACGCCGGCACCGAGCCGGTTCAGGTGCCCTGCCCCGCCTGCGGCTTTGCCAACACCTTCTGGGGCAAGACCGACGAGGATGGCAAGGTGGTCGAACACTACGGCCGCCGCTGTCAGGGACTGTTTGAAGATGACGAGGGCAACCGCGAGGAGTGCGACTACCGCTTTCGCGCCAAGATCTGCCCCGGTTGCGGCGCTGAAAACGACATCGCCGCCCGTCGCTGCCAAAGCTGTGACCAGCTGCTGGTGGACCCTGACGACAAGCTCAAGGAAGCCCTCAATCTCAAGGACTGCATGGTGATCCGCTGCGCCGGTTTGACCCTGAGTGCCGGGCGCGGCAAGCAGGGGGAGCGGCTGGGGGTGACCTACCACGACGAGGATGGCCTGACCCTGACAGAGTACTTCCCCTTTCACTCCCGGGGTGCACAGCGCTTGTTTCAACAACGCTTTGTGCGTCATCATTGGCCCGCCCCGGGCCTGGAGCCCGAATTCACGACCCTGGCGAGCGTGATGCTCGCGGCAAACCAGTTCCGTCACCCGGATTTCGTCATCGCCCGCAAGTCGGGACGCTTCTGGCAGGTGAAGGAAAAAATATTCGATTACGAGGGGCGTTACCGGACTGCCAACGCCCCGGCCTGACCCCATGGCAGGCGATACCCGGCAGTCACCCGGTTTGATTATCGGGGCGGTTTCTGATGCCGCCCTTTCGTTCAGTTAGAGGATCCTATGCAGCGGCTGTTGATTGGTTTTTGTGCTCTCTTTTCTCTGGCGGTCCACGCCGCCCCGCTGACCCCGCCCAAGGGGGGCCAGTACGCCGTCATCGTACAGGGCAACAACGGGGTGGAATTTGCCCGTCACGCCGATGACATGATAGCCCCCGCCTCCACCATGAAGGTGCTCACCGCGCTCGCTGCACGCCTCGAACTCGGTGCCGACTTCCGCTTCGCCACCGACATCCAGGCCCAGCCCGGCGCCAAACAGGGCACCACCATCAACGGCGACATCTGGATCAACTTCGTCGGCGACCCGACCCTATCGCGCATGGATCTGGTTGCCCTGTTCAAACAGTTGGGCGTCACCCGCATTCAGGGCAACGTCTATGTCAACACCGGTGCCTACAACGGCTATGAGCGTGGCAACGGCTGGTCCTGGGGGGATCAGACCCTCTGCTTCGCCGCTCCCGTCTCCTCGGTCATCATCGACAAGAACTGCGCCTACGGCACCATCACCGCCACCCAGATTGGCAAGCCTGCGGTGGGCAACGTGGCCACCGGCGTGCCCATCGGCATCGGCGCCGACAACGTGGAGGTGATGAGCTATGGCGACATGGCGCGTCAGTTCTGCGCTCTGGAAGTAGACATGGCCAAGGGCAACTTCTACGAGCTCAAGGGCTGCATCACCCCGAACAAGGAGCCACAAGGGCTGCGCTTTGCCATCCATGACGTGGAGGCCTGGGGCTGGGACAACATCCGTTGGGCCATGAACCGCGCCGGGATCAGCCACGACGGCCTGCTGCGGGTCACCCATCAGGCCCCTGTCGGTGCCCAGACCCTGGCGACCCACTACTCTGTCTCCCTGCCGGTGATGCTCGCCAAGATGTTGAAAAAGTCCGACAACCTCTACGCCGATACCTTCCTCAAAACCGTGGGGCGTCACTACTACAACAAGCCGGGTAGCTATCGCAGCGGCACCATGGCGGTACGCGCCATCCTGACCAAGCACGGCATTGACCTTGGCAACGCCACCCTGGCCGACGGCTCCGGCCTCTCCGCCCACAATCTCATCAGCGCGCGCCAGATGTTGTCGGTGCTTAACTTCATCCAGAAGAACGATGCCGAGCTCGACTTCATCAAGCTGCTGCCAAGCTCCCAGGTGGACGGCACCCTGGCCTGGCGACGCAGCGTCACCGCTCCCATGATGAAGAACAAGGTGCACGCCAAGACCGGTACCATCACAGGTACCTCGAACCTCGCCGGTTTCATCGACACCGCCGGTGGCCAGCGCAAGGCCTTCGTGATGTTCCAGCGCGGTCTCTCCCAGGATCCGGCGACCCACGATCGCTACCGCGCCAGCAAGGCGCCCTGGCCCTGGACCGTCTTCGAAAAAGGCGTGCTGGAGAGCATCTACCAGCAACAACCCATCCAGATCGTCGAGCAGTGATAGACGGGCTGCCTTGCCGGCAAGGCGGCCCGATTCCCCGGCCTTGGGGCGAAACAGGGACGCTGGCGCCATCATCAGCAGTGGGCGCAATCGGAGATGGCGAACGGAAGCATCGCTATTTTCAGCTTTGACTGACAGGGCGCCAGGGCTATGCTGTGCCCAGCCTCATCTCAATGGCCTTCTTCAACGGCTTGTTTAATGGAGAGAAAAGATGTTTGTAGAGATTTTTGGTCGTCCCGGTTGCCCCTATTGCGTGCGTGCCAAGCAGATTGCCGAGCAACTCACCGAGGAGCGCGATGACTTCGAGTTCCGCTACGTGGATATCAACGTGGCCGGGCTGACCAAGGACGATCTCGCCGCCAAGGCGGGCAAGCCGGTCACCACTGTGCCGCAGATCTTCCTGGATGAGCAGCACATCGGCGGCTGCACCGATTTTGAGGCCTACGCCAGAGCCAATCTGGGTCTGTAAGCCCCGACACCATGAAAAAAGGCGCCTCTGGCGCTAATGCCAGTCAGTTAAGCCTGACTGGCATTGTTTTTACTAGGTTTTCTCGTCGCATACTTCTGTGGTTTGGCTTTGATGCACCTTGGGTAACTTCGTTCTCGGCGGGCGGGTAACTTGAACTGCTCTGCCTGTTTGTCCAACTCAGCGACACGCCCTGGAACCATGCCCGGTGACACAAACGGCAGGCAACTGAGTTCATGCAGCAGATACACCGATGCCATGTGAAAGCTCAACTGGCTGGCCGTATAGCCCTTTAAGCTCGCCGCCATCCTAACCATCTGATATCTCAGTAGGTTATAGGCCAATACCAAGCCCCATAGCTCCTGCCTTACTCCATCGGGTTTCTTGCTGCGCAGCGTCAGCCGGTGCTGTTGCAGGCTATGTTTCATCTCCCGATAGCCCAGCTCGATTTCCCAGCGATTCTGGTATAGCTCCATCAACTCGCTGGCCGGGAAGCGCAGCGGGTCGGTGAGCGAGGTCAGCACCTGCCGCTCCTTGCCGTTTACCGTCCGGGTCAGCAGCCGGGCTTCGAACTGCTCCGGCAACTCGCTCCACTTCTTCTTGGCCTGCGGACTGGCTCTGAGGCGTACCAGCACATCCTGCCGCCCCAGCTTGCGGATGACCTCGTATTGAGCCCCCTTTTTCAGCGGAATAAGCCAGTGACGCGCTACGCCCTGGCGTTGCCAGGCATGGAGTAACCCCAGTGAGTAGAAGCCCTTATCGAACAGGGTCAGGCTATTATCGGGTGTTTTTTCAATCAGTTGCTCTGCCAACACCATCTCGTTTACCGCACAGGAGTCCATCACTGTCTGGGTCAGCAGATGACTGGTCAGCTCCATCTGACACAACATGCGGACCTGGGGATATTGCGTCTCCCCCTGGACGGTTTTCGACTTGGCAAAGGCGCCGGCATTGTCCGGAGTATCGGGCGTGCGCCAGACCACCCCGTCCACGGCCAGCAGCTGCAAGCCGGCCCAGGTGGGGTGCTGACACAGCTGATGCCAGAGTGTGGCGGTCTGCTGGAACACCTGTCGAACGGCTTGGTCAGCCAGTTTTTGGCGCGCCTGGATGAAGGCGCTGGGGACGACAAACGGCCGGTCGCCGGGTAACAGGATATCGAGCTGGTTGGCCAGCTGGGCCATAGGGACATGACGAAACAAGGACATCCCGATAATGGCCCATAGCACCCGCTCCATGGGCATGCGCCGTCGGCGCAAGGAGACGGAGCCCGTCTCGGCCAAGCAAGCCTGCACCAGTTCAGGTGACAGCAGGTCAGACAGGGACTCAAACTTTCCGGGAGGACAGGCGTGAATGAAGTCGAGAGCTTGGTCGATACGCATAAAAAAATCCGAAACCCAACAAGGAGTTTCGGATTCTTACACAGCCTGAGGATCGGTCAATGGATCCTTAACTGATCGGCATTACGCCTCTGGCGCCTTTTTTCATGTCGCCAAGCCTGCCTCAGGCCACCGGCGTGAAGCGGCTCACCACCTGTCCCTGATGTTCAATCCACTCCATGAACATGGCGACGGGGCGGGCATAGACCTGACCATCCTGTTCGGATTGATAGATCACCAGCTGCTCCTGGGTTTCGGTGTGCAAGGCCAGGGCCAGAACCTGGTAATAGCCCCCCTTGAAATGGCGGTAGCGACCGGTGGCGGGTGCCTGCATGAGTGAACCTCGAGAGCGGAAAGATGAGCCCCCGTGCCTGCGTGCTCCCCTGGCAGACCGACGGGTCGGGGCTTTTTTACCCCAGCCAATCGTGCCAGATGGGGGAGATATTTCAATACACTCATGTTGCTTTATGAATCTGCCCCTCATCTTTCACTGATCTACCAAAGAGAGGCAAACGATCATGCTGAATTTAACATTTCAACAACCCTGTTTCAGGGGTAAATATCAGGGATTTATTCCATAAATTAGATTGTTCTAGCATTCAATTCTGTGAAGAATAGGGGCAGAGAAATTTGATACTAAAAACAGCTTTTCTGCCAACGCGCCCCACGGGGAAGGAATCACGCTCACCATGTTCACTATCGACAAGTCGCACAAGCTCGACGATGTCTGCTATGACATCCGCGGCCCGGTGCACAAAGAAGCTCGCCGTCTCGAAGACGAAGGTCACCGCATCATCAAGCTCAACATCGGCAATCCGGCCCCGTTTGGCTTCGAAGCACCGGAGGAGATCATCAAGGATGTGATCCTCAATATGCCCCAGAGCCAGGGCTACTGCGACTCCAAGGGGCTGTTCTCGGCCCGCAAGGCGGTGATGCAGTACTACCAGCAAAAAGGGATGCGCAAGGTCGACATCGACGACATCTACATCGGCAACGGTGCGAGCGAGCTCATCGTGATGGCGATGCAGGCGCTGCTCAACAACGGCGACGAGATGCTGGTGCCCTCCCCCGACTACCCGCTCTGGACCGCGGCCGTCACCCTCTCCGGCGGCCATGCGGTGCACTACCGCTGTGACGAAGGGGCTGACTGGTATCCGGATCTCGACGACATCCGCGCCCGCATCACCCCGCGCACCCGCGGCCTGGTGCTGATCAACCCCAACAACCCGACCGGCGCCGTCTACGGCAGCGAATTTTTGCTTGAAGTGATCGAGATCGCCCGTCAGCACAACCTCATCATCTTCGCCGACGAAATTTACGACAAGATCCTCTACGACGACATCTCCCACACCAGCGTCTGCACCCTGTGCGACGACGTCATGGTGGTGACCTTCAACGGCCTCTCCAAGGCCTACCGCGCCTGCGGCTTCCGCCAGGGCTGGATGGTCATCACCGGTCCCAAGGGTCGTGCCAAGGGCTACATCGAGGGACTGGAGATGCTGGCCTCCATGCGGCTGTGTGCCAACGTGCCCATGCAGCACGCCATCCAGACCGCCCTTGGGGGCTACCAGAGCATCAACGAACTGATCCTGCCGGGGGGTCGCCTGCGTCGCCAGCGGGACAAGGCCTGGGAGCTTTTGAACGAGATCCCCGGGGTCTCCTGCGTCAAACCCAAGGGGGCGCTCTACATGTTCCCGCGCCTCGACCCCAAGGTGTATGACATCCGCGATGACCAGAAGATGGTGTTCGACCTGCTGCAGCAGGAGAAGCTCCTGCTGGTGCAAGGCACCGGCTTCAACTGGCCGGCACCGGATCACTTCCGCCTGGTGTTCCTGCCCCGGGAAGAGGAGCTGGAAGAGGCTATCGGTCGCCTCGCCCGCTTCCTCAAGGGCTACAAGCAGTAAGCAAGACTCATGAAAAAGGCTCCCGCGGGAGCCTTTTTGTTGTCTGTCGTTTTCTATCCGCGCCATCAGCCGTGGAGCAGGGCCCCGGCCACCAGCACCACCATGGTGATCAGAGCCACCCCGATGATGAAGGGCAGCACCCAGCGCACGAAGCGATCGTAGGGGATCCTGGCGAGCGCCAGCCCCGCCACCAGGTGGGCGGCGGTGGGGGCAAACAGGTTGATCCAGCCGGAGGCGGACTGATAGGCGGTGATCACCAGATCCCGGGAGATGCCGGAGAAGTCCGCCAGCGGTCCCATCAGCGGCATGGAGACGGTCGCGAGCCCCGAGGTGGAGGGAATGAAGAAGCTCAGGATGATGTGCACCAGATAGGCCATCAGGATGAAGACCGACGACGACAGTCCGCTCACCAGCCCCTCGGCCCAATGCAGTATGGTGTCGATGATGACGCCGTGCTCCATCACCACATAGATGCCGCGCGCCACCGCCACCACCAGGGCCACCCCGATGAGATCCCGCGCCCCGTTCAGGAAGGTCGCCACGTAGTTGGACTCCGGCATCCGGTTGATGAGGGCAATCAGGATGGAGGCGCTGAAGAAGAGGGTGGAGAGCTCGTCGAACCACCAGCCCAGGGTGGGCAACAGATCAATGCCCAGATCCGACCAGGGCACCACCGCATAGATCATCAGCAGGAAGGTGCCGAAGAAGACCAGCATGGTGAGCTTCTGCTTGCCGCTGAAGGCGAGGTTGCCGCTCTTCATCTGGGAGAACTCGTCGTCATAAACGATATCGGCCAGCACGGAGCGGGACTTGTCCTGCTGCACCTGCCTGGCGTAGCGCATCACGAACCAGGAGGCGAAGATCACCAGCAGCAGCCACTGGATGACCCGTAGCCCTATCCCCTCACCGATGGGGATACCCGCGAAACCAGAGGCGATGCCGGTGGCAAACGGATTGACGGTGGAGGCGAGCACCCCGACCCCGGAGCCGAGCAGGATGATCCCGGCCGCCACCATGCGATCGAAGCCCGCCGCCATCATCACCGGCACGATGAGTGCCCAGAAGGCCACCGTCTCCTCCGCCATGCCGAAGGTGGAGCCACCCAGGGCGAACAGGGCGATCAGCACCGGGATGAGCAGCCGCTCGCGCCCGGCGAAGGTACGCACTATGGCCCCGACCCCCGCATCCAGCGCCCCGCTCTGCATGGTCACCGCCAGAAAGCCGCCGATGATGAGTACGAACAGTGCTACGTCCGCCGCCTTGTGAAAGCCCTGGATGGGCGCCTTGAGCACATCGAATACCCCCTGGGGTTGGGAGGGGAGCTCGGTGTAACTGCCGGGTACCGGCAGCAGTCGCTCGTCACCGCTGTAGTCGGCCACGGCCGCTGCAGCCACCGGCTGCTGGGTCTTGGCCGTCACATAGTTGTATTTTCCCGCCGGCAGCACCCAGGTGAGGGCCGCCATCAGGGCGATGATGATGAAAAGCAGGGTATAAACCGTGGGGAGCTGGCGCTTCTTGGGCGCCTCATGGGATGTGGTCATGGCTTTCGTACCTCGGCGGTGCCGTCTGTGATCCGGACAGCGCAAGCCTAGCGGGTTTGTTCGGGGAAAAAGGTGATCGCGGATAATAAACCTGAGGCAACAGGTTGAGTCTGCTGCAAAAAAACAGGGCCCCGCAGGGCCCTGTCTGTGCTGACGACCGACTTACAGCTCGACCACGTCGAATTGCACGTCCGGATTCACGTCCGCATCGTAGTCCACCTCGTCCAGGCCGAAACCGAACAGGCGCAGGAACTCCTGCTTGTAGCCGGTGTAGTCAGTCAGCTCGGAGAGGTTCTCGGTGGTGATGGAGGGCCAGAGATCACGGCAGGTCTGCTGCACGTCTTCACGCAGCTCCCAGTCATCCATGCGGATGCGGGCCTGCTCGTCCAGCGCCATGTCGGCGCCGTACAGGCGGGTGCGCATCATGCGGTCCACCTGCTCCATGCAGCCCTCGTGAATGCCCTTCTCCTTCATGATCTTGAAGGCCATGGAGATGTAGAGCGGCATCACGGGAATGGCAGAGGAGGCCTGGGTCACCACGGATTTGAGCACGGCCACGTGGGCGGTCCCCCCCTTGGCAGCCAGATCGCCACGGATGGCGGTGGCGGCGCGGTCCAGATCTTCCTTGGCACGCCCCAGGGTACCATGCCAGTAGATGGGCCAGGTCAGGTCGGTACCGATGTAGGAGTAGGCCACGGACTTGGCGCCGTCAGCCAGCACACCCGCATCGCGCAGAGCCGCCATCCACAGTTCCCAGTCCTGGCCGCCCATGACGGTGATGGTGCTTTGGATCTCTTCCTCATTCGCCGGCTCGACGGTGGCGGTGATGATCTGATCCTTGTTGGTGTCGATGGCGGTGGAGGTGTAGACCTCGCCGATGGGTTTGAGGGCGGAGCGCACCACTTCGCCGGTGTCCGGCAGCTTGCGCACCGGAGAGGCCAGAGAGTAGACCACCAGATCGATTTGACCCAGATCCTGCTTGATGAGCTCGATCACCTTGGCACGGCACTCGTGGGAGAAGGCATCGCCATTGATGCTCTTGGCGTAGAGGCCGGCCTCTTTGGCGGCCTTGTCGAAGGCGGCGGAGTTGTACCAGCCGGCGGAGCCCGTCTTGGTCTCGGAGCTCGGCTTTTCGAAGAAGACACCGATGGTGGCAGCTCCGCTGCCGAAGGCTGCGGCAATGCGGGAGGCCAGACCATAGCCGGTGGAAGCGCCGATCACCAGCACCTTCTTGGGGCCATTCTCGATGGCGCCCTTGGCTTGGGTGTAAGCGATCTGGCGACGAACATTGGCTTCACAACCGACCGGGTGGGTGGTGGTGCAGATAAAGCCGCGAACCTTGGGTTTGATGATCATGTGTTGTCTCTTATCCGTTTGATGGATGAAATCGGGGCATAAGATACCTCATTGCGGCCCGTTATGGTGCTCTGATGTGTTGAACTGCGGGGAAACAGGCAGGGATCCTGTAGCCCGCCGCGAAAAATGAAAAACGCATCTGGGTAAAACGATAAACAGAGCAGAGGCCACATTTATCAAACTCGGTGAATCAGAAATCACCCAGTTTGAAAGACGCTTAACAGGGGTTTAAACCTCGATTTCATAGGTTGGTAAATCAGGAGCGGGCCCTATGATAGCACCACTCTGGTAGAACGCCTTCTGGCCGATGGCCACCCCTCCCCCTCGCACCACCACCACACCGCCCCCCATCGTTTGCAGCGTCGTCGTCGTGGCACCGACAGCGGTCACGGTACCAACCAGCAAAGGGTCGGCACCGGGTACCAGCTCCAGGAACTGTTTGAACAGGTTCATACAAATCGCTCCACGCTCAGTTGTTGGCGTACCTTCATAGCCCTGTCCTGCAGCTCTGCAGAGACCCGCACGCTCCGGTTAAAACCCTTCCAGCCATCCACCGCGAGTAACGCCCCCGGCAAGATGAGTCCGGTGTCGTTCGATAGCGGCAGCTCGATGGCCTGCAGGCGCTTCGGCATGGTCTTGGCCAGGGCCACCACCCCCTGGGCACGGGCCGCCACCACATCGCACACCAGCGGGTGGGTGATGGTCGGTGCCTGTTTCTCCCCTGCCGTGCCTTGGCGCAGCACCCGGGCGCTGATGCCCTGATGACCACCACTGACCCAGACCCCGTTCGCCGCCTGCCCCGGCTGGACGTCGCTGCCCAGGGTCGTGACGATGGCGCGGGGGATGGCCACGTCGGCCAGCGCCCCGTCGAGCTGCCAGGGTACGGTCGGATAACGCGGCTTGATGACCAGGTGCCGATCGCGCTGGTGCGGCAGCACGAACCCACCTGCCGCCTCGGCCAGGTACTTGATCGCCTCGATGGGGGTCTGGTTGTCCAGGCTGAAAAAGCCTGCCGGTACCAGCCAGTCCGGTGCCTGCCAATCCAGGGTCCAGCCAAACGGCAACAACGCCTCCGCCAGCTGGGCCATGGTGGCCAAGGCGCTCTCGCTCACCGCTTGCGCCAGTACATGGGTCGGCGACAGATAAGCGGTGCGAGAGCGACCGGTCAGGGTCGCCGACTGCCGGCCAAAGCTCTCGCTCGACTGCCAGCCGTCGCATACGCAGTCCCACTGCTGGCCGTTGACGTGGATGCTGACCTCCTCCTCGTCCGTCATGGCCGCCGCCGCGATGCGCGGGATCTGGGCCGTGAACTGCCAGGCCCAGGAGTCGGTATCGAGTTCGATGCTCAGCGAGGTGGTTGGAATATCGACCCCATCCCTCACCCGCACAATGCTTGCTGTGTTGCTCACCAGATAAACCCTCCGGGTTGGGATAACAATCTGAGCCTGCCCGAACCAGACGAACTCCAGGGCGGCGTCACCCCGGTGGCGGCCGAACGCCAGCACCCGGGTGCGCTTGTCCGGCCGCTCCGGCTTGACGGGCGGCTTGGGCGGCGGGCTGGTCCCCCAGGGGGCTGCATCGCCTCCTCCCAGCGCGACAGCCAGCCCTTGTGCAGCTGCAGGCCGAGCTGCCAGCGCTGGCCGCCCAGGGTGAAGCCAAGCGGGGTGGCCTCCTGCCAGCGGTCGGCTTGCCACTCCTTGTCCTGGCGCGGGGGGTTGCGAAACCCGCTCACCTGCCAGCGGCCCACCGGCGCCCCCTCGACCCAGAGCGAGCGGGTCACGGCATGGCCGGGGGGCAGGCTGTCGAAGCCATGGCCGTTGTTCGCGCCGAGGGCCTGCCCCTCGTCGAACGGCACCCGCACGGTGCCATCCTCCCGGGGCAGCTGTTCGGCCAGGCCGGTCCACTCGGTCTGCAGGGGGCGGGCCTCCTGCCAATGATTCTGACAGGGGGCGGGAACGAGGGCTGGCTGCTGCCAGTCGCTTTGCACTGCCCGGGTCACCAGCGCGGCCCGCTCGAAATGATCGGTGCTGGTGTGGCTCGGTCCCCGGAACACGTTGATGTCGTGGCCGGCCTCGATGGCAGGCAGCAGGGGTCTGGCTGTGCTGGCCAGGGTCGCCTCGATGACCACGGCGGCGCCTATCTCGACCACCGGCTGCGGCGCCGTGGCCAGCAGGGCAGCCGGGTAAACCGGTATCACCGCCAGGCTGGCCTGGGTCGCGGGCCCCGTCCCCTGCAGTGCGCTCGGTAGCACCAGGCCCGGGGAGCAGGTCAGGCTGGGCGGCAGGCTGGTGCCCCGCAGCACGGCCGCATAGCGCTGCACCTGGAGCGGGTTCAGCTCCAGCGCGGCGTTGGCCTTGCGGGCCTTCTGCAACTCCAGCCGGGCGTCGGTTCTGGCCATGCTGACCTCGTGGCTCACGGGGAGCGGTTAGGGTTCGGTAAAGATGGCGTCGTTGATGCGCACCATGGCGCCGGTGAACAGCTCACTGGCGGGGATTTCGATGTCGGCGCCGCTCTCCGGTGGCCCCACGTCGAGATCCGCCACAAAGCCCCCGTCCCGGTTGGCGATGCGCCCCCAGGCCTGGACCCCGTTGGCGATGACCATCTGCTCGGCCAGCGGCTTGAGCGTCAGCACCCCGCCCGTCACGCTCTGGGCGCAAGGGTGGGTGAAGTGCAGCGTCACCAAGAGCACCTGGCTGGTAACGGCAGCGCCCGGGGCGGGGCGTCCACCGGTGTAGATCTTGAGGGTCGCGGGCCCCGCGCTGCCCTCGTCGATGGCGCTGGCCAGCAGCTGGGCGCGGCTGGTGCGCAGTGCATCTGCATACGCGAACATAGAACCTCCAGGTGTGTGGCCCTATCAGGCCAGGCCGACCCCCTCACCGGGGGCGTAAGGGGTGGGGAGCTGGTAGTCGGCTGCCACGGCGTTGTAGTCGGCGGGGCCGAACGCCGGATCGTCCTGGGCGACCAGCATGTAACGTTGGGCCAGCCAAAGACTGTCGAACCGATATTTGCCATCTCCTGCCCGGCTAATGGTCTCGGCGATCAGATCCCCCGACTGGGTGAAGCAGAGCACACGGCGAGCGACCCCTTCACCGTTGATGGTGACGGTGCTCTCGATGTAGCCCATGGCGCGGGAACGGCCTTCTGGCGTCACCATCATCAAGGCATCGTAAGCCCCCAGGCCGGGCTGGCATGTCAGCGGCAGATGCCGTGTTTCAAGCAGGGGAAATGCCTCGGATGGGGTTACCTGGTTTCCCCACACCAGCCCAGGACCGATAACGGCGAATGGATAGAGTGGGTCCATCGCTACCTCCAGGGGCCAGTGATGTCAAAGGCCACTAGGGAAGGTGCGAATAAGTCATATGGCACGAGAGCATTTACTGGTAACCCATTGATATTAAATGACTAAAATTTTCATTTTTTGTTCGTGGGATACTTGTTCGCACTTTCCCTGGAAGGCGCTGTTTCCCAAATCAACCATCAAGCCACAACTGCCCCAGCCCCAAGTGACCGTTACACTCGGGGCTTTCTGACAGGCAGACCAAGGGTATTCAGTTTGTTTATGGCACTGACATACGCCATGACTTCTCCCACTTGGCCATTGTAGTTACGCAGACTGATTCTCCCCGCCAGCAACTGCTTGAACCGATACATCGCCGTTTCCGCCAGCGAGCGACGGTGATACCCCGATATCTTCTTCCAGTGCGCCAGCCCTTCCTTGCGCATCACCAGCACAGCCTCATTTCTTGGATGTCCTTTTTCCCATAGCCCAGCGTTCTTGCGAGGCGGGATACAGGCTGTCGCCCCTTTGCGCGAGATTAGCTGATGGCTGGCTTTGCTGTCATAGGCGCCATCCGCATAAACACCTCCCAGCTTGCGCCGCAGTGGGTTGAGCAAGGTCGGCAACACCTCGGCATCATGGACATTTTCCAGCGAGACTTCCGCCGCCACGATATCGTGGGTCACCGGGTCTACCGCCAGATGCAACTTGCGCCACACTCGCCGCTTCTCGGCGCCGTGTTTTCTGACCTTCCACTCGCCTTCACCAAATACCTTCAGGCCCGTCGAATCGATAACCAAGTCAGTGATGCGCCCCTTAGAGGGCTGTCGATAAGCCACCGCCACCGTGCGTGCTCGCTTGCTGACACAGCTGTAATCGGGGGCACAAAGCGGCCTTGTTGCTCAAATCGGGGAACTATCTGTCATCTCGGTGATCTGATCCTGTAGCGCAGTCTCCGAGAGCATCAGATGGGCAAGTCCAAGCACAAGATCAGCAACTGGCAGCAGTACAACCAAGCCTTGGTGCAACGCGGTTCGTTGACCATCTGGATGGACGAACAAGCCATTAAGCAGTGGCATTGCCTGGTCCACCATGGCCGCCGAGGGAGAGGTTTCCACTACAGTGACACCGCCATTGAGACGGCCCTGATGCTAAAAGGCTTGTTCAAGTTGCCGCTGCGGGCGCTAGAAGGCTTCATTAACTCGTTGTTCCAACTGATGGCGGTGCCTTTGCAGTCGCCGGACTATAGCTGTATCAGCAAGCGCGCCAAGACCGTCGACATCAAGTACCGCCTCCCCAGCCAAGGCCCGGTGGCTCACTTGGTCATTGATGCCACCGGCCTCAAGGTCTATGGCGAAGGCGAATGGAAAATTCGCAAACACGGCAAGGAGAAGCGACGAGTGTGGCGCAAGCTCCACTTGGCGGTGGATGCCACAACCCATGCGGTCATCGCTGCCGAAGTCAGCCTGGAGACGGTGGCGGATAACGAGGTGTTACCGACGTTGCTCAACCCCTTACGACGCAAGATAAAACAGGTCAGCGCCGATGGTGCGTATGACACCAAGGCCTGTCATGCGCTACTGAAGAAGAAGGGGGCGAAAGCCACCATACCGCCGAGAAAAAATGCGGCACCGTGGGAGGAAGGCCATCCCCGCAACGAGGCGGTGACGGCGCTCAAGGCCGGTGAACTGAAGCAATGGAAGAAAGACTCCGGCTATCACCAGCGCTCGATAGCCGAGACCGCCATGTACCGGTTCAAGCAACTCATCAGGCCAACGCTGAGCCTGCGGAACTACAACGCCCAGGTGGGCGAAATCCTGGCTGGCGTGAAGGTGATGAACAAGCTGATAGGGCTTGGTATGCCTGTTCGCCAGCCAGTGAATTGAGTGGTATCAACGGGTTGGGGAACGGCCATCCAGCGACGGATTTGATCAACAACGCCGCACAAAGCGGTACGTTCATCAACTCGAACAGGGAGTCGAGTAGTCCCTGGGTGGCCCGCAGAGTGAGGTTGAAAATCCCCTTGAGCATCAGGAAGGTGCAGATGGTCTGGTCAGTGTATAGTTGGCTGCGGCCCCGCCGCCCATGATGGCCGTGGTGAAACCAGTTGTTCATGGCCTCGGCATCAACCCAGAAGGTGAGTGAACCACGGTTAATCAAAGATTTGTTGTATGTAGGCCAGTTGGTGATGGGGTGAAGCGACGTGCTCATGATGCAGACTTGAAGGAGATGGTGGTGATCAGATCACCAAGTCCTCAGTTAGTTCCATTCAAGCTGCATCGATTTGGGCAACAACGCCGTTCTGGAATCAAAAAGCAAGCAAGGAAGCCAGTGAGCAAGCGGCAAGGGTGGTGGAACTGGGGGCATTTGAACAGGCTATCCAGTTGCAGGTCCCCTTCGTCCAGTTCACCCCGGCGGGAGTGGTCACCTTCGCCAACGCGCTGTTTCTCAAGATCGTGGGATTTGAACGTGACGAGGTGATTGGCAAGCATCACAGCACCCTCTGCTTCCCCGACGACGTCAATACCCGGGATTACGAGACCTTGTGGCAGGATCTGCGCCACGGCGTCTCCCGCAGCGGTCGCTTCATTCGCCAGTCGAAATCCGGCAAGGCCGTGTGGCTGGAGGCGACCTATTTCCCCATCGTGATCGACGGCAAAGTGGTGCGGATCGCCAAGGTCGCCTCCGACGTGACCCAGCAGCAATCCACCCTGGAGCGCACCCAGGCACTGCTGGCAGCCCTGGACAAGTCCCTGGCGGTCATCGATTTCCAACCCGATGGCACCGTCATCACCGCCAACCAGAATTTCCTCAACTGCTTTGGTTACCGGCTGGAAGAGGTGGTCGGCAAGCATCATCGTCTCTTCTGTGACACCGAGTTCTACCAGAACAACCCCCATTTCTGGCAGGATCTCGGCTCGGGTGACATCAAGTCCGGGCTTTTCATGCGTCTGGGTCACCGGGGGGAGAAGATATGGCTGGAGGCCACCTACAACCCCATCTTCAACCACGAGGGCAAGGTGGTCAAAATCATCAAGCTGGCGAGCGACATCACCGAGCGGGTGGAGAAATCCATCTCCACCCGGGAAGCGGCCCAGAAGGCGTGTGCCATCGCCAGCGAAACCGTCGCGAGCGCCGCCAGGGGGCGGGAGGTCATCGACAGGGTGCTCGACACCTCCTCTCACATCAACACCTCGGTCAATGCGGTCAGCAAACAGATAGAGCAGCTCAACCAGCAATCCAGGAGCATCGAATCCATCATCTCCACCATCAGCGGCATCGCGGATCAGACCAATCTGCTGGCCCTCAACGCGGCCATCGAGGCGGCCCGCGCCGGGGAACAGGGACGGGGATTCGCGGTCGTGGCCGACGAGGTGAGGCAACTGGCGGCGCGCACTTCCAGCTCCATCAGCGAGATCGTCACCGTCATCAAGCACAACTCGGAGATCACCTCCCAGATCACCCAGACCGTCTCCGTCGTCTCCGACAAGGCGGTGGCAGGTCAGGAGCAGGCCACCATCATCGCCGACGTCATCAAGGAGATCATCGAGGACGCCAACTCGGTGTCGGACACCGTCAAGAGCCTCTCCATCTGAGCGACAGCTGCCAATGACAACGGGGGGCCCAGGCCCCCCGTTGTCATTGCTGTCCGCCCACCCGAAACCCGCTCAGCCATCCCCCAGGAGATAGTGTCTGGCTTCCTCGTCCGCCAGCGCGAGGGCGATGTCCCATAGCGCGGCGATGCAGAGCCCCTCCTCCTCCACAGCTTCCTCTTCCAGCGCCTCCAGGGCTCTGGCATCGGCCAGGGTAAAGGGGGGATGGCTCAACAGGCTTTTGGCCGCGGCCAGCAAGTGCATGTCGCTCATCGGTCGGCTCCTTCTTAGACAGCGTGTTTCCCTGCCCAGACTGTAGCCCAATGACGGCGACTCATCCCCCGGTGGCGACTGCCTGCGCACGCTTCCTGCCGGACGGCAGTTGGCCCACCCCGATGCCGGCCAGCACGGCGGCACAGGCCACCCATTGCAGGGCAGTGAGCGTCTCTCCCAGCAGCAGATAGGCGAGCAGCAGGGTAAAGACCGGTATGAGGTTCACATAGGCAGCCGCCAGGGTCACCTTCACCTGGGTCACC
Organism: Aeromonas sp. FDAARGOS 1406; assembly: GCF_019048565.1. Classification (NCBI taxonomy): domain Bacteria; kingdom Pseudomonadati; phylum Pseudomonadota; class Gammaproteobacteria; order Aeromonadales; family Aeromonadaceae; genus Aeromonas; species Aeromonas sp. FDAARGOS 1406. The sequence continues at coordinate 1,049,238 of NZ_CP077378.1, forward strand.
GACCAGTTGTAGAGCAGGTAGGCACCAAGTGTCACGAAGGCGCCGAGGAAGAGGATGACCCCCATGTCCTGCCAGGCCCAGCTCGCGGGCCAGGGCGCACTGAAGGCAAAGGGCGCGAAGAAGAGCATGCCGACGAAGGCCTGCAACGCTGTCAGTGTCATCACGCCGTAGCGGCTGGAGAGCTTCTTGAATACCACGGAATAGGTGGCGGCGCAGAGCATGGCGCCCATCTCCAGGCTGTTGCCGAGCAGGGCGTTGGGGGCGAACTCGTCTGCGCCCTCCCCCAACCCCAGCAGGGCGATGCCAACGATGGCGATGGCAAAGCCCAGCAGCTGGCGGCGACTCACCCGCTCTCCAAGCAGTACGAAGGCCACCAGAGCCACCATCAGGGGAAGCAGGGCACAGACCATACCGGCCTGGCCGGCACTGGTGTAACGCAGGGCGTTGACTTCAAGAAGAAAGTAGAGGCAGGGCTCAAGCGCCCCCATCAGGGCCAACCAGCGCCAATCCCCCTTCTGGTAAGTGACGCGGCCAAGCTGGCGGTAGCAGAGCAGCCAGCAACAGGACGCCACCCCCATCCGCATGAAGAGCACCTGACCGAAGGACCAGATTTCCAGCACATGTTTGAGGGCGATGAAGGAGCTGGACCAGAGCAGCATGGCCAGGGTCAGCGTCAAGACGGGTAAAGGGCGCACAATGCCTCCATGAATTGGGCATTCGAATAATAACCATACGGCCTTGCGGTTGTCTAAAGGCACCTAACATCAGATAATACGGCCGCCTTCATACCGGATAACCCATCTTCAATGACTGAGTACCTGCTTTTACTGGTCGGCACAGTGCTGATCAACAACTTCGTGCTGGTGAAGTTCCTCGGCCTTTGCCCCTTCATGGGTGTCTCCGGCAAGCTGGAAACCGCCATCGGCATGGGTCTGGCCACCACCTTCGTCATGACGCTGGCCAGCGCCTGCTCCTATCTGATGGAGCACTACATCCTGATCCCGCTGGAGATCGCCTACCTGCGCACCCTGGGCTTCATTCTGGTGATCGCCGTGGTGGTCCAGTTCACCGAGATGGTGATCCGCAAGAGCAGCCCGACCCTCTATCGCCTGCTCGGCATCTTCCTGCCGCTCATCACCACCAACTGTGCCGTGCTCGGCGTGGCGCTGCTCAGCATCAACGAGCGCCACAACTTCATCCAGAGCATCATCTACGGCTTCGGGGCCGCCGTCGGCTTCTCCCTGGTGCTGATCCTGTTTGCCGCCATGCGTGAGCGGCTGGTGGCTGCCGACGTGCCGGCACCGTTTCGTGGCGTCTCCATCGCCATGGTCACCGCTGGCCTGATGTCGCTGGCCTTCATGGGCTTTACCGGCCTCATCAAGATATAACGCTATGATTCACATACTCTTTGCCATTCTGGTGCTGGCCCTGCTTGCCCTGGCCTTCGGCATCATTCTCGGCTTTGCCGCCGTCAAGTTTCATGTGCAGGCCGATCCCATCGTCGATCAGCTCGATGCCCTGTTGCCCCAGACCCAGTGCGGCCAGTGCGGTTACCCGGGCTGCAAACCCTACGCCGACGCCCTGGCCAATGGCGACAAGATCAACAAGTGCGTGCCCGGTGGCGACGCCACCATGCGCAAGATTGCCGACCTGATGGGGGTCGAGCCCCAGTCTCTGGACGGCGGTGAAGACGCGGCAATCCCCGTCAAGAAGGTGGCCTTCATTCACGAAGACATGTGCATCGGTTGCACCAAGTGCATCCAGGCCTGTCCGGTCGACGCCATCCTGGGTGCCACCAAGGCGATGCACACCGTCATCGCGGCCGAGTGCACCGGGTGCGATCTCTGCGTCGACCCCTGCCCGACCGACTGTATCGAAATGATCCCGGTGCCGACCACGGTCGACAACTGGAAATGGGATCTGGCCAAGGTCGCCATTCCGGTCAAGATAGTGGAATAAACAGCGGAGTAACCATGCAGCATCTGCTCGAACGCATCAAAGCCGGCACTCTGTGGGATTTTCACGGCGGCATCCATCCCCCCGAGAACAAGCACCAGTCCAGCCTGACCCCCGTCGTTGACGCGGGCCTTCCCCCCCAGCTCATCATTCCGGTGCGCCAGCACGCGGGTCCGGCCGGCGAACTGCTGGTGCGGGTGGGGGACAAGGTCAAGAAGGGGCAACCCCTCACCCGTTTTGACAAGGGGCGCATCGTGCCGGTGCACGCTTCCACCTCGGGCACCATCACCGCCATCGAACAGCACACGGTGGCGCACCCCTCCGGTCTTGACGATCTCTGCATCCTCCTCACCCCGGACGGAGACGATGCCTGGGGCGAGCGCACACCCCAGCCTGACTACTGGAACCTGGAGCGGGGGGAGTTGCTCGAGCGCATCCAGCAGGCCGGCATCGCCGGGCTCGGCGGCGCTGTCTTCCCGACCCACAGCAAGCTCGACGGCCGTGGCCAGCTCACCGAGATCCTCATCGTCAACGGGCTGGAGTGCGAACCCTACATCACCACGGATGACAGGTTGATGCAGGAGTACGCCGACGAGATCATGGACGGCATCCGGGTACTCAAGCACCTGCTCAAGCCCAAGCTCACCCTGATCGGGGTGGAAGACAACAAACCGGCGGCCATCGAGGCCCTGACCCGCCATGCCAGCGACGCCGACGTGCTGGTCAAGTCGGTACCGACCAAGTACCCCTCCGGCGGCGCCAAGCAGACCATAGAGCTGCTCACCGGACGCCAGGTGCCCAAGGGAGGCCGGGCGGTGGACATGGGCATCATGGTGCTCAACGTCGCCACCGTCTTTGCCATCAAGCGCGCCATCATCGATGGGGAGCCGCTCATCGAGCGCATCGTCACCCTCACCGGCGACGCCTTCAAGAAGCCCGGCAATGCCTGGGTGCGTCTGGGCACGCCGGTACGCTGGCTGCTCCAGCGTTTCGAGCTGCAACCGGAGGCGGATCAGCGGGTCATCATGGGGGGCCCCATGATGGGCTTCACCCTGCCCCACGCCATGGTCCCCGTGGTCAAGGCCACCAACTGCCTGCTCTCCCCCACCCGCGCCGAGCTGCCGCCCCCCGGCCCGGAACAGGCCTGCATCCGTTGCAGTGCCTGCGCCGATGCGTGCCCCGCCACCCTGCTGCCCCAGGAGCTTTACTGGTACAGCCGGGTCAAGGAGTACGACAAGGCCGAGAAGCTCAACCTCTTTGACTGTATCGAGTGCGGCGCCTGTGCCTGGGTCTGCCCGAGCGAAATCCCCCTGGTGCAGTACTACAAGATCGCCAAGGATGACATTCGCGAGGCCCGTGCAGAGGCCGAGAAGGCCGAACGTGCCAAGCAGCGCTTCGAGGCCAAGCAGGCTCGCTTCGAGCGTGAGAAGGCGGCCCGCGAAGCCCGCCACGCCGAGGCCGCAGCCCAGCGTCGCCAGGCCATGACGACGGCCGGGGGCGAAGATCCGGTCGCCGCCGCCCTGGCCCGCATCAAGGCCAAACAGGAGACGGCCCAGGTGGCCGTGAGTGAACCCGCACCGGACAACGAGGCCATGATTGCCGCCCGTGAGGCGCGCAAGCAGGAGGCCATCGCCCGTCGTGCCGCCAAGGCCGCCAATGGCGAGGGCAATGGGCTGGCTGACACCCCGGCACCTGGGGAGCAACATCCCAAGGTAGAGCTGGATCCCAAGAAGGCCGCCATCGCCGCCGCCCTGGCACGGGCCAAGGCCAAGAAGGCCGCCCAGGCGCAAGGTGACGGGCCGGTGGTCGCGGATAAGACATCCGTGAATACAACCGAACACGCCGTTGAGACCCCGGCCGCCGCATCCGAGCCCGCCGCAGAGGTGGACCCCAAGAAAGCGGCCATTGCCGCCGCCATCGCCCGGGCCAAGGCCAAGAAAGCCGCACAGGCGCAAGGTGACGGGCCGGTGGTCGCGGGTGAGACATCCGTGAACACAAGCGATGCCGCCACCGCCGAGGCCCCTGCCGCCGCATCCGGACCCGCCGCCGAGGGGGACCCCAAGAAGGCGGCCATTGCCGCTGCCATCGCCCGGGCCAAGGCCAAGAAAGCCGCCCAGGCGCAAGGTGACGCACCGCTGGACGCAGGTGGCATCTCCGCAAACACAAGCGATACCGCCACCGCCGAGGCACCTGCCGCCGCATCCGAGCCCGCCGCCGAGGTAGACCCCAAGAAGGCGGCCATCGCCGCTGCCATCGCCCGGGCCAAGGCCAAGAAGGCTGCTCAGGCGCAAGGTGATGGGCCGGTGGTCGCGAGTGAGACATCCGTGAACACAAGCGATAACGCCGTTGAGGCCCCGGCCGCCGCATCCGGACCCGCCGCCGAGGTGGACCCCAAGAAGGCGGCCATCGCCGCCGCCATCGCCCGGGCCAAAGCCAAGAAGCTGGCGGCCGAGGCTGCCTCCTCCCCTTCGACCGACAAGAGCCACTGATCCATGTTCAATATCGCGAGTGCGCCTTTTGCCCACAACCGCAAACAGACCCAGACCCTGATGGTGCTGGTGATCCTGGCCTGCCTGCCCGGCTTCCTGGCGCAGACCTGGTTCTTCGGCTGGGGGACCCTGATCCAGATCCTGCTGGCGCTGGTCACGGCCCTGGGTTCGGAGGCCCTGGTCCTTCGCCTGCGCGGCCGCCCCGTCAAACCGGCCCTGCTGGATGGCAGCGCGGCGCTCACCGCCGTGCTCATCGGTCTCTCCCTGCCCCCCCTGCTGCCCTGGTGGATGCTGGTGCTGGGCACGGCGTTCGCCATCATCATCGCCAAGCATCTCTATGGCGGGCTCGGTCAGAACCTGTTCAATCCTGCCATGGTGGCCTATGTGCTGCTGCTGGTCTCCTTCCCGGTCCAGATGACCAGCTGGCTGCCCCCCTCCAGCATCGCCGCCTACGACATCGGCTTCGCCGATGCGGCCTCGGTGATCTTCACCGGCTTCAGCCTCGACGGCTACAGCATGCTGCAGCTCAAGCAGGGGGTGGATGGCCTGACCATGGCCACGCCGCTGGATACCTTAAAGACCGGGCTGACCCAGGGGCTGACCGCCACCGAAGTGATGACCCACAAGGTCTTCGAGGGCTGGGGTGGCATCGGCTGGAGCTGGGTCAACCTCGGCTACCTGCTGGGAGGCCTCTTCCTGCTCCAGCAGAAAGTGATCAACTGGCGCATTCCGACTGCCGTGCTGGGCGCATTGCTGCTCGCTGCCACCCTGGGCTATCTGGCCACCCCGGATGCCACCGCCACCCCCATGCTGCACCTGTTCAGCGGTGCCACCATGCTCGGGGCCTTCTTCATCGCCACCGATCCGGTGAGTGCCAGCACCACCGCAAAGGGGCGCCTCGTCTACGGTGTGCTCATCGGCGTGCTGGTCTATGTCATCCGCAGTTTTGGCGGCTATCCGGATGCCTTCGCCTTCGCCGTGTTGCTGGCCAACCTGTGCGTTCCCCTGATTGACAGTCTGACCCGCCCCAAGGTCTATGGAGCCCGTCGCAAATGAACCCCCATCTGAATTGCCGCAGACGCGAGACAGGGAGCCTCCCATGTTGAAAAGCATGCGCAAGAATGGCCTGACCCTGGCCCTCTTTGCCCTCGGCTGCACCGCCATGGTGGTGCTGACCAACGAACTGACCCGGGATCGCATCGCCCACCAGCAAGAGCTGGAGAAGCTGCGCACCCTGCAGGCCCTGCTGCCCGAGGGGAGTTATGACAACGATCTGGTGGCCAGTTGCAAGCTGGTCAGCAGCCGGGAATACCTGGGCAGCGATGAGCCCATGCCCCTCTATACCGCCACTCTCAAAGGGGTGCATACCGGCTACGCGCTGGAAACCGTGGCCCCCGATGGTTACAGTGGAGCCATTCGCATGGTGGTCGGCACCGATGCAAAGGGGGCCGTCAGCGCGGTCAGGGTGCTGGCCCACAAGGAAACCCCGGGGCTTGGTGACAAGATAGAGCTGAAGAAATCCAGCTGGATCGACAGCTTCACCGGCAAGTCCCTCACGGCCGACAACGACACCACCTGGGCGGTGAAGAAGGATGGCGGCGAATTCGACGCCTTCACCGGGGCAACCATCACCCCGCGGGCCGTGGTCAAGGCAGTGAAAAATTTGCTGAGGCTGCAACAGGAGCACCCCGAACTGCTGCACGATGCCCCCTCCTGCCATACCAACCCCTAACGCCGGAGCACACGCTATGGAACAAGTCGACGTGATTGACACGGCCAGCCAACCCGCCGGGGAAAGTGGCCGCCGCGAAGAGCTCAAGGAGCTGATGCTGCAGGGACTGTGGAAGAACAACCCCTCCCTGGTGCAGGTGCTGGGACTCTGCCCCACCCTGGCGGTCTCCTCCACCTTTACCAATGCGTTGGGGCTCGGCCTTGCCACCATGGTGGTACTGGTCTGCTCCAACCTCGCCGTCTCCCTGGTGCGCAACTGGGTGCCCAAGGATATCCGCATCCCGGTCTACGTGATGATTATCGCGGCCCTGGTGACCAGCGTGCAGCTGTTGATGAACGCCTACACCTACGGCCTCTATCAGGCGCTCGGCATCTTCATCGCCCTCATCGTCACCAACTGCGTCATCATCGGCCGCGCCGAAGCCTATGCCTCCAAGAACCCGCCCCTGCTTGCCGCCCTCGACGGCTTCATGATGGGGCTGGGCTTTACCCTGGTGCTGCTGGTGCTGGGTGGGCTGCGCGAGATCATTGGCATGGGCACCCTGTTTGACGGTGCCGAGCTGCTGCTGGGTGACTGGGCCAAGTCATTGCGCGTCGAGCTGTTCCACGCCGACGCCAGCCTGCTGCTGGCGATCCTGCCCCCCGGCGGCTTCATCGGCCTCGGTTTGATGATCGCCGGCAAAAACGCCATCAACGACTGGATGGGCCGCAAGCAGAGTGCCGAGAAGGCCCACTGCACCGTGCCGGCGGCGGGCGCCCGCACTACCCAGCTCTGAGACAAGAGAGAGCCATGAACAACCAGAAACGCAGGCTGATCCTGGAGCGGTTGCGCGATGACAACCCCCATCCCACCACAGAGCTCAACTTCACCACGCCCTTCGAGCTGCTCATCGCCGTGCTGCTCTCGGCCCAGGCCACCGACGTGAGCGTCAACAAGGCCACCGACAAGCTCTATCCGGTGGCCAACACCCCCCAGGCCATGCTGGATCTGGGGGTGGACGGGGTCAAGGAGTACATCAAGACCATCGGCCTGTTCAACACCAAGGCCGAAAACGTCATCAAGACCTGCGCCATTCTGCTGGAGCGCCACGGCGGCGAGGTGCCGGAGAATCGCGAGGCCCTCGAGGCCCTGCCCGGCGTCGGCCGCAAGACGGCCAACGTGGTGCTCAACACCGCCTTCGGCTGGCCCACCATCGCCGTCGACACCCATATCTTCCGGGTCTCCAACCGCACCGGCTTTGCAGTGGGCAAGAACGTCGATCAGGTGGAGGAGAAGCTGCTCAAGGTGGTCCCCGCCGAGTTCAAGCTGGACGTGCACCACTGGCTCATCCTGCACGGGCGTTACACCTGTCTCGCCCGCAAGCCCCGCTGCGGCTCCTGCATCATCGAAGATTTGTGCGAATACAAAGAGAAGGTCTATCCCGAGAGTTGATCTGCAGGCCTCTGCGGATCCGGTCTCGGGCCATGGATTCAAGGCAGTACCAATCCACCAACCCGGAGAATTGAGCAATGAGAATTCTGCATACCATGTTGCGCGTCGGCGATCTGCAACGTTCCATCGACTTCTACACCCGAGTGCTGGGCATGACACTGCTGCGCAAGAGCGAGAACAGCGAATACAAGTACACCCTGGCCTTCGTCGGCTACGGCGACGAGAAGGATGAAGCCGTCATCGAGCTCACCTACAACTGGGGCGTGAGCGAGTACGAGATCGGTTCCGCCTATGGTCACATCGCCCTGGAAGCGGACGACATCTATGCCACCTGCGAGGCGCTGCGCGCCGCCGGCGCCAAGATCACCCGCGAGCCGGGCCCGGTGAAGGGCGGCACCACCGTCATCGCCTTCGTGGAAGACCCGGACGGTTACAAGATTGAGCTGATTGCCAAGAAAGACGCCGGTAACGGCCTGGGCGCCTGAACCCACGCCGCCTGGCGGTGAGAAAAACAACGGGGCCCAGGGCCTAATGCCAGTCAGTTAAGCCTGACTGGCATTGTTTTTACTAGGTTTTCTCGTCGCATACTTCTGTGGTTTGGCTTTGATGCACCTTGGGTAACTTCGTTCTCGGCGGGCGGGTAACTTGAACTGCTCTGCCTGTTTGTCCAACTCAGCGACACGCCCTGGAACCATGCCCGGTGACACAAACGGCAGGCAACTGAGTTCATGCAGCAGATACACCGATGCCATGTGAAAGCTCAACTGGCTGGCCGTATAGCCCTTTAAGCTCGCCGCCATCCTAACCATCTGATATCTCAGTAGGTTATAGGCCAATACCAAGCCCCATAGCTCCTGCCTTACTCCATCGGGTTTCTTGCTGCGCAGCGTCAGCCGGTGCTGTTGCAGGCTATGTTTCATCTCCCGATAGCCCAGCTCGATTTCCCAGCGATTCTGGTATAGCTCCATCAACTCGCTGGCCGGGAAGCGCAGCGGGTCGGTGAGCGAGGTCAGCACCTGCCGCTCCTTGCCGTTTACCGTCCGGGTCAGCAGCCGGGCTTCGAACTGCTCCGGCAACTCGCTCCACTTCTTCTTGGCCTGCGGACTGGCTCTGAGGCGTACCAGCACATCCTGCCGCCCCAGCTTGCGGATGACCTCGTATTGAGCCCCCTTTTTCAGCGGAATAAGCCAGTGACGCGCTACGCCCTGGCGTTGCCAGGCATGGAGTAACCCCAGTGAGTAGAAGCCCTTATCGAACAGGGTCAGGCTATTATCGGGTGTTTTTTCAATCAGTTGCTCTGCCAACACCATCTCGTTTACCGCACAGGAGTCCATCACTGTCTGGGTCAGCAGATGACTGGTCAGCTCCATCTGACACAACATGCGGACCTGGGGATATTGCGTCTCCCCCTGGACGGTTTTCGACTTGGCAAAGGCGCCGGCATTGTCCGGAGTATCGGGCGTGCGCCAGACCACCCCGTCCACGGCCAGCAGCTGCAAGCCGGCCCAGGTGGGGTGCTGACACAGCTGATGCCAGAGTGTGGCGGTCTGCTGGAACACCTGTCGAACGGCTTGGTCAGCCAGTTTTTGGCGCGCCTGGATGAAGGCGCTGGGGACGACAAACGGCCGGTCGCCGGGTAACAGGATATCGAGCTGGTTGGCCAGCTGGGCCATAGGGACATGACGAAACAAGGACATCCCGATAATGGCCCATAGCACCCGCTCCATGGGCATGCGCCGTCGGCGCAAGGAGACGGAGCCCGTCTCGGCCAAGCAAGCCTGCACCAGTTCAGGTGACAGCAGGTCAGACAGGGACTCAAACTTTCCGGGAGGACAGGCGTGAATGAAGTCGAGAGCTTGGTCGATACGCATAAAAAAATCCGAAACCCAACAAGGAGTTTCGGATTCTTACACAGCCTGAGGATCGGTCAATGGATCCTTAACTGATCGGCATTAGGGCCCAGGGCCCCGTTTTCATTGGCTGCGGCCACCGTCAGGCCAGGCGGAAGCGCCCCATGCTCTGGCGCAGACCCGCCGCCAGCTGGCTCAGCTCCAGACAGGCTTTGGCGGTGTGATCCGCGCCGGTCGCGACCTCGTTGGAGGAGTCGTTGATGCGCGCCACGTTGCGGCCCAGCTCATCGGAGACCGCATCCTGCTCGCCACAGGCACTGGCAATCTGGATCGCCATGTCGGCTATCTGGGCCACCGCCTCTTCAATCTGACGAATGCCCACGCTGGTGCGTTCGCTCTGGCTCACGCACTGGCGGATCATCTCGCAACTCTGGCCGGTCACCGACTTCGCCCGGTTGGCACGGGCCTGCAGGGTCTCGATGATGGCGACGATTTCGCCGGTGGAGGCCTGGGTACGCCCCGCCAGGGTGCGCACCTCGTCGGCCACCACCGCAAAGCCGCGCCCCTGCTCACCGGCACGGGCCGCCTCGATGGCGGCATTGAGTGCCAACAGGTTGGTCTGGTCGGCAATGCCGCGAATGACATCCACCACCAGGTTGATCTGGGCAGACTCTTTCTCCAGTTCACTCACCAGGTTGCCCGCCTGCTCCATCTCACCAGCCACCCGGGTGATGGCATCCAGGGCCCCCTGCACATCCTGACTGCCGCGACGAGCCAGGGCATTGGCAGAGCTTGCCGACTCCGAGGCCACCTCGGTGTTGCCCGCCACATCTGCTACCGTTGCCTTCATCTGGGCCATGGCGGTGGCGACCTGGGCTATCTCCTGCTGCTGGCTCTGGATCCCCTGGGATGATTGCTCGGAGACCGCGCTCATCTCCTCGATGGCGGCCCCCAGCTGGGTCACGGCGGCGGCCACCTCCTCGATGAGCCCACGCAGGTTGTCCTGCATCTTGAGGGAGGCGCTGGCCAGCATCCCCAGTTCGTCCTGCCCGATGTGCTGGCGATCCAGCCGATGGGTCAGATCCCCCAGGGCGATGGCATTGGCCTGGGCCACCACGGCTTGCAGGGGCAGGCAGATCTGGCGGGTGAGGAACCAGGTCATGACCCCCATAAAGATCAGCAGGGTCGCGATGCTCACCACGGCAAAGGTCATCACCATGGTGACGCTGCCAAGCAGGCTGCCACGGTTCTCTTCCACAAAGCCAAGATTCACCTTCACCAGGGCACGCACCGCCAGCTCCAGCTCGGTGTAGAGCCCGTTCGAGCGAAACAGCGCCTCCCTGGCCTCATCCCTGCTGCCCTGGAACAACAGGGCATCCACCTGGTTGACGGCCCCCAGATATTGCAGCCACTGCTGCTTGACGCGGTTGAAGGCCTGGCGTTCATGCTCGGCCCCCACGGTTGCCTCGTAGGCATCCATGACCTGCTGCACCTTGCCCAGGCTCTCCTGGATGCGGGCGCGGCGAACCTGCCTGTCGACGGCATCTTCCACCATCAGCAGGGCAAACTGGGCACGGCGCACATAGGAGACGTCGTAGAGCAGGTTGTCCACCGAGAGCACGCTTGGCAGGGTGGAGTCGGTGAAGTTCAATACCCGATCCCGAATGTCCCGCAGTTCGGTGGCGAGAAACAGGCCGAAGACGGCGTTGATGACAGCAATGACCGCAAAGACGGCGGCAATCTTCTTGCCGATGGAGAGATGCTTGTAAGACATGTTGGCTGGTGATCCTCGACTGCAGATGTGCAGTGACACAATGATCACATCCGTGTAAGCGGTGACCCGAGACTCCTGACGGGAAATGACGATGGGAGCGAAGAGAGGGGATCCCTTGCTTCCCGCTCGCCCCACGCCGGGCCTTGTGCCCGCCACGAGGCTGCCAGCACAGTAGCGACCAGCTCGACGCAAAACTTGAGCCGATTGCCACAATCGGTCCGCCGTCATGGACAAAGCAGGGGCCAGGTTATGTAATGGCCGCTCGTCTCTCCCCATTCCTGTCTTCAGAGGCCCCATGGACAACGTATCGACCCTCTCCCCTTCCTGGTCTGTCCAACTGCGCGAGCAGATAGCGGATCGCCCCCTCATCGCCCTGGGGCTGCTGCTCGCCCTGGTCGCCGTGCTGCTGCTCCTGGTGCAGAGTCTCGTCATGCTGGCAGCAGGAGAGATCACGGCCGGGGTACGCTATGGCCTCATCGGCGGCGCTGCGGGTTTTACCGCCACGGCGCTGGGCGCCCTGCCTGCCCTGTTCCTGCGCGCCGTTCCCCAACGGGTGGAAGATGCCATGCTGGGGTTCGCCGCCGGCATGATGCTGGCGGCGAGCGCCTTCTCCCTGCTGCTGCCGGGGCTCGAGGCCGCCGAGGGGATCACGGGTGACGGCTTCCTCGCCGCCGCCGTGGTGGTGGCCGGCATGACCCTCGGGGTGCTGCTGATGCTGGGACTGGATCAATTCACCCCTCACGAACACGACAAGACCGGCCCTTGTGGTCCCGGCCATGAGAGCTGCTCACGGGTCTGGCTGTTCGTCTTCGCCATCGCCCTGCACAACCTGCCCGAAGGCATGGCCATCGGGGTCAGCTTCTCCCAGGGGGACATGACGGTGGGACTGCCCCTCACGACCGCCATTGCCCTGCAGGACATTCCCGAAGGACTGGCTGTAGCGCTGGCCATGTGCGCAGCCGGTTTTCGCCCGCCGGTGGCCGTGCTGGTCGCCATCGGCAGCGGCCTGCTGGAACCGCTCGGCGCCCTGCTCGGGGTCGGACTCGCCAGCGGCATGGCCATCGCCTACCCCATCGGCCTCGGGCTCGCGGCTGGTGCCATGCTGTTTGTGGTCTCCCACGAGGTGATCCCGGAAACCCATCGCAACGGCCACCAGACCCACGCCACCCTGGGTCTCATGGCGGGCTTCGCCCTGATGATGACCCTCGACACCGCACTCGGCTGATCACCCCCCTCAAGCCCCGTGCGCCCGATGACGACAGCGCGAACCCCTTGAAATAAGAGGGGGAAATCGCCTAATGTTGAGCCCCCGGCGCCCTTTGACTGGTTGATGTACGGCGCCTGAATCCCATCGGAAGCCTGCCCGGATGACCCTCAGGATAATCCTGCTGCTGTGTCTGCTTGTCCTCACCGCCAGGGCCATTGGCGCCACCGAGGTCTTTCATACGGCCGCGCAACAGGCGTCGTCCCCCAAGTACGTGACGCTCCCCGACGGGCATGTCGGCGGGATCTGCGTCGATCTCTTCCGGCTCATGGAAGCGAGGGAGCCTGCCCTTCGCATTGAGGGAGATCAGCGCTTCCTGCCGCTGCGACGGCTGGAAAAGAAGGTGCAGCACGGCCAGCTGGACTTCATCTGCGGCGTGGGAGAGAGCCCGGCCAGGCGGGATCACTTCATCGTCCTGACCCCCGCCATCTTCACGGTGCGCTACCACCTGGCGGTGCGCCGTGACGATCCCGTCGAGATACGCAGCTGGCAGGATGTCAGGGCCCTCGGCCAGGCGGGCATCATCCTCATCAACCATGGCAGCGGTGCCATCGCCCGGCTCCAGGACATCGGCGGCCTCATCATCGACAGCGGCGGGATCAGCAACCAGGCCAACTACGAGAAGTTGTTAATGAAGCGCGGCCGTTTCGTCTACTACCGCTCCCCTGGGTTTGAGTCCGACTTGCGCGAACAGGGGCTGGCCGACAAGATCCGCATCCTCCCCACCGTGATGGAAGAGACTCCCTTCTACATCCTGTTCCATCGCCACAGTGCCCCCGAGCGCCTGACCCTGTTCGCCAACACCCTGCAACGGCTCGCAGACAGTGGTGAACTGGCCGCCCTGGCCAGACGCTACCCCTGACCCCCCATCCGCGCCATCGCAATGCTCGGCGCCATCGCCAAGTTTTGTTATCATCCCCGCCAACTTTTTCGGCCCAGCGGCCATCGAGACGAGGTAGATGATGAAAGTAGGTATTATCGGCGCCATGGAGCAGGAAGTGGCCCTGCTGCGCAGCCAGCTGAGCGAACCCACCACCCTGCAACTGGGTGGCTGCGAGTTTTATCAGGGCCGCCTGGCCGGTAAAGAGGTGATCCTGACCCGCTCCGGCATCGGCAAGGTCGCCGCCAGCGTCGCCACCAGCCTGCTGCTGGAAAAATTCGCCCCCGACTGCGTCATCAACACCGGTTCTGCCGGTGGCTTCGCCCAGGATCTGCACATCGGTGACGTGGTCATCGCGAGCGAGATGCGCTTCCACGACGTGGACGTGACCGCCTTCGGTTACGAAATGGGCCAGATGGCCCAGCAGCCCGCCGCCTTCCCCTGCGACGAAAAACTCATCGCCCTGGCACAGACCTGCATTGCCGAGCAAGGCAAGCACCAGACCAAGGTCGGGCTCATCTGCACCGGCGATCAGTTCATGTGCAAGCCGGACGCCATCGCGAAAGCCCGTGCCGACTTTCCGCAGATGCTGGCGGTGGAGATGGAAGGGGCCGCCATCGGCCAGGTGTGCCACATGTTCAAGGTGCCCTATCTGGTGGTACGGGCCATGTCGGACATCGCCGGCAAGGAGCAGGTGGAATCCTTCGATGCCTTCATCGAGGTGGCGGGTCAACACTCCGCCGAAGTGATCATCGCGCTGCTCGGCAAGCTGTGATCGACGCCCCCTCCTGGGATGCCCTGATGACCGCCCTCGCCTCCACGACGGCGGCCATCATGGTGGGGGCCGCCCTGCTGGAGGCCCTGCTGCCCTGGCCCGCACGCTTTCGACCCGGCGCAGCCGTGCCTCTGCTCACCCGCCTCGGCCAGAAGGTCTATCGCCCCGACGGCACGCCACGCCAGCAGAGCCAGGCCGGGCTCCTTGCCCTGCTGGTGGTCTGGGTGCCCTGCGCAGCCGGTCTCTGGGCGGTGCGCAATCTCTCCCTGTCCGAACCTCTGTTCGACCTCCTGTTCCTGCTGCTGATGCTCGAATCCCGCCCCTTGCGGGAACTCGCCCGGGGGAGCCGCGCCCTGGCGACCCAGGAGACGCTGGTCGTGGCGAGGCTGCAGGTCGCCCCCTGGCTCAAGCGGGAAACCGGCAAGCTCTCGGTGATGGGGTTGAACAAGGCGGTGAGCGAGACCTGCGTACTGCGCCTCGTCGGTCAGTGGGCCGCCCCCCTGCTGGGCTTCGCCCTGGCCGGGGTACAGGGTGCCCTGCTGGTGCGGCTCGCCCAGTTGACCCATCTGGCGTGGAACCCCAAGCAAAGCGCGTTCGTCCACTTCGGCCGCCCGGCTGCGGCGCTCTATCAGGGTTTCTGCGCCCCCGCCATCCTGTTGCTGGCGCTCCCCCTGTGCCTGACCCAGGTGCGCGGGCTGGGCAACAGAGTGCGACCTGCGCTGCATTGGCCCCATCCCGCCATGGGGGTCCTGCTCGCGTTGCTGGCCCGGGCCACGGGCCGCCGACTCGGCGGCCCCCGCTACTATCAGGGCCAGCTGGTGCGCTTTCCGGTATTTGATGAAGGGAGCGAACCCGATGCCAACCTGCCCCTGCGCCTGCTGCAGCGTCTGCAACTGACCGGCTGGGGCTGGCTCGGGCTCTCGCTGCTCCTGACATTGATGGCGCTCAATCATGGCTGATCGCGTTTCCCTTCGTGCCCTGGGCCTGTTTGTCTGCCTGCTGGGCACCTCACTGTGCGCCATGGCCACCCCGCCGCAGCGCATCGTGAGCCTCACTCCCCATCTGACGGAACTGCTGTTCGATATCGGCGCCGGGGATCGCGTGGTCGCCACCGACGATGCCTCCGATTACCCCGCCGAGGTGGCCAACCTCCCCCGGGTGGCCAACTATCGCAGCATCAACCTAGAGGCGCTGCTGGCCCAGAAGCCGGATCTGGTAGTGGCCTGGCGCTCCGCCCAGGCCCGCATGCTGGGCCCGGTCGAGCGCCTCGGCATCCCCGTCTTCTACTCGGAGCCCACCGACTTTGCCTCCCTGGCCACCGAGATGCGCAGCCTGGGGCACCTGCTCGGGCTCACGCCCAGAGCCGACGAGCAAGCCCGCGCCTATCTGACCCGGCTCGACGCCCTGGCTGCGCGCTACGGCGAGCCCAAGCCCCTGTCGGTCTTCTATCAGCTCTGGTACCCGCCGCTCACCAGCGTCAATAATTCGACCTGGCCGGGGCAGGCCATCACCCTCTGCGGCGGACGCAACATCATGGCGAAGACGGGAGCAGCCTACCCCCAAGTCGGGCTGGAGCAGGTGATCAAGGGCAATCCCGGGCTTATCCTGGCTGGCGGCCGGGATCCTTCCGTGCTGGATCACTGGCGGCAGTGGCCCATGCTGGACGCCGTCAAACACCAACGGCTCGCCCTCATCAACGCCGATGAACTGCACCGTTTCACCCCCCGCGCCCTCAACGCGGTGGAGCAGATATGCGAGGCGATCGAGGATGCGCATACGGGACAAGGTGCTGATTAGTAGACCCATCATGTTAAGACAGCATGATAAAATTCAAGTTTTTCACCACATGCGTCGATATCTGTAAAGTCATCATTTTCTCGGTCGATCACATTCTTCTTGCAAGACTCTGGAGTCTTATTTGTTACTATATGATTCATCAATGTTTTTTTAAATGAGATGCTCACTATGTTCAATGATAAAACGATCCTGATCACCGGTGGCACAGGCTCTTTCGGCCAGCTTTTTATCAAGACCATACTGGAGCGTTATGAACCCCGTCGCTTGATCATTTACTCGCGCGACGAGTTGAAACAGTTCGAGATGCAGCAGGAGTTTAACGACCCCTGCATGCGCTATTTTATCGGTGATGTCCGAGACGCCAACCGGCTTACCATGGCAATGCGTGGCGTCGATTACGTGGTTCATGCAGCAGCACTGAAACAGGTTCCAGCCGCTGAATACAACCCCATGGAGTGTATTAAAACCAATATCCATGGTGCAGAGAACGTCATCCAGGCCGCTTTGCTCAATCAAGTCAAAAAAGTTATTGCCCTCTCCACTGACAAAGCCGCCAATCCAATCAATCTCTACGGTGCCACCAAACTGGCATCAGACAAGCTCTTCGTGGCAGCAAACAACATCGCGGGACAGGATCCCACCCGTTTTGCCGTAGTCCGCTACGGCAACGTGGTCGGTTCTCGCGGCTCTGTCGTCCCCTTCTTCCAAAAGCTGATTGACCAGAATGCGGATGCGTTGCCCATCACCCATGAGGAGATGACGCGTTTCTGGATCACTTTGCAGCAAGGGGTAGATTTCGTACTGGACAATTTTGGGCGGATGAAGGGAGGGGAAATATTCGTTCCCAAATTGCCATCTGTTCGCATCACAGATTTGGCCTGTGCCATGGCCCCTCACCTGCCACACAAAATCATCGGCATTCGCCCGGGAGAAAAGCTTCACGAAGTGATGTGCCCTGCCGATGACTCTTATCACACCTTTGAATTTGATGACTTCTTCGTAATTGGCCCAACCATCAACTTCAATAACCGCAACAACGATTTCTCCAAAACTGCGGCAGGCGAGAAGGGAAAGATGGTCGAGCAGGGATTTGAATACAACTCTCGCAGCAACCCTGACTTTTTCTCTATTAAACAACTGCAGAAGATGAACCAGAGCAAGGTAGCAGAATGATCCCCTACGGCCGTCAATCTATCAGCCAGGCAGATATCGATGCTGTCGTGAAAGTTCTCAAGTCCGACTTCCTGACTCAGGGGCCAGTCGTCCCCCGTTTCGAGCAAACAGTAGCTGATTACTGCGGAGCTAAATTTGGGGTGGCGGTCAATTCAGGTACTGCAGCACTCCATATCGCCTGTCTGGCGCTGGGCGTCGGCCACGGGGATTGGGTCTGGACATCGCCCATCAGCTTCGTTGCATCCGCCAACTGTGCTCTCTATTGCGGTGCACAAGTCGACTTCGTCGACATTGAGCCCGATACAGGGAACATGTGCGCAGTGGAGCTGGAGAGGAAACTGATTGCCGCCCAGGCGGAAGGAAAACTACCCAAAGTAGTAATACCGGTACACTTCGCTGGCCTCCCCTGCGACATGCAGGATATCCACCGCTTGGGACAAGAGTATGGTTTTCGGATCATCGAAGATGCCTGCCACGCCCTCGGCGCACGCTATCACGGCGAGCCCACCGGCAACGGCCGCTACAGCGACATCACCATTTTCAGCTTCCACCCGGTGAAGATCATCACCACAGGTGAAGGCGGCATGGCGATGACCAATGACGCCACGCTGGCCAAAACCATGCGCCTGCTGCGCAGCCATGGCATCACCCGCGAGCCGGAAGATTTTATCAACCAGCCGGACGGCCCCTGGTACTACGAGCAGCAGAAGCTCGGCTTCAACTACCGCATGACCGATATCCAGGCCGCATTGGGCTTGAGCCAGATGGCCAATCTGGAAACCTGGATCCGCAAGCGCGGTGAACTGGCCCGCCGCTATTTCGAGGCTCTAGCGCCAGAACTCCTCCACCGCTACTTCAGTGCCGAGCGGCGCAGTGCGTTTCATCTATTTGTGCACCACGTGGCCCCGGAACAGCGTGCAGCCCGGTTTGCGCAGCTGCGAGCACAGGGCATCGGTGCCAACGTGCACTACATGCCGATATATAAGCAACCCTGGTATCAACGCTGGGCCCCGGGCCCCTTGCCGCACGCCGAACAGTTCTATGCTGGCGCCATCACGCTGCCGCTGTTTCCGTGTCTGCAAATCGAGCAGCTAGATATGGTTAAAAACGTATTGTTGAATTATTTTCAAACAAAATAGACCTTGGATGAATAAATGCTATTCATATCAATACTGTAATATGTAACAGCAAACATGACTCTAGAAATATACAAGTTTAAGCATGCAATGATTATTAGCTTAAATAAGAAATTGAATAACAACATTTGACACTCAGGGCAAAAAAAAAAAAAAAAAAAAAAAAATAAACAAGAGCAACATCAGAATAATAACATGTAGCATGACTAACGAAACGCATATACATCAACTCGTAATACTTCTTCCATAAGGCTATCAATTGGAGATGGGATATGAATAACTTGATTGACCTAATAAAGAAAGACCGACTAGATGGAGGGGGAAGATGCACTCCACGAAAAGGTGAGATGATGATGTCTTTAATCACAAAAATCAATACAAAGACTGTATAGAAATAGGCGTTTGGCGTGGCGCAAGCTTAATGTATATCACCGAAGCAGTAACAAAAACATCAGGGCATGTAACAGCAATTGACCCTTATGACTACGATTTAATATGGAATCATATTCAAGACGAAAGCATAGCAATTACGGTGCGTAAGCTAATTCCGGACCAATTGACACTTGATAGAATTTATAGTGAATTAGTTGAAATAATTAACAGCAACAAGTTAAATCGTTACGTTAATTTAGTCAGAGACAACTCTAGAGATATACATCATACCTTTACAGCGGACACATATGATTTTATTCATATAGATGGAAATCATGATTATGATTGCGTCAAGGCTGACATAATAAATCATTTACCCAAAATAAAAAGTGGCGGCATGATCGTGATGGATGATACTGATTGACCAGGTGTTAAACGTGCTATTGACGAAAATTTATTACCTGTATCAAGTTTAATAACCGAAGAAGATACATGGGCTATTTACATGAAAAAATAGCATTCTCGCTAGCGCCATTCTCTGGCTGTACAGATCTAGTTATCACCTGACACCGGCCTCAAACCGGTGTCTTGTTTACGCTACTTTAGTGCGCACTTCCTTCGGTATCAATTTCAGACCCTTTTTGAACATGCTGTAGGGGGTTTGACCCTCCATCATCCTGCCCTGATGTGGCCGCTGGGTGTTGTAGTGATCCAGATAGCTGTCCAGGTCTGTCTGCATCTGCTCCACTGATTCATACCAGATCGTCCTCCCCTTGATACGGAAGTGTTCATCCAGCAGGGTGCGATGTAGCCGCTCGATAAAGCCGTTGCTCTGCGGCCTGCGTACCTTGGTGGTCCGGTGCTCAATCCCCTCCAGTTGCAGGAACAGCTCGTAGGGGTGATGGTCAGGGCGCCCGCAGAACTCGCGCCCGTTGTCCGACAGGATGGTATAGCCGACATTCCGCACCTGATTTAGGAATAAATTTGCCGATAGCGCTCACCCAATACCTCCAAAATGATCTGCTGGTCTCCTGTTAGCTCCGTTACTTGTGGCGGAGCTTCTCCCAGTCGATATTCATGGATGCCACCAAAGCGCAAAAAGATCCAACGGGCCGTCGGCTGCTGGGTCGGTTTCTTTTTCATATCCGCCACACTGCGATTCTGCTCCACTAATCCCTGCCGGATCCGGTGCTCCAACGCTGCGTAAATCATCAGGCTACAGGTCATCACCATGAGCAACGCTTCAATCCGCTCCGGCTTTTTCAGGTACAGTGAGGAGGTTAAAAACTCCGGGCTCTTGAGAAAACGAAAGCCCCGTTCGACATTCTGCTGCGCTTTATAGGTGGCCAAAAGTTCGGCCATGGTCAGCGTATCGCTGTGGTCATTGGTCGCCAGGATGAACACCCCGGTCTGGTTGTGGGCCTCTTCAACGCAAGCCAGGCTAGTTGCCGCCAACCCAGTGATTTGAAACTGATGGCCAATTGGCTCTTCGCCACGCTTGGGTCTGCCACGTCCTGTATAAACGGGTTCACCTACCACTTCGGCATCCAGTTGCAGCAGCATCAAGCTGGCGGTAAAACAGCTCAACTCAGCTTGGGCATCCGCCTCACAAGCAAAGCGTCGGGCACACAATTTGGCGAAGGCTTTGAGCTCGCGGGTACTGTCTTTGAGCAGGTTTTTGGCCAATGTCTGCTGCTCGCGGTGGCTGGCTTGTTCGCTGCGCACCAGCAACCAACGTTGCGCGACCCCGGCATAATTCGCGTGTTGCCAACGGCCATGATAGCCATTGCCCAGAGCGGTCAGCGGTTGTGCACCTATGGTTGCCACGGCCTGCTTTGCCTCATTGAGAGTGACGGGCACCCGGGTCACAAATAGTTGCTGCTGTTGCGCCAGTAATTGCAAGGTATCGGCGCAGTACAGTGCGGCATCGCCGACCAGATAACGGCACTCCTGCGCGGCCTTGAGACTGCTCAAATGGCGACGAACGGTCTGGGCAAAGGCTTTGGTGTCATTACTATTGCCGCTCAGGGCCTGCATATAGACAGGTAGGCCGGCCTGATTTTCACAGATGAGCTCAAGGATCACTTGATTCAGCTCTGGCCGGTGATCACGACTATAACCACGCACCAGTTGCAGCTTACCGACCAGATCCCCATCGGCACAGTCATAGGCGCCATCGACGTGGAAGCTGGTAATATCGAGGTGCACTGCGGTGCTTTTGAGCCCCAGCCGCTCGACAACTTGCGCCGCCATCACCTGATACAAGGCGCTGACATCGGCCTCAAAGAGGGCATCGAGACAGCGACCGAGCACATCATCATTGAGGTCATCAGCACAGATCCCGGGGCCAATCAGGCGCTCAACCGGCTTGTTAGCGAAGAATTGCGGGAACATGTGCAGGGTGCTGCTGTGAAAGCCGAGGCCGTTCACTATCATGGCGACCAAGGCTTCACCATGTGAGACCTTGAAAGGCGGGGTTTTGGGGAGCAAGGCATCGATCATGCGGGCAATGCCCAGTTCCTGGCAGAGTGCGGCGACCAAACCAAGGTGATCGAGGTTACGGATCGAGATAGCGGGTGCGGCCATGATGATCTACCTGCAAAAGAGAGTAATAGATCAGAACGGCCGATCGCCGTCAAGCACTGAAAATAGCAAAATCAGGTGCGGAATGACGGGTATAGACCCGCGCCTCGTGAGCCTCGAAGAACGGCAGGACCGTTTCGTTGAGCACATGGACCGAGGTCACCGGCAGCTTGCTGGTGTAGAGCCGTCCCCAGGCGTGGCGGCTGTAGCAGTCCAGTACGGTTTGCAGATACACCTTGCCCACCCCCTTGAGTGCGCCGACGAAGAAGGTGTCGACCGCCACCAGTTCCCCGGTGTAGTGAACCTCAATTTGGCGTTCGCGAAACTCGGGGCTGAAGCGCTCGAGCAGGCGGATCTGCTCGTCATTGAGCTCAATCGTCTGTTCCCTGTGGGTTTTCTCGAGGCGCAACAAGCGGTCATGCTTGGAGAGCAAGTCGTGACGTTGCCACACGCCACGCACACCGCCCGCACTGACGTTGATGCCTTGCAGAGCCAGTTCTTGCGCGACCCGCAGCGGGCCATGGGTTGGTCTGGTGAGGGAGTAATCGAGGATGGCCTGCTCAATCTCGGGAGCGACCCGGTTGGGATGCGCCCCTTTGCAGCCGGGGAGTTTGTCGAGCAAGCCCTCAGCCCCATAGGTCTGGTAGTTACGGCGAATCTCGTAGAACTGCTGGCGGCTGTAGCCGATGAGCTTGCAGGCTTTGCTGACGTTATTAAGCTCTTTGGCGAGCTCTAGGGAAAGTGCGAACAAGTATCCCACGAACAAAAAATGAAAATTTTAGTCATTTAATATCAATGGGTTACCAGTAAATGCTCTCGTGCCATATGACTTATTCGCACCTTCCCTAGCAGGCTGAGTTTACGACGTGCTACTTTCTCGTTGGTGGTCATACGGTGACTCCGGATAACACGGTAGGGGTACCGTTTTGTTATCCGGTTTGAAGCCGTATGACCACTCCCTTTTGTGGGCAACTGTCAGGTGAATACCATCTCCATACACTCTGGCACTAGCGAGCGCAAATCTAAGTAAAAGAAAAATTAAACCCAGAACAATAAACACACATTTCATTGACATATTGAAATCAGTTAACCAATGCACGAGCAGGCACTCAAAGACTTGATTTATTTATTGTTCATTACTAGTAACGCATATTTCCATCGATATAATTAAAAATCATTTCTTGCTGAGAACTATAACAACATAGCTTATAAAACTCAGCTTGACCCTTTATTGAAATCGCGTGCAAATAGTCTCGGTCACAATAAAGCTCATGAATGAACGAAACGACACTATCTAGCTTGTCTACATCAAATACAAAAATTGCATCGTCCGATATTTCATACATCTCGCGCCATTTATGCGGATCCGTCGTCGCCAGCGCGACTCCAGTAAGTACAGCCTCTAAACCTAACGGCCAACCATGAAACGCGAGCCCAGTGTCGATACTAATAATTAAATCGACGTTATGTCTATAAAAATCAGTGAGTTCTTTCATCGACATAGGCATATAATTTTTAATGTTATCAGATAAGGGATATATTGATATAGAAAGAAAATCTACACCATCATGCAAATACCGCTCCTTATATGCATTTACAATCCATCTATATTGCTCATCGCCTTTCTCAGCAGCATGCCCCATGCTGGCAAAAACAACTTTTAATTTTCCTTGATTTTTCTTCCTTAATATTGGTTTTTCATCCGCAGACGACGTTAACGGAGCACAAAGACATTCTATATAATTTGTGTGTCCAATATTATATAACAGCTTCGAGGTCTTCGGTGTTGTTGATATAACTTTAGTGGTTTTGTGCAAAGAAACTAAAGACTTCTCATCAATGAACCCTCCACCAGGATAGAGATGAACGGCCTGCATTTCCATCGGAAAATTAAAATACTTATTAAACACCAAGTAGTTATTCAAAAAAATATGATAAACAAAACCATAATCATCGGGGTTAAAATCTAAGCTTCTAGTAAACAAATAGCTACCGTAGTATTTACCATTCCACGCAGTACCATCGACTCTCTTGTTGTACTTATTTATATAATTATATTTTTGATCAAATATCAAAATGTTATACCCTTCCAGAGAAAACTCATGGAACATCTCATCATAATCGAACCCATAAGTAATATTTGCATAAGCATCCACCTTAAACACCAATATATCAGCGCCTCGGTCAACAATAAAAGAAGATATTTCCGAAATTCGCCACTTGGAATATTTTGACGGAAAAAGCAAATCAGTAACCAACGTTTTCATGGGTTTTCTCTTCTACAAAAAAAGATAAAAAAAGAATTACAAATACAAAATTAAATCATGAAATAACGTTTCATAGAGCCATTATGACCGATATAAATCATAAGCTCAGTTTTTATTTATGCTAAAGGTTCTGGCTGGATTACCGAAAACATGCGCACCAGGAGCCACATTCTGAATAACAACAGCCCCCATGCCGATGGTAGCACCTCGACCGATAATAGTAGGGCTTGATCGCGACCCTGGTTTTATGATGGCTCCAGCTCCAACATAAACATGATTTTCAATCACAACATTGCCATTACATTTCACACCAGGGGCGAGCGTAACATAGTCACCCACTCTACAATCATGACCAACATATGAATAAATGTTAGCCTGAAAACACAGACCAATCTCTATATTGGATGTTAGACATGAAAATGGGCTTAATATTGCCCCAGCACCTAATTTAACGTCATCCATAATAATAACGTTATCAGCCACTAGCGAATAAGGTTTAAAACCGGCACTACAACAACGTTCAAATATTCTTGCTCTTACCTCGCCATCCGAAATGGCGACAATAAAATATTTTTCATATGCCTTATGGTTTTTAAATTCTTCAAATGAGAGAACGGGGTACCCATTCACTTGTGACATATTGTTTTTATCATCAACCACAAAAAAAAGACTGCCACCATCGTGAATTTTTTGGCGTAGCAAAGGCATGACTTCGCGACCCAATCCACCTGCACCGTAAACCGCATAAAGTATTGTCATTTTATATCTCCTTAATAATCGAAATAATGCGCTCTAGCTCTGTCACCGACAATTCAGGATAAATAGGCAAGCAAATAACCTGTTCAGAGATAATGTTTGCCTGTTTTAAATTATCAACAGCAGAGGAAGGGAGCCCACGATACATAGGCATATTACTGATAAGGGGATAGAAGTATCTACGGGCATAAACTCCCTGCTCCCTAAGCACTTGATACATCCTGTCACGCGATAGTGGGTAATCGGAGTTTATCAAGATTGGGAAATATGGATAATTGTGCTTAGTTTCAGAAGATATTGGAGGAAGTGATATTCCACGCACATTAGATAATTTCTGTCGATAAAGCGCATCAATCTCTGCTCGCTTAGCTATGGCAGAATCAATATGTTTAAGCTGGAGAAGACCGAATGCAGCATTGATTTCACTCATTTTTCCATTGATACCTGGAGCGACAATGGTTACCTCATCGGCAAATCCAAAATTTTTTAGATAGTCTACGCGTTGCTTAACTTTTTTTGTACGAGAGACTATAGCCCCGCCCTCAAAAGTATTAAATACCTTAGTCGCATGAAAACTCAGCACCGACATATCACCATATTGCAATATGCTTTTATCCTGATACTTCACACCAAATGCATGAGCTGCGTCATAAATAACGCTTAGGCCATAGTTATCAGCTATCTGCTGTATTTCATTAAGAGCACATGGCTCTGAATAACAGTGTACAGGCATAATGGCTGTTGTGCGTGGAGTTATTGCCGCCTCAATTTTTTCCGGATCAATATTGAACGAGCCAGGTTTAATATCAACAAATACCGGAGTTAAATCATTCCATATTAATGAATGACTTGTAGCGACAAAAGAATAAGGAGTAGTAATAACTTCACCAGTTATCCGTAAAGCTTGCAAAGCAGTAACTAGGGCTATTGTTCCATTTGCAAACAATGATATATATTCAACACCAAGATACTCACAGAGAGCCTTTTCCAACTGTTGATGGAACGGGCCATTATTTGTAAGCTGGTGATTTTCCCATATTTTCTCCAAATATGGGATAAACTCTTCCAGAGGAGGTAAAAATGGTTTTGTTACTGGAATATTCATCATGATTTACTCCGAATAAGTTAAATCTCATTACCACACATATTATGATTATCAATGAAACTAATGAGGTCGGAAGCATCAAAAAAGTCATCAACTTTTAGCATCTTTCGTACCCCCCCAAATCTTTCTAATAGTTTTTTTTCAATCCCAGCGCATCTGAACAGGGGGGTTATAACAAAGGTTGCCTCGAAATCTAACACATCATCAAGACCTAGATAGTTAGCCCCTGAGACTATGTCAACATGTTTTGGTTGTGAAACATCTATAACATGAAACAATAACTTGTGATTCGGCCGTTCAGCTATCAGCTTGTTTTTAATTTTATTAAATAATGGACCAGCCCCATAAAATACGGGACACTCGTCGTTCACAGCAATTAATGGGACAAGTTTGTTTGCAATGTATTCATATACGTCATCACGAAAACAATCACCATACTTTTTACATGCTGAAGTAAAAAGACTTAGCGCGTACTCTCTTTTATGGTGTTCAACAAAACTGACATGGTTATTACCGAGTATTTCTTCCAGCGCACTGACATTCTTTAACATTTTACAAGCATGCACAATTAATCTGTCTACATCATTTTTTGTATTGGTCGTCCAGGAATTCTCGACATTACATCTGTACACCGACATTGTGTCATCAATAAACACGCTATCACCTGCAACAACACATATTAGCCGAATAAAATAATCACCGGTGTCAATCTGATTGTACTTTTTAAAAGTGCTGCATATTGGATAAAGCAAGTCAGAACGAAACATAAATGATGAAAAATGGATCAATTCATATTCAATTAATTCCATCATCTGATTTGGTGTTAATACGTTATTGTGACCATCAAAACCAGATGAAGGAATCGTACATTTAGCTACCTTCCAATCATCTTGCACACGCGTTCTATGAAAGGAAAAACGCGCACATTTATGCTGCATCAGGGAATCAACCTGCTTCTGTAATTTATACTCATCACACCAGTAATCATCACCCTCACACAGGGCAACAAATGTCCCTTTGGCTTTTAAAAAGAACGCCCAAATAGCATAATGCCTATGATTTAAGTATTGATTTTTGCGCCTTAGCATCAAGCGAAATTTGTCTGGAAACTTTTTTTTATATCTTAACAGTATTTTTCGCGTCTGATCTGTTGATGCATCATCATGCACAAGTATTTCAAATTTAAAACTTGTTTTCTGCGATAGAAATGAGTCTAATGTTTGAGCTATATATTTTTCATGATTGAAACTCAAACAACATATTGACACGAGCACATCTGATGATGCTTGCTGAAGAACTTTCACAATATCACCTCGCGATGAAATAACCGTCAGACATCATTTAATATTGATTCAACTTTTGAGAGATTACTTATTATACTTAATAAACCATTCATCGACTTTCTCTGGTAGTGTTCAATGAGCTCTGGTTTAGAGGCAATTTCGCAAATAGCACTGAATAATCCCGAGATCGAATTATCAACCAACATGCCATACTCACCCATCTTTAACATTTCCTCAGTACCACTAGACTTAGTTGCAAGTATGGGAGTATTTAATATAAAAGCTTCCCCTAGCACCATTGGCTGACCTTCATAGTATGATGGCAAAACCAAAAAATCAGCTACTTGCATATATGGGAATGGGTTATCCATCTCACCTAAAAGGTATATATCGAGGTCAGCAGCATTTGATTTCACATCATTGCAAATCTGAGCAAACAAAGGACCATCGCCTATACAAATCAAGGCAATATTTTTGAACTTAACTTTTGCCTGCATATAAGCATGTAGCAATCTATCAATGCCTTTTTCTTTAGAAAACCTACCAACATATAGAAAAACCATTTTATTTTTGTCTATTATTGCAGGCTGGAAATCTATTGTTACACTTGCTTTTTTATTAACATCTTCTAGATCAAAAATATTACCTAACACAAAAAAGCTTGCCCTCACCGAGGAAAATAAACGCTGGAAACCATTAAGTGCAGATTGAGATACAAACACTAATTTTGAATATTTATTATAACAATCAACCTCTTCCGATAGATTATTAAAACAGAATTTTGTGGGGTGTTCCACACTTAGATCAGAATGAATCCAAGCAATACGAATTTTTGCATTAATTTCACATGCTAATTTTGCAGAAAAACCGACACTATAAGCTATAACCTTATCAAAACTTAGGGATGCGAATAAGTTCTTAATCTCGTTAAAGCTTAAGTTTTTAAAAAAATATGGTTGTAGGATTATGTCATTCCAATTTGAAAAAATATCAACGACATTGGCGATTTTATTAAATTTATTAGTCCAACTTCCCCCACCATTGATTGCCAAAATTATTACATTATTTTTATCCGCATCAATTGTGTTAACAAAATTAATCAATGATTTTTCAGCACCACCAACTCCTAACGAATTCATTACAATTAGAATGTTGTTTTTGTCTGTTTTCTTTAGTCTGTTAACTTGATTGACAGCAATGGGAATGTGTTGTTTTATTATTAACCCACTTTTTACTGAATTCATTAATTGCATGTCATCGGATACATGGAAAATACTTTCCTCCTTATATCCTAAACTAATCAACTGCATTTTGATTTCATCAAAATAATAGCTTACCACTAGTATATTAGCGTCATGGACATGGGCAGGTTTCTCTACTATCAGATTGTGAATTACTTTTCCATGCTTTAGTTTGTCGTTATCAAATAACTTTAAAATTGTATAGTGTCGTTCTATGTGTGTATAAAAAGCATCGAAAAGTCCACCAGTACCCAAAACGATTACTTCTTTTTTAGATGAATTCACAGAATGTAGTCCTAATTCTAATATTCATGAGCTAAGCCATCGAAAAACAATACACAAATCAAATGATATGCAAACCAACATAACCGCAACTATTCAAATTTAATTTTATTTCATCATAGAATGATATCGAAGCAATAACTAGTAACCTGATATCAGACGCTGGTATTTCGTCTATATGTCTGACCGGAGAGTTCAGGTCTTTTCGTGCAGTAGATGGATTCTTGTCAAAAAAACATTTGATACCAAATCCAGCGGAACGGCAAAGCTGCTCTATTTTAAATCCGATATCGCCAGCACCATATATACCAATATAGCCATCATACTTGTTTGCATTTTCAAGAATAGAACAGATCCAGTCATAATCCAGCGATGAGGAACCTGATGATAAGTGGACTCTGTAATCATTGAGTGACTGAGGGACAATACTTAATGTCATACAGTTTGTTTCATTAGCAAATGATCTAATAATTCTTGATATTTCGTCTAAAACAGTGTGTCCCTTCATTAAACTGAGCAATAGCTTACATTCTACTGGTGAAAGTTTATAATTATTATCTAAAATGTAGTCATGGATCCTATACACCAGTCTTTTTAACTTATATGTTTGCTCTTTCGGCACAATGCCACATAACTTGGTTAATCCGGTAAGCAACGGAATTATGTGTTCGCTACTATGAAGAGTAGAGGAATCAAGCCACTCGCTAACATTATCCAACCATACATTCGTTCTGGCTATTTTCATCCGTGTATTGTTCCTTGACATAGTTCCATGTCGCCTAAAATAGATCACCCCCAGATCGTGCAACGATAAAAAACTACATCCTTTAATAGCCAGCCTGAATATTAAATCATAATCTTCGCACCCGCCTTCTGTTCTTGCTCCTGAAATGAATCCACCAAACAAATCTAGAGTTTTTTTCTTAAACAGATAAGAGTGAACAGGCGCCAAGTTATCCATGAATAAAGATGGTAATGCATCACCAAATGTCGGAATGATTTTTTTCTTCAGTCCAGTATCTTCATCAACCTCAATAGCGCCTATAATGCTAATGACGTTCTCGCTAAGCGATATACTATCAACTTGTTTTTTGAGTGAATATGGAAGTAACGCATCATCCGCATCTAAAAATTTCACATACTCGCCAACCGCATATTTTAGACCGGTGTTTCTTGCGGCCGACAAACCGCCATTTTCTTGCCTAATCAATCTTATACTAAATTTATAATTAGATGTCGGTATATATACTGCTTCAGAAGATCCATCATCAATAACAATCACATCAAGGTCAACATCTTGGTCATTAAGTGAATCGAGTGCTCTTTTTAATAATGATTGCTGTTCATAGCATGGAATAATAATTGAGACTACAGTCTTGGTCATTAGCTCACACTCCAATATTATATTATCTTGACGTTCAACGTTGTATCAAACGGCAGCGATGAAATAATTTCTTGTCGGTATGGAACAGAAGCTATGACCAATGCATCAATTACATTAAACTTGTCTAGCCCCTTAAATACGGGTATACCGAGATAAGGATTCAATATATTTTTGTCGATCAGATATTGAATTGTGTACTCCGGCATATTCATTTTTATATGATAACATAAACGTCGTCCACGCTGCCCTCGCCCCCAGATTGCTAAGACCCCACCATTTGGCAATTCATTTTTGAGTCGATTAATAATGTCAATGTCCGTTGGATCTAAGAATAGTTCTAGGGGCTCATCACTAAATGATGTCAGCGCCTTGTACTTCAAATATACCGATGTGAGTGGGTGTTCAGATGTAACATGCCAAGGTTTTTCCTGACCACAGAAATGGATAAGACGGGCTTTCTTTGTTAAATCGGGTGTTATTATTAACGATTGAGCATTCCATATGCTATCGATGTAACAACACTGCCCTTCAATAACAACATTTAGTGCATCTTGATCATTGTGCTCCATGCCCTGCATTCTTATCAGCAAATCGATTGCTTTTTTACTCACATTAAAATCATTCCAGGCAACAACATCTATAACCATCATTCCTGCGTTAAAGTATTTACCAGTCGCGATTCCTCTTGCTAACTGCCCCTCTTTATCGTCACCTAATAGCTGATCGGTCACAACTCCAGCAATACAACCATGCAAGTTAACTTCCCATAATGGAGATATATCACCTTGGGCTATTACATCAGCGTCAATGAATATAACCCGATCACGATCATTTAATATCTCTGGGACAGAAAACCGATAATATGTTACTTCATTTAATCGTTCTTTATACCGGTCACTAATTTGCAGATTACTATAATCCGGTAAATTTGAATGAAACTCGATTTGAGTGTTTTGACACTCTAATGTCATCAATTTTTTTTTTGTATTCTGGTTAAGCCTACCAAACACATGGCAGTTAATCTTATAGTCTGTGGATAAATTTCTTTGTATACTTGTTATGAGTGCAGCCAAGTGTGTTGCATACTCATTGTCAATACAAAACGCCAACTCAATCGTATTTATTTTCATCTATTATCCTAGCAGCAGGTAAAACATCATAAATTACCACGTTGATGACGCATTGAATATGATAGCCATAAGAGTATGGAAACTAGATTTTGGCAGCAGCATATACCTATCAACTGCTCTTGTACTACCTATAACACGATCACACTAATGCACTGCAGATCATTTCTATTTCTGAAGTTGGCACTCCATGCAACAGTCATTTTATCAATAATACATAGGTGATGTGGGAATTATTAATATGCTGCAACGACTTCAACAAGTTTATCAGCCAGAAGACCATTAATTAGCATATTATTTTTTCCAACATTAAGCATTACTCTCTACGTAACTCAATACTTATAAGCTCAATTACCGTTTTCAATTCTTGTTCTAAATGTCTGTAGTGCATTGTCCACCGCATCGTCCATATCGAAATAACGGTATTCGGCCAGGCGGCCTAACGGTATTAACTGGGTAAAGCACTCCAGCCGGGCACGGCAGTCGGCATAGCGCGCCTGGGCAGTGTCGGTAAACAGCGGGTAATAGGGCTCCAATCCCTGTTCAGGCTCGTAGGCACAGGGA
Organism: Aeromonas sp. FDAARGOS 1406; assembly: GCF_019048565.1. Classification (NCBI taxonomy): domain Bacteria; kingdom Pseudomonadati; phylum Pseudomonadota; class Gammaproteobacteria; order Aeromonadales; family Aeromonadaceae; genus Aeromonas; species Aeromonas sp. FDAARGOS 1406. The sequence goes on from NZ_CP077378.1 coordinate 1,080,459, forward strand.
TACTCGTAGACGATGCTGGTGCCCGCGTGCACTTGCCCGGTCAGGTGCTTGAACTCGGTGATGCGGGTATAGGCCTCTTCATTGGGGTAATTCACCGTCGTCACCGGCTGGAACTGTGCTTGCGCCAAGTGACGGTGCTCGAAACGCAGCGAACGGTACGGCAGTGGCTCACTGCCGGCACAGAGCACATCCAGCATGCCGGTGTAGATCAGCGGGCCGGTGAACGGGGCACCGTCCAGCATGACACGCCCCTGCCCCCAGTCCAGCGCCACGCGGGCGCTCATCGGCGTCGACAACTGCAATTCGATGTTGGGGTGGGCCAGCATCGCCGCCACCATGGCACTGTAGCCCCCTTGCGGCACCGCCTGGAACGGATCGGTAAAGTAGCGATCATCACGGCTGACCACCACGGGTACCCGGGCGGTCACCTCCGGCGAAATCGCCTCGGGCGGCATGCCCCACTGCTTGCTGGTGTAGTTGACGAACGCCTTTTGATATATGAACTCCGCCAACTCGCCGAGCAGCGGATCGGCCTGCTGACGCAACGTCAGGATCGGCACCCGCGCCCCCTCGCCATAGCGCGACACCAGTGCCGCGATCAGCGCTTGCGCCTTGTCGGCGGGGAAACAACGTTCGATGCTGGTCAGGTTGAACGGCAGCGGCACCAGTTGGCCATCGATACGCGACAGCACCCGATGCTCGTAGGGATGCCACTGGGTGAATTGCGACAGATAGTCGGCCACCGCTGGCTTATCGGTATGGAACAGGTGCGGCCCATAACGGTGGATCAGCACGCCCGCCGCATCCTGTTCGTCAAAACAGTTGCCGGCCAGATGGTCACGCTGCTCCAGCACCAGTACACGCCAGCCGAGCTGGCTGGCCATGCGTTCGGCCATCACGGCGCCAGACAGGCCGGCGCCAATCACAATTGCCTGATAGGTCATGGGTTTGCTCCAAATAGCTGTTGTCTGACCTGAACCGGATCGGCCCTGAGTTGCCACGCCAGCTGATGACGGTCGTCGAAGAACCAGCCCGGGGCCAGCGCGGCCACCTCGTTCACCGACTGTTGGAGAAAGTGGTTAAAGCGCGGCGTGTCCTCCTGGCGCAGAAAATAGAGCGCCGCAGAATAGAGGTGATGGGCTCGCCCCTGGGCAATCAGCGTCGAATCCGCGCCGAATGCCGCCGCATTGTTACAGGCACGCAGCAGGTCGCGCAGAGATTGTTCACGCCGTTCCGGTGATTGACGGGTCTGGCCGCCAAAACTGTTGGCGTGATAGCGATAACGCCCCAATACCGCGGGAATAAAATCCAGCGTGCCAGGCCGCAGTGACAAATTCAGAATGTGCCAGGGGTAGTCGAGGATGATCTTGCAACCATCATCGATGGCTTCACCCATGCGCTCATGCCGGCGGAACATGATCGAGCTGGCGTTGACGAAACAGCCATAGCGGATCAGATCCGTGATATCGCCGACCGGGCGTAAATAGCGGTAGTTGTAATAGTCGCGGGTAAACAGCTTCAGCGTCCGACCGCTCTCATCGTCAAACATGTCGGCTTCGTGGTAACAAAGCGTGCAGTGCGGATGGTCGTCCAGGTAGCCTGCCTGTTGTTGCAGCTTGCCCGGCAGCGCCAGATCATCGCCATCGACGTAGGCGATATAGTCGCCGCGAGCCTCGCTCAGTAACCGTTTCTGAGTACGCGCCAAACCGATATTCTGCGGATTCTGCAATGCGCGCAGCTGCGGGTAACGACTGGCCAGATGCAGCATGATGGCCCAGGAGCCGTCGCTGGAGCCATCATCGATGGCGATGACCTCATAATCGAAGTCGGCCTGTTGCGTCAGCAGGCTCTCGAGACAGGGGGCAATGAAACGCTCGAGGTTGTAGACCGGAACCAGCACACTGACTTTCATTCTTTATCCTATGTTATCGGTTCAATTTGACGCCAAGCGGCCGCGGCAGGCATGGCTACCGCACGACGCGGTACTGGGAATGGCGCCTCATGCTGCGGCTCTGTTGCCAGACAGATACAAGTTGTATGCCAGCGCCCGTACACTCAGTGCTAAAAGTGCGAACGCTTTCACACTCCGGGTTAGCCGACACTGCGCTGGGCGCAGCATTAGCCGACCCGGGTCTGCCGGCTCATCTGCGCCAGCAGATCCTGCCCATCCCAGAACCAGTCAAACGCCAGCGCCTGACCCGGCACCACCAGCCGGTCGATGCGGGTGTCGGGATATTGACGCAGCCAGGCCGCCACCGCCGCAGGCGCGATGCCGACACAGACACAGGTCTGCACCTGATCACCGGCGGCCAGCCAGGACGGCACATCGGCGTAGTGCCGTTCCAGCAGAACGCCGCCGCCCGTCGCGATCTGTGTCTGCACCCCGCCAGGCTGCAACAGGCTCAGGCTACCGACCGCAGTCTGCGCCAGCACCTCACCGCTGGCCAACGCCAGCTGGCTGTTCACCAGCCGCGCCATGCCGTTAGCCGGATCTTGAGCAAACGGTGCGGCCAACGCCGCCAACAACGCCTCACGTGCCGGAGCCGGCCAGTCACCCAACCAGACCAGCGTGGTCGGTGATGCGCAGGCCTGCTGGTTAAACTGGCTGATGTCTTGCGCCAGCGCGGCCTGCTGGCGCTGGCGGCGGGCATCATCCAACGCCAGCCAGGCGGAAGCGTCGAGGAGCGCCAGCGAACGGCGATCCGGAAACACCAGTTCCCGCCCGCGTGGTGGCAGCGCTATGGCCCGGATGGCCGTAACGGTGGCATCGCCCCCCCACACGACGCGCAGATCGCACTGCGCCGATAACGCGGCGGTGATCGCCTCGTCATGGCCGTAACGAATGAACCGCACCCGAGCGGCGATCGCCTGCCACTCGGGCTTGGCTAACAAATCGGCGCACACGGCCAGCAACTGTTGCTGCACCGGATCCTGACGGCGCGAGAGGCGTACTATCGCACTGTTACCTGCCAGCAACGCCATCAGCCAGGAGAACACTCCCAGCGTCGGCACATTGGACGGCACCAGGTGCAGTGTCAGCCCCAGCGGTGAGCGCGAGGCATACGCGGGCAGATGGGCATGCAGCGCGGCGGGACGCAGCCAGAACCCCAGCGCCACCAGATCGGGCCATGGACGGCCCAGCGCCTGCAGCCGTTGTGACAATTCGCCGCAAAACGCCAGCACACTCTCATCCCCCACCGCCAGCGGTTGCGGTGTAAAGCCTTGCCAACCGGAGGACGGCAGCACGAATTCGATGCCCTGCTCGGGCCAGGATGGGGTCACTGGAATGTATCGCTGCATCCGCGCACCTCGGCTCCGTGCTGGCGACCCAGCACGGCAAAATAACGGCCATGACGACCACAGGGGCAATCATCCTCGCCCAGCAGGGTGCCCAGATCCTCGCTCAGCAGGCTGTGGCCGGGATAGCTCTGCGGCAGCGCCGAGAGCACCTGCAGCAAGCCGGGTTGCCCCATCGGTAGCGGCGCCAGGGTCTGCGGATCGCGCACCAGCACATCGGCGAGCACAGGCGCGTGCAGATGGCCGGCTTCGCACTCGACGAAGATGGAGCCGACCTGCTCGACCATGCCATAGAAGTTATGAACTCGGCTCAGCCCCAGAATCTGCTGGCAGCGCGTCTTGAAGGCGGCGTTATCCACCGCCAGATGCTGCAGCTTCTTCCAGCCACCGCTGTGAAACAGGATCCCCTGCGCGAGCGGCAGACTCAGCCCCCGCTCGCGCAGCGGCTCCAGCAGGCATTGCCAGACCATGAAGGTGAAGCCGAAGATCAGCACCGGCTGATTGGCATAGCGCTCACAGAAGGCCTCGATCACCGGCCAGTTGGGCCGCATCTGTTCATCGAGTGCATAGTGGTGATCGCGGCCCAAAAATGAGAGTCCAAGGGCACCAGCCCCACGCGCCGAGAAGCCGCTGCGGTTCTGGATCAACGCCGGCTGTTCCACCAGCAGCATCGGTAGCCGTTGTTTGCCAATAAATTCCTGCAGGATTTTGACTAGCGCCTTGCTCTGCAGGGCGGCGGTCGCGCGATCCAGCACGATGCGCGACACAGCCCCCGTGGTGCCGGAAGAGGTCAAGGTCTTGAAACGCTCGGCTTCCGGCACGCTGGCCAGCAGCAGATGCTTGAACAGCCGCACCGCCAGATAGGGTAACTCATCATCGCTCAACGCGGCGGCATCCCAGCCGTAGCCATCAAGAATGCGGGCAAATTCGGGGCAGTGCTGGCGATGCCATTCACTCAGGGCATTGAGACGAGCCATGAGCAGGGCGGATTTTTCGGCCTGAGATAAGCCATAGACGGGGGCAGCCAGCAGAGCGTCCAAGCTTAGATCCAAAGTATCGGTAGGCGATGCCATCATGCACTCGCCTCCTCGATCGCGCGCTGTAATGCCGAATAATCGACCTTGCCGGCAACGGTGCGTGGCAGATCCTTGAGCGCAGCGACACGAAACAGGCTCGGGTGCAACCCCAGTTGCAGTTGCAGATAGTCACGAATCACGGCCACCTGTGCCAGCTCGGAACAGGCAATCCGTAGCGCCTGATCCTGACCACAAGCCACCAGCTCCCAACCCAGATCGCGACACTGCCGCTCCAGCGAGTCCAGTTGCCAGCGTACCCCTGAGAGCTTGATCTGTCGCTTCAGCCGCCCCGTGATAAACCAGAGTCCGTCGGCCGAGCGGTAACCCAGATCGCCGGTACGCAGCAGAGGATTCATGGGAGCAAGCGCCAGATCGGCCAGCGACTCGGCATAGCCGAGCATCACATTGGAGCCTCGATAGCCTAGCTCGCCCTCCACACCAGGCTCGGCAGCCATCTCGTTGCCCTGCTCATCGAGCAACAGTAGCTCACCGCCAGGAATAGGCACACCAATGCTGTCTGGGTACTCAGCCGCCAGTTCGGGCGGCAGATAGCTGATGCGCGCCGTGGCCTCGGTCTGGCCATACATCACATAGAAACGGATGCCCTGCTCCCGGCACCAGAGGGCATAATCGAGCACCCGCTCCGGCGCCAGCCGACCACCGGCCTGGGTCAGGATGCGCAGATGGGGCCACGCCTGGCGGCGCAGGCGCAGCTGCTCGTAGATCTGGTAGCTGTAAGGTACGCCGGTCAATTGCGTCACCGGATAGCGCTTGAGGCACTCCCAGAAGCCGCGCTGCAGAGGCGTCTCGTTGGTCAGCACCAATCCCGCGCCACACAGCAGATGGGAGTGGATCACCGACAGACCATAGGAGTAGGCAAACGGCAAGGCGGTCAGCGCCAGATGATCCGGCGCCATCTCAAGATAAGCGACGATGGACTCGGCATTGGCGATCAGGTTCTGCTCGCTCAGGCGAACCAGCTTGGCGCCGCCCGTGGAGCCGGAGGTGGTCAGCAGCAGCGCCAGTTCCGGCAACAGCGACATCGGGCGATGATGGCGGGGCACCGGGGCCGCATCCGGCCGGAGCCAGAGGTGCGGATCATATTGCTGCAGCAGTGTCTCGACGCTGGCCGCCGGCAATTCGGCATTCACCAGCAGCACGGCATGACCCGCCCACAGGCAGGCCAGATAATTGAGCAGGCTCGGCAGGCTGTTGTCCGCCTGCAGCAGCACCAGTTGCCGCCCGCTCGCCCGGGGCGATGCCCCCCAGAGCTGCACGGCCAAAGCCTGACTTTGCGCGCGCAACTCGGCGTAACTCACCATTTGTTCACCGGCATAGGCGGCGATGCCCTCGTGCTCCAGCAACCGCTGCCACAACCTCATATCAGCATGCCTCCGTCGACACCGATCACCTGACCGGTGACATAGCTCGACAGCTCGCTGGCCAGAAATAGTGCCACCTTGGCCACCTCGTCGGCCGAGCCGATGCGTCCCATGGCGATGCTCTGCAGCCGCTGTTGGAACTTGTCGTCCGGCAATGAGTGCGCCATGTCGGTATCGATAAAACCCGGCGCAATGGCATTGACGCGGATCTGCTGTGGCGCCAGCTCCTTGGCCAACGACTGGGTGATGCCGATCACCGCCGCCTTGCTGCCACCGTAGACTGCCTGACCGGCATTACCAACCCGGCCGATGATCGACGCCAGGTTGATGATGCTGCCGCCACCAGCACGCTGCATCATCCGCGCCGCATACTGGCTGCAATAGAGCACACTGAAGCTGTTGCTGGCGAAAGTGCGCTCCACTTGTGCCGGCGTCACCATGCCAATCAGCGCATCATCCAGCACCCCAGCATTGTTGACCAATACGTCGAGGGTTTTGCTGTGGCTAAACAGCTCACGAAACAGCGTCTTGACCGAGTCGGCATCCGATACGTCACAACTCAGGGCATGACAGTCAATACCATGCTTTGCCTGCAGCTCACCCGCGAGGAGCATCCCCTGCTCGATATTCCGCACCGCCAGAAACAGGGTGGCCCCCTCGGCGGCAAAGCGCTCGGCCACCGCGCGGCCGATGCCGCGGCCGGCGCCGGTGATCAACGCACTCTTGCCGCTAAGCAGCCCCATCAGGCTTCGATCCCGTACTTGGCCAGGATCTGCCGCGCCTTGGCCACCGAGCTCATGTCGATGATGTCATCGGTATCGAGCATGATCTCGTATTCGTCTTCGATGGCGGCAATTAGCGTCATATGAGCCACAGAGTCCCACTGAGGAATGCCCTGATAGGTCAACTCATCGCTGACCAACTCAGGAGCGATCGCCAGGGCATCGGCAAAGATCTGGACAAGGGATTTTTTCATCATCGGTACCTAATAAAACGGGAAACTTGATCGCGGGCCGAACGGTAGTGTTCTGGCACCAGTTGGTAGTGGATTAGCGGACCCTCCGCCTCACCGAATTGCTGGTAACCACAGGCTTCATGAAACCGGATGGAAGCCGGGTTAGTGGTGAAAATCTTGCCATAGAGCCGGGTCAGACCCAATTGTTCAAACGCCATGTCATTCAGTGCAAAAGCGACACAAAACGGCACCAGGTTGCTACGAAACTCATCCGGATAGATATACATGCCCGGCTCGGCCGTACCGGCCTGCCAGTCGATGGCGGTCAGGGAGACGACCCCGATCGGTTGCTGACGAAACCAGGCCACGTAATAACAGGCGGAGTCCGAGCACTGTAGACGCTCAAACCAGGCCTGCTGCATCTGTGGCGTGATGAAGGTCTGATCCAGCATCTGACTGGCAATTTTCGGGTCATTTCGCCATTGGCGTACCAATTCCAGCTCGTCGACCTGCAACCGTCTGAGTTGCACACCATAACGTTCATAGCTGGGGCTGAAACCCGGGGGGGATACCCCTTGTGACATGCCAGTTCTCCTTACTGCCTGTTGGCGCCCCACTACGCCCGGGGCTCGACCCAATACGAGACCCACTATACCATCCGAGGAAGTCGATAGCGGGATTGCACACTCATTTTTTGAAATAATTCAGTCAGTTGGTGACAGAGCGTACAGCCGATCCTATTATCGGCAACAAGCGTATTAACTTGAGCTCCACGCCAGGAGGTGCCCCATGACCATCGCCATCATTCCGGCACGCGGCGGCAGCAAACGCATTCCGCGCAAGAATATCCGTCCGTTTTGCGGGCAACCGATGATCCGTTATGCCATCCAGGCAGCCCAAGCCGCCGGCTGTTTCGAGCACATTGTGGTCTCCACCGATGACGCCGAGATTGCCGCTGTTGCCCGCCATTGCGGTGCCGAAACCCCCTTCCTGCGTGACCCGACACTGGCCGACGACCATACCGGGACCACGGCCGTCGTGGTCGATGCCATTCGCCGGCTCGATGACCTCGGCATCCAGGCCGATACCTATTGCTGCATCTATGCCACCGTGCCCCTGATCCGCGCCCGCGATCTGCAGGCCGCCTACCAGCGGCTGACGACCAGCACTGCCGATTATGCCTTCAGCGCCGCCGCCTTTGGCTTTCCCATCCAGCGCGCGTTGCAACTGACCGCCAATGGCTGTGCCACCCCTTTCTGGCCGGAGAACATGGGCAAACGCAGTCAGGATCTGACCCCGGCCTACCAGGATGCCGGTCAATTCTACTGGGGACGGCGCGAGGCCTGGCTGGGTGGCCGCGGGGTGTTCGATGGCAACGGACTGGCACAGGTGCTGCCGCGCTACCGGGTGGTCGATATCGACACCGAAGAGGACTGGCAACTGGCCGAACTGCTCTATCGGGTATTACACCAGCATGACGTTTGATATCGCATTTCGGCTCGATGCGAGCCCCGAGAAAGGGCTGGGCCATCTGATGCGCTGTCTGGCCATCGCCGATCGGTTGCAGGTGATGGGAGCCGAGTGCCACTTTCTCTGTTATGGGTTGCCGGCTCACTTGCAGCCCCTGCTTAAGCAGCACCACTACCACCCTCTGGCTGCGCTGGATGACGCGGGGCCACTGCCCCGACTACGACCGGCCTGGCTTATCGTCGACCACTACGCCATCGACCAAATGCTTGAAGCCTTGCTGGCGCGCCACTGTAGTCAGTTGCTGGTGATCGACGATCTGGCGGATCGACCGCATCACTGTCAGCTACTGCTGGATCAGGGGCCTCTTCGCACCGCAGCCGACTATCAGCCCCTGATATCAGACAACTGTCGCCTGCTGCTGGGAACGGATTACGCCCTGCTGCGCCCGGCATTCCGACAGCTTGCACGCCAAGAGATCAACCTGTGGCAACGGGGACTCATCTGCTTTGGCGGCGCCGATCCAGCCGGCGCTTGCCTCACCACCCTCAACAGCTTGGCTCGTCTACCCTGGGCCCGCACCATCCAGTGGACTCTGGTGGCGGGCGGCGCCAACCTTTTCTGGAACGAATTGCAGCAGAGGGTTGTCGAACTGCCCGAACTTCGCATCGACTTGCTGCGCCAGAACGATCAGATGGCGCAGTTGATGGCGCGCCACGATTTTGCCATCGGTGCCGCCGGCGGCATGACCTGGGAGCGCGCCTGCCTCGGCCTGCCAACCCTGGCGGTGCCCATCGTCGACAACCAGCAGTTCAATGATGAGGTGATCGCCCGCTTCCAGTTGGCCGAACGCCTGACGCTAAGCGAGCTCGCTGACCCCTCACGACTCGCGCAGGCCTTGTGTTCACTGGAACAAGAGGCCGAGGCGTATCGCCAACGCGGTCAGCAGCAAGTGGATGGTCTGGGGCTCGATCGCCTCACCGCCTGGCTGCTGCCGCAAACCGGTTATCAGCTGCGGCCCGATGGCCAACGCTGGCAATTTTTACAACAAGATGGCGGGCAGGAAGAGACATGCCTGCTCACCCTTGACCTAAGCGGCCAGCAGTTGGCCTGGCAGGCACACCAGCCACTCAAACCACAAGACTGGCAAGAGCTGGCACATCGCTTGCAGACAATTTTCTCCCAGTTTCCCCTCTATCTTGCCGAGCCACCGCAGATAGCGCCCCCTGCCCCCTGGCAACCGGCGCCGCAAGGCTGGCAACTTGGCACAGGAGTCTGAACACAGATGCAGATCGCCCATCAATCCATCGGCCCGGCACAGGCTCCCTTTGTGATCGCCGAGCTGTCGGCCAACCACAACGGCAACCTGGAGCGTGCACTGGCCATCATGACCGCCGCCAAGGAGGCCGGGGCCAGTGCGGTCAAGCTGCAGACCTATCGGCCCGACACCATCACCCTCAGAAGCGATCGGCCCGAATTCCAGATCCACGGCGGTCTCTGGGATGGTCACAGCCTGTACGATCTCTACCAGTGGGCACACACCCCCTGGGAGTGGCATCAGGCCCTGTTTGCCAAGGGGCGCGAGCTGGGGCTGACGGTCTTCAGCAGTCCGTTCGACTTCAGCGCGGTGGATCTGCTGGAATCCCTCGACTGCCCGGCCTACAAGATCGCCTCCTTCGAGCTGGTGGACTTGCCCCTCATCCGCTACGCCGCCCAGACCGGCAAGCCACTCATCATGTCCACCGGCATGGCGAACGAGGCCGAGATCGCCGCCGCGGTCGAGATGGCACTCAAGCACGGCAACGGCCAGCTGGCCCTGCTGCACTGCGTCAGCGGCTATCCGGCACCTGCAGCCGAGTACAACCTGCGCACCATCCCCCTGTTGCGCCAACGTTTTGGCGTTGAAGTCGGGCTCTCGGACCACACCTTAGGCTCCGCAACCGCCATTGCTGCCACCGCCCTCGGGGCGACCCTCATCGAGAAGCACTTCACCCTGGCCCGCGCCGACGGCGGACCGGATTGTGCTTTCTCCATGGAGCCCGACGAATTGGCCGAGTTGATACGTTCGGTCAACACGGCCCACGCCGCCCTGGGGGTAGCTGACTATAAACTCACCCAGAGCGAGCAGACCAATCGCGAATTTCGCCGCTCCCTCTACCTGATCAAGGATATTGCAGCAGGGGAGCGTCTCACCACCGAGCATATCAAATCGGTGCGTCCCGCCCTCGGCCTCCCTCCTGCCGATTACGATCGACTGCTCGGCAAGCGGGTCACCCGCGATATGAGCGCCAATCAACCACTGAGCTGGGTATGGGTTGCATGCGATGAATGAAGAACTCCTCCTCCATCAGCTTGCGATCATCGAAGCACGCTGGCCGACGCTGGCAGGTGCCTTGGCGACGGCCCAGCTGGGCGACTTTCAAGTGGAGCTTTGCGAGGGAAGCGGCAGCACCCTGCTGGTCAATGGCATCCAACTCACCAGCCGCCACGACCGGGAGGCAGAGGCACAACTGCAGGCCAACAGTCTGCCGAATGCTCGCGAACTGCATCTCTATGGGACTGGCCTTGGGGATCTGCCTCCCCTTTTACTGGCCCGCCCTGATCTGAAACGACTACATATTCACATTCTGAACCACACCTTGTTTACACTGCTCCTAGCATTGCTGGAATGGAAGTGGCTACAGGATCCCAGGCTCCAACTCAGTCTGGCCAGTGATGAAACTGAAGTCACACTGCCCTTCTTCGCCATACCGAGTGAACTTGAGCTGGCTGAGACAGCAGCCAGCCGCATCCGTGGCAGATTGATCAGTGAAATATCTGCCGAGTATACCAAGTTGAGGTTCGCACCGGACTCAGCACGTGTTCAGACCCGGCTCGCTGAAAACCTGCCACTGATCCGTGCGGACGGTGACGTCGCCAGCCTGTTTGATTCGGCCCCTCACGGGACGGCAGTGATCATCGCCAGTGGCCCGACACTGCAGCACCATCTTCCCAGACTGGCAGCATTGCTTCACTGCCATCCAAAATGGCAACTGATCTGTGTTGATACCGCAGTGGCGCCGTTAAGGCAGCATCACATCACCCCTCATCTGGTCGTCTGCATCGACGATCGCTTGGCCCAGGATCATCTGGCCAGCGACGGCCTCATCACAGTGCCGCTGGTTTATACCCCCATGGTACCTAACGCCACATTGAACAGCTGGCCCGGGCCAAGACTCACCGCATACTCCATCAGTCCCATGTATCAGGATCTGCGCGAGACACAGCCTAAAGGGGTACTGCATCAAGGCGGTAGTGTCCTTCATCCTGCTGTCGATCTCGCCGTCAAGATGGGTTGCAGCGATATCATCCTGCTGGGTTGCGACTTCGCTTTTCCGGGTGGGCAGACCCACACAGGCTGGCAGGATGGCGCACTCGGGCCAACCGCTCACCAGACGTTCGGCTGGACGCTGGATGGCCACGGTCATCGAGTGGTCACAAACCCCAATTTCACCACCTATCAGATTGAGCTGGAACGTTACATAGCCAAGCATCCGCAGATTCGTTTCTGGAATACCAGCCGTGATGGAGCCGCGATCCTGGGGAGTCGTTACCATCCGGAGTTTGTGTCATGAATCGACGACAAGAATGCATCAACCTGGCCCAGCGCTTCCGACTGGGTCATCATCTGGAAAGTGCACAGCATTTGCCTGTTTTGATTGAGAAAGTACTTACCACAGTTCCTGTGTCGCAACATGCGAATATCGCCACCATTGTCGCAGCCATGCTGGCTTGTCAGGAACATGGTGACTGGCTGGGATTGGCCGACTGGTTGGAAGGTGAACTCGTGATGCTGTTGGACTCGATAAAATAAGAGGACAAGAGGGCCTGTGATCAATGTTCAGGCCCTCTCCTGCATGCCTATTTGAATACGCTCAATCCCACAAAATAGGCAGTATCATGCCGCTCTAGGGCATCAGCATAGATGCTCTTCGCATCATCAAAGAACTGCTCCAGAATGCCGATGGCAACGCCCAGTTTTTCGGCAAGCCCAGCCCCATCACTATTCATCTCTGCAAGCATCAGGCTGATGATGTTGGCGTAGAAATAGTTAAGCGAGCCAATTAAGACCCGATACAAATGCCCCTCTTTGCTCATCAAAAGATAGAGCAAGTAATCGTGATGTCGTTGCATCATCAGTTGGATGGCATTATGTTCACGATCCACACTCTGCCAGTCATAGCGCAACTTCTCGATTATTTCATGGAACAACGGCACGTTGATGGCAGCCTGGAAATCAATGCTGGTCACATCAAATGGTTGGAAGCAATTAGTCATGAGCTCATCAACTACAGCGCGCTTGTCAATAGCAGACCATCTCGGCGTCAATGTTTCTACACGCAGAGGACAAGCCCCTTCGATATAAGCACCATCACTACTGTTGATGCAATGCACCTCAGGAGAAGTGGCTAACACCTGTTCCATATTATGGATCGCCAGCCCAAACAGATGGTTTATCCGAACTTCTCCGCCAAAATTGGCCGGAGCAGGAAAGGTATCCTTCAGGTTTTGTTGGTATTTTGCCTCTTGTTTATCATTGTAATAAAGGCTCAATTTGGAATGATGTTTATCCGCCGACTTATAGCCATTGTCAATACCAAACAGATATATTTCTTTGAACCCCAACAGCGCTGCATAATTTAGCCCTGTATTTCCCACAAAGGGGTTGGAGTATTGAATAGCCTCGAACTCAAATTCAGATCCAAAACGGGTGGACAATATTTTGTACATGGGTTCATTGGGTTTGAACGCGATCCCCGTTTTGCGGAAGAAGCCTTTGCACTCCGGATGGATGACATCCACACTCAGAAAGACGCAGTCTTTGATGAAGTCGTCTGCATTCAGAATACGCAGGAAATCTGCCGAACTCTTGGTTCGTTCTACGGCAACATAAATATCTGGCTTAATGTCGGCCTTGTGGAGCGCACTCACCGCCGTGCCACAGGCAATAATGATGGCCTGATGCTGATGTTGCCGGATGAAATCGATACTTTGATCCAGTGAAGGGCCATTGCCTACCACAAAAACAGGCAAGGTCGCAGCCAACCCGGTATCTCGCTCTCGTTTCAAGAACGGGGTACCGTCTTGAAGGTGTGTATGACTGTGGGCCAATGCATACACGTTGTCGTCGAAAAACCCCCAACCGGTTCTGAGCAGGTAAAATTCATTTTCGACCTGCTGGATAAGTGTATCCAACTTGGGGGAGTGGTAGTGACGGAAGGAAAAATATGCAGCAGACCAAAAAGCTCCTTTGCGATGCAAGGCCTCCATCATGTCCGCAGCCAGCAATTTCTCATCAACACCGATGAATAAATGCAAGGTCAGGAACTCTTGCTCCATATATGTCAGCAAGGCATGCCAATCAAAACAGAATAAGGATGCATAGAACAGATCAAGGTCTGGTTCAAAAGCAAATAAATTCCTTACCTTGCATCGCTCGTAAAGATAGCCCAGTTGATAACCCAGTCCTATGCCATACATCAATGATAAGGGGATATCCGTATGCAGTGCATCTTTGAGCAGTGGGCTGCCCTGGTTAGCTCTCTGCTTCAGCTTTGAAATTTCATTGTTGTACTTGATATGGATTTGATCGTCAAAATACCACTGTGAGGCGAAGTCGATACATTGCAAGGTACTCTGGTCGAGCACTTCAGTAATTTGGGCCAGTGCATCGGCGAAGGGATCTTCACCATAGAGAGCCATTTCCGTATCCAGCCACAGAATATTGGGAATGCCATTTTCATTGCAGAAGAAGCGAAATGGACGCGCCGATTGATAATCCACGAAAAAGTCATGAATATCTGGCATGTACTTCTTGAAAGCATCCATGTTCTCTTGAAAGCGTACTGGCAACATCTGGGCCATCGCCGCTTCTTGTTCATGTTGCTGACCCAGCCGAGAAAGCTCTGCCTCTACTTCGCCAATCTTCTGTGCGATATCCATCAATCGTTATCCTGCGTGTTTCTTATACAACTCGGTAGCTCGCCCAGCCTTCGACAGACTCAACAGCTCGGTTTCTGTTTGGCTTCTCTCTCTTTCCACCAAGGCCAACAACTCTTTGAACTGCAACAACACTTGCCGCTGCTCACTTTTAAGATCCCGTGCTCCCACCCCGCCAATATGCTCATCCAATCCAGCCAAATATGTATCCATCAAAGCTTCAATCTCGCTGAGAGGACTCATCGTCAGAATGCTGCGGATCCTTTCACCCAGGGCATGGAGCTCCGCTAGGTCAATAGACATCACTCGACCTTCTCCGATTGCTGGCGGGCAAGTGCTTGCGCTCGCTCTTCTACCGGAATGGCATCCCAGCCGCTCTTGATGGTCAACATCAGCTGACCGACTTCATCCAAAGGAGCAGGATCCATATTACGGCTGGCATCCAGCAAACGCTGCTTCATGTAGTCATAGAGGGCAAACAGATCTTCCGGCACCTTGCCATATGAGAGATCCAACGCATCCTGCAAGCCATTGATGAGCGCCATGCACTTTGAAATAGCGACGGACTTGCCTTCGAAATCTTTGCGTTCGATCGCCCCTTTTGACTGGGCAAGACGTTCGACACAACCTTGCATCATCAATTGGATAACACGGTAAGGATCCGCTACCGCCATCTCGGCCTGCAAATTTTGAGTGGTATAGGCTTTTATATTTTTGCGATACATGACAACTCCCCTCATGCGGGATTGTGATGGAGATTAATCAGGAAGATGAAGAGCCAGAGGTATTAATAAGACTCAAGTAAGACGCTGATTGATTCATCTTGGCCAGCAGGGTGTCCAGGCCACCATAGCGCGCACGTAAACTGGCTTCATATTTCACCAGTTGAGCAGAAGCATCCGCTTCTTTTTGGGCCAGGGTACGTAGATCTGCATTAAGCGAGTCTTCTCGCTGAGCCAGTAAACCGCCAGTTTTGGAGTAATCTTCCAGTGCTGTGGCCATTTTACCCGCAACCCCATTCTCACCACCAAAGATGGCGACAACCTGCTCAAAGTTTTTGTCCAGCGCCTCATCAAACTTCTCACTATCAAGGGAGAGAACTCCCTTGTTGTCCATCTTCACACCCAGCTGGAAAATAGTGGAGAAGGTACTCGAATTATCAGAAGGAGAGATGATGGTATTACTCATCAGGTTGGTCACACTGCGAGTAACCGAGTCACCAGCGAGAGCCCCTCCATCATCCTTGCTCTGACCAGCCACCATGGTATTGCGCTTGCCCAAGGCTTCTGTCTTGCTCACCAGGCTGTTATAGCCATCGATAAAGCTCTTGACCATGGCCTTGATGCCATCTTTATCGGTCGATATATCTACCTTGTTGGATTTCTTGGTGCCATCAGTCTCTTTATCTGACTCACACAGCACTGTGACTTTCAAGCCCATGATGGTGCCATCGAAGGTATTGGTATCACTGGTCAACGTGCTGCCATCGACACTGATCTCGGCACTGCTTGCGGGCTGGGTTTGAGTCAAGGAGGAGGCAAAGTTGCTCAGGCCGGTCGTGTTGCCACTGATCTGCAGATCCTTGCCAGTGCCGCTCACACCAGAATCCATCACCAGCTTGGCCTTGCCATCCGAGGTGTTGATGATGTTGGCTGTCAGACCGAAGTTATCACCATGGTTATTGATCTTCTTGCGTACGCTCTGCAGCGAATCACCGGCTTTGACATCCACGGAGAACGTCTTGTCCCCGGCTTTGAAGGTCAGGGTGCCATCTTCGGTGATCAGGGGATCGGTGGAGCTGTCAAAGGTCCCTTCAAACTTGCTGGTCGTTGCCAGTTTATTGACGGTGATATTGTACTGACCATTGGAGGAGCCAGCCTTGCTCTCCACCTTGAGGACAGGGTTGTCCTTGTCCTGAGTGATGTTGACGGCACGCTTGTTGAACGCATCCGTCTTAGCCATCTCTTTGAGGGAAGTGACATAAGAAGCAATGGCTGATTTTAGCTGACCCACTCCAGACAGAGTGATCTGGGCGTTTGTCTTCTTGGTAATGATCGGTTGCTGGATCTGTGCCTTTCTGGCGTCCAGACTGGCGGAAATTACACTCTCCAGATTGATACCAGACCCGGCACCTGCCGACGTTATCGTTGCCATTGTCTTGCCTCCTCATTCACGATGACCGGTTCATATCTCGCTGTCGAACAACAAACCTATCCTGGGATTGGCTCCGGCCTCTCCTTGGCGTAAAGCCTGGATCCGCTTGTTGATAGCAATCAATTCTTCACTAGGGATCTGACGGATCATTGATTTCGTCTCAGCATCCATGACTTTGATCACTACCTGCTCAAGCTCTTTCTCCACGCTGAAATTGACCGTCCATCCCTGTAATTGACCGAACTCTTGCAAGTTCTGTACCTGTTTCTCAATATCTGCTTGGCTCTGTTGCATCGAAGGCGTCAACTGCTTTGCCCCTTGTTTGCCTTGCTGATGTGCAGCGCCGGCATCTTCCACCCCGCCAGAAAGCAATTGAGCGGCCACTTGGCCGCTCTTGTCACTTAGCTGTACGGAAGAGCCACTGGCAGATGACAAGTTGCCCAGTTCTGTTGTCATCTTCTCTCTCCCATTTCAATTAGCCTGTCAGGCTGACGACCTTAGCCGAGCAGAGACAGGGCTGATTGTGGACGCTGGTTGGCCTGGGCCAGGATGCTGGAGGCAGCCTGTTGCAGGATGTTCTGCTTGGTCAGGTTGGCGGTTTCTGTCGCGAAGTCCGCATCACGGATACGCGAACGTGCTGCACTCAGGTTCTCGGACACGTTGGACTGGTTGCGAATGGTCGAGTCAAACCGGTTCTGCACTGCACCCAGCTCTGCCCGTTTGCTATCCACGGCCTTTATCATGAAATCAAGGTTGGCCATGGCTGTCTGGGCATCTTTAGCGGTTTTGATACTGCTGACACTAGTTGTAGTAACCGCTGAAGTTATTTTGTCAATCGTATAAGGTTCACCTGTGGTGGTGGTAGTTACTGTTGCACTTCCTTTTGTCGCAGATGCAATACCCTTGATCGTGAAAGCAGATGTCATCTTGAAGGTAATTGTTTGCCCTGCATCTGCACCGACTTGGAAGGAGCCCTTATAAGTACCATCAAGCAGCTTTTGACCACCAAAAGTGGTATCGCCAGAGATACGATTTATCTCTGTCGTCAGTTGGTCATATTCCTGCTGCAAAGCAACACGATCATCCGAGTTGTTGGAACCGTTCGCTGATTGCTGAGCCAAAGTGCGCATCCGTTGCAACATGGAGGTCACTTCATCCATCGCACCTTCTGCAGTTTGTGCCACAGAAATACCATCGTTAGCGTTACGGTTGCCTTGATCTAAACCGTTAACCTGTGAAGTCAAACGGTTGGAGATCTGCAAGCCGGCAGCATCGTCTTTGGCAGTGTTGATACGAAGGCCGGATGCCAACCTGGTATAGGAGGTATCCAGCGACTTGTTGGTATTCATCAAGTTACGCTGGGCGTTCAGTGATGAAACGTTGGTGTTAATGTACATAGCCATAAAAAATTCTCCCGAAGAACATGCAACTGCAGGTTGCGTCGTCCAAACAAAACGACGGCCCACCGTTTGAAGAGCAGGTTGAACATGCCCGTCTCTTCAGGCGGGTGTCTGTTTGAACGAACAGGTCACCCGCAATAGTGCAAACGTTGGATTCCGAACACCCCTCGATTGCTTCACTTTATTTAACGGCAGCACAGAGGCAAGCTTTAGGAAAATTGTTGCCTAAAGCGGCAAGTTTTCTCCGGGAAGCGGCAACAGGATATGAATTAAGCAGCATCACCATGCAAATCACCGCTGATGATGACCCAGTTTACAGGAAGAAGGGTGTTGGCACGGTTCATGCTTATTGCTGATAGAGTGACGTCAATTTGGCGGCACAATAAAAAGAGGCCGGTAAACCGGCCTAAAGATGAGCATATGCTCAGGAGAATATGACCAAGCGTGACAGAACTGAACAACTGGACAACACTTGGCACTACTAGTAGAGATTTATATCTCTGCCGATAGAACAGAGTGCGACCCGAACACCCCTTTGTTCCATCTCTTGATCAGGGCGGCCTGAACAACCGCCCTGTTTTCTTTTGTTAGCCTTGCAGCAGCGACAGTGCAGACTGCGGACGCTGATTTGCCTGAGACAGAATGGTCGAGGCTGCTTGCTGCAGAATGTTCTGCTTGGTCAGGTTGGCTGTTTCAGTTGCAAAGTCAGCATCACGGATACGTGAGCGGGCAGCACTGACATTTTCAGATACGTTAGCTTGGTTACGAATGGTAGAATCAAAACGGTTCTGAACAGCACCTAGCTCAGCACGTTTACTATCAACAACTTTAATCATGTAATCCAAGTTTGCCATAGCTGTTTGAGCATCTTTGGCTGTAGTAATAGTGCTGATGCTTGTAGTGGTGACATTACCTGTGTTGCTTTTAGTCACAGTGTAAGGCTCACCTGTTGTAGTTGTCGCGACTGTAGCATTCCCCTTCGTAGCCGAAGCCATCCCTTTGATAGTAAAAGCCGATGTCATTTTAAACGTAATTGTTTGTCCTGCATCTGCCCCCACCTGGAAAGAACCTACGTAACCACCATTGAGCAAGGTTTGCCCACCAAACGTTGTATTTTTAGCAACACGGTCAATTTCAGTCATCAGTTGAGTGTACTCTTGCTGCAACGCGGTACGGTCATCTGAGTTGTTGGAGCCGTTGGCTGATTGCTGAGCCAGAGTACGCATACGCTGCAGCATGGAGGTGACTTCATCCATCGCACCTTCAGCAGTCTGAGCTACAGAGATACCATCGTTGGCGTTACGGTTACCCTGATCCAACCCGTTGATTTGAGAAGTCAAACGGTTGGAGATTTGCAGACCCGCGGCATCATCTTTGGCGCTGTTGATGCGCAGGCCAGAGGCCAGACGGGTGTAGGAGGTATCCAGGGATTTGGTGCTGTTCATCATGTTACGCTGAGCGTTGAGCGATGAAACGTTGGTATTGATATACAGACTCATGATTTTTCTCCTAAGCTATTAAAATTTAACTTTAATTCACTCAGGCTTTATTGTGTTTTGTGCCTGATATGTTTAGTTAACGGCGCCTTTTCACAAGACTTTAATTTCTTTTTTCTGCCTTTCTGGCAGTAATCGCCGCCTAACCTATATATCGGCCTCTATTCCTCACCCTTGAGAAAAAAATCGGGATTTTTTGTCACCTGACAGCCCACCCCCCGGCCATTGTGGCCACAGCCCGCATCAGACAAGGCGGGAGCGTGATCTTCACCCAGCCTTCAGAAACCGGCGCTGGCTCCCACTTTTGCACGCCAGCATTGCTCATCCCCACACCTTGCCCCTAAAATCGCCGCCCCATCATCTATTGGACGTGAGTTGTTCTCCATGCAGACACTGGTTGAGCAGATTGTTTACATCAGCGACATGTTTGGTACTGCGGTATTCGCGTTTTCGGGCGTACTGGTGGCCGGCCGTCTCAGGATGGATGGTTTCGGTGTCATGGTGCTGGCGGCGGTCACCGCCATCGGGGGTGGCACCATCCGCGACATGATCCTGGGGGCAACCCCCGTCTTCTGGGTGCGCGACCCCCTCTATATCTGGGTGGTCATTGCCACGGCGCTCATCGGCATGTGGATGGTCAAACTGCCCCGTCGCATGCCCTGGTATGTGCTGCCGGTGGCAGACGCCTTCGGGTTGGCGCTCTTTACCGTGATCGGTGCCCAGAAGGCCCTCAATTTCGGTACACCCGGGCTCATTGCGGTGATCATGGGCACCATGACGGGGGTTGCGGGCGGCATGATCCGTGACGTGCTGGCCCGGGAGGTGCCCATGGTGCTGCAAAAGGAGATCTACGCCACCGCCTGCATTCTGGGCGGCATCCTCTATACCCTGTCGCTGGAGGTCGGGGTAGACAGGGTCAGCGCCATGCTCATCAGCATGCTCGGGGTGTTTGGTCTGCGGGTGGCGGCCATCTACTGGCACCTCTCCCTGCCCACCTTCTCGCTGCAGCGCAACTGAGAAGCCTCAGAGTGGGCGAGATCCCATCCCGGCAGGGACAAGATTGAACCAAGCCGGCTTTTCTGTTGTCATACAGGGGTCGTTTCAAGCCGGAAAACCTCATGCAAAAACTTGGGCTCATTACCACGCTTGTTCTGATGATGGTGGCAGCGGCTCATGCGGGGGCACAGGCCCTGTTCGGGCGTCTGGCATCCACCCCGGTGCAGCAGTTCAACCAGCAGATCCGTCAGGCGAGCAGCAGTCAGCAAGGCTGGGTCAACGACTATCGCGAAGTGGCTCGCCGCTTCGTCGGCCATAAAGATGTACCCACCCGTATCCATGCTCAACAGCTGGACAACGATCTGGTGCTCTCGGTGGCCCTTGATGGCCAGCGTAGCGACATGCTCTACATCCTGACCCTGTTTCGCAGCAACAACCTGTGGCAGATGCGTCAGGCCGAGATGGGCTGGCGCTGTCAGGGTCAGGAAACCTTCACCCCGGTCCCCTGCCCCTGAGCATCTACCTTCATCCGAGTGAAATAAAAAATCCGGCGCCTTGGCCGGATTTTTTATACGCGTCTTGCCGTCACATCACGGACGGTAGACCTTGACGTTGGCAAAGCCCTTCTCTTTCAGGTAAAGCGCCTGCAGCTTGCTCATCACGCCGCGATCGCAATAGAGCAGGTAGGTCTTCTCTTTCGGCAGATCACCAAAGGCGGTGGCCAGCTTGAAGAAGGGGATATGCATGATCTCGCGCCCTTCCACCACCAGCGGCTTGTCGTCATGCTCCTCCATGGAGCGAATGTCCAGGATCACCTCGTCGTCACCGCTCTCGGCGGTGGTCTCCACCTCCTGCACCTCGGCGGCGGTCTCTTCACCGATGCGACGAATGTCGAGGTAACGGGCCTCGGCCACCACCTTGTCCAGAATGGCAAAGTCGAAGTTCTCCTCTTCCGCCTCGATGCGGGAGAGCTCGGCCTTCACGGTCGGCTTCTTGGAAATCACGCCGCAATACTCCGGCATGGTCTCCGCGAACTCCAGGGTGCCGATGCGGCGGGCTTCGCTGATGATGTCCGGCTTGTCCCAGGTGATGAGCGGGCGCAGGATCACCTTGTCGGTCACCCGGTCGATGACGTTCAGATTGGTGAGGGTCTGGCTGGAAACCTGGCCAACGCACTCGCCGGTCACCAGGGCCGGGATCTGGAACTCGTCGGCCACCTTGGCAGCGGCACGCATCATCATCCGCTTGAGCACCACCCCCATCTGGCCGTTGTCGATCTTCTCGAGGATCTCGGCCACCACCGGCTCGAAGTCCACCGCGGTGAAGCGCACCCGGTGGGAGGAGCCGAAACGGTTCCACAGGTGATAGGCCACCTGCTTGACGCCAATCTCGTGAGCCGCCCCACCCAGATTGAAGAAGCAGTAGTGCACCCGGCAGCCGCGCTTGATGAACTGGAAGGAGGCGACACCCGAGTCAAACCCGCCGGAGAGCAAGCTCAGCACATCTTCCTGGGTGGCGATGGGCATGCCGCTCAGCCCCTGGTGGATGGCGCTGACGATGAAAAGCTCCTCGCCATCGATCTCGAGGTTGATCTTCACATCCGGGTTCTTGAGGCGCACACCGTTGCTCACGCAGTGCTGGTTCAGACCGCCGCCCACGTAGCGTTCAATCTCCAGAGAGGAGAATTCGTGCTTGCCGTGGCGCTTGGCACGCACGCAGAAGGTCTTGCCCTCGAGCTGATCACCCCAGACAGCTTTCACCTGCTCGAAGATGTCGTGGAGATCGGTAAACTTGCTGGCCTGCACCTCGAGGAAGGCCTGAATGCCGGGGATGCAGGCCAGGGCTTCGATGGCCTGCTCGCGGAACTGGTCATTGCGGGAGCTCACGATCAGCTTGTCCCAATCCATCCGCACCCGGGCATCGTCGTCAAAGCGGCGCAGGACATTGCGGATATTGCCCTGCAGGATCTTGATAAAGCGCTGGCGAACCGACTTGCTCTTGATGGTGATTTCAGGGAACAGCTTGATAATGAACTTCATGGTAATGACTCGGGTGGCCTTGATTTAAGGGCGCGAATTATATCAGAACTTTGTGACCAGCGCCTACTGCATGAGCGGCCGCTCACATTCCCCTACGCAAAGTTTGCCGCATCCGGGCAATCATGCGTATATTCCCACCCCTGCATCCTGGCAACACAGCATTCATGAAAACCCATATCTACTACCCCGGCATGGAGGTACGCGACGAGCTCTGGCTCAAGTTTGCCCTGCTCTATCTGGAGCGGCTCGCCTTCGTCTTCACCGTCAGTGAGAAGAGCGGTCTCACCGCCCTGCTGGAGACCCTGCGCCAGCAAACCGACCTGCTGGCCGAGCCGCCACAACCCGCCTTCTTCGCCCATATCACGCCCCAGGTCGAGAGCCAGATTGCCGGCCTGGTCGCCCCCGACTTCGTGCGTCACAAGGTGTTTGGCAACAGGGAGCTCATCGCCCGCTGGCGTTCAGCCCCCAACCACGACTGCTTCTGCCCGGCTCAGGCGGGACTGGAGCGACTGCACGGGTTTTGTCTGACCCACGGCTTTGCGACGCAGGATGAAGGGGGGATCAGAATGGCGCGCCGCTTTGCCAACCTGCTCTCCATGCGCCTCGCCCGTGAGTGGGCACTCGCCAATGACGGCGCCCTCATCACGGATCACGACTATCTGGATCGGCTGCTCCACCTGCTCGAATCCCGCTACCACAACCGGGGCGGTCAGGATTGCTTCCACCTCGAGATCCCGCTGCAAGTGCCCACTCACCTGGCCGACATCCCGTTTGCAGAGCTCATTGCCCTGCGGGGGCGAAGCGGCTTTCGTCAGCAGCTCGCCGAGTTCCATCAGGCCCTCGATGCCCTGCTCGCCATGCTGGGCAGCGGCTACGCCGAACCCGCCGTGTTGACCCGCTTCGAGCAGGCCCAGCAGGGGTTCACACCCTTGCTGGGACCCGAGACCGTCACCCTGCCGCTCACCACGCTCGTCAGTACTGGCTTACCGGCCATGGCGATGATCCACCACCTCAAGGAGAGTCACCCACAGAGCGACCTGGTATTTCATCCCATCAAGAAGAGCCACTTCCACCAGCGCAAGAGCCGGCATTTCTTCACCCGGCTGGGGCAGGTCAAGCCCTGACTCCCCGCCTCTGCCGGGGAATCGACAATCAACTGACGGCATCGGGACCATCCCCGATGCCGTCAATATTCTGGCGCTCACCACGCCCTCAGGAGGGGTTTTCCAGCCGAAACTCGATGCGATCGCTGTTTCCCGCCTCATCCACCACCACCAGCTGATAGCGGCCCGCCTTGCTCACTACTTGATCCCCGTCCCAGCGCAGCCGCTGCCCGTTGAGAAACCAGGCCGGCTTGCCGACACCGCCGAGCACCTTGGGCTGCAGCCGATAGCGCTGGCTGCGGATAAGGTTGCCCTCCCCCAGCGCCAGGATGCGGATGGGGGCCTGCTGCTCGGCGCTCTGTCCCTCCCCCGCGCAGCCCCTGGCAAGCAGCGCCTGACGCCGCTCGCCCGGTGAGCGCCATGGCTCCAGCGACAGCGGCCAGAGCGCTCTAAAAGCGGATTGTGCCGCATCGTGGCAGCGGGTCAGCGTCGGCTTGCCCGCGGCGGTCAGTGCAACCTGGCGCAGCGGCGAGGGCCAATCCATGGGATCCGGCAAGGTGGGAGGGTCGCGCCCTTCCAGCAGCCAGGCGCTCTGATGCTGCAAACAGGCCTCTGGCAGGGTCGCGCTCGTCTTGCGCCCCAGCGGCCAGCAAACTTCGGCCTCGCTCACCGTGTTGGGTTGTGCCGGCAGGGGGCTGTTGTCCGAGAGCCGCGAATAGACAGAGAGCAGCAGCGGCACTGCCGCGCTCTGTCCATAAAAGCCGGGCATGGGGGTGCCATCGGGGCGCCCCAGCCAGACGCCGATGGTCCAGCGACCGGAGACCCCCATGGCCCAGCTGTCGCGATAGCCATAGCTGGTGCCGGTCTTCCAGGCCAGTCGGTTGGCCCGGCCGGTCGCCTCGCTGGCAAAGGGTTGGTCCGCACGTCCCTGGGCGCTCAATATCTGCCAGATGATCCAGGCGGCCCCCGGGCTCAGCAAAGGGCGCGACACCGCCTGCTGCCCCGCCAGCCAGACCGGCATCGCCACCTGCCCCTGCCGGGTCAGTGCGCTGTAGAGCGCCACCAGCTGCTCAAGCCGAATGCCCGCCGCCCCGAGCGCAATGGCCGGGTTGGGTTTGTCTACGAGCGCCAGTCTCACCCCGGCGTTGTCGAGACGGCTGACCAGCTTGTCTGCCCCAAGCGCCTCCAGCACCTGCACCGCCGGCACGTTGAGGGATTGCTGCAGCGCCTGGGCCAGCGTCACCGGTCCCTGAAAGGCACCGGAGAAGTTGGCGGGTCTATAGTCCGAGCCCAGCCTCGGCGCATCGGAGAGCAGGGAGGCCGAGTGCACCAACCCCTCGTCCATGGCCAGACCGTAGATGAAGGGCTTGAGGGTGGAGCCGGGAGAGCGGATCGCCTGCACCATGTCGAGGTAACCGTGGCGACGCAGATTGCCATACTCGGCGCTGCCCACATAGGCGCGCACCGCCATGGTTCTGTTGTCTACCAGGAGCAACGCCGCTGAGGTCTGCTCGGGGAAGCGACGGATATAGCTCGCCACCCGCCCTTCCAACCAACGCTGCAGATCGCCGTCGATGGTGGTATGCACCAAGGCCCCGGCCTGATGGTCGGCGGCGAGGCGGGCAAACAGCGGCGCCTCCATCGGCGTGAAGTGACCGCGGGCCAGCACAGGCTCGATACGCCCCTCCAGCCACACCTGTTCGGGCCAAACGCCCTGTGCCACCAGCCGCTGCATCACCTTGTCACGGGCGGTGCGGGCCCGCTCGGGATGCCGGTCCGGCCGGTTCCGGCTGGGAGCCTGCGGCAGCACCGCCAAGAGCGCAGCCTCGGCATAGGTCAGCTTGGCTGCACTCTTGCCGAGATAGGCAAAACTTGCGGCCTGCACCCCCTCCAGATTGCCGCCAAACGGTGCCCGGTTGAGGTAGACGGTAAGCAAGGTGCGCTTGTCATAGTGCCACTCCAGCTGCAGCGCACGCGCCATCTGGCGCAGCTTGCCGGGCACGCTCCTGTGGTAGGGCTCGATAAGACGCGCCACCTGCATGGTGAGGGTCGAGCCGCCCGACACGGCCCGCCCATAGCGCAGCCACTGACCGATGCCGCGCACCATGGCCACCGGATTGACCCCGGGATGACGCCAGAAGTAGCGATCCTCGTAGCCGAGCAATGCCTCGATATAGCGGGGGGAGACCTGCTCCAGGGTCACGGGGTAACGCCACACGCCGCTGGTATCGGCAAAGGCGCGCAGCGGTCGCCCCTTCATGTCGAGCACCACCCGCGCGTAGGCTGGATCGAGTGGCGGCGGCGGAAATAGTCGATCCAGCGCCAGCAATGACAGGAGCAGTGCTACAACGCCCAGCACCGAGTAGCGCAGCCAGCGTGGCAGACGGCCAATCCGGTGGCGGCAAATGCGGCCACCGTGACACAGTCGCAGCCAGCCGCGCCGCCAGAAAGTGAGCGGGCGAACCCGCTCAAGGGAGGGTTTGTTACTCAGAGATACGCACCTCGTGGATATCCTCACCCACAGCCCGGATCTCGGGTCGGTACATATCCTCCACCTGGGTCGGCGGCACCAGATAGCGACCCGGCGT
Source organism: Aeromonas sp. FDAARGOS 1406 (assembly GCF_019048565.1). Lineage (NCBI taxonomy): Bacteria > Pseudomonadati > Pseudomonadota > Gammaproteobacteria > Aeromonadales > Aeromonadaceae > Aeromonas > Aeromonas sp. FDAARGOS 1406. The sequence goes on from NZ_CP077378.1 coordinate 1,106,391, forward strand.
CACCGCCCGCATCAGGTAGACCAGTTGCTGGTTGCTCCCGGCACTCAGATCCAGCGCCGCCGTGTAGCGGTCATCGCGAAACTCCTGATGCTTGAGGTAGTCATTCCACTCGCTCTGCCACGCAGGTTTCCCCTCGATGGAGAGCTCTTCCAGCTTGATGCTGTTGCCAAGGGCCGGATTCTCCAGCTCGAAGCCGGCGGGCACCATCTCCACCAGCAGGGCATCGGGCACCGCCGATTCACTGCTGACGTTGAGTCGCACCACCACCAGATCGCCCACCTTCACCTTGGTCGGGTCAAAACGCTGACCGTCGCTGTTGAACCAGCTGCGGGTCACGCTCATTCCCTTGCTGATCCGTGCCGGCGCCTGCTCGGGGTAACCGACCAGGGTGCGCTGCACATAGAGGGATCCCTTGCCCTCATTGGTAACCACACTGGCCGCCAGTGCCTCGGGGGTGCCCTGCTGCAGCGGAGCCGAACCGCTCAGGGATCCACTGCCAAGAGAGGAGGTCACCCTGGCCTGCCAGTCGACGGCCGGATCGACGCGGGCGAGTCGCAGCAGAGCGAGCCGCTCCTGAGTGCTGAGCCACTGACGATGGGCCAGGGTATCGGCCACCTTGGCACTGAGGGCCGGCCAGCGCTCCGCAGCCAGCTTGTGCTGGCGCAACAACGAAAGCTCAAGGGCTTCATCGCGCAGCGGCGAGCCGTAATCCCCGAGATAATCGTCCCCGCGCTCGGTCGCCAGTGCCCGGCTGAGGGCCTTGGCGGCGTTCTGCTCATCCCCCATGGCCGAGAGGGCCAGGGAGAGGTGCAAGAGCGGCAAACCCGAGCGGGCGTGATCGGCCTGCTGCTCCCAGACAAGGCGCAGGGTAGCGAGCGGCGCCTTGCCCACCCGGGCCAGCACATAGGCACTGTAAGCCTGATAGGCAAGACGGCTGTGCTCGGGGGCACTGCTCCAGCGCTCGCCATACTGGCTGTCGGTAAGATAGCTTTGCAGCCGATTCAGCGCCTGATTGAGCATGGCCTCCGGCACGGCGTCGCCGGCCTCCTTGCGCGCCAGCAGGTAGTCGGCGGCATAGGCGGTGAGCCACTGCTCCTCGTCGGAGCGGCCATCCCACAGGCCAAAACCGCCGCTTGGCAGTTGCAACCGCTGCAGCCGCTGCAGCAGGGTGCGCTGCACGTCCGCCTCGCTCGCCGCTTTCTTGCCCTCGATGGGTTTGCTCCAGGCGATGCGCTCATCCGCCGTGGTCAACAAGTAAGGCCAGGCACGGGACAAGGTCTGCTCCAGACAGGCGTAGGGGTAGTCGGCCAGCGCCTGCCACTGGGCTGCCGGATCCCAGGGCGGGGTGCCGGAGAGACTGAGCAGCCCCTGCAGGTTGGCGCGATCCAGCCCGGCCAGCTCAGCTGGCGCAAAGCTCATCTGCTGGCTGGGAGCCAGCATCTGGTAGCGCTGGCGAGTCTCGGCCGGCCAGGGAGAGCGTAGCGGCAGAGTCCAGTCGCGGCTGATGACAAAATCCTTGCCGCTGGCCGCCAACTGTAGGCTTGCCACACCGCTTGCCCCAGTCACGGTGAGCGGCAGGGTCAGCCACTGCTCCTCGCCGTTTTTCAGGGCAAGGGTGGGGGGCAGCTCGCCGTTTGCTTTCAGCCCGCCGTTGAGGGTCCAGGCAAGGGAGAGGATCTGATCCTCGCCACTCATGTTGCGCAGCTGCACCAGCGCCCGGGTCTCATCCCCTCTGGCGCCAAAGCGCGGCCAGCCAATCTCGGCCACCAAGGGCGCCACCACCTTGACGGCACGCTCGGCCTCACCGACTTGCTGTTCGTTCCAGGCCAGCGCCATCAGCGCCAGCTCGCCATTGAAGTTGGGCAGTTCGAGCGGGATCACCGCCTTGCCCTGCTGGTCAAAACTCACCTCGCCACTCCAGAGCGCAGCGATCTCGACCCGGCTCTCCAGCGCGCCGCCCTTTTTCAGCGGCGCACGGTCGCCCCCATAGTTGAGGCGGGCCAGCTTGCCATCTTGCGGCGGGATCACTTGCCCGTAGTTGTCGAACAAATCTTGGGCGAAGCGCTTGCGGCCAAAGAAGATCTCGAACGGGTCGAGGGGCTGGTAGTCGCTGATGTTGAGCACGCCCCGATCCACCGCCGCCAGCACCACCCGCCCCTGACTGTTGGGGGTGGAGGTGGCGGTCACTGCCAGTCGGGTGAGCGGCACCGCTTTATCCGGCGCGCTCAGGGTAAGCGGCAGACGACGCGCTTCCCGATCCAGGGTGAGCGGCACCAGACCGACCGAACGCAGGCTCTGCCCCTGCTGCTTGCCGACCGGTTTGGAGGCACTGTCTGGCGCGGCGATCTGGGCCGAGATATGCAGATCATGGCGCTGCCACTCGGGGCTGACCGGGATCTCGAACTCGCCGCGGGCATCCTTGGCATCGTTGCCGGCCCCCTTGAGCTCGATGCGCTGCCACCAGCGCAGGCCGTCGCCATCTTCCACCAGCAGCAACCCCTTGCCGGGGCGCGGGGCCACCAGGGTCACTTTGGCCTTGTCACCCGCCTGATAGGCGCGCTTGTCGAGGGTGATGGCGATCTTGTCAGGCCGTGCCTGCTCGCCACCGCCGCCCCAGGCGTAACTGCCTATTTCCACCCGCAGGCTCGATTGATGGCCCTGACTGTTCTCCACCTCCAATCGATACCAGCCCGCCGCCAGTGGCAGCGTGAGCGGGGTCGGCCCCTTGCCATCCAGCTGCAGGGTCTGCTCCTGCTCCAGATAGGGCTGGCTGTTGAACTCATACTTCCACCCCTCCCCATCGGCGTAGTGCCAGTAGTAGTCGCGGTACTCGTTGATAAGGCGCACTTTCACCACCCCCGCCACCGGCTGGCCCTTGTCATCGAGGTTGAGGATCTGGAAGGGGAGCGGCTTGCCCCCTTCCACCCGATCCGCCACGAAGTCGGCCTTGAGCGCCGGCCACTGGCTGCCCGCGGGCCAGCCATACTGGATGCGGCTGCGATTGACGGCGCGGCCACCGGGCTCGGAGAGCGACACCCGATAAGCCACCTCCAGCGGCCCGAGCGCGCGCACATTATCGAGCTCATCAGCTAACGAAAAAGTCCCCTGCCCCTGCACATCCAGGGTGAGATTCAGCGGCTCGAGATCCCTGGTCTGCTCGGCGAGCAGCACGTCACCCAGAGTGAACTCCTGCCACTGGGTAAAGGGCATGGTGGCGCGGCTTAACTTCACCTCCGCCTTCGCCTTGGTGGCACTGGCTGGTGCGCCGTAGAGATAGTCCCCTTGCAGCGGCAGGGTGAGGGCGGCGTCCAGACTCGTCACTTCCCCATCCGGCCCCTTGCCAAGCTGCAGTTTCAGCCGCTCCGGCAGAAACTCCTCCACCAGGAAAGGCCACTCGAAACGGCTGCCGGCGGCAGTCTTGAGGTTGATGGTCCAGCGCCCCAGCGGCGCATCATCCGGCAGACGCAGGCCGTAGTGGGCCGCGCCAAGATTGTCCGGTAGCAGGCGCTTTTGTTCGAGCAGCTGGCCGTCCGGCTGTTTCACCTCCAGCTCCACCGCCATGCCAGGAAGCAGCTGGCCATCCTGCCCTTTTAGCAGGATCTCGCTGTCGAGCCGCTCGCCGGGGCGATAGAGATCGCGTCCGCTGAACAGATAGAGCTGCTGGGCCTGCCAGGGCTGGGTGCCGAGCTCGAAGGTGGAGAGATCGAGGGCCGCGCCATCGAGGCGCAGCACCGCCAGATGCTTGCCCTGCTCGGCCAGCAGCAGGCGAGCCCCCTGCACCTGATCGAAGCGGCGATGACCTTGGGGGTCGGTGGTTTGCACCTGCAGCCGGTTGCCCTTCTGGTCGAGCAGGGAGAGCTGCACATCCTTGAGGGGGTCGGCGCTGGCCAGGGAGCTGACGAACACCTCCAGCTCATCGCGGTAACGGCGGGCACTGAGCCCCATGTCGCTCACCGCAAAGTAGGTGGTCTCCTTGCGCCAGTCGTAGTTGCCAAGGGGGGACATTACCGCAAAGTAGACGCCAGCCTCCGCCAGCTGCGGCTCCTTCACATTGATAAGGCGGGTCTCGCGCCGGTTGGCATCGAGCTCCAACGCATAGCGGCCGCTGAATACCCGCTTCGCCCGCTTGGTGATCTGCTCAAGCTCCCAGTTGCCCATGCCGGCACCGGGGCGATACTCGGCCAGGAAACGGGGCAGGTATTCGGCATCGACCCGAAAGAAGTCGATATTGACCTCGTCCACATTGACCGCGCTGATGGGCAGGCGCAGCTCGTCGCGCAGCGGCAATACCATGCCGCTCGCGGTAAAGGAGGCCCCCGCCTCCAGCGGCCGGGTCTTGAGAGTCCAGCTCTGGGGGGATGGGCCCAGCCCCGCCTTGAGGCTCACCTCGTAGCTTTTGTCGGGCTGAACGTTCGGGAAATAGAGGGTGCGACCATCGTCGGCGAGGATCCACTCCCCCTGCACCTGCTTGCCCCCTTCACTCACAGAAAGCCAGCTCTGCCAGTTTGCCTTGGGCGCCAATGGGCCGGAGAAGACCAGCGCCAGCGCCGGGGCATCGCGATATTGGCGAGCATTGGCTTGCACGACTGAACTCGGCTCCCCTGCCTCCTGCCGGGCAGTGGAGCCGGTGGTCGGAACCTGGCTGACAGGCTTGTCGGGGCCGCAACCAGCCAGCAGCAGCGCCGCCAGCCAGGCCACACGGGGAAGACGAGTCACGGGGCTGGAGAGAGAGAGGTGCATGGTGTTCATCCAGGGTTGGATCGCCGCAGCGCAGGAGCCAATAGAATAAAGCGTCACTCCCGGGAACACCAACTGCCATATCGGGCGGCATCGGCCAACAGAGATGCCTACATCGCCTCGGACGGGAGCACGACGCCCCGTGAAGCGCGAGGTTTATTCGAGGCCCCGTATGCGATCTCCTGTTCCAGGAAAGGGGATTGTCGTGCTTTTCTGAACCCGGGCTAAACCGGGCACCACTGTTCACTTGTGCGCGATCGGGCCATTCATTATGCTCGGCCCGCTCAACGCAGGCCTTCCAATCAACGACATATCAAGCAGATAAATATTTCTTAAGCCTTGAACACCTGTGCCATACATAACGTGCAGGTGCGCTCGATGTATGCTTCAACCATTGAAAACAAACTTATTAATTGTCCATCGACCAGAATGCCGACCTTGAGTTCACACAGGGTCAGCGGGGTCATGCATCCATCCCTCTCTGGAGTCATATCAGCATGGAAAATAACGATCTGTCCCTCGTCGAAAAAAGATTGGTTGCCAGATTCCTGGACATGTTCATCAAATTTGGCCTTATTCTGGCGCTAGGCTCGTTCTGCTTCACCGTGTTCTCCCCTTTCATGAACATGATGCTGTGGGCCCTGATCCTGGCGGTCACCCTTTACCCCCTCCATCAGCGCTTTGCCGCCAGACTCGGGGGAAAACAGGGTCAGTCGTCCACCCTGCTGATCCTGCTGGGCATCCTGCTCATCGTGGCCCCCACCGCCGCCATGCTGGGCTCCCTGGGCGACAGCGTCAGCGCCTTGGTCGACAAGGTGGAGAACCACACCCTGGTGATCCCGCCCCCCTCCGCCGGGATTGCCGACATCCCCCTCGTTGGTGCCAAGATCCATGGCCTCTGGATGAAGGCATCGGTGGACTTGCCCGGCCTCCTCATCAGCTACAAGCCGCAGCTCGGCGACATGGCCAAGCAGACTGTCGCCATGCTCGCCAGCATGGGGGGAGGCCTGCTGGGCTTCGTCGCCTCCTTCATCGTGGCCGGCATCATCATGGCCTGGGGGGAGCCGGGCGCCATCAGCGCCGATCGCATCGCCATACGCATCACCGATGAGCGCAAGGGCCTCGCCCTGACCAAGCTGTGCACCAGCACCATCCGGGCCGTGGCCATGGGGGTTATCGGGGTCGCCTTCATCCAGGCCCTGCTGGCCGGCGTCATCATGTCCCTCGCCGGGATCCCGGCGGTCGGCATCTTCTTCGTCCTGGCGCTGATCCTGGGCATCGCCCAGATCCCCGTCATCCTGGTCACGGGACCGGCCATCGCCTTCATGTGGATGGCGGGGGATCACGGCACCCTGCTCAACGTCATCTACTCAGTGCTGCTGGTCGTGGCCGGCATGGCCGACAACGTGCTCAAGCCGCTGCTGCTGGGACGTGGTGTCGATGCACCCATGCCGGTAGTGCTGCTGGGGGCCCTGGGCGGCATGGCCACCAATGGCATCCTCGGCATGTTCATCGGTGCCACCCTGCTCTCCATCGGCTATCGCATCTTCATGGCATGGGTCGACGATGCACCGGCCAACGCGGCGCAGTAGCCTCCCCTCCTTCACCCCCTGTGGCGATGCGGCAACACCCTGTCCGCACGCCCCTCGGCGACGCGGCAGCCTGATCGGCATCGGCCCCTGATGAAGAAACGGGCCACTCACTGGTGTGGCCCGTTTGCATACAGAGTGATCAATCGGGCCATTTCAGCATGGAGGATCTACTCGGCGATCACCGTCTGCCAGGTCTTGAAGCCGCCGGAGAGGTTCTTCACCTTGAAGCCGTGCTGGCTCAGCAGGCGGCAGGCCACGTGACCCCGCAGTCCCACCTGGCAGCTGATGAGCAGCTCTTTATCCTTGGGCAACTCATCAAGGCGGCCACGCAGCTCGTCCAGAGGAATGTGCATCGCCCCCGGAATGCGTCCCAGCTTGTCGAGTTCGGGGCCGTTTCGCACATCCACCACCTGCTGATGGGGGTGGCGAGCCTGCACCTCGGCTGCGTGGCAGAGCAGGGTGTCCCCCTTCAGATGGTTGCTCGCCACGAACCCGGCCATGTTGAGCACATCCTTGGCCGAGCCAAAGGGCGGCGCATAGGTGAGCTCCAGATCCTGCAGATCAAACACGGTGAGGCCGGCGCGCTGGGCCACCGCCAGCACGTCGATGCGCTTGTCGATGCCATCCTTGCCGATGGCCTGGGCGCCGTAAATCTTGCCATCGGGGGCAAACAGCAGCTTGAGGCTGACCGGGTGGGCGCCGGGATAATAGCCGGCGTGGCTGCCCGGGTGGACATAGACCTTCTCGAACGGCAGCCCCAGCTGCACCAGCCGCTTCTCGTTCAGCCCCGTGCTCGCCACCGCCAGATCGAACAGCTTGCAGATGGCGGTCCCTTGCGTCTTCTTGTAGGTTTCGCTTCGCCCCAGCATGTTGTCGGCAGCGATGCGCCCCTGGCGGTTGGCGGGGCCCGCCAGCGGGATCAGCACGGACTCGCCGGTGACGAAGTCGGTCTCCTCCACCGCGTCCCCCACCGCGAAGATGCAGGGATCCGAGGTGCGCATGCCCGCATCCACCTTGATGCCGCCCCGCGGTCCCAGCACCAGCCCCGCCTTGGCGGCGAGCAGGGTCTCGGGCTTGACGCCGATGGCGAGGATCAGCAGGCCGGTGTCGAGATGAGAGCCGTCGCTCAGGGTCAGGCGCAGTCCACCCCGCTGGGCGGTCGCCACGGCGGCGGTCTTCTCGGCAGGCACCTCCAGGCTTTCGATGGCAGCAAGGCCGGTGCGCAGGCGAAGATCGACCCCCTCTTCGCGGATGCGGGCGTGGAGCAGGTTGGCCATCTCCTTGTCCACCGGCGCCATCACCTGATCGGAGAGCTCAAGCAGGGTGACATCCAGCTTGCGCTGGTGCAGCGCCTCCATCATCTCCAGCCCGATGAAACCGCCCCCCACCACGGTGACGTGGCGGGGCTTGTCGTGCGCCAGCGCCGCCAGGATGCGATCCATGTCGGGAATGCTCCGCAGGGTGTGTACCCCCGGGCTCTCGATGCCGGGGAAGGGAGGCCGGATGGGGGCTGCGCCCGGGCTCAGCAGCAGCACGTCGTAGGCTTCGCGCCGCTCTTCGCCGGTGAGCAGGTTGCGCACCAGCAGGCTCTTGCCGGCCCTGTCTATCTCGATGACGTCGTGAAACACCCGCACATCCACGTTGAACCGGCGCTTGAAGCTTTGCGGTGTCTGCAGCAGCAGGGCATCCCGATCCGGGATATCCCCCCCGATGTGATAAGGCAGACCGCAGTTGGCGAAGCTCACGAACTCGCCCCGCTCGAACATCACGATCTCCGCCTCTTCGCTCAAACGGCGGGCACGGGCGGCGGCGGACGCCCCCCCGGCCACACCACCCACAATCAAGATCCGTTTCATCTGCAAGACTCCACTCAACAGGAAATGACCAATAAATTAGACTTATCTAATTTAGAATTCAATGAAATTTTGTTTGCCACGGATTTGCAGTATTCTTGCCCTCCGACAATTGCTCAACAGGATAGTGTCAGTTCATGTCGTCTACCGCGCTCAGCCATCTTCCGACCGCCAGCCAGGCGCCCCTGTTTTTCCGCCTGGATACCCGTAGTCAACGGCTGGTCGCCCTGACCGATGTGATGCAGACGCCGCTCCACTGGCTCGACGAGCCCCGCAGTGCCTGGCCGGCCCAATTGCCGGACGCCCTGCGCCAGCCTATCGAGCAGCGGCTGGCCAGCGGCAAGGGGGGCAAGCTGGTGCTGCGCTTTGACGCCCTCCTCTGGCACATTTCCCTCTCCCACGAGCAGGACGCCTTCTGGCTCATCTGCCTGCAGACCCAGTCCCAGGAGAGCGCCGCCAGCCTGTCCCTGCAACTGCCGCGCCTGAGCCAGATGGCCAGCCAACAGCAGTATGACGCCATGCTGGAGAGCCTCAAGGAGTGCCTGGGGGCCGATCGCCTGATCCTCTGGCACTACCAGGCCCATGGCGCCCTTGGCGGCGAGCAGCTGACCCCGGTGTTCACCCTGGGGGTGGACGCGCTCGGTGCCATTCGCGGAGACAGCCGCTACATCCGGGCCCTGCGCGCCCGGGGCGCCCTGAGCTTCTCGGAGGCGGCCCACCAGCCCATGTTGAGCCAGCACTACTATCTGGCCGATGCCAATGTCTGCTCCCGCCTGGACGGCGCCTTGCTGGAGCAGGAGAAGCTCATCGGCGTGCTCAGCCTGGAGTATGCCGAGAGCACCCTCATCAGCGATGACACCCTGCAACTGGTACGTCATTGCGCCCGCTTGCTCGGCCACTGGCAGCCGGACCCCGTGGCGACCGACGCCCCGGACCTCGCGCCCCCACCCGGGCTTGCCAACCTGACCGGCAACGATTACTGCCGCGCCCTGCTGCGCTGGGCCATGGGCCTGAGCGGTGCCCACAGGGGCTGGATCGGCGAGTTTCAGCCTCGCGGTCAGGATCTCTGGCTCATTCCCCGCTGCGTGGTGGAGGGGGATGCCTTTGCCGTCGTCAAACCCATGCCCATGGACATCGGCCCGGGCCGGGAGATCTTCCAGCACGGGCAGAGCCTCTACGTGGAAGATCTGGCCCTGCGCTATCCCCAGTCCAGCCAGCTGCTGGCCCTCGACGCCAAGGCCTATGTCGGTATCCCCTTCCCGGGGCCAAACGGTCTCCCCCTGGGGCAGCTCACCCTGCTGCTCGCCACCCCTCTGGCCGATCCCGCGCCCCTGCTGGACGTCCTCTACGAACAGCGCGAGCGGGCCGCCAGCGAGTTGCAGCGCCTGGCCAATGACGATGCCCTGCGCCTGGCCGAAGTGGCCTTCAACACCCACGACGGCCTGCTGGTGATGGATCACGGGGGCATCATCCTCAAGGTCAATGCCTCCTTCAGCCGCATCACCGGCTTTGCCAGCGAGGAGATGCTGGGCCTGCACATCGACGCCCTGAGGCCCACCTACTATGGCGACACCCTCAAGGAGGAGGTGATCGCGGCGGTCAACCGGCAGGGATACTGGCTCGGGGAGGAACAATGCCTGCACAGGGAAGGACACCTCTTCCCGGTGCGGCTCATGGTGAGCGGGGTCAAGGACGAGGAGGAGGAGATCAGCCACTTCGTCTGCAGCTTCCACGACATCACCCAGGAGAAAGAGACCGCCCGCCACATCGAGCGCCTCGCCTACTACGACGACCTGTGCGATCTCTACAACAGGCGCAGCCTGACCGACATCATGCAGCGCACCCTGCAGGCCTCGAGTGGCCAGTGGGGGGCCCTGCTGCTGCTGGATCTGGACAACTTCAAATCCATCAACGACTCCCTCGGTCACGCCTGCGGCGATCTGCTGCTCCAGGCCGTGGTGGTGCGACTCAAGTCCCTGCCCCAGGAGAACCTGGTGCTCGCCCGCACCTCGGGTGACGAATTTGCCCTGCTCTTCACGGCGCTGGGCCAGGGCTATATCACCGCCAAGATCCTGGCGGAGCACTTTGCCCGGGAGCTGATGGGGATCTTCCGTGCCCCCTTCGACATCGGCGATCACAAGCTGCACTGCAGCGCCTCCGTGGGGATCAGCCTGTTCAGCGATGACGACAAGGATCACCTTGTCCTGATGCAGCAGGCCGATACCGCCGTCCACATGGCCAAGCGCGCGGGTCAGGGCAACCATATCTTCTTCAGTGAAGCCATGGCGGAAAAAGAGAAGAGCAAGCTTTCTCTCAACAACCAGCTGCGCGATGCCCTGCGCAACAACGAGCTGGTGCTGCACTACCAGCCCCAATACCGGGTCGACAACGGCACGCTCTCGGGCATAGAGGCGCTGCTGCGCTGGCAGAAGGCCGACGGCACCATGGTGCCCCCCGGGGAGTTCATCCCCATCGCCGAGGAGACCACCCTGATCCAGGAGATAGGCTACTGGGTGATGAAGACCGCCTGCACCCAGTACAGCTTCTGGCTCAACAACGGCCTCGCCATCCCCCATCTGTCGGTCAACGTCAGCGCCCGCCAGTTCCACACCGCCGGTTTCGTGCAGCAGGTGGAGTACATTCTGCGGGACACCGGGGTGCCCCCATCGCGCCTGCTGCTGGAGATCACCGAGTCCGTGGTGCTGGAAAACCGGCTGGAGAGTATCGCCAGGATCCGCCAGCTCAAGGCCCTCGGCCTGCTCATCTCCATCGACGACTTCGGCACGGGCTACTCCTCCCTGGCCTATCTGCGGGATCTGCCCGCCGACGAGGTGAAGCTCGACAGAAGCTTCATCCAGACCCTGGTCCACAGCGAACAGGACAAGGCCATCGTCAAGGCCATCCTGGATCTCGCCCGGGTGTTTCGTTTCACCGTCACCGCCGAAGGGGTGGAGGAAGAGGAGCAGCTCGCCGTGCTCAAGGCCCTGGGATGCCAGCATTATCAAGGCTTCCTCACCAGCCGGCCGCTCCCCGTCAAGGCACTGGAGAGCCTGCTGGGTGCCACCCCTGCGGGCTAAACTGGTAGGATTTATAGGGCTTTCTGTCATAAAATAACGACCGCTCGAACCTTGTCCGCACCATTGGAGTCGTCTATGTCAGTCATTAACCGGATCCCCGCCGTTGAATCCAAGGGACCTGCCACCCCCGGCACGCAGCGGATCCCGACCGTTGAAGCCAGCGACACCGGCACTACCGACATCATTGGCCGGATCCATTCCGTCGAGACCTGCGGGACCGTCGACGGCCCCGGCATCCGCTTCATCGTGTTCATGCAGGGCTGCCTGATGCGCTGCAAGTATTGTCACAACCGGGACACCTGGGACACCCAGGGCGGCCGCGAGGTCACCGTGCCCGAGCTGATGAAGGATCTCACCAGCTATCGCCACTTCATGAATGCCTCCGGCGGTGGCGTGACCGCCTCCGGCGGCGAGGCCATGCTGCAGCAGGAGTTCATCGCCGAACTGTTCACCGCCTGCAAGGCCCAGGGGATCCACACCTGCCTCGACACCAACGGTTTCGTGCGTCACTACGACGAGTTGCTCGACCGGGTGCTGGACAACACCGATCTGGTGCTGCTCGACATCAAGCAGATCAACGACGAGAAGCACATCCCCCTCACCCACGTCAGCAACAAATACACCCTGGAGTTCGCCCGCTACCTGGCCTCCCGCGGTCAGACCATGTGGATCCGCTACGTGGTGGTGCCCACTTGGTCCGACGATGACGAGAGCGCAGAAGGACTCGGCCAGTTCATCGCCGAGCTGGGGGAGTGCGTCGAGAAGGTGGAGCTGCTGCCCTACCACGAGCTTGGCAAGCACAAGTGGGACGTGCTGGGAGATACCTACGATCTGGTCGGCATCAAGCCCCCCAGCAAGGAGACCATGGACAGGGTCCAGGGCATCCTTGGCAAGTATCACCCCAACGTGAAGTATTGAGACAGGAGGCCGCCCGGCAGAGGGCGGCCTCTTTTCATTGCGCCGGCGTTCTTCGCCACGGCGCCATCACCGACAGCCGCATCCGGGGGAACCGCTCATGAGTGAAGGACAAGTCGCCGCCCTCCTGCTCTGGCTGGTGCTGCTCGCCTTCAGTCTGAACGCCTCCCTGCTGCGCACTCTTGGCGCCCACCCGCTCTATCAGCATCTTTGCCTCGGCGGCGCCATCGTGCTGGTACCGCTGTGGACCTTGCGGGCCGGGTTGCACGAGGGGCTCGAGATCCACTTTCTCGGCCTCACCAGCCTGACCCTGCTGCTGGGCTGGCGCCTCGCCCTGCTCGCCCCCTGCCTCACCCTGCTGCTCCTCGCTTACTTCGGGGTCATCCCCCTGGCCGACATCGGCTGGCAGGCCCTCATCGGCGTCGCCCTGCCGGTGGCCACCAGCTGGCTGCTGTTTCTGGGGAGCTGGGCCTGGCTGCCTCGCCACCTCTTCGTCTATCTGTTCGTGGCAGCATTTCTCGGGGGGGCGCTGAGCATCTCGGCCAAGGTGATCGCCAGCGCCTTGCTGATGGGGGTGAGCGGCACCTATTCCTGGCACACCATCAGCGCCGACTACCTCTCCATCTGGCCGCTGCTGCTCTTCCCCGAGGCGCTCCTCAACGGCATGACCATGACCCTGCTCGCCGTCTATCGCCCCCACTGGGTCAACACCTTCTTCGACAGGGAGTACCTGGGGCGCTGAGCCTGCCCGTGGTCCATAAAAAAAGCCCGCAGTTGCGGCAATGCTGTTCAGATAAGCACATTTTTGACTAATTATTCATAAATGCGACTTGAGTTGGGGGAGCAAGGCTGTTTCCAGTCGATGTTCCTTCAGCCTTTATCCAGCGTGGCTTGCAATAGAAAGAGGGAGGCATCATGCCTCCCTCATTTTTTAGCCCTGATACTACGTGGACTGGAACTCAAATTCTCTTAAGTGAACAGCATTGCGCAGTTGCGGGCTTTTTCTCTGCGGGCAGTCAGACGCTGCGCGGGCGCAGGTGGGCATGCCAGCGGGCTTCCCACTTCTTGAACAACCAGACGATGACGAAAGTGAGCAGCATGTAGAGCAGACCTGCGGTCAGGAACGCCTCGAACGGGCTGTAGTAGCGGGAGTTGATGATCCGCGCCGCCCCCGTCAGATCGACGATGGTGATGATGCCCGCCACCGCCGACCCCTGCAGCATGAAGATCACCTCGTTGCTGTAGGCCGGCAGCGCACGGCGAAACGAGTTGGGCAGGATGATGCGGGTCAGGGTCTGCCAGCGGGTCATGCCGAAGGCGCTTGCCGCTTCTATCTGCCCCTTGGGCATGTTCATCACGGCGCCACGCACTATCTCGGCGGTGTAGGCACCGGTGTTGAGAGTGAACGCCAGCAGGGCACAGAACCAGGCTTCCGAGAAGAGGGACCAGGCCGCACTGTTCTTGAGCCACTCCCACTGGGCGGCACCGTAGTAGATGATGAAAAGCTGCACCAGAAGCGGGGTGCCACGGAAGAAGTAGATATAGGCCCAGATTGGCCCCTTTATCAACCAGTTGCGGCTGTTGCGCAGTATGCCCATGGGCACCGCCAGCATGAGCCCCAGCATGAGCGAGGCGGCCACCAGCCAGATGGTGGTATAGAGACCCTCCCAGTAGGTGGGCCACTCCTTGAGAATGATCGAGAAATCCATGGCTTACCTCGTCTTGATGGCGTAGTGACGCTCGGCCCACTTGAGCGCCGAGGTAGAGACTGCGGTGAAGACCAGGAAGATCAGCGCCACCGCCATGTAGAAGGTGAAAGGCTGCTGGGTCGAGCCCGCCGCGAGCGACGCCTTTCGCACCATGTCATCGAGCCCGATGATGGAGACCAGGGCAGTGGTTTTCAGCAGCACCAGCCAGTTGTTGCCAAACCCGGGCAGGGCGTGGCGCATCATCTGGGGAAAGAGGATCCGCACAAAGACCTGGCTTGCCCGCATACCGAAGGCACGGGCCGCCTCGAGCTCCCCCTTGTCCACCGCCAGGATGGCGCCGCGGAAGGTCTCGGTCATGTAGGCACCGAAGATGAAGCCGATGGTGGCGACCCCGGCCGCAAACGGGCTGATGTCGATGTAATCGGGCAGCAGGGAGACCCACTCCTGATTCGGGTTGCTCGCCAGCAGGTGGTTGTTGTAGGCCTCGTTGACCCAGGTGCAGATCCCGTTGATGAGCACCTGGCCGCCGAAGAAGAGCAGCATCATCAGCACCAGATCCGGGATGCCGCGAATGACGGTGGTGTAGGCCGCCGCGATGCCGCGTGCCCACTTGTAGGGAGAGAGCTTGGCAAGGGCCCCCAGCATGCCGAGCACCAGGGCCAGCAGCAGGGAGGCGAGCGCCACCTCCAGGGTGATCCAGGCCCCCTCCAGCAGAGAGGTTTCGTATCCTTTCAAATCAAACATATGCAATGCAGCTCCATCGCAATCGGGCCCGTCACTCCCAGCGGAAGGCAACGGGCCCGATGACTACTGACGGGATCAACCTGTCGTTGTTCGCCTGACGTCGGCTTACTCGCCGTACACGTCGAAGTCGAAGTACTTGTCGTTGATTTCCTTGTACTTGCCATTGGCACGCAGGGCCAGGATGGCGGCATTGAATTTCTCTTTCAGATCCTTGTCAGCCTTGCGCACCGCGATGCCGGCACCCTCGCCAAACCACTTGGGATCGGTCAGTTTCGGGCCGATGAACTCGAAGGCATCGCCCCCTTCCTTCTTCAGCAGGCCGTCGCTGATGGCGGCGGAGTCGGCCATCACGTAGTCGACACGGCCGGATTTCAGATCGAGGTAGGCTTCATCCGCAGTGCCGTAGCGCTTGATGGTGGCGTTGGGGAAGTTGTCGGTGATGTAGGTATCCATGGAGGTGGCACGCTGCACGGCGATGGTCTTGCCGTCCATGAAGGCCTTGTCGAGCTGGATCTCGGTCCCTTTCTTGGCGGCGAAGCGCGCCGGGATGTGCTGGTACTTCTGGGTGAAGTCCACCTTCTTCTTGCGCTCTTCGGTGATGTCCATGGTGGCGATGATGGCGTCATACTTGCGCGACAGCAGCGCCGGAATGATGCCGTCCCAGTCCTGCTTGATCAGGGTGCACTTCACTTTCATCTCGTCGCACAGGGCGTTGGCGATGTCGATGTCGAAGCCTTTCACCTCGCCGCTCGGCTCGGTCCAGGAGAAGGGGGGATAGGCCCCTTCCACCCCGATCCGGACCTCTTTCCACTCCTTGGCCATCAGGCTACCGGAACACAGGGCCGTCATCACGGCAGTCGCCAGCATCAGCTTGTTCATGTATCTCTCCTTGATAAACACGTCGATCGTTGAAAGTACGGATGGTTTAAATTGAATCCCTTCCATCAATAGATGGACGAGATGAATTGCTTGAATCGCTCCGACTTGGGATGGGCGAAGATCTCCTTGGGATTGCCCTCCTCCTCCACGCGCCCCTGGTGCAGGAACATCACCTTGTTCGACACGTCGCGGGCGAAGGACATCTCGTGGGTCACCACCATCATGGTACGCCCCTCTTCCGCCAGCTCGCGCATCAGGCCAAGGACCTCCCCCACCAGTTCAGGGTCGAGGGCCGAGGTAGGCTCGTCAAACAGCATCACCTCGGGCTCCACCGCCAGCGCCCGGGCGATGGCGGCCCGCTGCTGCTGACCGCCGGAGAGGTGACCGGGATAATAGTCGCGACGCTCCCACAGCCCCACCCGGTTGAGCAGATGCTCCGCCTTGGCGATGGCCTCGGCACGGGGCACCTTGAGCACCTGGATGGGCACTTCGATGATGTTCTGCATGATGGTCATGTGGGACCAGAGATTGAAGCTTTGAAACACCATGGCCAGTCGGCTGCGGATACGCTCCACCTGGCGCATGTCTTCCGGCAGGCGTTCGCCGGAACGGCTGGTTTTCATCCGGATCAGCTCCCCATGGAGGGAGACGCTGCCCGATGAGGGGGTTTCAAGCAGATTGATACAGCGTAGAAAGGTCGACTTCCCCGAACCCGAGGAGCCGATGAGGGAGATCACATCCCCCTTGTGGGCCGTCATATCGATGCCCTTGAGCACTTCGTGGGTGCCAAAATACTTGTGCAGATCACGAACTTCCAGTGCGGCAACGTCGCTCATCCATTACAACCTTGTCTGTCCCTAGACGCCGCTTCGGCGTGACTCCACCATCGTCCATTTAACAAAACGTTAACCGATGGCAACCTTCAGCGAAAATATCATTGAGGTAGTGAAAAAACAATACAGAACCGAGGTATTTGGTGTTTTATCTGTATTTTTATTGGCCTATTGAGTATTTTTCAGCACTTTGTCTGCATAAAATCCATTTTTTGTCGCACCTTCCCTACCGCTCTTTTATACCCGCAGCGCACTGGTAGCAAGCATATTTCACCATATCCGCCAGATGTCACCCAAAAGGACTTTATTCACCCAGGCAGATTCCCCTTCTCTCGTCATTTCATGGGGATGAAATTGATTTTTCAGGTGATGTGCCCCTCTTTCTCTGTTTGCGTGCACAGCTGGCTGTCATCAAAAAACACAACAATATGATAAAAAAGCCCCGTATGGGCCATGCTGATGCACAGATCCGTGACACAGGTGCAACAAGTCGTGATAAGGTGCCGTTTTTCCACGTTTTGTGATCGAGGCCCCGATGTTGCTCAATGTGTTGCTGATCCTGCTGCCGCTCGTGATCGGCTATCTGGTTCCCCTCTCTTCCGCCCGTCTGATCAAGCTGGTCAACCAGTCCCTGGGCAAGATGGTCTACCTCATCCTGTTCCTGATGGGGCTGGGACTGGCCTATGTGGAGAACCTGGGCAGCAACCTGGCAGTGATCTTCAAGGTGGCAGGGGTGATGCTCGCCGCCATTACCCTCTGCAACCTGCTGGCCCTGTGGTGGCTGGACAAGCGCAGCCCCCCCACCCACGAGGCCAGCGACGGCAAGATGCCGAGCAAGCTGCACCTGTTGTGGGAATCCCTCCAGCTCTGTTTCGTGGTGCTGGGGGGCGTCTTGCTGGGGCTGGTGGTGGACCTGCGCGCCCTGCCCATCGACAAGTTGAGCGAGTGGGCCCTGATGCTGCTGCTCTTGCTCATCGGCATCCAGATGCGCAACTCCGGCATGCGCCTGCGCCAGATCCTGCTCAACCCCTGGGGCATGAAGATCGCGCTCACCGTCATCCTCAGCAGCTGGCTCGGCAGCCTGCTGGCCGCCCAGCTGCTCGGCATGCCCTTTGCCCATGGCCTCGCGATGAGCTCCAGTTTTGGCTGGTATTCGCTCTCCGGCATTCTGGTAGCGGACAAGCTGGGCCCGGTGCTGGGGTCCGCCGCCTTCATCAACGATCTGGGGCGCGAGCTTATCGCCATCCTCATCATCCCGGTGCTGATGCGCCGCCACCCCAGCGCCGCCATCGGCTACGGCGGTGCCACGGCGCTAGACTTCACCCTGCCTGTCATCCAGAAATCCGGCGGCATCCAGGTGGTGCCGGTGGCCATCGTCTCCGGCTTTATCCTGAGCCTGCTCGGCCCCATTCTGATCCTGGGGTTTCTCGCCATCTGAACCCCATGGCACGACAAAGCCCGGCACTGCTGCCGGGCTTTTTGTTGATGAACTGAGCGGGCTGGATGACAGGCGCCGGTATTCAGGTGCGCCACCGCCCCCCACTCATCACCCGCTCGATGGCGAACGTATCAGGATCGATCAGCAGCAGATCCGCATCCTGCCCCACCCCCAGGGTACCCTTGCTCGCAAGCCCCAGCGCCCTGGCCGGATTGGCCGTCACTACCGCCAGTGCCGTCTCCAGCGCCACCCCCTTGCCGCAGGCCGCCACCACCTCCTGCCACAGGCTCCCTATCTGGCCGCAGCGCAGCTCGATGAGCCGCCCCTCGCCGTCAAAGCGCGGCAGACTGGCGTTGGCATCCGAGCTGAAGCTGATGCGATCCACGGGCACGCCCGCCGCCAGCAACGCCACCAGGGCGTCGGCCGCGAGCCGCTCCCCGTCATCCAGCAGATCTGGGAAGCTCGACGTGGTGAGGTCGACCCAGCCACCTGCCCGACCCCACTCGATGGCCTCGGCAAAGAGCCAGGGATTGCGGTTGCAGTGGGTGGGGTAGAGCTGGCGAAGCGGGATGTCGGTGTCATCGCGCAGGGCCCGCAGGGGCGCCAGCGCCCCGCGGCCATCCCCCAGGTGAAAGAAGCTGACGCCACTTTTGCCGGACAACAGCCCGGCCACCCGCGCCTCGCTCGCCAGCCGCGCCAGCTCGTCGTGGGTGGGGGCGCTGGACCTGTGATCGCTGATGGCCACCTCCCCCACCCCCAGCACCTCGGGGATCAGCATGATGTCCGACTCCACCGTGCCGGTGAGGGTCTTGACCGGCAGGTGGTAGGAGCCGGTGTACATGAAGGCGCTCACCCCGGCGGCGCGAAACTCGCGCACCTTCCCCAGCACCTGGGCCGGGCTGCGGGTCAGGCTGTCGGTGCCGAGCGCCGCCACGAGCGTGGTGACCCCCGCCGCCAGAGCTTCCCTTGCCGAGAGCTCCGGCGTGCGAAAGCCGAAGCCTCCCTCGCCGCCCCCTCCCGTGATATGGGCGAGCGGGTCAACCAGTCCGGGCACCAGATAGCGGCCGCCAGCGTCCACCCGCGTCAGTGGCCAGTCGACCGGAACCGTCAGTCCCTTGCCCATCCAGGCGATGCGACCATCCGCCACCAGCAGATCCTGCTGGCCGAGCGGGGCCGGACTATGGATCTGCGCACCCTCGATCAGGGTCAACATGGGGTCTCTCCTTGCTGCATGAAAAAGGAGGGAGCAGGCTCCCTCCGACTGTTACCCATCAACCGCCATAGATATCGTACTTGAAGTACTTCCGGTTGATCTCCTGATACTTGCCGTTGGCGCGCAGGGCCTTGATGGCGTCGTTCAGCCTGGCCCTGAGATCCTGATCCCCCTTGCGCACCGCGATCCCCATGCCATCGCCAAACCATTGACGGTCGGTCAGGGCCGGCCCCACATAGTCGAACTTGTCGCCCCCTTCCTTGCCAAGCAACCCCTGTTCGATGGCCGAGGCGTCGGCCAGCAGGGCCAGCACCCGTCCCGCCTTCAGATCGAGGTAGGCTTCATCGGCACTGCCGTAACGCACTATGGTGACGCTGGAGCCGAAGTTGTCGGTCAGGTACTTGTCGTGGGTGGTGGCCCGCTGCACGCCGATGCGCTTGCCCGCCATCCCTTCCGGCGTCAGCGTCAGTTCGGTGCCCCTGGCCGCCACGAAGCGGTTGGGAATGTGGGCATATTTCTCGGTGAAGTCGACCTTCTTGCGCCGCTCGTCGGTGATCGACATGGCAGCGATGATGGCGTCGTACTTGCGCGACAGCAGGGCCGGGATCATGCCGTCCCAATCCTGGGCCACCAGCTCGCACCTGACAGCCATCTGCTGGCACAGGGCGTTGGCAAGATCGATGTCAAATCCCTTGATCTCTCCGGACGCATCGGTCCATGAGAAGGGGGGATAGGTCCCCTCCACGCCAAAGCGCACCGTCTTCCACTCCTTGGCGGTGACGGGGGCGGCGAGCAGACAGGCAGCAACAAGGGCTGACAGGGTCAGTGTGGTCTTCATTGTGAGTACTCCATTACATAAAAAGCGCACAGGCGCGGTCAAGGCATCGCAGGCAGAGGCAAGCGATGGCCAACAAACGGCAAATTGCAGATGAGCGGGATTACGCCGCCATGGGCGTCAATGAACTGCTCCGGGGCCTCGACCTATTCGTCGAACCACTCGGAGAGATAGAAAGGCTTGAAATAGAAGGCCAGAAAGAAGCCTCTGGCTTTGCGCATCATGGTGATTTGTCGCGCCCTGTGACAAAGATGGCAAGCACCTTACCACGCCTCAAATTTGCCCGGCAAGGGGACTTGGGGATGAAACATCCTGCCCATGGTCAATCCGGCCACGATTCGTTAGGCTCGGATCACCCGTTCACGCCCAGGCACGCGAGCCCCATCCCATGAATTTTCTCGCCCACCTCCATCTGGCGGCCCATACCGGCAGCTCCCTCACCGGCAACCTGCTGGGGGACTTCATCAAGGGTCCGCTACCGACGGGTCTGGCTGACCACTTCGACGAGGGGATCTGGCTGCACCGCAAGATAGACGCCTTCACCGATGCCCACCCGGCCCATCGGGCCGCCGTGGCGAGCTTCGAGGCCCCCTGGCGCCGCTTCGGCGGCATTGTGGTGGACATGCTCTACGATCACTGGCTCAGCCAGCACTGGCAGAGGTTCAGCGCAGCCCCCCTGCCCCACTTTCTGGCGCAGAGCTATGGTCAACTTCTCCTGGATCATCACAGCCTGCCACAGGGCCTGCCGATGGCCCTGCGGCGCATGGCCGAGCAGGACTGGCTGGCCTCCTACCAGTACCGGGAAGGGGTGGGGGCGGCCCTCAACGGCATCGGTCGTCGGCTGCGCCGCCCCGTGCCGCTCGGGGAGGCGCTCCACGCCCTGGATCAGGCTCGCTGGACCGAGGCCGAGCACGCCTTCCTGCACTTCTACCCGGAGCTGATGCGCTTTTGCGAGGCGCAGATCGCCACCCACCGCACGGCCACCTCATCCCCACCATAAAAAAACGCCCCGAGCGGGGCGTTGTCATCGGGGGAATGCTCAGGCCTTGGGGCTGGCCGGCAGGAAGCGAAACGCCTTGGCCGGGACGAATTTCTCCGCCGTCTCCCCCGCATAGAGCTGCTGCTCGGTCAGGGGCAACTTGCGCACCGGGGCCCCCGCGGTGAGATCCAGCTTGTCCATGCTCACCCAGAAGGTGTTGGGCAGATGAGTCAGCTCGAAGAAATAGCGGCGATGCTGCTGATCCGCCACGCTGCGCCACAGGGTGGTGGAGATGTTGGGCTGATCCGGGGTGCTGATCCCCATGGGTACCGAGACGTTGCGCATCACGCTCATCACCCCGGCCACCGCCTCGTTGGCCTGGTCGGTCTTTGGCAGGGTCTTGATGTAGAAGGAGGCGCGGGCAAATCGATCCGCCGAGCGGTTGGTGCCGGGCAGCATGGTGAGACCGCCAATCTCCTCCCAGTAGTCGTTGAGGGCCAGTTGCTTGTCAAAGGTCGGCGAGTTGGTCATCACCTGATAGCTGCGGTCGTGGTAGATCTGCAGCTTGCCCCCCACGTACTGGAAGATGGCGGAATCGCCGCTCGCATCCGAGAGGGAGAGGTGCAGCTGGCCCGGCTTGCCATCCGGGGTCAGGGTGGTCACCACATAGAACTCATCTCTGGAGAGGGCCTCGACCGCCTCGGCCACGGTGGCGAAGTTGTCCAGCGCGTACTGGGCCCAGAGCGAGATGGAGAGAGTCTTGCGCGGATCCTTGTCGCTCGGGGTCACATACTCGGACTCGGTCAGATAGAGGAGGTTGGCCACCAGCCCCTTCTCGTTCATGCCGTCGGCGGTGCCTGCATCGAAGCCTGCCGCCACCACGGAGCCGTAGCGCGACGTCCACGTCATGGAGTGCGCGCCAGCCTCCCCTTCCCGCGCGATGCCACGGGGCAGCGCCCAGAGATTGGTCGGCATGGCGCTGCGCCAGTCCATGGTACGACCGGTCACCACCAGCGCTCCCTCCCCCTGATAGACGGCGCGGGTACAGGCATCGGCGAGGGAGCTGACGGAGAGGGAGACGGTCAGGGCCAGCAGGGTCTTGTGCAACAGGGGGGAACGCAGGATTGTCATATGGATCACTCGAGTCTGTTGAAAACACAAGCATACCCCTTTTTGCATAACAGGGGCTGACTGAGGCTGGCAAACCAGGTGACAGATCTGTCAACAGAGGTGCTGCCCTGCCAATCAGCGATCAATATCCATAAATTAATCAAAGAGATAAGCAAGCCACTTCGGGGCGATACCGCCAGATGCCATTCGCTGGCTTGCGTCGGTTTCAGACACATACCCTGCCCGCCAGCAGGCGGACAGGGAGGGGCTCAGCCTTCCTTCTTGCGGATACTCAGCCCCAGCTCGCGGCCACGCAGGCGGGCATAATAGATGGTGCCCACAAACGCCAGGGTGGTGAGCACCAGCTCCACCACCGCCAGCCACCGCTCCCCCTCATCCGTGGTGATCAGGGTCAGGGCGTGCAGGAAGTAGGGCATCAGCACGAAATTGCCCCAGGCGTGGGTGTAGGGATTGCCCTGCACTATGCCCTTGAGGGGGAAGAGCAGCGGCACCGTCCAGATCACCGGCAACAGCCAGGGGGCGAGATCCGGGTGGGGCGAGAGCCAGAGGTGCCAGAGCAGCACCCAGGCCAGCAGGCCGAAAAAACCGGCCAGGGTCAGCAGGCGAGCGAAGCGGGTGCTCACTTGAGGATCTCCAGCACCTGCTCGGGCGGACGACCTATGCGGGCCTGCCCGTTCTTGATGACAATGGGGCGCTCGATGAGCTTGGGGTGCTGGTGCATGGCACGAATGAGATCATCGCCGCTCACCTCGCCGAGCCCCAGCTCCTTGTAGAGCTCTTCCTTGGTGCGCATCAGCTGTCGGGGATCCGTGAAGCCAAGCTGACTCAGGAGGGTGCGGATCTGTGCCTCACTCGGGGCCTGCTCCAGATAGAGCACCACCTCGGGGGCGACCCCGTGCTGTTCCAGCAAGGCCAGGGTTTCACGGCTCTTGGAGCAGCGCGGATTGTGGTAGATTTGGGTCTCGCTCATGATAACTCCCTGATTAATCGCAAGATGGGACAAGAAATGGCGCTATTGTAGGGGAAACGGATGGTCAGGGTAAGCGGGAAGGCTATGGAAATGAAACGGATCTGTTGGCTGATTGTGGCAACCCTGCTGGGGGCCTGCAGCCCGGCACCCGACTTTACCGACGGCGCGGGAAAGAAGGTCAGCCTCGCGGATCTCGGTGGCAAACCACTGCTGGTCAACTACTTCGCTCCCTGGTGCGCCCCCTGCCTGCGGAAGATGCCCCTGCTGGCAACATTGCACCAGGAAGGTCAGATCCGGGTGATCGCCATCCACTATGACCCCGCCTCTCCCGCCGAACTGACCGAGCTGGCACGGCGCCACGCCATCAGGGTTCCCCTGATGATCCCGGATGACGACGCCCGCCTCCCGTTCCCAAGGCCCGGGGCGCTGCCCACCAGCTATCTGCTCGATGCCAGGGGCACGCTGCTGGAGACCCTGGTGGGGGAGCTGGACGAGCAGAAGCTCGCCGAGATAAAACGCCGCCTGGCGAGCGCCCCATAGCAGAGCCATCCAATACATTCATTTCTTCATCATCAAGATGCGTTGAAACCGATGAAAGGCCCTATTTTAGCCTGCAAAACAAGGCGGGGTGCCCCCAAAGGAGCACCCCGCCTGCCATCAACCCGCTCCGGACTCAGCCCTTGAGGCTGTCCAGATCCTTCTTGGCCCGCTCCAGCTGGGTGATACGCGCCTCGATGCGGGCCAGGGTCAGCTTGTCGCTGGTGGTGCCCCGCGCCACGATCAGTTCGTCGATGGCCGCCTGATAGTCCCCGCGCAGGGAAAGGGTCTCCGCCCGTGCCATGTGCAGGTCCGTCATTCTGCCCGCCTTGCGGTAGGCGTCCGACAGCAGGCTCCAGGCCAGGCTGTTCTCGTCGTGCTCCCGGGCATAAGGGTCCAGGATGGCGATGGACTTCTTGTAGTTGCCCCCCTCCAGATAGGCGTTGCCGAGGTTCACCACCACCACCTCGTTGTCCGGCATCCGGGTGCGGAAGCGCTCCAGTCTGGCGATGGCCTGGGCGCTGCGCCCCTTGGCGAGATCGATGTCGGTCAGGGCATCCACCACGAAGAGATCCTCCGGGTGACGGGTCACCAGCTCCTGCATCAGGGTGTCGGCCTCGTCGGTGCGCTTGAGCTGCAACAGGGCCAGCGCCTTGCCATAGATGGCGGCATCCTTGAGGGGGTAATCCCCCTTCTGCAGGCGGCTGTCGAAGTAGGTGAGCAGCGCCTGGGGCGTCTCGGTGCCATAGCGCACCTGGATGCGCACCTTGGCCAGCCAGAAGTCCAGGCTCGGCGGCAGGGCGCGCGCGCCATAGCTCCCGGCCCGGGCACGGGCTTCGCTGATCCGGGTCTCCGGCAGGGGGTGAGTCAGCAACATCTCCGGCGGCTTGCTGGCATAGCGGTACTCCGCCGCCAGCTTCTGGAAGAAGTTGGCCATGCCCATGGGATCGAATCCGGCGTCATACAGCGTCTTCATGCCGATGCGATCCGCCTCGTATTCGTTGTCCCGGGTGTAGTTGATGGCCGACTGCATCGACAAGCCAAGCGTGGTCTGCAAGGCCGCGATGCCGGCGGTGGGGTTGATCACCGCGAGTGCAATGGAGCCCACCAGGCCGGCCAGGGTCATGGCGGAGCTGCTCGCCTGTGCCTCCATGTAACGAGCGATGTGACGCTGGGTCACGTGGGTGATTTCGTGGGCCAGTACCGAGGCCAGCTCGCTCTCGCTCTCGGCGTAAAGGAAGAGGCCGGTGTGCACCTTGACCCGGCCACCGAGGAAGGCCGCCGCGTTGATGCTGGGATCGTTGATGAGGAAGAAGGTGAACGGGAAGCGCACCCCGTCGGCATTGGTCAGCAGCCGCTGGCCCAGATCGTCGATGTATTCGTTGAGCACGGGGTCATCGATGATGGGCAGGCCCGCCCGTGCAAAACGCATGAAGGCGTTGCCGTAGCGCACCTCCTGCTCGATGGGCAGTGCGGCGACCCCGGCGGTACCGATGTCGGGCAACTGGTTGCTCCCCTGGGCGTGGAAGGTCGCCCCCATCAGGGTGACCAACAGGGGAAGCGATGCTATCAGGGGGGAAAAACGTGCCACGTTATCTCTATCTCCAATCAGACCCCAGCGGGCATCGGCAGAATACCCTTGCCATTCAAGGCCCACAAGCGTTGTTTCATCCTCTCATCACGGCCATAATGACCGCCACGCACGCGATGGAGTTCTCATGGAACAGCTCGACCTGACCCCCTGGCGTTGTCCCGAGCCCCTCATCCGGCTCAAGCTCTGGTTGCGCCAGGCCCGGCCCGGTCAATCCGTGTGCATCCAGCTCGGGGATGCAGGCTCCCGGCAGGATATTCCCGCCTATCTGCGCCGTCAGGGTCACCATGTCCAGACCCGGGAAGAGTCAGCTGCCCGCCTCTCCCTGCTGCTCGTCGTTGCCCGTCTCCCTCGGGACGCCCTGCTCGCCCCCGAGCCCATGCCACCCACCCCGTGAGCCGCCATTCAAGGAAGCCTCGATGTTAGATGTATTGAAGCGCTGGTATCAGACCCGTTTTTCCGACCCCGATGCCGTCACCCTCTTCCTGCTGCTGGTCTTCTGCTTTGCCGTGCTCTGGCTGTTTGGGGATCTGCTGGCACCGCTGCTGGTGGCCCTGGTGATGGCCTATCTGCTGGAGTGGCCGGTGAGTCGCCTGCAACGAGGCGGCCTTTCTCGCACCGTCGCTACCAGCCTGGTCCTGCTGTTGTTCATCACGGTGACGACCCTGATGCTGCTGGGCCTCATCCCGACGCTGGTGAGCCAGGGGGTCAACCTGGCCAAGGAGGCCCCCGCCATGCTGGCCCATGCCCAGGACTATGTGCGCACCCTGCCGGAAAAATACCCCGAGATCATCGACGTCAGCCTGGTGGAGACCATCATCGACAACATTCGCCAGCGCATCCTGATCGGCGGCGAACAACTGGTGAGCGCCTCTTTGAGCTCCCTCATCAACGTGGTGGCCATCCTCATCTACGCCATCCTGGTGCCCCTGATGGTCTTCTTCATGCTCAAGGACAAACAGGTGCTGATGGGCGGCCTGCGCCGCTTCCTGCCCCGCAACCGCACCCTGGTGAACCGGGTCTGGGTGGAGATGAACGACCAGATCATCAACTACATCCGCGGCAAAGTGATCGAGATCGTCATCGTCGGCATCGCCACCTATGTGCCCTTCGCCCTGATGGGATTGCGCTACTCCGCCCTGCTGGCGGTCGCGGTGGGCTTCTCCGTGCTCATCCCCTATATCGGTGCCGCCGCGGTGACCGTGCCGGTGGCCATGGTGGCCCTGTTCCAGTGGGGGCTGACCCCCGACTTCGCCTGGCTGATGGTGGCCTATTTCGTGATCCAGGCCCTCGACGGCAACCTGCTGGTCCCCCTGCTCTTCTCCGAGGCGGTCAACCTGCACCCGGTGGCCATCATCATCGCCGTGCTGGTGTTTGGTGGTCTGTGGGGCTTTTGGGGCGTCTTCTTCGCCATTCCCCTCGCCACCCTGGTCAAAGCGGTGCTCAACGCCTGGCCCAAGCGGGAAGATCTCCCCCGCCCCGCCCCCTGACCCTGGCAAGGGGCGAGGCCGGGTCTCGCCCCTTCCAGATACCGGCCACCAGCAGCACCTCCGTGACGCTGGCTCATGCTTGCCTTGTCGGGTTTAATTGAAAACCGACATCCGTTTGACTTGCTACGCAGGTCTGATTCGTTCCCACTGCCCACCCACCGACAAGGATCTGTCATGTCCCCAGTCCCAGCCCTGCGCCATGCCTCTCTGGGTGCCTTTCTGGCACTGCTGTTCTGTTCTCCCGTCCGGGCAGACCTCGATATCGGGGCCCTCAGCGCCTTCTCCAGCGACAGCCCTGACAGCCCCATTCCCAAGGGGCTGGTGCTGGGCGGGGCCGTCATCGGCGGTCAGGCCCGTTACCAGCACCAGGACGACACCCTGATGCCCATCCCGGGGGCCCTCTATTTTGGTGACAACCTGATGTATCTGGGGGATCGGGCCCGCTACTACCTCAGCCGGGATGGCAACCTCTCGACCTATGCCTTCGGCCGGATGCGCTTTGGCAACCTGGACCCGGACGACGATCCCTTCCTCCATGGCATGGAGAAGCGCAAGGGGCAGTTCGAGGCCGGCGTTGGGGCCGATCTCATCACTCCCTATGCCCTCTGGAGCGTGCGGGCCACCACGGATGTGACCGGCACCAGCAACGGCCAGGAGCTGATGCTGTGGGCCAACTTCCCCATCATCCGCGGCCCCCTGCTGCTGATGCCGGGAGCCGGCGTCATGCTGCGCAGCCACAACCTCGCCAACTACTACTTCGGCGGTGTCTCACAAGACGAAGCGAGGGCGGACAGGCCGGCATGGAACACGGGCACCACCCTCTCCCCCATGGTCTCCCTCATCGGCAGCTATCGCTTCAGCGCCAACTGGATTGGCGGCTTTGGCATCAACTACGAACGCTACGACGACGACATCGCGGACAGCCCCATCGTCCAGCATCAGGGAGAACTCTATGCAGGCTTCGGGGTGGGCTACATCTGGTAGCCCCATCCGGACTGGGCAACAAAAAAGGAGCCCATGGCTCCTTTTTTACGGCTATCCGGCGCAGCGTCACTCTGCCACTTCGGCGAGAAATGCCGCCAGCGCCTGGTTGATGAACGCGGGGTTCTCCAAGGTCGAGATGTGACCGGCCCCCGGGATCTCCCTGAACGGGCACCCCAGCACCTCGGCCATCAGATACCCCTCCAGCACAGGGCGAGCCTTGTCCTCGCACCCCGTCATCACCAGTGCGGGCAGCCTCATCTCTTCGAGCCAGTCGATGCGATCCTCCCGGGTCACGAAGCTGCGCCCCACCGCCACCAGGCTCGCCACCTTGTCGGCGGGCCATTGGGCCAGCCGGGCCTTGAAACCGGCCATCAGGGCCGCGTCCGGTTGATGGGCGAAGAAGAGCGGCGCCACCTGATCGGCGATGGGCGCAGGCACGGCGCCGACCTGCTCGATCATCGCCAGCATGCCGAGATAGCGCTCGCAGGTGATCTGGGGTTCAAGGCCGACGAAGCTGTCCATCAGCACCAGGCCCTTGAGGCGAGCAGGCGCCATGCGCGCCAGCTCCACGCCCCACATGCCACCGATGGAGAGCCCCACCAGCACGCACTCGTCGATGCCGAGGGCATCGAGCAGCGCCAGGTGATCCCGGGCCAGGGTCGCCAGGGTGCAGGGCCCCTCGGGCAGCACATCGGAATCCCCGTGACCCCAAAGCTCGGGCACGATGCAGCGATAATGCTCCTTAAGGGCCTCGATTTGCGGTGCCCACATGGCACTGTCCCACAGGTAGCTGTGGCCAAAGAGCAGTGCCGGACCCTGCCCCTCGTCCAGATAGGCCATGCGGCGGCCCGCTATCTCCATAAACTGCTTCATGTTTTCTCCTGTTGCCAGCGGCGATGAAACTGGCTTTCCTGTTTTTCTGTTGCCAGCGGCTGATGAGGCGGCAGTGTAACACGCCACCCTTGGCAGGGGTGTCCGCCTGGTGCAAGCTGGAGAGACTCACAACGAGGAGTCACCAAGGAGAGGATGATGGCCAAGGAAAAGAGCAAGAAACGCCCCCGTCTGGACAAGAAGACCTACGAACATCACCTCGCCCACCTGCAGGAGGAGCTGGTCAAGTTGCAGGAGTGGGTCAAGCAGGAGGGGCTCAAAGTGGTGGTGCTGTTCGAGGGGCGCGACGCCGCGGGCAAGGGGGGCGTCATCAAGGCGATCACCGAACCCCTCAACCCCCGGGTCTGCCGGGTCACCGCCCTGCCCGCCCCCTCGGATCGGGAGCGTACCCAGTGGTACTTCCAGCGCTACGTGGCGCACCTGCCCTCGGCGGGCGAGATGGTGCTGTTTGATCGCTCCTGGTACAACCGGGCCGGGGTCGAACGGGTGATGGGCTTTTGCAGCGACGACGAGTATCGCGAATTCCTGCGTGCCTGCCCCGAATTCGAGCGGATGTTGATCCGCTCCGGCATCACCCTCATCAAATACTGGTTCTCGGTCAGCGACGAAGAGCAGGAGAAACGCTTCAAGGAGCGCATCAACACCCCCATCAAACGCTGGAAGTTCAGCCCCATGGATCTGCAGTCCCGCTCCCGCTGGGTGGAGTATTCCCGCGCCAAGGATGACATGTTCACCTACACGGATACCGAGGATTGCCCCTGGTTCGTGGTGGACGCCGACGACAAGCGCCGCGCCCGCCTCAACTGCATCTCTCACCTCCTTGGCAAGGTGCCCTACGAGGCGATCCACTACGAGCCCATCACCCTGCCCCCCATCAAGACCGAAGGCTATGAGCGCCCGCCGCTCACCAGCCAGCACTTCGTGCCGGACGTCACCGCCGCCCTCGAGTCAGACAAGCACGGGCAGTGACGGGCCCCGGCCAGCCGCACCCGCTGGCCGGAACCCGGGCCTCGGATGACGGGCAATAAAAAGCCGGTCTTGCGACCGGCAAAAGGCATTGAACGTATAGAAAGGAAAACCTGGCACTCTCGCCCTCTCAGGCGCGGATATATTTGGCCGTGCGCGGGAACGCCTGTTCTTTGGCATCGAACAGGTAGCAGGCTTCGGCCGGGATGCCGACGCTGTACTCCTGGCCGGTGGCCACGTCGATGTCGGAGCTCGCCTTGACGGTGAAGTCGTGACCATCCACGTCCATGTAGACGAAGGATTCTGCCCCCAGGTGTTCGGCTACCTGCACCACGCCGCTCACGCGGCTGTCGGCATGGGCATGACCCAGCGGCACCAGGTGCTCGGGGCGAATGCCCAGCTCCACCTTGTCACCCACCGCGCCGCGACGGGCATCCACCCGGGCACGCACGGTATCGCCGGAGGTGAGCTTGACCACGCACTCCTGCTCGCCGATCTCCACCAGCTCGCCCGCCAGGAAGTTCATCTTGGGGGAGCCGATGAAGCCCGCCACGAACTTGTTGTCCGGGTTGTGGTAGAGCTCGAGGGGGGTGCCGAACTGCTCCAGGTTGGTGGCCGCCTCGCCCTTGAGCGGGCTCAGCACCACGATGCGGTTGGCCAGCGTCATGGCCTCCACCTGGTCGTGGGTCACGTAGATGATGGTGGAGTTGAGCTCCTTGTGCAGCTTGGCGATCTCGATGCGCATCTTGACCCGCAGGGCGGCGTCGAGGTTCGACAGCGGTTCGTCAAACAGGAACACCTGCGGCTGCTGCACGATGGAGCGGCCGATGGCCACCCGCTGACGCTGACCGCCAGAAAGGGCCTTGGGCTTGCGGTCCAGCAGCGGCTCGAGACCCAGGATCTCGGCGGCGCGCATCACCCGCTTGTGGATGTTCTCCTTGTCCATCTTCTTGAGCTTGAGGCCAAAAGCCATGTTCTCGTAGATATTCATGTGCGGGTAGAGGGCGTAGGACTGGAACACCATGCCGACGTTGCGCTCCACCGGCGGCACGTCGTTCATGTAGCGCCCGCCGATGGTCAGCTCGCCGCTGGTGATGTCTTCCAGACCCGCGATCATCCGAAGCAGGGTGGACTTGCCGCAGCCGGACGGGCCGACGAAGACGATGAACTCCCCTTCCTTGATGTCCAGGTTGATGCTGCGCAGGGTGTCCTTGTGGACAGCCGGGTCGTAATTTTTGCGAACGTTGTTGAGTACTACTTCAGCCATGTCGAGCTCCGCTCTTGAATCTTTGCAAATCGTGATGACGGGGGGAGCCAGCTCCCCCGGCCATGAACCGTTAACCTTTCACGCCGCCTGCGGTCAGACCACCCACCAGCCAGCGCTGGGCGAGCAGGAAGACGACCGTGATGGGGAAGCCTGACAGCACGGCGGCTGCGGCGAAGTCACCCCACAGGTAGTTCTGCGGATAGAGGTACTGCTGAGCCCCGACCGCCAGGGTCAGATTGTTCACATCCTGCAACAGGATGGAGGCCATGGGCACCTCGGTGATGGAGCCGATGAAGGCCAGGATGAACACCACCGCCAGAATGGGCACCGACAGGGGCAGCAGGATCAGGCGGAACGCCTGCCACGGAGTAGCGCCATCGATGGCCGCCGCCTCCTCCAGGGAAGAGTCGATGGTCTCGAAGTAGCCCTTGATGGTCCAGACGTGCAGGGCAATGCCCCCCATGTAGGCCAGGATCAGGCCGCCGTGGGTGTTGAGACCCAGCCAGGGGATGTAGTCACCGATCTTGTTGAAGAGCGCGTAGATGGCCACCAGTGCCAGCACCGCCGGGAACATCTGGAAGATCAGCATGCCCTGCAGGATGGTGGACTTGCCACGGAACCGCAGACGGGCGAAGGCGTAGGCACAGGTGGTGGAGAGCACCACTATCATCAGGGCGGTGATGCCCGCCACCTTGATGGAGTTCCACAGCCAGGTCAGCACCGGGAACGGCGGCGGCGTGATGCTGCCATCGGCGTTGGTGATGGACATTCCGAGCGCCAGCTTCCAGTGATCCAGGGTCGGATTGGTGGGGATGATCTCCCCCACCGAGAAGTTGCCGTTACGGAACGAGATGGCGATGACCATGATCAGCGGGAAGATGATCAGTGCCAGGAAGCCCCACATCACCAGGTGGGTTGCCCACACCCGGTATTTGACTGATTTGGGTTGTACGATTGCCATGTTGAAGCCTCCTTACAGTTGCTTGTCGGCTTTGGACAATTTCAGGTTGAGCAAGGCCAGCGCACCCACGATGAGGAAGATGGCGGTGGCGATGGCACTGGCCAGACCGTAGTCCTGACCACCCGAGCCCTGGAACGCGATCCGGTAGGTGTAGCTCACCAGCAAGTCGGTGGTCCCGGCCGGCGTGGTGGCCCCGATGATGTCCGGCGCCCCGTTCGTCAACAACTGGATAAGTACGAAGTTGTTGAAGTTGAAGGCAAAGGATGCAATCAACAGCGGTGTCAGCGGCTTCATCAAGAGCGGTACGGTGATCTTGAAGAAGTTCTGTACCGGCCCCGCCCCGTCCATGGCAGACGCCTCGTAGAGATCTTCCGGAATCGCCTTGAGCAGGCCCATGCAGAGGATCATCATGTAGGGGTAACCGAGCCAGGTGTTGACGATGAGGATCATCACCTTGGCCAGGAAGGGATTGGTGTACCAGTCCGGCTTGATGCCGAAGGCCGCTTCCAGGAACAGGTTGATTTCACCGAAGTTCTGGTTGAACAAGCCCTTGAACACCAGGATGGAGATGAACGCCGGTATCGCATAGGGCAGGATCAGCATGACCCGGTAGAAACCACGCCCCCTGAGCTGCTCCCACTGCACCAGACACGCCAACACCATGCCAATCGCCAGGGTGAACGCCACCGAACAGGCGGAGAAGATCACGGTCCAGACGAAGATCTGCATGAAGGGACTCTGGATACCCGGGTCCGTCATGATGCGCATGAAGTTTTTCCAACCCACGCTCACCACGAAACCGGGGGCAATGCCCTTGCCGACGAAGTGACCTTCCGCATCGATGTACTGGTAGAAGCCGGTGTCACCGTTGGGCTGCATCAGCTCGCCGCTCTGGTTGTCACGCAGCAGGTTGCTGTCCTTGATCATGACGCCGGACTTGAGCACGGCGCCGTCGACCAGCTGGGTATAGAGCTGTTTCTGGGCGGCGAACTTGCGCAGGCTGCTCAGGGTCAGATGGATATTGCCTTCGGGCAGTACCACATCCAGGGCACTCAGGTGGGTGCGGTGATCGACGATGGCACGAATGGGTGCCGCCTTGTCGGTCGCCTCCCCGGCCAGGGGTTGCAACTGAACAACCTGGGGCTCGTCACGGACCCGTCCTTCACGGACGGCCAGGGTACGCGCCTTGTTGTTCAGCAAGGTAAGGGGTTGACTGATAAAGGATTGGTCGTCCTGTTTCAGCAGCAGCTGAAACTGATTGTTCTCACCACCCAGGAGGGTGAAATCGAATTCACCGCCGGTCACCTTGTAGGTTTTTTTCAGATGGTAATCCCGTGCCTGCTCAAGGGAGAGCAAGTTGGATCCCGAATAGTTGGTGAAGGCGATGCCGATCGTGTAGGCAAGAGGGAAGATGATAAAAACAACCATGCCTGCCACACCGGGGAAAATATAACGGTGGGCATAGGTCTTCTTGTTCATGAAGACATAGAGACCGACGGAGACGACCACCAGATCGAGCAGGGCAAATACCCACTCGCCGCTGGCATACATCATCACGGCCGCATAACCATTAAGCACTGCGATCAGTGCCGCCATGGTCCATTTCAGCCAGACGTACTTGTCTTTCTTCGGACCGGCATAGGATTCGATAGAAGGTACTACTTCCATGCCAATTAACCTTTATTGCGCCAAGAGAGATTGAGAGAGTGGGAGGCCCGAAGGCCTCCCGGGTAGTGCATGCTTACTGGACGATACGCTTGGCAGCGGTATCCAGGGCTTCGTCAACACCCTGACGGCCAGAGGTGATGTTCTTGAGGGCGGTTTCGAAGGAGGACCAGAAACGGCTCATCTCGGGCACGGACGGCATCGGTTCGCCGTTCTGGGCGTTCAGCATGGTGGCCTTGATGTTGGGGTCGGCTTCCAGGGTCTTCTGGAAGGACTTCAGGGCCACGGCACCCAGCGGCTTGTCGGCGTTCATCGGCGCCAGACCGGCATCGGTCAGCAGGTAGTTCTCGAGGAACTCGATGGCCAGATCCTTGTTCGGGCTGGCGGCGTTGATGGTGGCACCCAGTACGCCAACGAAGGCCTTAGCGGGCTTGCCTTTCAGGGTCGGCAGCTGGGCTACGCCATACTTGATGCCGCTCTTGTCCAGGTTGCTCCAAGCCCAGGGACCGTTGATCATCATGGCCACTTCGCCCTTGTTGAACTTGGCGTCCATCACACCGTAGTCAATGCCCTTCTCCAGGTGACCGGATTTGATCATCTCGGAGATGTAGCCGACGCCGGCCTTGGCACCTGCGTTGTTCACGCCGGTGTCTTTGACGTCATAGCCGGTGGCGGTCTTCTTGAAGGCGTAACCACCGTTGGCAGCCACCAGGGGGTAGCTGAAGTAGGGGGTGTCATAGGCCCACATGATGGCGCGCTTGCCATTTTTCTTCAGGTCTTCGTCGATCTTGGCGATCTCTTCGAAGGTCTTCGGCGGGTTGGGCAACAGATCCTTGTTGTAAATCAGGCTGACGGCTTCTACCGCGACCGGGTAGCCATAGGTCTTGCCATCGACGGTCATGGCATCCCAGGCGAATTGCTCGAACTTGGCCTTGGTGGCGGTATTCGGGGTCACGGGAACCAGCAGACCGGACTTGACCCACTCACCGTAACGGTCGTGAGCCCAGAAGAAGATGTCCGGGCCGTTGCCGGTGGCGGCGGCTTGCTGGAATTTGACTTCAACCTGATCCGGGTGGGCGACGGTGACCTTGATGCCGGTTTCGGCTTCAAACTTCTTGCCGACTTCGGCCAGGCCGTTGTAGCCCTTGTCACCGTTGATCCAGATGGTCAGCTGACCTTCATCAATGGCAGCAGTGGCAGAGCAGGCCACGCCCAGGGTAGCCAGACCGATCAGGGATGACAGCAATTTCTTTTTCATGAGCCTTTCCTTGTATTAGTTCCGCGCTGTAAGAGCATTGTGTGCAGATGCATATTATCCCAAGCAGTCAATGCCTCACATGACACGCCTCGCATTTTTGAAATGCAATTACGTATTTTCTTCCAGAAAGTTATGAAAACATTTTCTTATTTCAGCGACTTAGGAAGGGATATCCCCATATTTTTGCCAAGATATGGAAATTAAATTACAGAAAGGAAATCAATTTACGTCATTGAAAGGGATTTCACCCCACTGAAAACCCTTTCATTCCCGATATTTTGTTCAATGTGTTAACAAAAGTACTGAGGTGGTTTCCATCTACATCACCCCCTTAAATAAAAAGGCACCGGAGCGGACTCCGGTGCCTTTTTGCAAGAAATGACGGCTGGATCACATTACGACTGGCGCAGCAATTGATCCTTGAGATTGGGCGGGACTCCCCTGATGGTCAGGGTGTCGGTCTGGGGATCGTAAAAGACCCGGCTGTTGAGCAACTTCTGCTCGAAGCTCAGAGTCAGGCCGCCACCGGAGCCCACAAACTTGGTCAAGCCCCGCAGGGTGGAACGGTCCGCCGGGAAGCGCTCCTCCAGCTCGTACTCCTGACCGATGAAGCTGTAAAAATCGAGGTCCCCATCACCGGGCAATTCCGCCGACAGCTCCTTGATCTCGATCTCCTCGCCGGCGCTGGCCTGCTCGGTGCAATATTTGAAGACCTGCTTCTTGTAGTCATTGCGCTCGGCCGGTTCGAGCTGGCGGCTGTCGCAGTAATCGTCCACCGCCTGCAGCAACCCCTTGTTCTGGATCTTGGCATCCATGCCCTCCCGGGCCCCCAGCAGATCCATGAAGAAATCCCCCAGCTTGCGACCGACCCGGCCCTTGCTGAAGGTGATATAACGACGCGAATCCCCCTGGGTTTTCCACTCGGTGAGATCGATGCGGGCCACCAGATTGAGTTTGCCGATATCCAGGTACTGGATGTGGCGCAGCTCCAGCGCCTCGCTCACGGTGACGCTCTCCTTGCCTTCCAGCAGGGCGATCATCAGGTAATCCACCCCCACATAGTTGTACTTGGCAATCAGCAACACCCCCTGCTCGTCCAGGGCATGCTCCACCAGCTGCTTGACCAGCATCTGGGTCAGGTTGACGGAAAAGGGGACGAACTCGGTCTGCTCCGCCAGCAGCTGCTCCAGGGCGATGCGAAAGGCGGGGGAAGGCTGCTTGGGGGCGTCTTCCCCCTCCGCCAGCTCGGCGACGGCGGCCTCGGGATCGGCGAAGAAGCCAAAGCCCTTTCCCCCCTTGCCGTTGTAGATGCGATGCAGCTCCGCCATCAGCCCTTGTACCGCCTCGTCGGCAGGCAGGGTCTGGCTGCGGGTATCGGCGTGGGGCTGGCCATCGTTGCCCGCCCGCAGGGAGTGAAGAATGATCTTGTCGATATCGAGACTCATGTCACAAAGCCATAGTGTTAGCCGAAAGGGTGAAGTATTATAAGGCGCTTTGAACCGAGGTGAACCCAAGATTATGCCCATCGTATCAAAGTACAATAACGAGCAGTTTGACGCCCTGATGAACGACCTGATCACCGCCCTGGAGAAACACAAGGCACCGGTGGATCTCAGTCTGATGGTCCTTGGCAACCTGACCACCAACATCATCAACGGCATGGCCCCGGCCCAGCGCCAGGCGATCACCGAGAAGTTCATCCAGGCACTCACCGCCTCGGTGGGCCATCGCCACGATGCGCACTGAGTTTCTTCGCATTCTTTGATGTTTTTCAAGCAGATGGATCATTATGGTCGAAACCGGCAACCCCTATCGCGATAATGTCTCTCGCCTGATCACCTGGGGGCATTGGTTCTCCTTCTTCAACATCATCCTGGCCATGCTGATCTCGACCCGTTACCTGGGCGCCATCAGCTGGCCGTCGACCACGCTCGGCGTGACCTATCTCGTCATCAGCTGGATAGGTCATTTCTCGTTCCTGAGCTTCGTCACCTATCTGCTGACCATCTTCCCCTTGAGCTTCATCCTGCCCAGGGAGAAGCCGCTGCGCTTCATTTCATCCATCATCGCCACCCTGGCTCTGGTGCTGCTGCTTATCGACACCCAGGTGTTCCAGCTGTTCAAGTTCCACTTGAATGGCCAGGTGTGGCAACTGCTGCTGGATCAGGCGCAGACCGAAGAGGGCTCTATCTGGAGCATCATCTTCGTGGCGGTGCCCGCCATCTTCCTGCTGCAACTGCTGCTGTCGGCCTATGTGTGGCGCAAGATCAACAAGCGCAAACGCCGCCAGTACGGCAATCAGGTGGGACTGGCCCTGCTGGTCTGCTTCATCCTGACCCATCTGGTCAACAGCTGGGCGGATGCGACCCTGTATCAACCCATCACCATGCAGCGCGCCAACTTCCCCCTCTCCTACCCCATGACCGCCAGGAGCTTCCTGGCCAAGCATGGCTGGCTCGACCTCGAGCAGTATGAGAAGAAGGCCGAAGATCAGGGAAGCGCTGAGCACCGTCTGCTCTATCCCTTGCGCCCCCTCAGCGTGAGCGCACCCAGCGATCACAAGAACCTGCTGGTGGTGGTGGTCGACTCCCTGCGAGCCGACATGCTCAACAACATCAACATGCCCAATCTGCAACGCTACGCGGACAACCACTTCAATTTCCGCCAGCACATGAGTGGTGGCAATGATGAAGCCATGGGGATGTTCAGCCTCTTCTACGGGCTGCCCGGCCACTATTACGGGGACATCCGGGCCGACAAGCGCCCCCCTGTGCTGTTCGACGAGATGCTGCGTCAGGACTACCAGTTCGGCCTGTTCGGTGCACTGGAAGATGCCAAGCAGTATCGCCAAAGTCTGCTTGCGGGTCTGCGCAAGCAGGTCTTCGTCTCCCGCCAGACCGATGACCGCAGGCTCATCGATGACTGGCAGCAGTGGCTTGGCACGCGCACCGCGGACAGACCCTGGTTCTCTCTGGTCTATCTCTCTAGCCCGGGGGATTATCAGGTGCCAGCCAGCATCAAGGGCCCCTTCCAGCCCGAGTTGACCCGCTTCAACCCGGCCACTGCCTATCGGCCCGAGAACCTGCAGAAGCTGGAGAACCGCTACAAGAACGCGGTCTTCTATACGGATCAACTGCTGGAGCAGATGCTGACCCAACTGCAATTGCAGGGGCTTGATGATCAGACCATCGTCGTGGTCACCTCCAACCACGGTCAGGAGTTCAACGAGACCCAGAGCAACAGCTGGGGCTATGGCAGCAATTACTCGACCTATCAGGTGCAGGTCCCCCTGGTGCTGGCCTGGCCTGGTGCCGAACCTGCGCCTCAGGCGCAGGCGAGCAGCCACCTGGATCTGGTACCGACCCTGATGAAGAACATGCTGGGTGTACGCAACCCCTATCGTGACTACAGCACGGGGCGCAACCTGTTCGAAGCCAGTACACGCACCTGGCTGCTGGCGGGGGATCAGAATGACTTCGCCATCTATCAGGGCAACACCATCACCCAGTTCAACAAGCAGGGGGACTTCGAGCTGCTGGACCGTGACACCTATCGCCCCATCAAGCACGGCACCCCGGACATGGGCACCCTGATCCAGGTGATGAACGAGCTCAATCGCTTCTATCGCGCCCCCTGATCTGCGTCAGCCCACCTCCTTGAGCCCGCCCCTATGGCGGGCTTTTTCTTGCCCGCACCACCCCCGTCCTCCTGTTTCTCATGGCGTCATTCGCAAACGTATGCCACAACCTTACTGATTTAACTCTCAAAAAATTCAATTCGATCAATATCATAAAAACAAAATGATAATGATTGTCATTTATTGATCTACTTGACTCCCTCTGCAATAATCCGCGCCCTTCAGTCTTAAATAATAATTATTCTCAAACCTGATTACCCATGATTAGCAGTCAGTTACCACGAACTATACTGATCTTACGTACAGTTATCGAGGTGCGAGATCATGGCCAAAAGCAAAATCCAATTCCAGAAAGGCTACAGCCTGTTTGAGTTTCTCAAGGACTATGGCACTGAGGCTCAGTGCGAAAACGCGCTGTTCACTTGGCGTTTTCCTAACGGCTTTGTCTGCCCTGAATGTGCCAACAAGACCTGTTGTCGCCTGAGAAGGCGGCCACGTGTGTGGCAATGCAATCACTGCCGTCACCAGATGTCATTGACTGGAAACACTATTTTCGCAAACACCAAGCTCCCACTGACCAAGTGGTTTCTGGCAATGCACCTGTTGTCACAAACCAAAACAGGCTTGTCAGCGATGGAGCTAAAGCGCCAGTTGGGCGTCAAATATGACACCGCCTGGATGCTCAAGCACAAGCTGCTGCAAGCCATGAAAGAGTCCGATGACAAGCAGCCCATCAGCGGCATCATTCAGCTCGATGATGTCTACTGGGGTGGCGAGCGCCGTGGCGGCAAACGGGGTCGGGGCGCGGCAGGCAAGACGCCGTTTGTGGCAGCAGTGGCCCTGAACAAGGAAGGACATCCAATCAAGATGCGGATGACGGTGGTCGATGGTTTCAAAACCAAGTCCGTTGCTGATTGGGCAAAACGGCATATTGCCAGTGGCAGCGCGGTGATATCCGATGGATTGGCCTGTTTCAAAGCGGTCAAGGAGGCCAATTGTGAGCACCTGGGTGTTGTCACCGGGGGCAACCTGGACTGGCTGGATCATCCGGCATTCAACTGGGTAAACACGATGATAGGAAATGTGAAAAACTCGCTGCGGGGCAGTTGCCATACGCTCGGAGCGAAGCATTTACCAAGGCATCTTGCGGAATACTGCTTCCGGTTTAATCATCGTTTTGACCTCAAGAGCATGTTGGTTGAATTGGGGCATGCAGTCGTGGCAAGCCCTCCGATGCCATATCGGCTCTTGAAGCTGGCTGAGGGTCATGGGTAATCAGGTTCTCAAATATGAAAATTCGACTTCTTCACTACTGGCCCATGCTGCTGTCCGGTACGGCGCTGGCTGCCAGCGATCCCGCCGGGATCGACACAACGGACATGCCCCCCGAACTCAAGGGGCGGGAAACCATCGTGGTCAAGGGACAGCGCATCGAGCAGAAGCTCTCCGACGTGTCGGGTTCCATCACCGTCATCACGGAGGAGGATCTGGATCGCCAGGTTGCCACCGAGCTCACCGATGTGTTCAAGAACGAACCCGGCGTCTCGGTGACCGGCTCCGCCGGCCGCCCCCAGAACATCATCATCCGCGGCATGGGCGGCAACCGGGTGCTCATCATCAAGGACGGGGTGCGGGTCAGCGACGGTTTTGGCGCCGACGACCTCAACGACAAGGTGGGCCGCTTCAGCTTCGATCTCGACGATGTCAAACAGATAGAGGTAGCCAAGGGAGCCGGTTCCTCCCTCCATGGCTCCGATGCCATCGGCGGCACCATCGTCATCAGCACCAAGCAGCCGGAAGATTACCTTCAGGGCCAGGATGCCTATCTCGGCAGCAAGGTGCTGCACGATGGCAGCAGTGACAAGCAGAAGCTGAGCGCCACCGGCGCCGCCCGGATACGGGATACCGAACACCTGCTGCGCCTCTCCGGCTGGCAGGGACATGAGACCGCCAACTACGACGAGAGCCGCATCCCGGCGGATCTGGATGGCCTCAGCGCCTCCACCAGCTCTCGCATCCAGCTGAACGAACATCATCTGCTGCGCCTCGAACTCGACTACTTCGAGGACAACGCCGAACGGGATCAGGGGCCGCGCGAAGTGCCCCAGCCCGATGGCAAGTGGCAGGTGCGCCAGTACCACGAGCAGGGCAGCCAACGCACGCAGGGGGGAAAGCTGGCCTGGGAGGCGAGCAACCTCGACACAATACTGGCCGACAGCCTCACCTGGAGTGCCTACGGCAATCACTCGAAAAACACCGCCAACAAGCGCAGCCTGCTGCAAAACGATCTGCTGAGCGGTTATCCGCGCTATCGCAGCGAACGGGAGCTCGCCACCTTCACCGAAGACAGGATCGGTACCGAGCTGGATGTGCGCCGGGATCTCGCCACCGGCCATCTCGCCCATCAACTCAGTTACGGCATCGAGCTGGAGCGCACCACCCACGAGCGGCCGGTGGAGAAGCTGAGTCTGGAGGCCGGCATTCCCCAACCCGGCCAGTCCGCCCCCTTCAGCCGCGCCCGTACCGACAGGGCCGGAGTCTGGCTCGGCGACGTGGCCAGCCTGGGCCAGTGGCAGTTCACCCCCACCCTGCGCATGGATCACCAGTGGCTCACGCCGCTGGACGGCAGCAACGACAGCAACCACAGCTGGCACCTCTCCCCGAGCCTGGCCACCAGCTACCGCTTCAACGACCAGTGGCGCAGCTGGCTCAGCTACGCCAACGGGTTCCGGGCGCCTTCCTACGACAAGGTGTACGGCAACATCCCCCACTACTTCGCTCTGCCACCCTTCGAGATCATCGCCAACACCGGGCTCAAGGAAGAAACCAGCCACAGCATCGAGTGGGGGCTGAGTGGCGAGGGGGACAACTGGAGCATCAAGCCAGCGCTCTTCTACAACCGCTACTACAACTTCATCGACTGGCGCGAGGTGGGGCTGCGCCTGAGCGATGGCGTCATCCTGCGCCAATATCGCAACGTCGCCAAGGCCGAAACCTGGGGGGCCGAACTCGCCGCCAGCTACTGGCTGACCCAGGAGTGGGAGCTCGCCACCAAACTCGGCTGGGTCGATGGCGAGGACAACAAAGGTGAAGCGCTGCGCACCCTGACGCCCCTCGAGGGCAACACCCGTCTGAGCTATCAGGCCAATGAGTGGAGTCTGGGCATTCAGGCGGACTATGCCGCCGCCATGAGCCGGGTGCCCACCTGCGGCAACAGCCTGACCGGCCGCCAGGGGGACTGCCTCGAAAGTGCCGGTTGGCTCAGTTTCGCCCTGACGGCCGACTGGCTGGTCACCGACGCCCTCAAGGTCAACCTCAAGCTCGACAACCTGTTCGACACCCGCTACACCCGCTATCAGGATATGGCCGGGCTGGAAGCCGGGACCGATGCTTCCCTCTTCACCCAGAGCGGCCGCACCCTGAGTGCCAGCCTGCGCTACACCTTCGTGGGGATCTGATGCACAGCTTACTGATCCTGGCCAGCCTGCTGGCCACGCCGGTCCCCGCCTCTCCCCTGCCTGAGGCAACCCTGGAGGCCGAGCCCCTCATCCCCGAGCGCCCGCAACTGATGAAGGGGGAGATAGCCCGCCTCGATCCCTATGGTGGCTGGCGTGACGACAGCCGCCAGGATCCCGCCCTCCTGACGCTGCTGCGCGAGCAGAACCGCTGGACCGAGCGGCAGCTCGCCGACCAGATGCCACTGGTGCAGCGCCTGCAGACGGAGTGGCAGGGCCGGGAGCGGGGCGATCCCGTGCCGGACGACTGGTTGAGCCAGGCTGGCAGCCAGTGGCGCATGGAGGCGGACGGCAGCCTGTGGCAACGCAGCGACGCCAATGCCGCCCCTCGAAAGCGGCTGGCTCCCCGCCAACCTGCGAAGGGGTATTACGAGCTCGCCGCCTGGGCCCTTCACCCGGACGGGCACGTGCTTGCCCTGGCCGAAGACCGTAGGGGAGATCGGGACTACCGCATCACCCTGCTGGATCTGGCGAGTGGCGAGACACTGGCCTCTTTGCCTCACCGCGCCGGCGATCTGCTCTGGAGTCTGGATGGCAAGACCCTCTACACCCTCGCCAACGAGCGCCAGACCCTGCGCCCCTGGCAACTGCTGGCCTGGCAGGATGGCAAGGAGACCCTGGTGTATGAGGAGCGCGATCCCGCCTGGCTGCTCGGCCTCTATCGCACCACGGATCGCCGCCACCTGGTGCTGCAAAGCAACAACCACGACAGCTCGGAGCAATACCTGCTGGACGCGGGTCGGGCCGACCTGCTCAAGGGGCGCGAGCGCGGCCTCGAATACTACCTGGATACCCAGGGGGACAGGGTGCTGCTCAAGAGCAACCGGGACGGCACCCTCGGCCTCTATCAGGTGGCCGACCTGAGCCTGGTGGCGAAGGGAGAGTGGCAACGGCTCTGGTCCGGCGAGGGCCGGGAACTCGAGAAGTGGCGCCTCTTTGCCCGGCACACCGTGCTGCAATACCGCAAGGAAGGGGATGCCTGGCTCGATGTGCTGGATGCCAAAGGTGCGTTGATCCACAGCCTGCCGCTCACCGATGGCGCAGGCACGGCCTGGATCCAGGGCAGCCAGGAACCGGCCAGCGACAAGGTGCTCATTCGCCGCCAGGGTATGGCCGAGCCACCTCACCAGCGCTGGCTGGATCTCGCCTCCGGCGCCTGGGAGGGGACACCCGAGAGCAGGGACACTTCTCCCTATCAGAGCGAGCGACGCTGGATCGCGGGCAAGGATGGGGTCAAGGTGCCTGTCTCCCTGGTCTGGCGCAAGGGCATTACCCACCCCAGGGCACTGCTGCTCTACGGCTATGGGGCCTACGGCACCCCCATGCGTCCCTACTACCAGCCCCGGGTGCTGAGCCTGCTGGATCGCGGCTTTGTCTACGCCATCGCCCATGTGCGCGGGGGCGGTCTGCTCGGCGAATCCTGGTACCGGGAGGGTCGTGGCCGGGACAAACAGCACAGCGTGGATGATTTTCTCGCCGTGGCCGATGCCCTGGCACGGGATCCCGCCATCGATCCCGCCCGGCTGTTTGCCATGGGCGGCAGCGCCAGCGGCCTGCTGGTGGCAGCGGCACTCAACCAGGCGCCCACCCGTTTCGCCGGGGCCGTGCTGCAAGTTCCCTTCGTCGACCTGCTGGGCACCATGCAGGATCCCGAGCTGCCCCTCACCCGGCAGGAGTACGCCGAGTGGGGCAATCGGGCCATCCCGGGTGACTATGCCGCGATGCGCAGCCTGAGCCCCTACGACAACCTGCACAAGGCCCCTTATCCCCCCGTCTATGTGACGGGCGGCCTGCACGACAGTCAGGTGCCCTACTGGGAACCCCTCAAGTGGATAGCCCGCCTGCGATCCCATAGCACGGGAACAGGCCCCTATCTGCTGCGCACCGAACTCGACGGCGGCCACCTGGGCGCCCCCCGAACGGCGGCGCTGCGTGCGGCGCAGGAGTTTGCCTTCCTGCTCACCCTGGCGGGCGTCAACCACTGACCCCTTGCCCTCTTTTTCTGGAGTGAACCATGAAACCCTCTTCCCTGGCCCTCTGGCTGGCGGCAACCCTGATCTCATCGCCGCTGCTGGCGGCCGAGCTGCAGTTTGTCGATGAACACCCCCTGAGCATCACGCCCCAGGCCTGGCTCGAGAGCCGCCTCGGCGTGACGCTGGCCCCCGACTACGACAGGGCCAGCCTGCTCGGCCACCATTACAGCTTTCGCCAGCTGGTGAACGGCC
Source organism: Aeromonas sp. FDAARGOS 1406 (assembly GCF_019048565.1). NCBI lineage: Bacteria > Pseudomonadati > Pseudomonadota > Gammaproteobacteria > Aeromonadales > Aeromonadaceae > Aeromonas > Aeromonas sp. FDAARGOS 1406. Next base: position 1,150,283 of record NZ_CP077378.1, read on the forward strand.
TGCCGGTGGCCGCCACCCAGGCCGCCGTCAGTGTCGACGGGGACGGACGCCCCTGGCGCCTCTATCACAACCTGCGCCCCTTGCAGAGCACAGCGCCCGGCTGCGATGCCAGCGGCACCCTGGATCCCCTGCTCGCCACCCTGCGCACCGACGGCAACCAGATAGAGACGCTGGGGCCGGTCGAAGCCTGGTACTGGCGAGACGGCGATACCCTGGTGCCTGCCCTGCGCCAGCGGGTGCGCGAGCACAAGGCAGGCAATGCCAAGGCCAGCCAGGTGCAGCTGTTTGCCCGTTGCGACGGGGAGCAGGAGCTTGGCCGTCTCGGGGATCAGGCAACTACCCGCCCTCTGCATGTCGCCGACGCAGGCGATCAGCAGGTTCAGGCCCGGGTGTTCGACCCCGATCCCCGCACCCGCCTGCAGGACGCCAGCCTGGTCTGGCACGACACGCTGGTGCTGGCACAGGCCGCCTACCAGGATCCGGTTCCCCTGCCGGTGAGCCTGCAAGCCGGGCAGTATCGCCTGAGCGGCCCCCATGCCAGGGTGGTGGATGTCATGGCCCCCGAATCGGCCCCCTACAGCAGCAGTGACGTGCAGGGTTTTCGCCTGACCCGGGACGATCGCGGCTTTGCGGACATCAACGCCTACTACCATCTGGATCTCGCCCAGCGCCACCTCAAGGCGCTCGGCTTCACCGATCTCATCCCCGGGGCGCTCGACATCGACACCGACGCGGGCTATCAGGACAACTCCCTCTACGATCCGTTCGAACGCAGGCTGGAGCTGGGTCGCAGCGGCGTGCCCGATGCCGAGGATCCCATGGTCATCTGGCACGAGTTCGGCCACGGGGTGCAGCACCACATCCTGCCGGATCTCGGGGAAGAGGGAGACTGGGGAGCCATCGGCGAGGGCTTTGGCGACTACCTGGCCGCCAGTCATCGCCAGCGCAGCGAAGCCGGTCGCCGGTTCGAACCCGCCATGGTGTTCAACTGGGATGCCCGCTTCACCGACCGCACCCCGCGTCAGCTCGACGATCTGCGCGCCCGCTACCATCCGGACTACCGTTACCCGGCCCACCGCACCATCAACGGCAGCAACGGGGATCAGCTCTGGGGCACCCCGCTGTTCCAGGCCCTGCTGACGGCGGTGGCCGAGCACGGCGAGGCGGCCAGGGACGAGTTTGATCGCGTCATCATCGAATCCCACTTCGGCCTGGGGCCGGCCATTCGCATGCCGCAACTGGCCCGGATCACCGTGGATACTGCCGCCCGTCTCTATCCGACGCGAGCCTATGCCCGTCTGCTGGAGCAGGCATTTCGCCAGCACGGGCTGCTGCAAGCTCCCGTCAATATCGCCCTCGCCGAGGGGAGCGCCATCCCACTGGGGCAGCGCCAGTCGGTGCAGCTGACCCTCAGCAACCCGGGCAAAGGGGAAGTGACCCTCAATGAGCTGGCCCTCACCCTGCCAACCGGGTTGCAGGCCGATCCTGACAGCTGGCAACCAGCAACCCTGGCCGCCGGTGCCATCATGACCACCACCCTGCGCATGCTGGCCCAGAGCCCGCTCGCCTGCGGCGACGAGGCGAGCCTCTCGGTGAATCTCGCCATGAGCGGTACCAGCCCCACCGAGCGCCAGTGGCAGCAATCCCTGACCCTGCCCATCGGCACCCCCGTCATCAGCCGGGCCAGTGGTCGGTCACAGCGACTGAACGATGCCCAGAGCGAGGAGGTGCGCGGCCTGAGCGAAACCAGCCTGCTGCTGGAGAAGAGCGATGCCCGTGTGAGCGACAGGCTGCAACTGAGCCTGGATCTGCAGCACGAGGCGCTGGATGAGCTGGAGATCTGGCTCAGCTCCCCCGCCGGCACCCGGGTCCAGATCTGGGACAAGGGTTACAGCCCCCTGCCGAGCCTGAAAGGGGTCTTCCCGACCGAGTTGCAGTCCCTGCAACCCTTCAGCGCCTTCGAAGGAGAACCCCTGGCCGGTCGCTGGACCCTGGAGGTGGTGGACAGCAAACCGGGCAATCAGGGTTTCCTGAACGGGTGGAGCATCAGTCAGCGTACCGGCGCCCAGTGCGGCAACACCGTGCCCGTGCCGGATGACGGCATCATCCGCTTCGATACCTCGGACAGCAGTGGCGGGGGGGCCTTCCCTCTGCTCTGGCTGCTGCCGCTGGCCCTGTGGCGCCGTCTGCGTCGCCTCTGACTCTCCCTATATAAAGCAGAGAGGGGCCAAGGCCCCTCCAAGGACACACCATGACCATGAGAATAACCCCGATCGTCTACCTGCTGGCCCCCCTGCTCAGCGCCTGTGGCGGCGGTTCGGACGAGGCCCCCCTGACCGCGCCGGACTACCGCCTGACGGTCAGCCTGCCCGCTGCGGGCACCCTGTGCATCAACCTGAACCAGAACGACGGCTGCGAAGCCAATGAGCCCGCCGTCAGCGGCAAGGCCGGTGCCCACTCCCTGACCCGGCGCCACCCTGATCTGCTCACCACTCCCCTGCTGTTCATTCCGGCGGATCCCGCCGCCCTGCCCCTGGCCCACCCGGCGGCGCGCCAGGACAACCAGCACCTCACCCCCAGCCCCCTCAGCACCCTGCTGCAGACGCGTATCTCGGACGGGCTGCCACCGGCTCAGGCCCTGACGGACGTACTGCTCGCCCTGGCCCCCCTTCACCCCGGCCCAGATCTGGCGGCACTGGCGCAGCTGGGCGACTTCAACCGCGCCCTCGCCGAGCTGGCCCTCGCCGCCTTCGATGACGAGGCCACCCTGCCCGCCTTAGCCGCCAGCGAACGCCGCCAGCAGATCTGGCAAGGCCTTGTCACCTTTCTGCCCGAGCTCGCCCGGCACTTTGCCGCCAGCCCCGAGCTACTGAGCCAGCAGGCCAGACTCACCGCCGTGCTGATGCAGCAGCAACCCCGGGCGTTGGTGACCGCAGGTGGCGTCACCACCTACACGGACGGGGTGGATTACCTGCTCACCCAGGAGCCTGCCGATCACCCGGGCCAGGAGGCGGGCCTGGGCCAGGCGCCCCTGCGCTATCGCAAGCTGGACGGCAAGGGGCAGCCCCTGGCGGACAATGCAGTCGAGTGGGAGTGCGTGGAGGATCTCAATACCGGCCTCGTCTGGGAGAAGAAGCTGGCGGATCCGGACAGTCCGCGGGATCTGCACCGCACCTTCGCCTGGGAGTTCGACAACTATCACCCGACCCAGGAGGAGCGGGATTACGCCTGCCCCGAAGGGGAGGCCATCTGCACCACGGAGCAGTACCGTCAGTGGCTCAATGCACAGCAACTGTGCGGCATCACCCACTGGCGCCTGCCCCACGCCCGTGAGCTGATGAGTTTGCAGCACTACGGATCCCTCGCCCGCCAGGATGGCCAGCTCGTCACCCTGGATGTGCGCTACTTCCCCGATGTCGGTACCACCACCACAGACTTCAGCGGCTACTACTGGAGCCAGACCCTGACCCCGTCCCGCCGGCTGGAGAGCGCGCCTCTGAGCGCCATCGCCCACATCTTCCTCGGCGAGGACGCCGGTGCCGACTATCCCACCCCAGTTCAAAACAGCAATGACGCCAACGGTCTGCAACTGCGCCTGGTGGCCGAGGTAACCCGATGAACAAGTATCTTCTGACCCTGCTGCTCACCCTGTGCAGCCCCCTGGCACTGGCCATCGCCATCTGCGACGACGCCCTGCCCCGTACCAGCCCCACCGCCCGTTTCCAGGATCACGGCAACGGCACCGTCACCGACAGGGGCACCGGTCTGACCTGGATGCGCTGCCAGCTCGGCCAGACCTGGCGCAACCAGAGCTGCGAGGGGGAACCCACCCACCTCTACTGGCAACAGGCACTGCAGACGGCGGAACGGATCCGCACCGAACCTAGCCATGCCCTGTATGGCTTTGGTGGTCATCACGACTGGCGCCTGCCCACCATCAAGGAGCTCGCCAGCATTCTGGAGTCCGCCTGTTACAAACCGGCATTGAACGAAACCATCTTCCCCCGCGCCATGGCTGGGGATGGCAAGGAGGTGAACGACGGCTATGTCTATCTCTGGTCTTCTACCCCGGTGCCGGCCCTTCAGGGCGTCGCTTACCTGGACATCACCAGCGGCTCCGTCGCCCAACGCGCCCCCCGCTCTTGGGCGAAACAGGTTCTGCTGGTGAGGTGACAGCCTGGCCATGGGGGCCACCCGGCCCCCTGTTTGACACGAGGCAAGAAGCGCCAGGGTGACCCTGGCCGTCAAAAAAGCATCAAATTGCGTCATGTGATGCCTGTTCAGGGCGGTTTTGCACGCCGCAGCGCTGGCATGAAACCGGCAGAGCGGTTAGTCTAGCGGCGTTGAACCAATCCCAAGAGGTACAGATGAAAACCGTGTTGCGTTTTAGCCTGCTGGGCGCCTTGTTATTGGGTGGCCATGCCTTCGCCGCCGAACCGAAAAAATTTGATATCAGCATGTTCCCCGCCGCCGAAGTGAACCAGGAACGTGTCGTGATCCGTCTGCCGGAAGTCGAGAACGAAGCCGACATGATGGTCGAGCTGCAAGTCGGCAAGAAGATGCTGGTCGACTGCAACCTGCCCCGCTTCGCGGGCAATCTGGAACAGCACAGCGTCAAGGGCTGGGGTTACAACTACCTGACTCTGGGCCAGGTCACCGGCCCCGTCAGCACCCTGATGGCCTGCCCGGACGGCCAGAAGAAGGAGAGTTTCGTCCAGATCTACGGTCAGGGCTTCTTCGTGAACTACAACTCCAAGCTGCCCTTCGTCATCTATGTGCCCCAGGAGTACGAGGTGCGCTATCGTCTGTGGCGTGCCGACAACCTGGCACAGCCAGCCATGATTGAGTGAGTGCCGCGCACTCGGGTTCAGCTCAGTCATGATGACAAAAAGGCGCCATACGGCGCCTTATTTTTAGCTTCCGAGCCCGTTTTTGAGCGGTTTTTCCTGTACAAAATCTGACATAACTCCACTATTTTTCAGGCTTTTTTGTGCAGCGCACCGCAAAATGCCCCCTCGGGATGCAACAAACCCTGTTCGATAAAAGATATTTATTAACATAGTAAGAAAATTGATTTTGCACTCTGCGACGGCCTGATGATACTTGCCCGCAAAGGTCAAACTAACCAGAACAAGAGCACTATGAGCTTCGAATCAGACAAGCGTTTCAACGACTTCAAACATTTTCCCCGTGGCCTGCGTCGCAGTGGCGAATTCACCGTGGCCGAAGCGGACAGTCTGGAAAAATATGGCACCGTGATGCTGGCGCTCTATCAGGGCAACCTGGCCCCGCGCGATGACGTAGAAAGTGCCTTTATCGAACAGGTCAAATCCGGCGCAGCCGGCAACAACCCCCACGCCAAGGTGTGGTTCAAATACCTGAAGGTGATTGGTCCCAAGCGCGTGCACCGTCTGTGCACCGTCGCAGGCGGCGCCAATGAAGATGCGGGTGGCAGCTTTGAAGGCGGCGGTGGCGGCAGCGACGAGTCCCTCGATTAATGGATACCGAGCTGCTTCGGACCTTCATCGAGGTCAGCAAGACCCGGCACTTTGGCCGGGCGGCTGAAAATCTCTACCTGACCCAGTCGGCGGTGAGCTTCCGGATCCGCCAGCTCGAGCAGCAACTCGGGGTCAGCCTGTTTGCCCGTCATCGCAACAACATCCGCCTGACTGCCTCCGGTGAGCGTCTGCTGCCCTACGCAGACGCCATTCTGCATACTTTGGGGCGCGCCAAGCAGGACGTGGCCCTCTCCCCCGGTTTCAGCCAGCAGCTTGCCATCGGCGCCCCCGCCGTCTTCTGGGAGCTCGACTTCAACGACTGGCTGAACCATGTCTATGCCCTGGCCCCCGGCCTCGCGGTGCGCCTCGAAACGGCCTCCCGCGAGCACCTCTGTCGCCAGTTGCTGGAGCGCTCCCTCGATCTCGCCCTGCTCTCCGAGCCGACCAAGATCGACGAGATTGCCCTGCACCCCATCGGCGAGCTGGTGTTCGAACTGGTGAGCCGGGAGCCGGCCGCAAACGCCGACAGCCTGATGCAGATGCCCCACATTCATCTCGACTGGGGCACCAGCTTCGAACCGCCATCGAGCCGATTGCAGAGCCTGCAGAAGACCCCGGTGCTGCATTCGAGCTCCGCCAGCATGGCCCTGCAATTCGTACTGGCCAACGGCGGCGCCGCCTACCTGCCAAGGCGCATGGTGAGCCCCTTCCTGGAGCAGGGGCAGCTTCATCTGGTGGAAGGGGGCCAATCCCTGAGCCGCCCGCTCTACCTCGCCTATCTGGAGAAATCCGACCGCCGGGAGCTGATCGATCAGCTGCTCACCCTGCCGCTGGGCTGGCATGACGCCGACTTGCGTCAACCGCCTGCCGAATGAAACAGGGCGATTTAACGCCCAGACCTGTGTTTTCATCTACCGTAGTTATCGGTGCAGCACAAACAACATGAAAAAGGGGCCATCAGGCCCCTTTTGTATGGATGTCTTTGTGCATCAGCCGTGATGACGACGATCGTTGGCCTGCGCCAGCAGGGTGCGGCTCTCGCGCAGGAACTCCTCCGCCCGCTCGCCGAAGAAGCCGGAAACCTGGCTGAAGGCCTCGATGAAGCCCTCCCTGTCTCCCCGCTCTAGCAACCCAAGCGCCTCGCCGAAGTTCTGGTAGTAGCGGCGGATCATCGCGAGGTTCTGGGGCGACGACAATATGATGTCGGCGTAGAGATGGGGATCCTGGGCAAACAGCCGTCCCACCATGGCCAGCTCCAGCCGGTAGATGGGAGAGCTTAAGGCAAGCAGGCGGTCGATGTTGGCCTGCTCGCGGGAGAGGTGCCAGCCGTAGGCGAAGGTGGCAAAGTGGCGCAGCGCCTGAATAAAGGTCATCGCCTCGTCGTGGGCCCTGGCCTCCACCTGCTGCAAACGCGCCCCCCAGATGGTCATCTGCTCCAGCAGCCACTGGCTGGCGGCGGGCTCACGCCCCTGACAGCAGACGATCACCTGCTTGGCGAGGCTCGCCACGTCCGGCCCGAACATGGGGTGCAGCCCCAGCACCGGCCCCTGGTGTACCGCCAGCATATGGGCAAGCGGTTCACTCTTGACGCTGGTCACGTCCACCAGCAGGCAGTCCGCCGGCAGGTTGCCGAGCCGGTCGATCACCTGGCAGGTGACGTCGATGGGCACCGCCACCATCACCAGCCCGGCGCCGTGCAGGATCTCGTCGGCGCGCGGCCAATCGGCCTGACCCAGGGTTTCGACCCGGTAGCCCGAGAGGCTGAACAGGTTGCCGAACAGGCGGCCAAGCTGCCCCTGGCCACCGATGATCACCACCTTGCCGAGCTCAGGCTTCATGCACTTGAAGTGGTGCTCCTTGTCGCTGGCGGACTCCAGAATATAGGACTCGCGCATCACCCGGCGCAGCACGTCCTCGATAAGGTCCCCTGGCACCCCCAGTACCTCGGCCTCGGCGCGGCGGCGGGCCAGCATGCTCGCCTCCCGATCCGGTGCATAGATGGGCAGGCCGTGCCGGCTCTTCACTTCCCCCACTTCCCCCACCAGGGCGAGACGGGCAGCCAGCAGATCAATCAGCTGCTTGTCCACCGCATCTATCTTGTCCCTGAGGGCATTCAACTCTTCCGCCATGTCCAGTCCCTGCTGGCGCCGCCCGCAGCGACGCCCTGTCATTCAAGAGGCAACAAGGTATCACTGCGTGGGCAGTGATACCTCGATGGTTCAATCAGTTACAACAAGATACCACGGCTTATGCCGATGTTCTGGCCAAAAGTGGTGCCGCCAGCTGGCTGTGGCAGCGGGCCAGCAGCGCATCCGTGGTCTCCCAGTCGATGCAGGCATCGGTGATGGAGACGCCGTAGCGCATCTCGCACTTGGGCTGCTCGCTGGACTGGTTGCCTTCGAACAGGTTGGATTCGAGCATCACCCCGATGATGGAGCGGTTGCCTTCCTGGATCTGGTGAATGACGTTGTCGGCCACCTTGGGCTGCAGCCGGTGATCCTTGCTGGAGTTGCCGTGGCTGCAATCCACCACCAGACCGGGCAGCAGGCCCGCCTTCTCCAGCGCCTCTTCCGCCAGCGACACATTGACCGAGTCGTAGTTCGGGTGCTTGCCGCCACGCAGGATCACGTGACCATCCGGGTTGCCCTGGGTCTGCAGCAGCGCGACCTGACCCTGCTGGTTGATCCCCATGAAAGCGTGGGGGCTGGAGGCCGCCTGCAGCGCATTGATGGCGGTGCCCAGGTTGCCGTCGGTGCCGTTCTTGAAGCCGACCGGCATGGAGAGGCCGGAGGCCATCTCCCTGTGGGTCTGGGATTCGGTGGTGCGGGCACCGATGGCCGACCAGGAGAAGAGCTCCGCCAGGTATTGCGGGCTGATGGGGTCGAGCGCCTCGGTGGCCAGGGGCAACTCCAGCTCGGCCAGCCAGCAGAGCAGCTCGCGGGCGCGGTGCAGACCCAGCTCCACGTCAAAGGTGCCGTCCAGGTTCGGATCGTTGATAAAGCCCTTCCAGCCGACCGTGGTGCGCGGCTTCTCAAAGTAGACCCGCATGACAATGTAGAGAGAGTCCTGATAGGCGTCATGCAGCGCTTTGAGTCTGGTTGCGTACTCTTTGGCAGCGTCCATGTCGTGGATGGAGCAGGGACCACAGATCACCAGCAGGCGGTGATCGCGACGGTGGATGATGTCGGCGATGGTATTGCGGGCCCCTTGCACGAATGCCAGCGCGCGATCGGAGATGGGCAGTTTCTCCTTGAGCTGGGCAGGCGTGATCATCACTTGTTCGGACTGGATATGGATGTTGTTCAGGGGATCTCTTTGCATTTTCTCATTCTCTCTACTGTTTCAAGCCAAGGGCGCTGACCGTTCACTTATATTTACACAAGTCAGCACTTTGTTACGCAACCGCCCCCACCTTACCAAGGAAAAACAAACAATCAAGTGAAACTAGCGTCTTTGCGCGCTGATAGATGGATAAATGACCAATAATGCAGGGTAAGACAACTCAAAAGTAGCGACTCGCGGGGCCAAACCAGCATCAAATCGTAAACATTTAATTACACCAATCCATTTCAATATCATCTCTCTGCCCCCTCTCATGACCCCTTATCCGGCCCCTCATCCCGGCGATGACGCCGGGCACAAAAAAGCGGGGCACCTGGCCCCGCTTGCATTCCCGTGTTGCTCTTCTTTTATTCTTTGCCGTGGGCCTTGATAGCCTCGACCGCCTTGTCGGGGAAGTCGCTGAATACCCCATCCACATCGGCCTGGTATAGGAAGATGTTGAGCAGGTCGGTGAAGTCTTTCGCATAGGCCGGGATCTGCCCCTCATCCTGACGGAAGGTATAAGGATGCACCTTGAGACCGGCCGCGTGGGCCTCTTTCACCATGCCGGTGAAGACCGGCTTGCCGGGAGTGCCCGGCTCGGTCACCACCATGGGTTTCCAGGGACCGATTCCCTCGGCATAGGTGGCGATGGTCTTCATGGCCCCCGGCTTGAACATCCAGTCGTAGTCATAGGGGGTCGCCTTGCCCTTGGCGTCGTAGACCATGGTCTCGTTCCAGTCGGTCTCGGCCATCAGCTGCACCAACTTCAAGTCCATACCCATGGCGGGCATCAGTTCGCCGTTGATGCGCTTGAGCTCGTTGGCATCGAAACACTGCAGATAGACCTTGTCGTTCTTGCTGGTGTAGCCGTACTCCTTCAGTACCTTGAGCACCGCCCTGGAGATGTCCTTGCCCTCGTGGCGGAACAGCCAGGGAGCCTTGATCTCCGGGTAGATACCGATGTGCTTGCCGGTGCTCTTGTTGAGCCCCTGGATCATCTCGATCTCTTCCTGGAAGGTGTGGATCCTGAAGCTCGACTTCCACAACGGGAAGCGCGCCGGATAGACCGGCACCTGCTTGCCGTCCACCAGCTGGAACGGCTCGGTCATGCGCAGGGAGCGCACCTCGTCCAGGGTGAAATCCACCACATAGTAGCGTCCGTCCGGGCGGGCCCGGCCGGGGAAGCGCTCGGCCACGTCCGTGATGCCATCGAGGAAGTGATCGTGCATCACCACCAGCTGATCATCCTTGGTCATCACCAGGTCCTGCTCCAGATAGTCGGCCCCCATGCCATAGGCCAGGGCCTTGGACTCCAGGGTGTGTTCCGGCAGGTAACCGGAGGCGCCACGGTGGGCGATCACGATTTTGCCTTCGTCGGCCGCCAGTGCGGGCAGCGCCAGGGCAGCCCCGAGGCCAAGGGCTATCAGGGTACGGTGAGGTTGCTTCATCAAGAGATCTCGTTGTTATGGTGTGTAGGATGCAGGTAATTGTTATAGCAGGGGTTTATTGCAGTTTGACGGCGGGCGGCAAAGGCCGCCCGCCATGGGTCATCAGCAGGCTTCGGGCAGGGCGTGGTGGTGCTCGAGCAGCCAGGCACCGAGCTGCTGCTGTTCGGATTCCGACAGGCGCAGCCCCAGCTTGCTGCGGCGCCACAGGATGTCCTCCAGAGAGTGAGCCCATTCGCGCGCGATGAGATAGCGCACTTCGGATTCATACAGCCCGGCGCCAAAGTGCTGGCCGCGCTCCTCCTTCAGCCAGAGGCGGGCATGAGCGCCATAGGCTTCGGCGATGCGCAGGGCGCTGCGATCGTCGAGCCAGTCGAATTCCAGCGCAAAGGCACGCGCCAGTTCACGCACCGAGCAGTCGAACTCGCCACCGGGCAACCGGCTGTTGGCGGTCCAGTCCTCTCCCATCTGGCTGAACCAGGGCTTGAGCTTGTTGCAGGCGGCCTGGGCCAGCTTGCGGTAGGTGGTGAGCTTGCCGCCAAACACCGACAAGAGCGGCGCGCCGTCGGATTCACCACTGAGCTCGAGCGTGTAGTCCCGGGTCACCGCCTGGGGTGAATCGGACTCGTCGTCACACAGGGGGCGCACCCCGGCATAGGTCCACACCACGTCTGCCGGGCTTATCTGCCTGGTGAAGTGGGCATTGACCACCTTGCACAGGTAGTTGATCTCGGCATCGCTGATCTTGGCTTCCCGCGGGCTGCCCTTGTGCTCCACGTCCGTGGTGCCGATGAGGGAATAGTCCTGCTGGTAGGGGATGACGAAGACGATGCGGTTGTCCTCGTTTTGCAGGATGTAAGCCTCTTCGCGCTCATGGATGCGCGGCACTATCATGTGGCTCCCCTTGATGAGGCGAATGCCGCGGGGGGATTTCTCGCTCAGGCTCTCGTCATAGAAGGTCTTGACCCAGGGGCCCGCCGCATTGACCAGACCACGGCAGCTGACGGTGAACTGCTCGCCCCCTTCCCGCTCCAGCGTCAGGGTCCAGTGCTTGGATCCGCGCACCGCCTTAACGCAGCGGGTGCGGGTCTGCACGTCAGCGCCCTTGTCCCGCGCCAGCATGGCATTGAGCACCACCAGCCGGGCGTCGTCGACCCAGGCGTCCGAGTATTCAAAGCCCTTGTTGATGCCGCTCTTGAGACCGTCCTGCGGCAGGAAGCGCAGGCCGCAGCTCCCCTTGAGCTTGTCCCGCTTGGCCAGGTTGTCATAAAGGAAGAGACCGGCGCGGATCATCCAGGTCGGACGCAGGTGCGGGCGATGGGGCAGACGAAAACGCATGGGACGGGCGATGTGGGGAGCCATGCCAAGCAGCACCTCCCGCTCCGCCAGCGCCTCTTTCACCAGCCGGAATTCGTAATGTTCGAGGTAGCGCAGGCCGCCGTGGATCAGCTTGCTGGAGTTGGACGAGGTGGCAGAGGCGAGATCGCTCGCCTCGAACAGCGCCACCTTCAGCCCCCGCCCCGCCGCATCTGCCGCGATGCCGACCCCGTTGATGCCGCCGCCGACGACGACCAGATCATAATGTTCGCTCATGTTCACCTACTTTCTTATTTTGTGTTTGCCATGACAGCAATGTTTGATTTCGCTCATATTAGAACATGAAAAACCAATAAACGAACATTTCGTGAGAGAAATGTGATCGCGATTGTTTTCACAATGCTAAAAATGCTGCCAGTCGGTGACGGCCTGGCAAGGCTAAGGTCTGCCGGAAACAGCCATTTCGGGCAGGGAGGAGAACAAAGAGTCCCGGATGGGGGCGCCCATGAAGCAAGGTGATGAGCGCGATGGCGTGAATCCCTCGCAGGCGCCTGGCGTCGGTGCAAACCTGGCGCCAGAGTACGGGGGCAACATCAGGGGGTCAAAGAAGGTGTGTCAGCGCCAGGAACTGGCCGCTTAGGCGCCGCTAGGGAGACGCCGCAGGCCGGGAGGGGGCAGGAAAAAAGCGGCCGCCCCGAGGCGGCCTGATGCCTGTGCGGGGAAGCTCAGCAGATATGGCAGGCGATCTGATGCTGGGACATCAGTCGCATCAGCTTCTCCGGCGGCTCCTGATCCGTGAACAGGGCGTGGATCTGGTTGAGGTTGCCGAGGTTGACCATGGCGTTGCGGCCAAACTTGGTGTGGTCGGCGGCCAGGAACACCTGGCGGGAGTGGGCGATGATGGCCTGGGCGATCTTCACCTCGTGATAGTCGAAATCGAGCAGGGAGCCGTCGCTGTCGATGCCCGAGATGCCGATGACGCCGTAGTCCATGCGAAACTGGCCGATGAAGTCGCGGGTCGCCTCCCCGACAATGCCGCCATCCCGGTTGCGAATTTCGCCGCCGGCGATGATGACGGTGAAGTCATCCTTGGCGGTCAGGATGCTGGCGACGTTCAGGTTGTTGGTGACCACGCGCAGCTCCCGGTGGTCGAGCAGAGCCCGGGCGATGGCCTCGGTGGTGGTGCCGATGTCGATAAAGAGCGACGAGCCGTCGGGGATGTTGGCGGCCACTTCCCGGGCGATGCGCTCCTTCTCCTTGAGCTGCATCACCTTGCGGGCGCTGTAGGCGGTGTTGACGGTGCTCGAATGCAGTGAGGCCCCGCCGTGATGGCGCCGGATCTTGTTCTGTTCGGCGAGATCGTTCAGATCCCGGCGAATGGTCTGGGGGCTGACGTCAAAATGGGTCACCAGATCGTCGGTCGAGACGAAACCCTGCCGGGTCAGGACGTCCAGGATCTCCAGATGTCGTTGGGTTTGCTTCACGCTTGCACTCCGCAGATGAGACGAAAAAAGGCCCCGGCAGGTGCGGGGCCTTTGGCAGTGTACCTGATCCCTTTTCCAATCGATAAGGGCAGGATCACGTTTTATGCCTTATGGGCAGCCGCCTTGGCGGCAATCGACTCGTTCTCGTGCTTGAGGGTCATGGCCAGCAGGATGATGGAGAGCACGCAGGAGACGGTGAGCACCATAAAGCCGCCGTCCCAGCCGAAGTGGTCAACGGTGTAGCCCAGCATGGCGTTGGCCGCGACCGCGCCACCCAGATAACCGAACAGGCCGGTGAAGCCCGCCGCGGTACCGGCCGCCTTCTTCGGCGCCAGCTCCAGGGCGTAGAGACCGATCAGCATGACGGGGCCATAGATGAGGAAGCCGATGGCGACCAGGGCCATCATGTCGATGGTCGGGTTCCCCGCCGGGTTGAACCAGTAGACCAGCACGGAGAGGGTCACCAGCACCATGAACAGGATGCCTGCCGGGGCACGGCGGCCCTTGAACATCTTGTCGGAGATCCAGCCGCACAGCAGGGTGCCCGGGATCCCCGCCCACTCATAGAGGAAGTAGGCCCAGGAGGAGTGATCCACGCTGAAGTCCTTGGCCTCTTTCAGATAGGTGGGCGCCCAGTCCAGCACGCCGTAACGGATGAGGTAGACGAAGGCGTTGGCGATGGCGATATACCAGAGCAGCTTGTTGTGCAGCACGTACTTCATGAAGATCTCCTTGGCGGAGAACTCCTGCTCGTGGCTTTCGTTGTAATCCTTCGGGTAGTCGTTCTTGTACTCCTCGATGGGGGGCAGACCGACCGATTGCGGGGTATCGCGCATCACGAAGAAGGCAATCACCGCGATGGCCGCCGCCGCCGCCGCAGGCACATAGAAGGCGCTGCGCCAGTCGTTGAACCAGCCCATGCCGAGGATGAACAGGGGGCCTATCATGCCGCCGCCCACGTTGTGGGCCACGTTCCAGACCGAGACGATCTCACCCCGCTCCTTCTGTGACCACCAGTGCACCATGGTGCGGCCGCAGGGAGGCCAGCCCATGCCCTGTGCCCAGCCGTTCAGGAACAGGAGCACGAACATGATGCCAATGCTGGAGGTAGCCCAGTGCATGGTCCCCATCATGAACATGATGCCTGCCGAGAGCAGCAGACCGGCGGAGAGGAAGTAGCGCGCGTTGGATCTGTCCGACACGTTCCCCATCAGGAATTTGGAGAGACCGTAGGCGATGGAGACGCCGGAGAGGGCCAGACCCAGATCCCCGCGGGAGAAGCCCTGCTCGATGAGGTAGGGCATCGCCAGACTGAAGTTTTTCCGTACCAGGTAGTAACCCGCATACCCGAAGAAGATCCCGAAGAACACCTGCCAACGCATGCGTTTATAGAAGGGATCCACCTTGTCGGCCGGCAGCCGGTCGATATGGGGTGCAGGCCTGAAGAGACTAAGCATGTTCTGCTTCCTTTTATTGTTGTTCTGGGCGGTTGAGGACGCCCCGCTCATGCCAGCGATCAGACGCGTCTTGATTCGCAAGCGAGCCTATTGTGCTCATTTGTGAACATTTAATCTGTGATGAGCGCTAAATTATTGCAGTTTTATTACAAAAATTGTGACGCTGTGAGTGAACGCGCATCCAGGGTCAGCCCACGCATGGCGTGGCTTTTGGCTACTCACTAAGGAGTAATATGGCCGACAACTGTTGCTTTTCGTCACATTTTCTTAGCAATGAATGGGATCTTGCCCACATTTCCGGTGGCGGGGGGATGGTGAATTGACGCAGAAGGTTTATTTTCTCTCTCGTCCAAGAACGAGCGCAAACGAGCATAACGTTTGCGCAAGCTCAAAAAACAAGAAGAAACGTTTTCGGGCGCAATGAATGGGAATGAAAGATAACAAAACGGAACATCAAACCTACTGTGGGTGGATATAAGGAATAACAACTATGAGCATACAAAGACCCAATACCCTGCTTGGCGAGTGCCTCGCCGAGTTTATCGGCACCGGCCTGCTGATCTTCTTCGGCGTCGGCTGCGTGGCCGCCCTGGTGCTGGCTGGCGCCAACTTCGGGCAATGGGAAATCTCCATTACCTGGGGCCTGGGTGTCGCCATCGCCATCTATGTCACCGGTGGCATCTCCGGTGCCCACCTCAACCCTGCCGTGACCCTGGCACTGATGACCTTCTGCGGCTTTGACAAGCGCAAGGTGGTGCCCTTCATCATCGCCCAGATAGCCGGGGCATTCGCCTCCGCCGCCTTGGTCTACGCCCTCTACAGCAACCTGTTCACCCAGTGGGAGCTGACCCACAACGTGGTGCGCGGCAGCATCGAGAGCCTCGGCACCGCAGGCATCTTCTCCACCTACCCCAATGCCCTGCTCTCCAACATGCAGGCTTTCGCGGTCGAGATGGTGATCACCGCCGTCCTGATGCTGGGCATCATGGCACTGGGTGACAACAACAACGGCGCCCCCAAAGGCTTCGCCGCCGCCCTGCTCATCGGCATCCTGATCGCGGTGATCGGCGCCTCCCTCGGCCCCTTGACCGGCTTTGCCATGAACCCGGCCCGTGATTTCGGCCCCAAACTGTTCGCCTTCGTGGCTGGCTGGGGTGACGTGGCCCTGACCGGTGGTCGTGACAACCCCTACTTCTGGGTCCCCATCCTTGGCCCCATCGTCGGCGCCCAGATCGGTACCGCCCTGTATGTGAAAGTGCTGGCTCCCTGCGTCCCGGGCAACCGCGTCGCCACCGAAGAAGCCTCCAAGCTGTCTAACAAAGAAGAGGCCGCCGCCTGAGAGCGGCCCTCCCCAACGTGTAACAACGTGGAAAATAAAAACGTGGAGAACATCATGTCTGCTGAAAAGAAATTTGTCGTTGCGCTGGACCAGGGCACCACCTCTTCCCGTGCCATTGTCTTCGATCAGGACGCCAACATCGTCGCGACCTCCCAGCGCGAATTCACCCAGCACTACCCGAAAGCGGGCTGGGTCGAGCACGACCCCATGGAGATCTGGGCGACCCAGTCCTCCGTCTTCACCGAAGTGCTGGCCAAGAGCGGCCTGCACAGCGAGCAGATCGCCGCCATCGGCATCACCAACCAGCGTGAAACCACCGTCGTCTGGGAAAAGGCCACCGGCAAGCCCATCTACAACGCCATCGTCTGGCAGTGCCGCCGCACCGCGGCCATCTGTGAAGAACTCAAGGCACGGGGCCTGGAAGAGTATGTGCGCGAGAACACCGGCCTGGTGCTGGATGCCTACTTCTCCGGTACCAAGGTGAAGTGGATCCTGGACAACGTGGAAGGGGCCCGGGAGAAGGCAATGAACGGCGAGCTGCTGTTCGGCACCATCGACACCTGGCTGGTGTGGAAGATGACCAACGGCGAGGTGCACGTCACCGACCCGACCAACGCCTCGCGCACCATGCTCTACAACATCCGCGACCTGAAGTGGGATGAGCGCATGCTGGACGAGCTGGGCATCCCCGCCTCCATGCTGCCGCAAGTCAAACCCTCCTCCGAGGTCTATGGCTACACCACCCGTGGCGGCGGCGCCCGCATCCCCATCGCCGGTATCGCCGGTGACCAGCAGTCCGCCCTGTTCGGCCAGCTCTGCTTCGAAAAAGGGATGGCCAAGAACACCTACGGTACCGGCTGCTTCATGCTGATGAACACCGGCACCGAGCCGGTTCGCTCCAGCAACGGCCTGCTGACCACGGTCGCCATCGGCCCGAAAGGGGAAGTGAACTACGCACTGGAAGGGGCGGTCTTCATGGGTGGCGCCACCATCCAGTGGCTGCGCGATGAGCTCAAGATCATCCATGATGCCCGCGATACCGACTACTTCGCCTCCAAGGTGGGCGACACCAACGGCGTCTACCTGGTGCCGGCCTTCGTCGGTCTGGGCGCACCCTACTGGGATCCGTATGCTCGCGGCACCATGGTCGGCCTGACCCGTGGCGCCAACCGCAACCACATCATCCGTGCGGCGCTCGAATCCATCGCCTACCAGAGCCGCGACGTACTGGATGCCATGCAGCAGGACTCCGGCATCAAGCTGGCAGCCCTGAAGGTGGACGGCGGCGCCGTGGCCAACGACTTCCTGATGCAGTTCCAGGCTGACATGATGCACACCCCTGTGGTGCGTCCGACCCGTATCGAGACCACCGCCATGGGCGCCGCCTTCCTGGCCGGCCTCGCCGTGGGCTTCTGGAAGAGCTCCGAAGAGCTGGAAGACAAGTTCAGCGTGGACCGCGAGTTCATTCCGCAGATGGACCGCGACGATCGCGCCAAGCGCTACAGCGGCTGGAAGAAGGCGGTGGAACGTTCACGCCGCTGGGCCGAAGAGGAGTGATGGGGTAACCGACGCATCCTTGAGATGAAAAAAGCAAAGAGGCCGACAGCGATGTCGGCCTCTTTTATTGGCGCTCGCAAGCCCCTCGGCCCCCTCCCCTTGAGGAGTGGGAAAAGATGGCCCCTCCCTCTCGTGGAGGGGAAGGGCGGGAGGGGATTGGCCCTGTCGGAACACACCTAGAGCGCGTGGTTGCCGAGCTGCTCTTTCAGGAAATCGAGCCAGACCCGCAGCCGGATGTCCCGCTGGGCATCGGAGTAGAAGACCGCATGGATGGGGCGCGAGGCACCGCTGTTGCTGCGGGCCAGCACCTCCACCAGGGCGCCGCTCGCCCTGTCATCCCCCGTCATGAAGTCCGACAGGCAGACGATCCCCTGCCCCGCCAGCGCCAGCTGACGCAAGGTTTCCCCGCTGCTGGCCCGCAGGGTCGGGGTGATGGCGAACCTGTCCCCCTGCTCCTCGCTCAATAGGGGCCAATGATTGAGGTGATCGGGGTGCAAAAAACCGAGCAGCTCGTGGCCAGCCAGCAAGTCAGCCGGCTGGCGCGGGGTACCGCGTGCCTTCAGATAGTCGGGGGAGGCCAGCAGCCGCAGCCGCGAGCGGCCCAGCGGCAGGGCCCGCAGGGAGGAGTCCGTCAGCTCGCCGATGCGAATGGCCATGTCCACCCGCCGCTCCATCAGGTTGATGAAGCCCTCGGAGCTGTGCAGTTGCAGCTCGATGGCGGGGTAGCGGCGGCGAAACTCGCCGATGATGGGCACCAATCTATGCAGGATGAAGGGGGTGGCGGCGTCCACCCGCAATATGCCCTCCGGCTGCTCCCGGCGCATCAGCAGCAACCCTTCCGCCTCGCTCATCTCGGTCAGGATCTTCACCGCCCGCTGATAGAACCAGCTCCCCTCCTCGGTCAGGCTGACCCGGCGGGTGGTGCGGTTGAGGAGCACGGTGGCGAGCTTCTCTTCGAGACGCTTGATGCCGCGGCTCACCACGGAATTATCCATGCCGAGATTCTCCGCCGCCTGGCGAAAGCTGCCCGCCTCCACCACCGCCACAAACAGGGTCAATTCATCGGAATGGGTCTTCATTGTTGTCATCCTGGCAAGAGTAATGGGTCTTTATAGGTGCAATGGCCGGGAGTTGGCAAGACAGGCGTCGCTTCGTATCGTGACGCACCACCTGTTTTATCTGCGCCCTTGCCAGTACAATGCCGCCAACCGGCACCGTATGGCGCCACACTATGACAGGGACGATCCATGACATTCGACAACAGGCTGGCCGCCGCCCATCGGGAGCTGGCCGAGAAGGGCGTGCAAACGCTCAACTACAACCCGCCGATCATCTGGCTGCTGCGAAAGGCGGGGTTCACCATCAGGCCGCCCCACTACGAACGCTTTCTGATCAACGTTCTTGCCCTGGGACTCCCCATCGGCGCTATCTGGGGGGTGTTGATGTGGTGCCTCGGCTGGCAGGATGAGGTGAGCTCGGGGTTTGCCCTGCGCCAGAGCCTGCTGTTTGGCATCGGGCTCGGTCTGCTGATGGGGACCTGGTTCTGGTTTAGGCGCAAGCAGCTCAAGCTGACCCCCTGGGACGCCTTGCCGCACTCCACGATCCGCCCGCAAAAACGCTGACAACCGGAATAATCACCGACAAGGAGAGCCCATGACCAAGGCCCATGAAAAACTGAACTATGTGGAGTTTGCCGCCAGGGATCTTGCCGCCACCAAGGCCTTCTTCACCGCCGCCTTTGGCTGGCAGTTTGCCGACTACGGCCCCGATTATTGCGCCTTCGAGGGAGAAGGGCTGGATGGCGGCTTCTACCGCTCCGAACTGTGCAGCCAGAGTGCTCAGGGCGGGGCGCTCCTGGTGTTCTACAGCGCCGATATCGAGGCGACCCAGAGCAAGGTAGCCGGCGCAGGGGGCACCATAGTGCGCCCCCTGTTCGATTTTCCCGGTGGCCGCCGTTTCCACTTTGTCGAGCCCAGCGGCAATGAATTTGCGGTCTGGTCCGAACCGGCCAGCGCCTGATAATACTCCGCCCTCCCCCTGGCCCACCTGCACCACGACCAGCCATGGGGAGGCCACATTGCTGCACTCACCTCAATAGTGTTTTGCGACTGCTGCCCTGTATCCCCCAGTCTGGGGCGGGCATACTGACTCCCGTCTTAACGAGGAGGTTCAGATGCCATCCCCCCTGATTGTGATTGCCCAGCTTGACGCCAAACCCGAATTCGCCGCCCAGTTTCGAGCCGCCCTCGAGCCGCTGATCGCCGCGACCCTGCAAGAGCCAGGGTGCCTTCGCTACCAGTTGCATCAGAGCCTGGAGAGCCCCCATAGCTGGATGCTGTACGAGGAGTGGGAGAGTGAAGCCGCCCTGCTCGCCCACCAGCAGCAGCCCCACTACATCGCCTTTGCCAGCCTCGCCTCCCCCTGGTTTGCCAACCGGGTCGTGAGCCGCTACCGGCGCGCCTGACTGCCTCCGCCCTCGGCGCAGGCAAAGCCCATCATTTGAGCGTAGAAACACTAACCTGAGGAATTTGATGATGAAGATGCCCAACCTGGGTCTTGGAACCTTCCGCCTGAAAGATCAGCCACTTCGCGACTCCCTGCTCCAGGGGCTGGAACTTGGCTACCGCCATATCGACACCGCCCAGATCTATGACAACGAGGCCGAAGTCGGCCAGTTGATGAGCGAGAGTGGCGCGCCCCGCCAGGATATTTACCTGACCACCAAGGTGTGGACCAGCGAGTTCGGTCCGGGCAAGGTGATCCCGAGCCTGGAAGTGAGCCTGGAAAAACTCGGCACCGACTATCTGGATCTGGCGCTCATTCACTGGCCCTCCCCCCAGGATGAGGTGCCGATGGCGGTCTATCTGGAGCAGCTCGCCGAGGCCAAAGCCCGGGGCCTGACCCGGGAGATCGGGGTCTCCAACTTCACCGTGGCCCAGCTTAAAGAAGCCATCAAGATTTTGGGGCCGGGCGCCATCGCCCACCAGCAGGTGGAGATCCACCCCCTGCTGCAAAACCGCAAGGTGGTGGAGTTCTGCCAGGCCCACGGCATCGCCATCACCGCCTATATGCCACTCGCCTATGGCAAGGTGCTCACCGAGCCGCTCTTGATGGAGATCGGCAAGCGCCACGGCGTCTCGGCAGCCCAGGTGTCCCTGGCCTGGCTGCTGGCCCAGTGCATGACGGTGATCCCGAGCTCTACCAAACGGGAGAATCTGGCCGCCAACCTGGCTGCGCTGAAGGTGCAACTCAGTCGCGATGAGATGGCCGCCATCGCCACCCTGGATCGGGGTGAGCGCTGCGCCAACCCGGACTTTGCGCCGAATTGGGATTAAACCATGGCCTCTCGATTTGGCGGTGGATAGCGGCGACCCTCACGAACAGACTGCAACCACGGGCTATCCCCTCTCCCTATGGGAGAGGGTGAGGGCAGGCTCTTCTATTCAGGTCATCAGGCCTTCAACCAGATAGCCCCCTCATCCCCAGCCCTTCTCCCGCAAGGGGAGAAGGGAGCAAAGAAAACCCGACACCATCGACGAGAACCTGAGCGGGAGGCACTGTGCCTCCCGTTTTTTTGTCTCAATACCGGGCGCGACTGCCACCTTCCCTTGCCCTTTCCTCTTTGTGCCCCTGCCTTTTTGTCCCCAGCTTCCTCTATACGCCTTGCCTCTATACGCCTTGCCTCTACAGGCTTTGCCTCTGCATTCACTTGTGCTGCATGGCCGTGTGTGTCTCGCGGCCTCGCCCACTCCCGGAACCCCATTTCACGGCCCCATTGCTGCTGATTTGGCAAAAGTAATTTGACGTTGCCGTCATTTTTACCAACAAACACCCTCGGCATACTGGCGCCATTCTCCCGTCGGGAGTCCCAATCCAAGGAGTTGTTATGCCACTGGCGTTATTTGCCCTCACCTTAAGTGCCTTTGCCATAGGCACCACCGAATTCGTGATCGTGGGGCTCATCCCTACCATTGCCGAGCAGCTCAATGTCTCGCTCCCCTCGGCGGGCCTTCTGGTCAGCCTCTATGCCCTTGGCGTCGCCATCGGCGCCCCCGTGCTAACGGCGCTCACCGGCAAGCTGCCGCGCAAGTGGCTGCTGGTGGGGCTGATGGCCCTCTTCACCGTCGGCAACCTGCTGGCCTGGCAGGCCCCCGGGTACGAGAGCCTGATTGTGGCCCGCATCCTTACCGGGCTGGCCCACGGGGTCTTCTTCTCGGTAGGCAGCACCATCGCCACGGGTCTCGTGGCCAAAGAGAAGGCGGCCAGCGCCATCGCCATCATGTTCAGCGGCCTCACGGTCGCCCTGGTGACCGGCGTCCCGCTTGGCACCTGGATTGGTCAGGTCTTTGGCTGGCGCGAGACCTTCCTGGTGGTGAGCCTGCTCGGCCTCGTCGCCATGGTGGGCAGCATGCTGCTGGTACCGGGGAACCTGCCGAAGGGGGCCGCCTCCAGCGTTCGCGAGCAGCTCTCGGTGCTCACCAGGAAGCCCTTGCTGCTGGTCTATGCCAAGACGGCGCTCGGCTATGGCGGTGCCTTCACGGCGTTTACCTTCCTCGCCCCCATCCTGCAACAGGTGAGCGGCTTTAGCGCCGGCGCGGTGAGCCTCATTCTGCTGGTGTACGGGGTATCGGTCGCCGTCGGCAATATCTGGGGCGGCAAGCTCGCCGACCGGATGGGCCCATTGCCTGCGCTGAAGCTGCTGTTCGCCGGGCTCGCCGTGGTGCTGCTAGTGCTCACCTTCACCGCGCCGCACCCGGTGCTGGCGGTACTGACCGTGCTGGTGTGGGGCGCCTTCGCCTTTGGCAACGTGCCGGGTCTTCAGGTACTGGTGGTGAAACAGGCCGAGCGCCACACCCCCAATGCCGTGGATGTGGCCTCCGGCCTCAACATCGCCGCCTTCAACGTCGGCATTGCGCTGGGCTCCGTGGTCGGCGGTTTCGTGGTGGAGCACCTCGGCCTGATGCACACCCCCTGGATTGGCGCCCTCATCGTGCTGCTGGCCTACGGCCTCACCCATGTCAGCGAAGCGGGCGAGCGCCGCGCCGCCCTTGCCTGACCCCCGGGCAAGCAAAAGGCCGACATCCTGTGTCGGCCTTTTTTCATGGGCAAGATGCAAAGCTCAGGGCTCCTTGAGATCCTCATCGGCAGCCCAGCGCGCCTCCAGCCAGAGCAGGTTGACCAGCCCGCAGAGCAAGGCGAACCCCAGCCCCAGCAACCAGGTGAAATACCACATATCGCGTTGATCCTTGTGTTGAAGCGGATTAGTAGAGGCTGTGGCCGTGCTGGCGCACCTGCTCGGCGCTGACCCTGCCGCGCACCACCCGGTATACCCAGAGGGTGTAGCCGATGTTGACCGGCATCAGTACTCCGACGATCCCCAGCATGATAAGCAGGGTGCGCTCGCTGGAGGTGCTGTCCCACAGGGTCAGGCTGCTGGCCGGATCCAGGGACGAGGGCAGCACGAAGGGGAAGAGCGCGATGGCCATGGTCAGCATCATGGCGGCGCAGGCACCGCCGCTGGCAACGAGCGCCAGCCCGGACTTGCCGAAGCGGCTTGCCAGCGCGCACACCAGGGGCAGCAGGAGCCCGAGCACAGGCACGGCCCAGAGCACCGGATGGGCGACAAAGTTGCCAAGCCAGCCCGCCGGCACCGCCACCACCTCTTTCATCAGCGGAGTGAGGGCGCCGTTGAGATCGCCGATGGCCGTGATGCGATACCCCGCCATCTCTCCAAGCCAGACGCCGCCAAGGGCAAAGAGGGCGCTCGCCAGGGGGCCGAGCCAGAGGGCGAGGCGGGCGCTGCGCGCCGCTATGGCTCCCTGGGTCTTGCACTGCAGGAAGCTGGCACCGTGCAGCAAGAGCAGCGCCAGCGCCGTCCCCATGGCGGTCAACAGCAGCGGCCAGTGGAACGCAAAGGCGCCATAGTGGATGCGAAGGGCCGCATCGAAGCGAAACGGCAGCCCTTGCAGCACCAGGCCAAGGGTGGCACCAAACACCAGGGTCGGCAACAGACCACCCACCACCAGGGCGCGGTCCCACCAGCGGCGCCAGACCGGGTCCGGCAGCTTGCTGCGATAGTCAAAGCCCACCGGGCGCAAAAAGAGACCGAACAGCAGGAACATGAAGGGCACGTAAAGCGCCGAGAAGGCGGCGGCATAGACCAGGGGCCAGGCGGCAAACAGGGTGCCGGCACCGGCGATGAGCCACACCTGGTTGCCCTCCCACACCGGCCCTACGCTGTTGAGCAGCACCCGCCGCTCGTCATCCGTCTTGCCGACCACGGGCAGCAGCATGCCGACCCCGAGATCGAAGCCATCCATCACCACGAAGCCGACCAGCAGGAAGAGCACCAGCCCCCACCAGATCACTTTCAGGGTTTCGTAATCCATCAGGCAGGACTCCCGTTTTGCAACACTTCACCTTGATAACGACCCGTCTGCAGGCTGGCAGGCCCTTTGCGGATCACATGACGCAACAAGAACAGCTCCACCACCAGCAGGCTGCTGTAAATGAAGAAGATGGCGATGAGGCTGAACCAGAGCTGCCCCGGTTGCAGCAGGGAGACGGAGGCCGACACCGGCAGCACGTCGCTGATGGTCCAGGGCTGGCGACCGAACTCCGCCACGAACCAGCCCGCCTCGATGGCAATCCAGGGCAGCGGAATAGACCAGAGCAGGGCCCTGAGCAGCCGCGGGGATTGCACCAGCCTGCCCCGGCACAGCTGCAGGAAGGCGGCGGCAAAGAGTGCCAGCAGCGCCACGCCGATGCCCACCATCAGGCGAAAGCTCCAGAACAGTGGCGCCACCTGGGGGATGGAGTCCTCCACCGCCTTGGCGATGGCCCCCTCGTCCGCCTTGCCAATCTCCTTGGCATAGGGGGTGAGCAAGAGGCCGTAGCCCAGATCGCTGCGGTGGCGCTCGAAGGTGGCGCGGGCCGCCTGGTTGCTGCCATCTGCCCGCATCGCTTCGAGCGCCTCGTGGGCCAGCATGCCGCTGCGAATGCGCGCCTCGTGCTGCGCTTTCAGATCTTTGAGGCCCGTCACCTGCTCATCCAGGGAGCGGGTGGCGATGATGCCCATCAGATAGGGTATCTTGATGGCCGCGTGGGTGGTCTCGGCACGCTGATCCGGCAGGCCGAACAGGGTGAAAGAAGCCGGGGCGGACTCCGTCTCCCACTCCGCCTCGATGGCGGCGAGCTTGACCTTCTGCACCTCCCCCGAGCGATAGCCCGACTCGTCCCCGAGCACGATGACAGAGAGGATGGCCGCGAGGCCAAAACCCGAGGCGATGGCAAAGGATCGCAGGGAGAAGCGCACCTCCATGCCGCGCAGCAGATACCAGCTGCTCACCCCCATCACGAACAGGGAGGCCGCTACATAGCCCGCCGCCACCGTATGGACGAACTTGACCTGGGCCACCGGGTTGAAGATGACCGCGGCCACATCCACCAGCTCCATGCGCATGGTCATGGGGTTGAACTCGGCGCCGACCGGGTTTTGCATCCAGCCGTTGGCGATGAGGATCCAGAGGGCGGAGAGGTTGGAGCCGAGCGCCACCAGCATGGTCACCAGCAGGTGCTGACCGCGGGAGAGTTTGTCCCAGCCGAAGAAGAAAAGGCCCACCAATGTGGATTCGAGGAAGAAGGCCATCAGCCCCTCCACCGCCAGCGGCGTGCCGAAGATATCGCCGACATAGTGGGAGTAATAGGCCCAGTTGGTCCCGAACTGGAACTCCAGGGTGATCCCGGTGGTCACCCCCATCACGAAGTTGATGCCAAACAGCTTGCCCCAGAAGCGGGTGATGTCCTTGTAGATCACCTTGCCGGTCATCACGTAGGCCGACTCGGCGATCACCAGGATCCAGGACAGCCCCAGGGTGAGGGGCACAAACAGAAAGTGGAACATCGCCGTCGCCCCGAACTGTATTCGGGAGAGGCTGACCACATCATCCAGGCTTATCATGCATGACTCTCTATGTTGCATTTAACGGACAGGTTTTCGCCCGCCAAGTACACCATGGTCCATGACACCTATAACAGATGCAGTTATAGTGAAAAACACCTATAACAGTTTGGGCCCACCATGTCCCGCTACGGCCAGTTGGCAGACCAGCTGCAACAGCAGATCACGAGCGGCCTCTGGCAGCCGGGGGAGCGCATCCCCTCCATCCGCCAGAGCTGCAAGACCCACGGCCTCAGCCCCATGACGGTGCTCCAGGCCTATCAGCTGCTCGAAAGCCGCGGCCTCATCCTGGCGCGGCCCCAGTCCGGCTACTATGTCAAGGCCGCGAGCACGGCCCGGCGGGAGAGCCAGCCCCAGCAGGCCCGCTACAGCGGCTCGGTGGACATCAACGATCTGGTGTTCGAGGTGCTGCAGGCGAGCAAGTCACGGGAGCTGGTGCCCCTTGGCATGGCGGTGGCGGACCCGACCCTCTTCCCCCACCCCCAGCTCGGTCGGGCCCTCGGCAGTTGCATGCGCCGCCTCGATCCCTTCAGCACGGTGGCAGATCTGCCCCCCGGCAACGAGGCACTGCGCCGCGCCATCGCCCGGCGCTACGCCGGCGAGGGGATGGCGGTGGATCCCCAGCAGATCATCATCACCACGGGGGCCATGGAGGCGCTCTCCCTCAGTCTTCAGGTGCTGACCGAGCCCGGCGACTGGGTGGTGGTGGAGTCCCCCACCTTCTACGGCGCCCTGCAGGCCATCGAGCGGCTCAAGCTCAAGGTGGTGGAGATCCCGGTGATCCCCGGGGTGGGCATCGATCTCGCCCTGCTGGAGGAGGCCCTCGCCCAGCGCCCCGTCAAGGCGTGCTGGCTGATGGGCAATGTGCAGCACCCCCTCGGCCACACCATGCCGGATGAGCACAAGCAGGCGCTGATGGGGCTGCTCAACCGCCATCAGGTCCCCCTGGTGGAGGATGACGTCTATGCGGAGCTCTATGTCGGGCGCGAGCGGCCAAGGCCCATCACCCATTGGGATGCGCGGGGAGAGAGCCTGCTGTGCGGCTCCTGGACCAAGTGTCTGGCACCGGGCTTTCGGGTCGGCTGGGTGGTGGCGAAACGCCACGCAGAGCGCATCCAGCGGCTGCAACTGATGTCGACCCTGTCGACCAATGTGCCCAGTCAGCTGGCGCTGGCCGACATGCTGCGCCAGGGCGGGGTGGACGCCCACTTTCGCCGCCTGCGCCACACCCTGGCCCAGCGTCAGCAGCAGATGCGGGCAGCCCTGATGCGCCTCTTCCCCGAGGCGCGTATCTCCTCCCCCGACGGGGGCTACTTTCTCTGGCTCGAATTTGACGCCCGCCTCGATGGCCGGGCGCTCTATGCCAGCGCCATCGAGCAGGGGGTCTCCATCGCCCCCGGGGCCCTCTTCTCCAGCCAGGGCCAGCACAACCACTGCCTGCGCCTCAACAGCTCCCATCCCTGGAGCCCGCAGCTGGACGCGGCGCTCAACCGGCTTGCGGACCTCATCGCCCGGCAACGGGAAACCTGGCAGAACCCCCCTGACGCCTCACACGACAAGGGCCCGTAACGGGCCCTTTTGCAAGCGAGTGCGCCTTATCTGGCCATGGTCTGTGACTGGGCCTTGAAGCCCAGTTGCTCGTAGAGGGCCCTGGCCCGCTCGTTGAAAGCCATCACCTCCAGGCGTAGCTGGCTTGCGCCCCGAGCCTTGCCCCACTGGTCCCCGTGGGCGATCAGCGCCCGGCCGATGCCCCGGGAGCGCTGCCCCTCATCCACCACCACGGTCGTGATGCGGCAGACGGGCAGCTTGCTGAGAAAGGGGACGCTCTCGTTGAGGTCGATGCGGGCGGTGAGAAAACCCGCCACCTCCCCCGCCACCACCGCCACGCAGAAAAGACGCGCCTCGTCGGCAATGGCGCCGAGCAAGAAGGCCCTGTCCTCCGGGGACGGGGGGCAGAACACCTCGGGCACCTGCTCGAAGTGGAGCTGACCTATCTGCCGGTTCAGGGCCAGAATGGCGTCGATATCCTGTTCAGTTGCCTTGCGAATGTCCACCTGATGCTCCTTGCAGTGAGGGTCGCCAGCGAGGAAAGAGGCTCGGCGGTCACCCTTTGGAACCCGCATCTTATCGGCTCGTCACGGCAATCAACAGCCCCCGGCAACGACAAGGCCCCATGACGGGGCCTTGTGGACAATCCTGATGGCAATGCGGGCTCAGCCCGGCGCCCCCAGCTGGGCCACCTGGCGCTCTATGCTCCCCTTGAGGTTGTCATCCAGCTTCAAGGCGCGCGCCAGCTCGTCCAGATAGCCGCGCTCCATGAAGTGATCCACCTCGATGGTGAGCAGGGAGGCGAGGTAGACCTCGGTCGCCAGCTCCATGTCGGTCACTTCTCGCGCCAGGACATGGGGGTCGAGGGGGCGGGAGAGCTCGGCGTCAATCCAGCGGGCCGCATCCCGCTCCCCCTGTTCGGTCAGGTACTCCTGGATCTTCTGGCGCTCGGCGGCATCGATGTGGCCGTCGGCCCGGGCTGCCGCCACCATGGCGCGCACCAGCAGGTTGGCGCGGGCATCCAGGGCCTTGCCCTCCAGGGTGTCCAGGGGCTGGGTCGGCTGGGCCGGGGTGGACTGCTGGGTCTGCCAGTCCTGATAGAGCTTGTAGGCCAGCCCCCCGAGAGCCGCCGCCCCCCCCACCGCCGCCACCTTGGTGCCATATTTGCGCATCTTCTTGTTGCCAAGCAGCAGCGCCATGGCCCCGGCGGCCAATCCCCCCTGCGCCATGCCCTTCATCTGGGCCTTGCGCGTGTCACCACCGTCGTTGAGCCAGCCCTTGCCAGCTCCCATCAATTGCTCCAGCATCTGTTTCATGGGGCCTCCTCCCTCGCGTGATGAGTCATGCTGGGCCGCCTGCGCTGAACTCAAGGTGAATGACGGCGCAGACAAGAAGAGGCGCTGGTTGGATCAGTGTCGGCCCCGCCCGCTGCTATTGTCCCCGGGGGACAGCCAAGGAGTCCCCCCTTGCCTCGACATAAGGAAGTACCATGAGCGCCCGTGAACTGACCCTGCAATTTCTCGCCGAACCCGCCGACGTCAACTTTGGCGGCAAAGTCCATGGCGGCATGGTGATGAAGTGGATTGACCAGGCCGGCTACGCCTGCGCCGCCGGCTGGTGTGGCGGCTATGCCGTCACCGTCTATGTGGGGGGCATCCGCTTCTTGCGACCCATCCAGATAGGCCAGCTGGTGGAGGTACACGCCAAGGTGATCCACACCGGCACCACCAGCATGCACCTGGCGGTGGATGTCTACAGCCGCCACCCCACCGACCCGGAGCGGCGCAAGACCACCCACTGCATCATCATCTTCGTGGCCATGGACGAGCATGGCAAACCCACTCCGGTGCCCCAGTGGCAGCCGGTGAGCGAGAGCGATCTGCAGTTGCAGCAGTACGCCAAAAAGCTGATGGCCCTGCGCGAGGAGCTGGACAAGGAGATGCGCCAGCACATGTGACCTGTCCCGCCCCGGGCTGCCGGGGCGTGTCTTCGCGCCGCCGGGCGCTATAATGGCGACTACCCTTGCCCTTGAGAACCCAAGATGTCTCTGGAAAATGCCCCCCCCGAGGTCCAGCTCGCGGTGGATCTGATTGAACTGCTGGAAACCAACCACATCGCCCCCGCGCTGGCCCTGGCGGCACTCGCCATCGTTCGCCGGGATTATGAGCGCAAGCTCGAGGAAGGTCGGGAGGCCTGAGCGCCCCCGCAGGAGGCACCATGTCAGCCCCCATTCGCATCGAACAAGGCCGCGCCATGCTCCTCGGGGGGGTGCGCCGTCACCACCCCTTCGAGCAGGGGGACTTCGCCGGCCAGTGGCGCGACCTCAGCGCCCTGCTTCCCCTGCCGGGCCAGCTCGGGGAGCACGCCTATGGCGTCATCTGCGCCGCCACCGACACCCACTGCGAATACCTCTGCGGGGTGGAGGTCGCCGCCCTGGAGGTGCTGCCTCCCGGGCTTGGCCGCATGCGCATCGCCCCCCAGACCTACGCCATCTTCTTGCATCAGGGGCATGTCGCGCCCCTGCCGCACACCTGGCGCCAGGCCCTGGCGTGGCTCGCGCAATCGGACTATCAATCTGCCCAGCAGCCGGATTTCGAGCGCTACGGCGCCCGCTTTGACGCCGCCACCGGCAGCGGCGAAGTGGAAATCTGGCTCGCCGTGGTACCAAAACAGGCCCTGGCCTGACCCCTGGCCGCCCGGGCTACCTCGGCCCCATCACCTCGTCACAGAGCGCGATCAGCGCCTCCCCCAGCCGGGCGAGGGGCTCGCTCGTGCCCGGCCCCTGGTGCAGGGCCAGCTCCACCGAGCGCACTGCAGGCCAATGGGCCAGCACCACCTGATCCGGTTGCAACAGGCGCGCCGGCAGCAGGCTGACCCCGATCCCCGCGCTCACCGCCCCTTGCAGGCTGGCGAGACTGCCGCTCACGTAGGCGATGCGCCAGGGGATCCCCTCGGCATCCAGGGCGTCGGTCATCTGGCGCCGGTAGAGCCCCTCGCTTGGAAACACCACCAGAGGCAGGGGGTCGCGCCCGGCGGCGGGCCACTCCCGGCTGTCAACCCAGGCCAGGGGCTCGCGCCAGCGGGCGATGGGCTCCCCCTGGCCGCGCCCCTGCTTGATGAGGGCCAGATCCAGCTCTCCCCCTTCGAACGCCTGCCACAGGGCATGGCTGAGATCGCTTTGTACCTCCAGCCGCACCTGCGGGTGCGCGCGGGCGAAGGCGGCCAGCACCGGGGTCATGGCCCCCGCGGCAAAATCCTCCGGCACCCCGAGGCGCAGGGGGTGGCTCGCCTCGCTCACCCGCTCCCCCGCCCGGGCCAGCAACCCCAGGATGCGGCGCGCCAGCCCGAGCAGGGTCTCCCCCTGGGCCGTGGTCACCACCTGGCGGCCGGATCGGTCGAGCAGGGTGCAGCCCAGCTGCTGCTCCAGGCGGCGCATCTGCTGGCTCAGGGTGGACTGGGTGAGGTGGATACGCTCGGCGGCGCGGGTAAAGCTGCCGGTTTCGACGATGGCGACGAAGCTCTGCAGCAATTGGGGGTCCAGCAGGGGGCGCTCCATGGGCAATCTCCATTTATAAAACCACTGGAAGTCATTTTATCATTTAATTTCCAAATGATGCGGCGACCCTCTAGGCTGCTGTCCTCCCCCTTTTTTGCCAGGATATGACCATGCCACCCCCTTCCCAGTCCGGTGCCCGCCTCCTCAACTCCCTCACCGCTGCCTCGGCCCCCAGTCATCAGGAGTGGCTGGAGCAGGCCCTGCACCTGGCCCTGACCCATCGCCAGCAAGGGGGGCGACCCTTCGCCGCCCTGCTGGTGAGGGAGAACCGGCTGGTGGCGAGCGCCGTCAACCGCATGCTGGAGGCGGGGGACCCCACCCGTCACGCGGAGCTGGAAGCGCTGCGGGAAGGGAGTCGCCAGGGGCCGCTGGCCGGGGCCATCGTCTATGCCAGCGGGCACCCCTGCCCCATGTGCCTGTCGGCCCTGGTGATGAACGGCATCCAGGCGGTCTACTACGCCTTTGACAACGACGATGCCGCCCCCTTCGGCTATGACAGCCGCGCGGCCTACGCGGCCCTGCGACTGCCCCTGTGCCCGCCGCCCCTGCCCCTCATCAAGCTGGCGAGCCCCATCGCGGCCGAAACCCTCTACGGTCCCCTGCCCCATGCATAAGCGCCTCCTCCCCCCGGGCAGCGGCGCCTTGCTGGTGCTGGTGATCCTCATCGCCCTCAACCTGCGCCCCTTCCTCACCGCCATCGGCCCCCTGGCCCCTCGCATCGACGCGAGGCTGGCCCTCGGGGTGGATACCCTGGCCTGGGTCACCCTGCTGCCCCTCTGGCTTATCGGGGTCGGCGTGCTGCTCACCCCGGCGCTCCTGGGTCACACGGGCCCGCGCCCCCTGCTCGGGGCGGCCCTGCTGCTGCTCGCCCTTGGCAGCGCCCTGCGCCTCGACCTGGCGAGCGGCGCCCTGCTCATCGCCAGCGCCGCCCTGTGCGGGCTGGGCTCGGCCCTGGTGCAGGGGGTGCTGCCCGGCCTCATCAAGGAGGGGTTCGCCCAAAAGGTGCCCCTGGTGATGGGGATCGTCTCCGCCTGCATGATGGGGGGCGGGGCGCTCGGGGCCGTGCTCACCCCGCGCCTTGCCGAGTATCTGGACTGGTCTCGGGCGCTGGCGCTCTGGGGCCTGCCGGTGCTGCTGGCCCTCGGCTGGCTGGCCTGGCGGGTGCCCCTGCCTGCCCCGGCCAGCACGCCCGCCCCCACCGGGGAGCAGCGGCTGCTCCCCCTGCCCCGCACCTGGCTGCTCATCGCCTGCTTTGGCATCATCAACAGCGGCTACGGCATCGTCGTAGCCTGGCTGGCCCCGGCCTACATGGCGGCGGGCTGGAGCGCCCAGCAAGGGGGCGAGCTGGTGGCCTGGCTCGCCCTGGCCCAGACCGCGAGCGGCCTTGGCCTGCCCCTGCTGGCAGCCGGTCGGCTGGACCGCCGCCCCTGGATGGCGCTGGCCATCGCCATGCAGCTGGCGGGCTTTGGCGGCCTCTGGCTCGCTCCCCAGACCGCCCCCCTGCTCTGGTGCTTGCTGTGCGGCGCCGGGCTTGGGGGGAGCTTCTCCCTCATCATGGTGATTGCGCTGGATCACCTGCCCGACCCACGCCGGGCGGGCGCCCTCTGCGCCCTGATGCAGGGGGTCGGCTTCATGGTGGCGGCTACCGGCCCCTGGGTGGCGGCCCGCCTGCACCATGCAAGCGGTGACTTCGCCGCCGCCTGGCAGTGGCAGCTCGGTGCCCTGGTCCTGATGAGCCTGCTGGTGGTGCGTCTCAACCCGCGCCACTACCCAGGGGCCATGGGCCTGCCCCCGGAGCAGGCCATGGCTGTGCAGACGGCAGGCCACAAGCCTGCCTGATCCGGCGAGCACCGGCCTTGGGGGCCAGAAAGCACAACACCGGCCTTGGCCGGTGTTGTTCATCAGGGTGCGGGAAGGCCTGGCGCTCAGCGCCCCTTCTTCTGGCGCCCGCCCTGCCCTGGCCGCGGTTTGCCCGGGGCGGGTTTGCCCCCCTTGCCGGGCGCGCTTTTACCTGCCCCCCCTTTGCTGGCAGCCCCTTTACCCGCCCCGCCCTTGCCTACGGGACTCTTCTTCTCGAACGCCTCGGGACCCGGCACATTGGGCCGCCCGCCAATCTCGTGATCGTCGCTGCGCCGCGGCTTCTTGCCCTGGGCCGGGGTGCCGGCCGCAGCCGCCTTGGGCTTGGCAACCTGAGCCCCCTTGGCCGGTTTGGCCTCGGAGGAGGAGTCCTCAATCAGCTTGAACAGCTCGATCAGCTCGTCGTCGGTGAGATCGCGCCACTCCCCCACCGGCAGCCCCTTGAGGCTGACGTTCATGATGCGGATGCGCTCGAGCTTGGTCACCTCGAAGCCGAAGTGCTCGCACATGCGGCGGATCTGGCGGTTGAGCCCCTGCACCAGGGTGATGCGAAACACGAAGGGGGCCTCTCGCTTCACCTTGCACTTCTTGGTGACGGTGCCGAGGATGGGCACCCCGGCCGCCATGCCCCGGACGAACTCGTCGGTCACCGGCTTGTCCACGGTCACCAGGTACTCTTTCTCGTGATCGTTGCCCGCCCGCAGGATCTTGTTCACCAGATCCCCGTGGTTGGTGAGGAAGATGAGCCCCTGGGAGTCCTTGTCGAGTCGCCCTATGGGGAAGATGCGGGTACTGTGGTTGACGAAGTCGACGATGTTGTCCTTCTCCCCCGCCTCCGTGGTGCTGACGATGCCCACCGGCTTGTTGAGGGCGATGAAGACCAGGCTGTCGGCTTCGCGCGGCTCGATCACCTGACCGTTGACCTTGACCAGATCCCCGGCAAACACCTGATCCCCCACTCCGGCCCGCTTGCCGTTGATGAAGACGTTGCCCTGCTCGATGAAACGATCGGCCTCACGACGGGAGCAGATGCCGCTCTCGCTGATGTATTTGTTCAGGCGCATGGATTCATCGGCCAGCATGGGTCACCTCCCGGGTCGGATGGGCCTTGAGAATGGCTGGCTGGATCAGCCGCGCTGTGGTCGGGTTCGTCTGCATACAACTCCATGAAATAAGGGCCTGCGCCCTGCATGTTCGGCAAAAAACGCCGCTACAGTAGCACATTGCACGCGCCCGCGCCCGGCCCCGTCGCACCCTGGCCGCTGGCTCACAGGGGGTGCTGCCCTTGATGCAGCAGCAGGCCCCCATTATCCAGCGTGCGGTGACGCCGCGGCCCTGATTGGGCTGCACCGCACACTCCCCGCCTCTTTTCACTTCATGGTGCTCACTTCATGGGCCGGGCCCCCACCGCCGAAGATAGGGTGCGGCCTTTGGCAGATAGCCAGATGATCTAACGCTTGATATTTATCCAGCAAAAATGCATAAAAAGATTTTGGTCATCGCGAATTATCTGCTCTGACCCGCCGACGACGGGAAATGACACCCCCATCGGGGCGCAACTACGGGCCCCTTGAGCCCCGCGAACCCTGAAGACGGGCATGATCCCCTCTCTGGCAGGACGCCACTTTCATCATTCATGACAGGAGTTAAAGATGAGTCATTCCCTCTCCCAGGAGGCCTTTCTGGCCCAGGTCGCCAGCCGCAACCCCCACCAGCCCGAGTTCATCCAGGCCGTGAGCGAAGTGATCGCCTCCATCTGGCCCTATGTGGAGCGCCACCCCCGCTACCTGCAACACGGCCTGCTGGAGCGACTGGTGGAACCCGAGCGCCTGGTGCAGTTTCGGGTGAGCTGGGTGGATGACCAGGGCCAGGTGCAGGTGAATCGCGGCTACCGGGTGCAGCACAGCTCCGCCATCGGCCCCTTCAAGGGCGGCATGCGCTTCCACCCCTCGGTGGATCTCTCGGTGCTGAAATTCCTCGCCTTCGAGCAGACCTTCAAGAACGCCCTCACCACCCTGCCCATGGGCGGTGGCAAGGGGGGTAGCGATTTCGATCCCAAGGGCAAGAGCGAAGGAGAAGTGATGCGCTTCTGCCAGGCCCTGATGCTGGAGCTCTATCGCCACCTGGGGGCCAACACCGACGTGCCGGCGGGCGACATCGGGGTGGGCGGGCGCGAGGTGAGCTACATGGCGGGCATGATGAAGAAGCTCACCAACAGCGCCGAGTGCGTCTTCACCGGCAAGGGACTCTCCTTTGGCGGCAGCCTCATTCGTCCGGAAGCCACCGGCTACGGCCTGCTCTACTTTGTCGACGCCATGCTGGCCCATCGCGGCCAGTCCCTCGATGGCCTGCGGGTCTCGGTGTCGGGCTCGGGCAACGTGGCCCAGTACGCCATCGAGAAGGCGATGGCCCTCGGCGCCCGCGTTATCACCGCCTCCGACTCCGGCGGCACCGTCTATGATCCGGACGGCTTCACCCCCGAGAAGCTGGCCCGCCTGATGGTGCTTAAAAACGAGCAGCGCAAGCGGGTGGCGGATTACGCCCATGAGCTCGGGCTCGAGTTCTTCAGCGGCCGCACCCCCTGGCACCTGGCGACCGACGTCGCCCTCCCCTGCGCCACCCAGAACGAGCTGGATGCCGAAGATGCGGTGCAGCTTATTGCCAACGGCGTGCAGTTGGTGGCCGAGGGGGCCAACATGCCCTCCAGCGCCGCCGCCATCCGTCTCTTCCACGAAGCAAAGGTGTTGTTTGCCCCGGGCAAGGCGGCCAACGCCGGCGGGGTTGCCACCTCGGGCCTCGAGATGAGCCAGAATGCCCAGCGCCTCTCCTGGACCCGGGAGGAGGTGGACGCCCGCCTCAAGGGGATCATGACCAGCATCCATGCCACCTGTGTCCGTTACGGTCAGGATGATGACCATGTGAACTACGAAAGCGGCGCCAATATTGCCGGCTTCGTCAAGGTCGCCGACGCCATGCTGGCGCAAGGGGTCTGCTGAACGCCTTGGCCCGGGGCTTCCCCCTCAACACAACGGCAGCCCTCGGGCTGCCGTTGTGTTTGGTGCCTGGCGCGACTTCACACTCGCTTCACCCAGGCATGAAAGTCTCCCATCCGTTCCATCTCGCTGACGAGGATGACAAGATGACGATGAAAATAGGTGCCCTGCTGATCCTGGCCGGGCTCGGCTGCTTTGTGGCCTTCAACCTGCTGGGCTCCACAGTGGATGCACAGGGATTCCTGCACGAGCCCTTCGCCCTGCTGCCCCTGGGCTATCTGCTGCTCTTCACCGGCATGGTGCTCACCGTGATCCCTCTGCTGCGCAAGGGGCGCACCAGGGAGCAATGACACAAATCGCAAGGTGCCAAGAGCTCAGCAATAGCGGCTGATCTCGATGAGGTTCCGATCCGGGTCCAGGCAATAGACCGATTCGATGGGACCACAGGCACCGCTTTTCATCACTGGCCCCTCCACTATTTCGACCCCCTGGCTCGCCAGCTGGGCCATCACCTGATCCAGGGGCCAGCGGGTGATGAGGCAGAGATCCCCCGACCCCACCTGCGCCCGGTTGCGCGCCTCCTCCCCCAGCAGTTGCAGATTGATCTTCTGGTTGCCAAAGCGCAGCGCCCGGCGCCCCGCCCCGAAGGTGATGGGCTCCATCTTGAAGGCGCCGCTGTAAAACGCCACCGCCCGCTCAATGTCGCTGACCGTCAATACCAGATGGTCGATATGACTTATCATGCTTGCTCCCTGTCATGTTGATTGCCGCACCATCATACCCAGTTCCCTTGGCAGAGACTGTGCCTTGGCCCGCAAAGCCTTTCGTCCTGATTGCCCAACTGAAAGAAGCCAAGAAGACCCAACTACTGCTTGGCATCATCAATGTATTGATAATATGAGGGTTTATTAACCTTTCTACTGAACTTCGGCTTCGATTGAGTTAACCTTCTTGCAATGAAATACAACTCGGACGAGTCGGCTTTGCGCAACATATGGACAGAAGAAGAGTTAAGGGCGACGGTGACCGCCTATCTGGAGATGTACAAGAAGGAGTTGGAAGGCACTACCTTTGTCAAAAAGCACTATTACGCAGAGTTAGCGGCTCGATTCCAACGGTCCGATAAGTCGTTTGAATATCGGATGCAAAATATCTCTTACGTCTGCGTCTTGATGGGCAGAGCCTGGGTCTCTGGGCTAAAACCGGCCAAGAATGTAGGGGCGCAGAATGCGTCTATTATTGAACGCCTGATCTGTGAGTTAGACGGACAACCGTTTAGCGGACAAGCAGAATTCGAACATCAGGTCATCCAATACAAGGAGAAACCCATCTCTCCTCATCCCCCAGGTATAGAAGAGCCATCCCTGCGCTACCTGACCACAACAAGTTATGTGAGGGATCCCCAGGTCAAAGCCTGGGTGCTGGTGGCCGCAGCCGCGAAATGTGAGGGTTGTGATGCACAAGCCCCCTTTACCACGGCAACCGGAGAACCTTTTCTCGAGGTGCATCACCTGCGCACCTTGGCTGACGGAGGCTCGGATACCATCAACAATACGGTGGCGCTCTGCCCTAACTGCCATCGCGAGCTTCACTATGGCGCCAATCAGGTAGAGAAACGCGATGCACTCTATCGAAAGCTACCCAGGCTGAAGAGAGAATAATCCCCAGCCCTCAAAGCGGCCCCCATTGCGGGCCGCCTTCGTGTGGTCAGCAGGCAATCCGCTCTATGCGACCGCCACTGAGTTTGAAGAAGGCATCTTGCGGCAGCTCCTGCAGCCAGGTGGTGGTGTAGTCCAGATCCGCATAGGCGCCGCGCAGCATGGCGCCAAAGAGACCGTGAGAAACCACGATGGCCTGCTCGGCAATGTGCTCGTCCTCAAGCCATTGCCGGGCCCGGCGCTGAATGCTCTCAAAACTCTCACCATGGGGAGCCCGCAGATACCAGTCCGGCTCCTCCAGATCCAGCTCGGGGTGGGCCGCCAGCAACTCGGGCACCCGGCAACCCTCCCACTCCCCCATCCCCAGCTCCACCAGCCGCTCGTCCCAGATGATGCGCTCCTGGTCCAAGCCAAGCTGCTGACACACCCGCTCCGCCGTCTGCCGTGCCCGGCCGAGGGGGCTGGCGTAGATCGTCCAGTCGGTGGGCTCGGCCAGGAGCTTGGCCAGACGGGCCCCCATGGCGAGGGCCTGGGCTTCGCCCCTGGGGGTCAGCTCGGAGTTGCAACGCCCCTGCAACCGCAATTCGGCGTTGTAACGGGTCTGGCCATGGCGCAGCAAATAGAGGGTTCGAGACATGGTTTCTCCAGCAGAGTCAACGAGATAAGAAAACAGGGGGAAGATGATAACAGATGTACCGGGTCAACCAAGACCCGGAGGATGCAGGCTTGTGCTGACTCCTTGAGCGCATGGCCTGCGGCTATCGTGAAAGGACGACAGGGGGTGCGCGCCTTTATCGCACAGGCGCCTTGTGCGCATACCACACGCCTTCGCCACGGGCCCGCCAGCGCCGTGGCAAGCGCCCCATGCCCCCCTATCTTGTTGTTCAGACGGGATAAAATGGGGATGTGCCGGTTTATCGGTCACAGGATGGCGGCCAATGCCAGAAAAGACAGAGTTTTTGCTCTGATCCGGGGGCCATTTTGGTACGTATCTCTGGCTCATGACAGGGACGCCTGGTGTACAATCTGCCACCCGATTTCCCCTGACCCGGCCCAGGCTCAGGCCCTGATGTACCCCAGAGTAAATGAACGTGACCCCAACCCACCCCATGCTCGACAGTTATTACAGCCAGGATCTGGTGTTCTTCTCCATCCTGGTGGCGGTGCTCGCCTCCTACACGGCGCTGACCATGACCAGCCGGGTGAGCCAGAGCCGGGGACGGGCCGCCGTGCTCTGGCTAGCGGGGGGAGCCTTCGCCATGGGGCTCGGCATCTGGTCCATGCATTTTATCGGCATGCTCGCCTTCAACCTGCCCATCGCGCTGGGATACGATCTGACCCTCACCGGTCTCTCCCTGGTGGCGGCTATCGGCTCCTCGGCCTTTGCGCTCTGGCTGGTGAGTCGTCCCCAGCTCCCCTGGCACCAGATCCTGTTCGGGGCCGTGCTGATGGGGGCCGGCATCGCCACCATGCACTACATCGGCATGGCGGCCATGAAGATAACGCCCGGCATCCACTACCTGCCTGGGCTTTTCATCCTCTCCATCCTCATCGCGGTATTCGCCTCGGGTGCCGCGCTCTGGATAGCGTTTCGCCTGCGCAACAGCTCGCCCCGCGCCTTCTTCAGCAAGGCTCTCGCCTCCCTCGTCATGGGGGGCGCCATCATCGGCATGCACTACACCGGCATGGCGGCGGCCCAGTTCCCCGCAGAGAGCCTGTGCGGGGCCCTCTACACCGGTCTCAATACCCAGTGGCTGGCAACCGTGGTCATCATAGTGACCCTGGCGGTGTTCGCCATCGCCTTCGTGCTCTCCATGCTGGATGCCCACGCCGCCAGGCTCTCCACCTCCCTGCATCAGGCCCACGACGAGCTGCTCAAGCTGGCGCTCCATGACAGCCTGACCCGGCTGCCCAACCGGCTGCTGTTTGCCGACCGGCTGGAGCAGCGCATCCAGGAGTGCCAGCACAGCCAGCGCAGCTTCTCCCTGCTGTTTCTCGATCTCGACGGCTTCAAGATCATCAACGATGCCCACGGCCACCACACCGGGGATCTGCTGCTGGCCGAGGTGGCCCAGCGCATCACCGGCCTGCTCGGAGCCAGCGACACCGCCTCGCGCTTTGGCGGGGACGAGTTCGTGCTGGCACTGGCGCCGGGGGATGTGAGCCAGACCACGGCCTTTGCCGAGCGGCTGCTGGCCACCCTGGCCCGGCCCTATGAGTGGGAGCACCACAGCCTGCACATCACCGCCAGCATCGGCATTGCCGTCTATCCCCAGGATGGCACCAGCCTGCACGAGCTGACCCTCAACGCCGATGCCGCCATGTATTACGCCAAGGAGCAGGGGCGCAACGACTACTACTACTTCGACAGCGCCATGAACGCCAACGCCCACCAGCAGTTCCTGCTGCACAAGGAGCTGCAACACGCCCTGGAGCGGGGGGAGCTGGCCCTGCACTACCAGCCCAAATACTGTGCCCGCAGCGGCCAGGTGGTCGGAGCCGAGGCCCTGCTGCGCTGGCAGCACCCGGAGCATGGTGCCGTCTCGCCGGCCAGCTTCCTGCCGCTGGCGGAGAAGAGCAGGCTCATCATCCCCATCGGCAACTGGGTCATCGACGAGGCGTGCCGCCAGATGAGCGCCTGGCGGGCGGCGGGTCATCACGACTGGAGCGTGGCGGTCAATCTCTCCACCATCCAGCTCGCCAGCCCCGGGCTGCTGGAGGAGGTGCAGGGCGCCCTCGCCCGCCATCGGCTCGAGGCCCGTCACCTGACCCTGGAGATCACCGAATCCACCGCCATGCAGAAGGCCGAGGAGAGCCTCGCCATCCTCAACCGCCTGGCCGAGCTCGGCCTTGGCATCTCCATCGACGACTTCGGCACCGGCTACTCCAGCCTGCTCTACCTCAAGCGCTTCCCCGCCAACGAGCTCAAGATTGACCGGGGCTTTGTCACCACCCTGGAGCGGGGAGGCGATGATGCCACCATCATCGCCGCCATCATCGCCCTGGGTCAGGCCCTGGAGATGCGCATCGTGGCAGAGGGGGTGGAAACCCCGGAGCAGCGCGACCTGCTGACCGAGCTGGGCTGCGACACCTTGCAGGGCTACCTGCTCGGACGCCCCATGACCGGGGAGCAACTGCTTGTCCACTGCGCTCCCGAGACTCCCCAACGGGTGCTGGAAGGTGTGCTTGCCTGACAAGCAGGTGGGGCGCTGCGCCCGTGTCGCCAGGGCCATCACCAGCCCGATTGCGTCCCTTCACGACTCAAGGTAGTCTGCTGCAAGACTCGAATGCTCCTTTATCTTGCCGGGCGCATCGAGCGCCCCCATGGCAGATCACCCGTTCAGAGGAGCCACATCCATGGCCAGATACCAGTTCTTCAGCGTCCCCGCCTCCCGCCGTCAGCAATATACCTATGTCGACATGGCCTCCCCCACCTTCCTCACGGAGAAGGAGGCGCTGCTGACGCAAGGGTTCGAGGTGGAAGAGGATTTCATCGACGCGGCCACTCCCCGCGAGGCGGTGGAGAAGTACAGATCCGGTTTTCTCTACGTAGCGGACGAGATAGGCAAGTCAGACGAGGCCTATGCGGCGGCAACGGCCTTGCTGGAGATGGGCAAGAAGATCCTGGGCCGCAAGGCGGGCTGAGCAAGGCGGGCCGCCGGGGCGATACCCCCGATGGCCCGCAGGCAGTCAGCGTTGGGGGTGCTGGCGGAGCATCTCCACCAGCTCCTCTTCACTGCCGGGTTCATGGGCAAGCTGCAGGCTGGGGGCGGCGCCCCCCATCAGCATATAAACGTGAGTGCTGCAGTGATCGTAGTGATACCACTTACCGTCGATACAGACGTCGGTATAGCATCTCGGGTCCCTCTTGAGTTCCATACGCACATCCTTATGTGTCATTCACCAACATCACTCTTGACCGTAAAATAAGGGACCTAAGTCCCCCTTGACCTGGATCAAGGGTGGTGACGGGCAGAAGCGGGCAGTGGCCGGGGCGGGATGCCGCCAGCCCGGGTGACCGAGCCCGCCAACCGGACCCAGCCAGGCAACAGCGCAACAAAAACGGCGCCCGAAGGCGCCGTTTTTCATGTCCGTCATTTGACCGACGAGGAACAAGCCGATGGCTTATTCGTCTTCCAGGTAGGCGTAGCCTTGCAGACCCAGCTCCAGCTCGTCGAGCAGGGCCTTGCGGGTCTCGTCGTCCAGCGCCGGGTGGGAGACGATGCGCTGGTAGTTCTCGCGGATCACGGACGGGTCGATGTTGACGTAACGCAGCAGCTGGTCCACGGTGTCGCCACGCACCACGTTGCGGATGTCCATCTTGCCTTCTTCATCCAGCCACACTTCCGCGCAGTGGGTGTCACCAAACAGGTTGTGCAGATCCCCCAGGATCTCCTGATAGGCACCCACCAGGAAGAAGCCGACGTGGCACTCTTCGTCTTCACCGTAGACCGGCATCGGCAGGGTGCTTTCCACCCCCAGACCGTCGACGTAGTGCTCCACCTGACCGTCGGAGTCACAGGTGATGTCCATCAGGATGCCGCGGCGGGTGAGCGGACGCTCGAGGCCGGCCAGCGGCATCACCGGGAACACCTGACCGATACCCCAGGCATCCGGCAGGGACTGGAACAGGGAGAAGTTGGCAAAGCACTTGTCCGCCAGCTTCTCGGAGAGCTCGTCGGCCAGGGCGCGGTGGTTGCGGTTGACTGGGTTCAGCAGCTCCTTGAGCGCCAGACAGGTGTTCTGGTGCAGCATCTCGGCCCAGGCACGTTGCTCCAGGTTCAAGAGGCCCATGGTGTACTGGGCGTTGACGTCACCGAGATCCGCCACGGAGTCGTGGAAGATCTCCAGCAGGGAGGGATCTTCACCGCGCAGGTCCAGCCAACCTTTCCACATGTTCTGCATAATGGTGGGCGCGTCTTCGTCCGGGGCGCTGATGTCGTTCACCTCCACCCCTTCGGCACCAATGATGTTGGTGACCAGCACGGCGTGGTGTGCAGTCAGGGCACGGCCGGACTCGCTGATGATGGTCGGGTGCGGCAGGTCGAACTCGCGGCACACATCGCCGATGCCCCAGACCACGTTGTTGGCGTACTCGGAGAGGCTGTAGTTCGCGGAGCAGTGGCTCTGGGAGCGGGTGCCCTCATAGTCCACCCCGAGGCCGCCGCCCACGTCCACCACCTCGACCTTGGCGCCAAGACGGCACAGCTCGGCGTAGAAGCGGCCGCACTCGCGGATGCCGCCCTGGATGTCGCGGATGTTGGCGATCTGGGAGCCCAGGTGGAAGTGCAGCAGTTGCAGGCAGTCCAGCTTGCCGAGGCTGCGCAGACGCTCCACCAGCGACAGGATCTGGGAGGCAGAGAGGCCGAACTTGGACATGGAACCGCCGCTCGATTCCCACATGCCGGAGCCGGTGGACGCCAGACGGGCGCGCACCCCGATGTTGGGCTTGATGTTGAGACGAGCAGACTCGTCGAGCACCATTTCCAGCTCGGAGGGCTTCTCCACCACGATGTAGACCTTGTGGCCCATCAGGTTGCCCAGGAGGGCGTGGCGGATGTATTCGCGGTCCTTGTAACCGTTGCAGACGATCACGGACCCTTGCTCATGATGATGGGACAGCACGGCCAGCAACTCGGGCTTGGAGCCCGCTTCCAGCCCAAGCCGGGGCTTGTCGCTGTAGGACTGACTGATGGTCTCGATGACGCGGCGCTGCTGGTTTACCTTGATCGGGTAAACACACAGGTAATCCCCTTCATAGCCTGACTTTTCGATGGCCTGACCGAAGGCGTTGAACAGCGCATCGACCCGGCTCTTGAGGATGTCGGGGAAACGCAGCAACACCGGCGTGGTCAGCCCGGACTGGCGCAGTTGCTCGATGGCCTCGGACAGCACGATCTGAGCCTCGGGGCGAGACTTGTCGGGAGAGACGGTCACATGACCGGCGTCATTGATATTGAAAAAACCCGCACCCCAGTAGGGAACGTTGTAGACCTTCAAGGAGTCCTTGCTGGACCAGTTAGTCATGGGCTATGCCTCGCAAATGAGCGGCCGTAGGCCGCCTTCGTTACCCTCAATCACATCCAGACCATTGATTGCAAAATGCGGCAAGCCAGAGCGGCCTGCTGACGTTGGACCCGCAACGGAGCATGCTCCGCCACATCCTGTTCATTGCACATCGCGGCAAGCCAAGGCTGCCTGGTGGATCTTGGGAAGTAACGAGTCTTGATGTGGGGCTGGTGGCTTTACATCAAGCTCAACGGTATGCGGTAACACCTTGCCGGCGTAC
The DNA here is from genome assembly GCF_019048565.1 of Aeromonas sp. FDAARGOS 1406. Classification (NCBI taxonomy): domain Bacteria; kingdom Pseudomonadati; phylum Pseudomonadota; class Gammaproteobacteria; order Aeromonadales; family Aeromonadaceae; genus Aeromonas; species Aeromonas sp. FDAARGOS 1406. The sequence continues at coordinate 1,193,565 of NZ_CP077378.1, forward strand.
CGCGGTACTTTGATGACAATCGGCATCAGCCACGCCGTTTGTTCATCATTCGGCAGCCATCCCGACGGACAGGAGAGGGTTTCAAGGAAGAGAAGGGAAGACGTCAGCACGCATCGTGTTGATGGACGACAACCACTACGACCCGCTCAACGCCAGTGACCGCCCATGACAAGGGAGATGATGAGCCCGAAGCCCACTCGGTCAGCTGAAAGATGAGAGTCCGTTGTTCTCCCTGATACCGGAGCCTAACCGGTATTAAAGAAACCATTCCCCAGCAGTGTCTGTCGTTTCTGCGTGCCTCGCCCTATAGGCGTCATGATCCTGCGGGTCTGGCGGACACGGCCTGCGCAGGGTTGCCCTTGGATCGGCGCGGAGTGTACACACTTACCGCAGCCAGTGACAATAAAAAATCGTGTTAAAAAACGGGTTTTCATCGGGGGGCAAAATCTCGCTGCCAGCAAGGCGGGCTCTGGGATGGCGGGGGATGGGAGTGCGTGGGCGAGGCGATGAAAATAACCAACACGTCACGCTTTTTGGGTCACCCCTTGCCAGCGCTGGGCCGAGGGGAAATTCAGCTTTTTCGCAATTGCTTAACCAGTTTTTATTTTGGAATTTTTATGCAAGGTGCCGAGCGATGATCCCTGCCCCTCCCCCTCGATGGCCCTTCTCTCCCCCACAAAGTCATCAAAAACTGCGCTGACGCAATAAGCGGCGCCGCCGTCTTGGCCACAATGACTCCTCTTTCGTGACCCGAGGCTTGCCCATGAACACCCTGCTTTCGCGCTTTCTCCACTACCTCACCTTTCATACCCGTTCCGATGCGACCAATCCTGCCTGCCCCAGCAGCGAGGGACAGCGCCTCTTCGCCCGGGCCCTGCGCGATGAAATGACGCAGATGGGGCTGAGCCAGGTCACCCTGGACGAGCATGGCTACCTCACCGCCTGCCTGCCGGGTAACCAGCCGGATGCCCCCGCCATCGGGCTCATCGCCCACATGGACACCGCCGATTACGAGGCCGAATGCGTCGTCCCCCAGATAGTCGAGAACTATCAGGGGGGCGATATCTGCCTTGGCAAGGGGGACGAGGTGCTGGCCATCCGCCAGTACCGCTTCCTGAAAAACTACCTGGGGCAGGATCTCATCACCACCGACGGCACCACACTGCTGGGGGCCGACGACAAGGCGGGCATCGCCGAGATCCTCACCGCCGTGGAATACCTGCAGGCTCACCCCGAGATCCCCCGTGGCGATGTCTGGGTCGGCTTTACCCCGGACGAGGAGATAGGGCGCGGTGCCGACCGCTTCCCGCTGGACCGCTTCCCGGCCAAGTGGGCCTACACGGTGGATGGCGGCGAGCTCGGCGAGCTCGAATGCGAGAACTTCAACGCCGCCAGCGCCACGGTGCGCATCACAGGCAACAACGTCCACCCCGGCACCGCCAAGGGCAGCATGATCAACAGCCAGACCCTGGCCGCACGCTTCCATGCCGCCATGCCCGCCGAGCAGACCCCGGAGTGCACCCAGGGGTATGAGGGCTTCTTCCACCTGGCCCGGATGGAGGGCACGGTGGAGGAGACCACCCTGCACTACCTCATCCGCGACTTCGACGATGACTGCTTCGCCGCCCGCAAGGCCCAGCTAAAGGAGCGGGTCGCCTCCCTGCAGCTGGACGCCCCCAAGGCGCGCATCACCCTGGAAATAGTGGACAACTACCGCAACATGCGCAGCCAGATAGCGCCCCATCCCCACATCGTCGAGCTGGCCAAAGCCGCCATGGAGGCCGCCGACGTGGTGCCCAAGATCAAACCCATTCGCGGCGGCACCGACGGCGCCCGGCTCTCCTTCATGGGGCTGCCCTGCCCGAACCTGTTCACCGGCGGCCACAACTTCCACGGCAAGCACGAGTTCATCCCCCTGCAATCCATGGAAAAAGCGGTCGCCACCCTGGTGGCGCTGGTGCGCCTCACCTCTGCCTGGCGGGCTGAGTAAGGGGGCAAGGACGGGGTTCGCCCCGTCATCAAACCGTCACCCAACCGACACACGAAAGGCACGCAGGGACGTCAAGCTGGGGCAAAGTTCAGCGGAGCCTTGCCCATGTTCGACGTCGATACCCTGTTGGGGCAGCACCTGCCCCGCCTCGCCAGCCAGCCCCTCCTCCGTCCCCTGATGAGGCAGGGGCTGCGCTGGTTGCTGCACGAGGAGGCCTTCACTCGCTTTGCCGCGCGCCATCCCCACCTGCGCGGTCTGGACTTCGTCGAGCAAGCCCTCACCGAGCTCCACTTCGACTACCGGGTGAGCGAGGCCGAGCTCGAGCACATTCCCGCCAGCGGCCGGGTTATTCTTGTCGCCAACCACCCCATCGGCTCCCTGGACGGGCTGGCCCTGCTGCGCCTCATCGGGCGCATCCGCCCCGACGTCAAGATAGTGGCCAACCAGGTGCTGGCCCAGCTCGCGCCGCTGCGCCCATTGCTATTGCCGGTGGACAACCTGGGGGGCAAGACCAACAGGCAGGCCATCCTCGCCATGAACGAACACCTCGCCGCCGACGGGGCCCTGGTTATCTTCCCCGCAGGCGAGGTCTCCCGCCTCGGCCCCAAGGGGGTGAAGGATGGCCCCTGGCAGGCCGGCTTCATCAAGCTGGCCCAGCGCAGCCGAACGCCCCTGGTGCCCATTCACCTGGGAGGGCGCAACAGCCTCTGGTTCTATCTCGCCTCCTGGCTCAACAAGCCCGCCTCCGCCCTGCTGCTGGTACGCCAGCTGTTTCGCCAGCAGGGGCAGACGCTGCCGGTGACCATAGGGGCGCGCATTCCCCTCGCCAGTTTTCAGGAGCTGCCGGCCAAGACGGCGACCAGGCTGGTGCGCGGCCACCTCTACCGAATCGCTCGGGGCAAGGCGGGACGGTTGCAGACCGAGGCCCCCATCGCCCTGCCGGAGGATCGCCGCCTGCTGAAACAGGCCATCGACGGGTGCGAGCTGCTCGGCCAGACCCCGGACGGCCAGCGCATCCTGCTCTATCGCCGCCACGAGCAGAGCCACTCGGTGATCCTGCGTGAGCTGGGGCGCCTGCGGGAGATCGCCTTTCGGGCGGTGGGGGAAGGCTCGGGCAAGCGGCGGGATCTCGATGCCTTCGACGATGACTATCACCACCTCATCCTCTGGGATCCCGCCCGCCTCGACATCATCGGCGCCTACCGTTTCGCCCCGGTGGCCGAACGGCTGGCCAGCAAGGGGCTGGATGGCCTCTACAGCCACACCCTGTTCGGCTTCGAAGAGAAGCTGCTGCCCCGGCTGGAACAGGCCATCGAGCTTGGCCGCAGCTTCATCCAGCCCGCCTACTGGGGCAAGCGGGGGCTCGATTACCTCTGGTTCGGCATCGGGGCCTATCTGGCCCGCTATCCCCAATACCGCTACCTGTTCGGGCCCGTCACCCTCTCCGGCAGCCTGCCGCCGGCGGCCAAGGATCTGCTGGTGAGCTTCTATCGCCAGCACTTCGCCCCCGCCCTTGCCCTCGCCCCTTCCCGCCGCCCCTATCCCGCCACGCCGACGCTGTTCGAGGGGCGCGATTACGGGGACGACCTCAAGGTGCTCAAGGCCGGGCTCGACAACCTGGGCTGCGCCATTCCCACCCTCTACAAGCAGTACGCCGAGCTGTGCGAGCCGGGGGGCGTGCAGTTCATGGACTTTGGCATCGACCCGGACTTCAACCACTGCATCGACGGCCTGGTGTGGGTGGACGTGAGCCGCATCAAGCCCCACAAGCGGGCCCGCTATATCGGCCTCCCCCCCGGGGAAGCGCTGGCCACATCTGGCGACCGTTGACCGGGGACCGCAACGAAAGAGGGAGGCCTGCGCCTCCCTCTTTCACATCATGGGTGATGCCGCCTACTCGGCTGCGGGTTTACGATCCGCATGGCCGAGATCCCGCTCCGGGGCGATGACATCCCGTACCCGCTGCTTGATCTCCTTGGCCTCGGGGAAGCCCTCGTCGGCCACCCTGTCCCACACCAGCACCCCGTCCACCAGGATGCGAAACTCCCCCTTGCTGGCAGGCACCAGGGCCACCTCTCCCAGTTCGCCGTCGAAGGTGGAGAGCAGCTCCTGGGCGAGCCAGGCGGCCCGCAGCATCCAGCGGCAGAGGGTGCAGTAACGGATTTCGATGCGCGGTTTCGCGAGGGGCAAATGGGTGTCTGTCATGGGGTGACTCCGTGAAAATCGGTCAACCAGTGGCGAGCGATGCGCTGCATGGTGGCCTGGGGCAGTTCGTGAAGGCCCGGGGTGGATGCCTGATGGGCCAGTTGGTGCACCCCTTCGATGATCTCCGCCAGCACCAGGTAGACATATTCGCCGATGACGGCGCCGTGGACGAAGTTGACCGCCTCCCCCCGGTTGAGCAAAAAGATGGTGCTGCCGTCCGGCCGGGTCAAGGCCAGCACATGGGGACACACCTCCTCGCTCGGCCAGGGCAGCTGGGCGAGGCTGAAGGCGAATTCGTCGTCGGCGGAGGTGACCGAGGCCAGCATGGCGCCGGGGCGCAGGGCCTGCAGATCGGATATATCGAGGGAGCCGTTGCCGGTGGAGCAGATCACCAGCTCGGCGCGGCCCAGGGCCTCGGCCTTGTTCACCAGCTTGAAGCCGTGGGAGAGCGCCTCCACCTGGCGCAGGGCATCCGTCTCCACCAGCTCCAGATGCAGGTTGCGACAGCGCAGTTCCCGGGCGATGCTGCGCCCCACCTTGCCATAGCCGAACAGGGCGGCCTGGCAGACATTGAAGGTACGCCTCAGGGTACGCGCGAGGGACTCCGCGGAGTAGACCACGCTCAGGCCGATCTGGATATCTTCCGCCTGCTTGAGGGGGCTGCGGGCCACCGAGATGACGGGGGCCGCCAGGGACTCCTGTTCGTAGCGCTGATGGCCGTTCTCGGTCATCTCCACCACCCCGATGAAGCGGGCGCCAAAGTGCTCGGCCAGTACCGCCTGGCTCTTGGCGAAGTAGCCGCCGATGTCGAGGATGATGAGCCGCTCGTGGGACATCACCAGGGGGGCAATCTGGGCGATCACCTCACCGGGATCCGAGGTCCAGTGGCGATTGAGGGGCAGCACGGGGTAGTGCTGCTGAGCCCAGGCCAGCGTCGGTCCATGCACGGACTTGGGTTTGGGCAGGATGGCACCGACCCGGCCCACCCGATCGAGCACCTGGATGAAGTCGGGTCTGTCGGGAAGCAGGTGGGTCACCAGCAGGATGCAGAGATCCCCAAGACATCCCTGTTCGGTGAAATGGCGAAAAAACAGATGCTCAGATCCCTGACTGCGCAACTGTGGCCTCCTTAGCGTGCCGCGGGAAAGCAGGCAAACAGAACCCGGCATAGCCGGGTTCTGTGTGTATCCAGATAATTGAAAATCCTTTTTATCCGAAAGCACCATGGGTCTCAATCTTTATCTGTCCAGACTTTGACAAGCCCATCAATTTCTAAGGTAATAGCCTGTTTTTCATGCAGAAATCAGTAAAGTGACGCCTCTGGCCATACCCACCACAGACTCACTCCGGCACCGACGGCCGCCACCAGGATCAAGACCCCCCAGCGAGAGAGTCCCGGGCGCCCGTGCAGGGCACGTTCCAGCAGCGGCAACAGCCAGACCGGCAGCAGCACCAGCAGGGGCACTTCCACGTACTGCCAGGCGAGCATCTGCACGAAGGCGAGTGAAAGCCCCAGGGCAGCCGGGATCACCTTGACCCCTGCAAAGGCGCCGAGCAGGGCACGGAATCCGGCAAACGCGGCCAGGGCCCCCGTCAGCTGGGCGATGAGCAGGCTGCCATCGATGCCGATGACCAGCGCCAGCCAGATGAAGGCCAGGGCGAAGCCGAGCCCCTCCTCGCTGTCACCACGCCAGCTCGTCCAGCCAGACCAGAGGATGGCGGGCAGCAGGGCCAGCCAGATCCCGGGCTCGCTCGCCAGCACGGAGGCCAGCCCCTGCCACCACACCAGGGCGCCCAGCACCCCGAACAGCGCGAGGGCGATCCCCTTGCTGGTACCCTGGGTCAGGGCGGGCACCAGCAGGGTCAGCGGCAGCCACTGCCACGCCTTGACCGGCAGGCCATAGGCACCGCCCAGCAAGCAGCCTACCAGCCAGATCCCCAGGGCGCCCCACAGATAGCCCAGCCGCGGCCAGCGCCACGACAGCAAAGCGGCCCCTAAAGGAGCCGCCAGGGTTTGAAGCAGGAGTGCTGCGCCCATTACTTGCGCACGCCTTCAACGAACAGGTTGATGGTCATCTCGTCAGGGATGTTCGGCACCATGTAGTTCACGCCGAACTCGCTGCGCTTGATGGTGGTGGTGGCGTTGAAGCCGCTGCGGTAGCCGCCCCAGGGATCCTTGCCTTCGCCGATGTGGACCAGGTCGAAGGCCACGTCCTTGGACACACCGTGCAGGGTCAGGGTGCCCTTGAGTACGCCTTTGTCCTTGGTGCCTTCATAGCCGGTGCTGACGAAGGTCATCTTGGGGTACTGCTTCACGTCCAGGAAGTCGGGGCTGCGCAGGTGCTTGTCGCGGGCCTCGTGGTTGGAATCCACGCTGGCGGCATCGATTTCGAAGCTCGCCTTGGCCGCCGCCGGGTTGGCGTCGTCCATGCTGAAGGTGCCACTGAAGGTGTTGAACCGGCCGACCAGTTCGGAGAAGCCGAGGTGGCCCACCTTGAACTGGACTGTGGTGTGCGCTGCATCGACATCGTAATCGGCAGCCATCAGGGGAGCCGCCATAAACAGGCAAGAGGCCAGCAGGGCCTTGGTCATTTTCATTCCGATCGTTCCTTCATTGGGGGTTCACAACGGTGTCCAAAATGCTAACCTCCTATCGAGAATAGATAATCATCGATGTATTAAAATAATTATCAACCGAGAGTGGAATATGGATCAGATAGCCGCCATGCGCACCTTCATCAAGGTGGTAGAGTGCCAGAGCTTCACCAAGGCCGCCCATCAGCTCGGGATCTCGGTCGCCATGACCTCCAAGCTGATGCAGCAGCTCGAGGAGTCCCTCTCCACCCGGCTGCTGTCGCGCACCACCCGCCAGGTCAATCCCACCGAGGCGGGCCAGTTCTACTACCAGCGCTCCCTGGCCCTGCTGGCGGAGCTGGAAGAGACCCACAGCCAGCTCACCCACAACAACCAGCAGCCCCAGGGCACCCTCAAGCTCTCGGTGCCCATGGATTTCGGCTACCTGCACCTCTCCCCCGCCCTGCCCCTGTTTCGCGAGCGCTACCCGGACTTGAAGCTCGAGATTGAGTACAGCGACCGGCGGGTGGCCCTGGTGGAGGAGGGGTTCGATCTGGCCCTGCGCATCGGCAACCTGCCGGACTCCTCCCTGGTGGCCAAGCCGCTCGCCATGATGAAGATGGTGGTGTGCGCCAGCCCCGACTACCTGGCCCGCCGGGGCAGGCCGAAGACCCCGGAGGATCTCAAGCAGCACGACTGCCTCATCTACACCCTGACCCAGCCGGACTGGGTCTTCAAACGGGATGGGGAGGAGCACAGCATCCGCCCCCAGGGGCCCCTTCGCGCCAACAACGGGGTGGCCCTGACCCGGGCCGCCTGCGACCACCAGGGCATCATCTTGCAGCCCACCTTCATCGTGGGGGATGCGCTGCGCTCGGGGGCGCTGGTCCCCTTGTTGCTGGAGTGGGAGAAGGGGCAGGTGGGGCTCTATGCCCTCTATCCGCACCGCCGTTTCGTGTCGGCCAAAGTGCGCTGCTTCATCGAATTCGTGCAGGAGCGCTATCTGGCGCCCCACTACTGGGACAGGGAGACCTGAGCCCGGGCTCAGGGGGTGGGCATCAGCTCGGCCACCAGCAGGTGATCCTGCTGGCTCATCTGCCAGCGTGGCAGACGCTGGCGCAAGGCGGCGAGCTCGGTCTCCCCCAGCGCATAGGGCAGGGTGACGTGCAGGCAGTGGCAATCCAGCATGGCCGCCAACTGCATCATCAGGGCGAGGTTCGCCTCGTCGCTCTTGTGCTTGTTGATGCGCTTGCCGAGCTCGTGGCGAAAGTGGGTCTCGGGATCCTGGGTCATCGCCTGCCAGCCGTAGCCAAAGAGCGGGATGAAGGCGCTGACGATGCCAAGGGCGGTGAGGGGCCGTTTGGGCGGGTGATAGAGGGCGTTGAGATCCAGCAGGATGGGGCTTTGATGGGGCTCACGACTGCCGGATAAAATAGTATTGCTCATTGGATTACCCTGTTGATTCCTCTAGACTTCGCCGCATATTTGACCTGACATGCCAACGAGGTGCTGATGCTAAGCGATATCGAGATCTCCCGCCAGTCCCCCCGCCTACCCATCGCCGAGGTGGCAGCTCAGCTCGGCATAGCGGCCGCCCATCTCCACCCCCACGGCCATTACAAGGGCAAACTCGACCTCGCGCTGCTCCATCACGCCCCCACCCGCGAGCCCGGCAAGCTGGTGCTGGTGAGCGCCATCACGCCGACCCCCCTTGGGGAGGGCAAGACGGTCACCACGATCGGCCTCTCCATGGGGCTCAACCACATCGGCCAGCCCAGCATCGCCACCATTCGCCAACCGAGCCTCGGCCCCGTCTTCGGGGTCAAGGGGGGCGCCGCCGGGGGCGGCATGGCCCAGGTGGTGCCGATGGAGGAGATGAACCTGCACCTCACCGGGGATTTTCACGCCCTCACCGCCGCCCACAACCTGGCCTCTGCCGCCCTCGATGCCCGCCTGTTCCATGAACGCAAACTCGGTGACCAGTTCAGCGCCAGAACCGGTCTGGCGCGGCTCGATATCGACCCGGCCAACATCCTCTGGCCCCGCACCCTGGACATGAACGACCGGGCGCTTCGCCACCTCACCCTCGGCCAGGGCGGCGCTGCCGATGGTGTCGAGCGCCCCGATCGCTTCGTCATCACCGCCGCCTCCGAGCTGATGGCCATTCTGGCCCTGGCCAGGGATCTCAAGGACTTGCGCGCGCGTATCGGCCGCATCCAGCTCGCCCTCGACCTGCGCGGCAAGCCCATCACCGCCGAGCAGCTGGAAGTGGCGGGGGCCATGACGGTGCTGCTCAAAGACGCCCTCAAGCCCACCCTGATGCAGACCACGGAGCAGACCCCTGTGCTGGTCCACGCCGGCCCCTTTGCCAACATCGCCCACGGCAACTCTTCCGTCATCGCCGATCGCATGGCGCTGGGTCTTGCCGACTATGTGGTGACCGAGGCGGGTTTTGGCTCCGACATGGGGCTGGAGAAGTTCTTCAACATCAAGTATCGCCAATCCGGCCTCGCCCCCGCCTGCGTGGTGCTGGTGGCCACGTTGCGCGGCCTCAAGGCCAACAGCGGCCTGCTTGACATCCGGCCGGGCCAGCCGCTGCCGGCCAGCCTGCAAGGGGAAGATCTCCCCACCCTGACAGCGGGGTGCGCCAACCTCGCCTGGCATATTCACAACGCCCGCCGTTACGGGGTGCCCGTGGTGGTCGCCATCAACCGCTTCCCCACCGACAGCGATGCCGAGCTGGCCCTGCTGGAGGCGGCGGCGCGCCAGGCCGGTGCCTGTGGCGTCGCCCTCTCCCGGGCCTTCACTGACGGTGGCGCGGGTGCGGCGGATCTGGCTCACGCCGTGGTGGCGGCCTGCAAGCAGCCCAGTGAGGTCAGGCTGCTCTACCCCGATGAGATGAGCCTTGCCGCCAAGCTCGCCACCCTGGTGGAGTGCGGCTATGGTGGCCGGGGCGTCACCCTCTCGGACAAGGCGCGCCAGCAACTGGCCAGACTCTCGGCAGAGGGCCAGGATCACCTGCCCGTCTGCATGGCCAAGACGCCGCTCTCCATCAGCCATGACCCCGCCAGGAAGGGCGTGCCGACGGACTTCGAGGTGCCCATCGAGGAGGTGAAACTCTGCGCGGGGGCAGGCTTCGTCTATGCCCTGGCGGGCCCCATCATGACCATGCCGGGCCTGGGCAGCCTGCCGGCCTATCGCCATATCGACATCAACGATGACGGCGACATTGTCGGCCTGAGCTGACGCGCAGGCTGGCAGCCTGCCCTCCCTGAACGCCATATGGACATCGACGATGACGGGGAGATTGTCGGCCTGAGCTGACGTGCAGGCTGGCAGCCTGCCCTCCCTGAGCGCCTGACGGCGAGATAGCCCGATTGCGCCACATGATCGGACAAGCAGTCTGGCGCCGACCGATTACGCGGCGCTAATCGACTCTGACATCAACAGACCCGCCATCAACAACAAGGCCCCGCCGATTGGCGGGGCCTTGTTGTGCATATCAGAACGCCATCAGTAGTGGAAGCGTCCCAGCTTGCTCATGACCGTCTCGGTCAACCCGTGCATCTGCCGGCTCTGGGCATCCTGCTCCCGGGCCACCCGGGTGGAGGCGCTCGCCAGCTCGTGTATGTTGCTGACGTTCTGGTTAATCTCCTCGCTCACCTTGGATTGCTGCTCGGCGGCGCTCGCAATCTGGGTCGCCATGTCCTGGATACGGTCGGCGGCCTGCACTATGGTCGCCAGCTCGCTTACCGCCTGCTCGGCATCACGCAGCGCCAGGCTGCTCAACTGGCGCCCCTCTGTCATGGTGTCGACCGCGGCGCGCGTGGTATCCCGCAGCCTGTCTATCATCTGTTGGATCTCCTGGGTCGAGACCCGGGTCTTGGAGGCAAGGGTACGCACCTCGTCGGCCACCACGGCGAAACCGCGACCATGTTCACCGGCCCGTGCCGCCTCGATGGCTGCGTTCAGCGCCAGCAGGTTGGTCTGCTCAGAGATGGTCCGGATCACATCCAGGATGCTGCCAATCTGCACCCCCTGCTGCTGCAAGGCGGTGATCCTGTCCGACACCTCGCTGACCTGGGCACTCAACTGGCGGATGCCGTTGGCAGAGGCGCTCACCACCTGCTGACCCTTGTGCACCGCATGACGGGTCTCATCCACCGCCTGGGCCGTGATCTGGGCGCTGCTGGAGACGGAGTCTGCGGTCGATGACATTTCATGGATGGCCGTGGCCACCAGCTCGACCTGCTCCAGCTGGTGATGGCTGTTCGCCAGCCCCTGCTGGGCCTGCCTGGCCGAGTTCACCGCCGCCTGCTGCAACTCGTGCACGCTGGTGGCGGTGTCGGTCACTATGCCCTGCACGGTCGCGACGAACTGGTTTATCCCCTCCGCCAGCACCCCGGTTTCATCGCGCCGGTGCTGGGTCAGCCGCTGAGTCAAATCCCCTCCGGCGCTGGAGAGACGCGCCACCATGCGAGCCGTCTCCTGCACCGGCCGGGAGATGGACCCTGCCGCGAAAGCGAGCCCGACCAGACCGATACCCGCCACCAGGATGCCCACCATCAGCTGGGTCCAGACCCCCTTGCCAAAGGCCTCGGCACGGGCCTGCGCCATCCGCTCGTACTCGGCATAGAGGGCGCTGCCCGGCACCTCGATGGCGATCCCCCAGGCCTGTGTGACCTTGTTGAGGCTGATGGGTGCGAAGACCCTCAAGCCATCGGCGTGCTCGTCGCTGCCCCTCTCGCCACGTTGCAACTGGGCCAGCAAGGATGGATCCTGCAAGCGCTGCCCTACCCCGTCGCCATCGCGGGAGTCGGCGGCGATGATGCCCATGGGGCTGATAATGCGCACCCTGCCCTGCCCGTCGAATACCCGTCGGCTGATGTCAGCGGCCAGCCGTTGCAGGTAGTTGAGGGAGTAGTCGATGCCCACCATGCCGAGGTATTGATCCCCGTTCAGCACAGGCACCACGAAGGAGGTGAGCAGGGTGGGCTGACCGTTGACCTGGTAGACGGAGGGGTCGACGGCGCAGCTTGCCTTGCTCTCCTGCGGGCAGAGATACCACTCGGAGGCCCGGATCCCGGTCGCGCTCGGCGTCTTGCTGTAGAAATCCCCCAGGGGTTTGAGGTCAAAACCGGCCGGGCCGCGGCTCCAGTAGGGGGCGAAGTTGCCCGATGCCTGGCTATGCCGGCCATCACCGGTATGGAGCGCATCCTGACCGTCGAAACGATCCGCCTCCCAGCCACTGTAGATGCTGAGGAAATCCGGGTTGCGATCCCCTATGTCCTTGAGCAGGGCCGTGACCTCGTCCCGATCGAGAGGCTCGGGCTGATGGACATTGCCCGCCAGCAGTGCCGCCAGGGTTTCGGCCGCATCCAGCGCCAGTTCGAAGGAGCGTGCCACCTCGCTCGCCTGACCATCCGCCAGGGTCAGCAGCCACTGCCTGGCCTGCTGGCGGGCCGCGTCGTGGCTCTCCTGCTGGATCTTCTCCTGCATGCTGGCCAGGGAAACATAGCTGTAACCCACCACGCTGAGGACGGTGGTCAGCAGGATGCAACCCGCAAAGAACATGACTTGATACTTGATGGAACGGAACATGACGGATGGTGGGTCTCTTGAGCCAAAACAGGGGCATTATACGGGCTCGCAAACAGGTCGCAAACGGCCCTGCATGAAATTAATCGCCGATTTGTGAGCGAAGTCGAACATCCGGCCTGTCATCCCCCATCCGGTAGGTGAAGGGGCAGGCGGGCCGGTTGAAACGGGCACAGGGAGGGCGATGACAAACAACAAGGCCCCGCCGATTGGCGGGGCCTTCTGCGCTGTGCCGGGTGGCAGCAAGACTCAGAGGGTGAAGCGCTGGGTCATATGGTGCAGCGAGGTGGCCAGCCTGCTCAGCTCGACACAGGCCTGGGCGGTCTGCTGCGCCCCCTGGGCATTCTCGTCGGCGGCGGTGTGGATCTTGACGATGCTGCGATTGAGCTCCTCGGTGACCGCGTTCTGCTGCTCGGTGGCGGTGGCGATCAGGGTGTTCATGTCGGTGATCTGGGTGACGGCACCGTTGATGCTGTCGATGCTGCTCCCCGCCTCCCGCGCCAGCTCCACGCTCTCCTGCATCTGCTGACGGCTCAGCTGCATGGCGCTGCCCGCCTCGGCGGTGCGCTCCTGAAGCACCTCGATCATCTTGCTGATCTCGGCGGTGGATGCCTGGGTGCGCTGGGCCAGACTGCGCACCTCGTCCGCCACCACCGCAAAGCCACGACCCTGCTCGCCGGCACGGGCCGCTTCGATGGCCGCGTTGAGGGCCAGCAGGTTGGTCTGCTCGGCGATGCCGCGAATCACGTCCAGCACCATGCTGGCGCTGTCGGTCTCCAGTTGCTGCACCACGCTCCCGGCCTGCTCTATCTGACGGGAGACCTGCTCTATGCTGCCGATGGCGCTGCGTACCACCTGGTTGCCCTGGGTGGAGGTGCGGGAAGCCTGCTTGGCCGCCCCCATGGCGTCCGTGGTGTTGCGAGCCACCTCATTGACCGTGGACTGCATCTCGTTCATGGCGGTGGCGACCTGAGAGACCTCTCCCTGCTGGCTTGCCATGCCTTTGGCGGACTGCTCGGAGATGGCGCTCACCTCCTCTACCGCGCTGCTGAGCTGGCTCACCGAGCCGGAGATTTCGCTCACCAGCTCTGCCAGTGCCCCCTGCATCCGGTCGATGGCCGACCCCAGCTGACCCAGCTCGTCGCGGTTGAAGCGGTTGCCGCGGACCCACTCCTGCAGCTCGCCCCGACCGAGATCCCCGCTCGCTATGCGCTGGGCCTGACGGGCCAGCATGATGAGCGGGTCGCGGATCTGGCGGGTCAGCACCACGGAGAGGGCGACAACCAGGGCCAGGCCCATCACCAGGGCCAGGGTCACGCTCAGCTTGGCGCTGTCAAAGGCGGCGATCACCTCGGCACGGGAGCCCACGGAGTAGCCGTGGTTGATGCGGATAAGCTCACCCACCGACTTGGTCAGATTGGTATAGAGGGTGACCCCCTCCCCCATGAAGAGGTGCCGGGCTTCGGCCATCTGTCCCGAGTCCTGCATCTGCCGGATGCGCTGGTGCAGGGCGACATATCGCTCCCAGTCCGCCTTGACGATGTCAAAGGCGCGGCGCTCTTCCCGATCCTCCGCCCAGATGGTGCCATCGTGGGCCACTATCTGGCGCGCAGCCTCTTGCAGGCTCTTCTCGCTCTCGTTGCGATAGCGGGCCCTCTGCTGGGCATCGTCCGCCACCAGGAAGACATCCAGTTCGTAGCGGCGCAGGGCATTGATGGTCTCGCCGAGGGTGCTGGTCCGCACGACGGCGGGCAGGATACTGTCGGTAAAGCCGATGGCGGCGCGGTTCATCTTGCTGAATTCAAACAGCGAGAAGCCGCCGATAAAGGCCATCATCAGGCCGAGTACGGCAAAGCCGGCGGTAAGTTTTTTGCCTATCGTCATGGTGTTCATGGCATGTCCTGCATGGGGAAAACAAGTGGCATTGCTGGGCGCAGCCTGGCCTGCGCCTTCACTACCCTCCTTGGCAGCACATCTCGTCCCTGTCGGCGCGCACAAGGGCGGGCTCGGGGGTGTCGGCGTCAACCAGACCGTCCGACAACACGGAGAGCCATAGCGACCGGCACGGTCACAACTTTAGGTATTTTTCAAAAAAAGTGAGGGAAAGGAGACGGGACCTGTCGGCGACAGGCCCCGGGAGCACTACCCTTTCAGACCACCGAGAAATTCGGCGCGGGTGTCGGGCTGGGTCTTGAAGACGCCGCCCAGGGAGGTGGTGGTGGTGTAGGAGGTGGAGTCCATCACGCCACGGGCCTTCACGCAGAAGTGGGTCGCCTTGATGCTGATGGCCACGTCCCTGGTGCCAAGCAGGGTCTGCAACGCCAGCAGGATCTGCTGGGTCAGCCGCTCCTGTACCTGGGGACGGCGGGCGAAGAACTGCACGATGCGGTTGATCTTCGACAGGCCAATCACCTTGCCGCGGGGAATGTAGGCCACGTGGGCAAAGCCGTCTATGGTGACGAAGTGGTGCTCGCAGGTGCTGGTGAGGCTGATGTCCCGCACCATGATCATCTCGTCCACCTTCATCTTGTTCTCGATCACCGTCACCTTGGGGAAGGTGGCATAGTCGAGGCCGGAGAAGATCTCGTTCACGTACATCTTGGCAATGCGGTGCGGGGTCTCTGCCAGACTGTCGTCGGCCAGATCCAGTCCCAGCGTCTCCATGATGGCGCGCATATGACCTTCGATTTTTTCCTTTTTCTGCTGGCCGCTCAATTCATTGGCCACCAGAGGTGTCTCAAGGCCCTCGGCCTCGAGCGCCGCCCTGACCAACAGGGCTTCCTGGCTTAAGCTCGTCATCGTGTATCTCTCCCACGCTCAGGGACTGTGCTGGCCTGCGGCATGGTGCCGCGGCGCAATCTTACAGGGCGATTATTGTCATAATTCTGTCTAACTCAAGCCCGGTGCCCGACTTTATGCCAAACCACCCCGTTTTGTCCGCACCGGCCTGCCCATTCGGGGGCAAGGCGCACGGCCGTGCCGCCTCTTCCCCAGCCACCATCTCGCACAAGCCTCGCTCTGGTTACCCATCAGGAGGTAATTCAACGGAATAGCGCCCCAGAATCCGATCACACCGGGGCATCTGCCCCCCATTACCGCACCTTCGGCCTGCCCATCGGAGCGGATTTTTGGGATAATCTGCCCCCTACACACCAGAGAGGTCATGATGATGGGATTCGATACCGGTGCACTCCTCCCCTTGGACAAGGCCCTGCAAGGGATGCTGGAACAACTCACCTGCTGCTGCGAGACGGAGCGGTTGCCCCTGCCCCAGGCGCTGGATCGGATCCTGGCCGAGGAGATAAGCTCCCCCCTCTTCGTCCCCCCCTTCGACAACGCCGCCATGGACGGCTATGCCGTGCGCCTGGCGGATCTCGCCGCCGGGGTGCCGCTCCCCGTGGCGGGCAAGGCCTTTGCGGGCCAGCCCTATGAGGGGGAGTGGCCCGCCGGCCACTGCATCCGCATCATGACCGGGGCCCCTGTGCCCCCGGGTGCAGACGCTGTGGTGATGCAGGAAGAAACGCAAGCCGGCGACAACGGGATCACTTTCCTGACCGCGCCCACGCCTGGCCAGAACATCCGTCGCCGCGGCGAGGATCTGGCGCAGGGCGCCCGGGTGCTCGAAAGCGGCCTGCGCCTGAGCCCCAGGGAGCTGCCGCTGCTCGCCTCCCTTGGCATCGCGAACGTCACGGTGCGCCGTCCCCTCAGGGTCGCCATCTTCAGCACAGGGGACGAGCTCAAGCCTCTGGGCACCCCGCTCCAGCACGGGGACATCTACGACTCCAACCGCTACGGGGTCAAGGCGATGCTGAGCCGCATGGGCTGTGAGTGCCTGGACCTTGGCATCATTCCCGATGATCCGGAGGCCCTGCGCGCCGCCTTCTTGCAGGCCGACCGCGAGGCCGATGCCCTGATCACCACCGGGGGCGTCTCGGTGGGAGAAGCGGACTTCACCAAGCAACTGCTCGAAGAGCTCGGGGAAATTGGCTTCTGGAAGCTCGCCATCAAGCCGGGCAAACCCTTCGCCTTTGGCCGGTTGCCAAACGCCTGGTTCTTCGGTCTGCCGGGCAACCCGGTCTCCGCCATGGTCACCTTCGATCAGCTGGTGCAACCGGCCCTGGCCAGACTGGCCGGTCAGCAGTTTGCACGCCCGCACCCCCTCCAGGCCCTGGCGACAGAGCCGCTCAAGAAGAGCCCGGGGCGCCTGGACTTTCAGCGCGGCATCCTGAGCGTGGGCCCGAATGGCCTCGAGGTACGCAGCACCGGCTCCCAGGACTCCGGGGTGTTCAGCTCCCTGTCCCGGGCCAACTGCTACATCGTGCTCGAGCAGGAGCGCGGCAAGGTGGCCGCCGGTGAGACGGTCACCGTCGAGCCCTTCTCGGGGCTGCTGCTGTGAGCGAGATCCTGAGCGACGCAGAACTCCTTCGCTACAACCGCCAGATCGTGCTCAAATCCTTCGACTTCGAGGGGCAGGAGGCGCTCAAGCAGTCACGCGTGCTGGTCATCGGCGCCGGGGGCCTGGGCTGCGCCGCCAGCCAGTATCTGGCGGTGGCCGGGGTCGGCCACCTCACCCTGGTGGATTTCGATCGGGTGGAGCTCTCCAATTTGCAGCGCCAGGTGCTGCACAGCGACGAGCGCATCGGCCAGCTCAAGGTGGAGTCTGCGGCGACGTCCCTGCGCGCCCTCACCCCCTGGCTCGAGGTGGAGACCCACGCCGCCCTCGCCGACGAGGCGCTGCTCGATGCCCTGCTGCCAGGCCATCAGCTGGTGCTCGACTGCACCGACAACGTCGCCATCCGCAACCTCCTCAACCAGCGTGCCCGCCAGCACAAGGTGCCCCTGGTCAGCGGCGCCGCCATCCGGCTCGAAGGGCAGCTCTGCAGCTTCACCTGGCAGGAGGATGAACCCTGCTACGCCTGTCTCAGCACCCTCTTTGGCGATCAGGCCCTCACCTGTGTCGAGGCGGGGGTACTGGCCCCCGTGGTGGGACTGGTGGGCAGCCTGCAGGCGCTCGAAGCCATCAAGCTGCTGGCGGGCATGGGCAAAAGCTACAGCGGCCGCCTGCTGATGATCGACGGTCTGGGTGGCAGCTTTCGCGAGCTGAAGCTTCCCAAGCGCCCCGACTGCCCGGTCTGCTCAAGACCCTGAGCAGCGCCCACAAAAAAGCCGAACCCCCGGGGTTCGGCTTTTTTATCTACCTCTGCTGTCTGCTCCCCTCAATGGGTTGAGAGGATCCGCTGCAACAGATGATTGAACCCGGCGGGATCTTCCGCCGGCCAGGCGTGGTGACCATCCGGGGTGTGGATGGTGGCATTGGGCAGGGAGGCGAACTGCTCCACCCGCCGCGCCAGGGGCAGATAGTCGTGACTGGTGGAGATGATGGCCACCGGCTGCCAGAGGGTGCCGAGACGAGCCCGCACCGACCAGCCGGGCAGCGCCTCCAGCAGCGCCTTGTAGGTCTTCTTTTTGTTGCGCACGAAGCGCCCCCGGAAGGTGTGGCGCACCTGGGCGAGATCGGGGCCGGGAAAGAGCTCGCGACCGAGCCACCACGCCAGCGGCCGCATGCCGAACCAGCGCAGCCACTTGAGGCGCATGGCATAGCGCTCCTGCTCCTTTGGCGTCTCCAGCAGAAATTCGCTGAAGCCGTTGACCAGCACCAGCCCCTGCACCTTGTGGGGCAGTTGCAGCGCCAGCTCCAGCGCCACCATGGCACCGAGCGACAACCCCACTACCCAGGCAGGCTCGGGCTGTTCGTCGAGCCAGCGGGCCACATCCGCCGCCAGGGTGGGCACGTCAAAGGGCCCCTCCTGCATGCTCTGGCCGTGGCCGCGCAAGTCGATGGCCACCACCCGGTAACGCTCGGAAAAACGCTCGTTCTGCGCCTGCCAGTCGAGGCTGGAAGAGCCCAGCCCGTGCAGCAAGAGCAGCAAGGGCCCCTCCCCCGCACTGCGCAGGGCCAAGCCATGGGATTTCATTACCTGATTGCGACGCACCCGTCCCCCCTTTCTCGACGCCATGCCGGCCACTCATGGCCAGCCAATCCGCACTCCGGTCCCCTGTCTACCCCTCTCCCACCAGGCTCACCGCCTTGATGTAGGCGTAGAGGCGCATGGCCGGCATCAGGGCGAGCCGCTGCGCGGAGCGGCTGGTGATCCGGGCCAGCAGTATCTGCTGCCCGAGAGCCAACTGCAACAGGGTCTGCCCGGGTCGCACCTCCCGCACCTCCAGCAGCCGGGTCTCGAGGCAGTTGGAGAGGCTGGAGTACACGATGGGCTCGGTGGCGATCACCAGATCCCGCGCCGCCACCTTGATCTGCAAGGGGCCCGCTTCATCGGGGGCATGCTCCATGGTCACCATCAGGGTCTGCTCCCCGAGTCGCAGGGTCGCCATCTGCTCGTGCTCGTCGTAGTGGGACAGGGTCGCAGAGAGCATGACCCCGACGTCGTCGCGACTGGCCAGCGACAGGTCGGTGCGGGCGAAGATCTCCTCTGGGGTGCCCTGGGCCTCCACCCGTCCCTCTGCCAGCAGCACCAGTCCATCGCAGAGCAGGCTCACCTCCTCCATGGCGTGGCTGACGAAGATCATGGGGATGCCGCTCTCCTGCTGCAAGCCCTTGAGCACGTGGGCCTGATGGATGCGGCTGCGCCTGTCCAGCGCCGAGAAGGGTTCATCCAGCAGCAGCAAGTCGGGCTCGGCCAGCAAGGCCCTGGCCAATGCCACCCGCTGACGCTGACCGCCGGAGAGGCCATGGGCCGGTTGCCCCAGCAGCTCGGCAAAGCCGAGGCGCGCAGCCAGATCCTCTGGCTGCCAGCGCCCCCTCCCCTTGCGAGCCGCCAGTTGCAGGTTGCCGAGCACGCTCAGGTGGGGGAAGAGACGGGCATCCTGAAACACCATCCCGATGCGCCGCGCCTCGGGGGGCAGGGCTGCAAGCTCGCGCCCCTGCCAGCGCAGGGCATCGCCCGGGGCCTTGTCGAGCCCGGCGATGATGCGCAGCAGGGTGCTCTTGCCACAGCCCGAAGGACCGAACAGGCCGAGGATGCGGCTGGGGGGCAACGCCAGATCACACGCCAGGGTGAAGGGGCCGAAATCACGTCTGGCCTTGAGGTAGAGGTTCATCCGAACAGCCTCCGTTGCCGGCGTTGCAGCACGCCGTAGACCAGCACCAGCATCACCAGGGAGAAGCCCATCAGGCCGCCTGCCAGAATATGGGCGTGGTCGTAGTCCATCGCCTCCACGTGATCAAACAGGGCGATGGAGAGCACCTGGGTCTCCCCGGGAATGTTGCCGCCGATCATCAGCACCACCCCGAACTCCCCCAGGGTGTGGGCAAAGCCCAGCGCCGCCGCCATCACGAAGCTCGGCAGCGTCATCGGCAGGATGATGCGAAAGAAGCGCTCAAACGGGCCCATCCCCAGGGTGGCAGCAGCCTCCAGCTCCTTGCTGCCCATGTTGACGAAGGCGGAGGTGAGGGGTTGTACCACGAAGGGGAGCGAATAGATGACGGAGGCGATGAGCAGGCCGAGGAAACTGAAGGCGAGCGGGGCCCCGAAGGTCTCCCGCCACCAGCCACCCAAGCCGTACTCCGGGGAGAAGGCCAGCAGCAGATAGAAACCGAGCACGGTGGGCGGCAGCACCAGCGGCAGGGCCACCATGGCCTCCACCAGGGGGCGCAGCCGGTGCTGGCTGCGAGACAGCCACCAGGCGAGCGGCGGCGACAGCAGCAGCAGGATGGCAGTGGTGCTGGCCGCCAGTTTCAGGGTCAGCCAGACCGCCAGCAGATCCCCTTCACTCATAGGGTCCCCTCTCGGGTGTCGATAAAAAACAGGGCGCCGTCATGACGGGCGCCGCCTTGGGACACATCAGGCACCGGATCTGGCCAGCACGGGGCTGGCCGGCAGACGCCGGGCGCTTACTGCGGCAGGGCGTAACCCGCCGCCTTGATCTGCGCCTGTCCCGGCCCCTTGAGCCAGGCGACCAGGGCATCCACCGCCGCCCCTTTCTTCAGCACCAGGGCCTGCTGCTCGATGGGGGGATAGAAGCTGGCCGGTACCGCCCAGGCTTCGCCGGTCTTGCCCGCCTCCACCAGGTTGGCCCAGGCGACGAAGCCCAGCTTCGCATTGCCGGTATCGACGAACTGCCAGGTCTGGCTGATGTTGGTGCCAGTCAGCACCCGATACTGCTTGGGATCGATCTTGAGATGAGCCAGGGTCGCCATGGCGGCAGCGCCATAGGGCGCTGTCTTGGGGTTGGCGATGGCCAGCTCCCCCTGCCAGTGGCGCAAGGTGGCCTCGTCGGGAGCTGGCCCCCCCTTCTGCCAGAGGCCGAGCTGACCGATGGCATAGGTGAAGCGTTCGCTCCCCTTGCCTTCCGACTCCAGCTTTTGAGGGGTCGCCACGTCGGCCGAGAGGAAGAGATCGAAGGGTGCACCGTGGGTGATCTGGGTATAGAGCACGCCGGTGGCCGCCGAACTGATGACGACGCTGTGGCCGGTCTTGGCGGTGAACTCCTTGCCGATGCGCTCTATGGTGCCCTTGAAGTTGGCCGCCACCGCCACCTTGACCTCGTCAGCCAGCACAGCACCGCTGTACATGGCGCTGGCGCCCAGCACCAACAGGGATACCCATCTCTTCATTCCTTTGCTCCTTATGTTCCGACACGGCCGGATCGATTGACGCGAGCCCGAGGCTCACTCCCCTTGTTGCCAGCGGGCCAGGGCGGCGTCATCGCTCGCCCTGGCCTCGACCCAGCGTTGCACCCCGTCGGCGGTCAGCTCTTTTTTCCAGAACGGCGCCCGGGTCTTCAAGAAATCCATGATGAAGTGGCAGGCCTCGAAAGCCGCCTCGCGGTGGGCGCTGCTCACCACCACCAGCACGATCTGATCCCCGAGCAGCAGCTCGCCGATGCGGTGAATGAGGGTGCACTCCTGCAGGGGCCAGCGGCTGCGGGCCTCGGCCACTATGTTCGTCAGCGCCTTCTCGGTCATGCCGGGGTAGTGCTCGAGGGCCAGCCCTTTCACATGCTCTCCCTGATTGAAGTCGCGCACCTTGCCGACAAAGCTGACAATCGCGCCTGTGTCCTGCCGGGCAGCAAGGCGGGCATATTCGTCGGCCAGCGAGAAGTCATCCCGCTGCACCAGAATGCGATCGGTCATGGTCAGCCTCCGGTCGTCACTGGAAGGAGAGGGAAGAAGGCGGCCTCACCACAGTCCCGCAGCTCAGTGGTGCGATCTACGGTCATTATCTCGTTCATCCTTAACCTCCGGTCACCGGCGGGAAGAAGGCGACCTCATCCCCGTCATGGAGGGGGGTATCCAGCGGCACCAGGGTCTGGTTGACCGCCACCAGGAGCTTGCCGGATTCGAGCGCCAGCGCCCACTTGTCACCCCGCTCGCTCAAGGCGGCGCGAAGGGCATCGGCACTGGCGTAGTCGCAAGGCAGGCTGAGCTCGTCGCAGCCGACCAGCTCACGCACCTGCGCAAAAAACAGAACCTTGATCATGCCTGCTCTCCTTTGGTCGCACCCAGCTGGAAATGACCGGACTTGCCGCCCTTTTTCTCCACCAGACGCACCTGCTCGATCACCATGTCCTTTTGCACCGCCTTGCACATGTCGTAGATGGTCAGGGCCGCCACCGAGGCGGCGGTGAGCGCCTCCATCTCCACCCCGGTCTTGCCCGAGAGCTTGCACAGGGTGCGGATATGGACCCGATTGTGCGCCGCCTGGGGGGCTATCTCTACCTCCACCCGGGTCAGGGCCAGGGGATGGCACAGGGGAATGAGGTCGGCGGTCTTCTTGGCCGCCATGATGCCGGCGATGCGGGCGGTGGCGAACACGTCCCCCTTGTGGTGCTGACCACTCAGGATCAACGCCAGGGTCTCGGGGGCCATGGTCACGAAAGCCTCGGCGCGGGCCTCGCGTTCGGTCACCTGCTTGTCGGTGACATCCACCATGTGGGCCTCGCCGCTCTGGTTGAGATGGGTCAGGTTCATCTATGCCCCTATCGAAAAATAAGATGGATGATCCGGGTTTACTCCCGGGATCACAGATGGGTCACGAAGTTGCACGGCCGGGTACGGGCGTCGAGCTGATCCCGGATAAGCTGTTCCCAGCCCAGGCGGCAGGCGCCGGTGGAGCCGGGCAGGCAGCAGATCAGGGTGCGATTGGCGAGCCCGGCCAGGGCACGGCTCTGCATGGCGGAGCCTTTTATCTCGGCAAACGAGAGCTGGCGGAACATCTCGCCAAAACCCTGCACCGTGCGCTCGAACAGCACGCCGACCGCCTCGGGCACCCGGTTCTGCTCGTTGAAGCCGGTGCCGCCGTTGATGAGCACCACCTGGACTCCCTCGTCGGCAATCCAGTCGCTCACCTGGGCGCGGATGCGAAACAGGTTGTCTGGACAGAGCGCCCGATCGGCCAGCACGTGGCCGGTCTGGGTCAGGGCCTCGACCAGATAGTCCCCCGAGCTGTCATCGGCAGCGGTGCGACTGTCGGAAACCGTCAGGACGGCGATCTTGAGAGGGATGAATTCGCTGTGTTTGGGTGCCATTGGGGCCATTCCTGTCAATCATTGACCACGAGAGGATGAGGTGAACGCGCCGCACCGTGGTGCCAGCCATGAAAGGAGCCGGTGGGCGCCGCGTTGCCGGGAAGGGATTCTATCAAAAGATGTCTGGCTGGGGGGCGTCATTGCCCATTAATCTCGAAGGCCGCCGGATCCCGAGGATCCGGCGGCCTTCCCATCAGAAGCCTGGCACCCCTTTCATGTCAGGCAGTTGGTGCGCAATCCCCTTGTGGCAGTCGATGCAGGTGTTGGCCCCGCTTGCCAGGTTGGTGGAGTGCATCTGGGCGGCCCGACGCCCTTGCAGGGAGAAGTCCATGTACTCGAAGTTGTGGCAGTTGCGGCACTCGCGCGAATCCGTCTCCTTCATCCGCTGCCACTCCCGCTCGGCCATCTCCCGCCGGTGGGATTCAAACTTCTCGCGGGTATCCACCTTGCCGGTGATCATGCCCCACAGCTCCTTGGAGGCCTGCACCTTGCGGATGATCTTGTAGGTCCACTCGTGGGGTACGTGGCAATCCGGGCAGCTGGCCCGCACGCCGGAGCGGTTGGCGTAGTGGATGGTGTCGCGGTACTCCACGAACACGTTGTCCTTCATCTCGTGGCAACCGGTGCAGAAGGCCTCGGTGTTGGACGCTTCCATGGCGGTGTTGAACCCGCCCCAGAAGATGACGCCACCGAAGAAGCCCATCAGCAGGATGACCCAGAGGGCCGCCTTCGACGGTGACTTGAAGGTGGTCCACAGACGCTTCACAAAGCCGGGTAATTTCATCTATGGGCTCCTCAGTTCAGCGCTTCAACCGGTTTGAAGGTATTGTTCACCAGCGGCTTGGCGTCCGCTTGCGGCACGTGGCACTGCAGACAGAAGTAGCGGCGCGGAGAGACTTCGCCCAGGGTCATGCCGTCGCGGGTCTCGAAGTGGGTGGGGCTTATCTTGGGGGCCTTCATGGCACTGGCGTTCTTGAAGCTGTGACAGGCCAGGCACTTGTTGACCTTGTTGTCCACTTCATAGTTGCGGGTGTCGTGGGGGATCAGCGGGGGCTGGTGCATGTACTGGCGATCGTAGAGGTCGCCATCCTTGCGAAAGTTCTTCAGAGGGGCCGCGTCGGCATCCGTCACCAGATCCGTGCTTCCCCGCTCCGACTTGATGCCCCCCGTGCTGTTGGTGATCTCGGGGACGGCCGCCATCAAGGAACCCGCCATCAGGCAGGCCAGCATTGCTCCAATCAGCTTCTTCATTATGTGTTCTCCGACGTTTTCTCTGCCTTGACGGCAAAACCTACAGTGATTTCAAAAACTTGCTCCGCGCAGACATCGATGCAACGGCCGCAGTTGGTACACTCCTGAGCCGCAATCAAGGGCCCGTGACCACGCCTGGCACCGTGAACGGGGCCGCGCAGGATGGGACGCTCCGGGCAGACCGCATAACAATCCATGCAGTTGCTGCACCGCTCGCGCCCCGAGGCTGCAATCTTGATGAACCCGACCCGGTTGACCAGGGCATAGAAGGCCCCCACCGGACAGAGGTGGCCGCACCAGCCCCGCTCCACCACAAAAAGGTCGAACAGGAACAGCACCGCCAGCAGGCCCCAGCCCGCCCCCATGCCAAACAGCAGGCCCCGCAGGGTGAGCGACACCGGATTGACCAGCTCCCACACCAGCACGCCTGTGATGGCCGGCGCCACCAGCACCATGGCCAGCAGCCAGTAGCGGGTAGCGCGGTTGAACTGACCATTGCCCTTGAGCCCGAGCCGCCCCCTGAGCCAGGCGGCGACATCGGTGACCAGGTTGACTGGACAGACCCAGGAGCAGAACACCCGCCCCCCGACCAGCCAGTAACCCGCGAGCACCAGCCCGGCCCCGAGCCACAGGGTGGGGATGGGCCACTGGCCCGCCGCCACCGACTGCAACAGGGTCAGGGGATCCGTGAGGGGCACCGTCTCCAGCAGCAGGGAGCTGGAGAGGTTGCCCTTGAGGATCCAGATGCCCGCGAGCGGCCCCAGCAGGAACAGCCCCAGCACCCCGAACTGGCAAAGCCGGCGCAGCAGCAGGAAGCGGTGGGCACGCCACCACCCCAGCCTGGCCGTGGCCTCGGCCCCTGGATACCGACTCATAGACCCTCCGGTTTGCGGGTCGGCAGGGTGAGCCTGTCGCCGATGAGCGATTTGCCCGCCTTCGCCTTCTCTTCCCAGCCGAGCCGGTAGTGGTGACCCAGCTCCCCCTTGGCAAGCTGGCGAGGCACCACCTTGATGGCCGCCTCCTCCAGCACGCAGGCGTGCTCGCACTTGCCGCAGCCGGTGCAGAGATCGCTGTGCACCGTGGGCAGGAACATGGCGTGCTTGCCTGTGCGCGGGTTGTGCTGCAGCTCCAAGGTAATGGCCTTGTCGATGAGGGGGCAGACCCGGTAGCAAACGTCGCAGCGCAGCCCCAGGTAGTTGAGGCAGGTCTCGTGATCGATGAGCACCGCCACCCCCATCCGCGCCTGATCGATATCGGTCATGGCCCGATCCAGCGCCCCGCTCGGGCAGGCCGCCACGCAGGGGATGTCGTCACACATCTCGCACGGAACGGCGCGCGCCTTGAAGTAGGGGGTGCCGGTGGTCACGGGTTCAAACAGCCGGGCGAGCTTGAGGGTGTCGTAGGGGCATGCCTCGACGCAGAGCCCGCAGCGCACGCAGGCGCCGAGAAACTCGGCCTCGTCGAGGGCGGCCGGCGGGCGCAGCGCCTGGGCAGGCAAAGCCTGCACCTGCTGGCGCGCCACGCCGCCGAGCCCCACGCCAAGCAGGCCCACACCGCAGACCCCCTTGGCCATGTCGGCCAGAAACTGGCGCCGACTACGACTCATCTCGCGCTCCCCCGCCTCAGGCCTTCATGACCTTGACGGCGCACTTCTTGTAATCCGTCTCCTTGGAGAGCGGATCGGTGGCGTCCAGGGTCAGCTTGTTGACCAGCTGGCTCGCATCGAAGAAGGGCATGAACACCAGTCCCTTGGGCGGACGGTTGCGGCCACGGGTCTCGACCCGGGTCTTCACCTCGCCCCGGCGGGAGGAGACGATCACCTCTTCACCACGGCGCACGCCACGGGCCTTGGCATCTTCCGGGTGCATGAACAGCACCGCATCCGGGAAGGCGCGATAGAGCTCGGGCACGCGACGGGTCATGGTGCCGGTGTGCCAGTGCTCCAGCACGCGACCGGTGGAGAGCCACATGTCGTACTCTTTGTCCGGAGCTTCGGCAGCCGGCTCATAGGGCAGCGCGAAGATGACCGCCTTGCCGTCGGGCTTGCCGTAGAAGCGCACCCCCTCCCCCGCCTTCACGTAAGGGTCGAACCCTTCGCGATAGCGCCACAGGGTCTCCTTGCCGTCCACCACCGGCCAGCGCAGGCCACGGGCTTCGTGATACTGATCGAACGGCGCCAGGTCGTGGCCATGGCCGCGACCGAAGGAGGCGTACTCCTCGAACAGCCCCTTCTGGACGTAGAAACCAAAGTGCTCGGCCTCGTCGTTCAGGGCCCCCTTGCTCTGCTCTTTCGGGAACTGGTTCACCTGGCCGTTGGCATAGAGCACGTCGAACAGGGTCTTGCCCTTCACTTCCGGCATCTTGGCAATCAACTCAGCCGGCCACACCTCTTCCACGGTGAAGCGTTTGGAGAACTCCATCAGCTGCCACAGGTCGGACTTGGCCCCTTCCGGTGCCTTCACCTGCTGGTGCCAGAACTGGGTGCGACGTTCGGCGTTGCCATAGGCCCCCTCTTTCTCCACCCACATGGCGGTGGGCAGGATGAGGTCGGCCGCCTGGGCGGTCACGGTCGGATAAGGGTCGGAGACCACGATGAAGTTGGCCGGGTTGCGATAACCGGGCAGCGCCTCTTCGTTCATGTTCGGGCCGGCCTGCATGTTGTTGTTGCACATCACCCAGTAGGCGTTGAGCTTGCCGTCTTTCAGCATGCGGTTTTGCAGCACGGCGTGGTAGCCCACCTGCTCCGGGATGGTGCCTTCCGGCAGCTTCCAGATCTTCTCGGCGATGGCGCGGTGTTTGGGATCCGTGACCACCATGTCCGCCGGCAGACGGTGGGCGAAGGTACCCACTTCACGGGCGGTACCACAGGCGGAGGGCTGGCCGGTCAGGGAGAAGGGGCCGGAGCCCGGCTGGGAGATCTTGCCGGTCAGCAGGTGGATGTTGTAGCAGAGGTTGTTGGCCCAGACGCCACGGGTGTGCTGGTTGAACCCCATGGTCCAGTAAGAGACCACCTTCTTGTCCGGATCCGCATAGATCTGGGCCAGCTTCTCGAGCTTGTCCTTGGGCACGCCGGAGAGCTTGGAGACGGACTCCAGATCGTAATCCGCCACGAACTTGGCGAAGTCGTCGAAGCTCATGGGGGTGGAGTCGCCGCTGTCCGGGTTCTTGGCCTTTTGCTGCAGCGGGTTGGTGGGACGCAGGCCGTAACCGATGTCGGTCACCCCTTTGCGGAACTGGGTGTGCTTGTTGACGAACTCCCAGTTCACCTTGTCGTTCTGGATGATGTAGTTGGCGATGTAGTTGAGGATCGCCAGATCGGTCTGGGGGGTGAACACCAGCCCGTTGTCCGCCAGCTCGAAGCTGCGGTGCTCGAAGGTGGAGAGCACGTGCACCTGCACATCCTGGTGGGACAGACGGCGATCGGAGATGCGCGACCAGAGGATGGGGTGCATCTCGGCCATGTTGGAGCCCCACAGCACGAAGGCGTCGGCCTGCTCGATGTCGTCGTAGCAGCCCATGGGTTCATCCATGCCGAAGGTACGCATGAAGCCCACTACCGCGGAGGCCATGCAGTGACGGGCATTGGGATCCAGGTTGTTGGAGCGCAGGCCTGCCTTCATCAGCTTGGCGGCGGCATAGCCTTCCCAGACGGTCCACTGGCCGGAGCCGAACATGCCGACGGCGGTCGGGCCCTTCTCTTTCAGGGTCGCCTTGAACTTCTCGGCCATGATGTCGAAGGCCTGATCCCAACTGATGGGGGCGAAGTTGCCGTTCTTGTCGAACTTGCCGTTCGTCATGCGCAGCATGGGCTGGGTCAGGCGATCCTCCCCGTACATGATCTTGGAGAGGAAGTAGCCCTTGATGCAGTTCAGGCCACGGTTGACCGGTGCATCGGGATCCCCCTGGGTCGCCACGACGCGGCCAGCCTGGGAGCCCACCAGCACGGAACAGCCGGTCCCGCAGAAGCGGCACGGTGCCTTGTCCCAGGTGATGGCGGTCTTGTCGGTACTGGTGATCAGGTTCGCCGCCAGAGTGGGGGCACTGACACCGGCCACGGCAGCGGCTGCCGCCACCGCATTGGCCTTCATAAAGTCGCGTCGACTCAGCTTCATGACATATCCTCGCATTGCTTAATCACATCAATGACAGCCATTGTGACGAGCCGCGCTGGCTCAGCTCCATGGCGCTTTATTCCTTTGCTCTGGGCTTTTCGTTCATCGAACGCAGACAACAGACCCGGCATCCCGTGTATTACCCGTGGCGGTCAGCGAACGACTCTTGCGCTTCTGCCACATGACGCCTTATTCCCCATCTTCGGCGTCCATTTCATCGAACTGGTGGTAGATCAGGGCCGCAGAGAGCACCCCGGGCAACCCCTGAATGGTGTCGATGGCCGCCATGATGGGGCGCTGGCTCGGCCCCTCCAAGGTCACCACCAGTTTGCCCTCCTCGCTGACGGCGTGGATCTCGGCCCCGTCCAGGGTCGCAATCCGCTCTGCCAGGGCGTGGCGCAGATCGGGCTGGGTCAGCACCACCAGGCTGGATACATGGAACTCTTCTCGCGTCATATCACCGTTTTCCAACTTGTTCGTCTCTTGGGTCATCGCGAAGCCTCGCCACGAGACAGACCGATGCTGATACTGCCCACTGGGCAATCCGCTACGCAGGCCCCGCAGCCGTTGCACGACTCGGCATGGATGCCGGGGGGGGGTACGCGCCCCAGCCGGGGGGAAAAGCGGATGGCCTGCTGCTCGCAGCTGTCCTGACAGCGCTGGCAGAACACCTGGGCAGTGGCCAGACAGCCCGCCTCGATATGGGCCACATACTCCCAGGGTGTCTGGATTGTCGGCCTGAACACCGGCGCCTGGCAGGCGCTGACACACTCGGTGCAGAAGGTGCACTCGCCGCGGTGAAAATCCACCGTGGGGAAGCCCCCGTCTCCCTTGATCAGGATCTGCTCGGGACAGGCCGCCAGACAGTCGCCGCAGCGGGTACAGCCGGCCACGAACTCGTCCCAGGAGACGGACCAGGGCAACTGGATCCCAGCCTTGGGGGCGCTCAGGCGTCCCCGAAACAGGCCTCTGCGTGACAAGTTGACCCCGTCGGTCATATCGACTCCTCTTTTCGGGGACGAATGCCCCCGCGCGGATCCCGTGACTGGCATTTTCAATGCCAATTATAAGCGTGGGTGTATATTGCGGCCCTGACAAGTCAGGGGATATACCACCAGGGAGATAAACAGGGGGGATTCTTGCGCTGGATCAAACCCTTGGCGTAATTAGACACAGCAGGGGAAGGTAAATTACCCCTATGTGAGGATTGATAATTAATCGAAGGTTATTTGAGGTGCACGGCGGCTGTCAGCCGCCGATGGAGGCCAGGTGGGGGGTCATGCCTGCATTGCCTTCATGGAGGCGATGGGTGGCGGCCTTGCCGGTCAGCGCCTGGCGAATACGCCATTGCAGCGCCTCCTGCTGGCTGTCATCGGTGAGCAGATCCCGCAGTTCCACCCCGTTGTCGCCAAAGAGACACAGGTGCAGCTTGCCCTTGGAGGAGACCCGCAGCCGGTTGCAACCGGCGCAAAAATCCTTGCTGTAGGGCATGATGAGCCCCACCCCGCCCCTCGAGTCCGGATGCGTGAACACCTGGGCAGGGCCATCATCCAGGCCGCGCAGCTGCTGCACCCAGCCGCTCTCTTGCAGGCGCTGCTTGATGAGTTCACCGCTGGTATGGTGATCGCGAAACAGGGCGT
Organism: Aeromonas sp. FDAARGOS 1406; assembly: GCF_019048565.1. NCBI lineage: Bacteria > Pseudomonadati > Pseudomonadota > Gammaproteobacteria > Aeromonadales > Aeromonadaceae > Aeromonas > Aeromonas sp. FDAARGOS 1406. The sequence goes on from NZ_CP077378.1 coordinate 1,223,480, forward strand.
CCATCTCGCCGGTCTGCATCAGTTCGATGAAACGCAGCTCGATGGGTTTGTCGCGGATCCAGGCGAGGAATGTCTCGAGCTGATGATCATTGAGCCCCTTGAGCAGCACGGCGTTGATCTTGACCGACCGAAAACCGGCACTCAGGGCGGCGTCTATCCCCGCCATCACCTCCGCCAGCTTGTTCTCGCCGGTGATCTGGTGGAACTGACGGGGATCCAGGCTGTCGACGCTGACGTTCAGGGCCGTCAGCCCCGCATCGAACCACTCGCGGGCACGCTCCTTGAGCCGATACCCGTTGGTGGTCATGGCCACCTTCTCGATGCCGGGAGTATTGGCCACGGTCTCGATGATGGCCGTGAAGTCGCGGCGCAGGGAGGGCTCGCCTCCAGTCAGACGCACCTTGCGCGTCCCCATGGCCGCAAACCCGGAGACGACGCGACGGATCTCCTCCAGGGAGAGGAAGGACTGGCGCCCCTCACCATCTCCTTTCGGCGGGTGATAGCCGTCCGGCAGACAGTAGGTACAGCGGAAATTGCAGACGTCGGTGACCGACAGACGCAAATAGTAAAAGCGACGGGAAAAACCATCTTCAAGTGGCAACATAAACACCTTTCCAAATACGGGAGGCCAGGGCATTTCTTTCCTGACCCTTTCAGCTCGAACATCGGCTGACGGCGATCTCCCCCTATCTCAATGACTTAGGCAAAATCGCTCGGAGTTCATCTAGTTTTTCGATGCTAGCACAACTTGGAGTACACTCCCATGCTACTTTGTGGGGTCTTTGTGGGTGAAAAGGGAGCCGGTCGGCATGGGAAAATGGTTCAGAGTGCAGTCGGTCAGCAGCGCCATCGGTCGCTCCATGGTGCTGATCCTGTTCATGGCCAGCCTGATCGCCGTGGTGGCCATGGTCACCCTCTTCTATTCGGTTCCCGATGCCAAGGCCATCAACCTGTCGGGATCCCTGCGCATGCAGGCATACCGCATGGCCTATGAAATCGAGAAGGATCAGGTCGTCCTCGGTCGGCTCGCCCAGTTTGAACAGACCCTTCATGCCCCCGAGCTGCAGGAGACCCAGCGCTGGATCACGCCCGCCTCCCTGCGCCGCACCTATGGTGAAGTCCTCTTGCAATGGCAAGTGATGCGCGAACACATCGAGAATGCCACGCCCAGCCGTTATACCGACAATACGGAACAGTTCGTCGCCGCCATCGATGACTTCGTCAACCAGATGCAGTACCACGTGGAGTTCAAGGTTCGCATGCTGGCCCTGGCAGAGGGGTTGGGTCTGCTCGCCATCATCACCATCGCCTGGTGCACGGTGCGCTTCACCCGCCAGCAGGTGGTGGCCCCCCTCAACCAGCTGGTCTATTGCGCACGCCAGATCCAGCGTCAGGAGTTCGATCTCACCCTGCCCCCCCACTGTGAAAACGAGCTGGGAGAGCTGTCGGGGGCGTTCGCGACCATGGCCGACGAGCTCGGCAAGCTCTATCGGGAGCTGGAGAGCAAGGTGGAGGAGAAAACGGCCAAGCTGCAACAGGCCAACGACACCCTCTCCTTCCTCTATTCCACCGCCCAGAAACTGCACGCGGCGCCCCTCAGCCGCCGCACCCTGCAAAAGCTGCTGGAGCGGGCCGCCGCCCACCAGCACATCGAGTACATCCGCCTCACCCGCTTCGAGCACAATGCGATGCCGGTCTACATCACTGGGCGCAAGGGGTGGCCGGGGGATCTGGCCGCCGTGGTGAGCTTTTACCTGCAGATGGATGACGAGGAGTACGGCCGGCTCGACTTGATAAGCGACCACCCCATCGACGAGCGGCTGATGAAGAACTTCTCCATGTTGCTGGCCCAGGTGCTGCACAAGGATCAGACCCTGCTGCAGCACCAGCGCCTGCTGCTGATGGAAGAGCGCGCCGTCATCGCCCGTGAACTGCACGACTCCCTCGCCCAGGCCCTCTCTTACCTGAAGATCCAGGCCACGCTGCTCAAGCGCTCCTTCGCCAAGGGGGACAGGGCCAAGACCGAGGCAGCCATGGAGCAGATCGACGAGGGACTCAGCAATGCTTATACCCAGTTGCGCGAACTGCTCGGCACCTTCCGCCTCAGCATCGGCGATGCCAACCTGGGTGAAGCCATCGCGGTCATGCTCGAGCAGCTCAAACCCCAGACGCACGCCGACATCAGGCTCCAGTACGGACTGACGGACACCGACCTTGAAGCGGGGCAGCACATCCACATCCTGCAGCTGATCCGTGAGGCAGTGCTCAATGCCATCAAGCATGCCAGTGCGCGGCACATTGACGTTAGCTGTGAGACCCTGGCTGATGGTAACATCCAGGTTCAGATTGCAGACGATGGTGTTGGAATAAGGGGCGCAAGCTCGGCGGTGAATCACTACGGTCTCAGCATCATGAATGAACGCGCCAGCAAATTGCGCGGCCAGTTGACCATCAGTGAACCGCCCTCCGGGGGCACCCGCATACACCTGACCTTTCCCACCAGCCTAACAAGAGACGCCTGATGGACGAGATGAAATACAGTGTTCTGGTCGTGGATGACCACCCCCTGATGCGCAAGGGAATTGTGCAACTGCTGGAGTTGGAAGATAACATCGACGTGGTTGGCGAGGCCTCCAACGGCACCGACGCCGTGGCCATGGCCAAGGAGTCCGAACCGGACCTTATCCTGCTCGACCTCAACATGAAGGGGTTGTCAGGTCTCGATACCCTCAAGGCGCTGCGGGCCGAAGAGGTGACTTCCCGCGTGGTGATCCTGACCGTCTCTGACGCCCGCCAGGATGTGGTTGCCCTGCTCAAGGCAGGCGCGGACGGCTATCTGCTCAAGGACACCGAGCCTGACATGCTGCTGGCCCAGCTGGCTGACGTGATGACCGGCAAGCAGATCCTGAGCGAGCCGCTACGTCCCTATCTCGAGAACATCTACGAGCTAGACCACCTGCAGCAGAAGCTGGAGAGCCTGACCCGACGCGAGATGCAGATCATGCGTGAAATCGCCAAGGGGTTGTCCAACAAGCAGGTCGCCTCAGTGCTCCATATCTCCGAGGGAACCGTCAAGGTCCACGTCAAGAGCCTGCTGAAAAAGCTCGAGGCCCAAAGCCGCGTCGAAGCAGCCGTCATGTACCTGGAACAGCGCAACTGAGGTCCCGGCCTCCTGCCAGCAAGGGGTCACCATCCGTGCCTCCTTGCTGGCCCCCTCTTCTTTTCCCCAAATGGCGCGGAACCCGGTGCTCTATTGAGTAGATGGATTATTATTTTCATGACATCGCACGGGAAGGAAACATCGACATGACCTTTGAGCAGATAGAGCTGGTCCAGAAAGCCTGGGGCAGGGTGAGCGCCCTGAACAACAGCTATGTCCAGGAGGTGTATGAAGAGCTGTTCAGATTGTCCCCCGAACTCAGGATCCTCTTTCCCCCACATCAGGAGCTGCCCGTTGCCAAGGTGTCGGACACCCTGAACACCATCATCACCAGCCTTTCCCAGCTGGATGCACTGGGTTTCATCATTCGCGATCTCGGCAGGCGTCACCAGCGATTCAACGTTCAATGCGCTGCTCAAACAGGCGCTGACCCAGGTACTGGCACGGCGTCTCGGCAGTGGTTTTACCCCGGCACTGGCACAGGCTTGGTCGCAGATGTATGACGAAATAGCCGCCCTGATGCTGGACGGCATGACACAGCACACCGAATTCACCACCTGATCCCCTAGCCTTGGTCTCCAATCGCTGAATGGGTCTGTAACAGGCATTTTGCATGAATCAAATTTGCAATATGCGAAAATAGACTCATTCTGCACACGGGGTATGTTCGGCGCCCTAACACCTCACCTGAATCCCTTTCGCACTACCTTGCCTGCGTTCGTGATACAAAATCACAATAGATTGATTTTAAATGGATATTAAAAATAACCACGGGAAATGGCTCACCCCTTCGCCACGCCACCTCTCTCTGGCACGGTCACTGCATTGTCACATTCAGCAATGAGTGATTAGGAGGATGGAACATGAAACTTCAACAACTGGCACTGTTCCCCTTGCCGTCCCACATTCTGCCCGGTGGCAAGCTCCCCCTTCGCCTGTTCGAGCCGCGCCACCTGCAGATGCTCAAGGAGTCCTTCCTCGAGGATCGTGGCTTTGGCATCGTGATGGAAGAGACCACCAGCACGGGCACCTGCGGACGGATTCTCCCGGTCGGAACCCGCGTCAAGGTGACTGATTTTTATACCCTCAACGACGGTTTGCTCGGGGTCACCGTGCTCGGCCTTGAACGCTTCTGCATCCACGAGATGGAAACGGATGACGCAGGCCTCAGGCACGCCCAGGTCGAGCCACTGCCCAACTGGCCGAGTGCGGATTCTGATGTCAGCGACAACCAGCTGGTCAGCCGATTGAGAGAGGTCTTTGCACAATACCCGGAACTGGATGAGCTCTACCCGGACAAGCAGTTCGACGATGCAGCCTGGCTCTGCCAACGCTGGCTCGAGATCCTGCCCATGCCGATCTATGAAAAACAGATGTTGATTGCCAAGCAGAACAGTGAAGCGGCGCGTCAGTTCTTGCGCCGACTGATCGCACAGTGAGTCAAAAAGTGAGTCAACGGTTGGTTTGCAAAACGCGAATTCTCGGCACTGCATTCTTATAATGAAAAAATGAGAATTGCATTTTGCAATCACGGTAGCGATAAATAACACACAATTCAGCTACAGGCCGCAAATAACAGGTTTTGAAAAGTTGGCACGACTTTTTCATATAAAACCATACAACCCGATTTATCCCGTGCTCTCTTCAGTATTTGCTGAAGAATTGGTCAACCACCAGGTTGACCATTTTTTTTACCCAAAATCGGCCGGCATCACCTGCAATGGCGGAGCAGGCAGCTTCGCAGCCTGGCAAGACTGATGGGTTTGGCCAGAAAATCGTTCATGCCCTGGGCAAGGCAGCGGGCCCTGTCCTCCATCATAGCATTGGCCGTCAACGCGACGATGGGCACCTCACACCCCATGTCCCGCAGGCGCCTGGTCGCCTCCAGCCCATCCATCTGCGGCATCCGCATATCCATCAGGACAAGGTCCGGCTGCTGCTTCGCCACCTGTGCCAGGGCTTCCAGACCATTGCCTGCCAGCCTCACCCTGCAAACCAGCTTCTGCAGCATCAGGGATACCACCAGTTGATTGACCGGACTGTCTTCCACCACCAACACATCCAGCTCCAGTCTGGCGCACTCTTCACTGCCGGGGGCGGCGGCCGGAGCACAGGGAGAGGCCATCCCGGGCAGCTCGAACCAGAAGCAGCTTCCCAGCCCAGGCGTGCTCTGCACGCAAATGTCTCCCCCCATCAGCTGCACCAGCCGCCTGCAGATGGCCAGTCCGAGCCCCGAGCCGGAGAAGCGGCGGGTTGCCGAACTGTCGACCTGATAAAAGGGTTCGAACAGCAACGCCTGATCCTCGGTGGAGATGCCGATCCCCGTGTCGCTGACCATGACCCCCAACTTTTCCTCCTCCCAGGTCAACGCCAGACGCACGCTGCCAGTGGAGGTGAACTTCACGGCATTGCCAAGCAGGTTGCCTATCACCTGGGAGAGGCGGACGGCATCCCCTTGAAGGCGTTCGGGGAGCGTCTCATCCAGATGCCAGTGCAGAGTGATGCCCTTGGCACTGGCCTGTGCCTGCAAGGGCTCCACCAGGGCACGGCACAGCTCGGCTGGCTGAAAGGGTTCACAGTGCAGCGTCAGGGTATGTGACTCTATTTTCGAGAAATCGAGCACATCGTCGATGATGGTCTGCAACAGATGCGCAGAGTGGGTGGCATGGCCGATGAGGGTCTGTTGCGGAGTGTCGAGCCGGCCGTGCTGCAGCAGATCCAGCATCCCCAGCACGGCGTTCATGGGAGAGCGGATCTCGTGGGTCATCATGGCGAGGAACTGGGATTTGGCACGGTTGGCCGTCTCGGCATCATCCCGCGCCCGCGCCAGCTCCTGCTCGCGGCGGATCTGGCTGCCTATCTCCCGCGCCGTGCCCCGATAGCCGAGGAAGCGGCCACCGGCATCATGGCAAGGCTCCGCATTGATCTCCATCCAGCAAGGCCCGCCCGCCAGCATCACCTGGGCCCGCATTCCCCGCACCGGCAGATGGTGGGCGATCAGGTGCCGGTAGTGGCTCCAGGCCGGGTCCTGCTTGTCGTGGGCAAAATCATAGAGGCTTCTCCCCGTCTGGCGGGCCAGCACCTCCCCCTGATAGCCAGGGGCAGAGACATAGCTGAGCCTGTGCTGGGGGTCGGTCTCCCAGAACCAGTCGGAGGCCATGGCGGCAAAACTGCGAAAACGTTGTTCGCTGGCCTGCAGGGCCAGGGTCTTGAGGTCAACCTGTTCTTGCAGGCGAGCCCGATAGGCGATGTTGACCAGGGCCTGGGAGATGAGCGGGCGACAACGCTGCATCGCCGCCTTGCTCTTGAGATCGAAGGTGCCCGCCACGCTGTGCCGACAGATGAGCACCCCGGAAAACCCCGGTCCCTGCAAGCCTGTCATCATGACGCTGGCCCAGCCCGGCGCCCCCGCCAGCGGCGCCAGCTCAGGCAGTTGGGCAGGATCATAGATAACCAGGGTCTCCCCCTCGATGGCCCTGGAGAAGAGCGGTGTCAGCGACCAGGTCCGGCCCACCTCGTCCGGCTGGGTGCTCAGATGGGTGCTGCCCCCCACGGCCTCCCAGGCAACCACGTCCGCCTGTTCGAATCCGATAAAGGGCTTGAGAGCAAGAATGAGACTCTCCAGTACCTGCTCCAGACTCTGGGCCTGTGCCAGGGTCGCCACCCCGCACAGCAGGGCTTGGGACTCCTCCCGATATCTGGCCTCCCGCTCCCGGCAACGCATCAGCTCCACCAGCGTGGTTTGCAGTTTGTCACCCAGGGTTTCGAGTTCGCTATTGCCTATCATCTTGAATCCAGCACAGTGTCAGCTCTCGAGGAAGATTACGCTCGACACCATGAGGTTGCCGTGTGCCAGCTCACCATGGGGTAATCGTCCCTGTTCACCGAAGGTAAAGGGCGTGATGAAGGGGATCTCACCCAGCCTCTGACTGAATTGACTGACGATGTCCCCCAGCCTGTCCCCCAGTGCCAGCCGACAACCGGCACAAAACACCACCAGGGCGCCAAAGGGGCGCATATTGCTCGCCATGCCATATTCAGGCTCGATATTCACCGCATTCAGGCTGCGCTGCAACAACCCTTCCTGGCTGCTGTACATGAGCAGCAGCCGCTCTCCCAGTCGGGTTTCGGTAAAGAGGCGCAGCCCCTCCCGCGCTGTCACCGCCTCGGGATGGGAGAGCTTGTAGTAGGGCAGGTCATCGAGCATGCCGACCTGACGGGCCAGTGGCGAGAGCGTCGTCTCCCTGAGGATGGGGCCCACCGGCCAGGGCGTCGCACGCTCGGTCCAGCGACCATAGACCCGGGCCGCCGGCTCGTGATCGATGGTCAGCACCTCCCGCCCGTCTATCCCGGTAATGATGCCGCGACACTCGGTGGGTACATAGCCTGAATGAAACTGGAACGCCAGTTGGCAATCGGGGTAAAGCACCGCCAACACGCACCCTTGTGATCCCTCCCCTTCGTCCCAGCACAGCTGCCACTGCCCGGCCACGCCGTCGTCTGCCGCCGACCCGCCGACGACGGGAACGGTCGCGCCAAACTCGGCGTCGATCCCCGCGAGCACAACCTCCTCCAGCCCCGGGCTGGTGTGCAGCAACACGAGCTGCGGCAGCTCTCCCGGTCGGCCACCATCGGCGATGGCGCGGCGCAGCAATGCCCGCACATCCGGTTGATCCCCCATCTGGCCAGCCACGCCATAGGCCCCCTTGTCATCATAAAGGGCGGCGACCGACAGGCTCCAGCCATGCCGACCATGATGGCCATCCTGGGTCAGGATACCGCCGCAGGAGCTGCAACCGATCAGCCGGGTATCGGGAAAACATGCCTTGAGCGCACGGCGCAGTTCCGCCGCCTCGTGTGCTTGGGTAAAATAGACCAGCAACAGCGATGGAACATGGGATGACTGGGCATGCAACCGCTCTGTAACTTGTTGGGCGGCCAGTGGGGTCGTCTCGGCAAGCGAGTGAGCCGTCAGGAAGTTCAACATCGTCTCCTAGGGGTACGGGATGCTGGCATCAAGCAAAAATCATACCCTTATCAAACAATTACCTGGCCATGGAGACTAGAATGGTGCTCACTGGCCTCCCACGGGATCACTGCATGTGGCAAAAAAATATCAATGACTTCGACCGGGTCGTCGCCATCGGCGGCGGGCACGGTATGGGCCGGGTGCTCTCTTCCCTGTCGTTCTTGGGATCCCGGCTGACGGGCATCGTCACCACCACGGATGATGGCGGCTCCACCGGACGCCTGCGCAAAAGCCAGGAGTGCATCGCCTGGGGGGATCTGCGCAACTGCCTCAACCAGCTGGTGACCACCCCCAGCATCGGTAGCCAGCTGTTCGAGCACCGCTTTACCGGCCGCGGCGAGCTGGCGGGCCACAACCTCGGCAACCTGATGCTGCTGGCCCTCGACAACCTCTGCGTGCGCCCCCTGGATGCCATCAGGCTCATCAGCGACATGCTGGAAATTGAACCCAATCTGCTGCCCATGTCCGAGCATCCCACCGATCTGTGCGCCCACACCGTCTGTGGCGATCAGATCCTGGGAGAGGTCTCCATCGATCAGCTCACCACACCGCCACGGGCCCTGAGCCTGAAACCGGTCGTGCCCGCCACGCGCGAAGCGGTCGAGGCGCTGAGCCAGGCCGACATGATCATCCTGGGGCCGGGCAGCTTCCTCACCTCCATCATGCCTCCTCTGCTGCTGCGCGAGATTGCGGAGGCGATCCGCAGCAGCCGCGCCATCGTCGTGTTCATCAGCAATCTGGTGGACGAAGAGGGTCCGGCAGGCCAGTTGTCACTGTCCAGTCAACATCGTTGGCTGGAAGAGCGGATAGGCAGCGGCCGGATCGATGCCATTCTGGCTCCCGAGGGCCCACAGGTACCCGAGCTGCAGCACTGCCTCGTTCGGGCCGAGCTGGGTGAAGCGGCCCTCCCCCACCGCCACGACCGCCTCAAGCTGCGGCTGGCACTCGACACCGTGATCCTGAGCAGGCTTGGCGAGCGCGACATGGCGGGCTGATGCCCTTCTGGATCAGTGAAACTGGGCCAGATGGGTGAAGACCTGGGGCAGGGAGTGCTCCAGCTCAGCCAGCAGTCTGCCGGCCTCTTGCTCATCTTCCCGGCGACAGGCAGACTCCAGATCCATCACCTGCTGATAGCTGGGTTTGGCGCCATAGCTGCCACAGGACGATTTCATGCTGTGGGCAAGACGCGCCAGGGCTGACCAGTCCCGCTGTTCAAAAAGCGGTCTTAATTGGGCCAACTGCTCGCCTACCTCTTCGACAAACACCGAGATGACGACCGGCATCATCTCGTGACCGATGTCATCTGCCAGTTGTCGCAGCACTTTCTGATCCAGCCACTCCATCTTCTCTTCCCTATGATGGTATTCAAACAGACCACAATATAGCGGACCCACAGCCCCGCTGTCACCCGCCCTTCGGGCATGCCCGTATCGCTCCGGATGCTCTTGGGACACCAGAATGTGAGCAGCTTCAAGTTATCGGTATGTCAGTCAGAATGGAGAGAGATAAAGGTTGTCACAAAATTAACATTAAAGTAACAATGCAACCCATGAGAATGATGCGGCTCAGCAACACCTCTCTCATCCCTTTTTGCCTGTATGGCTGCTGCGAAGAACCAGGGTAGACATCTACCCTGGTATTTTTTATTTCTGGTTCAACAAGTTGGCTGCATTGCCATATTCCAGCTCGCCCAGCCTGAACAGGCAGAACTCCCCGGGCACCATCTTCACCCAATTCTCGTTGCCGGTGAGCGGCCGGGTGGCGATCAGGGTCACCACATCGTTCGGCGTGGTTTCACTCTGAAAGTCGATGGCCACATCCTCATCCAGCAGACGGGCTTCGCCAAAGGGAGCTCTGCGCGTCAACCAGTAAAGGTTGTTGCTGCAATAGGTCATCACGAACTCTCCATCCGACAGCAGCATGTTGAACACCCCGAGCCCGCGCAGCTCGTCGCACAGGGTCGCGAGGTAGCGGAACATGGCGGGGAAATTTGCCGGCCGTTTGGGGTACTTGTTCTCCAGCCTGTCGAGCAGCCAGCAGAAGGCGTGCTCGCTGTCGGTGTCGCCTACCGGGCGGTGCCGCCCCGTGGGCAGCCTCTTGTAACCGGTCAACTGGCCATTGTGGGCAAAGGTCCAGTAACGGCCCCACAGTTCTCGGGTAAATGGGTGGGTGTTTTCCAGGGAGACACACCCCCGGTTCGCCTGCCGGATATGGCTGACCACGGCACGGCTCTTGATGGGCAGTGCCTGGACCAGCTTGGCGATGGGAGACTGGGCGCTGGGTTCGGGATCCTTGAAGGTGCGAAAACCCCGCCCCTCATAGAAGGTGATCCCCCAGCCATCCTTATGGGGACCGGTCTTGCCGCCCCGCAGCATCAGCCCGGTAAAGCTGAAGCAGATGTCGGTCGGCACATTGGCACTCATGCCGAGCAGTTCGCACATATACCATCCACTCCCTGAATGTCTTGACTCTGGTTTCGTCAATCAACCGTCACGGCTGGTCGAGAGGGCCGGACATGGTCACCCATCCCCCCCTCTCAATCCCGGATCGTTGATTACTTGGCCATCTCTTTTTCAACCAGCTGGATCAGGATGTGGATCACCTTGATGTGCACTTCCTGGATGCGATCGGCATAACCGAAGTGCGGCACACGGATCTCCACATCGGCCAAGCCAGCCATCTTGCCGCCGTCCTTGCCAGTCAGGGCAATCACCTTCATCCCTTTGGCACGGGCCGCCTCGATGGCTTTGAGGATGTTGCCGGAGTTGCCGCTGGTGGAGATGCCGAGCAGCACATCACCACGGCGGCCGACGGCCTCCACATAGCGGGAGAAGACATAGTCATAGCCAAAGTCGTTGGAGACGCAGGAGAGGTGGCTGGGGTCGGAGATGGCGATGCCGGCATAGCCTGGGCGGTTCTCGCGGTACCGACCGGTCAGCTCCTCGGCAAAGTGCATGGCATCGCAGTGGGAGCCGCCGTTGCCGCAGGAGAGTACCTTGCCTTCCTGCTTGAAGGAGTCGGCGAGCAGCCTGGCCGCAGCCTCGATGTTTTTCAGATTTTGCTCATCTGCCAGGAACGCCTGAAGCACGCTGGCAGCCTCGGTCAACTCGTTGCGGATCAGTTCTTGGTACATGGTTCTTGAAATCTCGTCGTCCAACATAGGGTGGCGGCATTGTCGCACAAGCCAGTCCAATCGTCGCCCCCCGCCCGCCAAGATGGGGCGGGCAGCGCGTTATGCCGATCACAGAGCCAAGGTAACAGGCTTGTAAACAGCTTGATAAGTTTGTGCGTATGAATTACAACAGGGGCCACATCCAACAGGTCAGACCTCTGGATCAGTTAACGCCAATTTCCCAACCTCGGCAATTCATGCAAGGAGCAAACAATGACGACGACCCTCACTCTGCTCGGGGTGATCCTGGTGATCGGCGCCATGGCCTATCGCCGTGCGTCCCTGTTCACCGCCACGCTTGCCACGGCCGCCGCCCTGGTCGCCGGCACCTTCTATGGCCATGTGCCCCTGCTGGTGTGGGCGCTGTTCGCGGTGATAGCCCTGCCCCTCAATCTGGTGGAGTTTCGCCGCAACCAGCTGACCAAGCCGCTGTTCAAGATCTACAAGTCCATCATGCCGGAGATGTCCCGAACCGAGAAGGAAGCCATCGAAGCGGGGACGACCTGGTGGGAAGCGGATCTGTTTGCCGGCAACCCGGACTGGAAGAAGCTGCACGCCATTCCGGTCAGCACGCTGTCTGCCGAAGAGCAGGCCTTCATGGACGGTCCGGTTGAAGAAGTGTGCCGCATGGTCAACGACTGGGAAGTGACCCACGAACGTGCCGATCTCTCTCCCGAGGTGTGGCAATACCTGAAGGACAACAAGTTCTTCGCCATGATCATCAAGAAGAAATATGGCGGGCTGGAGTTCTCCGCCTACGCCCAGTCCTGCGTGCTGCAAAAGCTGTGCGGCGCCAGCGCCGTGCTCGCCTCCACCGTCGGCGTTCCCAACTCCTTAGGGCCGGGTGAATTGCTGCAACACTACGGTACTGAGGAGCAGAAGGATTACTACCTGCCCCGTCTGGCTGTCGGCAAGGAGATCCCCTGTTTCGCCCTGACCAGCCCGGAAGCGGGTTCTGATGCGGGCTCGATTCCCGACTTCGGCATCATCTGCAAAGGCGAGTGGGAAGGGGAAGAAGTGCTCGGCATGCGCCTGACCTGGAACAAGCGCTACATTACCCTGGCTCCCATCGCCACCGTACTCGGCCTCGCCTTCAAGCTGCGTGACCCTGACCACCTGCTGGGTGAGGAAGAAGAGCTCGGCATCACCTGCGCCCTCATTCCGACCCACATCAAGGGGGTCGACATCGGCCGTCGCCACTTCCCGCTCAACGTGCCGTTCCAGAACGGCCCGACCCGCGGCAAGGACGTGTTCGTCCCGCTCGACTTCATCATCGGCGGTCCGGCCATGGCCGGTCAGGGCTGGCGTATGCTGGTGGAGTGTCTCTCCGTCGGTCGCGGCATCACCCTGCCTTCCAACAGCACGGGCGGCGTCAAGATGCTGGCCCTGGCCACCGGTGCCTACAGCCGCATCCGTCGCCAGTTCAAGCTGCCGATTGGCAAGATGGAAGGGATTGAAGAGCCGCTGGCACGCCTGGGTGGCAACGCCTACATCATGGGCGCCGCCGCCAAACTGACGGTCACCGGCATCGATCTCGGTGAAAAACCCTCGGTCATCTCCGCCATCGTCAAGTACCACCTCACCGACCGCGCCCAGAAGTGCATCATCGATGCCATGGACATCCATGGCGGCAAGGCCATCTGCATGGGGCCGAACAACTATCTGGCCCGTGGTTATCAGGGTGCGCCCATCGCCGTGACCGTCGAAGGAGCCAATATCCTGACCCGCAGCATGATCATTTACGGTCAGGGAGCCATCCGTTGCCACCCCTACGTGTTGCCGGAGATGCTGGCCGCCAGCCACCCCGACAAAGAGCAGGCGCTGAAAGATTTCGACAAGGCGATGTTCAGCCACGTGGGCTTTGCCATCAGCAACCTGGTGCGCAGCTTCTGGCTGGGGCTGACCGGTGCCCGCTTCGCCGCCGCGCCCTACAAGGATCAGACCAAGGGCTACTATCAGCAGCTCTCTCGCCTCTCCGCCAACCTGGCCTTCCTGTCAGACATGGCGATGGGCACCCTGGGTGGCGAGCTCAAGCGCAAAGAGCGGGTCTCTGCCCGCCTTGGCGATGTGCTGAGCCAGCTCTATCTGGCCTCCAGCGCCCTCAAGCGCTATCAGGATGAAGGACGCCAGCAGGCCGACCTGCCGCTGCTGCACTGGGCACTGCAAGACGCCCTGTTCAAGGCTCAGGAAGCGATCGACGAGTTGCTGCGCAACTTCCCGAACCGCTGGATTGGTCTGGCCCTGCGCGCCATCGTGCTGCCCCTTGGTCGCGACCTGAAGCGTCCCTCCGACAAGCTCGACAGCCAGGTGGCCCGCCTGCTCCAGGTGCCAAGTGCCACTCGCAGCCGTCTGGCCGAGGGCCAATATCTGACGCGCGAGGAGGGCAACCCCTTCGGGCTGCTGGAACAGGCGCTGGACGATGTGCTGACCGCAGAGCCACTGTTTGACAAGGTGTGCAAAGCCGAAGGGAGCAAACGCCCCTTCACCCAGCTCGACAAGGTGGCAGAGGCGGGCCTGAGCCTCGGTGTCATCAATCAGGCCGAAGCGGACCTGCTGCGGCGCGCCGAGGAGAGTCGCCTTCGCACCATCAACGTCGATGACTTCGATCCCGTCGACCTGGTGGCCAACAAGGCACTGTTTGAAGCCTCCGCATATCACAGGGCAGCTTGATGCCTCTGATGCCAGAACGCCTCCCTTGTGGAGGCGTTTTTCATGAAAGGGCTGGTGGATGGCATCCGATACGAAGAAAGAGAAACCGACTGGATCATATTTTGGATATCAATCCGTTTCCTATATTGAATGAAGCGGTTAAGGTAAGCACAGGATCACACACAGGATTGCATAATGGATGATCAAATCCTGATTATTGATGATGAAGATCTTCCCCAATCAGCACCGCGTCCCGCCGGCTGGAAGGTGATGATAGTGGACGATGAACCCGAAGTGCATCGCATCACCAAAATCACCCTGAACAAGTTTGAATTCGACGGCAAGCCGATCGATTTTCTGCACGCCTACTCTGCGGCTGAAGCCAAAGCCTTGCTCGCCCTCACCCCGGATGTCGCCCTGCTGCTGCTCGACGTCGTCATGGAGGTCGATCATGCCGGTCTCGAGGTGGTCAAGTTCGTGCGTGACGAGCTGCAAAACAAGATGGTACGCATCGTGCTGCGAACCGGTCAGCCCGGCCAGGCCCCGGAAGATGACGTGGTGACCAACTACGACATCAACGACTACAAGGACAAGACCGAACTTACCTCCCAGAAACTGCGCACCCTGTTGCGCGCCAGCCTGCGTTCTTACCGGGACATCCGAACCCTTGAGAGCAATCGACAGGGGCTGGAGAAGGTCATCGAGGCGTCCAAGGGGATCTTCGAGCAGCGTGCCCTGCGCCAGTTCGTCGAAGGAGCCCAGACCCAGCTCAGCGCCCTGCTCAATCTGGAAGAGTCCCAGATTTACGATGTGAAGCACCTGGCGTATGAGGTGCGGGATCAGGTGCTCGAGCCTCTGCTCAGCGATGGTCCCATGCTGCGCCTCGTCGATGCGCCGGAAATACTGCGCTGTGCCATGGCCAAGGGAGCCAATGTCTACGATGGCAACCAGATGGTGCTCTATTGCCAGAATGCCCGTCATCACCTGCTGTTCCACATCGAGACCACTCGCCCGCTCAGCCAGATGGATACCGGGCTGCTGAGCCTGTTCACCGAAAACATCATAGTGGCGCTGGAGAATATCCGGCTCAACGAGGTGATCGGTGACAACCAGCGAGAGATCATCTATCGCATCGGCGAACTGGTGGAGAGCCGCTCGAAGGAGTCCGGCTTGCACGTCAAGCGGGTGGCCCTCTACACCGAACTGTTCTGCAAGCTGCTCGGCATGAATGAGGACAGGTGCGAGCTCATCAAGCGGGCCTCTCCCCTGCACGACATCGGCAAGGTGGGGATCCCGGACGCCATCTTGCACAAACCGGGCAAACTCACTCCCGAGGAGTGGGAGATCATGAAAACCCACGCCCAGCTTGGGCAGGACATGCTCTCCGGCAGTGACCTGGCCCTGTTCCAGATAGGCGCCACCATCGCGGGCAACCATCACGAGAAGTGGAATGGCAGCGGCTATCCCCGCGGGTTGAAGGGAGAGGACATTCCGCTGGAAGGACGCATCGTCGCCCTGGCGGATGTGTTCGATGCTCTGGGCTCGGATCGTTGCTACAAGCAGGCCTGGCCGCTGGATCAGGTGCTGGCGCTGATCAAGGAGGAGAAAGGAGAGCACTTCGACCCCCTCCTGGTGGACCTGATGCTGGCCAATCTGGAGAAGTTCCTCGATATTCGCGAACAGTACAAAGACATCTATATCGGCGCCCACTGATATCGGGTTCACCCCATCCACTTGCCACCATGAAGAAGCCGCCCATTGGGCGGCTTCTTTGCAATGTGCGCAGAATTATTGCTCCGGCAGATTGAGATCCAGTCTGGGGGTTGCTGGCGTCTCTTCAAGTTGCGCCTTCTGCGCCGCCATCGCCTTGTGCAGAGTGCGGCGCTTTTGCAGCAGAATGAAACCACCAGCCCCCAGCAAGAGCAGCAACACGCCACTTCCCCCCAGCGCCCAGGGCAGCCAGACCGGACTCTCCCGCTCCTCGAACCGGTCGGGGGTGGCGGCGGATACGGGCATGGCCGCAGAGGGGGGGGGAGGCGGTGCTATGGTGAACGACTTGGCCGGCAATTGCAGTTGCACCTCGCGACCGAGCCGGGTTGTTCCAAAGAGGGTGGCCTCCACCTTGTACTGCCCTGCCGCCTTGAGGGCGGAGAGATCCACGCCAAAACGCGGCGCTGTCGCCACCTCGTTGAACGTCATGCTACTGCCGCCGCCGTCGATGGCCTTGCCCTGGATGACCACGGAGGCGGGATCCAGTTCATCCACATCGATGACCAGAGAGAGCTTGGCTCCCCCCTCCCCGGAGGGGGGATTCAGGGAATAGCTGACCGGCCAGGGGTAGAGCAGCACCTGCTGTGACTGGGCTCGTGAGAAGACCTCATTGCCGGTGCTGAAGAGGGCTCGGTATTTTCCCGCAGGGACGTCCAGTACCGCCTCGGCGGTCAAGATACCGTCCCCCGGCACTTCGTCCACCCCCTTGCCATCATCCATGTAGCGTCCCAGGGTCTCCTCGAACACGGGATCGCCGCTCTGGCTGGCACCGTTGAACTGCTGCAGCTTGACGGTCATGCCCAGATCGGTGAGGTAGTAACCCGCCCCAGGCGCCGCGCCATCGATCAGCAGACGGGATTGCAGTTTGACCCGCTCACCCTGATAGAGGCGGGCCGGCAGCGGCTCGCTCTCGACCTGGATGTCGGTGAGCAGGCGCACCCGATTGTCGGGGTCCACCTCTCCGATCGCCTGCCAGGGGCCGGGCATGGGGTCGCGGATGGTGATGAGATCCTGATCCTTGAGGGGCAACCAGCCCACGTCGGGCGGCTTGACCTTGCCCACATAGAGCTTGCTGCCATCGGGTCGCACCAGGATCACCGAGGGCGTCCCCGGCTTGCGCTTGATGATGAAGGTGATCTCCTTCACGCCGTAATCGATGCGAAAGCGGTTGTCGAGCAGAGGAATGTCGGAAGGCGCAAACACCTCGTTGGCCGCGGCCGGGAGGGAGGCCAGCAGCAGCAGCCCCCAAAGCGATCTCATTGCCGCCACAGGCAGGCACCTCCTTTTTTCTGTACCAGATCCAGCCTCGCTTCATGGACAGCCGCCACCTCGTCGCTCGCGCGAACCACCCTGAGCGGCGGGCGATTGCTCTCCAGACGACGAATGCCGGTATCCTGGCTGGTCTCGCTCTCGCTGGTTTCGCTCGCCAGATTGAGTTTGGTCTGGCCACCCGTCATCAGGAGGTAGACGTCCGCCAGGATCTCCGCATCGAGCAAGGCGCCGTGCAGGGTACGGTGAGAGTTGTCGATGCCGTAGCGATCGCACAACACGTCCAGGTTGTTGCGCTTGCCCGGGAAGAGATCCCGCGCCATCGCCAGGGTATCCGTGATGCCGCAGATATCCGCCGTCTTGAAGTTCAGACCGAGCTTGCTGAACTCATAGTCCATGAAGCTCACGTCAAAGGGGGCGTTGTGGGCGATGAGCTCGGCGCCGCGAATGAACTCGATGAAATCGTCCGCTATCTGGCTAAAAGAGGGCTTGTCCGCCAGGAAGGCATCCGTAATGCCGTGCACGGCGATGGCCTCGGGGTCCACCAGCCGATCCGGCTTGATGTAGACGTGGAAATGGTTGCCGGTGAGTTTGCGGTTGATCACCTCCACACAGCCGATCTCGATGATGCGGTGCCCAAGATAGACAGGGCCGCCCGCGGTGTTCATGCCGGTGGTTTCGGTATCCAGAATGATCTGGCGATTCAGTTGGGGTGTGCTCATGATCAAATCCATGTCAAACTTCGGTTTTACTCGCTAGTTTACCCCAAGCCTCTCGCTAAAACAGATTGATTGCTCATGTTGAAACAGATTGATTTATTCACGGATGGCTCCTGCTTAGGCAACCCGGGCCCCGGCGGCTATGGTGCCGTCATGGTCTATGGCAAGCATCGCAAGGAGATCTCCGCCGGTTTTCGATTGACCACCAATAACCGGATGGAGCTGATGGCTGCCATCATGGGGCTGCGGACCCTGAACGAACCCTGCCAGGTGCGGCTCACCACCGACAGCCAGTATGTGCGCCAGGGGATCACCCAATGGATCATCGGCTGGAAGAAGAAGGGCTGGATGACCGCCAACCGTCAGCCGGTCAAGAACGTCGATCTCTGGCAGGCCCTTGATGCGGAAGTGGCCCGTCACCAGATCGAATGGCTCTGGGTGAAAGGACACTCGGGCCACCCGGAAAACGAACGCTGTGACGAGCTTGCCCGTGAGGCCGCCAGCGGCAAGCAGCTTGCCGAAGACAGCGGCTACCAGCCCTGATGCCCGCTAGCCGCCCTGGCGCGCCATTCCTGGCGCAGCCATCGACTCCGGCAGCCGCCAGCGGCGACGTACCGGTGTCACGGGGAAACGCCGCTTGCGGGCGGCAATCACGTAAACAGACGCCAGGGAGCGGCAATAGTCCCGCCCCAGACTCTCCCGCCACCAGCCGATCTTGCTCTGTCTGCCCATGAAGGAGAAACCGAACCGCTCGTCGAACATCACCTCGCAGCCGAGCAGTTGCAGCCAGTCGGTCACCCGTGCGGGCGTGAACATGCGGGCAGACCAAGGCAGATGCCGCCGCATGAAGGGCAGATAGTGGCCCAGCCCCACCAGGCTGAGTGGGTTGTAACCGCTGACAATGAGCCAGCCATCGTCGGTCAGCACCCGTTCTGCCTCCCGCAGCACCTGATGAGGATCCGGCGAGAAATCGAGGCAGTGAGCCAGCAGGCAGGCATCCACGCTCCCCGATCGCACCGGCAAGGCGAGCGGATCCCCCTGGATGTCCAGCAGCCGTCCGCCGGGGGCGACACCGATTTGATGACGAATGGTGGAACAGCCGCAGGAGAGTTCGGCGCTCAGGGCACCTATCTTGAGCAAGTGATAGCCAAAGAGGTGGGGGCACCAGTTGTCGAGGCGCTCCTGAAGCTCGGCGGCCACCCAGTCCCCCATGGGCAGTGCGGACCAACTGGTCGGAAGCGCGATCTGTTGTTCGGTACGTGCCAGTTGCATAATGGGACCAACTCGGGGGCGAATGCCATCCAGTTATATAAGATCCCTTCCCTAAAGAGAACACAAGAGACCTCGACCCATGTATACCGTCATCACAGTTCCCGCCTTCAGCGACAACTACATCTGGTTGATCCGTCACGAAAATCACTGCCTGGTCGTCGATCCAGGCGAGGCCGATCCCGTGCTGGAACGGCTGGCTGCGCTGGATCTGGTGCTGGATGCCATCCTCCTGACCCATCACCACCGCGATCACGTCGGGGGCGTATCCGAGCTGCTGCAACACTTCCCCCACGCTCGCCTCTATGGTCCCAAGCATGACCCCATGCCGGACCATCATGGCCAGTGGCTCGACGACGGGGATCAGATCAACTGGCATGGCCTGAGTCTGGATGTCCTCCATGTGCCCGGTCATACCCTGGGGCATATCGCCTATTACGGCCAGGGCATGCTGTTTTGTGGCGATACCCTCTTCAGCGCCGGTTGCGGCCGTCTGTTCGAAGGGACCCCGGCACAGATGCACACTTCCCTGCAACGGCTCGCGGCACTGCCCGATGAGACCCTCCTTTATTGTGCCCATGAATACACCCTCTCCAACCTGCGTTTCGCCCATGCGGTCGAGCCCGACAACCTGGCGATCCAGCGGCAGATCGGCGTGATCAGCAAACTGCGTCAGCAGGGCCTCCCGAGTCTCCCCTCCCGGCTGGGAGATGAGCGGAATTTCAATGTTTTTCTGCGCTGCGAGCAGGACTCGGTAAAATTTTCTGCTGAGAAATACGCCCTTAAATGCTTGGAAAATCCAGAGGATACCTTCGCTGTTCTGCGGGCCTGGAAGGACGTTTTTTGAACAAACCTTGATCAGGGGGGCATTGCCCCTTATGATGCGAGCTGTTTTTCCACAGATGACCTGAGCGAGATGAAGCTACGAACGGCCTTATTGGCAGCGCTGTTTCTCAGCGGCTGTCAAAACCTGAGCCATCAGGATGACCGGGCGGTAACGGCAATCGAGCCGATCAAATCCCCCCAAGTCAGCAAGAAAACGTACAAAAAACACTCTTCGCGGATGCTGTTCGGCGACGAACAGATAGAAGAGCTGGATGACACTGATAACCTGTGGGTGCGTATCAGCGATGATATGCAGCTGGACTCGCACGATAATGCCCGGGTTCGCCAACAGCGTGATTGGTTGTTGCGCAATGATAAGCATATGGCGACCATTGCCAGCCGGGCTGAGCCCTACCTGTATCTGATGGTAGAGGAAATCGAACGGCGTGAGCTGCCAATGGAGCTTATTACCATCCCCATGATCGAGAGCATGTTCGATCCCAATGCCCGCTCTCGCAGCAATGCGGTCGGTCTTTGGCAGTTCGTTCCTGCAACCGGCAAGAATTTCGGCCTGCGCCACGACAACTGGTACGACGGTCGACGCGATGTCCTGGCATCCACCAATGCCGCACTGGATTACCTGGAGTACCTGAACCGGTTCTTCGACGGTGACTGGCTGCAGACCCTGGCCGCTTACAATGCCGGTGAAGGTCGGGTGCGCAACGCCATCACCCGCAACGAACGGGCTGGTCGTCCGACCGACTACTGGTCGCTGGACCTGCCCCGCGAAACCCGGATGTATGTGCCCAAGATCCTGGCCATGGCCGACATGATCCGCAATGCGGACAAATACAATGTCACCCTGCCGGTGCTGGCCAACAAGCCGCAATTGAGAACCATTAATACCGGTGGTCAGATTGATTTGAACGTGGCCGCCCAGCTGGCTGGCGTTTCCGCCTCCCAGCTCAAGGCGCTCAATCCTGCGCTCAAGCGTGGCATGACCTCGCCACAGGGCCCTTACAACCTGCTGGTCCCCGTCGAGTACGCCGATACCCTGGAGCTGGCCCTGGCCGATCTGCCCCAGCGTGAACGTACCCGTGGTGTGCGCTCCTATCAGGTCACCAGTGGTGATACGCTGTCACGGATCGCCCAGAATCACGGGGTGACCGTGCAACAGCTCAAGCTGGCCAACAACATGCGCGGCAACAACCTGCGCCGTGGCCAGAGCCTGATCATCCCCAATGGCGGGCGCGCAACCCAGGTTGCCCAGAGCAAGCCGCAGCAGCTCGCCAGCCGCAGTGGTGGCAAGGTGAACTATCAGGTGCGCTCCGGTGACAACCTGTGGAGCATCAGCCAGGCACACGGGGTCACCCACGCCGACCTGGCCAAGTGGAACGGCCTGAACGCCAAGTCGGCCCTCAAGCCTGGCATGAAGCTGGTGGTCTGGCCCAAGCAGGGCAAGAGCAGCAACAAGTCCATGGTCTATCAGGTGCGCCGCGGTGATTCCCTCTCCTCCATCGCAGCCCGCTTCCAGGTCGCCGTCAACGATGTGATGCGCTGGAACCAGCTCGGCAAGAGTGACTATCTCAAGCCGGGTCAGGAGTTGACCCTGTTCGTGAAGAACAACAGCTGATCGCTCGTCGCAATCCAAAAAATACCCCGCTTGATGCGGGGTATTTTTTTGTCTGCATGAACCAGCGGCGACTCCGCTCTCCCCTGAGGGATGACTCAGGGAGTGATAGCCTGGGCCGCAAAGCGCGCCAGAATGGGGTTGTGGTCAGAGGCATCGGTAGCCGGTGAACTCACCTCCACCAGATCCAGATTGCGATAGTAGAGGTGATCCAGCGGGCGGCCAAAAGCGGTGCGACGCAGATCAGGCACAGGTATGGCCTCCTGCAGGCCAAGCTCGCCCACCAGCTTGTTCAACCAGAACGCGCGCTTGTCGCTCCAGGTGTTGAAATCGCCACCCAGGATGACCGGCCCCTGGTGGCGATGGATCAACGCAGTCAGATCGTTGAGCTGCTCGCGAAAGGTCGCCATGCCCAGCTCGAAATTGACCGCATGGAGATTCACCACCAGCACGCCGTCAGGATCCCCTTGCAAGGGATAGAGACTGACCAGACCTGACTTGGGGATGCGCAGCAAGGGTTCGGGGGAACGGATGCCACAGACAAACGCCTGCGGCGTTTTCGCCACCGTCATCACGCCAAAGGAGACACCTCCCTGGGTGAAGGCCTGCAACTGCTGCCACTGGAAATCGCCTCTCTTCAGCCAGTCCAGCATCTCGGGCCGGGTCGCCGACTCTTGCAGCAGCACCAGATCCTGGGACTTGGCATACTCATCCAGCCCTTCCCGCCAGTTCTTGCGTTGTCCCTTGTAGAGGTTCCAGACGGTGATGCCAAACTCCCTCGGCAAGGCCGTGGAGGCGAGCGCCACCAGAGGCGGTCTGTCACAGCTTGCGCCAGGTATGATACCTGCCGCAGTCACCAGATGATCTTGATCCGGTACCTCGAAGCAACCGACCAGCCCCAACGTCAGCAGGGACGTTCCCAGAATCCGATAACTATTTTTCATTGGCTAACAATCACCTGCCTCTGCAAGACGACATGGCCCTCACACAGGCCACGGTCGCCGACTAGTCTCATTATTCGTGTCCGGCCCGACTCATCCAGAAGGAGTTCAACGATGGCGAGACAGCACCAGTACCGCGTGACATTTTACGATCAACAGGGAACCTGTCATCAAGTGGAGCTTTCCACCGTCTATCAAATCAGGCGGGATCCCCAATGTGATCTCTGTCTGTTCGACACCCGGCAGTGCGTGGGGTCGGAAGAGATGCTGGAGCGCATGATACGGCAAAAAACCGGGCTTGAGCAGGAAATATCCATCATCAATGCCCGGCTCATCTGAGCAGACTCAGACCGGCACGGGGCGAGATTTGCCCTGATCGTCGATGGCCACATAGGTGAAGACGCCCTCGGTCACGCAGTACCGCTGGGCTTCGTTCTCCCGCAATACCGGCTTGACCCAGACCTCCAGTTTGAGTCGCATGGAGCTGCGACCAATCTTGAGGCAGCGACCGTAACAGCACACCACGTCACCCACCTTGACCGGGCTGTGGAAGGTCATCCCCTCCACCGAGACGGTACAGATGCGCCCTTTTGCCAGCTCCTTGGCCATGATGCCCCCACCTATATCCATCTGGGACATGATCCACCCGCCGAAGATATCGCCATTGGGGTTGGTATCGGCTGGCATTGCCAGGGTTCTCAGCAACAGCTCCCCATCGGGGTGGCGCTTGGTCTCTTCCATCATTACCGCTCTCTTTATCATGGATGGCGGCATGATAGGGGGCGATCCCCCCCTTGGCAAACCTCAATTGTCCCGGAGCGCGCGCCGTATCTGGTTTGCACGCCAGATGACCGACTCCGGGGCCCGGATGGCGACGACCCGTTCAGCCCTTCAAGGCCGCACCGTCCGCAAACCAGTGGGCCGGATCCGGCCAGCGATAGACGAAACCAAGCTGCTGGCAGATGCGCTGACCTTCGATGGGAGCAAACTCCCCCGCCGGCTCGACGAACTGCGGCGGCACCAGCCCGAGCAGGCGGCTCGCGAAGGGGTAGAGCTGCTCCCGGCGTGGGTGAACGGGGGCACTCAGATTGTAGGCATCCCCATCCTGCCCCCGGGCCAGCATCAGCTCACAGGCGGCCACCACGTCGTCCAGATGCACCAGGTTCACAGCCTGGCCTCCCCCGGCCAGCGTCTTGCCCGCCAGAAAACGGCCGGGGTGACGGTCAGGACCATAGAGTCCGGCCGGGCGCAAGATCATGGCGCAGTCAACATGCCCTTCCAGCACGGCAAGCTCGGCCGCCCGCATCCGCAAGCCTCTGTCATGGGCTGGAGCGGGCGTATCATCCTCCCCCTGTCCGGCCCCCCAGACCGAAGTCGCGCTGATAAACAGAACCCTCTGAACACCCGCCTCCCTCGCCTGTCGACACAGGCTGGCCACGGACGCCGGGTAATCACCGGTCTTGCTGGGGGGCACGCAGATCACTAGGTCATGACAACGAAAAGGCAGTGGCCCCATGTCAGGGGTGAGCAACAGCGGCCAGGCGGCAATACCCTCCCCCCGCAGCCGTTCAGCCTTTTCGGCCGTACTGACCGTCACCGCGATAGATTGCCCCTGCTCTTGCAATGCCCTGACCAGGGGCAACCCCAGCCAGCCGGCGCCCACGATACCCGTCTGATACTCAAATTCGTTCGTCATACCCGGATCCTGACAAAAAAAAAACGGCCATCCAATGATGACCGTCGAAAGTAACGAAGGAAATAGCCGGACTAACCGGTTACCTCCCACAGCGGGAAAATCGGGAGCGCACGCTCCTAATTCGTGGGCCTATCCTAGTGGCAGCGCGGTCAAAAAGCTTTGAAGCGGATCACAGTTGAAAAGGATTTCTGAAAGCGCTTTCACTGTTTTGCAAAAAAGTCGACCCGCACGGGGCCAACTTCATGACTCAGGCCACAGATTCCCGCCGTACCAGTTCGGCTTCGAATTTGAGCGCCAGCCCCTCTACCGGCTTGTGATCCAGCAGCCTCAGGGCCAGCTCAGCGGCCCGCTCTCCCATCTCCTCGATGGGGTAACGTACCGTGGTGAGCTTGGGATAGATGTATCGGGCATAGGGGATGTCATCAAAACCGACCACAGAGACCTGCTGGGGTATTTTGTAACCCCGCTCCAGCAGACAGGAGATGGCCCCCGCCACCATGGCATCGTTGAAACCCAGCACAGCGCTGAACTCGACGCCGCGCGCCAGCAGCTCGCTCATGGCCACATAGCCACCTTTTTCGTCGGCATAGGCACGGCCGATGAGGGCAGGATCCAGCTCGATACCTGCCCGTTGCAGGGCGAAGCGATAGCCGGCCATCCGCTGCTGACCATCCACAAACTCCTCGTCATCGGAGGTGACGAAGGCAATCTTGCGATGTCCCGCGTCCAGCAGATGCTGGCAAGCCGTGGTGATGCCGGCCTGGTTGTCCAGCCAGACGCAGCGATCCTCGCAGCCTGGCACCTGACGGTTGATGAAGACGATGGGGGTCGTGCCCGACGCCAGCTCGCTGAGCTCTTCGTCAGGCAGCGCCTTGCTGTGAAGGATAAGGGCATCACACTGGCGCTGCAGCAGCGCCTGGATGGCGTGCCGCTCACGGGTCGCGTCGTGGTTGCCGGACACCACGATGGTGAACTTGTTCGCCTTGTCGACCATGCTTTCGATGCCGCGCATCATCTGGGCGAAGAAGGGGCCGCCACACAGATCCCCCACCAGCACACCGATACAGTTGGAGCGCTTGCTCACCAGGGCCTGGGCGAAGCTGTTTGGACGAAAGCTGAGCTCCTTCATGGCCGCGAGGACAGCCTCGCGCTTCTCGGGCGCCACCTGCGCCGTGTTGTTGATCACTCGAGACACTGTCGAAATGGAGACATTCGCCAGCTGAGACACATCTTTGATCGTTGCCACTCTCGATTCCTTTGTTGGAAAAGCCTGTCAGTGATTATCGGGCATTGTATCGAACCTGACAGACCAAGACGCGGCGCCCGATCACCTGGCAGGTTTCCTTTTGTAACAAAGCTTAAGGGATGATAACCATTTTGGGGCAAGAATGGGAGGCCGCCGCCACAACGACTGCCCCCCGAACTCAATAGGCGTGATTCAGCTCGCGTTCCGACATAAAACGCAAAGGCTGCTGCAGCTTGTGTTGATAGATGAGATCGAAAGAGAGCACGTTCTGGACATAGTTGCGCGTCTCCCGATAGGGGATGCTCTCCACCCAGACATCCATCGGCTTGTTGTCGCTCTGCTCGCGCCAGCGCTTGACCCGGCCAGGACCCGCATTGTAAGCCGCCGCCGCAAGGATCCGGTTGCCGTCATACACATCCAGCAGGCGCTTGAGGTAGGCGCTGCCAAGACGAATGTTCATGGCCGGGTCGAACAGTTGCTGCTCGTTGCGATAGGGCACCCCAAGCTTGCCGGCCGTCTCTTTCGCGGTGGCAGGCATCAGCTGCATCAACCCCCTCGCCCCGACCGGTGACTGGGCCAGGGGATAGAGTGCGCTCTCCTGACGGGAGATGGCGTAGAGCAGACTGGTGTTCATGGTGCGCTCTTGTGCCATCTGGGAGAAGGTGCGCTTGAGGGGCAGTGGGAAGCGCAGGTCCAGCGCATCCCAGGCCTCGGCACGGATGCTGGAGAGGATCGCCAGCTCGTGCCAGCCCTGGTTGAGGGCGATGTGGCCAAACTCCAGGCGCTGGGCCACGCTGTTGCGATCCATGTTGTGGATCCACTCAGAGCGGGCCGCCGTGATCTCGTTCATCGCCAGCAGTTCACGCACCCGCAGCAGGAAGGGCCAGCGGCGGCTGGCACTTTGCCAGTCCGGCACCTTGTGCGCCACGCTCTGGTTCTTCATGCGATAGGGCACACCGGTGCGCTGGGCCGCCATGAAGCCGTAGAAGCCGCGCAGGTTCGCAGTCTCGAGATAGAGGTCCCGCGCCGGTTTCTGCCGCCCCTGTTTCTCCAGCGAGCGCGCCATCCAGTAACGCCAGCGATCCTCTTTTTGCAGCCCCATGGGCATCCGCTTGACCCAGCCTTCGAGACCGTGCCAATCCTGCTCCCAGATGGCAAGACGGGCCCGCAGCTCCACCAGCTCCGGATCCTTGAGCCGCACCAGGGCCGTATCCAGCCAGGCGCGCTGGTCAGAAGAGCGGTCCAGTAACAGGCGGCGGGCGGCCGCCTTCTCCACCCGACTCACCTCGGCATGGTTCAGGCCGAAGCGACGGGTCATCTCCCCCAGCTGGCGCAGAACCGCGTCGGGCTCCTGGTTGGCGTAGCGGGCCAGCCCCAGGGAGAGCAGATGCCGCGACGGGGGCGCCGCCGTGAAGTTGGCCGGATTCATCGCCCGCACGGGTTGGTCATACAGGGCGATCATCTGATCGCCATACCCCTTCATGCCGCTGCCGAGCTGGGCCCCGAGGTGGCGAATGAGGTTGGGGTTCTGGGCCTCGAAAGCCAGGTTCATGCGCTCCCAGATCTTCTCCTGAGTGCGCAGACCCGCCTGCTGCCAGAGCTGGAACAGGGGATCGCAGGCATCAGGCCTGGATTGACCGCTTAACCAGAGCTTGCCTGCCTCCTGCAGGGCTTCACTCTGGTGCCCCGTGTAGTAGCGGGCCTGATAGTGCTGACAGAGCAGATCGGTGGAGCTTGGCTTGGCCGGATAGAAGCGCAGGAACTGGGACCACTGCTGGCTCTGGGCAAGATAGGTGAGATAGCTGCGCTCGAGCCGGTTGGACTGGGGGGTGTCCCCGTGCTGGCGGATGAAGCGGGTCACATCGTTGTAGTCTGCCGCTCCGGGACGGAACGCAAGCTGGTAGTAATCCAGATAGGGCAGCAGTGGATAGTGGATCAGGCGTGCCCGAAGCTGGCTGAATTTGACCTGATCATTGGCACGCACGGCCTCATGGGCCTGGCGATAGAGAGACTGCTCCATGGTCTGCGCGAAGGTAGGAGCCAACAGCCCCGGCATCCAGAGCGCAGACAAGATGATTCCCTGCACGACTTTCACGAATGGCATTCTCCCCTTGAAGGCATAACCACCGCCAAAGGGCGGTGGTGACATACCTTCATTCTACCCGCTAAGCACGGGGGCTACGCCACACTATTTTTATCGGTGCAGACGGGGCGATCACCGCGTACCTGGCGGCTGACATAGCGTTCAAGGTAGGGAACAGGGAGCGGCTTGGAGGCGAGGTATCCCTGGAAGAAATGGCAGCCCTGCGCCTGCAGAAACTCCAGTTGCTGGCGGGACTCCACCCCCTCCGCCGTCACGTTGAACCCCATGTGGCGGGCCATGGCGATCACGGCCTCGACGATAGCCATGTTGTCACCATCCTTGGGAATGTCCTGGATGAAAGAGCGGTCGATCTTGAGTTCGTCAGCCGGCAGCCGCTTGAGGTAGCTCAGGGAAGAGTACCCCGCCCCGAAGTCGTCGATGGCAAAGCTGATGCCCAGGGTCTTGAGTTCCGCCATCTTGCTGATGGTGTCTTCCGCATGACCCAGCACCACCGACTCGGTGATCTCCAGGTTGAGGCAGGCGGGATCCATGCCGGTGGCCGCCAGCACATCGTGAATGCGATCGACAAAGTCGGGAGCATGGAACTGTTTGGCGCTCACGTTGACCGAGAGCTGGGGGACGTGGATCCCGTTCTCCTCCCAGGAGACGTACTGGGTACAGGCTTCGTGCAATACCCAGTTGCCGATGTCGACAATGAGATCCGTCTCCTCGGCAATGGGGATGAACTCGGCAGGCGACACCAGGGCACGCCCGGGGGGTTGCCAGCGGATCAGCGCCTCGACACCGATGATCTCTCCCTCCGCCACCATGTGCTGGGGCTGGTAGTGGAGAGTCAGCTCCCCATTGTCGAGGGCACTGCGCAGCTCGTTGTGAATGTGCAGACGCCGGTCGGCCTGCAACTGCATGGAGGCATCAAAGAAGCGCCGGGTCTTGCGGCCCGCCGATTTCGCCTGATACATGGCGGTGTCAGCCTGCTTGAGCAGATCCCCCGCCTCCTGCTCCCGACCGGGGAAGAGGGTGATGCCGACACTGGCGCCGATGTGCAGCACCTGGCCTCTGAAATCATAGGGGGCGGCGATCTCCCCGATCAGCCGCTCCGCGATGAGATCGGCCTGCATCTCCGCCTGGGGCGGGCTGATGGAGAGCGCTGGCAGCAACAACACGAACTCGTCGCCGCCGAGACGGGCCAGACAATCCCCCTGGCGCACCAGCCGCTTGAGACGGCTGGCCACCTCCTTGAGCAGCCAGTCGCCGGTGGCGTGACCCAGGGAATCATTGATGGTCTTGAAGTGGTCGAGATCGATGAACAGCAGGGCCCCGATGAGGTGACTGCGATTTGCATCGGTGAACGCCTGGGTCAGGGTTTCGTGCAGCTGACGGCGATTGGGCAGGCCGGTCAGCTCGTCATAGAAGGCGAGATCCTGAATGCGGCGCTCCGCCGCCTTGCGCTCGGAAATATCCTCGAAGAAGATGACATAGTGGCTGATCCCCCCCTTCTCATCCTGCACCGGCGTGACGATCTCCCACTGGGGATAGGCGTGACCGTCGGCGTGCAGGCGCAGGGTTTCCCCCTGCCAGCGATCCAGGGCGTTGAGCTCGTAACCCAGCCCTCCCAACCCCGACCAGAGATCGTTACCAAGATGCAGACCAATCACCCCCTGGTTGTCAAAGCCGGTGATCTGGATGAAGGCGTAATTGACCCGCAGGATCTTGAACTCGGGATCCGTGATGATGATCCCTTCGTGAGTTTCAAAGGCCACAGCAGACAGCCGCATCAGGGCATCGCTCTGCAGGCGCTCCAGCTCGGCCACCATGCGCACCGAGAAGATGGTCAGGACGGAGTCCAGATCCGTGGTCCGGGTCTGGCTCGGGAACAGCAGGGCGAGATGACCCAGGATCTGACCGTTGCGATCGAGCAGCGGCTGGGCGTAATAGTGCTGGCCCGGGGGCAGGTCAGGATACCCGGTCAGGGGTTCACTCACGGGGACCGCGCTGGAGGGCCCCTGGCGATAGAGCTGCTGGCAGGGCATGTCACAGAGAGCATACTCCTTGACGTCGATGCCGTGGCTCGCCAGCACCCTGAGCCTGTCGAGACCGACCCGCTCCGTCAGCCAGACGGCAGTGGCTCCCAGGATATGGGCCAGCTCGTTGACCAGGGTCTGGCAAAAATCGAGCCCCGTCTTGGCGGAGAGCGCCTGCGCCAGCTTGGCCAGCAAGGGGGCCTGCAACATGGGAAGCGGCGGTGTCACGCCTGCGGGGGAATCGGCGCGATCCATCTCGCGATGCATCATTTCGAGGGGGGCAAGCCAGCCACAACAGAGCCCCTGTGCAGGCACATACTGACCGTACCAGAGCGCATGGTGTACCTTGCCGTCCTCATCGCGCAGGTGACCGATGAACTGGCCAGGCTGGCCGGAATCGTGGAGTCTTGCAAGAAAATCGGCGAAACCCGCTTCATCTTCCCGCTCAAGTTGGGTGGCCCAGGGGTGGGTTCCCTCCCCTGCCCAGGGTTCACAAGAGACATGATCAGACAGGCTCCATTGCCCATGCTGCCGATCATAAAACCACATCATCTGGGTGGCTTGCTGCTTCATCTACGACTCCAACCACTACAACCACGTTATCCACCCCGACTCCTGCAGAAAAGCATATCCGTTTGCGCGCATATCTCCACCGGCGCATGGCAATGATTTTGCGATGCGATGAGGCGATGTGGGTGGAGAAAATTCGAGACTATGCGGCAAAAACCAAACATCGGGTCGACACAAGGCGCTGCCGAGGGGGGACAGAAACGATCCTATTTGCTGATACTGCCTGCCTGTTTCACTGAGCTCAAGCGGTTTTTGGCATGAAACGGGAAAAGCTCACAATTTATGGACAGCGGGATTCCCAAGGGGATTTTTCGTGACACAGATCACATTTTGATTTGGCGACATGGGTAATCTGGAGGTGAAGACACAAGCAAGACGACCCGAAGGGGGCCATTATGAAAATCGAAATGACCAGTAAAATCATCGACATCACCCCAGCCATCCGCGAGCGCATTGAATCCCGTTTTGAAAAGCTCGAGCGTCTTCAGGTGCCTCTTATCACACCCCATGTGATCATCTCCAAAGAGCGTTTGATGTATATCGTCGAAGCCACTATCGGCATTCCCAACGGCAAACTGTTTGCGCAGGCAGAGCACGAGGATCTCTATGCTGCCATCACGGACCTGGGCCAGAAGCTGGAACGCCAGCTCAACCGTCACACGGAAAAACCCATCGCCCGTCGTGCCGCCGGCAAGGAAGTGCCCCAACCGGACGAAGCAGACGCCTGACAAGGTTCACCACTCATAAAGCAAAAGGCGGGTCATCCCGCCTTTTTGCATTCTACCGTGCCGTCACCCCAGCCAGCGCAGCCTGGCATCCACCCCTTGCGCAAGCTCATCGAGCAGCGGCAGCATCATCAGCGGAGCCTCCTCCCTGGGGTCAGCGCCCATAGGTCGGGCCTGCCAGCGCTCGCGACCCAGTGCCGAGAGGTTGTCGTACACCGCGGGATCCAGCGCGGGCGTTCGGCTCACCAGTGGCGGAGAGCGCAGCGCCAGCCAGAGTCTCACATCCGTCATGCACCCGCCCTGTTGCAGACGCTCGTTGAGGCTGGTGGCATCGCTCTCTTCCACCCCGCCTTGCAGGGACGCCCGGGGCATCAGACCGAAACGGGAGCGCCAATCCAGCTCATCCGACGCAGGCTTGGGCGGGGCATCAAACCAGGGCTGCTCTTCTACCGCATCGGTCAGCAGCGCCAGGTGCAGCCTGAAGTCGGCACGGTCCCCCGCACGGAGATCCTGGTTGAGCCGTTGGCCCAACTGGGCCTCATCCACGAGCAAGCGGTCACGAATCGCACTGGGCAGCATGAGATAAATCTTGGAAATGAAGGTTTCATTGCTTATCGGCCATCAACCCGATCCTTTAAGCATTAAAAATCCCGGCAGAGGGGTTCACAAGCGCGACAGATCTGTTAGTATGCGCCTCGCACTTGGGGAGGGGTTCCCGAGCGGCCAAAGGGATCAGACTGTAAATCTGACGGCTCTGCCTTCGAAGGTTCGAATCCTTCTCCCTCCACCATTCAAGTGCGCACAATCAGGTCATGCCCCGTGGAGGGGTTCCCGAGCGGCCAAAGGGATCAGACTGTAAATCTGACGGCTCTGCCTTCGAAGGTTCGAATCCTTCTCCCTCCACCATCTTTCAGAAAGCCCGGCCTTGTGCCGGGTTTTCGCTTTTCTGCCTTCCACAAATCCCCTTCTTCTCTACAAAAAAACGGGAGGCCAGGCCTCCCGTCAATATATGCACGCTCTCACCCCGAACCTGCTGGAGACAGCTGTCATCAGCAGGTCGGGCAGAGGGGGATAAACGTCTCCCCAGGCATCTGTCTTGTCATCCGCGCCCCTTACAGGGTGAAGCGATAGAAGATATCCACCGCCTGGGCCACCCCGCTCATGGCCTGCAGATAGAGCCTTGGCATCAGCTCGTAGCGCAGCTTGAATTCGGCGATGGGGCTGAACACCCCGACCCCGTACTGGAACTGCAAGCCGGGCAGCAGGTAGGCCGACAGGGTCACCTGGGTGTCATCGCCACTGCCAGCAGTATCGAGGGCCACGTCGCTCATGCCGAGGGACTCCCCGATGCTGGAGACCACGCCGCTCGCCTGGCTCACGGCCCCCGCCACCAGCAGGCCGTTGAAGCCGCCATCCTCGCCGCTGGTCTGCAATCCCTTGCCCCGCAACAGATAGGAGAGCTGTTCGGACTGCGCCATCTGCGGCTCGGAATAGACGGTGATCTTCGGCTTGGCAGCCGGCCCCGTCACCCGCACCCCGACGGTCACGTTGTCCTCGATGGTGTCCGGATCCCGATAGGTCTCGATGTTGAGATAGGGCTGATCGATGGGGCCGGAGAAGAGGATCCGCCCCTCCTTGAGGATGAGGTTCTGGCCATAGGCCTTGAAGCGCCCGTCCCTGAGCTCCAGTTGCCCGTTGCCCGAGAGCGGCTTGGAGGGATCCTGGCGAATGTTGAGGGCCCCTCCCACCTTGGTCTTGAGTCCCATGGCTTCAAGGCGGACGTCGTCCCCGAGCCGGATGGCGAGCCTGATCTCCATGGGCAGCGGTGCCGCCTTGGGGACCGGCGGCAGATCGTCGTAGATGACGGTGACGTCATCGGAGACCGCTACCGCGCTGTCTGGCAGGCTCTTGACCAGGATGCGCGACCAGGGGATGTCCACCTGCCCGGTCACCCTGGTCTCCTCCCCGAGAGAGATGGCGATGTCAGGGGTCACCCTGACCCGGCCCATGCCCGGGTACTGGGCTTCCAGCTCCTTGCCCTGAATGGTGAGGCTGCCGGTCACCGGCTGCTGGGCCCAGCTCAGCCAGCCCCCCAGCACCAGGGGGCCCTTGCCCACCATCATGGAGCCGTCGAGTTCGGCCCGGTTGCCTTCTATCTTGAGGCGGGTTACCAGCTTGGAGAGGGTCACCATGTCGGAGTGGGTCTGAACCTCCCCCTCCTTCAGGTTCAGCTCGCCATACAGCAGGGGGGCAGCCAGGGTACCGTCGAAGCGGGCATCCGCCGAGATGACCCCTTGCAGGGAGCGCACTTCGGGAATGAGGGGCGCAAAGGTCGCCAGCTTCAGATCGTCAAACCTGAGTTGACCGCCGAGGTTGCCGCGGCCGGCGGGATCCCGGATCAGCAGATCGGTGTCGATGTTGCCTATCTGCTCGGAGGCGAAATCGACCCGGATGGCGGCCTGCTGGCGCTCGAAGTCGATCCCGAGCTCGAGACGCTGGTAATCGGTCTTGAGTTCGTCGGCGACGAAGGTCCCAGGCGTGGTGCGCACGGTGGCGTGCAGGGTCGGCTGGTTGCCGCGCCAGCTGGCGCGCCCGTCGGCCGACAGCACCGCCTGCCAGCGGAAATTGTCCGGCAACCAGGGGCGCAGCCGCTTGAGATCAAATTCGTTCAGGGCAAATTCCAGATTGCCCTGGGACTGGGCTATCCGGCTCCCCTTGACGCAGAGACTGGCCTTCTGGGACGCGAGGCAGAGATCCCCCATGGTCAGCTGCTGTTTCGGCAGATCCAGGTCCAGAGACCAGGGGGCGGCCAGCGCCCAGCGCTTGAGGGGGGTCTTGAGCTTCAGCTCGGCAAGGGCGCCACGCCAGCGGTCACCGCGCAGGCTGCCATTCAGGCTGAGGTCTGCCGCCAGGGGATCCCCCTTCATGGTCAAGGTGAGCCCGTGGCGCTCGAGATCGCCGCTCAGGTTCAGGGCGATTTGCGAGAGCTTGGTCTCCCCCTGCGCCAGGCTCGCCACCGTCACCGCCACCTCACCGGCGGGCTTCTCCCCGACCAGGGCGTTGGCCTTGATGACGGTCTCCTTGAGGACGGTGCCCGCGTAGGCGAGTCGGCCCGACACCAGATCGGCATTCACGCGCGGCGCCTGCTGGTTGCCGGTGACGCGCACCTGGCCCTTGATGTCCCCTCCCAGACCCGGGTAGATACCCCCAAGCTTGGGCGCATCCAGATCCGCATCCAGCTTCCAGGCCTGGGTCGTGAGCGAGCCTTTGGCCTGCAGCCGGTTTGGGCCGCTTTGCAGCGCCAGGGCCGGGATGGTCCACTCCATCTTGTCGTTGCCGCTGAGCCTGCCCTGCAAGGCCAGGGGATACTGGTTGAGCTTGCCATCCACCTTGAGCTCGGGCAGGGCCAGCTGCCAGTGGCCCGCCTCATCCAGATCGAAGCGACTGGTGATCTTGCCCGCCAGTGCCCCCTTGATCTCGGGCACCAGCTCCGCCGGGTTGATCCCCTTGAATTCGGTCGTCCCCTGCCACTGGACCCCCTTGCTCCAGGCCAGCTTGCCATCGAGCTTGAGCTCCCCCTTGAGGGCCCCCAGCAGCAGCTCGATACGGCTCAGCTGGTTGAGATCCCCCTTGCCCGAGAGCGCCACCTTGAAGGGGGGCACATCGGTCCCCTTGCCGGCGGTGTTGAGCGCAAACTGGTAACCGGAGAGCTTGCCCTTGGCGCTCAGGGTGCCCTTGTCCAGCCGATAGCTGGGCTCATCCTTGGCAGGCTTGTGCAGGGGCCAGGAGAGGCTCTTCCAGTCCAGCGCCAGATCGAAGGGCAGATCCGGGTCGAGGGCCGCGAGGGATCCTTTGAGATTGGCGCCCACCGGCCCCTTGGCCTTGAGTGCCAGCCCAAGCTTGCCCACAGAACCGTCCAGGACGAGATTGACCTGCTCCCCCTTGAGCTCCCCGTCCAGCAGCCCTTGACGCGCCTTGGCATCCAGAGTCAGGGTGAGGGGGTAATCCTCGTGCAGGCGCACCTGACCACTCAAGGCCAGATCCGCCATGGCATGGCGCAAGGAGAGCTCCCGGATGTCGATGCGCTCCTCCTCGGCGGTGGCCGACAGCAACAGGTTGTCAAGCCCCTCCACCAGCTCACCTTGCTGATAACGGAACGCCGTGGCTTTCAGCCCCTCCAGCTGGATGGGGAAAGGCAGTCGCACCGCCGGCAGCACCATGGGCTCGGGCTTGCTTGCGGCCTGCGTCTTGTCACCGGGGACAGCCTTGCGCTCGCCGGCCGCCAGGGTGGCGCTTTTCTCATCCGCCGGTTTGGCACCCTTGTCACTGGCAGCCTCCGCCGGGGACGGTGCCACCACCACGTTCAGGCCATCGAGCACGGGGCCGCGCACGATGAGCCCGGCGCGATCCAGGGCGGCGCCAATGTCCAGATCCTTGAGGGTGATCGTCACGCCGGGCACCGCCACATCGAGATCGGCAACCTTGAGGCTGTCGACCTGGATTTTGAGCGGCAACGGATGCCAGACGAAGGGCTCCGACGGCTCTTCCGGCACCGGCTCGGACTCCGCCACCCGGACCACGGGGCGAGTCACCGCCAGGGACTTTATCCAGAGCTTGCCCTGCAGGAGCTTGCCCAGATCCCAGTCCAGCACGGCCCGCTCCACGGTGACATCCACCAGCTCGTCCTGCCAGCCAACCCCTTCGAAGGTCCAGCCATACCCGAGTTGCCCCGCCACCAGCTCCCCCTTGAGGGAGGGCAGCGCGGCTCTGGCCTGTTGCCACAGCCACTTGTTGCCCTGATGGGTGAAGCCCAGCAGGCTGACGCCGATGAGCAGCAGGAAGAAGAGGCCCATGAGCCACAAGAAAATGCGTTTTACCCAGATCACGATGCAGACCCCTGCAAGGAAAGCAGCCGCAGCGGCCAGAAAAGAGAAAGAAGAGGATATGCGCCTGGTTGCCGGGTCATAGTTCCGGCCCCAGTGCGAAGTGCAGCCGCAGCGGCTTGTCCTCCTCGGAGATGCCCACCGCCAGATCGAGCCTGACCTGACCGATGGGGGTGACCCAGCGCACCCCGACCCCGGTGCCTATCTTCCAGGCCTCGCTGTAGTCGACGGTGGCGGTCCCGGCGTCCACGAACAGGGCACCGAGCCACTTCTCGCTGAAGCGGTAGTTGTACTCCAGGCTGCCGACGCTGGCGTAGCGTCCGCCGGTCAGCTTGCCATCGTCCCCCCGTGGCGAAATGGTCTCGTAACCGTAGCCCCGGACCGTCTGATCGCCGCCGGTGAAGAAGCGCAGGGAGGGGGGGACCAGGGAGAAATCATCCCCGACGATGGCCCCCTGTTCGGCCCGCATCAGGAAACGGTGATCTTCGCCCAGGGTGCGCAGCCACTTGCTGCGCCCCCACACCCGCATGAAGCTGATGTCGGACCCCCAATAGGGGCTCGAGAACTCCATCGTCAGTTGCTGGCGATCCCCCCAATCCGGCACCAGACCGCCGCGCACCCGCAGCCGTGACCAGGAGACGCCGGGGATCAGCAGCAGGCTGTTCCCCTCGTCCTGACCCTGGACGTAGCGCTCGTTCTCCAGGCGCACAAAGACGTCTCTGTCCCAGCTCTCCGGTCGGCGTGTCCAGCGGTGCACCCCGAAGGTGGCCAGATCGGAGCGGGTATCGTTGTTGTCGGTGTATTGATAGCCCGCCTGCAGGGAGTAGTAATCCCGCAGCGGGTTGCCCACCGGGATCTGGTAGTCGAAGCTGAGCTCCGCTTCCGGCGCCGAGATCTTGGCGGTGCTGGAGAGGCGGTGACCATAGCGGTTCACCCAGGGTTTCTCCCAGGTGGCACTCAGGCGCGGCCCCACGTCCGTGGCATAACCGATACCGGTCTCAATCTCGTGATCGACCCGGTTGGAGAGGGTCACCTGCACCGGCACCCGGTTGCCCTCGGCCTGGCTGATCAGGGGTTTGATGTCCACCTGCTTGAACAGCTTGGTGGAGGAGACATCCTGGGACATCTCCGCCAGACGGATCGCCAGATAGGGGTCGCCGCTCTTGATGTTGATGAGCGGGCGGATCAGGTGCAGTGCCTCCGGCGTCGCGTCATAGCGGATCTCGCCGAAATGGTAACGCGGGCCAGAGCGAAACAGGATGTAGATCTCCGCCTTGCCCTGTTCCGGGAAAACCTTGACCTGGCTCTTGCTGATCTTGGCGTCAAAATAGCCGCGGGCCAGCCCCAGACTGCCGAGATCCGCCTTGATGGATTCATATTTGCCGTGGTTGAGGGGATCTCCCTCCTTCAGGGGCAGCTTGTCCAGCAGCTCGCTGTACACCTCGTCGCTCCCCGCATCCCCTTCCAGCAGGATGTCGAGGCGCGAGATGATCACGGGTTCCCCCCGCTCAATCTCGATCACCACCTTGGCGGGCGTCTTCTTGTCGCGGTTCAGGGTGATCTTGGGCTGGTAGTAGCCATAGACCTGCAGCGCCTTCTGTACGCTCTCGGTGATCTTGGCGCGGGCGGGGCGGTACTGGCGTTCCTGATAGACGGGCAGGGCGTTGAGGTAGGCCTCGACGTTGTCTTTCTGCTCTCCCCTGACCCCCTTGATCTGGTAGGTCAACTTGGCCGCCATGGCGGGCATCGCCATCAGCCAGAGAGCGAGGGCGAGCAGCAAGAGACCGGGCCCGGGGCGACGGGATCGCCCGGATGAAGTGCTCCCGGTGAGAAAAGTAGGATAGCATCCTGTCAAACGTCATTTTCCCCGAATAACATGATTTAAAGATTGTGTTATTTAGTACGATACCGAGACTCATCCCGGGCGAGTGCCGCTCATCCTAGCATAATCGCGACGGCGAAATCCCACGCTCGGGGCCCCTTTGCGTGCCGCTCTGCCGCCCCCGGTGCGGGGATCGCTTCGGCCCTGCAAGGAGCCAGCCGGGTGTGAGGAGCCAAACTGCGCACAATCCGGGCAAGGGGCGAACAAAACGCCACCACCTGCCCCGCCACGCCGGATCTCCCCCGGCGCCCTTGGGCTGGCAGCAGGGTCCGGCTCGTCGCGACAACCCTTGTCGGACACCCCGCATCCGGCGGGTTTCGTCAACCCGTCCCCCTCGACTTGCTCAATGCCCTCTTCCCCGCCCTGCCTGCTATTGAACAGGAAAATAAGTTTAAATCAATCACTTGAATAGATGGCACTAAAGCTTCGTTCAATTCAATCGATTTATCCCGCTGCCCCTGCGCTCCTGCCTGTCCCACACTGATCCCAATCATCGCAGGAGAGACCCCATGCACCTACGTAGCGAACAACTGGCTGACTACATCGCCGACCGACTCGAGTTCATCACCTTCCTGGCCTGCTGCAGCGCCCTGCTGGCCCTGCTGACCGGCATGAACGGTCAGCAGGCCCTCGCCTTCACCGCGCTCAATCTGCCCTTTGGCCTGGCCCTGCTGCTGGGCATGGCCCTGCTCGCCCCCCTGCCTGTCCACTGGCGCCTGCCCGGCATAGTCCTGCTGCTGGTGAGCGCAGCTCTGGCCACCCTGCAGATGGGGGGCAACTGGCTCAACCCCCTGGCCATCTGGAGCCTCTATGCCCTGCTGGGGCTGGAGATCCTCTGGCAATCCCGGGCCAGGGTCCCCCTGGCCACCGGCCCCCGGAGCCGGGTCTCGCGCCCGAGGGGCTGACGCGGAGGCGCAATTGCAGTAATCTTGCGCCCCCTTTCCCCTCGCCGAGGAGCATTCCGATGAAAAAAGCCTGTGCCCAGCACATCCTGGTCAAGACCGAGAAACAGTGTCTGGAAATCAAGGAGAAGCTCGCCAAGGGCGCCGATTTCAGCCAGATGGCCAAGCGTTTCTCCACCTGCCCTTCCGGCAAGCGTGGCGGCGATCTGGGGGAGTTCTCCAAGGGGGACATGGTCAAGTCCTTCGACGATGCCGTCTTCAAGGGGGAGCTGCTGACCGTGCTGGGGCCGGTGCGCACCAAGTTCGGCTTCCACCTCATCAAGGTGCTCTATCGCAACTGATCCAGGGCGACGAGGTCATCGGCTCTCTGAGCCGCACGCCTGGGATTGATGATCATTTACTAACGTTATCAGGCAATTAAGTTTATCCTTCTGGGCATAGTTCCATCCTGACCCGTGGATCCCTCATATGCACAGCTCTTTGTGGTGGCCGCTGCTGACCTGGCTATTGCCCCTTTGCGGGGCCCTTGGCAGCCGCGCCCATCTCTGGCCCTGGTGGCTCGGCTTCATCCTCTGTCTCGCCAGCGCCCTCCTCAGCCTCGTGCTGCTGCTGCG
Organism: Aeromonas sp. FDAARGOS 1406; assembly: GCF_019048565.1. Lineage (NCBI taxonomy): Bacteria > Pseudomonadati > Pseudomonadota > Gammaproteobacteria > Aeromonadales > Aeromonadaceae > Aeromonas > Aeromonas sp. FDAARGOS 1406. The sequence goes on from NZ_CP077378.1 coordinate 1,262,556, forward strand.
CCTGCCCTGGCGTTATCACCGCACCACCAACCTCTGGCCGGATATCTGGGGCATAACTCCCCTGCTGTTGCCCCTGCTGTTTCTCGTCCAGGCGCTGCGCTCCCCCCTCACCAACGACGTCAGCACGGATCCCTACCATCCGCCACGGCTCCAGTGGGCCGAGCAGCTCAGAAGCCCGGAGGATCTCCCGATCTCCCCCCCGCCCCTGCAAGTATTTCCAGGCAACCCCGGTCCTCTCTATACCCGGGCATCCCCGGTCGAAGTACTCGCGGAAGCCGAGGAACTGATGACGGAGCTGGGCTGGCAGGTTCGCCCGGGCAGCGAGGGTATCGATGCCGTCGTCACCACCGGCTGGTTCGGGTTTCAGGATGACGTGGCCCTGCGGGTCTTTGCCGGGCCCAAAGAGACCCGTATCGACATGCGCTCCGCCTCGCGCCAGGGGCGCAGCGATCTGGGGGTCAACCGGGCACGGATCATCGATTTCCTGAATCGGTTGAACGAGCGCCTGGGGGGGGCCTACAAGCCCAAGATGGAGAAGCTCAAAGAGGAACAAGATGCGCATTGAGGTCAAACCGGACCGGGCCTACGCCTGGTTCATCCGCCCCTTCTTCTGGCTGCAGAAACGCAACTACGGTCAGGTGCTGATCCCGGGCAAGTGCTGGGGGCGCTCCCCCAGGCTGTTTGCCGCGGTCGCCACCCTCTACGGCGTCATCAACCGCAAGCGCTCCCCCATCGACCCCGTGCTGCGCTCCCTGGTGACGGTGCGGGTCTCCCAGCTCAACTGGTGTCGTTTCTGTGTCGACATCAACGCCATGACCCTCGTCAAGCGGGCAGGCTCAAGCGACAAGGTGGAGGCGCTGGCCCGGTGGCGCGACAGCCCCTTGTTCGACGAGCGGGAGCGGGCCGTGCTGGACTATGCCGAGGCCATGACCGGGCTGGATGGCGTGAGCGACGAGCAGGCCGCCCGCCTCAAGCCCTGGTTCGATGACGACGCCCTGGTGGAGCTCACCGGCCTCATCGCCTTCCAGAACATGTCCGCCAAGTTCAATGCCGCTCTCGACATCGCTCCCCAGGGGTTCTGCCAGTTGCCGGTGCAACCCGAGCGCCCCCTCGACAAGGGGCAGGGATGAACCGGGCACGCCTGCTGCTGTTGCTGGCGATGGGGGCCCTGGTCGGCACCTTCTTTGCCCTCGACCTTGACCACTATCTGAGCCTCACCCAGTTGCAGGCTCATCAGGAGCGCCTGGCCCTTTGGGTCGACCGCCATGTTGTCGCGGCCAGCCTGCTGTTTCTGGTGCTCTATGTGCTCACCACCGCCCTCTCCCTGCCGGGGGCGGCCCTGCTCACCCTGGCGGGCAGCGCCGTCTTCGGCATCCTGTGGGGGCTCTTGCTGGTCTCCTTTGCCAGCTCCCTTGGCGCCACCCTGGCCTTTCTCAGCGCCCGCTTCCTGCTGCGGGACTGGGTCGAGACACGCTTTGGCGACAAGCTGGCGAGCGTTCAGGCCGGCATGCAAAAGGAGGGGGCCTTCTATTTGCTGAGCCTGCGCCTCATCCCCCTCTTCCCCTTCTTTCTGGTCAACCTGGTGATGGGGCTCACCCCCATCAGAGTCAGCACCTACTACTGGGTCAGCCAGCTCGGCATGCTGCCGGGCACCCTCGTCTACGTGCTGGCGGGGAGCGAGCTGGCTACCCTCACCAGCACAGGCAACCTCTTCTCCCCCGGCCTGCTGGCCGCCCTGACCCTGCTCGGCCTGATGCCCTGGCTGATGCGTGCCTTGCAGCGCCGTCTCGCCCTCTACCGGTTGCACGCCCCCTACCGCAAGCCGGCGCACTTTGACTACAACCTGCTGGTGATAGGTGCCGGCGCCGGAGGCCTGGTCACCAGCTACATCGCCGCCGCGGTGAAAGCCAGAGTGGCCCTCATCGAGCAGCACAGGATGGGGGGGGATTGCCTCCATACCGGCTGCGTCCCCTCCAAGGCGCTGATCCGAAGCGCCCGCTTCGCCATTGAACAGCGCAAGGCCGGGGAGCTTGGTTTTACCCCGAGCCAGAGCCGCGCCGACTTCGCCGCCGTGATGGCGCGGGTCGCCCGGGTCATCGAGGAGGTCGAACCCCACGACTCGGTGGCGCGCTATGAAGGACTCGGGGTGGAGTGCATCCAGGGGCGGGCGCGAGTCACCTCCCCCTGGGAGGTGGAGGTCAACGGCAAGCGCCTGACCAGCCGTCATATCGTGATCGCCACCGGCGCCCGCCCCCGGGTGCCCGCACTGCCGGGGCTGGACAGGGTTCCCTACCTCACCTCCGACACCCTCTGGCAGCGACTGCGCGAGCCCCCCCGCCATCTGCTGGTGCTGGGAGGAGGCCCCATCGGCTGCGAGCTGGCCCAGAGCCTGGCCCTGCTCGGTATCCCCGTCACCCTGGTGGAGCAAGGCCCTCAGCTGCTGCCCCGGGAAGATAGGGACGTCGCCGGGGCCCTGGCCGCGCAGCTGGAGCACGACGGCGTCACCCTGCACCTCGGCTGGCAGGCTACCTCGGCCGGGTATATGGACGGTAAAGGCGCCAACCTGCCCATCCGGCTGTACCTGCGCCGGGGGGACGAGACGCTGGTGGTTGAGGGGGACCAGCTGCTGCTGGCCCTTGGCCGGGAGGCCAACGTGAGCGGTTTCGGGCTGGAGGCGCTGGGGGTTGAACTGGCCCCCGGCGGCACCCTGGCCATCGACGGCTTCCTCGCCACCAACTACCCCAGCATCCTGGCGGTGGGGGACGTTGCCGGCCCCTACCAGTTCACCCATTTTGCCGCCCATCAGGCCTGGTATGCCGCCATCAACGCCCTCTTTGGCCAGTTCAGGCGCTTTCGGGCAGACTACAGGGTCATGCCGGCGGCCACCTATACCAGTCCGGAGATAGCCAGGGTCGGCCTCAACCAGAAAGAGGCTCGGGCCCGAGGCATCCCCTTCGAGTCGACCCGCTTCGAGATGGCCGAGCTGGATAGAGCCATCACCGACGGCGAGTCAGGGGGCTTTGTCGAGGTGCTGACGGTGCCGGGCCGTGACAGGATACTCGGGGCCACCATAGTGGGTGCTCACGCCGGCGAGCGGATCGCCGAGTTTGCTCTCGCCATGCGCCACCGCCTGGGACTTGGCAAGATCCTCGCCACCGTTCACCCCTACCCCACCCTGATGGAGGGGAACAAGTACGTGGCTGGCGCCTGGCGCCGTGCCCGCCAGCCCGGGCGCCTACTGGCGCTGCTGGCCCGTTATCACCGCTGGCGCCGCGGCGCCTGACTCTGACGAGGCAACCATCATGTTCACGACCCGACTTCGCGCCCTGCTCCGTCCCCTGATGGCCGCTGTCCCCCTGCTGCTGACCTCCCCGCTCCACGCCAATGACGCATCGTGGCAGCAGACCCTGCTGGCCGCCAGGGGGCAGACAGTCTACTTCAACGCCTGGGGGGGCAGCCCCGAGATCAACGCCTACCTGGTGTGGGCCAGGCAGGAGATCGCTCGACAGTACCAGGTCGAGCTGGTGCAGGTGAAGGTGGATGACATCGCCCAGAGCGTGAGCCAGTTGCTGGCCGGCAAGCAGGCTGGCAAGACGTCGAACGGCCCCATCGACCTGCTCTGGGTCAACGGCGAGAACTTCAAGGCGCTCAAGGAGCAGGGGCTGCTGGGGGACCCCTTTACCGACGAGCTGCCCAACATGGCCTTGGTGGACACCGCCCTGCCGGTGAGTGAAGACTTCACCGTGCCGGTCGAGGGGCTGGAGGCCCCCTGGGGCATAGGCCAGCTCAATCTGATGGTGGATGGCGACCAGGTAGACGCACCTCCCACCTCGGCGGCTGCCCTGCTTGCCTGGACCAAGGCTCACCCCGGCCGCTTCACCTACCCCAAGCCTCCCCAGTTTCACGGCTCGAGCTTTCTCAAGCAGATCCTGCTGGAGCTGACACCGGATCAGGCGTCCCTCTATCGGGAGGCGACCGATGCCGACTTCCTCCGCGTCACCGCCCCTCTCTGGGCCTGGCTCGACCAGCTTCACCCCGCGCTCTGGCGAAAGGGCAGGCTCTTCCCCACCGGCGCCGCCGAAACCAGGCAGTTGCTCGATGACGGCGAGCTGGCCATGGCCATCAGCTTCAACCCGGGGGAAGCCCAGAGTTCGGTGCAAAACGGCACCCTGCCCCCCACCGTCCAGGCCATCGCCATGGAAAAAGGGGCGCTCACCAACAGCCATTTCCTCGCCATCCCCTTCAATGCCTCCGCCCGGGCCGGGGCCAAGGTGGTGGTCAACTTCCTGCTGAGCCCCGCCGCCCAGGCGCGCAAGAGCGACCCCGCCTTCTGGGGGGATCCCAGCGTGCTGCGCCAGGAGGCGCTGCCAGGCCAGACCCGTCCGGCATTGCGCTTCAAGGGAGTGGCAGAGCCCCACCCCAGCTGGCAGACACGGCTGGAAGCGGCCTGGGCCGAGCGCTACGGCCACTGATCCATCATGCAGGCGCGCGCCCCTCTTCTCCTCCTGCTGCCCTTTTTGATGCTGGGAGCCCTGCTGCTGGGGATCCCGCTCGCCGGGGGCCTGCTGTTGCTGGTCATCGAGGGGCTCTCCCCCGCCAATCTATCCCTCTTGCTCCCCCAGCCCGGACTCTGGCACTCCGCAGGGTTGAGCCTCTGGGTGGCGGGGGCCTCCACCCTGGGGGCCCTCGGCGCCACAGCCCTGCTGCTCGCCCAGGGGGACGGGCGTCCCTGGATGCGCTGGCTGCGCCGCCTGCTCTCCCCCCTGCTGGCGCTTCCCCACGTCGCCTTTGCCATTGGCATCGCCTTTCTGATCGCTCCCTCCGGCTGGCTGCTGCGCCTCGTCGCCCCCCTGCTTGACCTCACCCATCAGCCCCCGGACTGGCAAACCCTCAAGGATCCCTGGGGCCTTGGCCTCATCGTGGTGCTCATGCTCAAGGAGACCCCCTTCCTGCTGCTGATGGCGCTGGCGGCACTGGATCCCGCCAAGGTGGCGCGCCAGCAGTGGCTGGGGGCCAGCCTCGGCTTCAGTGCCCCCCGGATCTGGTGGCGCCTGCTGCTGCCCGCCCTCTGGCCCGCCCTGCGACTGCCCCTCTACGCGGTGGCCGCCTATGGTCTGGCGGTGGTGGATCTCGCCCTGCTGCTGGGGCCGGATGCCCCGCCGCCCCTGGCGGTGCGACTCTGGCTCTGGTATCAGGATGCCGACCCCGCCTGGCGCGGCGCCAGTGCCAGCGGCGCCCTCTTGCTGCTCGCCCTCAACTTGCTGCTGCTTGGCGCCCTCAGGCTGCTGGAGCGGACCCACCTCACCCTCGGCAAGGCACGCTGGCTGGATGGGCGACGCGCCCCCGCCTCGCCCTGGCCCGCACTCATTGCCCGCATCGGCGTGTGGGGGCTGCTCCTGACCAATCTGCTGGTGCTCGCCGCCCTGCTACTCTGGTCCCTGACCCGGCGCTGGTCCTTTCCCGCCCTCTGGCCGAGTGAATGGAGCAGCCACCACTGGCTGGCTCTGCTGCCGAGCCTGGGCCCGCTGCTGTGGCAGAGTCTGTGGCTGGCCCTGCTCTGCGCCGCGCTCTCCCTGCTGCTGGCGGTGCTCTGCCTCGAGGCGTTGCCTGCACGCCGCGCCACACGCACCCTCTGGCTTGTCTGCCTCCCTCTGCTGCTGCCCCAGGCCAGCCTGCTGTTTGGATTGCGCCTTCAGACCGACGGGCTGGGATTCACTGGCATAGGCCCTGGCTGGGTACTCTGGAGCCAGTTGATCTTCGTCTTGCCATACGTCTATCTCTGCCTGCACGGCCCCTATCGCCAGTTCGACGAGCGCCTCACCCGGGTGGCCCTCACGCTCGGGGCCAGCCCCTGGGGGGCCTGGTGGCGAGTCAAGGGCCCCCTGCTCGCCCGTCCCCTGTTGTTCGCCTTCGGTGTCGGGGCGGCGGTGAGCCTGGCCCAATACCTGCCGACCCTGCTGTTCGGGGGCGGGCGGGTCATCACCATCACCACGGAGGCGGTGGCCATCGGCAGCGGCCTCAACCGGCGGCTGGCGGGGCTCTACGGCCTGCTGCAACTGCTGCTGCCCCTTTTCATCTATGCCCTGGCGCTCTGGCTGCCGCGGCGCATCAACCCCGCCCTGAGGCCCTGACCCGATGCTGCACACCTCCACACTCACCCTCTTCCTCGACGGTGCCCCCCTGCTGACGCTCCCCCCCCTCAGGGTGGCCCCGGGCGAGGTGCTCACCCTGATGGGACCGAGCGGCTGTGGCAAGAGCTCCCTGCTGGCGGCCCTGGCGGGAGTGCTGCCACCCGGGGGGCCCATCCGGCTGGCCGGGGACATCCTGCTCGGCGCACATCGCCTCACCCCGCTGCCCCCCCAGGAGAGGGGCGTCGGCATCCTGTTTCAGGATGACCTGCTGTTTGCCCACCTGACGGTGGCCGAAAATCTGATGTTCGGCATGCCGGCGCATCTCAAGGGGATGGCGGCAAGGCAGACCCGGGCCCGCGAGGCGCTGGCCGAGGTCGGGCTGGAGGCTCAGGCGGACAAGTTGCCCGGGGCGCTCTCCGGCGGCCAGAAAGCCCGCGTCAGCTTGCTGCGTGCCCTGCTGGCCGAGCCCAGGGCATTGCTGCTGGACGAGCCCTTCTCCCGCCTCGACAAGCCGCTGCGGGCGGCATTCAGAACCCTGGTGTTCGAGCGCCTGCGCACGCAGGCCATCCCCGCGCTGCTGGTGACCCACGACGAAGAGGATGCGCCGGGCACCATCTTGCAGCTGATCCCCCCAGCCATCCCAGAAGAGGAGCACCACCTTGTTTGATCGCCACCTGATCCCGGTTATCCGCCGCCCCCTCGCCGCGCTCGCCCGCCCCCTGTGCCGGGCCGGGGTGAGCGCCAACCAGGTGAGCCTCGTCGGCTTTCTCATCGGCATGCTGGCGCTGCCGCTGCTGGCATTTGGCTGCTATCAGTGGGCGTTGGCGGCGATTCTGCTCAACCGGCTGCTGGACGGGCTGGATGGCGCCGTGGCGCGGGAAACGGGCATCAGCGACTGCGGCGGGTTTCTCGACATCACGCTGGATTTCATCTTCTACGCCGCCGTGGTGCTGGGCTTTGCCCTCGCCGACCCGGCCAACGCCCTGGCCGCCGCCACCCTGCTGTTCGCCTTCATGGGCACGGGATCGAGCTTTCTGGCCTTTGCCATCATGGCGGGCAAACGGGGCATCGAGAGCCCCGTCTACCGCCACAAATCCCTCTACTATCTGGGCGGGCTCACCGAGGGGAGCGAAACCATCGCCCTCTTCGTGCTCATGTGCCTCTGGCCCGCCGCCTTCGTGCCACTGGCCTACGGTTTCGCCCTGCTCTGTGCCATCACGACCCTGACCCGGATCTGGAGCGGCTACCACACCCTGCGCTGACGGGATCCCGGGGGGCGCGCCGGCACGGAGCACTTGCGCCTGCACGCCAATGTTTTACCATGACGGCACTCTTTTTCAGGCTCACGAGAACCCTATGCGTCGCCTTGTCTGTGTCCTCTCCCTGTTTCCCCTGATCTACGGCTGCAGCAGCACGCCGGCGCCCAAGCCCGTGGTCAAACCCCAACCCAACAGCGCCTTCATCAACCAGACGCCGCCGAGCAAACCCTTCTACGGACAGGTGAGCCAGCCCGGGGTCAGCAAGGGGGGCTTCGCCAATCGTTCCAACGTGGACAACTTCGTGCAGCGGATGGTGCAAAAGCACGGCTTCGACGGCGCCGAGCTGCACCGGGTACTGGCCCAGGCCGAGCGTTATGACTGGATCATCAAGCTGATGGACGCCCAGGCCCCCACCACCAGACCGCCCACCGGCCCGACCGGCGCCTGGAACCGCTACCGCGCCAAGTTCATCACCCCGGACAACGTACAGAACGGCGTCAACTTCTGGCGCGAATACGAGAGTGAACTCAACCGGGCGCAGCAGATCTACGGGGTGCCACCCGAGATCATCGTCGGCATCATCGGGGTGGAGACCCGCTGGGGTCGGGTGATGGGCAAGACCCGCATTCTCGACGCCCTGGCGACCCTGGCATTTGACTACCCGCGCCGCGCCGACTTCTTCACCGGCGAGCTGGAAGCCTTCCTGGTGATGACCCGGGATGAAGGGATGGATCCCGCCGAACCCAAGGGCTCCTATGCCGGGGCCATGGGCTACGGCCAGTTCATGCCGTCGAGTTTTCGCAACTACGCGGTGGACTTCAACGGCAACGGCCACACCAACCTGTGGGATCCGGTGGATGCCATCGGCAGCGTGGCCAACTACTTCAAGGCCCACGGCTGGGAGAAAGGGCAGCCGGTGGCGGTGCGCGGCCAGGGACAGCTGCCGGGCTATGAGCACGGCTTCCAGACCCGCTACCCGGTGGCCACCCTGCGCGGAGCCGGGTTGACCCCAATCGGCTCCCTTGGCAATCACAAGGAGGCGAGCCTGCTGCGTCTGGATGTCGGCACCGGTTACCAGTACTGGTACGGCTTGCCGAACTTCTACGCCATCACCCGCTACAACCACAGCACCCACTACGCCATGGCGGTATGGCAGCTTGGCCTTGCCGTCAGGGATGCCAGAGGCGGCTACTGAGTCAGCCTCAATGCCAACGAAAACGGGCCCGCAGGCCCGTTTTTTTTATTCGTTTTCCAGCAGCCAACGTTTGAGCAGGGCGGCCAGCTGCTCCTGTTCGACCAGGCTCAATGGGGCCAGCAGGCGGCGCTCGTTCGCCACGTGCTGTTCCACCGCATGGTCAACCAGCTCCCGCCCCGGCTCCGTCAGGCAGACCAGCAGGCTGCGCCTGTCATCGGGGGAGGCTTCACGTCTTATCAGGCCACGCTGCTCCAGTTTGTCGAGCCGGGCCGTCATGGCCCCTGAACTCAGCATGGCGGACTGGTAGAGCGCGGTCGGAGTCAGCGGCTCGCCGGCCCGACGCAGGGTCGCCAGGATATCGAAATCAGACCCCAGCAGACCGCACTCCTTGAGGGTCTCGCTCACTTCGCGCCCGGCGATCGCCGCCATGCGCGCCACCCTCCCCAGCACCCCCATAGGGGAGCAGTCGAGGTCCGGGCGCTGCCGGGCCCACTGGGCCAGCAGCTGATCTACATGATCACTCTCCATTCGGGCTCCATTATCTTTACATGAAGATTCTTGATAATAAACCAACTCGCGGCTAATGTATCTTTACTTAAAGATACTTTATTACGAGATAACCATGCCACTGCTGATCGCCCTGCTTGCCCCCCTGCTCTGGGGCAGCACCTATGCCGTCGTCAGTCTCTACCTGACCGACTACTCCCCCTACTGGGTTGCCGTGTGGCGCGCCCTCCCCGCCGGGGTGCTGCTGCTGTTGCTCCATCCCCGCAGACCGCCTCTCGTCTGGAGCAGGCAGTTCCTGCTGGCGTTTTGCAACATCACCGCCTTCTTCGCCCTGCTTTTCGTGGCGGCGTTTCGCCTGCCCGGCGCCGTGGCGGGTACGTTGGGAGCGACGCTGCCCCTCATCCTGATGGGGCTGGCCTGGCTGCAAGACGGTGTCAGACCGACGCTCAAGTGGCTGTTGCTGGGGGTGATGGGGCTCGTCGGGGTGCTCTTGCTGCTCAATCCCTCTGCCAATCTGGATCCCGTCGGCGTGGCGTGCGCCCTGCTCGCCACCCTGCTCATCGGCCAGTCGAGCCGCTGGATGCAACGCTGGCCGGTGGACGATCTGCTGGCCCTGACCGCCTGGCAGCTGCTGCTGGGCGGCCTGATGCTGATCCCGCTGGCCTGGTGGCTGGCCGGCCCCATGCCCCTGCCCCGGGCTGACGCCACTCCCGGGCTTATCTGGCTGGTGATCCTCAATACGGCTCTGGCCTACTGGGCCTGGCTCTGGGGACTCAAACGCCATGGCCCTGAGGTGATGGGGATGCTGGCCCTCACCAATCCCATGGTGGCGGTCTCCTGCGGTGTGCTGATGGTGGGAGAAACCCTGGATGGCCGTCAGTGGCTCGGCATCGGCATCATCCTGCTCTCTCTCTTCCTGATGAAGCTGCCGGCCCGCTCTTTCCTCAAGCGCTGGCAGAACCGCAAGGCCGCCACCGGCAGCGTCGACAACGGCTGATCCGCAGTCAACCCGACACAAAAAAAGAGGAGCCACCAGGGCTCCTCTTTCACATGGGTTGTTGCCGTGAGGGTCAGACCCCGGCTTTGGCCAGGGCGGCGGAGACGATCTGCTGGGCTTCCTGCTGGATGAGGTCCAGGTGCGCCTCCCCCTTGAAGCTCTCCATGTAGATCTTGTAGATGGACTCGGTACCGGAGGGGCGCGCCGCGAACCAGCCGTTCTCGGTCACCACTTTCAGGCCGCCGATGGCGGCATCGTTGCCCGGTGCCTTGGTCAGCTTGGCGAGGATGGGCTCGCCAGCCAAGGTGGAGGCTTCCACCAGTGCCGGATCCAACTTGGAGAGCACCGCCTTCTGGGCGCTGTTGGCCGGAGCATCGATGCGGCGGTAGCTGGAGCGGCCGAATCTGGCTTCGAGCGCATCGTAGTGGGCCTGGGGATCCTTGCCGGTCACCGCCAGGATCTCGGCCGCCAGCAGCGCCAGAATGAAGCCATCCTTGTCGGTGGTCCAGACGGTACCGTCCTTGCGCAGGAAGGAGGCACCCGCGCTCTCCTCGCCGCCAAAGCCGAACTCGCCGCTGTAGAGACCGTCCACGAACCACTTGAAGCCGACCGGCACCTCTTTGAGGGTGCGACCGATCTCGCCGGCCACCCGGTCGATCATGGAAGAGGAGACCAGCGTCTTGCCGACGGCCGCCCCCTTGGGCCAGCCGGTTCTGTGGGTGAACAGATACTGGATGGCCACCGCCAGATAGTGGTTCGGGTTCATCAGGCCCGCCTTGGTGACGATGCCGTGACGGTCGTAGTCAGGGTCATTGCCAAGGGCAATGTCGAACTTGTCTTTCAGGGCAATCAGGCTCGCCATGGCGAACGGGCTGGAACAGTCCATCCGGATCTTGCCGTCTTTGTCCAGGGTCATGAATGAGAAGGTCGGGTCGACCTTGTAGTTCACCACCTCGATGTCCAGACCGTAGCGCCTGGCGATGACGTCCCAGTAGGCGACGCCGGAGCCACCCAGCGGATCCACGCCGATCTTGATGCCAGCCTGCTTGATGGCGGCCAGATCCAGCACGTTTTCGAGATCATCCACATAAGGGGTGACATAGTCGTGTTCCACCACGAACGGGCTCTTGAGGGCCTCGGCAAACGGCGTCCGCTTCACGCCGGCCAGACCCGCTTCCAGAATCGCGTTGGCGCGGTCTTCCACCCACTTGGTGATCTCGCCTTCGGCAGGACCGCCGTGGGGCGGGTTGTATTTGAAGCCACCATCTTCCGGCGGGTTGTGGGACGGGGTGATCACGACGCCGTCCGCCTGCGCCACGGGTTTGCCTGCGTTGTGGCGCAGGATGGCATGGGAGATGACCGGGGTCGGCGTGAAGCCGAGGCCGGCCTGAATGCGGGTCTCGACACCGTTGGCCGCCAGCACTTCCACCGCGCTGGCAAAGGCGGATTCAGACAGGGCATGGGTATCCATGCCGACGAACAACGGCCCCGTGATACCGGCCTGCTGGCGGTACTCCACCAGCGCCTGGGTCACCGCCAGAATGTGGGATTCGGTGAAGGCGCTGTGCAGGGCGCTGCCGCGGTGACCGGAGGTGCCAAAGGCGACCCGCTGCTCAGGGCGGCTCATGTCCGGCTTGTTGAGGTAGTAGGCGCTGACCAGACGGGGAATGTTGGTCAGATCGCAAAGACGAGCCGGCTGACCGGCGTGGGAATGCTGTGCCATGGCGTTTTCCTTGAGCTGAGCCTTGCCCGGCAAGGCCTGAAGTCGTTGATGGGTTAAACGGCGCCGCACACCCGAGCCGTCAGATCCTCGTCATAACCCATGCTGTTCATGAGCTGGGCCACCATGTTCTGCTTGCGGCTGGTATTGGTATTGGTGATCACCCAGAACGGGGTCTCCGGTACCGGCTTGGGCTTGGTGGTGCTGCCACTGGCACGCAGCGCTTCCGGGTCACGGGAGAAGTAGACGCGCTTGCGCCCTTTTATCTCGGTCGCCTGGGTGAAGCCTTCCGGGTTGTCCCGATAGAGGGTGCTCAATACCAGCATGAAGCGGTTGATGGACTTCTCTTCTTTCTGCAGCTCGCCGGAATCCAGCAGTGCCTCCAGCCCCATGGCATCGGCCACGGGTTGCGGTTGCATCGCAGGCGCGGCCGCCACGGTTGCCGTGCCGGCCTGGGCGGGTTGCTCCAGCAGGCGACGCAGGATATCGGACGCACTCTCGCCGATGTGCCGGGTCTGGCTCGCGATAAAGAAGTAGAGATCGTCATCAAGCTCGATGGTTTTCATAGGGATGCGCTGGACTCGTCGAAATTCGGATGCGGCGATTATACATAGGCAGACCCGGCAGCCCAAGCAAGGGGCGGACAGATGTGCATGAATCTCCTTGAGAATACGGCATAATGACGGGCCAAGTGTGTGATCCCCCGCACTGATAGCCGATCCCGGGGAGATATTTTTGAAAAAAAACCACAAAAAAATCCCCCACCAGGAATGAAATCCTTTTCTTTCAGTGTGTTAAAAATTATGGCGATAGAGCCCACGACCGATAAGGTGTCATTTTGCAACAATACCCACGATTGAACTTCAAGGAACAGGGCGAAGGCCCGACTATCGTACTGATCCATGGCCTCTTTGGCAGCCTGGACAACCTCGGCCTGCTGGCACGCCCCCTCAGCGAACAATACCGGGTCATCAGCGTCGATCTACGCAATCACGGCGCCTCCTTTCACTCGGACGAGATGAGCTACCCGTCCCAGGCTGAGGACATCCTGGCCCTGCTGGACCATCTTGGACTTGAACAGGTGGCCCTGGTGGGTCACTCCATGGGGGGCAAGGTCGCCATGCAGGTCGCCAAGCAGGCCCCTCACAGGGTCAGCAAGCTGGTAGTGGCGGACATCGCCCCGGTGGCCTATCCCCACGCCCGCCACAAGAACGTGTTTGCCGGGCTCAATGCCACGCTGGCCACGCCCCCCCAGAGCCGCAGCGAGGCGGAAGCCATGCTGGCCGAGTACATCGAGATCGCCGGGGTGCGCCAGTTCCTGCTCAAATCCTTCGCCAAAGGGGAGTCTGGATGGGGGTGGCGTTTCAACGTGCCGGCCCTTGAGCGCAACTACGCCAACATCATGGGCTGGCCTGACGATGAACGCCGCTTCGAAGGCGCGACACTCTTCATCAAGGGGGGCGACTCCGACTATATGCTGCCCGAATACACCGGGGCCGCGATGGCCCAGTTCCCGGCCGCCAAGGCCCGCGTCATCGCCGGCACGGGTCACTGGCTGCACGCGGAAAAGCCGGTTTTGTTCAACAAACTGGTTGTGGATTTCCTGTCGACAGGCGGTTAACAGTTTCAAATCCTTTGTGATATAGTGCGCCCGTCTTAAGGAGTGCGCGCAATCCATGCTGAGTGAACACATCGATCTCATCGAGAGTCTGGGCCTGAAACTGTTCTTCGTGGCCATCTTCCTGCTGATTGGTCTGGCCATTCAGGACGTGCTCAAACGGGGCAATGTGCCCCGCTTCGGCCGCTTCATCGTCTGGCTGGTGCTGTTTCTGGGTTGCGCGGGTTTTGTCGCCAAGGGGCTGATCGAAATGGGCTGGGAAGGCTCAGGGATCGGCTAACTACTTTTCATCTGTGATGTATGGCCAAACAGCAAACTGATCGAACAACACTGGATCTGTTCGCAACTGAGAAGCGCCCCGGCAGGCCAAAGACCAATCCACTCCCCCGCGAGACCCAGCTCAAGATCAACAAGCGCAACCAGCTCAAGCGCGATCGTGAGAACGGGCTGAAACGGGTCGAGTTAAAGGTGGAAGCCGAGTTGCTGGAGCGCCTGAACCAACTTGCGCTGCAACAGAACGTCAGCCGAGCCGAGCTGATCCAATCTATCCTGAAGCAACAGATCGAGTCTGCTCATGCAGCAGGCATCGCAATCTGAACCGTCAAGCATCAACACCAGATACGGGTAACGAAACACTATGGCTAGTGTAGGTCTGTTTTTCGGCAGCGATACCGGTAATACCGAAGCTGTCGCCAAGATGATCCAGAAAGAACTGGGCAAACAACTGATTGAAGTCCGTGACATTGCCAAGAGCAGCAAGGCCGACATCGACAGCTTCGATCTGCTGATGTTCGGCATCCCGACTTGGTACTACGGCGAAGCCCAGGCCGATTGGGACGACTTCTTCCCCGAACTCGAAGAGATCGACTTCAACAACAAGCTGGTGGCCATCTTCGGATGCGGCGATCAGGAAGACTATGCCGAGTACTTCCTCGACGCCATGGGCACCCTGCGTGACATCGTCGAAGCCAAGGGCGCCATCATCATCGGCCACTGGCCGACCGCGAGCTACGAGTTCGAAGCCTCCAAGGCGCTCGTGGATGACAAGCACTTCGTGGGCCTGGGCATCGACGAAGATCGCCAACCCGAGCTGACTGCAGAGCGCGTCAAGGGCTGGTGCAAACAGCTGCACGAAGAGATGTGCCTGGGCGAGCTGGAGTGATCTGATCTCCCTCCCTCTTCATGCAATAAGGGCCCCGACGGGGCCCTTGTTGCATCTGCAGCAGGCATTCAGCCCCCCCTGTGCTGGGGCTTGGATCTGACATAGAGGGTGCGCTTCACCTGGGCCACCAGCTCGCCCTGGCCATCCTGCACCTGCACCTCGAACTCGGGAAAGTGCTTCTCCCCCCCCTCGGTCGCCGCCACGATCGATGCCAGCTTGGCGTCGCTCAGGGTGAACTCCGCCACCAGTTTGCCCTTGCCCGGCTTGATGAAATTGATGCTGCCCGCCTTGTCCCACACGTAGTAGCGGTTCTTGAAATAGCCCATCAGCATCAACGGGTAGATGGGATCCGTCATGGCGAACATGCTGCCGCCGAACTGGGTCCGGTTGGCATTCTTGTTCCACCAGCGGGACTTGAGAGTGACCCGGCAGAAGCGGAAATCGGGGCTCAGGGTTTCTATCTTGATGCCTGCGCCCCAGAAGGGGGGCCAGGCGTTGAGGGCGCAGCGCACCCAGGCGGCATTGCCGAAAAGCCAATCCATGGATCTCATCCGACCAGACTATAAAGAAGTCACATAGTATCAACATTCTCTGGTCGAGCAAGCGGACCTGAATATTCCCATGATGGGCTTGATGAGCTAAAGCCCTTGAATTGCTGGGTTTATTTTTAACTTGGCTACGACCTATAATGACAGGCCAAGCGAGTTCGTGGTTGCCATTACAGCGGCAGTCAATCAGAATAACCACACCTTCGAGAATGCGAATAAATAGAAATGGCAGACAACAACCAAGCGTTAAAAAAGGCCGGGCTCAAGATCACCTTGCCCCGTGTCAAGATCCTGGAAATCCTGCAACAGCCGGACTGCCAGCACACCAGTGCGGAAGATCTGTACAAACGGCTGATCGATCAGGGCGAGGAGATTGGTCTCGCTACCGTTTATCGCGTTCTCAACCAGTTTGATGATGCCGGTATCGTCACCCGTCACCATTTCGAAGGGGGCAAGTCGGTGTTCGAGCTCGCCACCCAGGAGCACCACGACCACCTGGTCTGCCTCGACTGCGGCAAGGTGATCGAGTTCTCCGACGAGGTGATCGAACAGCGCCAGCGCGACATCGCCAAGGCGCACAACATCCGCCTGACCAACCACAGCCTTTACCTGTATGGCCACTGCGCCAACGGTGACTGCAAGCACGACGATTGATTCGGCCGGGTCGGCGCAATAAAAAAGCCAGCATGATGCTGGCTTTTTTGTGTCCGCAATCCGGACCAGAAGCGGCAGGGTCTCCCCTGCCCTCTTCTATCAGGCCTCGGCCTTGCCCCAGACGTCACGCAGGGCCACGGTGCGGTTGAACACCAGGCGCTCGGCGCTGGAGAGCTTGTTGTCGGCGCAGAAGTAACCTTCACGCTCGAACTGGTAGGCAAACTCCGGCTTGGCATCCTTCAGGGAAGCCTCCACCCGGGCCCCTTCGATGATCACCAGGGATTCCGGATTCAGAGCCGCTTCGAAGTCATCCTCGGCGCCCGGGTTCGGCACCTTGAACAGACGGTCGTAGAGACGCACTTCGGCCGGCAGGGAGTGAGTGGCGCTGACCCAGTGGATCACCCCTTTCACCTTGCGGCCGTCCGCCGGATCCTTGCCCAGGGTCTCGGGGTCGTAAGAGCAGTAGATGCAGGTGATCTTGCCGTCCGCATCCTTCTCGACCCGTTCGGCCTTGATGACGTAGGCGTTGCGCAGGCGCACTTCCTTGCCCAGCACCAGCCGCTTGAACTGCTTGTTGGCTTCCTCTTTGAAGTCCGCCTCATCGATGAAGATTTCGCGGGAGAAATGCAGCTCACGGGTCCCCATCTCCGGCTTGTTCGGGTGCGCTGGCGCCGTCAGCACCTCGTCCGCCGCCAGGTTCTCGATCACCACCTTCACCGGGTGCAGCACGGCCATGGCGCGCGGGGCGTTCTCGTTGAGATCGTCGCGGATGCAGGCTTCCAGCATGCTCATCTCAACGATGTTGTCCTGCTTGGTCACACCGATGCGCTTGCAGAACTCGCGGATGGAGGCCGGGGTGTAACCACGGCGGCGCAGACCGGAGACGGTCAGCATGCGCGGATCGTCCCAGCCGTTCACGTGCCCCTCGGTCACCAGCAGGTTCAGCTTGCGCTTGGACATGACGGTGTATTCGAGGTTCAGACGGGAAAACTCGTACTGACGGGGGTGACAGTCGATGCTGATGTTGTCCAGCACCCAGTCATACAGGCGACGGTTGTCCTGGAACTCCAGGGTACACAGGGAGTGGGTGATCCCCTCCAGGGCGTCCGAGATGCAGTGGGTGAAGTCATACATCGGGTAGATGCACCACTCGTCACCGGTCTGGTGGTGGTGGGCAAACTTGATGCGATAGATGACGGGATCGCGCATCACCATGAAGGGGGATGCCATGTCGATCTTGGCGCGCAGGCAGGCGGAGCCTTCGGCCATCTCACCGTTTTTCATCTTGGCGAACAGGGCCAGGTTCTCTTCCACGCTGCGATCGCGGAACGGGCTGTTCTTGCCAGGGGCGGTCAGGGTGCCGCGGTATTCGCGCATCTGGTCCGGGGAGAGCTCGTCCACATAGGCCAGTCCCTTCTCGATGAGCTCGATGGCGTAGCCGTGCAGCTTGTGGAAATAGTCGGAGGAGTAGCAGATCTCGCCGCTCCACTGGAAGCCCAGCCACTGGACGTCCTGCTTGATGGACTCCACGAACTCGATGTCTTCCTTCGCCGGGTTGGTGTCATCGAAACGCAGGTTGCACTGACCCTGATAGTCGCGGGCGATGCCGAAGTTCAGGCAGATGGATTTGGCGTGGCCGATATGGAGATAACCGTTCGGCTCCGGCGGGAAACGGGTATGCACGCTGCTGTGCTTACCGCTGGCCAGATCTTCATCAATGATCTGACGAATAAAGTTAGTTGGGCTGTTCGCCTGACTCATGGCTCACCTCAAAAATGCGTCACTGGCGGACGTTGTGCCGGCTGGCACCCTCATACCCCCGCCGTCAAGCCGGGTATGATCCCTCATTACGCGCCCTGCCTCAACCTGAATTTGGCCAATTCGGGTCATTGGCGCACCAAAAACGGCGAAACGGGAGAAATTGCAGAGATCCTGGTCAAAAAAAGCCCCGCACGGGGCGGGGTCTCAAGTGATGAAAAACAGACAAAAAACACACAACAAAGGTTCACACGCAGAGTCAACCTTTCCCAAACCCGATGGCCATCGACCTTGGGAAAGGCGGGTCTTGCGACCCACCTTGCGTTATGGATTGAAGGCTAGCTATCAGTTCAGCTCGGTGACGCGGCTGGTGCGCTTGCCATCGAAGCTGGTGGTACGCAGGTAGACCTTGCCATCCACGGTCGGCTTGGCGGCAGCGTCGTAGGCGCTCCAGCTCTTGCCATCCAGGCTGTACTGGATGGGCAGACCCGGCAGATCCACGTTCGCTTCCAGCACACCGTTCACCACCTTGGCACCCGGTACGGAGAGGCGATATTCCACCCCGGCCTGGTCCAGTTTGGGCAGCACGCGCTGGCCCAGCACGTTGGCAAACTGGTTCCACTCCTTGTTCAGGGTGGCCTTGTTGACATGCTTGGTGGTGCCGGAGAACTCGCGACCCTTCACGTAATCGAGCTCGAAGCCGCCCTTGTGCCAGGCACGCTCGGCCACGGAGAAGATGCGCGGATAGACCATGTATTCGTACTGGGCATCGGTGCGCACGGTTTCACTCCACTGCTGACCGGAGATCCCCTTGAACTTGACCGGATCCTGGTCACCCTTGGCCACGAAGGCGTTGCCGTCGCGGTCAACCGAGGTCTCGGCGTTCTGCGGCAGGTTTTCCGGGGCGAAGGCGAACACCTTGCGGGTGTCGTTGAAGCGGGTTGCCCAGTAGTAGCCGCGCTCGGCCGGGTGTACCTCGTTCGGGAAGTCGAAGTAGAGGTAATCCGGGTTGGAGAGCACCACGTCATAGCCCTTGTGCGCCCACTTCATCGCCTCGTTGAAACCACCCCAGTAGAGGGTTTCCCAGAAGTTGACCCGGGTCTTGTCGGTGGCGAATACGCTGGCATCCGTGGCGTACTTCAGGCCATCTTCCCACGCCTGCAGGGTGGAGAAGCCGTGGCCCTTGACCATCTCGCTCACTTCCTTGGCAAAGTAGACCGGCAGCTCGGCCACGTCCTTGATCTTGCCATCGTCGATCATCTTCTGGCACATGGGGGACTTGCCGAACGGCTTGTCCTGCTTGCTGGAGTCGACGTTGCCCTTCCAGGCCACCAGATCTTCTTTCTTGGTGACGGCCGGATCCTGGTAACCACCGCCCTGCATGATGTTCTTCGCCTCGTCACCACCGTAGTGCCAGGCGGTCAGCGGCTGGCCGGCGGCCTGGTGCATCTGGGCCACTTCGTCCATCACCTTGGCCACGAAGGTGGCGGCACCCGGCTGGCAGGGGTTGATGAAGGACATCTTGTCGTAGAACTGCACCGAGGTGACGTTGGAGGTATCGGCCGGGTCAGTCAGACGGAACTGGTTGGCCTCGGCCTCTTTGCCCTCGCTCATCAGACGCTTGTAGCGCGCCTCCATGGAGACCACGGCGGCACGGGCGTGGGCCGGCATGTTGATCTCGGGGATCACGGTCACACCGCGCGCCTTGGCATAGCGTACCAGGTCGATGTAGTCCGCCTTGCTGTAGAAACCGGAGCCCTGGTTGTCGTTGGTCGGACCGGAGCCAAGCTGCGGCATCAGGCACTTGGTTTCGGACTCGTCGTGGCAACGCTGGCTGCCGACGTCGGTCAGCTCCGGCAGGCCCGGGATCTCCAGACGCCAGCCTTCATCGTTGGTCAGCCCCAGGTGCAGCACGTTGAGCTTCATGGCGGACATCTGGTCAACCAGCTTCTTCATGGTCTCCGGGCTTCTGAAGTGACGGGCCACGTCGGTCTGCATGCCACGGTATTCAAAGCGCGGCGCATCCTCGACGCTCATCTGGCTCACCAGCTTGTCGTCAACCCCCAGCAGAGAGATCAGGGACTGGGCGCCCCAGAAGGCGCCGTCAACGTCGTGCCCCTGAATGACGGTGCCCTTCTTGCCGATGGTCATGTCGTAGCCTTCGGCCTGCTTGAGCTTGCTGCCGAGCTTGATGGTGACCGGGTAGCCGGTGTCGGAGAGGGTAACACCCAGCTTGGTCAGTTGCGCCTTCAGGGCCTCGGCGCGATCGCTTGGCAGGTCAAGGGCATTGAGCTTGATGGTGGAGAAGTCGATTTGCGGGCCGGCCTTGACCACCTGCTTCATGGGGCTTGGCAGGATGCGGTCGTCAATCTTGCCGGCAGGCAGCAGGGTGCTGGTCTGGTTCGCTGCGAAACGGGTCTCGCTGTTCATCAGGATGTTGTTGTCATCCTTGGTGCGCTTCCAGCCATCGGCAGGCATCGGCTTCTCGTAGGTGCTGGCATCGTCGATGTTGCTCATGCTGGCCAGCACTTTCGGCTCGGCCCCTTCACTGGCGACATACCAGTTCGGCATGATGTCAGATTCGAACAATACCCAGTATTCCACCACCAGGGGCACCTCGACCGTGGCGTCCTTGGCAAAGCCCTGGAACTTCTCGGTCGGCGTCAAACGATAGAGGTCGCCGGTCAGGTGGGTGATGGTGAACTGGTCGTTGTCCACCCGCTGGATGCGGCGGATGGAGGAGACATAGATGCTCCAGTCCTTGGAGGTGACGTCGGCACCGGTATTGGTCAGGTGCAGCTTGGCAACGCCGCAGCTCGCCCACTCGGAGCCCAGCGCCTGGCAGTCAAGACCGGCGCCGGCACCGTCATTGGTGACGACTTCGTACTTGACGACGAGGTTGCTGGCGAGGGCGTCGACCACCGCTTGCCTGGCAGCATCGGCTGCAAGTGCGGGAGCGGCGAAAACGGTAGACATGGCAATGGCTAACAGAGAATGTTTCAAGTTCATAACTGCTGCTCTCATTTGAAGTAAAGGTTGGATTTTCTTGGCTTTTTTTATATGGGGCCCCGAGGCGGGGCCCTTAGTTATGTCAACAATGGACTTAGACTTGAGGTGAGCGAGTCGCTCGATTAACGCAGGGCTTTCATCTCACCGGCGATGATCTCGGCCAATGGGCCCAGAATCACCTGCAGGTTCTGCTCACCGAGCTTGACCACACCGGCCGCGCCCAGGGCTTTGAGCTTGCGCTCGTCAACGATGCTGCGGTCTTTCAGGGTCAGACGCAGACGGGTGATGCAGGCATCGATGGTCACCAGGTTCTCCTGACCACCCAGCACTTCCAGATACTGCTTGGCCAGCTCGGTGCGGTCGGTGGTTTGAGCCTGTACCGGCACGGCTTCGTCATCTTCACGACCCGGGGTTTTCAGGTTGAACTTGGCGATCACGGCGCGGAAGACCACGTAGTAGAGGCCGAAGAAGACCAGACCCTGTACCAGCAGCATGTACCACTGGGTCGCCAGCGGGTTGCGGCTGGAGAGCACCATATCCACCAGACCGGCGCTGAAGCCGAAACCGGCAATCCACTGCATGGAGGCTGCGATGAACACGGAGATACCGGTCAGCAGGGCGTGGATGACGTACAGTACCGGCGCCACGAACATGAAGGAGAACTCGAGTGGCTCGGTCACCCCGGTGAAGAAGGCGGCAAAGGCGGCAGCGATCATGATGGACGCAACCTTCTCTTTGTTCTCTTTCTTCGCGCTGTGGTAGATGGCCAGTGCGGCACCCGGCAGACCGAACATCATGATGGGGAAGAAGCCGGCCTGATACATGCCGGTCACGCCCACGACAGCCTTGCCGGCGTCGATGGAGGACTGGCCACCCAGGAAGTTCGGGATGTCGTTGATGCCGGCCACGTCGAACCAGAACACGGAGTTCAGGGCGTGGTGCAGACCGACCGGGATCAGCAGACGGTTGAAGAAGGCATAGATGCCGGCACCGGTGGAGCCCATGCTGACGATGGATTCACCGAAGCTCACCAGGCCACCGTAGATGACCGGCCAGACGGCCATCAGGATGAAGGAGACGACGATCATCACCACGGAGGTCACGATCGGCACCAGACGACGACCGGAGAAGAAAGCCAGCGCCTTGTGCAGCTCCACGCTGCTGAAGCGGTTGTAGAGCTCGGCAGCGATGACACCACACAGGATGCCGACGAACTGGTTGCTGATCTTGGCAAAGGCTGCCGGCACCTGGTCGGCCGGGATACCCTTGATCTGGGCCACGGCGCCCGGGCTCAGCAGGGTGGTGACCACCAGGAAGCCGACCAGACCGGCCAGCGCGGCGGAACCGTCTTTATCCTTGGACATGCCGTAAGCGACGCCGACGGCGAACAGAATGGGCATACTGTCGATGATGGCGGCGCCCGCCTTGATCAGAAACGCAGCCAGAGGGCTTCCGCCACCCCAACCGTTCGGGTCAATCCAGTAGCCAATCCCCATCAGGATCGCGGCGGCAGGCAATACCGCTACCGGCACCATCAGGGCACGGCCGATCTTTTGCAAATAACCGAGAATGTTCACGGTTCCTCTCCTTAGTTGGTGTTTTTCTAGAAATTAAGTGCTTATCACGTTCGACGCATAAGCCATCAAGGCTTGATTGGCAGTCTATGTGTTTTATTTCGCTGCGCAAATTAATAAACCAGCTTTCGTGATCATTATCACTCAACAGAGATAAAGGTAGCCGATAGATGTGGCTTAGTTCGCAATCTTTATTTACGCTATAAAACAACTTGAATCCGTGTCTGGTCCCTTGCCGTCATTCCCTGTGCGGCAACCGTACTGAGGTATATAGAATGCGCCTGATCCCGTTGAAGTCTGCCAGCCAGGTGGGTCTCTGGTCTGCCCGTTACATCGTTGACCGCATCAATGCGTTCAAACCCACTGCCGAGCGCCCCTTCGTGCTGGGTCTGCCCACTGGCGGCACCCCGCTCAACACCTACAAGCGCCTGATTGAGCTGCATAAAGCCGGCGAGGTGAGCTTCCAGAACGTGGTCACCTTCAACATGGACGAGTACGTGGGGCTGCCCAAGGAACATCCGGAGAGCTACCACAGCTTCATGCACAACAACTTCTTCAATCACGTGGACATTCGCCCGGAAAACATCAACATCCTCAATGGCAACGCCGAGGATCTGGTGGCCGAGTGCCAGCGCTACGAAGACAAGATCAAGTCCTACGGCAAAATCCACCTGTTCATGGGCGGCGTCGGCAATGACGGCCACATCGCCTTCAACGAACCGGCCTCTTCCCTGGCTTCCCGTACCCGGGTCAAGACCCTGACCGAAGACACCCGCATCGCCAACTCCCGCTTCTTTGGCGGCGACATGGAGCAGGTGCCCAAGCTGGCCCTGACCGTGGGTGTCGGCACCCTGATGGACGCCGAAGAGATCCTGATCCTGGTGGTCGGTCACGCCAAGGCCCAGGCCCTGCAGGCCACCGTGGAGGGTAGCGTCAACCACATGTGGACCATCTCCACCCTGCAACTGCATCCGAAAGGGATTGTGGTGTGCGACGAACCTTCCACCATGGAGTTGAAGGTCAAGACGGTGCGCTACTTCCAGCAACTGGAAGCCGACAACATCAAACACCTCTGAGGAGCCCCCATGTACGCTCTGACTAATTGCACTCTCTACACCGGCAGCTGCGTGCTGACCGGTTATGGCGTGGTCATCGATGGCGACAAGATTGTCGCCATCTCCCGCCAGGCAGAACTGCCCGCCGGCATCGAGCAGATTGACCTCCAGGGCGCCAACCTCAGCGCCGGCTTCATCGACGTGCAGCTCAACGGCTGCGGTGGCGTCATGTTCAACGGTCACATCACCACGGACACCCTGGCCACCATGCAGGCGGCCAACCTGAAATCCGGGACCACCAGCTTCCTGCCGACCCTGATCACCAGCCCGGATGCGGACATGAAGCAGGCCGTCGCCGTCACCCGCGACTACATGGCCGCCCACCCCAACGAGGTGCTTGGCGTCCATCTGGAAGGGCCCTATACCAACCTCAAGCGCAAGGGGATCCACCCGGCCGAACAGATCCGCCAGCCCGCCGACGAGATGATCGACTTCTTCTGCGACAACGCGGACGCCATCGCCAAGATCACCCTGGCGCCGGAGCGCAACAAGCCCGAGCACATCCGCCGTCTGGTGGAAGCCGGCATCCTGGTCTCCGCCGGCCACACCGCCGCCAACTACGACCAGGCCATGGCGGGCTTTGACAACGGCATGCGCTTTGCCACCCACCTCTACAACGCCATGACTCCGACCCTGAACGGTCGCGAGCCCGGCGTGGTCGGTGCCATCTACGATCGCAAGGATGTCTATGCGGGCATCATCGTCGACGGCCACCACGTACACTGGGCCAACGTGCGCCTGGCGCACAGGATGCTGGGGGAGCGGCTGGTGCTGGTCACCGATGCCACCGCGGCGGCAGGTGCACCGGAAGGCTTTGAGAAATTTGATTTTTGCGGCGCAACCGTCTATTTCCGCGATGGTCAGTGCGTCGATGAGAATGGTACACTCGGCGGCTCCGCCCTCACCATGATCGAAGGGGTGGAAAATCTGGTCAAACAGGTCGGATTGCCGCTCGACGAAGCACTGAGAATGGCCACCCTTTACCCCGCTCGCGCCATTGGATGGGACTCGCGTCTCGGTAGTATCCAGGTCGGAAAAATTGCCAACCTCACCGTCTTTGATCAGGCCTTCGCGGTCTGCGGGACCGTGGTTAACGGACACTACACAACACAGTGACACTATGACTGGCGGACAAATAGCAAACGTAGATCTTATCAAGCAGGTAAACAGTGCGGTCGTCTATCGCCTCATTGACCTGCAGGGGCCCATCTCGCGGGTCAAAATTGCCGAGTTGAGTCAGCTGGCCCCGGCCAGCGTGACCAAGATAACCCGGCAACTGATCGAGCACGGTCTCATCAGGGAAACCTCGCCGCAAGCCTCCACTGGCGGGCGCCGCGCCATCTCCCTGACCACCATCAAGCATCGCTTCCAGTTTGTGTCCGCCAAGCTGGGTCGCGGCTACCTGCAGCTCTCCCTGTATGACCTCGACGGCAAGGAGCTCGATCAACACATCACCCAGGTGACCGAGATCGAGCAGCAACCCGTGGTGGACATGCTGCTGCGGGAGATTGGCGCCTTCATCGACGCCAATCAGGATCGCAGCCGCAACCTCATCAGCATCGCGCTGACCATGCCGGGTCTGGTCAACCCGGAATCCGGCATGGTCATCTACACCCCCACCTACCAGATCCGCAACCTGGGGCTCGCCAAGCTCCTGGAGCACCACTTCAACCTCCCCTGCTACGTGGGCAACGACACCCGTTCGCTGGCGCTGGCCGAACACTTCTTCGGCGAGTCCCGCGACTGCATGGACTCCATCTTGGTGAGTGTCCACCAAGGGACGGGATCTGGCATCATCACCAAGGGCAAGGTGTTTCTCGGCCAGAACCGCAACGTCGGTGAAATAGGCCACATCCAGGTCGAACCGCTCGGCAAGCGCTGCCACTGCGGCAACTTCGGCTGCCTCGAGACCATCGCCTCCAACGAGGCCATCGTCGACAAGGTGAAGGAACTCATCAGCCGCGGTCACCTGAGTTCGTTGCAAGAGAAGCACATCACCATCCAGGAGGTGTGCAAGGCGGCGGTGGCCGGTGACGAGCTGGCCCGCAGCGTGATCGAGAACGTAGGGGAGCACCTGGGGCGCGCCATCGCCATCACGGTCAACCTGTTCAACCCCCAGAAGGTGCTCATCGCCGGTGAAATCACCGCCGCCGAAGAGATCCTGATCCCGGCCATCCGCCGCTGTGTCGAGCACCAGTCTCTGCCAAGTTTCCATCGCGGCCTGCCCATCGTGAAGGCGCGCTTCCAGAACCAGCCCACCATCGGCGGCTTCGCCCTGGTCAAGCGCTCCCTGCTGGAAGGGGATCTGCTGCAGATCATCATGGAGCAAAAGTAAGGCCTACCCCTTCGGACACGAAAACGGCAGCCGGTGGCTGCCGTTTTTTTATGGTCTGTTTTCGCAGGTTTACCCCGCCCGGCACGGCTTGAACAGATCCAGCTTGCCGTCATAGACCTGGGTCTGCACGTCCATGATGCCAAGCATGGAGTGGAACAGGTTGTCGTGGGAGAAGCGCTTGCTGGCTGCCTCCTGTTGCAGGCAATCCAGATTGAGCTGACGGTCTGCCTGCAACTGGGGAGAGAACCAGGTCAGGAGCGGCACCCGGGTCTGATCGTCCGGTGCGAATTTGTAGGGGGTGCCGTGCAGATAGAGCCCCATGGCGCCGAGGGATTCACCGTGATCCGACAGATAGACCAGCCCCACGTTGTACTGGCTCTCCAGGCTCTTGAGCTTGTCGATGAGCTGGGCCAGCACCTTGTCGGTGTAGCGGATGGTGTTGTCATAGGTGTTCACCAGCTCTTCGTTGCTGCAGTTCTCGATGTCGCTGCGCGGGCAGTCCGGCAGGAAGACGCGATCGGCGGCCGGGTAGCGGCGATAGTAGGTCGGACCGTGGCTGCCCATCAGGTGGAAGGCTACCAGCTTGCTGCCCTGCTTGCCCTGCATGTCGGCGATCTGCTGATCCAGCCCCTGCAACAGCACCTCGTCATGACAGGCATTGCCGGAGCAGTATGCGGGGAATGCCTTGGGCTCAATCTCGATGGTGGGAACGTTTTTGCACACCCCCTTGCAGCCGCCGTCGTTCTCCTTCCAGAGCACCGAGATCCCGGCATGTTGCAGCACGTCCAGCAAGCCATCCTGGGACTGGGCCCTGGCCTCGTCATAGCCGCGCCGGGTCATGTTCGAGAACATGCAGGGCACGGAGAGCGCCGTGGCGGTGCCGCAGGAGCGCACGTTCCTGAACGAGACCACATTGGCCTCCTTCTCGGTGAAGCCGTTGGTCTCCTTCTTGTAGCCGTTGAGGGAGTAGTTCTGGCTGCGGGCCGTCTCCCCCACCACCAGGAACATCAGGGTCGGCTTCTCATGCTGGCCGATCACCCTGGCATCGGTGCCGATCTGCTGGTAGGGAATGGGAGTGGCGAAGACCACATCCCGGGCGTACTTGTAGAGCCCGTGCACATAGTTGGCGGGCACTATCTCCTTGCCGAGGGACTTGTTGTTGCGCCCGACCGAGGCGTAATCCTGGTAATAGAGGGCGGCAGCCCCCATCAGAAACAGCAAGGAGAGGGCGATGGAACCGAGGCGTAGACCCAGTCCCTTGTACCAGGGACGGGGGTACTCAATCTTCACCCACAGCAGGACCAGCACCGGCAGCAGGCCGGTCAGCAGGAACCAGAGCACCACGGAGCCGTTGAGGTAGGAGCCCGCCTCCCCGCTGTTGGTCTCGATGATGTTCTGCATCATGCCCATGTCGAAGATCACCCCGTACTTGAGCATGGCGTAACTGACCAGGGAGCCGGTCAGGATGAGCAAGGCGAAAAAGGGCTTGAGCAGATAACGGAAGGTAAAGGGCAGGAACACCGCGTTGAGGGCCGCCACCAGTACCAGGGGAATGGAGAGGACAAACCCCGCCTTGACGTGTTCAAGGGCGCTGAGAATGCGATAAAAGTGCAGGAAAATGGGCCAGTTGAAGACCAGTGCAAACAGCAGCACCAGCAACAGATTGACCTTCATCACTCCCAGAGTGAGACGCATAGAGAGACTCCGACAAACCAGTGGAACTAACAACCTGCCAGCAGGCTTCGTGGTGACCATCCCGACACTCAGCCCTGAAAAACAGGACAAGAGCCAGGGAGGTCCAGATACGGGGTCATCCTAGGACGGCAAACTTAAGCGAACATTAAGAGAGGAAATCGAACCACAAGGGGAGGTGCGCGGTCTGGCACATAAAAAAACGGCAGCCCGAGCTGCCGTTCTTGCGAAGGTAAACAAGGTGTGGCACCTGTGTGTTCGCGAACCTGAACAGGGTCGCGGCAATCTCGTCGGAGCCGGGTGAGAGGACCGTTGTGGTCGCCCTCCCCCCTGCCCTGGGTCTCACAGCGTTCCCGAGAGGCAATTACAGGGTCGCGGCAATCTCGTCGGAGCAGGGGAAGAGGACCGTTGTGGTCGCCCTCCCCTTGCCCTTGGGGATCACAGCGTTCCCGAGAGGCAATCACAGGGTCGCGGCGATCTCGTCGGAGATGGAGCCGTTGTGGTACACCTCCTGCACATCGTCCAGATCTTCCAGCATGTCGATGAGGCGCATCAGCTTGGGCGCGGTCTCGGCATCCAGTTCCGCCTCGGTGGAGGGGATCATGGTCACTTCGGCGCTCTCGGGCTTGAAGCCGGCAGCTTCCAGACCGTCCAGCACGGTGCCGAAATCGTTCGGGGTGGTATACACCTCGATGGAGCCGTCCTCTTCGGTCACCACGTCGTCGGCACCGGCTTCCAGCGCGGCGTCCATCAGGGCGTCTTCATCGGCGCCCACGAAGGTCAGCACCCCCTTCTTGGTGAACAGATAGGCCACGGAGCCGTCGGTCCCCAGGTTGCCGCCGCACTTGCTGAAGGCGTGACGCACTTCGGCCACGGTACGGTTGCGGTTGTCGGTCAGGCACTCCACCATGACGGCGGAACCGGCCGGGCCGTACCCTTCGTACACGATGGTCTCGAGCTGCTCGCCGTCACCGCCGCCGGCCCCACGGGCGATGGCGCGGTTGATGGTGTCGCGGGTCATGTTGCTGGTCAGGGCTGCCGCCACCGCCGCACGCAGGCGGGGGTTGTTGGCAGGATCGGCATCACCCAGACGCGCGGAGGTGGTGATTTCGCGGATCAGCT
The DNA here is from genome assembly GCF_019048565.1 of Aeromonas sp. FDAARGOS 1406. Classification (NCBI taxonomy): domain Bacteria; kingdom Pseudomonadati; phylum Pseudomonadota; class Gammaproteobacteria; order Aeromonadales; family Aeromonadaceae; genus Aeromonas; species Aeromonas sp. FDAARGOS 1406. The sequence continues at coordinate 1,290,952 of NZ_CP077378.1, forward strand.
TGGTGAAGATCTTGCCGCGCTTGGCGTCTTGCGCCGCCTTGCGGTGTTTGATGTTGGCCCATTTACTGTGACCTGCCATAGGGACTCTCCGTTATAGTTGGAAATTTCAGTAACACTGGTTGCGCCCAGGGGGAAACGGGAAAGGCCGCATCGCTGCGGCCTTTGTTGCCGATAACGGCTTATTCGTCACCCTTGACGGTGGTCGCAATCGCCAGCTCGCCCAGTTGGGCCGGGTTGGCAAAGCTCGGGGCGTCTGTCATCAGACAGGCGGCCGCCGTGGTTTTCGGGAAGGCGATGACATCCCGGATGTTGTCGGTGCCGGTCAGCAGCATGCTGAGGCGGTCCAGACCGAAGGCCAGGCCGGCGTGGGGCGGGGTGCCGTATTTCAGGGCATCCAGCAGGAAGCCGAACTTCAGGCGCTGCTCGTCCGGGGTGATCCCCAGGATGTCGAACACGGTGGACTGCATCTCGCTGTTGTGGATACGCACAGAGCCGCCACCCACTTCGTAACCGTTGATCACCATGTCGTAGGCGTTGGCGTAAGCGCCCACCGGGTTCGCTTTCAGCTCGGCCGGGCCCAGGTTGCTCGGGGCGGTGAAGGGGTGGTGCATGGCCGCCAGGCCGCCTTCGCCATCTTCTTCGAACATGGGGAAGTCGATGACCCACAGGGGCTTCCAGACGTTCTCCACCAGGCCCAGATCGCGGCCCACCTTCAGGCGCAGGGCGCCCATGGCATCGCACACCACTTTCTTGGAGTCGGCGCCGAAGAAGATGATGTCGCCATCCATCGCGCCGGTGCGGGCCAGGATCTCGCGCACGATGGCGTCAGAGAGGAACTTGGCCACCGGGGACTGCACCCCTTCGAGGCCGCTCCCGGCTTCGTTGACCTTCATCCAGGCCAGGCCCTTGGCACCGTAGATGCCGACGAACTTGGTGTACTCGTCGATCTGCTTGCGAGACAGCTCCGCGCCGCCCGGTACCTTCAGGGCCGCCACACGGCCTTTCGGATCCTTGGCGGGGCCGGCGAACACGGCGAACTCCACCTCGGTCAAGAGATCTGCCACGTCCACCAGCTCCATCGGCAGGCGCAGGTCCGGCTTGTCGGAGCCGAAGCGGCGCATGGCTTCGTCGAAGGTCATGATGGGGAAGTCACCCAGGTCCACGTTCAGGATGTGCAGCCAGAGCTTGCGGATCATCTCTTCCATGATTTCACGCACCTGGGGTGCGGTCATGAAGGAGGTCTCAACGTCGATCTGGGTGAATTCCGGCTGGCGGTCGGCACGCAGGTCTTCGTCGCGGAAGCACTTGACGATCTGGTAGTAGCGGTCGAAGCCGGACATCATCAGCAGCTGCTTGAACAGCTGGGGGGACTGCGGCAGGGCGTAGAACTTGCCCTTGTGCACGCGGCTCGGCACCAGGTAGTCACGGGCCCCTTCCGGGGTCGCCTTGGTCAGCATCGGGGTCTCGATGTCGAGGAAGCCGTGCTCGTCCATGAAGCGGCGCACGAAGGCACTGGCCTTGGCACGGGTCTTCAGGTACTTGGCCATCTCGGGACGACGCAGGTCCAGGTAGCGGTACTTGAGGCTCACCTCTTCGCTGTTGACCTGGTTGAAGTCAAGGGGCAGCGGCTCGGCACGGTTGATGATGGTCAGCTCGTGGGCGAACACCTCGATGGCACCGGTGGCCATGTCGCTGTTGCGCTGGGAGTCGGGGCGGGTACGCACCACACCGGTCACCTGGATGCAGAACTCGCCGCGCAGCTCGGAGGCCAGGGCAAAGGCGTCCGGCTTGTCCGGATCGAAGAACACCTGCACGATGCCCTCGCGGTCGCGCATGTCGATAAAGATGAGGCCGCCGAGATCACGACGACGATGGACCCAACCGCACAATGTAATGGTCTGCCCGGCATGGGCCTCATTGACCTGTCCGCAATAGATAGAGCGCATGGACTTCTTCCTTCGAAATGGTAGAGAGACGGTTCATCCTGGGTCGCCGGGCACGACTGGCAAGCACCGTCTGTCTCACAGCTGGCCAGATCCTGCTTCTTGCCCGGTTTGAAATCTGTCTCGGGTCATCCGGCTCCCCGAGCCGGATTCTTGCCGCCGTCCCAGGCATGCCCCCGCTCCCGACCGGGATGACGAGTGGGCGCCGGGGTATCGGCTGGCGTCGTTGTCTGGCCACTGCCGGGCCGCGATCATCGTCACCCGGGGGCTCGGTCGCGCGCATTACGACAATGTGGCAAACAAAAGGGTTGGCATTATAGAGGAAAACCTCCATTTGGGTAAAATGGCCCGCAGCCCCCTTTACCCTGTTTTTTGTTGTTCTGGCGCAAAAAGGAGGGCAAAAGTGCGCCAACCTGCCGACAGGAACCATCATGAGCCTCTATTTGGGCCTGCCCCAGTGGTCACACCCGGCCTGGCCCGGCCAGTTGCTGGGGATGAATGCCAGGCCCGCCGAGCACCTCGCCGACTATGCCAGGGTGTTCAACTCCGTGGAGGGCAACACCACCTTCTACGCCTCGCCGACCCCGGAGACGGTGCAGCGCTGGGCCGATGCGGTCCCCGACCACTTTCGCTTCAGCTTCAAGTTTCCCAAGGAGATCAGCCACCAGAGCGATCTGGTGAGCGTGGACAAACAGGTGACGGCCTTCATCCGCCTGCTGGCCCCCTTGCATGACAAGCTGGGGCTGCTCAAGCTGCAACTGCCCGCCCGCTTCGGGCCAGAGGGGCTGGCCCGTCTGGATGCCTTCTTCGCGCGGCTGCCCCAGGATTTCACCTATGCCCTCGAGGTGCGCCACCCCGATTTCTTCGCCAAGGGGGAGGCGGAACGGGCCCTCAACCGGATGCTGATGGCGCGGGGCATCAATCGCATCATGCTCGACAGCCGCCCGCTCTTCTCGGTGCCCGCCACCACGGCCGCCATGATCGATGCCCAGGGCAAGAAACCCAGGTTGCCGGTCCATCTGCTGGCCACGGGGGGGGCCCCGGTGGTGCGCCTGATTGGTTTGCCTCAAATCGAGGACAATCACCCTTTTTTGCCACCATGGTTGCCACATTGGAAACAATGGCTCCAGGAGGGCAAGGATCTCTACCTCTTTGTTCACACCGCCGACAATGCCCGGGCCCCCGAACTCGCACGGCAGATCAGCCGCCTGCTCGGCCAGGAGATGGCCCCCTGGCCGGGAGAAAACGATCGCGCCCGCCAGGGGGTGCTGCCCTTTTGAGCGACCCCCTCCCCGCCCCTTCTCCATCCCCAAAAAAAGCCGCTTTTTTTGTGGTCCCACCGGGGTTGGCGTCAAGACAAACGCCCGCCTTTCCTCTACACTAGCGTCCCAAGTAAGGTCCCGGGCCTGGGTGCATGGCAATGCGTTGCCCACCCCAGCCCGGCACCCTGAGGGCCCGGACCATGGCCCGTTGCGAACAGGGGCAGCCCGAAGGATCCCGGAGCAAGCCACCCCGTTCGTCAACCGGTGACGACGCCATTTCGATGCCCGTCCACCCAAGATTCAATTGAATAAAACAGCCGCCCACCACACCGGCTGTCAGGTTGCGTCAGCATGCACGATCAGATTTTTGCCGCCCCTATCGCCCGTCTGGGAGACTTCTGCTTTGACGAGCAGGTCGTCGACGTCTTCCCCGACATGATCCAGCGCTCGGTGCCCGGTTACAGCAACATCATCTCCGCCATCGGCATGATGGCCGCCCGCTACGCCCAGCCCCAGAGCCGCCTCTACGATCTCGGCTGCTCCCTCGGCGCCGCGACCCAGGCCATGCGCCGCCACGTCACCCAGCCCGGTTGCCACATCACGGCGGTGGATCTCTCCCACCCCATGATCGAGCGGGCCCGCGCCCACCTCTCGGGCTTCAAGTCCGAGGTACCGGTGGAACTCATCGAGGCGGACATCTGCGACATCCCCATCGAGAACGCCTCCGTGGTGGTGCTCAACTTCACCCTGCAGTTCGTCGCCCCCGAGAAGCGGGCCGCCCTCATCGCGCGCATCTTTGACGGCCTGCGCCCCGGCGGCATCCTCATCCTGAGCGAGAAGTTCCGCTTCGATGACGAGCAGGTCAACGAGCTGCTCATCGACTTGCACCTCGACTTCAAGCGGGCCAACGGCTACAGCGAGCTGGAAATCAGCCAGAAGCGCACCGCCCTTGAGAACGTGATGCGCACCGACACCCTGGCGGTCCATCAGGCGCGCCTGCGGGACGCCGGCTTCACCCACCTGGACCTCTGGTTCCAGTGCTTCAACTTCGGCTCCATGATTGCCATCAAAGCCAGCGACACCAACTAAGCCATGATCGATTTCGCCCATTTTTATCAACTGATCGCCAAGAACCGGTTGAGCCACTGGCTGCACACCCTGCCCGCCCAGCTGCACGCCTGGCAGCACGACAACCTGCACGGGGATCTGCCGCGCTGGAACCGCGCCCTCGCCAAGCTGCCCGTCGTGGCCCCCGGCCGGATCGAGCTCAAAGAGCGGGTCGCCATCGGCGGCCGCGATAGCCTGGGAGAGGGTGAGCGCAAGAAGACCGAGAGCCTGTTGCGCCAGCTCATGCCCTGGCGCAAGGGCCCCTTCCATGTGCACGGCATCCACATCGACACCGAGTGGCGCTCCGACTGGAAGTGGGATCGGGTGCTGCCCCACATCAGCCCGCTCCAGGGCCGCTACGTGCTGGACGTGGGCTGCGGCAGCGGCTACCACCTCTGGCGCATGGTGGGGGAAGGGGCGAAACTGGCGGTCGGCATCGACCCGAGCCCGCTGTTCCTCTGCCAGTTCGAAGCCATTCGCCACTTCATGGACAACGACCAGCGCGCCCACCTGCTGCCGCTCGGTATCCAGGATCTGCCGGATCTGCGGGCCTTTGACACCGTCTTCTCCATGGGGGTGCTCTATCATCGCAAGTCCCCCATCGAGCACATCGAGCAGTTGCGCAACCAGCTCAAAGACGATGGGGAGCTGGTGCTCGAGACCCTGGTGGTGGACGGCGACGAAAACCAGGTGCTGATGCCCTCCGATCGCTACGGCAAGATGCGCAACGTCTGGTTCCTCCCCTCGAGCGCGGCCCTCACACGCTGGGTCGAGCGCTGCGGGTTCACCGATGTGCGCATCGTCGACGAGAATATGACCAGCACCGACGAACAGCGTCGTACCGACTGGATGATTAACGAGTCCCTGAGTGACTATCTGGATCCACACAATCCTGCACTCACGGTCGAAGGATACCCGGCACCCAAACGTGCCGTACTGATCGCCAGAAAGGCCAAAGACTAGCCGATGGCGGCTGTGGAAGTTACACTGACCCAATTCCAGGAAGCACAGTTAAATGAATGACATGAAAAGCAAATTAAAAGGAATGACCCTGCTCTCCCTGCTCAGTCTCGGCGGGTGTGTCAGTATGGAAAAAGCCCCCCCGGCCCCGACCCTGACGCTGGCCGAGCTGCGCAACGAGATCTCGTTGAGCGAGCAACGTCTGCAAACATCCATGGAACAGCAACAGAAGCAGTATGTGCAGCAACAGCACCTGCTGGTTCAGCTCAACACCGATGTCACCAACATGAAAGAGTCCGTGAAGAAAGTCGACAGCAAGCTGGCTACCCTGCCTCCCGAGCCGCCCAAGGCCATGCCCATTCCCACCGAGAAGTGCCCGGCGCCGAGCCAGGGCCACACCGTCGATGGCAAGCTGCTGGTGGGTGAAGCGGAGTGGATCTGGGTTGACGCCGCCAACGACGCCTTCCAGGCCCGGGTCGACACCGGCGCCACCACCTCCTCCATCAGCGCTCAGGAGATCACCATCTTCGAGCGCAACGGCAAGAACTGGGTGCGCTTCTTCCTGAGCCACCAGGAGATGGACGACAAGATCCAGATTGAAGCGCCCCTGGTGCGTCACGTGCGGGTCCGTCAGGCTTCCGCCGACGATCTCGACCGTCGCCCCGTGGTCCGCCTCGCCGTGCGCATCGGCGACATGACCGAGAAGGCCGAATTTACCCTGAAGGACCGCAGCGACATGACCTTCCCCGTGCTGCTGGGCCGTGAATTCCTCAAAGACATCGCCGTGGTCGACGTGGCCCGCGAATATATCCAACCCAAACCCAAGCTCAAGGATGTGAAATAATCCATGGTTTCCCGTAAGCCGTTCTATCTGCTGGTCGCCCTGCTCTACATCGTCGGCCTGGGGATGACCTTCTATCATCACATCGCGCTGGACGTCCCGCTCACGCCGGGTGAAAAGCGCCAGATCTGGTCCATCGAAGCCAAGCTCGAGTTCGAGGCCACCGGCGAGCCGGTGATCGCCTCCCTGGCCATTCCGGGCACCCAGCCCGGCTTCACCCTGATGAACGAGAACGCCGCGAGCCCGGGCTATGGTCTGTCGTTCGTGGAAAAAGACGGGGATGCCCGCGCCGAGTGGTCCATCCGCGCCGCCTCCGGCCGTCAGGAGCTCTACTACCGGGTCGACATGATGGCCGATGCTCATGCCAAGCCCGCCGCCAACCCGCAGCCGCCCGCCATCGAGAAGCAGATCGAGAGCGAGCCCTACGCCACGGCCATGAAGCAGATCCTGGAGCGCGCCCAGGAGCGCTCCGCCGACGGCTACACCCTGACCCGCGAGATCATCAAGGAGATCGAGAAGCAGGAACAGAATGCCGAGCTGCTCAAGTCCCACAAGAGCCGCGCCAATCTGATTGCCGAGCTGCTCAACAACGCGGACGTCCCGGCCCGGGTGGTTCACGCCCTCAGCCTGGAAGATGGCCGTCGCCGTCAGGAGCTGGTGGATTACCTGCAGGTCTTCAACAGCCCGACCGACTACAAGCTGTTCAACCCGCAAAGCGGTGAACAGGGTCAACCGGCCAACCTGCTGCTGTGGGAGTACAACTCCGGCGCCCTCCTGGACGTCACCGGCGGTCACAACTCCCGCGTCACCTTCTCGATGATCGAGCAGGAGCAACCGGTCAACGTGGCCCTGGCCCAGAAGTTCGAAAAATCCGAGATGATGAACTTCTCCATCCACAGCCTGCCCCTGGAAGAGCAAGCCCTGTTCAAGGGTCTGCTGCTCATCCCCATCGGCGTGCTGATGGTGGTGTTCCTGCGGGTCATCGTGGGGATCAAGACCTCCGGAACCTTCATGCCGGTGCTGATCGCGGTCGCCTTCATCCAGACCTCGCTGGTCACCGGCCTCATCGGCTTCCTGCTGATCGTCGGCACCGGCCTGGTGATCCGTTCCTACCTCTCCAGGCTCAACCTGCTGCTGGTCGCCCGAATATCGGCGATCATCATCATGGTGATCTCGATGATCGGCATCTTCTCGGCGTTCGCCTTCAAGCTGGGGCTGACCGACGGCATGAAGATCACCTTCTTCCCGATGATCATCCTCTCCTGGACCATCGAACGCATGTCCATCCTGTGGGAAGAAGAGGGTCCCAAAGAGGTGTTCCGCCAGGGCGGCGGCTCCCTGCTGGTGGCGGTCATCGCCTACCTGGCCATGGACAACGAGCTCATTCGTCACCTCACCTTCAACTTCCTCGGCCTGCAGCTGGTGCTGATGGCGACCGTGCTGTTGATGGGTAACTACACCGGCTACAAGCTGAGCGAACTCAAGCGCTTCAAGCCGCTGGTGGACGAGATGAAGTCTGGTGCCACCCCGGGTAAGGACAAGTAACAGATGTGGTTCTGGCAGAAATACACCAGTCCGTGGAGTCTGTCCCAGGCAGGCATCCTCGGCATGAACAAGCGCAACCACTCCTACATCAGCCGCTACAACCCGCGCCGCCTCTATCCGCTGGTGGATGACAAGCTCAAGACCAAGCGCATCGCGCTGGATGCGGGGGTGACGGTGCCTGAACTCATCGGCACCATCCGCGAGCAGCACGACGTGACTCGCATCACCGAGCTGGTGAAGGACTGGCCGGGCTTCTGCATCAAGCCGGCCCGCGGCTCCGGCGGCAAGGGGATCCTGGTGATCCTGCGCCAGGAGGACGGCCTCTTCTACAAGCCCAACGGCAGCGCCGCCAACGGCCAGGATCTGGAGCGCCATGTCTCCAACATCCTGGCGGGGCTCTATTCCCTCGGCGGCAAGCCCGACGTGGCGCTGGTGGAAGGGCTCATCAACTTCGACGACGTGTTCGACGGCTACTCCTTCGAAGGGGTCCCCGATGCCCGGGTGATCATCTTCAAGGGGTTCCCGGTGATGGCCATGATGCGCCTCTCCACCTCGGCTTCCGATGGCAAGGCGAACCTGCACCAGGGCGCCGTGGGGGTGGGCCTGTGCCTGCGCACCGGCCGCGCCCTGCGGGCGGTGCAGTTTGGCAACCCGCTGCGCCACCACCCGGACACCGGCCTGGATCTCTATGATCTGAAGGTGCCCCACTGGGACACCCTGCTCAACCTGGCGGCCTCCTGCTACGAGATGTCCGGTCTTGGCTACATCGGGACCGACATGGTGCTGGACAAGTTCCGCGGCCCCATGCTGCTGGAGCTCAACGCCCGTCCGGGCCTTGCCATCCAGATCGCCAACGGTCGCGGCCTGGTGCCCAACCTCAAGACCATCGAGAAGCTGGGTCAGGTCAAGATGAACGTGGAGCAGCGGGTCAACTTCGCCAAGGATCACTTCGGTATCTTCGACGAATAGTTCACCCCCCTTCTGCAAAAACGCGCCCACCGGCGCGTTTTTTTATGGCCGCTCCTGCGCGCAGGGCGCTCCGCCCGAAGACCGATCCCCGTCACATCCCATGGCGGCCCCCCTTCAATGACGCGGCACAAGGGGATAAGCTCCTGACCAATGAGGGGTGACCAGCCCATCGGTGCAGGCCACCCCATGTGCGTGAGGCAGTGCGCCTGCCAGGGGGCACCGATTTGTCGGCGACAACGGGGCTTCTCGATGGTAGATTAATCAAATCAAATAGATAGCATCGATCGGGTTTCTCCTATGCAACGTTGGCCCAGCCTGAAGCAGCTCCAGTATCTGGTCGCTCTGGACGAGCACAAGAATTTCAACCGCGCCGCCAAGGCCTGCCATGTCAGCCAGTCGACCCTGAGTACCGGGATCCAGACCCTGGAGGACATGATGAACCTGCAACTGGTAGAACGGGATCACAAGAGCTTCATCATGACGCCGGTCGGCATGGAAATCGTGGCGCGGGCGCGCAACCTGCTCTCCGACGCCCGGGATCTGATGGAGCTGGGACAGCAGCAGGGGGGCGTCATGCACGGCACGGTGCGCCTGGGCTGCATCCCCACCATCGCCCCCTTCCTGCTGAGCAAGCTGCTGCAGGTGTGCGGCAAGGCCTATCCGGATCTGGAGCTGCTGCTGCGGGAAGACACCACCACCAATCTGCTCAAGCAGCTGGAGCAGGGGCAGCTCGATCTGCTGATCCTGGCGCTGCCGGTGGAGATCGGCGGCTTCCACAGCAAGACCGTCGGCCAGGATCCCTTCCACATGGTGATGCCCTCCCACATGGCGGCGGGCCTGCACATGCCGTTCGACTACAAGGAGCTGCCCAACCAGAGCATCTTCCTGCTGGAGCGGGAGCACTGCCTGACGGAGCACGCGGTGAGCGCCTGCCGGCTGCGGGACAAGAGCAAGATCAACCCCTTCGCCGCCACCAGCCTGCACACCCTGGTGCAGATGGTGGGGGCCGGTCTTGGCACCACCTTCCTGCCCCAGATGGCCATAGATGCGGGCATCCTCGACAACACGGACCTGGTGGCCATCCCCCTGCCCGGGGAGAAACCCTATCGGGAGATAGGCCTGGTGTGGCGCCCCAGCACCACCCGGGTGCAGACCTTCTACAAGATTGCCGAGCTGCTGACGCCGCTCATTACCCCCAAACCGGCGGGGTGATCCGGTGGCTGCCCCACAGGCGGCCACTCCTCAATGCCGTTGTCATTCAGGTTCCAGGCAGGATCATCGTCTATGATGAACCCCGTGCCCTATCAAGGAGTTGAGATGTTTCGCACCTTGCTGCTGCCCCTGCTGGCCCTGCTTCTCGCCGCCTGCTCCAGCACGCCGGAGCCTCCCCCTCCCGTGCGCCAGAGCGGCGCATTCGACAACTTCTATCAGCAGTGGCGCGGCGTGCCCTATCGCATGGGCGGTACCAGCCGCGCCGGTCTCGACTGCTCCGCCTTCACACAGCTCGCCTACAGCCAGGTGCTGGGCTTCACCCTGCCCCGCACCACGGAATCCCAGGCGAGCCTCGGCCGCCCGGTGGACAGATACCGTCTTCAGCACGGGGACCTGGTCTTCTTCAAGACCGGCTGGCAGCAGTACCACGTCGGGGTCTACACCGGGGCAGGTGAGTTCATCCACGCCTCCACCAGCAAGGGCGTGATCCGCTCGCGCCTCGACAACGTCTACTGGAACAGCCGCTACTGGCAGGCCCGCAGGCTGGTCCAGTAGGTGCGACCCCAAACATGAAAAGGCCCCGAGGGGCCTTTTCATGTTGTTGCAGGGTCAGTGCTTGCGGTGCCAGCGGGGCGAGGTGGCGCGCTCCCCCCAGGGGGTCATGCAGGGCAGCAGGGCCCCCTCGATGACGCCCTCATGGCTCGCCAGCGCCAGGGCAATCTTCTCGTGGAGCAGGCGCAGCAGGTTCTTCTCCTGGCCCGCCAGGGAGTGGCCCGCGGCGAAATACTCCTGCTGATGTTGCAGCGCCAGCTTCTGGGCAAACTCATAGGTATTGAAACTGTCCGGCATGCGCGCGATCACGTCATCCAGCCGGGCCAGCAGGCTATGCAATTCCCTGGTCATGTGCGGTTCTCCCTCCGAGTTGGTGACCCACAATTACCCCTTATTAGATAGAAGACCAATCCGGATGCCTCAAAAATGGGAGCCCGGACACAGTTCCGGGCAACGCTGCCCACTGGCAGCCACCCTCTGCCCTCGCCCGGTTTACAAGTCGGCAACGAATCGCTAGATTTGGACCGACTAATCAGTCGGTCACTTTTCGTGCGGAGCATGCCATGGACACCACCGTCACCCCCGCCTCACCGGACAAGTTCTCCCTCCCCGAGCAACTGCATCGGCTCAGGCAGGCCTGCCAGGCCACCCCCATGCCGGATCTGGCGTCCCGCCGTGCCAGACTTGATGCCCTCAAGCAGGGGCTGCTGCGCCACAAGCAGGCACTGTGTCAGGCCCTGGCCCGGGACTACGGCCAGCGCAGCGATTACGACAGCCTGATCGCCGATGTGCTCCCTTGCGTCATGCAGATCAACTACACCCAGAAACGGCTCAAGGGGTGGATGAAACCGGAGCGCCGTCATTCCGGCCTGCTGCTGGCCCCCGCCAGGGTCGAGGTGCACTATCAGCCCCTCGGCGTGGTCGGCATCATGGTGCCCTGGAATTTCCCGGTGATGCTGAGCCTCGGGCCCCTCATCGGCGCCCTCGCCGCCGGCAACCGCGCCATGATCAAGCTCTCCGAGTTCACCCCTCACACCAACGCCGTGCTGCGCTCCCTGCTCGATGAGGCCCTCGGCGGTGACGAGGTGGTGGTCATCGAGGGGGATGCGGAGATCGCGGCCGCCTTCAGCGCCCTCCCCTTCGACCATCTCATCTTCACCGGCTCCACGGCGGTGGGTCGGCTGGTGATGGCCGCGGCCGCCCCCCAGCTCACCCCCCTCACCCTGGAGCTCGGCGGCAAGAGCCCCTGTCTCATCGCCCCCGACATGCCCCTGGCCCTGGCGGTGGAGCGGATGATCTTCGGCAAGAGCCTCAACGCCGGCCAGATCTGCGTGGCCCCCGACTACGTGCTGCTGCCGAGGGGGCAGGAGCAGACCTTCATCGAGGCCTATCAGGCCCATTTTCGCCGCCTCTACCCCAAAGGGCTCGAGAGCCCGGATTATGGCGCCATCATCAACGCTCCCCAGTACGAGCGGCTCACCGCCTGGCTGGAGGAGGCGAGGCAGGCCGGCGCCCAGATCCACCCCTGCGTCACGCCCGCCCGGGATGACTCCACCCGCAGACTGGTGCCCCACCTGCTGACCGAGGTACCCGGCCACTGCCAGGTGATGCAGCAGGAGATCTTCGGCCCCCTGCTGCCCCTGGTGCCCTATGACGACATCGAGGAGGCCCTGGCCTATGTGGCGGCCCGGCCCCGCCCCCTGGCGCTCTATCTCATGAGCCTGGACGAGACGCTGCAGCGCCGCCTCATTCGGGAGACCCACGCCGGGGGCATGGCCATCAACGAGAGCCTGTTCCAGGTGGCGGCGGACGATGCCCCCTTCGGCGGCATCGGTCCCTCCGGCATGGGCCACTATCACGGCCGCGAGGGGTTTCTCACCTTCTCCAAAGCGAAAACCGTGCTGCGCCGCGGGCGCTTCAGCACAGGCTCCCTCATTCACCCCCCCTATCGGCGCTGGTACCAGCGGCTGATGATGGCCCTGTTCCTGCGCTAGGAGGCGAGATGCGAGAAACCATGACCGACAAACGCCGCCAGATCCTGGATGCCGCCCTGGCCCTGTGCGCGGAGGATGGCCTGCAGGGCGCCGCCACCGCCCGCATCGCCAAGGCGGCCGGGGTGGCCAATGGCACCCTGTTTCATCACTTTCCCAGCAAGGAGGTGCTGATCCAGAGCCTCTACCAGGACATCAAGCTGCGCCTTGGCGCCGCCATCACCGAGGCCGATGCCGCCCTGCCGCTCCAGGAGCAGGCCCGCCACTACTGGCACCAGGCCATGGGCTGGATGCAGGCCCACCCCCGTGAGCTCAGGTTCGTGCTGGGCTTTTTCCACTCCCCCCTGCTGGCCCGCCCCCTGCGCAGCCAGATCCTGGCTGAGACCCTGCATTTTCTGCCGAGCCTGCTCGCCCGGGGCCAGGCCAGCGGCGAGCTGATGTCGGCCCCGCCTGCCTTGATGCTGGAGGTGTGCCAGGGCCAGTTTCTGGCCTGCGCCTCCCTCTTTGTCGATCAGCCTGAACTGGGAGAAGACCCCCACTGGCAGGAGAACGCCTTCACCCTCTTCTGGTCCGCCATCAGCGGAGGTTCCCATGCGCCCTGACGCCCTGCTTGCCACCGGCAGACGCCTCTGGATTGGCAGCCTGCTCTGGATCATCGGCCGCACTCTGTGCCGCGCCGCCCGGGTCGACGAGGCGGTGCGCCGCGAGCTTGCCCCCCTGCCGGACGGCCTCACCATCAGGCTGGAGGTAAACGGCATGACCCGGGGGCTGAGTCTCTACAAGTTCGCGGGGCGCTGGCACTGCGGTGAGGAGGCTGGCAGGACGCACTCGACCTGTGCCCATGACAGCCACCACCTCCTGCGGGTGCGCTTCAAGCACCCCGCCGTCGCCTTTCGCGCCCTCAGCTTTCGCCTCGGCATCAACCAGGCCTTTTGCGAAAACCGGCTGCTGGTGGAGGGGGATCTCGACGCGGCCATGCACCTGGTGCGAGCGCTTGAGCAGTTGCAGAGCCTCATCCTGCCCGCCTTCATCGCGCGGCCCCTGCTTCGCCACTACCCGGACCCGCATCGCAAGCTCGCGCGGGCCTGCCACATCTATCTGGGTCTGCTGACCGGTTGAACACGAGGAGAACGGGATGAGCCGTTATTACGATTTTTTCTGCCCGGTCAAGCTGATGGCGGGGGAGCAGGCACTGGAACAGTTGCCGGATGCCTTGAGGGGGTTGGGAGCTGGCCGCCCCTTGCTTCTCACCGACAAGGGGGTCAGCGGCAGCGGGCTCGCCACCCTGCTGGCCGATGTGATGGCCGAAGGGGCCTTGCCGGTCGCCGCCATCTGGGACGAGATCCCGGCAGACTCCTCCACCGCCGTGGTGGAGCGGATCGCCCGCCACTACCGGGAGCTGGGCTGTGACAGCCTGCTCGCCCTTGGCGGCGGCTCCGTCATCGACACCGCCAAGGCGGTGAACATACTGGCGACTCTGGGGGGCGAGCGGCTGCTCGACTATGCCGGAGCGGATTGCCTGACCCGTCCCCTCAACCCCCTGGCGGTGGTCCCCACCACGGCGGGGACCGGCTCCGAAGTGACCCTGGTGGCGGTGATCAAGGATGAAGGGAGCGGGCGCAAGGTGCCCTTCACCTCCCCCTTCCTGCTGCCCCGGCTGGCGGTGCTGGATCCCCGCCTCACCCTGGGGCTGCCGCTGCCCATCACCGCCGCCACCGCCATGGATGCCATGACCCACGCCATCGAGGCCTTCATCGGCAACGGCAAGAACCCGGTCAGTGACGCCCTGGCCCTGATGGCGGTGGAGAAGATTGCCACCGCCCTGCCCAGGGTGCTGGCCCACCCGACGGACAAGCGGCTGCGGCTGCAACTGGCGGAGGGCTCCACCCTGGCGGGCATGGCGTTTTCCAACTCCATGGTGGGGCTGGTGCACGCCCTCGGCCACAGTCTGGGGGCGCGCTGCCACCTGCCCCATGGCCTCTGCATGAACCTCTTCCTGCCCACCGTGCTCGACTACAACCGGCCCGGCATCGACCCCGAGCTGGCCCGCCTGCTGCTGCCCCTGGTGGGGCCGGAGCGCTTTGCCGCGACCCCGGCCGAGGGGCGACCCCAGGCCACCATCGAGGCGTTGCAGGCACTGCGCGATACCCTGTGGCAGACGGTCAAGCTGCCCCGCACCCTGCGGGAGGCGGGCCTCACCGACAAGACGCTGCTGCCCGGGATCCGGGATCTCGCCATCAACGACGGCGCCCTACTCTACAACCGCAAGGATGCGGACAGGGACCAGTTGCTGGCCCTGCTGGAGCGGGCCTGGGAGTAGCGGGCCCCTTGCCCGTCAGGCATCGGGGGTGAAGACCCCGGTGGAGAGGTAGCGATCCCCCCGATCGCAGATGATCGCCACCACCACCCCCTGCCCGATCTCTGCCGCCACCCGCAAGGCCCCGGCCACGGCGCCACCCGAGCTGACACCGCAGCAGATCCCCTCCTCCCGCGCCAGGCGGCGCATCATGACGAGGGACTCGTCGAGCGTCACATCCAGCACCCCATCGACCCGCGCAGGCTCGAAGATGGCGGGCCGGTAGGCCTCGGGCCAGCGGCGAATGCCGGGGATCTGGCTCCCCTCGGCCGGTTGCAGGCCGATCACCGCCACCGCCGGGTTCTGCTCCTTGAGGTAGCGGGAGACCCCCATGATGGTGCCCGTTGTGCCCATGGCCGAGACGAAGTGAGTGACCGCCCCGCCGCTCTGGCGCCAGATCTCGGGGCCGGTGGAGCGGTAGTGGGCATCCGGGTTGGCGGGGTTGTTGAACTGATCGAGCACCAGCCCCTCCCCCCGCGCCTGCATGGCCAGGGCGAGGTCTCGCGCCGCTTCCATTCCCTCTTCCACCAGCACCAGCTCGGCGCCGTAGGCCTGCATGGCGTCGCGCCGCTCCTGGCTCATGTTGCTCGGCATGATGAGTCGCATCCGGTAACCCCGGGACGCCGCCACCATGGCCAGCGCGATGCCGGTATTGCCGGAGGTGGCCTCGATGAGCCGGGCACCTGGCGCTAAGTGACCACTCGCCTCTGCCTGCCTGATGAGGTTCAGCGCCGCCCTGTCCTTGACGGAGCCGGCGGGGTTGTTGCCCTCCAGCTTCACCAGCAGGGTGACGCCGGGGTGCGGATTGATGCGGCGCAGCGCCAGCAGCGGGGTGTTTCCTATCAGATCGTCCAGGGTGGCGAAGGCCATGACGGATCCATCCTCTCTCAATGTTCTATACCTTGCCTTGCGACCATTCGCAGGCCGGCCAGTGTAAGCGAGCCCGCCATGGGCGCAAAGAATGGCGTTGGCAAACCCTGTCCGCCATGTTCTGATCTTCCCATTCACCCAGAGAGGACTCCCGATGAGCGACATCCTTCACCAGGCCGATCAGCAGCAGTTTGTCTGCACCGTGGACGGCAAGCTCTCCCGCCTTGCCTATCGCCGGCTGGACGCCACCACGGTGGACGCCTACAGCACCCAGGTTCCCCCCGAGCTGCGCGGACAGGGGATTGCCGACAAGCTGGCCCGCCGCTTCTACGACTGGACCCTCTCTGAGGGGCTCACCATAGTGCCGAGCTGCAGCTACATCGACGTCTGGTTGCGCCGCAATGCCGGTTGACGCCGGGGCGCTGCGGGAGACGCACCTGCGGGCCTGCACCGAGGCCCTGCTGCGGGCCGATCACCCGCGCATGGATTGCCTCCGGGCTGCGCGGGAGCTGGCCCTGCCCGACTGGGCCCTGGGGGCGGGGTTTGTGCGCAACCTCATCTGGGATCACCTCCATCACAAGGCCGAGCCCACCCCGCTCAACGACATCGATCTTATCTATCTGGACAGCGCTGATCCGACTGGATTGAAGGAGGCCGATCACGAAGCCTGGCTCGCCGCCAGGATGCCGGGCCAGTTGTGGGAGGTGCGCAACCAGGCCCGCATGCATCTGCGCCAGCAGGTGCCTCCTTTTGCCAGCTCGCTCTCGGCCCTCAGCCACTGGGTGGAGATACCCACCTGCATCGGGGTCCGCCTGCTGGCAGATGATGCGTTCGAGTGGCTGGCCCCCTACGGCTTTGCCCCCAACTGGTCCCTGGTGGTGAGCCCCAATCCGCGCTGTCGCCAGGAGAGCCGTATCTTTAGCGAACGGGTCAGGGCCAAGGAGTGGCAACGCATCTGGCCTGACCTTGTGGTGAACTGGCCATGAGCGAATTGCAAAGGGTCGACAACCTTGGGCACACTAAGAAAAAGATGTTTGTAACTCAATGGGTTAAATAATGCGCGACTTCTTCTCTCTCGAGCGCTGGCTGCCGGGGCTCGCCGCCTTGCTGCAATACCAGCGGGCCTGGCTGATGCCGGATCTTCGCGCTGGCCTCTCGGTCGCGGCCGTGGCCCTGCCCGTGGCCATCGCCTATTCGGAGCTCGCCGGGGTAGGCGCCATCGTCGGCCTCTACTCCTGCATCCTGCCCATGGTGGTGTATGCCCTCTTTGGCACCTCCCGTCAGCTCATCGTCGGTCCGGATGCCGCCACCTGCGCGGTGATCGCCGCCGTGGTAACGCCGCTCGCCGCCGGGGATCCCACCCGTCACTGGCAACTGGTGATGACCATGACCGCCATGACCGGCTTCTGGTGCCTCATCGCCAGCCGCTTCAAGCTGGGGGTGCTGGCAGACTTTCTCTCCCGCCCCATCCTGATGGGGCTGCTCAACGGGGTGGCCATCACCATCATGGTGGGCCAGCTCTCCAAGATCTTCGGCTTCACCTTCAGCGAGCGCTACCTGATAGAGCGGATCCTGAACGGCACCAGCTACATTACCCAGACCCATCTGCCCACCCTGGCCATGAGCCTGACCGCTCTGCTCACCCTGCTGCTGGCCAAGCGCTACAGACCGGCCTGGCCTTCCTCCATGGTAGCCATGGTGGTGACGGCGGCCCTGGTGTGGGCGCTCGATCTCGGCCAGTTCGACATCGCCACCCTGGGGACCATCGGCTCGGGGCTGCCCGCCTTCCAGATGCCGGACTTTCCCCCTGGGCTTATCCGTGAGCTGGTGCTGCCCGCCCTCAACCTCGCCATGGTGAGCTTCGTCTCCATGATGCTCACCGCCCGCAGCTTTGCCGCCAAGAATGGCTACGAGATTGATGCGGACAAGGAGTTTAGGGCGCTGGGCATGGCGAACCTGGCCGCCGCCGCCTCCCAGGGGTTTGCCATCAGCGGGGCGGATTCGCGTACCGCGGTCAACGACGCCAACGGCGGCAAGAGCCAGTTGGTCTCCATCATCGCCGCCGCCGTCATCGCCCTGGTCACCTTCTACCTGACGGCGCCGCTGCAATACATCCCCACCGCCGCCCTCGGGGTGGTGCTGGTGATGGCCTCCCTGTCGCTGACGGATTTTCGCGGCCTCTGGGCGCTGCGCCACTCGGACCGCGCCGCCTTCTGGATCGCCCTGGTGACCTTTGTCAGCGTGCTGACCATGGGGGTCATTCCGGGCATCACCCTCGCGGTCCTGCTGGGGCTGTTCCAGTTCCTGCGCAACGTGATGCGCCCCACCGACCAGCTGCTCGGCATGGACGACGAGGGCGTGGTGCGTACCCTGGGGGACAACGAGCAGGCCAAGGCGATTCCCGGCATCCTAGTCTACCGCTTCAACTCCCCGCTCACCTACTTCAACGCCCCCTACTTCAAGCGGCGGGTGCTGGCACTGCTGGTGCAGGATCCCCACAATCCCAGGTGCCTGGTGGTGGATGCGGTGGCCTGCTTCACCCATCAGGACATCAGCGTCATGAGCATGGTGGGAGAGCTGCACAAGGAGCTCAAGCGGCGCGGCATCCACATGGTGATGGCCGGTCGGCACGGCCAGATGAGCCAGTGGTTCAAACAGGCGGGGATCCGGGTCGGCGAGGATGGCATCATCCTCTGCCCCGACATGTATCAGGCCCTGCGCATGACCCGCTGCTACCGGGAGCCGGTGTTCCGGGACGACGAGGGGGTGGAGAGCACCACGGATGCCCTGCTCACCCGCTGGCCGCACGATGACGACCTGCCCGACTCGGCGCGCCTCACCCGCCCCAGCGAGCAGGAGGCCGGCGCCACGCCGGTCTGAGACACATCCTCTGGTCACAGGCCCCCTCCTCCTGCGACCAGGATTGCACCCCGCCCCCGCTTGGTGTTAAATGCCCCTCCAGTTGGCCCTGACGAGGGCCATCGCCAGCACCTGGATATCCCATGCAGACTCAATCCCACGCGGGCCCGGGCTCCCTCTTCGCCCTGACCTGGCCACTGTTCATCGATCTGGCCCTTCACTTTCTGACCGGGGCCCTCAACACCTTCATGGTGGGCCACGTCTCCTATCAGGGGGTGGCGGCCCTCGCGGTGGGCAACCAGGTCTTCGATCTCGCCATCACCCTGTTCAGCTTCGTCAGCATCGGCACCAGCGTGGTGATCACCCAGTATCTGGGGGCGGGAGACAAGGAAAAAGCCCGCGTCGTCATCCACACCGCCATCGGTTTCAACCTGCTGGTGGGACTGGTGGCCGCGGTCGGCGTCATGGCGGGGGCCGGCACCATGCTGGCGCTGATGAACCTGCCTGCCCACCTGATGAGCGACGGCAGCCTCTACCTGCAGATCATCGGGCTTTGCCTGCTGCCGGAGGCGGCGGCCCTCTGCCTGGCCGCCACCCTGCGTGCCCACGGCCACACCCGCCAGGCCATGTACGTGACCCTCATCGTCAACCTCATCACCTTCGTCGGCAACCTGCTGCTGCTCTATGGCTGGTTCGGCCTGCCCCAGCTCGGGGTCGCCGGGGTCGCCATCAGCACGGTGGCCGGGCGTATCGTCGGGGTGGTGCTGCTGGTGTGGCTGGTGGCACGCAAGACCGGCATCCGGCTGCGTCTGCCCGAGATCGTCCGCCCAAGCCGCGCCATGCTGGACAAGGTGCTGCACATCGGTCTGCCGGCGGCGGGGGAGAACCTCTCCTGGATGCTGCAGTTCATGGTGGTGACCGCCTTCGTCGGCCTGCTCGGCGACAAGGCGCTGGCGACCCAGTCCTACTTCTTCCAGATCTGCCTGTTCATCCTGCTGTTCGGCCTCTCCATCGGCCTTGGCAACGAGATCATCATCGGCCACCTGGCGGGGGCCAGACGCTTCGATCAAGCCTATCGCCAACTGATGAAGAGCCTGAAACTCGGCCTCATCGTCACCGCCGCCATCGCCATCGCCGCCGCCCTGAACGGCCGCGCCATCATCAGCCTGTTCACCGACGACGCCGACATCATCACCCAGGTGGCGCAGCTCTTCCTCATCAGCCTCATCCTCGAACCCGGTCGCACCTTCAATCTGGTGGTGATCAACGCCCTGCGCGCCACCGGGGATGCCCGTTTCCCGCTCTACATGGCGCTCGTCTCCATGTGGGGCATTGCCGTTCCCCTGGCCTATTTCCTTGGTATCATGCAGGGCTATGGCCTGGTAGGCATCTGGCTGGCCCTCGCCTGCGACGAGTGGGTGCGCGGTCTGGCCATGTTCTGGCGCTGGCGCAGTCGTCGCTGGCAAAACAAAATTCTTGTCGAAACATAAGCGGAATCACCATGAAGAAAATCGGACTCTTGTTGACGGCCATCCTGCTCAGCCCGCTCGCCATGGCGCAAACCGCCCCGGCGACCCCCAAGGCGCAGGCTCCCCAGACCTGGTATGTGGCCCCCATCGTCATCGACGAGACCAGCGAAGCCCAGAAGGCCCTGACCAAGGAGTTCACGGCCCAGATGATCAAGACCATCAAGATCAACGAGTACCAGACCGGCAAGGCGGTGGGCAAGACCAAATCGCCCAAGTGGCTGATCCGCACCAAGCTGATGCCCGCAAGCCAAGAGCCTCTGGTCGGCAAGAAGCACCCGCAGGGCCTCACCTACGGCAAGGGCATCCCCACCCAGGAGATCGTCGGCGAGCTCATCATGAACGGCACCCTGGTGGCCCACATCGGTCAGGGCTGGCGTGAACCCATCGTCCCGGGCACACCGGTGGCGGAGAAGATCTCCATCGCCAACTACCAGTACGCCATCGGCAACGAAGCCAAGGCGCCGGATCTGGAAGAGCTGGCGGCGCAGATCGGTTTCGAGGCAGGCAAGGTGATTGCCAGAGACGGCAAGCCCCTGCCCGAGAAGAAAAAGAAAAAAGAGTAAACGGCTCACCCGTTTCCAGTCAGGGGCCTCGCGCCCCTTTCTGTTGCCCGCCCCGTTGCAGACCCCCTCTCCCGAATGTGAAGCGGATCCCGCTTCTTTCCTCTGCTGCCCCAGGGTCAGCAGGCAATCATCTTGTAATTCAAACAGTTAAAAATCGCCCTTCCCATGCAGCAAATCCGTGGCCCCGAATTGGATCGGGATCACGTTTCTCCCCGGCAGTAAGGGGTACTTTGGTCTTGCAGGCACAATCAAACGACAACAAGGAGGCTTCATTACATGTTTCCGGAGTACAGAGATCTCATCTCGAAACTGAAGAGCAGTGATGTCCATTTCCAGAAGAAGTTTGACTTGCACAACGCCCTGGATGCGGAGATCAGAAAGCTGGAGAAACACCACGCCAGCGACTACAGCTCCGAGGTGAAGGATCTGAAAAAACAGAAACTTAAACTGAAAGAGGAGATATACGACATCCTCAAACAACATCCACACTAGACGCCTCGACGAATACCTGGATAAGCAACTTATCCTGCCAGCCCGGCCCGACGCCGGGCTTTTTGTTGGCCGCCCCAAGGCGCGGCAACGGTCACTTCCCTTGGCACCGGAAAACGAAGCGGGCCAATGGCCCGCTTTGTCATACCTGTTTCACCCCATCCTCACACCGGCGGATGGAAATGGCTGGCCTCGCGGGTGGCCATCTCCTCGTAGGTGGCCCACTTCTGCCACGCCACTTGTTGCGCCACCTGCATCAGCCGCTGTGCCTCTTCCGGGTGGCTCTGGGCCAGCACCCGATAACGGGTCTCCTCCTGCCGATATTCGGCAAGGGGAATGGAGGGGCGCAGGCTGTCGAGGCTGAAGGGGTTCTGCCCGGCGCTGCGCAGTACCGGGTTGTAGCGCATCAGCGGCCAGTGGCCCGAATCGACCGCACGCTTCTGTTGGGCCAATCCCTGCTCCATGTCGATGCCGTGGGCGATGCAGTGGCTGTAGGCGATGATCAGCGACGGGCCCGGATAGGCCTCAGCCTCCCGCAAGGCCTGCAGCGCCTGCTGCGGGTTGGCACCAAAGGCGATGCGGGCAACATAGACGTTGCCGTAGGAGATGGCCTGCAACGCCACATCCTTCTTGGCCAGGGTCTTGCCTCCCGCCGCGAACTTGGCGACAGCGCCGAGCGGGGTCGATTTCGACATCTGACCGCCGGTGTTGGAGTAGACCTCGGTATCCATCACCAGCACGTTCACATCGCGGCCGGAGGCGAGCACATGGTCGAGCCCCGCCGAGCCGATGTCATAGGCCCAGCCATCGCCGCCCACTATCCAGACCGAGCGGCGCACCAGCTGATCAATCAAGGAGAGCAGTTCGCGAGCCTTGCCGGATTTCACCTCTTCCAGCCGCTCCCGCACTTGCGCCACCCGGGTGCGCTGGGCACGGATCTCCGACTCCAGCCGCTGGGGGGCGCTAATCAGGGTATCGACCAGCTCGGCGCCCAGCTCCCCCTTCATCGCTTCAAGGGTCGCCACCGCCTGACCGTGATGCTGATCGGCGGTGAGACGGAAGCCAAAGCCAAACTCGGCGTTGTCCTCGAACAGTGAGTTCGACCAGGCCGGCCCCTTCCCTTCGCCGTTCTTGGCCCACGGCGTGGTCGGCAGGTTGCCGCCGTAGATGGAGGAGCAACCGGTGGCGTTGGCTACCAGCATGCGATCCCCAAACAGCTGGGTCAGCAGCTTGAGATAGGGGGTCTCGCCACAGCCGGCGCAGGCACCGGAGAACTCGAACAGAGGTTCGAGGAACTGGGTGCCGCGCACCGTGGAGAAGTCCACCCGCTCGCGGGCCGGCCATGGCAGACTTTCGAACCAGCGCAGCGCCTGTTTCTGGCCAGCCAGATGGGGGGCCTTGTCCATCATGGCGATGGCGCGCTCGCCCTCGTGTTCCTCATCAGCCCCAGCCCGCACCGGACAGGCCTGCACGCACTGGCCGCAGCCGGTGCAATCCTCCGGATAGAGTTGCAAGGTGTAGCGGCTGTCGGGGAAACCCTTGGCGGTGACGGGCACCGACTGAGCGGCCTCGGGGGCATTTGCCAGCCAGTCCTGATGGTAGAACTTGGCCCGCAGCGCCCCATGGGGGCAGACAAAGACACAGTTGCCACACTGGATGCAGATATCGGAGTGCCAGATCGGGATCTCGCGGGCGATATCCCGCTTCTCGAAGCGGCTGGTGGCGGTGGGGTAAGTGCCGTCCACCGGCAGCATGGAGACAGGGATCAGATCGCCGCGCCCCGCCAGCATCTCGCCGGTGACCCGCTGGACAAATTCGCTGCCACCCGGTGCCAGCGGCAGCGGATAGTCGCTGATCTGCTCGTCACCGGCCGGGATGGCCACCTGATGGAGATGAGCCAGGGTGTCATCCACCGCCGCGAAGTTGCGCTCGACCACCTCGGGCCCCTTGCGGGCATAGCTCTTCTCGATGCTCTCTTTGATCAGCGCAATCGCTTCGTCCCGCGGCAAGATGCCAGCCAGCGCGAAGAAGCAGGTCTGCATGATGGTGTTGATGCGATTGCCCATGCCGTTGCGCTCGGCCACCCGATCCCCATCGATGCAGTAGAGCTGGATATTGAGGGCGCGGATGCGGGCGCGCAGCCGCTCGGGCAGCTCGGCCCAGACCCGGTCAGGCTCATAGGGAGCATTGAGCAGCAGGGTCGCCCCTTCGGCGGCGTGCTCCAGCAGATCGACCGATTCGGCAAAGCCCCACTGGTGGCAGCCGATAAAGCTCGCCTGCTCGATAAGCCAGGGGGCGTCGATGGGCTCGGGGCCAAAGCGCAGGTGGGAGACGGTGCGCGAGCCCGACTTCTTGGAGTCGTAGACGAAGTAGCCCTGAGCGTGGAAGCCCTCCAGCTCGCCGATGATCTTGATGCTGTTCTTGTTGGCGCCCACGGTGCCGTCGGCACCAAGGCCGAAGAAGAGCGCCCGCACCCGACTGGCGGGCTCCAGATCGCCGATGGGGTGCCAGGCCAGACTGAGGCCCGACACATCATCGACGATTCCCACGGTAAAGCGGGGGCGCGGCGCATCGGATGCCAGTTCCTCGAACACCGCCGCGCACATGGCGGGGGTGAACTCCTTGGAAGAGAGGCCATAGCGGCCGCCACTGAGCCAGGGCAGCCGCTTGATAAGGCCGCGCTGCAAACCGTCGATGAGGGCGCTCTGCACATCCAGCAGCAGCGGCTCGCCACCGGCGCCCGGCTCCTTGGTGCGATCCAGCACCGCCATGCGCCGCACGCTCGCTGGCAGCGCATCGAGCAGCGCCTGTACCGGGAAGGGGCGATAGAGGCGCACAACCAAGACCCCGGTCTTGCGATCCTGCTGGTTGAGCCAATCCACGGTCGTGCGGGCGGTGGCCGCCCCCGAGCCCATCAGCACGATGACATCGGTGGCATCGGGCGCACCGTGGTACTCCACCAGCCGGTAGTGGCGGCCGGTCAGCTCGCCGAGGCTCTCCATGCACTGCTGCACCCGTGCCGGTACCGCCTCGTAGAAGGGGTTGACGCTCTCGCGGGACTGGAAATAGGTGTCCGGGTTCTGGGCAGTGCCGCGCATCACCGGATGATCCGGGTTGAGCGCTCGGGCACGGTGGGCCCGCACCCAGTCGTTGTCGATCAGCGCCCGGATCTCATCTTTGTGCAGCGCGGTGATCTTGTTCACCTCGTGGGAGGTACGGAACCCGTCGAAGAAGTGGATAAAGGGCACCCGGCACTGCAAGGTGACACTGTGGGCGACCAAGGCCAGGTCCTGCGCCTCCTGCACCGAGCCGGAGGCGAGCATGGCAAAGCCGGTGCTGCGCGCCGCCATCACGTCCTGATGGTCGCCAAAGATCGACAGCCCCTGCGCCGCCAAGGATCGGGCCGCCACATGGAACACCGCCGAAGTCAGTTCACCGGCGATCTTGTACATGTTGGGCAGCATCAGCATCAGTCCCTGACTGGCGGTGAAGGTGGTGGCGAGCGCCCCCGCCTGCAGGGCGCCGTGTACCGTGCCAGCCGCCCCCCCTTCACTCTGCATCTCCACCACGGTGGGGATGTTGCCCCACAGGTTGGTCTGCCCCTGTGCCGCCCAGGCATCGGCCAGTTCGGCCATGGTCGAGCTCGGGGTGATGGGATAGATGGCACACACTTCGCTCAGCTGATACGCCACCCGGGCCGCGGCTTCGTTGCCGTCGACCATGATCAATTCATGTTTCATTGGGACTCCTCCGGTTGGCGAAGCTCGATGGCGTGGCAGGGACACTGGTCATGGCAGGCACCGCAGCCGGTGCAGCGCTCGGCATCCACCTGATACCCCAGACCCGGCCCCAGCTTGGCGATGGCCTGCTCGGGGCAGCTGCCATAGCAACCGTCACACTCGAAGCAGTTGCCGCAGGAGTAGCAGCGCGCCGCCTCGTAGCGGGCTGCCGTCTCGTCCAGCCCGCCGATGATCTCGCCAAAGTCGTCCCGCGCCGAGGGCGGTTTGACCGGCTGGCTGCTGGCCGGCGCATGGGTCTGGAACCAGAGCTGCAACTGCTCCGGCCCCACCAATGAATAGGAAAGCGGCTTGTGGTAGAGGCGACCGCGCAGCCAGGCATCCATATGGCGCGCCGCCTTCTTGCCGTGGCCGGTGGCGATGGTGACAGTGCGCTCGGAGGGCACCATGTCGCCACCGGCAAAGAGGCCCGGCACATCCGTCATCAGGTTCTCGCCAACCTGTACTACTCCCTCCTTGTTGACCCGCACGCCGGGGATGCTCTCAAGCACCGAGAGGTCGACCTCCTGACCCAGCGCCAGAATAAGGGAGTCCGCTTCGAGGGTTTCAAACTGGCCGGTGGGCACCGGCTTGCCCTCAGCATCCAGCGCCATCACCTCCACCTCGATGTTGGTACTGTCGAGCTGGCGGATAGTGCGCAGCCAGTTGATCTTGATCCCCTCCTCCTCGGCCTCAAGGGCTTCGAAGGCGTGGGCTGGCATATGGTCCCGGTCGCGGCGGTAGATGATCATCGCCTCCTCGACCCCGAGGCGACGAGCGGTACGGGCCGCATCCATGGCAGTGTTGCCGCCGCCGTAGATGGCCACCCGCCGTCCCAGTTTTGGCGGTGGCAGTCCTTTCTCTTCGGCCAGACTCGCCTGTTCTAGGAAGCTCACCGCATCGAGGATCTTGCCCGCCTCCCGGGCCGGAATGTCGACCCGCTTGGCCAGATGGGCGCCGATGGCCATAAAGACGGCGTCAAAGCCCCCCTCGTCGCGCTCGCACAGCACATCCTCCACCTTGTGGTTGAGGGTCAGGGTCACCCCGGCCGCCACGATGCGGGCCACCTCCCGATCCAGCACATCGCGAGGCAGGCGGTAGGCGGGAATGCCGAAGCGCAGCATGCCGCCCGCCAGCGGCCCCGCTTCGCGGATCTCCACCTGATGGCCGAGCCGGTTGAGGTGCCAGGCGCAGGAGAGGCCGGAGGGACCAGCGCCAATGACCAGCACCTTCTTGCCGCTAGCGGGGGCAGGCGGCGCAGGCTGCCAGCCACGGGCCAGCGCCTCGTCGCCGAGGAAGCGCTCGATGGCGTGGATGGAGACGGCATCATCCACCTGGGCACGGTTGCAGGCCGTTTCGCAGGGGTGATAACAGACCCGCCCGTGGACTGCAGGCAGGGGATTTTCTTCGATCAGTCGTTGCCAGGCCGCCTCAAAGCGGCCCGCTTCGGCCAGGGCAAGCCAGGCCTGGATGTTCTCGCCAGCCGGGCAGGCATGGTTGCAAGGTGGCAGGGCCGGCCGCCAGACGGGCAGCCGGGTGCGGACCGGGCCTGTTCCCGTTTTCTGGGAGAGATCCGGCTGTGGGGTCATATCCAGTTGTTTGCTCATACATTGCTTTCTTCTTTTTGTGTGACAGGCCCCATCCGAATGCGCTTGATACCGTGTTGCCTGGGCAGACGGTGGCCGGAGAGGGAAGAAGCGAAAGCGTCAGAAACTGGAAGCTGGCCCGATGATGGGCCGTTTTTTGTACGACATGGTGGATCAGGATCAATAAATGTTGCGCTTTATGGGTCGCCCCCTTCACAACCGGATCCCCGTCACACCCCGCAGCCATTCGGGCCTGTCGCCCGAGCCCCCTCGCCGCCCTCGACGTGGGCAGCAGGAGAAGATTGCCGCCCGGGACAGGAATCGTTATCTTCCCCTCTTCACAGGAATCGCCACAGCACAAGGACCAGGACATGCCGACCCTCGCCAGCATACATCTCTACCCCATCAAATCGACGGCAGGCATGCCGCTGGAGCGCGCCCGGGTGACCCAGGAGGGGCTTGCCGGGGATCGCCGCTACATGGTGGTCAAACCGGATGGCACCTTTATCACCGCCCGCACCCATCCCCAGTTGCAGCAGGTGGTGGCCACCCCCGTCGAGGGGGGGCTGCAACTGCGCTATCCAGGTCTTCCCCCCCTTGCCCTCATGGAGGCGGCGTTCAGTCGCGCCCCTCAGCACACCGGTGTCTGGGGGGATCGCTTTACCGCCCTGCACACCGGGCCCGACGCCGATGAGTGGCTGAGCCGGGTGGCGAGGGAGCCGGTGCGCCTGCTCTGGCTCGGGGAGGCATCCGATCGTTTTCGGGAGAAGACCGGCACCCGGGTGAGCTTTGCGGACGGCTACCCCTTGCTGCTCATCAGCCAGGCTTCCCTTGAGGATCTCAACCTGAGATCCGATGCCTTGCACCAGATGAGCCAGTTTCGTACCAATCTGGTGGCGAGCGGCACCCGCCCCTTCGAAGAGGATGGCTGGAAGCGGATCCGCATCGGCGAGGTGGAGTTTCGGGTGGACAAGCCGTGCAGCCGCTGCATCATGACCACGGTGGAGGCAGGCACGGAGCGCTTCAATGCCCTGAAAGAGCCGCTGGCCACCCTCACCCGCTACCGCCGTGGCGAAGATGGTGAGGTCTATTTCGGCCAGAATCTGGTGGCCCTGAACGAGGGGTGGATTGAGGCGGGCTGCGAGATCGAGGTGCTGGAGCGGGCCCGGGCACCGGTCTACCCCAACGCGGCCCCGAAAAAGCGGGAGCTGGTGTGCGTCGCCCGGGAACCCCTGGCCCGGGATCTGGAAACCTTCTGGTTCGAGGCCACCGACGGCGAGCCCCTGCCCGACTACCTGCCTGGCCAGCACCTGCCCATCAGCCTCGATATCAAAAACACACGGGTTCAACGCCGCTACACCCTGAGCTCCACGCCGGAGCGGCCCGAGCGTTACAGCATCAGCGTCAAGAAGCTGGCCGATGGCCGCCTCTCCCCCTGGCTGCACCATGAGCTGCGCGTGGGCGATCACCTGCTGGCCGCCCCCCCGGCCGGCGAGTTTCACTTAGGGTCCGAGCGCAGGCTGCTGCTGCTCTCGGCCGGATCCGGTGTCACCCCCATGCTCTCCATTGCCCGCACTCTGGCACTACGGGGGGAGCTCGGTGACGTCCACTTCATGCACCTGTGTCGCAGCGAGGCAGACATTCCTGCCGCCAGCGAGCTGCACGCCATGGCGCAGCAGGGGATGACCCTCACCCTGATCCTGAGCCAGCCTGACAAACACTGGCAGGGGCTCAGCGGCCGTCTGAATGACGATCATCTGGGCCGGATCCGGGGTTTGCAGGAGCGGGAGGTGTTCATCTGCGGACCCCACGGCTTCATGGCCGATGCAGCCAACCGGTTGAGCGCCCTCGGCGTACCGGCCGGGCGCATCCGCCAGGAGAGCTTTGGCGGGGCCCTGCTCTCGGTGGCCCGCCCCCATCAGGCGGTGCAACTGCGTATCGGCGAGCGGGAGTTTGCGGGCAACAACCAGGGCACCGTGCTGGATCAGGCCAACAAGCAGGGGGTAGAGCTGCCCTGGAGCTGCCGTGCCGGCATCTGCGGCAGTTGCAAGCAGACCCTGGTCTCGGGCGAGGTGGATCACCCCGATGCCCCCGCCATCAGCGCCGCCGAGCGTGCCGAGGGCAAGATCCTCACCTGCTGCGCCGTGCCCCTGACGGATCTGGTGATCAAATAGGGTGATCGGGGGGCAAAACCCCGTCCCCGGAATGCAAAACGGCTGCCCGAGGGCAGCCGTTTTCTTTAGATGACTGGCTATCAGCCACGCAGGGCGGCGATGCGCTGCTCGATGGGCGGGTGGCTCATGAACAGCTCGTTCATGGAGCGCTTGCCGTTGATGCCGAACGCCATCATGGAACCCTCCATCTGCGGCTCGGCACCGCGGGCGAGACGCTGCAGCGCGGCGATCATCTTGTCGCGGCCGGCCAGCTTGGCGGCACCGGCGTCGGCACGGAACTCGCGCTGACGGCTGAACCACATGACGATGATGGAGGCGAGCACGCCGAACACCATCTCCAGCACGAACACGGTGATCATGTAGGCGAAACCGCCGGTGCTGCTGCTCTCTTCCTCGTTGTTGGAGCTGAAGAAGTTGCTGATGACGCCGGCCACGATGCGGGCGAAGAACATCACGAAGGTGTTCACCACCCCCTGGATCAGGGTCAGGGTCACCATGTCGCCGTTGGCCACGTGGCTCACCTCGTGGGCCAGCACGGCTTCCGCCTCGTCGCGGCTCATGCTGTAGAGCAGACCGGAGGAGACGGCGACGAGGGAGTCGTCACGGCGGGCGCCGGTGGCAAAGGCGTTCATCTCGGGGGAGTCGTAGATCCCCACTTCCGGCATCTTGATGCCAGCCTCACGGGCCTGACGGGCAACAGTGCTCACCAGCCAGTGCTCGGTCTCGTTGCGGGGCTGCTCGATGACCTGGACGCCATAGCTGCGCTTGGCCATCCACTTGGACATCAGCAAGGAGATAAAGGAACCCCCAAAACCGAACACGGCGCAGAACACCAACAGACCGGAAATGCTGGACTTGTTGATCCCCAGAACCGAGAACAGGATATTGAGTACCACCCCCAGCACCAGCATGACGGCCAGGTTGGTCACCAGGAATAGCATAATTCGCTTCATATTGACTCCTTGTGAGATATGGATGCATGGTTCGGGGCGCCCCAGGGGCGACCGATGCCACACTTGCCCCAGATAATAGACAGACTCGATGAATGTTTGCTGAATGTCTGGCCTCAGAGCAAGGGCGACACATCGAGACAGTGGTGCAAATCCACCTCATTCACCGCGTCCACGAAGGGGAGCTCCCCCAGAAATGGGGCCGGCAACATGGCTTTCAAGGTGTCCAGGTTCTCCTCGTAGCGGCTCATGTGCGGATCCACCCGGTTGATGACCCAGCCCGCCAGGGTCAACCCCTGCTGGCGAATGGCGCTGACGGTGAGCAGGGCATGGTTGAGGCAGCCCAGCCTGGCCCCCACCACCAGGATCACCGGCAGCCGCTCCTGGGCGACCCACTCCGAGAGCAGACGCTGATGATCCAGCGGCAGGAACCAGCCCCCCGCCCCTTCGACAATGACGAGATCGGCCCCAGCTCCCTCAATCTCCCGCAAGCCGGCGGACAGCCCCTCGAAGGGGATGCTCGCCCCCCGCTCACGGGCGGCGATATGGGGGGCGATGGGCGGCTCGAAGGCATAGGGATTGACCTGCTCGTAGGGCAGCGCAACCGTGGCCGCCCGCTGCAACAGCAAGGCATCCAGATTGCGAAGCCCCTCCGGGGTGCGGGTGCAGCCCGCCGACACCGGTTTGTACCCGGCGCAGCGAATGCCTCTGGCGGCAAGCGCCAGCAACAGGGTGCGGGCCACCAGGGTTTTGCCCACGTCGGTGTCCGTGCCCGTGATGAAATAGGATGTCCCCATGATGATTCCTCGATGCAGTGCAGGGGCGCAGAGGCGCCCCGATATCCATGGTGAAAGGCAGGCGCGCGTCCTGCCGCTGAAGGGGTGGGTGCGCCGGGTCTTTTTGTGTCAGCGCCGCACCAGGCGCCCGAGGCAGACCTCGTAGCTGGCGGACAGCAGGCCGTCCGGTTGACGGTGGCGCTCGTAGGCCTCCCCCAGTCGCACCAGGCGCTGGCGATGACCCAGGCCCGCAGACCGCTCGTCGTTGACCTGGCTCGCACCTATCCCCTTGAGGTCGCGCAGCAGTCCGCTGAGCGCCGGGTAGGCGAGGGACCAGGTCAGCGGGCAGAGTGCCGGGGCCTCGAAGCCCCCGTCACGGGCCGCCTGCTGCAACTGGGGCAACGTCAGGAAGCGATTGACATGGTCACGACCATCCACGGCCCGCCAGGCCTCCCGCAGTTGCCACAGTGACCCCGAAAGCAGGGTCGAGAAGAAGACCTGGCCACCGGGTTTGAGCACCCGGTTGAGCTCGGCAAAGGCCTGGGCCGGCCGCTCGCACCACTGCAGGGCCAGGCTGGAGAAGACCCAGTCCAGGCTCTGGTCGGCAAAGGGCAGCCCCTCCGCGTCGCCGCACACCAGGCGGGCTCCGCTCCCGCGAAGGGCCGCCTGGGCCAGCATGCCGGGAGCGAGATCCAGCCCGGTCAGCGTCTCGCAGCGCGGCGCCAGGGCAGGCAAGAAGAAACCGGTGCCGCAGCCCAGATCCAGCCCGGCCCCTGAGCGCACCTCTTTCACGCCCCCCTCGTCCATGCGCGCCAGCAGCGACTGCCCCACCTCCTGCTGGAAGCGGGCGTGGGCGTCGTAGTGGCGGGCCGCCGCCCCGAAGCGGCGGGCGAGCTGCGCCTTGTCCACCGACTGGAAACGCTCATGCACCATGGGCGCCCCCTCTCTCGTCGGTGGATGGGCGGGGCCCCAGGGCCTCGAGCAGGCGATCCACGTCATCTTCGCCATGGGCGGCGCACAGGGTGATGCGAAGGCGCGCCGTACCGACCTGCACCGTGGGCGGGCGGATGGCGCCGGCCCAGACACCGCACTCCCGCAGCCGCTCGGCCAGTTGCAGGGCAGCGACGCTCTCCCCCACCAGCAGCGGCTGGATGGGGGTATCGCTTGCCCCAAGCCGCCAGCCTAGCGCCTGCGCCCCCTGCCGGAACCGGGCGACAAGGCGAGCCAGGTGGGCACGGGCCTCGTCGGCTACGCGTACCAGCTCGATGCTCTGGCGCACGGCGCACGCCTGGGCGGGGGGCATATGGGTGCTGTAGACATAGTGGCGGGCAAAATTGACCAGGTACTCCACCAGCTCGCGACTGCCACCCACAAAGGCGCCGGCCACCCCGAGCGCCTTGCCGAAGGTCCCCATCTGGATGTGCACGCTGGCAGGAGCAACCCCCTGGGCCGCCAGGGTGCCGCGCCCCTCGGCACCCAGCACGCCGAGGCCGTGGGCATCGTCAATCATCAGCCAGTTGCCGCTTCGGGATGCGAGTGTGGCCAGCTCAGCCCAGGGGGCCTGATCCCCGTCCATGCTGAAGACCCCTTCCGAGACGATCAGGCCCCGGTTTGGCTCAAGCAGCCGCTCAAGGGCCGCCATGTCGTTGTGGCAAAAGCGCTTCATCTTGCAGGGGAGCTGGCTCCCCATCTCCTGCAGGGAGGCGTGGTTGAGCCTGTCCTGCCACAGCAGGTGATCCTTGCCGAGCAGGGCCTTGAGCACCGCCTGATTGGCGGAGAAGCCGCAGTTGAACAGCAGCACCGCCTCCACCCCGAGCCAGTCGGCAAGCGTCTCTTCCAGCTGCTGGTGAGCGCGGCTGTAACCGGTCACCAGGGGCGAGGCACCTGCCCCCGCGCCATATTGCGCCACCCCCGCCGTGAAGGCGGCCTTGATGGCGGGATGACCGGCGAGGCTCAGGTAGTCGTTGCCAGAGACGTTGAGGTAATCGCGCCCCCCGACCCGGATCCGCCCGCCGCTCGCGGCCTCCACCGGGGTGCGTCGGCGCAGCAGGGTGGCCTGTTCACGCTCGGCCAGCGCCTGCCCCAGTGCAAAGGGGCCGGTGACAACGGGGGTCATCATGTACGGACGGCTTCTGCGCGGGGACGAGTGGCGTCGTAGAAGAGCTCGCTGGGCTCGCTCTGGCGACTCACCTCGGCCAGCAGCTCCTCCTCTTGAACCTGATCCGGCTTCTGGGCCCGCTGGGCGGGGCGAATGCCAAGGCGCTTGAAGAGCTGCATGTCGCTGTTCTCGTCCGGATTGGGGGTGGTCAGCAGCTTGCAGCCGTAGAAGATGGAGTTGGCCCCGGCCATAAAGCACATGGCCTGCATCTGCTCGTTCATCTTCTCCCGCCCGGCGGAGAGGCGCACGTGGGAGGCCGGCATCATGATGCGCGCCACGGCGATGGTGCGGATAAATTCGAACGGGTCCAGGTTCTCCTGGTTCTCCAGGGGCGTCCCCTTCACCTTGACCAGCATGTTGATGGGCACGCTCTCCGGGTGGCGCGGCAAGTTGGCGAGCGCCATCAGGAGGCCCGCACGGTCTTTCGCCTGCTCCCCCATGCCGACGATGCCGCCGGAGCAGACCTTCATGCCGGCGCCGCGCACATGCTCCAGGGTGTCGAGCCTGTCCTGATAGGTGCGGGTGGTGATGATGTCGCCGTAGAACTCCGGCGAGGTGTCGAGGTTGTGGTTGTAGTAATCCAGGCCCGCGGCCCCGAGACGCGCCGCCTGATCGGCGGTCAGCATCCCGAGCGTCATGCAGGTCTCCATGCCGAGCCCGCGCACCTCTTCAATCATGCGCAGGATGTAGGGCATGTCCTTCTCTTTCGGGTTGCGCCAGGCCGCCCCCATGCAGAAGCGTGATGAGCCGTTGGCCTTGGCCTCCCGGGCCCGCTCCAGCACTTTTTCCACCTCCATCAGCCGCTCGGTCTCGAGCCCGGTGTGGTAGCGAGCGCTCTGGGGACAATATTTGCAATCTTCCGGGCAGGCCCCGGTCTTGATGGAGAGCAGGGTGCTTACCTGCACCTCGTTCGGGTCGAAATGGGCGCGGTGCACCGTCTGGGCCTGGAACAGCAGATCGTTGAATGGCAGGGCAAAGAGATCTTGGACCTCGGACAGGGTCCAGTCGTGACGAAGGGTGTGGGCACCCGCGGTGAGAGCATTCATACATGGCTTCCGGTTGTTATTGGTGGGATCCTGCGCCGCGCTCAAGAGAGCGTTCGCCGCAAGACCCGCCAGCTGGACAGCGCGATGCCAGGGCGTTCGCGAAGCCAAGTGGCTGAAATTGTTGGCTAGTGTAGAGAGCACGCGTAGACTGTCAACACCGACCAGATCAAATCAATTGACAACAGAACACAAAATGACCAACCAAGAATTCGACCTGCACCACGTCTGGCACCCCTATACCTCCCTCACCCATCCCCTGCCCTGCTATGAAGTGGCCAGCGCCAAAGGGGTAACCCTCACCCTGACGGACGGGCGCGATCTGGTGGATGGCATGAGCTCCTGGTGGGCCTGCGTGCACGGCTACCAGGTGCCTGAGCTCGACGCGGCCGCCACCGCCCAGCTCGGCAAGATGTCCCACGTGATGTTTGGCGGCCTGACCCATGCCCCGGCGGTCGAGCTCTGCCGCAAACTGGTGGAAATCACCCCGAAGGGGCTGGATCGGGTCTTTCTGGCGGATTCCGGCTCGGTGGCGGTGGAGGTGGCCCTCAAGATGGCCCAGCAGTACTGGCATGCCAAAGGGACGCCCCGCGCCAAATTCGTTGCCCTTCGGGGCGGCTATCACGGCGACACCTTCGGCGCCATGAGCGTGTGCGACCCGGATGGCGGCATGCACGAGCTCTACCAGGGCTTCCTGCCCGAACACCATTTCGTCGAAGCGCCAAGCTGCCGCTTCCACGCCCAGTGGGACGAGCAGAGCGTGGTGGAGCTGGCCACCCTGGTGGCGGATCATCACGAGGAAATTGCCGCCATCGTGCTCGAACCCATCGTCCAGGGGGCGGGCGGCATGCGCTTCTACCACCCCCGCTACCTGCAGTGGGTGCGCGCCCTGTGCGACGAGTTTGGCGTGCTGCTGATTGCCGACGAGATAGCCACCGGCTTTGGCCGCACCGGCCAGCTCTTTGCCTGCGACTGGGCGGGGATCAGCCCCGACATCATGTGTCTGGGCAAGGCGCTCACCGGTGGCTATCTGACGCTGTCGGCCACGCTCACGACCGAGCATGTGGCTCGTACCGTGTGTGACGGCAAGGCGGGCGTCTTCATGCACGGCCCTACCTTCATGGGCAACCCGCTCGCCTGCGCGGTGGCCAACGCCTCCATCGAGTTGCTGCTCGCCTCCCCGTGGCAGGCGCGGGTGCAAGCCATCGAACACCAACTCAAAACCGAACTGGTGGAGCTGACCCTGCACCCGGCGGTGGCGGATGTGCGGGTGCTCGGCGCCATCGGGGTGGTGGAGATGAAGGAGCGGGTGGACGTGGCGCGCATCCAGCGCAAGTTCGTGGAGCTGGGCGCCTGGATCCGTCCCTTTGGCAAGCTCATCTACCTGATGCCTCCCTTCGTCATCACCCCTGAAGAGCTGCGGGTATTGACCGGCGCCATCCACGAGGCCATCACCATCGGCGAATATTGAGTCCGGATGAACGGGCCCTGCATGAGAACGCAGGGTCTTTTGACGCTTTTTCATCAGAATGTGAGCAAGACACCAAAACCCGTCCGGCGAGGAGA
The DNA here is from genome assembly GCF_019048565.1 of Aeromonas sp. FDAARGOS 1406. Classification (NCBI taxonomy): domain Bacteria; kingdom Pseudomonadati; phylum Pseudomonadota; class Gammaproteobacteria; order Aeromonadales; family Aeromonadaceae; genus Aeromonas; species Aeromonas sp. FDAARGOS 1406. The sequence continues at coordinate 1,326,029 of NZ_CP077378.1, forward strand.
GTAGACTGCGCGGGTTTTACCCAACAGATGTACCAGTCCCATGCGCCTCTCCATTGCTGCCAAGATCAACTTCTTCCTGCTCTTCATCTTCTCCATGGTGTTGGTGTTTTCTGCGGCCTATCAGGCGGTGCGCGAGCGTGACCTCATCCTGACCCTCATCAAGGAGCAGAGCCGCGAGCAGACCGAGGCCTACTTCGACGGCCTCAACATGCTGATGCTGACCGGCAAGATGGACGCCCGCGACACCCTGCGCGCCAAGTTTCTCGATCACGCCCACGTGGAAGATGCTCGCATCGTGCGCGGGGCGGCGGTCAACAAGCAGTACGGGCCGGGCCGTGACGACGAGGCCCCGAAGGACAGGTTTGATGCCCTGGCGCTGGCGGGCAAGGGGAGCCTGGAGGTAGAGCATGACGGCATGCACAGCCGGCTGGTGGTGACCCGCCCGCTGCTGGCCAGAAAGGATTTTCGCGGTACCGACTGCACCAGTTGCCACCAGGTGCCGGAAAACACCGTGCTGGGGGCGGTGCGTTTTGACTACTCCCTCGACACCCTGTTTACCCGGGTGGAGCAGAACATCCTCACCTCGGCCCTGAGCCTCACCCTCATCTTCGGGCTGGGACTCCTTCTCACCCTCTGGGTCATCCGCACCTGGATAGTCCGCCCCCTCAACCAGCTGACCCGCTCCATGGAGGAGGCCACCGATCGCAACGACTTCGGCCACAGGCTAGAGGGGGATGAAGGGGACGAGATTGGCCGGGTGGCGCTCGCCTACAACCAGATGCTCGACAGCGTGGAGCGCCAGATAGGCAAGCGCCCCGCCTCTCAGGGGAAGGATGACGGCGACGGCCCTCAGCCCCGGTAGTAAAGCAGCAGGCAGGCCACCAGGATCAGCAGCAGGATGAAGAGATTGACGTGGCGGGCATCTTCCTGCCGACGGCTGCGGCCACGGGCCAGCACCAGCACCACCAGGGTCAGCAGGCAGCAACCCCAGAGCCCACGCTCCAGCCAGGGGGTGAGCAGGGGGTCCCAGCTCTGGCGCACCTTGACGCCCCCATAGACCAGAAAGCCGTAAGCCACCTCTGGCCGGGCGAAGTGATAGAGGGAGAGCAGGGCGACAAAGCCGCCCCAGCAGAGGATCACCAGCCCCTGCAACACCCGTATCCAGCCATCCGGCCCCCGCCTGCGCTCCTTCACCCTCACCCCCGTCCAGCCGCCATGATCCATGCACGATGCATGGGGAAATCCCCGCAAGGGTCCGCAATGCTGTTCACTTAAGCGGAGCCGCATTGCGATTTACCGGAAAACGGGTCTTTGATATCTTCACCGCCCTGGGTCTCGATGGCCTGGGGCGTTTTTCTATGAACATGACGCCTATGCAGCCCCGCAACTCCGCCAACCTCCGTGGCGTATGGGCTGGCGATAACGCGCCCGCCATCACTGCCATCTGGTTCGCGATGAACTGACAGGCAAACTTAAAGCTCACCTCATTGGGCGCTCGCTGATGGGCTACGGCGGCCTGGCTGGCCTCCCGCCTGACCAGATTGTATCCAAGCAGCAATCCCCACAGCTCCTGATAGACCAAGTCCACTTTCTTGCTTCTCAGCGTGATGGCGTTGTGCTGCATCGCGCTTTTGATATCCCGGTATCCCAGCTCGATTTCCCAGCGCTCGTGGTACAGGGTCGCCACCTGAGCTGCACTGAATCGCGCCACGGGCAGGGAGGTAAAGACCGTTTTCTCCTTGCCTGCCACCTCATAGGTCACTGCGCGAACTTGCCAGTGTGTCGGCAACGCCGGGTTTTTCTTGCTAGCCTGAGGCGAGACCGTCATTTGCAACAGACGGTCACCGTCGCCATAGCGCTCAAGTTCCGTGTATACCAGCCCCTTGCGTTCCGGGATGAGCCAGTGACGGTCGGTGTCTTCGGCCTGAATACGCAGCAACAGGTCGGCACCGAAGAAGCCTTTATCCAGCAGGGTCACTGACTTGTCCGGCAATGAGTGAATGAACTCGCTGGCCAGGGGGATTTCCCCTTTGCGGTACGGGCTGATGGCCGCGTTGGCAATGACATGCGAGCGGACATTCATGAGCGTGACCAACCGCAGCATCGGGTAGGGTGTCTGCCGGTTGGTTGAGGTGTTACCCGAGCCGAAATGTGCTCTGAGTTCAGGCATATCCTGGGTTCGGAACAGGGCCCCATCGATGGCAAAGACCTGTAAACCGTGCCAATGGTCTTCAGGATAACGTTCCCGCCCCCACACATCGGCGCACTGTTTGAACAGCCACTCGAGCGGCTGTTTGCCGAGTCGCTGACGGGCCTGAGACAGGGCACTGTCCGCGAGCAAGGCATCATTGGCCAACCCTTCTGCACAGATGTTGAGGCGCCGAGCGACCTCGGAGATGGGCTCATTGCGGAAAAAGGCCATCCCCACGACGAGCCACAAGACCATATCAGAAGGTAAGCGGCGTCGGCGGATAGTGGCCTTTTCAGACAAGGCGGCAGCGGCAGTAATCCATTCGTCGGGAATATGGTCGGCAAAAATGGCCAGCCGAGCCAGCATGTCGCCAGATGCCTCAACAACATCGTTCAGATCGTTTGCAATAGACATAAAAAATCCGGAACTAGTGATTGGTTCCGGATTGTCCTACAGCAGAAGGATCGGTCAATGGATCCTTAACTGATCAGCATTGCGCAAGGGTCCGACATTTTTGCTTGTTTATCAAACCTGCGCGGGTAAGATGAACGGCTTAGTCTGCCATGGTGGGCCAACTGCGCCCGGGCCAGACCCCTAGTGTTGCAAATAGCGCTGCAAGAACAAGCTGGAGACAATATTTCGATGACGCACGCATCCGTAGTTGATGTGCTGGCCGGTAAGTATTCGGTCGGCACCACCCTGACTGTGAAAGGGTGGATCCGGACCCGCCGCGATTCCAAGGCGGGGATCTCATTTTTGGCCGTTTCCGATGGCTCCTGCTTCCATCCGGTGCAGGCCGTCGCCCCCAATACCCTGGCCAATTACGAGAATGAAGTGCAACGTCTGACCACAGCTTGCTCCGTCGAAGTGACCGGCACCGTGGTCGAGTCCCAGGGCAGCGGCCAGGCGTTCGAACTGCAGGCCACCGAGGTCAAGGTGGTGGGCTGGGTCGAAGATCCGGACACCTACCCCATGTCTGCCAAGCGCCACAGCATCGAGTACCTGCGCGAGCAGGGCCACCTGCGTGCCCGCACCAACATCGTCGGTGCCGTGACCCGGGTGCGCAACTGCCTCTCCCAGGCCATTCACCGCTTCTTCCACGAACAGGGCTACCTCTGGATCGCGGCGCCCCTCATCACCGCCTCCGACACCGAAGGGGCCGGCGAGATGTTCCGCGTCTCCACCCTGGACATGGAAAACCTGCCGCGCACCCCCGAAGGCAAGGTGGACTACGACAAGGACTTCTTCGGCAAGGAGACCTTCCTGACCGTGTCCGGCCAGCTGAACGTCGAAACCTACGCCTGCGCCCTGTCCAAGGTCTACACCTTCGGCCCGACCTTCCGCGCCGAAAACTCCAACACCAGCCGCCACCTGGCCGAGTTCTGGATGGTGGAGCCGGAAGTGGCCTTCGCCGATCTGGAAGACAACGCCGCCCTGGCCGAAGCCATGCTGAAGTACGTCTTCAACGCCGTGCTGACCGAGCGCCGCGACGATCTGGAGTTCTTCGCCCAGCACGTGGACAAGGACGCCATCGGCCGTCTGGAGCGCTTCGTCGCCTCCGACTTCGCCCAGATTGACTACACCGACGCCATCGACGTGCTGCAAAACTGCGGCAAGAGCTTCGAGTTCCCGGTCTCCTGGGGCATCGATCTCTCCTCCGAACACGAGCGCTACCTGGCCGAGGAGCACTTCAAATCCCCGGTGGTGGTGAAGAACTACCCGAAGGACATCAAGGCCTTCTACATGCGCCTCAACGACGACGGCAAGACCGTTGCCGCCATGGACGTACTGGCCCCGGGGATCGGCGAGATCATCGGCGGCTCCCAGCGTGAAGAGCGTCTCGAGGTGCTGGATGCCCGTCTGGCCGAGATGGGTCTGAACAAGGAAGACTACTGGTGGTACCGCGATCTGCGTCGCTACGGCACCGTGCCCCACTCCGGCTTCGGTCTGGGCTTCGAGCGCCTGGTGGTCTACGTGACCGGCATGGGCAACGTGCGCGACGTGATCCCCTTCCCCCGTACTCCCCGCACCGCCGAGTTCTAAGGCGACCCGCCCACTCGCACCGTGCAAAAGCCGACCCCCTGGGGTCGGCTTTTTTATGCCTGCCTCGCTCTTCCCGCCCCCGTTATTCCCGCCTTTTGCATTCCCAACCCTGTGCGCTCCCCCACCTTTCCCGTCATTTATCTGGTGTGCGCCAGGAAGCGGCCCCCTGTTCAAGGGCTGAACCGTAGTTTTTATGCACTTAAATCGGAAAAAAGCCGGTTGTTGAAGCAACGCAATTTTTTACCCCTTTAGGGGTGACAAAATATCCATTAACCCTTCAGGGGTAATTAATGACAGCGGATCCCGGGCAGCTGGCCGATGGGGACATGGATAAAACACACGAGGTAATGGAATGATCTTGATGGAATTTTTGGTGGTACTCGGCTGCTTGCTGCTGGGTACCCGCTTCGGGGGCATGGGGCTGGGTCTTATCAGCGGTATCGGTCTGTTCCTGCTGACCTTCGTCTTCGGCCTGGTGCCGGGCGAGCCGCCGGTGCAAGTGATGCTGACCATACTGGCGGTCATTGGCTGCGCCGCCACCCTGCAGACCGCCGGCGGTCTCAACCTGATGATGCAGGTGGCCGAGCGTCTGCTGCGCCGCCACCCCCAGTACATCACCCTGCTGGCGCCGCTCACTACCTGGACCCTCACCTTCCTGTGCGGCACCGGCCACGTGGTCTACACCATGTTCCCCATCATCGCCGACATCGCGCTGCAGAAGAACATCCGCCCGGAGCGCCCCATGGCAGTGGCGTCCGTTGCCTCCCAGATGGCCATCTGCGCCTCGCCGGTCTCGGTGGCCGTGGTCTCCATGGTCTCCATCCTGGCGGCGGCTCACGGCGTGGGTCAGGCTTACGGTCTGCTCGACATCCTGATGGTCGCCATCCCCTCCTCGCTTACGGGTGTCATGATGGCGGCCCTGTGGAGCCTGCGCCGCGGCAAGGATCTGGACAAGGACGAGGAGTTCCAGGCCAAGATCAAGGACCCTGCCCAGCGCGACTTCATCTACGGCGGTGGTGAAACCCTGCTCAACACCAAGTTCCCGAAAGAGGCCTACTGGTCCACCTGGATCTTCTTCGCCGCCATCGCTGCCGTGGTGCTGCTGGGGGCCGATGAGGCGCTGCGCCCCGTCTTCACCATCAAGGAGAAGACGGGCCCCCTCTCCATGAACCTGGTGATCCAGATGATGATGCTGATCGCCGGCGCCATCATCCTGATGCGCTGCAAGGTCAAGCCGGGGGAGATCGCCAACGGCGCCGTCTTCAAGGCGGGCATGGTCGCCATCTTCTCCGTGTTCGGGGTCGCCTGGATGAGTGAAACCTTCTTCCAGGCCCACATGCCGTTGCTCAAGGAGACCCTGGCCCACGTGGTACAGGCCCAGCCCTGGACCTACGCCCTGGTGCTCTTCCTCATCTCCAAGCTGGTGAACAGCCAGGCCGCGGCGCTCACCGCCATCGCCCCCATGGGGCTGGCGCTGGGGGTCGAACCCAAACTGCTCATCGCCTTCCTGCCGGCAAGCTACGGCTACTTCGTGCTGCCGACCTACCCGAGCGATCTCGCCTGCATCGGCTTCGACCGCTCCGGCACCACCCGCATTGGCAAGTTCATCATCAACCACAGCTTCATCATTCCGGGCCTCATCGGGGTGGTGACCTCCTGTACCCTGGGCTTCATCCTGACCAGCATCCTGCTGTAACAGGCATCCAGTGCGAGCGGCTCCCCCGTGGGAGCCGCTTTTTTATCCCCGCATCTCCGACCCGCGCTTTGCCATCGCCCCCCACTCTGGGTAGCATGGCCCCTCTTTTCTTTGCGGAAATCCCCCATGTCTCGCGTCATCCTGCTCTGGAGCGGCGGCAAAGATGCCATGCAGGCCCTCTGCCACGCCCGGGAAGCGGGCCATCAGGTGGTGGCCCTGATCACCTTTGCCCCGCCAGCACCCCGCTTTCTCGCCCATCCCCTGTCACAGGTTCGCCGTCAGGCGGCGGCCCTCGCACTGTCTCATCAGCTGGTCACCATCGAAGCGCCCTTCGATCTCGGTTATGAGCGGGCCCTGGCGGCATTGAAAGAGGAGTGGCAACTCGATGGGGTCGTCACCGGCGACATCGACAGCGTGGGGGGCGCGCCGAACTGGATCCGCGAGCGCTGTCGCTCCCTGGGGCTCACCGTTCACACCCCGCTCTGGCAACAACCCCGCGAGGCGTTGCTGGCGGACATGCTGGCCCGCGGCATCGTCGCCCACCTCTCCTGCGTCGATACCCGGGTACTGGCCCCCGAGTGGGTGGGGCGCAGGCTCGATGCGGCCACCCTGGCCGAATTGCAGCAACTGGCGACAACCCGGGGCTTCGATGCCTGCGGCGAGCAGGGGGAGTACCACACCATGGTGACCGACGGCCCCGGGTTTGCGGCGCCGCTGACGCTCGGCCACTGGCAGGTGGCGCGCCAGGAGCACCTTGCCTATCTGCTGGAGGACGAGGAATGACCTCTCACGAGGGCGACACATAAAAAACGGGAGGCGCTGGCCTCCCGTTTTGCTTGTCCTTAACGTTGACCTATTTGGCCAGCTTGCCCAGCACCCGCTTAAGCAGGCGGATGCGCGGCTCGATGCTCTCCAGCAGCAGGAATTCCGCCTCCGAGTGAAAGCCACCCCCCATGGGGCCGAAGCCATCGAGGGACGGCACGCCTGCGGCGGCGGTGAAGTTGGCATCCGAGCCGCCACCGGCCTCCAGCCAGGTGAAGGGGACGCCCTCCTCCCTGCCTGCCGCCTCCACCAGCGCCATCAGGGCCTCGGTGTCGCCGCTCGGGCGCATCGCGGGCTTGAAGCTCTGGCGCGCCACCTCGACCCGGCAACCGGCGAGGAAGGGGTTGTTGGCCATGAAGGTGAGCCGGTCGTGCACCGCCTGTGCCTCTTCGTTGCACCAGAAGCGCAGATCCACGATCGCCTCGGTAAAGTCGGGCACCACGTTGACGCCGGTCCCCCCCTGCACCACCCCCACGTTCATGGTGGTGCCGGTTTCCATGTTGACCTGCTGGTTGATGGTGAGCACCCAGTGGGCCAGCTCCGTGATGGCGGAGATCCCTTGTGCTAGGGCCGAGCCTGCATAGGAGGCTTTGCCGTGGAAGGTGATGCGGTACTTGGCATTGCCCTTGCGGGCGCTGATGAGATCCCCGCTCGGGCGGGCCGCCTCGGCCACCAGCACGCAGCCGCTCTGTTTGGCTTTTTTCACCAGCCATTCTTTGGACCAGGGGGAACCAATCTCCTCGTCGCAGTTGCAGCAAACCAGCACCTTGAGCCTGGCCAGCACGGCCGGGTCCAGCTCTTTCAAGGCATACCAGGTAGAAAGCAGGCCGCTCTTCATGTCCGAGACGCCGGGGCCAAAGGCCTGATTGCCTTCGATTTTCAGCGGTCGCTTGGCCGCCGTCCCCTCGGGGAAGACGGTGTCCATGTGGCCCACCAGCATGACGTCGTAGTGATCCGCCCCCGGGGCATTGGTTGCCTCGAGGCAGGGGCCGCACTCGGCGGCGAACTGGTGGCGGGTCACCTGCCAGCCGATGGCCTCATATTTCTCGGTCATGATATCGGCGACCCGGGCCAGCCCGGCCGGGGTGCGGGTGCCGCAGTCGAGGTTGATGAGCGGGGCGAGATCCGCCAGATAGGTATCGAGGGAGAACGGGCGCTTGAGATCGTTCATTGTCTTTTCCATGGAACAATCTGCTTAAAAGACAGACTGTTTTTGCAACGATAAGAGTGGGCGGGCACTCGGCGCCGCCTCGTCAACGGCGGTCGGCCAGCGTGGATCAACTGGCCGCCGCCTCTACACCAGAGCCTTTACATGAACAGCAGATAGTTGAGGAGCAGCGCCGTCACCAGGGCCCCCGCCATGGGCACGCTGGTGCGCTTGACCACCACGAAGGGAGAGACCTTGGCGATGCCCGCACAGGCGATGAGCACCGCCGCGATGGGGGAGACGGTGCGGCCGATACTGGAGGCAAGCTGCATCGGCAGCAGCATGGTCACCGCCGGCACGCCAAACTTGGCCGCCACCGCGGGGGCCAGGGAGGAGAAACTGAGGAAGGCCGCGTTGCCCGAGCCCATGATGACCGCCGCCACCATGATGAGCCCCACCATCACCAGGGTCATCAGGCCGCTGCCGATGCCGGCATTGCTGGCCGAATGGAGCAGGGTGTCGATGGCGCCGATGGCCTTGAGGGATTCGGCGAAGAGCTCGGCACAGACGATGAGCGCCACCACGGGGCCGAACACCTTGCCCATGCCGTCGAGGAAGCTGGAGAGCCCCGCGAAGGCGGTGCGCACCGAGCGGGTGCGCAGCAGCTCGCACAGCATGCCGATAAAGACCGACAGCAGCATGGCCACCTCCACGCTGACGCTGATGCTGGTCACCAGGAGCTTGGAGAAGGTCATCATCAGTACGAAGGGGATGATGGGCAGCAGGCCGTACCAGGTCGGCGCGGCCACCTCGTCCGCCCCTTTTTCGTCAAGCTCGGCGTGTTCGCCGCGATGCAGGGCCGGATCCCAGCCCTCCTGGCGGTCACAGTGCCGCTGCCAGAAGAAGTGCAGCACCATGGTCACCAGCAGCATGGGGACCACCAGCCAGATCTGGTAATCGACGAAGTAGCTGGTGGGATCCATGCCGGACTGACCGGCGGAGAAGATGGCGTTGGTCTGGGTCGGGCCGATTTCGAACGCCTGGGAGGTGGCGATGACGCCGCAGGCGGAAGCCGGGCTGATGCCGAGGTTGCGCATCACAGGGTACATGGTGACCATCAACAGCAGGCCAAGGCCGGTGGCGGAGGTGACGAACAGGGAGACGAAGACCGCCACCAGGTAGCAGATGGCCAGCATCAGGTAGCTGGACTGGATGCCCGCCACCGGTTTGACCGCCACCCGCACCAGGGCCTGGGAGGCGCCGATATGGGACATGTAGGTGGCAAAGCCCGCCACCGCCATGATGGTGAGGCCAAGGCCCGCCGCCCGGTAGGAGAAGATCCCCTTGAACACCTCGAACAGGTCGAACAGGGCGAAGCCGGTGCTCTTGTCAGCGGGCAGAATGGGGTGCAATCCCAGCCAGTAGGCCACCGCAAAGAGGGCCATGCCCGCCAGCGCCAACACCGCCTGCGGGTTGTAATCCTTGATGATGCCGTAAACCACGGCGATCAGCACGAGCAAGACGAAGACGAGTTCCAAGGTGCACTCCTGACAAGATTATCGAGAAGCGCAATCTAGTGGGGGATCTCCCCTTTCCTCTTAATCACCATCAATAAAGATGGAAAAAGCAAACGTTTGTAGATTTTTATTCCGAAAATAAAACTAAAAACAACATTTAACATCACGAAACTGGATCTAGAATGCTCTCCAGGGTATCCCTGACCGACAACCGCCACTTTGTTTGCGTTGGATCAACATCCCGCCGGGGTGAACTGGCCAAGATGCCCGTCGACACAGAGCGACCATTTCGCACCGGAGAGAGTTATGACAAACCAAGCCACCGCAGGCACCCCGACCTGCGACTGCAAGCTGTGGGACATCCTCGTCGAGTCTGCAAAGGAACGCACCACCATTCGTTACTCCAAACTGGCCAGGCAGGCCGGACTGGAGCAGTGCCAGGATGAACTGCGCACCCTGCTGCAACGCATCCGCATGTATTGCACCGAAAATCACCTGCCCATTCTCTCCGCCATCGTGATGGATGACGTGGGCAAGTACGCCGGCCTCTCCTCCAGCCTGCCGGATGCCCCCTGGGAACGGGCACGGGTCTTCGATCACGAGTGGACCACCCTGCACTGAGTGCCGCCCCCTGAATCCGGAACGCGCCCAGACCAGCAGGCGCGTTCTGGTTTTTGGCCCCCGCCGTTTCTTCCCCGGCCCCAGCGGCCCCATCCGGCCAGGTGTGCTTCCCTGTGAGGCTCCCTGCCCCCTGTCGTCCTATCCGGCCAGGTGTGCAGCATAAGGGCCTCCTCCCTCGGTCTCCCCCTTTGATACCGCAGCGCATCCCGTCACAGACCAGCGTGTTCTGGCGCGCGGCCCCCTCCCTTCTCCACTCAGCCTGACTGGTAAAACCAGCCCATCCGGCCATGAGCGTTGCCATGGGGGGGCCACAATGCCAGAATCGGGCCCTTGCACGATTTCAGGGCCGCCGGCCCGCAGACAAAGGATCCCCCATGGCCACCACCCTCTATGGCATCAAGAACTGCGACACCATCAAGAAGGCCCGCAAGTGGCTGGAGGAGGCGGGTATCGATTACCGCTTTCACGATCACCGCGCCGACGGCCTGAGCCCGGAGCAACTCGATCTCTGGCTCGCCAAGCTGGGCTGGGAAGCCCTGCTCAACACCCGTGGCACCACCTTCCGCGCCCTGCCAGAAGCAGAAAAACAGGGGCTCGACACCGCCAAGGTCCGTGACCTGCTGCTGGCCCACCCGGCCATGATCAAGCGCCCGCTGCTGGACCAGGACGGCACCCTGACCCTGGGCTTCAAGGCAGACCTCTATCAATCCCTCTTCTCCCGTTAACTTTTTCTGTTAAGGAACACCGATGTCGGACGTCATCACACTGGCCAAGGATCTGATCAGCCGCCCCTCCGTGACCCCCCTGGATGAAGGGTGCCAGACCCTGATGGCGGAGCGCCTCGCACGCCTGGGGTTCGTCATCGAACCCATGGTCTTTGAGGACACCACCAACCTCTGGGCACGCCGTGGCAGCGAGGGTCCCCTCTTCTGCTTCGCCGGCCACACCGACGTGGTACCCGCCGGCCCCCTGGAGAAGTGGGACACCCCGCCATTCGAGCCGACCATCAAGGACGGCATGCTCCATGGCCGGGGCGCCGCCGACATGAAGGGGTCCCTGGCCGCCATGGTGGTGGCGACCGAGCGCTTTGTGGCCGAGCACCCGGACCACAAGGGCTCCATCGCGTTTCTCATCACCTCGGATGAAGAGGGGCCCTTCATCAACGGCACGGTGCGCGTCATCGACACCCTGGAGGCACGCAACGAGAAGATCCGCTGGTGCATCGTCGGCGAACCCTCCTCCACCGCCCAGGTCGGGGACGTGGTGAAGAACGGCCGTCGCGGCTCCATCACCGGCGATCTGCTGGTGCGCGGGGTGCAGGGCCACGTCGCCTACCCCCATCTGGCGGACAACCCTATCCACAAGGCGGCACCGGCGCTGGCGGAGCTCGCCGCCATCGAGTGGGACAAGGGCAACGCCTACTTCCCCCCCACCAGCTTCCAGATCGCCAACATCCAGGGCGGCACCGGCGCCTCCAACGTCATTCCGGGGGAGTTGCAGGTCCAGTTCAACTTCCGCTTCAGCACCGAGCTCACCGATGCGGCTATCCGCGAGCGGGTCGAGGCGCTGCTGACCCGTCACGGCCTGGACTTCGAGCTGAAGTGGACCCTCTCCGGCCAGCCCTTCCTGACGGACACCGGCGCCCTGCTGGACGCCACCGTCGCCGCCGTGGCGGCAGTGAACGGCCAGCAGCCGGCCCTGCTCACCACGGGGGGCACGTCCGATGGGCGCTTCATCGCTCCCACCGGGGCGGAAGTCATCGAGCTCGGCCCGGTCAACGCCACCATCCACAAGGTGAACGAGTGCGTGAAGGCGGACGATCTGGATCTGCTGGCGGACATGTACCAAGGGGTGCTGGCACGACTGCTGGCATGAGCAGTGCTCCGGACAAGAGAGACCAGACCATGAATCAGGATCAACTGCTTGGGCTGGATGAGAGCCACCTCATCCTGGTGGGGCGCGGCCCCCATCGTCTGACCGCCGCCACCGCGGCGGCCTTCAACGACATGCAGGTGGCTGCCGCCCATGCCGGTTTCAACCTGCAGGCGGCCTCCAGCTGGCGCGGCTTCGAGCGCCAGCTCGCCATCTGGAACGGCAAATGGCGCGGGGAGCGCCCTCTGCTGGATGCGCACAACCAGCCCCTCGATGCCCTGCAACTGGGCGAGACCGAGCGACTGCACGCCATCCTGCACTGGAGCGCCCTGCCCGGCACCAGCCGCCATCACTGGGGCACGGATCTCGACATCTACGATCCGGACTGCCTGCCCGCCGGCACCCGGCTCGCGCTGGAACCCTGGGAGTACGAGGCGGGCGGCTGGTTTGCCGATTTGCGCGAATGGCTGGACGATCACATGAACGACTTCGGCTTCTTCCTGCCCTATGCAAAAGGGGAGCAACCGGATCAGGGGGTGGCCTACGAGCCCTGGCACCTGAGCTTCGCGCCCGAATCCGACGGGCTGGCCCTGGATCCGGCGGCGCTGGCGCTTTGTCTGGAACGGGCGGATATTGAAGGCAAGGAGTGCATCCTGGCTCATCTCGACGAGATCCTGGCCCGCTATGTAACCCCGGCACACCACGAAAGGAGATTCTGATGAGCTTGTGGTTATGGATAGGCTTGCCGCTGCTGTTTCTGCTCGGCCTGTTTCTCAACGCCATCAAGGACATGAAGCAGCTCGAGAAACAGCTGCCCAAGTACAAGGACAAGATCCGGGAAGTCAAGGACGACGAGGACGACTGACCCCCTCGCAGGAGCCCGTCGGCGCTCCTGCCCCCTTCCCGTCCACGGCATTTTTTCGCCCTCTGCCGCCCCCCTCTGCCTGCACTGAAAGCCCCATCCATTGCCCCCTTTCCCTGCGCTTTCCCGCGCGGGCACTCCGCCCTCACCCTGCTTGAAAACTGCGCAACAAACGTAAAAAACTGCAAAACAATGCACAATTAAGCCACACAAAGGGGGTCAATCTGCATATAATGTGCCTGTTTTGCAGCCCGCCATAAGGAGTTCGCCATTGGATGCCACCACCGTCAACAGTTTCTTCTTCATCGGTGCCCTGTTGGTGGGTGCCAGTGTCCTGTTGAGCGCACTCTCCTCCAGAGTCGGCATCCCCATTCTGGTCATCTTCCTCGCCGTCGGCATGCTGGCGGGTGAGGATGGTCCCGGCGGCATCCACTTCGCCGACTACTCGGTCGCCTACCTGGTGGGCAACCTGGCACTGGCCATCATTCTGCTGGACGGCGGCATGCGCACCCGGGTCTCCTCCTTTCGGGTCGCGCTCTGGCCCGCGCTCTCGCTGGCCACGGTCGGGGTGGCCATCACCACCGGCCTCACGGGCCTCGCCGCCGCCTGGCTGTTCGACCTCAACCTGATGCAGGGGATGCTCATCGGTGCCATCGTCGGCTCCACCGATGCGGCGGCGGTCTTCTCCCTGCTCGGCGGGCGCAGCCTCAACGAGCGGGTCAGCGCCACCCTGGAGATAGAATCGGGCAGCAACGATCCCATGGCGGTCTTTCTCACCGTCACCCTGATCGAGGTACTGGCCACCGCCCAGCAGGGGCTGGATGCCGGCTTCCTGCTGCTGCAACTCGTCAAGCAGTTTGGTCTGGGCGCTGGCATCGGCCTTGCGGGGGGCTGGCTGCTGTGGAAGCTCATCAACAGTGCCAAACTCGCCCCCGGTCTCTATCCCCTGCTCACCGTGAGCGGCGGCCTGCTCATCTTCGCCCTCACCACGGCGGTGGGGGGCAGCGGCATCCTCGCCATCTACCTCACCGGCCTGCTGCTCGGCAACCTCTCCCTGCGCAGCCGCAGTACCACCCTCTCCGTGCTGGACGGCCTGACCTGGCTCAGCCAGATCGGCATGTTCCTGGTGCTGGGGCTGCTCGCCTCGCCCCACAAGCTGCTGCCCATCGCCCTGCCGGCGCTGGCCCTGGCCATGTGGATGATCCTGTTTGCCCGTCCGGTGTCGGTCTGGATTGGACTGCTGCCGTTCAAGAACTTCGCGCCGCGCGAGCGCTGGTTCATCTCCTGGGTGGGGCTGCGCGGCGCCGTGCCCATCATCCTGGCGGTCTTCCCCATGATGGCAGGGCTGCCCAATGCCCAGCTCTACTTCAATGTCGCCTTCTTCGTGGTGCTGGTTTCGCTGATCCTGCAGGGCAGCTCGCTGCCGCTGGCATCAAAGCTGGCGCGAGTGGAGGTGCCCGCACCGCCCTCTCCCATCAACCGCTCTGGGCTGGAAATCGATCTCGACAGCCAGTGGGAAACCTTCGTCTATCGCCTGAGCGCCGAGAAGTGGTGCATCGGTTCGCCCTTGCGGGAGCTGCGCATGCCCCAGGGCACCCGCATCTGCGCCCTGTTCCGCGGCCAGGAGCTGCTCCACCCCTCAGGCAGTACCTGCCTGCAATCCGATGACATCCTCTGCGTCATCGGCCACGAGCACGACCTGCCCGCCCTCGGTCAGCTCTTCAGCCAGGCGCCGGAGCAGGATCTGGGCCCGCGCTTCTTCGGTGACTTCCTGCTGGAGGCCAACGCCAGGCTGGTGGATCTCGCCCCGCTCTACGGGCTGGATGTGAGCGAGGTGGCGGATCAGAGCCTCGGCGATTTTATTGCCCACCAGTTGGGCGATAATCTGGTGGTCGGTGACCATGTCGCCTGGCAGGGACTGCTCTGGACGGTGGCGGAAATGGAAGAGGGTGAACCCCGCAAGATAGGGGTACGCTTCCTGGAAGAAGACCCCGTCTAGGCGCCGGCCATCGTAGCCCGCATTTGTGTGAGAAGGGAGTGAACCATGCCTTATCAAACCCTGTTGTCCGGTCTGTATCCTCCCTCGCCCAAGCTGGGCCTCATCGAGGGTTTCTTTGGCAAGGGCTGGAGCTGGGAAGCCCGTGTCCGCTACGCCCAGTGGCTGCCCCGCCACGGCTATGGCTTCTACCTCTACGCCCCCAAGGAAGACGGCTACCTGCGCAAGCACTGGGCCACACCCTGGCCCGCCGACCAGCTTGAAGCCCTGTGCCAGCTCGCCCGCCAGTGCCGGGAGAACGGTCTGGCCTTCGGGGTGGGCCTGAGCCCCATGGGGGCCCATCACGACTATGCCCGCCAGCGACCCGCCCTGCTGGAGAAGGTGAGGCTCATCGAGGAGGCGCTCAAGCCCGATATCCTGGCGATCCTGTTTGACGACATGAAGGGGGACACCCCGGATCTCGCCCACTGGCAGCTCACCATCGCCCACGACATCGCGGCCCACACCGACGCAGGCCGCCTGCTGTTCTGCCCCAGCTACTACAGCACGGATCCGGTGCTGGAGAAGGTGTTCGGTACCATGCCCCCCCACTATCTGCAGGATCTGGGTCAGGGGCTCGACAGGCGCATCGATGTCTTCTGGACCGGCCCCAAAGTCTGCTCCACCGAGTATCCGGCTGCCCACCTCAAACAGGCCGCCGACTGGCTCCATCGCAAGCCCTTCCTGTGGGACAACTATCCGGTCAATGACGGCAG
Organism: Aeromonas sp. FDAARGOS 1406; assembly: GCF_019048565.1. Taxonomy (NCBI): domain Bacteria; kingdom Pseudomonadati; phylum Pseudomonadota; class Gammaproteobacteria; order Aeromonadales; family Aeromonadaceae; genus Aeromonas; species Aeromonas sp. FDAARGOS 1406. The sequence goes on from NZ_CP077378.1 coordinate 1,341,551, forward strand.
CAAGGCGAGCAGCTTCCTGCACCTGCGCGCCTTCGAAAACCGTCCGGCAGAGCTGGCGGATCTCGTGAGCGGCCATGCGGTCAATCCCATGAAGCAGGCGGCCCTCTCGGCCCTGCCGCTCGCCACCCTGCCCATGAGCTACAAGCTCGGCAAGCAGTACGATCCTGACAAGGCGCTGCACGCCTCCCTCAACGCCACCTGCGGGCCGCAGATCTCCGCCATGATCCAGGCAGACCTGCCGCTCTTCCAGGACATCGGTCTGGCCCAGCTCACCCCCGAGCAGGTCATCCACCTCAAGAGCCGCTACCTGCCGTTCCAGGATCAGGCCTGCGTGAACGAGATCCTGCGCTGGCTGGCCGGGGAATACGTGTTCGATCCGGACTGCCTGACCGACTGACCTCATGAGTCCATGAAAAGTGGGGTCATGAATAAACGGGCCCATGTAAAAGGCCACCTCCCGGGCAGGGAGGTGGCCTTTTTGCATCATCTCTCTTCAGGTGCCCCATGGCGTCACATAGGGCGGCAGATTGAGCGGGTGTTTAACCGAAGGCCAGCCAGACCCCGACAAACAGCATGAGAGAGCCCGCGATCCGGTTCATCAGAGTGACATTGCCGCTCTTGGCGAGGAAATGGCGCAAGGTGCGGCCACCGCTGGCATAGAGCATCAGGCAGGAGAACTCGATGACCAGGATGAGCGCGACCAGGGCCCCTATCTGGGGTGCCATCGGCTTGGCCGCATTGATGAAGGGGGGCAGCAGGGAGACCATGAAGGCCCACCCCTTGGGGTTGGCGATGGCGGTCACGAACCCCTGCACGGCCAGTCCCATGGAGCTGGTCTGCTGGCCCGCCGAGAGATCCGCCGGGATGGCCATCTTGCCCTTGGCCTGCCACATCTGGATGCCAAGCCAGACCAGGTAGGCGCCACCTACATATTTGAATGCAGAGAACAGGGCCGGGTAGTTGAGCATGACTGCCGCCACCCCAACCACCGACAGCACGGAGACCAGGCCGACGCCGACAAGCTCCCCCCACATCATGTGCAGGGTACGGCGCACCCCCAGACTCATGCCCAGGGTCATCGCCAGGGTCATGCACATACCGGGGGTTACTGAGACAAAAAAGAACGTGGGAATAAAGAGCGCCAAGATGGCGGGATCAATCCAGTCGGACACACTACACCTCCAGGGTAACAAGCAGACGATCTTGCCTATCACACTCTTTTAACACAAGAAAAACCTTTTCATTCAGCAAGAATTCAGCATTAAAAACCCTGTGACAAGGATTGTCGCGTCTGTGTAAGATACCGCCTCACTCCTCTTTCGGGTTAGGATCTTTCATGTCATTGAATAATCTGTCCATTCGTCTTCAAGTGCTTATCCCTCTCCTGCTCGCCAGCCTGTTGATGCTGCTGATGGCCGTGATCAGCAAACAGGAAATCGACGGTGCCATTCAGGACATGAATGAAACCACCGCCAGCGTCACCCGCCACAAGGACGACATTGCGGCCCTGATCCACGCCACCTACCGGCTGCGCACCAACGCCATCTACGGCCTCTACGATGAGGCCCTCTTCGCCCAGTTGCCGGCCCAGCTCTCCGCCGCCGAACAGGAGATTGGCGCCATCCTGACCAGACTGGTTGTCACCGGTGCCGAGCAGGACAACCGTCAGGTCGCGGCCGCCCTGCAGGCCTACCTCGGCCATACCCGCAGCAGCATGCTGCCCCTGCTGACCGCCAAGTACCAAGGCAGTGGCGATCCCGCCGCCTATGAGCAGGCCCGCCTGCACTTTCGCGATCTGGGGGAGGCGCTCATCAAGCAGATCGATGCCATGTCCGTCCACATCAATCAGCTGACCCAGACTGAGATTGCCGAGGAGCAGGCCCACGACCGCGCGACCCTGCTGCGCACCCTGCTGCTGATGGGGGGCACCCTGATCGCGGCCCTGCTGGGTGGCTGGTGGATCTCCGGGCGCATCGTGCAGCCCATCGGCCAGTTGCAGGAGGTGATGCACGCCGTCGCCCTCGGCCGCTTCAACGTGCGTGCCAATGCCGAAGGCAACAACGAGCTGGGCCAGCTCGCCAGGGATATCAACCGGACCCTGAGCCAGCTTGCCAACACCATCCAGACCCTGACCGGCATCAGCGGCAATGTGGCCTCCGCCGCCACCGAGCTTGCCGCTGTGATGACCCAGGCAGAGGTCAACGCCCAGCAGCAGCGGGGTGAGACCGAACAGGTGGCCTCCGCCGTCACCGAGCTGGCCAGCACCGCCGACAACGTCAACCACAACGCCGCCCTGGCCGACGAGCTGGCCCGGGATGCCAACAGTCGGGTCGAGCAGGGGCTGGCCCTGTTTGCCGAAAGCATCGAGGCCAACGGCCGCATGGCGGGCAGTCTGGAGAACGCCGCGACTGTGGTGGCCAGGCTCAAGTCCCAGTCCGAGCAGATCGGCAAGGTGATCGAAGTCATTCAGAGCATTTCGGAGCAGACCAACCTGCTGGCCCTCAACGCCGCCATCGAGGCGGCCCGCGCCGGTGAAAGCGGCCGCGGCTTTGCGGTGGTGGCCGACGAAGTGCGCCTGCTGGCTGCCCGTACCCAGGACTCCACCAAGGAGATCCAGGCCATCATCGAGCAGTTGCAGAGCCAGTCCCTCTCCGCCAACAGCGGCGTGCAGCAGACCCTGGAGATCCTCGGCCACAACCGGCAGCTCTCCGCCGAGGTACAGGCCTTGCTGGGGGGCATCACGGACGCGGTCAACCAGATCAACGGTGCCAACGCCCAGGTGGCGACCGCGGCAGAACAACAATCCTGCGTCACCGCCGACATCAGCCGCAACCTCACCAACATCCACGAGATCGTGAACCAGAACGCCGCCGGCATCAGCCAAAGTGCCGCCGCCAGTCACGAACTGTCACAGCTCGCCGAGCAGCAGCGCAGGCAGCTCGCCCAGTTCCAGCTCTGATACTGCGAGGATCTCTTCGATACCGCGGGGCCCGGCGCTGGCCCCGCACTTGCCCCTCCCCCTTCACGCCTCCTGTTTAAAACGGGTTTTTGCCATCAAGGTGTCATTGGGGGCTGGGCTGCATTCGCAAATGTGGGTATGGTAGAGGCACGTCACTCCCCCTCATCGAGAGATCATCATGAGCCTGAAGTTCAAGAAACCCGCTTTTATCATGCTCGGCCTCATCGCCCTGCTCTCCGCACTCTGGCTCGATTTCTATCTGCCGGAGCACACCATCGCCACCATCACCGGGGTGGAGGTGAAGCGCACCGACAAGGATGGCCCCATCAGCCAGAAGAACCCGGCTGACGGCCCCACCACCGACGTCTATTACATCTACACCGAACGCCCCGGCGAGAAGATCCGGGTGTTTCGCAATGAAGACACCGAATGGGGCTGGCCCTTCTACTTCAAGTTCAACGCCGCCGACGTCCAGGCCAAGGCCAAGTCCATGGAGTTCGAAAAACGCCTGGCCATCATCACCTCCTACGGCTGGCGCGTGAACATGTTCTCCATGTTCCCCAACGTCACCAAGATCGCGAGCACCGAGCCCGATGCCTCCACCTGGAGCTTCTTCCGCTGGTTCTGGTTCGGTGTCTGGGCCCTGGTGATGGGCAAGGCGGCCATCGCCACCTGGCGCTACTTCGATCGCCTCGAGGACGAGATATGAGCGAGCCGAGCAAGACCCGCACCAGCTTCTATCGCCGGCTCTACGTGGCTCACCTCATCAGTCAGGGCACGGACACCGTGCCCGCCATCATGGAGGCGACCGGCATGCCGCGCCGCACCGCCCAGGACACCCTCAGCGCCCTGGCTGAGCTCGACATCCAGTGCGCCTTCGAGCAGACCGAGGGGGCTCGCCATCTGCAGGGGCACTACCGCATCAGCGACTGGGGGCCCATCAATCCGGCCTGGATTGCTGCGCAGCTTCCCGTCATCAGGCAGACCCTGGGGTATCCCTGACACCCCGGACCCGGGTCTGCTCCCATAGAGAAGGGGCCAGCCTTGCGGCTGGCCCCTTTCTTGTCTGGCCTGATATCCCGTTGCCCTCCCCCGGACTCACTCCCCTTCGCCGAAAGACGCTTCCGGCAGCGGCTCCGCCGACTCACCCCGGGTGCAGTCGATGATGGAGCGCTTGGGATTGTTGGGGTCGCGCAGCAACAGGGGGGCCATCCCCTCGTCATGCAGCCTCTCGTCGGAAAATTCGCTGCCATAGGCGTTGTGGGTCAGCCTGCGGGCATTGGCGATGGGGGTATCCACGAAGAGGGCATGTACCTCGAAGGTGGAGGCTGGCACCAGGAAGCCGACGATGGGCAGGCCGTGCAACTCCTGATGGACCTTGTACCAGGCAAAGCCCTCGCTCACCTTGTCAGGGGTATACATGGCGAGCTGCGGATTGGCCGGGCGCCCGGTCTCGATGTCGAGATGAAGGGTGTCCAGCTCGCAGGTCGCCAGCCCCTGCCACATCTTCTCGAACGGGGTCGCGCAACCCGTCAGTTGCATGCATGTCAGCAGCGCCAACGTCCCTTTCCACATTCCCAACCCCTTATCCGATGTCCAGGATGTCAACCAAATGAGCGCAGTCGCTGCACCAGCAACTCGATGAAACCTACCCTGTCGAGCCCCAGCAGCACCAGGGCATTGGCCGGTTTGCCGGTCAGGTCGTAGCGATCCACCACCGTCATCCCCAGGGTATGGGTCCCGCCGGTTTCGATATCGACCCGGCACTCCACCCCGTGAAACAGGGAGGGCGCCAGCAGCCAGGCGATGGTACAGGGGTCATGGAGCGGCGCGCCAGCAAATCCCCACTTGGGATCCCGATGATAGATCATGAAAAAGTCGAGCAGCTGTGCCACGCACTGCGCCACCGGGTTGGGGATGGCGCGTACCCGCTCGATATCCTCGTCCATCACCTGGGCCTCGTGGGTCACGTCCAGCCCGCACATGGTGATGGGCAGCCCCGACTTGAAGACCATATCGGCCGCTTCGGGATCCACATAAATATTGAATTCCGCCGCGGGGGTCCAGTTGCCCGCACCGGCGGCGCCCCCCATCAGCACGATGCGGGCGATCTTCTGCTTGAGCTCGGGGTGGGCCGCCAGCAAGAGGGCAATGTTGGTGAGCGGCCCGGTCGGCACCAGGGTGACCGGCTCCGGGCTCTCGCGCAGACATCTTGCCATCAGTTCAAGGGCGCTCATCGCCCGGGGAGCAAAGGCGGGCTCCGGCAGTTCTGGGCCGTCCAGCCCCGATTCGCCGTGGACGTTGTCGGCGATGATGAGCTCACGGGCCAGGGGCTTGGCAGCCCCCGCCGCCACCGGGATGTCGTCGCGGCCGAGCAGGGTCAGGATGCGCAGGGCATTGTTGAGGGTCTTGTCCGGGGTCTGGTTGCCCGCGCTGGTGGTGACCGCCAGCACCTTCAGCTCGGGGCTCGCCAGCGCCAGAATGAGGGCGATGGCATCATCGTGGCCGGGATCGCAATCGAGAATAACGGGCAACGCCATGGACAGACTCCTTACAACATGACAGGGAGCCATACCTTAGCAAGAGATGGCCAGATGAACTCAGGAGGGAGTCACAAAACGCCTCAACCAACGAGATCAAGTACTTGGCGATATGCCTTGGGAGCGGACACCCAGATTCGCCGCGCCGCCATCGTTCGGGTATGATCCCTCCCCCTTCATCGTCCGGCTGCCCCATGTCCGTCATCGTCGACATCTTCATCGCCCCGCCCTGCGCCGCCACCATCGAGATCCTGTTTGAGGATGCGCATCTGCTGCTTATCAACAAGCCGAGCGGCCTGCTGAGCCTCTCGGGCAAGAACCCGCAGAACCTCGATTCGGTCCATTACCGGCTGGTACAGGATTACCCCGGCTGTACCCTGGTGCACCGCCTCGACTTTGGCACCTCGGGCGTCATGGTGGTGGCCAGAAACAAGAGCATCAACGCCCTGCTCTGCCACCAGTTCAGCCAGCGCACCGTGAGCAAGGCTTACGAGGCACTGCTCTGCGGCCATCTGGCGGCGGATGAGGGCGTCATCGACGCATCCATCGCCAAGGATCCGGCGCTGTTCCCGCTGATGAGCATCTGCGCCGCCAGCGGCAAACCCGCCCGCTCACGCTATCGGGTGATGGAGTGGCTCACCCTGGAGGGGGCAGGCCAGCCGGTGCCATTGACCCGGGTCAGGCTGGTACCGGAAACCGGGCGCACCCACCAACTGCGCATCCACAGTCAGTGGCTGGGCCATCCCATCCTGGGATGCGATCTCTATGGCGGCCTGCTCCCGCCCGGCTGCGAACGGGCCCCCAGACTGATGCTGCACGCCAGTGAACTCGGTTTTGTGCACCCGGTGAGCGGCGAAGCGGTACAGATCCGCTGTGAGGCACCCTTTGCGCAGGCACTGGCGGCCATGACGGTGCAACAGGGGTAACGAAGAAGGGGGAAAGCAGGGCCAGGAAGGCAAAAGGGGCAAACGGCGGATAAAGATAGGGGCCGCGCTTTCGCAACGGCCCCCACCCCCCACTCGGTGTGGTGCTATCAGATCAGCTTGCGGGCGGCGCCCAGCACGATCTTGATGGCATCAGATTCGGTTTTCGCCATGGTTTCGGCGTTCGGGATTTCCTGCTGGGTACGGTTCACGATGACACCGGCCACCATGCCCGCACGCAGGCCCTGGCTGGTACACATGGTCAGCAGAGTGGCGGACTCCATCTCGTAGTTGAGCACGCCCATGGCTTGCCACTCTTTCATGGAACCCTGGAAACGTTGTACCACGCGGCCGGATACGGTGTCGTAACGCTCCTGACCCGGGTAGAAGGTATCAGAAGAAGCAGTGACGCCCACATGCAGCTTGGAGCCCAGCTCCTTGGCGGTGTTCACCAGGGCGGTGGTGCAGTCGAAGTCGGCCACGGCCGGGAACTCCATCGGCGCGAAGTGCAGGCTGGCACCGTCGAGGCGCACGGAGCCGGTGGTGACGATCACGTCGCCCACGTTCAGGTGCGGCTGGATGGCGCCGGTGGTGCCGATGCGCAGGAAGGTACGGATACCCAGCTGGGCCAGCTCTTCCACCGCGATGGAGGTGGACGGGCCACCGATACCGGTGGAGCAGATGATCACGGCCTTGCCGTCCATCTCGCCGCGCCAGGTGGTGAATTCACGATGGCTGGCCAGGTGCACCGGGTTGTCCAACAGTTCTGCGATGCGCTTCACGCGCTCGGGGTCACCGGGGACGATCGCCAGGGTGGCGCCTTGCAGATCCGCTTTTTTCAAACCCAAGTGAAATACATCAGACATAGTGGACTCCTGGTTGCGCCCCGCCGCATGGCAGCCGAGTGCAGTTAAGGTGATTCTTTACGGTACTTTCAAGCCGGTGTCCCCTCATCCGGGGAGGCGCCAACTATGGTCGAAAGCGCTTTCCAATTCCTTGATGCGCCTCACACTTCTGCGCTTCAAAGCTGACAAAAATGGCGCGAAACGTTTGCTAAGATGATGAATTTCTTGAAAAACGTTTTTACGTTCCTTTTGCACTCCCATCCCTTGTCAAGCCTTGAGCGACCGTCCATTTAAAGAGCGCGATCGAGTCCACAAAGTTGCAAACGAGATACCATTGACCCCTTCTCATCCCCTCCGACGCTGTTATGTTGGCGCCCGCATACCACTTAATGGCTAATCATACGGAGTCCATCATGGCGACATTCAAGTTATACATTCCCGCAATCAACCTGATGGGGGCGGGCTGCCTGCAGGAAGCGGCAGCGGATATCCAAGGACATGGCTATCGCAAGGCGCTCATCGTCACCGACAAGATCCTGGGCCAGATTGGCGTGGTGGGCCGGCTCGCCGCCCTCCTGGCCGAGCACGGCATCGACGCCGTGGTGTTCGACGAGACCAGACCCAATCCCACCGTGGCCAACGTCGAGGCGGGTCTTGCGATGATCCGGGCCCACGGCTGCGACTGCGTCATTTCGCTCGGCGGCGGCTCACCCCACGACTGCGCCAAGGGCATCGCCCTGGTGGCCGCCAATGGGGGCAGCATCAAGGATTACGAGGGGGTGGATCGCTCCGCCAAGCCGCAGTTGCCGCTCATCGCCATCAATACCACCGCCGGCACCGCCTCCGAGATGACCCGTTTTTGCATCATTACCGACGAATCCCGTCAGGTGAAAATGGCCATCATCGACAAGCACGTCACGCCGCTGATGTCGGTCAACGACCCGGAACTGATGCTGGCCAAGCCCGCCGGCCTCACCGCCGCCACCGGCATGGATGCCCTGACCCACGCCATCGAGGCCTATGTCTCCACCGCCGCCACCCCGGTCACCGATGCCAGCGCCGTGATGGCCATCGCACTGATTGCCGAACACCTTCGCACCGCCGTGCATCAGGGGGAGGATCTCCATGCCCGTGAGCAGATGGCCTATGCCCAGTTCCTGGCCGGCATGGCCTTCAACAACGCAAGCCTGGGCTATGTGCACGCCATGGCTCACCAGCTCGGGGGCTTCTACGACCTGCCCCACGGGGTGTGCAATGCGGTGCTGCTGCCCCATGTCCAGGCCTACAACGCCCGGGTGTGCGCCGGCCGGCTCAAGGATGTGGCCCGTCATATGGGGGTGGATGTGAGCGCCATGAGCGATGAGCAGGGTGCGGCGGCAGCCATTGACGCCATCCGGCAACTGGCTCGCGACGTCAAGATCCCCGCCGGTCTGGAGCAGCTCGGGGTCAGGGCCGACGACCTCGACGTGCTGGCCAACAATGCGCTCAAGGATGCCTGTGGTCTCACCAACCCCAGGCAGGCGACTCACGCGGAGATCGTCGCCATCTTCCGCGCCGCCATGTAAGGGGGCAAGATCTGCCAGGGCCGCCACGCGGCCCTTTTTATTGGCTGATGGATCAATGGCTTTTTACTTCCGCACGGGGAGTGGGTATGATTTGCCGAGCTAAAAAGACTGTATGGATGATCTGAACCCGATATGCGGATGAAACACCTGATTGCCGCGGCCCTGACCGCCCTCACCCTGTCCGGTTGCAGCCTGGTCTATCGCATCGATATTCCCCAGGGCAACTATGTGGAACAAAAGCAGGTCGACAAGCTGCGCCAGGGCATGACCCGCGAACAGGTCGAGTTCGTGCTGGGTTCTCCCATGTTGCGCGACAGCTTTGACCCCAACACCTGGTACTACCTCTATGAGTTCCAGCCCGGTCGGGGCGACAAGGAGCGCAAGGAGCTGACCCTCAACTTCGTGGGTGACAGACTGGCCACCGTGACCGGTGATTTCCCTCTCCCTGCCGCCTTCACCACACCGCTCTAGATGACATTACAAAACCGGCTTCTGCCGGTTTTGTTCTCTCTGGCCCCGGTGATGTCGCCGGGCCACACTCTGGATGCCTCATTGCCCCGAGGAGATCATCATGAGTCGATTCCTGATTGCCGGCGCCACCGGTCTGATTGGCAAAGCCTTGCTGCGCGAGCTGGGGACGGAGCACGACCTCCTCCTGCTCTGCCGCAAACCGGGCGATCCCGCTCCGGGACGCACCTGGCTGCCCACCTCGTTCGACGCGCTGGACAGATTGACGCTGCCCTCCCCTGTGGACATTGCCTTCTGCTGCCTTGGCACCACCCGCAAGGATGCCGGCTCGGCCGAGGCCTTTCGCCGGGTCGATCTCGACTATGTGCTGGCCTTTGCCGCGCTCGCCCGTCGCCACGGCTGCCGCCGCCTGCTGGTGGTCTCCAGTCTGGGCGCCAACCCGGGTTCCCCTGCCCTCTATCCCCGCACCAAAGGCGAGATGGAGCAGGCCCTGCTGGCCCAGGAGTGGCAGCGGCTCGTCATCCTGCGCCCGGCCATGCTGCTCGGCCATCGAGAACCTGCGCGCCGTTCGGAGCAGGTCATCCAGGCCATCTATCCGCTGGTCAAGCCCCTGCTGCGCGGGTCGCTGCGCCGCTGGCGTGCCATCGAGGCCAGTCAGGTGGCGCACGCCATGGCGCGCCTTGCCATCCAGGAGAGCGGGATAGAGACGGTGGAAAACGAGCGCCTGCTCACCCTGTGATGCCCCGTGCCGGGCGAGACGATCACAAAGGGGCGCCACGGCGCCCCTTGTCACAACCCATCACCCGTCAGGTGCCGGCATCGTCTCGCTTGCGGTGCACATCGGGCCGCCCGCCGGTGACCACATCGGCACGCCCCTCTTCCTTGGCTTTTTCCGCACGCTTCTTGCGCATCTCCTTGGGATCGGCGATGAGAGGGCGGTAGATCTCGATGCGATCCCCCTCCTGCACCGGCTCTGTGCCCTTCACCGGACGGCTGTAGATACCGAACTTGTTGACCGACAGGTCGATCTCCGGGTGCTTTTGCAGGATGCCGGACTGTTCGATGGCCGCCAGCACGCTGGTCTCGGGCGCGACCCGGATGCACAGCACCGTCTGCCGCTCGGGCAGGGCATAGGCCACTTCGATATTGAGGAGCTCAGACACCGTAAACCACCTTGGCACGATTGGAGAAGGCGAGCACCATGGAGCTCACCAGCTCGCGGAAGATCTGGCCAAATGCCAGCTCAATGAGCTTGGAGGTGAACTCGAAGTCGAGATCGAACTCCACCTTGCAAGCATCCACGTCCAGGGGCGTGAAGGTCCACCAACCCGCCAGCTTGCTGAAAGGCCCCTCCACCAGCTCCATCTTGATGGTGCGATTGGCATCAAGCTGGTTGCGCGTGGTAAAGGTCTTGGCGATACCTGCCTTGGCCACATCGACCGAGGCCATCATGTAGTCTTCACCTGACTCATGAACACGGCTGCCGACACAGCCGGGCAGGAACTCAGGATAGGCATCAACATCATTGACCAGCCGGAACATCTGTTCCGCGCTGAACATCACCAGGGCACTGCGAGTAATACGGGGCATGGGTTTTCCTCATCCAATCGGCCCGATTTTATCACCTTGTCAGCCAAAATCACCGCCGAAACTGTTCGCGGGTCACCAAGCAGGGCAATTGCACACTTTCCGGCCAGTGTGGCCTGCTCTCGCCCCGCCCTTCCCTCAAAATCGTCATCGAACTGCTCACAAAGCCGCCACTCGGAGCGCTGTGCGTTTTACAGCCGCCGCCACCCACGTATAATGCGCCTTCCTAAACATTGCCTAAGGCCCCCGTCATGAGCAAAAAGAACAGTAAAAACAAAGCCGGGTCCAGCACCATTGCACTCAACAGAACCGCCCGTCACGAGTACTTCATCGAAGAGCGCGTGGAAGCCGGCCTGTCCCTGCAAGGGTGGGAAGTGAAGTCCCTGCGGGCGGGCAAGGCCAACATCAGCGAAGCCTATGTCATCTTCATGCAGGGAGAAGCCTTCCTGTTCGGCTCCAGCTTCCTGCCGCTGAACGCCGCCTCCAGCCACGTGGTGTGCGATCCGACCCGTACCCGCAAATTGCTGCTCAGTCGCCGTGAACTCGACAAGCTCGAGAGCCTGACCGCTCGTCAGGGCTACACCATAGTGCCGCTGGCCCTCTACTGGAAAGCGTGCTGGGTCAAGGTCGAGATCGGCCTGGTGAAAGGCAAGAAGGAGCACGACAAGCGGGAAGACACCAAGGCCCGGGAATGGGACCGTGAGAAGGCCCGCATCATGAAGAACAAGCACCGCGGTTGATTGTGCGCCGCCGGCCCCCATGCGGCGACCAATAAACCAGCAATCGACCGGCCAAGGCCGGTCGATTGCCATCAACGCCTTGCCATGACAGGATTTTTGCGTACAATCCCTTTTGACAACTTGGGGCTGATTCTGGATTCGACAAGATTCACGAAACCCAAGGTGCATGCCGAGGTGCGGTAGGCCTCGTTAATAAACCGCAAAAAAATAGTCGCAAACGACGAAAACTACGCACTCGCAGCTTAATAACCTGCGCTGAGCCCTTCTCCCCTAGCTTGCCTGTGTCCTAGGGAAATGGAAGGTCATCCTTCACAGGATCGTGTGGAAGTCCTGCTCGGGGCGGAAGCATTAAAACCAATCGAGCTAGTCAATGCGTGGCGTGTCTCTCCGCAGCGTGTTGGCGAATGTAAAGAGTGACTAAGCATGTAGTACCGAGGATGTAGTAATTTTGGACGGGGGTTCAAATCCCCCCAGCTCCACCAATTTAACTAGGACACCGACAGGACAAACCCAGAAAAAACAGCCACTTAACAAAAACATAGCGACAGTGACTGGACCAAAACTGGAATCGAAATGATCCACTGGTGATCCAAGAGCAAGAAAGCCTGCAGAAATGCAGGCTTTTTTCTTTTCTGCCATCCAGGCATAGAAAAGCCCGCACAGTGGCGGGCCAATCCGAATCCTTCCGCGTCACGCTGACGCGGTGGCTTCATCGCGTAGTTTTTCCAGAATGCGCGCGATCTTGCTCTCCTCCTCAGGCGCCAGGTCCAGCGTCTCAACAAACTCTTCCAGTTCGCTTAGTAGTGATTCCATCCGATTTCCCCCTTGCTCTCCCAGTCTCTCGACTGTGAAACACTGTATGCCTATACAGTTACCGCATAAATTTACCACTTTTTGCGGGCTCACGGGAGTACAATTTTGCCATCCTACTCCTATCATAAAGTCCGCCTTCTGCTGGCGGAACGGAAGCTGACGCAAACCCACATCAGCAGATTGACCGAGATTCCGAGATCGAACCTCTCCCGCTGGCTATCACCCCATCACGACGACTTCATGGGATTAGCAGAGGCCGTCGTGATCTCGTCCGCACTCGGCGTCTCCGTTCAGACCATTCTGGCTGAGCCAGACTGGTGCATGACCGATGACGAACACAGGGGGTTGATTAACCGGGCGGCGATGCTGCCAAAGCCGCACCTGGCTTCGATGCTGAACTGCTATGCGGAAATAGTGGGGGTAAGAATGGGGTAAGAAAAAGGGGCCAAAGCCCCTGAATGTTAAGCAGCTTGGACGGGCATCATCCGCCAGACCCGGTCGGTAAGCAGCTTGCGCTCATATGCAGAAAGGTCGATCCCTCCCATCTCCTCAAGCAGCTCTTCGAGTTCAGTGCGCAATTGTGCCGCGCCCATGGCAAACCTGAAACTCTGATCGTCGGGAACTTCGAGAACAGAACAGCCAGTCCCTCCGGTTCCGATCTCAACCTTAGTGAACATGGGAGAACTTGATACACTAACCTTAACTTCCAAAAACAACTTAGGATGTTGTATAGTCATTCAGTAAATCCTGACTTAACGGTGCGGATTACATTCTCGGTCCAAGCTGCTCCAACAGCTTGGGCCGAACCATTTATGATAGCTGTGTGTATATAAGCCCCTATCTTTGCTCCCCTCCTTTCCTTCGCCATTTATTAAGCACCAATTAAATTTTAGAAAAATTGACTAACTGTCATTTCTCTCCAGATTGCGCTCGCTTGGTTGCATCACACGATATGCAAAACCCCAATACCAGTCAACGCAAAAGATGAAAAACACGACGAGACCAAGACAAAAAATATTAATAAATACAAGCCACTATCCTCACAGGATAGTTAAAGGCATTTTCCAAAAGACCGCGAACCACCTCTGTAGGATTAATTAAAATTCGCCATGCCGATTTTAAGAAAATGCCTCCCCCTCCAATGAAAAAACTGAAAAAACCACGATCTTTTTTTTAAAAATCCATCTGGGGGATTCTGTGAGGGGAATGAATGGGAGGCCTTGAGCGGATTAGGGGAGAAAGGAGGGAAAGTAAAACGAAGGCCCGTCACCAGTTAGCCACAACAGCATTCAGCACAGCCCCGATAACCACCAGGGCGAACGCGAACGCCATAAAGGTCTCAAGGCTCGCGTTGGTCGAATTGCTGAAACACCAGTATCCGGCAGCGGCCGGGATCAACCCGAGTATCAGGCTGACGCTCATCGCTTTCAGCGCCAGCACCATACATCCAATCGCAAGCAACAACCACATAGGCGTATCCTCCCTGAGAAAGACCTCAGCTTATCCCCATCGCCAAGGCCTATCCAGGGCCACTATTCCCAGTTCTGCCGGTTGTGATTAACCGCCTGATAAACCAGATCGTTCCTGCGGGCCATCAGCTCATCGATGCGGCGACGCTTCTCGTCGGCACTCAGAATCCGATCCCGCTGGATCAGCTCTATCTTGTTGCGCACCACCCGCACCTGCTGCTGGGTGCGGCTCAGGCTGCGGCGCGATTTCAGGATCCCGCCCTGCTCTTCCAGCAGCTCGTTTGCCTTGTCGGTAAGCCCTTCGCTGCGGTACTGGTCAACGGTGCGTTTGAGCTGATTCACCTCGTTCAGCATCCGGTAGAACTCTTCCATGTGCTGGGTGGACTTCGCCGGCCCGGTGCCGCGGTATACCGCCTTTACCAGCGGGATCTCATCTGCACGCCAGCTGGCCGACTCCCCTGGTTGCGCCGCCCGGATTAGTCCATCAGCAGTGGCCATGACATAACCACCTATCGTGCCGGTATAGCCGATCAGCAGGTGCTCCAGCTTCTTGGGCGACATTCCTGTCGCCTCACCCAGCTCCCGCATCATCAGGCTGGTCTGCTCGTTGTAGCGCGCCTCCACCTTCACGGCCAGATCCTGCGCGTTCTCGATGGGGATGCCACGGAAGGCATCGTAGTTGAAGTAGGATTCCACCAACGGCTTGACGATCTGCGGCGTGGGGTTGAGCGCGAACGTTTCACCGACCGCCCTGGCCACCGCCTTACCGAACTGGGCCCCGGTGTCCTTGTCACCCAGGGCTCGGACCATGCGCTCGGGGATGGTGCCGAACAACACGCCAATCTCGAACGGCTTGGGGATCCGGAAGTGCTGATCGCCGACAAAGAAGTGCCAGTTGGCATCCTTGTCCCAATCCGGCAGCTCTTCGTATCGCTCATCGTCCCAGTTGGCGGCCAGCAGAGCCAGGCTCGCAGCCGTGATCATGCCGGCACGCTTGGCGATCTCGCGCGGGTTGTCGCGCAGCTCACGGCTCAGCTTGCCGAGACCCTGGACCCGGGCATTGAAGAACGGCAACAGTTGGGTCATGACCTGCATGGTGCGTGAGGCACCCAGCATGGAGAAATCCATCAGGTCCTTCGACTCGAACGCCGCCTGGGCGTGGCTCTTGCCAGCCTTGATGGCTGCGGCATAGACCGCCTCGCGGTTGGCATTCTCGAAAGCCTCGCCATAGCGGTTGTACTTCTCCCACACATTGGCAACCACGCCCTTTGCCTGAGCGGCGTTGCGGATAATGCTCTTTTCGTAGCGGGCGATTTGCTCGGGCGTCATCCCCTTGCGTCGCAGCGACTTACGCACGGTATCGGCCATCGCCTCTGGGTCATTGCCATTCACGTAGCCGCCCAGGAAGGAGGCTCCGCTGAACATCACATCAATGGTACTGCCGTCCATCGCCAGGGTCTTTTTCACCCCCTTGATGGAGTCGATCACCGGCCTGAAGCCGTCTTTGCTGATCGCCCAGCTGGAGAGTGAGTCGCGCAGGAAGTTGCGCAGCATGAATTCGGGAGATGCAGTGACCCCAGCAGTAAGCAGGCGCTTGGCCTTGGCCGCCACATTGACCATGGCGCTGAACGGCTTGCGGTCGAAGAAGGTCATAGCGCGATAGAGGTCCGGATCCTCAACCCGGATCATGTAGTCCTCCCCCTCCAGCTTGACCATGATCCTGTCTTTGCCATTGGCAAGGGCCTGGTAATCCATCTTGTTTGGCTTCGGAATGACCTCGATGATGCCGGTATCCGCCAGGTTCCAAACCGTCTTCTGGGCCGCCATGTTCTTCATGGACGCGTCGATCAGCTTGGAGGTGGAGGTGAAGATGTTCTCGAGCAGGTCGTTGGTGTTGGCCTCCCCGCCCTTGAGCTTCTTGATGCCGGAGTTCTGGTTGGCAATGCCCTTCGTCTTGAAGGGGGCGATCACGTCGCCGTCATCTGATTCACGGAAGAACGGGATGTACCATTCGCTTTCAAACTCGGCCCGCGCCTCTTTGGTGAAGAGCCCAGCTTCTTGTGCCAGGTCCAGGGTTGCGGCATTGAGGCGGTTCCAGCGGGCTTTGGCATCAAGGAATTTGGCCTCCTTGCCCTTGCCTTGCCCCTTGAGCGCCGCAATGTCATTGGCATCGAGCAGGTTCTCTCTGCCCTGCGCCATCAGCAGTTCCGCCCGGTGACCAGCCATCCAGCCAAGCCAGTTGTGCAGATCAGCTCCCAGGTCGGCAAAGATGCCCAGCAGCGCGTCTTTCTCGCCGGTACCCGCCTTGCGCTGGATCACCCCGTCATTCCACTCCGGCAGACCATAGAGCATGGTCGCCTGCATGGTGGAGGCGGCCCCCGTCGCCATCCGTGCCGCCACATAACCGGAGTCTGCGGCATCAGTAATGCCGGCAGCCTCCTCGGCGTATTTGATGGGGGCCAGCGCGTCGAGCACCTCGGTGTTGGCTTTCTTGATGACGCGATCGATCCATGAGCTGACCACGCCTCGGTCAACTTGACGGAGCTTGTTCAGGCTGGCCTTGGTCTTGTCGATGATGTCGGGCTTGGGGCCCAGGTTGAGCTTCTCCATGGCCGCATCAGCTGCAGTACTGGCCTGGCTCATCTTGATACCGCCTTTCTGGGTTGGCCGCTCGGCTTCCTGGCTGAACTTCTTCCCGCCATCCGGCCCGCTGTCGTCTGGGCCGCTACGCTGCAACTTCTTGCCCAGCCCCTCGATCAGGGAACGCGTCTCCGCGGCGGTAATGCCATCAGGTACAAAGCCGACCGCACGCAGCGCCCGGGTGACCCAGGCCACGACCCGATCCCAGCCACGGCCCCAGGCCCCCTGCTCCAATTCCGCCAGATGAGCCACCACTTCCTCGGCTTTGGTGCCGATGTCCTCGTCGGCGTAATGGGTGTTTACCCAGTCCCACACCGGCTTCATGCTGGGGTCCTTCTGGGACCCGATGAGGCGGCTCATCAGCTTGGTATATTCCCCGTCACCCAGGACGTTGGCCAGGCCATAGTGTGCCAGCACCTCATGGCGCAGGATCTCGCGCATCCGCTTGGGGTCGGAAATGGTGTCCGCAGCAACGTGCAGGGTGCCGGCATCGTCGTCAAACGCGGCGCGGCGGATCAATCCCTCCTTGGCATCCAGCCCGAGGGATTCCTCCAGTTCAGCCTGGGTTGCGTGGATCTGCACATCTATGCCGGAAGCGCCGCGGTACTGCTTGAACCACCCCTTGGTTACCAGCTCAGCCTCCTTGCGAGTCAGGTGTTTAGCAGGTCGCATCCCTTGTGACATGGCTTGCTTGGAGAAGCGGATCCGACCATCGATGGCGTTGGAGATGATCTTGCCCGGGTTGGAGCGCGCACCCACGATGGCCACCAAGCCGTCATGGCCGGCGGCCTTCAGGCGCTGATCCTGCTCCTTCAGGGTCTTGATGAAGTTGGGTGCGTCGATCTTGCCCATGGATTGCAGGTAGCGGGCCAGCTCGGCATTCATGCTCTTGCGCAGACTGGCCAGCAGATTTGGCTGCCCATTGCTCTGGGCGCTGGCGTAGTCGGCGATCATGCCTTTGGCCTTGCCCCATGCGTAGTTGAACGACTCTTTCCCGATCACCTCCTTCGGGCGCAGCTTCTTCAGCTCTCCGCGCAGGGCCGTGATGCGGTCTGACTGGTCTTTGTGGTGGGCGGCTTGGCGGCGGTTCTCGGCGTCCTGGGCGGCGCTGCTCTGGGCCTTGCGACCAGAACGGCCGGTGATCGCCCAGCTCGGGTTTTTGATGCCGTCGCGCATCAGCTTGCGGGCGTTGATGGCCTCCTCATTGGCCCAGGCTTGCACCTCAGCCTCGGCGGCCGCCCTCTGCTCTGCCGTGTCCAGTAGGCCGGCATCCTTCAGGTCATTGAGGATCCGCCCCACGCCGGTGCTGATGCCGCTGGCAAAGTTCACGCCCTGGCCCCGGTGGGTGGCTTGGTTGTAGAGGCGTTGCTGCTCCTCGTCGATGGCCGGAATACGGATACTTACCCCGTCCAGCTCGAGGCGCCCCTCGGTTACTCCTCCTGCGCCTTTTGCTGCGCTTGCGTCACCAGATCGCGGAACGCTTGGCGCTGCGCCGTGGTTATTCCGTGCTCCGGCGAGGCCAAAAAGATCGCCGCCGGGCTTGGGTTGGCTGGCTTTTTGCTGGTTGTAGGCGCTGATGGCCTTGAGGGTTTCATTGATCGCTGTCTCCGGGGTTGCAGGGTCCACCGCCGCGCCGAACATGTCGGCGGAAGTGGTCTTGTTGAGCATAGTCAGGATGTCGCCAACCATGCCGGTGATCGCCTTGGCACTGCGGGCGCTGGCCGCGATGGCCTGGGCCAGCAGGCTGCCCTCTGGGCTGGTGTCGCCTCCCAGCATATCAGACTGAGCGGCCATTTCTTGCAGGGACTGCCCGCTGCGCTTGGCGCGGGCGATGCTCTCCACTGCCTCGGCGAGGTAGTTGGAGATAACCTTGGCCCGCTCCGGCGAGTGCTGGCGCAACTTGGCCATGCCCACGGCGTTGTTGATCAGGGCGGTAGTGATGTTACGGCCGTCCGCGTCCACTTCGCCGGTGGCCGCATCCAGCAGCCGCTGGTTGTCGTAGCCGTAGGCGAAGATGGCCGCCGTCACCCGCTTGCGGTAGGCATCATTCCACTGCCCGTCCCGGCTCACATAGCTGTTGCTCTGGTTCTCGCCGATGGCAGACAGGAACGCCTGGAGGAATCGGTTGTTCTGGCTCGCCAGTACGTCGCCCCCCTCAGGGATGTTGAGCAGATCCAGCATGTCGTCGGTCAGCTTGCCCGCGTCGGCGCCGGCATCCTCGGCGGCACTGTTCGCCATCTTGGCGTCGGTGTTGGAGTCCACCACGAAGTCACGCAGTTGGTCGTCGGTCATGGTGGTGATCCGCTCGCGCACCAGTACGGGCTGCTTCATGGCGCCGATCACGGCCGGGTCGATCCCGAAGTCGGCCGCATTGGCCTCGATGTAGCGGCGGTAAGCGTCGGCGTCACCGCGCTGGTAAGCCTGCCTCAGCCCGATAGAGCGACCGTTTCCGCTTTCCACGACAAGCCCACTGACAATGGGGGCGCCGCGATCTGTCTCCGGGCTGGCCGCCAGTCGCGCTCCGTCCGGCGCGGCGGCCAGTTGGCCCACCTGCACCCGGTAGGTCTGCTTGGAGCGATCCCGGGGCTGGAGTTGCTGCGGGTAGTTGTGATTGATGTTCCCCTCGAAGTCGTGGGACGTCACCAGATCCGCCGCTTCCACGACGCGGTATTGCACCTCGACCGCATTCCCCTTCGGCGTGGCCACGGTCACGCGCTTGCCCTCGGGAGACGGCGACGGAGCGGTTTCTCCGACCGGCTTCTCCAGCACGATGATCTTGGTTCTGACGCTGGTCGGGTTCAGCGAGTCCTTGAATGCTCCCTCGCGCATCAGCTCCACCTCGGCGCCCAGGGCATCCAGCCACGCCGCAAACTCCTGCCCCTTGCGGGTGGATTGCTGGCCTGCGCCGGCCGACACGATGGCCGCCAGTCGCCCGCCCGGCTTGAGGAAGTCATAAGCATGGCGCACATGGTCCATGTCCATGCCGTTGGAGAATGGCGGGTTCATGATCACCGCGTCATAGCTGGCGGTCGGGGTCAGCGCCATGAAGTCGTTGCCGATCAGGGTGTGCCCCTTCTCGGTCAGAATGTCGCGCAGGTCGCCGGCAATCTCGACGGCATCCACCTTGGCCCCGGCATCGCGGGCGGCATCGGCCAGCATCCCGTGACCGGCCGAAGGCTCGAGCACGGTCATGCCAGGCTCAATCCCGAGGCGACCGGCCAGATCGGCGGCGTCGTCTTCAGTGGTGGGGAAGAAGTCGATGAAGGCATTGCGGTTGCCCAGCAGCTTCAGCTTGAGCGCCTGCTCCTTGGTGCGCAGCGGGCTCACCTCGGCCCGCTTGCCCAGCCCTGCCTCGATGGCTTGCAGCTCCACCAGTGCCGCTCTCAGGTTGGCGCGGGAGAAGATCCCCATCTTGTTGAGGCGGTCAGCATCCGTCAGTTGCTCGGCTACGCGGAACGCCTGGGTGCCCTCCTGGCTGCCACGAACGAACGCGGTCAGCTTGTCGATCAGGTCGCGATCCGTCACGGCCACCTGCCGCAACTGGTTCGCTTCAGCCGCCTTGGCCAGATTCTTCAGTTTGACCCCGGCCGCCTTGTGGCTGCGGTTGCTGCTGGCCTGCATTTCGCTGGCGAGATCGTCCAGTTGGCGAGTCCAGTAGTCCAGACCTGGCATTTTGGCGCCCTCGACGCGCACCAGCGGGCCAGCCTTATCGGTCCACTCGTGGCGACCCTGGCTACCCATGCGGATCAGCCCCTCACCCTTCAGGCGCTCGTACTCGGCGTTCGGCAGATCATACATGGCGCGGGCCAGTCGGCTGCGCAGGGTGGCAAGCTGGGCCTTGGTGGTCAGGTTGCGCAGGATGTTGGCCTTGCCCGTGGTCACGCCGTCAGCAATGGCGTCCAGCAGATCGGCGGTTTTCAGCTCTTCCTCGGCAGCGGCAGTGGCGCGGGCTGCCATGCCAGCACGGCGCAGGGTGTTGGCCTTGCGGTCCACTGCCAGGGCAGCGTTGGCCTTGGTGCGGATCGTCTCGGCGCGTTGGCGCAGGCCGGCGATCTGCTTGGCCACGTTATCGTCTGGGCTGCTGGCGGGCTCCTCCATGTTCACAGTCGGCGCCTCGGCGGTCACGCTGGGCTTGCTCTCTGCCTGCCCCTGACCGGTCAACCATGCCCGGAAGTCGGTAGCCTGGGCCTCCTCTTTGAACTGGAAGCCGGGCACGGCACCGGATCCCTTGAAGGAGGAGTACCAGCCGCCCGTTTCTTTCGCCTTAGCGTTGATCCGGGTGTATTCGTCCTTCTCCACGCGGTTGGCCATCTGCACCACAAACAGGTCGTAGCCGTGCTTGGTGTGCTTGGTCTTGATGATGTCCCCGCTGGGGGTGGCGGTCAGCTTGGCGGCCTGCTCGGCGGCCTTGTCGGCGTCCTGCTTATCAAGCTGAGCCTCGGTCAGCAGGCGCTCATACTCGCCCACCTGCTCGGCGGTCATGCCCTCGCGCCCCTTCATGCGGGCCAGGGTGCGATAGTCGTCCAGGGTCTGCGGGTTCTCGATAGCCTTGGCGATGGCCTGCTTGCGAGCCTCGTGTGCGGCGTTCAGCTCCTTGCGGCGAGCAACGAACTCGCCATAGCGGGCCTCGGTGATGCCCTGCACCTCGGCGCGCAGCGCATCGGCCGGGCTGGCATTGCTCTTGGCGAAGGGGTTGTTGGTGGTGGTCAGCACGCCGGCTCCACCGGCAGACGGCCAGCGCACCTCGCCCTGCATGATGCGGGTGGCACGCTCGACCAGCTCAGCCTTCTTGGTGCCACTGAACACATAGGCATTGTTGGCGGTCAGGTACTCCTTCAGCCTGGGCACGGTCCAGCCGCCGAACATGGCCTTGATGCCCTCACCGCTGATGATGGTCCGCTCGGCGAAGTCGCGGAACTCCCCATAGCTCATGTCACCCTTGAACAGCCTGCTCATACCACCCAGCAGGTCGTCTGGGGCGGAGTCAACCCATTGCTTGATGGTTGGTTCACTGGCGGGCAAGTCACTGACTGCCTTAGTGGTATCCCCCTCCTTCACCCAGCGCTTGAAGTCCACCACTGTCATGGCCTTGATGGCACCCAGGCCTTGCCAGCCCTCCTCGTAATTGCCAAGGTAGCCTTCCAGGGCGGCCTGCTCGTCGGCAAAGCCCATCATCACCTTGTGCTCGTCAAACTTCCCGGTTTTGGGGTCCACCTGGTCCACCACATAGACCGTCTCACTATCCGGCTTATCGCCGATGAACACATCGACATGATCGCCGTCCGCCCCCAGGGTACGCTTGATATAGCCATAGTCGTGGGCCATGGTGGATTGCCACTCCTTGCCATCCGGGTCAATACCTGAACGGGTGGATCCCTTGGGGTTTTCGAGCGCAATATCCAACCCCTGCAGCGTGAGGTGGCCCTTCTTGTAGTTCCCCGCCTCCTTCTGCGCCTCGGTGGGTTCCGGCGCAACCTCGGAGCGAGCCGCCTCTATCATCCGAGCCGGCGCACTGCCTGCCATCTCTTCTCGATCACGGCGCAACTGGATATAACGCTCGAGATCCATCTTCTCTTGGCCTGCCTGACGAGCCCCCTCATTGGCTACTGCGGCACCGGTGCGACGCCCGCCATTGCCATTCATCTCGTGCCGGCCAGCCAACTGCAAATCCGCAATGGTACCGCCGAGGTTCTGGTGGCGTTTTTCCAACTCAATTATGGTCATCCCGCCAAAGCGGTTGTCCATGCGCCCAGCAAACTCGCGCTCAGACTGTTCCCAGCGCTCCTCGCGAGTCGGCACGGGGTCCCCCTTCTCGAAAGCCCTCCGGTAGGCCTCCCGCGCCCTGTCAATAGCGCCCTCTTTGGTGTTGGAGGTAAACCAGCCAGCCCCAACAGCAGATCGGTACTTCCAGCGTCCGGCATGCTCCTTCAGCAAGTCGCGATCAATAAGATCTACCTCGGTTGGCTCCGGAACTACCCCACCTCGAGCAGCCTCGACCAGTGCCGAAGGCTCATTGGCGGCCGGAGCAGTAAGGCCTCGCACCTTGGCAGTGAACGACTTGGCTACTACCAGGCCACCCTTACCCGGGATCGCCTTCACGCCGTTATCCTTAGCCCACTGCTTGATGATCGGCACTTCGCCTTTCAGGGTGATGGTGCCATCAGGGTTATCAATCATCTCCGACCAGGGTGTCGGCGCCGCCGCTGGCCCGGCAGTCGTGCGAGCCTGTTCAGCTTGCGCCTCTTCAGATACAGCAACCCCGGCAGGTGCCTGGGCTGTCAGTGAATTTTCCTCTCCTGGTTGGGTAACAGGTACAGGTGCAAGAGAAGTGCCATCTGCCGGATCTCCGGGTCCAGCTCGTTCCGCGAGTTCGGCAGGGGTTGGTCCAACACTTGTTTCAACCGGATCGCCTGCGCCAGGCTGATCACCTGATCGCTCACTGCTGATTGCAGGTATCGGGGTAACTGGCTCATTGCTCACCTCTGCTTGGGGTTGGTTGCCGGGGATCACCTCGCGGTATCCGGTATCGATAGCTGGTACTAATTGGCTGGCCTCGCCCGCTGTGGCAGACGGTGCCGGAACTGTTTCAGCGCTTACGCTTGCAACTGACTGATCAGATGGTTGATTCGGGTCGGTGACACTGATGTCGTCGAGTTGCTGAACGCTGGGTTGCGTGGTTTCAGCAGCCTTCACCTGTTCGACTTCGGCGATCTCGGCCACCCCGAAGCCGCCGCCATTGAGCGGGACTGGCATCTCCTGCCCGCGACGACTGGCCATGACTGCCTCTTTCTCGGTGGCAAAGGGCTTGCCCTTGCGGGTGATGCGCAACGACTTGAGCGGGCCAAATACCGAATCGGTGGCGCTGCCTGCCTGCTCGATGGACTGCGCCACCGGGCTGCGCGGATCGCGGGTGGACTGCTCGCCCATGCTGGTATCGACCTGATCCCGTGACAGCCTGGGCGGGGTATAGGCGCTATTGCGCGGGTCAGCGCCCGGTGTGCCCCCGGCAAAGAGGGTCTCTGACTGACCGATCTGTGGGGGCTGGTTGTTCAGCTCGCGCTCACGGCGGGCCAGATCGGCGGCCCGTTGCTGCTCGGCGCGCAAGTCATTGCCATAGACCACATTGCGGTGCGGCAACTCGTTACCCACCTCGCTGGCCTCACCCTCAATCACCGCGCCCGGCAGCTCGCCAGCGGGGTGGGCGGTGGCAGCCTCAGGCGGGAGCAGATCCCCCTCCTGCCCGTTCTGCCAACGGGTGCGCTCACCACCTCGAAACTGCGGGCCAGGGCCTGCCTGTTGGTCATCATGATCCCCTGGGGCTGCCACAGCCTCCCCCACGGGTTTGGCATTCGCATCGCCGGCGAAGATCACATCCTTGAGCGGCAGGGCTAGGCGCTGGTTCTCCATGGCTACCTGCTGGGCGCTCTTGTTGCCTGCGAACGGGTCAAGCCCAAGCTCACCAGCCTGAGCTCGCTCATAAAGACTCTTGCCCTGATCGCCAGCCTGCATCTGGGAAGCAACCAGCTCCTGCACTGACTGGCCAAACTCACCAGCCAGGGCGCGCTGCACCTTGCTATCGGCAGCCATGCCCTTGAACCGCGCTGCGGTATCGTCGCGGCGCAGGTAGGCCGGCACATCACGCAGCTCGTCAAACTGGCTGGCGCTGGGGCCGAGCGGATTCAGCTCCCCCTCGGCCTGCGAGGCGGAGGGCGCCTGCTCGCCGTCTTCCAGTGGAACAGAAGCAAAGTTCGGATCCACTGCCGGACCAGCAGCGCCCTCCGTCACCGGCGCGGAAGGCTCTGCAACCGGCTCGGTCCCAACGCCATCTTCCTGGCTGGCATGCTTACCGCCTCGCGCCCCACCGACAGCACCTACCGCACCACCTGTCCCCATCCCTATCAAGCCGCCCTCGATCGCGCTCGACATGACCCCCTTCATCGGGTCGATATCAGCGGCGGCCACCTCGTTGAGGGATTCGTTGACGGCGTATTGCTGCACCCCCTCCTCCAGGGTTTCGCTGATACCCTCACCTGCCGCCCCCTTGGCAGCACCTTTCAGCACTCCACCGGTGGCTGCCTTGCCAGCCAGCATCTTGAACAGCATGGCGTCGCCCATCATGGAGCCCATGGCGGCAGCTCCCCACACCTTGGCATCACTCATGGTGGCGCGGCTGGCCAAGTTGGCCGTTTCCTCCCGGGCCAGCCCCAGCTTTTCCTCATCAGAGAGATGGGCGGTCTGTTGATCCTGGTCGATACGAGTAAACGACTGGCGGAAGGTATCGCTGCCCGCCAGCTCGTCAAAGCTCATTCCCAGCACAGTGTCGCGGGTGTTCACCCCGGCACTGCCCACCGATCCGGTCGCCCCGGTGGTCACAGCGGCACCGGTGGCAATTTTGGATACTGCCTTGGCGGCGACCGCTTCGGCTACCTCCTGGGTCGCGCCACGCTTGACCATGGATGCAGTGACAGCCCGGCCGATAGAGGCTTTGGCAGCCACCCCAGTCACCCCGCCAGCGGCGAGTGTCGGTAGCAAAGAGCCAACGCCCTGCGCCATTTTCATCGCCCAGACATCGATATCCCCTGCGCCATCCCCCAGGGTCAACCGGCCTTCTGGCGTTTCATCGACCAGTCGGCGCCCCAGTGCCTCCTTGGCGTCAGCACTCATCCCATCATTCAGAGACTCTGCCCCAGATGCGGCCAGATCGCCTGCACCTGCGACCACATCCAGCAACGGGCTCAGCTTATTGGCCATATTGGCACGAGCCTGTTCCAGGTAGTCGCCCCCCTGCTTCCCGGCATTCTCTTTGCCGAAGTTGCTTGCCTGCCGTGCCAGCTCACCAATGCCGCCCACGAGATCCAGTGCGCCAGCGCCCACCCCACGGGCGACATCGCCCAGGCCGACATCAAGATCACGTTTGGCTACAGGCTCGGCTGGTTGGGGTGTTGCAGCCGCTGCGGCAGACAGGCTGCTATCGAGCGAGCTCCAGAAGGGGTCATTACGAGTGTCAGATTGTCGCGGTTGTGGCAGGGCGTCACGCAGTCCAGGTTTGTCCATGGTGTCCTCGGATTTCGAGCAAAAGAAAAGCCCCGAGCGGCGAACCGTTCGGGGCTTTTGAGATGGGGCGATCAGCATGCAGACTGATCGACGATGGAGAGATGCTAACGCTGGGGTAGGTGAAAGGCAACTATCGGCGAGCCTGGGCCAGGCTCATTGCCTGATAGGCGTTGGTCTCCGTGTCACGGAGTCGATTGGCCGTGACGGTAGCCTGCTCAGTCTGCCGCTGTTTGGCCGCCTGCTGGCGCCAAAGCTCAAAGGCCGTGTTCATCTTGGCCGGGGAATCCAGCAGACTGCTCAGTTTGCCATGTTGGTTGGCCTCCTTCACGAACTGCAGTCGCTCGGGATCGCCGCCAGTCCACTCCTTGATGGGGGCCTCCTGCCTGGGCGCTTCGGCAATGCGGGTCTTGCCGTAGGTGTCCGCCAGTGAGGCCTTGCTTCGCTCAAACTGGGCGTCCAGAGCCTCCTGTTGTAGGTCCTTATCCTCTGCATTGCTGGCAGATATGCGCGCCTTGTTCTGGCCGTGCTGCTTCTCCAGCTCGGTGACCGCCTTCTTGAATCCAGCGTCATCCGGCCCAGCCGACAACCCCAGGGAAACCCGCAGTTGCTCGGCATTGCCAATCATGTGCTTGGCCAGTGCCGCCCGCTGGTAGGCTGGCTTCAAGAAGTCGTTGATGGGGATAACCTTGGGGTGATCATCGGGCGAAGAAGTGCGGTTGTTGGTGACCGGACGCACGGCCTTGCTGCCGTCGTCATAGGTGACTTCCACTCCCAATACCACGCCACGCCCGTCCGGGGTGATCATGATGTTGTTCAACTGCTTGCCGGTGATGGTCTTGCCGCTTTCCGGATCGATGTCGCCCACGCCTTTGCTGACCTCATCCTGATAGAGGGTGCCGGCCGCCTTGATGAAGTCAGGGTTATTGACGGCAGCGTGCCCCTCGGGCGTAGTTGGATCCAGTTTTCCTTCCTGCGCCTGGCGCACCAGGTTGCCCGCATGGGTGACAAAAGTCTTGCCAGCCTCGGCGTAGTCCTGCTGCAGATAGCGCTCCGGATTGAATGAGCCTGCGCGCGGGTCGCGCACCACGCTCCAGAATTGCTGGCCCGGGTCTTTGCCTTCGGTCACAGCCTGCCAGCCAGACTGGATAATCGGCAGGTTCTCCTGCTGGAAAAGCTGCTTGTCCCGCAGTGTCTTTTGCCACTCATACTCCTGCTGCTGCCGAGCTTCCTGTGCCGCCGCTCGCCGCTCAGCAGCACCGGCTCGCGCCTCTGACGCCTTCATCTGCCGCTCGGTGAGGGCGAACTGCTTGTCATACTTGGCATCCGCCAGCTTATCGCGCCCCTCGCGGTACGCCAGCTCGCTCTGGTAGCGCTCATCTGCCACTTTCTGCCGGTCCTGTTCGTTCTGCCACATGGCATCTCGCAGGCCCATGGACCTCTCCATCCGCTCATCTTCTTTCTGGCCCCGCTGGTAGCGGTCCATGGTGTTGAAGCCAGCCAGAAAACCTTCCGCCAATCCCGATACGCTCATCATGCCCCCTTAAAACAAGCTGTCTGCCAGAAACCCAACCCCAGCACCTGCCAGTGCGCCCAGAGGGCCACCGAGTGAACCTGCCATGCCCAACACGGCGCCCATCGATGCGCCGGTACCGATTGTGCTCAGGGTTTGCCCCTTGCGAGCGGTCTTGAGACTCTTGTTGGCAGCCTCCATCTCCGACTCTCGGTTGGCAGCATCGCGCAAGCCCGCCAGACCTTGCTGGCGAGTCTGACCGCCGATATCCAAAATGCCGTACCCCATCACACACCCCCTCCGGTTTTAATTGCCTCACGCAGCCCCGCATCCGCGCCGGTCAGGATCCCCATTTGCCGGGTCTGCTCCTGTTCACGCAGGCCGTTCTCGGTGCCTGCCGTCATCAGCGCCATGCGCAGCCCCTGGCTGTTATCGTTGGCATTGCTACTGGTGCTCAGCCCCATTCGCGCATTGCGGTTGGCCGTAGCCTGCTGAGCTGAGCGGAGCGCGTTGGCGTTGTTCTCATCCACCCGCCCCAGTTGCTCCCGCAGCAACTGGCCGTTGGTGGCCAGTTCCATCAGTTCCTGCTGCTTGGGGTAGAAGCGCGTCTTCCAGTCCTGGTACTGCTCTCGGGTGATTTTGGCGTAAGTGTCTGCGGCGTAACCCATGGAACCCCCTTAGTAACCCTTGCCCTGCAGCACGGATGCTGTCGGGCTGATTTTCTTGATCTCCGTTGCAGCCGGCGCTTTCAGGCTGGCCAGCCCATACGAGGTGGCAGCCCCTGCCAGGGTCCCCACCAAACCAGCCGTCGCCTGCTGGCTTTGGTAAGAGCTCTGTGCATCACTGGTTGCCTTGCGCAAGCTGGTTGTGGCCACATCCCCCATACCAGCCATAGATTCAGCCTTCTGCCCCGCGCCAATACTCACAACATCCTTGAGCCCAGCCACATGCTTGTCCTGCTGGCTGGACTGCGCTCGGTTGGCGGTATCGGTCTGGCTCAATGCCTGGTCGGTTGCAAGACCTTCCATAGCCTCCTGGTACCTGCCGCTGGTTGGATCTACTCCACTGGCCGCCATGGAGTCAGCCAGCCCGGCGCGCGCCTCACCAAAGGATTGAGCAGTGCCAAGCGCTGCCGTGCCCGCCAGTTTGTCGAACTCCCCCTCGCTGTTGAGGTCATCCACCTTCTCGATGAAGATGTCCTCGTATTTCTGCAGGTCGTTCTTGTAGAGATCCCACTGCTCCATGGCCACACTGGCCGCAGCTTTCTGGGCTTCCGTCTCCTGAATTTCGTTCGAGCCACCCTTACCCATCACCTACACCTCATAGGTTGATCTGAAACACATAGAGCCCATCAGCATCATCCGGCTGACGGACCCATCCCATTCTTGGCGCAACCTTGAGCCACCCCTTACGCGCCGAGTGGAAGCGCAGCCAGCGTGCCCCAATCAGGCGTGCCAGGCGCTTCACTTCCGGCAGGTGCCGCTCAGGTGCCCCACCATCCCCCCACCCCACCCAGACCAGGACACCGATCACGCCATCTTCTGCCTGTGGCTTGAGCACAAACCCGTCATCGCCACGCACAAATAAAAACGCCATCCGGTTTCGGATGGCGTCTTGCAGTTTGAGAGGGAGATTAGGATTCCCGGTATCCCTGACTATGCGGTTCAAAGCAGCCCTCACCATAGACCCATCAGCCATAGGCTCTCCCCGATAAGGCGCTGGTTCTGGATAGATGACCCAGGATAGGCCACCACTTCGAAGGTGATGTTGACGGTCTCAGTCCCAGCGGGGATCACGAAAGCATCTTGGAAGGTCACACTCATTGGCGCTCTATTCGTACCCAAGGGGAACGAGGCTGTGGACGTAGCCCTTGCTACTTCAGTGCCGTTGAGCTTGCACAACAATATGAGCCCTATCGTGCCGGCTCCGGAAACCTCTGCTAGACCTGTGAGTGGTTTGATGCAGACCATGTTTCTGGCTCGCTTGTAACCTGCCAAAGAGAAGTTACCTGACGCCCTGATCATCCTTGTGATATCACCCACAATCCGATCCGCTTCCAACGTCCCCAGGACCACGCAATCGGCAGCAATCGTGCAGTTGTTCATGGTCATGTTCTTCACATAACCGCCTTCTGCACGAAGTCGATTGGTATAGATGCTGCCGTCCGCATAGATCATCGTGTACCAGCCGAATCCCCAGCCGCCATAAGGGCCACCCTTACCGAATCCAGCTGCACCGTGAGCCATAAAGGCGTTGCCCATATCGATCTGGCCACCGTTAATCAACGGGGTTGTGATGCTCGCCCCGGCCTTGATGTAGTCGGCGGTGATCTTCTCTGACTGGATGATCTGGATGGTGGCCTTTCGGATGATGGCCTCGGCAATCACGGCCTGCCCGTTGTCGATGGCAAACAGCGGCGCCATGGGCGTTGAGCTATTCGGGTTGAATACGAACACCTGAGAGGCAGAGATAGCCACCTGACTCGTGCCGTCAGAGTTTGCAATCAACCCTATCCCGGCAGTGATCTGGCCCGCGCTGGCTTTCGCTGTCCACATGGCCTGGGCACCATTTTGCAAGTCGGCAATAGCTTGGCTCTGGAGTTGAACGGCGGCGGCATTGGCTGCAATCCTCGGGTCGTCAGTGGCAACCCAAGCAGTACCACTGTAACGATACGGCCTGTTGTTGTTGGCTGTGTCAAACCACAGATCACCGGTGCCCATCGCTGACCCTGGGGCAGTGGCTTGGAAGAACGTTTTATTCTTGCTGCCAGCGACCGCCGAAACCGTGTTGATCTGGCTACCAAGCGACTGCACGGCATCTGCACGGGCGGCTGACTCTGCCGTGATCTGGCCTTGGAGTTGCTGATCTCCCTGCTGATAGTTTGCCGTTACCTGCAGGATCTGCTGTGCCATGGCCGAATCTGCATCAGCCCGCGCCTTCACTTCGTCATTGATGGCAGCAGTATTTCTCGCAACACCCTGTGCGACTTGATCAGCGCTTGCCTGAGCCGCGGCGGCGGCTTGAGCTGCATCGATCGCGACCTTGTCTGTTACTGCAACCCAGGCTGACCCACTCCACCGCTTCGGAGTGTTGGTGCCGCTGGTCGTATCAATCCAGAGATTCTGAGCAAGCCGATCTGCTACTGCTGGAGCTGCTGACTGAATGAGCACCTTGCCCTTTCCATTGGCTATCCCCGCAGCAGCCGCTGCATCCTCTTTTGCCTGGTTTGCACTAATCTGGGCTCCTGCCGCAGCGGTGCCCGCCGATTCTGCTGTGGCCTTCACCTGACTCAATTGCTCAGAAAGGGACTGGTTTGCTTCAGCACTAACACGGGACACTTCATCGATGCTGGCCGCCAGGGCCTGCTCCGCCCCCTTGAACTCTGCATCCAAGGTGGACAACTGTTCAGCCAGCGCGCTATCAGCATCGCTCCGCGCCCGTACTTCAGCCGCAACAGCAGCATTCGTCGCGGCGTCCGCCGCTTTAAACTCGCTATCAACAACACTGATCCGCTGTGACAGCGCCTCATCAGCCGTCGCCCTGGTCAACTGCTCATTGGTGATCTGCGCCCTGATCTCCCCATTCTCAGCATCAAACTCAGCGGTCAGTTGCTCAACAGTCCTGGCTTGCGCCTCCTGTTGATTCGCCAGCGTGCTCTGCTGTTGGAGAATGACGCCGCGAGCCTTTCGGTTCTCTCGGTCACGTTCATCCCCGGCCAAGGCACCTTCAACCTGGCTGACGGCACCGACAACGATCTCCGACTCCATCTTGTCCTGGCGTTGGCTGAGCGAGGCCTCATTGCTCACCACGGCCTGCTGGAGTTCTGTGATGCTGGCTGAGTTCTCTCCGACCGTCACATCGATGGTGCTGATACGCTCCCCCAGTGCCTGCTTGGCATCTGCCAGGGCTTTGCTCGACTCGGAGAGGGAGGCAGACAGCGCCGTATCGGCGGCCTTGAACGCAGCATCTACAGTGCTGATCTGCTGGGCAAGCGCCTCATCTTTTGTTGCCCGAGCCAGCTCCTCGGCCGCAACCCTCGCATTCGTATCCGCGAGGTCGCTACTGAACTGCGCCTCCACTTCGGCAACTCGCCTCGAAATGGCCTCATCAGCGGTGACCCGGGCCGACTCCTCGCTGGTGATGTTTGCGACAAGCTCGGCAGTAGCATCTGAAAGTGCGGCAGCCAGTTGATTCTGGCGAAGAGACAGCGCTTCGTTTGCCGATGCGTTCGATTGTTCAAGAGCGCTGATAACGGCATTGGTATCCGCATTGGCCGCCTTGAACTCGGCATCCACAACACTGATCCGCTGTGACAACGCCTCATCAGCCGTCGCCCTGGTCAACTGCTCATTGGTAATCTGCGCCTTCAGATCTGCCGTTTCGGCATCAACCTCTGCCGTCAGCTGCTCGATGGTCCTGGCCTGCGCCTCCTGCTGATTCGCCAGCGTGCTCTGCTGCTGGAGGATGGTGCCGCGAGCTTTCCGGTTCTCCCGGTCACGCTCATCTCCGGCTAGGGCGCCTTCGACCAGGCTGGCGGCGCCGATATCTACCTCTGACTCCAGTTTGTCCTGGCGTTGGCTCAGCGACTCCTCATTGCTCACCACGACTCGCTGCAGCTCGGTGATGCTGGCCGCGTTCTCCTCGACCGTCACATCGATGGTGCTGATACGCTCCCCCAGTGCTCGGTCGGCATCTGCCAGGGCCTTGCTCGACTCAGCGAGGGAGGCAGACAGCTCTGTATCCGCAGCCTTGAAAGCAGCATCTACAGTGCTGATCTGCTGGGCGAGCGCTTCCCCCTGGCTCGCCCGGGTCAGCTCCTCCGTCGCAAGCCTCGCATTCGTATCCTCGAGGTCGCTGCTGAACTGCGCCTCCACTTCGACAATTCGCCTCGAAATGGCCTCATCGGCGGTGAGCCTGGCCTCAGACTCACTGGCGATATCCGCACTCAGCGAGTTATCAGCCTCGGTCATCTCGACGCGCATCTGATCCTGGCTCAGTGCAAGCGCAGCGTCAGCGTCGCTCGATACCTTCTCCAGTGCCTTGATGGTGGCGGTCGTCTCATCAAGGGCTGTGTCTGTCGAGGCGCTCAGGTCGTCGATGCGCTGGGCCAGCGCGCTACCGGCGTTGGCAATAACTTCCTCCACGCCGCTGATCCGTGCCTGGGTGTTAGCATCCCTCCCCTCAAATTTGACGTTCATATCGGTGATGCGCTTGGCTTGAGCAGACTGCTCATCCACGATCACCTGCTGCTGGGTGCGAATGGTGCCAAATGCGCTGCGATTTTCCCTATCCCGCTCATCACCGGCCAGCGCGGCATCAATGGCAGCCTGGCCGACATCGGCAGCCCCCTCCGCCTTATCCTTTGCCAGTTCAATCTCGACCTGAATTTCATCAAACCGCCCAGCAGTGATCCCGCCCTCCGACTCGATAACCTCCTCCAGCGCTAGGATCTTGCCCTCCGCCTCGCTGGCCCTCACCTCCAGTCCGCTGACTCGCTGGGCGGCGACGCCATCGGCGTCAGCTGTCACGCGCGCCAGCTCGGTGAGCTTAGCGTCAAGCTCTTCACCGCTGCTGCTGATAGTGGCCTGCAGGCCATCGATGCGTTGTGCGGCCACCCCGTTGGCATCTGCCGTCACACGAGCCAACTCAGTGATCTTGGCGTCCAGTTCTTCGCTGCTACTGCTGACGGTCGCCTGCAAGCCGTCGATTTGCTGGGCCTGGGTGGATAGAGCATCGGCATGCACCGTCAGCTTGCTTTCTGCGTTGGCCAGCCTCTGGCCATGCTCATCCACCTCTTGCTGGGTGGCCTTCTGGGTCAACTCCCCTTTTGTTGCGTTTAGCTCCTGCCCAATCTGGGTGACCCGCTGTTGTTCGTCAGTGAACTCCCCCTTGGTGACCGTTTGACTCAGACTGGCATCCAGACCATTAATGCGCTGCTCCGCTTCAGTGAGACGCGAGCCCTGGCTATCCACGGTTACATTGTCGGCCTTGCTGTCGATCTGGCCGGCGACGGCATCAAGCCCCAGATGGACTTCAGTGATAGAAGTCCGCATCTCCTCGCGCACGGCATTGACCGCATCCATGGTCATGCTGCCGTTTTCTGGGTCAATGACAAACACGGCATCCCGGAACGAGTCAAAGTCGCCTTTGTACTTGTCCAGCTTGGCATTTAGGCGGTCCTGCACCAAACCGAGCTCAATGCTCGACATCCCAAGCTGCTGCTGGGCATCATCCAGCAGCTCTTGCGCTACCTTCTGGCGCTCATCCAACCCGGCCAGCTCCTGTTCGATGCCGGGGATCTTGCCCTCGATGGCGGCAATCTTGGGGCGGATCACCTCGATTTCATCAATCTTGGGGAGAATGACCTCGATTTCATCCACCTTGTGGAGAATGAGATCGATCTCATTGACCTTGGGGCGCATGACCTCGATTTCATCAACCTTAGGCTTCAGGATCGCAATGTCGAGCTGGAGTTGGGGAACTTGCTCTATTGGCCGCAGCAGCGCCTGGGCCAGGTGGCTCTCCTCTATCTTCCCCTGCAGTTCGTCGAGAATGTCCTGCACATCCCGGCTGGTTTCAGCCTTAACGCCCTGCATACCCTGGAAGGGACCCTTGTCATCCTTGCCGTTGACGAAGCGCACCCAGTAGTAAAACGTGGCACCCTTGCCAATGGCGTCAGAGAAGAGATTGGCCGAAGAGGTCCCCACCAGGGTGGCCTCGGCTTGGTTGTCACTCTCAGCTCGCCATATCTCGGCGTGAGCATGCCCCCGGTACTGCGGCGGATCCCACTCAACAAGGACCGTGTGAAATGCGCCATTGGCGATCACATTGACCGGAGCGTGGGGAAAATCCATCTGGCCCGGAGGGAAAAGGTCTGGGTTCTTTCCGGGAACATAAATTCCGCCAGCACCAGAGCGCAGCGTAGACAGCCCCAATGCCGCCAGCTCCCGGAAAGTGACTGCCTTATCAAGGCGATCGCCACGCTGCCCGGTGAGCAGCTCCACGTTCTCGGCTGTTGCGGCCTGGTCACGGCCGGCGCGATAAGCGGGTTTCTTGGCCATCAGTTCACCATCTCCGCCATGCTGCTCGCGAGGGTGATGCGGCTCACCACCGAGGTGCCAAAGACCTCTATCTGCCAGAACCGGCCCCGCACTGGCGGCAACCTGAACGCCCCGGGCACCAGGTTGCCAGGGGACAACTCCATCACCTGCTCCCCGTCAACGAACAACTTGATCCCGACCAGGCCAACATCCTGAGCCAACACCCGGCAGCAGCTGAAAGACGAACCCTCTGGCTCCATAAATGGCTTGGACCGCCAGACGAACTGACCATTGCTGGCGCTCCCGCCGCGCCAAATCTGCAAGCTGCGCCCCTTGGCAATGTAGAGGGAGTCGCTCTCCATATCGGAGACAGCCGCATCCCACCGGTTCGTCAGCTCACGCAAGTCGCCACTTTTCGGGTCAAAGATGAATGCGTGAGTGTCAGTCATGCCCACATATTTGCCCTCGTGGTGCCATGCCCGCATGGTGTCAGGCTTCATAGCGCGCCACTGCTTGCGGGTGATGATCTGCTCGGTCACCACCTGCCCACCGTTGGCGCCGACACCGACCAGCCCATCCGGGGAGGCATAGAGCACCACCCCATCCATGGCGACCATAGAGCGACCGCTGACACAGGACTGCGGCAGTTGGCTGAGCTTCTGGGTGGTCACGGATGCCGGGCTCACGCCCTGGGCAAGATAGGGGTACCCCTTGGTCCCAATCACCAAGGTGGTGTCGATGGCAGCGATCGCCACAATGTCGTGCTCAGTGGTCAGCCGGTACTTCTCCGGCCAGGCGTAGGGAAGGTAAGGCTCGCACAGGTAGAGGGAGTTGCCAGCAAACCCCGCACACATGCCATTCGCCATTTGACACAAGCCGCGCATGCCATCCGGCGGCATAGTGTAGTCGTAGGTCTCCAGCACAGCGCCCAGCTCCCCATCCTCCCGGGTATCGACAAACGATGCTTGAGCAATGGGCAGCTCGGCGACCAACAGGTAATCGGCAAGGCCGCCACCTGACACCGACCGATATATCCGGCGCTTGGTGATGTTACTGTTCTGGGTTGTCGGTGGGCTCAGCATCAAGGTGACGGATGACCCTGGGATCCCGATATTCACCTTTCCGCTGACAGGGCCCGGGGGCCCCTCCTCACCCATCGCAGTAACGAAGGTATCCACGTAGAAGCGAGTTTCGTCATCTGTCAGGTCATCATCCACACCACCAAC
The DNA here is from genome assembly GCF_019048565.1 of Aeromonas sp. FDAARGOS 1406. Lineage (NCBI taxonomy): Bacteria > Pseudomonadati > Pseudomonadota > Gammaproteobacteria > Aeromonadales > Aeromonadaceae > Aeromonas > Aeromonas sp. FDAARGOS 1406. Next base: position 1,376,930 of record NZ_CP077378.1, read on the forward strand.
AGGTGGGGTGATGGTGCCAACCCCGACCGGAACACCTGGGGCTGGAATGCCCAGTCGATACCACGCCGTCGGCTTGTTGCTGCCGCCTGTGGCTATCTGGGCATGGGTCACCTTGGGATACTCACCATCCGTGTAGTAAACCCGGCCATACGGGTCCTGAGCTATCGGGGAGCGGATGGCCTCCACCACCTTGTTCCAGGCGAACCAGTGCTGGCCATAGTGAAAAAGGGTGGTAGGCACGATGGGCAATTCCACACCAGCACTGGCGTCATCCTCCAGAGGCGAGATGACGCCATGGTCAAAATGGCAGTCGCGAGCAATCACCGCGACCTCATCAGACAAAAGATGGGGCTCCACGCGCGGCATAGTCCCTCGCATGGTGACGATATCGAGTATGGGCATGGGGATCTCAGAGAGGCAGAAACGAAAAAGCCCCACTCGGGAGAGCGGGGCCATGATGGGTAAATCCTAACGCTGGGCGCGTCAGGAGGCAAGGCTCACTTCCCGATACCTTCTATGCCCAGACGTATTGCGGGGTTTCAACAACGACCGTCACCGGCGCCAGGGCGGCGGCCAGGGCGGCGTCGGTGGTGCGCACGTTGGCGTGATAGCCGGGCACGGGCTCACGCACCTCCTGCTCGATACCATCGACAACCTGCACCTCGCCAGTGGGGCGAGTGACCATGCCAGGCGGCAGCAGTTGCAGTGAGGCGGTGGGGTGATAGAGGGTGCCGGTCTCGCTGTCCTTGATAAAGCCAGCGTCCAGCAGGGCCTTGGTCATGGCGGCCTTGTCGGCCGCCTTGAGGTTGATGTCGATGAAATCGGTCATGCTACCGCCTTAATTTGCTCTTCTGTTAACACACGGTGCCAGATACGCAGGTTTCTTACATGCCCCCACAGCTCCTGACCAGGTGTTTTGAATGAGCCGATATGCAAATTACCAGGGGATGTCTTTAACGGTGAACTGTCTACCTTTTGAGTGGCCGTATATTGCCCGAAGCGGCTTTTTATTCCTGGAGATATCGCAATGGTGGCTGCAGGAAATCCGCTCAACCCTGTTGAGTAAATGGTTGCGCCAGCGGGCGACATGCCGTGAGCAGCAAGAATCTCGCCATCTCTATATCTGGCACCAAAATAAGGGCCGCTCATGTCAAACTCATACCAAAGAGCACGGCTGGTAATGCCGGGTCCAACAGACTTGAATCCACTAATGGCCAACGCAAACGACATTCTGTTGTCACTATTCCCAGCCATGGGAATCCAGCAAACGTCCGCCGCCCGAGTTACCGCCGCGCCAGCTGTCGGGATGTAGGAGCTGGCGAATGGCAGGGCTTCAAGCTGGGCTCCGTAGACAAAAAACGATACTGGGGCAGACTCCGCTTGAATAACAAACGCAGCGTTTGTACCAGCATTGCGGGTCTGAGTTATAGAATAACGCTTCCACTCTGTGGTTAATGTGACTTGTAATCCGGTGGTTGAGTTGTGAATGCCGATGCGGATTTTCTCCCCACCAACCGCACCACGCAACCACACCGAGGATGTGTAAACGGAACCATCAACTAGAGAGGCTGAGAGTGGCGGGTTAGTACCCTGATATGGGTTTACTGTATCAATTCTAGTTGCGTCGTTTGCTCCGAACGGCCCAGGCTGATTATCTACCTTGGTGGCCCCAGCTCCATACGGAGTAAACACATTGGAGTTTGTAACTATATTTGTGCTCTGCCCCTCAACCAGCAGCCCCTCCTTCTCAAATCTCGGCTCATTCGCCGCGGCCGTTTTCAGGAGGCCGTCCTTGCCGATATAGGTCGCCGTCGAGCTGCGAGCGAAGTTGACCATCCTCGCCACGACATCCGACCCGACCAGCACATCCCGCCCATAGCCGGTGATGAGGCGCAGGCTGTCAGAGAGCGGCGCCCACACATCCGGCAGCGGCAGGGCCGACGCTGCGACAATATCGCCAGCCAGGGCCGCGCTTGCGGCGGCCTTGTCTGCCTCCGTCTTGGCTCGGGCAGCCTGGCCCTCCCCTTCACTGGTCACACGCTTCCACGGGATCAGTGTTTGCTTGGTTCCATCCGGTGCAGTCACCTCAACAGTGGTGGCAGTGCTCGTCAGCAGCGCCTGGAAGGCATCGCTCTGCTGCTGATAGGCGCTCAGGGTGGCCGTCAGGCGACGGGCGAACTCCGGAACGGAATCCGAAAAGGTCGTGATGATCTCGTAGGCCTTGCCTGTGGCAGTTGTGCCACGGTAGGCCTGCACCAGATACAACTCCGTGTTGGACACCACGTAGTCCACCTCGTAGAAATCCACCGAGGTGCCACTGGTGATACAAAAAAGGTGGCCCTTGGCCACCCCGTTCTTGGTGTCTGCGAAGGTTGTCCCGGTACCGGTCACCTTCTTGTTGCCATTGGTGACGGCCACCGTACCGTCACGCTTCCACACTCCAGCCATGCTGCCCCCTTACTGCCCGGTCACGCGGGAGAATCCTTCGGTCTTGCGCTGCTCCAGGCTGGCATCAACCTGGGTCTTTTCACCCAACTGCTGCAGGTAGGCGTTGTAGTGGCCGACAGCCCGATTGGAGTTGGCGCTGTATTCGGAGTCCTTCGAGAAGGCCCGGTACATGATGAAGTCGATAAGCGGGTTGATGTAGATGTCATCCAGATCGGCCAGCGCCGGCGTGCCCATGTTTTCCACGTCCGCCAGCACCTTAGATTGCGGCGCTACGGAGTAGATCACATCCACCTTCACTGCGGCGGCGGGGCCCGGGTAGAGATAGAAGTTCTTGGGGTCCCGATCGTCATAGGTGTAGGCGGCCACGCTGGTGCCATCCTTGCCAGCATGCCAGTCCGGGTAACTGTCATCGAGGGCGCGCCGCGGCACGAAGCGGATCACTTTGCCGTCAGCATTGCGCAGCACCTCGATCAGCCGCAGGGCATCTGCAGGCAAAGTCTGCTTGGTACCAGCGGCGCAGTTGAACTGAACGTTCTTGGTGTGGGCGTCAGGACGCATCAACACGATCGCCTTTGCGGCATCGTTGTAGTAGTCCAACAGCTCCTGCTTGGGCCAGCGAACCCAGGTGCGATCATTGAGCAGGGTATTTACCCGCTTCAAGATAGAGTCAACGGTAACGGTTGCCATGTGTGGAGTCCTTTAGAAAAAAGTGTGTTTGCGGGGCGGGTTGTGGAATTCGACCTGGGTCGGGGCGCTGTGCTCTTTGCGGAACCGGCCAGCGCGACGCCAACCTTCGACAAACTCAGTCCGGTGGTATCCTGCCCGCTTAGGGTCAGACCAAGGGCGGTCTGGCTGGGCATAGAGCAAGGCTGCGACGCCATGGGCAATGGCATCGGCGTGATCGTGGTAGAGCTGGGCTGGGAGCTCGGTGGCGTTCTTGACCGGGGCAGCCACATACCAGATCCGCACATTGCAGAGATCTGTCAGGATGCTCAGCTCATTGGCCGACATGGCGAAGAAGTCTCGCCCGCTGACAAATGGCGCGCCCCCTTCTCCGGTCAGGTGCAGCACATTGCACGATGTCATCCCACTGATGTTGCAGACCTCCACCAGGCTGCCGGCTGACGCGCTGGGCAGCAGTCGGTCAAGGGTCAGCAAGGCCGACTCCCGGCAGAACGTGATGGCCGCCTCTGTGACGGCCTCACTCAGCATGACTTCGAGCGGGCCGGTGATGTGCAGCCTGACAGTGGGCAGGAACTGCTCACGCGACACCATCTGCATGCTATTCCCCCTGCTCTGCCAGCTTGGCCTTCAGGGCATCACGCACGCGCACCCGGTAATCGGGCACTTTCTCTTGCGGGCCCTGCGGCTCGATATCCAGATCTTCCCCTTCCACCAGGGTGGCCAGTTGGGCAGAGGTCATCTTGGCCAGATCGCGCTCACCAACCACCATGCTCTGCTCTTCCGCCAGGCGGGCCTGCTCGGCGGCGAGGCGCTCCTTCTCTTTGGCGGCAGCCTGGGCAGTGGTCTCCTGCCGCTCCAGCTCGCCAGCCAGTGCCTCATGGCGGATCCAGACGGTCGGGAACTCCAGCAATTGCATGGCGATGTGACTCTCCACATCCACTGCGGTATGGCGCGGGAAGACCAGGCGGCTGCCGGTGACCGTGTCTTTCTTGCTCGGCTTGTCGCCGATGTAAACCACGGCAATCTTGTCGCTCATGGCGATGACTCCTATTCAGAAACGAAAAAGCCCGGCACAGGGCCGGGCGGACAGTGATCGGCAGCCTTACAGGTTGCCGACTACCTCGTAATGCAGCTTGAGCTTGACGGTGCCCGTCGCAGCGCCGCCGCCAACCGTGAGGGTGAGTTCCTGATCGGGTTCGGTCATCAGGTCATCGACCGGGTAATACTTTGCCACCGCCCCCACCGTACTCTCGGCGTTGATGATGGTGGTCGTGCCGATCTTGGCTGTGATGGTGGTACTCGCGCCCAGCGCAGTGCTGAACATCGTCACACCCACCACTTTCAGGTTGGGCTCCACCTTGTCGCCGTATGCGACAACATCGCCAGCGGGTACGGCAGCCAGCTTGGCTACCAGGGTCGGGGAGATAGAGAGGTTGCCGAACGCGCCGACAAACCAGCGGTACGCTCGGGCGAGCAGGGTAGTCTTGGCCATGATATGGCTCCTTGTCTGGTCAGATAGTGATGTGATGGGGCCGTGAAGCCCCATGGGTCAGCGGCTTAGCGGCCGACGGCGCTGACGGCGGTATCCAACACCATGCAGCCATGGTCCTGAATGTTGCCGTTGCGCTGCTTGAAGCGGATCTTCTGCAGACCGGACACCCAGCTGATGGAGATCTCGGTGCTGTTGCCGTGGTCGGTCTTCTCTTCGTGCATGCCGAAAGAGCCCCCCTGCTCGCCAGAGCCAAAGGCATTGGCCAGCGCCTGGCCACCAAGCAGCACGGCGCGGTCGATCAGGGTGCCCGCAACCTTGTCCACTTCCGCCCCGGTCGCGGAGTTGGCCGCACACACCTTGACGATGCTGCCCTGGTTGAAGCGGATCGGCATGCCCTTGTAGGGCTTGACCAGGATGCCGCGCCACATGGCGCCTTCACCGCGGAAGATGGGGTGGTTCCATCCCTTGCTGCGCTCAATTGAGGCCGACAGCATCGCCTGCCAGTCCTTGCCGGAGGTTGAGGTGTAGAAGTCGTGCCACTGGCGCGGGGTGACATAGAGCACGTAGAGCGGCTCGCCACCGGACGGGTCGGAGACCATGCGGATCGGCTGGATGGGGTTGGCCATCTCGGACAGGAACAGCGACATGTTGTCCACGCAACCCAGATTGAAGCGGTCAGCCGCGTCGATGCCTTCGAAGCTGGTCGCATCACCACCGAAGAAGTGGCGCTCGTAGGTTGGCGCAGTCAGCTGGTTGATCATGATGTCGGCAAATTCCGGGTCATCCGCCAGCGGCAGAATGATATCGGTCGCGGAGTAGTCGCCTCGGGCACCGGCCAGCTGAGCAAAGCCACGCTGGTCAACCAGGCGACCGTAGTAGCCATCGCCCAACAGCACACGTGCGGTCTTGATCATGTCGTGCTTGGTGCGCTTCTGGCTCATCTTGCCGCCCGCGTCCACACCGTGGCGGGTCTGGTTGATCTTCAGCGAGAAGTCCGCGAAGGACATGCTCTCGAGGCGCCCTGCCAGCTTCTTGTCACCCATGGTCGGGCGGCCAGACAGTTGGTGGAACAGCTGCATGTCCACTTCATCCCCGGCGCCTTTACCGAGGTCGGTGATGCGCACCACGGGGGCGCCGGCGCTGGTCTGTTTGCCGCCGTTGACCTTGGCACCCTTGGGGGCCTCTTCGGTCAGCATGTTCACCAGCGAGTGAGAACGGTTGGCCGCCGTAAACAGTGCGGCCTGCAAAATCTTGTTGGCTTGCGCCGAGGTGACTTGGGTCATGGTCCTCTCCTACATGAAAACAAAAACCCCGACACAGTGGTCGGGGTTGGCTTATTGAAATGGGTGGTGGGTTAGTACCCGGCCTGCTCCAGCAGCGCATCCATTTGGGCGTCTGTCATGGCGCCCATCTCGCCGATAAGTTCGGTCTGAGACATGGCGCCAAAGCGCTCCACTCCAGTGGGGGCGGCATGATGGGTCTGGCCGAGTGCCGAAGGGCTGGACGGGATGAAATCAGCGGGCTTTTCTGCATCCTTGCCGGGTACCTTGGCGGGAGGGATGACCTCATCACCAAAGGCCAGCTTGGTGCGGCGCGCCGCCTCTGCGAATCGCTCATCCAGCGACTTGCCTTTCCACGCGGGATCAGCCTGGAGCTTCTCATCGACGATGATGGCGAAGTCGAAACGGTCCTGGTCCTTTTCCCGCCAGCTCACCAGATCAGGTACCGCCTGCAGTGCGGCCTGTACCGGGTTGAGGGTGGGTTGAACCTGCTGCGGGGCGACTTGGGGCTCCAGCTTTTGGAGCTTGCGGGCAATGGCGGCGATGGACTTGCCGAGATCCGGGTAGTCCTGCGCCAACTGCTCGAGCTCCTCCTGGCTGATATCGTCGGGGTCCACGTCGGGGTTGATCCCGTGCTTCTCCATCAGCGCCTGCAGCTTGTCCCGCTCGGCTTGGGCCTGCTGCGACTGAGCCAGCTGCTCACGCAGTTGCTTGGCTTCATTGCGCGCCTGCTCCAGCACTTCATACGGGATGGTGTGTTGACCGCTCTTGGCCAGGATCACCTTCTCAGGCTCCGCGACCCCTTCACCGCCCTGCTCGGTGCTGCCCTGTTCGTTACCGGCTGCCACCTCGCCCGCCGACGGCGCGGGTTGTACGTCCGTTTGCTCGGTAGCAGTGCCATCATCCAGCTCGCTATCGGGCTCACGCTCGATCGCTTCCAGCATGGCTTCCAGTTCGTCCAGGCTCTCAGTGCCGTTCAGGTTGTCGATGTTCTTATCCATGGTTGTCCTCGTGGGTTTTCAGTGGGTGGTATCGCTGCCCAAGCGGGGGAAGGCTCTCGGTGAAAGCGCTCCCCGGCTGGGGCTGGGCACAAAAAAGCCCGCACAACGCGGGCAAGGGTTGCCGTCTATCGCTAAAGATTCGCTAAATGGCACTTGAGCCGCCAGCCTTCCAGCTTCCACAGCTCTTGGCGGGCCTTGGCTTCGGCATCCTTGATGGCGTACTTGGCGCCAAGCTCTGCATTGAAGTTGGCCGGGTCGGCGCAGGCGGTCATGCCGATGGCAAGGGTGAAGCCGTTGGCAGCAATGGCGGTGGCCAGCGTGGTTGTGGTGCCAGGCACAACCTGCACCTCATAGCGAACGCCACGCATCAGCGCATCGATCTGGTCAGGGGTCACACGCGGCGCTGTCAGCCCGAGAGTCTGGATCTCGCGCTCCATTTCGGCATCAATGTGTTGCTGGTCGGTCACGGCCCGCTCCAAATAAAAAACCCGGCACAGTGGCCGGGTCTGGAAATGAAAAAGGCCCAATCTCGAGAGACTGGGCCATGTTGGGGAAATCGTAACGCTGGCAGGTCAGGAAAGCAACTATCAGAGCGCGATCGCGTCTATCTGCTGCTGAATGGTGTCCAACAGCTGAGCCTGCAGCACGGCTTGCTCCCCCTGGATGCTCTGCTGCTCAGCGGCAAGCCGCTCCATCTCCTGCAATGTCTTGCCTGTCTGGGCCTGCTTGAGGGCATCCTCAAACCGGATGGAGTCGGTCAGCTTGGCGATGCGCTGGGCCTCTGCCTGCCACTTGGCGGCCTTGCCCTCCAGCTCGGCCAGCTTGGCCTGCATCTCGCGCATGGCCAGCTCCTGCTGCATCTGGGCCTGCTGAGCCTGCTGCTCGGCGGCTGCGCGCTCCTCCTCGTTCATCTCGTCCGGGTCTTTCGGGATGTTCAGGGCATTGCGGATCCGCTCCACAAACTCGGCCTTGCGCGGTACATCCATCAGCTCGACCAGCAGGTCAAAGCAAGCGCCGGCAGCCTCGGGCGGGAGTTGTGACATGGCCTGGGTCATCCGCTCAGCCAACTGCTGCTTATAGGCGGCGGTTTGCTGGATCGGCGCCAGTGCGATATGGGCCCGCAGCCGGGTCACATCATTGGTGAGCTTGCCATCCTCCTGCTCCACATTGACCACCACGGCCTTGCGGCGGCGGGGGTCATCCCGGTTCACGGTCACCTTGTAGTTGCGCTTGCTGGCCATATCCTCAAGCAGATAGGCCAGTGCCAACTGCCCTACCTGCTGGCATCCCATCCGGTAGTTGTCATTGATCTCGGAAAGTGTGGTTGCCCCCTGCTCCACCAGGTTGCTGATTGCTACGCCGGACTGCCCGGTGGAGCCCTGACCTAGGAAGGCGGCATAAACCCCCATGGTGTCCTGGATCAGCTTCACCGAATCCTGCATCACCTGGAACTGCTGGGCCGCCACGTTGAAGTCCTGCTCCACCTTGAAGGCATCGGCCACACTGGTCTTGTTGGCGCGGTCAGGGTTGAGCTCGATATAGCCATCCGGGCGCTCGACCTGCTCCAGCACCTGACTCTGGCTCATGTTGGTGGCGTCCTTGTCCGTGATGACGCGCTTGGCCTGCAGCAGGAAGGTCAGCTTGATGCGCCGCAGGTTCACCTCGTCCTGTGCCGGCATGGCTCGAACAATCAACCCATAGGGCTCACCGGTGCGGTCTTTGCGGTAACCCCAGAACGGCACCAGCGGATACATGTTGTGGGGCGCAGAGCAGGGTCGATCAACCAGGTGATGGGGGCCGACGAACCAGGATTCCCGGATCACGGCCACCGGGCAGCGCTCCAGCTTGGCGCGCCCCATGGCCACAGCAGCCAGGTGCAGTTGATTGGTCTTGTCGTACTCCAGTGCCCGACCGGAGTCCAGCATCAGCACCTGACGCATGGTGTAGGTGCGGTAGTAGACCACCTGCAGAAGCACCCGATCCCGCTCCCGGCTGCACCACTCGATCTCCTTGCCGCTGAATTGGCTCCACTCGTCATAGGCGCTGACCAGATTGGGGTCCAGCCCCTCGATGGCGGTCAGGCTCATGACCCCATCCCAGTCGTTGACGCCCCACTCCAGCGCCTGTGCCTTGCTCGGGAACATGGTCTTGGCCTCATCCAGATCGACCCAGCGGCGTCGCATCAGCCAGCGGCAGTCGCTCAGATCCGGCTCCCTGCTATGCCAGTCCCAATAAACCTCGTCACGGTGGACATTGCTGAACTTGTAACGTGGGCCGAACGGGTCATCGCGGCGACACACCTCAACCCAGCCCAGGCCGGTCTTGATTTGGCCGCCGTAGGCCTCGCCCCGGGCGCGGTCTAGTCCGCCAAGGCGGCACATATCGGCGTATTCAGCGTTGACGGCCTCGGCCAGTTGCTCCAGCTCGTCGTCGTGGTCATCGGCGATCACCATCAGATCGGTGCGGCTCTTGGCTTCCATCCCCAGCACGCCGTCAATGGTCGGCGCGATCAGGTTGTGAATGGTGATGGGCTGGCCCCGAGCCTTGAGCACACTCACCACCTCGGGCGGCAGTTGATCGCCGTCGTAGTAGGCGCACGCCCGATTGGCGATAGAGCGCCAGTCCGGCTGGCCATTGATATCGCTCATCAGTTTGAGCAGGCGCGGGGTATCGAGGCCGCCTTTTTCAGGGGCCTTGGGTTGGGCGTTGATCATCAGTTGGCCATCCAGTGCTTGGGTTTGCGGGAGGATTCAGGTTTGACGATGCGGGCCGGCATCCGGACACGCATCTCTTGGGCAATCATGTAGCTCATGAGCTGGTCGTCGTAGCAGCCGTCCTGGGCGTTCATGCTGCCGCTCTTGTCGTAGACGTAGGTGGTGGCTTCGGAAATGGTACCGATCCAGCGGATCCCGGACTGCCCGGCACGCAGCAGGGCCTTGAGGCCATCAACCAGGATCGGCTTGGACTGCCGAGTGGTGAGCCAGCCGAGGCGCGGGGTCTCGTCGTCGCGGTCCCGGTCGATGTGCTCCTGGGTGTAGATGCGCCGGGTCGGGTAGATTTCACGGAGCTTGAGCAGCACGGCGTGGCCGTGGTTGTTGCGCTCTGGGCCGATGTAGGCCGGGCCATGCTCTGCGGTGCCGTAGAACCTGCCAACGTGGGCCAGCAGTTGGGCAAACAGCCCGGGATCCAGATGCCCGAACCAGTGGGCCACCTGCCGGCCGTCGCTCTTGGCGGTCACGTCGAGGCTTGAACGGTCGCCGTGCTCCAGCCCTTCCGCCACGTCGGCGCCGATGGCGTAATCCTCGTCAGGGTCTGGCAGCTCCCAGACCAGCAGCATGTTCTCGAGGGAGCGCTGGCCACGCTCGTCCAGCTTCTCCGGTTTGCGGGCCTTCTCGCGCCTGCCGGTCACTGGGTCGATGTCGTAGACGATGAGCGGGGCCATGCAATCGCCCTCGGCATCCATGGTATGGATGGGGTCGAACACCCGGCGCCCTGAGGTGAGGAAGGCTTCCAGCGGCGTGCTGGGGAACTCCTGCTTCATCTCGGCACCCAGTGTGGCTTCCTTCAGCACGTACCATTGCCGCTGCTCGTCGGTAATGGTGCAACCCATCGACTTCTCCACCGCAGTGAAGTATTCAGCCTGGGTCTTGCTCATCACTACGCCGGATGCCGGCACATCTGCGCGATACTTGGGGTCCTGCCACCAGGCGAAGAAGTGGAACTTCCAATCCAGCTGACTGAGCTCACCAGAGGCCCGGGCCAGCTCGAGGGATTTCATGCTCATGGCGTGGAAGTCGCCCCCCACCCCTTCGGCTGTGCTCTCGATGAAGGCCACCGCGCCAGGGTGGATTGCCTGCAGGGTCCCGGTTCGCACCTCCTTGGCCTTCTCCGGGTACTTGGCGCAAATCTTCCCATGCTCGGAGACATGCAGGCGCTGGACGGTACCGGAGCGGAAGGAAGTGGCCACCTGGATGCTGGAGCCATGCCGGAACAGGATGTGTCCGCCATTCGCCCCGCCACGCCGGGTCACCACCTTGAACTGGGCCTTGAGCCAACCCGGCAGGTTATCGAACGGGACTTCAATCTTGGTGCGGTAGATCTCGCCGGCGGCCGTCAGGTCCTGGGCGATGATCCCGCACTTGAGGTTCTTGTTGAACAGCGCCTCGTCCAGCAGATAGATGTCGATGGCCGTGGAGAATCCGAGCTGACGCGCCTTGAGGATGATGTTCAGGTACCACATGGTCCGGAACAGCAGCTCCTGTGCTGGGCGCAGCCGAAATCGTACCAGCTGGCCCTGCTCGTTCTCGATCATGTAGAGGTTGTTCATCCGCCACCACTTATCGCTGAGCTTCGAACGGATGTAGGCCATCTGCTCTTGCTCAGTCATGGAAGATGCGTCGATGGGAACAGTCATGACATCAGCCCCCCTGTCCCCATGTCGTGGAGCTCGGAAACCATCTCGCTAACCGGAGTGGCCTCGCTGCCGCCATCCTTCTCCAGCCTATCCGCTTCGGCGGTCAGCTTGCGGGCCGCAGCCCGGATCCGCCGAGTGTCCTCCTCAATCTTCGGCACGCTCACCTCGTCGATGCGAAGGGCGCTCAGGGTCCGCTCGATGGACTCAATCCGCTGGATGTTGCGGTCGAGGGCCTGCTCTGCTTTCAGGATCTTGTCATAGAGCGCGATCCGGTCGGTCATCTCGGTGGCGTTAACCAGGTCCTGCTGCAGTCCCTTGAGCAGCTTGGTGACGGAGATGACGCGAGCCCGGGTGAAGTCCAGCTCATCGCGCAGTTGCAGCTCGCGGGCCTGGTCGAACAGCTCCTCCGCATCGAGGAACTTGGCATAGCCGCCATGGGTCAGCGCCGGGCGGTCGCCGGGTTGCCACTTATTCGGTGGGTTCTGGTTGCCTTGGTTGCCTACGGACTCCCGATTTCCCTTGTCAAAGCGCCCATCTGGCTGGCGCCCCGAGTTGGTTTTCGAGTTCTGGTCCAAGCTGGCCGGGGTATAAGTGGATGCCGAGGACTTCTCCCCTCTTCGCTCTCCCCCTTTGGCCTTGGCCTCATTCCCCTTGGTTTGCGCACTTTGCGCAGACTGCGTAGTTTTGCGCACTTCGGAATGCGCAGATTGCGCAGCTACGCGAGATTTGTCAGGTTGCGCAGGGGATTGCCCCCGAGATTTCAAATAGCGACGCGCCGAGTTGTAGTTCAGGCCGCGGCTGTCACACCAGTCTTTCGCACTGATGCCGGTCGCTTCATGCTCTTGCAGGAACTCTGCATTGAGCTGTGCCCAGTCGGTCTTTGCCATTTAGAGAGATAGCTCGCCTTCAACGATGGTGTCGCCTGGTGCGGGCTCGTGAGTTGCCGGTACCAGAACGGAGACGCCAGTATTCAGGGTGACCAGGGCCTGACTCCCGTCATACTCCCTCACGTGAGTAACAACCCCGGTCACGGTCACGCCATTAACCACCGCATCGCTCCAGTCCATCGAGATAGTCCAGTAAGTCGGCTGTGGATTCCCCAGAAAGACAAACCCCGCCATTAGCGGCGGGGTTCCATGTCAGCCTGGGTGTGGGTGGCGGGCAGTTCGCTGTTTGGCTTGGAGCTGTCTGGCAACTGACCAGAAGCAGCACCGAAACGCTCAGCAAAACACCCCTGTGGGTCCGCATGATTCTTGTCATAGCGTTCCTGCACCTCCCTTGCCCTCTCCTGCTTAAGCCAACGGCCCAGAAGGGCCGTTAGAATGTCGAGCAGTTGGAGCAAGCTGTTCATGTTATTGCTTCCTGGCTTTCTCAGCCGGCAGGTTCATAGCCAGCTTGTCCAGCACCTTGGTCAGGCCAACCAAGAAGGCCTGCACCTTCCCGATCACCTCATCGTCCCGGGTGGAAGGGGTGACGGCCGCGATCTTGGCCAGCCCCTGCACCACCATGGACGCGCCGCCCACTACAGCCATCAGGATGACAATCCAGTTGATGACCACCTCAACGATGTGTTCCATCGCACTCTCCTCTGCTGTTACCGGTTATCCGGCGATATTGGCAAGGCTTGCGCCTATGCCTCGGACTTCGAGAACTCTGCCGCAGCCATCACAGGCAATTCCCCCACAGGCTTCGGCTCACCGGCGGGCCAGCGGTATGCGGTTACCCGAGAGCGAGGAAACGCCTTCACGTTCACCGCGTCCGCTTGGTTGCCGCCCAATACCAGCAGATTGCCAGCCTTGTCCTGCCCCACTACGAACCCAACGTGTCCGCCACCATCCCGGGAAAACACCACTACGCAGCCTGCCACCGGCTTTTCCAGCTTCTCCCCCCAGGAGGCATAGGAACGCGCACCCTCGAACCGGGTGGACTGAATACCGACCCGCTCTAGGCACGCTCCAACAAAGGCGGCACACCACGGGGTTTCATCATCACGGATGCCACCCCGCTTGATGGCCTTCCACATCGCCACGATCTCGGGGTTGTGTTGGGGCCCCTTAATCTCCGTCAACCCGATATGCCTACGGGCTTCATCTACCCAGCGCATTTTCACCATCACTCCTTCCCTCCCATCCAGCCGGTTGCCCGGCGTTCGTACAGCTCCAGTGCTTTCGACCCCATCAAGCCAGCCAGGCCAGCCATGAAGCCGCACAACGGGAGCGGGGCTGCGATGTACCAGCTCAGCAGCATGGTCAACATCCCGGCGAACCCTGACACCACCACCTGCAGCAGCGCCTCGGCCCATCGGAACTGCCTTCCCTCGCGTTTCACCGTCTGTATGTAGGTCACAAGCCCTCCCCATACGCTCAGCCCACCGAATGCCAGATAGGCGAGCACGCTGTAGTTCTGTGGGTCCTTGTCAGGCGTCATCGCCCCTCCAGAAACGACAAAGCCCGCACGAGGCGGGCCAGAAATGAAAAAGGCCAGGGTCGGTGAGACTCTGGCCATGTTGGGGCAATACTAACGCTGGGACCGTAGGGTTTCAACCATCGGCATTACAAGCTAACCATCGACAATGCCGGACAAGAGCATCGATACGGCTCTAAGTAATGACATCAACGGTATCCATTAATCATCATCATCGTAGTCATCATTCACAGCAGATTGACAACCGCAGTCTTCAATAGGGCCGCCATAGAAATCATCTTTGCCGTCATCATCTTCCCACATTGAAGTGGTGCAATAGCAGTATTGACACTGATAGTGATAGGTAGACATCACAGGACTCCTTTTCTGTGTATCATTGCAACAAAATCGGCCAACTAAGTCACTTAGCCAGCCAAAATCAATGGTAGGGCTCATTAGCATGTATCGCCATAGATTTAACCAACGCCGATTGTGAGCGTCTATTTTTAGTTACCTCGACGCTCTCGTGGCATTGGCTCACCTACTAGCAGTTTTGCCAATTGCGGAATTAGGTAGGCTCGAGCCAGCTCAGGATCCCGGCCCCCCAACCAAGCAACCAAGCAACCAAGCAACCAAGCAACCAAGCAACCAAGCAACCAAGCGTCGTAGTCTTCAGGCGGCACAATGACCAGGCTCCGCTTCTCGTCCCCAAGCTTGTGCATTCGCCGCAACAGCGGGTGCGTGTCGGCGTTGATCGTGAGCTGGGAGAAACTGAAGGTGTAGCCCTGCTCCTCCTGCCATGCCCACCAATGACACCCGAGCGCTGCTGGCCCTGATACCCCAACTACTCCCCCGTATCTGGCGCGGCGAGCAGCGATATCAGAAGGGCGGCGTCATGCTGGCCGACTTTACCCCAGCCGACATGCAGCAGGGCGACCTATTCGCAGCGGAGCAGCAATCCCCCCGCAGCGAGGCACTGATGCAGGTCATCGACAAGATCAATCAGGGGCGGTTGGGAAAGGTCTACTTCGCGGCCCGGGGCCGGGATACCCGGGAGTGGATGATGAAGCGGGAGCAGCTCAGCCCCCGCTACACCACCTGCATCAGCGAGCTCCCCGAGGTGAAGGCATAGCCTTGGAAAGGCGGGCCAACTTTGAGTGCAGGACATTGAGCTTGAAAGATTGTGAACCTTGAGGCGGTTCGGGGTGGATGGCCAGGACCTTGATAAACACTCGCTTTGAGCTTCTCTTGCCCACCTCACGCTTGCAGCTTCTCGACTCCGCCAGCGTCTCCACATAGCGGAGTGACCGGAGATAAATGACCGCCTCGCGGGACACCTCAGCAGGGACACCCAGCCGTTCTGCCACCTCGTGAAAGTCAAAGAAATCGCCCTGGAGCAGCCCCCAACCGGCGACTTGTAGGGCGATAGGTTTCAGCTTGCTTTCCATGCATCCCGCCTAATGAAAAATGAATGTCAAGGTCTCGAATCTGGCCTGAACTCCGAGATACTACTCGGCTCACAGAAAGCAGACTAGCTGACAGTGGACTCATTTTCCCTGTATCCCTTGCGTAACAGGGCATACAGATAAACTCAACCATGAAACCCCCCCCCGTTTTCGCAAGCAAAAAAAGTTATTTAAATTTTCCATCTTCGATCATCAGACTTGCATTTGCCGGATCGGGCGGATGAGAACCCACTCACTGTGAGCGGTCACTAACTCGGGCCCGAACACCCACATTTTATCCACAGCTAATAGGTTATCCACAGATTGCAATCCTGTAACGACCTCACTATCTTGTATTTCGAACACAAAAAGACACTACATATTGTGTCGTTACAGTAACAACCACGAGGAGTATCTCATGCTGAAACACGGAACAACACATAGACGAATCCCGGGCGCACCGCCGCCCATAACCCGGCAAACAAATGGGGGTCCCCATGCCACAACCGAAACGACCACCTGGTCACAACCTCAAACCAACCCAAAATGAAAAAACCACCTTACAGAAACTGATAAGGTGGTTCTTAGAAAAACTCCACATGACCTTACGCGAGGTATTTGTGGGTACATTCATCACGATTTTAGTTGCTGTAGTACAGCCTTACTTAACTGATAGCTCATGGGGTTGCAGCCCCGAGGCCATCAAAGTGCAATACTACCAGCTGTAACAAAGGGCCTTCGGGCCCTCTTTTTTATCACGAAAGATATCGCGAAAAACTCAACCAAAAGTTGAACGTTTTGGTTGCTCAATAATGATCAATTCACTAGCAAAAATCAACCGCGGTTGATGTTTAAATCATACCTAAAAACGATGCAGTGCTAGCCGCCGACCTCAACGAACATTTTTACAATCCATTTTTATTTTTATTTATCAAGATATTACATCCATCGCCTTCGCTAACCCCTACACGAAAGTACCCGCGCCACCGCGATAAAAATCATCTCAAGCAGCCCGCATCTCCCTCACCTGCCTGTCCATCAGCTTGGACATGTCTGACGCCTGATGAAGCACCTCATCAACAGCACGCTCTACAGCCTGACGCATCGGCTCGCCGAATCGGCGGGTCACCATACCCATGTCCGTTATAATGCCCCCAGAGCCGTGGCACTTCGGGCACTCATCCGCCTTGCGGGGGCGGAACCCCGTACCATTGCAGTGAGGGCAACGCCCTGACCGGAGCATCTCGGCGACACAGTGGTCGCGAGCCAACTGCAGGATCCCGTTCCGCTCGGCCAGCAGGCGCTGGTACTCGTGGTCATTGCCACCTCGGTGCGCCCGCTTGGCTTTCTCCATCACCACGGCGGCCCGGCGGCGCTCCTTGTCATAGTGCGGGTGAGACAGCACCAAGTGCTCCAACTGCTCAAGCAGAGGCCGGCGCAGCAGAATAGCCATGGCCATGCCACCGGCCTCGTCGCTGTCCAGCGTGGTGCTGAAGTACGCCAGCAATGACGCCAGGGCCTGCTCGTCCCCCAGGTGGTCGGCCATCAGGAACTGAAGTCCTTGCGGGTTGCTCTTTGCGGCCACCTGCAGGGCTCCCAGAAACTCCTCTCTCCCCAGCGTACTGGAGCGACCAGACGAGGGTTCATGTAGTGCGCCTTTCGGCGAGAAAAGGCGCAGAGCCATTTCGATAGCGTGGGTCATGGTTTGGTCCTCTGGTCTGGGTCCTGATTGAAGGCGGCGAGCAGCCAAGCGCGCAACTGGCCGGATTTGATGTGTTCCGGGGTAACCTCCAGCACGGTCCACCCGAGCAAGGTGGCCTCGTTCATCTTGGCCCGGTCCTCTACGAACCCTCTCCCCCGGGTGTGCCGGCCGCCGGAGTGGATCCCGCCATGGACTTCGAGCGCGATCATGCTGGCCGGCCAAGCGTAGTCGAATCGCCATTTGCGCTTGGGGTGGAATATAAGCTCGGTGACCGGGTCAGGGAGGCCGACAAGCTGAGCCCGCACTCGATTTTGCAAACCCTCTATCTGGAGGACCATGTGCGCCTTTTTGGCTGCGGTCCTGACCTTCGGGCTGCCACCCAGTAACCGGGCCGCATCGAGCGCGGAGAGATGGATCATGCTGCCCTCCCGATGGTGTTCTTGCGCAGTGCAGTGATCTCTCTGGCCACCTGGGCAAGTAGGGTCTCCTCGCTGCCGTGCTCAGCCTGCCAGCTCTTGGGGGCAGCGTGGAAGCCTGTGGGGTAACTGGCACGATGATGCCGGGGGCACAATGGCAGCACTCTGGTGTGCTCGGCGCGCTGGGCCATGCCAGACCCAGAGCGCACGTGATGGATTTCCGCTGGCGTGGCGCCATACCCGGCATTGCGGCAAGCGATACAGCCAAGCGATCTCACATCGTCCAACCACTGCTTATCAGCCTTGGTCTTGCTCATGCAGCCCTCCCGTAGGCGGCCACCCAGTCGAAACCGCGGCGGGAATCATCCCCGAACTTCACGCCTTGCTCAGCACCAAAAGCCTGGGCCAGCTCGATGAGATCGCGCATCTCGCGCACGGTCATCTTGGAGGTGGACTTACCCAGCACCACGAAGCCGTCCCCGCTGAGGTTCGGCACCACGTCCTGCTGGTACAGAGCTGCGGAGAGGACATGCTTCCAGTCCTCCTTGGCGAGCTTGCGGCCGTGCCAGTTCACCTGCTCTGCGATGTCGGTCATGACGGCCCAGAACAGAGCGTTCTGGGCAAGACTCCGGGTCAGCTCCTTGATTTCGATAACCAGCGGCTTGTCCTGGTCAACCGGCAGGCTGGCGACCAGTTGGCTGGCCCGGGTGCGGATGTCGGGGCTGCGGAGGAAATACTTGGGGTAACTCATGCTCACCCCCGTTTGGCTTTGTTGCGGCGCTTGGCGGCGGCACGCTGACGCTGTGCAGCCCGGTCATTGCGCGGGTTGGGGATGCAGAATGAACTGGATGGCGTGAAGCGGATCGGGTCAATCCAAGCCGGAGCGCTGGCCGCCATAACGGCGGCGATTGTCATGGCGAAGCTCATGCTGCCACCGCCTTAGCCGCAACGGCCTCAGTGGTGGGGGACGGCTCGATGCGGTAGTGCCACACCTGCTTGCCGTCGATGACCTGATTGCTGGAATGTTTCACCCAGCCGTGGCAGCAGACTTCGCGCAGGCGGGCGCTGATGGCGGCCTGGGTGTCGGCGTGGCCGTAGCGGCTCCAGCACTCGCGCTCGATGTCGCGCAGGGTACGGGCTTTTCCGTCGCTCATGATCGCAATCACGCGGCCAAGTTGGGTCGCGATGGAGAGATCTCGGGTATGCGGTTTGGTCATGGTCTGGGTCCTTTGGTCAAACGGCCGGGTGGTCTAGGTCCGGCACTGGCAATGGTACGGTGCGCTACACCCCGTGTCACTGGTTGGCAAGGCCCTCCCCTTCGAAGTTATCCACAGCCCCAAATGCATCACCACGCCGCGACACCAGCACTGGCGCACCTCTCAACCGTTCGACCTCCTCCGCCACTCGCTCAGGCGTCGTGTTCTGAGCCAGCCAATGCCCTGCGCCACGCAGCTGGTCGGTGTGCCCCAGCGCATCGATCTCGTCGGCGACCTCGAGCTGCACCCGTTCCCCACACCAGCCCCGCACGGCCGGATACACCGCCACCCGGCAGAATTTCGCGCCCTTGACCGCGGCGATCACATCCGGATTGAACAAATCAGCCATCCCATCCCCCTTTCGCAGGCTTGGCCTTGCTGCGTTCCACTTCTGCAGCGTGTGCCATGCGCGCAACCTCTTGCTGGTCGATATTTGAGATCACCCCATCATGGAACTGGCAGTAAGCGGTTCCCGTCTTACCGCCTCGGTTGAGCCTGACCAGCAACTCCATGACTCCTGCCATCGGGGAAGCCTCGTTATAGACCTCATCGCGATAACAGCCGATCCACACATCGCAATCCTGCTCGATCTGGCCGGTGTCACGGCTGTCGCTGGGAACCGGGCGTTTGTCTGCACGCTGCTCCAGCCCTCGATTGAGCTGCGTCAGCAGGATCACTGGGCAACCCATCTCCTTGGCCAGCATCTTGAGCGCCTTGGTTATCGCGCCGTAAGCCAGATCGTTACGCTCAGCCTTGTCGGCAGTCATCAGCGTCAGGTAGTCCACGGCGATCAGCCCGAGCTGGCCGAACTGGCGCTTCAGCCGGCGACTCTCGCGTACCACCTGATGCACGGTTAAACCAGGCAGGTCTGCAATATGGAGTTTTGAGTTGCCAAGCTCTGCGGCAACGGCGTATGCCTTGTCCATCTTGCACTGGTCGCTCATCGACTTGAGATCCTTGCCCGATACGCCGGACGCTTGCGATACCATGACCTCGAACAGCTCACCCCGTGTCATCTCCAGCGAAAAACCAACCACAGGGAGCTTCTTGACCAGCGACGTGTGGTTACACAGACTCGCCATCAGCGTGGTCTTGCCCATCTTCGGTCGAGCGCCGATACACACCAGCGCCGTAGGGCTGATCCCACCTGGGTAGAGCAACTCATCCAAGGACGCGATCCCCGTGGCATAACCGGTCATCTCCCCTGGGCGGCGGCTTGCCCGGCGATCCAGCTCATCACACCAGTCCCGCACGATTTCGCTGGCGTGTACCGCAATCCCGGTCACACCCCCAGAGCGCTTGGCATCGACCTCAGACAACAGCGACCCCATCGCAGCGAACCGCTCATCGGTGTTGCTGAATCCAGGCTCCATCATCGCCGCGATACAGTCATGCAGCTTGGCAACAGCGAAGCGCCGCTCTGCAGCGCTACGCACCATCCCCCCATAGGTCACGATGTTCGCCGCGCTTGGGGTGTTCTTGGCGATCTCGACTAGGTAGGCAAACCCGCCGGCAACATCGAGCTCGCCGTCCTGCTCGATACGGTGCTGCACTGTCATGATGTCAACCGGCTGCTTGGCGGCGATCAGTTGGGAGATCGCCCCGAAAATGATCTGGTGCGGGCGACTGTAAAAATCGCGTTCAGACAGGCCCAAGTCGTGGAACGAGTCAGCCCGCAGCATCAGCCCGCCCAGCACAGACTGCTCTGCCTCGAAGTTGTGAGGGGGCACAAACCCCATTGCATCACTCGTCATTGAACCGCCCCTCCCGCACGCCCAGATAACACCTCTCGGTCACCAAAAAATCCAAGTTCTTCGGCTTCCAGGCCGACTCGCCATCGCGGCGCGGACGGCTCTCGCACATCCAACGGCAGTTCTTGGCGATGAAATCCAAGTAGGCGCGCCAGCGGGTCTCGTCGAACTTGAACTTGGTCCAGAAGTTCCTGATTTTGGTTTTGCGAGAATCGGTCAGCTCACGGATGGCTGGCATCTCAGGGAGTATTTCGTGGTAAGCATCCAGGATCGCCTGGTATGGTGTATTTTTCACTGGTCGCTTTTCGGGGGTTGCTGCTGGGGGTTCAGCGCAAGCTGATGCCCCATCAGTAGTTGTCTTTACTGTCTTTTGAATAGTGTCTTTTGTGTGTCCCTGTTTTGGTGACACCCTTGTCACGGTTTTGGTGACACTTTTTGTCACTGTATTAGTGACACTGTCACCGTTTTGGTGACACTCAATTTCCCACTCAAAAAGGTTCTTATTGGGACCTATTTCGTGGCCGCTACGAATGACCACCTTCATCGCGATCAGCTCATTTTTTGCCTTGTTTACCTTCTGGCGAGGAAGCTTTGTCAGGTCAGCAATCTGGCTATCACTTATCCGGTCGGTCTTTTTGTTGAAGCCATATGTCTTGCGCGTGATGGCGTGAGCAACCTTCGCCTGGTTACGAGTCAGGTTTGCACCTATCATCGCCTCGTAGAGCTCATTGGCAATGCGGGTATAGCCATCATCAAGGTCTGCCACACGAACCTCCTGTGGGGCACTCTGTGCGCGTCTATCTGGAAACTTCAAAAGCGCCGCCATCTCACACCCCCAGCTCATCAGCAAGCTGGCGCACGGCCAGCTCGTACTCACGCTGGGATAACCCCATTGCTTGCAATTCACGCTTCTTGAGCTCATAGAGCTCCCAGATGGCAACGGATGAGGGGTTAACCATGAGCCACCTCCTGCTCGGTGTACTCACAGGCTGGGCACTCGTAGGCGCGGTCATTGGTGCCGGATTGCAGCTCACTGCCGCACAGCGGGCAATGGTCGAGGTCATGTGGCAAGGGGTGGCCCCCATGGGCCATGGTCGGATTGGTCATTGGTCAGGTCCTGATTCAGTAAGCCTGGTGGTGAGGCAGGCGAATGGTGGTTATGCGCTGGGCTGCGACTCGGCACGTTCAAGGGTGCGGGCTTCGAGCTCGCGGGCCAGGCGAACAGCCTGGCGGTCGGTGCCGGCGGCTTGCGCGGTCGAGATCAGCGGCTCGTCGAGGGCTAGGGCCAGCTCGTGCATGACCGACTTCAGGATGATGTTGTCGCGATCGCTGACATGCTGGGATGCCGGGCGCGGCGGACGGAGTTGCATGGTCATGGGGTTACCTCCCGAGGACAAAGTTGATGAGTTTTTGCAGGGGGCGCAGCGGGCGCTCCTCGTTGTAGACGGCCTCGTCTTCCTGGCTGAACTGGAGCAGGCCGCGCTCGGGCAGACCGGAGCCATCCAGGATCTCCTCGACGGTCACGGGCGGGAATCCCTGCTCGAGCAGGCTTCGATTGGCCCGTTTGACGGCCCTCGCCAATATGGTGGGCTCGTGCTGAGATATGGCCTGGAGCAGGATCAGCAGCGAGGTGCGGGCAAATGCGGTTTCGGTCATGCCACACTCGGCGCCGACTTCCTGCCATACCTGGCGCTGAGCTGGGGTGCCGCGCACCCGCAGCGGGGAGCGGGTGCTCATATTTTCATGATCGGGGAGCGATACTCTTCCCATGGGGTTGGTCCTCTATGTTGGGTGGAAAAGCTGGCCGGTGGTCAGGCGGCCTGCTGGGTAGAATGGTCTTGCTCCTTGATCAGGGGGTAATCCTCCAGGCCCAGCCGCAGCTCGCCGTTGCTGGCGATGACAAAGCTGACTGCATGCTGGGCAGGGATCACCTCCCCCCACTTCACGGCAAGACTGCGGGAAATACCGATCGCTTTCATGGCGCGGGCCATATTGCCGAAATAGCCGATTACTTCATGTTTCTTCATTGGTCTGGGTCCTGTGCATGGTGACATGCAAATGATGTCCTCTATAGAGAACGATGTCAATCTTCAACGTCTCCCAAAGTGATCAGTCAAGGAATTACAATTTAGTCTCTAAAGAGAACAAGAGGTTATTGATGAAAACTTTCGGGCAACGCCTTGAGGAAAAGCTGCAAGAGCTGAATATCAGCATGTCTGAGCTTGCGCGACGTACCGGTTTATCAAAGAGCGTGATCAGCAACACCATCAATAACCCGAATCGTGAAATGCGAGTGTCATCCCTGATTTCCATTGCCAGGGTGCTGAAGGTTGATCCCATATGGCTATACACCGGCCGCAGCAGTGGTGATCTGCTGAACGACATTCAGTTCAACTCGGATAAGGTGCCGGTCTGGACCCTGGCTGACGTGGGAAGTCTGGCAACGGATATGCTGCCGAACATGGATAGCGGGCGGTATGTGGTGGCTGAGAACCAAAGCCACAGCATTGCCATCGAGTCCACAAACGATCACCTCTCAAAATCAGGCATTGTGGCCGGAGATATCTGCATATTCAGCTTGGCCGATCGCACCCCAGAAGAAGGAGCTGTAATGCTGATCAGGCTGGAAAAGAGCGGCCAAGCGCGCCTGCTAAGAGCGATGTCCGGAATTGATGGGTGGGTTTACGGTGTAGATGATCCCAGGCTTGGTACGGTCACATCCAGTGAGGCTATCGTGCTTGGTAAGTTGTCAGAACTGAGACGCAGCGAAATAAAATAAGGAGTAATTGCAGACATGGAGGTTTCTGATGTGCTGTTGTTGGCCGTACTTGGAATAGGTGCCTACGTTTGGTTTAACAACAAGACGAAAACAAAGGATGTGACCACCATACGGGAGAGTCGCACAGTAAAAACTCCAACTGGGCAAGTCACCTACGAAAGGGTTAGGGAAACTGATTCGCGAAGCATGGACTGGAAGAAAGAGGGGGTTGATAGATTCATGAGTGCCAACAAAGGCCAACCATGCTCAGCGCCAAACATTAACCAGAAGGTTGTAACGGACAACACGCCCCAACAAAAGACCCTTATGCCCTCCTCACCTTCCAATGCGGCAGGTAATAACCTGACAACCACTTATCATGACGTCACGCCAAGGGGTGTGACCATAGAGGCGGTGAAGGTCACCAAGATCACCAGCCAGAGCAAGGTTTGCCAGAAGTGCAACAAGTCTCTATCGCGCTCACATTTCAGACCAAACCCAAACAGTAGTGATGGACTGACGAAGTGGTGTTCGCCATGTATGGATCTCTCACATTCTGATGACCGCCACCATAAAACCTGCCCCCACTGCCAAAAGCGCAGGCTCAAAACAAATTTTGACAAGAACAGCAATCAGCCTGACGGGCTAACAAAATGGTGTCGCTACTGTATGGCCGCATCTAAAAAGTAACCGATGATGTAGACCACTTTATGAACCCGCTTCGGCGGGTTTTTTGTTGCTCAAAAAAAATATCGTTTATTTTAGAGATCGATGTTGACCACCCGTTCACTAAAGATTACGATTCTCTCATCGTCCTCTTGAGAGAACGACCAAGACCAAAACAACAAGGGGCAGCGTGGAAGGCGGCCAATCGTGGTGAAGGTCTTGGGTAATGCCACACGAACGGTGAGAGCCCGGGCCGGAGACGTAACCGGCAAACCTCCGGATCTGGCGGAGTAAAAAGCCAGCAAAGAATTGAGTACCACCCGGCAACAGGACCCAGCCCCAACCAGGGCAGCAGTGAAGCGCCTGACCAGCGCGTAAGAACGACAAAGCCCGCACAAGGCGGGCTTCGAAGGACCGGGGACCACCCGGTCAGTGAAAGCTGAGGGACCAACCCCAGCAATCAGGACCCAGCATGACGAATCACGTGGGAATCAGCGAGGACCAACTCGCCAACAGGAGTGAATGTACCATGACCAGACGCCTTTTTTCCAGGGCCGCGAAACGCGCCGACCAGATCGTTGCCGCCATCGCTGACCGACTGAACGGCAACGCCGCCCGCCGCCGAGCCATCAAGCAGCGCCTGCACCTGGCCATGATGGCCACCGAGCGGCACCAGATTGTTGCAGCCCGCGCAGCCCAGAAGCGCACCAACGGCATCACCAAGCGCAGCGCCCTCCTCCACTGGCGCATGCAGTTTCACCGCTCCGCAGTTTGATAACAGGGTCGAGCCCTCCCACGCATAGGGCTCAAGCCAAGACGCATTTAATAGACACCGCGAGTGTGTCTTGGCTTCTTGCAGCCTGAATTCAGGATTGCACTGCTCTTTAACAGCTTGGAACCGGCTCACAACCACGAATCCCGATGCCGGTAGGGATGCGCCGATACCCCGTTCAATCCGGAAGGCGGTGCGTGAACGTGAACGCAGGCCACTGGCAACAGTGGCCAGCCTGGAGCCCCTTGCATCAGGGGGTTGCAGGCTGCGGCCCGGCGGGGCCAGGCACGGCGCGGCTTGTCCGGGCTGGGCAAGGCTCGGCGCGGCAAGGGAGGTGGCGGACCTCGTTAAAAACCGCCCAGCGCCAAGCGCATTCGTTGAGTGTGTTTGGCGCTGTGGCGGGGCGTGGCGCGGCATGGCACGGCGAGGCATGGCGAGGCAAGGTCTGGCGTGGCATGGCAAGGGAGGTGGCGGTCCTCGTTAAAAACCGCCCAGCGCCAAGCGCATTCCCTGAGTGTGTTTGGCCCTGCGGCTTGGCATGGCTTGGCCTGGCTAGGCTAGGCATGGCGCGGCCCGGCAGGGCAAGGGCCCGGAAGGGCACATCAACGAGGACTACACAATGGCAACACTGAAACTGACACTGACGGGCACCACCCCGTTACTGATGCACAGCGACCGCTTTAGCGACCCGCTGGATCCGATGACCAAGGCGCACAAGGCATTGACCTCCAAGCGCAAGAAATCCGACACCGACCACGAGGATATCGCCCGCTCCGAACTACTGGGGGCGATCTACTTCAGCAGGGCCAGTGGCATCCACCTGCCGGGCAGCAACCTGAAAGCCTGCCTGACCGAGGCGGCCAAGCTCAACAAGCTGGGTACCGAATTCAAGCGCAGCCTGCTGGTGCTGGAAGATGAGATCACACTGCGCTATGACGGCCCGCAAGACCCGCAGCAACTGGTAGACACGCCGGGCTTCTCGCTGGCCAAAAGCGTCAAGGTGGGGACCGCACGGGTGATGCGCCACCGCCCGCGCTTCCCTGCTGGCTGGCAACTGGTCTTTCACATCGAATTTGACGACACCAGGCTGGATCGCAGCGAACTGCTGACCGTGCTCGGCAACGCCGGTCGCTATGTGGGCGTGGGCGACTGGCGCCCAGCCTGCGGCGGCACTTACGGCCGCTTCAACGTGGAGGTAGCCGGATGACTCAGGAAGAACAACTGACAGCCTGGGATGCTCTCGGGCTCAACTACGGCGATTTCATCAGTCACGCAGACTTGCGCCGCACGCTGGGGTTGGAACGCCCCTTCCCGGAAAAATACCCCAGCATCCCCGAATACGATGCTGCCCGCGACGAGTATGAGTGGCGGGTGCTGCGTAGCGTCAACGAGTTGCGGGAGCTGCTACTGACCGAGCGCAAAATCTACCTCGACATCAAGCGGGGACACGGTTACGAGATGGCGCACCCGTCCGAGCAGATCGCCATTGCCGCCAAGCAGTACGCCAAGACGCTGGAACGCGAGACCCGCAAGTTGGTCGAGGTCAGCGTCAACGTCAATCTGGATGTGCTGGATACCAGCCAGCGCCACCGCGTCACCCAACAGCAGGATCGCGTCGCCGCCCTGGCCGATTTCATGGGGCGCGGCAAACAACTGACCATCAGCGTGACCAGCGACTAATCAACCACCACAGGACCCAGACCATGAAAAACGCAGATTTACCGGCGATGCCGGTTGTTAATGGCGACAACGAACCTGCTGAGTTTGACCGCCCATTTTACAGAAATAGCAATCTCGCAACCGGACTCACAAAGCGTGAGGCTATCGCCATGCACCTAATGCAAGGTTTGGCATCAAACCCCAGCTGTGGATACACGGATTACAAATACATGGCGTCAGACGCAATCAGAATGACTGATTCTCTTCTCGCTGAGCTGGAGAGGTTGCAGCCATGAAACCACTGACCGAAGCCCAGCTGATGGGCTTTCGCGGCGCAATGGTGCCACCCACCCGCCGCAAGCACCACGTAGACGCAGCCCCATCCGCCGAACAGGCGCGGATGGCCCGCAACAAAGCCGCCACCCGCCGCGCCATCGAGGAGTATCAAGAGCAGCGCGCCCTGCGACTGGAAATGGAGCGTTAACCATGACCAACGAAACCGCCCTGCTCGCCCTGCTGGAGAGCCAGGAGGCCGAGGCCAACGCCAAGGCCGAGTGGGTCGCCGAGTGGATCGCGGCCAACCGTCCCCTGCTACTGGCCGGGGAACTCGATACCGACCTGTCCACCCTACTGGCCGAGGTGAACCACGACCAGGGCCTGCAGCTCAACCAGGCGATGTTCCTGCTGATGACCGAGGGCGATCCTGCCCCGCTGATGCAGCTCACCAAGCAGCTGATGGACGCCGCCCTGGCCGCCCTGGCCAAGGAAGCATGGGGTTATCACCTCGCCGCCCTGCACGACGCCATGAGCGAGGAGCAGTTTGAGCGGTATCAGCACAGGAGCGCAGCATGAACGCCATCGCCGACACCTCCACCGCGCACCCGCTTGGCCGGGTGTTCGGCCTCTCCAACGAGGAGTACCACGCTGGCCCCGGGGTCAGCAAAAGCCAGCTCGACCAGATAGCCGAGAGTCCGGCCACCTATATCTGGGCCAAGAATGCCCCGGTAGATGAGGAGAAGCTCAAGGCCTTCGACATGGGCAGCGCCATCCACTGCCTGCTGCTGGAGCCCGACGAGTTCAAAGACCGCTTCATCATCGCCCCACCGTTCAACCGCCGCACCAATGCCGGCAAGGCAGAAGAGGCCGAGTTCCTGGCCAGCTGCGCAGAGCTGGGCAAGACGGTGATGGATGCCGAAGAGGGACGCAAGCTCTACCTGATGCGCGACAGCGTGATGGCCCACCCGGACGCCCGCTGGCTGCTGGAGCAGGAGGGGCACAGCGAGGCCTCCTTCTACTGGATTGACCCAGAGACCCAGGAGCTGTGCCGGATCCGCCCCGACCGCCACCTGAGCAATCACCCCATCATGATCGACGTGAAGTCGGTTGACGATATGGGGCGCTTCGAGCGCCATGTCGAGGACTTCCGCTACCACGTGCAGGATGCCATGTACTCCGAAGGCTTCCACCGGGTGATGGGCGAGGAGCCGGAATTCGTCTTTCTGGCTGTCAGCACCAGCGTGAACTGTGGCCGCTACCCGGTGCGGGTGCGCCCCCTGACGGATGACTGGAAGGATGCGGGCAAGGACCTGTTCCGCCGCGACCTCCATCGCTTCCACGACTGCCGGGTCAACAACGACTGGCACGACTTCAAACCCCTCCAGCGCCCAGCCTGGGCGACAAGGAAAGCAGCATGAACGACGTATCAAACGTAGAGACTTTGGTGCCATTAGAGGGCAGCTCTGGCCACTTCTTCGCAATGATTGCACCCCAGCTTCGCAGCCAGGGCATTGAGGCCCTTCTGCCGTCAGGCGTGAGCTTTGAGGCTTTTGTGCGGGCCGCCGCCACTGCCATGGCACAGAACCCAGAGTTGGCAAACGCCGACCAAAAGTCAGTCATCCAGTCCCTTATCCGGTGTGCGACACACGGGCTTGTGCCGGACAACCGAGAGGCGGCACTGGTCACCTTCAAGGAGAAGCAAGGCACCAACTTCGTCCTCAAAGCGCAGTACATCCCCATGGTTGACGGCGTGCTAAAGCGCGCCCGCATGAGCGGTCAGATTGCCGTCATTGCCGCCAAAGCCGTGTTTGATGGCGACGCCTTCGATTACTGGATGGACGAGCAAGGTGAACACATCAACTACCGCCCCACCTTCAAAGGCCGGGGCGAGTTCTCACTGGCTTTCGCTTTTGCCAAGCTGCACTCAGGCGAATTGATTGTCGAGGTCATGCCAAAAGAAGATATCGAGCGCGTCAAAAGTGCCAGTAAGACCGGTAATAGCGAATACGGGGCTTGGGCCAAGTGGTACGACAGGATGGCGGTAAAAAGCGTCCTACATCGCCTCGCCCGACGTCTCCCGTCCGCATCAGAACTGGTTACCTTGCTGGAGTCTGGCGATGAGTTCGACTTCTCGCGGCAGCCAGAGAAACCCATCCCAAAGCAAGGCGGCAGCCGCGCCTTGGATGCCATCCGCGGCCAGAGCACCGAACCGATCACCCTGGAGCACGAGCAGGTGGCCGAACCCGCCCAGGCGGACCACGCCAACGCCTACGCCGACCACTGCGCCGCCATCGAGGGGGCATGTGATACCACCGAATGGCAGCAGGCCTACACCACCGCCTGGACCTGGGCCAACGAAACCGGCGACCAGAACATCATCGCAGGTATCAAGCAGATCGCCGGCGAGCGCAAGAAGCAACTCAGTGCCGGGAACGGCGCCCAGCAATAACTCATCAGGCCCGCTCACTGTGGGCCTTTTCAATCCTAAGGACCCGTCATGACCGAACAAGCCAAGACCGACAATACCCAAGCCCAGCTGGTTGTCATCGAACCCACCACCGCCGTCGCCCTGTTCACCGAGGGCCAGGGCGTGGCTGAACTGCTGGCCGATATCCGCCAGAAGGCAACCAGCCTGGTGCCCGACATTACCACCCCCAAGGGGCGCAAGGAGATCGCCAGCGTCGCCCATGCCGTTGCCCGCACCAAGACCTACCTGGACGGACTCGGCAAAGAGCTGACCGACCAGTACAAGGAGATCCCCAAGCGCATCGACGCCAACCGCAAAACCCTGCGCGACACCCTGGACACCTTGAAAGACGAGGTGCGCGCCCCGCTCACCCAGTACGAAGCGGCAGAGGAGGCCCGGGTGGCAGCACTGCAATCCCGACTGGCCCGCCTCAATGAACTGGGATCCTCTGCCAGTATCGAGATCGCCGCCGCCGACCTGCAGGTCATGCTGCAGGAGGTCGAGCAGAACGCCCTGGACGACTCCTGGCAAGAGCTGCTGCCCCAGGCGACCGTCGCCAAGGAGCTCGCAACCAAGCGCCTCGGCGAGGCCCTGGCAGCCCGCCAAAAGTACGAAGCCGAACAGGCAGAGCTGGAACAGCTGCGCCAGAAGCAGGCCGAACAGGATCGCATCGACCGCGAGCGCCTGATAGCCGAGCAGGCGGCGGAGCAAGCCCGCCTTCAGGAAGAGAATCGCCAGCGCCTGGAGCGTGAAGCCGCCCAGCACCGCGAGCAGGAGGCCCAACGCCAAGCCCAGGTCGCCCGTGAACGTGAAGAACAAGCCCGGCGCGATGCCGAAGCCGCCGAGCTGGCCCGCCAGCAGGCCGAAGCCAACGCCGCACGCATGGCAGAGGAGGCTGCTGCCCGCGCCGCAGAGCAAGAGCGTCAGCGCATCGAGCAGGAGCAGGCACGCAAGCAGCAGGAAGACGAGCGTCGCGCCGCCGACATGGAGCACCGCCGCACCGTCAACAACGCCATCCTGATGGACCTGATGGGCCTAGGGATCGATGAGGGGAAAGCCATCAACCTCATCAAGCACATCGCCAGCAACAAGATCGACCATCTGACCATCAACTACTGATCACCCGCCCCGCCGCCAACGGGGCCCTTGCACTCCCAGAGGACCAACCATGACCACGCTGAACCCCAGCGAGGCTACCAGTCTCGCCCTGAACACCCTCACCAGCCAGATCCGCAACATCCTGCTGATGCCGGACGGCCCGGCCAAGGCCGCCATCGGCAGCTTCGAAACCCTGCTCAACGCCAATCTGACCATGATCAGCGAGGCCGCCAACGCCCACATCGACGAGTTCAACACCCTGATCGGCGAGCTGGAAGGCCGGGATGGCGAACTGCTCACCCAGGCAGCTCTGGTCCGCGAGCTGCGCCAGCAGGTTGCCGAAGCCGAGCAGCGCATCGTTGCCGCACGGCAAGAAGGCGCCGCCGAGCTGGAAGCCAAAGCAGGCGAGCTCTACAAGGCGCAGCGCGCCCTGAACGAGATTGAGGCCAAATTCAGCGCCCTGCAATTCACCTCCCGCCAGACCGATCGCCAGCTGGCTGACCTCAACGCCATGGATCCGGCAGGCATGAAACGCCGCATCAAGGAGAAGAACGAGCTGCTGGAGGAGCAGCGCACTGCGATCGCCAAGCACAAGAGCAACGAAGCCTCCTACCGTGCGGAAGTGTTAAAGCTGGGGCGCCGTATCAGTGAGCTGCTGAGCGCCATCAACGAGCAGGATCGCGAGCTGGAGCGCCGTCACACCGTCATCATGGAGCTGGAGAGCGCCCGAGCCGCTAAGCTGATCTGGCACAAACACCTCGGCAAAACCTACAAGGGTGAGGATGGCACGCTCTGGGACGTATACATGGTGGATCATGGCCTGAAATCAAACCTCCCCTACCTCATCAACGACCTCAGCTGGAAGCTGCACGCCATGAAATCCGATGGCTCCGGCTGCTCGGTCATGCTGAGCCAGTGGATGAACCCCATCTACCCGGCGCCCCATGGTTCCGGGGCCCCTGATGCCATGACGCAGGACATCTTCGCCTTCATGCAGGAGGCACTGGAGCAGAGTCACCCCCACCTGCAGCCCCGCACCGAATGGGCCAAGACGGTCAGCATCCATGAATGCGGCCTGCCGCCGCGCACCATCAAGCCGCTGGAAGAGGCCGGGATCGACACCCTCTACAAGGTGATGAGCCACCAGGGGAACAAGCTGGACAAGGTGAAGGGGATCGGCGCGAAGCTGGTAGGCCAGATCGTCTACGCCTGCGAGCTCAAGGTGAAGCTGTGGGAGGAGCAGTTTGCAGCCAGTCGGCAACCGGAACAGCACAAGGAGGCGGCATGAGCCTCTACCGCCACCGCGGCATGGTGCAAGACCGCAAGACGAAACTGCTACTCCAACAACGCCAGCGAAAACGCGACGAGATAGAGCGCCGCCAGCTGGCCAGCCAGCTTGGCATCGACCCCAAGGAGGTGCGCTGATGGCGATCCTGATTGATAGCGGCACCCCGGCCAGCGACAAGAACTTCTGGGCCACCACCTGGGAGTGCTTTGCCGATGCGCAGGCGCTCTACGGACGCAACTTCGAGTGCGATATCGCCGCCGAGCCGCTCACTGCCAAGTGCAGCCACTACTTCACCAGCCACCTGCTGCTGGAAAAGCTGCTGGACTACCGCACCCGTGATGATGTTCGCGCCCAGATACGCGAGGCGGAGCAGGCAGGCACCATCTGTATGGGCATCGACAGCCTCAACCTTGACTGGCCAGAGCACTGGTGGTGTAACCCGCCGTTCGACCTGAAGCCTGAGTTCATCACCCAGGCACGCCAGCAGCAAGCCAATGGCAGGCCCGGGATGATGCTGCTGCCATACGAGCCGCTGACGACGTGGTGGCGCCGCTTGCTGGCCGAGGATGTGATCGTCTACGAGCCGGATGGCCGTTATCAGTTCTACGAGCGAGATGGCGCGACCAGAAAGAGCGGAGCCAACTTCGGTTGCGCCCTGATTGCCTTCCCCACCATGAAGGTTGGTGCATCCCCTCGCATCCCCTTTGTGCGCGGCATTGGCTCTAAGCGCGCGGCCTGATACCCCCAACCAATCCACCGCCCGCCACACAGAAACGAGTGGATAACTCGAGGACCCCCATGAAAGCCACGGAAAACCCCTACTGCGGTGCAGTAGTCATCGGGTTGGGCGTCGTCATGCCCGATCCCAAGCAGCCAGGCAAGTTCGTTCTGCCAGGCGGCATCACCTGCGACAGGCAAACCGCCGAGGCCGCAGCCAAGAAGATCCACGACCTGCTGGCAAAAGCCCGCACCTAACCAACCAAAAGGATCCCTGACCATGAATCACTCCGTACTCAAATCTG
This sequence comes from Aeromonas sp. FDAARGOS 1406, assembly GCF_019048565.1. NCBI lineage: Bacteria > Pseudomonadati > Pseudomonadota > Gammaproteobacteria > Aeromonadales > Aeromonadaceae > Aeromonas > Aeromonas sp. FDAARGOS 1406. Next base: position 1,409,228 of record NZ_CP077378.1, read on the forward strand.
CCAGTGTCTACAGCGCCAAGCTCCCCGCCATCAACGCCATGCGCGAACACCTGGCCGAGCTTGCCTTCACCCCGCTCACTGAAAACCAGCTCAGCTGCGCCGGGTTCGAGAACAATCAGGTGACCGGCGAGCTGGTTACCAACCTGCCAGGCGTTGGCTTCTCATTCGTTGTGCGCCAAGACAACAAGCTCATCCCGACCAAGATCGTCAACCGCAAGCTTAAAGAGCGTGTTGATGCGCTGGTCACCTCCGGTCTGCGTGAGAAGGTTACCCGCAAAGAGAAACTGGCCATGAAGGACCAATTGATTGTTGAGATGGCCGCCACGGCTGAATATGAAACCACGCTCACTCACGCCTTGTACGACCAGAGCAACGAGTTGCTGTACCTCAACACCACCACCAAGCGCCCGCTCAAGGTGGTCATGCACCTGCTGGTGAAGTGCATGGGCTCCCTCAAGACCCAGACCATCCACATCGACGACATCAAGATGGGGATCAGCAACCGCCTGAAAGACTACCTGACCGATAGTGCAGAGCGCCCGGAAGCGCTCGGCCCCTTCTCCCCGCTCCAGTTCGTCAAGCTCAAGTCTGCCGACACCGCGCAAGAGATGGTGACCTTCAAGGGCATGGATCTCAACGGGGATCGCGCATCCGATGTGGTTTCTCTGCTGGAAGCTGGCTACCTGGTGGAAGAGCTGGATCTGTGGCACGAACCCATCAGCTTCAAGCTGAACAGTGACTTCAGCCTGCGAGCCATCGCCATGCCGGATTACGACTCGGACGATGACGCCGATGACTACGCCCACCACTGGCGCCAGTGCAACGCTGCAAACCTCATCCTGCTGTCGAAGGCCATCACCGACCTCTGCACCATGATGGACTACCAAGCCCCGGCAGAGGAGAAGGCGGCATGACCGACATCACCATTACCGACACCAAAGAGGTCTGGGTGGTTTACACCAACACCGACCTCACCGAGGGGCGTGGGCATCAGTACCCGATCCACGTCTGCGGATCAGCATCCACCGCCGCACGCATGGCGACACGCAAGGGCGTCCAGGGGAGCGACGCCAACGTCAGCAAGGAGATCGCCGTGAAGGTGCGCGGCAGTTGGCTGGCGCCGGTGAGCATCATCGAGCCCAACGACGCAGATCGCCGCGCTGACGCGCTCAACGCCGAGCGCCTGCGGGTGATGGACAAGGCCCGGGCCGCTGGCCTGACGGACGACGAAATCAGAATTCTGGGGGATGTATGAGCGAACAGCAGCGCATAACAGATCTGCTGCGAGATCTACACGAATACATCGGTGCCTCGATACCGCAGACCATTTCCGAACACTACCTGGGTTGCGACCTGCTTGATCGCATCGATGCCGCGTTGGCTGGCACCCCACAAGCGCAACCAGATGCCGACTGGACCGAGGCCACTACCACCCCGAACGAGCAGGACTACCGTGAGCTGCAGGCCCAGCACGACCAAGTGCAGAGCCGTATGAAGGCGGCGCTTGATTTCGTACGGGATTCTGAACCGGTACTTAGGGAGGCCATGGATGCGTTCAACTGGGAGTGCGGCGGTGTCGGCGAAGATGAAGCGCGAGCTTTGCATAATCGCATAGACGCGCTACTGGCTGACCAGCTGCCATCCCCTACCGTGACAATTACTGAAACCATCCGCACCGCGCCGGAGCGCATCTGGCTGCAGGTTGGCGACCAGAGCCACTACCACAGCGAGCCATTCCCGAGCGATACCAGCGAGGTGAGTTGGTGCGCTGATTCCGTGACTGGCTGCGAGGTGCCGTATGTGCGGGCGGATCTCGCCGCGCCTGCGGTGTTACAAGGAGGTGAGCCGTGCGCTACCGAGCCCCCATCATTCAGCCCGGCCTGACCCGCACCGAAGCCGAAGAGACCCGCGCCAGATACCTCCGCATCAACCCCGGCGCCCGGGTCACCATCGACAGCCAACCCGATAACCCCCAGCTCAAGACCCTGATAGCCCACCTCCCAGTCCTGCCGTTCAGGCAAGTCATGGATCCCGGCTTTATCGGGTACCGGGGCTGGCGAGCATAACCAGAGCCCCGGCCAGTCCGGGGCTTCCTTTTGGAGATCCCCATGAATATTGACTTGGAAATACTGCTGGAGCTGGCCAAATCCTCAACGCCTGGGCCTTGGGCGGTATCCGCTGAAACCCCGCAATTCGGAGACTGGAGCGTCAGGCAGGATCCTGCTGACTGGAATGGCAGTGGCTACCAGCTGATCTGTTCTCTTCCGTCTGCTAAAAAAGGCGGGCACTACGGTGAGATGTTCCGCGCCAACGCCCACTTCATCGCCGCCGCCAACCCCGCCACGGTCACCGAGCTGGTGAACATGGTCAAGGCATCCACCACTGCCTGCATTGCCGACGTGCAGGCCGAGCCAGAATTCCCGGGAGAGGTCCCGCCCGAGTTGATGGCGCACATCCGCCAGTGCATCGAAACCAAGGACGAGCAGAGCCTGTTCCAGATGATGCGCATGGCCGTGTCCATCACCAAGAAGGGCATTCAGGAGCGCATCGCCGCCCGCACCGGGATCGCCATTGAGGGCATCTTTGGCCGCGTGGTGCGCGACCAGTGCAGCTGTGGCGAGCCCATCAGTGTCGAACTGGACTGCCCGCGCCGCACTATCCGGACCGACAAGAAGCGCCCCTTCTATCCAGATGAGGGTTTGCCGGATGGGCTGGATCCGCAGAACTACAGCGAGCACGGCTCCAGCGTGTTCCGCTGCCGCAAATGTGGCGAGCCAGTAGGTGAGACGGTGCCAGCGGCCAAGTATGGGGAGGCAAAGTAATTCATGGCGAAAATCTACATAGCCGGGCCTATGTCAGGCCTGCCCAACTTCAACCGCGACGCCTTCAATGCCGAGGCGCACCGCCTGCTTGGCCTGGGCCATGTGGCCCTAAACCCGGCGATCCTGCCGGATGGGCTGGAGCAACACGAATACATGGCCATCTGCATCGAGATGGTTAAGATGGCAGATCAGCTGGTCATGCTGCCTGGCTGGGAGCGCAGCGCCGGCGCCAGAGCAGAGCACGCCCTGGCCATCAAGCTCGGCAAGGCCATAATCCTCCCCGTGCCGCACTTGGCTGACGAGGTGGCGGCATGACCAGACAGCGGGCCGCCGGGCTCGCCATCCTGGCCATTAACATTCTGGCCGTCATTGTGGCGGCCGCACTGATTGGAAGGTGGTAGGCATGAGCGGAAAAGAATATCCACTCGACGTTTACGACGTCAGTTGTGATAGGCAGCGCATTTTCATGTCTCGCGGCCATCACGACATCCATGAGTTTATGAGGGCTGTGCGGGCTGAGGGATATGACTGCTTCCTCTGCGTTCCAGAGTATCGCTGGGTTAAGGTTGTTCCAGACTCGACAGGTGAGCACAGCCACATCTTCGCCTTCGTCAAAGAAGGCACTCGTGGCGCCTTCCCGGCAACCTACTCATGGGAGGCGCACAAAGACGAAACCTACGAGGCAAAACACCCGGCTACATCATCTGTCGCTGATTAACGGCCCTTCCTTCAATCCACCCAGCGCCCCATCCTCTGGGACAGGAGGGCCACGCCATGCAGCAACTTCAACTGACCATCGACCAGGACAGCCAGCTTCTCAACGAGCTGGTCAGCGCCGTGCGCTCCCCCACCCTTTCCCGATCGGCCAAGCTCGCCGAGATCGGCCGCATCCTGGCGCACTTCGACCTGCCTATCGAAGCGCCCCGGGTTGCCGGCCAGCTCTGGAGCGCCACCGAGCTGGGCAAGGAGCTGGGGGTCAGCGCCCAGGCCATTGGCCGGCTGGCCAACCAGCACCAACTCAAACGCCCGGCGTTCGGGGAGTACCGCCTTGACCAGGCGGTCAGCAGCAGGAAGCAGGTGGAATGCTTCCTCTACAACCGAGCGGGCCGGGATGAAATCACCAGACTGACGAGGACCAACAACCATGGGAACAGCAGCAGACCCGGCGCAAACCCACATTCAGGGCCAGCTCATCATAATGAGAATGCCTGACGCCATCCCGCTCAGCACCTACCTGAGCACTATCGAGCTCACCGACCGGGACACCATCAACAAGCGGATCCAGCGCGGTATCTGGCAACTGGGGGTGCACATCGTCAACGTGGACGGGGTGAAGGAACGTTGGGTCAACATCGCGGAGGTAACCAAGTGGGCAATGAAAAACAGCTCCCACGCGGCGTGACAGTCCGCGGGGAGACAATCAACATCACATTCACGTTCAAGGGGGTTCGCTGTCGCGAGCCCCTGTCCAACTTGCCGAACACCACCGCCAACGTGCGTTACGCCTCCCGCTTGCTCGGGGAGATACAAGGCAAGATTGAGCGTGGCCAGTTCGCCTACGCCGACTACTTCCCGAAGTCCAAGAAGCTGCGGATGTTCGGTGGTGCCTCGATCGCCGCCAAGGTGGCCGATTACCTGGACGAGTACCTACAGCGATGTGAGCGCCGGGGGCTGAGCCCATCCACAATGGTTGGGTACCGCAAATGCCACAAGGCGCTGGCCGACCTGCACGGGATCACCGTCTCGGAGCTGACCCCCGCCCAGGTGAAAAACTGGCTGATCCGGGGGGGCACTACCGCCAAGACAGCGCGCAACCGGCTGTCGTTCCTGCGCAGCGCAATCGACGAGGCTGTCACGGATGGTTTGCTCGCATCAAACCCTGTTTCGCTGGTGACCGTTTCCCGATATTTGGACGGGAGTTCAGTTCCCGAACAGGGAGCCAAGGACGTGGACCCCTTCACCCCGGAGGAAGTGTCCGCCATCATCTCAACAGCCCACGGCATCAATGAGCAGTGGGCCAACCTGTTCTCCTTCGCTTTCGCAACCGGGATGCGGCCGTCTGAGCTGTGCGCCCTGCGCTGGGAGGAGATCGACTGGGTCGGTAACACCGTGCAGGTGTCGCGCGCCAAAGTGGTCGGGGTCATCAAGACCACCAAGACCCGGGCCGGAACTCGCACCATCGAGCTGACCGGCGAGGCGCTGGCGGCGCTGACCAGCCAGAAGCGCTTCACCTTCATGCGGGGGGAGTATGTTTTTGACGACCCCAAGCTCAACCAGCCCTGGGCCGGGGCCGACGCCATCAGGAAGAAAGCCTGGCTCTACACCCTCAAGCGGTCCGGCGTTCGCTACCGCCACCTCTACCAAACCCGCCACACCTTCGCCACCGCCAACATCAGCCGCGGTTGCAACCTGTTTTGGCTCTCCACCCAGATGGGACACAAGGGGCCAGAAATGCTGTTTCGGCACTACGGATCCTACCTTGCCGAGTACGACGGCCAGACAGCAAAAGCGCCAATCCTGATCCAAAATCCAACCGGAAAATAAAAAAGCCTTATAGTTCAATTGGTAAAGCTGCACAGTCCGGGGGTTCAAATCCCCCCAGCTCCACCAAACAATGTTCCGGCCGGGAACGAAGAAGTACAAAAACCCGCAAGATTCAACGTCTTGCGGGTTTTTTGTTGTCCGCAGTAGTCCGAGCAAGTCGCCTAAATCCAGTCATAAGAGTAACATCTACGGTCACATTGGTTTTGTAACACCGGTTTTGGTGTTACTACTGGGGGGATGTGCCGTGAGTAAAGACAAGCTGACCGACTCAAAGCTGAGAACCGCCAAGCCTGAAGCCAAGGAATACAGCTTGGGTGACGGTGACGGGCTTTACCTAAGGGTTAAGCCGAATGGTGCGAGGCTCTGGGTGTTCAACTACTACAGGCCGAGCGACAAGAAGCGCGCCAATATCAGTTTTGGCCCCTACCCTGATGTTACTCTTGCCGCAGCTCGAGAACGGCGGCGAGAGGCTCGTGCCCTATTGGCTCAAGCAATTGACCCCAAACGCCATAAAGAAGAGCAGAACGCCATCGTTCAGGCTCAGCAAGAGGCCTGCTCCAACACGTTCGAACGAATGGCTGCCAAGTGGCTGGAACTGAAACGGCACGACGTAAGCGAAGCCTATGCCGCCGATTCGTGGCGCTCCCTTGAGCTGTATGTGCTGCCTTTCATCGGCTCCATGCCCATCGACCAGATACGCGCCCCCCTAGTGATCGAACTACTGCGCCCTATTGAGGCTGATGGCAAGCTGGAGACAGTGCGCCGGCTGTGTCAGCGGATAAACGAGATCCTCGACTACACCGTTAACCACGGCCTGCTTGATTCAAACCCCTGCTCCGCCATTCGCAAAGTGTTCAAGAAGCCCGCCAAGAAGCATATGCCTACGCTCAAGCCGGAGGAGTTACCACTGCTGATGTCCGACATTGCCAACGGTAGGCTAGATCACACTACCCGCTGTCAGATTGAATGGAGCCTGCACACCCTGGTTCGCCCTGGTGAGTCAGCGGGCACCCGCTGGGATGAGATAGACATGGAGGCCAAGGTTTGGAACATCCCCGCTGACCGGATGAAGATGGAGCGCCCCCACCGGGTTCCGCTGACCCCACAAGCGTTGGCCCTGCTGGAGCGGATGAAGCCGATCAGCGGCCACCGCCCCTTCGTGTTCCCTGGCTACCGTGATCCGCTCGGCCACATCAACGACCAGAGCGCGAATGCGGCCCTTAAGCGGCTGGGCTACGGCGGACGACTGGTGGCCCACGGATTGCGCTCGCTCGGCAGTACCACCCTCAACGAACAAGGGTTCAATCCTGATGCCATTGAAGCGGCGCTGTCTCACGCCGACGATAACGAGATCCGCCGTGCCTATAACCGCAGCGACTACTACGAGCAGCGGGTGATCATGATGAGCTGGTGGAGCAACCACATAGAGCAGGCCAGCCAGGGAAACCTTTCTCTGGCTAGCGGCTTTAAAGCATTGAAGGTGGTGGGAGAATAACCCCAGCCTAACGACTTGCCGGGCCTATCTCGACGGAGAGAAAAGCGGGATACCTTGCCCGGCTGACCCGGCTCCCATTCAAGGAAGCGTTAAGGTGACGCAACAATGAGTAAAAACACCCCATTACTACCGCTGGAATACTGCCGGATTGACCGAGCCGCGCGGTTACTAAATAGCTGTTCCGAATAGTAGATCACCGGAGGAAGGGAACTCAGTCCAGTTTGTGCGATCTGATTAGTCGCTAAACAAAACAAGCCACACCCAAAGGACTGAGTTGATGCCTATCCTACCACCTCTGCCACGACCACAACGGCGCCGCATTCACAAAATCATCCATGCCACCCGTGATAAAGGACATGCTCGTCGCTTGATGGCCATCTTGCTGTTACATGAAGGACGCACGATCACCGATGTTCATCACCTTACCGGCGCTGCGCGCTCGACCATCGGTCGTTGGCTTCGGTGGTATCGAGATGAAGGCATAGATGCGCTAGAAGCCTTACCGGCTGGCCGTGCCCCAGTCTTACCTATCGCCAAGATTGTCACCCTACTGGTGCTGCTCATGCAGTTTTCTCCGCAAGATTTTGGTTATCAGCGCAGCCGTTGGTGTACTGAACTATTGGCTATAAAAATCAATCGGTTAACAGGGCTCAATGTGGCAGCCTCCACGCTCCGCCGATGGTTACCTCGTATGGGCATTGTCTGGCGCAGGCCCGTGCCGACCTTGCGGATAAAAGACCCAGCCTATCAGGAAAAAATGGCGAATATCGACGCCGCGCTGGCCCGCTGTGATGCCGATAATCCGGTGTTTTATGAGGATGAAGTCGATATAGACCTCAATCCCAAATTAGGAGCCGACTGGATGTTCAGAGCGCAGCAAAAGCGGGTTGTCACACCGGGGCAGAATGCCAAGCATTATCTGGCAGGCGTTCTCCACGCAGGCAACGGAAGGGTACTTTACGTCAGCGGGATCAAGAAAAACTCATCGCTGTTTATTGCCATGCTGGAAAAGCTGCGCCACCACTACCGACGAGCCAAAACCATCACGTTGATCCTCGATAACTACATCATTCACAAAAGCAAACAGACCGAGCGATGGTTGAAGAAGAATCCCAAGTTCTGCCTGGTGTTCCAGCCAGTTTACAGCCCTTGGGTTAATCACATAGAACGGCTATGGCACAAGTTACATGAAACCATCACGCGCAATCATCAATGCAGAGGGATGGCAAACCTGCTGGCCCGAGTGAAACACTTCATGGATACCGTGTCTCCTTTCCCGGGGAATGGCTATGGCACAGCGAAGGTGTAGCACTATTGGGATCAGTTATTTAGAGTGCGAAGTTGAGGACATTCTTCATTGGTGCGCGCTTGGAGCGATAGAAGGAGCAATCTGGCTATCTGCCGCACCTGCTCATGTTCTTTTCGTCAGAGACGGTAAGCTTGTTGAAGATGAAGATCCATATCTGGACCTTTTATATTCACTCCCCAGCCATGACGACAATGATCTCACCCCGCCGCCGCCTGTAGTGATTGGTTGTAATGCAACGCTCACCATACCTATTGCTCATGTAAAGCTCGCTCAACGATTGGGTATCTTTAAGCTCATAACAGCGACAGCCAGTGGCCTTTGGTCATTAGATAAGACTTTATTCGAAGGTATGTTGCTTGAACGCGAGACATTTTTAAGCGACTGGAGTCTTTTGCCCGCTGGATTTTATTACGGGCTCGACCGCAACTATGAATGTATCCTTCTTGAGCCGAGTGAAGATGAATCGCCCATAGATGCCAACCAGATATGGCTTATTAAGCGAGACCTGGAGCTGCTGAAAAAGCATATTGAATCAGGCGATCCAATCCCCAAAGAAGCATTTTTGAAGGCCCAACGGGCAAGCCGCAAAGCACCGCCCCCACATCCAATCGCTGAGCACCATGCAGCTAACAGAGAGCGCGTGCTGGCCGCTGCAATCCGCGCAAAGTTCAATCCCGCCTGGCAGAATGATCCCGACGATACTGCCGTGGATTGGGCAACCAAGGTCATAGACCACGAGCACGCTCTATTCGATGGCAAGAGATGCCCACTGGCACTCGGCACCGTTGAGAGGCTGCTTAGCACTGCCATGACGACTGGCAGGCCCTACAGGGTTAAATAACCACTGTCGGGTAGCCTTACTCCACGTAGCGTTAGGGTTACTCGACATCGAATTTCCTTCGTCTTGTGTTTCCATTGCCCCGTCAACAACGACCGAGGCAAACCAATATGGAACAACATTTTTCCTCCTCAACCCCCGCACTGCGCTTTATTCGAGTGCGGGAGGCGATCAAGAAAACCGGCCTGAGCAAGTCCAGTATTTACGACCTGATGGCCCAGGGCCAATTCCCACAAACCATACGTCTGGGTGGGCGCTCAGTGGCATTCGTCGAGGCAGAAGTTGATGCCTGGATGGCGGAGCGTATCGCAGCTCGCAACGTGGCAGCATAGGGGGGGTGGGTATGCAAAAAGAAAAAGGCCGCACCGCGAACGGCACGACCCAGCTTGAGCAGGGTCAGCATATCACCAAGTACGAATTGGTCGCCACCCACCTGCTGGAGCAGGGAGTCCAGGGCGTCAGCGCCTTGTCTGGCCTGGCTGGGCTCCATGACCTCAACTTGCGCAACAGCATTGGCCTGCTCCGTCGAAACCATGGGGTAGCTATCACAGATGCTTTTTTTGAGCACCAGCATAGCGGTGGTGGGACCACTCGCTTCAAGCGCTATTGGCTGGCCGACCGTGAGCAAGCCCATAAGCTGGTGGCTCTGATCAACCACTGGCGACACCAGCGCCAGGCTGCCCCACTGGCAGATGACTACGCCGCCATTCTGTGCGCTCGCACGCCGGCAGTCACTCCCCTCCCTCCCGCCGCCTAACCCCGAGGTATGCCATGAAAGAACAATATGGGCTCACTGCCCAGGGCGAAGCCTCGCCCAAATTCCAAGGGGTGGGCTTGTCCCACAACGTCCAACGGAGTACGATTCCTCTTGCAGCGGCAAAATCCGTTGCCGAGATTGGCGTCTCGGAAAGTGTCTTGGAGCCGACCCACGCTCTCGCGTGGTTTTTTGTCGGTACTCGATCCCCATTTCTTGGGGCGCTGCTGGCCTACCTGGTTGGCAGTGCCTACCGTGTTATGGCGGCTCGGGCGAGGGCTCTGCAAGGAGCGCTGGATCCCAAGGTCTCCAGTTACGCCAACCTCGTCCGGGCTGTCACCAGAAGATTGGCGTCTATCTGTGGCAGTGACAATTTGCTGACCTTGGAGGCTGCCATCATGGCTACTGTCCCCACCCCTGCTTTACCCAAAATCTTCACCTTCTTGATCCAGCGTCCTCGCGTCGGTCGTCTGGCTGAGCTTCGGCGTATCCGCACTATCGCCATCATCGCCAATACCGAGGCTCAAGCCCGCGCCAACTTGCCAGGCTTGTCGTTGGTGTTTATGTCCCGCACCCCTAGCAAGGGGGTGGCCGCATGACCCAATCCACTCCATCCCGCCTAGAGGCACTGCTCGAGCAGTTTGCCGATGCCCTGGAGCAAACCGACCTGTGCCTGCAAGAGCTGGCGCAGTTCAACGCTTTGCTCGATGCCCTACGTATAGAGATAAGGCTCTGCCAGGAGGTGCTGGCATGACCTATTTCGCATGGGCCAACGGCAGCGAGCCGACCACCTTCATTGGCCCCACTCACCCCCGTACCGGGAAACGTTCACAGCAGGGCAGCCTCAGCGCTTTCCTGTGGCGAAGCGATCGGGACCGTTTCATTGCACAGACCAAGGGCGCCGCGGTGGCCGTTACCGCCAAGGAAGCTCGAGAGCTGAAAGCCGGATTGGATGATCGGGCGTTCAAGGAACTGGTTGCCGTTCTGCTGGGAGGGACACGTCATGAGTAATCGACTGATCAATACCCTGAATGGCCGGATGTGGCGCGAGTTGTCACGCAATCCACTGCGCCCCGCGGTACTGCGGGAACTCTTCAAGCGGGTGACCAAGACCCAGAAACAACCAGGCGAGCGCAATGCAACAGGGGGTTGCCATGACCGAGATAAATAAGCTGGTGGAGCAGTTAGCCCAGGCCTACTTGGCCGCCCGGGGCAATGTGTTTACTCACCTGGGGATCCAGCTTCCCCTTGCTGCTGAGTCACTGACCATGGCCATTCAGAACAACATCGTGGGCGCTCACCTCGAAAACGCCGGGGCGCAGCAGGGGCAGGCCGATGCCTTGCTCATGCTGCGGCACATGGTGGTGAACGGGACTTTGACCCCTCTGGGCGCCTTGGTGGTGGATCAGATGTATTGCGCCTTCTGCGCCGATGTTCACCAGATGCTCGAAGAGGGAAAGGATCCCGTGGTTGAGCTGGCGAGTGAGAGCAAGCGGAGGGCGATGCAATGACAGCGATACACCAAGGGGCAGCAGGCCCCGGTCATCAAAGCAGTCCGCCATCCCGGGCCGGCGCCTTCCTCAAGTTCGCAGACCTGGACGATCTGCAGGTGGTCGTGATCCACACCGGCGAGCAAGCAAGTCGGGATGCCGGCATCAGGGCTACCCTGCAGCGTGCTCACAACGAGGCGGTGGCCACAGACAACCCGATTGACCCAGAGGTGGAACCAGAACAGGCGCTGTATGTGGGGCCCACTCAGTTGGATGACGGCGCCAGGCTCTACAAGATGGCCGATCGGGATGCCACCAAGAGGGTCATCGTTCACCAGTTCGGCAACCTCGCCCCCGAGAAGGCCAAGCGGCTGATCGTGGCTCTGCGCAAGCAAGCCCCCAAGGCCGAGCTCTACCGCGGCAACCCTGGCCATAATGCCGAGCCCTGGCAGTTGGTGGATGTGGTGGCCTTCGAGCAGACATTGGCGGCAGACACCCCACCGGACGAGGCGCCCTGGCCAGACAATGTGGCTCCGCTCCATCTGGTGAAAAGCAGCCCAGAGGAAGGGCCAGAGCTGCCAGCAGGGTTCGAGGTGCGGGGCTCGCGCCTGTGCGCCCTGATGACAGTGGGCCGGGGTGAGGATGCCCGGCAAGAATGGGTACCCATTGCCAGCCCAGTCCATGTGCTGGCAGAAACCGCAGATGAGCAAGGCCGAGGCTATGGCCGCTTGTTGGAGTGGCGGGACAGCGCGGGGCGGGTGCGCCAGTGGGCCATGCCGGTGCGCTCCCTGGTCCCGCGCAACGGTGAGGAGGTGTTTGCCGCGCTGCTGGATGCGGGGCTGCCCTTTATCGAGCTGAGCCATAAGCGCAGGCTGGCAGCCTACCTGATGAGCTGCCAGCCCAAGCGGCGTATCACCTGTGTCGAGCGCACAGGGTGGCATGGCCATGCCTATGTGCTGCCCGGTGGGTCCATTGGGCCGGATGCGGAAGGGGTCATTCTGCAGACCGCCGGCTACACCGCCAGCGACTTTACCGAGCGCGGTACCCTGGCCGGCTGGCAACAAGGGGTGGCAGGACTGGCTGTGGGCAACTCCCGCCTCTGCTTTGCACTGTCACTCGCCTTTGCGGCTCCCTTGCTCTCCTTGGTAGGCATGGAGGGCGGTGGCTTCCACCTCAAGGGCGAGAGTACCGACGGCAAAACCACGGTGATGAAGGCGGCCGCCAGTGTCTATGGCCACCCGGACCGATATGCCCAAACCTGGCGGGCCACCGGTAATGCCATTGAGGGGATCGCCAGCCGGCGCAATGATGCCCTGCTCTGTCTGGATGAACTGGGCGAGCTGGACGGCCGGGAAGCAGGCCAAACTGCCTACATGCTGGCCAACGGCCAAGGCAAGGGCCGCAGTAAGCAGGATGGGGAGCTGAGAGAGCGTAGGGCCTGGCGGTTGCTGTTCCTCTCCACCGGTGAGTTAAGTCTCGAGGACCATGCCGCCAGTGTCGGGAAGAGTACCCAGGCCGGTATGGAGGTGCGGACAATCCAGATCCCCAGCGATACCGGGCACCATGGCGCCTTTGAGTGGCTGCATGGCATGGATGGAGGCCGCAGCTTTGCCGACACCCTGAAAGCCAACACAGAAGCACATCACGGCATCGCTTTTCGCACCTATGCCCATGTCCTGACTCAGACCATGGATGAGCAGAGAGAGCGGCTGAGGGCCGAGATTAAGCAATTGGCAGCCGAGCTGACTCCCAAGGGCGCGGGTAATCAGGTTGGCCGAGCTATCAACCGGTTTGCGCTGGTGGCCGCAGCCGGGGAGCTGGCCACCCGATTGGGGGTGACCGGTTGGCCAGAGGGGGAAGCCATCAGGGCGGTGAGGGTTTGCCTCAAAGCTTGGCTGGCAGAACGGGGGCACCTGGGCAACCAGGAGGACACAGCCACCTTGATGCAGGTACGTGGATTTGTCTTTGCCCACCAGTTCACACGCTTTGCCGACTGGTTCGACTCTAGCCATCGTCCTGCCAACATGGTGGGTTTTCGCAAGGTGGAGTCGGATGGGGTGAGCTTCTTTGTGCTGCCCCAGGGCTGGCTTGAGATCACCAAAGGACGAGACCCCAAGCGAGCCGCCATCTTGTGCCTTGAGGCTGGCTATCTGCTAACAGGCATAGACAAGAAGCGGCTACAGCGACAAGTCAGATTGCCCGGCATGGGGAAAGGGATGAGGGTCTATGTGCTGGGTGAGCGGGTACTGGGTGATGAGGGGGATGGCTTGGAGGACGAATAACCAATGTCAGCAGGAGCTAATGGGCCACCGAGTGTGGCCCTTGCCTTTTCTGCCTCAGGCGCGCGCGTGAAAGAAGAAACAAAAACGGTGGCTACAGTGGCTACACCACAACAAAACACCTCTGTAGGCCTTATGTATCAAGGGATAGAGGTGTAGCCACTAGGCTGATTATTAGTGGCTACACATTGGCTACAGTGGCTACAAAAATGGCCTGTAGCCACCGAGTCAGAGGCGTGTAGCCACCTGTAGCCACCACTTTTTTGGGTAGTGGCTACACAACAAACCCAGCAATGGCGCGGCCTAGAGGGGAGTTGTAGCCGCGTAGCCACTGTAGCCACCGTTTTTTTCATACATAGAGTGCAGACAGCTGAGCGAGATCACACTTTTACTGCAACAGGGGGTTGCCTTGAGATTGACCAACGAACAACGAGAGCTGGTGCTCGAACTGCGCCGCCAGCACTCAATGAGGGAGGTGGCTAACATAGCCGGCCTGCCATTGGGTACCGTGAAGTCCATCATCAGCCGGTCGGGGCTGTTTGCCGATAACCCAAGGCACCGGGCCATGTTCACCCTGCCTTCACTACAAAGCTGCAGGGAGACCCTGCCGGCGGTACCTGAGCAGCCTCCCCAGCAGGTGGTGACAGGAGACAAGGAAATCGACGCCCTGCTCTGGTTACGCCAGGTTATAGAGACTGGTGACCCGGGCCGCATTGAACAAGCGAAGGAAGCTGCAGGGCGGATAGCCACTCCACTCGAAGAACTGGAGACGCGCTACGGTAAGTGGCTGGTGGCCAGTGCCGGGCATATCATGGCGGGCCTTGGCAGCATCGGCTTTGCCAACCTGGATGGCCTGGCAGAGCGTGCCATCGGACGACGAGCCAAGGAAGCCGAGGCGGTTGGGCGCTTTGGGGATGAACTGTGGGATGACACACCGGCGGAAGTATTTTGCCTGGAGAGCCTGCGAACGGTTGAGCGAGTGGAGTGGGACTACCCGCCGGAACAAGTGGCCGATCGGTTCAAGGCTCTACCCGAACTGATGCCGCACACTTTGAGTGACTGCCTTCACGAGCTGGCTTACTGGAATGACCTTCACTACCTGCGAAAGGCCTGTGATACCAGTGGAAATTACGAGCATCGCATGGAGTCGTCAGCCCGAGACTGGTTCATCTTCGGCCTGCTGGCAGAGCTGCGACCGAGGACCCGGGAAGAAGCCAAGGACACCCTCCGCTACCTGATGACTAGCGATCGCCAAGATATGCCAGAAGCGGAGCAGATCCTGGAAAATCTTGTCAGTTAACCCTCTAAATCATTTTTGAGTGCGACATCAAGCACAGATATATCATTAAGTGGATTCAACGGTTCCCGAATGTATCTCGCTAATGCTAATGTGTTTTTCATCACTATAGCTACCTTTGGGGGTGAAGAAATGCAAAACGAAAATGATAAAATGGCTTTAGCCGTACTGGATTCCGCTCAATTAACTCGTATTGAAGCTGTACATAGAGGGTTCTTATACCAGCATTTGTATGCAGTTGGCTGTCTATTATTGGCACCTAAGCTCGCCATCGATTTAGTACAGATTGAACTTGATGAGGATATAGAACTTGTTGCTGGGGGGCGGCATATTTATGTGCAGGTCAAAACTCGATCTAACGCAATAATGCCCAGTGATATTGATGGTGTTCTGGAACGCTTCGAGCTAATACGAAAAGAACATAGTGATAAAAAACGTAAAGGAGAATCTTTATTTATTATCGTGGCCAACCAAGCACCTGGTCCTAAACTTCAGAAAGTTATCGATGAACATAGACTGCCTCCTGATGTTTTTTTCCTATCCCCACATTCTCCTGCAGAGCCTTTTCTAGGTCTCCCTCCAGCTTGGTTGACACTGGTTGATGCTGCTACCTGGTGTGTCACTGAAGCAGAAAAACTGAATTTTTCGATGTTATCTCCAGAATCCTTAGTATGGAAATTAGCAGGACTGGTACAATTTGCCGCTACGGGAAGTCCCCTGAACAGAGAACACTTATTCCACACAAGCGACCTTCCTGCATTATTTGAACAGTTAATTGTTCAGCTACAAGATTTTCCCGCACCTCCAATTTTATATAGACCGCAAAAAATGGAGCCGTCACTTACATCTGAGGACCATGTCCGTATCATTTGTGGTTTATCTGGTGCAGGAAAGACTGCTTGGGCGGCACAAGCAGCAGTACATTGTACGGATTTGTGTGCTTACTATGATGTAGGTGACCTGCCGGGACCCGCATTAGCTAGCACACTGGTACGTGAACTAGCTGCAAAGTTTGCAAGCAAAGATCGGCATGACTTACGCAAGATCCTTCTTCCTGGTTCCAGTGGATATGAAGCTCTCAGAACGTTCAACTCATTCTTAAAACAGCAGAATGTCACACTGTTGCTGGTATTGGATAATGCGCATCGAATACCTGTAGAGAACCTGCGTGATGTCCTGAATGCGGCGACTAACATACGTTTTGTCCTGCTATGCCAACCCCATGACAATGTTCGCGAACTAGAAGCTGTGTTAGATCTCCAGCGCGAAACGCTCCTAGGTTGGGACATTGATGCAGTGGCCGCGGCAGTGGATGAACTGGGCGGTTTTGGCACAGCCCTGGGATATGAGCAACTGAGAGCCTACACAGGGGGTCTGCCGCTATATGTTCAAAGCGCATCAAAAATTGCAGTCTCAGGATACCATGGTGACATCGACGCACTTTGTGCCGAACTTAAACAGCAAGAAAATAGTGTTGAAACTGCACAGGAAATTATTATTTCACGTGTTTATAGAGAATTGGAAGGATTAGTTAAAGACTCCCTGGCATTATTTAGCTTGGCTGATGTAGGGTTAAGCAGAGAGGAAGTTTCAGAGCTCCTAGTTCAGTCCCTTAATATTTCAAGAAGCGCTGCTGCTACACTCATAAAAAAAATGAGAGCCACGGGAAATATAGAAATTTTTGGCAATCAAACAATGAAAGTCCATGACGCCATAAGAGCATTAGGTCTACAGCATCTGGAGCTAATGAACCCTCAGGTGACTAACAACGCATTGTTAGCGTTAAGAGATCTACTGATCGCAAGTCTTCATGAAACTCGCGACACTTCTAGGTTCTCCTTGTTAACGCAGGTTTTCATCAGGCTCAACGATGTTATGGCGCTTATTTCTCTTTCGGGTGAGGAGCTATTTCATGAAATGGGGATCACCGTAGACATAATGGCCAGCCTTGAAAATGCATTAAATTCAGATACGTTGGACCCTGTTCATAAATTCTGGGCTTTAGATGGAATTATTTTCTCTGAATTTAGGCAAGGGGATTTTGATAAAGCTTATCATCGATTTGAAGCTATGGAGGCGCTACTCGCAGAGAATGAGTTTGGCTACAGCGAGGAAGCTGCCTATATAATGAAGAAAATATTGTTCTCAGCAGATATTGGTAATGCCAACGATGTTGAACAGCTTGTGACTGATTTTCGTCACAAGCTACCAGATGCCGATCATAAACGTATTTTTGACTATAACTATGCTATTGCTCTATGGAAACTGAAGAAACACCAAGATGCAGAAGTTTTGTGTCAAGAAATAATAGGCGATTATTATAGTATAATCGGAATTAGTCCTGATGATGTAATGGGTAAAAATGCAGATGTGTTATGGGAAATAATAAATAAGCCAGAAAATGTACAAGAGCATATTAAGCATCTTGCAGATGCCCTTGAGCTTTACGCCAGAACTCTGGATGCTCAGAAGAAAATAGCTCCATTCGTTCGTATTCATTCTATGAAATTCTACAATATGGTTCGGGCTGCAGATTCTATGGTTCGGGTAGGACAGGATTTGGCTGATGAATTTGTTGCTAGGGAAGGTGCGAATAAGTACCCTATGTGCCAAAACTAAAAAGTTTAGCCATTTAATATCAATAATTTAGAATGGTGTGTTTTTGTGCCAAGTGACTTGTTAGCACCTTCCCTAGAGGAGATTATATAGGCGCTCGAGAAGTCATGGAACAACACGTGCTGCCAGTCGTACATGGAGAAGGCCTAAATAACTGATCCCAATAGTGCTACACCTTCGCTGTGCCATAGCCATTCCCCGGGAAAGGAGACACGGTATCCATGAAGTGTTTCACTCGGGCCAGCAGGTTTGCCATCCCTCTGCATTGATGATTGCGCGTGATGGTTTCATGTAACTTGTGCCATAGCCGTTCTATGTGATTAACCCAAGGGCTGTAAACTGGCTGGAACACCAGGCAGAACTTGGGATTCTTCTTCAACCATCGCTCGGTCTGTTTGCTTTTGTGAATGATGTAGTTATCGAGGATCAACGTGATGGTTTTGGCTCGTCGGTAGTGGTGGCGCAGCTTTTCCAGCATGGCAATAAACAGCGATGAGTTTTTCTTGATCCCGCTGACGTAAAGTACCCTTCCGTTGCCTGCGTGGAGAACGCCTGCCAGATAATGCTTGGCATTCTGCCCCGGTGTGACAACCCGCTTTTGCTGCGCTCTGAACATCCAGTCGGCTCCTAATTTGGGATTGAGGTCTATATCGACTTCATCCTCATAAAACACCGGATTATCGGCATCACAGCGGGCCAGCGCGGCGTCGATATTCGCCATTTTTTCCTGATAGGCTGGGTCTTTTATCCGCAAGGTCGGCACGGGCCTGCGCCAGACAATGCCCATACGAGGTAACCATCGGCGGAGCGTGGAGGCTGCCACATTGAGCCCTGTTAACCGATTGATTTTTATAGCCAATAGTTCAGTACACCAACGGCTGCGCTGATAACCAAAATCTTGCGGAGAAAACTGCATGAGCAGCACCAGTAGGGTGACAATCTTGGCGATAGGTAAGACTGGGGCACGGCCAGCCGGTAAGGCTTCTAGCGCATCTATGCCTTCATCTCGATACCACCGAAGCCAACGACCGATGGTCGAGCGCGCAGCGCCGGTAAGGTGATGAACATCGGTGATCGTGCGTCCTTCATGTAACAGCAAGATGGCCATCAAGCGACGAGCATGTCCTTTATCACGGGTGGCATGGATGATTTTGTGAATGCGGCGCCGTTGTGGTCGTGGCAGAGGTGGTAGGATAGGCATCAACTCAGTCCTTTGGGTGTGGCTTGTTTTGTTTAGCGACTAATCAGATCGCACAAACTGGACTGAGTTCCCTTCCTCCGGTGATCTACTATTCGGAACAGCTATTTAGTGAATCGATTAGTTCAGGTCCGAAGCCAGTATGCAGTAATACTCGCCCTTTGTGGGCAACACGATGAGGCTGGCGCAGAAATGCGGCGTTTGTCTCCTTATATTGAAGGGCTAACCGGAGACCAACGTACAGAGGTTGAAAATCAGTCAAGATACATAACGCAGTTAAAGCATCAAGCTAGGGTTGCCAGCCAGAAGCCCAAGTTGGCATTAAGTCAATATTCGGAGAAAATTGGCAGAAATGAGCAGTGCCCTTGTGGTTCAGGCCTCAAATTCAAAAAGTGCCACGGAACCTGAGAAGGATCCTACATGGCTCGTCATCTAGTAACGGAACTAAGTTGTAATGTTTGTACAGAAGTAGATCTCACCCGAGACTAGTTTCGAGCTGCGTGTTGTTTTAGCTATACTTCCTGCCGTCACCTGGTGGGCTCTGTTCATGCTGCGCCATTCCCTGGCCATTAGCTGTACTCACCAGGTGGCCCTCTGAATCGGCAGTGTCGTGGGTTCCCTGATATGCCATGCTCCAAGCGGTAACTCCGCACCTAACTCGACGGGGATCCGTTACACCTGGTACCGCCACTGGCCACAAACTCCGCGGCTAAGCCGGCAGAAAGCCAAGGGCGGTGATGGAGCGCTCCTGCCACGGCATGTGAAACGACCTCCCACCGCTACCGAATGAGCCATCCTTCCTGGGCCGGCCGCTTGCCCCTATCAGTACCTGCGCAATCCCCTCTGAACTGCGCACTACAAACTGCGCAATTTGCGCATTTTTCTGCGCACAAGCCGCTGTGCAAAATCGAAATACAATGGTGGTCCAATACTGGAAGAGCTAGGTGTAGCAAGGGCTGGAGGCGTTGGTGGAGGCTTAGAGAGTGCGCAATTGCGCAGCCCAGTGAAAAACGAATTACGTCGGCACGAAGAACAACACGGTGAGTATGAATCGTGGGATCCGGGTCATAGGAATTTGAACCCGCATCCCGAGAAGTGCGTCGCGAGCGCTCGAAGTAGCCGGAGACCTGGCCGGCTTTTTCGCGGGGTAGACCGGTACGCCTCAATGGCAAAAATGTGGGGTGGCTTATTCGCCAGTAACACCAATAGCAACATCACCATCCTGATAGATACAGCAAAATCATTTAAAATCAATAACATGAATTATAGATTCAGACTCCCCCAGCCAAACGTTTGGAAAGGGCCACTTCGCAAGAAGTGGCCCTTTTTGTATCCTTTTTCTCACCTTGAGAGGATGTATCCGCCCCACGAGCGCAGCACATCTCCAGATCAGGCCAAAGGCTCTGCGAGGGGTGGCTGCATTTGACATGGGCCAGCTCCAGGTGGCGTCGCCAGCAAAAACCGGCGAGTGGAGCAGCAATTTGCCCGGGAGCTGTGGGCCACGCCATCAGCCCAGCGCCTCCATGGGGTTGAAACAACCTCGAGGGTTCGCCCCCGAGAATCTTCCACTAGCCGTTGGCAGTGGAAGGCTGGGTCAGATGAACGACGGGATTTTCGGAGAAGAGGTAGCGGTCATCCTCCATTTCGTCATCGAAGATGGTGGCCTGGAAGAGCATCTGCTTGGTGTTCTCCAGGTGCTGCCACATGGCCAGCTTGGCCGCCTGCGGATCCTTGCGCATCAGGGCCTTGAGGATCTGGTCGTGATCGTCGCACCAGCTGGAGATGGCCTTGTCGTCGATATGCTCGTGGAGCTTG
The DNA here is from genome assembly GCF_019048565.1 of Aeromonas sp. FDAARGOS 1406. Classification (NCBI taxonomy): domain Bacteria; kingdom Pseudomonadati; phylum Pseudomonadota; class Gammaproteobacteria; order Aeromonadales; family Aeromonadaceae; genus Aeromonas; species Aeromonas sp. FDAARGOS 1406. The sequence goes on from NZ_CP077378.1 coordinate 1,429,685, forward strand.
CGCCAGTAGGGGTTGCGCTCGCAATGCAGCCAGGGAGCCAGGGCTTCGGGGTGGGCGAGATCGTCGTCAAGCGCGGCTCTGAGGTTGCCTGGTGGTCACGGCAACGCAGCGGATCGAAATCGCCGCCCTGCGGTTGTCCGCCAAACAGGTGATCGACACCACGGCGGCGGGCAACTCCTTCAGCGCCGGTTATCTCGCCGCACGCCTGCAAGGGGCCGACGTCACCCCCGCCGCCGCAGAGGCCATCCGCCAGATGCGCGCGGCCTACCCGGATCTGCTGATCGGGGCCGGCACCGTGCTCAACCGCGAGCAGGTGGATGCGGCCGTTGCGGCGGGTGCTGACTTCATCGTCAGCCCCGGCTTCAACCCGACCACGGTGCAGTACTGCCTGGACAAGGACGTCACCATCATCCCCGGGGTCAACAACCCCAGCCTGGTGGAGCAAGCCATGAAGATGGGGCTTCGCCACCTCAAGTTCTTCCCGGCAGAGCAGTCAGGCGGCACCGCCATGCTCAAGGCCCTGGGCGCCGTCTATCCGGTGCGCTTCATGCCCACCGGCGGCGTGACGCCGGCCAATCTGAAAGAGTATCTGGGGCTGAATGCCGTGATCGCCTGCGGCGGCACCTGGATGGTGCTGGCCAAGCTCATCGACGAGGGCAGGTGGGAAGAGCTGGCCGCCCTGGTAAGAGAGGCCGTGGCGGCCCTGTGATCATCGGTTGAGCGAGGGAAGGTCTGCCCTCCCCCGGATGTGTTGAAGAGCCACTTCCCGCGAAGTGGCTTTTTTATGCCCTGCCAGGGCTGGAGATCAATGTGCGGTGCGGTTGCCGCAGTCTGCCAGCGGCTTATTCCCCTGCGGCATCGGGCGTCAACACCAGCCTGCGCCAGGGGCCCGTGATGTCGCAATGACCCGTCTCTTCGGTGTTCTCCCAGCCCAGGCGATGATAGAAAGCCATCGCCGTGGTGTTGCGCATGGCCACCTTGAGGGAGGCCGGGGAGGGGTATCCGGCCAAGCCGGCGGCAAGCAAGGCCCGCCCCATGCCCTGCCCGTGCCAGTCCGCCACCACGTAGAGATGATGCACGAAGCTCTCGGCCCCCCAGATGGAGACGAATCCGCACGGGCTGCCCCCTTTCTCCGCCACCCAGATCTCCTCGCCCCGGGTCTGCTCGGCAAAATCCTCGAGCCGGAACAGGGCGGGATCAACCCAATGGAAGGCCTGGCGCCTTCCCTTGAGGAAGAGCTGCGCCAGCATGGGCTCGTCAGCTTCCGTCATCATTCTGATCATGACACCATCCTTGCGTTGCGTGCTTGTCGCTTCCCACTCTCGATGGATCCCGCCGTGCTGTCAAATCGGCAATGTGGACCCTCTTGAATACGTAACCGTGTGACACAGGGCTGCCTATTTTATCGCCTCAGGGGCTATACTGCCGAGGTCCCGTCCATGACTGGTTTGAGGTTCACTGATTTATGGATAACAAGCAAATTGAAGGCAGTATTCTGGTACCCGCCCACATTGACGATGTCTGGCGGGCCTGGACCACGGAGAGCGGGCTGCGCAGTTTTCTGGCGCCGGAGTGCCTCATGGTCCCGGAACCCAACGGACCGTTCGAGATCTATTTCAGACCCGATGCTCCCCTCGGCGAGCGTGGCAGCGAAGGGTGCCGGGTGATGGCGGTCATGCCCCATGATCTGCTCAGCTTCAGCTGGAATTTCCCTCCCCAGTTTCCCCACATTCGTCAGCAGAAGACCCAGGTCAGCCTGCGCTTCGTGCCGGAGGGCCAGGGCACCCGGCTCCACTTCCTGCAGACCGGCTGGGCGCAGGATCCAGACTGGGACCAGGGTTATGCCTACTTCCGGGAGGAGTGGCTGGAATTGAGTCTGCCAAGGCTTCAGTACCGTTTCACCCACGGTCCCATCGACTGGAACAACCCGCCGGGCAAGCAGCAGCTGAAATCCCTGGCCCAGTGACGTCCGTTCAAGCGATGGGCATGGCATGAAAAAGGACCCGCTAAGGGTCCTTTTTCATGGATGGGCAGGCGGTCACTCCACCGGCTCTTCATCGAACAGGGGGTGATAGAGCACCTCGCCCCTTACCCCGTCGAGCCCGCCGGGTTGCAACTCCATCGCCATGAAACACTCCGTCGGCACCTCGTAGATGCAGTGCAGGCCGAAGTCGCTGGCAGGCCGAAAGCCGAAACGGGCGTAGTAGGCAGGGTCCCCGAGCACCACCACCGCCTTCCAGTCCATCTCCAGTGCCGTGTCCAGCCCTTCCCGCACCAGATCCGAGCCAATGCCCTGCCCCTGCCAGTCGGGATGCACGGCCACGGGTGCCAGTCCCAGCCAGGGCCCTTCCTGTCCCTCAATGGTGATCGGGCTCAGCATCAGGTGCCCCATGAACTCGTACTCTTCCTCCTCGACCATGGTGACCACGGCGGCCCCACATTCTCGCAGGCGGTTGACCAGTTCGGCCTCGTCGGGACGACCAAAGGCGGCACTCACCAGCTCATAGACTGGCAGCATGTCGCCGGGACGCTCGGTTCTCAACATACAGCGTTACTCCTCGTACAGCAGGGCGACCATTATTCCACAGAAGTGGGGCGCCACTTCACTGCCTTTGTCTGAAAATGGGAGGGCGGACTCAGGAAAACACCTGACAGGCCCCGCACCAGGCTTCGCGATGAGCTCTCTTGTGCCAGTCATCAGCGTCCGTCATCAGGCTGTCGCAATCGCCGCAGATAGGCGAGGCCCAGATCCCCGCACTCCTTGAGCAGGGCGCCACCACCATGGGCCTGCACCCCGGGCGCCTCTGGCGCCAGCATGGCCAGGGGATAGCGCCGCACCGTCAGCCCACTGAGTGTCTGCTCGCCCTCTGTCGCCTCCCCCGCCATGAAGAGCGCCACCCCCTCATCGTGCAGTATGGCCACGACCACTTCCTCGTCATCCAGCCAGGGGGCCAGCGCCTCTTTGCGTGCATCCGTCAGACGCGCCGGGCGATCCAGCCGCCAGTGATCGAGCTCGAGGGCGCCATCGGCCGGATCTGACCGATGCCCGTCATGGTGCATGCCAGTCTTTTCCATCACCCGGCCTGAGGCGAGGTTGCCCGGCATGTGGCGGGCGGTGAGGGCAGGCAGGTGCCACTGTTCGAAGGCAAACGCCCTGACCAGGCTCGCGGCCCGGGTGGCCAGCCCCCTGTTCTGCCAGGGCACGCCGACCCACCATGCCAGCTCCCCGTGCCAGTGCAGGGAGAGGGTGCCGACCAGGGGAGCGGGCTCATCTCCACGCCCCTGGGGCAGAGTCAGGGCCCAGGTGCATCCCAGCCCGAGAGCAGCCTTGCGCCCGCTCAGGGCAAGCCAGTCCCGCGCCGCCTCCGGCGAATAGGGGTGGGGGATGTTGAGGGTATAGCGGGCGAGCGCCGCATCCGAACAATAACGCAGGATGGCGCTCTCATCGCCGGGCAGCAGGGGGCGCAGCACCAGCGCGTCCTGCCCGCCAGGCTCGCGCAGCACCGGGGTCATCAGGCGGCGGGCAAGCAGGCGTTGCAGGGCAACCCCAAGGTCGTCATCGGCACCGAGGCGGTGATCCGCCCCCACGGGCCCCAGGGTGAGCAGGCCGCTCTCTCTGGCCAGGGTCAGCAGGGAGCCGGAGGCAGCGATCAGGATCTGCCGGTCCGGCTGTGTCGCCATCAGCGGGGAGGCGGCCTCACCCAGCCAGGCGGCAAGCAGGTCGCGGGCAAGGAGAATGCCATCTGGCGGGCTGGCCGCCCAAGGTGCCATCTCCCTCGCCTCCCCTTTGCCAAGCAGCAGCCACCAGCGGTTTCCCCGGTGCTGCCAGGCCTGCAACGCCGCTTGCCAGGAGGGGCGCCAGAGCGCGCCCTCTATCAACAGATCCATTCCTTCCCCCACATCCCCCCCCCCCGGATCAGGCACCGGGTGCCCGGGCGGCACCACACTCCTGTCTGAGGCAGCATAAGCAGCTGCCAATGAGTTGTTAAACCATATGTTTACCATGGTTAAACGGCATACCCCATGAAAAAATGCCATATGGCTGACTTGATGGCGGTCACATTCCTTCCTCTCTTCGCTTCCTATCATGCCCCCATCATGGCGTGACCAAAGACGCCCATGAAGGACAACGGATAACAAGAGAACACACTATGCAGCCAACCAGCCCACTCAAAACGGTAGTAGTCAGTACCCTGGCGACCGCCCTGCTGATCTTCGTGGCCCAATCCCTCATCGGGAAGCAGGAGATCAGACTCGGCATCGCCATCATCCCCATCCTGCCCATGCTCTTTGCCGTCATCATCGGCATGATCGTCTCCGCCAAGCCCGTCAAGGATCGCATTCCCGGCTGGAAGAGGCTCTTCACCGAGCGAGAAGAGGGCTTCTGCGGCAAGATGGTGGGTTTCAGCCTGCTGATCCTCGGGACCCAGTATGCGAGGATGATCATCCCCAACCTCAAGATGATCCTGAGCGTCGGCGTACCGCTCTTCCTGCAGGAGATAGGCAACCTCCTGCCCATCCTCATCGCCATTCCGCTGGCGGTGAAGTTCGGCTTTGGCCGCCGCGCCATCGGGGCCTGCTCCTCCATCAGCCGTGAACCCTCGGTCGCGGTGATCCAGGGCAAGTTCGGCACCGGCTCCCAGGAGTACATCGGCGTGCTCGCCATCTACCTGTGCGGCTCCGTCATCGGCACCCTCTGGTTCAGCGTGCTCGGCAGCATTGCCCCCCTCACGGGGCTGCACCCCCTGGCCCTGGCCGCCGGTTCCGGCGTGGGATCCGGCTCCATGCTGAGCGCCGCCTCCGGTGCCCTCATCAACGGCCTCGATGAGGCGATGGCCCAGCAGGTGCTCAGCATCGCCGCCGCCTCGAACCTGCTCTCGTCGGCCCTGGGAGCGCTCTCCCTCACCTATCTGGGTCTGCCGCTCGCTGAAAAAATCTATGCCCTGACCGCCAAAGGAGAGAAAGCATGAAAAGCATCGTGATGGATATGCGCTTCGTCTTCCTGGCGATCCTGCTGGCCATGTTCACCCAGACCCTGACCTCGGGCCTGCCGCTGTGGCAGATGGGGGACAGCTTCGTCGCCATGTCCTTGGTGGTGTTCGCCTCCCTGGTGACCAAGCGCTATCTGCCCTCCTCCCTGCCGGCCTTTGCCTATGCCACCATCATCGGCATTCTCATCTGCCTGCCCGAGACCCCGGTGCGCGGCCTCTTCATCGATGCCGTGGCGAAGATCTCCTTCCTCTCCTGCTGCGTGCCGCTGCTGGCCTTTGCCGGCCTCTCCGTCGGCGGTCAGCTCGAAGAACTCAAGAAGATGTCGTGGAAAGTGATCCTCATCTTCATGATCGTCTCCACCTGCTGCTTCTTTGGCGCCTCCCTGGTTGCCCAGCTCGGTTTCTCCATTCAAGGGATCATCTGATGAACCACTACCATATCGAACCTGACCTGTTGGCCCTGCGCGACTTCAGCTACGAAGTGCGCCACCACCTGCACCGCATCCCGGAATACTCCGGGGCCGAGTTCAAGACCTCTGCCTACTGCCGTGGGTTGATGGAAGAGTTCGGCTACAGGATCACCCTGTATCCCGGCTTCACTGGTTTTCACGGGGATCTGGCGGTCGACCCCACCCTGCCCACCATTGCCTTTCGTGCCGACATGGATGGCCTGGAGATGCACGACATGAGCGAGGTGGCGTTCAAATCCACCCATGAGGGGATGGCCCACAACTGCGGCCACGACTCCCACATGGCGATCGCTCTGACCGCCGCCAGGTTTCTGGCCGCCAACCGCGATCGCCTGCGGTACAACGTCCGCTTCATCTTCCAGATGGCGGAAGAGGACATGCGCGTCCCCGGTGCCGAAAAGATGGTAGAGCTTGGCTGCATGAAGGGGGTGGACGAGGTCTATGCCCTGCACAACGACGGCGCTATGGAGACGGGCACCATCAAGTTCAACCAGGGGGTCATGTCCTCCTGGGGGTCGGCCTGGACGCTTGATGTGCACGGCATCTCCGCCCACGGCTCCCCCCCCCCCCACAAGGGGCTGGATGCCATCCGGGAGGCGGTGCGGATCATCGAGGACATGGACTACATCGTCGCCAAGCGCACCAGCCCGTTCAGCCCGGCGGTCTTTGGTTGCGGCATGATCAACGGCGGCACCATTCCCAACGCCATCGCCGATCATGTGCAGGCCCGTGGCACCATCCGCGCCATGGATGCCGAAACCGACCAGATCCTGAAAAACAGCTTCAGGGACATCATCGCCCAGAGCGAGCTGCGCGGCTTCAAGACCACCATGGTCCATGCCGGCTACCCGGCGGTGGAGAACCACCCCCAGGCCTGCGAGCGCCTGCAACAAGCCGCCTCGAATGTGTTGTCCAGCGACGGGATCAACGCAAAGGGCCAGCCCATGACCGGCAGCGAGGACTTCAGCTACATGATCAACGCCACGCCAAGCCGCATGGGGGCCATGTTCTTCCTCGGCAGCGGCAATCAGGCCAAGGGGATCTGCAACTACCTGCACGCGAACCCCTATTACCTGGACGACGACTGCCTGCTGGTGGGAGCCCAGATCTTCGTCAATCTGGCGACCCGAGCCGCCTGAGGGGTCAGTACAAGGGGATAGCAATGCAAAGAGAGGCCGACGGCCTCTCTTTTTTATGTCTCGGCGTCAGAGCCAGGGCAGAGTTGCAGACGGAGCGGGCGTTCCCTGGTTGAGCAGCGCCAGCTGCACCGTCTCCCGGCTCACATGGGGGGCATAGAGGTGGATGAAGTCGTACATGTAGTCCCGCAGGTGGGCGTGCCTGCGCAGGCACACATGGGCCACGCTCGAGGCGATCAGATGATCGATGTTGAGGCAGACCAGGCTCTCCCTGTCCCCTTCGTCGAACGCCGAGGTGGCGATCACCCCGACCCCCATCCCCAGGCGCACATAGTGCTTGATGATGTCGCTGTCGGTGGCCGTCAGCACGATGCGGGGGCTGAGGCCATGGCGACCGAACGCCTTGTCCATCTTGGAGCGGCCGGTGAAACCGAACACATAGGTGATGAGGGGATACCGGGCCAGATCCGCCATGGCCAGCGGCTGGCAGTCCAGCAGCGGATGGCCGTGGGGCACCACCACGCTGCGCCCCCAGCGATAGCAGGGCACGGTCGCCAGCTCGTCGAACAGGTGCATGGACTCGGTGGCGATGGCCATCTCCACATCCCCGTTTTGCGCCATCTGCGCCAGTTGGGCAGGGGCTCCCTGATGCAGCTGGATGCTCACCTCGGGGTAGCGGCGGGAGAATTCGGTAATGACCGCCGGCACAGCTTGTAGCGGGCCATGGTGTGGGTGGTGGCGATGCGCAGCACCCCGCTGGTGGCCAGCTGATCCCCGAGGGAAAGCTGACCAATCTGCTCCACCTGGGCCACCACTCCCCTGGCCAGCTCCATCACCTGCTCCCCCATGGGGGTCAGGCCCGCCAGGTTCTTGCCCTTGCGGGTAAACAGCGCCAGCCCCAGCTCCTCTTCCAGCATCTTCATCTGCTTGCTGAGGGTCGGCTGGGAGGTATAGAGCTTCTCCGCCGTCGCCGAGATGTTGAAGTTGTTCTTCACTATCTCGGTGAAGTTCTTGAGCCGGGCGATGTTCATCAGGGCGCCAGGCGCTCGATGTGCCAGCCGTCCCCCTCGCGGGTGTAATAGAAACGATCGTGCAGACGATGCTCCCCGCCCTGCCAGAACTCGACGGTGTCGATGCGCACCCGGAAACCACCCCAGAAGCTCGGCAGCGGCACCTCGCCATTGGCAAACTTCTGCTTGAGTTCGAGGAACTTGGCCTCCAGCACGCCACGGGCCGAGATGCGGGTCGACTGTTTGGAGACCCAGGCGGCGATCTGGCTATCCTTGGGACGGCTGTGGAAATACTTCATCACCTCGAAGGTGCTCATCTTCTCCACCCGACCGGTCACGTGTACCTGTCTGTCCAGGGTGTGCCAGGGGAAGAGCAGGCTGATACGGGGGTTGCCCTCCAGCTGATGCGCCTTGCGGCTGCCCATGTTGGTGTAGAACACCATGCCTTCGGCATCGTAGTGCTTGAGCAGCACGGTGCGCTGCCAGGGCTGGCCATCGGCATCCACGGTGCCCACCACCATGGCGGTGGGATCGGTCAGTTTGGCCTCGCACGCCTGGGCCAGCCACTTCTCGAACAGGGCGAGGGGTTCGGCCGGCAGATCGGCCCGGTGCAGTCCACCCCTGGTGTATTCGCGACGCAGATCAGCCACATCCATCATCTTGATTTTCCTTCTCTCTTTCTCTGCCGCCCGTGCGGCGATGGGTGCAGGCATTGTGCGACGAGCGCGCCATGGGTACAAGCCTCGGGGCGGCCAAATGGCGGAGCAAAAAGAGAGGGAGGCTCATGCCTCCCTCTTTATGCCGATGGCCGTCAGCCTACTGCTTGCCGTCAACCGGCGGGCAATGGGCCAGCATGCGCCGGTTGTAGTCCGCCGCATAGGCGCTCAGCCTGGCATGGGCCTCCTTCTGATCCGGCTTGATGACATCCCCGAATCCGTCGAGATAGCGCACGCCGCAGCGGGCCTTGGCCGCCGCCTGCTGATCCGCCGCGATCCCGGGCGCCACCTCGCCGCGCCCGGCCCGCACGATCAGCCGGTAATCCTGCCTGGCGAGGCTGGCGCTGACCGCCTGATCCAGGGTGTCTGCATCGGCCTGACAACCGCCGAGCAGGGTGAGCAGCAGCACCCCTGCCAGTCTCATGCCCGCCTCCGCTGCCAGCCCAGCAACGCCAGGGCCAGGGTCCAGAAGCCGAGGGCACCACCGCCACCGCTTCCCCCCTCTTCACCGCGCTGGGTGACCGAGAGCTTGAGGGGACTGATGGCGAAGAAGATGTTGTCGCTGCACGCCACCTTCAAGCGGGCAGTGCCGTCCTGGCCCGCCGGGATGGTGACGCTCGCCGAGCCCGAGTTGGGTTTGCCGCTGGCAAGGGGAGTCCAGTTTGCCCCCTCGTCCCGGGTCATGAAGAGATCCACCTTGCTGCAGTTGATGGGGGCTGCATTGGAGCCAGCCACTTCCCAACTGATGGTCTGCGTCTTGCCCGCCCCCAGGGGGGTCACCACCGGGCTGGTCAGGGCAAAGGCCTTGCCGGTGTTGACCACCTGGATCTTCATGTCATCGCTGGCGACACCGCCCTTGCCGTCCCGCGCCGTGAGGCGGAAGTTCAGGTCCCGGTTGGTGGCAGGCCAGGCCTCCCCTATTGCCAGGGTGTTGGTGAGCAGGGAGGTGAGACTCGGCAGGGTGCGCTCCGGCACGCTGGTCGGCGCCACGAAACGGAACAGCGGGCGGCTGCCGTCGTCCACCATGGTGGCCGGGCTGCTCGACTCCGTCCCCAGATCGATCTGCTCCCAGGTGTAATTCAGCGGATCGCCGTCAAGATCGGCCCCCGCCCCCTTGAGCACGAAGGGGGTGTTGGCGGGAATGACGTAGTCATTGCCTGCCGCCACCTGGGGCGCATTGTTGACCAGCGCCAACGGGGTGCCGCAATTTGGCTCCGTGGCCATGTGGGCCCGCATCTGCTCGATGGACTTGCTGTGGAAATAGGGCTCGCTGTGGGGCTGCAGATCTTCGTCTCCGCAGATCCCCGCATAGGCCATGATGGAGCTGCCGCTGCCCGGCTCCCAGGCCTGGCTTGCCTCCCGGTTGCCGCCACCACAGCTGCCTGTGGTGCCGTTGAAAGTGTGCTCTGCCCCGAACTGGTGACCAATCTCGTGGGCCACGTAGTCGATGAAGAAGGCATCCCCCACCGGCTCGGAGGAGCCCGTCATCCCCGCCGATTTTTCGTCGGTACAGAGTACGCCCAGTCCCGCCAGGCCACCGCCACCGGTATTGACCACATGGCCGATGTCGAAGGCCCCCAGACCCTTGGTCAGGGCATCGGCCTGCACCTGCATGTTGGCATCGATATCGCCGTCATCATTGTTGAAGGGATCGTTCGCCACGTCGGTGAAGATGATGGTGTCGTTGCCGCTGGCCAGCTGGAATTCGGCCGCCACGTCACGCTGGTAGACCTCGTTGACCCGGTTGAGCAGGGTGGTGATGGCGCCAAGACCCGCCTCCACGGTGCCACCGTGATACTGGGTGTACTCCCCCGCCGCCGAGATGGCGATGACATAGCGCTTGCGCTCGTTGCCATCCACCAGCACCTGGCGGGCCAGCTTTTTGGCCTCGCCCCCGATCACCTTGTCCGCCTCTTCTTCCAGCCGGCTGTGAGCATCCTGCTGGTAATAGACGGCATAGCCTTCCCCATTGCGAAGGGGATCGACGAACACCATTTTCCCTTCATGGCTGAACATGGCGTGGAATCCCTGGGGACCGAGATCGAAGCGCCCGGTCTCGCCCAGCGCCACTTCGTTATGCCCCTTGAAAGCCAGGATATCGGGATATTTGGCAGCCAGATCCGCTGGCAGCAAATCATAGGGTTGCAGGCTGAAGGTCACCTCCTTGCCATCCGGCAGGGGCAGGGTCAGGCGGCGCTCGCCCCCCTTCAGGGCAGCCAGGTAATCGGTGGAGACGGTGACGATGCGATACTGGCTGGCCCTCACCTCGTACCCGTCGGCGGCGGTGGCCCGCGCCGTGACCGTATGCCACTCGCCGGCCATCAGGTTGCCGGACGTCATCAGACCCGCCACCAGCACCGCCAGCGGAGAATATTTCATCAACTGCATCTTTTTAATTCCTTTTTAAACGGATTCACCTGAACTGCCACGGCATCATTTGCCCGCTGGTCCGATTAGTCCAGCAACATCCTCTGTACATTCCTCGAATGGGGAAGGTTGCACCAATGCAGACTAGCCCCTATCATGGCGCGGATTTGTCCGTTCCAGAACCCCTCTTCGACGGGGCCGGTTCACTCTTTCTTTGGCCAAGGTTAATCTCATGCTCAAGTCCCCACTGTTGCCCCGTTTCGGGGATCTGGTCGTTGCCATCGTTGACGATGTGCTGGGTCAGGGTCTTACCCTCGACCGCGCCTATGCACGTCACTTCTCCGGCATCGAACTCAAACCCCAAGAACAGGCAAGGATTGCCCTGGTCACCGGCGATCTGCTGCGCCGCCTTAGCCTCTACTGCTTCCTCACCGGCATCCAGGTCCGTCAGGCGGAGAAGAATGTCTGGCCGCTGCTGCACAGCTGGCACGCCTTCCACAAGATAGATCAGCCCAACCACCCGACCCTGGATCGCTTCAACGAGGAGGCGTTCCGCCGCCGCCTGACCGAGGCCAAGAAGAACCCCGTGCTGATGGACGGCTGCCCTGCCTGGCTGGAAAAACTCGGCAGCGAGCAACTGGGCGACGCCTGGCCGGCCGAGCGTGCCGCCCTGGCCTGGATGCCCAAGCGTTACCTGCGGGTCAACACCCTCAAGTGCACCCGGGACGAGCTGCAAGCCATGCTGGCCAAAGAGCATGTCACCACAGTGCCCGTCGACGGAGTGGAGACCGCCCTGCAAGTGACCTCGGACGCCGCCCTGTTCCGTACCCAGGCCTTTGCCGACGGCTGCTTCGAGCAGCAGGATGCCGGCTCCCAGCTGGTGGCCGCGGCCCTGGACGTGGCGCCCGGCATGCGGGTCATCGACGCCTGTGCCGGTGCCGGCGGCAAGACCCTGCACCTGGCCGCCATGATGCAGGGCAAGGGCCGTCTGCTGGCCATGGACGTGGAAGAGTGGAAACTGGAGAACCTCAAGCAGCGCGCCCGCCGCGCCGGTGCCCACAACGTGGAGACCCGGGTCATCACCAGCAGCAAGACCGTCAAGCGCCTTAAAGAAAGCGCCGATCGCGTGCTGCTGGACGTCCCCTGCTCCGGCCTTGGCGTGCTCAAGCGCAACCCGGATGCCAAGTGGCGCGACACCGCCGAGCGCCTGCCGGTGCTGGTCGCCCTGCAAGAGGAGATCCTGCAGCGCTACAGCCAGATGGTGAAGGTGGGCGGCCTGCTGGTCTACGCCACCTGCTCCATCCTGCCCGAGGAGAACCGCCAGCAGGTGGACAAGTTCCTCGCCGCCAACGAGCACTTCCGCCTGATCGGCGATCACAACGTCAGCCCGGCCGAGACCGGCTTCGACGGCTTCTACATGGCGCGCCTCGAGCGCATCGTCTGATGTCTGTCGTGGGCACAAAGAAAAGGGGAGCCAGTGGCTCCCCTTTTTGCATGGTATGAATGCGGCCTTATTCGGCGGCAGCGTCATCCTGCTTGTGCTTGGCGGCAGTTTCCTTGATCAGGGTCTGCAGCTCGCCGGCCTGGAACATCTCGATCATGATGTCGCAACCACCGACCAGCTCGCCCTCGACCCACAGTTGCGGGAAGGTGGGCCAGTTGGCGAATTTCGGCAGCTCGGCGCGGATGTCCGGGTTCTGCAGGATGTCGACATAGGCGAAAGGCTCGCCGCAGGACATCAGGGCCTGGGAGGCCTGGGCAGAGAAACCGCAGCTGGGCAGCTTGGGGGATCCCTTCATGTAGAGGATGATGGGATTCTCAGCCAACTGCTGTTTGATCTTTTCAATAGTTTCCATAAATGCCTCACTGGAGCGATTTCGGCGGCCATTCTACTGCAATCCGGGCAGACCACAAACTGGCAAACCGTTGCGAATGAAAGAAGTCATGCATCAATACGCCGCAGCTTGATCCGGATCATGGCAAGAATCAAGGGTTGTTCGCCCATCTTTGATACTGCTACAATCGACGGGCTTTGGGCCGTCTGGCCCCCTCATTTCAAGAACAATTCTTTTCAAGATAGAAAAGAGTACGCAATGTCTTGCAACCGTCGCCTTCGCACGGACCAGCCAATGGAGAGTAGAAAATGGCTTTCGAACTTCCCGCTCTGCCCTATGCAATCAATGCTCTGGAACCGCACATCTCCCAGGAAACCCTGGAATACCACCATGGCAAGCACCACAACACCTACGTGGTCAACCTGAACAACCTGGTGCCGGGTACCGAGTTTGAAGGCAAGTCTCTGGAAGAGATCATCAAGACCTCCACTGGTGGCGTCTTCAACAACGCTGCCCAGATCTGGAACCACACCTTCTACTGGCACTGCCTCTCCCCGAACGGCGGTGGCGAGCCCACTGGCGCCCTGGCCGATGCCATCACCAAGGCCTTCGGCTCCTTCGCCGAGTTCAAGGATGCGTTCACCAAGTCTGCCATCGGCAACTTCGGCTCCAGCTGGACCTGGCTGGTGAAAAAGGCTGACGGCTCCCTGGCCATAGTCAACACATCCAACGCCGGTTGCCCGCTGACCGAAGCCGGTACCACCCCGCTGCTGACCGTCGACCTGTGGGAACACGCCTACTACATCGATTTCCGCAACCTGCGTCCGAAGTACATGGAAACCTTCTGGGCCTTGGTCAACTGGGAATTCGTGGCCAAGAACCTGGCTGCCTGATAAGCCTTTCTTGCCAAAACGCCCCGCACTTGCGGGGCGTTTTTTTATGGTCGAATACCTGCCATCGACAACAAAGGCGCCCGCAGGCGCCTTGTGGAAGATGACCGTGCTTACTGGTCTATCTCGTCCATGTAATCGTCGAGGTTGCCATCATCCGCCGCCTCTGGCTTCTGCTCTTGGAGCTCGGGTTTGCGACCCGTCACCTTGCCATCGTTGTACTGCAAGTAGAAGTCCTTGGTCAGGGCGTAAGGATCCAGCGCGTTGTCGATGATGCGCTCCTGATCGATCAGCTTGGAGCGGGTACCGAGGCCATCCAGCGCCCAGTGCACCACCTTCAGCGGGAAGGTCAGCAGGGCATAGGGGAAGTAGATGGTATCGATGGTATCCCCAACCAGTTGCCGGGTGGTGGTGGGACCGTAGACCGGCACCATCAGATAGGCGCCATCCCCGATGTCGGCCTTGCCGAGCACGGTGTCCATCTCCAACGTGTTGCGAGCCAGGCCCGCATGCTTGGCCACGTCGAACAGACCGAGCAGGCCCACAGTGGTGTTGAGGGTGAAGCGGCCCAGGTTGGTACCGGCCCCTTTCAGATCACCCACCAGCAGGTGGTTTACCATGCTGCTCGGCTCGTCGAAGTTGTCCACGAAATTCTCGATGCTGTCCCTCACCCCTTGCGGGACATAGCGGGCATAGCCGTGTACCACGGGGCGCGCCACATAGGGCTCCAGCACGTCATAGTTGACGGCCCACATGGCACGGTTGGGCCCCTGGAAGGGGTCGCGAGGATCGCTGGCCGTGCTGGATGCCCCGGGGCGGCTCGGGGTCTCGCCGAGATCCAGGCTCTCCGGGCCCGGCTTGGGAGGCCCGCCCGCACAGCCCGCGAGCAGCAATGCCACCGCCAATGCTCCTGAACGCAGATACATATGAAAGTCCTAAGATTTTTTTGGGTATTGATATGAATTATACAGGGGGCCCACCCCAAGGGGTGGGCCAAAAGCGTATTAGAGGGCGTGATCGATGCGGATGTCAATCGGCGCTGTGGGGATGGTGCTGGTCGGCACGGTGACCGAAACCCCTTCAAAGGCGCCTTCCTTGTTCATGACGTTGCCGCCCCGGGAGAGGCGCGCCTTGAACTGCAGCTCGGCATGGGCCGCCAGCTTGCTCCCCTCCATCATGGCATCCCCGTCCCCCAGGGAGAGGGTGAGCGGGAGATGCGGGCCTGCAATGCGCTTGACCGCGATGGGCATGGGCGGACCGTTGGGGATCACCGCAAAGACGAACAGATGGGCATCTTCCGGCATCTTTATACCCGGCGCCAGGGTGATGTGCAGGGGGAACTCCCCCTCTTTCACCGCCAGCACCCCGGCTTGTGCCTGGCCTTCGGCAGACGGGGTGGTCACGGCGATGCCACGCTGGCCAAGCTGCTGCCTGGCGTACTCCATGGAGCGCTCCACCATGGTGTAGCGGGCCGAGCCCGGCTCCAGCAGCGGCAACATCCCCTGCCAGCGGTCGAGGGCGGTCTGGAAATCCTCTTTTTGCAGGGCCATGAAGGCGTGGACGGAGCGAGCCTCGATGTTGGCCGGGTCCTCGGCAATGACCGCCTGCAACAGTTGATCCGCACGGGCTTCCTCCCCCGTCATCATCAGGGCCTGGGCATAGGGCACCGCCACCATGGCCTTCTGGGGCGCGAGGGCGTAGGCACGCTCCAGCGCCTCGCGGGCCATCTCGGGATCATTGCCATCCAGGGTCAGGCGCCCCAGCAGCAGCCAGCCACGGTAGTCGTTCGGTTCTTCTTTCAGCCGGGTTCGCAGGGCCAGGGTGAAGTCCAGCAGATCCTGCTCGGTCACCCGGGCATCACGCTCCACCAGGATGCGATTGCTGAGCTCCCCCAACCGGCTGCTGGCATCCTGCCAGCGGCTCACCTCCTGCCAGGCGCCGAGCTTGGCGTAGAGGCCGATGCTCACCACCGCCAGCACCAGCACACCGGGGATCCAGATCAGGCTCTTGCCGCCACGGGCGGTCTGCTCCACGTCGGGAATGTCGTCCAGGAGGCTGCGCTGCAGCTCCACCAGGGATTCCGGCTCCTCCGCCAGTATCCCCTGCTCCCGCTCCTCCCCTATCTCCAGCAGGCGCTGGCGATAGAGCTGCTTGTTGAGGGCCGAGCGACTGATGCTCTGCCTGCCCTCGCCGCGCCAGAGCGGCACGATCAGCGCCAGGCTCGCCAGCACCAGCAGGGCCGCACCCAGTATCCAGAATGGGGTCATGGTTTATCTTCCTCTTTGAGCAGGGCGGACAGCCTAGCCTGCTCTTCTGCACTCAGGGTGCCTTCAGGCTGTTGCAAGGGAGCAGGGGCATGGCGGCGGCTTCGCACCACCACGGTGACGACGCCAATCACGATGACCAGCAAGGGGCCAAGCCAGAGGATCAGGGTCGAGGCCATAAGGGGGGGATCATAGAGAATGAAGTTGCCGTAGCGGGCCACCATGTAGTCCACCACTTCCTGCTTCTCCTTGCCCTCGCGCACCATCTGGTAGGTCTTGTCCCGCAGATCCTTGGCGAGCCCGGCGTTGGAGTCCGCGATGTCCTGGTTCTGGCACTTGGGGCAGCGCAGCTCCTTAGTCAGCTCGCGAAAGGTCTGCTCCTGGGCGTCGCTCTCGAAGGTGTAGACATCGATGGCGGCGCGGGCCTGTCCGGCACAGACGAGACCGGCCAGCAGCAACAGGGATGCAATCAGTGTTTTCATCGGGGAGGCCTCACTTCATGGCATCAAAGATGGGTTTGAGGGTACTGGCCCAGACGTCTGGGTTGATGTCCCCCACGTGGCGATAGCGGATGATGCCCTGGCTGTCGATGAAGAAGGTCTCGGGCGCGCCATAGACACCGAGATCCAGCCCCAGCATGCCGTCCGGATCGTAGAGGTTGACCTGGTAGGGATTGCCAAGCTCCGCCAGCCACTTGATGGCCTTGTCACGCTCGTCCTTGTAGTTCATGCCGACGATGTAGATCCCCTGCCCCGCCAGCTCCTTGAGGTAGGTGTGTTCCCCGTAACAGGTCGGGCACCAGGTGGCCCAGACGTTGAGCAGCATGGGGCGCCCCTTGAGGATACTCCTGTCGTGCTGCTTGCCCAGGTCATAGATGTCCTGCAGGGTAAACACGGGCACCTCCTTGTCCACCATCACGGATTCGAGCTTGGTGGGATCGGAGTAGAGCCCCTTGAACAGAAACACGGCCCCCATCAGGAAGATGATGAAGGGCAGCAGATAGAGCCAGGTCTTCTTGTTCATGCCTTGGCCTCCTCGTCACGACGTCCGAAGCGGTAGCGCTTGTCCAGCATGGCCAGCACGCCGCCGAGGGCCATGAAGACGCCGCCGAACCAGATCCAGCGCACGAAGGGCTTGTAGTAGATCCGTACCGCCCAGGCGCCGTTGTCGAGCTGCTCGCCGAGCGCCGCATAGAGATCCCGGGTAACCCCCGCATCGATGGCCGCCTCGGTCATCGGCATGCGGCTCACGGTGTACATCCGCTTCTCGGGTTTGAGCAGGGCTACCTGCTTGCCATCCCGGTGCACTTCCAGCACGCCCTTGAAACCGTCGTAGTTGGGGCCGTTCTTCTCCTTGATGCCGGTGAAGACGAACTCGTAATCGGCGAACTGGACGCGATCGCCGGCCTGCATCCGCAGGTCCTTCTCGATGCTGTAGTTCTGGGTGCAGGCGATGCCGATGATGCTGACCGCGAGCCCCACGTGCCCCAGGATCATGGCCCAGTGGCTGTTGCCAAGCTTGCGCACGCCGGTGGCAAAACCGTGTTTGTGGGTGGCCCGCGCCCAGGTCTCCTGCACACTGGTGACGATGATCCAGACGCCAAGGCCGATACCGAGCGCAGCCCAGGGTTTGAACGCCTCGGCAAAGAGTTTGGGCAACAGCAGAGCCGCGGCCAGGCTCAGCACCAGGGCGAGCATCACCTTGCCCTTGAGCTCACCGAGATCCTGGCGGCGCCAGCGGAACAGGGGGCCCACCCCCAGCAGCAGGGCGAAGGGGATGATGAGCCAGCTGTAGATGTGGTTGAAGAAGGGGGTGCCGATGGAGATGCTGCCAAGCCCCAGCTCCTTGTGCACCAGGGGCAACAGGGTGCCGAGCAGCACGGTGAGCAGGCCCGCCACCAGCAGGATGTTGTTGCCAAGGAGCAGGGTCTCGCGGCTCCACAGCTCATGCTTGCCGTGGCTCTTCACCTGGGAGCCCTTGAAGGCGAACAGCAGCAGGGAGCTGCCTATCACCGCCAGCAGGAAGCCCAGGATGAACAGACCCCGGGTCGGGTCCGAGGCAAACGCATGGACCGACACCAGCACGCCGGAACGCACCAGGAAGGTGCCGAGCAGGCTCAGGGAGAAGGCCGAGAGCGCCAGCAGCACGGTCCAGGCCTTGAAGGTGGCGCGCTTCTCGCTCACCGCGAGGGAGTGGAGCAGGGCCGTGCCCGCCAGCCAGGGCATGAAGGAGGCGTTTTCCACCGGGTCCCAAAACCACCAGCCACCCCAGCCAAGTTCGTAATAGGCCCACCAGGAACCGAGCACGATGCCCAGCGTCAGGAAGACCCAAGCCGCCATGGTCCAGGGACGGGACCAGCGCGCCCAGGTGGCGTCCAGACGCCCCGTCATCAGGGAGGCGATGGCGAAGGCGAAGGCCACCGAGAAGCCCACGTAGCCCATGTAGAGCATGGGGGGGTGGAAGATGAGACCGGGATCCTGCAGCAGCGGATTGAGATCCCGCCCGTCCACCGGGAAATACGGCAGGGTGCGGGTGAAAGGATCCGAGGTGAACAGCACAAAAGCGGTGAAGCCCACCGAGATAAGGCCGAGCACCCCGAGTACCCGCGCCACCGCATCGAGCGGCAGGCGACGGCTGAAGAGGGCTACCGCCGCCGTCCAGCCCCCCAGGGTCAGCACCCAGAGCAGCAGCGAGCCTTCATGGGCTCCCCACACCGCCGAGATGCGGTATTGCAGGGGCAGCAGGCTGTTGGAGTTGGTGGCCACGTACTGCACGGTGAAGTCGTTGTCGATAAAGGCCCAGGTGAGGCAGATAAACGACAGCAGCAGCAGCAGGAACTGGCTGTAGGCGAGCGGGCGGGCCGCCGACATCATGCCAAGACGACCGAGATGGGCCCCGATCAGCGGGTAACTGCCCAGCAGCAGGGCGGTGGCGAAGGCCAGGATCAGTGAGAACTGCCCTAATTCCGGGATCATTGACTATTCCCTCTCGATTGCACGGAGAAACCTGCCGATTTGGCGGTATAAAGAAGTGAATTCTTGGCGCATACCGGCATCATTGCTTGGCTCCCTGCAACTGTGCCTCTGTGTATTCGGGCTTGAAGTGCATGCCGTTGGTGGCGTCGGCCACTTCCGGCGGCATGTAGTTCTCGTCGTGCTTGGCCAGCACCTCGAAGGCGGCGACCGTGGTGGCATCCTTGAGGGTGCCCTGGGCGACGATCCCCTGCCCTTCCCGGAAGAGATCCGGCAGGATGCCGTCAAACTCCACCGTCACCAGATGGCCGCCGTTGTCCACCAGCTTGAAGGCTACCTTGAGGCTCTGGGGATCCCGCACCACAGACCCCGGCACCACCAAGCCACCGATGCGCAGGCGCTGCCCCTCCTCGGGCTTGATCTTCTCCGGCCCCTTCCCTTCCACCAGCTCGCTCGGGGTGTAGAAGAGGTCGATGTTCTGGCTCAGGGCATAGAGCACCAGGCCAGTCACGCTGACAAGGCCCAGGCTGATGGCCAGGATGATGGTGAGGCGTTTCTTGCGGCGCGGGTTCATAGGGTGTTCTCCATCTGCTGGGCCGCCTTGCGGCGTGCCTCCCGAGCCTGCTTGTTGCGCAGTTCGCCGAGCAGGCTGCGGGTCTTCAATCGGGTGGAAATGACGATGCCGACCAGGCAGAGCAGGGTCAGACCGAAGGAGAGCCAGACGTAGAAGGCATAGCCTCCCATGGCCATGAAATCACTGAACGAGGCAAAGTGCATGCTTACTTCTCCTGCCTGGCGATGTCGGCGACCCAGGGGCGGTGCCACTCCCGCATCAGCAGCTCATTGCGAAAACGCATCAGGGTCAGGGCACCGAGAAACGCGGCGAACGCCAGGATCATGATGAGCAGCGGCCACAGCATCTCGGGGGAGATGGAGGGTTTGTCAAACTTGGTGATGGTGGCCCCCTGGTGCAGGGTGTTCCACCACTCCACCGAGTAGTGGATGATGGGCAGGTTGATCACCCCGACCAGCGCCAGGATGCCGGCGGCGCGGCCCGCCACCACCTTGTCGCTGAAGGCGTTGTAGAGGGCGATGACACCCAGATAGAGGAACAGCAGGATGAGCTCGGAGGTGAGCCGGGCATCCCACACCCACCAGGTGCCCCACATGGGTTTGCCCCAGGCGGCGCCGGTAAAGAGGGCAATGAAGGTGAAGACGGCCCCCACCGGGGCGATGGCCGCCACCGTCATGTCTGCCATGCGCAGTTGCCACACCAGGCCAATGAAGGCGGCCACCGCCATGGTGGAGTAGGCGCCCATGGAGAGGATGGCGGAAGGCACATGGATATAGATGATCCTGAAAGAGTCGCCCTGCTGGTAATCGGCGGGTGCAAAAGCCAGCCCCCAGACGGTGCCGATGATGAAGGCAAGCAGGCTTGTCACGGCAAACCAGGGCAGCAGGGTGCCGGCCAGCCCATAGGCGCGCTCGGGTTTGGCATAAGGGTGCAACCATTTCCACATAGCTCACGAAACCTTTCAGTTATTAATTTTTAAGTGGCGAGGGCTACCATACCCATGGGGGAAAAACATCATATCCCCCGAAAGCAATAAGCAGCCATCCCCTTGATCTATCTCAACTATCTCGCCCCTAACAAGGCTTCAAACGAAAATCTTTTCACCAAATCAATCAGTTGACACTCACCCGCAGCGCCGCCGAGATAGCCAGGGGCGTCAGGGTCAATGCCCCCACCAGCATGGCCCCCAGGATGGCGAGCTGGCCGGCATAGGGCAGTCCCATGCTCGCCGCGTCGATGGCGGACGTGGCGAAGATAAGCACCGGAATATAGAGCGGCAGCAGCAACAGGCTGAGCAGCACGCCCCCCTTGCGCAGCCCTGCGGTCAGCGCTACTCCGACCGCCCCGAGCAGGCTCAGCACCGGCGTACCGAGCGCCAGGGTGGCCACCACGGCCAGATAGGTCTTCAGCTCCAGGGAGAGCAGGATGGCGAGCAAGGGGGAGACCAGCAACAGCGGCAGACCGGTCAGCAACCAGTGAGCGATCACTTTGGCCAGGGCCAGCAACCCCAGGGGATGGGGCATCAGCATCATCTGCTCCAGGGCGCCGTCGCTGAAGTCGTCACGAAACAGCCGCTCCAGGGAGAGCATGGCCGCCAGCAGGGCCGCCACCCAGATGATGCCGGGAGCGATGCGGGCCAGCAACTGGGGCTCGGGCCCGATCCCCAATGGAAACAGGGTGATGACGATGAGGAAGAACCAGAGCGGGTTGAAGATGTCGGCGCGCTGGCGCAGGGCCATCAGCAACTCGCGGTGAATAAGGTGTATGACGGCGCGCAGCATGGGCTACTCCTGCAACAGCGAGGTCAGAGAGAGGGTCTTGAGCCGTCCCTGCATCAGGGTCAGATCCTGGTGGGTCGTAAGGACCACCATGCCCCCCCTGTCCGCGTGGGCGAGGAACAACTGCTCCAGCACCCTGACCCCCTGCTTGTCGATGGCGGTGAAGGGCTCGTCCAGGATCCAGAGCGCCGGTCGCTCGCTCAGCCACAACCTGGCCAGCGCCACCCGTCGCTGCTGCCCGGCGGAGAGCTGCCCCGCGGGATAGTCTTCGAAACCGGCGAGGCCGACCTGGGCCAGCACCCGCCAGAGATCCACGCCGTCCCCGGCAGGGCCATGAAGCTTCTGGTAGAAGGAGAGATTCTCAAGGGGGGTCAGGGTCGCCTTGACGCCGGGCTGATGGCCCAGGTAAAGCAGGCTGGCGTGGTATTCATCCCGGCAATGGCGGATATTCTCCCCATTCCAGCACACCTCGCCAGCAAAGGGCTGGGAGAGGCCGGTGAGCAGGCGCAACAGGCTGGTCTTGCCCACCCCGTTGGGACCCTCAATCTGCATCAAATCCCCGGCACGCACCGCGAAGGAGAGATGTTCAAACAGGGTGCGATCTTCACGCACGCAGCTCAGATTGTTCGCTTGAAGCAGCATGGGGATGTAATCGTTGAAAATGAGGCGGCCTGCATCTTAACACAGGATCCGGAGGCGTCTTTTCAAAGATGCCAATAATCAACAGGATTTGTGGGGAAGATCGCGCCTCCACCAAAGAGATTGATGCCAAAGGATTATCACCGTCCCGGCATCGAGAAAGAAGTGGCCACGGGCCGAACAGAAAGCGGGGAGGCACCGGCCTCCCCGCGACACATCCGTCAGCTGCGTCCCTTTCGCAAGGAAATAAGCAGCTCCGCTTCCGCCTGGGGCAACTCGCACTCGCTCATCACCTCGTCCAGATCGGCACCAAGCTCCACCATCTTGGCGGCGCGGCTGTAGAGGCGGCGCTCCGGATCCTGCAACGTCAGCTCCTGCTGGCTGTCGTGGATCTTCTGCATGGCCCCTTCTGCGGCTTGCAGACGCTGGCCCATGCCGATGGCGCCCGTGTGCAACTCCATCATCTGCTTGCGCAGACTCTCGAGCTGCCCCTGCAGCGCTTCCACCCTGGCCTCGGACTCTCGCTGGCGACGACGGTGCCCCAGGATCCCGTAAAGGGCCAGCACCAGTGCGAGCAAGGACAACCCCAAGGCTGCAAATTCAATCATCAAACCATCACCTTACCGTCACAGGGAGGCGGACAGGTGCCATCGCCCCCGTCCGCACGTTCCCGTCCCTGTTACAGGGAACCAATGTCTTCCCACTCTTCGTCGGAGAGCAGCTTGTTGAGATCCACCAGGATCAGCAGTTGGCCGTCACGGTTGCTGACGCCCTGGATGAACTTGGCGCTCTCCTCGGTGCCTACCGCCGGGGCGGCATCGATCTCGGAGGAGCGCAGATAGACCACCTCGGCCACGCTGTCCACCATGATGCCGATCACCTGCTTCTCCGCCTCGATGATGACGATGCGGGAGTTCTCGCTCACGTCCCCGGCCGGCAGGCCGAAACGGGAGCGGGTATCGATGACGGTCACCACGTTGCCACGCAGGTTGATGATGCCCAGCACGTAGTCAGGTGCACCCGGGACCGGAGCGATCTCGGTGTAGCGCAACACTTCCTGAACCTGCATCACGTTGATGCCATAGGTCTCGTTTTCCAACTGGAAGGTCACCCACTGCAGCACTTCGTCTTCGGCCAGATTCTGTGCAATATTGCGCTTCTCTGTCATCTTCTTGATCCTTGTATGAACCCGTCAACGGGTAAAATTAGCAATAAAACCATGGCGATGCCGACGTTGTCAGCGGCCTTCGATGTTCACGCCCCGGCCAAGCAGCAGCAAGAGCTCCCTGACGTGCAGCAGGGCACACATCTTCTCCTTGACCATGCCGGCCAACCAGGGGCGCTTGCCCTCCTGATGGCGCCACTTCACCTGGTCCCGGTGCAGCAGTTCTGTGCCCTTCAACTGGTGACAGGCCAATCCCCAGGGTGATTCTCCCAGCATAATCAGATATTTGTAATCGTCCATCTCCAGATGCTGGCCCGGCATGACCCACTGGGCCGTGTCCACCACGTTCATCTTCTGCTCGCGGGAGGTCATGATCCCCTTGTACCAGCCCGGTTGGCCGAAGAGAGAGGTCACCTCCCCCAGTTGATGGATGCCCCCCAACTCGGTCAGAGGCACCGCAAACGTCACCCCGGCCACATCGAAGAAGAGCGCCTGAAACTCGTTGCCGGTATCCAGGTTCTCCCAGGTCGACGGTGCGGGCACCGCTCCGAGGGCGGGTGCGGGTTCTGCCACCGCGAGGGCGACGGGCTCGACCTCCTCCACCACGGCTTCCACCACCGGCTCTGCCAGGGCGACCAGAGGCTCACTGTCAACCACCTCCGCCTCGAGCTGGAATGGCTCGACATGCACCTCTTCGTGGCTCAGGGCATCCATCTCGAACTGGACCTGTCCCACCTGGGCAAGCAGCTCGCTCAGCTGGGCCAGTCGGGTATCGGCTTCAAGATAGGGGGTGGCAGCCACCTCCGGCACGGCGACGGTCTGACGTTGCAACGCTGGGGCCGGTGCTTCGTCTTCGGGATCTTCCCGCAGCAGGGCATCGTCCAGCAGCAGGGAGTGGAAATAGTCGTCCATGGCCCGAACCTGGGTGGTCTCTCTCACGGCATCACCTCCTGGATCCGTTGACGCTCCAGCGCGTCGAGATGGTTGAGCAGGGTCTCATAGGCATAGGTGCCCCGGCTGCCCGGTGCATAGATGGAGGGAGGAATGTGCACCAGACTGGCATCCCTGAATTTGGTGTCGATGGGAATGACCGCATTCCACACCGCCTCCCCATACTGCTCCTTGATGGACTGCAATGTCATCAGGGAGGCACGGGTACGCTTGTCAAACATGGTCGGAATGATGGTGTAGCGGAACTTCTCCCGCTTGGAGCGCTGCATGATCTCGAAGGTCTTCATCATCCGCTCCAGCCCCTTGAGGGCCAGGAATTCGGTCTGCACCGGCACCAGGATGCGATCGCAGGCCGCCAGCGCGTTCACCATCATGACCCCCAGCACCGGCGGACAGTCGATGAGCACGTAGTCGAACTGATCCTGCACCCGCAGCAGAGCGCGCTTGAGCACCAGCCCCATCCCTTCCCGGTTGCCCATCACCCGATCCAGCGTGGCCAGGGTAATCGAGGCGGGCAGCAGGCTGATGTTCTCGAATCGGGTCTTGAGGGTCATCCGGTTGACCAGCTCGGCGCTGGGTTTGGCCGCCTGGAACAACTCGTACAGGGTGCCTTCCAGCCTGTCCGAGTCGAAATCGAGATAGGAGGTCAGGGAGGCGTGGGGGTCGGTGTCGATCAGCAGTACCCGCTGGCCACGCTGGGCCAGAATGCCCGCCAGGGAGACGACCGTGGTGGTTTTACCGACTCCACCTTTCTGATTGGCAACCGTCCAAACAATCACTGTATCAATCCTGCCTTGTTGTTATGCGTATGCCCCCACCGGGCAGCGCGATCACCCTGATCTTTTCACTGTCGACACTCTGCGGTGCGTCCTGCACCGGTGCCACCGTCAGCGGTTTGACGGGGGCTGGCGGCACCCAGGCGAACCTGGATATGGCGACCACCACCTTGCGATTCTGTAATCGTCCCTGCTCGGTGCCATTGTCGACGAAGGGGGAAAACTCTCCGTACGCCTCGTAGGCGAGCCGACCGGGAGCCACCCCTTTGCCCACCAGGGCATTGAGCACTGCCTCGGCGCGGGCCGCTGACAATGTCCAGTTGGAGCGGAAAATTTCGTTGTTTATCGGTTGGTTATCCGTGTAGCCCCGCACCCTGACATAGTTATCGACCGGTTTGAGAATACCTGAAAGCGTATCGAGCACAGGGGCGGCATTGCTCCCCAGAAAAGCGCTGCCACTGTTGAACAGGAGACCTGAACTCAGCTCCACCGTCAGCCAGTTGTCATCCTGCGCAAGCTTCACCACCCCTGCATCGACCAGGGCGCCCATGGACTCCTGGATCTGCATGTCGATCTGCGCAAGAGCCGTGCCATCTTGCGAGACGGGCGTACCCGTGATGGGGGCACGCGAGGGGGACGCAGAGGCCTGGCTCTCCAGCAGGCTGGGGGCGGCCGAGACCGGGTTGTCCAGCAAGGAATTACCCCGCCCTTCCAGCAGGCCATCGCTGCGCGGCGCCTGGTTGAAGGCCTGGGTCATGCCCTCGATGACGGCGCGGTACTCCTCCTTGTTGACGATGGCAACGGAGTAGAGCACCACGAAAAGGGCGAAGATGAGCGTCATGTAATCGGCATAGGAGACCAGCCAGCGATCGAGATGCTCTCGCCCTTGCAGGTGCAAACGATAGCGCTTGCGCATGGCTACTCCCCTTTCAGATAAGCCCGTAACCGCCTTTCAACCTGCGGGCCGTTCTCCCCGTGGGCGATGGCCAGAAGCCCCTCCAGGGTCATCTCCTGATAGAGGCCGTAATGGTAGTGGAAGGCGCGCAACCGATTCGCAATCGGCAGATAGAGCAAGTTGGCAAAGCCCACCCCGTAGATGGTGGCGACGAAGGCCACGGCAATGCCCGCCCCCAGGGTGCCTGGCTCCTCCAGATGAAACATGGCCTGGATGAGGCCAATCACGGCCCCGATGATGCCGATGGTGGGACTGTACCCCCCCATGGACTCGAACACCCTGGCCGAGTGCTCGTTGCGCTCCTGCTCGATGTCGATATCCGCCTCCAGCAGGCTGCGGATATCCTCGATGGAGACGCCATCCACAATCATGGAAAGCCCCTGGCGGGTGAAGGGATCGGGCTCGGCCTCGGCCTGGTTTTCCAGCGCCAGCAAGCCTTGCTGGCGGGCGAACTGGGCCCACGCCTTCAGGCGCTCGGCCTGCTCCGCAAGATCCAGCTGCGGCGGAAACAGCATCCAGGTTGCCTGCCTCAGGGCACTGAGCAGGTACCTGCGGGGAGTCTGCAAGATCACCGCCCCCCAGGTTCCCCCGACGACGATGACAAAGGCCGGGCCATCCAGCAGGGTCAGCAGGCTCCCGCCATGCCACCACTGGGCGATGGCGACGGCCCCCAGCGCCAGCACCAGGCCGAGCATGCCCATGGTCAGCGACCCAACTCGACCAGAATGCGCTGGGCCACTCGATCCAGCGGCAGGGATTCGCTTGCTATGCCCGCTTTGGCAACAGCCTGGGGCATGCCATAGACCACGCAGGAGGCTTCATCCTGCGCCCAGATAGTCGCCCCCTGCTCCTTGAGCAGACGGGCACCGTCGCGGCCATCCGCCCCCATGCCGGTCAGTACGATGGCCAGCACCTTGTCGCCATAGGTCTTGGCGGCGGAGGCGAAGGTGATGTCCACACAGGGTTTGTAGTTGACCTTGTCATTGCCATCGATGATACGAAGACGGGCACCGGGCCCGCGCCCTTCCAGCAGCATCTGCTTGCCACCGGGGGCAAGATAGGCCTGACCCGGCTTGAGCACGTCGCCGTCCTGCGCCTCCTTGACACCTATCTGGCACAGCCCGTTGAGGCGGGCGGCAAAGGCAGCGGTGAAGGTGGCCGGCATGTGCTGGATCAGCAGAATGGGATGAGGGAAATCTCCCGGCAGCTTGGTCAGCACGTTCTGCAGTGCCACTGGCCCGCCGGTGGAGGTACCGATGGCAACCAGCTGGTAACTCTTGCCACTGCGCTTGAACGCGGCGGGAGCCGCCGCTGCCCGCACAGGCTCGGGCTGGCGTTCGGCCAAGGGGCGATTCAGGGTCCCCGTGACGGCGGGCCGGACGGCAGGCTCGGGGGCACGGGGCCGGGTCGCCATCAGGAAGCGTTTGCGAGCGATCTCCTTGACCCGCTGCTGCAGCAGGTTCACGGCTTCGTCCTTGTCGCGGGCGATGTCTTCAAACTTCTTGGGCAGAAAATCGAGGGCGCCCGCATCCAGCGCATCCAGGGTTGCCTTGGCTCCCTCGTGAGTCAGGGAGGAGAACATCAGGATGGGGGTCGGACACTTGGCCATGATCTCGCGCACGGCGCTGATGCCGTCGAGCACCGGCATTTCAATGTCCATGGTAATGACATCGGGCCGCAACTGCTGCGCCTTGTCTACCGCCTCCCGCCCGTTCTGAGCCGTGTCGATCACCGTCATCAGGGGATCCTGATTGATGATTTCGCTGACCCGACGGCGGAAGAAACTCGAATCGTCGACCACTAATACCTTGACTGCCATTGTTATTCTTTTAACTCCTTGAGCCTGGCGCTCAGTGGCGACGGGCATAGGCCTTGAGCAGGCTGGGCACATCTAGAATGAGGGCGATACCGCCGTCGCTGGTAATGGTGGCGCCGGCCATGCCGGGGGTACCTTGCAGCAGGTTGTCCAGGGGCTTTATCACCACCTCTTCCTGACCGATGAGGTTGTCTACCACGAAGCCCACCTGCTGGGTCCCTATCTGGACGATGACCACGTGGCCCTGGTCCTGGCGGGCCGTCTTGCCGGCACCGCGTACCAGCCACTTGTGCAGGTAGAACAGCGGAATCGCCTTGTCACGGACGATGATGGTGAGCTGGCCATCCACCACGTTGGCCTTTTTCAGATCCAGGTGGAAAATTTCATTCACGCAACCGAGGGGCAGGGCGAAGGTCTGTTGACCCACCTCCACCATCAGGGTCGGCAGAATGGCCAGGGTCAGGGGAACCTTGATCTCGAGACGGGTGCCCTTGCCCCAGGTGGAATCGATGTGCACCGAGCCATTGAGGCTGACGATGCTGGTCTTCACCACGTCCATGCCTACTCCACGGCCGGAGATGTCGGAGATCTCCGACTTGGTGGAGAAGCCGGGGGCGAAGATCAGGTTGTAGGCATCGTTGTCGCTCATGCGCGCCGCGCTGTCAGCATCGAGCACGCCACGGCTGATGGCGATGGACTTGAGCTTCTCCGGGTCCATCCCTGCGCCGTCATCCTCGATGCAGAGCAGAATGTGGTCCCCTTGCTGGGAGGCGCTCAGGGTGATGGTGCCCTGACGGGGCTTGCCCGCCTTCTCGCGCACGTCCGGCATCTCGACGCCATGGTCGCAGGAGTTGCGCACCAGGTGAACCAGGGGGTCGGCCAGGGCCTCCACCAGGTTCTTGTCCAGATCCGTGTCCTCACCCACCATCACCAGCTCGATCTCCTTCTTGAGGGTACGAGCCAGATCGCGCACCACGCGCGGGAAGCGGCCGAATACTTTCTTGATAGGCTGCATGCGGGTCTTCATGACCGCGCCCTGCAGATCGGCGGTCACGACGTCGAGGTTCGCGACAGCCTTGGACATCTCTTCGTCATTGCTGGCGATGCCGAGGCTCACCAGGCGGTTTCTCACCAGCACCAGTTCGCCCACCATGTTCATGATGACGTCCAGGGTCTTGGTATCCACCCGCACCGTGGTATCGCTCTGTACTGCGTTGCTCTCGGCGGGAGCCGCCTGCTTGGCAGGGGCGGCCCTGGCTGGCGCTGGGGGCTCTGCCAGCGCAGGTTTGGCGGCCACCGGCGCCTTGGGCGGCGTCACCGGGGCTGCGGGGGCAGCGTGTGCCGGAGCCTTGGGTTCGGGAGCGGGCGCAGGAGCAGACGCCAGACTGTGCTGGGGCCCCTGCCCACGGCCGTGCAGTTCATCCAGCAGGCGCTCGAACTCATCGTCGTCGATGAGCTCGTCCACCTCTTTCTGGACCGACTGCAAAGGTGCCAGATCGGGGGCACCACCGTGCTGGCCCTGACCATGGAGCTGGTCGAGCAGGGCTTCGAATTCGTCGTCTGTGATGTCACCTGACCCGCTCAGCACGGGGGCGGCGGAGACCGTCGGCGCTTTGCCGACACCGTGCAGCTCATCGAGCAGGCGTTCAAATTCGTCGGCAGAGATCTCGTCGATGGAGCCACCGCCATTGACGGCGACAGGCGCCACCTCGGCGATGACCTCGGGTTCTGGTGCGGGTTCGGGCTCAGGCTCGGGTGCTGGCTGGGCCGCCACGCTGGCGGTACGCAGCTGCTCCTGCCCTTCCGGCTTGCACAGCTCGTGCAGATCGTGCAGCAGATCGGGAGAAGCGGGGCTTATCTCTTCGCGGTTCTGGACCTGGGCAAACATGACGTTGATGGCATCCAGCGCCTGCAAGATGACATCCATCAGCTCAGCACTGAGGGTCCGCTTGCCGTTGCGCAGCATGTCGAACAGGTTCTCGGCACCGTGACAGACATCCACCAGTTCGGTGAGGGAGAGGAAGCCCGCTCCCCCCTTGACGGTGTGGAAGCCGCGGAAGATGGCGTTCAACAGGTTCTTGTCATCGGGCCGCTTTTCCAAGTCGACCAGTTGTTCAGACAACTGTTCCAATATTTCTGATGCTTCGACCAAAAAGTCTTGCAGTATGTCTTCATCAACTTCGAAGGCCATGCGTCACTCCATTAGAATCCCAGGCTAGACAGCAGATCGTCCACATCATCTTGACCATTGACCACATCTGAGCGGGTCTGCGGGTTCATGATGGGACCTTCCGCCTCGATGCCGCTCACTGGCAGGCTACGTGCCGAATTGTCGCTAACGCCCTCACCGAACATGGTCAGCATCTCTATCAACTTCGTTTCAACTTCCTGCACCAGTTTGATCACCTTGCGGATCATCTGACCGGTCAGGTCCTGGAAATCCTGAGCCATCAGAATTTCCGTCAGCAGTTGTCGTAACTTATCGGCATCCGTCTCAGAAGCCTTAATAAAATCATTCAGTTGATGGCACAGCGCCTTGAATTGACCCAGCTCGAGATCCCGGCTCATCAGGGCATTCCAGTTGGGCATGACCAGCTGAATGTTGTCGTTGAGTCGATCGGCGATGGGAAGGCTTGCCTCGACCGCATCCATGGTGCGATTGGCCGCCTTGTCCGTCATGTCGATGACATAGCTCAGACGCTCCCGGGCATCCGGGATCTCATGGGTGGCCAGGTCGGGGATCCTGGGATCCAGGCGAAAATCCTGCAATGAATTGTGCAATTGGCGGGTCAGCTGCCCCACCTTGTCAAACAGGGCCGCCGCGTTGGGGGCGCACACATCGGCGAGGATGGTATCGGCCTGTTCAAACTCTTCCCGCTCCAGGTGGGCAACCAGCATCCTTGCCTGGTCAAGCGAGATCATGGCACTCGTTTTGGCCTTCATCCCTGCCGCTCCTTAGCCGATACGTTCAAAGATTTTGTCGAGCTTCTCTTTGAGGGTGGCAGCGGTGAACGGCTTGACGATATAGCCATTGACCCCGGCCTGGGCGGCTTCGATGATCTGCTCGCGTTTGGCTTCGGCAGTCACCATCAGAACCGGCAGGTGCTTGAGCTTGTCGTCGAGGCGAATCGCCTTGAGCAGGTCGATGCCCTGCATACCGGGCATGTTCCAGTCGGTGACCACGAACTGGAAGTCGCCATTTTTCAGCATCGGCAACGCCGTGTTGCCATCGTCTGCTTCATGGGTATTGTTGTATCCCAGGTCACGCAGCAAGTTCTTGATAATCCGGCGCATCGTTGAAAAGTCATCGACGATGAGGATTTTCATGTTCTTGTCCAAAGTTCCTCCTAAATAGCCGCCAAGACGGCTCACTTACATGATGCAGATCGCAGGTTTTATGGTGCGGATTATGCCTTAGAGTTGTGCTCCAGTGTAGCCAGTACAACCACTTATAAATTCCAATCTCGCAAACGGGCGCGCAGCCTGTGCATGGCCTGACTATGAATCTGGCTCACCCGAGACTCACTCACACTCAATACTTCACCGATCTCGCGCAGATTCAGCTCTTCATCGTAATAAAGGGAGAGCACCAGCGCCTCCCGCTCCGGCAGGCGGGCGATGTGCTCGGCCAGAGCCCCCTGGAAGCGTTCAGCCGCCAGATCGTCGAATCCTCCCTGACCGTTGCCGTCATCGGGATGACCGATGACATCCTCGCTGACCCCCAGATCCTCGATGCCGATGATCTTGCCGCAGGAGACATCCTGCAGCATGGCATGGTACTCCCCGAGGGACACCCCCATATTGGCGGCCACCTCGGTGTCTCTGGCATCCCGGCCATGGGCCTGCTCCACGTTCTCGATCGCTTCTGCGATGGCACGGCTGTTGCGGTGCACCGAGCGGGGCACCCAGTCTCCGCGGCGGATCTCGTCGAGCATGGCACCACGGATGCGGATGCCGGCATAGGTTTCAAAGCTGGCGCCCTTGCTGCCGTCAAAGTTGCGGGAAGCTTCGAGCAGCCCAATCATACCTGCCTGGATCAGGTCATCCAGCAAGACACTGCTTGGCAGGCGAGCCAATAAATGCTGGGCAATCCGCTTGACCAGCGGAGCGTGTCGCTCGACCAGCACGTAGGAATCCTGATGACGCAAGTATGCTTGGGCTTTATTCACGGGAGTCTTCCTGTGTTATGACCGGCTTTTGCAACAAGTTTTCCAGGAAAAATTCGAGGTGGCCCCCCGGTTGATTCGGGATGGGCCAGCTCGCCGCCTTGTTCGCCAGGGCACGAAATGCCAGGGCGGCAGGGGATTTTGGAAACGCCTCAACTATCAGTTTCTGCTTGCGCACCGCGGCCCGCAGGTTGGTGTCGTAAGGCACGCAGGCCACCAGCTCCAGGGAGGTATCCAGGAAGCGGTCGGTGACCCGGGTCAGCTTGGCGAACAGCTCCTGCCCCTCGCGCAGGGAGCGGACCATGTTGGCCACCACCTTGAAGCGGAACACACCGTGATCCTTGGAGAGGATCTTGATGAGCGCGTAGGCATCCGTGATGGAGGTGGGTTCATCGCACACCACCACCATGATGTCCTGGGCTGCACGGGTGAAACTCAGCACCATGTCGGAGATCCCCGCCGCCGTGTCCACCAGCAACACGTCCACCTGGGTCTTCATCTCGCTGAAGGCGCGGATGAGCTCGGCATGTTGTACCGGGGAGAGCTCGACCATGGACTGAGTGCCCGAGGTGGCCGGCACTATCATCATGCCGTAGGGCCCCTCGACGATGATGTCGTCTATGGTGCACTCCCCGGCCAGCACATGGGAGAGGTTGCGATGCACCCTCAGCCCCAGCATGACGTCGACGTTGGCCAGGCCAAGGTCGGCGTCCAGCACCAACACCCGCTTGCCCTGGGCGGCCATGGCTCCCGCCACGTTCAGGGTCACGTTGGTCTTGCCGACGCCCCCCTTGCCTCCGGACACGGCGATCACTTTCACTCGATTGTTTTGACGCATTTTGCGCAGACCACTCGCCTGATCCATATACATGTTACTCATAAAACTCCGAATCTTCGGATTCGCCAAAACCCGATCCCCAGAAATAGGGATCTTCTGCTTCCCGTTCCAGCGACCCCATGGCGGCACCGACCAGCAGCGCCGCGTTGGCAACTTGAATATCTTCCGGCACCCGTTGCCCGTCGGTGATGTAACTGATGGGCAGGGCGTTTTGAATGCACACGTTGATCACTTCACCCAGATTCAGGCTCTCATCGAGCTTGGTCAGAATGCAGCCGGAGAGCGGAATGCGCCGGAAGTGATCCACCGCCTCCTGCATCACACGTCGCTGGGAGGTGGCCGACATGACCAGATAACTGCGGATACGCACCTTGGCATTCTTCACCAGAGTGTCGAGCTGTTCGGTCAGGCGGATATCCCGCTGACCCACCCCGGCGGTGTCGATGAGCACCAGCCGGCGATGGCGGAACTGATAGAGGGCACTGGCCAGCTCTTCGGCGTCCCGCACCTGGCGCACCGGGCAACCCATGATGCGACCATAGGTCTGCAACTGTTCGTGGGCACCGATCCGGTAGTTGTCCGTGGTAATGAGCGCCACCTGCTCGGCGCCATACTTCATGGCAAAGCGGGCCGCCAGCTTGGCGATGGTGGTAGTCTTGCCCACCCCGGTCGGTCCGAGCAGGGCCACCGCCCCCCCCTGACGCAGGATCTCGTCCTCGCTGATCTTGAGCTGGGCCGTCAGCACCTCGGCCAGCTGGGCCATGGCCTGATGGATCGGCATGTCTTCGGGGATGAGGCCCGCCAGCTGATCGGCAAAGGCGTCGTCGAACCCCATCTTCTTGAGTTCCTTGATGAGCAGGGCGCGCATGGGTTCACGGCGCTCCACCTCCTGCCACATCAGGCCGGAGATCTGGTGCTCCAGCAGCTTGCGGATGCTGGCCATCTCCTTGCGCATCCCCTCCATCTCCTGATCCCGCTGGGCGGACTGGGCCTGGCGCGGGGCGGCGGCAGGACGGGCCTTGGGCTTGGCGGGCTCGGGAGCGGCGCCCCACTGGCCCTGTTCGGCCAGGGTTCTGGGAGCACTGGCCGCGCCCGCCAGTCCGGCGGACTGGGTGCCGGCAGCGCCATTGGCGGGCCAGGAGGCCGAGGCTGGCTGACCGTTGCCCGCTCCGCTGCCAGACCATGATCCCGGGGCGCCATTGCCACCCGCCGGGTTGGCCGGATTGAGCTTCTGCTGGCGTGCCAGCAGGGCCGCCAGGGTATCGGCGTAGTATTCGTTCTGTTCCTTGGGTGGCGCCGACCTCGTCATCTGTTTGCCCGCAGACGAGATATTGACGCTCTCTTCATTCAACTGACGGCGAACCGGCGCGTCTTTGGGCCCCGGTACCTGGGATTGATAATCGACGGCCGCGACTATCTCCACCCCACCGGTGACCTTTTTGTTGGACATGATGACGGCATCGGGTCCGAGAGTCTCCTTGACCTCGGCCAGCGCCGTGCGCATGTCTTTGGCAAAAAACCGCTTAATCTTCACCCGTCATCTCCGCTAACTAGCCCTGTCCCACCGCACTGACGATGCGGATCTGCTTGTCGTCAGGCACTTCCTGATAGGACAGCACGCGTAATCCAGGAATGGCATTCTTGACAAATTTCGCCAGGGTATTGCGCAATATCCCCGATGTCAGAAGCACGGCCGGCTGGCCTTCCAGTTCTTGTCGTTGAGTGGCTTCCACCAGGGAGCGTTGCATCCGCTCCGCCAGTCCCGGTTCGATACCGGCGCCATCTCCCCCACCTGCTTGCAGGGATTGATGCAATATACGTTCCAGTTCTGGTGACAAGGTGATCACCGGCAGCTCGGGCTCGGGGCCGGCAATCTCCTGCACAATCAATCTGCGCAGGGCTATCCGGCAGGCTGCGGTCAGCACTTCCGGGTCCGGGCTGCGGGGCGCATATTCCACGAGGGTCTGCAGGATAGTGCGCATATCGCGAATTGGCACGCCTTCATTGAGCAAATTCTGCAATACCTTCACCAGGTTGCCCATGCTGATCACCTCGGGAACCAGTCCTTCCACCAGCTTGCTCTGATGCTTCCCTATCATGTCGAGCAGTTGTTGCACCTCGTCATGACCCAGCAGCAGCGCCGCATGGTTGGAGAGGATCTGGCTCAGGTGGGTAGCCACCACGGTGGCCGCATCGACCACGGTGTAGCCAAGGGTCTGGGCCTGGGAGACCTGCTCCTTGGCGACCCAGACCGCCTCCAGCCCGAACGCCGGGTCCTGGGTGGCGATACCGTGGATCTGGCCGAACACCTGCCCCGGGTTGATGGCCATCTCCTTGTCGTGATAGACGGTGGCTTCCCCCGTGCTCACGCCCATCAGGGTGATGCGGTACTGGTTGGGGGCAAGATCCAGGTTGTCGCGAATGTGGACGGCAGGCACCAGAAAGCCCAGCTCCTGGGAGAGCTTCTTGCGCACCCCCTTGATCCGGTTGAGCAGCTCGCCCCCCTGATTCTTGTCCACCAGAGGTATCAGCTGATAACCCACCTCCAGGCCGATGATGTCCACCGGCATGACGTCGTCCCAGCTGAGATCCTTCTGCTCCACCGGGGCATCCCCCTGGGCCGGCATGAGTTCGCCGCTCGCCGCCTTCGCCTTGTTCTGCTTCTCGCGGCGCAGCAGCCACCAGGCGCCCGCCGCCGCCACCGCCCCCAGGCTCAGGAAAGCCAGGTGCGGCATGCCGGGTACGCTGCCCATCATCAGCAGGATGCCGGCGGAGATCACCAGCGCCTTGGGATTTTCGAACAGTTGGCCGAGTACCGCTGTCCCCATGTCCTGGTCGGTATTCTGACGGGTAACGATGATGGCCGCGGCAATGGAGAGCAGGAGCGAGGGGATCTGGGCGACCAGACCGTCACCGATGGCGAGCAGGGTATAGACTTGGGCCGCTTCGCCGAAGGTGAGCTGGTGCTGCATCATGCCGATGATGAAGCCGCCGATGATGTTGATGAAGAGGATCATGATGCCGGCGATGGCATCCCCTTTCACGAATTTGGAGGCACCGTCCATGGAGCCGTAGAAGTCCGCTTCCTGAGTCACGTCCTGACGGCGCTTCTTGGCCTCTTCCTGATTGATGAGACCGGCGTTCAGGTCCGCATCGATGGCCATCTGCTTGCCTGGCATAGCGTCAAGGGTGAAGCGGGCGCTCACCTCGGAGATCCGGCCCGCACCCTTGGTGACCACCACGAAGTTGATGATCACCAGGATCATGAAGACGATGATGCCCACGGCATAGTTGCCGCCGATCACCACGTTGCCGAACGCCTCGATCACGTGGCCTGCCGCCGCGCTGCCGTTGTGGCCTTCCAGCAACACCACCCGGGTGGAGGCGACGTTGAGGGCGAGCCGCAGCAGGGTTGCGATCAGCAAGACGGTGGGGAAGGCGGCAAATTCCAGGGGGCGGCGGGTATAGACCGCCACCAGCAGCACCACGATGGAGAGGGCGATGTTGAAGGAGAAGAGGATATCCAGCATCAGGGGCGGGATGGGGAGTACCACCATCCCCAGAGAGGCCAATACCAGCAGCGGCGTCCCTACCCCTCTGCTGAGCAGCCACTTGTACTCTTTGAAACGGCCCAGTCCCGCTTTGAATCCCATCGTGCATCTCAATGATAAACTGCCAATAGCGGATTAAAGCAAATATCAAGCCAAGGATTCAATATATTGATTTATATGGTTTTTATTTTAACGCTGTCAGAAGTCCGTCGTTGGCGTCACGGGGAATGGTGACAGGGGGGAAGCTGCCTTCACCAAGCAGGCCAAAGGCCAGCCCAGGCCATGGGGCGAGGCGACGCGCCTCGACAAGGAGATAGCGGCCTTGTTTGCGACACAAGAGAGAGATCGGATGGTGGCCGCTTTATTTGCGAAACACGGGGCACAAGGGAGAGCACCTGGGATCAGGCTGCCTCCACTGCGTTATTTGCGAAACTCGGGGGGAATGGGCAGATCCTTGGCGATGGGGGTCGGGCGCCGGCCGCGGCCACGGCGGAACTTCTTGAGCTGATAGACATAGGCCAGCACCTGGGCGACGGCGGCGAAGAGCCCCTCCGGGATCTCCTGGCCAATCTCGGTGGCGTGGTAAAGGGCCCGGGTGAGCGGCGGGGAGGACATGACGGGGATGTCGTATTCGCGCCCGATCTCCCGGATCTTCATCGCCACCTCGTCGACCCCCTTGGCCAGTACCTTGGGCGCAGCCCCCGGCTTGCCCGCATCGTATTTGAGCGCCACCGAGTAGTGGGTCGGGTTGGTGATGATCACATCGGCCTTGGGGACATCCCCCATCATGCGGCGCATGGCCATCTGCATCTGCAACTGGCGTATCCGCCCCTTGACCTCGGGCTTGCCTTCGCTGTCCTTGAACTCGTCCTTGATCTCCTGCTTGGTCATCTTGAGCTGGCGATTGTGGTTCCAGCTCTGGAACGGCACATCGATGGCGACAATGGGGATCAGGGCGCAGCAGAGGATGATCAGCATCCAGAGCAGCAGGTCCAGGGCATCGACGATGCCGCCGGGAAAGCCCTCAAGAGAGAGATTCAGCAGATGGTTGAACTGGCTCGACAGCATCCACCAGGCGAACAGACTGATAAACACCACTTTTGCGATGGATTTGACAAGTTCCACCAGAGATTGCACCCCAAACATCCTTTTGATGCCGCTCAGGGGGCTCAGCTTGCTCCACTTGGGCAGCATGGCCTCGGAGGAGAAGTTCATCCCGCCGAGCAGGGTGTTGCCGACGAAGGCGGCGATGATCACCAGCATGAACAGCAGCCCCAGAGGCTGGATCAGCTCCCCCAGCAGGGCGGGCACCATGGCTCCCATGGCATTGGGGTCGAACGCCTGGTCCCGGTCCAGGGTAAAGCCCATGGTGAGCACCTTGATCATGGCCCCTGCCAGACTCTCCTTGATCATCAGGAGGCCGAACACGGTCGCCAGCAGGACGCTGGCGGTACCCAGCTCCTTGGAACGTGCAATCTGCCCTTTTTCCCGGGCTTGTTGCAGTCGTTTGCCCGTGGGTTGTTCTGTGCGTTCCTGATCGGTATCAGCCATGCTGGCCTCCTGCCGGCATCAGCCGACTGGCGGCCCGCCAGAGTGGCGGCAAAAGGGCCGCAACCGGGAGGGCCTCAGTCATGCTGGCCCCCGAAGCACTGGACGTTGATGAGCTCGCAGCTGGTCTCCTGCACCCGCTCCCAGAGCGCGTCGAAGTGCCCCATGAAGCCACCGATGGTGAGCCAGAGGATGAACAGGCCCGACATCATGCTCACCGCAAAGCCGATGCTGAAGATGTTGAGCTGGGGGGCCGCACGGGTCATCACCCCGAACGCGAAGTTGATCAGCAGCAGGGCGATGATGGCCGAGAGCGCCATCACCAGAGAAGCCTGATACATGACCCCGAGAAAGCTCACCAGGCTGCGGATGGCAGGCAGGGTGAGCCCGCTGTCAGATACCGGCAGGGTTTCGAAACTCAGCACCACCATGCGCAGCATCAGCAGGTGGCCGTCCACCGCGAGAAACACCAGGGTCGCCAGCATCAGGTAGAACTGACCCACCACGGGAGCCGACTGGCCGTTCATGGGATCCACCAGAGTGGCAAAGCCCAGGCTGGTCTGCATGGCGATGACCTGACCCGCCATCACGAAGGTCTCCAGCAGGAACTGGGTCATGAGGCCGAGCGCAATGCCGATGAGCAGTTGCTGCCCCAGCACCAGAAAGCTGCCGAGAGAGAAGAGCTCGATCTTCGGCATCGGGGGCAGCAGGGGGGCGATGATGAGGGTGATCGCCAGCGCCAGGCCGATACGGATATGGGCGGGGGCGAGCCGGCTGCCGAAGACCGCCATCACCATCAGGAGACTGCTCACCCGGGCCAGGGGCCAGAGGATGGAGGAGAGCCACTCCATGATGAGCGCCGTGGTGTAGGTCATGACAGCAACACTCCCGGCAGGGGCAGGCCAACGGGAGGACGCAGGCACCGGTCTGCCAGAGCGAAAGGGTGGCCCTTGGCTGGCATCAGCCCACCACCTCGGGGATCTGGCTCACCATCAGCTGGAAGAAGTCCATCAGACTCTGCAATCCCCAGTGAGCCCCCGCTCCCAGGGCCAGCAGGGTGACCACCAGACGGGGCAGGAAGCTCAAGGTCTGTTCGTTGATGGAGGTGGCGGCCTGGAAGATGGCGACCACCAACCCCACCATCAGGCTCGGCAGGATCACGGCGCACACCATGATGGTCACCAGCCAAAGCGCCTCGCGAAAGACGTCGACGAAGGTTTCAGGACTCATTGCTCGCTCCTTGTGATGGGTTTGCCCAGGGCCGCATCCTCCTGGCCTCCTCCTTCGAGAGAAAGAGAGGCCTCGCGCCCTCCCCAAGTGAAGGGGAGAGCCAGGGGGAGGGTCTGCCCTCCCCTAACCACCCGAGCCCAGCCCGAAGCTGGTGGCCAGGGAACCCAGAATGAGGTTCCAGCCATCCACCATGACGAACAGCATCAGCTTGAACGGCAGGGAGACCAGCATGGGGGAGAGCATCATCATCCCCATGGCCATCAGGATACTGGCGACCACCAGATCGATGACCAGGAAAGGCAGAAACAACATGAAGCCTATCTGGAAGGCGGTCTTGAGCTCGCTGGTGACAAAGGCCGGGATCAACACCCGTAGCGGCACGTCCGCAGGCTCGGCCACCTGCACGTTCGCTATCTCCATGAAAGTATTGAGATCCTTGACCCGGGTCTGGGCCAGCATGAACTGGTGAATGGGCAGCTCCGCCTTCTCCAGGGCCTCCTTGGCCCCGATGGTCTCGGCCAGATAGGGCTGCAGCGCCTCGTTGTTGATGCGATCCAGCACCGGCGACATGATGAAAAACGACATGAAGAGGGCGATGCCGATCAGCACCTGGTTGGAGGGGCTCTGCTGCAGACCGATGGCCTGGCGCAGGATGCCGAGCACCACGATGATCCGGGTGAAGGAGGTCATCATGATCACCATGGCCGGCAGGAAGGAGAGCGCGGTCATCAGCGCCAGCACCTGCAGGGTCAGGCTGTACTCCTGACTGCCATCCGCCATGGTCTTGACGGTGAGTGCCGACATGCCGTCCTGGGCCATCGCCAGGGGCGAGAGCACCAGGGAGAGCAGTGCCAGCCACCGGGTCCAGTTAACGTTTTTCATGCTTGCCCATCAGTTTGCCCAATTGCTCGGAGAACGCCTGGGGCTGGCTCTCGTCCAGCGGCTCCTCCAGGCGATAGAGGAAGTTGACCTGCTGCGGCGTCACCCCGACCAGCAGCTGCTGGCCGCCCACCTTGACCACCATCAGCTTCTCCTTGTAGCCAAGGGGCAGGGTGGCGATGACCTTCATCTGGCCCCCTCCCATCACCTGGGAGAGCTTGCTCTTCTTGAGCAGGAAGCCGAGCACCAGAATGAGGCCGATCACCATCAGGCTGGAGAGCAGCCAGGAGGTGAGGCTGGGGGGATTGGCCCCTACCCCCGGGTTGGCCAGGGCAGGCAGGGAAAACAGCCACAACGGGAGCACACGGATCATTTGAGCTTCTTGATCCTTTCAATCTGACTGATGACGTCGGTGAGGCGGATACCGAACTTGTCGTTCACCACCACCACCTCGCCGTGGGCGATCAGGGTGCCGTTGACCAGCACGTCCAGGGGCTCACCCGCCACCCGATCCAGCTCCACCACCGAGCCCTGGTTCAGTTGCAGCAGGTTGCGAATGCTGATCTGGCTGCGGCCCACTTCCATGGCGATGGTCACCGGGATGTCCAGAATGGTGTCCAGCTTGCGCCGCTCTTCGGCGCTGATGGGGGCTTCGTCCTTCAACTCCTCCAGGGGGGCAGGCTTGGCTTCGGCCGTGACCTGCTCCTCCAGTGCGGCCGCCCAGGCGTCAGCCATCAAATCCTGCTCGTCATCGGTTCCGCTCATCTTCAATTCCTCAGTGTTGCAACACCTCCCCTGGGGGAGGATCAATCAGGGTGTTTGTCAGAGATGCTTCGCTCGAGCTCTTCCAGCTCGGCTTCGCCATCAATGCGCACGCCCCCGCGGGTCACCAGATGCATCTCTGTCTTGACCCCGTCAGGGCGCTTGATTTTGTCGGTGATCTTGAGCGCCACGTTCTCCTTGGTGCGCCCCATCTTGGCGTGGAAAGTGGGCAAGTCCTCCACGAACACCAGCAGGTTCTCCGGCATCTCCACCGGGATGATGTCCCCGGGTCTGAGCTCCATCAGCTCACGCAAGGAGAGCTCGGTCTCCAGCAGCTTGGCCTTGAGCTCCACCTTGACGTCCATGATCTCGTCGCGCAGGGCCTTGCTCCAGCGCACGTCGGTATCCCCCTTGTCGCTCTGCACCCCCGCATCCAGCAGTTCGCGGATGGGTTCCAGCATGGAGTAGGGCATGGCCACGTGGAAGTCGCCGCCACCGCCGTCCAGCTCGATGTGGAAGGAGCTCACCACGATCACCTCGGTGGGGCTGACGATGTTCGCCATGGCAGGGTTCACTTCGGAGTCAAGGTATTCAAAGCCCACGTCCATCACCGGTGCCCAGGCATCCTTGTAGTCCTCGAACACCAGCTTGAGCAGCATCTGGATGATGCGCCGCTCGGTGGGGGTGAATTCCCGCCCCTCGATCTTGGCGTGGTAGCGGCCATCACCGCCAAAGAAGTTCTCCACCAGGATGAAGACGAGCCGCGCCTCCATGGTGATGAGCGCCGTCCCCTTGAGGGGGCGGAAACGCACCATGTTCAGGCTGGTGGGCACGAACAGGGTGTGGACATATTCGCCGAACTTGAGCATCTGCACGCCGTTGATGGAGACCTCGGCGGTGCGCCGCATCATGTTGAACAGGCTGATGCGCATGTGGCGGGCAAACCGTTCGTTCACCAGCTCCAGGGTCGGCATGCGGCCGCGGACGATGCGGTCCTGGGAGGAGAAGTCGAACTGGGCGATACCGGGATCCCCGGCAGCTCCCAGCTCCTCCTCCTCGACATCGTCGACGCCGTGCAGCAGGGCATCAATCTCGTCCTGACTTAACAGATCGCTCACGCTTCACCTTTCATTGCATGACAAAGCCGGTAAACAGCACTTGTTCGATTACGGGAGAAGAGACCAGGTCGTTCAGCACCCGGCGGCACTCTTCCAGCGAATCCTGACGCAGCTTCTCCTTGCCCTCGAAGGTCATCAGCTGTTCGGCGGTCGCCGAGCTGAAGACCCGCAGCAAGGTGCCTTCGATCAGGGGAATGTTCTGTTTGGCCAGGGTTTCGTCGGCGGTGCCGCGCACCATCAGCTGGATCTTGATCTGCACCAGCCGATCCCGCTGGCCTCCCGCCACGTTGAACACGAAGGGACGGGGCATGCCCACATAGAGCGAGGGCTGGGGCGTGTTCGCCTCCGGCTTGGCCTCGCTCTTTTCGGCAGCGGGCTCATCCCCACCGGCGAGCATGAACCAGGCGCCGGCGCCGCCCCCGCCAAGGAGCACGACGGCCAGGGCGACTATCATGATCAGCTTCTTTTTCTTGCCTGCCGCCGGATCCTTCAGCGTCAGTTCGTTATCGTCTGCCATCCCTTGTCCACCCTAGTCTCAAACTTGTTCGGTATCATAAACTTACTTAAGAATGCATCAAGCATAGAAATCGATTCCGGCATCGTTTGCCGATTCCACCAGCAGCGTGAGGTTGCGAGCGCTCCCCTCGGCCTCTCTGCCATCGCTGCCACCGCCATTTCCCCCCTGTCGCCCCTGGTCACCGAAACCGGACTGACCCTGGGAGGATGACTGCCCCTGCTGCTGGAAGGCTTGCTGCTGCGCCTGTTGCTGCACCACGGTCTGGCCGAGCTGGATCCCCTGCCCTGCCAGCATGTCGCGCAGGCGCGGCATGGCCTGCTCCAGCATCTCACGGGTCTGGCCATGCTGCACCACGAAGTGCACGCTGGCCTGGCTGGAGGCATCCATCTGGATTTGGATCTTCATCTTGCCAAGCCCCAGGGGGTCTAGCTGGATCTCCGCCTGCTGCAGCTTGTCCGCCAGCATCAGGTTCACCTTGTGGTGCAGCTGCTCGGGGGCCTCAGGGGTCGCCAGCTTGAGGTGGGGCAGGCTCTGAGGCTCCCGTCTGACGGTCGCCTCGGCCAGCGGTCTGTTCTCGCCGACCTGGCTCTGTGCCTGATGCAAAGGCTGGCTCCCCTCGGCGGGTTCACTGCCCTTGACCTCCATCCCCGACTGTTTGCCCAGCTCATCGAGCCGGGACTTGTCCACCGCGGGCTTAACCGACACGGCCGCGCCGGCGGCCACCACGGGGGCGCTCTCCATCTGGTCCAGGCCCGCCGAGAGGGCCGTCAGGGGGGCCTGTGCCCCCTGGGATTCGTGACGGGCCAGGATCTGCGGCGCCGCCTGGACTGGGGCCGGGTCCTCCGTCGTCACGGGCTGGCTGCTCCCTGCATTCGCTACAGGCTCGGCCCCTGCACGGGCTCCCTGCCCGCTCGCGGCCTCGGCCTGTCTGGCCTCACCGGCGACAGGGGCCTCCTTCTCTGCCCCTGCTGCCGTCGCGGGCGGGGCGGACTCCGGTGTGGCCGCAGGGGCCGGCCCCTGCGCCACCGTCCGGATCACTCCATCGCCATAGGCGCTGGCGGCACGGGAAGCGGTTGCCCCCTGTCCGGCCGACGCCAGGGGATCGCTCACCCGTGCCTCTTGCGATGAGTCAGCCCGGGTGACAGTGGGAGCCTGGGCGTTTTCTCCGGCCACCACTTTGGCGAGCAGGGCGGCACGCTCCTGACCCGAGAGAGGGGGCTCGGCCCCCTTGGCACCCGGCTCCGCTCCCTTGCCTGCCATGGGCTGGCGGGTCGCTCCGCCCTGGTCGGCCACGGCAGTGTCATCGGCCAAGGGGGGCTCTTCCGCTCCCTGCGGCAGAGCCCCCTGACCGCTTGGCACGGCGCTGGCGCCTTGGGCCGCACCGGGAGCTGCCTTCGTTTTGTTCCCTTCCTGCTGACGCTCTGGCGTCATCTGCGGCAGGAAGGCGCTCCCCTCTGCCGCCTCCACGCCCTCTGCCATCCCCACGTCCTCTGCAATTCCCACCCCCTCTGCCATCCCAGGCGCAGCGGCGCCAGGCGGCAAGGGGTTGCCGTCCACAGGCGCCGCTGCCTCACCGGCCAGGGCGGGCGATGTCGGGGGCACCACCAGGCTCACATCCTGGCGCAGGGAGGCTTGCAACTGTTGCAGGAAGTCGTCGGGAGGCAGCTCCCCCTCGTCGTCCGCCCCCTTCGAGGAAGACGCGGACTCGGTGGCGGGCTCGTCAGACGCCAAAGATTTGGCAGCCGGGGCAAGCCCCTCCCGGGCGCCCTCGGCGGGCCCCTGGAGCGCTGGATTTCCCTGACTGGCTGGCGCCTTGCCCATCAGCTGGGCCATGGCCATAGCTTGCGAGAAGGCGGCCTTGCCCTCGCCTGACGGCTGCACACCCCCTTCGCCCCCCACGGTGGGAGCCAGCAGGGTGGCGCTGCCATCGGCAGA
Source organism: Aeromonas sp. FDAARGOS 1406 (assembly GCF_019048565.1). Taxonomy (NCBI): domain Bacteria; kingdom Pseudomonadati; phylum Pseudomonadota; class Gammaproteobacteria; order Aeromonadales; family Aeromonadaceae; genus Aeromonas; species Aeromonas sp. FDAARGOS 1406. The sequence goes on from NZ_CP077378.1 coordinate 1,473,534, forward strand.
AGGCGCCTGGGGGAGAGTGCTAATCAAGGGGGTCTGTATCATGCTGGGATCCCTGACGACGATTCGGTGACGGCCGCACGTGCGGTCATGACTTGGCCCATCGGCCTCGCATGACCGGAAGAAAGCAAATTACAGGCCAGATTGGTGATAACGACGCAGGATGGCGTAGTCATCCAGCATCTTCTGCTCCTGGCGCTGGGCCTTCTGGCGCACCTTGTCCGCCTTCTTCTCCAGCAGCAGCTCGACCGCCTTGCGCCGCTGCTGGGCTTCGAGCCACTGGGTGCGGCACTCGGCCAGCGCCTCGCGCACCTGCAACACCCCTTGGTACTGCTGGGTCGCCGCGTTTTCGAGCTTGTTGATGAAGGCGTGATACTGGCTGTTCTGCTGGGGGCTGATCCCCTGCAGACCGCGCTCCGTCCACTGCTGGTGGTAGATCTGGCGGTACTGGTTGAGGGCGTTTTGCTGATCCATGAACAGCTTGAGATCCTGCTGGGCCTTGGCAAGCGCCATGGCGGCCTGCTGTTCGGCCTCCTCCAGCCGACTCGCCAGCAACGTCAATCCTTTACTCATAAGGGCTCTCCACCGGTCAACGCATCAGGGGCATGGCCACCAGTTGCAGGGATTGCAGGCCTTCATCGTAGTGAATGACCTCGCGCATTTTCTGCTGCAAGAACTGATCCAGATAGGGTTTCTGGATGATGGCCCGGTCGATGCGCGGATCCGATCCCTGGCTGTAGGCGCCGATGGTGATGAGATCCCGGTTCTGCTGGTAGAGGGAGTAGAACTGCTTGAAGGTGCGCGCCAGCTCCATGTGCTCCGGTGAGGTCACCATGGGCATGACCCGGCTGATGGATTTTTCGATGTCGATGGCCGGATAGTGGCCCGCATCCGCCAGCTCCCGCGCCAGCACGATGTGGCCGTCAAGGATGGCCCGGGCCGCGTCGGCGATGGGATCCTGCAGATCGTCCCCCTCCGTCAGCACGGTGAAAAAGGCGGTGATGGAGCCCTGGCCGTCGCTGCCGTTGCCGGCCCGCTCCACCAGCGCCGGCAATTTGGCAAACACCGAGGGGGGATAGCCCTTGGTGGCCGGCGGCTCCCCCACCGCCAGTGCAATTTCCCGCTGGGCCTGGGCGTAGCGGGTGAGGGAGTCCATCAGCAGCAGCACGTTGAGCCCCTGCTCGCGGAAATACTCGGCGATGGCGAGCGCCGTCTCGCACCCCTTGAGGCGCATCAGCGGCGAGGCATCGGCAGGGGCGGCCACCACCACGGCGCGCTCGCGCCCCTCGGCGCCGAGGATCTCCTCGATGAACTCCTTCACCTCCCGGCCCCGCTCGCCGATGAGGCCCACCACGACGACATCCGCCACCGAGCCCCGGGTCATCATGCCAAGCAGCACGGATTTGCCGACACCGGAGCCGGCGAACAGCCCCATGCGCTGACCCCGGCCCACGGTGAGCACGGCATTGATGGCCCGTACCCCCACGTCCATGGGTTGATGGATGGGGCGACGGGCCAGGGGATTGATGCGGTGCTGGGCGAACTGCACCGTCTGGGACGAGAGGATGGGACCGAGCCCGTCCAGGGGCTGGCCGATGCCGTCGATGACCCGGCCAAGCAGACTCATGCCCACCGGAATGCCGTGATCTTCGGTGACGGGCACCACCCGGGCGCCGGGAATGACCCCCTTGAGCTGCTCGCTCGGCATCAAGAACAGGCGATCCCCGGCAAACCCCACCACCTCGGCCTCCAGGGCCCCATCCTGGGTATCGATACGGCACAGGGAGCCGATGGCGGCGCGGCAGCCAATGGCTTCCAGGGTCAACCCCACCACCCGGGTGAGCTTGCCTGCCACGGGCGGTATGGGGGCCTGCTCGCGAACCCGGTAGCCTTTAAGCCGATCAAGAAGGGGTGCCGTCATGTCGCCTCCGACGATGGGTGCCTGATGATGCCGTCAGCAGGGCGCTGCACGACGGGTTCGAACCGGGCCATGGCTCAGCTCGCGTTGTCACGCAGGAAATTGCGCAGCAGCTGATCGATGCGCCCACAGAGGGTAAGATCGATGCTGGAAAGCTCGGTGGCCAGTTGCAGATCGCCGGGGGAGAAGGTGGGCTCGCTTTGCAGCCGCCAGTGGCGCCTGGCGCACTCCTCGGCGCCAAAAGCGGCCTCTACCCGGGTCACATCCTCCGGGTGCAGCATCAGGGTGACCCCCTGCTCGGCGGCAGGGAGCAGGGCCAACCCCTGCTTGAGGGCCTCCAGCAGCAGCGTGGGGGAGGTTTGCGCCTCATGGCGGATGAGGGCGCGGGCGAGCTGTTGCACCAGGGCGATGAGCTGCTGCTCCACCGCCTCGTCCATCTCGCCAAGGGGAGTGGCCAGGCGTGAGACCAGGGCTTGCCAGCGGGCTATCTCCAGCTCCACCTGCTCCCGCCCCATGGCGAGTCCCTCTTCCCTGCCCTGCTCCAGCCCGGCCTGGTGGCCCTGCTGCAAGCCTTCGAGCTTGCCCTCTTCCAGCCCCTTGGCAAAACCGGCCTCGCGCCCATCGCGCATCCCCTCTTCCCAGGCGGCCTGACGAATCGCCTCCACCTCTTCGGCGGTGATGCTGGGGGCGGGTTCTTCGGGTTGTTCTTCCGGCAGGGCCGCATCGGCCTGCTCCTGACGATACCAGTCAGGAGCCAGCCCCAGGGCATTGGTCTCGACCTCGGCTTCGGTCTCCATCTCTGGCCAGCCCCAGGTCTCAATCTGCGCCGTGTCAGACTCGGGCCTCAGATAGCCGCGCAGTTTGCTGTTCTTGTCATTCATGTGCCGAAGAGACTCCTATCGAGGGCCGGGTACAGGGGCCGACATCATCGCACATTCCATGGCCCATGGCTTAGAGGAACTCTTCGCCACCACCCGCCCCCAGCATGATCTCGCCCGCATCCGCCAGGCGGCGCGCCGTGGAGAGGATCTCCTTCTGGGCGGCCTCCACCTCGGAGACCCGGATCGGCCCCATGGCCTCGAGGTCGTCCGCCAGCATCTCGGCGGCCCGCTTGGACATGTTCTTGAATACTTTTTCCCGCATCTGGTCGTCCGACCCCTTGAGGGCCCGTTGCAGCAGATCCCCGGGCACTTCCCGCAGCAGGGTCTGGATACCCCGATCGTCCACGTCGATGAGGTTTTCGAACACGAACATCAGATCCTGGATCTGCTGGCTCATCTCCTCGTCCGACTCGCGGATGGAGTCCATCAGCTGCCCTTCGATGTTGGTGTCCAGGTAGTTCATGATGTTGGCCGCCGCCTTCAGGCCGCCCATCTTGGCCGCCTGGGCACCGGCTGCACCGGCGAACTGTTTCTCCATGATGTCGTTGAGCTCCTGCAGCGCCGCCGGTTGCACCTCTTCGAGGTTGGCGATGCGCATCACCAGATCCAGGCGCACCTGCTCCGGGAACTGGCTCAGGATCTCGGCGGACTGCTCCGGCTCCAGATAGGAGAGGACGATGGTCTGGATCTGCGGGTGCTCGTTCTGGATGATGCTGGCCACCTGGCGGGCATCCATCCACTTGAGGGAGTCGAGGCCACGGGCGCCTGAGCCCAGGATGATCTGATCCACCAGGTTGCTGGCCTTGTCCTCCCCGAGCGCCGCCACCAGAGCCTTGCGCACGAAGTCTTCACTGCCGATGCCGATGTTGGTGTACTTCTGGATGTCGTCGATAAATTGACGATGCACCGCCGCCACCCGATCGTGGCTGAAATCCGACATGGAGGCCATGGACATGCCGAGCCGCTGCACCTGCTTGGGCTCGAGGTGGCGAAAGATCTGGGCCGCGTCCTCCTCGTTGAGGCTCAGCATCAGCACCGCCGCCATCTCCATGCCCCCCATCTGATCCAGGATCAGACGCTGGCTTTCGGTGATGTCGTTGCCGGTGACCTGGCTTTTATTCTCTTCAGGCATCTTTGGTTACCCATTCTTTGATGACCTGGGCGGCCAGGTCAGGTTCGTTCGCTACCAGGGCGCGCACGGCCTTGAGCAGATCCTCGTCACGGTGCAGGTCAGGCAGCTTGAGCTGACCATCCCGCAGACCGAATACCGGTTCGGCCTCGGCCTGGGCGGCCAGCAGGCTCAGTTCGTCGTCGCCACCCAGCACGGTGTGGTTGTCGAAGTCCAGCTCCCCTTCCGGCTTGGCGTCCGGGTAGAGCAGGCGCTTGAGCATGGGCCGCACCACGGTGACGATGAGCACTATGATGACCAGCACTGAGGCGGCGATGCGCACCGCGCGCCAGAACCAGGGCTGCTCGTAGAGGGGGATGTCGGCCACGGTCTCGAGTTCCGGACGGTTGAACGGAATGGCGACCACCTCCAGGGTATCCCCCCGGGTCACGTCAAAGCCCAGACCGCCGCTCAGCAGACGGCGCAGGGTATCGAGTTCGGCCTGGCTGCGGGCTTCCCGGGTCACGGCACCGTCGGCGCCGGGGATGGCCTTGTAATCCACCGCCACCGACACCGTCATGCGGCGAATGCCGCCCTGCTGGCGCCGGATGTGGCTGACGGTGGTGTCCAGTTCGAAGTTGCGGGTCGCTTCCTTGCGGGAACGGCCGGAAGAGGCGGTTCCTTCCCCGCCGGCAGCCTGCTCGGGAATGTTGGACGCGGCGGGCGGCTGGTTGGAGAGGGCGCCGGGCACCCCGCCGTTGCTGCCGCTGGCGCTGTTCTCTTCCATGGTCATTTCGGAGCGCACCGCCGGCAGGTCCGGGTTGTAGGTCTTGCGGGTCTGTTCCTGCTGGGAGAAGTCGAGGGAGAGATCCACCTCTGCCGTATAGTTGTCGGCCCCCAGCACCGGGATCAGGATGGCGTCAATTTTTTGTTTGTATTCGAGCTCCTGCTTCTGCTGCATCGCAAACTCCTTGCGGGTCTGGGCAGAGAGGGGATCCTGGGAGCCGGAGTTGAGCAAGCGACCGTTCTGGTCGGTCACGGTGACGCGGGTCGGCTCCAGACCGTGAACGGCGGAGGCGACCATGTCGACGATGGAGTCCACCTCACCCTGGCCCAGGGCGTTGCCCTTGAGGCTCAGGACCACGGTGGCGCTGGGCTTGCGTTCGTTGCGGGCGAACACGTTGTCTTTCGGGATAGCCAGCAGCACCTGGGCCTTGGCGACGTTCTGGAACTGCTCGATGGCGCTCGCCAACTGGCGCTCGCGGCTCAGTTTCAGGCGCTCGCTCTCCATGCGCTGGCTGACGCCGAAGCTGGAGTCCTTGAGCAGGATGGCTTCGCCGTCGTTGCTGGCGTCGCTGTTGTTGGCCAGACCGGCGCGGGTCAGGCGCAACCGGATGTCCGCATAGTTTTCAGCACTGACCAGCACGCTCTTGCCATCCACCTGATAGGGGATCTTCTGCTGATCCAGGTAATCCAGGGTGGAGACCAGCTCCTGGGTGGTGAAGGTGCCGAGGGGACGCATCTCCGGCTCCTTGCCCCACAAGAGGATGAAGACGGCGATGGCCAGACAGATGGTCAGCCCCAGGATCAGGGTGATCTGACGCAACACATCGGTGTTGGACAGGAAGCCCAGCGCCGAGCTCTTCTGCTCGTGCTCGTCGAGGGCGGCCGCCCCCTCGTTGTTGATCAGCAGATCGCCGTTTTGATCAGTTGCCACGGTTTATGTCCTTGTTGCTGACATGTTCATGATGCTCGGTCGCCATGGGCCCGAGTTACACCGGCATGTTCATGATGGTCTTGTAGGCATCGACCATCTTGTTGCGCACCTGCACCGTCGCCTCGAAGGCGATGGAGGATTTCTGGCCGGCGATCATCACCTGGGAGAGATCCACCGACTTGTCGCCGAGATCGAAGCGGGTACGCAGATCGTTGGCGGTGCCCTGCAACTCGTTGACGTTGTCCAGGGCCTGTTGCAGCATCTGGCCGAAATCCGAGCTGACCGGACGACCGGGCTGGGTCAACGGCGTGGCACCGGCTTCCACCTTGAGGGCCTGCATCTCTTGCATCAGGCTGCTTGCGCTAATTTCCATCTTCCCTTCCCAGACAAATCATTGACACTGACTGGCTTGAAGCAATAAAGGTGCCAACCAGAGTGGGATCTCGAGATCAGGGATAAAAGCGGGGCGCGATCAGGCCGGCGGGCACCGGCCATCCGGGGATCAGGTTGCCGATCCGGGGGGATCGCCCAGCAGCAGCCGCAGGTAACTCAGGTGCAGATCGTAGTGCTCGCCTGCAGGCAGCTTGGCCAGCACCTCGTCGCGCAGGTAGCGGGCCTTCTCCCCCGCCTGCTCGGGGGCCACCAGCCCCACGCTCACCAGCCTGGCGATGATGGCATGGGAAAGCGCCAGGCAGGCCTCGTCGGCCTCCCCCCAACCGAAGGATGCCCCCTGATCACCCTGTGTCAGGCAGGGTTCGAGCGGTGCCACCAGATCCCCCCAGACCCAGAACGCGGCCGGGATCCCCTCCTGCAGGCGCAGATAGATGCTCTGCTTGTCCCACTCCCGGCGGTGGGCAGCCATCCGCTCCTGTTCGGCCTCATGGGTCATCTTGCTCTCCTTGTCGCTGGACTCTGTACGGCGCCCATGAAAAAGAGGGCCCAAGGCCCTCTTTTTACTGCAAGTCCCGACAATTAAACAGAGTGCACCTCGATCTCCTCCAAGAAAAAACGAGTCAGATCGGCAGGGATCACTTGTTCAGGTCATCATCCAGCCAGTACTTGGAGCCCGAGATGTTGGCGTCCAGCAACAGCCCCTTCTCGCCAATCTGGTAGATGGCCATGCCCCCATTGTACTTAGCGGTGAGCTCGGCGCTCTCCTTGCCCGCCACGGCGCCCACCTCGGAGGTGGCTTCCCACCCCTTGCTGACGAAGGCATCGAACCTCGCCTTGTCCTCGAACAGGATCACCTGCTGGTAGAACTTGCCGCCGATCCCGGCCGCGAGACCGGCACCGAACATCTTCATGTAGGTGTGCTTGCCACTGGTGCGATTGACGGCGACCCCGGCCCCCTGATTGGTGTGGATCATCAGGGAGAACTTGCGCGAGTCGAACACCGCATAGCCATAAGCCTTGTCAAACAGCAACTTGGCCGAAGGCTGCTCGTTGAACAGCCGCACCAGGGCGGTATCGGCCATGGTATCGAGGGCGGTTCTCGCCTCCTCCGGGGTCTTGGGCTCGAGCATGGTGTCGAGCTTCTTGTCGGCGGCGGTCAGCCACTCCTTGCCGGTGGCCGCACTCTCTGCCGTCCAGGCCCCCGCCTTGTTGTAGGCCTCGGCCCCCCAGCTGGACACCGACTCCCAGGTCTCCTTGGAAAAATCGGTGATCCCTTTCCACGCCTCCTTGCTGGTATCGCTCACCGCGGTACCGAGTTCGGAGGCGGCCTCCTTCAGCTTTGCCCAGTCGGCCAGACTGGGGGTCGAGGCCAGCGCCAGTGCCGTGGCTATCACCAGGAATCGAATCTTCATTGTTTCCACCCTCTGTGATGAGTCGAAGGTCACAGTAGCAGATCTGGCGCCTGCCCGTTAAGGGCATCCCCCCGGCGCGGGTCAGACGCTGACGCGCAGGGGCTCAACGAAGCCGTTTGCCCTGACCGTCCACCACCTGCTCGCCATCCTCCTTGGCAAAGGCCCCTTGCTGCGGGTCGGGCAGGATATCGAGCACCACCTCCGACGGGCGGCACAGCCGGGTGCCGAGGGGGGTGACCACGATGGGCCGGTTGATGAGGATGGGGTGGGCCAGCATGGCATCGATCAGTTCGTCATCGCTGAAGCGATCTTCCGCCAGCCCCAGCGCCTCGTAGGGGGGCACGTTCTTACGCAGCAGATCGCGCACCGGCATGCCCATGGCGGCGATCAGGGCAACCAGCTCGTCGCGGGAGGGGGGCGTCTCCAGATAATGAATGATGGTGGGCTCCACGCCGCTGTTGCGAATCAGCGCGAGGGTGTTGCGGGAGGTGCCGCACTCCGGGTTGTGATAGAGGGTGATTGCACTCATTTGCCTGTCTCTCATGACTCAAGTGAATAGAAATGGGTTAGCCGCCATCCGTTAGCGGCTTAGCCCCGCCTCGTACCAGGGTTTGCTGGCGTTGACCACGCGCACCACCAGCAGCATGACCGGCACCTCGATGAGCACCCCGACCACGGTGGCGAGCGCCGCACCGGAATGAAAGCCGAACAGGCTGATGGCGGCGGCCACCGCCAGCTCGAAGAAGTTGGAGGCCCCGATCAGGGCGGAAGGGCAAGCCACCGAGTGCTTCTCCCCCACCTTGCGGTTGAGCCAGTAGGCGAGCCCGGAGTTGAACAGCACCTGGATCAGGATGGGCACCGCCAGGAGGGCGATGACCAGCGGCTGCTCGATGATGGCGTTGCCCTGAAAGGCGAACAGCAGCACCAGGGTGAGCAGCAGGGCCGCCACCGACCAGGGCTGGATGCGGGTCATGACGCCGTCAAAATGGGCCTGCCCCTTTCTCAGCAAGACCTTGCGCAGCAGCTGGGCGAGGATGACAGGGATGACGATGTAGAGCACCACCGAGGTGAGCAGGGTATCCCAGGGCACGACTATGCTGGAGACCCCGAGCAGCAGCGCCACCAGCGGGGCAAAGGCAAACACCATGATGAGGTCGTTCACCGCCACCTGCGACAGGGTGAAGTAGGGATCGCCGTTGGTGAGGCGACTCCAGACAAACACCATGGCGGTGCAGGGGGCCGCTGCCAGCAGGATCAGCCCAGCCACGTAGCTGTCCAGCTGATCCGCTGGCAGCCAGTCGGCAAACAGCACGCGGATGAAGAGCCAGCCGAGGAAGGCCATGGAGAAGGGCTTGACCAGCCAGTTGATGAAGAGGGTGACCCCGATTCCCTTGAGGTGCCCCTTCACCTGGTGCAGGGCGCCAAAGTCGATCTTGAGCAGCATGGGGATGATCATCACCCAGATAAGCAGCCCCACCGGCAGGTTGACCCTGGCCACCTCCATGGCGCCGATGGCCTTGAAGAGGCTCGGTAACCCCTGCCCCAGACCAATGCCCACCAGGATGCAGAGGGCGACCCAGGCGGTCAGATAACGTTCAAAAAAGCCGATGGCAGGGGCTGCCTTGGCCTCACAGCTTGCAGACATGATGACTCCCGGTGCGATCCACGCTCGCACCCCAGGTTGGATAGATGAATGACACGGCGCATGGGCATCGACAGCCCGCCCTGGCCCGTTACGACTCGCCGCAGCAGGGCGACGACCCCTCGGCGCGGGAAGCGCTGCCGGGCCCGGCGGGCAGCAGGCCGCACGCCTCGGGATGACCAGCGCAACACTCCTCGGTGAGGTAGGCGATCACCCCCAGCATCAGGGGGATGTTGGCGCGGTAGCGCAGAAAGCGCCCCTCCTGCTCCACCGACAGCAACCCGGCGTTGAGCATCCCCTTGAGGTGAAACGAGAGGGTATTGGGGGCGATGTCGAGCTCGCCGGCCAGCTCCCCCGCGACCCGCCCCTCCAGCCCGGCCTTGACCAGCAGCCGCCACACCTCGAGCCGGATCCCGGAAGCCAGTGATTCAAAGACCTTGGTGGCCGTCTCTTTGTTCATGGGTCTCCCCCCTTGGATGCTTCATTTCAACTATACAAGAATTATTGAAATGATCAAAGTGTCACCACCGAGCCGACATCGCGGCGGAACAGGCCGCCAGAGGCGCCGCCCCGGCCATGTCGTGCCCACTAGCGGCCTCATGCCAGTCATATGGCTAATATCTGGCCTCTTTTTATAAGGCACTCTTATGACCTTACCCCGGACAATCCTCCCGTTGGCCGCCCCGCTCACCGCGGCGCCCTGCCTCGCCGCAAAGCCGCAATGCCGCAATGCCGCAGAACAACCCCGGCGCCGGATGCACCTAAAGGCGATGAAACGAGAGAGGGCCCCAGGGCCCCGCCGTCAGATGACGGGGCCTGGGGAATCCGGGAGAAACCGGGGAGGAGAGAGGGGCGCAATCAGGTGATCACGGGATCCCGATATTGCCGATGGATGGCACAAAACGCCTCCCGGCTTTGCAGCGCCGCCGCGACGCAGACAGGGTCGAACTGACTGCCGGCATGGGTCTTGAGGTATTCAAAGGCCGTTTCGAGGGGCCAGGCCTGCTTGTAGGGTCGCTCGCTGGTGAGGGCGTCAAACACATCCGCCACCGCGACGATGCGGGCTTCCAGGGGGATCGCCTCCCCCGCCAGTCCTTCCGGGTAACCCTGACCGTCGAAACGCTCGTGGTGGTAGGCGATGATGTTCTTCAGCATGTCGGTGTGATGGATGCCGTCGAGGCCGAACTCGCGGATCATCAGGGCGATCATCTCCCGTCCCTTGAAGGGGTGGGTCTTCATCACCCCGTACTCCTCGGCCGTGAGCTTGCCCGGCTTGAGCAGGATGGCGTCGGGCACCGCAATCTTGCCGATATCGTGCAGCTCGGAGAAGAGGTGAATGAACTCCACCTCCTCGTCACTCAAGGGGTAATGGGCTGCCACCTCCCGGGCGATGAACCGCGAATAGGCCGACATCCGGTGCAGGTGATTGGCGGTCTCCTCGTCCCGGTAGCGGCTGAACTCCCGCACCGTGGTCAGGGCCCCGTTCAGGGTCTGGATGGAAAAGAACTCCACCGCGATGATGGCCGCCAGGATCTGGGCATAGGCCGCCAGCTCACCGCAAATGGCGCCATCGAAGTAACCGAGCTCTTTGGCATCGCAAAACAGAAAGCCGAACAAGCGACTGTTGAGCAGCAGCGGCTCGGTATAGCTCGACGCGTACCCGGCCGCCAGCACTTTGCGGCTGTGCTCGGAGGGTGAGCCCAGCAGGGAATCCAGGGTATCGAGCACCCTGGGCTGCTGGTGCTCGGCCAGGTAGCGCAGGGAAGGCACCTCGCTCAGCCTGACCTCGTACTGCAACAGCGGCGAGCCCCCGTCCGTGCTGTGGGCAAAGGTCTTGAGCTGGTCCGTCTGCGGGTCGTAGATGGCGATCGCCACCCGGCTCAACTTGTCAAACCGCTGCCTGAGGGTGGCGTGCACATTCTGCACTTTCTCACCAAATGAACTCTCCATCCCGCACATCCTTCTGTAGGCCTGTTGGGAGTATAGTGACACCCGTTTTGCCCCTCCTGCCAAATGGTGACGGCGCACAGGGATCGTGATCCCGCCCGCACTGGCGACGGCTCCCTCCCTGCCCGTGGTCATGTCACGCCCGCCCCACACCGCGTCCCCGGGCAAAGAGATTGTTCGCTTCCGACGTGTCGGCTGTATAGTTTTTGGTTAGCCATTCCGGTAAAATCCGCGCCCTTGAATAAGAGCCACCTAAGAGTGATTGAGCGATGTCCAACACAAAACAGGCCCCCAAAGTAGGATTCGTCTCCTTGGGTTGACCTAAGATCGCAAGACCAATCCACATCTAATACAGTCAGGCTTGTGCTAGCGGTATCCCATCACTTAGCGCCGGTTATAATCCAAAACAAGCTGAGGCTGGGTTAGCATTACTTTACGAGGTCCAGCGACAAATGCATCCACCGCTGCGACAAACCACGATGAGCGAAGAGCGGCGGTCTTCCGTTGGAAGACATCAAAGTTGAAGCAACTTGGCTCAAACACAACCTACAAAGATCAATATCGAATCTGTTCAGATAAGTTCAAGGTGCCGGTTAATCAATCCAAAATCAGCAACTGGTTCATACCCTTTCTCTGAAAACATCAGTGCACCTCGCCGCTGCTCTTTCAGATTTGCTATGGCCTGAAAAAAGCAACTCTCGCACAGGTGAACCTCGTAACTTTCGCCATCGTGCTGAGTTCCATAACCCCAGTGGGCACTCAATGTGCCAAACTCGATATTGCTAACAGCCCCCTCCGTTTGGCAACTCTCTTCACAAACATCACAGCGAATATCGCTGATTACCTCGACCTCTTTTTTGGTCATGATTTTCATATCCTGTTACTCCATTCATGCAGCATCTGCGAATCAACTGCATCGAGTCCGCAGGTTGACCACTCCTCTGCATTGATGATTGCGTGTGATGGTCTCTCTAACTTTGCTACTGCCGCTCTATGTGATTCACCCAAGGGCTGTAGACTGACTGTGGAATACCAAGCATTACTAATGACCACCCCTCCGAGATGAAGATCCGTATGAATTCCGACATCCCATGCCAGAGACTTGTTCAGACCTTCCTTAGCTCCTGAAGCTCCTGAGGTATCGGCCATTGCTCCTTAAAATCCATAAATTCGGCAACAAACGAAGCCATAACACCCTTAACAAATTCATCATATGTGGATTGATTAATAGTGACATGTAAGAATGACTCCACTCTCAGAGAATCTCCTACTGCGGCTAAGAAATCCGCGTTTTGAAAAATTAGTGTCACGGTGCTACTTTTTTGATTCTGACTCAAAACGATCTGTTGATTGGACATTTTCCACCCTCAAATGATGCTTATATGCAGTGTCATTATAGGCGTGTACTCATAGCCGTGTACAGTGTGCCGTATAATGTAGACCATATCTCCTCTTGTGAGGAGATAACATGGATTCTGACGAGTTTGATCTTGCGGTGCTCGCAACTGCATTCGGTAAAAATGTACGGGAACTGCGGTCTGCACGCGGTATGCAACAGGAAAAACTTGCGCTAATTGCTGGTATAGATCGTGGTCACATGGGAAAAATCGAACGTGGGGAGACTAGGGTAACCTTGGAAAAAGTTTATCTGATCGCCAAAGCTCTTGGGGTCTCGCCTGCATCATTGCTGCCATAACCATAGCTGTTACTCTAACCAAATATTGCACGTTCCAGCATGGGGGGATTTTCTCGCTTGTCTAGGAGCCATAGCACAACGCATCCATCGACTTGAAGGTCAGATGGAGTCCGACGGGATCTGATTGTTCTGGGATTCAACGGGTGCAAGAAAACGATCTGGTTGTGACAACCTGCGACAGGCGCAGCAGAGAAGAGTTTGCATTGGTAAAACAATCATACTCTGCAAAAGCGCGAATTCAACTTCGAAGTGCGACACTCGCCTATGCCGCCTGACGGTACTCTTCGAATACCTTGACAGGCTGCCTGAATCCGAGACATTTCCGAGGTCGTAGGTTGAGCCACTGCTCCGCTCTCCTGACATCCTCGTCCGTGACCTCTCTCAGGTCTGTTCCCTTTGGGATAAACTGCCTCAACAGCCCATTGCTGTTCTCGTTCAGACCGCGCTCCCACGAAGAGTAAGGGTGCGCAAAGTAAGTCTCGGCACCCAGCGCTTCCTCTATCGCCTTGTGTTCGGCAAACTCGCCGCCGTTGTCAAAGGTGATGGTATGCACCTGCTCGATGTAGGGCGTTAACATCTCGATTATCGCATCCCGCACCACCCCAGCCTGTTTGCTCGCGACCCGCTTGACCAGATAGAGCCGGCTCTTGCGCTCCACCAGGGTGACCAGTGCACCTGTGCCTTGCTTGCCCAGCACCGTGTCCGCCTCCCAATCACCGAGCCGCTCCCGGCTATCGACGATAGCCGGCCGTTCATCAATAGAGCGGGCTTCCTTGATGGGAGAACGCAGGCTGCTCGCCCCCTTGCGGTAGCGCTTGTGGCCCTGGCGCAGATGGCGGTACAACTGGCCACCCCGGGCTTTGTCGGCGGCCACATGGCGGTATATCCACTCGTGACTCACCATGAGGCCTATCTGCTTGCCCACCGCGCTTATCTGCTCCGGGCTCCACCACCAGGCGAGTGTCAGCTCGACAAACTGGATGACATCGGCAGATAGCCGAGATTTGGCCGCACTGGCCCGTCGGTGGGTGGCGTGCTGATGCGCATTGTCTGGCTGGTAGCCCTGCGGCCCGGCGTTACGACGCAGCTCCCGGTAGAGGGTGGAGCGATGAACGCCAATGGCGCGTGCGGTGGCAAGGATGGACATCCCCTGTGCGCGAAGCACCGATAACTGGTATCGTTGCCCCTCGGTCAACTGCTGATAGCTCATGGTGATACTGCTTTTACTTTGGCGAGCAGAAGGGTACCACCAATCAGCAGTTGGCCACCTCTCGCCATTCATCCATGAGTGTCGCACTTATTATCTGAATTCCCGAATCAGGTAGCAGATTGGAGCTAGGCCAATAAGTAGATCCAAACGCAATTTAGCTCACGAATTTTAAATGATGCTATTTTTTGAGTCATCTTGGTGCCAAAAACAGTGGAGCTGATGCTGGGATTGAGAGATAATTTTCCTGATATAAAAATGTGATACATGAGGCTATCAATGAACGATTTTTTGAAAACACTGCTGAATATTCGCAGCCTGCGAGCTGCACTGCGTGAGCTGTCATTTGAGCAGTTAGTCGAAGTTAGGGAAAAATTCGAAGAAATTTTTGCTGAGCGTGAACAGCAAGAGACCAAACTGAGAGAAGAGTCAGCTGAACGCCTGCAAAAACTGGCTGAGTTTACCGAAATGTTGAAACAGGCAGGCATCGATCCGAGTGAGCTGGTTGGCACTGCCGCTCCGGCGAAATCCGAGGGTTCAGTCAAAGCCAAACGCGCTCCCCGTCCTGCAAAATACAAGTACACCGAAGGCGGTCAGGAGAAGACATGGACTGGCCAGGGCCGCATTCCCAAGGCCATCGCAGAAGCAGTTGCGGCTGGAAAAGCACTGGATGACTTCTTGATCTAATGCTGAGAGCCCATGCCTGCTCGGCGTGGGCCTTTAATTCTATCTGTAGTAGGAGCACCGTATGGGGAGGACATTGTTCCACTCAAGAAGCATCGATTTGTGAAATAAAGCGGATGAAAGAACAAATGGAGCAATTCGCACGTATAGTGCGGATTATTTAAACAATGGTCTTTATAAAACTTAAATCCACATTAAAAACTACAGCCCTATAGGTCGCTATATTTTCTGAATGAGTTTATAGCTATACACTAATAGTAACAAGTGCTAAAAACCTTCCGAAAAAAAATAAATAAGAGAAATGAATTTCCAGGTTAAATAAAAGGCATCAGTGCAAAACTGATGCCTATTGAAAAATAGATTACACACAACTACCTTAAATTAACTAAACCATTATCAATATCAATTATTTCTTTTTTACCTAAAGACCCTGAATTTAATTTCAATGTGGCAACGTTGACTATGTAACTATATCTAGAAATAGCTAACTTTGTCTTTGCATCATACAATTTTCTATTAGCATCCAATACATCAATGATAGTCCTAGTGCCAACCTCATATCCTGCCTCGGTCGCTTTTAAAGCACTTTCAGCAGAAACTACAGCTTGTTGGTATGCTCGAACGGATCCTATGCTTGCATTAACATTGTTATATGAAGACTTAACTGCACTCATGACCGAGCGATAACTTTTCTCCAGCTGCTCACTGGCAGCAACATAGTCAAAAGAAGATTGTTTGACTTGTGATGCTGTTGCACCACCTGTATATAGTGGCAATGAAAATTTAATACCAATGTCGCCTTGATTGGAATAACCGTCCGTATTAACTGTATTATCTTTGTAGTTATTATAAGTTGAAGATAACCCCATAGTAAGATCAACTAATGGCTTATGTCCTGACTTAGATAAATCGATCTGCATCTTCGCAAGTTCTTTTTTAATCCGAGCCTGATGTAATGCCAAATTTTTTTCAATTGCTGCATCAGTCCACTTATCAATTTTCCATAAAGTTTTTTGAGGACTGAAACGCTCTGTATCAAGCTTATTAAGCTTTCTATGCTCAAGACCAGTTAACTCACGTAGAGCCTCATAGCTATTTTCAAGCGTGTTCTCTGCATAGATCTCATCGGCAAAAGACTGATCGAAGGCGGCCTCTGCCTCATGTACATCAGTAATCGCGGCCAAACCTACCTCAAAACGCTGCTGGGTTTGAGCAAGCTGCCTCTGAATTGCCGTTTTCGTTGCCTGAGAATAAATCAGCGAATCTTCAGCCTGGAGAACATTAAAATATGTCTGTATTGTACGAAGCACTAAGTTTTGATGCTCAAGAACATAAGAAACATCTGATAGTGTCGCATTCTTCGCAGCTAAATCAAGATTAATCCAATTAGCACTGTTGTAGAGAGATTGCTCTAGATTGATTGCACTATTCGTTGCGCTCCCAGTTTGCATATCCAGATTATCGTCAACATAGTTAGCACTAAGACCAAGATTTATCTTTGGTAGAAATGATGCTTGCTCTTCATTGATTTTTTCGAATGATTGGTCACGCATTGCCTTTGACTCAAGAAGTTGCGGATCCTTTTGCTTCGCCAAGTTATAAATATCTAGCAAGCCCTCCGCATGCGTGTAACTACTAAGAAGAGCGAGTATAGGTAAAAACATTTTGTTCATCATGATAGATACCAACAGATTGTAAATAAAGAAAACGAAAGTAGCGGATGCATATTCATATAATGCATCCGCCTGTGCACCAACCGTTATTCAGGCATATCAACACCTGTAGTATTAGTGATGCTCTTCAGAGTACGTCTACGCCATAAGTAAAATGCCGCAGGTAGAACTAAGAGAGTTAAAACGAGTGCGCTTACCATCCCACCAATCATTGGCGCGGCTATTCGTTGCATAACCTCAGAGCCAGTCCCATGACTCCACATGATAGGTAATAGGCCAGCAATTATCGTTACCACTGTCATCATTTTAGGACGTAGTCGCATTGCAGCTCCATGGATAACGGCACCATGTAATCCTGCATTATCAAGTTTATCGTTCTTAACGAGATCATCCCAAGCATGGTTGAGATAGATCAACATCAATACACCTGTTTCTACAGCGACACCTGCAAGTGCTATGAATCCAACTCCAACGGCCACTGACATATTAAATCCAGCTAGCCACACGTACCAAATGCCACCAACTATAGCAAGAGGCAAGGTCGTAAGAATAAGAAGCACTTCTTGAACACGCCGAAACGCCAAGTAAAGCAATAGAACTATGATGGCAACGGTTAATGGGACTACATAGGTAAGGCGAGCTTTAGCTCGTTCCATATATTCGTATTGACCAGACCAAGTAATAGAGTACCCAGCAGGAAGAACTAATTGTTCTCCGACCATTTTTTTTGCATCCGCGACAAATGATCCAATATCTCTATTACTAATATCAACATATACCCAACCATTTAACCTAGCATTTTCACTTCGCAACATTGGGGCTTCATCGCTAATATAAATTCGAGCAACATCAGCTAGAGCAATTCGTTCACCTTTGGGAGTGATCAAAGGAAGCAACTCTAGACTAGCGACTGAGTCGCGATAGCTTTGTGGATAGCGTATATTGATTGGATATCGCTCTCGCCCCTCTATCGTCTGTCCAACATCCATGCCGCCCACAGCCGTTGCTAGTACTGCTTGAACATCCGCAATATTGAGTCCATATCGGGCAGCCTTCAGTCTATCGATATCAACTTTGACATAACGACCACCGGCGACACGCTCAGCATACACGGATGATGCCCCCTCTACACTGCCAACAATTTTCTCAAGTTGCTGTCCTATTTTTTGTATCACTTTAAGATCTGGACCAGCAATCTTGATCCCAACAGGTGTTTTAATTCCTGTTGCGAGCATATCTGTTCGAGTCTTGATTGGGGGGACCCACGCATTTGTCAAACCAGGAAATTGAATTAATGAGTCTAGCTCTTCCCGTAATTTCTCTGGTGTCATCCCAGGACGCCACTCTGATTGAGGCTTCAGCTGAATAGTGGTTTCCATCATAACAAGATCAGCTGGATCTGTTGCACTATCCGCACGGCCAGCCTTACCGAATACATTCTTTACCTCAGGGACAGTTCTAATCAGCTTATCTGTTTGTTGTAATATCTCTCGCGTTTTCCCTACCGAGATATTTGTTGCCGTTGTCGGCATATACATCAGATCCCCCTCATCAAGTGGAGGAATAAACTCAGACCCTAAATATTTTAAAGGCAAGAAACCAACAACGGTCACGATAAATGCTAAAGTAAGAGTCACCTTCGGCCATGCTAAGACGCATTTCAGCAAAGGTATATAACCCTGACTTAGCCATCTATTAATTGGGTTCGCTTGTTCAGCAAGTACCTTACCACGAATAAAGTACCCCATTACAACAGGGACTAACGTTATTGCAAGTGCAGCAGCTGCGGCCATAGCATAAGTCTTAGTATATGCGAGCGGAGCAAACATCCGCCCTTCTTGTGCTTCAAGAGCAAATACTGGTAAAAAGCTCATGGTAATAATTAATAGAGAGAAAAATATAGCAGGGCCGACTTCTGCACTGGCCTCTCCAATTACCTTCCATCTGTTTTCATTAGTTAGGGGTGTCTGTTCCATATGCTTATGGACATTTTCAATCATTACAATTGCACCATCAACCATTGCTCCAATTGCGATGGCTATCCCTCCCAAAGACATTATGTTGGCGTTGACACCCTGTATATTCATTATTATAAATGCAACTAGAATTGCAATTGGTAGGGTAATAATCACTACTAACGATGACCGTAGGTGGAATAAAAATGCTAAACAAACTAATACAACAACAATAAACTCTTCCAGTAACTTCCCTGAAAGGTTGTCGATTGCTCTTTGGATTAGATCTGAGCGGTCATATACAGTTATTATCTCAACCCCATCTGGTAGACTACTTTTTAATTCATCAAGACGAGTCTTAACTCCATCAATAGTGTGTTGTGCATTTTCGCCATAACGCATGACGATAATGCCCCCAACGACTTCACCTTCACCATTGAGCTCTGCGATGCCTCGACGTACTTGAGGGCCAGTTACCACATCCGCTACATCACCTAGCAATAGTGGAGCACCACGTACATTTGTTCCTAATGGAATGTTTTTTAGATCAGAGACATTTTTCAAATACCCATTGGAGCGAACCATATACTCAGCTTCGGCCATCTCGATAACTGAAGCACCTGTTTCCTGGTTACCTTGTTCTATTGCTGTCTGAATTAAAGACAAAGGTACACCATATGCACGCAGCTTATTGGGGTCTACACGAACCTGATACTGACGAACCATTCCTCCAACCGTAGCGACTTCAGAAACCCCCTCTACAGTCTGTAATTCATACTTTAAAAACCAGTTTTGCAGTGAGGTTAATTCACTTAAGTCATGCTTACCTGTTCTATCGATCAGTGCATACTGATAGACCCAACCAACACCAGTTGCATCAGGCCCAAGCTGGGGCCTCGCAGAAGATGGTAAATTAGGAGCAACTTGGCTCAAGTATTCTAAAACTCGCGCCCGCGCCCAATACAAATCCGTATTGTCATCGAATAGAACATAAACGAAAGAATCACCAAAGAAAGAATAACCACGGACGGTAGTTGCACCAGGAACAGCAAGCATGGCGGTGGTTAATGGGTAAGTTACTTGGTCTTCAACTACTTGTGGTGCTTGCCCAGGATAACTTGTTTTGATAATAACTTGAACATCCGACAAATCAGGCAGCGCATCAACAGGAGTTTGCTTGACTGACCATATTCCCCATGCAGTGAGCAACACACTTAACAAAAGAACAAGGAATCGATTGCCAATAGACCATCGAATTATTGATGTGATCATTTCTGACCTCCTATCTCATCCATTTCGGCCATATCATGCTTGGAATGGTCCAATTGTGGAGCAGATGGAGCCTTACCTTTCCCGTTGCTACTATTTGAATCTGAATTTTTAATATTTGTTTTAGCAATCGGCTCCTTGATACCAGTTATAATGTATCGTTCCCCATCCTGCCTTAGCAAAACACTCACGGAGTGACCCATCTTTAAACTTGAAGGAGCAATACTCTTATCAAGTTCAAAGCTCATACGCATTGCTGGCCATTGCCATTCTGGTACTTGTTGGTGTGCAATTGTGATCTGCCTATTCTGACCAATATCAACGATGTCAGCATTGACCCAGACTTGAGCAGGACGAAATGCAGTCATGCGCTGGAAGTCGGAACTGATACTTGACTCAGAGTCTAATAAAAACTGAGCAGACCTTACTATCTCATCACCTTCTTCAACTCCAGATGTAACAACGATATGTTCCCTAAACTGAGAACCGAGAGTGACTTCAACAGATTTGAAGCGCCCATCACCTAATGACAGCACTACTCGATTCTGCGTTCCTGTTCTAATAATAGCCTCACTAGGCACCACAAGATTAGACTCGGTTCCACCGGCTTTTATGTTGATCTGAGCAAACATATTCGGCTTAAGGAACTCGTCTGGATTATCAAAGCGTAGCCTGACCTTAAGCGTCCTAGTTGATGCGTCTAGGGTGGGATATAAATAATCAACTTTACCGACCCAAGTTCTGCTTGGCGCATAATCAAGAGTCATGGTAACTGGATCTCCCAATTTCAATACGGTAGCTTGGCGCTCAAAAATTTCTGCACTGACCCAAACTTGTTGTAATGTGCTGATATTAAATAGCGCCTCAGCTGGTTCTACGTACTGTCCCTCTCGAATTTTTAGCTCAGAAATATATCCATCACTAGGTGCATAGAAATTAATTGTTTCACGCACTTTCCTAGTTCGCTTTAAAATAGATATTTGATCACTTGGAATTTGTAGCGCCTTGAGTTTCCCTTCTGCGGCTCGAATCAACAAAGGGTTACTGCTATTCATGGCCAACAAGTATTCATGCTGCGCATTTACTAAATCAGGGGCATATAATGCGTAAATAAAACTACCTTTGGTAACCCTTTGCCCCTCACTTTTAATTGCAAGGGTTCGTACCCAGCCAGCCATACGTGAGTTGATAGCTTCAAGACGGTCTTCATCATATCCAACATATCCAACAGTATCAATTTCCTGATAAGTAGGAGCTCGTTTGACTTGATCGAGACGAACACCAAGATTCTGCTGTATTTCCGGTGATATTGTAACTGTGCCAGCTGACCCTTGACCTTGAGCTTTCTCTTCATAAACAGGAATGAAATCCATTCCCATTGTGTCCTTGGCTGGAGAAGGTCTCTTATCAGCTGGATCCATCGGGTTTACCCAATAAAGAGGTTGTTTTTCCTTTAATGTATTTACATCTTTAAAATTTGTGAGCAGGTAGACACTACCGCCTCCTGCGACAAAAACTAACAACATTGCAATAAATTTCATCATGCCATGCCCCTTAAGATATATTCAAAATATGGAAAACCAGGTGGTGTAAAATCATCTCTCATACCCCAATAGGGTGAATCATACATACTTGCCCTCTTAAAGATCTATATCCTTACGGTAATGTAATCTTGCTGACAGCAGCATGTAATGTTGATTGTATATAGTGATTAGCGATAGCCGTGCAATAACAACGAAATGAGGTAATCCAATGAAAATCAAGACCATCTTAGCTGCGCTCACCATGTTGATTAGTAGTTCAGCGGCTTTCGCTAATGCCCCAATGCCTTTCGATCTTAGAGCAGGGCATGGAGTAGTCTATGTAGAATGGAAAATATCTGCATTGCCTACTGACTCCGTGGACGTATCCACCCCCGATGGCACGAAACTGGGCGTTGTGAAGGCTCTCCCTGGTAAGACCAAGCAGTTAACACTTCCTTCTGATAAAAATATTACAGAAGTTATCGTGGACTATAAAGGAACCATTCATAACGTCTCTCTCCCGCATGGTATGGGAAGCGGTAGTAACCGTTAAGATCTTCCACATGTAAAAAACGGCCAGCTTATGCTGGCCGTTTTTTAAACATTAAAAATAATCATTCTAGATTTTATAATTTCGATATAACCTTCATTGAAACTCTTGATGCAGCTGGATTTTTTTTATTTTTTAGTGTATGTAGTAGCATAGACTACTGACTATCTTAATACTGCATATTGGAGAACATAATGAATATTTTAGTTGTTGAAGATGAGCCAAAGATAGGTGAGTATTTAAAGAAAGGACTCACTGAGTCAGGCTACATTGTTACTCTCGCCACAAATGGAATTGATGGTCGCTTTTATATACTTAGCCATGAATTTGACTTAATAATACTAGATATTATGTTACCTGGGATTAACGGATGGCAGCTTCTTGAGGAAATTAGAAATATAAACATTCAAGTACCTGTCATGTTCCTGACGGCAAAAGATGGTGTCGGAGATAGAGTAAAGGGGCTAGAGTCTGGAGCTGATGATTATCTTTCAAAACCATTTGCATTCACTGAACTACTAGCCAGAATAAAAAACCTTCTTAGGCGATCCAAAGACAATCATATTGAAGAGGTTATATCAATTTCAGATTTGATTATAAACATCAAATCAAGAACAGTTAAGCGGTCGGGTAAAAAACTACATCTCACCCCTAAAGAATATCTATTACTTGAGTTATTAGCTCGGCGGCATGGTGAAGTATTACCTCGCTCATTAATTGCCTCTTTGGTATGGGATATGAATTTTGACAGCGATACAAATGTAATAGATGTTGCAATCAGAAGATTAAGAGCCAAGGTTGATGATGATTATCAAATAAAATTAATTCATACTATTCGAGGAATGGGATATAAATTAGAAGGTGCTGGCGATGAAGAGTAACATGCCTATAACTATACGTGCTATGCTTTTTGTTTCTGTCGCCATAACGATCAGTATGATTTCCTTGTTATTTTTGGTAGAGACATCTATCAAAAATCATTTCTTAGACCTTGATAATGAAACGATAGATAACAAAACGATTATTATCGAGCAGTTTTCAAAGCGCATAGATGCAGTTCAAAGAATTATCAATTGGGATACAATCAATCCTGACTCTAATTTTTATATCGAGATATTAAAAGATGGTAAAAAAATATATAGGAGTGAACGAGACAGCTTTAATTTGAGAAAGTTCAGCAATACACTAATTCATGTATCTGAAACTGACACTTCCGCTCCACATAAATATCTCAGTAAAAACATTAATTTTAAAAAAAATGATAACTCCTATTCAGTCGTGTTCTATTTAGACTCAAGTGTTCACTCTCATTTTTTGTCTGACTTTAGGATGCAGCTATTAATCATAGTCTTTGGTGTTTGGGCGATCATAATATTGTCTACATACTTGGGTATAAGGCAAGGCCACAAACCTATTTATATATTAAGCAAACATATGTCGACTATTCAGGCTGAACAGTTGAACTCAACATTAGAACCCAACCAATATCCGAGAGAGTTAAGGGAGTTGGTTGACTCATTCAATACCATGCTATCTAAACTAAACAATAGTTTCGTTAAGTTATCTGATTTTTCAGATGATGTAGCGCATGAACTAAGAACCCCATTAACCAATATAATCATGCAGGCTCAAGTTGGGTTAAATCAAGACAGGAGCATCTCCGAATATAAAGAGTTCCTATATTCAATTCTGGAAGAGCTTGAGCGTTTGGCAAAGATGGTTAGCGATATGCTGTGGATTGCCAGGTCAGACAAAGGTTTGATTTCTGCAAATAAAGAATTTTTAGATTCAGAGAATGAACTTTCTTCTATTTTAGATTTCTTTATGTATTTAGCAGAAGAAAAAAGCCTTACGTTTAACGTTGCAAATACTAATAAGCTTATATTTGCTGACAAAATAATGTTTCGTCGTTCGATATCCAATCTGATATCTAACGCAATAAAATACTCAGAGAGCAACTCTGCCATTAGCATCTCAATATCAAACGATGAAGGAAATAATTCTATCATTGAAATAAAGAACAAATGCAAAGATATATCTTACGATGAATCCTTGAGAATGTTTGATCGATTTTATAGGGCAGATTTATCAAGATCTAGCAATAACGATAGTGTCGGGTTGGGTCTATCGATTGTTAAATCGATAACCGAAGTTAATGGAGGGAAGGCATGGAACAAATTAAGTGGTGATTATATTTCATTTTATATATTATTCCCAGCCAAATAGCTTTTAGCTATTTAACGTAGGACGACACTAGCATTATTAAAGAGCATGGTTGCCAAAATCAGCCAGTAAGTCATGACTTCCCCAGCCCCAAGTGACAGCTACGCACGGGGCTTCCTTACAGGCAGGCAATGCGCAGGTGGCGGGGGAAATCCTAGCAGGGGTAAAGGTCATGAACAGGATAATGGGCTTAAGTATGCCCGTTTGGCAGTAAGTCAGTTGGGTAAGGAAAACGATCAGGGAGCAAGCAGCCTTGTTTTAAAATTAACTAGCAAGGCCACTTGGTCGTGGAATGTCGATAGGTGACATTTAGACTCATCTGCGGACATATAACCTCCGCAGATAGGATCAAGCATTCGTGACCTTCATACCACGGAGTCTCAGCGCGTTCAAAATTACCGAGACTGAACTTAAGCTCATAGCTAACGCCGCGACCATTGGTGATAACAGGAATCCCGTAGACGCATAGAATACACCTGCGGCAAGCGGTATACCAAAAACATTATATATGAAAGCGAACGCTAGATTTTGTTTCATATTTTTTATCGTTATGTTTGATAATGTTCTGGCTAATGCAATCCCTCGTAAATCACCTTTGACTAAAGTAACGGAGGCGCTACTAATTGCCACATCAGTACCTGTTCCCATAGCGACACCAACATCAGATCTTGCTAATGCAGGGGCATCGTTAATACCATCTCCCGCCATCGCCACAATATGCCCCATCTGTTGAAACTTGGTGACTAGAGCCAATTTCTCTGAAGGTTTAACATCGCCATATATTTCGCTAATACCGAGCTTACCCCCCACAGCCCTAGCTGTAGATAGACTATCGCCAGTAGCCATAATTACAGTTACCCCACTTTTTTTCAATGCATCCAAAGCTTCCTGTGTGGATGATTTTATTGGGTCACTTATGACTAGCAAGCCAACGATGGTAAGATTTACGGCCAGGAACATCACACTAGCACCTTCGTGACGTAATCGATCTGCATCATCCTTCACTGCCTGTGTACTTATTCCCTCTTGCTCCATCAAAGATGCATTACCCAGTAAAAGGAACTTTTCAGCTACGATACCTTTTACACCATTCCCTGGAATGGTTTCAAAATCGCTGACATGATGCAGAGTCAAGAATCTATCTTTCGCTGCTGTGACAATTGCTTGTGCTAATGGGTGCTCACTTCCTTGATCTAAACTGGCAGCTAATCTCAGTATTTCATCATTTTCTAAGCCGTTTACTGATATGGCTTGTTCAAATATAGGATGACCTGCGGTAAGCGTACCAGTTTTATCGACAATCAATATATCGACCTTCCTGAAATTTTCTATCGCAGCTGCATCTCTAAATAATATTCCTTGTGTTGCACCTTTACCAGTCGCTACCATAATTGACATCGGTGTTGCCAAGCCTAATGCACAAGGACAAGCAATTATTAATACAGCAACCGCATTCAGTAAACCATACTGCCAGCCTGTTGTGGCCCCCAAAAAACCCCAAGTGAAGAACGTGGTTATGGCAATGAGTACAACAACAACAACAAAATTACCTGCTATTTTATCAGCCATTCCCTGCATTGGGGCCTTGGAACGCTGTGCTTGCACAACCATATTAACGATTTGAGCCAGCATGGTTTGTGAACCCACTTTTTCTGAACTCATGGTAAGAGATCCTGTTGTATTCAACGTTGCTCCGATTACTTTATCACCTCGTTTTTTACTTACCGGAATAGGCTCTCCTGTCAGCATTGACTCGTCAATTGTACTGATACCATCAACAACGACCCCATCCACAGGAACTTTTTCACCAGGTCGGATACGTAAAATGTCTCCCACCTGAACTTGGGAAAGTGGAATATCTCGTTCGCTTCTATCTGGATATATTATACGGGCAGTTTTTGGAGCTAGTCCTATTAACAACCGAATCGCCTCAGAGGTTTTTGAGCGAGCTTTTAACTCCATGATTTGACCTAGCAGCGTCAGTGAGATGATGACATCTGCCGCTTCAAAATAGACAGCAACCCGTCCCATTGACTGAAACGACACAGGGAATATATCTGGTAATATTGTGGCAATGATACTATAAATAAATGCAGCACCAGTTCCAGTTCCGATTAATGTCCACATATTAGGATTGAAAGTTACTATAGATTGCCACCATCGTTCAAAGAATGGTGATGCAGCCCATAATACTACGGGTAAGGATAGCACCAGCTCAACCCAACTCTGAGTATTCATGCTAAAAAATGCTAATTTATGACCAAGCATTGCTAATAGTGTTACAACAATAGTTAATGGCAAGGTTAACCAAAACCGATACTGGAAAATATAAAGTTCAGAATCACTTTTATCCTCATCTTCAAACTGAGGCATTTCAGGTTCAAGAGCCATACCACATTTAGGACAATTACCAGGCTTGTTAACTCTGACTTCAGGATGCATTGGGCATATATATATGACTTCTTTGTCACTGCCTTTCTGGGCTTGGTGCGCAGTAGATTCACTGGTAGATACGGAAGGCTTCGCATCCGTTCTTACATAAGTTTCTGGATTTTTATTAAAGGCAATAAAACACTTATCACTACAAAAATAATATAGCCCACCATCATATTTAACATATTTTTCAGTTTGATGTATTTTCATACCACAAACAGGATCGGTGTGGTATTGCGAGCCTAATTCTGTTGGTTCCTCTATATCATCATGGCGATGAAAGTCATCGTTTACTGCTGATGGATAAATTTTCTTAATTCTCATCACTCAGCTCCTTACTTTCCATGAAGGTATAAAACGCGGGGTTTTATTTGCATAATCATCATATGCTTTTCCAAATATAGACCTAACCTCGCGCTCTTCTGTGAGCGCGAGGTGCTTATACATAATCAAGAGAATAGGAAACATGAGAAGGGTCAATATAGTTGGCCATTGCAATAGAAAGCCAAACATAATCATAGCAAACGCGACATATTGCGGATGACGAATCTTTGAATAGGGGCCAGTTATAGCGAGTTTATTCATTTTTTGAGAAAAAAAGAGCACATGCCAAGCACTAGAAAGCAAGTAAAATCCGGCACCAATTACAAAATAGCTTAGGATATGCAAGATATTAAAATGTGGGTCACCATTACCCCCTATAAACGTGTACCACAGATGCCCTGAGTTATGAGAGAGCAGATCAACCTCTGGATATTTTTTTGTAACCAGCCAGACATGAAATATATTGTCAATGGAAATCCATACATCTCTGTAAACAAAGTAATAATAAATGCAGATATAGATCCAAATGTACGCCAATCCCTAGCCGACTTAGGTTTGAAAAAGCTAAATATAAACATTATGAACACTACTGAATTAAGTACCACAAGCGACCATAATCCATAGGATGAAAAATCGTTACTCATAAGGATTCTCCTTTATCAGATTTATCATTTTGGTCGGGTGAGCTCTTTTGTATATTTTGTTTTTTTTCATCACTACCATGATCGCCGTTTTCGTGGTTATCACCATGTCCACCATGCATGAATACATGCATAAGTGGGCAAGCGAGAAGAAGCAGATATGGTAAGGCTCCCATGAAATGGGCCCAGTGTTCTGTGACCAAAAAGTAACCAGCAACGCTACCAATGATGATAAAAGCAACCCCAGTTCTAGAACGCCAGAAACCTGGTTCATCAGATTGGTTATGCTCGTGATGTGAATTCATTGACATCCCTCCAATTAATATTAGATGCTGTAGACAACTCATTTTCTCTCAGCACCACGTCCTGTACTCACTCACCCAATAAGTCACACTATCTGAGTGATGCGGTATTTTTTACTTAATATTAAGTATAGTTATACTGCCGAGCATTAATTGGTATTTAGATCTTTTTGTGTCAGCAGATCATCAAACTGTGATATTGGCAAAACTTTTTAACTAAAAACACAAAAAAATCAAATAAAAAAAGAGGGGAGCCCCCTCTTTTTTTGTTTGAAAAGTGGATTATTTCACTACCACTTCACCAAGCATTCCAGCCTCCATATGCCCAGGTACAAGACAAGCAAATGATACTGTACCTGCTTTATCAAATTTCCATAGCACTGCACTCTTCTGACTGGGTGCAAGAGAGATCATGTTTGGCATGCTATGTTTCATCTGCATACCTTGCATTTGTTGCATCATTCCCGCATGCTCTTTGAGCTCTGAGGTTGTTCCGAGAACGAACTCATGTGGTAGTTTTCCATTATTCTTTATAAAGAATCGGATTGTTTCACCTTGTTTGACCGATATCGTTTTCGGTGTAAACCGCATGGTGTCATCCATAGATACGTCAATGGTTCTAGACACATCTTTGGCAACACCAGGGGAACCAGCCATACTCCCCATGTCATGCCCCATAGGAGCTGGATTCCCCTTCATTGAACTCATGTCATGGTTCATGCCATTCTTCATTGAGTTCATGTCATGACCTTGCTCAGAAGCCATCACACCCGTAGAAATTACTATCACAGCAGCAGTAATCATTTTGAATTTCATACATTACCTTCCTTATGTAATCAGAACCAGAATCTGGCACCTGCAATAAATCTCGTATCAGATGTACTCTCCCCATGATCTTTTGCTAGATCGTATGTATTGCCAGCGAGAGTTTTCCATTCAACGCCTATGTAAGGAGCAAACTGCCTACTTATTTCATAACGTAACCGCAAGCCAGTGCTGATGTCTGAGATACCTCGCCCAACAGACATATCATCATTATCTTTACTGTAAATATTCATTGCAGCTTGGGGCTGTAGTATCAATTTCTGAGTAAGTAAGAGGTCATATTCCGCCTCTAGGCTTAAAAGCATTAGACCATGCTGATCTACAAATAAAGAGGAGTCAACCTCAAACCAATATGGCGCTAATCCTTGTAGGCCAAGGGCAAGCCATCCTTTATCGCTTCTAGATTGATATGTATCATATCTTGCTCCAAAAAGGATGTCCCAGTATGCAGATGTAGCATACCCATAAAGAACTTGGTTTTCTGTATCCTGTAATGAATTTTTATATTCACCTTCAGATTTAAACCATATTTTTTGATAGTCTTTCCCTACCCAAGCAAGGGCTTTGTAGGAAGCATAATTTTCCTCTCGTCCATTTGAATATTCAAGCCTGTCAATTAACAGAGAAGAAAAGGTATGTTCATCTGCTAAGGAAAGCTGCTCTCTGCCTTCAAAAAGGCTTGGGCCTGAACTAAGTGTGAGTCCATCAGAATATTCATCAGGGCTTCTTTGTTCGCTATCCTCAGATGCGGTTAAATCAGGGTGATAGCCGCTAACAGCATCTTTTGACTCCTCAGAAAAAGAAAGAGAAGCAAATAACCCAAGGCTGATCAACCATATTCCATTTTTTACTATACTTTGAATTAGCATTATTTATTTCCTCAAGAAACCACTACTTCACGGAACATTCCAGCATCCATATGGAACATAATATGACAGTGCCAAGCCCAACGGCCAATGGCATCAGCGGTCACAAGAAAACTAATTCGTTGTGCTGGCTGCACAGGTATTGTGTGCTTTCTTGCCAAAAAGGAGCCATCTTCATTCTCAAGTTCACTCCACATACCATGTAAATGCATGGGATGGGTCATCATGGTGTCATTGTGGAGAGTAATTCTAACTCTTTCTCCATAATTAAAATGAATTGGTGTTGATTTACCGAACTCAACGCCATCAAACGACCATGTATAGCGTTCCATATTTCCAGTCAAATGAAGTTCAATTTCGCGTTCTGCTGGTCTTGGATCTATGGGCCCACCTTTAGTTTTCAGGTCTGCTAACGTAAGCACTCTTCTCCCATTATTACGTAGCCCTACACCAGGGTCATTCAGATTGCGTCTTGGTGTATCTACCCTCGCATCAACACTGGGCCCAAACTCTGTACTGGCATGCCTAACCTTGCTTGGCGGTGTAGCATTACTCATACCAGCCATAGAACCATGATCCATACCAGCCATGGAGCTATGATCCATCGTTGGCATTGCCCCCGATGCCATGCCAGGCATTGAGCCATGATCCATACCTGCCATAGAGCTATGATCCATCGCTGGCATTGCCCCCGATGCCATGCCAGGCATTGAGCCATGATCCATACCTGCCATAGAGCTATGATCCATCGCTGGCATTGCACCTGATGCCATACCAGGCATTGAGCCATGATCCATACCTGCCATGGAGCCGTGATCCATTCCGTCCATGGAGCCCATCATATCTTCCATTGAAAGAGGCTCAGGTTTGTCTACAGTAGGAATCGGAGCTGAAAGGCCAATCGCCGTCGACAACGTACCTCGGGCAAAACCAGTACGATCCATCGACTGTGCGAAAATCGTATGGGCGTTATCGATGGGTTGAACAATGACATCGTAAGTTTCACCAGGGCCGAAACGAAACTCATCTACGTCTATAGGTTCAATATCAACACCATCGGTTTGTACAACCGTCATTTTTATGCCTGGAATTCTGACATCGTAAAAAGACCCTCCAGCACCATTTATAAATCTAAGTCTGATCTTCTCACCTTTATTGAAGACACCAGTCCAATTTCCATTAGGGGTTGTTCCGTTCATTAAATAGGTTAAAGTTGCAGAGGATAAGTCAGCCAAATCTGTAGAATTCATTCTCATTTCATTCCACATCTGGCGTTTGGTGAAGGCAACCTTTAATCCACTGTTGCTGACATCGTTAATGAAGTCGATAGCTGTAGGCTGATTAAAATTATAGTAATCACTTTGCGATTTCAATTTTGATAAAATTCGCATCGGGTGCTCATCTGTCCAGTCTGACAAGAGAACAACATAATCTCTATCGGCTGATATAATCTCGCCTTCTTTTGGCTCTATAATTAAAGCGCCATACATTCCCGTCTGTTCTTGAGAACCAGAGTGAGAGTGATACCAATATGTACCGGACTGTTCCAACGTGAATTTATATGTGAATGTCTCTCCTGGTTTAATACCATTGAAACTAATACCAGGTACGCCATCCATTTCAAATGGGAGTATTATACCATGCCAATGAATAGAGGTAGGCTCACTGAGCTTATTGGTAACACGAAGAGTAACCTCATCGCCTTCCTTTAAGCGTAATGTCGGTGCAGGTATGGAGCGATTGACAACCGTGGCAATTCTTGTACTTCCAGTAAAGTTGACAACAACTTCTTCAACTACCAGATCGATTACTGTTCCACTTAAAACTGAGCTGTAAACCTTTTGCGGCAGTTCTTCTTTAGCGTTAATTGACATAGGAATCGATGCCACAACTCCGCCAGCAGCAATCCCTTTAACAAACTTTCTTCTTGAGATAGAAGGATTAAATCCATTTTTACTATGAACATCATTCATAAGCGCCTCCATTTCATCACAGCTGTGATGTGTGATGATGCTCATTATAGAAATCAATGTACAATTACAATACTGTCATTTTTCTCAATGCGTAGAAAAAAATGCGCCAAACTTACGTTAAGCGCATGATTTTATTTGCTTTATCTGTTTCGCCCACTACCCATTCCATGCTGAAGTGCAATCACATGGACATCACCGTTGTAGCTGACTTTGACTGTGTTGATACTTTTGCCCATGGGGAGTTGCAGTTGCTTTGTCTTCCCAGGAGTAGCCATTACAGTACCCAGTTTAGTGTCATCCAGGGTAGATACACTCACAGTGTCGGTACTAAGTGCGTTGGCACTCCAATCCATATATATAATGTTGTGCCCAGCACGAACGTTATAAGGCACCGGAGCCTGAGCAAAAGCGGAGAAGCTTCCGACGACCAGCGTACATGCCATTAATGCACCAATTTTAATATTCATAAACCACCTCATTTAATTATGACTCAAGTTACGTGACTAACTATAAACTCTGAGTCATTACATGAAGCTGTCACAAAAATTACAAATTAGTAATAAACCTATTGAAGAGCGCTTGGGGAAAGCTGGATGACTGGATCAGGACATACCCTATTTTTGGCCTGCTCAGATAGAGATTCGGTTCATGCAGCACTCTTCGCGGAGAAATATGATGATCTCTTCCAGCACTTCGTATTGAGAGACGCACAGTAGGGTACGACTTTCCCGATTCTGCTTGACCAGGCCAACCGAGACCAGCGCGGCAATGTGGTGGCTTAGGGTCGATGCGGGAATGGCGAGCTGCTTTTGCAAGTCTCCAACAGGCAGGCCCTGCTCTCCCGCTTTGACCAGATGCTTGAAAATGAACAAACGAGTCGGATGACCCAGCTCTTTCAATGCCTTAGCCACTTCTTCCAATTGCATAGCGCACTCCTCTCGATGACGAATATTTCGATAATACCAGAAATATCTGACCACCCAAAAGTTTCGATTATTTTAGAAATATGGTAAATAAAGGAGGATATGAAGATGAAAGATTGGTTAACCATGCTGACAGATGCAACTCAGATGTTTTTGTTCTTGGCCTTAGGCTGTGTTCTTAAAGTGATGAGGATATAATCTCACATCTTCTCAACAGCTTAAGATCCATTCCGTGTCCCGCCGTTATCAGCTGACTGATGCACAATGGGGGCTTATCGAGCCCCAGTTTCCTTCTCGAAGCCTGATCGGGCGCCCTACCCGTGAACCGCGCCAAGTGCTCGATGGCATTCTCTGGATACTCCACACCGGAGCTCCTTGGCGAGACCTTCCAGAACGTTTCGGACCATGGAATTCGGTCTACAACACCTTCCGGCGTTGGCAGGATGCAGGCCGGATTGATGCCATTCTGGAAGCGCTGCAACTCAAGCTCAATGAAGAAGGGCTCATCGATTTCGACCTGTGGTGCCTGGACGGCTCCAATGTCAGAGCATCCAAAGATGCTGCCGGTGCACGTAAAAAAACACCTCAATGAATCAAGCCCTTGGCCGTTCGCGGGGAGGTTTCGGCAGCAAAATTCACTTGGTCACGGACGGTCATGGCTTACCACTGAGCTTCTGCCTGTCACCGGGGCAATCAGCAGAAATCAGCTATGCAACAAGCGCGTTGGCCATGGCGAGGATACCAACGTCATCAGGTCGCTACCGAACACGGCCAGCGCATCTTGCCGCAGACAAGGCCTATAGCAGCAAAGCCTTTCGAGCCGAGCTACGGCGGAGAAGGATAAAAGCGGTCATTCCGCAACGCAGCGACCAGCAACGGCGCCATAAGGGGCGTCCATTGGTACTGGACAAGGTGCATTACCGCAGGCGCAATGTCGTGGAGCGGTGCTTCGGTTGGTTGAAGAAGTTTCGCCGGTTTTCAACGAGATATGAAAAGCTAGCCAAGAGTTTTGCAGCCTTTATCAAACTGGCTTTCTGCCTTCGCTACTTGCGCGAGTTATGTGTGGACAGAAAACCAGCATTTTGAGAACACAGCCTAGAGGGCTGAACTATTGAGGATGTTCCGAATCGTGGTATCAGGAAACAACGCTAGGATCATCAGCAAGCTGCGATTCATTTTGCCGGTCGCAATCAACGGCAGTACTGGACTGCTTGATGTAGGTCTCCCGCACATGCTGGCGGCCGAAGATGGCTTGAAGACTTAGAGGCAGAACTCGTAACCGAGGCCCCTGTCGTTGATGAGCGCATCATCTTCATCTCTCAGGAAAAGACACAAAATATCGTGCATTGAAACCTAATATGGCAGGTCAAAAAATACACACATCACTTCTTCCTCTTTCCTGCTCATCAGGTATAATCCGCCATCTTTTTTTGCATCAGTGACCAGCGACCCCCTATGACTGTCAACCGTTTTGACCCCAGCTCAGACAGCCTGACGCCTGCAACCACGCAGGCTCAGCCATTGGACAACCAACCTGTCCAACAAGCGACTTCCAGCATTATTAGGTCTCATCCCCCAAGGATTGGTTTTGTGAGCTTGGGATGCCCCAAAAACCTGGTCGATTCCGAACGCATCCTGACCCAGCTGCGTACCGAAGGGTACGACGTGGTGCCCAGCTATGACGATGCGGAGCTGGTGGTGGTCAACACCTGCGGCTTCATCGACAGCGCGGTGCAGGAGTCCCTGGAAGCCATCGGTGAAGCCCTGGCCGAGAACGGCAAGGTGATCGTCACCGGCTGCCTCGGCGCCAAAGAGAACCAGATCCGCGAGATCCACCCCAAGGTGCTCGAGATCACCGGTCCCCACGCCTATGAAGAGGTGCTGGGCCACGTCCACAAATACGTGGAAAAACCCACCCACAACCCCTTCACCAGCCTGGTGCCGGCCCAGGGCGTCAAGCTGACCCCGCGCCACTACGCCTATCTCAAGATTTCCGAAGGCTGCAACCACCGCTGCACCTTCTGCATCATTCCCTCCATGCGCGGGGATCTGGTGAGCCGCCCCATCGGCGAAGTACTAGCCGAGGCCAAGCGCCTGAAAGAGGCCGGCGTGAAGGAGATCCTGGTGATCTCCCAGGACACCTCCGCCTACGGCGTGGACGTCAAGCACCGCACCGGTTTCTACGACGGCATGCCGGTCAAGACCAGCATGGTGGCCCTGTGCGAAGAGCTGGCCAAGCTCGGCATGTGGGTGCGCCTGCACTACGTCTACCCGTACCCGCACGTGGATGACGTCATCCCCCTGATGCGCGACGGCAAAATCCTCCCCTACCTCGACATCCCGCTGCAGCACGCCAGCCCGCGCATCCTCAAATTGATGAAGCGCCCCGGCTCCGTCGAGCGCACCCTGGAGCGCATCCAGAAGTGGCGCGAGATCTGCCCCGAGATCACCCTGCGCTCCACCTTCATCGTCGGCTTCCCCGGCGAGACCGAAGAAGAGTTCCAGATGCTGCTGGACTTCATCGACAAGGCGGAGCTGGACAGGGTTGGCTGCTTCAAATACAGCCCGGTCGAGGGGGCCAAGGCCAACGAGCTGCCGGATCCGGTGCCAGCCGAGGTGCAGGAAGAACGCTTCCAGCGCTTCATGGAGCTGCAACAGCAGGTCTCCATCCGCAAGCTGGCCCGTAAAGTGGGCAAAGAGATGCTGGTGCTGATCGACGAGGTGGACGAAGAGGGCGCCACCGGCCGCTCCGCCGCCGATGCCCCCGAGATCGACGGCCTGGTCTACCTGAACGGTGAAACCGGCCTCAAGCCCGGCGACATGGTCAAGGTCCGCATCGACGAAGCGGACGAGTACGACCTCTGGGCCAGCCTGGTGGAATAATCACGCCACTCCCCCTCAAAGCCAGTCGGTCTCACCGACTGGCTTTTTTAATGTCCGCCGCCCGTCAGGCTCTTGCATGCCCCCATGTCATCCCCTGTCCCACCCCTCATCACCGGTCTCCCTCCCCTCCCTCTTTTCGCACTCGCCCGTGAACCAGCGCACACTTCTCTCCTGCCACATGAGCCGCTTGTTTCCTGCACAAAAATAAGCCGTGTCAACGGGGAAAAAACGAGCACGATCCAGCTCACATTATCGTTGCCACAGGGAGTGGCAAGGAGACTTTTTACTTTGTGAGAATTAACGCAACTTTATAATTTAAAAGGATTTAAAATGCATTTTGACGATAATGACGTGCGCCGTGCAATTTTTACGATATCGACGAAATGAAGGGTTGTTGTTTTCCTGTTAATTCTGCTTTTCTAAGGGCGTTGGACGACACAACTACAAGGGTGCAAAACCTGACCAACAGCGAGGGCCGGTATCCAAGCATGCGATGTCGGTGCTCCATTCCAAAACCATGGAAGACCAATAAGAAAGGAAAAAATATGCTTGCCAAAGTATCCAAAATCGCAACCTCAGTCATGCTGGGAACTCTGCTTGCCGGTGCCACCGGCACAGCCATGGCCGCCGACAACAAGACGGTGCTGACACTGGTTGCCCAGCAGGAAACCGCATGGGTCAAGAACTTCAACCCCTTCCTGCAAGCGGGTCTGCTCCACACCACCCGTCACTTCATCTATGAGCCGCTGGTGATCTTCAACGATATGCAGGGTGGCAAACCCGTCTATCGTCTGGCCACCCACTACGCCTTCAGCGATGATCTGAAATCCGTCACCTTCGACCTGCGCGAAGGGGTCAAGTGGTCCGATGGTGAAGCCTTCACCGCCGACGACATCCTCTTCTCCTTCAACCTGGTCAAGGCCAACAAGGCGCTGGACGAGCGCTCCATCTGGACCCAGATCAAGGGTGTCGAGAAGCTGGGTGACCACAAGGTCAAATTCGACCTGGCCGAGATCAACACCAACGTGGTGAACGACCTGGTGCTGGTGCCCATCGTGCCGGAGCACCAGTGGAAGTCGGTGAAAGACCCGGTGGCCTTCACCAACGACAAGCCGGTCGGGACCGGTCCCTTCACCGAAGTGGACAACTTCTCCGCCCAGCTCTACACCCAGTGCCGCAACCCGCACTACTGGGACAACGCCAGCCTCTCCATCGACTGCCTGCGCATGCCGCAGATGGCCACCAACGACCAGGTACTGGCCGCCGTGATGAAGGGTGACGTGGACTGGTTCGGCTCCTTCGTGCCGGACATCGAGCGTCTCTACGTCGGCAACGATCCCAAGAACAACAAGTACTGGTTCCCCGCCTCCGGCACAGTGGCGTTCAACGTCAACTTCCAGAGCAAGAACCCGGGCAACCACGAAGCCTTCAACGACATCAACTTCCGCCGTGCCTTCTCCATGGCCATGGACCGCCAGTCCATGGTGGACATCGCGGGCTACGGCTACCCCACCGTCAACGAGTACCCGTCAGGGCTTGGCAAGGCATTCGCTTCCTGGGACAACCCGGACGTCGAGAAGAAATACGGCAAGTACAACAAGTTCGACCTGGAAGGGGCCAAGGCCCTGCTGAAACAGGCGGGCTACAAGGACTGTGACGGCGACAAGTTCCTCGACACCCCGAGCTGCAAGAAGATCGAGTTCAAGGTGCTGGTACCGAACGGCTGGACCGACTGGGTCAACACCGTCCAGATCGGGGTCGAAGGCCTGCAGGCCCTGGGCCTGAACGCCAAGACCGCCACCCCGGAAGCCACCGTCTGGACCGAGTCCCTGATCACCGGTGACTTCGACGTCGCCCTGCAGGGTTACTTTGCCGGTGCCAACCCGCACAAGTACTTCGAGACCGCTTTCCACTCCCGCAACATGGGTGAGCGCGGCAACCGCTTCGCGGCGCCCCGCTACAAGGATCCCGAGCTCGACAAGCTGATTGACGACTTCACCCAGACCGCCGATGCGGCCAAGCAGAAGGAGATCATGTTCGCCATCCAGGAGCGTGTCGGGGCCAACCAGACCATCATCCCGGTGTTCAACAACCCGACCTGGTACGAATACAGCACCAAGCGCTTCAATGGCTGGTTCAGTGCCGACAACCCGGTCGCCAAGCCGCA
This sequence comes from Aeromonas sp. FDAARGOS 1406, assembly GCF_019048565.1. Classification (NCBI taxonomy): domain Bacteria; kingdom Pseudomonadati; phylum Pseudomonadota; class Gammaproteobacteria; order Aeromonadales; family Aeromonadaceae; genus Aeromonas; species Aeromonas sp. FDAARGOS 1406. Next base: position 1,510,666 of record NZ_CP077378.1, read on the forward strand.
GGTTCACCCGGACACTCCGGAGCGTCTGCTGCACGTGCTGTCACTCAAGCCAAACAGCTAATCACCCCGGCCCCCTGCGGGGGGCCCTCTTCCCCGCCATGTCTTCCATCCCCCGCACCTGCCGGGGTTGGGGGAGCTTTGCCCGGCGCGGGGCAGGCTTGCAGTAAAAGGTATCACCATGGGATTTATACTTAGACGCTTCTCCTTCTATCTGGTCGCCTTCCTGGTGGCCGCCACCATCAACTTCCTGCTACCCAGAGCCATGCCGGGGGACCCCGTCTCCGTCATGTTTGCCCGGGCCGGCGCCATGATGGAACCCGCCGCGCTGGAAGCCCTCAAAGCCACCTTCGGTTTCGTGGACGGCCCCATCGGCACCCAGTTTCTCACCTATGTGAAGAGCGTCTTCACCTGGGATCTCGGCACCTCGGTGCGCTACTACCCCCAACCGGTTGCCGACGTCCTCGGCCGCGCCATCGGCTGGACCCTGTTCCTGGTGGGCACCTCCACCATTCTGAGCTTCTCCATCGGCTCCATCGTCGGCATCTTCGCCGCCTGGTACCGGGGCGGACGCATGGACAGCATCCTCTCCCCGCTCACCCTGGTGATGCAGGCCATCCCCCCCGTGGTGGTCTCCCTGCTCGCCCTCTTCCTGTTCGGCGTGAGCCTCGGCTGGCTGCCCATCGGCTACGCCTACAGCCCCGAGATCCCCGCCGATTTTGGTTGGGAACACATCAAGAGCATCCTGCTGCACGCCATCATGCCGGTGGGCACCCTGGCCGCGGTGCAGGTAGGGGGCTTTCTCATCACCATGCGCAACAACATGATCAACCTCCTGGGCGAGGACTACATCACCATGGCCAAGGCCAAGGGGCTCTCCAGCAACCGGGTGATCTTCAACTACGGCGCCCGCAACGCCGTGCTGCCCAGCGTCACCGCCCTCTCCATGGCGCTCGGTTTCGTCATCGGCGGATCCCTCATCACCGAGGTGATCTTCAACTACCCCGGCCTGGGACTGACCCTCTATCAGGGCATCCTGGCCCGTGACTACCCCCTCATCCAGGGGCAACTGCTCATCATGACCATCACCATGCTCAGCTTCAATTTCCTGGCGGACGTGCTCTACGTCTTCCTGGATCCCCGTCTGCGTACAGGAGGCAAATAAGATGCGTATGCCGACTATCTTGAAAATCCTGCTGGGCAACAAGAAGGCCGCCTTCGGCCTCGCCATCGTGGTCACCTTCGTGCTGATGGCCCTGTTCGCCCCGCTGCTCGCCAGCAACGAACCCACCAAGCGGGTCGCCCGCCCCCACCAGCCCCCCAGCGTGGAGCTGGTGATGGGTTCCAACCGCATGGGCCACGATCTCTGGGCCCAGTTCACCAACGGCGCCCGCATCTCCCTGATGGTGGGCTTCGGGGCAGGCCTGCTGGTGTGCGCCCTGGCCATCACGGTGGGCATCACCGCCGGCTACTTCGGCGGCGTGGTGGACGAGTGCCTCACCTTCCTGATGAACGTGGTGCTGGTGATCCCGAACCTCCCCCTGTTGCTGGTGCTGGCAAGCTTCATCGGAGAGGCCTCCCCCATGGTGATCGCCCTCATCATAGGGTTGACCTCCTGGGCCTATGGTGCCCGGGTCATCCGCGCCCAGACCCTGGCCCTGCGGGAAAAGGAGTTCGTCATCGCCGCCGAGGTGCTGGGTGAACCGGCCTGGCGCATCATCCTGGTGGAGATACTGCCGAACCTCATCTCCATCATCGGGGTGAGCTTCATCGGGTCCATCATCTACGCCATCGTCACCGAGGCGACCCTGGAGTTCCTGGGGCTCGGCGACCCGACCGTGGTCAGCTGGGGCATCATGCTCTACAACGCCCAGACCTCGAGCGCCATCCTGGTGGGCGCCTGGTGGGAGATCCTGGCCCCCTGCTTCGCCATCGCCACCCTGGGGGCGGGCCTCGCCATGCTCAACTTCGCCATCGACGAAATTGCCAACCCGCAGCTTCGTTCCCACAAGGGCCTGCGTCGCTGGAAGCAGCTTGCCACTCCCATCACTGCTCAGGAGAAGACAGCATGACCATGCAACAACCCCTGCTGTCGGTGCGCCAGCTCTGCGTCGACTACATCACCGAGAGCGGCGACGTGCGCGCCGTCAATTCGGTCAGTTTTGACATCATGCCGGGTGAGGTGTTCGGCCTCGCCGGCGAGTCCGGCTGCGGCAAGTCCACGGTCGCCTTCTCTGTGGCCAGGCTGCACAAGCCGCCCGCCTACATCAGCGGCGGCGAGATCCTGTTCAAGGGAGAGAACATCCTCGGCTTCGATGACGAGCGGTTGCGCAGCTACCGCTGGCGCCAGGCGAGCGTGGTGTTCCAGTCCGCCATGAATGCGCTCAACCCCGTGCTGCGCATGGAGGAGCAGTTCTGCGACGTGCTCTTGGCCCACAACCCCGGCATGACCCGCTATGAGGCGATAAAGCGCGCCCAGGAGCTGCTGGAGATCGTCGACATCCACCCGAGCCGGCTCAAGGACTACCCGCACCAGTTCTCCGGCGGCATGCGCCAGCGGCTGGTGATCGCCATCGCCATGGCCCTCAACCCCGAGCTGCTCATCATGGACGAACCCACCACGGCGCTCGATGTGGTGGTGCAGCGGGAGATCCTGCAGAAGGTCTATGCCCTGAAAGAGAAGTTCAACTTCTCCATCCTCTTCATCACCCATGACCTCTCGCTCATGGTCGAGTTCTGCGATCGCATCGGCATCATGTACGCGGGAGAGCTGGTGGAGGTGGCGCCGGCCAAGGCGATCCTGACCGCGCCCCTGCACCCTTACACCCGGGGCCTTGGCAACTCCTTCCCCCCCCTGCACGGGCCCAAGACCGTGCTGGAGGGGATCCATGGCAGCCCACTCAATCTGCTGGAGGTGCCGGTGGGCTGCCGCTTCCAGGCACGCTGCGCCAAGGTGCACGAGCGCTGCCGCCAGGAATACACCCGGCTGGCCGAGATCCGGCCCGGCCAACAGGCTGCCTGTCACCTTCATGAGGCAGCAGAGGAACAACCGGATCTTCCGATCCATCTGGACAAGGCCGCTGGCTGTTAAGGATGTCTGTCATGCAAATCGCCCAAACCGACGCGCCCATCATCGAGGTCCAGCACCTCTACAAGGACTTCGCCGTCAACTCCAACGCCATCAAGAGCGGCAAGATGCGGGCGCTGTCCGACATCACCTTCAACCTGCACCGGGGCCGCGCCCTGGCAGTGGTGGGGGAATCCGGCTCCGGCAAGAGCACCATCGCCAAAATCATTGCCAAGATGTACAAGCTCTCCAACGGCCGCATCCTCTACCGTGGCCGCGACCTCGAGGAGTTCAACAAGGGCACCGCCCTGCTGGACTATCGCCAGAGCGTGCAGATGGTGTGGCAGGATCCGTTCGGTTCACTGAATCCGACCCACACCATCTACCACCACATCGCCCGCCCCCTGCTGCTGCACAGCAAGGTGAGCGACAAGCGGGATCTACCCGACATGGTCTATGGCCTCCTTGAAAAGGTGGGGCTGACCCCCGCCAAGGCGACCGCGGCCAAGTACCCCCACCAGCTCTCCGGCGGCCAGCGCCAGCGGGTCAACATCGCCCGCAACTTGGCTGTGGAGGCGGAAGTGGTGCTGGCGGACGAACCCACCTCCATGCTCGACGTCTCCATTCGCATCGGCATCCTCAACCTGATGGAGCAGATGAAGAACGAGCTCGGCGTCTCCATGCTCTACATCACCCACGACATCGCCACCGCACGCTACGTGGCGGAAGATCTGGCGGTGATGTACGTGGGTCACATGGTGGAGTGGGGGGAGGTGGACGAGATCCTGCACCACCCCCAGCACCCCTACACCCAGTTGCTCATCTCGGCGGTGCCGGATCCCGAGAAGAGCATCCACACCGAGCTGGAGGGAGGTCGCAAGGGGGAGATCCCGCTCTGGACCCCGGAATCCCGTGGCTGTCCCTTTGCCGGGCGCTGCCATCAGGCCATGCCCCGCTGCAAGGAGAGCCTGCCCCCGGTGACCCGGCTCGCCGACAACCACTTCGTGCGCTGCTACCTCCACGAACAGGGGTAAGCAGGCCCGCGGCCGGGCGCCGTCGCCCGGCCATGCCTCGCGTCGGGGCCGCAAGGCCCCGCAATGAGCCTCGCCCGCCAGGGGCGAGCCTTCGGAGTAAGACCTTGATGGAACTTTTGATCAACCAGGTGGGTTACGAATGTGACGGGGAGAAGAGCGCCCTGCTGCAGTGCGGCGCCGACCTCGATATCCGCGGCCACGTCAGGTTGCTGCGCCAGGAGGACGACCACCTCCTGCTGGAGACGCCGCTGGTGGCGGCGGGAAGTGTCCCCGGCTGGCAGGGGCGCCACTACTGGCGGGCCGATTTCTCCGCCTTCACCGAGCCCGGCCACTACCGACTGGAGGCCGTCGTGACTACGGGAGCGCAGGAGCGCCTGGTGCGCTCCACCCCCTTTGCCATCGGCCGGGGGCTGCTGGCACGCCGCTGCCTCTCCGATGTCATCCACTACTTCAAGGGACAACGCGCCAGCGGCACCTTCGACCGGGCGGACCGCAGGGCACGCCTGTTTGGCACCGATCAGCGCCGGGACGTACATGGCGGCTGGTTCGACGCCAGCGGCGACATGAGCAAGTACCTGAGTCACCTCTCCTACGCCAACTACCTCAATCCCCAGCAGACCCCCATGGTGGTCTGGTCCCTGCTCAAGTGCCGGGAACTCCTGGCGACACGTCGTGACATCGACGGGGTGAACCTGTGCAAACGGCTCAATGACGAGGGGTTGCACGGGGCGGATTTTCTCTGCCGAATGCAGGACGAGCGCGGCTTCTTCTACATGACCCTGTTCGACAAGTGGAGCAAGGATCCCGAACAGCGGGAGCTGTGCGCCTATGCGACCCAGCAGGGGATCAAGTCCACCCGCTGGCAGGCGGGTTTTCGCCAGGGGGGCGGCATGACCATCGCCGCCCTGGCCCGCGCCGCCCGGGAACCGAGTGGCGGCGACCTTGACACAAGCCAGTACGCCGACGCGGCCAGACGCGGCTACCTGCACCTGCGCGAGCACAACCTCGCCTACCTGGACGACGGGGTCGAGAACATCATCGACGACTACTGCGCCCTGCTGGCGGCGGTCGAGCTCACCAGAACGCTGGGCGCCGAGTGGCTCGCCGAGGCGCGGGATCGGGCCGGCCGGCTGTGCGCCCGCCAGCGCGCCCACCCCGATCTCGGCCACCATTGGGTCGCCAACGACGATGGCTCTCGCCCCTACTACCACGCCGCCGAAGCGGGCCTGCCGGTGCTGGCGCTGCTGGAGTATCTCGCCATCGAGCCGGATCCGGCGCGCCAGTGGGCAGCCCGGACCGTCGCCGAGCAGGCCCTGGCGGCCGAGCTGGCCCTCGCGGCCCGGGCAGGCAACCCGTTCGCCCTCGCCCGCCAGTATGTGAAAGGGGTCGATGAGGCGCCCCGGGTGAGCTTTTTCATGCCCCATCACAACGAATCCGGTTACTGGTGGCAGGGGGAGAACGCCCGGCTGGCATCGCTCGCCGCCATGGCGTTTGCTGCCGCACAGCACCTGCCCGGGCAGAGCGCACTGCTGCGCACCTTCGGCCAGCAGCAGCTCGACTGGATCCTGGGGAGAAACCCCTTCAACACCTGCATGCTGGCGGGTCAGGGCATCAACAACCCGGAATACACCGCCGGCTACCCCAATGCACAGGGGGGGATCTGCAACGGCATCACCGCCGGCTTCGATGACGAAAATGACGTGGCCTTTATTCCAGAGGCGTACAAGGATCGGCTGGATCAGAACTGGCGCTGGGGGGAGCAATGGATCCCGCACGCCGCCTGGTTCGCCCTGGCCATCACCTGGCAGAGCGCACAAGGAGGCCACCATGATTGAGAGCGGTTCACACATCACTGGCACCGGGGAGAGCCCTGGATCCTCCATACCGCCAGCCAGGTTTACCCTGGCCATCACCTGGCAAAGCGCGCAGGGAGGCCCCCATGATTGAGTTCTGGGTCGGGGTGGACGGCGGCGGCACCCACACCCGGGCCCGCATTCGCAACAACGCAGGCAAGCTGCTCGGCGAGGGGCGCGCCGCCGGCTCCAATCTGGAGCTGGGCATAGCCCTCGCCCACGGCCATGTGCTGGCTGCCATCGATCAGGCCCGCATCGACGCAGGTCTGCCCAGAGAGAGCGAACAGCGGATGGGAGTCGGGCTCGCACTCGCCTCCGCCGAGCTCGCCGACTGCTACCACGCCATGCTGACCATGCCCTTCCCGTTTGCGCGGGTGAAGCTCACCTCCGATGCCTTTGGTGCCTGCCTCGGCGCCTTCGACGGCCAGGAGGGGGCCATCCTCATCGCGGGCACCGGCTCGGCGGGGCTCATCTACCGGGAGGGACGCCTTCGCACCTGCTCGGGTCGCGGCTTCCCCGTCTCGGATCTCGGCAGCGGCGCCTGGCTCGGGCTGCGCGCCATCCAGCAGTCCCTGCTCTGCCACGACGGCATCCTGCCCCCCAGCACCCTGGCGGTGCGTCTGATGGATCACTTCAAGCGGGATCAGGCCGAGGTGGTGCGCTGGGCTGCGCGCGCCATCCCGGCCGACTATGGCCGCTTCGCCCCCTGGGTATTCGATGCCGCAAGCGACGGGGACGAGCTCGCCACCGCCCTGCTGGATGAGACCTGTGCCCAGCTCGGCATGCTGCTGGAGGGCATGACCCAGCTCGGGGCAGACCGGATCGCCCTGCTGGGCGGCATCGGCACGCGCCTCGCCCCCCGTCTGGGCCACTTCCATCTGATCGCCCCCAAGCGCGACGCGCTGGAGGGGGCCATCCTGTTTGCCAGGACGGAGACGCTGCCATGTCTGCATCCCTGAGCCTGGTCGGGCCGACAACACCTGCGGGACAGGTTCCCGTTTCCTTCACCCCATCAGAGGAATTCCCATGTCCGCACCCCTGATCCACACCCGGGTCGATCACCGTGACGGTGACGATGTCTGGTTTCGCTTCACCCTGAGCCAACTGCCAGCAGCCCCCTGGAAACTCCACTTCTGCCTCGCCCGCCAGATCGATCCCCACTCGATCGAAGGGGGCGCTCTGGAGCGCCAGAGCGGCAGTTACAAGGTCATGGTGCCCCACGAGGGGGTGAGCGAGCTGCGCTTCTGCTGTCGCAACACCCCGCTCAAGCATGACTCCGATATGCCCAAGGGTTTCTTCCTGAGCCTGGAGAGCAAGGGACAGCTGCAACCCCTGGTGCTGGTGGGGGAAGACCTTGGCCTGACCAACCCGCCCTCCCCGGGCCCCGACCTGCCACAGGTGGAGGCCGTCAACGGCCTCGTGCCCCAGCCCGCCCACCTGATTTATACAGAAGGCAACTTCCGGCTGGCCGAGCGGGCCCACGTCGACGGCCCCATTCCCCTCGCCTCCCTGCTCGTCCATTTCAACGAGCTGACAGGCCTGGCTCTGACCCAGGATCACGATGCGGAGATCCACCTCGTCGAGGCGACACTTCCCCCCGAGGGGTATGAGCTCACCATCACGCCGGAAGAGATCGTCATCCGGGCCGCCGGCGAGGCGGGCTGGCGCCACGGGCTGGTGAGCCTGGCCCAGTGGGCGCTGCAACACGGAGAGAGCCTGCCCTGCCTGACGGTGCGGGATGCACCGCGCTTCGGTTTTCGCGGCATCTTCCTCGACTGTGCCCGCCACTTCCACTCCATCGCCACCCTCAAGCGCCTGCTCAAGCAGATGAGCCTCTACAAGTTCAACCGCTTCCACTGGCACCTCACCGATGACGAGGGGTGGCGCCTTGAGATCAAGGCCTTCCCCCAGCTGACCGCCGTGGGTGCCTGGCGCGGCCATGGCCTGGCGGTGGGGCCCCAGCTGAGCGGCGGCCCCGACCCTTATGGCGGTTACTACACCCAGAGCGAGGTGCGCGAGCTGGTCGCCTACGCCGCCGGGCTTGGCATCACCATCATTCCGGAAATAGACATCCCGGGGCACTGTCACGCCGCCATCAAGGCGCTGCCCGAGCTGCTGGTGGAAGAGGCAGACCGCTCCCGCTACCTCTCGGTGCAATATTTCGACGACAACGTGCTTAACCCGGCCCTGCCCGGCACCTATCGATTCCTGGACGCCGTGATGGACGAGGTGTGCGATCTCTTCCCAGGGAGTCAGGTTCACATGGGGGGGGACGAAGTGCCCACCGGCGTCTGGACCGACAGTCCCGCCTGCCAGCAGCTGATGGCCGAGCAGGGGTATCAGGATTGCCGCGAGCTGCAGGGGCACCTGCTGCGCCACTGCCAGCACTACCTGGCTGGCAAGGGCAAGCAGATGCTGGGGTGGGAAGAGATACTGCACGGTGACAAGGTGAGCCGGGAGGCCACCGTCTTCGCCTGGACCAGCTTCCAGGCCGGCCTGGATGCCGCCGCATCCGGTTACCCCGTGGTGATGGCGCCTGCCCAGCAACTCTATCTGGATCTCGCCTGGAGTCAGGACATCCACGAGCCGGGACTCTACTGGGCGGGTACCCTCAACCTGGCGCAGGTGCATGCATGCGATCCTGCCCCGGCCGATTTCCATGCCAACGATAACATCCTGGGGGTGCTGAGCCCCTTGTGGTCGGAACTGATCACCTCTCGCGATCGTCTCGACTACATGTTGTTCCCGCGCATGCTGGCCACGGCAGAGGTGGCCTGGAGCACTCCCGCCCGCAAGATGTGGGAGCACTTCGTCGCCCGTCTGCCCGGCCAGCTGCACATCCTCGACCAGTTGCAAGTGCGTTACCGGGTGCCACAGAGGTAGTGTTATCTTTTTCTTTTCGGCGACCTTTTGGTCGCCGTTTTTTTACCCATCAACAACAAAAACCCAACCTAGCCCCTACTTTTCATCTGCCTTTGTTGGCAAAATAAGGCCCCCGATGAAACCAGACAGGGGATGCACCTCCCTGCGGTTCCGCCACAATAACAATCAGCAAACAGATCGGAGCTTACCCTTATGGCCCGCAAACACGCCCAGGTCGTGGACAGTGAAGTGGAATTTCCCGCCGACGTGCAACTCGTCTCCACCACGGATCTGCGCGGCGTCATTACCTACGCCAACCCCGCCTTCTGCCGTATCGCCGGTTATCAGGTCGATGAACTGGTCGGCCACAACCACAACCTGGTTCGCCACCCCGACATGCCCAAGGCCGCCTTCGCCGACCTCTGGGATCGCCTCAAGGAGGGCAACCCCTGGCGGGGAGTGGTGAAAAACCGCTGCAAGGATGGCCGCTATTACTGGGTCGACGCCTACGTCACCCCCATCTACGAGCACGGCAAGATAAGCGGCTACCAGTCGGTGCGCTGCAAGCCCGACCCCCAGCTCAAGCAGGCTGCCGCCCAGGCCTATCGGGCCCTGCTTTCGGCCGAGCAACGGGGCACCCCGGCCCGCCCCTCGCTGCGCCGTTTCAGGCCGCTGATACTCGGCCTGCCGCTGCTGGCGCTGCTGGTCTGGGCCGCCCTCACCCAGGGCCCCCTCACCGCGCTGCTGATGCTGCTTCCCCCCCTCGCCATTGCGGGCGCCTACTGGCGCGAACTCATCGCCCTGCCCCGCTATCTCAGGCAGCTCGGTCAGCAATATGACAGCCTGACCCGGCTGGTCTATTCGGGGGATGCCCCGGGGGCCATCGCCGATTTTCACCTGAAGATGCTGCAGGCCCGGATCCGCACCGTGCTGGGGCGGGTCGACGATGCCACCCATCCGCTTCAGGCCCTGGCAACCGATCTGCAGGACTCCTCACACCGCGCCTTCCTCGACATCAACGAGCAGGATGCCCAGACCCAACAGATGGCGGCCGCCATGACCCAGATGGCCAGCACCGCACACGAGATTGCCCGCAATATCCAGGACACCAACGGCCAGGTGACCGAGGCACGCAGCAGTTGCCAGAGCACGGTGGAACAGCTGGATCAGACCCAGCAGCAGATGACCAGGCTGGCCAGCCAGGCGGAGCAGGCCTTCCACTCCGCGGTGGAGCTCGCCAGCGAGTCGGAGCGCATTGGCAGCGTGATGGGTGAAATCCAGGGCATCGCCGAGCAGACCAACCTGCTGGCCCTCAACGCCGCCATCGAGGCCGCCCGTGCCGGCGAGCAAGGGCGCGGCTTTGCGGTGGTGGCGGACGAGGTGCGCACCCTGTCGACCCGTACCCACAAGGCGACCGAGCAGATCCAGGGCAGCATCAGCCAGATCCAGCACACCCTGGAGCGCTGGCAGGGCATGATGCAGGACAACCTGGCCCAGACCCGGGAATGTGTCGAGATGACCCGCCAGGGATCAGGCAACCTGCACCTGGTGCTGGGTGAAATCGATCAGGTGACCGAATTCTCCACCCAGATCGCCGCCGCCGCGGAGCAGCAGCAGGTGGTGGTGGAGGAGATCAGCCGCAACATCCACCAGATCTCCGAATACTCCCGCGCCAACAGCCAGAAGATCCAGGCGGTGGACGACTCCAGCCAGGAGCTGCTCAGGCGGGCCCGCGAGCTCAGGGGACTGAGCCAGACCTTCGGCTGACAGATTGCAAGCTCCATGACAGAAGCGCCACAATGGCGCTTCTGCTGTTTTTGACGAGCCATCATCATGAGAACGAACGCGCCCCCCCTGGACAAGACGGCCCGCATCGAGGCGATCCTCGCCCTGATCCCCCCCGGCCGCGTGGTGAGCTACGGCCAGGTGGCGGATCTCGCGGGCCTGCCCGGACGGGCACGACTGGTGGGAAAAGTCTTGCGGGAGACCGACAAGGTGCTGCCCTGGCACCGGGTGCTGGGGGCGGCAGGCACCATTTCGCTGCCAAAAGGATCCGCAGGCTTTGACAAGCAAGCGGGGCTGCTGCAGGAGGAGGGGGTGCCCGTGATTGGCGGGCGGGTCAGGATGCGGGAGTGGCAGTGGCAGCCCGACCTGGCCGAGCTGCTCTTTCTGGTTCCCTTCTGACGAGGCTGGCACGCCCCGAAGGGATGGGGGCTCTTGCAACAAAGGGAGGGCCTCTGTTGTCGCCCTCCGTCACGTTCTCTTCCCTAGTCGCCGGCAATGGGCCCCAGAATGTCATCGCTGCGCACCTGTACCGGGATGGTCTCATCCTCCCGTTGCAAGAGCACCAGCAGACTCTGTCTGTCCACCTCCAGCACATAGGCGGTTCCTTCACGGGTCAGGCAGGTCATGCCCGGCTGTATTTCATGTATCTCCATGACAACTCCCTGTCTTGCGCTGCCATCCATGCAGCTATTCCAGTATATCGCCATCCACCAACAAAGAAGCCCCTCGCAAGGGGCCTCTTTCATCATGCTGTGAGCGGCGTCGCCATCAGGCTTTCTTCGCCTTGGGCAGGCTCTCCTGCCATTTTCCGTTGTCGTAATGGGCTGTCCAGCCGGTCGCCTTGCCGTTGACCTCGGTCATCACGTACTGCTCCTTGGTCTTGCGGCTGAAGCGCACCACGGAGGCGTTTCCGTCAGGATCTGACGCCGGGGCATCCGCCAGGTACTGGTGCTTGGGAGAGAGGCGATCGCGGAAGCGCTTGAGCTCCTCCACCAGGGGCGCACGGGTCTCGCGGGATTTGGGGAAGTTGCTGGCGGCCAGGAAGAGGCCGGCGGCGCCATCCCGCAGCACGAAGTGGGCGTCGGACTGGGTGCATTTCAGCTCGGGCAGGGGTACCGGATCCTCTTTCGGCGGTGCAATGTCGCCATTTTTCAGGATCTTGCGGGTGTTCTTGCAGCTCGCGTTGGTGCAACCCATGTATTTGCCGAAGCGGCCGTTCTTGAGCTGCATCTCGGAGCCGCAGCGATCGCACTCGATGCTCGGCCCTTCGTAGCCCTTGAGCTTGAACTGCCCCTGCTCCACCTCGTAGCCATCGCAATCCGGGTTGCGACCGCAGACGTGCAGCTTGCGGCTGTCGTCGATGATGTAGGCGTCCATGGCGGTGCCGCAGATCCCGCAGCGATGCTTGGCACGCAGGGCATCGGTTTCCGCCTCGTCCCCGTCGGTGGCGGAGACGAACTCGTCCGCACTGACCAGGTTGATGGTCTTCTTGCAGCGCTCCTTGGGCGGCAGGGCATAGCCGGAGCAGCCGAGGAAGACGCCGGTGGTGGCGGTACGGATACCCATCTTGCGGCCACAATCCGGGCAGTCGATATCGGTCAGCACCATCTGGTTGGCACGCATGCCCCCCTCTTCATGGGGCTTGTCGGCCTGCTCCAGCTCCTGGGTGAACTCGGCGTAGAAGGCGTCGAGCACCTTCTTCCACTCCAGGCTCCCCTCGGCGATGCCGTCGAGCTTGTCTTCCATCTTGGCGGTGAACTCGTAGTTCATCAGCTCGACGAAGTTTTCCACCAGGCGGTCGGTGACGATCTCCCCCATCTTCTCGGCGAAGAAGCGGCGGCTCTCGACCCGCACATACCCACGGTCGACGATGGTGGAGATGATGGAGGCGTAAGTGGACGGACGGCCGATGCCGCGCTTTTCCAGCTCGCGTACCAGGGCCGCTTCGGTGAAGCGGGCGGGCGGCTTGGTGAAGTGCTGGCGCGGATCCAGCTTGACCAGTTTCAGCACCTCGCCGACGGTCACCGCCGGCAGCTGGCTGTCTTCACCCTTGCGGCCCATGGGCGGCAGGGCCTTGGTCCAGCCGGCGAAGCGCAGGGTGCGACCGCGCGCCTTGAGCTCGAACTCCCCTGCCTTGACGGTCAGGGTGGAGGAGTCGTACTGGGCCGGGGTCATCTGGCAGGCGACAAACTGGCGCCAGATGAGGTCATAGAGCCGCATGGCATCGGGCTCCATCCCTTCCAGCATCTCGGCAGTCACCTGGACACTGGAGGGGCGGATCGCCTCGTGGGCCTCCTGGGCATTGGCCTTGGCGCCGTAGAGGTTCGGCTCGCTCGGCAGGTAGGCGGCACCATACTGCTCGCCGATGTATTCCCGCACCGCATCCACCGCCTCTTTGCTGAGGTTGGTGGAGTCGGTACGCATATAGGTGATGTAACCCGCTTCATAGAGACGCTGGGCCATCATCATGGTCTTCTTGACCCCGAAGCTCAGACGGGTAGAAGCCGCCTGCTGCAGGGTGGACGTGATGAAGGGAGCGGACGGCTTGGAGCCGGTCGGCTTGTCTTCCCGGTTGACCACCTTGTAGTCGACCCCTTCCAGGGCCGCCACGGCGGCGAAGGTCTCGGCCTGGGTCACCGGCTTGAAGTCGGCACCGTTGCGGCTGACCACCTCCATGCGCAGCTCGCTCTTCTCGGCGGTGAGCAGGTCGGCGTTGAGATCCCAGAACTCCACCGGCACGAACGCCTTGATCTCGCGCTCCTTGTCGACGATGAGGCGCACCGCGACGGATTGCACCCGACCGGCGGAGAGGCCGCGGGCCAGCTTCTTCCACAAGAGCGGGGAGACCATGTAGCCCACCACCCTGTCGAGGAAACGACGGGCCTGCTGGGCGTTGACGCGATGAATGTTCAGCTCGGACGGCTGGGCGAACGCCTCCTGGATGGCGCTCTTGGTGATCTCGTTGAACACCACGCGCTTGTAGCGGCTGTCGTCGCCACCGATGATCTCGCGCAGGTGCCAGGCGATCGCTTCCCCCTCTCTATCCAAGTCGGTTGCGAGATAGATGGTGTCGGCCTTGGCGGCCAGACTTTGCAACTCGCTGACCACTTTTTCCTTGCCGGGCAAAATCTGGTAGTTGGCCTGCCAGCCTGCGGTTGGGTTGATGCCCATCCTTGAGAACAGGGCGTTGCGATCCTTGGCCGCCTTCTCGGATTCGCTGAGCTTGATGCCGCGAATGACAGGTTTTTTGGGCTCGGTGCTGGCGCTGCCGCTGGTCGGCAGATCGCGCACGTGGCCTACGCTGGATTTCACCACGTAGTCCTTGCCCAAATATTTGTTGATGGTCTTGGCCTTGGCCGGAGACTCCACGATGACCAGTGATTTGCCCATGCTGTAACTATTATCCTCATTGCACCCGACGGGGTTGGCGTGCGGTTTTGTGGGGCTGTATAAGAGATTTGACGGGAAAAAGCAATCTTGCGGGTCAATTTGCCCGACAGCCCGAACCGCCCTGCTGCTTTATTTATTAATGCGAAGCCGGGGCGCGGGAAGCAACCGCTTTTTTGTTTTTATGCTATATCCCCCCCCTTTTTTAGATTGGAAATGACATATCCAGCCACCCTTGTGACATAAAAACCCATTCTGGTTATCAGCTTGTTACAAAGGATGAAATCTCTTTATAATGGCCGCACACCGCAGCTTTGTGCGCGGAAGGAACCGCTCCCCATATAAAAATCGAAAGGATGTGATCATGAAGCACTTCGAGGTCAACTTCGACGGCCTGGTCGGCCCCACCCACAACTATGCCGGCCTCTCCTATGGCAACGTCGCCTCCCAGAGCAACGCCAAAGAGGCCTCCAACCCCAAGGAAGCGGCCAAGCAGGGGCTGCGCAAGATGAAGGCGCTGACCGACCTCGGCATGGTGCAGGGCGTGCTGGCGCCACAGGAGAGACCGGATCTCGCGACCCTGCGCCGCCTGGGCTTCACCGGCAACGATGCCAGCGTCCTGACCCAGGCGGCCAGACAGGCCCCCGCCGTGCTGGCCGCCTGCTACTCCGCCTCCAGCATGTGGACTGCCAACGCCGCCACCGTCTCCCCGAGCGCCGACACCCAGGATGGCCGCATTCACTTCACCCCCGCCAACCTGACCAACAAGTTCCACCGCTCCCTGGAGCCCGAGGTGACCGGGCACATCCTGCGGGCCGTGTTCAACAACGATCGCCACTTCTATCACCACCAACATCTGCCGGAGAACGACCACTTCGGTGACGAAGGCGCCGCCAACCACACCCGGCTGTGCCGCGCCTATGGCGAAGCGGGGGTCGAGCTGTTCGTCTATGGCCGCAGCGCCTTCGACGTCTCCCAGCCCGCCCCCAAACGCTATCCGGCCCGCCAGACCCTGGAAGCGAGCCAGGCCATCGCCCGCCTGCATGGCCTGGGGGATGAGAGTGCGGTCTTCATTCAGCAGAACCCGGACGTGATCGATCAGGGGGTGTTCCACAACGACGTCATCGCGGTGGGCAACCAGAACGTGCTCTTCTTCCACCAGCAGGCGTTCCTCCATACCGAGGCGGCGCTGGCCGAGGTGCGTACCAAGTTCGGCGACGGGGAACTGCACTTCATCGAGGTGCCGACCAGCGAAGTGTCGGTGCAGGATGCGGTGAAATCCTACCTGTTCAACACCCAAATCCTGACCCTGCCATCCGGCGAGATGGCGATCATCGCCCCCACCGAATGCCGCGACAACCCGGCGGTGTCCGCCTATCTGGCCAGGCTGGTGACCTTGGGCACCCCCATCAAGGACGTCCACTACATGGACGTGAAGCAGAGCATGAGAAACGGCGGCGGCCCCGCCTGTCTGCGCCTACGGGTCGCCATGAACGACACCGAGCTCGCCGCGGTCAACCCGGCCTGCCTCATCACCGACAGCCAGTTTGCCCGCCTGGATCAGTGGGTCGAGAAGCACTATCGCGACAGCCTGGCGCTGGACGATCTGCGCGACCCCTCCCTGGTGCTGGAGACCCGCACCGCCCTGGACGAGCTGACCCAGATCCTGAAACTCGGCTCCGTCTACCCCTTCCAGCGCTGAGGTGCGCCATCGGCCTGCAGAGCCGACGCAATAAAAAAAGAGAGCCGGGCAATGCCCGGCTCTCTTTTTAGTCCTTTGCACTGAGCTATAAAACCTGTTCATGAGCTGTAGCGAGAGATCGTCAGCAAGGTGAAGAGCAGCGCAGGAACCGGAGTGTGTAGATACACATGAGGATTCCGAACAGCACATGAGCCTTGATCACGACCTCGCAGTAAGCTCGAAACAGGTTCTCAGCGCCAGGGGCTCTGCTGCCACAGCCGGCCAAGGCCGGCCTCCAGCCCCAGTGCCGCCTGCTTGCCAAGCTTCTGGGTCAGGCTCCTGGGTTTGCTGTAGCGGATGCCGACCACCTTGTGATGGCTGGCCTGGGCCAGCAGGTAGTCATCGCTGGTGCAAAGCGCATCCACCAGTCCGAGCTGCTTGGCCTGGCTCGCCAGCCAATGCTCGCCGGTGGTCACCTTGTCGATGTCGAGACCGGGTCTGTGCTCGGCCACGAAGGCCTTGAACTGTTCGTGGATGGCCCTCAGCTCCTCGCGAAACTTCTCCCGCCCCAGATCGTCGTTCTCGCCGAACATGGTGATGGTGCGCTTGTACTGGCCTGCGGTGTGCATCTCGAATTCGATGTCGTGCTTCTTGAGCAGCTTGTTGAAGTTCGGCATCTGGGCAATCACCCCGATGGAGCCGACGATGGCGAACGGCGCCGCCAGGATCTTGTCCGCGACGCAGGCCATCATGTAGCCACCGCTCGCCGCCACCTTGTCGATGGCCACGGTCAGCGTGATGTCCTTGTCCCGCAGCCGCTGCAACTGGGAGGCGGCCAGGCCGTAGCCGTGCACCACGCCGCCGCCGGATTCGAGGCGCAGCAGCACCTCGTCCCCGGGCCGGGCCACGCCTATCACGGCACTCACCTCTTCCCGCAGGGAGGCCACCTCCTTGGCATCCATGCTGCCGTTGAAGTCGATGACGAACAGCCGGCTGCGCTCATCCTCCCCCTTGGCTTTGGCCTTGTGCTCCGCCTTGCGGGTCTTCTCCATCTGCTTGCGCTCGGCCTTGCCCGCCAGGGCTGCCTGCAGTTGATGGCGCCCCTGCTCCAGCTCGCCGGAGAGATCGGTCACCACCAGCTCCCCCTTGCGGGATTTGGGCTGGCGGCTGCTCGCCACCATCAGGATGACGGCGCCGATGGCCAGCAAGAAAGTGAGGGTCTTGGCCAGAAACAGGCCGTATTCGGTCAAAAATGCCACTTGATGCTCCGCTCAATGTCCGGTTTTTTCACATAGTAAGGAGTTTGCCCCCCTCGCGCAAAAACTCTGCCATCTCCCGTGCCAAGGGCGGAGGGATCGATGCTATCGCCCTGTTTTATTCACATTTTTGCCGTCTCATACTGGTCAACTGCCGGGCCGGATCAGTACACTTGCCCACTCGATTCGTTGCGCCAAGCCGCCAGGCATTGTTAACAGGAGTCCACATGCTCGACTATCAGGCCCCCCGTGATCTGCTCAAGGACAAGGTCATTCTGGTGACGGGTGCCGGTGACGGCATCGGCCGCGAAGCGGCCCTCACCTATGCGGCCCACGGCGCCACCGTGATCCTGCTCGGGCGTACCAGTGCCAAGCTGGAGGCGGTCTACGACCAGATTGAAGCGGCCGGTCACCCCCTGCCCGCCATCGTGCCGGTGGACTTGAAAGGGGCTACTGCCGCCCACTACCGCGGCATGGCGGAGACCTTCGCCCAGCAGTTCGGCCGCCTCGACGGCGTGCTGTTCAACGCCGGGCTGCTCGGTACCCTGTCGCCGTTCGAACACATTCAGGAGCAGGAGTGGGACGAGGTGATGCAGGTCAACGTCAAATCCGAATTCCTGCTGACCCAGGCGCTGCTGCCCCTCATTCGCCAGACCGCCAAGGAGCACGGCGAGGCGTCCATCGTCTACACCTCCTCCAGCGTGGGCCGCAAGGGGCGCGCCTACTGGGGCACCTATGCCATTTCCAAGTTCGCAGTCGAAGGCATGATGGAGGTGCTGGCGGACGAGCTGGAGAACACCAGGGTGCGGGTCAACACCCTCAACCCGGGCGGCACCCGCACCAGGATGCGGGCCAGCGCCTTCCCGGCGGAAGATCCGCAGACCCTCAAGACCCCGGCCGATCTGATGCCCCTCTATCTCTACCTGATGGGGCGTGACAGTCAGGGCCAGAGCGGCAAGACCTTCGTGGCCCAGCCCAAATAAATCAACAAATCAACCGGATGGGATTACAGTGAAGAGGGGGTGCCAAGGCGCGCCCTGTTGAATCCCATCGGCCCCAGACAGGTTGCACTATGTTTCGTCCCAAGAGCACGTTTGAGCAATGGCGGATCTTTCAGGCGGTGGTGGACTGCGGCGGTTATGCCCAGGCTGCCGAGGCGCTGAACAAGAGCCAATCCTCCCTCAATCATGCGGTTGCCAAGCTGCAACAGAGTCTGGGGGTGGCCCTGCTGGAGGTGCGGGGACGCAAGGCGGTGCTGACACCGGCGGGGGAGATCTTCCTCAAGCGGGCGCGCCAGCTCAGCCAGCAGGTGGAAGAGCTGGAGAACCTGGCCAACAACCTGGAGCGGCAGTGGGAGCCGCAGATCAACCTCTATGTGTCCGTGGTGCAGCCGCGGGAGCGCCTCTACCGGGCGCTGGCCCACTTCTATCCCCGCAGCCGCGGTTGCCGCATCAACCTGCATGAGCGGATCCACTGCCACTTCAATGCGCTGCAGGCGGGAGATCTGATGCTCTCCGAGCACCTGCCCCAGGATCGCACCGGCCTGCCGCTGGACGAAGTCTGTCTGCTTCCTCTGTGCGCAGCGGGCCACCCCCTTGCGGAGCAGGGAGAGCCCATCACCGCCGAGGTGCTGGCCAGCCACAACCAGATAAGCCTGCATCCCCCCATCCACCGCTCGGTGGACTGGAACGATGCGGACGACACCGGCTGGAAGGCGACCCACTATCATGAGGTGCTCAACATGGTGCGCCTTGGCATGGGTTACGCCTGGGTGCCCCGCCACCTGGTGCAGGAGGAGCTCGCCGAGGGCTCGCTGGTGCAGCTCGACCTCACCGGCGGCAACGAGCGCTATCTCTACACCTACCTGCTCACCCCCTCGGTGGAGGCGCTGGGGCCGGCGGCCGAGCTGCTGCTGCGCTGCCTGCGCATCGAATACCAGGGAGACAACCCCAGGTAAGGCCGCTTCTTCCCCGCACGACCGGGGCACTGGTGCCGGCACAGCCGGACATCGGCTCCCCTTTGCATCCCCTATACGTTGGGGACCCGCCAGCAGGCGGCCAGTGCCATCAGCGCCAGGGCCGCCGCCACCATGAAGACCCCGTGGAAGCTCCAGAGCTCCGCCACCGTCCCCGCGATGGCCCCCGCCATGATGGAGCCGGTGCGGATGCTGTTGGAAAAGAGCGTGGTCGCCACCCCGGCGCGCCCCGGCATCAAGTCCTGGAAATAGGACATGCCGATGCCGGCCACGATGCCGATGAAGATGGCATTGAGCAGTTGCAGCGCAATGAGGGCATGCTGGCTAGACAGGGTCACGAGACCGCCATAGAAACCGACCCCGGCCAGCACCGCCAGCAGCATCATGGGCCGCTTGCCGAAGCGCCGGGTGTAGTAGCCCGCCAGCAGCATGAAGGGGATCTCCAGGGCCGCCGCCGTGCCCATCAGCAAACCGGCCAGCTTCTCCTCCAGCCCCAGCTCGCGGGTGATGTAGAGGGGCATGTTGATGAGGTACATGCTGTTGCAGGTCCACATCAGGGTGGAGGCGATGAAGAGCGCCCGCACCGACGGGTCCCGCCAGCTGCTCACCCGCTCCACCTCGCTGTCCATCACCGGCAGCGGCAGGGAGGGAAGCCAGCGCCACACCACGAAGGCGCAGATGACATAGGCCAGCGCCGAGGCCAGATACATCACCTTGAAGCCGTAGCCGATGGCGAGCGCGAAGGCGATGGGCGGCCCTATCACCCAGGCCAGGGAGAACTGGGCCCGCAGCACCGAGCTGAACATGTCGGCCTGCTTGTTGCGGCTGTCGGCGTATTCCCGCGCCAGGGCGAACAGCTGCGGGCTGGCGGTGGCGGTCAGGCTCGCCAGCAGCACCCCCAGGCTCACCAGCAACCAGTACTGCCGGTTCCAGGCAAACAGCAGGGAGAGCACGATGCCGGCAAAGCAGCAGCGCAGGATCAGCTGCTTGCGATCCCCCTT
This sequence comes from Aeromonas sp. FDAARGOS 1406, assembly GCF_019048565.1. Taxonomy (NCBI): domain Bacteria; kingdom Pseudomonadati; phylum Pseudomonadota; class Gammaproteobacteria; order Aeromonadales; family Aeromonadaceae; genus Aeromonas; species Aeromonas sp. FDAARGOS 1406. Next base: position 1,530,564 of record NZ_CP077378.1, read on the forward strand.
GTTGTCGGAGCGGTGGCCGAGCCACTGGCTGATGAGGATGCCGATCACCGCGTTCACCGTGTAGAAGAGCCCCACCAGGAAGGGGCGCACCTGCACCTCCTCGGCCAGAAACAGGCTCAAGGTCGGCACCTGCAGCGCCACCGCCACCCCGGTCATGAAGGTCACGGCGAGAAACGAGAGAGAGACGGGATCCGGCCTCTTGCGGGCAACAGACAGCAAACTCATAGAGATACCATTGATATGGAAGAAAAAAAGGAGCCAGATGCGGGCGGGCTTGGCGTATGGCGGCGGCTATTTTATGTCATTATCAACAGCCACCTCAAGGGTTGCGGGGGGGCGTCCAAGTCCGTACATTGGAAGCCCATCCAGCGCCAGTACAAGGATTTAACATGTTTGATTTTGACCGGGAAATAGATCGCAGCGGTACCATGAGCCTGAAATGGGACAAATACAAGGGTCAGGATGTCCTGCCCATGTGGGTCGCAGACACCGACTTCGTCTCTCCCCCCGCCGTACTGGAGGCCCTTACCAAACGGGTCGCCCACGGCATCTTCGGCTATTCGCGCCCCTCTCCCCGGCTCATCGAACTCATCGTATCCCGTCTGGCCAGCCGCTATGGCTGGACCATCCAGCCCGAATGGCTCGTCTTCCTGCCCGGGGTGGTGCCGGGCCTCAATCTCGCCTGCAAGGCCTGGAGCCAACACGGGCGCGGCATCATCACCCCCAAGCCGGTCTACTACCCCTTCCTGCAGGCGCCGGGCTTCAATGACCGCCCCCTGCTCACCGTCCCCGTGGTGGAGGAAGAAGGCCGCTGGGTGCTGGATCTCGAAGAGCTTGAGCGTCAGGCCCCCTCGGCGGATCTGCTTCTGCTGTGCAACCCCCACAACCCGGGTGGCACCGTCTTCACCCGGGAAGAGCTGCTGGCCATCGACGCCATCGCCGAGCGCCACAACCTGGTGATCTGCTCCGACGAAATCCACTGCGATCTGCTGCTGGACAAGGATGCCCGCCACATCCCCTATGGTGCCCTGAGCCCGGAGGCGGCCGAGCGCTCCGCCGTCATGATGGCGCCGAGCAAGACCTTCAACATCGCGGGGCTGTGCTGCTCCTTCGCCGTGATCCCCAATGCCCGCCTGCGGCTCAAGCTGCAACAGGCGATGCGCGGCATCAGCGCCGACGTCAATCTGCTGGGGTTCGTGGCGGCCGAGGCGGCCTATGAGGGGGGCGAGCAGTGGCTGAATGAACAGCTCGACTACCTGGCCGGCAACCTGGCCCTGATCGAGCAGGCCGTGGCCCGCTGGCCCGGCGTCAAGCTGGCCCGCAACCAGGCCACCTACCTCGCCTGGATCGACATGAGCGCTCTGGGCCTGGACGATCCCGTCGCCTTCTTCGAACAGGCGGGCGTGGGTCTCTCCCCCGGCGCCCAGTTCGGCAACGGCCAGTTCGTGCGACTCAACTTTGGCTGCACCCGGGCCCGTCTCACCGAGGCCCTGGCCCGCATGGAGAAAGCCATTCTCCAGACCCGCTAGCGAACCGTTCCGGGCGGCGGCCCCAGGCCGCCCGGTGCGCGCGAAAGCGGTAAAATCCGTTCAGCTTCCCGTCTGATACGGATAAGATGAGGCTCATCACCGGATGAGCCCGCCTCCTCCTCATGTTCAGCCACGGTTTCGGTCCACTATGCGCCCATTCGCCTTCTCTGCCCTGTTGCGTCTGTCACGTACCGCCCTGCCCTGGCTTGCGGCCGTGCTGGCGCCCTCCCTCTTCGCCTCCCCCGCCTATGTCACCATCGGTACGGGAGCCCTCAACGGCGTCTACTACCCCACAGGGGGGGCCATCTGCCGCCTGCTCAACGAGGAGAGTGCCCGCCACGACCTGCACTGCACGGTGCAGAGTACCTCGGGCTCCATCGCCAATCTGGCGGCCCTCGCCAAGGGAGAGGTACAGCTCGCCCTGATGCAGTCGGATGTGCTCTACCATGCAGTGCACGGCACCGGCCCCTTCGCGGGCCAGGCCCCGGACGATCAGCTGCGCAGCCTGTTGCGGCTCCACAAGGAGTCCCTGACCCTGATTGCCAGCGCCACCAGCAACATCACCACCCTGGCCGACATCAAGGGCAAGCGGGTCGATGTCGGCGCCCCCAACTCCGGGGACAGGGTCACCAGCCGTGCCCTGCTCGATGCCATGGGGTGGCGGGTCGCCGACTTCAGTCGCCCGCCTGTGATCTCCCCGGGCAACCGGCTGGAGGGGCTCTGTGACGGCACCCTGGATGCCGCCTTCGTGGTCGCCGGTCACCCCAATCAGGCCATCGGCGATCTCACCGGCCGCTGTCAGGCCCGCCTCATTCCCATCGAGGGGGAACAGGTGGACAAGCTGCTCAAGCAGCACCCCTACTACGATCGCAGCCGCATCGGCGCCAACCTCTATCCGGGGCAGACAAGCGGCGTCAACACCTTCGCCGTCACCGCCGAACTGGTGGCGCTGGCCAGCCTGCCCGAGAGCGAGGTGCGCACCCTGCGGGACGTGCTGAACGAGCGGCTCAAGCAGTTCACCCGACTGCATCCGGCACTGACCACCCTCACCTGGGAAGGCATGCAGGCGGGCAGCATCGCCCTGCTCCATCCCGGCATGCTGGATGCCGTGCCCACCCTCCCGGCGGACACCCTCACGGCATCCGGGGCCGGGGCCACCTCGGGCGCCCTGCCGACCTTGCCCCCGGCGAGCAGCGCGGCCACACCGACCGATGGGATAGACCCCCTGGAAGGCACCGCGCCACTGGAGGGGTCCGACACCTTGCCGGAGCAGCCGGCCGCCGCGACCCTCTCAACCAGTTCGGGGGCGGCCTCCACTAACCAGGCCCCGGCCCTGACCAAGCCCCCCACACCGGGCAGCGCAACCCTGGCGCCAGGCCATCCCCTGACCCCGCTTGAGGCGCCCGCCTCGGCGGCAACGCCGCTGGAGGCGCCATCACCGCAGGCCATGCCGGCCAGCCCGCCCAACCATGCGGTGGAGACCACAGCCCCCGCCGGGCAATGAACACCAACCAAGAGGCCACCCCAGGGGTGGCCTCTTGGTTATGGGGAACGGGCGCCTGGCCTGTCACGGCGCCAGCAGCAGCGCCGGATTCTGGATCTCCTCCTCCACCCAGTGCAGCAGTTGCTTGATGGCCCGCGACAGCACCTGGTTCTGGCGCACCACGTACCCCAGGCTGGTACCGGGAAAATCGGTGAGCCGGGTCACCGGGGCGGTCAGCTTGAGCCTGGGGTGCAGGGAGAAATCCGGCACGATGGCGACGCCAAAACCCGCCTCGGCCCAGTCGAGCTGGGCATCCACGCTCCCCACCTCCATGATGCGGCAGCTCGGCAGGCCGAGCAGGGGCAGGGAGGGATCGATCAATGCCCGGGTCCGGGTGTCGTGCCCCAGCAGGATCAGGGTCGGCTCGTCCAGAGGATCGCTCTCCCCCGAGCTGGCCCGCGCCTGCCAGCGGGCCAGGCCGTGCCCCAGGGCACACCAGGTCACCTGCTGCAACTCGGTGTAGAAGAGCGGCTCGCTGCGCTTTTGTGCCATCACGAAGCCCAGATCCGCCTTGCCCGCCCGCACCAGATCCGCCGCCTGATCCGAGGTGGTGTTGAACAGGGTGAGGTCGATGCCGGGGAAAGCCTGCTTGAAGCGCTGGAACGGCTGGATGAGCAGCAGGCGCGAGATGATGTCGCTGGCGGCGATGGCGAGCGTCCCCTGGCTCAACTGGCTCAGGGCATTGAGATCGGACTGGCAGAGCTGCAACTCGTTGATGGCGCGCTCGGCGCTTTGCAGCAGCCGCTCCCCCGCCTGGGTCAGGCGAAACGGGCTGCGCTCCACCAGCTTGACCCGGGTCGCCTGCTCCAGGTTCTTGAGGTGCAGGCTCACATTGGGTTGCGTCATGTGCAGTTCGGTGGCCGTCTGGCCGAAGTGCTGCAACCGGGCCAGGGTGACGAAGGTGTGCAGCCAGTGAATGTCCAGCATGGGGTTCCTCTTCTCCCAGGTCGATGGCAAGGCCAGCGCCGCCAGGGCACGGGCACCACGAAAGGGAGCGCGGTGTCGATAATGGCACCGGAATTATATGGCTTCCTTATCGGAATTATAAAGATAATTAATTTTTCTAATCCTCACGGGGCTCCTAGGATGGACGCCTAACGTCTTAGGAGAAAGAGTCATGTCGTCTATCGTAGTCGTAGGTGCTAACTGGGGTGATGAAGGCAAAGGCCGCATCGTCGATTATCTGGCAGGCCAGGCTGGCGCCAGTATTCGTTTCCAGGGCGGCAACAACGCCGGCCACACCGTGGTCAACGATCTGGGCACCTTCAAGCTGCACCAGGTGCCGAGCGGCGTCTTCAACCCGGATTGTCTGGTCGTGCTGGGCCCCGGCATGGTGATCAGCCCCGAGAAGCTCACCGTCGAGCTGGAAGAGGTCAAGGCCTCCGGCGTCATTCCCAAGCTCGCCATCTCTGACCGTGCCACCCTCTGCCTGCCGCTGCACGCGCTGGAAGACACCCTGGAAGAGCAACGCCTGGGTGACGGCGCCTACGGCTCCACCCGTCAGGGCATCGCCCCGGCTTACGGTGATCGGGTCATGAAAAAGGCGATCCTGGTGGGCTGGCTGAAACAGCCGGACGTGCTGGTCGAGCGCATCCAGTTCATGCTGGACTGGAAACTGCCGCAGATGAAGGCTCTCTATCCGGACTTCGAATTCACCCAGACCGCCCAGGAGATGGCCGACTGGCTGCTGGAAGTGTCCGCTCCCTGGCTGGACGCCGTCTGCAACGTCAGCATGCCCCTCAAGGCACTGCAAGCCGAAGGCAAGACCCTGCTGTTCGAAGCCCAGCTGGGTGCCGGCCGTGATCTCATCTACGGCGAATACCCCTGGGTCACCTCCTCCCACGTTTCCGGCGCCTACGCCGGCATCGGTGGCGGTCTGCCGGGCCTGCGCCCGGAGCGCGTCATCGCCGTGGCCAAGGCCTTCAGCTCCTCCGTCGGTACCGGCACCCTGCTGACCGCCATGGAGAACCAGGACGAGTTCCGCAAGATCACCAACGAGTTCGGCGCCACCACCGGCCGTCCCCGTGACGTGGGTTACTTCGATGCCGTCGCCACCAAGAACGGCGTCGAGCTGCAGGCTGCCACCGAAGTGGCCCTGACCAAGCTGGACTGCCTGACCGGTCTGCCGGATCTGAAGATCTGCGTGGCCTACGAAGGTGCCCACACCGAGAACCCGATCTGGCCGCAGACCGCCGCCCTCACCCCCGTCTACGAGAAGATGGAGAGCTGGAGCGAAGACATCAGCGCCTGCCGCACCTTCGCCGAGCTGCCCAAGGCTGCCCAGGACTATGTGCTGCGCATCGAAGCCCTGCTGGGCGTGCCGGTGCCCATGGTCTCCGTCGGCCCGGGCCGTGACGAGATGATCCTGCGCTAAGGCCCCTCGCCTCTCCCAAAAACCGGCATCCCAGGATGCCGGTTTTTTTATGCCCCTCAAAAGCCCCGAACAGCTCACAAAAGCCGTTTCCATGGCATAATTTGAGCCATACGGGCACTCTGTTTTGAGCCAGCCCCCTTAGAGTGAATGCCATATTCACACAAAGGAGTGCCCATCATGAGATCCCCCATTATCCCGCTGCTGCCCCTGTTCTGCCTCGCGGCTCTGCCCGCCGGCGCCATGACCCTCAAGAGTACCGACATCCGCGAGGGTGAACCCATGGACAAGGTCTTCAGCTTCAACGGCTTTGGTTGCAGCGGCGAGAACCGCTCCCCCCAGTTGAGCTGGCAGAGCCTGCCCGCCGGCACCCAGAGCGTCGCCATCACCGCCTATGACCCGGACGCCCCCACCGGCAGCGGCTGGTGGCACTGGCTGGTGGTGAACCTGCCGGCCAGCCAGAGCGAGCTGCCGAGCAATGCCTCCGGCAAGATCAAGCAGGGGCTGGAGCTTGGCACCGACTACGGTACCCAGGGTTATGGCGGCCCCTGCCCGCCCGCCGGTCACGGCATGCACCGCTACCAGTTCACCGTCTGGGCCCTGCCCAAGGCGCTGGAGGTGAAGGCCAACACCCCGCCCGCCATGGTAGGCTACATGCTCAACAGCCTGGCCCTTGGCAAGGCCACCCTGACCGCCACCTTCACCACCCCCTAGGAGCCCGCCCGATGAGCACGCCCCTGCTGCAACTGAATCACTACTTCGGGATCCGCCAGCAGCCCCTGCGCCGGGTGCTCATCTACGCGCCGACCCTCATCTGGGTGCAGCAGGGCCGCAAGCAGCTGTGGTGGCGGGAGCAGCGCCTCTCCTTTGACAAGGAGAGCTGGCTGCTGATCCCGGCGGGTCACCGGCTCACCTTCGTCAACCAGCCGGAGCAGGGCACGTTTCGCTCCCAGGCGCTCACCCTGCTGGCCCCGCCACCGGCCGAGTGGCTGGCAGAGAGCACCCTCGATCTCCTCAAGCCACCGGCCATCAGGGTGACGTCGGCCCTCGCCTTCTGCTTCGATCTCGTCACCACCATGGCGCAGCGGCAGCTCTGCGAGACGGCCCAGACCCAGCTGCTGCAAGGGTTTTATGGCGAGCTCAGGGAAGCGGGGGGCCTTGGCCTGCTCTTTCCTGCCACCACCATGACCCTGGGGGAACGGCTGGCCCGTTACCTCAGTGTGGAGCCTGGTCTTGATCACCGGCTGGAGACGGTAGCGACCCACTTCGCCATGAGCCGCGCCTCTCTGGTCCGCAAACTGGCCGCCGAGGGGCGCAGCTTTCGCCAGGTGCTGACCCAGGTACGCCTGGGGCACGCCCTCACCCTGCTGCAACAGGGGCTCACGCCGCTTCAGACCGCCCTCGCCTGTGGCTACGACTCCCCCGGCCGCTTTGCCGCGCGCTTCAAGGAGGAGTTCGGCCTGACCCCCCACCAATACCTGCGTACCTGCCCCTCCTCTCTCTCGCTGACTGCCACCACGAAAGTAAACAATTACTAAAACAAAAGACTATGTAACCTCGTGTAACCGGGTGATCCGGCTCACACTCGCCCCTCCTGCACTGTGACACAGCGCCAATAATCCCGTCATAATCGCCCTATAATGGCTCTCGCAAACGCTTTCACTAAAATAATCACTATAAAACACCTTCCTTAACCTACAAAAACTGTCATTGGAGCGAGAGATGTTTCGTAAAAATTTACTTTCCATCACCCTGAGCGTCGCCCTGTTCGGCCTCACTGCCTGCAACGGCAATGACTCCAGCAGCCCGGCCGCCCCCAGCGCCACCCTAGCGAATCAGTATCAGAACGTGATCGACCGCAGCGGCACCCCGCTCCAGTTCCGTGACTTTGACAGCTACGCCAACCTCAAATACAACCCGCTGCTCGATCTCGGCGCCTGGCACGGCTTCCTGCTGCCCGCCAGCGACAGCGAGTGGGGCGGCTTTACCGGCCCCATGGTCATCGCAGAGGAGTACAGCCTGTTCTTCGCAAGGGAATTGGACAAGCTGACCCTGAGCGACGAGAGCGGCCGCGCCTTTCCCCTCACCAGCGCCAGCAAACAGGCGCTGTACGCCATCCCGGGGGCGCTGGTGCAACGCTTCGAATTCGACCCCTTCACCCTGGAGCTGGAGCTGCGCTACGGCGATGCCCGCACTGCGCTGGTTCGCACCCGCCTCATCAACCACACTGACGCCCCCCTCACCCTCAAGCTCAACTGGCAGGGGGAGCTGCTCAACCAGTGGGATGCCAACAAGACGGTAGCCGAGCAGTACCCCGCCTGGACCCGCACCATCAGCCAGACCGAGCGCGGCGTGGCATTCCAGTTCGGCAAACTGCGCAGCACCTGGAACATCATGCAAAGCGGCAGCGCCAGCTACCGCATCGATCGCACCCTGCCGAGTAGCACCACCCTCGACGAGCAGGGGCTCGGCTACGTGAGCGAGGCCAGCCTCACCCTGGCCGCCAAGGGCCAGCAGGATATCTACACCCTGCAGAGCTACGTCCACAGCAGTGCTGAAGCGAGTCGTTTCGAGCAGAGCCGCCAGGACCTGCTGGCCGACCCCGCCAGCCATTTCGACGACTCCATCCGCCGCTGGGAGGATTACTTGGCGCGCGGCCTCTCCAATCAGGGGATCCCGGAATCGGAGCGGCGCATCGCGGTCAAGGCGATGGAGACCCTCAATGGCAACTGGCGCTCACCGGCCGGCGCCATCCTGCACGACGGGGTGACCCCCTCCAACACCGCCCGCTGGTTCGACGGGGTCTGGGCCTGGGACAGCTGGAAGCACGCTTACGCAATGGCCCACTTCAACCCCGAGGTAGCCAAGAACAACGTGCGCGCCATGTATGACTACCAGATCCAGGCCGATGACCCGGTTCGGCCGCAGGATGCCGGCATGGTGATCGACGCCGTCTTCTACAACAAGCTCGCCGATCGCGGTGGCGACGGCGGCAACTGGAACGAGCGCGACACCAAGCCGCCCCTCTCCGCCTGGGCCATCTGGGAGATCTACAGCGCCACCCAGGACAAGGCCTTCATCGCCGAGATGTACCCGAAGATCCAGGCCTATCACGACTGGTGGTATCGGGCGCGGGACAACAACCGCAACGGCATCATCGAATATGGCGCCACCCGCCACGTCGAGCACAACGACGAGTTCGGCAACATCACCTTCAAGGTGCAGTACCCGACGGGGGCACCGGTCGGGCTGGATCTGTCGAGCTGTACCAATGAGGGAGATGGCTGGTATGGCTGCGCCGGCATGGCGCTCTATCAGCAGGTATTGAGCGTTGGCGGCTACGCCGACATGGATATCGGCGCCCAGCACGGGGCCGGCTGGGAGTCCGGCATGGACAACGCCGCCCGCTTCGGCTTTATCGAGCCGGATCAGCTCAAGCGCTATGCCGACAAGACCTATGGCGGCGACATGGCCAGGGCGCGCCAGGACTGGAACGTCTTCTTCTTTGAAAACCATGAGGACGACGGCAACCTCACCGGCTTCTCCATCGATCAGGAGTCGGTGGAGCTCAACGCCTTCCTCGCCAAGGAGAAGCGCATCCTGGCCGACATGGCCGAGCTGCTCGGCAAGCCGGACGAGGCGAGCCGCTATCGCGAAGGGGCGACCCAGCTGGCCGATTACATCAACAGCTGCCTGTTCGATGAGGCCTCCGGCTTCTATTACGACCGCCAGATAGCCCAGGGGGATCTGCCCGACGCCAACGGCTGCGTCGGCAAGCTGTTGACCGCCCGCGGCCGTGGCCCGGAAGGGTGGAGCCCGCTCTGGGCCGAGGTGGCGGACAAGGAGAAGGCGGCGCGGGTGCGCGAGGTGATGCTCAATGCCCAGGAGTTCAACACCAGGGTGCCGCTCGGCACGGCGGCACTGACCAACCCGGCCTATGACCCCGACATCTACTGGCGCGGTCGGGTCTGGCTGGATCAGTTCTACTTCGGGGTGAAGGGGCTGGAGAACTACGGCTATCGCAGCGATGCCCAACAGCTCGTCAACAAGCTGTTTAGCAATGCCGAGGGGCTGGCGGGCAGCGGCCCCATCCGCGAGAACTACAACCCGGAGACCGGCGCCATGCAGGGGGCCAGCAACTTCAGCTGGAGCTCGGCCCACCTCTACATGCTCTATCGCAACTTCCTGAAAACCGAGGGTTGATCCCAACCGACCCGGTCAATGACCCAACAAAAAGGCCTCCGCAAGGGAGGCCTTTCTTATGGCAGCGCCGCAGATGGCGACTTACTTCACGGTCACCCGGGCAAACTTGCGCTTGCCGACCTGGTAGACGGCGGTACCGGCACCGATGAGGGCCTTGCCATCGTCCAGCTTCTCGCCATCAACCTTGACCGCGCCCTGCTTGATCATGCGCAGCGCTTCGGAGGTGGTGGCCACCAGATCGGCGTCTTTGAGCAGGTTGGCGATGGCCAGCCCTTCCCCTTCCAGTGCCAGCTCGACTTCCGGCATGTCGTCCGGAATGGCGTTCTTGGAGAAGCGCTGGGTGAAGTCTTCGTGGGCCGCTTCGGCCGCCGCTTCATCGTGATAACGGGCGATGATCTCCTTGGCCAGCCAGATCTTCACGTCGCGCGGGTTGAGGGTGCCGGCAGCGATACCTGCCTTGAACTCTTCGATTTCAGCCAGCGGACGGAAAGAGAGCAGCTCGTAGTAGTTCCACATCAGATCGTCGGTGATGGACATGATCTTGCCGAACATCTCCCCCGGGGCGTCGTGTACGCCGATGTAGTTGGCAGCGGACTTGGACATCTTCTTGACGCCGTCCAGGCCGACCAGCAGCGGCATCATCAACACGCACTGGGTCGCCATGCCCGCATCTTTTTGCAGCTCGCGGCCCATCAGCAGGTTGAACTTCTGATCGGTACCGCCGAGCTCGACGTCCGCCTTGAGCGCGACCGAGTCATAGCCTTGCAGCAGCGGATAGAGGAATTCGTGAATGGCGATGGACTGGCCGTTGCTGTAGCGCTTCTTGAAGTCGTCGCGCTCCATCATGCGGGCCACGGTCTGCTTGGCCGCCAGCTTGATCATGCCGGTCGCGCCCAGCTCACTCAGCCAGGTGGAGTTGTACTCGATGCGGGTCTTGGCCGGGTCGAGGATCTTGAACGCCTGCTCGGCATAGGTGAGGGCGTTGTGCTTGATGGCCTCTTCGGAGAGCGGCGGACGGGTGGCGTTCTTGCCGGAGGGGTCACCCACCATGGCGGTGAAGTCACCGATCAGCAGGATCACTTCATGGCCCAGATCCTGAAAGGTCTTCAGCTTGTTGAGGATCACGGTATGACCCAGGTGGATGTCCGGCGCGGTCGGGTCCATCCCCAGCTTGATGCGCAGGGGGCGCCCTTCCTTCAACTTGGCGATCAGTTCTTCTTCAACCAGAATTTCTTCCGCTCCGCGCTTGATCTCGGCTAGCGCCACCTCGAGCTGGGACATTTTTTGACTCTCCAATCACGATTCCACAGGGCCAGACATATTACTGGAATGGCGGGCCAATTGGAAAGGCGGTAAACTCCGACCTTCTTCCGGGTTCAACTTTGTCTGCTTCTCATGGTCCTTTGGCACGCCTTCAACTCTCTCCCTCACTGGCACCGCAAGATGGTGCTGATCCTGAGCATCATGGTGATGATGCTGGCGGCCTGGCCGAGCGAACAGGCAGTCGCCACCCGGGTCGATGACAACGACAACGAACTGGCCGTCGAGCAGCAGGTCGACGAGGAGGCCCAGCTGGCACGGGCCGAGCCCGTCACCCCGCCCAAACCGCGCTACGTCACCAGACAGGTGAAGGTGCGAAGCGGCGACAACATGGGGGTCATCTTCCAGCGCCTGGGCCTCAGCACCACGGATCTGCACCTCATCGACCAGCTTGAGGGCACGGATACCCTGCGCCTGCTCAAACCCGGTCAGGAGCTCACCTTCAAGCTCACCAAGGGCGGCGAGCTGCACAGCCTCTATTACCCCCACAGCCTGGAGCAGGCGCTCAAGGTGAACCGCCGGGATGACGGCTTCGTGGCCAGGCCGGTGAAGATCGAGCTCGACACCCGCGAACAGGTGGCCCAGGGGGAGATCCGCTCCAGCTTCTGGGGCGCCGCCGTCGAAGCGGGCATGACGGAAGACCAGATCATGGATCTCGCCGCCATCTTCGGCTGGGACATCGACTTTGCCCAGGACCTGCAACCGGGGGACAGCTTCCGGGTGGTCTACCAGGACAAATACCAGGATGACGAGCGGGTTGCCTCCGGCGACATCCTGGCCGCCGAGTTCGTCAACCAGGGGGCCATCTACCGTGCCGTGCTGAACACGGATGGCAACTACTACACCCCGGACGGCAAGGCGATGCGCAAGAGCTTCCTGCGCGCACCGGTCAACTTCAAATACATCAGCTCCAACTTCAATCCGCGCCGCCTTCACCCGGTCACCGGCAAGGTGCGCCCCCACAACGGCATCGACTACGTGGCGCCGGTGGGGACCCCCATCATGGCGGCGGGCGGCGGCAGCGTGGTGGCCGCCGGCTATAACCAGTTCAACGGCAACTACGTCTTCATCAAGCACGCGGGCAACTACGTGACCAAGTACCTGCACCTCTCCAAGCGCACCGTCAACAAGGGGCAGCGAGTGAAGCAGGGGCAGACCATCGGCCTGCTCGGCGGCACCGGCCGGGTCACAGGCCCGCACCTGCACTATGAATTCGTGGTGGGCGGCGTGCACAAGAACCCGCGCACCCTCAACCTGCCCCAGGCGGAGTCTCTCAGCGGGCGGGCGCTGGCCAGCTTCAAGGCCCAGGCCATGCCCCAACTGGCCAAGCTGGACAGCCCCGAGCTGCAACTGGCCAGAAACAAGGGCAACGGCGACGACAGCTGAGCGCTGTCGACCAAGGCGGAACACGGCATCGGACGGTTCCCCCGCATCATTGAAAGGGGTTGTCATGACTGAACGCTATATAGGCTTGATGTCCGGTACCAGCATGGACGGTATCGACGCCGTGCTGGTGCAGATCGAGGGGGATGCACTGCGGGTCGAGGCGGCCCTCTGCCATCCCTGGCCTGTCGATACGGCTCGCACCCTGCATGAGCTTTGCACCCCGGGGGAGAACGAAATCGACCGCATGGGGGTCGCCGACAACCTGGTGGCCCGCGAATTTGCCGCCGCCACCCAGGCCCTGCTCGCCAAGGCGGCGCTGACTCCCCAGGAGATTCGCGCCATCGGCAGTCACGGCCAGACCATACGCCACCGCCCCCAGCTCGGCTTTACCCTGCAGATCGGCAACGCGGCCTTGCTGGCGGCCCTGACCGGCATCGACGTGGTGGCCGATTTTCGCACCATGGACATGGCCCTCGGCGGTCAGGGGGCCCCCCTGGTGCCCGCCTTCCATCAGGCGCTCTTTGCCCGCCCCGGCGCCCTTCGGGTGGTGCTGAACCTCGGCGGCATTGCCAATATCTCGGTGCTGCCCGGCCAGACCGACGGGGGGGCTGGTTCAGAGGTATATGGCTTCGATACCGGCCCCGCCAACACCCTGCTCGACGGCTGGTATCGCCGCCACCAGCCCCACGGTAGCAGCTATGATGCCGGTGGCCAGTGGGCCGCCAGCGGCAAGCCTATCCCTGCGCTGCTGGAGCAGTTGCTGGCTCACCCCTACTTCGCCGCCCCCGCCCCCAAGAGCACGGGGCGTGAGATGTTCACCCTCGACTGGCTCGACGGCGAGCTGGACGGCTGCGCATACGCCCCCGCTGATGTGCAGCGTACCCTGCAATCCCTCACCTGCCACAGCATCGCCCGCCAGTTGCCCGCCCACCGTGATGCGCCAACCCGGCCCGAGCTGTTTGTCTGCGGCGGCGGCGCCCACAACGCCCCGCTGCTGGCGGAGCTGGCAGCCCTGCTGCCCGACTGGCATCTGACCAGTACCGCCCAGCTCGGCCTTGCACCGGACTGGGTGGAAGGGGCCGCCTTTGCCTGGCTGGCACAACGCTTTATCCAGCGAAAACCGGGCAACCTGCCTGCGGTGACCGGCGCTAGCCGCCCGGCGGTACTGGGCGCCCTCTATCCCGCCTGAGCCGCTCCCCGAGCGCCATCCGCCTAATGAAACAAGCCCGAACAGGTGCACCTGTTCGGGCTTGTTGTTATGCCTGGCGCCAGATGACGCAGACCCGTCACTCTGTGCTCCCTACCCGAGCCGCTCTTTCAACCTGGCCGCCTGCGCCTTGAAGGTCTCATAATCGGCGACATGCCGACTCCTGGCGGCGGTGATCCACTGCACGCCCGTCTCGTCGGCGTGGGAAAATTCGATGCAAAACTCATATTTCGTGCTGGAGAGCAGCCCCATCAGGGCGCCAGACAGAAAACCCACCAGGGGCAGGAAGAGCACGATGAGCCAGTTGCCCGCCTGCTCGTAGGAAGGGGTGAAGTAAAAGAGCACACTGGAGGTGACCACTCCCAGCAACAAGCTCTTCTTGAGCCGATCCATCCAGCCGAGTGCTTTTACCTGCACGCCGACGATGCGGCCCAGATCGTAGCGATCCTTGTTCACCCTCAGTGTGTTGTCCGACTGTTCAATGGCAATGGCCATCCTGATACTCCGTCCTGTTGACTATGGCGATAAGGGGTTGCCGTGGCGGCCCCAGATTGTGCATCCCGTGATCATGACGGACCAGCAGCCAGCCACGGGGCGATGGGCGGCACCTCCCCCAACAGGAACACACGCTGCGCATGGTATCGTATGGCGCCAAACATCAAAAGACGTTCACATCAAAAGGCGAGGTGGATCACCTTCTATCCACCCCTTGTCCCCCGTGCAGCCGTTGGCTTTTCTGGCCATCCTCTCATGGGCAAGGTAGCCGGGGGATCAGGGGTCAGTGAGATAACCGTCCCGTGATGACCCTCAGGAGGGGCGGGCCGATGGGATAGCGCCATGGGCCCACACCTCGAGAGCACTCCCATGGCCCTAGAAGGCCCACTTCAGGAAGCGGTTTACCTGGCGCTTGATCGGTGCACAGAGCGGCGGTTTGGGAGGCTCCAGGTTGATCTGTCTGCGGCCCACCCTGGCTTCGCCCCGCAGCAGGATCTGGAGATAGTGGGGATGCTGGCGCTGGATGAATCGAGAGATCTCATGGGCCCAGGGTTTGGGGACTCCCCACAGGGTCGAGGCCAGGGCGCCGACGATACAGAAGAAGGCGGGCTCGTGCATGCCCATCCTGACGCCATTCTCCAGCGCCTCCTTGAAGGAGCCCGAATGGGCGATGCAGGTCATCACATTGACCATGAAGGCGGCATAGTCATCTTCCCCGCCGTGGCCCACCCTGGCCACCAACCCGGCCTGCGGTCTGTAGCCGAACTGGTGGCCGATGTGCTCAAGCACTGCATTGCGCTGGCGAATGACCTTGGCATAGAACATCAGCATGGCGGTACAGTCGAGCGCCTGGCTCAAGGCCGCCTGATGGGGATGGGTCTGGGTGGGACGGGGGGTGGTCAGCAGCGCGATCTCCTCCGAGATGGCGAGCAGACCGATGGGCACCGCCGTGCTGATAAAGGCGAGATCGATGGCGATCGCCAGGTCCTGGCCCTCCTCCATCCGGCCGATGACCACCTGCTCGGCAAAGAGGCGACGCTGGCGCTCGATAAAGGCGCCATAGATCAGGGCTCTGAACTTCTTCTGGGGATAGGGGGTATCGAGCAGGGTCTCCATGGTCAGGATGGCGGCGCCGGTGCGACCACGCAGTTGATAGTCGGGGGCGAGGGGGAAGTGCTTGCCTAGGCGGGGGGGTGGCCGAAACCCGCTGGTGCGGCTGTACATGTCACCCAGAATGAATCCAAGCATAAAACCTCCGAAGTCAGATGACGGGGATCGCGATGCGATCGCATGTGCCACTCCCAGGCAGATGAGTGCCGATCCGTGCTGCTCGTCGGCAGGGTCCCTGATTTCATTATTAATCATACAGTTAATAATCCACCCAAACCCCGACCCAGGTCGCAATAACGGCAGTTGATGATAAAGAGCACAAATAAGGGTGTGCGGGGAAGATGAGCCGGCTGCATAGCAAGGAGTGCGGGATACGCCAGGGCGGCAAAGCAGGGCGGACTCCGGGGCCCCCTCACAGGAAAGGTCATGACAGGAGTGATATGCATCGGGGGGCGGCAAGTCGGGCCAGGCAAGGGGAAGGCCCCCTCCCCTTGCGTATGAGCCTTGTTGGCGGGCTGCGTTCGCGCCGCTGAAAAGATATGGCATAGGCGGCGCGGTGACCCGCCCATGTCAGCCTCCGCTGCAGGGGCTAAAAAGCGCCCTCTCTTTCTCCCGTATTTATGTCATGACCTGTGGCCATGCAAAGAGGGTGAATGTTATTTCAGTGTGCTCACCGCAGCATATTTTGGCGGCGCTGAACAGGGCGTCGAGAGAGCGATAAATAGATAGCTATGCAAAACCGGGAGAATAAGCTGCAATGTCGCCAAAAGTATTAACGGAGGATTCACAGGCTGTAACCCTGATGCGCGACAATATGGCGCTATCTGGTTCCACTTTCATGGTAAAGCGGGATCATCATCACCTTTATTTGCCATACCCGTCATGAATTGAATCGCAAAATGAATATATTTCACTCTGTTGAGCCACTTCATAGAAACAGGATCCCGGTTTGCATCCCCGGATAACCGCCCCCTAGAATTCTCCCGTCTGAATCACCAGGCCAACTTCTCTCCCTTGTCTGTTGCACGCGCTGTCTGCATCGAAACAGGGCTCGACACTGTGATGATCGTTCTCCTTTTCTCCGTCGCCCTGCGGCGGGAACGGGCAACTGTTGCCGCAATATCACGAGTCATCAGCGTGCCGTATTCGGCCAGGGAAGAACAATGCGGCCCGGACCCTACATCAAAAACGAAAAAGGAGTATCGCCATGAGTGGTACCATCATCAAGTCAGCCAGAAATACCCCCAATGCGCCTCAGGATCTGGGGCCCTATACCCAGAGCGTGGCCTTCTCCCACTACAACAATATTGCCGCCCAGCTCCCGGTCGATCCGAAAACGGGCGCGCTGGTCGCAGGGGGTATCCAGGCGCAGGCCAGACAGTGTCTCACCAATATCCAGGCCATCGTCCAGAGCATTGGCCACGGCATGGAGGACATGGTGAAGGTGACCCTGTTCCTTGCGGACATAGCCGACCTCGATGCCGTCAACGCCGTCTATCGGGCATTCTTCCCCCACTCGCTGCCGACCCGCACAGTGCTCGCCGTCGCCGGTCTGCCGCTCGGCGCCAGGGTGCAGATGGACGCCCTGCTCTCCAACGGGGAAGGCACCTTCCCCCAGGCTCCCTGCCCGCTGCTCAAGATCTCCCGAAACAGCGACCACGCCCCGCAGGATCCGCTCTCCAGCCAGAGCGTCGCCTTCTCCCATTACAACAATATCGGTGCCCAGCTGCCCCTCGACCCCGCCTCCGGCGCCCTGGTTGACGGTGGCATTCGCGAGCAGGCAGCCCAGTGCCTGCGCAATATCAAAACCGTGCTGGAGAGCATCGACGTGCCCTTTGACGACATCGTCAAGGTGACTGTCTATCTGACCCACCTCGCCGATCTGGACGCCGTCAACGAGGTCTACACCACCTTCTTCCCCGATTCGGCCATTGCCCGTGCCGTCGCCTATCTGCCGGCCCGCAGCGTGATCGCGGCCTCTGCCCTGCCGCTGGGTGCCCGGGTGCAGATGGATGCGGTCATCTCCCACGGTGACGGCACCCCGCCCCAGTTGGTGGAAGACAGGCACAACCTGGTGATCCGTGCCCGCAATACCGACAAAGCGCCACGAAGTCCGCTCCATACCCAGAGCGTCGCCTTCTCCCACTACAACCATATCGCCGGCCAGTTGCCGCTCGACATGACCACCGGCAAAGTGCTGACCGGTTGCGTCCGTGAGCAGACCGCCCAGTGCCTCGGCCATATCAAGACCATTGTGGAGAGCATCGGCCACATGATGGACGATATCGTCAAGGTCAATATCCAGCTTGCCAACATTGCGGATCTGGCGGAGGTGGATACCATCTACACCCAATACTTCCCGGGCTATCTGCCTGCCCGCACCGTATTCGGGGTAAGCGAACTGCCCGCCGGCGCACTGGTGCAGATGGATGCGGTGATGTCCAATGCGGAAAGTACCCCGCCGCAGGTGTAAGGTTTGTTGAAATAAAAAAGAGACCGGCGATATGTCGGTCTCTTTTTTGGTAACAGGAGGGGGCATTATTTTTATGGCATCGTCTTAAAGAACGCGAACGTCCGATTACGCTGCGCTAATCGAACCTACGGGCTACTGCAATTTTTGGTTAAAAATATATGTAAAACCGTTTTTCCCATCAGTACGACAAAAATGTAAATTATCTAAAGCAACACATATTTCAAAGCTTAGTAATGCAATTAATTTTTGCTTTGAAGAAACCAGTGTCATTTTAAATAATGAGTCATCCACCGCAGATAGCCCTATTAGCACAGGGTATATGGCCGCCCATATATCAAGTGCCTGTGGCATTACCCTATGAATATCAATGGCAATATTTTTCATGTCCATTGAACATAGATTTTCAGGGCTACAAAACATAAACTTTTCGTGAAGTACAGCCCTCAATGGCACATTAGCGACCAGTGATCCATCAAGAACATTAGATAATTGCGATGCATAAAACTCTATATCTTCTCGTGCTTGCTGCAAATAATACTGGTCATTCATCTGTTTCTGTAAATAAAGCTGACGAATCAAAACTACTAACGTAATAAATCCGAGTATTGGTGCATAGATACCTCCAATTGCCGAGCCAAATTCAGCCCATCGAGAGTGGTCTTGTGACAAATCTCCGCCAAATTTACTTACATATAAAACAACAGGGGAAAATAAAAGCACCAATACAACAACTATAATAAACCAGCCTCTTGTAACCATAACTGAGCCTTTATTTAAACAATGAAAATCAATCATCTAGAGAAAGTACTATCAACTCTCAGATATTTAAATATATTTTTAATTTATTATTTTTTTCCCAATAAAAAACGCCCCCCATCTTGCGATGGAGGGCGTTTTTATTTTCTGGCTATTGGGCCAGAGTGGCCCAATGTTCAGCGATTACAGGGACTCTGCGGTCGCAACCACGTTTTCCACGGTAAAGCCGAATTCCTTGAACAGCAGCTCGGCCGGGGCGGACTCACCGAAGGTGCGCATGCCGATGATCTTGCCGCCAAAGCCCACGTACTTGTACCAGTAGTCGGCGATGCCCGCTTCGATGGCCACGCGCTTGGTGACGGCGGCTGGCAGGACAGACTCCTTGTACTCGGCGGACTGGGCATCGAACACGTCGGTAGACGGGATGGAGACCACGCGCACGGCACGACCCTTGGCAGTCAGCTGCTCATAGGCAGCCACAGCCAGCTCCACTTCGGAACCGGTGGCGATCAGGATCAGCTCCGGGGTACCGGCGCAATCCTTCAGCACATAACCACCCTTGGCGGCATCGGCCAGTTGCTGGGCGGTGCGGTCCATCTGGGCCAGGTTCTGACGGGAGAAGATCAGGGAGGTCGGGCCGTCGGTACGCTCGATGGCGTGTTTCCAGGCGATGGCGGACTCTACCTGATCACACGGGCGCCAGGTGCTCATGTTCGGGGTCAGACGCAGGGAGGCGATCTGCTCCACCGGCTGGTGAGTCGGGCCATCTTCACCCAGACCGATGGAGTCGTGGGTGTAGACGAAGATGGCGCGCTGCTTCATCAGGGCGGCCATGCGCAGGGCGTTGCGGGCGTACTCCATGAACATCAGGAAGGTGGCGCCGTAGGGGATGAAACCACCGTGCAGGGCGATGCCGTTCATGATGGCGGACATGCCGAACTCGCGCACGCCGTAGTGGATGTAGTTGCCTGCGGCGCTCTCGGGAGTCAGGGACTTGGAGCCGGACCACATGGTCAGGTTGGACGGCGCGAGATCCGCGGAGCCGCCCATGAATTCCGGCAGCAGCTTGCCGAAGGCTTCCAGGGAGTTCTGGGAGGCCTTGCGAGTCGCGATCTTGGCCGGGTTGGCCTGCAGGGTTTCGATGATCTTGGCGGATTCAGCAGCCCAGTTGGCCGGCAGATCGCCAGTGGTACGGCGCTTGAATTCGGCAGCCAGGGCCGGGTGAGCGGCTTCATAGGCGGCGAACTTGGCAGCCCAGTCGGATTCGAGCTTGGCGCCCTTCTCCTGACCGTTCCACTCGGCGGCGATGTCGGACGGGATGACGAACGGCGCGTGGTCCCACTTCAGGAAGGCACGGGCGGCGGCGATCTCGTCGTTGCCCAGCGGCGCGCCGTGGCAGTCGTGGGAGCCGGACTTGTTCGGGGAACCGTAGCCGATGATGGTGCGGCAGCAGATCAGGGTCGGCTTGCCGGTCTCGGCCTTGGCGGCTTCGATGGCAGCGTTGATGGCTTCCGGGTTGTGACCGTCAACGGCCGGGATGACGTGCCAGCCGTAGGCTTCGAAGCGCTTGGGAGTGTCGTCGGTGAACCAGCCTTCTACGTGACCGTCGATGGAGATGCCGTTGTCATCCCAGAACGCGATCAGCTTGCCCAGACCCAGGGTGCCGGCCAGGGAGCAGGCTTCGTGGGAGATACCTTCCATCAGGCAGCCGTCGCCCATGAAGGCGTAGGTGTAGTGGTCGACGATGTCGTGACCCGGCTGGTTGAACTGCTCGGCCATGGCCTTCTCGGCAATCGCCATGCCCACGGCGTTGGTGATGCCCTGACCCAGAGGACCGGTGGTGGTTTCAACGCCCGGCGCATAACCGTACTCCGGGTGACCCGGGGTGCGAGAGTGCAGTTGGCGGAAGTTTTTCAGATCGTCGATGGAGAGGTCATAACCGGAGAGGTGCAGCAGGGAGTACAGCAGCATGGAGCCGTGGCCGTTGGAGAGAATGAAACGGTCGCGGTCGGCCCACTTGGGGTTGTTCGGGTTGTGTTTGAGGTGGCTGCGCCACAGCACTTCAGCGATATCCGCCATTCCCATGGGGGCGCCCGGGTGACCGGAGTTGGCTTTTTGAACGGCATCCATACTCAATGCACGAATGGCATTGGCAAGCTCTTTACGAGAAGGCATCTGTATCTCCTGCGATTGCTTCATTTGATGGCCAAGATTAAGGCGCGTTATTGTCCCAGCAGGGGGCGCGGCGTGCAAATATTATCTGGGCGAATAAAGTGGCTTTGGGAGCACAATCGCTTTTCTGGGCGGGGAAAACGATTCAATCCGCCCCCTGCCTTACCTCCATGGAGGTGGATCCCTTCCCCATCCCGCCCCGGGCGGCTCCACCCCCAAATAGTGCTGGCAATCACCGGATGACCTATTTAAAATAGACGTCCAGATGTAGATACCTCTACAGTCATCCTGTCATTATCCGGTTATGGCCAAGGCGATAACCCTTACGAATCGAGAACCAAACATGGCAAAGCTGTTTACTTCCGAGTCGGTCTCCGAAGGCCATCCCGATAAAATCGCCGACCAGATCTCCGATGCGGTGCTGGACGCCATCCTGCAGCAGGACACCAAGGCGCGCGTCGCCTGCGAAACCCTGGTCAAGACCGGCATGGTGATGGTAGCCGGCGAAGTGACCACCTCTGCCTGGGTCGACATCGAACAGATCGTGCGCGACACCGTGCGCGAGATTGGTTACACCCACTCCGACATGGGCTTCGACGCCGACTCTTGCGCCGTGCTGAACGCCATCGGCAAACAGTCTCCGGACATCAACCAGGGCGTCGACCGTACCGACCCGCTGGAGCAAGGTGCCGGTGACCAGGGCCTGATGTTCGGCTACGCCACCAACGAAACCGACGTGCTGATGCCCGCGCCCATCACCTACTCCCACCTGCTGGTGAAGCGTCAGGCAGAAGTGCGCAAGAACGGCACCCTGCCGTGGCTGCGTCCGGACGCCAAGAGCCAGCTGACCTTCGCCTACGACGACGCAGGCAAGATCCTGGGTGTCGATGCCGTGGTGCTCTCCACCCAGCATTGCGACTCCATCAGCCACAGCGATCTGGTGGAAGCGGTGCGCGAAGAGATCATCAAGCCGGTGCTGCCGGCCGAGTGGATCAACAAGGACACCAAGTACTTCATCAACCCGACCGGCCGTTTCGTCATCGGCGGCCCCATGGGTGACTGCGGTCTGACCGGTCGCAAGATCATCGTTGACACCTACGGCGGCATGGCCCGTCACGGTGGTGGCGCCTTCTCCGGCAAGGATCCGTCCAAGGTGGACCGCTCCGCCGCCTACGCCGCCCGCTACGTGGCCAAGAACATCGTGGCCGCAGGCCTCGCGGATCGCTGTGAAGTGCAGGTCTCCTACGCCATCGGCGTGGCTGAGCCCACCTCCATCAGCGTCGAAACTTTCGGCACCGGCAAGGTGGCCGAAGCCCTGCTGGTCAAGCTGGTGCGCGAGTTCTTCGAGCTGCGCCCCTATGGTCTCATCGAGATGCTGGATCTGAAGCGCCCGATCTACCAGGCAACCGCCGCTTACGGCCACTTCGGCCGCGACGAGTTCCCCTGGGAGAAGACCGACAAGGCCGAGCTGCTGCGCGCTGCCGCTGGCCTGTAAGGCTCGAGGTTGTGATAGAAGGGGAGCCTGGCTCCCCTTTTGCTTTTGTGTCCTGTCCCGAGGATCCCATGCCTGCCACTGCCACCCGGCTTGACCCCGCCCTCATCGAGACGCTGCTCGCACGCGTCGATGCCTGCTTTGTGCAGGCCGAAACGCGTCTTGGCCGCACCTTCCCCCGCCCGCAAGTCCACTGCAACATGCGGGGCCGGGCGGCAGGGTCTGCGCGGCTGCAAACCTGGGAGCTGCGTTTCAATCCGGCGCTCTATCAGGCCAATCAGCAGGCGTTTCTCAGGGAAGTGGTGCCCCACGAGGTGGCGCACCTGCTGGTCTATGCGCTCTGGGGAGAGGGGCGCGGCAAGAGCCGAGTACTGCCCCATGGCCGCCAGTGGCAGTCGGTGATGCGGGAGCTGTTCGGCCTCGAACCCAGCACCACCCACAGCTTCGATCTGGGGGTGCTGGCCCAGCGTACCTTCGTGTATGCCTGCGCCTGCCAGCAGCATCCCCTCTCCGTGCGCCGCCACAACAAGGTGATGCGCGGCGAGGCCCGCTATCACTGCCGCCGCTGTCGCCAGCCCCTGGTGTGGCAGCGCGACACGACGGCGGATTGAGTCACCCCGTGTCGCGCTCCTGTGATAGGGTGCGCGCTTACTTCATTCAACTGTCTCATTGCCAAGGATATTCATGTTTCGCCCTCTGCTCTCCCTCTGCCTGGCCCTGCTGGTCAGCGCCCCGGCTCATGCCGACAACATCCAGACCTTTCGCGCCGCGAAGCAGGATCTGAACAAGCTCTACCAGAGCCACCCCGTCACCTTCTACTGCGGCTGCAACATCAAGTTCAGCGGCAAGAAGATGGCCCCCGACTGGGAGAGCTGCGGCTACCTGCCGCGCAAGCAGGCCGAGCGGGCCTCCCGTATCGAATGGGAGCACGTGGTGCCCGCCTGGGAGTTCAGCCACCAGCTCCAGTGCTGGCAGGACGGGGGTCGCAAGAATTGCGGCAAGAGCGACGAGTTCAACAGGATGGAGGGAGACATGCACAACCTCTTCCCTGCCATCGGCGAGGTGAACGGCGATCGGGCCAACTTCCGCTTCAGCGACTGGAACGGCAAACCCAACCAGTACGGCAAGTGCCAGATGCTGGTGGACTTCAAGGAGCGCCAGGTGCAGCCGCCCAAGGGGCCGGTGCGTGGCCAGATCGCCCGCGCCTACCTCTACATGAGCCAGCAGTACGGACTGCGTCTGGCGGCACAGCAGCGCAAGCTTTACGAAGCCTGGGACAGGCAGTATCCGGCTGATCGCTGGGAGTGCGAGCGCAACCGCCGTATCGGCAAGCTGCAGGGCAATACCAATCCCTTCATTGAAAAGCAGTGCCAATAACACCATTTGACCAGGGAGGGGGAGCGTCCCCCTCCTCCTGAATCCCTTCACTCTCTGTCTCGCGAGCCTTGCTCGCCGCCGTGCAGTAGGGTATTGAAGGGTTTCCAAGCAAGAGACTGACTATCAGCCATGCGCATTCCACGTATCTATGAACCGGCCAGCCTGCAGGTTGGCCAGACCCTCGCCCTGTCAGAAGACGGTGCCAATCACATCGGCCGCGTGCTACGCATGCAGCCGGGCCAGCAGCTCGAGCTGTTCAACGGCGACGGCCACCAGTACCCCGCCACCATCGCCAACGTCGGCAAGAAGTCGGTGGAAGTGACCATCGACAGTTGCGAGACCCGCTCGGTGGAGTCCCCCCTTGCCATCCACCTGGGTCAGGTGATCAGCCGCGGCGACAAGATGGACTTCACCATCCAGAAATCCGTGGAGCTCGGCGTCACCTGCATCACCCCGCTCTTCTCCGAGCGCTGCGGCGTCAAGCTGCCCGCCGATCGGTTGGAGAAAAAGCGCGAACAGTGGCAAAAAGTGGTGATCAGCGCCTGCGAGCAGTGCGGCCGCAATACCGTGCCCGAGGTGCGCATGCCGATGGAGCTGGACGCCTGGCTGGCGGAAGAGACTCAGGAGCTCAAGCTCAACCTGCACCCGCGCGCCCCTTACAGCATCAACACCCTGCCCATCCCCGAGCACGGCGTGCGCCTGCTGATCGGCCCGGAAGGGGGCTTGTCCAGCGACGAGATCGCCCGTACCGTGCAGGAAGATTTCAAGGAGATGCTGCTGGGGCCGCGGGTGCTGCGTACCGAAACCGCCGCCCTGACGGCGATTACTGCGCTTCAGTGCCGCTTTGGCGATCTGGCCTGACAGCCGACCCCACCCCGGCCCTCCCCTTCGCAGGGGAGGGAGCAACAGGCCCCTCCCCCTTGTGAAGGGGGAGGCAGGGAGGGGGTCATCACATCCCATCGAGCCATTAGGAAGGAAACTCGGATGACCATTAAACTCGGCATCGTGATGGACCCCATCTCGGCCATCAACATCAAGAAGGACTCCAGCTTCGCCATGCTCGAAGAGGCGCAAAAGCGCGGCTACGAGCTGTTCTATCTGGAGATGAAGGATCTCTACATGGAGGCCGGTCGCGCCTTCGGCACCATGCGTCCGCTCACCGTCAAATATGACTATGCCGACTGGTATAGCCTCGGTGAGGTGGTGGATCAGCCGCTCTCCAGCCTGGACGTGATCCTGATGCGCAAGGATCCCCCCTTCGACACCGAGTTCATCTACGCCACCTACATGCTGGAGCGGGCCGAGGATGAGGGTTGCCTCATCGTCAACAAGCCCCAGAGCCTGCGCGACGCCAACGAGAAGCTCTACACCGCCTGGTTTGCCGAGCACACCCCGACCACGCTCGTCACTCGCAGAGCAGACAAGCTGCGGGCTTTCCACGCCAAGCACAAGGACGTCATCCTCAAGCCGCTGGACGGCATGGGCGGCGCCTCCATCTTCCGCATGAAGGAGGATGACGCCAACGTCGGCGTGATTATCGAGACGCTGACTGAACATGGCAGCCAGTACTGCATGGCGCAGACCTATCTGCCTGCCATCAAGGATGGCGACAAGCGAGTGCTGGTGGTGGACGGCGAGCCGGTACCCTACTGCCTGGCCCGCATCCCGGCGCAAGGGGAGACCCGTGGCAATCTGGCGGCCGGTGGCCGTGGCGAGGCACGCCCCTTGAGTGAAGCGGACTGGGCCATCGCCCGCGCGGTGGGCCCGACGCTGAAAGAGAAGGGGCTCATCTTCGTCGGCCTCGACATCATCGGCGATCGCCTGACCGAGATTAACGTCACCAGCCCGACCTGCATCCGCGAGATTGAGGCGGCCTTCGACGTCTCCATCACCGGCATGCTGATGGACGCCATCGAGCGCCGACTGGGCCGCTGACCCCTTGCCCAGCGACCCGTTGCCGCGGCGAGGACACACACACAAGGGGCCGTGAGGGCCCCTTTGACTGCCGCCCTCCTGCCGGCAAAAAGCGGTTTTGCCCGCCGCCATCAACTGCCATAATCACCCCAAATACCTTTGCACGCTTAGAGATACATACGCTCCATGCAAACACTGCAAAATCACTTTCTGCTCGCCATGCCGAGCCTCACGGACGCCTATTTCCAGCGCTCCCTGGTCTATCTGTGCGAACACAGCAGCGAAGGCGCCATGGGACTGGTGGTCAACATTCCGGTCGACATGGCCCTGGACGCCATGCTGACCAAGCTCAACCTCAATCCCCCCGCCACCGCCGAGATGAAACAGCCGGTGTTGCAGGGGGGGCCGGTGCACGGGGATCGCGGCTTCGTGTTGCACAGCTTCCGCCCGGGCTTCAATTCCACCCTGCAGGTGAGCGACGAGATGATGGTCACCACCTCCAAGGACATCCTGGAGACCCTGGGCACCGACGAGGCGCCGGACCACTGGCTGGTGGCGCTCGGTTACGCCGGCTGGAGTGCAGGCCAGCTCGAGCAGGAGCTGGTGGATGGCGCCTGGCTGGTGATCCCCCCCAATCCCAAGCTGGTCTTCGATACCCCCATCCACCTGCGCTGGCAGCAAGCCGCCGCGAGCATTGGGGTCAACCCCCTGCACCTCTCCAGCCAGGTGGGCCATAGCTGACACCCGGCCCTCCCCCATGAGCAGGGGGAGGCAGGGAGGGGTCTTCCCCCTTCATTTATCCATCCATTTCGAGGAGACCCCATGTCATCACGCAGCATCATGGGCTTTGACTACGGCACCAAGAGCATCGGTGTCGCCATCGGCCAGGAGCTCACGGGCAGCGCCCGCCCCCTTCGCTCCCTCAAGGCCAACGACGGCATCCCCAACTGGGACGAGATAGAGAAGCTGATCAAGGAGTGGCAACCGGATCTGCTGATCGTCGGTCTGCCGCTCAACATGGATGGCACGGACCAGGAGATCACGGTGCGAGCTCGCAAGTTCGGCAATCGCCTGCACGGTCGCTTCGGCAAGCCGGTGGAGTTCAAGGACGAGCGGCTCACCACCACGGATGCCCGCGCCCGCCTGTTTGAACGTGGCGGCTACAAGGCGCTGGACAAGGGGAGCGTGGACGGCGTCTCCGCCCAGCTCATCGTCGAAGCCTGGATGGAAGAGCAGTACGACTAAACCGGGGAGCCTCCTCCCCCTTGCTTCTCTTTCACCGCCCCGCTCCCCATGGGCCCGCCCTAGGCAAAACGCGTCATCCCCGCCGCGGCCAGGCCATAGAGCCGCCGGATCTCCCCCCGCAACCACATCACCTTGGCATCCTGATTGTGGCGCTTGTGCCACAGCAGGATGAAGGCGATCTCCAGCTGGGCATAGAGAGACTCTTCCAGCGGCAACGGCATGGGGATGAGGTCGGGGTGATGTCTGGCGGCATAGTCCGCGCAAGTATGAAGGCACCACGGCGATCAGCTCGTGGCTCTTTTGGGCGGCGATATGCAGCGCCTGCTCGAAGCTCGCCACCATGATGGGCACCTGCCGCCTGTGGCCTTCGTCCTCCAGCAGATCGTCCAGTGCCCAGCTGTCGCTGGCCTCCCACACCACGCTCACCTGGGGGCAGGCCAGAAAGCGGGTCAGCGACCACGTCAGCCCGAGCAAGGGGTGATCCTTGCGCAGGAACACCACGGGACGATCGCAGAACAGCACCTCATGATCGATGTAATAGGGCAGCCGGTTGACCCTGGCATGGGAGCGGCCGTGGGTCTCCCTGGCACAGAAGCCGAGATCCGCCTCCCCGTTGACGATGTCGTTGAGAGAGTGGTGATCCCAGCCCAGCATCCTGACCACGGAGTGGGGGTACTTCTGGTAGATGGTCGTGGGCAGCTCGCTCAGGAAGCTGATGCCGAAGGGGGACTCCATCACCAGACTGAAGCGGGCCCCCTCGGGGATCGCCTCGCTGTTGAGGGTGCTGATGCTCTCGGTGAGCTGGAACCAGGTCTTGAGCTCCTCCGCCAGGGTCAGGGAGAGATTGGTCGGCTGCAAGCCCTGGCGCACGCGCACGAAGAGGGGATCCCCGAACCAGTCCCGCAGCTTGCCAAGCGCCTTGCTCACCGCCGACGGGGTGACACACAGCTTCTTGGCCGCCCCCGCCACGCTGCGCTCCTGCATCAGGTGCCTGAAGACCACCAGCAGGTTCAAATCGAGTTCACCCAGATTGCGCATCTCTTCTCTCCTATCCCCGAGCCCGGACTCGCCGTACCGCACGCCATGGTAGCAGTACCTTGACCACCAGGTAACCGAGCAGCGCCAGCAGGAGTGCCAGGATCAGCATCCAGGGCGCAGGCATCCCCAGATGGCCCATCCCCCAGATGAAGAGCCCGGACAACCCTATCTGCATGATGCAGAGCAGGGCACTGGCCGATGCCACCTGATCCCCGCACACATCCAGCGCCTCCCCCATCGCCACCCCGAACCCGCAGGAAAACCCGATACAGACCAGGGCACACCCCGCCAGCAGCCAGGACAGGCCACCTTCGGGCCCGCTGCTGCACAACAGGGCGAGCAAGGCCAGCAGGTAGGCGAGGTGGGAGAGCGCCAGCACCCTTGCCTTGCCGAGCCAGCGCAGCAGCAAGGGGGTCAGGAAGGAAGCGGACATGCTCACCCCGGCCATCGCCATCATAAGCCGGGTGTACTGCTCGGGAGACAGGCCGAACGTGGTCATCAGGACGAGGGGCGAGACGCCCACATAGACCAGGATGGCGGTCACGCTGGCGCTGGTCAGCAAGGCGCGCTGCATGAAGGGGGCCGTGCCCAGCAGGACCAGCGGCGATGCCCCCGCAGGCTGGCGGGCGGGGCGGGTCTCCTTGAGCAGTCGCAGGTTGATCAGGGCACTGATGGCGGCCACTAGCGCCATGCCCACGAAGATGCCGCGCCACTCGAAGTGCGACAGGATGAGATAACCGAGTACGGGAGCCAGCACCGGAATGACGCAGATCACGCCGTTGATGAGGGAGAGAGCCATCGCGAGGCGCGCCTGGCTCAGCACATCCCGCAGCACGGTGAAGGTCATGATGTAGAGCGCTCCAGCGCCCACCCCTTGCCAGAAACGCCCCAGATAAAACTGGGCGATGCCGGTCGCCTCCGCCGCCACCAGGGAAGCGACCACGAAGATGAGGGCGCCCCCCAGCACCACGGGGCGCCTGCCATGGCGATCCGCCAGCATGCCCCCCGGCAGCACGGTAGCCGCCATGCCCAGCAGATAGATGGAAAAAGCGGTGTGGATCTGCGCCTCGCTCCCCTGCAGGGTTTGCGCAATGCGGGGGACGGCCACCAGATAGAGATCGATCCCGAGGGGATAGAGGATGATCATCAGAAAAGTACACAGCAGAAACATACCCATGAAGGCTCCATATCAGCAGGTTTCACCATCACAGGTGCGCTGTCAGCGAGATTGACAACTCAATCCTGCAAAAGCAGAGGAAGATGCCAGGCACTATAGAGCGGGCGGCCTGCCGGGGCCTAGTGACGAGATGGCACTCGGTGGATGCCAATCCGGACATCTCACGCAGGAGAGGCCCGGATTGGCATGCTCATCGACCCGCCCCCTGCCAGGTCGCCCTTGAGGGGTCAGGTCCGAGGTAACGGGCACGCGGCGATGCGGCGTGCCCTCAAGGCTCAGCGAAGGCGCTCCATTACCTGGCCAGTTGCGTCAAGATGGCGTGGGCCGCCTTGATGCGCGCCTCGTTGGGGTAGTTGCGATTGGCCAGCATGACGACGCCGATCCCTTTGGCCGGCACGAAGGCCACATAGGCCCCGAAGCCGTTGGTCGAGCCGGTCTTGTTGAAGAGCACAGGGTGCCCTGTTGCAGCGGGCGCGGGCGCCGCCGGGTTGGCATTGTAAATCATCGCCGGGGAGTTGCCCGCCAGCAGCGTCTGCTCGCTGACGGGATAGGCGTAACGCTCCCAGCCCAGTCCCTGGGTCATCCCGCCTACCGAGTAGTGCCCTTTGTGGGTCAGGGAGATGGCCTGCTGCAACGCCTTGTCATCAACCCCGCTGATGTTGGCCTTCACAAAGCGCAGCAGATCCGCCGAGCTGGTCTTGATGCCGTAGGCCTCGTCCGCCAGCATGCCGGGGCTGACCCTGATGGGCTTGTCCTCTTTCGAATAGCCATAGGCATAACTCGCCATGGCCTGCTTCGGCACATTGACATAGGTGTGGTGCAGGCCAAGCCCCGGCAGGATCGTCTGCTCCATCAACTGGGCAAACGGCTGCTTCAGGCTGCTCGCCGCCAGGTGGCCGAACAGCCCTATGCTGGGGTTAGAGTACTGGCGATGGGAACCCGGCGAGTAGGCTGGGGTCCACTGGCGGTAGTAGGCCTGCATCTTCTCGAGCGAATCCACCTCCTCGGGGAATTGCAGCGGCAAGCCGCCCGCGCTGTAGGTAGCCAGCTCCCCCATGGTGATGCTGTCAAAGGCGGATCCCTTGAGCCAGGGGGCGTGCCGGCTCGCCTTGTCATCCAGTTGCATCGCTCCCTTGACCACCGCATAGGCTCCTAGGGTCGCGGTCAGGGGCTTGCTCACGGAGCCTATCTCGAACAGGGTCTGCTCGCTGACACCGACCGCGCGCTCCCGATCGGCCACACCGTAGTTGAAATAGTGGGCCTTGCCATCCTTGAGCACGGCCACCGCCATGCCCGGGATCCTGTGCTCCTTGAGCAGCGGCTGGATGCTGGCATCCACCACGGGGCGCAGGGGATCGGTCGCCGCCTTGTCACCGGCATGAGCCAGACCGGCCCACATCAGGGTGGCCAGAGCGCCCCACAGGATGGATTGTCGTTGTTGCATTGCATGTCTCCTGACTGTCGTTAGCAAGGTATCGCCATGGCGGCGAGTGATGAACCCAGCATAGTCCCGCGAGGTGTGCTGCCGATGAGGCTCTGTGAAGTCAGTGTGAAGCCGCCCCCTCTTTTTACCCATGAAAAAGGGGAGCCATGGCTCCCCTTCAATCACCTTGCAACGCAGGCTTATTTCTTGCCCGGGTTGTCCCAGATCCCCTCTTCCAGCTGGCTGCGCAGCTCGGGGTATTTGTTGGCATCGAAGGTCGGCACGCGGCCCACCTTGAGCTGGTCGTTGTAGTCCTTGGCCAGCTTGATGGCGACGCCGGAGAGCAGCAGGATGGCCACCAGGTTGACGATGGCCATCAGCCCCATGGAGACATCCGCCAGAGCCCACACGGTCGGCAGTTCGCCCACGGATCCGAACATCACCATGCCCAGCACGAACATCCGGAACAGCATCAGGCCACCCTTGTGGTTGTGCTCGAGGAACACCAGGTTGGTCTCCGCATAGGAGTAGTTCGCCACGATGGAGGTGAAGGCGAAGAAGAAGATGGCCGCTGCGATGAAGATGTTGCCACCGCCGCCCACCTGGGAGGAGAGCGCGCGCTGGGTCAGCTCGACACCGGTCACACCGGAGCCCGGCTCGAACTGGCCGGACATCAGGATGATGGCGGCAGTACAGGTACAGATGACGATGGTATCGAGGAAGACCCCCAGCATCTGCACATAACCCTGGGAGGCCGGGTGCGGCGGATAGGGGGTGGCGGTGGCGGCAGCATTGGGGGCAGAGCCCATGCCCGCCTCGTTGGAGAAGAGGCCGCGCTTGATGCCGTTGATCATGGCCTGGGAGATGGCATAGCCCATGGCGCCGGAACCTGCCTGCTCGATGCCGAACGCAGACTTGATGATGAGAGCGAAGATACTCGGCAGCTCGCTGATGTTCATGAACACCACGAACAGCGCCATCAGGATGTAGGCCAGTGCCATGAAGGGCACCACCAGCTCGGCAAAGCGGGCGATGCCACGAATGCCGCCGAAGATGATGAGACCGGAGAGCACCACCAGGGCCAGACCGCTCACCCAGTCAGGGATGCCGAAGGCGACGTTCATGGCCAGGCTGATGGAGTTGGCCTGCACCGCGTTGAACACCAGACCGAAGGCCAGCAGCAGGCAGAGGGAGAAGACCACTCCCATCCAGCGCATGCCAAGGCCGCGCTCCATGTAGTAGGCGGGGCCGCCCCGGTAGTTGCCATCCTCATCCTTGACCTTGTAGAGCTGGGCCAGGGTGCTCTCCACGAAGGCGGTGGCCATGCCGATGAAGGCGATCAGCCACATCCAGAAGACGGCGCCAGGGCCACCCAGATAGATGGCGACGGCCACACCGGCCAGATTGCCCGTCCCGACACGAGCCGCCAGGCTGGTACACAGAGCCTGGAAGGAGGAGATGCCGGCGCTGTCGGATTTGCGACTGTTGCGCAGGACCGAGAACATGTGGCCGAAGTGGCGGATCTGGATAAAGCCCAGGCGGAAGGTAAAGAAGATACCGACCCCGATCAGCAGGTAAATGAGCACGGCTCCCCACATCAGGTCGTTAATCATTGCAATCAAGGTGTCCATAATTCTCTCGTTGTTATCACATCCATGGCCAGTCTGCGCTGACCGCTCTCTGTCAATTTCCGAACCAGCATTGCGCCGAAGGGGCGGAATCTAGCATAGCGAGGGAATTCAGAATAGTGACAGGGCTCACTGGGGAGACAAAAAACGAGCAATTTGATGCAAAAAAGCTTCATTTAGCACGCAATAAATCAACAAAAATTGATGTGCAACCCAGCCCCTCACAAATTAGAGCCAATAGAGAACCATTTTACAACTCATCCCATGGGGGTAAAAACCGCTGAGTGAAACGACATCAGGGAGACAAGCGTTTGCCTCTCATGCCTCATCGGCAAGGGGTTGTAACGCAAAACGTTTTACACGTAATTAAATTTCAAGTAGCTGACAGAACTATTTATGTGACCTCCCGCACAAATTCATGAATCCACCAAAATAATTGCGCTTTTCCATGTCGGAGCCAGCCGCCACACCATTAATAAAACTCGTTTTTTATCAAACACTTTCACTCGACAGCCGGTACCGCTTTCACCACCTGGCTGATTCGCATACAAGCCCCCCTATTGCAGGATGCGCCACATCCGTATTAATTAGGCAGGCAATGACGATGGGGCCTGCCCATCGCCCCTTTCTGAGCCTGAGCCGCCGGGATCTTGTAATTTAATTTCAGAACTGCCGTCTCATGCCCACCACCCTGGGATTGCTCCCTCATAAAGAGATGATATTTGCCATGGCCGATAAATTGACCCAGCTGAAAGCCCTGACCACAGTGGTTGCCGATACCGGCGACATCGAAGCCATCAAGCGCTACCAGCCCATCGATGCCACCACCAACCCCTCTCTGGTACTCAAGGCCTCCGAGATCCCCGAGTACGCAGCCCTGATCCAGGACGCCATTGCCTGGGCCAAATCCCAGAGCCAGGACAAGGCACAGCAAATCATCGACGCAGGCGACAAGCTGGCGGTCAACATCGGCCTCGAAGTGCTGAAAATCGTCCCGGGCCGCATCTCCACCGAAGTGGACGCCCGCCTCTCCTTCGACACCGACGCCAGCATCGCCAAGGCCCGCAAGCTGATCCGCCTCTACAACGAAGCCGGCATCAGCAATGATCGCATCCTGATCAAGCTGGCCTCCACCTGGGAAGGGATCCGTGCCGCCGAGGTGCTGGAGAAAGAGGGTATCCAGTGCAACCTGACCCTGCTGTTCTCCTTCACCCAGGCTCGTGCCTGTGCCGAAGCCGGTGCCTTCCTCATCTCCCCCTTCGTGGGCCGCATCCTCGACTGGTACAAGGCCAAGAACGGCCGTGACTACACCGCCAGTGAAGATCCGGGCGTGGTCTCCGTCACCGCCATCTACAACTACTACAAGCAGCACGACTACCCGACCGTGGTCATGGGCGCGAGCTTCCGCAACACCGGCGAAATCCTGGAACTGGCCGGCTGCGACCGCCTGACCATTGGCCCCGCTTTGCTGGAAGAGCTGAGCAAGACCGAAGGCACCGTGGTGCGCAAGCTGGACTACACCGGCGAGCGCACAGCCAAACCGGCCCCGATGACCGAAGCCGAGTTCCGCTGGGAGCTGAACCAGGACGCCATGGCCGTCGAGAAGCTGGGGGAAGGCATCCGCCTGTTCGCCATCGACCAGGGCAAGCTGGAAACCATGCTGGCAAGCCATCTGTAAAGCCGCTCGCCACACGGCTCTCACAGAGCGAAGTGGCACCGCAAAAACCGGGCTCCCGAAAGGGCAGCCCGGTTTTTTTGTGCCTGTTTCCGGTTGTCACAACTTCGTCATAAAAACGTTTTATTTTCAAAGGCGTCGTGTTATACGGATGGTGAAAACCATAAAACCAAGGAGGGAGCCATGGACATGTTCAACTTCGATTTTGACGAGGTCGTTGAGCTGGGTTCACGTAGCCGCGGGACAACGGGAAAAAAACGCAAATGGCGTGAGATTGAGGCGCTTAAAGACAAGCACCGCCTGCAAAAGGAGCTGCAGGCCATCGACATCGCCTATGAAGGATCGGACGACCTGGAGCTCTGATACGCCCACGTCGCCCATGTTTCACTCCAGCGAGTGGAGCCATAAAAACAGCGCCCCGGATTGACCGGGGCGCTGTTTTTATGGGTGAACCTCCTTTCAGGCTGCAGGCAGCGAAAGCTGTTTGGCCAGCGCCTGGAAGTGCTGGCTTACCTCCGCCCCGAACAGGGGATCATTGATGGCCCGGTTCTGCCAGAGCTGTTCGAGATGACGCCAGTCATCCTCGGTCAGGGAGTCGCGCAGATGGGGGAAGATGACCCCTTCCTCATAGTTCATGTGCGCCTCCTGCTGCTCGATGAACTGCTCCAGACGGGCCACGAACTGATCCAGCGGGATGACCGCATCCATCAGGATCATCTCCACCATCTCCTTGAGCTCGGTCCCTGCATCCAGCAGACGGGCGTGCTCCTCGTGCAGCCGGTTGGCCACTTCCCCCTCCACCACCCTGTATTTCAGGTAGTAGTCATAAATCATGTCTTCCTTCGGGTGGTGGTACTTGTCGGATACCTCGCGCAGATAATCCACCACATCCCGCAGCAGGAAGTAGCTCACCGGCTGCTCATTGCGAATGGCCGCCAGCTTTTGCTTGAGCAGCGTCAGCAACCGGGTGATGTTGAGGTGGTCCTTATGCAGACTGGATAACATGGGCACTCCTTGCACTGAAATGAGAAAACGTCTGTCTCGAGTATACGGTCATTTATTGCCTGAACTTTGCACTCAATCAAGTCGGATGCAGACAGCGGCTGCACCAGCCTCTCACCACAGAGGGCACAGGGGAGACCATTTCCCCTGTGCATTTACGGCGTCAGGCCGCCGGATCGGCGCAGACCGAGAGCCAGTCGATGGGACTGCGTCCTTGCTGGACCAACAGGCGATTGGCCTCGGAGAAGTGGCCGCAACCGATGAAACCGCGATGGGCAGAGAGCGGGCTGGGATGGGGGGCGCTCAGCACATGATGGCGCGACCGGTCGATGAAGCGCCCTTTCTTCTGGGCATGAGCGCCCCACAGCAGGAAGACGACGCCCTGGCAATGGGCATTGATCCGCTCGATGACTCGATCGGTAAAAGTCTCCCACCCCAGGTGGGCGTGAGAGTGCGCCATGCCAGCCTGTACCGTCAACACCGTATTGAGCAGCAGCACTCCCTGTCTGGCCCAGGATTCCAGGAAGCCGTGATTGGGTGTGACAAAACCCGGCAGATCCCGCTGCATCTCCTTGTAGATGTTGACGAGGGACGGCGGCGTGCGCACTCCGGGCAAGACGGAGAAGCAGAGGCCGTGCGCCTGGTCCGGTCCGTGATAGGGATCCTGCCCCAGGATCACCACCTTGACGTCATCCAGCTCGGTCAGTTTGAAGGCATTGAATACCTCGGTCGCCGGGGGATAGATCACCTTGCCCGCCTCCCGCTCGGCCCTGACGGTGGCCAGGGTGTCCATGAAATACGCCTGCTCTTTCTCCGAACCAATCACATCTTTCCAGGTCAGCACACCCGTCTCCTCTCGTTGCGAATCCACTCCTTCCATCCTGGCTGGCATGCCAGCCTCTCCCTCTCCCCACTCCCCGCCTTCTGTCCAGCTTGGCACCGCTATCTCCTCGGTCAATAGAGCAAGGGGCTCAGGATAGGGTCCTCGCCCCCAAGACGCAACCGCATGGAGGTCAGGCTCAGCCTTGCCAGCCTGGGAAGTGGCGGCGGCGTTCACGGGCCATGACCGAGGCTGCGTCGACACAGGAATAACAGGGCGTCCTTCGGACAGGCCTCTGGGCAGGCCGGTTTTCGCTGACGCCAGCAATAAACCCTAAAGGTGTGGTTAAATTACTAGATATGAATAATAAAAAATGCATAATTCATATATCTTACAAAAACAGAAAAATGATCTGTTTTTGATTCAACTCAATGATTTAATCCCTTTCAATGCGCGCAAAATGGGGTTTTATTGATTTGGATCAATTTTCGTAATATTACCGTCGTGGTATATATGGCCCCAACGAAGTAAAGGTGTAAGGCAAGGCCCCGTTAAATCATTCCTTCCAAGAGGTGGTTTAAAAACATCAGGGTAATGTGCTTACCGTTGAATCCGCTTTCCTATGAGGAGTCATACCATGATCAAGGGCATCCAAATCACCCAGTCCGCCAACGCCGCTCTGCTGAACTCTTTCTGGCTGCTGGACGAAGAGAAACAACAGGCTCGCTGCATCTGCGCCAAGGGCGACAGCTTTGCCGCCGATCAGGAAGTCAGCCTCTCCGACCTGGGTCAATTCGAATACCGTGAACTGCCGGTTCAGCAAGAGCCTGTGGTCGAAGGGGGTCAGCACCTGAACGTCAACGTACTGCGCCGCGAAACCCTGGAAGACGCCATCGCCAACCCGGAAAAATACCCGCAGCTCACCATCCGCGTCTCCGGTTACGCCGTGCGTTTCAACGCCCTGACCCCGGAGCAGCAGCGTGACGTGGTCACCCGCACCTTCACCCAGAGCCTGTAAGGCGCCCTGCGTAAAGAGATAAAAAAACGGCCCCTCGGGCCGTTTTTTCATGGGTGATGATCGCCGCCAGAACCTGGGTCAGCTTCGCAGGTCCACCGGCCTTGCCACCACGGGTTTCGCCAGGGCGTCCTGCATGGTGGCCTCGTCGAGCTGATCGCAGTAACGGGCCACCACCAGGGTCGCCACCCCGTTGCCGATGAGGTTGGTCAGGGCGCGCGCCTCCGACATGAAGCGATCAATCCCGAGGATCAGCGCCAGCCCGGCCAGCGGCAGATGCCCTACCGCCGAGATGGTGGCTGCCAGCACGATGAAGCCACTCCCCGTGACTCCGGCCGCACCCTTGGAGGAGATAAGCAGCACCACCAGCAGGGTGAGCTGATGGAACAGGTCCAGCGGGGTGTTGGTTGCCTGGGCGATGAAGACGGCTGCCATGGTCAGATAGATGGAGGTGCCGTCCAGGTTGAAGGAGTAACCGGTCGGGATCACCAGACCCACCACCGATTTCTTGCAGCCCAGCGCCTCCATTTTCACCAGCATGCGCGGCAATACGGATTCCGACGAGGATGTTCCGAGCACGATCAACAGCTCTTCCCGGATATAGGCAATAAAGCGCACAATGCTGAAGCCATTGGCTTTGGCGATACTGCCGAGCACCAGGAAAATAAACAGCAGGCAGGTCAGATAGAAGCTAGCAATTAATTGCCCCAGCTGCACCAAAGAACCAATACCGTATTTCCCTATGGTGAATGCCATGGCGCCAAATGCCCCGATCGGCGCCAGTTTCATGATCATGTTGATGATGCCGAAAATAACCTGGGAGAAACCATCGATGATATTGAAGATGGGTTTTCCCTTCTCCCCGATATGATGCAGGGAAAATCCGAACAGGACGGCAAACAGCAACACCTGGAGTATATTGCCGCCGGCAAAGGCACCGATGACGCTGGCCGGTATCACATCCAGCAGGAAGGGAATTATCCCCTGGGACTGGGCCTGATCCGCATAGACGGAGATGGCGCTGGCGTCGAGTGAGGAGGGATCCACATTCATACCGGCCCCGGGTTGCAGCACGTTGACCACGCACAGACCGATGATCAGGGCCAGGGTGCTCACCACTTCAAAATAGATCAGCGCAATGGCACCGGTTTTGCCCACCGCCTTCATGCTTTCCATGCCGGCAATGCCGGTGACCACGGTACAAAAAATGACGGGGGCGATGATCATCTTGATTAATTTAACGAAGCCATCACCAAGGGGTTTCATATCTGCGCCCAGACTCGGATAGACATGTCCCAGACATATTCCGATGGTGATTGCCAATATCACCTGAAAATAAAGGCTACTGACAATTTTCTTGTGCATGCTCAACGTCCTGTTAATAAGTGTGACTCCACTGACAGCAAATAACGCATGCAGCAGTCTGCGGCGAGAAATAGGGTTATCTCACCCGCTTCATACCTTTTTGCCATCCTGACGGTCGCTACTTTTGCATGTCATAAGAAGCAAATAAGAGACATCAATCACACAACATATTTAACATCATTAACACCACGGAAACATGGTCGCAATGGACGCCGAAGAGCACCAAATGAAAATGACGGAAATAAAAATGCCCCGCATGGCGGGGCATTTTTGATAGTAAAAATCGCGATCAGGCGGAGGTATCGAGGGGCTCGAAGCCCTTGACGAGATCGTCGATGGCCTTCATCTGCTTGAGGAAGCCTTCCAGCTTCTCCAGCGGCAGGGCGCTCGGGCCGTCGCAGCGGGCAATTTTCGGATCCGGGTGGGATTCGATAAAGAGACCGGCCAGGCCCACCGCCATGCCGGCACGAGCCAGCTCGGTCACCTGCTCGCGGCGACCGCCGGAGGCCGCCCCCAGGGGATCACGGCACTGCAGGGAGTGGGTGACGTCAAAGATGACCGGATAGCCGCCGGTGCTCTTCTTCATGACGCCCAGACCCAGCATGTCCACCACCAGGTTGTCATAGCCGAAGTTGGCACCGCGCTCGCAGAGGATCAGGCGATCGTTGCCACACTCCTCGAACTTGTCGGTGATGTTCTTCATCTGGCTTGGGCTCAGGAATTGCGGCTTCTTGATATTGATGACGTTGCCGGTGCGGGCCATGGCCTCCACCAGATCGGTCTGGCGCGCCAGGAAGGCGGGCAGCTGGATGACGTCGACCACCTCGGCGACCGGTTTGGCCTGATGGGGCTCATGCAGATCGGAGATCACCGGCATGCCGAAGGTCGCTTTCAGCTCCTGGAAGATCTTCATCCCCTCTTCCAGACCCGGACCGCGATAGGAGTGGATGGAGGAGCGGTTGGCCTTGTCCCAGCTCGCCTTGAACACGAACGGGATGCCGAGCTTGCTGGTCACTTCCACGTACTTCTCGCACACCGCCATCGCCATGTCGCGGGATTCCAGCACGTTCATGCCGCCGAACAGCACGAAAGGTTTGTCGTTGGCGACGTCGATCTGGTTGACCTTGATATTCTTCTGTTCCATCTCAGGGATCCTTAATGGAGGGGTTTGGGACTGAGGTCCAGGGTGGCCAGCTGGGTTTTCAGCACATCGGCCACGGGATCATCAGGGCATTGTTCAATAAAGTATTCGAAATCGTCGGCGGCAAAGCGCGGGCAATCGAGTTGCTCATAGATGAAGCCCCGATCCCGCGTCTCCAGCGGATCGCCGGGCTTCATGCGCAGCAGCAGCTCGCTGCAGCGCAACGCCTCCGTCATGCGCTCCTCGCGCAGCAGGGCGCCCTTGCTGACATTGAGCAAGCGCTCGATGATCTCCCACTGCCCCGATGGCTGCAGATGATCATCGCTCAGACTCGCCAGGTTGCCGAGGGCACCGCGCAGCAGCAGTTCGATGCGGTGCCGGCTCAGTTCATCACCGTTGAAGGGGTCCACATAGACCTCCCCGTCCAGACCGGCAAAACTCAGGAGGAAATGGCCGGGGAAGCAGATCCCCTCCACATCCAGCCCTATCTTGCGACCCAGCTGGATGAGGAGGATGCCGAGACTGACCGGGATCCCCTTGCGCCTTGCCAGCACCTGGTCCAGATCGCAGTTGGCGGACGAGAAGTAATCCTGCCAGTCGCCACGAAAGCCCAGGGTCTGGTAGAAACCCTGCAACAGCTGACGGCGCACCTCGTCGCAGTCTCCCTCGGCAATCGTTTCGTCCAGCCAGGCATCGAGGAGGGCAAGCTCGGCCTCTCCCGTGCCGCCATGGCCCCGGATCTCGTCGCTCACCGACAGCGCCAGCTCGGCCAGATCGTGAGCTTCGAAGTCGGTCCACTCATCCACACGTATCATCGTCATCCTTCCTAGCCGAACAGGCTGGCCTGCTTTTGCACCGCAAGCTTGGCGATAAAGAAGATCCACCCCAGTGCGCCCAGGAAGGCAAACCAGCGGATGCCGTTGCTGCGGGCCAGACGCAGCGCCATCATGGCCAGAAACGCCACCACCAGGATGGACGTCAGCTTCTCGGCCAGCCAGGGAATGGCGTTGTTGAGGGGGTTGAGACCCAGCACCATGCAGAGCAGCACACCGGAGAGCACCACCAGGCCGTTGAGCCAGCCGCTGATCTTGAGGGTGCGGGCGCCCCCTGCCAGCGCGGAGCCGGTCTGCAACCAGTAAAAGCGCAGGATAAACATCAGCACGGCCCCGGCAATCAGGGTGAGGTGCAGATGCTTGAGAACAACATACATAAGATTTCCTTGAACAGGGGCAGACCGGGCCCGCCCGTCATATCACTGAGCCAGGCGCCCCAGGGTCACCCGCTCGTTATCGCCGTAATCGCGCACGGTTTCCACCTGGACGTAGCCTTGTTGCAGCAGGAGTTGACGCACCGCCTCCCCCTGATCCCAGCCGTGTTCCAGCAACAGCCAGCCACCTGGCACCAGATGGGCGGGCGCCTGGGTGACGATGAGGCGGATATCCGCCAGCCCCTGCTCCTCCGCCACCAGGGCGGAGCGCGGCTCGAAGCGCACGTCCCCCTCGTGAAGATGGGGGTCCGTCCCGTCGATGTAAGGCGGGTTGGAGACGATCATCGCAAAGCGCGGTGCATCCGAGAGCGGCGCAAACCAGCTGCCGTCGCGCACCTCGATGGGCAACCCCAGGGCGGCGCTGTTGGTGCGGGCCAGCGCGGCCGCGGCCGGCATCCTGTCCACCGCCCATACATCGGCATCCGGTCGCTCAGACTTGAGCGCAAGGGCGATGGCACCGGTGCCTGTGCCCAGATCCAGCAGGGCGCAGGGGCCGCCCGGCAGGCGGGCCAGCGCCTGTTCCACCAGCACCTCGGTATCGGGGCGCGGGATCAGGGTGGCCGGGCTCACTTTCAGCGGCAGCGACCAGAACTCCCGCTCACCGATGAGGTGGGCAATGGGCTCACCATTGAGGCGACGGGCAAGCCAGCCCGCCAGGGTCGCCTGCTGGGCGGCATCGAGCTCGTGCTCCGGCCAGGTCATCAGATAGCTGCGCCGACAATCCAGCAGATGACAGAGCAGGGCATCGGCGTCGGCACGGGGGGATTCCCCGGAGGCCAGGGTCGCCATGATATGGGCGCGGGCCTGCTGGATCTGCATCAGTTGCTCTCGGCCAGGGAGGCGAGCTGATCCGCCTGATACTCCTGCACCAGGGGGGTGATCACGCAGTCCAGATCCCCTTCCAGGATGTCGCCCAGACGATAGAGGGTGAGGTTGATCCGGTGCTCGGAGAGACGCCCCTGGGGATAGTTGTAGGTGCGGATGCGCTCGGAGCGATCCCCGGAGCCCACCAGGTTGCGGCGGGTACTCTGCTCGGCGGCGCGGTGGCGTTCGTCCTCGGCCGCCTGCAGGCGAGCGGAGAGCACCGACATCGCCTTGGCGCGGTTCTTGTGCTGGGAGCGCTCGTCCTGGCACTCCACCACCAGCCCGGTGGGCAGGTGGGTGATGCGGATGGCGGAGTCGGTCTTGTTGACGTGCTGGCCGCCGGCACCGGAGGCGCGGAAGGTGTCGATCTTCAGCTCGGAGGGGTTGATCTCCACCTGCTCGGCTTCCGGCACTTCCGGCAGCACGGCCACGGTACAGGCGGACGTGTGCACCCGGCCCTGGGATTCGGTCTCGGGGACTCGCTGCACCCGGTGGCCGCCGGACTCGAACTTGAGGCGGCCGTAGACGTGCTCGCCGTCCACCTTGGCGATCACCTCCTTGTAGCCGCCGTGTTCGCCGTCATTGCAGCTGACGATGGAGACACGCCACCCCTGACGCTCGGCGTAGCGGGAGTACATGCGGAACAGATCCCCCGCGAAAATGGCCGCCTCGTCGCCACCGGCACCGGCGCGGATCTCCAGATAGCAGTTGTTGTCATCCTTGGGGTCGCGCGGCAACAGCATCACCTGAAGCGCCTGCTCCTGCTCCTCGAAGGTCGCCTTGGCGAGCGGCAGTTCCTCCTGCGCCATCTCCCGCAGCTCGGCATCCTCTTCCTCCAGCATCAGCCGGGTGGTGTCGAGGTTCTCTTCGGCCTGGCGGAAACGCTGGAAGGCGTGAACGATATCTTCCAGCTGGGCGTATTCCCGGGTCAGGGCGCGGTATCTGTCCTGATCCGAGGCGACCCCGGGCTCCCCGAGCAGGGCCTGTACTTCTTCATGGCGCTCGATGAGGCCTTCCAGCTTTCTGATCAATGAGGGGTTCATGACTCTTGGATTCTCGATGGAGGACGGGACGGCAAAGGGCCGTCCCAACACTATGATTCTTGTGACAATCCCAGCACCTGACGCAGTTGGGCCAGCTTGTGGCTGTCCCCCTGGGCGGCGGCCTGGCGCAGGGCCTGGGTCGGTGCGTGGATCAGCTTGTTGGTGAGGCGATGGGCCATGGCCTTGAGCGCCTGCTCGGCATTCTCACCCTGTTGCAGGGCCAGCAGGGCCCGCTGCAACTCTTCGTCGGCGACCTGCTGTGACTGATGGCGATAATCGCGAATGAGATCCACCGAGTGCTGGCTGCGATACCAGCCCATGAACTCGTCGCGCTCTTCCTGCACGATGAGTTCCGCCTCGGCGGCCGCCCGCTTGCGGGTCTCCAGGTTCTGCTCGATGATGCCCTGCAGATCGTCCACCGTGTAGAGATAGGCATCGGAGAGCTCGTCCACCTCAGCTTCGATGTCGCGGGGCACGGCGATATCCACCAGGAACATGGGCTTGAAGCGACGCGCCTTGAGCGCCCGCTCCACCATGCCCTTGCCGATGATGGGCAGGGGGCTTGCCGTGGAGCTGATGACGATGTCCGCCTCGTGCAGATAGTCCGGGATCTCCTCCAGGGTCATGACCTGGGCACCGAACTCCTCTGCCAGCAACTGGGCCCGTTGCAGGGTCCGGTTCGCCACCATCATCCGGGTCACACTCTGCTCGCGCAGGTGGCGGGCCACCAGTTCGATGGTTTCGCCGGCGCCCACCAGCAGCACCTTGGTCTGGGAGAGATCGGAGAAGATACGGCGGGCCAGGCTCACGGCGGCAAAGGCCACCGACACCGCGCTGGCGCCGATCTCGGTGTCGGTGCGCACCCGTTTGGCCACCGAGAAGGATTTCTGGAACAAGCGCTCCAGGGATCCTTTCACCGCATCCGCCTGCTGGGCGTGGGCGTAGGATTGCTTGATCTGCCCCAGGATCTGCGGCTCCCCCAGCACCAGGGAGTCGAGGCCGCAGGCCACCCGCATCAGGTGCCGCACCGCTTCCTCGTCCTGGTGCCGGTAGATGGCTGAGAGCACCTCGCTCGCCTCCAGCGCGTGGAACCGCTGCAACCAGTTCAGCACCTGCTCCCCCTGCCCCTGCTCCAGGCTGCAATAGAGCTCGGTGCGGTTGCAGGTGGAGACGATCACCGCCTCGCTGACGCCAGGCTGCTCCACCAGCTCACGCAGGGCGCGATCGATGCGGTCCGGGCCAAAGGCGACCCGCTCCCGCAAGGCGACACTGGCGGTGTTGTGGTTGATTCCGAGGGCAAGCAG
Source organism: Aeromonas sp. FDAARGOS 1406 (assembly GCF_019048565.1). Classification (NCBI taxonomy): domain Bacteria; kingdom Pseudomonadati; phylum Pseudomonadota; class Gammaproteobacteria; order Aeromonadales; family Aeromonadaceae; genus Aeromonas; species Aeromonas sp. FDAARGOS 1406. The sequence continues at coordinate 1,573,919 of NZ_CP077378.1, forward strand.
ACTCATGGGTGGGTGATGATCGTTTCATGCACAGGGTGTAGAGGCCGACAATTGTACGAGAAAGGGTAAGTCTTTAAAAGCAATACGGCCGCCCCTTATACTGTCGCAAACCTCATCTGCGGAGCTCCACCTTGTTGTTGCGTATCTTCTCCCTCGCCTGCCTGCTGGTGCTGGCGGGCTGTACCACCACCCAACCCCAGCGGGATCAGGTCAACTGGCAGCAGGAGCGCGCCCGCCTCGAACGCCTCACACACTGGCAGTTGTCGGGCAAGATGGCCATCATCACCGCCCGCCAGAAGGGCAGCGCCCGCCTCAACTGGCAGCAAAACGGCGACGACTATCGCCTCAACCTCACCAGCCTCATCGGCACCCATATTCTGGAACTCTCCCGCACCGGCGGCGAGGTGACTCTGCTCGACAACGACGGAAAACAGCACCAGAGCCAGGATGCCGAGCTCCTGGTCTATCAGCTCACCGGCTGGCACATTCCGGTGGCCGGGCTGCCTGAGTGGATCAAGGGATTGCCGGGGCAGGCCGAATTCGAGCTCAACCCCGATGCCAGCCTCGCCAGCGTGCGCGACGGCCAGTGGCAGATCGTCTACGGGGACTATCGGGATCAGGACGGCTATCGCCTGCCCCACCTGCTCACCATGACCGGGCAGGAGAGCCGTCTCAAGCTGCAGATCAACGAGTGGACCCTGGCACCATGATGCACGACCAGACGCCGATCCGCTGGCCCGCCCCGGCCAAGCTCAACCTCTTCCTGCACGTCAACGGCCGCCGCCCCGATGGCTACCACGAACTGCAGACCCTCTTCATCTTCCTCAACCACGGCGACTGGCTCGAATTCGAGCCGATCCCCGGCAGCGACCAGCTCACCTTGAGCCCGGCCATTCCCGGCGTGCCCGATGAACAGAACCTCATCATCCGGGCTGCGCGACTGTTGCAGAGCCGGTTGGCCAGTCCGCAGGGAGCCCATATCCGGCTGGAGAAGGTACTGCCCATGGGCGGTGGCATCGGGGGCGGCTCGTCGGACGCGGCCACCACCCTCGTGGCCTTGAACCACCTCTGGCAAGCCGGCTTGAGTGAAGACGAGCTGGCCGAGCTCGGCGTGCAGCTGGGCGCCGACGTGCCGGTGTTCGTGCGGGGCAAGGCCGCCTTCGCCGAAGGCGTGGGGGAGCGGTTGCAACAGATCGAGGTGCCGGATGCCTGGTACCTGGTACTCAAGCCGGATTGCCATGTGGCCACCGCCGCCGTGTTCCAGGATCCCGACCTGCCCCGCAACACCCCCAAGATGACCCTGGACAATCTGCTGGCAGGAGAGTGGAAAAACGATTGCGAGCTGCTGGTGAAAAAGCGCCACCCCGAGGTTGCCAATGCGCTCGGCTGGTTGCTAGAATACGCGCCGTCAAGAATGACGGGCACTGGCGCCTGCGTCTTTGCTCGATTTGAAGACGAAATGGCTGCTCGGAAGGTGTTGGCAAGAGTGCCGGAAGGCTGGGATGGGTTTGTCGCCAAGGGCGAGAACATATCACCACTCTTCGTCACTTTGCAACAAGTGAGTGATTGGGGTATCGCCAAGCGGTAAGGCAGCGGGTTTTGATCTCGCCATTCCTAGGTTCGAATCCTAGTACCCCAGCCAACTCTCTCCTTGTTGAGGCCGCATCGGGAGGTGTTGACCTCGTCGATGTGTCTTGGGCCAATCTGACGCGATGGCGCTCAAGGTGGATTCCCGTCCACCCACCCTGCGGGTGATGAGATGCCATCCTCGACATCGCCCAGAGACCTTGTCCGTCATCTTGCTAAATCGTTTGCCCCCAAACGATACGGGTCTAAAATCAGACTCCCCACATACTGGATGCAACCCCGAGGTTTCAAACCGTGCCTGACATGAAGCTGTTTGCTGGTAACGCAACGCCGGAACTAGCCCAGAAGATCGCAGATCGCCTGTTTATCAAACTCGGCAATGCTGCCGTAGGTCGCTTTAGCGACGGCGAGATCAGCGTACAGATCAACGAGAATGTACGCGGTGGCGATATCTTCATCATTCAATCCACCTGTGCCCCGACCAACGACAATTTGATGGAATTGATCGTCATGGTGGATGCACTGCGTCGTGCTTCAGCTGGCCGTATCACTGCCGTTATCCCCTACTTTGGTTATGCCCGTCAGGACCGCCGCGTCCGCTCCGCCCGTGTGCCCATCACCGCCAAGGTCGTCGCAGACTTCCTCTCCAGCGTGGGTGTGGACCGTGTGCTGACCGTTGACCTGCATGCCGAGCAGATCCAGGGCTTCTTCGACGTCCCCGTCGACAACGTGTTCGGCAGCCCGGTGCTGCTGGAAGACATGAAGGCCAAGAACCTCGAATCCCCCGTGGTCGTGTCACCGGACATCGGCGGCGTAGTCCGTGCCCGTGCCATCGCCAAGCTGCTGGACGACACCGACATCGCCATCATCGACAAGCGTCGTCCCCGTCCGAACGTCTCCCAAGTCATGCACCTGATCGGCGACGTAGCCGGTCGTGACTGCGTCATCGTCGACGACATGATCGACACCGGCGGCACCCTGTGCAAAGCGGCCGAAGCGCTGAAAGAGCGTGGTGCCAAGCGCGTGTTCGCCTATGCGACCCACCCTGTCTTCTCCGGCACCGCCGTTGAAAACATCAAGAATTCGGTCATCGACGAGCTGATCATCACCGACTCCATCCCGCTCACCCCGGAGATGAAGGCAGTCGGCAAGGTCAAGCAGCTGACCCTCTCCTCCGTGCTGGCCGAAGCGATTCGCCGCATCAGCAACGAAGAGTCCATCTCTGCCATGTTCGAGCATTGATAGACCCTGTCGTGACAAAAACCGCCGAATGGCGGTTTTTGTTTTTTGGGTGCCTGGCGCCAACCGCCAGCCTTCACTCGGCAAGAGACGAAAACCTCGGACGAGCCACCCCACCCGAGCCCTTCTGTCCGGCTTTTCCCCGACCTTGCCGCACTTTGGTTGAGTGATCGCCACTCGGCGGCTAGAATATTGCGTCCCATTGCCCCGGGCCATCCGCCCATGGCAAGTAGCGAGTGAAGACATCAAGCGTGACAAGTCAAATCAAACTGATTGTCGGGCTGGGTAATCCCGGCCCCGAATATGCCAAGACCCGCCACAATGCGGGCGCCTGGTATGTGGAGCAACTGGCACGCTGGCACAATGTCAGCCTGCGCGAAGAGCCCAAGTTCTTCGGCCACACCGCCCGCTTCCTGGTGGACGGGCAGGATGTGCGGCTGCTCATCCCGAACACCTACATGAATCTCTCCGGCAAGGCCGTGGCGGCGCTCGCGCGCTTCTACCAGATCGCCCCGGAAGAGATCCTGGTGGCCCACGACGAGCTGGACCTGCCTCCCGGCATCGCCAAGTTCAAGCAAGGGGGCGGTCACGGCGGCCATAACGGCCTCAAGGACATCATCGCCAGGATGGGCAACAACAATAACTTCTTCCGGCTGCGCCTTGGCATCGGCCATCCGGGCGCCAAGGAGCTGGTCGCCGGCTTCGTGCTGACCAAGGCGCCCAGCAGTGAGCAGAGTCTGATCGAGGCCGCGCTGGACGAGTCCCTGCGCGCCACCGACATCCTGTTCAAGCAGGACATGACCAAGGCCATGAATCGCCTGCACAGTTTCAAGGCCGAGAAAGTCTAGGCCTTCAGCCTGCATCGCCAGGCAGTTCAAGATGACCGGCCCCTGGCGAGATCCCTCGCCTCGGGGTCAAGCAACACGACACGGGCCGCCCGCGCGGCCCCTTGAAGCATCCACCAACAAGGTAACAATCCATGGGTTTTAAATGCGGTATCGTGGGCCTGCCCAATGTAGGCAAATCCACCCTGTTCAATGCGCTGACCAAGGCCGGCATCGAAGCCGCCAACTTCCCGTTCTGCACCATTGAGCCGAACACGGGTGTGGTCCCCATGCCGGATCCCCGCCTCGACCAGCTGGCGGCCATCATCAATCCGCAGCGTGTCGTGCCGACCACCATGGAATTCGTGGACATCGCCGGCCTGGTGGCCGGTGCCTCCAAGGGCGAAGGCCTTGGCAACCAGTTCCTCGCCAACATCCGTGAAACCGAAGCCATCGGTCACGTGGTGCGCTGCTTCGAGGACGAGAACATCGTCCACGTGGCGGGCAAGGTCTCCCCGGCCGACGACATCGAGGTGATCAACACCGAGCTGGCCCTCTCCGACCTGGATGCCTGCGAGCGCGCCATCAATCGCCAGTCCAAGCGTGCCAAGGGCGGCGACAAGGATGCCAAGCTGGAAGTGGAAGTGCTGGAGAAGATCAAGGTTGCCCTGGAAAACGGCCAGATGATCCGCGGCATGAAGCTGGACAAGGATGAGCTGGACGCCGTCAGCCACCTCAACTTCCTGACCCTCAAACCCACCATGTACATCGCCAACGTGGCGGAAGATGGCTTCGAGAACAACCCCTACCTGGATCAGGTCCGTGAGATAGCCGCCGCCGAAAACGCCGTTGTTGTGGTCGTCTGCTGCGCCATCGAGGCGGACATCGCCGAGCTGGACGACGAAGACCGCGCCGAGTTCATGGCGGATCTGGGCATCGAGGAGCCGGGCCTGAACCGGGTGATCCGTTCCGGATACGAGCTGCTCAAGTTGCAGACCTACTTCACCGCCGGTGTGAAAGAAGTGCGCGCCTGGACCATTCCGGTAGGCGCCACCGCCCCGCAGGCCGCTGGCAAGATCCACACCGACTTCGAAAAAGGCTTTATTCGCGCCCAGACCATCGCCTTCGACGACTTTATCACCTACAAGGGTGAGCAAGGCGCCAAGGAAGCAGGCAAGATGCGCGCGGAAGGGAAAGACTACATCGTCAAGGATGGCGATATCATGAACTTCCTGTTCAACGTCTAACCCCATGAGAGGCCAGCATTTGCTGGCCTCTTTTTTATCTGGCCAGAGGCGCGATCTGGGTGCGAATGTCGTAAAAAAAACCAGATTGTTGGGCTTTTGCACGACAGCGGCCAATAACTCGCCAAACGCACCCAAATTCGTTTTTTCAAACAAAAAAAGGGTTGACGCCCCAGAGCCAGATACGCATAATTCCGGCCGCACAGTGACGAGGCAACGACTCACTGGAAGCACGGTTGGCTATGTAGCTCAGTTGGTTAGAGCATCGCACTCATAATGCGGGGGTCACAGGTTCGAATCCCGTCATAGCCACCATCTCTAGTTGGGGTATCGCCAAGCGGTAAGGCAGCGGGTTTTGATCTCGCCATCCCTAGGTTCGAATCCTAGTACCCCAGCCATTTTTTGAATGATGTTTGATAGTCTCTGTCAGGCATCGTCGTTGGGGTATCGCCAAGCGGTAAGGCAGCGGGTTTTGATCTCGCCATCCCTAGGTTCGAATCCTAGTACCCCAGCCATTTTTGAATGATGTTTGACAGTCTCTGTCGGGCATCGCTGTTGGGGTATCGCCAAGCGGTAAGGCAGCGGGTTTTGATCTCGCCATCCCTAGGTTCGAATCCTAGTACCCCAGCCATTTTTCTGTTCTCTTCCACGTTTGTGGTTGACAACAAACGGCTATGTAGCTCAGTTGGTTAGAGCATCGCACTCATAATGCGGGGGTCACAGGTTCGAATCCCGTCATAGCCACCATGTTTGAAAAACGTTCCTTCAATCATCCGATTGCAAAGAACACTGTTGGGGCATCGCCAAGCGGTAAGGCAGCGGGTTTTGATCTCGCCATACCTAGGTTCGAATCCTAGTGCCCCAGCCATTTTTGCTTGTATTCGACGAAAGTCGTGCACAAGACGGCTATGTAGCTCAGTTGGTTAGAGCATCGCACTCATAATGCGGGGGTCACAGGTTCGAATCCCGTCATAGCCACCATTATTCTTGCGGAAGTGGCGAAATTGGTAGACGCACCAGATTTAGGTTCTGGCGCCCTAGGCGTGAGAGTTCGAGTCTCTCCTTCCGCACCATCGAAAGCAGTACCAAACAGACCAGCTCAGGCTGGTTTTTTTGTATCCGGCGTTTGCCGCTCTTCTTCCCCTCTCCACGCCATCGCACGCCTGCAACGCCACCTCATGTCTCAACGGCTGAGCCTTGTGCTCTCCTCTGCGACGGCGCTATGTCCTGCTCCGGCGTGATGCCGCCCTTTTCATCTCGCAGAGCGCTGCGGGCAATAAAAAGGCGGCCCGCAGGCCGCCATATCGTTTGCTGTCGTCAGAACGGGAAGAACCAGGGGATGGCGATGACGCTCACCACCATCACCAGCAAGGTGAAGGGCACGCCGATGCGCACGAAATCCATGAACTTGTAGTTGCCCGGGCCCAGCACCAGGGTGTTGACCGGCGACGAGACCGGCGTCATGAAGGCTGCCGAGGCGGCGATGGCGATGGTCATGGCAAAGGGATAAGGCGACACCCCCATCTGATGGGCCGTACCCAGCGCGATGGGCGCCATCAGCACCGCCGTCGCCGTGTTGGAGATGAAGAGCCCGATGACGGCACAGAGCGCGAAGAGGCTGGCCAGCATCACCCTGGGGCCCATCTCCCCCACTGCCGAGATGAGCGCGCCGACGATGAGATCCACCCCGCCGGTCTGCTGCAATGCAAGGGCAAAGGGCAGCATGCCCACGATGAGGATCAGGGTCGGCCAGTGGATGGACTTGTAGGCGCTCTCCAGATCGATGCAGCGGAACTTGCCCATCAGCAGGCAGGCGATGAGCGCCGCAATCACGTTGGGCACGGGATCCGTCACCATCAGCACTATCATGACCCCGAGGGCAATCAGGGCGTGAATGGCCTGGCTGCGGGCCGGCGCCATCTCGTCCACTTCCGCAGGCAGGCCCAGCAGCAGAAAATCGCGATGATGGGTCTGCAACTGACGAATGAGGCTCCAGTTCCCCACCACCAGCAGGGTATCCCCCATCTGCAGCGCCTCGTCCACCAGCTTGCCGGTCAGCGCCTCTCCATCCCGGCGGATCCCCACCACGCTCAGACCGTAACGGGAACGGAAGGTCACCTCGCGGATGCTCTTGCCGAGCAGCCGGGAGCCGGGGATGAGGGAGACCTCCGCCATGCCCACCTCCCGCGCCTGGTCGGAGAAATACTCTCCGCGCAATATCATGGGCTCGAGCCGCGCCTCGCTGCAAAACTCCCGCACATCCACCTCGGGATCCGACATGTCGATGAGCAGCACGTCCTTGGCCTGGAACTCGGTCACCCCGGTGACACTGACCATCACCCGCCTGAACTTGCGCCAGCGCTCCATCCCGATGACGTTGGCCCCGAAGCGGGCACGCAATTGCAGCTCGTCCAGGGTCTGGCCGATCAGGGGGGAATCGGGCCGGATCGCCAGTCGGCGTGCGCGCCCCGCCAGCCGGTAGTCACGGATGAGATCCCGCATGGTGCTGCGTCCCATCTGCTTGCCCTTGCCCTCCTCTCCTTCACGCACCAGACGGTTGCGCATCAGCAGCATGTAGAGGATCCCCATCCCCAGAATGATGACCCCCATGGGAGTGAAGCCGAAGAAGCCGAACCCCTGGATGTCGTGCCGCATCAGTTCACTGTTCACCACCATGTTGGGAGGGGTTGCCACCAGCGTCATCATGCCGCTGATAAGGCCGGCAAAGCCTAGCGGCATCATCAGTCTGCCCGCCGGGATCCCCATCCGGTTCGCCACGCTCAGCACCACGGGGATGAAGATGGCCACCACCCCAGTCGAACTCATCACGGCCCCCAGGGTCGCCACCGCCACCATCAGCAGCACCAGCATGCGGGTTTCGCTGCTGCCGGCCACCTTCACCAGGGCATCTCCCACCTGATAGGCGATGCCGGTACGCACCAGCCCCTCCCCCACCACGAACAGGGCGGCAATCAGAATGACGTTGGGATCGCTGAATCCTGCCAGCGCCTGCGGCAGGGTCAGGGTGCCGCTCAACACGAACAGGATGATGATCAACAAGGCGACCACGTCCATGCGCACCTTGTTGGTAATAAACAGGAGAATGGCACCCACCAGCATGCTGAGCACCCAGATCAACTCGTAATTCACACTTGCTCCTTTTGTTCAACGTCAACCACGGCCGGCCCCGGACGCCATCAGACCACAGAGCCCGTCCCCCTGATTTGTTACATATCAAGAAAGAGGAGGCCGCATCATCTCACATTCAGGTTCAGTTGCGGCCATTTTACCGAGCCGTGAACGCAGTCGGTCGCCCTTCACATGTCGGGGTAAAAAGTGCTGCACGCTCCCCCCGCCCCTCCTAAAATGGGCCCGCCGCGGCCTGAGCCGCCCTCTCACCCCTTGCCCTTCGGAGACGACATGACCCAGCACACCCCGGCCTACCCGGCATTCACCTTCTTCAGCCGCTTTGTCGCCGACATCCAGGCTGGCCGAAAGACCATCACCATCCGCGACGAGAGCGAGGCAAACTGGCAGCCCGGCCAGCGCCTGGCCCTGTTCACCAACCCGGAACACCAGCCTTTTGGCACCATTGAGGTCATCTCGGTCAAGGCGGTCGCCTTCGAGGCGCTGAGCGACGAGCACGCCCGTCAGGAGAACATGACCCTCCCCGAGCTTAAAGATGTGATCCGCGATATCTACCCCGCACTGCCGCCCCTCTATGTGATTGAATTCGTGCTGATTGAAGCCTGATTTTGTGAGCTGCCTCAGCTAACGCCGGTTGCGCTCACGGGCCAAAAGCGCACAATGACTGTTTTTATATACAGTCATTGGTATCTTATGGAAAAACAACTCGAACCGGCCATCGCAGCCAGGGTGGCAGACTTCATCGCCGCAGGTCGTCCCAAGGCAAGCCAGCTGAGCTGGCAGGCGCGCCGTGACGGCTACCTTGCCTCTGCCCTGTTGGGGGGTGAGCGGGAAGAGGTGGGCGCCATTGAAGAGTGGCAGGCCGATCACCACGCCATCCGCTGCTATCGGCCCGCAGACAAACCGGACCCCGCGTATCCGGTGCTGATCTATTTTCACGGCGGCTGTTTTGTCAGCGGGGATTTCGAGACCCACGATCGCCAGATGCGGATGCTGTGCAACCGGGCCAGTGCCCTGATCTTCGCCGTACACACCCGCCTCGCCCCGGAACACACCTATCCTGCGGCTCACGACGATGCGCTGGCCGCCACGCGGGCCATCATGGCAGAGGTGGAGAAATGGCATGGAGATCCGGCACGTCTCGCCATTGCCGGCGACAGCGCAGGGGGTCATCTCGCCCTGGTCACCACCTTGCGGCTCAAGGCTGCCAGCGCCCCCTTGCCCAAGGCCCTGCTGCTTCTCTATCCCATGCTGGATGCCCTCTGCGAGAGCCAAAGCTACCGCGATCTCGGTGACGACTACCTCATCACCCGGGACATGCTCGCAAGCGGTTTTCACGCCTACCTGGGCAGCCTGCCCCCCAGCCATCCCGAAGCCAGCCCGCTCCACCATCCCGCCCTGTCAGGATTGCCGCCGACCCATATCGTCACGGCGGAATATGATCCGCTACGCGACGAAGGGGAAGCCCTGTATGGCAAGCTGGTGCAGGCTGGCGTCGATGCCACTTGCCAGCGGCAGCATGGCGTCATCCACGGCTACTTCCAACTGGCGGCCATCAGCCCTGCCGCTCGTCAGCTCATCGACCAGATAGCCATGATGCTCAGAAGACTCTGAGTTGGAACCGGCCCCCAAGCCGTGTTAAAAGTGTCTCTTTTGAATCAGGGAGGTAACCCGAGTGTTCGAGATAGCGAGCCTGAAAGAGGGCATGATGCACGGGGTGGAGCTGTTCCAGTTGTTGCTGGAGATCATCTCCATCGCCTGCGTGGTCATCGGCCTTGGCAAGACCCTCTGGCTGGCGGCCAGAGTGCGGGATCACGAGCCCGGCTTTCCCCGTATCCGCCTCTGCTTCGGCAGCTGGCTCATCCTGGCGCTGGAGTTCCAGCTCGCCGCCGACATCCTGGCCACCACAGTGGCACCGAGCAAGGAGGAGCTGGTGCGCCTCGCCATCATCGCGGTCATCCGCACCTTCCTGAACTACTTCCTCGGCAAGGAACTCGATGCCCAGGCCGAGCGCCAGCAACCCGAGCCTGTCAGGTCACCTTCCCGCCCCGACGCCCGATGAGCGGGCTGAGTGGCACAAGGCCACGACACGGAAGGAAAGGCACCAGCCTGATCCCATGAAGAGGGCTCCCCGCGGGGAGCCCTCTTTGTATCCGATAGCAACCATCAGTCGTGCTTGCTGGCCAGCTCGTGGCGCTTCAATGCCAGCAAGGTGACCAGCAGGGCGGCGGTGGCGATCAGCGCCATGCCGATATAGGTGGCGCTGAAACCGGGTGCCAGTTCGGCCGGGCTCAGGCTGGCCAGATTGGGGCTGCTGCCTGCTGGCAGGGCGGCATGGAACAACACAGCGCAGATGGCGACACCGACCGCCCCGCCCAGCTCCCGGCCGAAGTTGAACAGGGACATGCCGATGCCGCGATCCTCCCGTGGCAGGGCATTTTGCACCACCACAGAGAGGGCCGGCAGCACCAGCCCGAGGCCAAGCCCGGCGAACCCCAGCCCCAGATTGGCAAAGAGATCGAAGTGAATTTGCCACAGCGCCAGCGCCGCCAGGGCGAAGCCCGTCACCACGAAACGCCGGTAGTGACCGGTGCGACCGATGAGCTTGCCGCCGACGAAGGCCCCCGCCGTGATGCAGACCATGAAGATCACCATGATCCCGCCACTGTCACTGGCGCTCATCCCCTTTTGCCACTGCATCTGCAACGGCAGGTAGACCAGCACGGCAAACATCAGCAACTGCGAAGCCAGCGCCAGCAGCACGCTAACCAGATAACCCGGCAGGCGCACCAGGTGGGCCGGCAGTATGGGGTCGTGGGCCCGCCGCTCCACCAGGATCAGCAGCAACAAGGCCGCCCCCAGCGCAGCCGCGAGCCAGACGGCGGGCAAGGCCGCCTCCGGCGAGAGCAGCAACAGGGTGAGGGTGGTGACCGTGATGAGCAGTGCCGCTCCCTTCCAGTCGAAGCGGCTGTGGCGGCGCACATTGAGGTGACCCAGATTGCGGTTCACCAGCCAGAGGGCGATGGCACCGAGAGGCAGATTGATCCAGAAGATCCAGCGCCAGCTGAGCTGCTCGGTAAAATAGCCACCGAGCAGCGGGCCTGCGATGCTGGAGACCGCATAGACCGCCGAGATATACCCCTGATACTTGCCCACCTCCCGTGGCGGAATACAGTCGGCGATGACGGTGAAGGCGAGCGCGATCAGCCCCCCGCCCCCCAACCCTTGCAGCACGCGGGCGGCCAGCAGGGTTGGCAGATCCTGGGCCAGGGCGCAGGCCACGGATCCCGCCAGAAACAGGCCGATACCGATGTTGAGCATGCGTACCCGGCCGAACATGTCGCTCAACTTGCCATAGATGGGCAGGGCCGCAGTGGCCGCCAGTAGATAGGCGGTCACGACCCAGGTGAGGGCGGCACCGGCGTTCAGCTCAACCCCTATGATGGGCAAGGGCGTGGTGACGATGCTCTTTTCCAGTGAGCCCAGGGCGATCACCAGGGCCACGCTCGAGAAGACGGTTTTGGGGGACATAGGCAGGCTCGCTCATGTGAGATATCGGCACAGGGGGTGCAAGGCACATTATTATCTCATAAATCATTAGCCGATGGTCAAAACCACTGCCAACCATGATGAAGGTCGCGACATCTGCGAGCCGGATCTGCTAGGGTGAGTCTTTGCCGAAGAGGACGCCCCCCATGCCCCAGTCATCCCCCTGCGATCATCACCAGAGTGAACAGCCCCGATTCGACGAGTACGACGCCCTGATCTTCGACATGGATGGCACCCTGGTGGACTCCATGCCTCTGCACCTGGATGCCTGGGAAATCACCAGTGCCGAGTTCGGCCTGCCGTTTGATCGGGCACAGCTCAACGAGTACGGCGGCATCCCCACCCGCAAGATAGTGACCATGCTGGCAGAGCAGCATGGGATGACCATCGACGTGGAAGCCTTTGCCCGGCGCAAGGTGGCCCTCTACCTGACACGGATCGACGACGTCCGGGTGTTTCCCGCCATGTGGGAGCTGGTCAGGCAGTACCACGGCAAGGTCCCCATGGGCATAGGCACCGGCTCAACCCGGGAACATGCGGCGCACATCCTGCGTCAGACCGGGCTCGATGCCTTCATCTCCGTGCTGGTGAGTGCCGATGATGTGGTCAATCACAAGCCCCACCCGGACACCTTCCTGAAAGTGGCCGAGCAGCTCGGCGCCAACCCGGCCAACTGCCTGGTGTTTGAAGACACCCGGATAGGCATTCAGGCGGGCAAGGCCGCCGGCATGACCACCTTGCTGGTCACCGAAGGGGCACTGCAACGGGTGTGAGCGGTGCGGGCCCATCCTAACCGACTGGCCCGCACCAGTTTACTCGGCCTCATTCTCCCCCTGCTTCCCACCTGCCGGTGCCGGGCCGTCCGGCCGCTCAAATCCCAGATCTGACATGCAGTTGTCAAATTCCGACTCCCCCGGTTTGCCATGCTCCTTGCAGCTCTCAAACGCCGCTTTCATCTCGGCCGACAGCTCGCGCGGAGGCTTGGGCGGGGTACGGCTGCCCTGATCGCCCGCTGCGGCGGTCAGAGTAGTGAGGGAAAACAGCAAAGGCAGAACAATCTTCATGGCATGACTCCAAAACGGGTGGCATACACCGGCATGGTGCGGCGATGGCCCACGGCAGCGGGCGGCATCATGCTAGCGAATCGCCGCGAACTGAAGGGTCAAGGGGAGGTAAAGAGGGTGTCTGGTCGGCGTAAATCCATAAAAAAACGCCCCAGGCGGGGCGTTGTTTTCATGGCGGCCATTACATGGCGTTGGTGGATTCGAAGATCTTGTCGGCCGACGCTTCGACGAAGCCAGGGTAGAGCACGCCGTCGGCCTGCGGGTAGCGCAGGGCAAACTCGTAGAAGCAGCTCGGGATGGTGCGCACGCCGTCGCTGAAGGGCACCTCGGCCTTGTCTGCCATGGTGGAGGATTGCTCCAGCATCACCTCGGGATCGCCCTTCACCTCGCCGCCAACGGTGTTGAGCACGAAGCCTGCCGCCTTGAGCGCCGCATTCACCTGCTGGATGGTGTCGAAGTCCTTCAGGCGGTTGATGTTGACGGTGAAGTGGTTGGCACGATAACCCCAGGCGGCCATCCAGGCGGCATACTCGCTCTCTGCCAGCAGGGTCTGGTAGTCGGTGTGGGAGACCTGCCAGGGCGCGCCGGCGTAGAGGAAGGCCGGGGTGTCGGTGAGGTGATCGGGTACCTGATCCACCAGCTTGTGGATGATGGCCTGGGCACCTTCGGAGAGCTCTTCCACCTTCAGCTCGCTGATGAACACCTTGGGCGCATCAGGATCTTTATGCTCGAAGTGTTTGGCATAGAGCTTCTTGGCCTTGAATACATACTCGCCCTTCTCTTCATACCCCAGGGCGCGGAAGTGGGCCGCCAGTTTCTCGAGACCGAGCTTGGGCAGGTTGTAGGTCCGAAACGCCACGTGATCGTTGATGATGGGGGCACCGCCGCCCAGCAGTTGATGAACCTTGTGAGCACTGGGGGTGACCTGAATGTAGTTGTCCCACAGATGGCCAAACAGGGTGTCGATATCCTTTTGCATCTCTCTTTCCTTTGATTGCGGGTACAGACAGGGGCACCTGTTCAGTGCCCCTCTTTTATTTTCTTGTTATCAGAAGGTCAGACCGGGAGACAGCTGATCCGGCATAGCAGCCTTGCTGTCTTCGACGGAGGCGACCGGGTAAGCACAGTAGTCGGCGGCATAGTAGGCGCTCGCTCTGTGGTTGCCGGAGGCACCGATGCCGCCGAAGGGGGCGGCACTGGAGGCGCCGGTGATGGGCTTGTTCCAGTTGACGATACCGGCACGGATGCGCTTGAAGAAGTGGTTCCAGTCCGCTTCGTTGTCACCGAGCAGGCCGGCCGAGAGACCGAAACTGGTGGCGTTCGCCTTCTCGATGGCCGCATCGAAGTCGTCGTAGCGAATGAGCTGCAGCAGCGGGCCGAAGTACTCTTCATCCGGCAGCGCGCTGACCGCGGTCACGTCGATGATGCCCGGGGAGACAAAGCCGGTGCCCGCTTCCAGGTGCTTGAGGGCAAGCAGGCTTTCGCCACCGAGGCGCTGCAGGTTGGCTTGCGCCTCGACCATGCCGAGTGCGGCCTTCTCGCTGATCATGGCGCCCATGAACGGCTGCTCGGCGGCGTCATAGAAGCCGACCTTGATCTGGCCGACCACCTCCACCAGGCGCTTGACCAGGGCATCGCCCCGCTCGCCGCGCTCGACAAACAGACGGCGCGAGCAGGTGCAACGCTGGCCGGAGGTAATGAAGGCGGACTGCACGATGGCATGGACGGCGCCGTCGATGTCGCTCACATCTTTCACGATCAGCGGGTTGTTGCCCCCCATCTCCAGTGCCAGGATCTTGCCCGGCTGGCCGGCAAACTGCTGATGCAGGAAGTGGCCGGTACGGGAGGAACCGGTGAAGAAGAGGCCGTCGATGTCCGGGTTGCCGGCCAGCGCCTTGCCGGTGTCGACCTCCCCCTGCACCAAGTTGAGCACCCCCTTGGGCAGCCCCGCCTCCTGCCACACCTTGACCATGGCTTCAGCCACCATGGGGGTCAGCTCGGAAGGCTTGAACACGACCGCATTGCCGGCGATGAGCGCCGGCACAATGTGGCCGTTGGGCAGGTGGCCCGGGAAGTTGTAGGGGCCGAACACGGCCACGACGCCATGGGGCTTGTGGCGCACGAACGCCTTGGCGCCCGGCATGGGGTTTTCCACCGTGCCGGTGCGCTCGTCATGGGCACGGATGGAGATGGCAATCTTGCCCTGCATGGCCGCCACTTCGGTGCGGGTCTCCCACAGGGGCTTGCCGGTTTCACGGGCGATGGTCAGGGCCAGCGCCTCCTTGTGCTCGCCGAGCAGGTCGGCATAGCGGCGCACGATGGCAAGGCGCTCTTCAAGGGCCAGATCGGACCAATGGTAGAAGGCCGTGCGGGCCGCCTTGACGGCCGCATCCACCTGGGACTGGCTTGCCGCCTCACCACGCCAGATCAGCTCGTTTTTGGCCGGGTCGATGGATTCGAACGGCTTGCCTTCACCGGCCAGCCACTGGCCATCGATAAACTGGACTAAAGACATCATCAATTCACTCCCTGTGGGTACGCAGGCCGCCTCGGCAGCCTGTCTCAATGCTGTGCTGCGGGGCGGGTCAATCCAGATCGACGACGCGCACCATGTCGCCATTTTCCACCTTGAGGGCGGCCGCCATCTTGGGCGGAATGATGGCTTCGTGCTTGTCCAGATCGACCCGGATGTTGCCGTAGCAGGCGCGGTATTGCTCGAACCTGGTGTTGCAGATGAGGTAGGTATGGCCACCGATGGGCTCACCCACCAGCACCGCCAGCTTCTGGCTGCGGCGCACGCTGCGAATGTTCTTCACCTCGCATTCGACGGTGGGGCCGGCGTCGAAGATGTCGACATAACCGCGATTCACGAACCCCTCATCCTGCAGCATCTTGAGGGCAGGCCGGGTCTTTTCGTGGGTCTTGCCGATGACGGCGCGCGCCTCGTTGCTCAGCAGATTGACGTAGATGGGGTACTTGGGCATCAGCTCGGCGATGAAGCGCTTCTTGCCGATGCCGGTCAGATAGTCGACGGTGGGAAAATCCATCGAGAAGAAATGTTTTTGCAGCCACTCGTAGAAGGGGCTGTGGCCGTTGCCATCGGAGACACCACGCATCTCGGCAAAGACGGTACTGTCAAACAGCTCGGGGTGTTCGGCCATGAACAGGAAACGGTGCTTGGAGAGCAGACGGCCGTTGAGCCCCTCGCGGGCGCATTCACGCAGAAACAGGGTGCAGAGCTCGGAATTGCCGGTGTAGTCGTTGGAGAGGGTGAGGGTTTCCACGACATTGTAGATGCCGAGCTTGGGGGAGGAGTGCACCACCTTGCCGATGTGATAGTTGTAGAACGCCTGGGACAGGCCGACCGCCGCGTCGATGGCGCAGGTACCGACCATCTCCCCGGTCTCCAGATCCTCGGCCACGAAGAAATAGAGGCACTCGCCCTTGCCGGCGGGCTTGTCCAGGAAGGTCTGGGTCGAGGCATCGATCTTGCGTTGCAGCAGCTCGTCGTTGACCGGCAAGGATGTCATGCCGGTGCCGGATTCGATGGCACAGGTCTTGAGGCCGGCGAAGTCGCGCTGCTCGATAGGACGGATAACCAACATAAATGACAACTCCCTTTCATTGACGACAGGTGGGGTCCCGGCTCCTGCCGGGAGGGCTCCCCACCTCAATTTGGATCAGGCGTTGACCACCTGAGCGACCGCTTTCTCGAACCGGGCCAGCCCTTCCTTGATGTCCGCTTCCGGGATCACCAGGGAGGGAGCAAAACGCACCACGTTGGTACCGGCAACCAGCGCCATCAGACCCTGATCGATGGAGGCCAGCAGGAAGTCGCGGGAGCGGCCCTTGAAGTCATCGTTGAGCACGGCGCCCAGCAGCAGGCCCTTGCCGCGCACTTCGCTGAAGCAGTGGTACTTGGCGTTGATGGCTTCCAGCCCTGCGCGGAACAGCTGCTCGCGCTGCTTGATGCCGCTCAGCACTGCCGGGGTGTTGACCACGTCGATCACCGCCTCGGCCACGGCACACGCCAGCGGGTTGCCGCCGTAGGTGGAGCCGTGAGTGCCCACTTTCAGGTGGGAGGCGATCTCGGTGGTGGTCAGCATGGCCCCGATGGGGAAGCCGCCGCCCAGCGCCTTGGCGCTGGTGAGGATGTCCGGGGTGATGCCCAGACCCATATAGGCAAACAGCTCGCCGGTACGACCGACACCGGATTGCACTTCGTCATAGATCAGCAGGGCATTGTGCTTGTCGCACAACTCGCGCACGCCCTTGGCAAACTCGTCGGTGGGGCTGATGATGCCACCCTCGCCCTGCAGCGGCTCCATCACCACGGCGCAGGTGTTGTCGGAGATGACGGCAGCCAGCTCCTCCAGGTTGTTGTAGGCGACGTGGGTGATGTCGGCAGGCTTGGGACCGAAGCCATCGGAGTAGGTAGCCTGGCCGCCGACGCTGACGGTAAAGAAGGTACGGCCGTGGAAGCCCTGGTGGAAGGCGATGATCTGGGTCTTGTGGGCCCCGAACTTCTCGATGGCGTAGCGGCGGGCCAGCTTGAGGGCCGCTTCGTTCGCTTCGGCACCGGAGTTGCAGAAATAGACCTTCTCGGCGAAGGTGGCGGCGACCAGTTTCTTGGCCAGGCGCAGGGCCGGCTCGTTGGTCATCACGTTGGAGAGGTGCCACAGCTTCTCACCCTGGGATTTCAGGGCCTCGACCAGTTTGGGATGGCAATGGCCCAGGCCATTGACCGCGATCCCGCCCGCGAAATCCACATACTCGCGGCCTTCCTGATCCCAGACACGTGACCCCTCGCCGCGCACCGGGATGATTTTGGCCGGCGCATAGTTGGGAACCATCACTTCATCAAACACTTCACGTGTCACTGCCAACAACTCTGACATATTGCTCTCCTGCTATCTCGCGGCAGAATAATCCACCGCCCAAAAGTTAAATCCGTGTAAACGTGGCGGAATTATCACAGAAAAAAAGTAAAAAGTCTGTAACTTAACCGCCTATAAGGAACAATGTTCGATTGCCTTTGAGATTTTAGGCAACCGCATTGCATAACGGCTCAGGGGGTGTTGGCAAGAGATAATTTGGACAGGGAGGAGGGTGAATAAAGTCTCAGGGAAATTTTTTTTTGCCTCATGACGGTTTTGAGACAGACATCGCAATTTTTTCAGGAAACGGCCAAAAAGTTGGCCAGCAACTGGTGCCCCTGTTCGCTCAAGATGCTTTCCGGATGGAACTGCACTCCCTCCAGCGCCAGTGTTTTATGCCGCAGCCCCATGATCTCGTCCTGGCTGCCGTCGGCATGTTCGCTCCAGGCGGTGACCTCAAAACAGTCGGGCAGCGACGCCGCCTCCACCACCAGAGAATGATAGCGGGTCACCCGCAGCGGGTTGTTGAGCCCCTTGAACACCCCCTCCCCTTTGTGACGGATGAGAGAAGTCTTGCCGTGCATCACCTGACGGGCACGCACCACCCGGGCACCAAAGGCCTGTGCCAGCGACTGATGGCCGAGACAGACGCCGAGGATGGGGATCTCGCCGGCAAAACGGGAGATGGCGGCCAAAGAGATGCCCGCCTCGTTTGGCGTGCAGGGGCCGGGAGAGATCACCAGATGGCGGGGTGCAAGCCGGGCTATCTCCTCCAGGCTCAGCTCATCGTTGCGCCTGACCACCACCTCTTGCCCCAGAGCGCCGAAGTATTGCACCAGGTTCCAGGTAAAGGAGTCGTAGTTGTCGATGAGTAGCAGCATGCAAACACCCTGGGAATAAGACAGAGACGGTGATCGGACAACCCGTTGCGAGCGCGGGCAGACAAACGCCGCGCATTCTGGCATGTCTCTTTGCGTTAATAAACCGGCGATCACCTCACCTGCTGTGCAGTCTGTCCGCTCTTCAATGGCGATCCAGGCCTGTCGACCCCACCCGGCGGTGGGCCTGTCCCCGACCGGGCAGCATCAACCACTCCATGTCAGGATGGCAAGGTAAAAGAGACGGGAGGCGACCGGGAAAAGGGCACAGGACGTGACAGGCAGATGGGAAGGAGTCACCTTGGCAAGGGCTGGCAACGGACCTCAGCGGTCCAGATAACGGCCCTGTTCCAGTTCCCGTTCCCGCTGGCACTCGGCCAGATAGATGGCAGCCGCGATGGCCGGGGTCTTGTGGTGCTTGTCGATGGCGTTGGAGACCATCAACTGCAAGGTATTGAGGCTCTTGGCCTTGCGAAACTTGCGCAGCCAGTGACCCTTGTCACCCAACTCTTCACTCAGGGTTTGTGATTCGACAGACATGCTTTCTCTTGGGGCAAAGCCCGTGTTTGACATTGGGGGAGGTTGCGACAAACCGGAAGGTGTAAAACAAAGAAAGCCAGGCATCCACCCAGCTCTCTTCTACTACACCTTCCCAGTATGTCAGGCTCGAGGAACGAAGCCGACGACATCATATACGCTGATCAGGGTTTTTTCAGCCCTTTCACGCGCCTTTTGTGCGCCAGCCGCCAAAATGGCCTGCAGATGGGCCTCATCCTGACGCAGCTCGCGGAAGCGCGCCTGGATGGGTTCCAGCAAGGCGACCACGGCATCGGCCGTTTCACTCTTGAGGTGGCCGTACATCTTGCCTTCGAAGTGTTGCTCCAGCTCCGGGATGGAGCGGCCGGTCACACCGGACATCAGGGTCAGCAGATTGGAGACCCCCGGCTTGTTTTCGGGATCGAAACGCACCACGGCCGGCTCGTCGGAGTCGGTCATCGCCCGCTTGATCTTCTTGACGATCTGCTTGGGATCTTCCAGCAAGCCGATGAAGTTGGCCTCGTTGTCGTCGGACTTGGACATCTTCTTGGTCGGGTCCTGCAGGCTCATCACCCGGGCCCCTTCGGTCGGAATGAAGGGTTCCGGCAGGGTGAAGACTTCGCCATAGAGGTTGTTGAAGCGGGTGCAGATGTCGCGGGTCAGCTCCAGATGCTGCTTCTGGTCATTGCCAACCGGCACCTGATTGGCCTGATAAAGCAGAATGTCGGCCGCCATCAGCACCGGATAACCGAACAGGCCGACGTTGACGTTGTTCTCGAAACGAGCGGACTTGTCCTTGAACTGGGTCATGCGCGACAGCTCGCCCATCTGGGTGTAGCAGTTCAGGATCCAGCCGAGCTCGGCGTGCTGGGGCACGTGGGACTGGATGAAGACGGTGCTCTTGGCCGGGTCGATGCCCACCGCCAGATAGAGGGCGGCTGCGTCGAGGCACGCCTTGCGCAAGGCGGCCGGATCCTGGCGAGTGGTGATGGCGTGCAGATCGACGATGCAATAGAGGCAGTCGAAATCATCCTGCATGCTGACCCACTGACGCAGGGCCCCCATGTAGTTGCCGATGGTCAGCTGGCCCGAGGGTTGGGCACCGCTCAATACGATTGGTTTAGTCATCAGAGTAGTAATCCTTGTTATCCGCCAGCCCGGTCTGGATCAGACCAGCAGGGCGTCGAGTTCGGCAAACTGCTCGCAAACCCAGTCGGGGCGCGAGTCTGCGATAGGGCGGCCATAGTTGTAGCCATAGGTGAGCCCCACCACCTTCATGCCGGCGGCCTGGGCGGCCAGTACGTCATTTTCGGAATCCCCCACCATCAGGGTGCGGGACGGGCTGACACCCAGCTCGTGGCAGGCGTGCAACAGCGGCTCCGGGCTTGGCTTCTTGACGGGTACGCAGTTGCCCCCGAGCCAGAGTGCGAAACAGTCGCTGATGCCGAGGGCCTCCAGAATGGGCTGCACGAAGTGACTCGGTTTGTTGGTCACCACGGCCTGCTGGTAACCCAGCCCCTGCAGACGGCGCAGGCTCCGGGCCACTCCGTCATACATGGCCAGGCCTTCCAGCAGACAGGCCTGATAGTGACGGTCGAACAGGGGGCGGGCCTTGGCAAACTGCTCCGGGGCGTCGCGGTAATCGAGAGCCCGCTGGATCAGCTTGTCGGCGCCGTTGCCGACCCAGGTACGCACCACGGACTCGTCGGCCTCGGCCAACCCCAGCTCCGCCAGGGTACGGTTGACCGCCAGCGCCAGTTGCGGGGCGCTGTCAATCAGGGTGCCATCCAGATCGAACAGCACCAGGTCAAAGGGGCGATCAGCGACGGACATGGGCAAGCTCCGCGCGCATCTGGTCGATCACCGCCTTGTAATCCGGCTTGCCGAAGATGGCAGAGCCCGCCACGAACATGTCGGCACCCGCCTCGGCAATCTCGCGAATGTTGTCGACCTTGACGCCGCCATCGATTTCCAGGCGAATATCGCGGCCGCTCTCGTCGATCAGGCGGCGCACCTGGCGCAGCTTGTCGAGGGTGCCGGGGATGAAGCTCTGACCGCCAAAGCCCGGGTTGACCGACATCAGCAGGATCACGTCCAGCTTGTCCATCACGTACTCCAGGCAGCTGAGCGGGGTCGCGGGGTTCAGCACCAGACCGGCCTGGCAACCCTGCTCCTTGATGAGGCCCAGGGTGCGATCCACGTGATCGGAGGCTTCCGGGTGGAAGGTGATCAGGCTGGCACCGGCCTTGGCAAAATCAGGCACGATGCGATCCACCGGCTTGACCATCAGGTGCACGTCGATGAGCGCTTCGATGCCGTAATCGCGCAGCGCCTGACAGACCATGGGGCCGATGGTCAGGTTGGGGACATAATGGTTGTCCATCACATCGAAATGGACCACGTCGGCCCCGGCGGCCAGCACCTTGGCCACATCCTCACCCAGACGGGCAAAGTCGGCGGAGAGGATAGAGGGGGCAATCAGAAAGTCTTTCATCAGCGTCATCCATTGGCAGCGTGGCAGAAAAAACGGCGCAATTTTATCGCAAAAGGGCGATGAAAACGACCCGCATCTACAGAACACGCCGCTCCAGCACCATCGCCGGCAAACGATGCCAGGCGCGGCTCACGGAATGCCAGAGGCAGCATCAGAAATGACAACGGCCCCCTCAGGGACCGTTGTTCACTCAGCCGACGGCAACCAGCTCCGCCTCACCGGGATAATAGCCCTGTTCGGGCTCGATGCCGGGCGGATAGAGCGCCAGCAGCTCAGCCACCTTGTTGCGACTACCGCCGTTGCGGCTGATGGTACGCTTGACCAGGATTTCGTCGAGCCGGGCGCCACGATAGAGCTCGCGGGTCAACTCGATGTCATGGTTGCTGATGAGCACGGGCACCCCTTTATGGGCGGCGGTGTGGCGAGCCAGCCTGGCCAGCAGCGCCTGATCGTCCAGGGTGAAACCGCCCGCCGAATAGGTGGTGAAACTCGCCGTGGTGGAGAGGGGGGCATAGGGCGGATCGCAGTAGATCACCCAGTCTTCCTCTGCACGGGCCATGGCGTCGGCATAGCTTTCGCAGATGAACGTCGCCTTCTGCGCCTTCTCGGCAAAGGCCCACAGCTCTTTCTCCGGGAAGTAGGGTTTCTTGTAGGAACCGAAGGGAACGTTGAACCCCCCCTTCTTGTTGTAACGGCACAAGCCGTTGAAACCATGGCGATTCAAAAACAGGAACAACTGAGCCCGTTCAAAACCGGCCGCGGTCTGGTTGAACTGGGTACGGAGCCGATAATAGGCGGTCTTGTGGTTGTGCTCGGCCACGAACAGCTTGCGGGCCTCGCTGATGAAGCTGTCCGGCTGCTGCTTGAGGTGGTTGTAGAGGCCAATGAGATCCGGATTGATGTCGTTGAGCACATAGGCGTCGTAATCCGTGTTGAGAAACACGGATCCCGCCCCGACGAAGGGCTCCAGCAACACACGCCCGGCCGGCAAACGCTCGGCGATCTCTTCGACCAGGGAGTATTTTCCCCCGGCCCATTTTAAAAACGCGCGTGTTTTTTTCATGGAAGTCCGGTGTTGACAAGGCTATGCCCAAAAAAGGGGGGTGATTCTACCCCCTTCTTCGGGTGGCTGGCTATTGCTTCAATTCTTTTTGTATCTGGGCGAATGACTTGGGCCAGGGTTGTCCCTTGAGCAAGGCAGGTGACAGCTTGCGAATGGCCGCCTTGGCCTGGGCACTGCTGGCGTAGTCTCCCTGCACCACTACATACCAGGGACTGCCACGGAAACGGGTCTTGTAGACCCACACCTTGCCCGCCAAGCCATGCTCGGCCACAAAGCTGTCTACCGCCTTGGTGTTGCTCGCCCCCATCAACTGGATGCTGTAGTGATTCTTCGGCTTCTTGTTGAGAGTCGCCACCGGCGTCAACGCCACCTTGGCCGCTGGGGCCGCGACCGGCGCTGTCTGCGCGCCACTGGCCGGTTGAGCCTCTGTCCGGGCCGGGACACTGCTCGGGGCCGGATTCTTGACCTGGGCCGTCGTTCCGGTCGGGACCGCACGGGAACCGCTCCCCACCAGCTCATCCACCACGGCCGTGGGCAAGGCGCCGCTGACGTTCGGCTGGTTCATCAATTTCTCGACCACTTCGTCGGAGATGACGACCCGGCGCCCCTCATAGTTGGTTGACTCCGTGGTGACCGTCTCGCTTTCGACCTTCTTGGGCAAGGGCTTGGCATCGGACTGCCAATCGCGGGCAACCTG
The DNA here is from genome assembly GCF_019048565.1 of Aeromonas sp. FDAARGOS 1406. Taxonomy (NCBI): domain Bacteria; kingdom Pseudomonadati; phylum Pseudomonadota; class Gammaproteobacteria; order Aeromonadales; family Aeromonadaceae; genus Aeromonas; species Aeromonas sp. FDAARGOS 1406. The sequence continues at coordinate 1,597,119 of NZ_CP077378.1, forward strand.
ATTCCCTGACGGGATGGCAGCGGCGCCACTGTTCGCCTGAGTACCCAAAGCCCCGCTCGCCGCACCGACGTTCACAGGATCGCTTGAGACGGGATCGGGCAACGCCGTCCCCTGGGACGGTGCCTGGGCGGGGTCCTGGCCTGCACTGTCGAACAGGGGCAGATAGCTCAGGGCCAGCAACCCGCCCGCCAACAGGGCAAGCACGATCGCTATCTTCTTGACGGGCAACTCGGCCTGACGTTTCTTGGGCCTTCTGTCGGTCATGGTATCCTCCAGTAACTGCATGATGGCTGACGGATGTCCGCCCGCCCCATTCAGGATCTCTTCCACTTTCGGCTTGGGCAAGAGGGCTGTCGGGATCTTGAGCTCTTTGGCCTTCTCATACAAGAAGATACGTTGCTCAGGAGCGCTCAGTGGCGCGACTTCCAGCTCGAGGGCTGGCATGGCTCGTCCCTTGAGGAGCGCCTTCTGGTTGCGACACCAGGCGTCATCACCCGAGAGCAGGATGGCCAGTTTATGAGGAGATGCCAGGGTATCGTTGTGACGACAGAGCGCCCACAACTCCCCCACCAGCTCGGCAGGCAAGGTATCGGCACGTTCGATGATGAGCAGCAGTCTGGCAGGCTTGTCACCCACCATGCGAAAGAAGCTGTCCGCCAGGGCATCCTGCGCGTTGAACAGGGGACGTGCCACCACCTGCTGCAACAGCAACTGGCGCACATCCGCCATCTTCATGGACGGGCTGCCGATGAGGCTGGCCACCCGCACCGCATCGGGCAGTTGGGCAAGCAGCGACTCGCACAGTGTGCCACGGCCACTGCCTGGCTTGCCGGAGAGAAAAACAAAAGGGTGGTTGAACTCGATCAGGTGCAGCAGCCGGTCAACCAACTGCCGCTGAGAAGGCAGCTTGAGCAATTTATTAGTGGTCACGACCAGACTCGATCACCGCCATCAATTGCTCGTCTGTCACATCGGCCACGACCTGGGCCTGTCCGATCCCGATCGGCAGCACCAGCCTCAGCTTGCCTTCCAGCACCTTCTTGTCACGGCGCATATGGCGAATGAAGGCGGCAAAATCCATATCGGACGGTGCCTTGACCGGCAAATCGGCGGCCAACAGCAGATCGCGGACTCGTGCCACCTCTTGCACCGTCATGTCGCCACGGGCCAGGGCCGTCTCGGCCGCCAGCATGGTTCCCGCCGCCACGGCTTCACCGTGCAGCCAGTTGCCATAACCCTTCTCCGCCTCGATGGCATGGCCGAAGGTATGTCCCAGGTTCAGCAAGGCGCGCACGCCGTGCTCGGTCTCGTCCTGACCGACCACATCGGCCTTGATCTCGCAGCAGCGGCGAATGGCATAGGAGAGTGCATCACCGTCGAGGCGCTGCAGGCGAGTCATGTTGGTTTCAAGCCAGGAGAAGAAGGCGGCATCCCAGATGATGCCGTATTTGATCACCTCGGCCATGCCGGCGGCAAATTCCCGGGCAGGCAGGGTCTTGAGGCAGTCGGTATCGATGATCACATGCTTGGGCTGATAGAAGGCACCCACCATGTTCTTGCCGAGAGGATGGTTGACGGCGGTCTTGCCGCCGACGGAAGAGTCAACCTGGGAGAGCAGCGTGGTAGGCACCTGAATAAACGGAATGCCTCGTTGGTAGCTTGCCGCAGCAAAGCCGACAACATCACCTATCACACCGCCCCCCAGAGCGATCAGAGTGGTATCACGACCATGGCTGGTTTCCAGCAGAGCAGACATGATCCGCTCGAAGGTCGCCAGGGTTTTGTAGGCCTCGCCATCGGGCAGGATCAGGTGTTCCACCTGAAAACCGGACAGCAACTGAATGATCTGTTCAAGATACAGGGGCGCGACCACGGTATTGGTCACTATCATGACCCGCTTGCCCTTGATCGTCTGCGCCAGTACCTCGGGGCGTTGCAGCAGACCGGCAGCTATCTCTATCGGGTAGCTGCGTTTACCCAGTTCGACCTTCAACCTTTCCATGGACGTCCTCTAATGAATTACATACCAATCAACTTGACGATTTGATTAGCGACAACTTTGGCACTCTGGTCATCCGTCTGGATGACAAAATCGGCAACCTCTTCGTACAGGGCGTTGCGCTCTTGCGCAAGACGCTCAAGCACTTCACGGGGCGGCTCTTCGGTTTGCAGCAAGGGACGACGCTTGTCTCTCTGGGTTCGCGCCAATTGCTTTTCAATGGTGGTTTCGAGGTAGACCACGATGCCGCGTGCGGAGAGTTTGTTGCGGGTTTCACGGCTCTTGATGGCACCGCCACCCGTTGCCAGCACGATCCCCTGCTGTTCGGCGAGCTCACCGATCACCTTCTCTTCGCGGATCCGGAAGCCTTCTTCGCCTTCAACATCGAACACCCAACCGATATCGGCACCACTGCGGCGCTCAATCTCATGATCTGAGTCGAAAAACTCCATGTGCAGTTGTTCTGCCAGATGTCTACCTATGGTGCTCTTGCCCGCACCCATGGGACCTATCAGGAAAATATTGCGTTTCTCAGCCATGTCTTTTCGTTAGTAATTACAAACTGTATGGCCCCGGTAAACACTCGACCGGGGTACCTATGAACCTTATCTTGCGTTGGATCAGGAGGGGGATTATCTCAGTAGAAACCAGGACTGGCAACCGCAGCCCTTACGCCCCAGCCTCATCGGGGCGTAAGGTTATATGTGTTTTACTCTCACAAGTAAAGTTTTCAGAGGGCGTCGGTCACTATCCTCGGGGTCACGAAGATCAGCAGTTCACGCTTCTTGTTTTCACTGGTGGTTTTCTTGAACAGATAGCCCAACCCGGGGATATCCCCCAGCAGCGGCACCTTGCTGACATCGCTCTTGATGGTCTGTTGATAGATGCCGCCAAGCACCAGAGTTTCACCGTTGTTGACCAACACCTGGGTGGTGATGGACTGGGCGTTGATGGACACCGCATCCCCGGTCCCGGTCGGCACGGTTTCACCCTTGGTATCCTGAGTCACGGTCAAGTCCAGGATCACCCTGTTGTCCGGGGTGATCTGCGGTGTGACCTTGAGGCTCAGCACCGCCTTCTTGAAGGTGACCGAGGTCGCCCCGCTCGAAGAGGACTCCACATAGGGGATCTCGGTCCCCTGCTCGATCAGGGCCGGCTTCTGGTTGGCCGTGGTGACACGCGGACTGGCGATGATCTCGGCCTTGCTCTCCTTTTCCAGAGCCGAGAGCTCAAGATCCAGCAGGGTGCCATTGGCAAGACGGGCAACCTGGAATGCCAGGGTGCCGGCCGCGTTGGTCACCGGCAGGTTGACGTTGAGTCTGTCTTCTACGTTGGGGCGAGTGATGGTGGAACTGCCATCATTGTTTCCGGCGCCATCATTACCCTCTATGGTGCCCGAGGTGCCGTTGCCATGACCGTCTGTCTTGGTCACACCCCAGCGCACCCCCAGTGCCTCATCGAAACCATCATCAATGGTCACCATGCGCGCCTCGATCACCACCTGCTTCACCGGGATATCGAGGATATCCAGCATCCGCTTGACGTTGCTGATGACATCCGCCGTGTCCTTGACCACCAGCACGTTGGTACGTTCATCCACGCTGACCGCCCCTCTGGGGGAGAGCAGCTTGGTGCTCTCGGAGGAGAGCAGGGCCGCCACTTCCGATGCCTTGGCATAGTTGATCTGCAGATACTCGGTGTAGAGGGGAGCGAGATCCGCTACCTGGTTGCGGCTCTCCATCTGCTGTTTCTCGCGAGCGGCAATCTCGTCCGCCGGTGCCACCAGCAGGATGTTGTTGTCCAGCCGTTTGTCCAACCCTCTGACCTTGAGGATGATGTCCAGCGCCTGCTCCCAGGGCACGCCATCGAGACGCAGCGTGATGTTGCCGGAAACCGAGTCCGTGGTCACCAGGTTCAGATTGTTGAAATCGGCGATGATCTGCAACACGGTACGAACAGGAATGTCCTGGAAGTTCAATGAGATGGGTTTGCCTTGATACTGCTTCGCCGCCGTGGTGGCCACCCGTTTTTTCACCTCGATGATGAACATCTTGTCGGCCTGATCGTAACGGTAGTCAAACTGGCCGTTCACCGAGAGCTCGAACAGGGTGTCATTGCCCTGACGGAACACCTCCACCTGGGAGACCGGGGTAGCAAAGTCCTGCACATTGATGAGGTTGAGCTGATCATCAGGTACCCGGGTACCGTGGAACTTGGCCAGCACTTTCTGACCACGGCTGCTGACATCCACCGCCGCCGAACTGTTGTCCAGCGTCACGAGGAACTCCCCATGCCCCTCCTTGCCACGGCGAAAATCCACGCCCTTGACCGAGTTGAAGTAGGCGCCCCCCATGTTTGCCTGAGACACGGACAACACCGGCTTGCCGGGGGCAACGGGCGAAGGAGCCACAGTAGGCGTAGAAGCCATAGCCGGCTGAGCCTGATACTGGGACTGGTTCTGGGCAACTCGCTGGGTGTCAATCAATGCAGACTGAGTCACCGGCTGGCTTCTGACGAGCGCAGACTGGCTGGCTGCAACAGGCGCCGCCGAGGAAGCGACCGGCTGCCCTGCCTTGTCTCCCAGCGCCACCAGCAATTTATTGCCCTGCTGATGGACCTGATAGGGGGTGAGCTGATCGAGGGCGATCTTGATGTCGAGCCCCTGCCCCTTCCCCTCCACCAGGAGGTTGTTCACCCCTTGCTGCTTGATGGGCAGGGGATTGACCGTCAGGGCACCGATGGCCCCGGGTACGTGCAGCAGAAGCTGATTGGGTTCATAGGTCAACCTGTCCGTAAAACCGCTGACCGGTTCGCTGAAGCTGAGCTCCAGCAGGAGTTGATCGGCCAGCAGGGGATTCACCTTGACCTCCTGCAACGCGGGTACTGCCCACACCTGAGTGCATCCGCCCAGCCACAGCAGCGCCACACCGGTCATCCTTCTTATTGTTGTTCTCATCTCTGCTCATCCCTGATCATAGTTTTGCGTCGAGATTGGCCATGGCCAGCTGGGTTTCTCGGGTGACCCAGCATCCTTTGCCATCCGGTACCGTCTCCATCAAGTCAACATGCGTGTTCGTTATCTTGATGACCCTGCCCTGATCCAGCCCCATGTGCTGATTGAGCCCGACGCGCACGGCTTGCCCGTCCGGGGTTTTGATCAATGCCCACAACTGCCCCTGCTTGCCGATGGAGCCTTTCATGCTCAGGCTGGCAAGCGAGTAGCGTTCCAGCACCTCCTTTTCCCGATTGGCCACTATCTGGGCACAGTCCGGCTTGGCCTTGGCGTCCAGCCTGGAACTGGTTTCCGGCTGGGGTGCAATGAACGGACTGCGCTGATCGCTGCGTTGATAGACCATGGGCGAGAAGGGCTTTATCTCCGGCAAAGGTTCGATCGGTACCGGCTTTCTGGCCTTGGTCTGTTTGACATACTCATCCATGTCCTCCTGTCCCCCACAGGCCGTCAACAGCAGCGCCGACAAGAGAAGTACGCCCGCTCTCATGCTCATGGCTTTTTCTCCACGGTTTTGCCGTTGTACTTGTAGGTCTTGGCCTGCATGGACATACCCATCAGCTCACCCCCCTTCCCCTGGCTGAGCTGGAAAGAATCCAGGATCACGATGCGGGGCAGGGCAGCCATGTCCGCCGTGAACTTGCCAAGTTCGTGATAGGTGCCCACGACCTCGATGCGCATGGGCAGCTCGGTGGAGAACTCGTGTTTCACCTCTGGCTCCCAGTTGATCCTGTTCAATGTCAAACCGTTGTCGGTGGCAATGAAGCTGATGTCATCCAGCAAACCGGCGACTTCGTGGGTGTTGGGCAGCTGCTTGAGCTGGGTGTCGACCAGATGTTCCAGCTGGACCATCTGCTTTCTGTATGCTTCCAGGTTCGCGGCCAGCATGGCCTTGCTCTCGAATTGTCCCTTGAGCTCAGTCTCTTTTGCGGCTTCACGACCCAGGGCCACCAGGGAATTGGCAATCACGTAGTAATAGAGTGCCCCGCCAAGCAGAGCACAGCAGAAGAAGACAAAGATGCCCTTGGCGATCGGCGGCCAGCGGGCAATGTCATTGAGATCCAGGTCGTTGAGTTGTTGCAGGTTCATTTTTGCCCCTTAGCCACGTTGGGTAGCGCCGTGGCAATCTGGAACATCATGGAGAACTGGCTCAGGGCGATGGGGGCCACCTCGGCCGTGAAAATGGTGCTGAGCTGGGATTGTGTCAGCCAGCCGGAACCGTCGATTCGGCGCATCATGCTGGCAACCCTGCCATAGGCTTCGGTCTTTCCCTTCACGTCTATCTTGTTGTTTTGCAGAGCAAGGCTATCAAGATACACCCCGTTGGGGACCAGCACCGGCAGCTGATTGAACAGACGCACAGGGATGTTGCGGCGCATCTGCAACTGCTCGATGAGTTGCATGCGGTCAATCAACTCCTTGCGCCGCTCCTTGAGAAGCCTGATCTCCCCAAGCTGGGTGTCCAGGGTTGCCATCTCCTGCTGCAACCGCTGATTGCGCTGCTGCTGGTAACCGATCTGCTGCTGCACCAGCCAGTCTACGGCAAAGGCGATGGCTGCCGTCCCCGCCAGGAACAGACCGAACAGGATACCGAATTGTTTCTTCTGACGCTGCGCCCGAGCCTGCCGCCAGGGCAGAAGGTTTATATTTGACATGGTGTGAAGCTCCTCAGTGCCAGCCCGAGCGCCGTCATGTACTTGGCCCCATGAGTCAGCCCCCCCTCTCCCTGCGGCTTGCCAAAGAGTGCAAAGGGATCGGGATGCAGCACCTCGCAGTTGAGCTCGCTGCCGATTTGTCCGGCCAGCCCCGGCAGCAGGCTCCCCCCTCCGGTCAGCACCAGCCTGGAGAGCTCCTTGTTCCCCGAAGAGCTGCAAAACAGCTGCACGTTGCGCCGTATCTGCAACACCAGGGTGCTGAGGTGAGGCAACAGGACATCCACCTCATGATCCGCGGGCAGGGAGCCCTGGATCTTGGCCAGTTCCGCTTCTTCCATACTCATGCTGTAAAAAGAGGCCAATGCCTGGCTGTATTGATCACCACCAAAATTCTGCAACCGGGAATAGATGACCTGGCCCCGTAGCAGAGCGGCGAAAGTCAGGGCGCTGGCACCGATGTCGACGATGCCAACCGGTTTCTCCGAGGTTTGCAGGTCGGGCAGGCAGGCCAGCACGGCGCGTCCGAGCGCATGGGCCCCCACATCCACCACCATGGTCGTCATGCCTGCCTCCGTCAGGGCACTGACCCGGCCACTGACGCTCTCGGTCCGCGCGGCACTGAGCAGGACCTCCTGACGCCCGTTCTCGCCCGCCATGCCGAGGATTTCAAAATCCAGGCTCACTTCATCGAGGGGAAAGGGGATGAGCTGCTCAGCCTCCAGGTGAACCTGGTTCTCCAGCTCGCTCTCGTTGATGTTGGTATCGACCTGAATGATCTTGGTGATGACGTTGGAACCGGTCACGGCCGTGGCCACGTTCTGGCAATCCCCCTGCACGAGCCGCTTGAGCGACTTGAGGGACTGACTGACCCGTTCAATGTCCTGAAGTTGATAGTCGACCAGCGTTCCTCTTGGCATGGGGATCTCGGCAACCGAACCGAGGTGCACCTTGCCGGGACGTCCGCTGATGGTGACGGCCTTGATGGTTTGACTGCCAAAATCAATGCCCGCCATGGAGACGAGGGATCCCTTACTTAATAGCCCAAACATATACACATCCATGCGTTATTGGGTTTTCGGACTTATTGTAGGACAGCGCGTCATGATGTGACGGCTTAACTCAATATAATGCTCTATCTATCAATGTCATAAAGTTTGTGTCAAAAGTTGACGCCCCTCTCCTTTCGGCCTTGATTGCGGCCCCCTTGGTAATTGTGCCCTGGAGTGCTACCCTCCCGCCTCTTCTCGGGGTCGCCTGTTTGCGGACAGGAAAACCTCGAATCCGCGAGGGTAAAAAGGCTATACTCTGCGCCCGTTGGCTAATTTTAAGACGATTGGTAGTTCTTCCATGCTGAAATGGCTCGTTCGCCTGTTTATTGTCATGATGCTGGGTGCTGTGCTGGGCGTTGCCAGCCTCATCGGCATCTACTTCTACATCAAGCCCCAGTTGCCGGACGTCAGCGCCCTGCGCGATGTCAAACTGGCTACCCCCATGAAGGTCTACAGCCGGGACGGGGAATTGATCTCCCAGTTTGGCGAAATTCGTCGCATCCCCCTGCGGCTGGACGAAATTCCCCAGTCCATGATCGATGCCGTACTCGCCACCGAAGATGCCCGCTTCTATGAGCACCCGGGCATAGATCCCATCGGCATCATCCGTGCCGCCACCGTCTGGGCCGTCTCCGGCCAGGCGCGCCAGGGCGCCAGTACCATTACCCAGCAGGTGGCCCGCAACTTCTTCCTGAGCAACGAGAAGACCCTGGTACGCAAGATCAAGGAAGTGTTCCTCGCCTGGCGCATCGAGCAGAACCTCTCCAAGGACGAGATCCTCACCCTCTATCTCAACAAGATCCCCCTCGGCTACCGGGCATTCGGGGTCGGCGCGGCCGCCCAGGTTTACTTCGGCAAGGAGGTCAAGGATCTGACCCTGGACGAGATCGCCATCATCGCGGGTCTCCCCAAGGCACCCTCCATGCTGAACCCGATCCGTTCCCCGGAGCGCGCCTTCGCCCGCCGCAACGTGGTACTGGGTCGCATGCTGGAAACCGGCAAAATCACCCAGGCCCAGTATGACGAAGCCTCCAAGATGCCGGTCAAGGCCCGTTTTCATGGTGCCGAGACCACGCTGAACGCCCCCTATCTGAGCGAGATGGTGCGCCAGAAGATGGTGGAGCAGTTTGGTGAAGATGCCTACACCATGGGGCTGCACGTCTACACCACCGTCACCGCCAAGCGTCAACGCGCCGCCCATCAGGCGCTGCTGGATGGTGTCTTCGACTACGACACCCGCCACGGCTACCGTGGCCCGACCGCCTTGCTGTGGAAAGCCGGTGAAACGGCCTGGGACTACGAGCAGATCATGGCCCATCTGGCCAAGCAGCCGACCTATCAGCCCCTGATGGCCGCCGTGGTCACCCAGCTCGGCGACAAGAGCGCCACCCTGGTGCTCAAGAATGGCAAACAGGCCGAACTGGGCTGGAATGGCATCAAGTGGGCGCGTGCCTTCATCACCGACGATCGCCAGGGCTTTGCCCCGAAATCGGCGCGGGATGTACTCAAAGTCGGCGCCCAGATCTGGGTCAGGGAGAAAGGGGAAGAGTTGCTGCTCTCCCAGATCCCCGACGTCAACGCCGCCCTGGTGGCCATGAACCCGCAAGACGGCGCCATCGAGGCCCTGGTCGGCGGCTTCAGCTTCGAGCTCTCCAAGTTCAACCGGGTCGATCAGGCCCGTCGTCAGGTCGGCTCCAACATCAAGCCTTTCCTCTATGCCACCGCGCTGGAGCAGGGCTATACCCTGGCGTCCCTCATCAACGATGCACCGATCAACCAGTGGGATCCTGCCAAGGGCCCCATGTGGCAGCCCAAGAACTCGCCCGCCATCTATGAAGGGCCGACCACATTGCGCCTCGGCCTTGCCAAGTCCAAGAACGTGATGTCGGTCCGCCTGATGCGCGCCATCGGGCTGGATACCTATATCGACGGCCTGACCCGCTTCGGCTTCGCCCGTGATCACATTTCCGCCAACGAATCCCTGGCGCTGGGTGCGGCGGAGTTCACCCCGCTGGAAGTGGTGCGCGGCTACTCGGTGCTGGCCAATGGCGGCTTCCAGGTCACCCCCTACTTCATCACCGAAGTGACCGATAGCTTCGGCACCCCCCTGTTCGAGGCCAACCCGGCCGCCGCCTGCCGCGACTGCGGCGTGCTGGCCGCCGCCGGTCTCGACAGCGCGGATGCCTATGCCAATACCACGGCAGACTGGAAGGCCCAGTGCCCCATCGATCCTGTCGTGCCCAACAACATGGCACCGCAGACCATCAGTGCCCAGAGCGCCTTCCTCATCACCGACACCCTGACCACCGCCATCTGGGGTGGCAATGGCTGGCGTGGTACCGGCTGGCGGGCAGCCCGTGACCTCAAGCGTCACGACATCTCGGGCAAGACGGGGACCACCAACGAATCCCGGGATGCCTGGTTCTCCGGCTATACCCCGAATCTGGTGGCCACCTCCTGGATCGGTTTTGACAACCACCAGCGCGGTCTGGGCCGGGCCGAGTTTGGCGGCGGCGCCGCCCAGCCCATCTGGATTGACTTCATGAAGACGGCTCTGCACCAGGTGCCCGAACGCAAGATGCCGGTCCCCGAAGGGATCATGCAGGTCCGCATCGATCGTGAAACCGGTCTGCTGACCAATCGCGCCGATGGCAGTACCACGGAGGAGTTCTTCAAAGAGGGCACAGAGCCCACCCGCTACGCGAGCCAGATCTCCGATGGCAACCAGGTGTATGGCGGTGACGATGCGACCACAGACGGTCCCGTCTCCACCGACGACATCTTCTAGGTCCCCCTGGAAACAACAAAAACCGGCGCCCAGGCGCTAATGCCAGTCAGTTAAGCCTGACTGGCATTGTTTTTACTAGGTTTTCTCGTCGCATACTTCTGTGGTTTGGCTTTGATGCACCTTGGGTAACTTCGTTCTCGGCGGGCGGGTAACTTGAACTGCTCTGCCTGTTTGTCCAACTCAGCGACACGCCCTGGAACCATGCCCGGTGACACAAACGGCAGGCAACTGAGTTCATGCAGCAGATACACCGATGCCATGTGAAAGCTCAACTGGCTGGCCGTATAGCCCTTTAAGCTCGCCGCCATCCTAACCATCTGATATCTCAGTAGGTTATAGGCCAATACCAAGCCCCATAGCTCCTGCCTTACTCCATCGGGTTTCTTGCTGCGCAGCGTCAGCCGGTGCTGTTGCAGGCTATGTTTCATCTCCCGATAGCCCAGCTCGATTTCCCAGCGATTCTGGTATAGCTCCATCAACTCGCTGGCCGGGAAGCGCAGCGGGTCGGTGAGCGAGGTCAGCACCTGCCGCTCCTTGCCGTTTACCGTCCGGGTCAGCAGCCGGGCTTCGAACTGCTCCGGCAACTCGCTCCACTTCTTCTTGGCCTGCGGACTGGCTCTGAGGCGTACCAGCACATCCTGCCGCCCCAGCTTGCGGATGACCTCGTATTGAGCCCCCTTTTTCAGCGGAATAAGCCAGTGACGCGCTACGCCCTGGCGTTGCCAGGCATGGAGTAACCCCAGTGAGTAGAAGCCCTTATCGAACAGGGTCAGGCTATTATCGGGTGTTTTTTCAATCAGTTGCTCTGCCAACACCATCTCGTTTACCGCACAGGAGTCCATCACTGTCTGGGTCAGCAGATGACTGGTCAGCTCCATCTGACACAACATGCGGACCTGGGGATATTGCGTCTCCCCCTGGACGGTTTTCGACTTGGCAAAGGCGCCGGCATTGTCCGGAGTATCGGGCGTGCGCCAGACCACCCCGTCCACGGCCAGCAGCTGCAAGCCGGCCCAGGTGGGGTGCTGACACAGCTGATGCCAGAGTGTGGCGGTCTGCTGGAACACCTGTCGAACGGCTTGGTCAGCCAGTTTTTGGCGCGCCTGGATGAAGGCGCTGGGGACGACAAACGGCCGGTCGCCGGGTAACAGGATATCGAGCTGGTTGGCCAGCTGGGCCATAGGGACATGACGAAACAAGGACATCCCGATAATGGCCCATAGCACCCGCTCCATGGGCATGCGCCGTCGGCGCAAGGAGACGGAGCCCGTCTCGGCCAAGCAAGCCTGCACCAGTTCAGGTGACAGCAGGTCAGACAGGGACTCAAACTTTCCGGGAGGACAGGCGTGAATGAAGTCGAGAGCTTGGTCGATACGCATAAAAAAATCCGAAACCCAACAAGGAGTTTCGGATTCTTACACAGCCTGAGGATCGGTCAATGGATCCTTAACTGATCGGCATTAGCGCCCAGGCGCCGGTTTTTGTTTCGGGATGACGAGCGGGCTGCGTCAGCCCAGCAGGGCTTTCATCAGACTCGAGATGCGGGCCGCCAGCTCATTGAAGCAGGGGCGACGAACCGAGTAGTGACGATAGAGCAGGGAGATGGTGCGCCCCGGCACGGGGTTGATCACCGGGCGATAGCTGACGCCCCCCTCCTCCGGGTTGGCGGGCACGGCGAGCCTGGGTACCAGCGTCATGCCGCTGCCGGCGGCGACCATGTTGCGCAAGGTCTCCAGACTGGTGCCCTTGAAGCGCTGATCCTCACCGATGCCCGCGGCAAAACAGAAACCCATCGCCTGATCCCGCAGGCAGTGACCGTCGGCCAGCATCAGCAATTTCTTGCCCTTGAGATTGTGCAGGGGCACCGCCTTGGCGCTCGCCTCCGGGTGATGCTGGGGCACGGCCAGCCACATGGGCTCCTGATAGAGGGGGATGGCGCCAAACCCCTCCATCCCTTCCAGCTCCGCCAGCACGAGGCAATCCAGCTCCCCCTCCTCCAGCCGCTTGAGCAGCACCTGGGTCTGATCTTCGTAGAGGTAGAACTCCAGCTTGGGGAAGTGTTCACGCAGATCCTGGATGATGTGGGGCAGCAGATAGGGGCCCACGGTGGGAATGAAACCGATGTGGATCTCGCCGGACATGGGCTCGGCGAAGTGCTGGCCTATGCTCTTGAGCTCTCGCGCCTCCTTGAGCACCTTGCGCGCCTGACGGGCCATGGCATCGCCGGCGGGCGTGAACAGCACCTTGCGGGAAGTGCGCTCGATGAGGATCACCCCCAGTTCATCTTCCAGCTTGCGCAACTGCCCACTCAGGGTCGGCTGGCTGACAAAGCAGCGCTCCGCCGCCTTGCGAAAGTGTTTCTCCTCTTCCAGCGCTACCAGATATTCGAGATCGCGAAGGTTCATAGGTACTGCATCCTGCCGTTCAATGAGGCCGATAGCATGCACAAGAACGGTGCGGGGGACAAGGGAGGCGCGCAGACGGGTCTGCCCTCTCCCTCTCCTTTGACAAGCCACAGGCGATGGGCGAGAAACTCACCCCATCAGGGAGGCAATGTGATCCGCGAACGCCGATGGCTCTCCCAGATAGGAGGAGACAGGCAGCGCAACGACGCGCTCCCCTTGCATCAATCCCAGGGTCGGGAACCCCTGCCCGCCGAGCCGGCGCAGCCACGCCTGGCTTGTGGCCAGATGGCCCACAAGATCGACCCGACCAAAGGCCAGGGCGAATGCCTCCGGTGTCAGCCCCTGCTCCCGCGCGAGCGCCGCCAGCCGTGTCGGGGAACCGACCCATTCCCCATCCCGGTAGTGGGTTTCCTGGATGCGGTGCAACAAGGCAAGGCCGTCGCCGCCAAGCTCGCTCACCGCCAGCACTGCGCGTATGGGCGGCTCGGAGTCAAGGAGCAGTGACTCGTTGAGCAGGAGCTCGTTGAAGTAGCGCTCACCAAAGCGCTGTCCGGTGAGGGCGTGGATGCGCTCGTCATGGGGGCGCACATAGTCCCGCAGGGGCTGTCCCATGGCCTGGCGCCTGGCGCCCATCCAGAGGCCACCCCCATGCAGTTCGATGCGAAGGCCCGGGATCTCGGCAGCGGCTTTCAGCAGGGGGGCGGCGCCATAGCACCAGCCACAGAGGGGGTCATAGACATAATGGAGGGTTGTTTGCGCTTCGTTCATCATCATTCTCGCTTCAAGGCTGGATAAAAAACCGGGCCCTCGGGCCCGGTAAAAAACACAGGGAAGTAGGCGTCAGGGAGTTACCACTTCATCTCGCCGGTATTGACCTTGGCACCGATGGCCAGGCCATCGTCGACCGGCAGGGAGGGGTAAGCCTTCTTCAGCGCTTCAATCAGCTGGCCGGAGTGCTTGGTCTTGGCCAGCTCCTGCTCAAAACGCTGCACGTAGTCACGGGTGAAGGTCACGGCTTCGGTACCCTTGGGCGCAGTTCCCAGGAAGTGACCCGGCACCACACGCTCGGGTTTCAGGGCCAGCAGGTTGTTCAGCGCCTTGACCCAGTTGCTGCGAGCGGCCTTGGACTGGCTGTCCGCCATCCAGACGTGCACGCCGCTGTAGACCGGTACACCACCAAAGGCCGTCTTGATGGAAGGGGCCCAGAGGTAGGCATTCGGGGTGTTCATCTCTTTGATTTCAATCTTCTCGCCATCCAGGGTCAGGTGGCTGGCCGTCATCACTTGCGGCACGGTCAGGCTCTTGGGTGCATCCTTGCCCAGGATCGGGCCCCAGTAGCTCAGCTTGGCATCCTTGGTCTGCTTGATATGGTCGACCACATGCTGGTCGGCCAGCACTTTGACATCCGGGAACGCAGCCATGACGGGTTCCAGACCGAAGTAGAAGTCGGGGTCACCGGCACTGATATAGACAGTGGTCAGCTTCTTGCCGCTCTTCTTGATCATGTCCACCAGCGCCTGACCATGTTGCACATCGAACTAGGCATCGATCAGGATGGCCTCTTTGTCACCGGTTACCAGTGAGGAGGAGACGGGGAAGATCGCCTTCTCGCCGGGGTTGTAGACGGTCACGGTCAGGGGGGCCGCCAGGGCGGAGCCCGTCATCAGGAGGCTGGTCAGGGTCAGGGTCAGGGTACGCAGTGTGTTGTTCATCAGATAACGCTCATCGGTGTGGATTAATGGAATGAGCGCAGTTTATTGCATCACCATCGATACAAATACCGCATAATAGGCGCATCACTGTTGCATAAATCGATCATATAGGGGCACAAGATGGATAGGCTGACCGCATTGCGGGTCTTCGTCTGCGTGGTGGAACAGGGCAGCCTGAGCGGCGCCGGGGAGAAACTGGAGATGTCCCGCGCCATGGTGTCGCGCTACCTGGCCGAGCTGGAACGCTGGATGGGGGCCAGATTGCTGCACCGCACCACCCGCCGGCTGAGCCTGACCGGGCCGGGAGAAGAGGCGCTGAACCGGGCCAGAGCCATGCTGGCCCTGGGGGAAGAGATGGAACACCTGGCCATCCGCCATGACGAGGCCCCCAAGGGGCAACTGCGCATCACCTGCAGCTACTCTCTCTCCGAAGCCCTGCTGGTCGGGGCGGCGAACGACTACCTGGCCCGTTACCCCGGCACGGCGATCGACATCCTGCTGCTGGACCGGACGGTCAATCTGGTGGAGGAGCGAATCGATCTCGCCCTGCGCATCACCAACGACCTCGATCCCAACCTGGTGGCCCGCAGGCTCGGCACCTGCCACTCGGTGGTGTGCGCCAGCCCAGCCTACCTGGCCCGCCATGCTCCGCCGCAGCAGGTGCAGGATCTGGCACTGCACAACTGCCTCACCTACACCTATTTCGGCAAGAGCCTGTGGGAGTTTCTGGGGCCCGATGGTCCCGAATCCGTCCCGGTGAGCGGCAACCTCAGCGCCAACATCTCCAACCTGCTGCTGGCCGCCACCCTGGACGGGGCGGGGATCAGCCTGCAACCCGCCTACTCGGTTCAGCCCCATCTGGCAAGCGGCGCCCTGGTCCCCCTGCTCACCCCGTGGCAGCCCAAGCGCCTCGGCGTCTATGCCGTTTATGGCACCCGCAAACAGATGTCCCCCCTGCTGCGCAGCTTCCTCGACTTTCTCGTGGAGCGGATGGCGGACGATCCCCTGTGGCAGGAAGCCCCTCCCTCTCTCTGATCCCTGCGAGCCGCACAAAAAAGGGGCCTCGCGGCCCCTCTTTGCTCCATCCTGTGCCCGGTCAGGCTTCGAAACCGAATGCCTTGACCGGGGTCTCTCCCTCCTCGGCCTCCTGATCCTCC
The DNA here is from genome assembly GCF_019048565.1 of Aeromonas sp. FDAARGOS 1406. Taxonomy (NCBI): domain Bacteria; kingdom Pseudomonadati; phylum Pseudomonadota; class Gammaproteobacteria; order Aeromonadales; family Aeromonadaceae; genus Aeromonas; species Aeromonas sp. FDAARGOS 1406. The sequence goes on from NZ_CP077378.1 coordinate 1,612,894, forward strand.
AGATAGATGTCGTGATAGGCGGCATAGATGGAGTAGTTGATGGCAGGCAGCACCACCAGCAGGCCCACCAGCATCAGGAGTGCGCCAAAGAAGATCAGCACGGCCCCGAGCAGCCCCCACCAGAGGAAGGGCCACATGTTGCGCAGACATCCCTTGAAGCTGAGCATGGCTGCCTGCCAGACCCCGACCTGATGGAAGAGGATAAGGGCGGGGGCGAAGGTGATGGCCATCAGCACGGGAACGAACAGTGCCAATCCCACCAGGGCGCAGACGAGGAAGCCCCGTGCCTGATCCGGGGTCAGCGCCAGGGAGCCCGGATCCGCGGACAACAGGCCGGTAAGTCCCCACTGGTGCAGCAGGAACACACAGATCATCAGGATCCCCATGATGAGGCCGAGCACCATCAGGCCCCCCAGCATCAAGGGGGTCAACCGATGGCGGAAACCGGCAAAGAAGTCGCCAAATTGCAGCGCCTCGCCTTGGTGACCTCGCCGCGCCACCGCCACCCAGCCAGCCCCCCACACCATGTAGAGCAACTGGGAGATCAAGCCCCCCGCCGGCAGTTGATCCAGCACGATGCCCACCACAAACCAGAGCACTATCATGGCCACGCTGGCACCCATCCCCTTGTTGAAGATGTCGAATCCGGTGCGGATCCAGATCCAGCCCTGTCCTATGCCATGGCGTTTGGGTTCGTGGCGCAGGGCCCTGTCACTGTTCATCATTGACCTCGTCGAAAAATAGGGGCGAAGCGGCGTCTCCTCAGGGCACGCTCACCGTGACCATGATGGTGCCGGTGTAGGGGCCGGTGCGTACTACCTGGCCCGGCAGCCGGGTCGGGTAGAGCCTCATCTTGCAGTCGGTGGCCTGGGTCGCCGCCGAGTAGGGTACCGCGATGGCGGTATCGAATGGAATAGGGGTCAGGGCCCCCTGCTCGACCATGCCCACCCCGACACCGGCCAGGCTGGTGGTGATGAAGCGGTTGTCGCTCGCGAGCCCCCCCGAGAAGCGGTAGCGCAGCGGCCCCCTGATCAGGCTGGCAAGGTCGAAGGGAAAGCGGGCACCCGCAACCAGAGCATTCACCTCGCTGCAATGGCGTGTCCGTTGCGTCCTTCTGGGCCGCAGCCGACGAGTTTATCGGCCACGGTTGACGGACAGCACTGCCAGAATGTGGCATCATCTCCCCCCTCTTGCTTTCCCCCTGATCCGATGGAGCCATCATGCGCCGCCTCTTCTTTCTTCTCCTGCTGCTCGGCAGCCCTGCGCTTCACGCCGAACCGGGGTTTATCAGCCGCCTGCTCAACCACCCGGTGCCGGGGGGCGTGGCCGTGGTACCACTGGGAAGCGGGGCCAAGGCGCCCGCAGTGCGCTATCAGGACAAGCCTGTGCTGGTCGTACAGGAAGACGGGAAGACGTGGATTGCCATCGTCGGCATCCCGCTCAAGAGCGCGCCCGGCCCCCATCAGGTGACCACCAGCGATGGCCGCACCTTGAGTTTCACGGTCGGCACCAAGCACTACCGTGAGCAGCACATCAAGCTCAAGAACAGCCGCCAGGTCAATCCGCTGGCCGAAGACATGACCCGCATCAACCGGGAGCTTGCCGAACAGACCCGCGCCTACCAGACCTTCAGTCCGGCTCAGCCGAGCAACCTGCTGTTTGACAAGCCGGTCCAGGGCCCGCTCTCCAGTCCCTTCGGGCTGCGCCGCTTCTTCAACGGCGAGGAGCGCAACCCCCACTCCGGCCTCGACTTCGCGGTCGGAGCTGGCACTCCCATCAAGGCACCAGCCGCTGGCAAGGTCATCCTCATCGGCAACTACTTCTTCAACGGCAATACGGTGTTCGTCGACCACGGCCAGGGCCTCATCAGCATGTTCTGTCACATGTCGAAGGTGGACGTGAAGCTGGGCCAGAGCCTGCCCCGCGGTGGCATCGTCGGCCGGGTCGGCGCCACCGGCCGCGCCACCGGTCCCCACATGCACTGGAACGTCAGCCTCAACGACGCCCGCGTCGACCCCGCCATCTTTATCGGCGCCTTCAAGCCCTGAGGCCGGCAACCTGCCGCCCACAGGCAGGGGCACTCAAAATGAAAAAGGCAGCCTTGGCTGCCTTTTTCATGGACGCATGACCACATCTCAGGCAGCGCTGTGCTGGCGCCCCTCCCTGCTCATCGCCCGCCACATCACCAGGGCCAGCAGAGTGCTGCAAGTGGGCAGCGCCAGCCAGACACCGGCCACTCCCCACAGGGAGGAGAAGCCCCACAGGAAACCGCCGATCAGCACCAGCTTGCCGCCGGTGAGCAGGGAAGCGATGCGGGCCCGGTTGATGGCCTGGAAATAGGTGGCCCCCACCAGCAGCAAGCCTTCCATGGGCAGCCCCCAGAAGTAGAGCCAGATACCGAGGGTCGCCACCGGCAACAGGGAAGCATTGTCCCCCGCAAACAGATAAACCACTGCCTCTGGCCACAGATACAGCGGGATCATCCCGCACAGTGCCACCGCCATGGTCACTCCCAATGCCAGGTTGCGCACCCGCAGCACCCGTGCCCAGTTGCCCGCCCCGGCATTGAAGCTGGCGATAGGCTGGATGCCCATGGCGATCCCCTCGAAGATGAGATAGAAGAAGGCCTCGCTGTAGCTGATGACACCATAGGCGGCCACGTGCAGCGAAGTGCCCACCGAGAGCAGCGCCTTGTTGTGCAGCGCCAGCACCACCGAGAGGTAGAGGTACATCAGAAAACTCGACACCCCGAGTCGCAATGTCTCCCCCATCAGCCGCCAGTCGGGCACCAGGGTATCCCAGCGAATGCGCAACTGGCTGCGGGGGGTGAAGAAGTGCCACAGGCACAGGCCCCCTGTGACCGCCTGGGAGAGCATGGTCGCGATGGCGGCCCCCGCCAGCCCCCAGGGGATCACCGCCATCAGCAGGTAGTCGAGCAGCACGTTGAGCACGCCGCCCCCCACCAGGATCCAGGTGGTGAGGCCGGGTCGCCCGTCGTTGCGCAGCAGGGCGGTAAAGGCCATGGAGAGCACCGCAAACACCCCGAGCCAGGCGTACCACTGCAGATAGGCAAAGCCTGCGTCGAAGATGACCCCCTGCGCCCCCATCCAGACAAGCATGGCCTCGCCGTAACGAATGCCAATGAAGGCAAGCAGCGCGGAGGCGATGAGCACCATCACCAGGGCATTGCCGACGATGTGGCGCGCCCTGGCCTGCTCCCCCTTGCCCAGATAGAAGGAGGCCAGCGACGAGGATCCCATGCCGATCAGGGCCCCCACCGCGTAGAGCACGGCGCAGATGGGGTACGCCAGCATCATGCCGGCCAGCCCGTCCTGGCCCAGGATATGGCCGACGAAGATGCCGTCTATGGTGACATAGATGCCGGTGACCAGCATGGCGGCCACCGTGGGGGTGACGTAACGCAAGAAGAGGCGGGAAAGGGGGGCCGTGCCCAGATCGACGGAGGACATAAATTGCTCAATGAAGGGGAACGGCCAGAATAATAGCCAAACAAGACCCGGATCACCCGTTATTTGTGCCGTGGATCATTCATCTTGAGGGCTTTACCCGCCCCGGCCCCTGCTTTAGGCTAGGGCGACTTCTCCTGAACGGAAACGTGCGCCATGTTGCAACGCCTGCTCTGTCTGATGCTCTGTCTCAGCCTGTTCCCCTTCTCCGCTGTCCAGGCTGATGATGCCATCACTCAGGTAGAGGAGCTGCTGCAAAGCATCCCCAAGACGGATACCCCGGAAAACCAGCAACTGCGGGAGAGCTACCAGCAGGCCCTGCAATATGCCCGGGATGCCCAGCGCTACCGGGAACAGGGCAAGGCCTACCAGCAGATCCTCATCGACTACCCCAAGGAGTCCGCCCGTCTCAAGGAGGGGCTGCACAACTATCAGCCCCAGTCCCGCCCGTCCCTCTCCTCCCTCAAGGAGGATGCCCTGCGCCAGGCCATCAGCCTGAGCAGCAACCGCCAGCTCAACCTGCGCAAGGAGCGTCAGGCGGTGACCGACAGCCTCAACCAGCTTGAGAGCACGGGCCAGGAGTATCACCTGCGGGTCGACGAGTTGCGCAAGCAGTTGCTCCAGACCCGCTCCCTGCTCGATCGCCTGAGCTTCAGCAACGAGTCGGACAGGTTGCAGGAGGCCCAGCAACTGGCCACCCGACTCAAGGAGCAGAGCCTCTCCGACCGGATCCAGATGCTGGAGCTGGAGCAGCTCTCCGCCCAGCAGCGCAACGATCTGGGCAAGCTCAAGCTGCAGGAGCTCAACCTCGCCATCACCGACGAGGATGAGTGGCAGACCAGTCTGCTTGCCCAGCAGAACCAGCTGCGCCGGGACAAGACCGAGCAGGCCCTGGCCGAGAGCGAACGCCTGCGCCGCCAGCTCACCTCTGACCTACCCCTCTTGCAGGAGCAACAGCAGCAAAACCAGGCCCTCTCCCTGCAACTGGGGGCCCTCGAGGACCAGATTGAACGGGTGCAGGACGAGCAACGGGGGGTGGACACCTCCCTCTCCGGGCTCAACGAGCTGGTCAATTCGGTGCGCGAACAGCTGGAGTGGTTGCAGATAAGCAACGCCTACGGCGAGAACCTGCGCAGCAAGCTGGCCGATCTGCCCGCCTACTTCCCGCTGGAGCGGCTGGAGTCAGCCATCGTCAAGGCGCGCATGGCCAAATACCAGTACGAGACCGAGCAGGATGCCCTGAAGGATCCGGTCCAGCTGCGCAACAGCCTGCTCAGTGGAGACGGCATCACCCTGGACAGGGCCCAGCGCGCCGTGCTGGACAACCTGCTCAAGGCAAGGCGGCAACTGCTGACCCGGCTCAACGATGCCTCCGACACCCTCATTCAGGAGCAGACCCGCCTCAAGCTGCTCTACAGCCGCCAGAACAGCAAGATCGACGAGATCCGCGAACTCAGCGCCAGCCATCTGTTCTGGATGCCGGACGTGCGCCCCCTGAGCCCGGCGGTGCTGCTCGGCGTCCCGGCCGCCCTCGGCCTTGCCTTCAACCCGGCCAACTGGCTGCAACTGCCCAGGGCCATCGCCGAGAACAACCCCCTGAGCCTGACCCTGGCTGGCCTCGGGCTGCTGGGGCTGGCCTGGTGCTGGCTGAAACTGGCCCACCACCTCATTCAATACAGCCAGTACATTGCCCCGCGCATCGGCAAGGTAACCCAGGACAAGTTCAGCCTCACCAGCCGGTTGCTGGTGCGCTCCGTGCTCGCCGCCCTGCCGCTGCCCGCCATGGTGCTCATGGTGCACGGCCTGCTGGACGGCGCCTGGCAATATCCCTTCGCGGTGGCGGTGGCCCGGGGCCTGGGTGAAATCTGGTTCCTGCTGCTGGCCCTGCTGGTGGCGCGCCACCTCACTCTGGAGAAGGGGATCCTCATCCTCCACTTCCGCTGGCAGAAGGAGCGGGTGCAGCGAGTGTGGGGACAGTTTCGTACCCTGCTGCTGGTGCTGATCCCGAGCTTCTTCGTACAGGGCATGGCGAGCAGCTATCAGGAACACGCCTTCTACGACTCCCTGGGGCGCCTCGCCTTCATCATCGGGGCCCTCTGGCTGCTGCTCTTCTTTGCCCGCCTCAACCGGGAAAAACTGCCCCTCACCTGGGGTCAGGCAGACATGACCAAGCCCCATCTGCTGCACCACTTCATCTGGAACAGCCTGATGCTGGCCCCGCTGCTGGCGGTGCTGGGCGCCCTGTTCGGCTACTTCTACACCTCCCGCACCCTGCTGCGCCAGCTGGAGCTGAGCCTTCTGGCGGGGCTCGGCTGCCTGCTCGTCTACTATCTGGCCCACCGCTGGATGCTGATCCAGCGCCGCCGACTCGCCTTCGATCGCGCCAAGCAGAAGCGGGCCGAGATCCTGGCGCAGCGGGAGCGGGAAGAGGACGATCTCAGCTCCGAGATCCCCGATGTGGTGGAGGAGCCCGAGCTGGATCTGGATACCATCAGCGCTCAGTCCCTCGGCCTGGTGCGCACCCTGCTGATGCTGGGCTTCACCATGCTGGTGGTGGTGCAATGGTCGGATCTCAACTCGGCATTCAGCTTCCTCAGCAGCATCGAGGTGTGGCAGGTGAGCAGCAAGGTGGCCGGCATCGAGCAGCTCTCCGCCATCACCCTGCAGGATCTGATGCTGACCGTCTTCGCGTTTATCCTGACGGTGGTCACCGCCCGCAACCTGCCAGGGTTGATGGAGCTCACCCTGCTCCAGCACCTGAGCCTCTCCCCCGGCACCGGCTTCGCCCTCACCACGGTGAGCAAGTACCTGGTGCTGCTGATTGGCGCCCTCACCGGCTTCTCCATGCTCGGCATCGACTGGTCCAAGACCCAGTGGCTGGTGGCAGCACTCTCTGTGGGGCTGGGCTTCGGCTTGCAGGAGATCTTCGCCAACTTCGTCTCCGGCCTCATCATCCTGTTCGAAAAACCGATCCGCCTGGGTGACACCGTCACCATCCGTGATCTCACCGGCACCGTCACCAAGATCAAGACCCGCGCCACCACCATAGTGGACTGGGACAGGAAGGAGATCATCGTCCCCAACAAGGCCTTCATCACCGAGCAGTTCATCAACTGGTCCCTGTCCGATGCCATCACCCGGGTCCGCTTGCGCATTCGCATCGGCCTGACCCAGAATCCCAAGCAGGTACAGCAACTGCTGGAGCAGAGCGTGCGCGAGTCCACCCTGGTGCTGGATACGCCCGCCCCGGAGGTGTTCCTCATCGAGTTCACCGACTCGGCCCTCATCTACGAGATCCGGCTCTACGTCAACAACATGGATCACCGGATGCCCATTACGCACGAGGTACATTCCCTGATCCTGGAGAAACTCGGCCAGGTCGGCATGCATCTGCCACATCAGCAGATCGACATCCGGATGAGCCGGGGATGAAGCCCCCAAAGACGACAACAGGAGCCATCATGCAGATCATTGCCCATCGCGGTGCCAGCGGCCTGGCCCCGGAGAATACCCTCAAGGCGATGAGCCTGGCGCTGGATCTGGGTGCCAAAGCCATCGAGCTGGACGTGCAGTGGGCCGACGGAGAGCTCTGGGTCTTCCACGACCGGCGGCTGGAGCGCTGCACCAACGGCCAGGGTGTGCTGACCGGGCAATCCCGGGAGTACCTGGCGAGCCTGGATGCGGGGGACGGGGAGCGGATCCCGACCCTGTGGCAGGTGATGGCACTGGTGGCGGGGCGCTGCGAACTGCACATCGAGCTAAAGGGCGCCCACACCGCCGAGCCGGTGGCCGCCCTGACCAGGCGGGCCGAGGCCGAGCTTGGCTTTACCCAGGCGCACTGGATCGTTTCCTCCTTTCATCATCCCGAGCTGTTACGCTTCAAGGGACTGCGACCGGAAATCAGGATCGGCGCCCTCACGGCCAGCCTGCCCCTCGACGGCGCCGCCTTCGCCGAGACGCTGGGGGCCTGGTCACTGAACTGCGACGTGGATTTCGTCGAAGAGACCCTGGTGGCGGATGCCCATCGCCGGGGGCTCAAGATCCTGGTCTACACGGTCGACGAAGTGAGTGATGGGAGCGCCCTCGCCAGCATGGGTGTCGATGGCATCTTCACCAACCGGCCAGATCGATTCAGCTGAGTATCGGCGCGGCCTGGCAGGCCACAAGGAGGTGAAAAGAATTGAAAAAATGCGGTGCACCGGGATACATAAAGTCCATAGCCAGCCGATACAGAGTTGGCTCATAACAATAACAAACACCATGGATCTCTGACTGACGCTCACAAGGATGTAAACATGAACCTATCCATCAAGAACAAGCTGGTCCTCTCCATCGGGGCCATCATTCTGGTCATCACCGGCCTGCAGGTCTGGTACAACACCTCCCAGTTGCGCAGTGAAACCCAGCGGCTGATCTGGAGCTTCATCGACGACAGCTCGGTCGCCAACGTCAAGGGGATCTCCCGCTGGCTCGACGCCCGCATCAATCTCGTCACCGCCACCAAGGAAGCCTTCGCCAAGGAAGACGAGCCCCTCAGCCACCTGGCCCAGTCCATGAATGCGGGCAACTTCGATCTCGTCTATGTGGGCACCAAGGATGGCCGGATGATCCAGAGCAAGCCGACCGATCTGCCGGCCGGCTATGATCCGCGCCAGCGCCCCTGGTACAAAGACGCCATGGCCGCCGGCAAGCTCGCCATCACGGCCCCTTATGCCGACATCACCACCGGCCAGCTCATCATCACCATCGCCGAGCCCTTCAGTCGTGGCAACACCGACGGCGTCATCGCCGGTGACGTCTCCATCGACGGTCTGGTGAAAGACGTGCTCGCCATGAACTCGGAAGGCACCTATGCCATTCTGGTGGACAGCAACGGCACCATCATCGCCCACCCGGACAAGGATCTGACCCTCAAACCCGCCACCGCCATCTCCCCGGAGCTGACGGCAGCCAAGGTCAACGAGCTGGCCCATGACAACACCATCTCCGAGATGGATATCAGCGGCAAGGCAAGCGTATTCGACCTCACCGAGATCCCCAACACCAACTGGTATTTCGGCATCGTGGTGGACGAAGCGGTCGCCTACCAGTCCGTCTCCCGCATGGTCACCTCCGCCCTCATCCAGGGATTGCTGACCATCCTCATCGTGGCGGGCTTCTCCTATGTCGCCATCAACGGCTCCCTGGCGCCGCTGAAAACCCTGGGCGAGGCGATTGCCGATCTCTCCCGCGGCAACGGCGATCTCACCCGTCGCATCAAGATCGAGCGTGAAGACGAGGTCGGTACCGTCGCCAAGCACGTCAACACCTTCATCGAGCGCATCCACGTCATGGTGCAGGACATCTCCAACTCCTCCACCCAGCTCAACCAGCAGGCCAGGTCTTCCCACGACATGGCGGAGAAATCCAACCAGGGGCTGGCCCGCCAGCAAAACGAGATCTCCCAGATTGCGACCGCAGTGCACGAGATGTCCGCCACCGCCGTCGAAGTGGCCAGCAACGCCGAGCAGACCGCGGAAGCGGCCCGCAGCTCCTCCAGCAGTTGCGAGCACGGCAAGCAGGTGATTGCCCGCAACCAGCGCTCCATCACGGATCTCGCTACCCAGGTCAAGCAGGCCTCCGGCATCATTCAGGAACTGGAGAAGAACGCCCAGGAGATCAACACCATCCTCTCCACCATCCAGGGCATCGCCGAGCAGACCAACCTGCTGGCGCTCAACGCCGCCATCGAGGCCGCCCGGGCTGGCGAGCAGGGACGCGGCTTTGCCGTGGTGGCCGACGAGGTGCGGGTGCTTTCCCAGCGCACCCACAGCTCCACCGTCGAGATCCGCAGCATGATAGAGACCCTGCAGCGCAACACCCAGGGCGCCGTCAGTACCATGCACGAGGGTCAGCTGCTGGCCCAGAACAGCGTGGAAGATGCCAACGATGCGACCCAGGCACTGGAGCAGATCACCACCTCCATCAACCAGATCTCCGACATGGCGACCCAGATCTCCAGCGCCGCCGAGGAACAGCGTGCCGTCACCGACGAGGTGAGCCGCAACATCCAGGCGGTCAAGGATGTCTCGGACGAGCTGGCAGTGGATGCGGACAGCTCCCGCAATCTGTCGGCCCAGCTTAAAAATATTTCAGGTGAATTGAATAATCAGGTCGGCATGTTCCGCATCTGATCAACCATGGGAAGAAAGGGGCCGTTCAGGCCCCTTTTTTATAAACCCTTTTTGTTTCAACGGTTATAATCCCCTTTCGAGACCCTCAACCCTGTGATCGACATCTCCTTTTGCCCATGTGTGGGAGACGGGCCCAGTCTGTCATGGCTATATTCGCATTACTTTTTTGATGCCTAACCTCGATATGTCATCGTGATAATAGTTATCATTAAACTGTTTTGATAAAAAACTTAAAAACTTTATGGGTAATACCCAAAAAGAGAGGCATTTCTCATTTTTTTGAAAGAAAACTACGTATAATCTTGGAGTTAAAATCACCAGAGTAGCGAGTACGGCTGATCCAGATCACTGATGGATGGCGATAATGACGGCATTTTCATCCAAGGAATGGGGTGGTTGTAATAAAAATCACCGTTGCCAAGCACTAAAACAAAGCAGTTTGACTTGCATCAAGCCTGAATTTTTTTCATAGAGCAAAATCGTGCCCAGCAAATCTATCCCTAAGGAGGCAGATGTGGATATTATCAAGACCGATGTTGCCATCATCGGTGCCGGTGGCGGTGGCCTGCGTGCCGCAATCGCCATTGCAGAAGCCCACCCGGAGCTGGAAATCGCCCTGATTTCCAAGGTCTATCCGATGCGCAGCCACACCGTGGCCGCCGAAGGTGGCGCCGCAGGCGTCGTTCGTGATGACGACTCCCTGGAAAACCACTTCAACGACACCGTCTCCGGTGGTGACTGGTTGTGTGAGCAGGACGTGGTCGAGTACTTCGTCAACAACGCCACCAACGAGATGATCCAGCTGGAGCACTGGGGTTGCCCCTGGAGCCGCAAACCGGACGGCAAGGCCAACGTTCGCCGTTTCGGCGGGATGAAGATCCCCCGCACCTGGTTCGCCGCCGACAAGTCCGGCTTCCACATCCTGCACACCCTGTTCCAGACCTCCATCAAGTACCCGACCATCAAGCGCTTCGACGAGCACTTCTGTCTGGATCTCATCGTGGAAGATGGCCGCGTCCAGGGTGTCGTCACCTTTGACATCCAGAACGGCATCACCCGCTTCATCCAGGCCAAGTCCGTGGTGCTGGCCACCGGCGGCGCAGGTCGTGTCTATCGCTACAACACCAACGGCGGCATCGTCACCGGTGACGGCATGGCCCTGGCCTACCGCCACGGCGTCCCACTGCGGGACATGGAGTTCGTCCAGTATCACCCGACCGGTCTGCCGGGCACCGGCATCCTGATGACCGAAGGTTGTCGTGGTGAGGGTGGCATCCTGCTCAACAAGGATGGCTATCGCTACCTGCAAGATTACGGTCTGGGCCCAGAAACCCCGGTCGGCCAGCCGAAGAACAAGCACATGGAGCTGGGTCCGCGCGACCGTCTCTCCCAGGCCTTCTGGCAGGAGCAGCAAAAAGGCCGCGTGATCCAGGGCCCCATGGGCGACGTGGTTCACCTCGACCTGCGCCACCTTGGAGAGAAGTACCTGAAAGAGCGTCTGCCCTTCATCTGCGAACTGGCCAAGGCCTACGTGGGTGTGGATCCGGTGAAAGAGCCGATTCCGGTACGTCCGACCGCCCACTACACCATGGGTGGCATCGAAACCGACGGCAAGTGCGCCACTCGTCTGGCCGGTCTCTATGCCGCTGGCGAATGTGCCTCCGTCGGTCTGCACGGCGCCAACCGTCTGGGTTCCAACTCCCTGTCCGAGATCGTGGTCTTCGGCAAGGTGGCCGGTGAGCAGGCAGCCGAGTTTGCCGCCACCCAGCAACACGGCAACACCCAGGCGCTGGTCGCCAAGGCCGAGGCGCTCATCAAGCAGCACCTCTCCCTGCTGGACATCGACGGCACCGAAAACCCGGCGGATATCCGCAACGAACTGGGCATGTCCATGGAAGCCGGTGTCGGTATCTACCGTACCGAAGAGCTGATGCAGGGCACCATCGACAAGATCAACGAGCTGAAAGCCCGTTACAAGAAGATCAAGATCAACGACAAGTCCTCGGTCTTCAACACCGACCTGCTGTACGCCATCGAGCTGGGCTACATGCTGGACGTGGCGGAAGCCATGGCGCACTCCGCCATCAACCGCAAAGAGTCCCGCGGTTCCCACCAGCGTCTGGACGGTTACGAGGAGCGCGATGACGTCAACTTCCTCAAGCACACTCTCTCCTTCTACAACGACGAAGGGGCCCCGACCATCGACTATTCCGATGTGAAGATCACTAAATCCCAACCGGCCAAGCGCGTGTACGGTTCCGAGGGTGAGAAACAAGACGAGGCTAAGAAGAATGGCTGAGATGATCGAAATTGAAATCCTGCGCTACCGTCCCGAGCAGGATAACGAGCCCTGGATGCAGACCTTCCAGGTGCCCTACCTCAAAGAGATGTCCCTGCTGGATGCGCTGCAATACATCAAGGATCATCTGGACTCTACCTTGAGCTTCCGCTGGTCCTGCCGGATGGCGATCTGCGGCTCCTGCGGCATGATGGTCAACGGCATTCCGAAACTCGGTTGCAAGACCTTCCTGCGCGACTACCTGCCGGGCAAGATGACTATCGAGCCGCTCAACAACTTCCCCATCGAGCGCGATTTGGTGGTCGACATGTCTGACTTCATCGAGAAGCTGGAGAGCATCAAGCCCTACATCATCCCGTCCGAGCCGCGCAGCCTGTGCGATGGCGAGTACACCCAGACCCCGGCTGACATGGCGAAGTATCACCAGTTCTCCATGTGCATCAACTGCGGTCTGTGCTACGCGGCCTGCCCGCAATATGGCATCAACAAGAAGTTCACCGGTCCGGCAGCACTGGCGCTGGCCTATCGCTACAACGCCGACAACCGCGATAGCGCATCCAGGGAGCGGATGAAGATCATCAGCCAGGACGAGGGCGTCTGGGGCTGTACCTTCGTGGGCTACTGCTCCGAAGTGTGCCCGAAGGGCGTGGATCCGGCCGCCGCCATCCAGCTTGGCAAGGTCGAGAGCGCCAAGGACTACATGATCGCCATGTTCAAGCCGGATTGAGACCAGGAGTGAGACCATGAACAACACTGAGAGCAAACGTAAGCCTTACGTGCGCGAGATGAAAAAAGACTGGTGGCTGAAGAATGCCTTCTACACCGGTTACATGATCCGCGAAGGCACCAGCATCTTCGTCTCCATCTACGCCGTCGTGCTGATGTGGGGTCTGCTGCGCCTGGTACAGGGTCAGGAGGCATTCAACGGCTGGCTGGAATCCCTGCAAAGCCCCATTGCCATCCTGTTCCACGTCATCGCCCTGGCAGCCTGCCTGTTCCACGCCAAGACCTGGTTCGCACTGGCACCGAAAGCCATGCGCATCTTCCGTGGCGAAGACCTGGTGCCGGAGAAGCCGATCGTCATCGCCCAGTATGTGGCGCTGGCGGCGGTATCCCTGCTTGTCCTGATCATCGTGGCCTGAGGAGAAAACCATAAGACGTTCTGACGAACCCGGTTATTGGTGTCTGTTTGGTACCGGGCTCTCACTCAGAAACGTTGGCCACGATCACTCAATCATGATTTGAGGAAAAAATATGAGACGTTCTGACGAGCCAATTTACTGGGGTCTGTTTGGTGCGGGTGGCATGGTGGTTGCCATGCTGCTGCCGGTCATTGTCCTCATCACAGGTCTGCTGGTGCCCATGGGCATCATGGACGTGGAGACCATGAGCTACGAGCGCGTGCTGGCATTCGCCAGCTCCTGGTGGGGTGCCTGCATCCTGCTGGTGATCATCGCCCTGCCCGTCTGGCACGGCATGCACCGCATTTACCACGGCCTGCATGATCTGGGGATCCACACCACCAAGCTGCACCACTATGTGTTCTATGGCTTCGCCTTCCTGGTGTCCGCCATCACCGTCGGCCTGCTGATGGTGCTGGTGCTCCAGTAAGCACATCCTGACTGCATGACAAACCGGGCCCAGTGCCCGGTTTTTTTATTTGCGGTTTAATTCTGGCCTTCATCCACGTAGTTCCAGTGCGTGAATCTCTATGGTATTAACGGAGGTCTTAACATAACCGACGCCAGGCTTACCAAGAATGGCCACCAGTAACCGACAAACCAATGCTTCCATTTGCAGTAGGGTGTTTTCCTGTTCTGCTGAGCGCAGGTTACCGTCGTAACTAGCAAATCCCAACGGCCCATCAAAGAATATGGCTTCGTGGAAAGTGTCATTACGGGCGACCGATAGCGATGAGGGCTCTGTTTTGCTGTTCTTAGCCCAATCAGGTAGTGGCATACCAAATTTTTCACACATCCATTGAACACGTCCAGCATGAGAAATCTGGAGTTTTTTCGCTTCTTTGACTTCAACTAGCCTGAAACAAGCATCCAGTGCCATGTACAGGTACTGAAATCGCTCAAAAGAGAGATTCTGTGGATACTGCGCCAAAAACAAGGCATGGATGACAGCAGTCACCCGCTTAGGCGCACGAGCATCACCACGCTCCGATTCCAGATAGTCCAGCGCCAATTCGATGACATCGGCGATAGTGCTGCGACTCAGGATAAAATCAACGAGCTTTCCCGGCTGGATGGGGGTTGCATCGAGAAAGCCAGCCTCTGTTGTAGTTAGTCTCATACCGGTGAAAAAGGATAAGCACCACACAACAAAATCGAGTTCCTCTCTGTTTCTGCGCTCTGGAAGCGTCAGAACATGGGTTTTGGGAAGCCCAAAAACACGAACGTTATAAGGCATTGAACGAACATGTCCGCTCATGAATTCTCTATATTGCTGCGCCCCCGGATAGATCCAACCTTTGAGGACATTCGGGTCCCCTGATACGAGCGCCACAATGCGTTCATGTTCGGGAAGTGTTCTGATTGAGAATCTATCGGTCTCAATATCACAAAACTCTGGGTAGTAACCGAACTCTGCTGAAAGCCCACAAAGTGCGGTATTAAGTCGTTGTCCTGTCACCATCCTAATATCTCTCACGATTTGAGCTTGTCGTTGTACGCTAACCAATTAGCGTACCAACACTTGAACAAGTGCTTATTAATCCCCGTAAGTTTGACTACAGAGGCGACGATATCTCCTGCCACAGGGCCAGCAAGGGAGCAGGAACGTTGCCATAACGCAGCAGCGGGGTCTGGTGCCACTCCGCCAGCTTCTGGATGGCCTTGCCCAGATCCTGGGCCAGGGTCCGGGTCACCCTGACCCCGTCTTCCAGATAGAGGCTCTTGACCTCAAACACCCCCTCCTTGCGATGGGCCTTGGCGTCCATCCTGCCCACCAGCTTGCCGCGATGCAGCAACGGCAGCACGAAATAACCGTACTGGCGCTTGGGGGCCGGGGTATAGCACTCGATGCGATAGTCAAAGCCAAACAACTCGCTGGCCCGCTTGCGATCCCACACCAGCGGGTCAAAGGGCGAGAGCACGGCGGTGTGGCTCGCCTTGAGGGAGCCCGCCTGGGCCCGGACCAGTTCATCGGCCAGGGAGGCGTGAACGAAGGCTCCGTGCTGCCACCCCTCCACTC
This sequence comes from Aeromonas sp. FDAARGOS 1406, assembly GCF_019048565.1. Taxonomy (NCBI): domain Bacteria; kingdom Pseudomonadati; phylum Pseudomonadota; class Gammaproteobacteria; order Aeromonadales; family Aeromonadaceae; genus Aeromonas; species Aeromonas sp. FDAARGOS 1406. The sequence continues at coordinate 1,628,034 of NZ_CP077378.1, forward strand.
GAACCGGCAACAGCTCCCCCTCGTCCGCCAGCTGGTGGAGCAGGGCGTCGTATTTCCCCCGTTTAAGGCGATAGTAATCCGCCACCCAGCCGGTCTTGACCAGCCCCAGCGCCCGGCAACTGGCTCGCACCATGTCCCGCCGGGCGAGATCAGGACTCGGCAGATCCCGCTCGTCATTCCACTCCGGCATGACCCGCTCGGCGAGATCGTAGACCCGCTGGAAATTGCGCCGTTCGCGCACCATCAGCTGACCTGCGGTAAACAGCACCTCCAGATGGCGCTTTTCGGGCTTCCAGTCCCACCAGCCGTTGCCCTTGTCCCCCTTGCGCTCGAAGTCTGCCGCCCGCACCGGGCCATCCTGGCGTATGCGCTCGACTATCTGCGCTATCTCGCCGCCGTGGGTCTTGAGCCACTGGGCGGAGAACTTCCAGCCCATGGCGGCGGGATCCAGCATGCGATGGCGCAGCAGCCGGTAATCTTCCCGGGGGACGAAACAGGCCTCATGAGCCCAGTATTCGAAGAGGTCACCATCGGCCAGCAGTTGTTCCAGCCAGCGCGGATCGTAGTGGCCGAGACGGCTGAACAGCACCAGATAGGGGCTGCGGGCCACCACGGAGATGGTGTCTATCTGCAGCAACGCCATGCGGCGAATGCAGGCGAGCAGGTCGGCGGGGGTTGCTCTGGCGCGGCGCGGGGTCAGCAGCCCCTGGGCCGCCAGTTGCAGGTGGCGAGCGTCTTGCAATGAGAGGTGGGGGATCGACATGGAGATAGGGGCATCCGTTCCTGGGTATCAGGCCACCAGCATGCCCAACTCATGGCCAAATGAAAACGCCCGGCTCAGGGTTTGGTGAACACCGCCACATCCGCATGAGGAAACTCGACCTCTGCCTGCCAGCGGACCGCCAGGGCACGGAACGAGGCCTCGGCGAAGAAGACGATGTGGGTGGGATCGTGGCGATAGCGCCAGGTCTTGAAGCGCTCGTCCCCCAGCACCCGCTGGGTCTGCAACACCAGCACCCCGCCGGGCTTGAGGCAGCCCCAGAGCGTGTCCAGCACGGCGCGGGGGGTGGCGATGTGCTCTATCACCTCGGTGCTGGTGATGAAGTCGTATTGCCTTGTCAGGCACTCTGGGTCGTCGGCATAGAACTTGTCGTAGCCCGCCATCTCGAAGCCCGCTTCCCGCCCCATGGCGATGAGGGCAGGCCCGGGGCCGCAGCCAAAATCGAGGCCGCTGGCAGGAGGCAACACCCGGGCCAGCACCTCGCCAAAGGCACGCATCAGAAAGGCCCGGTAGCGGGGATCGTCCACCCGGTTGTCGTGCCCGTCATAGACCGCCTTCTCGGCCCCCTCGTCCAGGTGGTCCGCCTCGTCCATCCAGACCAGCTCGCACGCCAGGCAGCGGTAATAGCCCTTGCCCGCCACCGGCAGGGCATGGTGCCGAGGGGAGAGACACAGGGGACAGTGAACAGGGGATGACATGGCAGCTCCTCGGGTGGCGACAGCGGGGCAGATTGCCTGCCACGCCCGCTGCTGGCAACTGTTTTGTCTGGAGCCCCCATCGACCCTCGTTCACCCCCCGCCAGTTTTTTTCGTCTTTTTTTGCGCCTTAAGGGTTTCTTAAGTTTGCCCTTTTACTCTCATCCCATCGCAAGAGAAGGAGCCAACCATGACCATCGAGATCCAAGCCCCCTACCGGCTGATCCTGGCCGAATCCCCGCAGCAGGTCATGGCGCTGCAAACCTATATCCAGGCCGCCTATACCCTCGAGTTCAACGCCCGCATTCCCCATTTTCTGCCCTGCCAGCTCGGGCTCTACCGGGCAGATGGCGTGCTGGTCGGTGCCTGCGGCCTTAACCAGGCCTGCCATGGCGAGCACGAGCAACCGCTCTATCTGGAGCAATATCTGGAGCAGCCTGTCGAGGCCGCCATCGAGACCCGTCTCGGGGTCCGTCCGGCCCGCCACCGCATCATCGAAGTGGGCAATCTTGCCTGCAGCGAACCGGGTCACGCCCGCCTGATGTTTGCCGCGCTGTGCCGTCTGCTGTGTGACAACGCCCTGGACTACGTGGTGTTCACCGGCACCGCCAAGCTGCGCAACAGCTTTACCCGCCTGCGTCTCAACCCGGTGGAGCTGGCCCCCGCCCAGGCCCATCAGGTGGGAGAGGATGCCAGCGCCTGGGGCGAATACTACCGCTGCCAGCCCAAGGTGATGGCAGGCGACATCAACCAGGGGCGCGAGGTACTCGCACAGAGCAGCCTGCTGCTCAACCTGCTGGGGCCCATGCCCCGCCTTTTTAACCATGCCGACATCGACAGGAGGTGCGCGCAATGACGCTGTTCGACACCATCGCCCACCATGCCAGCCAGACCCCGCACCAGCCTGCGCTGCTAGGCAGCCAGGGTGAGCTGGATTACCAGAGCCTGTGGCAGCAGATCCAGCAACTGGCAGGAGTGCTGCAAGGGGCCGGCATCCGCCGCCTGGCCCTGCAACTCGACAACGGCCTGCCCTGGGCGCTGATCGATCTCGCCTGCACCTGGGCCGGCATCGTGGTCATCCCGGTTCCCCACTTCTTCAGTCCGGCGCAGCAGACGTGGCTGCTGGAAAGCAGCGGAGCAGACGCCCTGGTCGGCCCGGAGCACCAGGGGTGGCAAGCCGCCTCACCCCTCGTGCTCATGGCAGGCAGGCCCGATGAGCAGGCCGTGCCCCTGTGGCGCCGCATCCCGGCACGCCTCCCCGAGTTGCCTGCAGGCACCGCCAAGATCACCTATACCTCGGGCACCACGGGGCAACCCAAGGGCGTCTGCCTGTCGCTGGAGCAGATGACCTCGGTCTGCGAGTCCCTTGCCCTGCGGGTGGCCCCTGCCCGGGTTGAGAAACACCTGACCCTGCTGCCCCTCACCACCTTGCTGGAGAACCTGACCGGCTTGTATGTACCGCTGCTGACCGGCGCCTGCAGCCGCATCCCCTCCCTGGGGGAACTCGGCTTCTCGGGCTCCAGCAAGCTGGATCCTGCGGCCCTGGCCCAGGCACTGCTGCGCTGGCCCAGCCACAGCCTGGTGTTGGTCCCCGAGTTGCTGCGCCTGCTGCTGGCCCTGTGCCTCAATACCCCTGCCCTGGCAACACAGCTCGGCACCCTGCGCTTCGTCGCCGTGGGCGGCGGCAAGGTCGCCCCCGAACTCATCGCTCACGCCCGTGCGGCGGGGCTGCCGGTCTACGAGGGATACGGTCTCTCAGAATGCGGCTCCGTGGTCGCCCTGAACGGCCCCCACGGGGATCGTCCCGGCAGCGTCGGCCTGCCCCTGCCCCACTGCCAGGTGACGATCGCCGCAGACGGCGAAGTCATGGTCAGCGGCAGCGCCATGCTGGGCTACCTGGGGGAAGAGGGCGAGACGGGCAGCCAGATCGCCACAGGGGATCTGGGTCGGATCGACGAGGAGGGCTATCTCCATATCACGGGGCGCAAGAAGAACGTGCAGATCACCGCCTTTGGCCGCAACTTCTCCCCGGAGTGGGTGGAAGCCCAGGCCCAGCTCTGCCCGGCCATCGCCCGCATCGTCATCTTCGGTGACGGTCAGCCCGCCAACGTGGCCCTTATCCAACCGCTGCCGGGCAGCCAGTCCCAATTGCCAGAGCAGATTGCCCGGCTCAACCAGCAGTTGCCCGATTACGCCCGCATCCATCACTGGTTGCCGGTCGCCCTGGATCAGCTCCCCGGCCTGCTGACGGCCAACGGGCGCCCCCGTCGCAACGAGATTTATCACCATTTTTCCCGGCAGATCAGCCAATGCCTCACAGGAGAGACCTCATGAGCTTCTACCAGACCCTGCAACAAGCCACCGCCTGCGAGCGCGAACGCCTGTTCAACGCCCCCATCATCGAGGCCTGCCGCCGCGGCGACATCAGCCGTGACACCTACCTCGCCTTCCTGGCACAGGCCTACTACCACGTGCGCCACACGGTGCCGCTCCTGATGGCCACCGGCGGCAAGCTGGGGCAGGAGTACGAATGGGTGCGTGGCGCCATCAGGGAGTACATCGACGAGGAGTACGGCCATCAGGAGTGGATCCTGAACGACATCCGTGCCTGCGGCGGTGATGCCGAGGCGGTGCGCCACGGCCAGCCGGGCCTGCCCATCGAGTTGATGGTGGCCTTCCTCTACGACCAGATCCAGCGCGGCAACCCCATGGGGTTCTTCGGCATGGTGCAGGTGCTGGAAGGCACCAGCGTCGCCATCGCCCTGACCGTCGCCGACCAGCTCAAGAGCGGTCTGGGTCTGCCGCCCCAGGCCATGAGCTACCTGAGCTCCCACGGGGCCCTGGACCAGGAGCACCTCAAGTTCTTCGAATCCCTGATGAACCGGGTGGAAGATGCTGCCGATCAGGCCGCCATCATTCACGCCGCCAAGGTGGTCTACCGCCTCTATGGCGACATGCTCTATCAGCTCACGGGATCATGCCAATGAAGCTTGAAGGCAAACGCATACTGTTGACTGGCGCCAGTGGCGGCATTGGTGAAGCCCTGGCCCATGAACTGGCGGCCCAGGGTGCCCATCTGCTGCTGCACGGTCGTCGGGCCAGCGCCCTGGAGCGCCTGCGCCGGGAGCTGCCTCATCCGGATCGCCACCAGACGGTGACGGCCGATCTCGGCTCTCCCCATGAGCGGGCGCAGCTGCTGCAACATCCGGCCCTGGACGAGGGGTTGGACGTGCTCATCAACAGTGCGGGTTGCAACCAGTTCGCCTGGCTGGAAGATCAGAGCAGCGAGCAGGTGACACGCCAGTTGCTGCTCAACGTCGAGGCGCCCATCCAGCTAACCCGGGCCCTGCTGCCCCGGCTGCGCAAGCCCGCCATCATCATGAACATCGGCTCCAGCCTCGGGGCCATCGGTTTTGCCGGCTACAGCGTCTATTGCGCCAGCAAGTTCGCCATGCGCGGCTTCAGCGAGTCCCTGGGGCGGGAGCTGGAGGGAACCGGCATCAAGGTGCTGCACTTTGCCCCTCGCGCCACCCGCACCCACCTCAATTCCGAGGCGGCCTATGCCATGAATGCCGAGCTCGGCACCCGGACCGACAGCCCACAGGACGTGGCCGAGGAGGCCGTCATCGCCCTGTGCAACGAGACGCGCCGCCGCTGGCTCGGCTGGCCGGAAAAGCTCTTTGTGCGGCTCAACGGCCTGCTGCCCGCCTTGGTGGACATGGCCCTGGCCAAGCAGCGCCCGATCATCGAGCGCCACGCCCGCCGCACCGCCTCCCCAGCCCCCGATCACAGGAGCGATCCCGCCTGTGCGACAAACGAGAAGGAACATTGAGATGAAGCACGCCACTTTCCGTCCCCGATTTGGTCACGGCCCCCTGTTGCTCGCCCTGGGAGGCCTGCTGGCAAGCGGTCTGGCCCAGGCCGCCGATGCCCTGCCCACCATTCAGCAGGAGTGGGCCCACTGCCAGTACCAGCAGACCGGAAAATCCAAGGAGAGCTGCCTGGAGAGCCTGAGTGCCAAGGCCGATGAGGCGAGCGCCAAGGAGGCATTTCGCACCGATCTGCTGATCTGGTCCGCCATCGTCAAGAGCACCTGGGCGGGGGCCAAGGGCGGCCTCGGCGCCCTTGGTCTGGTGAAGGAGGCCAAGGCCAAGCTCGAGATCGCCATCAAGCAGGATCCCAAGGCGCTGGAAGGCTCGGCCTACACCAGCCTGGGCTCCCTCTACTACCAGGTGCCGGGCTGGCCGGTGGGCTTTGGTGACGACGAGAAGGCGGAGAAGCTGCTCAAGCAGGCGCTGGCCATCAATCCCACCGGCATCGACCCCAACTTCTTCTACGGCGACTTCCTGCTGAATCAGGGTGACAAGGCACAGGCGAAGGTCTATCTGGACAAGGCCCTGGCCGCCCCGGCCCGCCCTGGCCGCGAGGTGGCGGACGAGGGCCGCAGAATGGAAATTCGCGAGCGTCTCGCCAAGCTGTAAACACAAGCAGCACAGTGTGCTATTTCAACTCTGCCCACCAGCTTGCATACTGGTGGGCAGTGTCGTTTGAGGGAGAGAACAATGCGGATCCTGTTGGTGGAAGATGATGTGATGCTGGGAGACGGCATGGTGGATGCCCTGCGCAGCAGCGGCTACACGGTGGACTGGCTCCAGCAGGGGATGCCGGCCCTCTCGGCGCTCAAGAGCGAGGAGTTTGCCGCCCTTGTCCTGGATCTCAACCTGCCGGACATCGACGGCATCAGCCTGCTGCGCAAGTTGCGCCGGGAAGGGCAGACCCTGCCCGTGCTCATCCTGACCGCCCGTGATGCCCTGGACGACCGGGTACTGGGGCTGGATGCAGGCTCCGACGACTACATGGTCAAACCCTTCGCCCTGCAGGAGCTCAACGCCCGGCTGCGCGCCCTGGTGCGGCGCAGCAAGGGGCAGGCCCAGGCGGTGCTGGAGTACGGGGAGCTGCAGCTCTTCCCCGCGTCACAACAGGTCACCTATCGGGGCGAGCCGGTCAAGCTCACCCCCCATGAGTACAAGCTGTTGCAGGAGCTCATCACCCAGAGCGGCCGGGTATTGAGCCGGGATCAACTGCAACAGAGCCTCTACGGCTGGGACGAGGGGGCAGAGAGCAACGCGGTGGAGGTGCACATTCACCATCTGCGCAAGAAATTCTTCCCCGAGCTCATCCGCAACATTCGCGGTGTCGGTTACATCGTGCCCCAGCTCGACGTCCAGGGCGCAAGAGGAGCCTCCGCTCCATGAGCCGTGTCCGTTCCATCCGCCGTTTCCTGCTCTCCGGCATCCTGGCCCTGGTCAGCCTCAGCCTCGCCATCAGCGGCCTTATCGGCTACCTGCAGGCCAACCACGAAATGGAAGAGCTGTTTGATGCCCGTCTCGCCCAGTCCGCCCGCATCACCAACCAGTTGCTCAGCCGCTATCTCAAGCAGAGCGGCGAGCTGCCGCGCAACGGCACCGTGTACCAGGAGTGGGTGCAGGCCGTCCCCGAGACGCCCCACATCGAGAAGGGCGGCTTCTTCCAGTTCGGCCAGGACAACGAGTTCACCCCCTATGGCCATGAATTCGAGCACAACCTCTACTTCCAGTTGCTGAGCGAGCAGGGCGCCGTGCTGCTGCGCTCGCCCAATGCCCCGGCCCAACCGTTGACCACCCTGGAGCGGGGCTTCAACAGCGAGACCAAGGATCATCACGAGTGGCGCACCTTTACCCTCTACAACGAAGGTGAACAGACCTGGCTCATCGTGGCGGAGCGGGATGACGAACGCAGCGAGCTGGCCAGCAAGATGGCCACCCTCACCATGCTGCCCCTCTTCATCACCCTGCCCTTCCTGCTCGGTCTGCTGTGGTGGCTGATCACCCGGGGGCTGTCACCGCTGCACCAGCTGGCGCAAGCCATCGGCGAGCGTCATCCCGCCAACCTGAGCCCCCTCAATCTCGCCATCAAGGCCGAGGAGCTGACGCCGCTGGTGGGGGAGATCAACCGGCTGATGCACGCCCTCGCTGACACTCTGGATCGGGAGAAACAGTTCACCAACGAGGCCGCCCACGAGCTGCGCACGCCCCTCGCGGTACTGCGCATCCACAGCGAGAACGCCATGACGGCCGAGGATGATCAGAGCCGGGAGCAGGCCCTGCGAAAGATGCTCTTGGCCCTCGATCGCAGCGACCGGCTTATCCGCCAGTTGCTGACCCAGGCCCGCATCGACAACCAGCAGAGCCCGGCCCTCACCGCCCTTCCCTTGTTCCCCTTGTTGCAGGGCACCCTGGCGACCCTGGCCCCCATCGCCCTGAAAAAGGATCAGCAGCTGTCCCTGGAGGGCGCCGAACAGGTGCAGGTAATGGGACAGGCGATGTTGCTGGAGCTGATGTTCGGCAACCTCATCGACAATGCGCTGCGCTACACCCAGGTGGGCGGCGAGGTCGCCGTGGTGGTGAGCCAGGTGGGCAACCGGATCCGGGTGGATGTGCGGGACAACGGCCCCGGCATCCCCACCGCCACCCTCTCCCGGTTGTGCGAGCGCTTCTTCCGGGTCAATCCCCAGCAGGGGGATGGCGTGGGCCTTGGCATGGCCATCGTCTCGCGCATCGCCCAGCTTCACGGGGCGGATCTCGACATTCACAATCGGCCTGAAGGGGGGCTCGAAGTGAGCGTGCTGCTGCCCGCCTCGCGCCAGGCATGACGGGTCAGCCTTTGCGCACGCCATGAAAAACGGGGGCCACGCCCCCGTTTTTCATGGCACCACCACCCTAGTCGCAGGTGGGCTGTACCGTGAAGGTCCGGCTCGAATCCACCGGTCCCAGCTCCGCCAGCAGACGGCGCCCCAGCAGCACCGGGTAGATCATCTTGCTGCGATCCCGCAGGGTGAACCACTCCTTGTAGACCTGGTCCCCGACGCAGACGGACATGGTCACCGTCGGGCGCTGCTCCATGCCGCCCGCCCCGCGCACCGTCACGCTGCGCTCCACCGGTCGCTCCACGCTCCGGCGCACCACCTTGTCGGTATTGGCATCGGTCAGCACCAGGTTGAAGCGCACCCAGGGCTTGCCATCCTTCTTGAAATGCTTCAGGTCGCGGGCATCCAGCGACGAAGTGAGGGCACCGGTATCGAGCTTCATCTTGACCGCCACCCCGTAGGGCATCAGCACCCCCTTCTCGATCCAGCCATAGCTGGTCTGGGCCGCCATCGCGCTGCCGCACAGCGCCCACATCATGGCCGCCGCCACCATTCTCTTGCCCATCTTGCTCTCTCGCCTTGTCAGTCTTGCGCCCAGATGTATCACAGCCAACTGCCGGGTCAACCGGATTCTGGCGCGCAGGGGAACGGGCTCTGGACGCGGTGCCAACAGGCGACAATCCATGCCGGGCACGGCGCGTGAGTGGGGAATGCAGCAGGAAAACGAGGGGAGAACAGGGTGCTGGATGACGCTGGCGGCCATCCTCAGGTTGTGACGCCAAAGGCTACCACAGCGGTGCGTGAATTATCAGTCTTGTTCTGACGGGATTTTTGCCTACACTGCTGTAAACCGGAGGGCCTGAAAACCACCGGTTTTTTTGCGCCTGCCGAAAAGTTGCCACTGCAAAGTGAGCTCTCACACAAGGCTCAATAAGGAATTCGCAATGCGTATCGAAGAAGACTTGAAGCTCGGTTTCAAGGATGTCCTGTTTCGCCCCAAGCGCTCTACTCTCAAGAGCCGTTCCCAAGTCAGCCTGACCCGCCAGTTCACCTTCAAGCACACCCAGACCCGATGGCAGGGCGTGCCCGTCATCGCCGCCAACATGGATACCGTCGGCAGCTTCGCCATGGCGCGTACCCTGGCCAGCTTCGAGATGATGACGGCGGTGCACAAGCACTACAGCCTTGCGCAGTGGCAAACCTTCGTCAATGAGACCGACCCGGCCCTGCTGGGCCATGTGATGGTCTCTACCGGCACCTCGGAGGAGGACTTCACCAAGACACGCCAGATCCTCGCGATGTCCAGCGCCCTGCGCTTCATCTGCGTGGACGTGGCCAACGGCTACTCCCAGCACTTCGTCGAGTTTTTGCGCAAGATCCGCGAGGCCTGCCCGAACCACGTCATCCTGGCGGGCAACGTGGTGACCGGCGAGATGGTGGAGGAGCTCATCCTCTCCGGCGCCGACATCGTCAAGGTGGGCATAGGCCCGGGCTCGGTCTGCACCACCCGGGTCAAGACCGGGGTCGGCTACCCGCAGCTCTCCGCCATCATCGAGTGTGCCGATGCGGCCCACGGCCTGGGCGGCCAGATCGTCGGTGACGGCGGCTGCACCTGCCCGGGGGATGTGGCCAAGGCATTTGGCGGCGGCGCCGACTTCGTGATGCTGGGGGGCATGCTGGCCGCTCACGAAGAGTGCGGCGGCGAAGTCGTCGAGGTCGATGGCGAGCCCTTCATGAAGTTCTACGGCATGAGCTCGGCCAGCGCCATGGACAAGCACGCCGGCGGTGTCGCCGAGTATCGCGCCTCCGAAGGCAAAACCGTGCTGCTGCCCTACCGCGGTCCGGTGGAGAACACGGTGCGCGACATCCTGGGCGGGGTTCGCTCCACCTGCACCTATGTGGGTGCCAGCCAGCTGAAAGAGCTCACCAAACGCACCACCTTCATCCGGGTGCGCGAGCAGGAGAACAACGTCTACGGCAAGGAGTAACCTGCCACAGACCCCGTCACGCGCTGACGGTTAGAAGCCGACCAACCGGTGTGCTACCCTGCGCACCGGTTTTTTTGCATCTGGGATCCCGCGCCATGACAAGCCCTCTCCCCCCCTTCGACTGGGACATCTTCTGCTGCGTCGTCGACAACTTCGGTGACATCGGCGTCACCTGGCGACTCGCCCGCCAGCTCAAACAGGAAGGCGCGCTCCCGGCGCAGAAGAGTGAGGTGCAGGTGCGGCTCTGGGTGGACGATCTGGTTAGCTTCGCCCGCATCTGCCCGGCGCTCGACCCCGCACAGGACGGTCAGTGGGTCGATGGCATCTATGTCCAGCACTGGCACGAGCGCCTCCCCGCCGACATGACCCCGGCCAGGGTGGTCATCGAGGCGTTTGCCTGCGAGCTGCCCGCCCCCTTTATCGAACGCATGGCCGAGCAGACCACGCCCCCCTGCTGGATCAACCTCGAATACCTCTCGGCCGAGAGCTGGGTCGAGGATTGCCATGGCCTCGCCTCGCCCCAGCAGGTCGGCAGCCAGCGCCTCGACAAGTACTTCTTCTTCCCGGGTTTCACGCAGAAAACGGGCGGCCTCTTGTGCGAGCGAGGCCTCATCGTCGAGCGCGAGCGCTGGCAACAGGATGTTGCGGGACTGGCCGCCTACTGGGCCAGCCTCGGCCTGCCACCCCAACGAGAAGACGAGCTGCGGGTCAGCCTCTTTACCTACGAGAGCGAGGCGCTCAGGAGCCTGGCCGAGGGCTGGCGCCAGAGCGTCACCCCCGTCACCCTGCTGCTGCCGCTGGGGCGCTCCCTCGACGACGTGCTCATCGGCGCAGGGCTGGCAGAGGCCATTCCCGGTGCCCGGGCCGGAGATCTGCTCCAGGCGGGCAACCTCACCATCAAGCTGCTGCCGATGACCGATCAGAGGGGCTACGATCGCCTGCTGTGGAGCTGCGATCTCAACCTGGTGCGCGGGGAGGACTCCTTCGTGCGGGCCCAGTGGGCGGGGCGCCCCTTCCTCTGGCACATCTACCAGCAGGAAGAGGATGCCCACATGGTCAAGCTGGACGGTTTTCTCGACCACTACCTCTCCCCCTTGCCAGCGCCGGCCGGTCAGTGGCTGCGTCGCTTCAACCATGCCCTCAACCGGGGGGAACACACCGGTGAACTCTGGGCACAATGGCCGCAATACGCGGCCAAATGGCAGCAACATGGGCGCTCCTGGCCACAGAGGCTGCTGGCGGACGGGGATCTCGTCACGAGGTTGGTGAAATTTTTAGAAAGCCGTATATAATCTGGCAGTTTTTATCCGTCCGTTTCACGAACAGGAATTTTTTACATGAAAACCGCACAGGAAATCCGCGCTGGTAACGTAGTCATGATCGGCACCGAGCCGATGGTGGTCCAGAAGGCTGAATTCAACAAATCCGGCCGTAACTCCGCCGTGGTCAAGATGAAGCTGAAGGGTCTGCTGAACGGCAGCGCCACCGAGACCGTCTTCAAGGCCGACGACAAGCTGGAAGTCGTTCAGCTGGAGCGTAAAGAGTGCACCTACTCCTACTACTCCGACCCGCTGTATGTCTTCATGGACACCGAGTACAACCAGTACGACGTCGAGAAAGACAACCTGGGTGATGCCCTGAACTACCTGGTAGACGGCATGGAAGACCTCTGCGAAGTGACTTTCTACAACGAGAAAGCCATCTCCGTAGAACTGCCGACCACCATCGTGCGTGAAGTCGAGTACACCGAGCCGGCCGCCCGTGGCGACACCTCCGGTAAAGTGACCAAGCCTGCCCGCCTGAAGGGCACCTCCTACGAGCTGGCCGTTGCCGCCTTCGTGGAGATCGGTGACAAGATCGAAATCGACACCCGTACCGGTGAATTCAAGCGTCGCGTCAACTAAGTTGACCCCTTGATGTGATTGCAAAAAAAGCGAGCCAAGGCTCGCTTTTTTATTGGCTGGCACCTCACGGCCGGCCTGATGAGAAGCCGTGCCCCTAGCGGCGATGGGCCAGTGCCCGCACCAGCCTGTCCCCCACCCCCTGTACCAGTTGCACCAGCAGCAGCAACATGACCACGGTCCCTGCCATCACCTTGTCATCAAAGCGCTGGTAGCCGTAGCGGATCGCCAGATCCCCGAGCCCGCCACCACCGACCACCCCTGCCATGGAGGAGAAGCCAATGAGCATCACCACCGTCAGGGTGAGTCCGGCCAGCAGCGCCGGCAAGGCCTCGGGCAGCAGCGCCTTGACGACCACGTGCCAGCCGCTGCCCCCCATGGCGAGCACGGCTTCGACGCGCCCCTTGTCCACCTCATCGAGGGCGCTCTCCACCACCCGGGCAAAGAAGGGGAAGGCCCCCAGGGTGATGGGGACGATGGCGGCGGTGCTGCCCAGTGAGGTGCCGACCACCAGCCGGGTCAGGGGGATCAGGGCGATCAGGAGCACCACGAAGGGGAGCGACCGCCCGATGTTGATACCGATCCCCAGCACCATGTTGAGACGGGGCAAGGGCAGCACGCCCCCGGGACGGGTCACCACCAGCAGCACCCCGGTCGGCAGCCCCAGCAACAGGGTGAACACGGCTGCCACTCCCACCATGTAGAGCGTTTCGAGCGACCCCTGATACATCAGTTCGAGCAAGGCATCGACACTCAGGCGACTCTGCATAAACGCACCTCCTCTGTGACTCCGTGACGCGCCATGAAACGCCGCAGGATCTCGGGATCCGGCAACAGGGCCTGCCGCACACGGGAGTCGGGGTTGGCCAGCAGGGTGCCCAGAGCGCCGCTTTCCACCAGCTGACCCCGTTCAAGCAATGCCGCGTGATCGCAGATGGCCCTGACCACCTCCAGCTCGTGGGTGATGAGCACTATGGTGATCCCGAGGCGGCGGTTGATGTCGGCAAGCAGCGCCAGCACCGACTCCGTGGTCTCCAGATCCAGGGCACTGGTCGCCTCGTCACAGAGCAAGTGGCGCGGATTGGCGGCCAGGGCGCGGGCGATGCCCACTCGCTGCTTCTGCCCCCCCGACAACTGGGAGGGAAAGGCGCGACGGTACTCGCCAAGCCCCACCAGTTCCAGCAGCTCGCTGACCCGGGCAGCCCGCTCCCGGCGCGCCACACCGGCGATTTCCAGCGGGACCGCCACGTTCTCCTCCACGCTGCGGGCGTGCAGCAGATTGAAGTGCTGGAAAATCATGCCGGTCCCCTGACGGTGGCGGCGCAAGGCCGCCCCCTCCAGGGCCGTGATGTCGCGGCCATCGAACAGGATGCGGCCCCGGCTTGGCCGCTCCAGCAAATTGAGGCAACGAATGAGCGTGCTCTTGCCCGCGCCGCTGCGCCCGAGAATGCCGTAGATGGCCCCATCCGGAATCTCGAGCGACACCCCCTCCAGAGCGGGTTGCCCGTGCCCCGGGTACTGCTTGCCGAGCCCCTCCAGCACTATCATGACTGCCGCCCGGCCACCGGGATCACCGACCCCTTGTAGCTCTTGCGAATGAAGTCGGCGATCGCCCTGGACTCCAGATCCCGCGCCAACTGGCGGATCCGCGGATCATCCTTGAGCGCCGGGGTGGTCACCAGGATGTTGGCGTAGGGATTGTTCTGGGCGCTCTCCAGCCCCAGGGCATCGCGAGCAGGCTCCAGCCCCGCCTCCAGGGCATAGTTGCCATTGATCACCGCCAGATCCACGTCGTCGAGGGAGCGCGGCAGCTGCGGCGCCTCGATCTCCAGGATCTTGAGCGCCTTGGGGTTGGTGGCGATGTCGTGCACCGTCGCCAGATCCCGCGCCGGATCTTCATGGCCGGCCTTGAGGGTGATGAGCCCCTCGTGCTGCAACAGATAGAGGGCCCGGCTCAGGTTGGTGACATTGTTGGGCAGGGCGATCACCGCCTTTTCCGGTACCTCCCTCAGGTGCTTGAACTTCTTCGAATAGATGCCAAGAGGCTCCACGTGTACGGTCGCGGCCACCACCAGCTCGGTGCCGAGCGCCTTCTCCTGATCCCGCAGGTAAGGGACGTGCTGGAAGTAGTTGGCATCCACATCACCCGCCACCAACAGGGCATTGGCATTGATGCCGCCGCTGAGCTCGATCACCTGCAGATCCAGCGAAGGGTCCTGGCGTTTCACCTCGCCGAGGATATCCGCATGGGGCAGTGGATCCGCGGCAACCCGCAGCGCCTGGGCTGCCTGGGCGGAGAGAGAGAGTCCGAGGGCCAATACCAGGCCGCTCAGGGAAAACAGTCCGTGCTTGTTCATCTTGTGCTCCTTGCCATGCAATCAATGGGTGGTTTCGCCGACCGCCAGCGCCCGGGGCGCCGGCAACAGATCGGCATGGTGGCGCAATGCCACGTCAGGGTGGGAACGCAGCCGCCCCTTGAGGTAGTTCCAGCCCACCTCCCGCAGCAGCGGATTGTGCGGGTCGGTGGCAGGCCCCCTGGCTTCACGGGCCAGTGCCTCGGGCAGCGGATAGACGGGCACCACAGCGTCGAGCTGGGCCCCCAGGAAGAAGGCGATGGAGAGACGCTCCTGCCCCGGCGCCGACGGCACCACCCGGTGCACGGTCGCACGCAGGTAGCCGTTGCTGGCGAGCTCCAGCAGCTCACCGATGTTGACCACGAAGGTGCCGGGGAGCGGGAGCGCGTCGATCCAGTGATCCGGCGCCACCTCCACCTGCAGGCCGGGCTGGTCATCCTGCAGCAGGAAGCTCAGGAAGCCCGAATCCTTGTGGGGACCGACCCCCTGGGTGGCGCCCCGCTCACCGGGATAGCGGATCAGCTTGATATGTTCGTTCGGACGCTCTCCGTGCAGGGCATCGAAGGCATCTGGCGACAGTGCGAGCGCCTCGGCAAAAGCCCCGAGCAGGGTACGGGACATGCGGGTCATCTGCCCACGCCAGCGCGTCAGCACGGGTTGCAGTGTCGGCAGCGCCTCCGGCCACTGATTCGGCCCCTGCAACCGCCACCAGGGCGGGTCGCCCGCCGCGCGCGGCAAGGCAGGGCGATCGGCACCGATATCAAACTGCTCTCGCCAGTCGGGTTGACCCCGGGTCAGCTCCGCCCCCGATCGGTTGTAGCCACGAAAATGGGGAGAGTGGATCATGGCGACCTGCTGCTTGGCCGCCAGAGGCAGCGCAAAGAAGGCCCGCGACAGCTGCTGCACTTCCTGTTGCAGCTCGGGATCGATGCCGTGGCCGGTCAGGTAGAAAAATCCCGTCTCTCTCGCGGCATCGCGCAACGATGCCAGAAAATCGGCCCGAGCGTCGGGCGAGGCATCCAGCTGCCTCAGGTCGAGGATGGGCAAGTGAACCAAGGTGCTCATGGCGATAACGCTCCCTGTCGATGGAAAGTGAGGGTGAACCTCTCGTTCTGACGAGACAGGGGGGAGAATTCTCCGCCTGCGGCCAGTGGCGACATGCCCCGGCCCCCTGTCTGCCTGCCCTTACTGAACCATGTATGGGTCACAGGATGGAACAATCAAAACCGGGAATGCTTTGCCATTTGGAACAATCCCGGCCCCGTGTCCGGCCCGCCGGTCAGACCCTCTTCGCCACCGCCGATGCCGATGTGCCCCCTTGCCCTAAAGAAACCCCCGGCGAGGCCGCTATGAGGGAGTGCTGGAGGATCCCCCATGACATTTCGCCCCTATCTGCTGCTGACCCTGCTTGCTTTTGCCGCCCACGGCGCCGGGCAGGCACCGTCAGGCGCCGCCCCGGATCCAGCCCCCCTGGTTCCTCCCGACTACTGGCAGAGCAGCGACTGGCAGGAAATACCCGACAGCACCAGGGTGGACAAGCAACAGGTACTGTTTGCCAAGCACGACAGCGACAACTACGTGGGTCTGGTCATCCTGCTGCCCGACTGGCAGCGCAGCGGCCAGCTGTGGCAACTGACCCGGGAGCTGGGGCGCCTCGGTTTCGATACCCTGCTGCTGCTCCCCTCGCCGCAGCAGACCGAGCTCGACCCCGCCGCCGAGAAGAAACAGCAGGTCATCGACGATTTTCGCAAGCAGTTTGCCTCCCGCATCAGCAAGCTGGGGGATGCCAAGCTGCAGGAGGGGGGCTTCAAGCTGCTGCTGGCCCAGGGTACCAGCGCCGCCTGGGCCGCCAACCTCATCGCCAGCGAACAGTTGCCCGCCCCCGATGCCCTGGTGCTGCTCGACGGCTTCTTCCCCAACCAGCTGAGCAACCAGACCCTCGCCAAGCAGATAGCCCAGGGCAGCATCCCAACCCTGGATCTCTATCAGGAGGAGGGAGGACGCTGGCCCCTGCTGGCGGCCGAAGCCCGCAGAAGCGAGAGCCGCCGCAGCCACAAGCTCAACTACCGCCCCTATGCCCTGATGGATCTGGAGGAGACGCCGGGGCGCATCCAGGGCTGGCTGACGCACCTGGGCTGGATCTGAGTCCCTCCGAGGCACAGCCACCCGCCTTTTGCCTTCCCCATCGGACTTGACCCGATGCCACCGCGCTGGTCAGCCGCCCTCCATGTTTGGCATCATGTCCGAACCAATGGCAGGAGGCTTCATGCAGCAAATCGTGTTTCTCGACAGCGACACCCTGGACACCGGCATCAATCTGCGCCGCCCCGATTTTCCCCATCACTGGCAAAGCTACCCGACCACGGCGCCGGATCAGGTGGTGGAGCGGCTCAAGTGCGCCAGCATCGCCATCATCAACAAGGTGCGCATCGGGGCCGATGAACTGGCCCAGCTGCCCGAACTGCGCCTGATCGCTCTGGCCGCCACCGGCAGCGACAACCTGGATCTGGAGGCGTGCCGCGCCGCCAATGTCGCCGTGTGCAATATCCGCAACTACTCGGGCCCTTCCGTCCCCGAGCACGCCATGGCCCTGATGCTCGCCCTGTCGCGCAACCTGTTCGCCTGGCGCCAGTCCCTGCTGGAGGGGCGCTGGCAACAAAGCGGCCAGTTCTGCTTCTTCGACCACCCCATCACGGATCTGCATGGCAAGCGCCTCGGGATCATCGGCAAGGGAACCCTGGGACAGGCACTGGGACAGCGGGCCAGCGCCATCGGGATGGAGGTCTACTATGCCCAGAGCCAGGTCGGCTCCCCGGGGGATGACGACAGACTGCCCCTGGATGCCCTGTTGCAAAGTTCGGATGTGATCAGCCTGCACTGCCCGCTCACCCCCTACACCCGCCATCTCATCGGGGAGCGGGAGCTGGCCCTGATGAAACCGGGCGCCCTGCTCATCAACGTGGGCCGTGGCGGCCTGGTGGACGAGCAGGCGCTGCTCGAAGCCCTCGGCAACGGCCGTCTGGGGGGCGCCGGTTTCGATGTGGCGAGTGTCGAGCCGCCGCCTCCGGATCACCCCCTGATGCAGGCCCTGCGTTACCCCAATTTCATCCTGACTCCCCACGTGGCCTGGGCCAGCGAAGAGTCGATGCAGCGCCTCGCGGATCAGCTCATCGACAACATCAACGCCTTCTCCCTTGGCAGGCGCCAGCACCGGCTGGTGTAAGAGGCCGCTCGCCGCCCCTCACGGGCCGGCAGCGGGATCAAAAAAGGGGCCAAGGGCCCCTTTTTGTCGGTCAGCTTGCCGCGGCATCAGTCGTCATGCCATCTGTGCTTGCGGTGCTTTTTGTGTTTCTTGTGGTGCTTGTGATAGCGCCTGTCATCGTAATAGCGATCGCCGCGGCTCTCGTGACCATCCCCGGTCCTGGCTCCGATGGCGGAGCCACCGGCACCACCGATACCGGCGCCGATCAGCTGGCCCGTGCTGCCACCGACGCTCTTGCCGATGGCAGCCCCGCCCAGGGCACCGACGGCGCCGCCGAGCGCAGCTTCGTTCTTGTTGCCCCTATTGGCCGTGGCCGCACCACCGGCCGCGCCCCCCAGGGCGGCCCCCACCAGGGCGCCGGTGTCGCCACCCAGCTCCTTGCCGATCATGGTGCCCGCCACCCCGCCGGCTCCGCCGCCGAGAATGGTGTTGAGGGTCTCGGATGCCTGCACCTGTCCTGTGCCCAACAGCAACGCCCCCAGCAGCGCCAGTGCGCTCATGCCAAACGGTTTCATTTTCATGGGGTACTCCTGTCAAACCTGATGATTGATTATTTTTCCCTGCACTATACAAAGCCCCCTGACCTGCGCCACTGCCGCAAGGGGCACCTCACGGCCAGCCCTCCCTGTCTCCGGTTCGCGACACGATGCAAGAAAGCAGGCTAACCACCTGAAACCACATCAAAAAAAAAGGTCACACGAGAAATCATCCCCGTCATGACCCTTTTCTAGGCCCAAAGGTCCTTTTTTGCAGCGATCACCGTCAGACAGATACTGTCACAACCTCCCCGTCAACGGGCGACGACGCCGCCAGATGCCAGCAATCCCGCCCCTGGTGCTTGCTCTCGTACAGGCAGGCATCCGCCCGCTCGAGCAGCGTCAGGGCATCATCCGGATAGCGCGCGCCGCCGGCGCTCAGGGTGATGGCGTCGGCGAACTCCCGCCATTTCAGGGCCTTCACCCGACCGAGCAGGTGGGTCAGGCGACATTCCACCTCCGCCTGCTCCCAGGGCAGCAAGGCCGCAAATTCATCGCCCCCGATGCGGTAGACCTGCTCATCCCCCAGGATTCTCGCCATGATGGTGGCTACCCGAAACAGCACCGCATCCCCCACACCGTGTCCCCAGCTGTCGTTGACGCGCTTGAAGTTGTCCACATCGAACAGCACCAGCCAGTAGGGCCTCCCCGCCTGCTCCAGCCCCGCCCGCTGCTGATCGAAGGCTCGCCGGTTCAGGATGCCGGTGAGAGGGTCGTGGAGCAGGGCATCCTGCCCTTGCAGCAGGCTGTCTCGCACCTGTTCTATCTCTCCCAGGCTGCCGTGCACGAACCAGGTTCGCTGACGCCGCTGGATCTCCTTTCTCGCCTCATCCCGGATGAGGCCGCTGAGCGAGCCCTGCACCAGCGCCTGCTCCTGACGAAAGATCCGCACCAGAAACCACAGGCTGCACAGCCAGATGCAGAGCAATGCCAGGGCGGGCAGCACCACCATCAGCAGGGTGTCTTGCAGGTTTTCATGAAAATGGGAGGGGGGAAGATAGACGTTGAGATCCCACTCCATCCCCTCCAGAGCGTGTTGCAGATGGCGTCCTTCCCAGAACCCGTCCAGCCCAGCCGCCTGCGTCTCCCGCTCGAGACGGGGCGGCAACAGCGACAAATTGTGCCCCACCACCAGCTTGCCGCCCTTGCGCTCGGTGATGTAGAGGGCCACCGGATCCTCACCCACTGCCCGGTGCAACGCCCCCTGCAAGGCGCTGAACGACATGTCCACCATCAGCAGCCCAAGCAGTTGCCCCTCATCATCCTTGACCCGCTTGATGAGAGTCAGTACCTGCCGGGCCGAATCGAACTCCGGGTAGGGACCGAACCAGACGAGATCATCACCCTCGCCGGACAGGGTCTGGTACCAGGGCCGCGCCTGTGCCCGGTAGCCCTCCGGTTGCTGCCAGTCGGGATAGCCGTCGAGCCGATGGGTGCGCGCATTGTAGAAATAGAGGAAGTGGGCGTCGTACTTGAACTGATGGGCAATGGGCCAGATGGGATTGATGGCCGATGCCCCGGCAGCGATGGCCTGCTTGTCCAAGGACGCCTCCAGCACGCCAAGCTGGCGGCGGTTGTCCTGCGCCATGTCCTGGAACAGGGTGGCGTCGAGGGCAGCCAGCATGTGACCGTAACCCGCCACCGTCTTGTCGATACTGCTCAGGTAGCTGGCTGCCGCCAGCAACAGGGTGGCGATCAGCACCAGCCCTCCCAGGAGAAGCGACAGCGGAGTCAGTATGTAATAGCGTTCCTTGATCAGCGCCGCCGTCATGCCACCCTCTATAAAATGTCATATTTTATGAATTTTATAGATTAAAAATCTGCAAAAGATATTGATTGAAGTCATTAACATCCACTGCTAATGATAAAAAAGATATCAAGGTGTCTCGCGGCCATATTCACATCCGTCATGTGAATATCCATAAAAAGTAGAAACAGTCATTACTCGTCGTTGACGGTTTATTGCCCGCAAGGTGTTATAGTCGATGACTCGAGAAATCGGAGCCAGATGACCTTTGTCGGCAACGCTGGCGGTGATGATTCATCAACCAAGGAGATGTTATGAGCAGTCCGTTTATCGAACAGATCAAAGCACGTCGTACCATCTATGCCCTGGGCAACCGGGTGACCCACTCCGAGGCCCAGCTGACCGCCCTCATCAAGGATGCCGTCAAGCACAGCCCCTCTTCGTTCAACTCCCAGAGTTCCCGCGCCGTCATCCTGTTCGGCGAGCAGCACCACAAGCTGTGGGACATCGTCAAGGCGGAGCTCAAGAAGATAGTGCCGCCGGAGGCCTATCCCCAGAGTGAAGCCAAGATCAACGACAGCTTCCGCGCCGGGGCTGGCACCGTGCTCTTCTTCGAAGACACCGCCGTCATCGAGGATCTTCAGCAGAAATTCGCTCTCTATGCCGACAACTTCCCCATCTGGTCCGAACATGCCACCGGGATCGCCCAGTTCGCGGTCTGGACCACCCTGGCCCAGGAGGGCATCGGCGCCTCCCTGCAACACTACAACCCGCTCATCGACGATGCGGTGCGCAAGGAGTGGGACCTGCCCGCCAGCTGGCTGCTCCGTGCCCAGATGCCTTTTGGCAGCATAGAGCAACCTGCCGGCGACAAGACCTTCATCGACGACGAGGTGCGTTTCCGGGTCTTCAAGTAAGCCTTCACGCCCCCTCCACCAGGGGGCGTTTTCTTCTCTCACACGTTCACCCTTGTCACGTGCCAGCCATACTCTGAGCAAACCCTCTCTTGTCAGGAGGTCCCCATGGGGGACATCGCACGCCAACGTACCTCATGCACATTGACGCCCTTGTCCGCTCTGTTGTGTGTCGCCGCCCTGGTACTGCTGTTCTCGCTAATCGGCATCTTCACCCGCCCCCCCAACCTGCTGGCGGCCTTCTGGCCTGCCAATGCGGTCCTGCTCGGCTGCATGGTGCGCTATCCACGCCTGGCCACCCCGGCGGGCTGGGCCGGCGGCATACTGGGCTTTTTTCTCGCCGCCCTCTTCACCGGCGAGCCCCTGTTCAAAACCATCCTGCTGACCTGCGGCAACCTGGCCGGCATCGGCGTCGGGTATCTGCTGATGCATCGGCTCGCGCCTGCCGACAAGCTCCTCAGGCGCCCCACCTCCCTCGTGCTCCTGCTGCGAAACACCCTGGCCGCCTCCCTCGCCGCCGGCGTGGTCGGCGCCATCATCAATCCCATCCTGTCTCTGGGCCCCCCGCTCTACGGGCTGGGCTTCTGGTTTGCCAGCGAGCTGGTGAACTACATGACCATACTGCCGGTGCTCCTGACACTGCCTCCCCATGACAGCGTGCCCCCCTGGCGTACCCTCCTCTACCGCACCGAGTTCTCCTGGACCGGATTGATGCCGCTGCTGAGCCTGGTGGCCTCCCTGCTGCTCACCCTGCTCATCGAGGGGCCGGGATCCATCGCCTTCCCGGTACCGGCACTGCTCTGGTGCGCCGTCACCTACTCCGTCTTCGCCACCAGCCTGCTGACCCTGGGTTACAGCACCCTGATCCTGATCGCCCTCTCAAACGGCCACCTCGTCATCAATCACGATGTCCAGACCCAGTACTGGATGTTCTCCGTCCGGATAGGGGTCATGCTGATCGCTCTCACCCCCCTGACCGCCGCCAGCATCATGGCGGCCCGCAACAGCCTGCTGCGGGAGATGAAACACCTGGCCCACCACGATCACCTGACCGGTGCGCTGAACCGGGCCGGCTTCTGGTCGGCCGCCAATGAACTGCTCCAGCACCTCACGGTGCAGCGCTACCCTGTGGCGATCTGCATGCTGGACATCGATCATTTCAAACGCATCAATGATCGTCACGGTCACGAAGAGGGGGACAACCAGTTGAGCGGCTTCGCGGCCCGAGTGCGCGACCAGCTTCGACCGGGGACCTCTTCTGTCGCCTGGGGGGAGAGGAATTCGTGGCCATCTTGCCCGGCCTCAGCGAGGAGCAGGCCATGGCGGTGGCCGAGCGGCTGCGAAAAATCGTCGCGCAGCCAGGGGAAGAAAATGGAGCCGAGCCCGCCGTCTGCATCACGGTCAGCATCGGTATCGCCTCCCAGAGAGAGGGCCCCTTCAATCTGGACGAGCTGCTCTCTCGCGCCGATCAGGCGCTCTATCTGGCCAAGCACAATGGCCGCAACCGGGTGGAACGCTACTCGCCTGAGCAGGCTTCCCCCAGCGTCGGGCAATCTTGCGGCACCTGAATGGCGTGGCTCTTGTCGTCATCATCCGGCCTCTGCCGGCTGCGGGGCGGGCAGATGAAGATGGAGCCCGTCCGATGCCACCTCGATCTCGATCCCGCGCCAGTCCCGCAGCCAGCCCTTGAGCCTGTCGTCATACCGCCTTGTTCCCCCCATCTGCACCACCTGGCAACCCGCCTGCAGGGCGCTGGCGATGCCCGCTGGCGCATCCTCGAACACCAGGCAATCGGCCGGAGCCAGTCCCAACCGGCTGGCAGCCAGCAAATAAGGCTCGGGATCCGGCTTGCCCCGTACCACATCCCCGGCGCACACCAGGAGACGGGGCAGCGGCAATCCGGCGTGCAGCAGCCGGTGCTCTGCCACCCTCCGGCTTGCGGAGGTCACCAGCGCCCAGTGCGTCGGCGGCAGCTGTTCGAGCAGTCGCCGGGCACCGTCCAGGGGCATCGGCGCCGCAGCGTATTCCATCTCCAGATCGTCGAGCAGGGCCACCTCCACCGCCATGTCCAGCTGGGGAGCCAGGGCCCCTATCACCTCCCGTGAGCGCACGCCGTGACACATGGCGAGCACGGGATCGGGATCCAGCCCATGGTGCTGACACCAGCGCCGCCACACGACTTCCACGTCGCCGGTGGAGTGGACCAAGGTCCCGTCCATGTCCAGCAGCAGGGCCGCTGCCCTCACGCGCACCGCGCTCACAGGGCTCTCCCCGCCAGCGCATCGGCGAAGACCTGCCGCTGGGCAGCGGCCTCGTAACAGGCGAGCGCCTGCTCCGCATTGCTGGCCCACACCGGCAAGGGGGCGACGACGAACCCCTGCTGCAACAGGCTGGTCAGCAGCTCCCCGGTCTCCGGTGCGGCCAGCGGCTGAGCCATCACCAGGCTCCCCTTGATCAAGAACAGATAGCGTTCGCTCGACATGACATGACTCCTTGTGGCTGAACAGCGGGCAAGCAGGCCCGTTTCGAGACCATTAGAACAAGGAGATTAGATAATTTATAATCAATAAATCGCCACATTGGATAACCAAATGGAATGAGATTCGACCTGAGACAATTGCAGGCCTTCGTCATGCTGGCCGAGAGTGCCAACTACCGGGAGGCGGCCAGCCGGCTTTTTGTGACGCAACCGGCCCTGACCAAGCAGATCCAGGGACTGGAGCAGGCCCTCGGCAGCACCCTGTTCAACCGGGGCCGCCACGGGGCCGAGCTGACCGCCATCGGCCTCCAGTTGCTGCCCCAGGCCAGGGCTCTGGTGGATCACGGCAAGGGATTCGAGCGGCATGCCCTGGCGCTGGCAAGCGGTGCCGCCGGACGCCTCAACATCGGGTTCGGGCTCTCCAGCTTCGCACTGGCCCCCTCCCTGGTGGCCCGTTTCAAGCAGCAGGCCCCCGACGTGCTGGTTCACCTGCGGGACACCACGTCCGCCATCCAGCAGGAGCACTTGCTGGCGGGTCGGCTGCAACTGGGCTTCATGCGACGGCCTGATGCGCCACAACTGAGGGAACACAGGTTGCTGACGGACAGACTGGTGCTGGCCGTCCCCACCCAGGTGGCAGGGCCGGACTTCGACCTGGAGCGGGCGCTGATCCGCGATCCCTTGCTGCAGATGGTGGGCCATCGCTGCCCGGGTCTCAGCCAGCAGATCGCCCGCTTTCTCGGCGCCAACCAGCTGATCGGTCTCATTCAGGAGGCGGAAGACATCCAGACCCTGGTGGCCCTGGTGGCCGCCGGTATCGGCAACGCCATCCTGCCGCGCAGCGTGGGGTTCATCGCGGGCAAGGAGGTGACCCTCTACCCCCTCTCCGGCCCCTGGTCGGAATGGGAAATCAGCCTGGTGTGGAACCCGGAATTTGCCGATCCCATTCGGGATCGCTTCCTCGCCATGGTGAGAGAAACGCACCCCGAGCCCGCATGAGGTGCATGAGATGCCTGCAGGAGAAGATGGCCGGGCTCAGTCCCGCTCCGCCAGCTCCGCGACCTTGATGATCTCGGCAATGCGACCTAGCATGCGCAGGGAAGCTTGGTGTTCTGCGGCATCCGCCGCCGCGCAGGCATCCTCCAGGATGGTGATGGCGTAGTCCCGATCGTGGCCATCTCGCACCGCCCCCTGAATGGCCCAGCTGGTGCTCACGCCGCACACATAGAGATGCTCGATGCGATTGGCCCGTAGCGCAGGCTCCAGCGCCGTGCCGTAGAAGGGGCTGACCCTGGGTTTGGTCAGCACCAGATCCCCGGGTTGCACATCGAGCTCCGGGTGAAAGTCGGTGCCGCTGTCCGCCAGGGAGAGGGCCCCGAACTGCCGGGCACGGCCAAACATGGGGGAGCCCTTGGGTTGCAGCAGATAGCCCTCGTCAAACCCCACCTTGATGAGCACCACCAGCCAGCCGTGAGCGCGGGCATGAGCCATCGCTTGGTTGGCGTGCGCAATGGCGTCCTGCTCGATCACCTGGGCCGCCGAGGCGGCGATGCGCCCGTCCGGGTGGGCGATGTCGTTGATGAAATCGATCACCAGCAATGCCTTGTTCATGGTGTGCTCCCCCCTTGCCTGAGGCCGTTTTGCCCCTGCGCCGCCAGGATCACTCCTCGCGGCCATATAAAAAACCGGCTGGCACCATCACACGGATTGATATGCCACCCGATTGGCACCTGGCAGTGCCACGCACTGCCTCATACCAGCCCAAGCGCATAGCGTAGCGCCATCTCCTTGAGGGGGCCCGCCTTGTCCGCCAGATTCAGCGCCAGGTTGCGGGCAAGCCTGAGGGGGCCTATCTCGTTGCTGAAGACCCCGTAGAAGAGATCCATCCCCGACTGCATCAGCAGGTTGTCAGGGCGGCGTCGCCCCTCGTAACGCCCGGCCAGCGCCAGCTCGTGCCACTGCGCCCCCGCCTTGCCGAGCAAGCCGGCCCAGCAGGCCACGTCCTTGAAACCGAGGTTCACCCCCTGCCCCGCCAGCGGATTGATGGTGTGGGCCGCATCCCCGAGCAGCACCACTCGCCCGGCGTGATAGTCGTTGGCGTGACGGCGCACCAGGGGGAAGCTCCCCTTGTCCGTCACGGTGAAACCGCCAAGGCGGCTCGGGAAGTGGCGGCGCACCTCGACGGCCAGGGCCTCGTTGCTCATGGCGGCCAGCGCCCGGATGCGGGCCGGGCTGTCATACCAGACCAGGGAGCCATGGCGGCCCGGCAGCGGCAGGAAGGCGCGCGGGCCGCTCGGGGTGAACTGCTGCCAGGTGATGTCTTCCTGGGCAAAATCGGTGTCGATGTTGATCAGCATGCAGTGCTGGCGGTACTCGAAACGCGACACCCCGATGCCGGCCAATCGCCGGGTGTGGGATTCGGCACCATCGCAGGCCAACACCCAGCGCGCCTGCAGCTCGGTGCCGTCATCCAGGGTCAGCACGGCGTCATCCGCACCCTGGCGCAGACTCGTCACCGCCGCCGGGGTATGGGTCTGGATGGTCGGGAAATCCTCCATCCTTTTCAGCAGCGCGAGCTGGATCAGCCGGTTTTCGATGATGTAGCCGAGCTGGGGCAGCCCGAGATCCACCGCGTCGAAGCGGGTAGCGAAGCCGTCCAGCTCCCAGGTCTCCAGCCGGCGATAGGGGCACAGCCGCATCTGCTGCAGATATTGCCAGGCACCGGCCCGGGTCAGCAGCGCCACCGAGGCCTGACTGATGGCGGAAACCCGCAGATCCAGCGACTGCTCGGGGGCATAGGGCTCGGGCAACCGGGTCTCGATGACCCGCACCGAGAGCCCCTCTGCCGCCAGCAGGCAGGCGGTGGCGGCGCCCACCATGCCGGCGCCGACGATGGCGATATCACACTGTTCCATAACTTGATTCCTGCAAGGAGTCCCCGCGATAAGGGGCAAGGGCCGAACCGAATGGGGCATGATAACGCAAGGAGGCGGCAGAAACAGTGAGGGGGATGCGCAATTGCCGACGACAAGCCGGCCCTGATGGCGACGGGCGGCCCCAGACTGGTCAGCACCGGGATTGCGGAGTAAAATGGCCGGTCCTTTGACCCTGCCGATTTCAAAACCAGTCACGAGAAGCAATGAGCAAGAAACTTCATATCAAGACCTGGGGCTGCCAGATGAACGAGTACGACTCGTCCAAGATGGCGGACCTGCTGGATGCCAGCAATGGCTACACGCTTACCGAGGAGCCGGAAGAGGCAGATGTGCTGCTGCTCAACACCTGTTCCATCCGCGAGAAGGCCCAGGAGAAGGTGTTCCACCAGCTCGGTCGCTGGAAGAAGCTCAAGGCGAAAAAACCGGGGCTGGTGATCGGGGTGGGCGGCTGCGTCGCCTCCCAGGAAGGGGAGAACCTGCGCAGCCGGGCGCCCTATGTGGACATCGTCTTCGGACCCCAGACCCTGCACCGCCTGCCGACCATGATCAAGCAGGTGCAGGAGGGGCGCGGTGCCCAGGTGGACATCGCCTTCCCCGAGATCGAGAAGTTCGACAACCTGCCCGACCCCCGTGCCGAGGGAGCGACCGCCTTCGTTTCCATCATGGAAGGCTGCTCCAAGTACTGCTCCTTCTGCGTGGTGCCCTACACCCGTGGCGAGGAGGTGAGCCGGCCGCTGGATGACGTGCTCTATGAAATCGCCCAGCTCGCCCAGCAAGGGGTGCGCGAAGTGAACCTGCTCGGCCAGAACGTCAACGCCTACCGGGGACCGACCTTCGACGGGGAGGTCTGCACCTTCGCCGAACTGCTGCGCCTGGTGGCTGCCATCGACGGCATCGACCGCATTCGCTACACCACCAGCCACCCGGTCGAGTTCACCGACGACATCATCGAGGTCTATCGTGATACCCCCGAGGTGGTCAGCTTCCTGCACTTGCCCATCCAGAGCGGCTCGGATCGCATCCTGACCATGATGAAGCGCCCGCACACCGTGCTGGAGTACAAGTCCAAGATCCGCCGCCTGCGCGCCGTGCGTCCCGACATCACCATGAGCTCCGACTTCATCGTCGGCTTCCCGAACGAGACGGACGAAGACTTCGAGGCCACCATGAAACTCATCGAGGAGATCAACTTCGACATGAGCTTCAGCTTCATCTACAGCCCGCGCCCCGGCACCCCGGCCGCGGACCTGCCCGATGACGTCGACATGGAGGTGAAGAAGGCCCGCCTGACTCGACTGCAAAACCGCATCAATCACCAGTCCATGCTCATCGGCCGCGCCATGCTGGGCTCGGTGCAGCGCATCCTGGTGGAGGGGCCCTCCAAGATGGATCCCATGCAGCTCAGTGGCCGCACCGAGAACAACCGGGTGGTCAACTTCGAGGGGCCGCACCGCCTCATCGGCGGCTTCGCCGACGTGGAGATCACCGACGTACGCCCCTACTCCCTGCGCGGCCGCTTCATCCGCGGCGAGGACGAAATGAACCTGCGCATCGCCACGGCCCCGAGCGAGATCCTCGCCCGTCGTCCTGACAACGTGCCCGATGATCTGGGCGTTGCGGCCTTCAGACCCCATTGATGACTCTCTCCCCCGCCCCCTGGCGGGGGAACAACCGATAAGAGGACACCTTGAGCCGACACATCTCCACCCTGAATCTGCATCTGGAACCCGCCGACAACCAGCGCCTCGCCAGCCTGTGCGGACCCTTTGACGACAACCTCAAGCAGCTGGAGCGCCGTCTCGGCATCGAGATAAGCTACCGGGACAACCACTTCCAAGTGATCGGCAAGCAGGCCCAGGTGGAGGCGGCTGCCGTCATCCTCAAGCACCTCTATGTGGAAACCCAGCCCCTCAAGGGGAGCAAGGTGAGCGACATCACCCCCGAGATGGTGCACCTGGCGGTGCAGGAGTCCCGCGTGCTGGAGCAGGACGACGAACCCGCCCCCTCCCTGCCGTATGGCAAGGAGGTCACGGTCAAGACCAAGCGCGGTCTCATCAAGCCCCGCAGCCCGAACCAGGCCCAGTACATCGCCAATATCGTGCGCCACGACATCAGCTTCGGCATCGGGCCCGCCGGGACCGGCAAGACCTATCTCGCCGTGGCCGCCGCCGTGGATGCCCTGGAGCGCCAGGAGATCCGCCGCATCCTGCTGACCCGCCCGGCGGTGGAAGCCGGTGAGAAGCTCGGCTTCCTGCCCGGCGATCTTTCCCAGAAGGTGGACCCCTACCTGCGCCCCCTCTACGACGCCCTGTTCGAGATGCTGGGCTTCGAGCGGGTGGAGAAGCTGATGGAGCGCAACGTCATCGAGGTGGCGCCGCTCGCCTACATGCGAGGCAGAACCTTGAATGACGCCTTTATCATCCTGGACGAGGCCCAGAACACCACCACGGAACAGATGAAGATGTTCCTGACCCGCATCGGCTTCAACTCCAAGGCGGTGGTGACCGGCGACATCACCCAGGTGGACTTGCCTCGCAGCACCAAATCCGGTCTGCGCCACGCCCTGGAGGTTTTGCAGGGGGTCGATGGTCTCTCCTTCAACTTCTTCGAGTCCAAGGACGTGGTGCGCCATCCCGTGGTGGCCCGCATCGTGCAGGCCTACGAGGCATTCGATGCCCAGCAGGCGGCCGAGAAGAACGCAGCCACTCCCCGCAACGAGAACACCAGCAAAGAGAGTGCCCAATGAGCGTGACCCTGGATCTGCAACTGGCCTGCGCCAGCCCGGACGGCCTGCCGACCGAGGCCCAGCTGCAAGGCTGGCTCGACGGCACCATTCTGGGCTTCCAGCCCGAGGCCGAGGTGACGGTGCGCCTGGTGGACGAGGCGGAGAGCCGCGAGCTCAACCACACCTATCGCGGCAAGGACAAGCCCACCAACGTGCTCTCCTTCCCCTTCGAGGCGCCGCCGGGTCTCGAGCTGCCCCTGCTCGGGGATCTGGTGATCTGCCGCCAGGTGGTCGAGGCCGAAGCCGTCGAACAGGGCAAGCCCCTGATGGCCCACTGGGCTCACATGGTTGTGCATGGCAGTCTGCATCTGCTAGGTTATGACCATATCGAGGACGAGGAAGCCGAGGAGATGGAGCAGCTCGAGCGCGACATCATGCAGGAACTGGGCTTCGCCGATCCTTATCTGAACGACGAAGAGTAACGAACCGGATGGTCATCGTCTTGAAACAGCCGATGCCCATCCTCATATAGCCACAACGATTTCAAGTGTGTTCATACGAGTAACCAAGAGAGAAAATGACCGACGATCACCCTAGTACCGGCTCGCCGAAGAAAACCTGGCTCGACAAACTCAGCCAACTCTTCCAGGGCGAGCCAAAAGACCGCAACGATCTGGTAGAGGTCATCGCCGATGCCGAAGAGCGGGACCTCATCGATCAGGACACCAAGGACATGATCGAGGGCGTGCTCGAAATTGCCGAGCTGCGCGTGCGTGACATCATGATCCCCCGCTCCCAGATGGTGACCATCGAGAAGTCCCAGCCGGTGGACGAGTTCCTGCCGGTCATCATCGAATCCGGCCACTCCCGCTTCCCGGTGATCAACGAAGACAAGGATCACGTGGAGGGCATCTTGCTCGCCAAGGATCTGCTGCCGTTCGGGTTTGGCGGCCAGCATGCCAGCGAGCCGCTCCAGCTGGAGAAGATCCTGCGTCCCACGGTGATCGTGCCGGAGAGCAAGCGGGTCGATCGCCTGCTCAAGGAGTTCCGGGAAGAGCGCTACCACATGGCCATCGTGGTGGACGAGTTTGGCGGTGTCTCTGGTCTCGTGACCATCGAGGACATTCTGGAGCTCATCGTAGGCGAGATTGACGACGAGTTCGACGATATCGAGGACGAGCCGGAAGAGATCCGCCGCATCAGCAAGCGAGTCTTCTCGGTGAGCGCGCTGACCGAGATCGAGGACTTCAACGACTTCTTCGGCACCCAGTTCAGCGATGAAGAGGTGGACACCGTCGGCGGTCTGGTGATGCACGCCTTCAGCCACCTGCCCAAGAAGGGTGAAGAGATCGAACTCGACGGCTACCTGTTCAAGGTGATGCACGCCGATCGCCGTCGCCTGCAACAGTTGCAGGTGAAGATCCCCGAGCATCATGCGGCGGCGCAGCCGGAGTCCTGATCCCGCCCAGCCCCACGCACATCCCGCGCCCCTCTCGTCAGGGGCGCTTTTTTTGCCTCCCTCCCGCCGCGCTACCGCCACTTAGCCCACGCCGACCGCGAGGCTCGCCGTTGACCCGGTTTGCGGTTAAGATGTCGGCCATTGTGTTTCCATTCAGTCCAATTCGAGCCCCGATCCCCCGTGAAATCGAAACTCCTGACCAGCCTGTTTGCCATTGCCAGCGGCGCCATCGCCGTGCTGGCCTTCTCCCCTTTCGGCTACTGGCCCCTGGTGATCCCCTCCCTGCTCGGCCTTTACGCCCTGCTGGACAAGGCCACCCCCAAACAGGCAGCCTGGCGCGGCTTCGGCTACGCCATGGGTCTGTTCCTGCCCGGGCAGTGGTGGATCCACGTCAGCATGACGGAGTTTGGCGGCATTCCGCTGCCGGCCGCCTTCGTGCTGCTGGCCGGGCTCTGCGCCTATCTCTCCCTCTATCCGACCCTGGCCTGCTGGCTCTTCGCCCGCTTCTTTGCCGGCCGCCACTGGAGCCGCTGGCTGCTCGCCTTCCCGGCGCTCTGGCTGATGGCCGACTGGCTGCGGGGCTGGGTGATGACAGGCTACCCCTGGCTCTGGTTCGGCTACACCCAGATAGACGGCCCCCTCAAGGGCTTCGCTCCCCTTCTCGGGGTGCAGGGCATCACCCTCGCCCTGCTGCTCACCGCCTCCGCCCTCTGGCTGGTATGGCAACACCGCAAGCCGGCCTGGCTGCTGCTCCCCGTCGCCCTGGTGGGCGCCGCCCAGGGGCTGATGCAGCTCAACTGGGTGACCCGGGGTGAACCGGTCAAGGTCGCGCTGGTGCAGGGCAACATCGAGCAGTCCCTCAAGTGGGATCCGGAGGCCCTGGTGCCGACCGTGCGCAAGTATCAGGATCTCAGCCGCGAGAACCAGGATGCCGACATCATCGTCTGGCCGGAGTCCGCCATCCCGGCCATCGAGAAGGAGATGGGTATCTATCTGGAGAGCCTGGACAAGGCGATGAAGGTGAACGACACCGGCCTGCTGGCGGGGATCATCCATTACGATCTGAAACAGCAGCGCTTCTTCAATACCGTGCTCGGCATGGGGGTGCAGGATGCAGAAGGCAAGGAGTCCTACTACTACGAGCACAAGAACCGCTACTACAAGTACCACCTGCTGCCCATCGGCGAGTTCGTACCCTTTGAAGATCTGCTGCGTCCCATCGCCCCCTTCTTCAACCTGCCCATGTCCTCCTTCAGCCGGGGTGACGAGGTGCAGCCGAACCTGATCGCCAAGGGGCTCAAGTTTGCTGCCGCCATCTGTTACGAGATCATCTTCCCGGACGAGGTGCGCCGCAACGTGCAGCCGGATACCGACTTTCTGCTGACCGTCTCCAACGACGCCTGGTTCGGTACCAGCATCGGCCCCTGGCAGCACATGGAGATCGCCCGCATGCGCGCCCTGGAGCTGGCCCGCCCGCTGCTGCGCGACACCAACACCGGCATCACCATCGTCACCGAGATAGACGGCAGCATCATCGCCCAGATCCCGCAGTTCGAGGCTGGAGTATTGCGTGCCGAGGTACGCCCCGCCCACGGCATGACCCCCTATCTGCGTTTTGGCAGCTGGCCCATGTATGGCCTGGCCGCCGCCCTGCTGGGGCTGGCCCTGTGGCTGCGCCCCCGCGCCCACCCCTGGGCGCGCAAGGGCTAAGACCACATAACCCCGATAAACAAAAGAGGCGCCCTTGGGCGCCTCTTTTTATGGTTTGGCTTATGGCTTGGCACAGTCTGGCGGCTCAAGGAGACAGCGGCTCGCGATGATACTCATCGGCCCCGCACTCGGGGCAGGTGCCAAGCTGCTCCGGGTGCAGCACGGTATGGCGCCACTCGCAGTGATCGCACACCAATACTCCGAGCCCCACCCAGTCGCCGGCCCGGTAGACCCCCTTGTGTTCCAGCTCGTCCGCCAACTCCTGCCACTCCACCTGGGTGCGGTCGGTCACGTCTGCCAGCCAGGACCAGGCGGTGTCCTTGAGCGCCAGCATGAAGGCAGACTCCTCCACCTGCTCATCCTTGCGCCCTTCGTCATAGTTGCCCAGATCCCGCTTCACATACTCGGCGATCAGCGCCAGCTCGTCCTGGGTCAGATCCCCGGCCGCCTCCAGATAGGCCTGCACCTTGGCGATCATCCGGTTGAGGCGCTCTCCCTGAAACGCTTCCGTCTCTTCCCACTGCTTCTTGAGCTGGGCGATAAAGGCTTCATACCCTTGTCGACGTTTGTCCATGGCCATCACTCCTCTGCTGAATCCCGATCGAGCCAGACCCTGACCTCGGGCTCGGCGGATACGGGCGGCGGTTGCCATTCTCACTTCGTTGCGACTCTCGCGGCTCTTGCGGCTCTTGCGGCTCTGCAAATCCTCGCGGGTACCGGACCTGGCCCGAGACCGGGCGGATGCTGGCGGTTGTTGCCGCCGCAGGATATGGGTATTCTATCGGGATTTCCCAGCCGTTTTATCTATTCATTTCACAGATCCGGATGTCACCAATGCAAGAGCAATACGTTCCCCAATCCATAGAACCAGCAGTGCAGAAGCACTGGGATGCCAAGAAAACCTTCAAGGCGGTGGAGAAAGTAGACAAGGAAAAGTTCTACTGCCTCTCCATGTTCCCCTATCCGTCTGGTCGTCTACACATGGGGCACGTTCGCAACTACACCATAGGTGATGTGATCTCCCGTTATCAACGGCTCAATGGCAAGAACGTGCTGCAACCCATCGGTTGGGACGCCTTCGGCCTGCCGGCAGAAAACGCCGCCATCAAGAACAACACGGCGCCGGCCCCCTGGACCTACGAAAACATCGAATACATGAAGAACCAGCTGAAGATGCTGGGTCTGGGCTATGACTGGGATCGGGAGCTGGCCACCTGCAAGCCGGACTACTACCGCTGGGAGCAGTGGTTCTTCACCAAGCTCTACGAAAAGGGCCTGGTCTACAAGAAGACCTCTTCCGTCAACTGGTGCCCGAACGACATGACGGTGCTGGCCAACGAGCAGGTAGTGGACAACTGCTGCTGGCGCTGTGACACCCCGGTGGAACAAAAAGAGATCCCTCAGTGGTTCATCAAGATCACCGACTACGCCGAAGAGCTGTTGAACGACATCGACAATCTGGAAGGCTGGCCGGAGATGGTCAAGACCATGCAGCGCAACTGGATTGGCCGCTCCGAAGGGGTCAACATCAGCTTCAATATCGACGGTCAGGCCGAGCACCTCGAGGTCTACACCACCCGTCCGGACACCTTCATGGGTGTGACCTATGTGGGCATCGCCGCCGGTCACCCGCTGGCGCTGCAAGCAGCCCAGAACAATCCGGAGCTGGCCGCCTTCATCGAAGAGTGCAAGAACACCAAGGTAGCCGAAGCTGAACTGGCCACCATGGAGAAGAAGGGCATGGCAACCGGCCTCTACGCCATTCACCCGCTGGATGGCCGCAAGGTGCCCGTCTGGGTCGCCAACTTCGTGCTGATGAACTACGGCACCGGCGCCGTGATGGCGGTACCGGGTCACGACCTGCGTGACCACGAATTCGCCACCAAGTACGGCCTCGAGATCAAGCCTGTCATCAAGCCGGTTGATGGTGACGTCGACGTGAGCGAAGCGGCTTATACCGAGAAGGGCGTGCTGTTCAACTCCGGCGAGTTCGACGGCCTCGACTTCCAGGGTGCCTTCGATGCCATCGCCAACAAGCTGGAAGGGCTCGGCAAGGGCAAGCGCACCGTCAACTACCGTCTGCGCGACTGGGGTGTCTCCCGTCAGCGCTACTGGGGCGCTCCCATCCCCATGCTGACCCTGGCGGACGGTACCGTGGTGCCGACCCCGGAAGATCAGCTTCCGGTACTGCTGCCGGAAGACGTGGTGATGGATGGCATCCAGAGCCCGATCAAGGCCGACGCAGAATGGGCCAAGACCACCTACAACGGCCAGGAAGCGTTCCGCGAGACCGATACCTTCGACACCTTCATGGAGTCCTCCTGGTACTACGCCCGCTACTGCTCCCCGGACTACGACAAGGGCATGCTGGATCCGGCGGCTGCCAACCACTGGCTGCCGGTGGATCAATACATCGGCGGCATCGAGCACGCCTGTATGCACCTGCTCTACGCCCGCTTCTTCCACAAGCTGCTGCGTGATGCGGGCCTCGTGAACAGCGACGAGCCGTTCAAGCGCCTGCTCTGCCAGGGCATGGTGCTGGCCGACGCCTTCTACTACAAGGATGAGAAGGGCGGCAACGTCTGGGTCAGCCCCCTCGACGTCAAGGTGGAACGTGACGACAAGGGCCGCATCACCAAGGCGGTCGACCTTGAGGGTCGTGAAGTGATCCACTCCGGCATGACCAAGATGTCCAAGTCCAAGAACAACGGCATCGACCCGCAGTTGATGGTGGAGCGTTACGGCGCCGATACCGTCCGTCTGTTCATGATGTTTGCCTCCCCGGCCGAGATGACCCTGGAGTGGTCCGACTCCGGCGTAGAGGGTGCCCAGCGCTTCCTGCGTCGCCTGTGGCGCATCACCTTCGAGCACGTATCCGGTGGCGCCGTTGCCGCACTGGACGTCGCCGCCCTCACCAGCGACCAGAAAGCCGTGCGCCGCGAGCTGCACAAGACCATCGCCAAGGTGAGCGACGACGTGGGTCGCCGTCAGACTTTCAACACCGCCATCGCTGCCATCATGGAGCTGATGAACAACCTGGCAAAACTGGGCAGCGACGCTCAGGATCGCGCCCTGATGCAGGAAGCGCTGGAAGCGGTCGTGGTCATGCTCTACCCCATCACCCCGCACATCGGCTTCGAGCTGTGGAAGATGCTGGACAAGGAAGGGGACATCGATGTCGCGGCCTGGCCGGTGGCCGACGAAGCGGCCATGGTCGAGACCGAGAAGCTGGTGGTGGTGCAGATCAACGGCAAGATGCGCGGCAAGCTGACCGTGCCGGCCGAGATAAGCCAGGCCGACGTCGAGAAGCTGGCCATGGCCGATGCGTCCGTACAGAAGTTCACCGACGGTCTGACCGTGCGCAAAGTCGTGTACGTGCCGGGCAAACTGCTCAACATCGTGGCCAACTGATGACGCCTCCCCTGGCGGCGGCCGACGGTCTGGGCCAGGGGCTGACGACACACGGATGATGACGGCGGGCCCTGCGCCCGCCGCTCTTCCCTTCATGCAAAGAGGATTTTTTATGGGCACCATCTTCACGCGCTGGATGGCCATCGTGCTGGCAGGACTGTTGCTGCAGGCCTGCGGTTTTCAGATGCGGGGCACCGCCATTCCCCCCGAACTGATGACCATGAAAGTGGTCGGTGACAACAAGAGCGACTTCTACCGACTGGTCACCACCCGCCTCAAGGCCGCTGGCGTGCAGCTCGCCGACAAGGAGGGCATCCCGGTGCTGACCCTGGCCGGGGTACGTAGCCGCAGCCAGGTCGCCTCCGTCGACTCCATCGGCCAGGACCGCGAATACCTGCTGAGTTACAGCACCCAGTTCACCGTGGTCATGCCGGGCAAACCGACCCAGGTCTTCCCCATCACCTTCAACCGCAGCTTCCTGAACAAGCCGGATGCGGCACTCGCCTCCTCCCGCGAGCAGGAACAGCTCGGCAAGGAGATGCAGGAGCAGGCCGCCAACCTGGTTATTCGCCAGCTCAGTCAGGTCAAGTTCTGATGCGCGTATCTTGATGAGAGGGTGTTGATGAGAGTCTATCCCGAGCAGTTTGCGGATCATCTCAAGGCAGGGCTCAAGCCCTGCTATCTCATTTTTGGGGACGAGCCCCTGCTCAAACTGGAAGCTGTCGACGCCGTGCGTCAGGTGGCACGCAAACAGGGCTTCGATGAACGCCACAGCTTCGTGGTGGAACAGGGGCTGGACTGGAACCAGGTCTACGATGCCTGCCAGGCCATGAGCCTGTTCTCGGCCCGCCAGATCATCGAGCTGGTGCTGCCCGCCAAGATCGACAAGGATCTCGCCGCCCGCATCAGCGACATTGGCAAGCAGCTCCACCCCGACCTGCTGCTGGTGCTCTCGGGCCCCCGCCTCAACCAGACCCAGATGAAGGCGGCCTGGTTCGACAAGCTGAGCCAGAGCGGCACCTATGTGCCGGTCAACCACCCCGAACCCCGCTTCTTCCCGCGCTGGATGAGCGCCCGCTTTCAGCGCTTCGGCCTCAAGGCACTGCCGGATGCGGTCAACTTCATGTGCCACGCCTACGAGGGCAACCTGCTGGCCGCGAGCCAGGAGATCGAGAAGCTGACCCTGCTCTCCCCGCCCCAGCCCATCAGCGTCGCCTATCTGCAGGAGACCATCATCCGCCACGCCCACTTCACCCCCTTCCAGCTCGTCGATACCCTGCTGGAAGGAAAGGTGAACCGGGCCCAGCGCATCCTGCTGGCCCTGCGCGCCGAGGGCACCGAACCCGGCATGCTGGCCTGGACCCTGTGCCGCGAACTGGAGCAGCTCACCGAGCTGGCGCTGGCCGCCCGCGCCGGACAGCCCCTGGTGGAGCATTTCAGCCGCCTGCGCATCTGGCAGAGCCGCCAGCAGCTCATCCAGCAGGCGCTGACCCGGCTTCCCTTCCCCAAGATCCGGCAACTCTGGCAACTGATGGCCCAGCTGGACCATGCCCAGCGCCATTTCGACACCGAGCAGGCCTGGCTGATGCTGCAAACCATCGCCCTCGGCTTTCGTGACGGTACCCCGCTCCCCCTGCTGGAGACGGAATCATGCTGACACCGCCCATCGGGATCCTCGGCGGCACCTTCGATCCCATTCACATCGGCCACCTGAGGCCCGCCATCGAGGCCCGGGACGCCCTGGGTCTGACCGAGGTGCACCTGCTCCCGAACCATATCCCGCCCCACCGGGCCAATCCGCTCTGCTCCAGCGAGCAGCGGCTCGCCATGGTCCGGCTCGCTGCGGCGGACAACCCGGGATTCGTGGTGGATGAGCGGGAGCTCAGGCGCGACACCCCCTCCTGGACCATCGACACCCTTGTCGAATTGAGGAGCGAGCTGCCGGACACCCCGCTCTGCTTTTTGATGGGGATGGATTCCCTGCTCGGCCTGCCGGGCTGGCACCGCTGGCAGGAGCTGCTCGATTACGCCCATCTGGTGGTGAGCTACCGCCCAGGCTGGCAACCGGATTATCCCGTCCAGGTGGCCGAGCTGCTGGCCCGCCACCAGACCCGGGATATTCGGGATCTCCATCGCCAGCGCCACGGTCATGTCTGGCTTTGTGACAACCTGCCCGTCGAGCTGTCGGCCACACGCCTGCGTGCCCTGCTCGCGGCAGGCCAGGATCCCAAATACCTGCTGCCCAACCCGGTCGCCGACTATATCCGGCGCCACGGGCTCTACCGCTCATCGGCAACGCAGTAAACGGCGCCACGCAGGCGGGTCAGCCGACACGTCCGGGCGCACCGGGCCCGGCCCTGACTATTGCCAGGCCGGGTTGCACACTATAGTGATCGTCAAGGGGCCCCTCCCCCACGGGACGGCTCCCCGGGCGATGCTCCCTTTGCCAGGCTGGGAAACGGGAGTGACCATGATATAATCCGCCGCCCTCTGGCGCCGGAAGATAGGAGAAGACATTGCAAGGCCAAGAATTGCTCGCCTTTATCGTCGACAAGATCGATGACATGAAAGGCCGCGACATCATCACCCTCGATGTGCGCGGCAAATCCAGCATCACGGACACCATGATCATCTGCTCCGGCAACTCCAATCGTCACGTCAGTGCCATCGCCCACAACCTCGCCAGCGAGGCCCGTCATGCGGGGCTCGACCTGCTGAGCGTGGAAGGGGAACTCACCGGTGAGTGGGTGCTGGTGGACATGGGGTCGGTCATCGTGCACGTGATGCAGGATGAGTACCGCGACTTCTACCAGCTGGAAAAACTCTGGAGCGGCGCCGCCCAGGTCAATTCGCAATAAAGGGCGACAGCGTAACCAAAGATGAAGATCCAGTTGATTGCCGTGGGCACCAAGATGCCTGCCTGGGTAGAGCATGGCTTCGAAGAGTACCGTCGCCGCTTCCCCAAAGACATGCCGTTCGAGCTGGTCGAGATCGGCGCAGGCAAGCGCGGCAAGAATGCCGACATTCCCCGCATCCTGCAAAAGGAAGGGGAAGCCATGCTGGCCGCCGCCGGCCGCTCTCGTATCGTGACCCTGGACATTCCGGGCAAACCCTGGACCACGGAGCAGCTCGCCGTGCAACTGGAAGCCTGGAAGCTGGATGGCCGGGATGTGGCGCTGCTGGTGGGTGGCCCGGAGGGGCTCTCCCCCGAGTGCAAGGCTGCCGCGGAGCAGAGCTGGTCGCTCTCGCCCCTGACCCTGCCCCATCCCCTGGTGCGGGTGCTGGTGGCCGAGAGCCTCTATCGCGCCTGGAGCATCACCACCAATCACCCTTATCACAGAGAGTGACCCATGCCGACCCTGAGCATGCATTTCTCCTCTCTCACCCGCACGTCAGCCACAAGGTAACGGCATGCTGAAGAATCGCATTGAAATGCGCGATCACAGTGCCGAGGGACGTCTGTTCTTCCGGCGCACCCTGGTCGCCTACATCGGCATGGTCACCCTCATGCTGGTGCTGCTGGCTAACCTCTACTACCTGCAAGTAGAGTCTTACGAAACCTATCAGACCCGATCCAACGACAACCGCATCCGTGTGGTGCCGGTGGCGCCGCCCCGTGGTCTCATCTACGACGCCAACGGTGTCCTGCTGGCGGAAAACCGCCCGGTCTACAGCCTGGAGATCGTGCCCGAAGAGACCGAGAACCTGGAGAAGACCGCGGACGACCTCATCACCCTGCTGGCCCTGCCGGAGGGGACCAAGGAGAAGTTCCTGGCCGAGGTCAAACGTCAGCGCCGCTTCAAGCCCGTGCCCCTGTTCGAGAAGCTGACCGAATACCAGGTCGCCCTCTTCTCGGTCAACCAGCACAACTACCCGGGGGCCAGCATCGAGGCCTACCTCAAGCGCTACTACCCGTTCGGCGACACCCTCACCCATGCCCTGGGCTACGTGGCCAAGATCAACACCCGTGACGTGGAGCGCCTCGAGAAGGAGGAGAAGCTCGCCAACTATGCCGCCACCAAGGACATCGGCAAACAGGGGGTGGAGAAGTACTACGAGGATCAGCTGCACGGCGTGGCGGGTTATCAGGAGGTCGAGGTGAACAACCGCGGCCGGGTGGTGCGCACCCTGAAATTCCAGCCCCCCGAGCCCGGCAAGGACATCTACCTCAACATCGACATCCGCCTGCAGTTGAAGGCCCAGGAGCTGCTGGCCGGCCGCCGGGGCGCCATCGTGATGATGGAACCCAACACCGGCGCCATCCTGGCCATGGAGTCGAGCCCGAGCTACGACCCCAACCTGTTCGTGACCGGCATCTCCAGCGCCAACTACTCGGCGCTGCTCAACGATCCCGCCCGGCCGCTGGTCAACCGCACCACCCAGGGCATCTATGCCCCCGCCTCCACCGTCAAGCCCATGATGGCGGTGATGGGGCTCAACGAGGGGGCGATCACCCCCAATTACCGCTACTTCGGCGGGCCCAGCTTCTCCATCCCGGGCACCACCAAGAAGTTCCGGGACTGGCGCCGCTGGGGCCACGGCTGGCTCGACGTCTATCGTGCCATCGAGGTGTCGGCGGATACCTATTTCTACGATCTCGCCTACCGGGTCGGCATCGACAAGATCAACAGCTACATGACCAAGTTCGGCTTCGGCCAGTACAGCGGCGTGGACCTCTATGAAGAGACCCGGGGTGTCATGCCCTCCCGGGACTGGAAGATGGCCCGCTGGCGTCAACCCTGGTACCAGGGGGACACCATCTCCATCGGCATCGGCCAGGGCTACTGGAGCGCCACCCCGATCCAGCTCGCCAAGGCCATCAGCATCCTGACCCAGAACGGTCACGACGTGACGCCGCACCTGCTCAAGAGCACCGCCTCCTCCGATGGCGTGGTCAACGCCCCCATCAACCCGAACGTGGCCATCGCCGCCAAGAGCGATACCTACTGGCAGGTGGCCAAGGACGGCATGTGGCGCGTCATCAACGGCCACGAAGGGACGGGGCGCCGCGCCTTCGCCAATACCCCCTACAAGGCGGCGGGCAAGTCCGGCACCGCCCAGGTGGTGGGCCTCAAGGAGAACCAGGTCTACAACGCGGCCACCACCAAGGTGGAGCACCGCGACAACGCCCTGTTCGTCGCCTTCGCCCCCTTCGAGGCACCCAAGGCGGTGGTCGCCCTGGTGCTGGAGAACGCCGGGGGCGGCAGCGCCATGGCGGCACCGGTCGCCCGCCACATGCTGGATGCCTATCTGCTGCCGCCGGAACCCCAGTTGCCACCGGCACCGGAAAAGCCGTCCCAACCGAGTGAGGTCGTTTCCCAATGAGTAATTCTGCCCGCCAGCAGAGCATCTGGTACAAGCTGCACATCGACCTGCCGCTGCTGCTCGGCCTGCTGACCCTGATGGCCCTCTCCATGGTGGTGCTCTACTCCGCCTCGGGCCAGGATCTCGACTCCATTGTGCGCCAGCTGGTGCGCGGCGCCCTGGCCTTCGGTCTGATGATCGGCATGGCACAGCTGCCGCCCTCCCTCTATGCCCGCTGGTCGGTGCCCCTGTTTGCGGTGGTGGTGCTGCTGCTCATCGCTGTGGACGTGTTCGGCCATATCGGAAAGGGGGCCCAGCGCTGGCTCGATCTCGGCTTCATGAAGTTCCAGCCCTCCGAGGTGATGAAACTCTCCATGCCCATCATGGTGGCCGCCTGGCTCAGCCGGCACTCCCTGCCGCCAAAGTTCAGCCATGTGATGATCGCCCTGGTGATGGTGCTGCTGCCCACCCTGCTGATCGCGGCCCAACCCGATCTCGGCACCTCCATCCTGGTGGCCGCTTCCGGCTTCTTCGTCATCTTCCTGGCGGGGATCAGCTGGTGGCTCATCGGGCTCGCGGTCTTGCTCATCTGCGCCTTCATGCCGGTTCTCTGGTTCTTCCTGATGCACGACTACCAGCGCCAGCGGGTGCTGATGCTGCTGGACCCGGAGAAGGACCCCCTCGGTCGCGGCTATCACATCATCCAGTCCAAGATTGCGATCGGCTCCGGCGGCGTGTTTGGCAAGGGGTGGCTGCAAGGCACCCAGTCCCAGCTCGAATTCCTGCCAGAGCGCCACACCGACTTCATCTTCGCCGTCTTCAGCGAGGAGTTCGGTCTGGTGGGCGTGGCCCTCTTGCTGGTCATCTACCTCTACATCATCAGCCGCTGCCTGTTTATCTCCATGCAGGCCCAGAACAGCTTCGAACGCCTGCTGGGGGGCGCCCTGACCCTGACCTTCTTCGTCTATGTGTTCGTCAACATGGGCATGGTAAGCGGCATCCTGCCGGTGGTAGGGGTTCCCCTGCCACTGGTGAGCTACGGCGGCACCTCCATGGTGACCCTGATGGCGGGCTTCGGCGTTCTGATGTCCATCCAGACCCACAGGAGGCTGCTCGCCTGATGCGGCTCGGCTGGCTGGCGCTCTGCTTCTGCTCCCTGACGGCGGGAGCTGCCGTCTCGCCGGCCCGGCTCAGCCTGCTGGCCGAGCAGCAGCAGGTGCCGCTGGCAGAGTTGCAGGCCGCCGCCGCCCAAGCCAGCCTGCGCCAGGAGGTGCTGGACACCATCCGCCGCCCCTGGGAAGCCAAGCCCTGGCACCGCTACAGGCCGCTGTTCGTCACCCCGGAGCGCATCCGGGACGGAGTGGGATTCTGGCAGCGCCATGCGACCACCCTGGCACGGGCCGAGCAGACCTACCAGGTCCCCGCCTCCCTCATCGTCGCCATCATCGGCATCGAGACCTTTTACGGTCGACAGATGGGGCGCCATCCGGTGCTCGA
This sequence comes from Aeromonas sp. FDAARGOS 1406, assembly GCF_019048565.1. Taxonomy (NCBI): domain Bacteria; kingdom Pseudomonadati; phylum Pseudomonadota; class Gammaproteobacteria; order Aeromonadales; family Aeromonadaceae; genus Aeromonas; species Aeromonas sp. FDAARGOS 1406. The sequence continues at coordinate 1,670,418 of NZ_CP077378.1, forward strand.
CAGCCTTTACACCCTGGGATTCCACTACCCCGAACGGGCGGATTTCTTCGCCAAGGAGTTTGCCCAGCTGGTGCTGCTTGCCCGGGAAGAGAAGTGGCCGCTCACCACCCTCAAGGGCTCCTATGCCGGTGCCATGGGCATGGGCCAGTTCATGCCCTCCAGCTACCGCCACTACGCGGTCGACTTCGACGGAGACGGCAAGCGGGATCTCTTCGCCAACCCGGCAGATGCCATCGGCAGCGTGGCCAACTACTTCGCCCTGCACCACTGGCGCTGGGGCGAGCCGGTGGTGGAGCCCGCCTTGATCGGATTGGCGCCAGTAGGTACCCTGCTTGCACCCGAGCCCGAGCTAAGACACCGCTGGGCAGAGCTGGCCGCTGCGGGCATTGAAGTCGCCACACCGCCGTCACCCGAGACGCCGGTAAAACTGCTGGCGATGGAGCAGGCCGAAGGACCGGAATACTGGGTCGCGCGCCACAATTTTTACGTGATCACCCGCTACAATCGCAGCCCTCTCTATGCGATGGCGGTGCATCAACTCAGTCAAGCAATCCAGGACGCTTATGCATTACAGCCACAAACTTCTTCCCCTCAGCCTGACCTTGTTGCTGGCCGCCTGTAGCAGCCAACCCGAACCCCAGCCGCTGCCGCCAGAGCCCGTCCCCCAGGAGAAGCCCCAGGTCATCGAGATCCCCCAGGCGACCGGCGCCATTCCCCGCCCCGAACCCATGAGCGATAGCGGCAACCGGGACTACTGGATCGGCAAGCAGAAGTTTGAGGTGTGGCGCGACGTCAAGCACTACAGCGAGGAAGGCACTGCCAGCTGGCTCTCCCGGGATCTGGACGGCAACAAGACTGCCAACGGCGACGTGCAGGACAGCACCCTGTTCAGCGCCGCCCACCGCAACCTGCCCCTGCCAAGCTACGTGCGGGTCACCAATCTGGACAACGGTCTGGAGACCATAGTACGCGTCAATGATCGCGGTCCCTTCGGCAGCGATCGCCTCATCGATCTCTCTCACGCCGCCGCCGCGCAACTGGAGATGGTGGAAGGGGGTGAGGCCCGGGTGCGCCTCGAACTCATCACCGATCAGCCGGATCAGATGGTGGAAATGGTGCCCATGACCCCGATGACGCCCATGGAGCCTGCGGCGCCAGCAGCCAATTCCTTCGTGAACGAGACGCCGGCCCCCACGGCACCGGCCAAGGCCGCGCCTGCTCCTGCTCCTGCTCCTGCCGCCACGGCGACCACCACCGTCTCCCCCCCCAAGGCCGGTGCGACCCAGGGCAAGATGATCCAGGTGCTCGCCAGCGGCTCGCAGGCGCGGGCCGAGGCCATGGGCAAGGTGATGACCCAGCGCTATGGCGTGCCGTACCAGGTGGTGGCACATGGCGCCGTCTTCCGCGTCCTGCTCGGACCCGTGGCCAGCGACAAGCAGGCCCCTCTGCTCGAGCAGATCCGCCAGGGTGGGTTGGAGCAGGCCTTCATCGTGCCCTGATACCCGCCCCGACCTCGCGCCGGGATACGACGCGAGGTCGGGGACCATCCCATAAAATCCCGTCCAGGTCGCATCTCGGACTATGACCGACACGCACATCTGGTATAGTGGGGCCCGCTTTTTTTCAACTTGGGTACATCCCATCCAGGCACCAGGAATTTCAAGATGTCCAAATTTGCCCGCTCCGTTATTCTGGCCTCCCTGTTAAGCGCCACCGCTCAGGCCAACCAGCCTGTTCCGACCCCGGATTCGGCTCTGCCGAGTGCCCAGCCGGTCCCCACTTTGAACAGCGCCCCCATGGTGGTGCCTGCCGCGCCCGAGATCTCCGCCAAGGCCCACATCCTGATTGACTACTTCTCCGGCCAGGTGCTGGCCGAGCAGAACGCCGACGAGCGTCTGCCCCCCGCCAGCCTGACCAAAATGATGACCTCCTACATCGTCGGCGACGAGCTGCACAAGGGGAACATCAAGGGCACCGACATGGTGACCATCAGCCAGAACGCTTGGTCCAAGAACTACTCCGACTCCTCCAAGATGTTCATCGAGGTGGGCAAGCAGGTCTCCGTCGATGATCTGAACAAGGGCATCATCATCCAGTCCGGCAATGACGCCTGTGTCGCCATGGCCGAGCACCTGGCAGGCAGCACCGACTCCTTCGCCAGCCTGATGAACGCCTGGGCAGCCAAGCTCGGCATGAAGGACTCCCAGTTCAAGAACCCCCACGGCCTGGATGAAGAGGGCCACTACAGTACCGCCCGCGACATGGCCCGCCTGGGTCAGGCCCTGATCCACGATCAGCCGGAGGAGTACAAAATCTACTCCCAGAAGTCCTTCGTGTTCAACGGCATCACCCAGCACAACCGCAACCGCCTGCTGTGGGACCAATCCCTGCAGGTTGACGGCATCAAGACCGGTCACGTCAGCCAGGTCGGCTACAACCTGGTCTCTTCCGCCACCAACAACGAAGGCATGCGCCTGATCGCCGTGGTCATGGGGGCCAACAGCGAGGCTTCCCGCGCCGCCGAGAGCAAGAAGCTGCTCACCTACGGCTTCCGCTTCTTCCAGAGCCTGACCCCCTACAAGGCGGGCACCGAACTGGTCACCCAGAAGATCTGGATGGGCGACAAGTCTGAAGTGAAGCTGGGGGTCGACAAGGACGTCTCCGTGCTGGTCACCCGTGGCCAGGGCAACAACCTCAAGGCGGACTTCCAGCTGGAGAGCGAGCTGAAGGCGCCCCTGGCCAAGGGCCAGCGCGTCGGTACCGTGTACCTCAAGCAAGGGGACAAGGAGATCAAGCAGGTTCCCCTGGTTGCCCTGGAAGAGGTGCAGGAAGGTGGCCTGATGAGCCGCCTGTGGGATTACCTGGTGATGCTGGTCTCCAGCTGGTTCAAGTAACAGACCCTTCCTCAAGCAGCGGCGCCAACAGGCGCCGCTGCTGTCTTTTGCGGTCTGTCCAGTCAATAACCCTGTAATCTGCAGGTTCCGCCGACTGACGATTTGTGGTAAAAAGCAGCATTTCCACGTCTTGCCGCACCGCCGGGTCTTGATCCCGAGGCGGCTCATGCCCATATAGACTGGGAACTGTCCCCTGGGGGCAGATGAGGGGACCGTTTCGGCGGCCCTCAAAGACGTAAAGATGACGTCGCTTCCCGGCGACCCAGAAAGGTGAAGTAGATGAATACCAAGTTTGATGAACTGCTGGAGTTCCCCTGCAAGTTCCCGTTCAAGGTGCTTGGCGTGGCCGATCCCGCCCTGCCCGACATGGTGGTGGAAGTGCTGCAGCAACATGCTCCCGGCACCTACAGCCCGACCGTTCAACCGAGCTCCAAGGGCAACTATCACTCGGTACGGGTGACGGTCACCGCCCAGAGCAAGGAACACATCGAGGCCATGTATACCGCCCTTGGCAAGATCGAGCTGGTTCGTTACGTCCTGTAAGTTGCCTCTCTCGCCCCGCCACCGGGGCGACTGATTATTTGCCGCCCGGTCGCAGCGGCGACCGTACCGACACCGCGCCGCCAGTGAGGAAAGATGTCACTCGAAACGCCCGCCGAGCCACAACCGTCAGCCGGCCAACTGCTCGTCAGACAGCTGGGCCGTCGCCCCTACCAGCCGGTGTGGGACGCCATGAAGGCGTTCACCGACAATCGCACCCCCGACACCCCGGACGAGTTCTGGGTAGTGGAGCATGACCCCGTCTACACCCAGGGTCAGGCCGGCAAGGCCGAACACCTGCTCGCCCCCGGCAACATCCCGGTGGTGCAGAGTGATCGCGGCGGCCAGGTGACCTATCACGGCCCGGGCCAGCTGGTGCTCTACGTGCTGGTGGATGTGCGCCGCAGCAAGCTCTCTGTACGGGAGCTGGTGACCTGCCTCGAAACCGCCATCATCAACACGCTCGCCAAAAGCAATATCGAGGCCTACGCCAAGGCCGATGCCCCGGGCGTCTACGTGAAGAGCGATCTGGGTATGGAAGCCAAACTGGCGTCCCTGGGTTTGCGCATTCGCAAGGGGTGCTCGTTCCACGGGTTGGCTCTCAACGTCAACATGGACATGACTCCCTTCCTGCGCATCAATCCGTGCGGCTATGCGGGCATGGCCATGACCCAGACCAGCGCCCTGGGCGGCCCGCAGAGCGTCGCCGAGGCACAGTCCCTGCTGGTGACGGAGCTGGCCCGCCTGATTGGCTACCAAGAGATCACGAATACCGAAGAGGCGGCATGAGCAACCCCATGCCCCGTGGTCACGAGGGAGCCGCAAGGCCCCTGGTGACCGTCAACCAGACAATAACAAACACCGAGAGTGAATCATGAGCAAACCCGTTCGTATGGAGCCGGGCGTCAAGCTGCGCGATGGCGACAAGATGGCCCTGATCCCGGTGAAATTCATGCCGGATCCCAACGAGGAAGTGCTGCGCAAGCCGGAGTGGATGCGGATCAAGCTGCCGCCGTCGAGCCAGAAGATCGAGCACATCAAGAGCACCCTGCGCAAAAACAAGCTGCACTCTGTGTGTGAAGAGGCTTCCTGCCCCAACCTGGCGGAGTGCTTCAACCACGGCACCGCAACCTTCATGATCATGGGCGCCATCTGTACCCGCCGCTGCCCCTTCTGCGACGTGGCCCACGGCCGTCCGTTGCCGCTGGATCCGGAGGAGCCGAAGAAGCTGGCACTCACCATCAAGGAGATGAACCTCAAGTACGTGGTGATCACCTCGGTGGACCGCGACGATCTGCGGGACGGCGGTGCCCAGCACTTCGCCGACTGCATCCGCGAGATCCGCGAGCACAGCCCCCAGACCCGCATCGAGATCCTGACCCCGGACTTCCGTGGCCGGATGGAGCAGGCGCTGGAGGTGTTCCGCGAGACCCCGCCTGACGTCTTCAACCACAACCTGGAAACCGCCCCGCGCATGTACCGGGTTGCCCGTCCGGGTGCCGACTACAAGTGGTCCCTGGAGCTGCTGCGCCGCATCAAGGAGATGCACCCCCACGTGCCGACCAAGTCCGGTCTGATGATGGGCCTTGGCGAGACCAACGAGGAGATCGTCGAGGTACTCAAGGATCTGCGCGAGCACGGCGTCAACATGCTGACCCTGGGCCAGTATCTGCAACCGAGCCGCCACCACCTGCCGGTGAAGCGTTATGTGCCGCCCGCAGAGTTCGACGAACTCAAGGATGTGGCCATGGAGCTCGGCTTCAGCCACGCCGCCTGCGGTCCCTTCGTGCGTTCCTCCTACCACGCAGACCTGCAAGCCAAGGGGGAAGAGGTCAAATAAGCCTCTTTTCCTGCTGGCAGAAAAAAGAGCGCCCCTGGGCGCTCTTTTTTTATCGCCGTCACCTCGCAGGCAGCGGTTGTCCCTTTGTGATTGGCGCCGTTCTGGCGTAACGTGGCCACTCCCCTTCTCTGGAGTGCTGTGCCGGATGCCGACTCTCACCGTTCGCCTGATCCCCCTGCGTGACGCAGACTTTCCCGCCTATCGCGACTACTTCATCGAGGATTACGCCCAGGATCTTGCCAGCAACCACGGGATGGCGCTGCCTGACGCCCACCGTCAGGCCGACGCCTCGTTGCAGCAGCTCCTGCCACTGGGTGTCGCCACCCCGGGTCATCACCTGCTCGCCATGGTACCTGAAGCCTCGAACGCGCCGGGCGAGCCTCTGGGCTATCTCTGGCACGCCATCGACGCCGCCGCCGGCACCACCTTCATCTACGACTTCTATGTGACACCGCCCCATCGTGGTCGCGGCCTCGGCAAGGCAGCCATGGCCGCCCTGGAAGCGCAGCTCGCCCCCCTAGGCATCCACCAGATCAAGCTGAGGGTGGCCCATGACAACCCGAGGGCACTGGCGCTCTATCAGGCGCTGGGCTTCACCATCACCGGCTACAACATGGCAAAGCGTCTGGATTGAGCACCTTCATTGGGCCACCACCCGGCCCATGGCTCAGAGCGAGATGCCGGAAAAAGACATGAAGCCGAGGGACATCAGCCCGGCCACGATGAAGGTAATGCCGATCCCCCGCAGCCCCTCGGGCACATCCGAATACTTCATCTTCTGGCGCAACCCCGCAATGGCGACGATGGCCAGCAGCCAGCCCAGCCCTGAGCCCGCCCCGTAGACCACGGATTCGATGAAGTCGTAATCCCGCTGGGCCATGAACATCACCCCGCCGAAGATGGCGCAGTGCACCGTCAGCAGCGGCAGATAGATACCGAGCGCGTGATGGAGCGCTGGGAAATGTTTGTCGAGCACCATCTCCATCACCTGCACCAGCGCCGCCAGCACCCCGATGTAGACGATGAAATCGAGAAAGCCCAGATCAAACTCCCCGAGGAAGGTACTCTAGGGACGCAGGATATGGCGGTAGATCAGGTTGTTGAGGGGAATGGCGATCACCATGACCACCAGCACCGTCATGCCCAAACCGAAGGCGGTGTTGATGTTCTTGGAAACGGCCAGGAAGGTGCACATGCCAAGGAAGAAGGCCAGCGCCAGGTTTTCCACAAAAATCGACTGGATGAAGAGATTGACGTAATAGTCCATGAATGAGTTCACCACTTGGTTGCAATAAGAGCACGTCCGCGCCCGGCCAACGGCCAGTCGCGAAGATGACGTCACGGATGACGTTTACAGAGAGAGCTGGCGCAGCACCCAGAATGACCACGGCAGCCGCCAGACTGCCGAGCAGCCCGGTCAGCGGTACTCAATGACGGGGATCAAACGGGCAGGCGCCCGGCTGGTGAACCTAGTCGCCCTGGCAGAAGCGATATTGCAGGTGGTGGCAGCGAAGCCGCCGTGTGTGCAGAGCGCCGAAGTAGTCGGGCCGCTGCCTGAGATAGATGAGAGGCAGGAAAAACAGCAGGCCGCAGAGCAGGCCGAGGATCTCGTGCTGGAACCAGGCCAGCAGCATCTGGTAGAGCTCGGCATGAGCGGCCCCTTCCAGTCGCCGTCCCTGTTCGAAACCGAGCCGCCACTGGGAGGCGGGCGGCAGGCTGACGTTGTCGGCAAGCCCCGGGTTCGCTGGCTCATGGAACAGCATCGGCCACTCCTGCCCTTGCGTCTCCATTCCCGGCGTTGCAACGACCCCTGCCGCCGCCGCAGCGGCAAGCCAGAGAAGGCAGGCGATGGCAAGCACCATCGGCCATGACGAGGGGCGGCGAGAGGATGACAAGGGGGCTGTCCGTCAAGAAAAATTACAGGTGGAATATATCACAATACCGTCACTTATTGCATTTTCCACCATGAGATATCAGAAAGGTTGATATTAAACACCGCCCTATTCCCTAAAACCGGCAAGGTTGCACCACCTTGAGAAAGCGACTTGCATCTTCCTCAAGGTGAGGGCTTAGCCCTGCTCGAAGGCCGGGTGATAGCGCACTTCACCACTGGGCATGGCAGCGCCGAACGAGCGGGCCATGAAGTACTCGGGCGGCACGCCGGGCAGCGTCAACCCCGGCTCGGGCACGAAACCGAAACGGCCGTAGAAGCCGGGATCCCCCAGCACCACGCAGCCGACCGCTCCCATCCCCTTGAGCTCGGCCAGACCCGCGTCCATCAGCCGTGACCCCAGCCCCCTGCCCTGAAGCGCAGGGGAGACGGAAATGGGGCCAAGGCCATACCAGTGCGGGCTGCCATCGCTGATGGTGACCGGCGAGAAGCAGAGGTGGCCGACCACCCGCCCCGCCTGCTCCGCCACCAGCGACAGGCTGAGTGCCCCGGCCTGGCGCAAGGCGCGCACGATCAGCTGCTCGTTGTGATCGGTATGGGGGGCATTGAGGAACGCGGCCACGGTCAGCGCTTCAATGGCGTCGTGATCGGCGCCCGTTTCAGGTCGAATGAGAATATTCATAAGGTTTTCTCCGTTTGTTATCTTGCAATGGATGGCCTGATCAGACTGTCTGCAGGCAGCAGATCACATAGCCATAGCTGCCCAGGTATTGGCGGTGGATGGCCACTTCCCGGCTCAGATCCTGCCAGGCTGGGCTATCCCCCAGCTCGGCACGGTGGCGCGCCAGATTGCGCTCGATGGGATCCAGATAGTTGTCCCAGGCCCTTTGCGGCAACGGGGTATGCCACAGACAGCGATAACCCGCCTCCTGCACCGTTTTGAGCAGGCCCGCCAGGGTCTGCATTGCGGGATAATCTCGCTGCCAGAACGCCAGCGCCTCCTCTGGGGGCGTGTCAGTCAGCCACACCAGGTCGCTCAGCACCAGGCAGGCAGCAGGGCCGGCAAGGTACGGCCGCCATGCCTGCAAGGCGTTGGCCACCCCGATGGTGTAGGCACTCCCCTCGGCCCAGATGAGATCGGCGGGGGCAAGGTCTGCCGGCAGCGCCGCCATGTTGGCGCACAGGGTAGTGACCTGCTCAAAGCCAGCCGCGCTGGCCGATCTCGCCACGGCGGCCAGCGCCTCCTCGTCCAGATCGATGGCCACTATGGTGGCGTCCGTCACCTGTGCCAGCGCCAAGGTGGCGGCGCCGCGCCCGCAGCCCATGTCGAGGATCCGGCGAGGCTGGCTGGGCAGCGCGGCAAACTGCTGCTGTGTGAAGAGGCTATCGCCCGGCCCCCAATAGCTCATGCCGTCCAGCAGCAGCTTGAAATCCCGGATGTAGCGCTCATGTTCGTTCATGTCTTTGCTGAGCCACTGCAGGTGGTAACGCTCTTTTTCACTGAATCCCTGCTTCATCACCCAGGCAAAGTAGGCCTGCGGGGCTTGATGCTGCAGTTGCCGCTGCCAGGCCTTGAACTCGTCGCCGGAGTGCGCACGCAAACCGGCGAGATCCGCCAGCAGATCCCGGGCGCGTTGCATCCGCGCCAGCTCTTCATCCAGCTCCCTGACCCGGGCTTCCAGTGTCGCCTGCTCCAGCTCGCCCGCCAGACAGGCGAGGCACTGCTTGAGGCTGAGGCCACCGGCCTGCAGGGCCTGTACCATCCGCAGCCGCTGCAGATCGTCATCGTCGTAGTGGCGATAGCCGTTGGCGCCCCTCGTGCCCGCAATCACCCCCAGTTTCTCGTAATAGAGCAGGGTGGAGCGTGCCAGGCCGCAGCGCCGGGCCAGTTCAGATATTTTCATGACAACCACTCGCTGAGGTGTCCGTGACCCGATGAAGGGAAGCTTAAACTGTGAAGCAATAGACGGGTCAACGACAACATCCGGGTTCACACCATAAAAAAACGGCCACCCTGAGGTGGCCGTCATCGGCAGCAAGAGAGACTCGCGGGAATCAGAGACCGGCGGCTTCCAGATGCTCCACCAGCAACTGCACGCTGCGGTTGCCACGCCACTCGTTGACGTCGAGCCGGTAGACCAGCCGCACCCGCTTCACCGAGGCATCGGGCCAGCGTTGCAAGTCGACGCCAAAGGCGATGGCATCCACCGCGTGGCCGGAATCCGTGGTCAGCATCATCTTGAGGTGCTTCTCCCCCACCAGCCGCTGCTGCACCAGCACGAATTCCCCGTCAAACAGCGGCTCGGGGAAGGCCTGACCCCAGGGGCCGGAGGCGCGAATAAGCTCTGCCAGCTCGAGGGTGAGCTCGTCCGGCAGCAGTTCGCCATCGGTGAGCAGCACCCCGGTCAAGAGCTCAGGGGTCACCAGCTCGCCGATGACCGCCTCAAAAGCCCGCCCGAAGGCCTCGATATTGGCCTTGGGCAGGGTCAACCCGGCCGCCATGGCGTGGCCGCCAAACTTGCCCATCAAGCCGGGGTGGCGGGTATCGAGCAGTTCCAGCGCATCGCGCAGGTGCACCCCCGGGATGGAGCGCCCGGAGCCCTTGAGCTCGGTCTCGCTGCTCTCGGCAAAGGCGATGACCGGGCGGTAGTACTTCTCCTTCACCTTGGAGGCCACCAGCCCCACCACCCCCTGATGCCACTCGTTTCGGTGCAGCACGATGCCGGAGGGCACCTCGCCGTCACGAAAACGGATCTGCTCCAAAGTGGCGAGCGCCTCCTGCTGCATCCCCTGCTCGATCTCCTTGCGCTCCTGGTTGAGGCTGTCCATTTCGGAGGCGAACTGGCGCGCCAGGTTGATGTCGTCACAGAGCAGACAAGCGACCCCGAGGGACATGTCATCGAGCCGGCCCACCGCGTTGAGGCGCGGCCCCAGCGCAAAGCCGAGATCGGCAGCGCACAGGCGACGACCGTCGCGGCCCGACACATCCACCAGCGCCTGGATGCCGGGGCGACAACGGCCGGCCCGGATCCGCTGCAACCCCTGATGAACCAGGATGCGGTTGTTGCCATCGAGCGCCACCACGTCGGCCACGGTGCCGAGGGCCACCAGATCCAGGTAATCCGCCACGTTGGGGGCGCGCAGCCCCTGGCACTCATACCAGCCGCTCTGGCGCAGATGGGTGTTGAGGGCCGCCATCAGATAGAAGGCGACCCCGACCCCGGCCAGGGACTTGGAGGGGAAGTCGCAGCCATGCTGGTTGGGGTTCACTATCGCGTCGGCGTCAGGCAGCTCCTGGCCGGGCAAATGGTGATCGGTAACCAGTACCTGCATGCCTGCCGCCTTGGCCGCCGCCACCCCGGCGATGCTGGAGATGCCGTTGTCCACCGTGATCAGGAACTCGGCGCCGCGGGCCACCGCCAGCTCGACGATCTCCGGGGTGAGGCCATAACCGAACTCGAATCGGTTGGGCACCAGAAAATCGATGTGGTGCCCCCCCATGGCGCGCAAAGCCAGCACGCACAGGGCCGAGCTGGTGGCGCCGTCGCAGTCGAAGTCACCGACGATGAGAATGCGTTTTTGCGCCGTCAGCGCCTCGGCCAGCAGCGGCACCGCCTGCGCCATGCCGAACAGGCGCTGGGGCGGCAGCAGCTGGTTGGCGCTGCGCTCCAGCAGGGCAGGGTCTTCGACCCCGCGGCTGGTGAAGATCTGGCGAAGCAGCGGGTGCAGGGTGGCGGGCAGATGGGAATCATCAACTCGCGGACGACGACGGATTTGCAGGGGCATTGATGTGATCCAGTATCTTGAGCAGTTGTTCGGGGCTCTGGTAACCGCGCACCAGGTCGCCATTGGGCAGGACCCAGCTCGGTGACGCCTTGATCCCGAGCCATTGGCTCAGGCCGATATGATGGGCAAGGATCGCATTACAGCCGCTCTCAGGCAAACGATCGCTGAAGTTGAGTTCGCGCAGCAGCCCGGGATCGCACCAGCTAGCCTGATCCGAGGCGGCGACAGGCGCAGGCAGCAGTTACACGCTCACGCCCCTCGCCTGCAAACGGGGCAACTCCTCCAGCGCGATGCGACAAGGACCGCAGGCGAGATCGGTAAACAGGGTGAGGCGGTGGCGTTCAGGGGTGGCCTTGAGCCAGAGCCGGGCCTCCCCTATCTGGGAGAGCGCCAGCCTGCGTTGCTGCTGCTGGCTGAGCCGGGTGAGGTTTCTCATGTCGTGGGCCAGATCCAGCATGGAGCCCTGCAGCACATAGTCTCCCCTGGCATCGCTGTAGAGCAGTCCCTGGGCCGTGCCCAGCAGATAGAGGCCCGGCATGGGGGTCTCGTCCACCAGGTAGACCTGCACACCGAGGCGCTGCTCTATGGTCTGTTTCAACACATGGGGGTCCATCCCCGCGCTGGCCGCAAAAGCGCACAGCAGCATCATTCCCAGCAGTAAATATCGCATCAGCTCATTCACTTGGCATGATTGAAGGGTCTCATAAGGTAACCCAGACAATTCCCTCTCCCAAAGACCTTAATTAGTGATCGATTAATAACGTCCGCAAGAAAAAATCACGGGATGACAGGTTGCCAATCGGGCTTGAGCCCCGCAAGCTAATCAGGACGACGGGAGACATTTTTAGTCATCCCTCTGTTTTGCTGATGTTTTATTATTCAAATCGACGTGCGCTCAGGTGGCACGTTGTCCATTTTTAGGGGGAAAAATGAGTCTGATTCAAGAGTTCAAGGCCTTTGCATCCAGGGGCAATGTGATCGACATGGCGGTCGGTATCATCATAGGTGCCGCCTTTGGCAAGATTGTCTCCTCCTTCGTGGGAGACGTGATCATGCCCCCCATCGGGCTGATCCTGGGGGGCGTGGATTTCAGCGATCTCGCCGTGACCCTGAAGGCCGCCGAAGGGGATGCCCCTGCCGTGGTCATCGCCTACGGCAAGTTCATCCAGACCTGTATCGACTTCCTGATCATCTCCTTCGCCATCTTCATGGGGCTCAAGGCCATCAACACCCTGAAGAAGAAGCAGGAAGAGGAAGCCGCTGCCCCGGCCGGCCCCACCAAGGATCAGGAGCTGCTGACCGAGATCCGCGACTTGCTGAAATCCCAGCAGGGGAAATAACCGTTTCCTCCCTGTCGTGTGCTGAAAAAAAAACCGCCTTCGGGCGGTTTTTTGTTGCAAGGCCGATGAGGCGCTCAGGCTCTGGGGTGGTGCTGGCCGTGCAGTGCCTTGAGCCGCTCGTTGGCCACGTGGGTATAAATCTGGGTGGTGGAGAGATCCGCGTGGCCCAGCAGCATCTGCACCACTCGCAGATCGGCGCCGTGATTGAGCAGGTGGGTGGCGAAGGCGTGACGCAGGGTGTGGGGGGAGAGTTCCCCCCTGATGCCGGCTCTCAGGGCATAGAGCTTGATGCGGTGCCAGAAGGTCTGGCGGGTCATCATCCGGGCCCGCTTGGAGGGGAACACCACGTCCGAGCTGGTGCCACCCAGCAGCAGGGTGCGCCCCTCCCGGTAGTAGCGCTCCAGCCAGTGCACCGCCTCCTCCCCCATGGGGACCAGGCGCTCCTTGTTGCCCTTGCCTACCACCCGCACCAGCCCCTGGCGCAGGCTGACGTGTTCGGCGGTCAGCCCCACCAGCTCGGACACCCGCAGCCCGGTGGCGTAGAGCAGCTCGAGCATTGCCTTGTCCCGCAGCTCCAGCGGATCGTCCACCAGGGGGGCTTGCAGCAGCGCCTCCACCTCGGCTTCGCTCAGATCCGATGGCAGCTTTTTGGGGAGCTTTGGCCCCTCCAGCAGCACGGTGGGATCGTCGCTGCGCAGCTTCTCGCGATTGAGGTACTGGTAGAAGCGGCGCAGGGCCGAGAGGAAACGGGCCGTGCTGCTGGCCGCGAACTGGTGGTCCACCCGCCAGGCGAGGTAGTGCTGGATGTCGTCCAGCCCCGCCAGCAGCAGGGAACCGCCTTGCTCATCGAGCCAGAGGGCAAATTTTTCCAGGTCGGTGCGATAGGAGCTGACCGTGTTGTCGGAGAGCCCCCGCTCCAGCCAGAGGGCGTCGAGAAACGGCTCGATCAGGGGATGGGATTCTGCTTTGCTCATGGTGGGCCGCGCTCAGGGAAACAGGTCGCCATTGTAACGTGCCGACCCACCCGGGCCGCAAGGCAAGGCTGCACATCCCCTCAGGCGGTGAAGAGCCCGGCGCAATCTGCTAGACTGGCGCCCTCCCCCCGGGCGCCGCTGTGCCGGTCACGCCCCTTGCCGACTGCGATCAAGAGAAGAGCGATGAAGATAGGTTTGTTTTATGGCTCCACCACCTGCTACACCGAGATGGCCGCCGAGAAGATCCGCGCCCTCATCGGCCCCGAGCTGGTCGATCTCCACAACATCAAGGATGTGCCCCTCGCCCGCATGCAGGAGTACGACATCCTGATCCTAGGCATCTCCACCTGGGACTTCGGCGAGCTGCAGGAGGACTGGGAATCCCGCTGGGAAGACATCGCCGACCTGCATCTGGAGGGACGCATCATCGCCCTGTTTGGCATGGGCGATCAGCTGGGCTATGGGGAGTGGTATCAGGATGCCCTCGGCCTGCTGCACGATCAGCTGGTCCCCAAGGGAGTCAAGCTGGTGGGCTACTGGCCCAACGAGGGGTACGAGTTTGACGCCTCCAAGGCGCTCATCGACGATGGCCGTCACTTCGTCGGGCTGGCCCTCGATGACGCCAACCAGTACGACCAGACCGAGTCCCGCATCGAGCAGTGGGTCGACCAGATCCTGAGCGAGATCCACGAACTGCTCTGATCCTGGCCGCCTGGATGTTCGACGACGCCAGCCAATGGACGACCAGACCGACCCCGTATCGAGCAGTGGGTCGACCAGATCCTGAGCGAGATCCACGAACTGCTCTGATCCTGGCCGCCTGGATGTTCAACGACGCCGGCCAATGGGCGACTAGATCGACCCCGTATCGAGCAGTGGGTCAACCAGATCCTGAGCGAGATCCACGAACTGCTCTGACCCTGACCGCCTGGATGTTCGACGACGCCAGCCAATGGACGACCAGACCGACCCCGTATCGAGCAATGGGTCGACCAGCTCCTGAGTGAGATCCACGAACTGCTCTGACCCTGATCGCCTGGATGTTCGACGACGCCGGCCAATGGACGACCAGACCAACTCCGTATCGAGCAGTGGGTCGACCTCATATCAAGCGAGCGCCATGAGCGGCGCCAACCTCCCCTGCCGGTAGCCTGCGCTCGGGCTGCCGGGCGCATAAATCGCACCGATTTTCTCGTTTGGTATCATCGGCTGACGCTATAGCGACTTTTTGCTTCTGGTCTGCAACAATGAGGTCGACACCCCATAACAACACAACGCCGGGTGTCGGAAGCAAACGGACAGACCAGAAAAGGATATTCTATGACTTCATTCTCCCTGTTGGCCCCCGCCATCGCCCGCGACGTGCTCGATCACGCGCTGGCGCTGGGTGCCGATTTCGCCGAGCTGTTTGTGGAGCGCAAGCGCCGCAGCCAGCTCAGCCTGCTCTCCAGCCAGATAGAGAACATTAGCGGTGGTCTCGACTTCGGTATCGGCGTTCGCCTGTGCTACGGCCACAAGGTGCTCTACGGCTACACCAACCTGGCCGATCGCAACGAGCTCTTGCGCATCGTTACCCTGCTGGCGGCCAAGGACAGGCGTGACCCCGTGGTCACCGCCACCGCCTTTGACTTCACCCGCCTGACCGACCGTAACCCGATCGCTCTGCCGCTGTCGGCCGACAAGCTGCTGGAGCAGAAGATCGCCTACCTGCATGCCATGGACGCTGCGGCCCGCGCCGAGAGCGACAAGGTGAGCCAGTTCTCGGGCAACGTGCTCGGCTGGGAGCAGGAGGTGGAGATCTTCAACAGCGAAGGGGTGCAGGTGAGCGATCGCCGCCACTACAACCGCATCATGGCCCAGACCATCGCCCTGGACGGGGGCGAGCAGAGCGTAGGTTATGAAGCCCCCGGTGCCATGAAGGGATGGGAACATGCCGAGAGCATCGATCCCCGCGAGCTGGCTCTCACCGCCACCCGCCAGGCACTGGTGAAGCTGGGAGCCGCCCCCTGCCCTAGCGGCAAGCTGCCGGTCATCATGGAGAGCGGCTTTGGCGGCGTCATCTTCCACGAGGCGTGCGGTCACCTGCTGGAGACCACCTCGGTGGCCAAGAAGGCATCCGTGTTCCACGACAAGATGGGCCAGCTCATCGCCAACCCCGCGGTCAGCGCGGTGGACGAGGGCTTGCAGGGCAACGCCTGGGGCTCCATCAACGTCGATGACGAGGGGATGGCGACCCAGCACACCCAGCTCATCAAGGATGGCGTGCTGACCGGCTTCCTGGTGGACAGAATGGGGGCCCTTCGCACCGGCTACGCCCGCACCGGTTCCGGGCGCCGGGAATCCTACAAGTTCGCCCCCGCCTCCCGCATGCGCAACACCTATATCGAACCGGGCAACTACAGCCTCGACGACATGCTGGCAACCGTGGAACACGGCATCTATGCCAAGCGGATGGGGGGGGGCTCTGTGCAGCCAGGTACCGGCGAGTTCAACTTCAACGTGCAGGAGGCCTACCTCATCGAGGGGGGCAGGATCACCCGGCCCCTCAAGTCGGCCACCCTGATCGGCACCGGCCCGCAGGTATTGAAGGAGATCTCCATGGTGGGGCGCGATCTGGCCCTCTCCGCCGGCATGTGCGGCTCGGTCTCCGGATCCATTCCCGCCTCGGTCGGCCAGCCGCCGCTCAAGGTTGACAATATCCTGGTCGGAGGGAACGCCTGATGAGCCAACTCGACATGAACCAACTGCTTGCCCGTCTATTGGACCAGGTCGCCGATCTGGGTGCCGAGGCAGACGTCATCGCCAATCAGGAGAAGGCCTTCTCCCTCAAGGCCGACAAGGGCGAGCTCAGTGAATACAAGGTCACCAGCAGCCAGCAGATCGGCATTCGCCTCATCAAGGAAGGCCGGGTCGGCATCGCCTATTCCGAGTCCCTCGACGCGTCGGCCCTGGACGCCATGGTGCAAGATGCGCTCGATGCGAGCCGCTTCGCCAAGGTGGACCCGGATCAGCGCATCACAGTGCAGCAGAGCAGGCTCATCACCGACTGCGCCGAGATACATCAGGCCGACACCACGGCGGTGGAAGAGAAGATCGCCCTGACCCTGCGCCTCGAGTCCGACATGCTGGCCCTGCCGGACGTGACCGGCGCCCCCTACAACGGCTTCTTCGAGGGGGAGAGCCGCCTCTGGCTTGCCAACAGCCAGGGCAGCATCTGTGAACATCAGGAATTCAGCGTCGGCTGCCACAGCTCCGCTCTCATCGAGCGGGAGGGCCGCCAGTCCATGCACTACCAGGGACAGTACGCACGGCGCTTCGACGAATTGGAGAGCCAGCCTCTCATCCGCCAGATCCACGCCGTGGCCGATGGCCTGCTGATGGGTGAGGCGGTGCCAAGCGGTCGCTACAGCGTCATCTTCAGCACCCACTGCTTTGCCAGCCTGTTTGGCTGCTTCCAGTCCGCACTGTCTGGCAAGTGGGCCCAGCAGGGGATCAACCCCTGGCGCGACAAGCTGGGCCAAAGCGTGGCTTCTCGCTGGCTCACCCTGGAGAGTCGTGCCTATATGCCGGGGGGCATGAAGATCAAGGCGTTTGACGGCGAAGGGGCCGCCACTTCGGATCTCCTGCTCATCGGCGAGGGGGAGCTCAAGACCCTGCTGCACAACAGCGCCACCGCCCGCCACTTCGGCGTGACGAGCAACGGTGCAGCCGCCCGCAGTGCCCGCAGTGCCCTGGACGTGGCCCCTCGTCACCTGGTGTTCGGGCTCGGCCCCCACGGCGAGGCCGAGGTACAAAGCGGTGAGTACCTGGAGCTGGTCAAGCTGGACGGCCTGCACTCCGGGGCCGATGCGGTGAGCGGCGACTTCTCGTTCGGCGCCTCCGGCTTCCTCTGCCGAAATGGCGAGCGCGTGGCACCGGTACGCGGCATCACGGTGGCGGGCAACTTCTATCGTCTGCTCGGGGAGCTGGAAGCGGTCGGCAACCAGCTGCACCACGACGATGGCAAGGACTTCTATGCCCCGCTGATCCGCTTTGGCGGGCTCAGCATTGCCGGCAAATAAGAGGGGGAGCCTTACTCGGCTCTTCCCCCTTCAAGCGGCGCCATCAGGCGCCGTTTTTTTATCCATGGCGCCCCCCGACAGCCACTTCTAACCTCAAAGAGCCACCGACCGCGTTGGCCGGGAACTCTGGAGAATACGACGATGGACAACACCCTGGTCTGGGCCGATATTCCGACACGGGATCTGGATCGCGCCATGGACTTCTACTCGGCCCTGCTCGATGTGCAGGTCACCCCCATCCAGGAAGAGACCATGCGCTTTGCCATGCTGCGCCACGACGGCAGCAACGCGGCGGCCTGTCTCGGCCCCATGGACAAATATCACCAGCCCGGCGGTGCCGGTCCCCTCATCTATCTCTCCCTCGGTGACAGGCTGCAGGAAGCGGAACTGCTGGTCCCACGGCTCGGCGGGCGGGTGCTGGAGCCTCTGCACAGCATCGGCAGCGGTCATGGCTCCCGGGTCATCATCGAGGATACCGAAGGCAACTGGCTGGCCCTCTATGCCCCACCAGCCAGCTGACGTCCGGATACGCAGAAACAACAACGGCGACCTGATGGTCGCCGTTGTTGTTTAACTGCACTTGCCGGCCATTACGCTTCTGGATTGAGGCGGGTCGGGATGCCGGTACGCTGTTCCAGCACCTGCTTGACCACGTTGGAATCGCTGTCAGCGTGGGCGATGAAGCGGGTGGTAGCCGGGGTCATGGGCAGCGGCACGGAGGCGGTGGAGTTGAACTCTTCCTCGGTGCGCGACAGCGGCTCGTGCACTTCCATGTAGCGACCGCCATCCGGCTCGACCGTGGTCTTGACCGGCTGGTTGACGAACTGGACGCGGGTGCCGACCGGCACGTGATCGAACAGGTACTTGATGTCGTCGGCGCGCAGGCGCACGCAGCCGCTGCTCACCCGCAGACCGATGCCGAAGGTGGCGTTGGTGCCGTGGATGGCGTACAGGTTGCCGATGTAGAGCGCATGCAGGCCCATGGGGTTGTCCGGGCCGGCCGGCCAGACCGCGGGCAGGGTCTTGCCCTGGGCGGCGTAGCGGCGACGGATGTTCTCGGTCGGGGTCCAGGTCGGGTTGGCACGCTTGCGCTCAACCTTGGTGATCCAGTTCTCCGGGGTGTTGACCCCGAGCTGGCCTATGCCGATGGGCAGCACATGCACCACGTTCTTGCCCTTCGGGTAGTAGTAGAGACGCATCTCCGCCACGTTGATGACGATCCCTTCGCGGGGAGCGTTGGGCAGGATCAGCTGATGGGGAATGATCAGCGTGCTGCCCGCCTTGGGCAGGTAGGGGTCGACGCCCGGGTTGGCTTCCATGATGTTGGTCAGACCCAGCTGGAAGTCGGAGGCGATCTGCTCCAGCGGACGGTTGTCTGCGGGCACCACGTATTCCTGGTTCTCACCGATCAGGCGGCTGTTGGCCGCAGGCAGCTGGTATTCAACGGCGGCGGCCTGCTGGCTGACCAGCGCCAGCGAACATAAAAGAGCCGAAGCGGCAATGCGAAGGGGATTCATAAAATTCCTGTATGGTTTCCTGTTCCTGTGGGCCTTTGCCCTGCTCATCATCGGTCTCTTGTGGGCCCGTCACCGGGGACCAACAACCGAGCGCGCATTCTTTCCCGAGCAGGGCAAAATTTCAACTTGGAGATGGTCTTTTTCGCCGAAAAGATCCATTTCATCGCCAACTCAGGGGCATCTTTCACCCCTTGCACTCTAGCAACCCCAGTCTGAGCGTAAAATGAACATGGCGCAGGCATGCCAAGGCCGTCCCAAATTGCATGACGAGGCGGTCACGAGTACAATCTCGCACCCCGTATATCCGGAGTATCGAGTCACCTCCTGCTCCGATGTACCCCCATCGGATGGCCGTGCGTCGAAGACGGTCGCGCCACCGATGAACCCACACGACGCCATCAGGTGGCGCCGTCCTGATTTGCAATCAGATAAAAGAGCCCAACATGTTCAGACCAGAATTGCTCTCCCCTGCCGGGACCCTCAAGAACATGCGCTACGCCTATGCCTATGGCGCAGACGCCGTCTATGCGGGCCAGCCGCGCTACAGCCTGCGGGTACGCAACAACGAATTCGATCACGAGAATCTGCAGCTCGGCATCAACGAGGCCCATGCCCTCGGCAAGCAGTTCTATGTGGTGGCCAACATCCAGCCCCACAACTCCAAGCTCAAGACCTTCATCCGCGACATGCGCCCCGTGGTGGATATGAAGCCGGATGCACTCATCATGTCCGACCCCGGCCTCATCATGATGATGCGCGAAGCCTTCCCCGACATGCCTATCCACCTCTCGGTGCAGGCCAACGCGGTCAACTGGGCCACGGTGAAGTTCTGGCATCAGATGGGACTGACCCGTGCCATCCTCTCCCGCGAGCTGTCTCTCGACGAGATCGAGGAGATCCGCATGCAGGTGCCGGAGATGGAACTGGAAGTCTTCGTCCACGGGGCGCTGTGCATGGCCTACTCCGGCCGCTGCCTGCTCTCCGGCTACATCAACAAGCGTGACCCCAATCAGGGCACCTGCACCAACTCCTGCCGCTGGGAGTACAAGGTGCACGAGGGCAAGGAAGATGACGTGGGCCAGATCGTCCACCGCCAGGAGCCCATCGCCGTGCAAAAGGTGGATCCGACCCTGGGCGCAGGCAAGCCAACCGATGCCCTGGTGCTGCTGGAAGAGTCCAACCGCCCGGGCGAGTTCATGACTGCGTTTGAAGACGAGCACGGCACTTACATCATGAACTCCAAGGATCTGCGCGCCGTCGAGCACGTCGAGCGCCTGACCAAAATGGGCGTTCATTCCCTGAAAATCGAAGGCCGTACCAAGTCCTTCTACTATTGCGCCCGTACCGCCCAGGTCTATCGCAAGGCCATCGACGATGCGGTGGCTGGCCGTCCGTTCGATCCGACCCTGATGGGCACCCTCGAGAACCTGGCCCACCGCGGCTACACCGAGGGCTTCCTGCGCCGTCACAACCACAGCGAATACCAGAACTACGACTACGGTTACTCCGTCTCCGACACCCAGCAGTTCGTCGGCGAGATCACCGGTCGCAATGGTGACATGGTCGAAGTCGAGGTGAAGAACAAGTTCCTGCTGGGCAACAGCCTGGAGCTGATGACCCCCCAGGGCAACCTCAGCTTCAACCTGGAGCAGATGCAGAACCGCAAGGGCGAGCTCATCGACACCGCGCCGGGTAACGGCCACGTGGTCTACGTGCCGGTTCCCAAGGAGATCGACGTGAATTACGGCATCCTGCTGCGCAATCTCGGCGAGCGAGAGGATACCCGTCAACCTCACTCGGCGGCCTGAGATGGCACTGCTCATCACCGACAAGTGCATCAACTGTGACATGTGCGATCCGGAGTGTCCGAACCAAGCCATCACCCTGGGGAGCAAGATCTACGAGATAGACCCGGATCGCTGCACCGAATGCGTCGGCCACTATGAGAAGCCGACCTGCATCAGCGTCTGCCCTATCGACTGCATCATCTGGGATCCCGCCCACGTGGAAACCGAAGATCAGTTGATGGAGAAATTCGTGCGGATGCACAGGCAGTAGCTGTGGCACCTGCATCAGCGTCTGCACCCCATGGACGGCATCCTCCGGGATCCCGTCCATAGGGTGGAAACCGAAGATCAGCTGATGGAGAAGTTCGTGCGGATGCACAGGCAGTCAGCGTCTGATACTCGCGGGTGCATTATCCAGAAATAGAAAAAGCCGGGCATGCCCGCAATGCTGTTCACTTAAGAGAATTTGAGTTCCAGTCCACGTAGTATCAGGACAAAAAAGCGAGGGAGGCATGATGCCTCCCTCTTTCTATTGCAAGCCCCGCTGGATAAAGGCTGGAGGAAGATCGACTGGACACAGCCTTGCCCCCTCAACTCAAATCCAATTTATGAATAATCAGTCAAAAAAGTGCTTATCTGAACAGCATTGCGGGCATGCCCGGCTTTTTCTATTGCGCTGCCCTTCCCTCAGGGTTTGACCAGTTTTTGCAGCGCCTCGAGTTCGCGCTGGGCTTCCAGCAACTCGGCCTGGGACTCCTCCAGCTTGGACTGCTTCTTGGCAATCTTGTCCGGCTTGCCCGAGACCCGTGCGCTCTGCAACTCGGCCAGCCGCTCTTCCACTTCTTCCCTCTGCATGACCACCTTGCGTTGCTGCTCCTCAAGGAGCCCGGCATCGGTACAATGGGCCTCCAGGTTGCGCAGTGCCCGCTCAAGGCCGGCTACCTGCTCCTGGTTGTTGTGCTCCCTGGCGAACGCAAGCTGATCCGTCACGGCCTGCTCTCTGGCCTTGCAGCCGATGTTTTCACTACCATAGGCTTGTCCGGCCAACAACAATAAGCCTATTCCGGCGATCTTCCACATAACAACCTCTTTGTTCTGTCATACTGGATGGCCGTCCATGAGACCTGACTCCCTGTGTGAGGTCAAGACACACGGGGCCGGGCTACGACAGAGTGTGCTCTGCATCATGCCGGGCCGCTTTCGCCGAGGCTACAATGGCCCTTTCAATCAGGAGAGCCACATGACCCAACACATTCTCATCATTGCCAACGGCGCCCCCTATGGCAGCGAGTCCCTGTTCAATGCCCTGCGCCTCGGCATCGCCCTCAAAGAGGAGGGAAAGGTAGACCTCAACCTCTTCCTGATGTCGGATGCCGTCACTGCGGCCCTCGCCGGGCAGGCTCCGGCCGAGGGCTACAACCTGCGCCAGATGCTGGAGATACTGCTGGCTCAGGGCACCCGGATCCGGCTTTGCAAGAGCTGCACCGATGCGCGCGGCATCACCCCGCTACCCCTTGTCGAGGGCATAGAGATAGGCACCCTCCCCTTGCTGGCCCAATGGACTCTGGCCGCCGACAAGGTGCTGACCTTCTAGCTGTCAGGGCCCGGCCCGGACCAGCGCAGGGCGCGAGGTCCGGGTACTCAGACCATAGAGCATCAGGATCACCAGGCAGAGCAGCGCCATCAGGGCGTAAAGCCAGCTCCCGCCCCAGTAGGCCAGCACCCAGCCTCCCAGCAAGGCCCCCATGGCCACCCCGAGTCCGGAGATGGAGGCCGCCCCGAAATAGCTCCCCTTCAAATGACCAGGCGCCATCTGATCGATCAGCACATTGAGCAAGGGGAAGAGGATGCACTCCCCGACGCTCAGGAGGATCACCGCCACTATCCAGTGCCACCAGATGGCGGTATCCCCCAGCGCAAACTGCAACTGGGCGCCGAGAAAGAGCGCCACCCCGAGTTGCAGCTTGCGCCGCGTGGACCAGCGGGCAGTCAGGTGCAGCAGGGGGAACTGCAGCATCACTATGGTCAGCGCATTGGTCGTCACCAGCCAGCCGATGAGCCGCTCCACCTCCGGCGTCCCCGCGCGGGTCAGATACTGGATGAGGGGCGACTCGAACTGGGCGTAGACCAGCATCAGCAGCAGATTGGCCATGATCAGCAGCAGAAACCCCCTGTCCTGCCAGAGCACCCGCAGCACGGCACGCATGCCGGGCCCGGCCGCCTGGCTGGTGTGGCAACCCGCCAGCCTGAACCCGATGATAAAGACGATGCCAAGCAGCAGATAGCTGGCACTGAGCAACAGGAAGGTCTCCTGACGCGCGCTCAGGCCATAGGTGACGCCGAGCAGAGGACCGATGGCCGCCCCCAGGTTGAGCAGGAAATAACGCAGGTGCAGCGCCAGCTCACGGGCTTTGGGCTCGGCCAGATTGTCGGCCATCAGTGCCTTGCCCGGTGAGTCGATGAGCCCGTAGGAGAGTCCGCTGCCGATCACCCCGAGTGCCAGCCAGCCCACCTGGTGGGAGAGGCCGAGCAGGGCCACACTGGCGGCGGAAACCAGGCAGCCGAACAGCAGGATGTTGCGCCGCCCCCATTTGTCCGAGAGCCAGCCGCCATAGAAGCTGACAAGCGTGGAAAGCGCCGCCGTGGCCCCCAGAATCAGGCCTATCAGGGTCGCCGAAAGTCCGTAGTCACGGTAGAGCAGGATCGAGAGAAAGGGCCAGACCATGAAGAAGGTGGTACGCACCATGAAAGTGCCCAGGATGACGATCCAGACCAGGGAAGGAAACTGCCTGAGGTAGGCCCATGACATGCTGCAATTCCTTTTGCCAACGAAGCGGGGTCGTCCCTTATATCAAGGGGCGCCAAAAGGAACAAGGAGACAATCTGCGCCATGCCGGGCGACAGGCACAAAAAAGCCGACCCAAGGGTCGGCTCTTTCACATACGGCAGCCTTATTCGGCAGCCGGCTCTTCGACGGCAACGGCAGCAGGAGCAGCAGCCGCTTCAGTCGGTGCGTTCGCTTCCTTGATGGAGAGACGCACACGGCCCTGACGGTCCACTTCCAGTACCTTCACCTTCACCACGTCGCCGATTTTCAGGAAGTCGGCCACGTTCTGCACGCGGGCATCGGTGATCTGGGAGATGTGCACCAGACCGTCTTTACCCGGCAGGATGTTGACGAAGGCGCCGAAGTCAGCCAGGCGCACGACCTTGCCTTCGTAGATGCGGTTCACTTCGATCTCGGCGGTGATGGCCTCGATGCGGCGGATCGCTTCCATGGCGGCTTCGTTGGCCACGGCGGAGATGCGAACGGTACCGTCATCATCCAGCTCGATGTTGGTGCCGGTCTCTTCGGTCAGTGCACGGATCACGGAACCACCCTTGCCGATCACGTCCTTGATCTTCTCAGGATTGATCTTGATGGTGTGGATGCGCGGTGCGAAATCGGAGATCTGGGCACGGGGAGCCTGGATAGCTTCGTCCATCACCTTCAGGATGTGCAGACGAGCGCCACGAGCTTGCTTCAGCGCAATCTCCATGATCTCTTTGGTGATGCCTTCGATCTTGATGTCCATCTGCAGCGCGGTCACACCTTCGCTGGTACCGGCTACCTTGAAGTCCATGTCGCCCAGGTGATCTTCGTCACCCAGGATGTCGGACAACACGACGAAACCTTCTTCTTCCTTCACCAGACCCATGGCGATACCGGCAACGGAGGCCTTGATCGGCACACCGGCATCCATCAGCGCCAGGGAGGAACCACAGACAGACGCCATGGAGGAGGAGCCGTTGGATTCGGTGATTTCAGAGACCACGCGCACCACGTACGGGAACTCGGCGGCGCTCGGCATCACGGCAGCAACGCCGCGCTTGGCCAGACGGCCGTGACCGATTTCACGACGCTTCGGGCTGCCCATCATGCCGGTCTCGCCGACGCAGTAGGGCGGGAAGTTGTAGTGCAGCATGAAGCGATCGGCACGGTTGCCGGTCAGCTCGTCGATGTTCTGGGCGTCACGCTCGGTACCCAGAGTGGCCACCACGATGGCCTGGGTTTCACCACGGGTGAACAGGGCAGAACCATGGGCACGGGGCAGGATGCCGGTACCGACGGAGAGGGCGCGGATCATTTCCGGATCGCGACCGTCGATACGCGGCTCACCACGTACGACGCGACCACGGACGATGCGGCTCTCCAGGCTGTGGAACTCTTCGCCGATCTTCTTGGCATCTTCTTCCACGCCGGATGCGATGACTTGCTCGACCACGCGGCCCTTGATGGCTGCGATGGTTTCGTAACGAACAGCCTTCTCGGTGATGCGGTAGGCTTCACCCAGTTCAGCGGTGGCCAGTTCGGCAACTTTGGCTTTCAGCGCTTCGTTGACGGCAGGCGGGGTCCAGTCCCAGGGCTTGGTACCGACGTCGGCAGCGAATTCATTGATGGCGTTGATCACGGTCTGCATCTGCTCGTGACCGTAGACCACGGCGCCCAGCATCACCTCTTCGGAGAGGATGGCCGCTTCGGATTCCACCATCAGCACCGCATTGGCAGTACCGGCAACCACCAGATCCAGATCGCTCTGGGGCAGTTCGGTGGTGGTCGGGTTCAGCACGTACTGGCCGTTCATGTAACCCACGCGGGCTGCACCGATCGGGCCGCCGAACGGGATGCCGGAGATGGCCAGGGCCGCGGAGGCACCGATCATGGCAACGATGTCGGGAGAAACGGCCGGGTTCACGGACATGACGGTGGCAACCACCTGAACCTCATTGAGGAAGCCTTCCGGGAACAGCGGACGGATGGGACGGTCGATCAGACGGGAGATGAGGGTCTCACCCTCGCTCGGACGGCCTTCACGACGGAAGAAACCACCCGGGATACGACCAGCAGCATAGGTACGCTCCTGATAGTTGACGGTCAGCGGGAAGAAATCACGGCCGTGATCGGCCTCTTTCTTGCCAACGACAGTCACGAAGACACAGGTATCGTCCATGCTGACCATGACGGCCGCAGTGGCTTGACGGGCCATCACACCGGTTTCCAGTGTGACGGTGTGTTGACCGTACTGGAATGACTTTACAATAGGATTCACGTGAATTTCCTTTTAACAATTTGGCGCTTTAAATTCGCGTGCAAGTATACTTGATTCGCATCAAAAGGTAAGCGCGGACGTCAATTCTGTGAGGCAGGCAACGGCCTGCATCCTGTTTGAAACGGGCAATAAAAAAGGTTCATCGCGGCTTTCCGGGGAAGGCCGCCTTGATTTTCAGAAAAAAGTATTCTGAGTCCCTAAATCCATATGCCATGCGCTTTATCACTTTGATCTTGTTGTTCACCCCTTCCAGCACACTCGTGTGCATCGGGTAGTTTGCACTCGCCAGGATCCCCCGCATATATTTCGATAAATTTCGACCAAATCGTTGCAGCGGCGCTAGCCCGCTTTCCTTCACCTGCCGCATCCAGCTCCGCCATCGTCGCCATCCTTCCCACACGCTCGGCGCATACCAGATGCCCTTCAACGCCTCTTTCAGCACGTACACCATCGCCAGCGGTTGATTCGCCGCCAACAGCTCCTGCAACTTCACATCCTGTTTTTCACTCAGCTTCGCCCGATTACGTAGCAGCAACCAACGCGCACTTTTGACCACTTTTCGCGCCGGTTTATCGCTTTTCAGTGCATTCGCCTGCTCCACTCGCACCCGGTCCACCACCTCTCGGCCATAGCGAGCCACCACGTGGAACAGGTCGTAGACCACCTCCGCCTGCGGGCAGTGTTGCTTCACCTCCAGGTCGAACGCCGTGTTCATGTCCATCGCCACCGCCTCAATCTGCTGGCATCGCTCGCCGAGCTGCTCGAAGAAGGGACGGATAGCGGCCCGACTGTTGCCGTGCCCCACCCACAGGACGCGGGTTCGCTCGGCATCCATGATCACGGTGGCATAGCGGTGTCCCTTGTGCAGGGCAAACTCATCCATCACCAGCCGCCGCACCTCCCCAAGTTCGATGGTGCCCACACTAGTCTGCAAACGGCGCTTGTCGATCTCCTTGATGGTGTGCCAACCGACCCCGGTGAGCTGGCTGACATGGCGGATGGGGAGGTACTGAACGAGCGCTTCAATCCAGCACTGCATGCGCCGGGTGAGGCGGGAGCCAGAGGGGAGCCAGTCGATATGTTCACTGACGCGACCACAGCGCAGACAGTCGACGCGGCGAACAGGCAGTTGTAACCAGACTTGTCGGTCAAATAGGTCTCGCTCACGCACCCGGCGGATACGTTGGTCGTGGATCAATGGCGTGGGTTGCAGGCATCGGCGACAACGGGGCAAGAAGTCGGCGCGAGGCTCAAGGGTAAACAGGGTGTGATGGTTGGCAGAAAGCGCTTGGGCGATGACGGTATAACCTGGCCAGAAGGAGGTAATATCAATATGATGCACGGCGACAGCAGGGTGATGGTGGTGGTGTGTTTGGCGACAACCAGTTTACCAGCACCCTGTCTGTCAACTTCCACTTTCCCAGGATCCCGCGAAGAACCATAAAAAAGGGGAACCTCGCGGTTCCCCTTTTTTGCGAAATCTGATGGTCGATTAACGACGCAGACCCAGCTTGGCGATCAGAGCAGCGTAACGCTGAACGTCTTTACGCTTCAGGTAGTCCAGCAGCTTACGACGCTGGGAAACCATGCGCAGCAGACCGCGACGACCGTGGTGATCCTTGGCGTGCTCCTTGAAGTGACCTTGCAGATGGTTGATCTGGGCAGTCAGCAGGGCAACTTGCACTTCGGGGGAACCGGTGTCGTTGGCGCCACGAGCGTTGTCGGCAACGATTTGAGCTTTGATCTCAGCATTTAGAGACATGGTATTACTCCAGTAGAGTGTTTAAAGGTTCACAGCCAATCTCTAATTCAGCCGTGAAATGAGGGCGGTATCATAATCGTCCCCGCCCCTTTTCGCAACGGGAAAGACGCGTGACAGACCGATACCGCCTGAGGATCACTCCTCGTCGTGGTAGCGAACCAGACGCTTGGGCGCCACGCGCCCCTCGTCATCGATCTCGCCAACCCCGATGAATTCGCGCTCCGGGCCAACCGTCATGCGGACCTGGCCGCTTTGGGGGCTACCTGCCACCTGCACGGCCTGACCCTGGTTCACATAGGCGGCCACGGCGACCAGCATGTTCACCTCGGGCAGAGAGGCCACGGCGGTGTCCATCGGCAGCAACAGGGGATCCAGCTGCTCCCGTGGCGGAATGCTTTCGGCCTTGGCCTGCTCGAAGATACACTCGAGCTGCTCCAGGGTCAGCATCCGCTCGTAGGGGTAGCTCGCCACCTGGGTGCGACGCAGCTGGGTGACGTGAGCGCCGCAGCCCAGCACTTCCCCCAGATCGTCCACCAGGGAGCGGATATAGGTACCCTTGCTGCAATGCACTTCCAGCTTCACCTCGTTCCCCTCGAAGCCGAGCAGCTTGAGTTCGAAGATGGTGATGGGACGGGCTTCCCGCTCGATCTCGATCCCTTCACGGGCATATTCGTAGAGCGGACGGCCGTTGTGCTTGAGGGCGGAGTACATGGACGGCACCTGCATGATGGGGCCGCGGAACTGGTCCAGCGCCTCGATCAGGGTGCCCACCGCCACGTTCACCGGGCGGGTGGAAACCACCTCGCCGTCGGAGTCGCTGGTATTGGTGCGCTCGCCCAGCTTGGCGGTCACCTCATAGCGCTTGTCCGCTTCCAGCAGATACTGGGAGAACTTGGTGGCCTCCCCGAGGCAGATCGGCAACATGCCGGTGGCCAGGGGGTCCAGGGCGCCGGTATGGCCAGCCTTGGCGGCGTTGTAGATCCGCTTGACCTTCTGCAACACATCGTTGGAAGTCAGGCCGGTCGGTTTGTCCAGCAGCAGGATGCCGTGTACGTCACGGCCTTTGAAACGACGTCTACGAGACATCTCAGGCGTTATCCTCAGTCGTGTCATCCGGTGCGGATTGCTCTTCGTCACGACCGGCTTCAGTCATGCGACGCTTGTCTTCACGCACAGTGTTGGTCACCAGGTTGGAGAGGCGCATCCCCTCGACCAGGGTCTGGTCGTAGTAGAAACGCAGCTCGGGCACCACCCGCAGACGCATGGCGCTACCCAGCAGGCTGCGGATGTAACCGGCAGCCTCGGTCAGGCCCTTGAGCCCTTCCTTGATGCGCTCGGCGTCATTCTCCAGTTGCAAGAAGGTGACATAAACCTTGGCATAGTTGAGGTCCTTGGAGACCTCCACGTCGGAGACGGTCACCATGCCGATGCGCGGGTCTTTCACCTCGCGCTGCAGGATCAGCGCGATTTCACGCTGGATCTGCTGTCCGACCCGACGGGTCCGGCTGAATTCTCTGGCCATATTCTATCCTGCGATAAAAGGGGGCCGCGGCCCCCTATTTTGTCTAACTCTCGGCTTACAGAGTCCGTTGGATTTCAACGGTCTCGTACACCTCGATCTGGTCGCCTTCGCGCACGTCGTTGTAGTTCTTGACCGCAATACCACACTCGTAGCCGTTGCGAACTTCGTTGACGTCATCCTTGAAGCGGCGCAGGGATTCCAGCTCGCCTTCATAGATAACCACGTTGTCACGCAGAACGCGAATGCGGTTGGAACGCTTGACCACACCTTCGGTAACCATACAGCCGGCAACAGCGCCGAACTTCGGCGACTTGAAGACGCTACGCACTTCAGCCAGACCGATGATCTCCTGACGATACTCAGGAGCCAGCTTGCCGCTCATGGCCTGCTTCACTTCGTCGATCAGGTCATAGATGACGGAGTAGTAACGCAGATCCAGGCTCTCGGATTCGATGACCTTGCGCGCAGAAGCGTCGGCACGGACGTTGAAGCCCACCAGGATGGCGCTGGAAGCCGCGGCCAGGGTCGCGTCGGTTTCGGTGATGCCACCTACGCCGGAACCCACGATCTTCACCTTCACTTCGTCGGTGGAGAGTTTGACCAGCGCATCGCAGATCGCTTCCACAGAGCCTTGTACATCGGCCTTGATCACCACGTTCACTTCGGACACTTCGCCCTCGGTCATGTTGGCAAACATGTTTTCCAGCTTGGCCTTCTGCTGGCGGGCCAGCTTGACTTCGCGGAACTTGCCCTGACGGTAGAGCGCCACTTCACGGGCTTTCTTCTCGTCACGCACGACCGTGGCTTCGTCACCGGCAGAGGGAACGCCGGACAGACCCAGAATTTCCACTGGCAGAGAGGGACCTGCTTCCTTGATCTCGCGACCCAGTTCGTCACGCATGGCGCGAACCCGGCCGTACTCAAGACCACACAGAACGATGTCGCCCTGACGCAGAGTACCTTCCTGTACCAGCACGGTGGCAACCGGACCACGACCTTTATCCAGGAAGGATTCGATCACGACGCCGTTGGCCATGCCGTCAACCACCGCTTTCAGCTCCAGGACTTCGGCCTGGATCAGGATGGCTTCCAGCAGGTCGTCGATGCCTTCGCCAGACTTGGCGGAGACGTGCACGAACTGGCAATCGCCACCCCACTCTTCGGACATGACGTTGTAACGGGCCAGCTCGGTCTTGACGCGATCCGGATCCGCTTCCGGCTTGTCGATCTTGTTCACCGCAACAACCAGCGGCACACCGGCCGCCTTGGCGTGCTGGATGGCTTCGATGGTTTGCGGCATCACGCCGTCGTCAGCTGCAACAACCAGAACAACGATGTCGGTCGCCTTGGCACCACGAGCACGCATGGAGGTAAACGCCGCGTGACCCGGGGTATCCAGGAAGGTGATCATCCCGCTGTCGGTCTGGACGTGGTACGCACCGATGTGCTGGGTAATGCCACCGGCTTCGCCCGCCGCGACCTTGGCTTTACGGATGTAGTCCAGCAGCGAGGTCTTGCCGTGGTCGACGTGACCCATGATGGTCACGACCGGCGCACGCGGCTTGGCTTCGGAGGTCTCGTCACGATCGCTAAGTACCGCCTCTTCCAGCTCGTTCTCACGGCGCAGCACTACCTTGTGACCCATCTCCTCGGCGACCAGCTGAGCGGTCTCCTGGTCGATCACCTGGTTGATGGTGGCCATGGCACCCATCTTCATCATCACCTTGATGACTTCAACGCCCTTGACGGCCATCTTGTTGGCGAGCTCCGCCACTGTGATGGTCTCGCCGATGACGACGTCACGGTTGACCACGGCAGCCGGCTTGTTGAAGCCGTGTTTCATGGCGTTCGGCATGGCCATCTTGCCACGCTTGCCTTTGCGGGCACGGGGATCGCGGGAGTTGCGGTCATTGCGGTCGTCTTCGCGACGGCCGACTTTCTTCGGCGCCTTGGCAGCGGCAGCCGTGCGACGGCTGGTCTCTTCCTTACGATCCAACTCATCTTCGGCCGCTTGCGCGTGCTTGTTGGTGGTCAGATGGTAATCGCTGCTCTCTTTGGCGCGAGCCGCTTCTTCTTCAGCCCAGCGGGCCGCATTCTGTTCCGCCATGATGCGAGCCTCTTCGGCTTTCTTCGCGGCGAGTTCTTCAGCTTTTTGCAAAGCTGTCTGTTCCTGTTGGCGCTTCAGTTCTTCTGCTTCGCGCTTGGCCATCTTTTCTGCCTCTTGCTGAGCTGTGCTACCGGCTGCTTTGGCGGGCTGTTGAGCCTGTCGAGCCTTCTGTTGTGCCTCGATCCGCGCCTTTTCCTCAGCTTCACGACGAGCCTGCTCAGCCTCACGGCGAGCCTTCTCTTCAGCGTCGAGGCGGGCCTTCTCTTCGGCCTCGCGACGAGCTTTTTCTTCTGCTTCCAAACGCGCTGTTTCCTCGGCTTCCGCCTGGCGCTGTTCATCTTCCAGCGCCGAGCGTCTTACATAGGTGCGAGACTTGCGCACTTCTACCTGCACTTCCTTGTTCTTGCCACCAGTCCCCTGAACACTCAGAGTGCTCTTGGTCTTGCGCTGCAAGGTCATGCGAGCAGGTGCGGTGACCTCGTCACCTCCATGCTGTTTCTTCAGATGTGCCAGCAGAGTCTGTTTCTCAGACTCGCTGACCATGTCGTCGGCCTTGCTCTTCACGATGCCGGCATCGACAAACTGCTGGAGAAGACGATCAACCGGCGTGTCGATGTCAGTGGCAAGTTGCTTAACTGATACTTCTGCCATTCATTTTCCTCCGTTTGACCTTATTCAGACTGCTCTTCTCCGAACCAACAGATATTGCGAGCAGCCATAATGAGCTCACCAGCCTTCTCGGCGGTCAACTCTTCGATGTCGGCAAGGTCATCGATACCTTGCTCTGCCAAATCTTCCAGGGTGCCGACACCGCGAGCGGCCAGGGCATAGGCCATTTCACGGCCGAGGCCGGAGAGATTGAGCAGTTCTTCGGAAGGCTCGACGCCTTCAAAGGATTCTTCTTTGGCCAGGGCCTTGGTGGTCAGGGCATCCTTGGCACGCTTGCGCAGCTCTTCGACCATGTCTTCATCCAGACCGTCGATGGCCAGCAGCTCGTTGACCGGGACGAAGGCGATCTCTTCCAGAGTGGAGAAGCCCTCTTCCATCAGCAGGCCGGCGAAATCGTCGCCGATATCGAGGGTGCTGGTGAACAGCGTCAGGATGCGGTCGTTCTCGGCCTGGTGCTTGGCACGCATGTCCTCGACGGTCATCACGTTCAGTTCCCAACCGGTCAGCTGGGAGGCCAGACGCACGTTCTGACCGTTGCGGCCGATGGCCTGGGCCAGGTTGGCGGCTTCCACGGCGATGTCCATGGTGTGGTTGTCTTCATCAACGATGATGGAAGCCACATCGGCTGGCGCCATGGCGTTGATCACGTATTGGGCCGGGTTGTCATCGTACAGCACGATGTCGGCACGCTCACCGCTCAGCTCGGCGGAGACGGCCTGAACGCGGGCACCACGCATGCCGATACAGGCACCGATCGGGTCGATACGACGATCGTTGGTCTTGACCGCGATCTTGGCGCGGGAACCCGGATCACGGGCGGCGCCCATGATTTCGATCATCTCTTCGCCGATTTCCGGCACTTCGATGCGGAACAGCTCTTTCAGGAAGTCCGGGCTGGAGCGGCTGACGAACAGCTGGGAACCACGGGCTTCCGGACGCACGGCGTAGAGCAGGCCACGGATACGGTCGCCGGGACGGAAGGTCTCACGGGGCAGCATGTCGTCACGGAAGATCACGGCTTCGGCATTGCTGCCCAGATCCAGGATCACGTTGTCGCGGTTGCTCTTCTTGACCACGCCGCTGATGATGGTGCCTTCCTTGTCCTTGAACTGGTCAACGACCTGGGAACGCTCAGCCTCGCGCACTTTCTGCACGATGACCTGCTTGGCGGTCTGGGTGGTGATACGGTCGAAGGTCACAGAGTCAATCTGGTCTTCAACATAGTCGCCGATCTGGATATCCGGCTGCTCGATCTGAGCGGCTTCGAGAGTGATTTCCCCGTACGGATTCTCCATGGAAGCCTGATCGGCCACAACGACCCAACGGCGATAGGTGTCATAGTCACCGGTCTTGCGATCGATCTCGACACGCACTTCAATCTCGCCTTCGTATTTTTTCTTGGTCGCAGTCGCCAGCGCAGTCTCCAGAGCCTGGAAAATCTTCTCGCGGGGGACAGCCTTCTCGTTGGACACAGCGTCAACGACCAGCAAAATCTCTTTATTCATATCCGATAGCCTCGTTAACCAAAGTTCGGCACTATGTTCGCTTTTTGGATATTGGTGAAAGCCAACACCTCGTCCTTACCATCTACCGTCAGAGTGATCATGTCCCCCTGCACGGCTTTGATTACGCCTTTGAACTTGCGGCGGTTGTTTGTTGCCATCCGAAGCGTTACCGCCGCCTCCTGGCCAACGTATTTTTCGAACTGGGCGACCTTGAACAGTGGACGATCCAGACCCGGGGAAGACACCTCAAGGTAGTACTCCTCGGTGATGGGATCTTCGACATCCATGATGGCGCCGACCTGGCGGCTCACCTCGGCACAGTCTTCCACCGTCACGCCTTGCTCCGAGTCGATGAAAACGCGCAAGGTCGAGTGCTTACCCGCACGGATAAACTCGATACCCCACAGTTCAAAACCCAAGGCAACGACCGGAGCCTCGAGCAGATCGGTCAAACGTTGTTCCAACGTAGCCAAAGTCACCCTCCGAAAAACGAAAAAAGGGCATATAGCCCAGATAGAAATAGATTCAGAGTAAATTGCACATAACAAAAAGCCCCGATGTCAAATCGGGGCTTGGCGCTTTACCCTGATTGTCGCCTCGCAGCGACCGCCTTCCTGAGCGTAGGAAATGCGTGAAATTTGGTTGCGGGGGCCGGATTTGAACCGACGACCTTCGGGTTATGAGCCCGACGAGCTACCATGCTGCTCCACCCCGCGTCCGAAATCGTGCGAGATTATAGCCACTTCACTCTCGTGAGACAAGACTCAGCGGCTATAACATCCCGGTTACCCGGGTTCACTGCTTAATTGGTGCCGTGGGCGGGACTCGAACCCGCACACCCTAGAGCACTACCCCCTCAAGATAGCGTGTCTACCAATTCCACCACCACGGCAAAACTCTTATTCGGGAACGTCAGTATCTTTCTTCACTGGCGCTTTGCTCTGCTCAACTTGTTGAGTCTGTTGCAGATTTTCCCATTCACTACCCTGTTTGACCTTGTTGCTGGACATGGAACCCAGAACCAGACTAATCAAGAAAAACAGAGTAGCCAAAATCGCTGTTGTGCGGGTCAGGAAGCTGCCTGAACCACCGGAGCCGAATACAGTATTCGATGCCCCTGCGCCGAAGGAGGCGCCCATATCAGCCCCTTTACCTTGCTGAATCATCACCAGACCAATCAGAGCCAGCGATACCAGCAGATAAACGACCAAAAGAATCTCGTACATTTAACTTGCACCCTTTGCCGCTTCAACTATTCCTAAAAACGCCTCGCCATCAAGACTTGCCCTGCCTATCAGACCGCCATCAATATCGGGCTGCGCAAACAAATCTTGTGCATTGGCCGGTGTCACGCTCCCACCATAGATGATTCTGACTTTCTCACCTATTACCGGAGTATCCTCCGCCAAGCGACCGCGAATAAAGGAATGAACCTCTTGTGCCTGCTCGGGTGTGGCGCATTTACCTGTACCTACAGCCCAGATTGGCTCGTAGGCGATGATAGCATTATCGAAAGCCATCGCGCCATTTTTCTCTATGACGATATCCAGTTCCTCGGCAATCACCTCAAAGGTTCTTCTTGCCTGCCTCGCCGCGCCTGACTCACCCAGACAAAGTATGGGTATCAGACCTGCTGCTCTGACTGCCGCAAACTTCTCTGCGACAATAAAACTGGTCTCACCAAAGAGACGCCTGCGCTCGGAGTGGCCAACAAGTACATATCGGCAACCTGCCTCGACCAGCATCTCACACGAGATTTCACCCGTATAAGCGCCTTGTCTGTGCTGGCTCACGTTCTGAGCCCCCAGCTTCACTCTTCCCTGCTCACCGAGCAGTTCGGCCGTGAAACCGAGATGCACATGGGATGGACACAAGACCACATCTACGTCTTCATCAATGCGCTCTGTGCACTGACTCGTAAACTGCTCTAACTGCGACCTACTACCGTGTAACTTCCAGTTGGCTGCTACAAACGGCTTGCGATGTCCCATCGGCAACTCCCTTGCGAAAGCGGGGCTGATAATATCCAGAGGATGCTCAGCTGACAAGTGCTATTTTCAAATTTTCGAATCGTTTGAACAAGATACAACCAAGGCGACTAAAAAGCCGCCTTGGTTGTTCATTAAAACGCCGATTCGACCTGTTTGGCGATGCGCTCTGCCATATCGCGCACCTGCTGTTCGTGTTCACCTTCGACCATGACCCGAATCAGGGGTTCGGTGCCGGATTTGCGCAGCAGCACCCGGCCACGGCCGGCCAGTTCCTGCTCCACTGCCGCCACTTCCTGCTGAACGGCACTGGAGGTCAGCGGATCCTTGCCTTCGGCGAAGCGCACATTGACCAGCACTTGCGGGAACTTGCTCATGCCCGAACGCAATTTGGCCAGCGGCATCTCGGCACTGCGCATGGCCGTCAGCACCTGCAGGGCGGCGACGATACCATCCCCCGTGGTGGTCTGATCCAGGCAGATGATGTGACCGGAGTTTTCGCCCCCGATGCGCCAGCCCTTCTCGTTCATCATCTCAAGCACGTAGCGGTCACCCACCTTGGCACGGGCAAAGGGGATGCCCAGGGTCTGAAGTGCCAGCTCCAACCCCATGTTGGCCATCAGGGTGCCCACCACACCACCCTTGAGGCGGCCATGGCGCAGGGCATCCCGGGCGATGATGTAGAGGATCTCATCCCCGTCGATGATGTAACCAGTGCTGTCCACCATCACCAGACGGTCGCCATCACCGTCGAAGGCGACGCCGAGATCTGCCTTGCATTCCTGGACCTTGGCGGCCAGCGCCTCCGGTGCGGTGGAACCGACGCCGTCATTGATGTTGAGCCCATCCGGGCT
The DNA here is from genome assembly GCF_019048565.1 of Aeromonas sp. FDAARGOS 1406. Classification (NCBI taxonomy): domain Bacteria; kingdom Pseudomonadati; phylum Pseudomonadota; class Gammaproteobacteria; order Aeromonadales; family Aeromonadaceae; genus Aeromonas; species Aeromonas sp. FDAARGOS 1406. Next base: position 1,706,545 of record NZ_CP077378.1, read on the forward strand.
GCAGCCGATGGCGATGACTTCGGCACCCAGCTCGCGGAAGACGGAAGGGGCGATGTGGTAGGTGGCACCATGACCGCAATCCACCACCATTTTCAGCCCTTCCAGGCTCAGATTGGAGGGGAAGGTGCTCTTGCAGAATTCGATGTAGCGACCAGCCGCATCATCAATGCGCTGCGCCTTGCCAAGCTCCGCGGACTCCACGCACTTGAGTTCGTTGTCGAGCTCGGCTTCGATGGCCAGCTCGACATCATCGGGCAGCTTGGTGCCGTCGGCGGAGAAGAACTTGATGCCGTTGTCGTAATAGGGGTTGTGGGATGCACTGATGACGATGCCGGCTTCGGCACGGAAGGTGCGAGTCAGGTAGGCAACCGCCGGGGTGGGCATGGGTCCCATCAGTATGGCTTTGAGACCGGCGGCGGAGAGCCCCGCCTCCAGTGCCGACTCCAGCATGTAACCGGAGATACGGGTATCCTTGCCGATCAGCACCTTCTTGGTCCCTTTCTTGGAGAGCACCTTGCCGGCGGCCCAGCCGAGTTTCATGACGAAATCCGGGGTGATCGGGTATTCACCCACCTTGCCGCGCACGCCGTCGGTGCCGAAGTACTTTCTGGTCATTGTCTGTTTCTCGTTTTTCTATTTGGATATGAAATCTTGTCCCGTCATGGTCATCCAGCCTGTACGCAAGACATCCATGGTGGCCCGCACGTCGTGCACCCGGATGATCCTGGCGCCATGTTGCAACCCGATCAGGGCACAGGCCAGACTACCAGCCAACCGCTCGGCTACCGGGCGGTCAAGCAGGTTGCCTATCATAGACTTTCGTGACATGCCCACCAAGAGCGGAAGTTGGTAATCGAGCAGTGACGCCTGCTGTGCCAGCAGCTGATAGTTGTGCGCCAGCGTCTTGCCAAAGCCATAGCCTGGATCCAGTACCAGATGCTCACGCGGGATACCAGCCCCCAGACAAGCGGCAATCCGCTCGTCAAAGAAGGCTCTCACCTCCCCCAGCAAATCGTCATAGTGCGGCTCCACCTGCATGGTACGGGGCTGCCCCTGCATGTGCATGAGGCATACCGGTACGCCAGCCTCGGCCGCCGCGCCCAGCGCTCCCGGCTCTTGCAGAGCGCGGACATCATTGATGAGGTGACCACCTGCAGCACAACCCTCCCGCATGACAATAGCCTTGGAGGTATCGAGGGAGATCATCACATCCAGCTCGGAGACCATGCGCTCCACCACGGGGATGACCCTGTCCAGCTCCTCCTGCTCGCTCACGTCGGGGGCGCCCGGGCGGGTCGACTCGCCACCTATATCGATAAGGGTGGCCCCATCGGCCACCATGTCGCGGGCATGACCCAACGCCAGATCGATCTGCTTGAAGCGGCCACCATCTGAAAAGGAGTCCGGCGTCACATTGAGAATGCCCATGACATGGGGACGGTCGAGAGAAAGGGGACGTCCCTTGCTGATTAACTGCATTGCTTCAACTACCTCCAACAAGAGCGGCAAACTCTTCGTGCAAAGAAAAACCCCGGGCAAGCCCGGGGTTTGTATCATGACAACTTATTTGGCCGGGACATCGTTCGCCTTGTCGATGTCACTCAGAGGTGCACTGCCCTCTTCAGTCGGCGCCTTGGCCTCCGGCCCGTTGTTCACGCTGGCACCGCCTTGCGGGGTGTCACCATGCTCATCATGCCAGTTGCTGGGAGCACGGACCTCGCGACGCGCCATCAGATCATCGATCTGCTTGGCATCGATGGTCTCGTACTTCATCAATGCATCTTTCATGGTGTGCAGCACATCCATGTTGTCCAGCAGGATCTGCTTGGCACGATCGTAGTTGCGATCGATGACCTGCTTGACCTCTGCATCGATGATGCGGGCGGTATCGTCAGACATGTGCTTGGCCTTGGCCATGCTGCGGCCGAGGAAGACTTCACCATCCTCTTCTGCGTAAAGCATGGGGCCGAGACGCTCGGACATGCCCCACTGGGTGACCATCTTGCGAGCGATGTCGGTGGCACGTTCGATGTCGTTGGATGCACCGGTCGATACCTTCTCGGCACCGTAGATCAACTCTTCCGCCAGACGACCGCCATACAGGCTGGAGATCATGGACTCCAGATGCTGCTTGGAGTGGCTCCAGCGGTCCTGCTCCGGCAAGTACATGGTCACACCCAGCGCACGGCCGCGCGGAATGATGGAGACCTTGTAGACAGGGTCATGATCCGGCACCACGCGACCAATGATGGCGTGACCCGCTTCGTGATAGGCCGTCATCTCCTTCTCGGACTCTTTCATCACCATGGAGCGACGTTCCGCCCCCATCATGATCTTGTCCTTCGCCTTTTCGAACTCCAGCATGGAGACCACTCGGCGGCTCTCGCGAGCAGAGAAGAGGGCAGCCTCGTTCACCAGGTTGGCCAGATCGGCACCGGAGAAACCAGGGGTACCACGGGCAATCAGCGCCGGATTGACGTCATCCGCCAGCGGTACCTTGCGCATGTGCACTTTCAGGATCTGCTCACGACCGCGAACATCCGGCAAGCCGACCACGACCTGGCGGTCGAAACGACCTGGACGCAGCAGCGCAGGATCCAGTACGTCGGGACGGTTGGTGGCGGCGATGACGATGATGCCCTCATTACCTTCAAAACCATCCATTTCAACCAGCATCTGGTTCAGGGTCTGCTCACGTTCGTCGTGACCACCACCCAGACCGGCGCCACGCTGGCGACCGACCGCATCGATCTCATCAATGAAGATGATGCAGGGGGAGGATTTCTTGGCCTGTTCGAACATGTCACGCACACGGGAGGCACCGACACCCACAAACATTTCCACGAAGTCCGAACCTGAAATGGTGAAGAACGGCACCTTGGCCTCGCCTGCAATGGCTTTGGCCAGCAGGGTCTTACCGGTACCGGGAGGACCTACCAACAGGACGCCGGTCGGGATCTTGCCACCCAGCTTCTGGAATTTGGTCGGGTCACGCAGATAGTCGACCAGCTCCTTGACCTCTTCCTTTGCCTCGTCACAACCGGCTACGTCGGCGAAGGTAGTCTTGATCTGATCTTCGCTCATCAGGCGAGCCTTGCTCTTGCCGAACGACATGGCACCCTTGCCGCCGCCGCCCTGCATCTGACGCATGAAGAAGACCCAGACACCGATCAGCAACAGCATCGGGAACCAGGAGATGAAGATGGACGTGATCAGGGACGGTTCTTCCGGCTTCTCACCCATCACTTTGACGTTATGGTTGAGCATGTCGTTGAGCAGTTGGGGATCCGGCGCAGGAATGATGGTGGTGAAACGTTCACCGGTGCGCTTGACGCCATTGATGACCTTGCCATCCATCCGCACTTCACGGATCTGCTCCTGGGTCACTTCTTTCACGAAGCTGGAATAGTCCAGCTGGCGACTGGTGGTATCGCTGGGGCTGAAGCTATTGAACACCGACATCAGCACGACGGCGATGACCAGCCACAGGATTAGGTTTTTCGCCATGTCACTCAAATCAATGACCTCGCAGACTGACAGTTAACGATGAGGGTTAGGGTACTACAGTTTAAAACCGGTAGCCACAATGTAGACTTCTCGTGAACGAGCACGGGACGAGTCTGGTTTTCGAATCTTGACGACAGAGAAAAGTCTACGTATTTCATTGAGATAGGCATCAAACCCTTCCCCCTGGAACACCTTGACTACAAAACTGCCATTACTGCTCAGGACCTGATTGCACATGTCCAGCGCCAGTTCCACCAGGTACATGGCACGGGCTTGATCCACCTGCTGGGTACCGCTCATGTTGGGCGCCATGTCGGACATGACGACATCCACCTTGTCGGGGCCGACTCGCTCCAGCAAGGCGCCGAGTACAGTTTCCTCCCGAAAGTCCCCTTGCAGGAAATCGACACCGGCAATGGAATCCATCGGCAAAATATCACACGCAATGACGCGCCCCTTGTCACCGACCTGGTCGATGGCAAATTGGGACCAGCCACCGGGAGCAGCCCCCAGGTCCACTACCGTCATCCCCGGCTTGAGCAGCCTGTCTTTGCCCTGGATCTCGTCGATCTTGAAAACGGCGCGAGAGCGCAGTCCCAACTTCTGGGCTTTCTTGACGTATTGGTCGTCGAAATGTTCTTTTAACCAGCGGGTTGAACTGGGGGAACGTTTTTTCTGGGTCATGATTGTCGACTTTAAAAAACCACAAGGGTTATTAGTATTAAGGGCTAAGTGGGGGTAGAATACGCCCCTTTCAACCCTGACTTATGAAGAAATTGCCATGATTCTCAACAATAAACAGAAACAGTACCTCAAGGGCCTGGCCCACAGTCTGAAGCCGGTCGTCCTGCTGGGACAACACGGTCTGACCGAAGGGGTGCTGGCCGAGATCGATCTGGCGCTGAACCACCACGAGCTGATCAAGGTTAAGGTTGCGTCTGAAGATCGTGAGATGAAACAGCTGGTGATGGATGCCATCGTTCGCGAGACCGGCGCCATCAAGGTACAGAGCATGGGCCATGTACTGACCATCTACCGTCAGGCCAAAGAGCCCAAGATCCAGTTGCCGCGCAAGTAACAGGAAAGAGCATTCGCTCTTTCCTTCATTTCCCTTCTTCCCAAGTCGCTTGCCAAAATAGTTGCCAGGCCCTTAACCTGCGATGAATAGCCGTGGACACCCACTATGGACAAGCATCAGCTCCTCACCGATGAAGAACTGGCCATGCTGCGGGACCTGGGAAACGATGAAGACATTGCCACCAGCCAATACCTACGCGGCACCCTGCCCCTTCCTCTCCAAAGCCTGTTGCAGCGAGCCAAGCCCCTGACACTCGAAGCCCGCATCGCCGGCTACCAATTGCGTTTCCCGCTCCACTGCACCCAGGCAGAGGAGGGCCACGCCGAGCTACGCATCGCCGCGCCGACCATTACCGAGCTGGGTTCGCCCCATCTGCGCGCCTGGCGACTCGACGAAAAGGCCGTGCTTTGCACCGAAGACGCGGAGTACGAGGTATACAGCCTCTCCCTTGGAGGTCTCATCGTGGCCGGCTTGCCGGACGCCTTTGCCAAGGGAGATCCACTTGGCGGATACCTTCGCATCGAGGATCTCCCTCCCTTGGCCATGACAGGCACCCTCGTCAGGCACGTGGATGCCAATCCACATCGCCATGACTGGGCCGTCCAGTTCCGGCTGGGCAAGGAGGATCAGGAACAATTGCGGGACTGGCTCTTCCAGCGCCACCAGGACGCCTTCGTCCAGGCCTATCAGGGTGACTAAAGACAACAGGGGAGCCCGGCTCCCCTGTCTCTTTCCCCGACGTTCAATCAGAGATAGGCAACTTCCAGGATCTCGTACTCCACATCGCCACCCGGCGTCTTGACGATGGCAACGTCATCCACTTCCTTGCCGATCAGGGCTCGGGCAATGGGGGAGTTCACGGAAATCATGTTCTGCTTGATGTCCGCCTCGTCGTCTCCCACGATGCGGTAGATCACTTCCTCTTCCGTTTCACTTTTGAGCAGGGTCACGGTTGCGCCGAAGATGACACGGCCATTGTTGGCAATCTTGGTGACATCGATAATCTGGGCATTGGAGAGCTTGCCTTCGATTTCCTGAATGCGGCCTTCACAGAAACCCTGCTGCTCGCGGGCGGCATGGTATTCGGCATTTTCTTTCAGATCGCCATGTTCACGGGCATCAGCAATCGCTTCGATAATCTGGGGACGCAGCTCGGTCTTGAGATAATCGAGCTCTTGACGCAGCTTTTCAGCGCCGCGAACAGTCATCGGAGTATGATTCATAGTCGAAACCTGGGTTGCTTTATAAAGAGAAGCTGCGGCAATCAAAAGAGAGCCGCAGCTGTCGGTTCGGATGGGGCATCTTAATATGAAGCCGCCACAAAATCCATGTCAGCCCCTGCGAGCGGGATCCCGCTTTGGGCCAGCGTTACTTGGATTCCGAGACGCCAAGCGGAGCCGACACCGTCGGTTTGCCCTGCATGATGGCGATCTCGACACGTCGGTTCATGCGCCGATTCTCCGGGCTATTGTTGGGCACCAGCGGCTGGGAATCCGCCATCCCTTGCACCACCAGACGATTGCCGTCAAAACCGGGCACCTTGATCATCTGGTGGGCAACCGCCACCGCCCGCTGGGATGAAAGCTCCCAGTTGGACTGGAACAACTCGTCCTCGGTGGCCACATTGTCGGTGTGGCCGGAGACGGTGATCTCCCCCGGCACATCCTTGAGCAGCGCAGCCACCTTGCGGATCACCGGCCAGAACTGGGGTTGCAGAAAGGCGGATCCCGCCGGGAACGCCGCTTTCTCACGAATGCGAATGATGATCTGCTGACCCAGCGCCTCTATCTCGATGGCCCCATCCTGGATCTGGGCCTGCATCTGCTCCGCCAGTGCCTTGGCCAGGGTGTTGGACTGTTCCTGCGCCTTCTGGGCCTCCTGGGCGGTATCGCCACCGCTCTGCTGACCTTCGGTCTTGTCATGTCCGCCCGCCTTGTCCGCATCCCCAGGCTGGAAATCCAGCTCGGTCTGGGTCATGTCGATGGTCTGCTGCATGATGGTGTCAATAGGCGTCGGCTCGGGGCGACCAGGACGAAACTCCTGGGCGATGACGGAGGTTCCCTTGGGGATATCCTTGACCTCCAGGATGTTCTGCACCCCGAACGCCTTCTCCATGGAACCGGCGATCTGCTTGAACTTCTGCACATCCATCTCGGCAAAGGAGAGCAAGAGCACGAAGAAGCACATCAGCAGAGACATGAGATCCGCGAAGGTTCCCATGTAACCGGGCAATCCGGGAGGCGGGCACTTGCACTTTGCCATCTGTGCGCTCCTATTCGGTCCCGTTGTTGCGTTTGGACTGATTCAGGTAGTTCTGCAACATGGCCTGGATCACCCTCGGGTTCTGTCCATCCTGGATCCCCATGATGGCGTCGAGGATCAGGGTGCGGCTCAACTGTTCCTCGCCGCTGCGCAGTTCTAGCTTGTCCGCGATGGGGATGGCAATCATGTTGGCCTCGATGGCGCCATACAGGGTCGTCAGCAAGGCCACCGCCATGGCCGGACCGATGGATTTGGGGTCGCTCATGTTGGCCAGCATGGCCACCAACCCCACCAGGGTACCGATCATGCCCATGGCCGGACCGAGATCCCCCAGGGAGCGGAACACCTTGATGGCCGTGGCGTGACGCTCGGACGTCAGTTCGATGTCCTTCTCCATCACCGCACGCACCACGTCGGCATCATGGCCGTCCACCAGCATGTCGATGCCCTTCTTCATGAAGGTATTGGGGATCTCCGCCGCCTCCAGGGCCAGAAAGCCCCCCTTGCGGGCCGCATCCGCCAGTTCCACCGCCTTGGTGATGAGATCGTCGAGCTTGTCCCCCTTGTACATGAAGGCCTTGCCCGCGACCTTGAAGGCCATCAGAAACTGACCGAGGTTGAATTTCATCATGCAGATGAACACGGACCCCAGTATGGTGATGTAGACCGATGGCATGTCCACATACATGCTCATGGGGCCGCCCAGCAACATGCCGTACACTACGACCCCGAACCCCAGCACTAAGCCTATCAGACTCCCTAAATCCACATCCCTACTCCTGTCGCCGAACGTGCCGTCTAATTATATTGCGTTGAATTTTCTGCTATTGCGTCCCCGGCAGCAAGTCCGGCACACCGCAATCGCCGATCGGCAATGCGTGGTTGCATGCCCGTTATTATCGGCCAGGGTCAGGATAGTTTGAGGACGCCGCGTTTTCTGCCTCCCCCCTGTGGCCGGTCGATGTTAAGATGAGCCGTTTTTTTCAATCCCCGAGGATGGACATGGCCAGTAAAAAAATCGACCGTCTGAGTTTTGATGCCACCCTGGAAGAGCTGGAAACCATAGTGCATCAACTCGAACAGGGCTCGCTCCCCCTCGAGGAGGCACTCAAACAATTCGAACAGGGCATCCATCTGGTGCGCGCCGGCCAGCAGAAGCTGGAACAGGCCGAACAGAAGATCCAGATCCTCCTGACCCAGGCCGATGGCAGCGAGCAAGCGGTCCCTTTTCGAGCAGAACAAGGAGAGGAGTGAGTGACCCTGGACGATTTCTCCCGCCTGCATCGGCGCCGCATCGACGATTGCCTCTCGGCACAGCTTGACGCCCTGCCCGCCATGGCGCCACGTCTGCGGGACGCGATGAAATACGGCCTGCTGCTCGGTGGAAAACGGGTGCGCCCCTTCCTGGTCTATGCCGTCGGCGAGATGCTGGGCGTCAAGAGCGAACTGCTGGATGGCCCCGCCGCCGCCGTGGAGTGCATTCACGCATACTCCCTCCTGCACGACGACCTGCCCGCCATGGATGACGACGACCTGCGTCGTGGTCAGCCCACCGTACACAAGGCCTTCGATGAAGGCACTGCCATCCTGGCGGGCGATGCCCTGCAGACCCTGGCGTTTTCCATTCTGGCCGACCACCCCATGCCCGATACATTGATGGCCAACCGGGTGCGGATGCTGAGTGCCCTGGCCCGCGCGTCCGGCTATCTCGGCATGTGCGGCGGTCAGGCACTGGATCTGGACGCCGAAGGGCGCCGGATCAGCCTCGCCGAGCTGGAGCAGGTGCACCGCCACAAGACCGGGGCCCTCATCGAGTGCGCCGTGACCCTCGGCGCCCTGTGCAAGGCTGACGTGGAACCCGCCACCCTCACCGCCCTGCAAACCTATGCCGCCGCCATCGGACTCGCCTTCCAGGTGCAGGACGACATCCTCGACATCACGGGCGATACTGCCACCCTGGGCAAGCCGCAAGGCTCGGATCTGGCGCTGGAAAAGAGTACCTATCCGGCCCTGCTCGGACTCGACAATGCCCGTGAGCTGGCTCGCGAACTGCATGACAAGGCCTTAACAGCCCTGCAATCCTTGCCCTACAATACCGACATTCTGGAAGCGTTTGCCGATTACATCATCGAGCGAACCCACTAAACGCTGGATAACAGTAACAATATGAGCGTTGATATTAGCGATTTCCCCAACCTGGCCCTCGCGGACACGCCGGTCGATTTGCGATCTCTCCCCTTCGAGCGGCTGCCCGTGGTGTGCAACGAGCTGCGCGAGTATCTGCTGCGCTCGGTGAGCCGCTCCAGCGGCCACTTCGCCTCCGGCCTTGGCACTGTCGAGCTGACGGTCGCCCTGCACTATGTTTACAACACCCCCTTCGATCGGCTGGTGTGGGATGTGGGCCACCAGGCCTATCCCCACAAGATCCTGACCGGACGACGGGAGCGCATTCACACCATTCGCCAGAAAGATGGCCTGCACCCCTTCCCCTGGCGGGAAGAGAGCGAGTACGATGTGCTCAGTGTGGGCCACTCCAGCACCTCCATCGGGGCAGCGCTCGGCATGGCGGTGGCGGCCGAGAGCGAAGGGCTTGGCCGCAAGGTGGTCGCGGTCATCGGTGATGGCGCCATCACCGCCGGCATGGCCTTCGAGGCCCTCAATCACGCCGGCGATGTCCACAAGGACATGCTGGTGGTGCTCAACGACAACGAGATGTCCATCTCCGAGAATGTGGGAGCCCTGAACAATCACCTCGCCAGGCTGATGTCCGGCAAGCTCTACACCACCATTCGCGAGGGGGGCAAGAAGGTGCTGGCGGGTCTGCCGCCGGTCAAGGAGCTCGCCAAGCGGGCCGAGGAGCACCTCAAGGGCATGGTGGTACCGGGCACCCTGTTCGAGGAGTTCGGCTTCAACTACATCGGCCCCATCGACGGTCACGACATTCACGCTCTGGTCGAAACCCTGCGCAACATGCGCAACCTCAAGGGTCCCCAACTGCTGCACGTCAAGACCAAGAAGGGCAAGGGCTACGAGCCGGCGGAAAAAGATCCCATCGGCTATCACGCCGTCCCCAAATTCAACCCGGATGACTGTGCCCTGCCCAAGAGCGCCGGTGGCAAACCCACCTTCTCCGCCATCTTCGGTCAGTGGCTGTGCGACATCGCCGCCAAGGACGAGCGCGTGGTCGGTATCACCCCCGCCATGCGCGAAGGCTCCGGTCTGGTGAAATTCAGCCAGCAATATCCGGATCGCTACTTCGATGTGGCCATCGCCGAGCAACATGCGGTCACCTTCGCCGCCGGTCTCGCCATCGCCGACCAGAAACCCGTGGTCGCCATCTATTCGAGCTTCCTGCAGCGGGCCTATGACCAGCTGATCCACGACGTGGCGCTGCAGAACCTGCCGGTGCTGTTCGCCATCGACCGGGCCGGTCTGGTGGGGGCCGACGGCCCGACCCATCAGGGTGCGTTCGACATCAGCTTCCTGCGCACCGTGCCCAACATGGTGGTGATGACCCCGTCCGACGAGAACGAGTGCCGCCAGATGCTCTACACCGGCTATCTGTGCAACGGGCCAGCGGCGGTGCGCTACCCCCGTGGCAGCGGCACCGGTATCCAGGCCGAGAGCGAGATGCAGGCCCTGCCCCTCGGCAAGGGACGTGTCGTTCGCGAGGGCAAGGGGACCGCCATCCTGGCGTTCGGCACCCTGCTGCAACAGGCCAGAGCAGCCGCAGAGGCGCTGGATGCCACCCTGGTGGACATGCGCTTCGTCAAACCCATGGACGAGGCGCTGGTGCTCTCTCTGGCCGCCTCCCACGATCAGTTCGTCACCCTCGAGGACAACGCCGTCATGGGCGGTGCAGGCTCTGCGGTGAACGAGCTGCTGATGGGCTGCAAGCAGTGCAAACCGGTGCTCAACCTCGGCCTGCCGGACCGCTTCATCGAGCAGGGCACCCAGAATGAGATCTACGCCCTGCTGGGGCTGGACAGCGTGGGCATTCAGACCCGCATCGAGAGCTGGCTGCAGGCCTGACAAGGGTTATCGCAAGCAATAAAAAAGGGCGCCTGATGGCGCCCTTTTTTGTTATTCACTGTGCCAGACCAACCCTGTTCACATACTGTCGCGAGAAGGCCGTCAACAAGGTTACAAGCCGCTCAGGAACCGAGACATACCTGAACACTCCTTGGTTCCACATAAGCGGGCAGCACTTGAACCTTGATCACGGCCTCGCAGCCAGTTCGTGGAAAGGTTTATCAGCCCTTGTAGATCTTCGGGTTGAACACATCCCGCAGCCAGTCACCCAGCAGGTTGATCACCAGCACCAGCACCACCAGGCAGAGGCCCGGGAAGGCGGTGATCCACCAGGATCCGGAGAAGATGTAGTTGAAGCCCACGCTGATGAGCGACCCCAGGGACGGTTGATCAACCGGCATCCCCAGACCCAGGAAGGAGAGGGCCGCCTCGCTCATGATGGCGTTCGCCACCTGCACGGTGGAGATGACCAGGATGGGGGACAGGCAGTTCGGCAGAATGTGGCGGAACATGATGCGCGGGGCGCGGAACCCCATCACCTGAGCCGCTTCCACATACTCCTTCTTCTTCTCCGCCAGCACAGAGGCGCGCACCGTCCGGGCATACTGGGGCCACTCGGCGATACCGATGATCACCACCAGCATCAGGATGGCGAACTTCGAGTAGAACTCGGAGCCAAAGGTCGCCTGGAAGATGGCGGAGATGATGATCGCCACCATCATGGTGGAGAACGACAGCTGCACATCGGCAAAGCGCATCAGCAGGTTGTCGATGCGACCACCAAAGTAACCGGCCATCAGACCGATGACGATACCGAGCACCAGCTGCAGCCCCACCGCGAACAGACCAATGGTCAGCGAGATGCGGGCGCCATAGAGGATGGTGCTCCAGATGTCGCGTCCCTGGTTGTCGGTCCCGAGCCAGAAGCGGGCCTCGCCCCCTTCCAGCCAGGAGGGGGGCAGCTCCGCATCCATCAGATCGAAGCTGGTCTGGTCATAGACGTTGTGCGGTGCGATCCAGGGTGCCAGCAGAGCCGCCAGCACGAAGACCACAAACACCGCAAAGCTGAACATGGCTACCTTGTCCCGCAGGAAGTAGTAGACGATGTCGGAATTTTTGAAGCGTGCCCAACGGCTTGGGCTTGCAGTTACAGCGTTAGTCATCTGTTACCCCTTGGCGGTCAGGTTGACGGTCGGGTTGATCAACCCGTAGAGCAGGTCGACCAGGGTATTGGTCACCACGAAAATGAGGCCGACGAAGATGACGTAGGCGGTGATCAGCGGCGTATCGACCCGGTGGATCGCCTCAAGGAACAGGAAGCCGGTCCCCGGCCACTGGAACACGCTCTCGGTCAGGATGGTGTAGGCCACCATGGTCCCGATCTGCACACCGCCCACCGTGATGACCGGCAGCATGGTGTTCTTCAGGGCGTGCTGGTAGTAGACCTTGTTGTTGTCCAGCCCCTTGGCACGGGCAAACTTGACGTACTCGGAGGAGAGCTGCTCCAGCATCTCCGAGCGCACCAGCCGGATGAACAGCGGCAGCATGATGGAGGAGAGGGAGACCGCAGGCAGCACCAGGTGCAGGATACCGTCCCAGGTAAAGAAGCCCGACTCCCAGCCCAGCAGGTTGTAGGTCTCGCCACGGCCATAGGCCGGCAGCCAGCCCAGCTGGATGGAGAAGAGGTACATCAGCATGATGGCGGTCAGGAAGACCGGGATCGATATGCCGATGCTGCTCACCGCCATGATGAGCTTGGTCAGGAAACTGCGCGGTCTTATCGCCGAATAAACCCCCAGCGGAATGGAGACCACGACGATGATGAGCGCGGCGGCAAACACCAGCTCAAGGGTAGCCACCAGCTTGTCGAGGATAACCTCGAGGGCTGGTCGCTTGAAGAAATAGGAAGTGCCCAGATCCCCGTGTACCGCGTTCTTCAAGAAGCGGCTGTATTTCACGAGGAAGGGATCATTGAGTCCCATCTTGTCGCGCAGCTCCTGGCGCACGGACTCGGAGACGGATTGTCCCACCAGCTCGCGCAGCGGATCCCCCAGGTTGTCCTGGATGGAGAAGGCGACCAGGCTGATGACGAACATCACTATCACGGCCTGATAGAACCGTTTCAGCAGGAATGTAAACATGCTTGTCCTTCTACGTGGCCTGTGTCTTGGCACAGGCTTCTGTTAATGGCGGGGCAACCATGGGTGCCCCGCCGGGTCCTTCCTTAAGCGCTTCGCTTACTTGTTGACCACCAGGTCACCCAGGTAAGGGAAGTTCATCACGTTGACCACCGGCTTGATGTCGACGTTCTTCTTGGCGCCATAGGCCAGATCTTCCCAGTGCAGCGGCACATAGGCGGCGTCGTCGATCAGCATGGCTTCCACCTTCTGCAGGATGGCGGCACGCTTGGCAGGATCGGTCTCGGTGTTGGCTTCCATCACCATCTTGTCAGCTTCCGCGTTGGCATAACCGCCGCAGTTGTACTGACCCATGCCGGTCTTGGCATCCTTGGTGAAGGTCAGGAACTCGAAGAAGTTCGCACTGTCTTCGGTGTCGGAGTGCCAGCCGATCAGCTGCATGTCCGCGGCGCACTTGTCAAACTCCGGCCAGTACTGGGCCACCGGCATGGTCTTCAGATCCACCTTGATGTTGATCTTGGACAGCATGGCGGAGACGGCCTGGGCAATCTTGACGTCGTTGACGTAGCGGGCAGCCGGGGAGATGAAGCTCATCTTGAAGCCCTTCTCGTAACCGGCTTCCTTCATCAGCTCCTTGGCCTTGGCCAGATCATACTGGGGTTTGAGGGCCTCGTTGTAGCCTGCGTAGCCTTTCGGGCTCAGCTGGCCGGCCGGGGTACCGAAGCCTTTGTTGATCTTGTCGACGATGCCCACCTGGTTGATGGCGTAGTTGATCGCCTGACGCACACGCTTGTCTTTCAGCGCCGGGTTGGTGTTCTGGTTCAGCTCGATGATGATGGCACGGGTACCGGACAGGGTGACCAGCTGGGAATCCTTGCCGTTCTTCACGCGCTCCAGATCGTTCGGGGCAACCGGGTAGATCATGTCCACGTCGCCGCCCAGCAGGGCTGCAACACGGGTGGCGTCTTCCTTGATCGGTACCACGGTCAGGTTTTCGACGTTGCCCTTGGAGGCCTTGTCCCAGTAGTTGGCGTTGCGCACGTATTCCAGCTTCACGCCCTGCTCGCGGAACTTGACGCTGAACGGACCGGTACCGGAGACATTGGTGGAGGCGAAGGAATCACCGTTCTTCACGATCTCGGCCTTGTCCTTGCCCGCCTCTGTCTTGCCGCTATAGAACTTGGAGTCCATCGGGAAGATGTAGGTGACGGTCTGCAGCACCAGCGGGAACGGCTTGGCGGTGACGAGATCCACGGTGAAATCATCCACCTTCTTGGCTTCGGCGATGGGGTCGAAGATCGCCTTGAAGTCCGGGGAGGCCTTCAGACGGTTGACGGTCCATACCACGTCATCGGCGGTGAAGTCGTTGCCGGAGTGGAACTTCACACCCTTGCGCAGGTGGAAACGGACGGTCTTGTCGTCGATGCGCTCATACTTCTCGGCCAGACGCGGCTCGAACTGCAGATCCTGGGTGTAACGCATCAGGGGGTCGAACACCAGGTGAGACATCTCCAGGGTCTGACCGGAGAGCTGCTCCTGCGGGTCCAGCGAGGTGGCGTCGGACGCGACGGCGACCTTGATGTCGGCAGCAGAAACGTTGAACGCGAGACCAGCGGCGAACAGCGCCATGGCGATCTTGGATAATCCTTTCTTCATGTCTTTCTCCATGCTTTTGGCTTTTTATTGACAGACAAACCGGCGAACCGGTGCTTTCCTAGCTTGCGATTTCCAGCCCCTCGCGGGACATTCCCTTGAATTCCGGCATGAGGGAGATCAGCTTGCGGCTGTACTCATGCTCGGCATTGGTGAACAGTTTCTCGGTCTCGGCCACTTCCACCAGATGACCGTGCTGCATCACACCGATGCGGTCGCACATCTGGCGGATGACCGGCAGATCGTGACTGATGAACAGCATGGTGAGCCCAAGCTCCTGTTGCAAGTCTTTGAGCAGGTTGAGGATCTGGGCCTGCACCGAGACATCCAGCGCCGAGGTGGGCTCGTCGCAGATGAGGAAGCGCGGGCGGGTCGCCAGGGCGCGGGCAATGGAGATGCGCTGGCGCTGACCACCGGAGAACTCGTGGGGATACTTGACCCCGGCGCCGCGGCCCAGGCCCACGTGATCCAGCAGGTCCCCGACGATCTGCTCTATCTGCCGCTCGCTCTCGGCGAGGCGGTGGAAGCGGATCGGCTCGGCGATGATGTCACGCACCTTCATGCGCGGGTTCATCGAAGAGTAGGGATTCTGGAACACCATCTGCATCTGGCGGCGCAGGGGGCGACGCTCGTGCTCCCCTTTCAGGGCGGTGAGATCGATCCCCTCGAAGACAATCTTGCCGGTATCGGGCGGATAGAGCCCGGTGATGGCACGGGCGATGGTGGACTTGCCGGAGCCCGACTCCCCCACCAGACCGAAAGTCTCACCCTCGAAGATCTCGAAGCTGATGTTGTTGCAGGCGCGCACGTACTGGCGGCGGCTCGGGAAGATGGAATCCTTGGTGACGAACTTCAGATCCACGTTCTCCACCCGCAACAGCGCGCCTTCATAGGTGCGCTCGTCCTGACTCTGGCCGAGCCAGTGGGTCTTGAGATCGATGCTGGTATCCGCCGCACCGGCATCCTCGATATAGGAGACCAGGGGGAAGCGTACCAGCTTGACATCCGAGCGGGGAACCGCCGAGATGAGGCTGCGGGTATAGGGGTGATTGGGGCGGCCCAGCACCTGTTCCGTGGTGCCGAACTCCACCAGATCGCCGCGGTACATCACCGCCACCTTGTCGGTAACGTTGGAGACCACCCCCATGTCATGAGTCACCAGCATGCAGCCGACCTGGCGCTCTTTGCACAGGTTGCGGATGAGCTGGAGGATCTGATCCTGGATGGAGACGTCCAGCGCCGTGGTCGGCTCATCGGCGATGATGAGCTCGGGATCCCCGGAGAGGGCGATGGCGATCACTACCCGCTGGCGCATGCCACCGGAGAACTGGTGAGGATACTGCTTGATGCGCACGTCCGGGTTCGGGATCCCCACCGCCCCCATCAGCTCGAGGGCCTTGGCAAAGGCCGCCTCGCGGGACAGGTCGGTGTTGGCGAGGATGGTCTCCACCAGCTGCTGCTCCACGGTGAACAGCGGATTGAGGGAGGTCATGGGATCCTGGAAGATGAAACCGATACGCGAGCCACGAATGGCCCGCATCTCGTTCTGGCTCTTGCCGGAGATGAGCTCGCCGTTGAGGTAGATGTCACCACGGGCGATGCGACCGGGCGGGCTCAACAGATCGATGACGGCGTTGCCGATGGTGGATTTGCCAGCGCCGGACTCACCGACGACGCCGACGATCTCGCCCTTTTCAACAGAAAAAGAGAGATCCTTGACCGCGGCAAGCACCCCGTAGCGGGAGGGGTACTCGATCCGCAAGTTTTTGACTTCAAGCAAGGACATGGTTACCTCTGCGGGGGACATCCGTCCCAAATAATTCGTCCGTAAATCAGCCGCAGATGCTGGTTGTGCCTTGGTACTGCTCGAGAGCCGTTTTTGTGTAATTAACGCTCAATCCATGAGGCAGCCAAACCAGCGATCCGGGCGGGTTTTTTGCATTTTTTTGGAATAACCCGCGAGTAAGTTAGTCGGTTTGCCCGCAGGTGTAAATGATCCAGTTATACAATTTCGCAATACTTTGCCCAGAGAATGCCGACACCCTGGGGTTAAAATGTCGATAAAAGTCACATTACCAGAGATTACGCTGGCAATGCGAGACCATCAACCAATTATGTTTCAACAAAATAGCAACAAACCATCTTATTCACTATCAGCATTATGCTGGCGAGCTTCGAATGAGTAGTGAATATTTATGTGAAATGATTTTTTGACGGCAGCATATCCGGAGTAAGGAAAAATAGGCAGAGCTAAATAGGGACAATGCAGAAGGATCAACCTGGGCCACAGGCCCGCCGGCACGGCAAGCCGGGAGGGATTGCATACAAAAAAACGCAGGCCCCTCAGGGCCTGCGTGTGCGGTATATCCGACCTCTTTGCAAGAGGAGAGGAGTGAAAAAACAACGAGACGGGCGTTCGGGAGCCGCCTCCCCTCACCAGTGGGCAAGCAGTTGCATGCAGGCCAGGGCGAACAGGCCGGCGATGAGATCGTCCAGCATGATGCCAAGCCCGCCGTGAATGCGGCGATCGAACCAGGAGATGGGCCAGGGCTTGAGCACGTCGAACAGGCGAAACAGCACGAAACCCGCCAGCACCCACTCCCAGCCGGCCGGGGCCGCAATCATGGTGACCCCGAATCCGATGACCTCGTCCCAGACGATAGCCCCGTGATCCGGCATCCCGATGGCGTCGGTGGCGCTCTGGCAGATGCGGATGCCCGCCACGAAACCCACCACCAGCAGGGCGATGAACCAGGAGGTCGACAGCCCGCTCACCAACAGATAGAGCGGGATGGCTGCCAGGGTCCCCATGGTGCCCGGCGCCTTGGGGGAGAGGCCGGAGCCAAACCCCACCGCCAGAAAGTGGAGCGGGTTTTTAAGGTTCAGCCGCGTCAGTTCGGGCTTTATCTTGAAAGACATCATGCGAAGTGATCCCAGCCCTTGAGGTGCAGTTCGACGGGTTGTTCGTCCTGCAGGTAGTCGATGCCAGGCTCCCCGACCAGGATGCGACCGATGCGGGTGAACTTCACGCCACAATTGGCCAGCGCCGTGTCCAGGGCACCGTGATGCTCCTGGGGCACGGTGAAGCAGAGCTCGTAGTCGTCGCCCCCGGCCAGAGCCAGCTGCCAGGCATCCATGGCCGGCACCGCATCCTGCAACACGGGGGAGAGGGGCAGCAGGTTGAGATCGATCTGGGCCCGCACGCCGGACGCCTTGAGGATGTGGCCGAGATCCGAAGCCAGGCCGTCTGAGAGATCCAGGGCGCTGCTGGCCAGCCCGCGCAGGGCCTGACCGGCCAGGATGCGGGGATGGGGATGGTCGAGGCGCGGCAGCACGGCCGCCAGCTGGTTCTCGTTGAGGGTGCGCTTGCCCAGCAGGTGGGAGAGCGCCAGGGCGGCATCCCCCAGGGTGCCGGTCACGTAGACCCCGTCACCGGCCTTGGCGCCGCTGCGCATCAGGGCGCGACCTGCCGGGACCGATCCTTTCACCGAGACGGTGATGGAGAGGGGCCCGCGGGTCATGTCTCCCCCCACCAGCGCCACGTTGTAGTACTCGGCGAGCTCGAGGAACCCTTCGGCGAAACCGGCGACCCAACGCTCGTTGATGGCGGGCAGGGTCAGGGCCAGGGAGACCCAGCGCGGCTCGGCCCCCATGGCGGCCAGATCGGAGAGATTGACCGCCAGCGCCTTGTAGCCGAGATCCACCGGATCCATGTCGGGGAAGAAGTGCACGCCGCTCACCAGGGTGTCCGTGCTCACCGCCAACTGGGCGTCGGGGGGCAGGGTCAGCAGGGCACAGTCATCTCCAGGGCCCATCACCACGTCCTTGCGGGCGTGGGGGACCTTGAAGTACTTCTCAATCAGCTCAAATTCACCCATACAGTAAAAAGCCAGCAATAAGCTGGCTCCTCTCTTAATTGCTGACGGACAGCAGGATCAGCGCTTGGGCAGCGTCTTGATCACCTTGTCCAGGACGCCGTTGACAAACTTGTGGCTGTCATCGGCGGCGAAGGCTTTGGCCAGCTCGATCGCTTCGTTGATCACCACGCGCGGCGGCACATCTTCACGACGGGTCAGCTCGTAGGTCGCCAGACGCAGGATCGCCTTGTCCACCATGTCCACTTCTTCCAGCGGACGGGAGAGGAAAGGCGCGAACACCTTGTCCAGCTCGTTGCAGTGGACCGCTACCCCGAACAGCAGATCGCGGAAATAGTTCAGGTCCACACCCTTGGTGTCCTGATCGATCTTGAACTGCTCTTCGATGTCGCCCACGTTGGCCTGGGTCATCTGCCACTGGTAGATGGCCTGGGTGGCGCAATGGCGGGCCTTACGGCGCTCGGACGGTTTCAATGCATTTCTCCTCGTTACACGTCCAGTTGTTTCAGGACGTTGATCATTTCGAGCGCGCTCAGTGCAGCCTCTGCACCCTTGTTACCCGCCTTGGTACCGGCGCGTTCGATGGCTTGTTCAATGTTTTCGGTGGTCAGCACGCCGAAGGCAACGGGAATGTCGTATTCCATCATCACCTGGGCCAGACCCTTGCCGTTCTCGCTCGCTACCAGTTCAAAGTGGTAGGTACCGCCGCGGATGACGGTGCCGAGTGCGACGATGGCGTCGTATTGACCGCTCTTGGCCAGCTTCTTGGCCGCCAGGGGAATTTCGACGGCCCCCGGTACGCGCACCAGGGTCAGATTGCTCTCCTGGACCTGACCTTGACGCTTCAGCACGTCCAGCGCGCCGTTCACCAGGCTGTCATTGATGAAGCTGTTGAAACGGGCAACGACAATAGCAACACGCGCCTCGGGAGCGGCGATATTTCCTTCGATAATCTTCATTGGAAATCCTGTCTCTGTGCAATCAATTAGGGGCCGGGCTCAAAAGTGCACGCATTCTAGCACAACAGAGCCGCGACAAAAAACCATGGCCGCAACGGGCGGCCATGGTGATGAATTCAACCGTACGCAGCGCTTACTCGCCGACGTACTCCACCACTTCCAGACCAAAGCCACCGAGGGCATGGTACTTCTTGGGAGAGCTCAATAGGCGCATCTTGCCGACCCCCAGCGCCTTGAGGATCTGGGAACCGACGCCGACCCGGCGCGAGGTGCCCTGCCACTTGGCCCCTTCCGGCGCCAGCCCCTTGTCGGCGGCTTCAAAACCCTTGACCCTGGCCAGCAGCTCGGCGCCATGGGCTTCCGCCCCCAGGATCACCAGCACCCCGCCCTCGTCGGCGATGCGGGCCATGGATTTGGGCAGCGGCCAGCTGCGGGCGCTGTGGCGGTCGGTGAGCAGCAGATCGCTCAGCACGTCGTGCAGGTGCACCCGTACCAGGGTCGGCTGGTCGGCCTTCACGTCCCCTTTCTTCAGGGCGAAGTGGACCTGGTTGTCGATGGTGTCGCGGAAGGTGACGAGGTCGAACTCGCCGTATTCGGTGGGCAACTTGCACTCGGCCACCTTCTCTACCGTGGTCTCGTGCTGGTTGCGGTATTCGATAAGGTCGGCAATGGTGCCGAGCTTGATGCCGTGCTGCTCGGCGAAGATCTCGAGATCCGGGCGCCGGGCCATGGTGCCGTCTTCGTTGAGGATCTCGACGATGACGGAGGCAGGCTCGAAGCCGGCCAGCCGGGCCAGATCGCAGCCCGCTTCGGTGTGGCCGGCGCGGGTCAACACACCGCCATCCTGCGCCATCAGCGGGAAGATGTGGCCGGGCTGCACCAGATCGGCGGCCTTGGCATGGGGCGCCACCGCAGCCTGCACGGTGACGGCGCGGTCGGCGGCGGAGATGCCGGTGGTCACCCCTTCCGCCGCCTCGATGGAGACGGTGAAGGCGGTGGAGAACTGGGCATTGTTGCGATCGACCATCAGCGGCAGCGCCAGCTGCTTGCAGCGATCCCGGGTCAGGGTCAGGCAGATGAGGCCACGACCGTAGCGCGCCATGAAGTTGATGTCTTCCGGGCGGACACAGGAGGCGGCCATGATCAGGTCCCCTTCGTTCTCCCTGTCTTCGTCATCCATCAGGATCACCATCTTGCCAGCCTTGATATCGGCAATGATTTCCTGGGTCGTGCTCAGCGCCATGGGCTACTCCATCAACATGCTTGGGGATTGAGCCAGTCGGCTCGACTTGATACTGCGTATTGTGCTCTAGATGGGGGCACGCGGCCCCGTTTCAATCCGCGCGGGATCACAGAACCGCGTTTTCCCGTCAAAACGGCTCACAAGAATCCGGACAGGGCCAGCTTCTCCAGGGTCAGGGTAGAGGCACTGCTCTCCTCGCGCTTGCCCGTCATCAGCCGCTCCAGATAGCGGGCTATCTGGTCCACCTCGAGGTTGACCCGGTAGCCGGGTTTCCAGCGGGCGATGGTGGTCTCCTGGGCGGTGTGGGGCACGATGGTCAGCCGGAAGAGATCCCCCTGCACGGCGTTGACGGTGAGGCTGATGCCATCCACCGCAATCGACCCCTTCTCGGCGATGTAGCGGGAGAGCTCCCCCGGCGCCTTGATCCAGTATTCGATGGCGCGGCCGCTGGACGATTTGCTCTTCACCTCGCCGATACCGTCCACGTGGCCGGAGACCAGGTGGCCGCCGAGGCGGGAAGTGGGCATCAACGCCTTCTCGAGGTTGACCGGCTCCCCCACCTTGGCGGCAGAAAAACCGGTGCGGGAGAGGGTCTCCAGGGAGACGTCGGCGGTATAGCTGTGATCCCCGAGCGCCACCACGGTGAGGCAGACGCCGTTGGTGGCGATGGAGTCGCCCAGCTTGACGTCACTGAAGTCCAGGGTCGGCGCGTGCACGGTGAGGGCCATGTCCTCCCCCTGGCGACGCAGCTCGGCCAGGGTTCCCACCGCTTCGATAATTCCGGTAAACATGCAGATCACCTTGCTGATGACGGGGGCGATGGATGCCCCCGTGAACATTGAAAAATCAGGCTATTTTCGCAGTGATGCGAATATCCTGGCCAAGCATGCGCACATCCTTGAGGTTGAGTTTGGGGGCCTGGAACAGCCGGGTCAGCCCCGGCAGATGGAACAGGCCGCGCCCCTCATCCCCCATCAGTTTGGGCGCCTGATAGAGCACCAGCTCGTCCACCAGCCCCTTCTCCAGCAGGGCGCCGCACAGCCGCGGCCCCGCCTCCACCAGTACCGAGTTGACGTTCTGTTTGGCCAGCAGCATGAACAGACTGACCAGATCCAGCTTGCCATCCAGCAGCGGCACCTCCAGCTGCTGCACCCAGGCGGGCCACTCACCGGATGCCTTGTGGCGGGCCAGCAGTACCGGGCTCTCGCTCTGGAACAGGGGCAGATCCGGGGTGAGCCGGTTTTGCGAATCCACGATGACTCGAAGTGGCTGGCGCAGGGTCTCTTTGGGATAGACCGCCTTGACCGAGGGGGGCAGCTCGTCCCAGCGCACGGTGAGGGAGGCGCCATCCGCCAGCACGGTTTCGGCGCTGGAGAGGACTGCATCGTGACGGGCCCGCAGCCGCTGCACGTCCCGGCGCGCCTCCGGAGAGGTGATCCACTGGCTCTCGCCACTCGCCATGGCGGTGCGACCATCCAGGCTCGCCCCCAGCTTGACCGTCACCAGCGGAAACGCGGTGCGCATCCGCTTGAAGAAACCGGGATTGAGGGCCTCGGCTTCTGCGGCCAGCAGGCCGAAATCGGTCTTGATCCCCGCCTCGGAGAGCATCCGCAGGCCGCGCCCGCCCACCTGGGGATTGGGATCCACCATGGCAGCCACCACCCGGGTCACCCCGGCCTTGATGAGCGCCTCGGCGCAGGGCGGCGTGCGACCATGATGGGAGCAGGGCTCCAGGGTCACATAGGCGGTGGCACCGCGGGCCTCTTCCCCTGCCGCGTGCAGGGCATAGACCTCGGCATGGGGCTCACCGGCCCGCTTGTGCCAGCCCTCCCCCACCACCACGCCGGCCTTCACCAGCACGGCGCCGACGCAGGGGTTGGGAGCCGTGGTGTAACGGCCGCGCCGGGCCAGTTCGAGGGCCCGGCTCATCCATTGGTAATCGTCTTGACTAAACATCCGGGCTCCTGTGTCCAGCAACCTGTCCCCGGTGGCACGGCCATCCGATGGGACAAGAAAATAGGGTGTACGCGCTTGCAGCACGCCTTCTCGGGCAGATCGGCCATGGCATCTGACGCCATGGCGACGGGCACACACATCGCAGGATGCGGCCGCACGCCCTCATACTTTTTCACCAGTGCAACGATGCGCTATCTGGATGTCTCACTGGTGTAACAACTGGCGCTGCCGCAACGGCAGCCCCTCTCTTATTCACATAGGGAGCGACAGGCCGACGTTACTTCTCCAGCTTGGCGATCTCTTCCCCGAATTCGCGAATGTCTTCAAAGCTGCGGTAGACGGAGGCAAAGCGGATGTAGGCCACCTTGTCCAGGCTCTTGAGCTCATCCATCACCAGATTGCCCACCAGCTGGGAGGCCACCTCCCGCTCACCGGTGGCCCGCAGGCGGGACTTGATGTGGTTGACCGCCTTCTCGATGGCCTCCATGCTCACCGGCCGCTTCTCCAGCGCCCGCAGAATGCCGGCACGCAGCTTGTCTTCGTTGAAGGGCTCGCGGGAGCCGTTGGACTTGATGACGCGGGGCATGACCAGTTCGGCCATTTCGAAGGTGGTAAAACGCTCGTGACAGAGCAGGCATTCGCGACGGCGGCGCACCTGATGGCCCTCGGCCACCAGACGGGAATCGATCACCTTGGTATCAACGGCACTACAGAAAGGGCAATGCATCTGACCTCCGGCGTGGATGAAAATGGGCGCGGGCCCCGGGGGCTGGCGCTAGGCCGGCCAGTGTAACACGGCCATCCAGAACCGGTAAAAGCCCATGAAAACAAGGGACAACCAGCCAGACCTTCGGGCAGGACTCAGTCGTCATAGGGCAACGCCTCGGGGTCGCAATCCTGGTAATCGGGGGCAGGATCCGCCGCGAACCGGCGAGCAGCCACATGGCTGTGGCCCAGCATCAGCGCCTTGCCCACCCGGTGCATGCCATCCATCACCCGACCGGCGCTGTCGAGCAGGATGGGATAGGCGAGATCCGCCGCCATCATGAGCTGGCAATGCGCCACCACGCTGCGCACCGTGGGCGTGGCGTCGTCATGGCCGTACCAGTGGTCGCGGTCAAGCTCGGCAATCTCGCCGAGTGCCACCGCCTGCACCGGCAGGTTGCGGCTCAGCCGGATCAAGCGGCGCACATCCCAGGCCAGCAGCCCCTGTTCGCTGGCGCGAAAGTGGTACTGGGTTCGAATCGTCTGCCGCAGTGACGCCTCCAGCACGTCCTCTTCCATGTCATCGCACATGATCACCTCTGTCTCATCTTGCCAGACGCTGCAAAAAACAATGCCACCCGAGGGTGGCATTGGTCTTCAACCTGAAGGTCAGGCTGATTATGCGTAGACCGGGAAGCGGCGGCAGATGTCCAGCACCTTCTCGCGCACGGTCGCCAGCACTTCTTCGTTGTCGTGGCTGTCCAGCACGTCGCAGATCCAGTTGGCCAACTGGATGGACTCGGCTTCCTTGAAGCCTCGGCGGGTGATGGCCGGGGTGCCGATACGCACGCCGGAGGTCACGAACGGGGAACGCGGGTCGTTCGGTACGGAGTTCTTGTTGACGGTGATGTTGGCCTTGCCGAGGGCTGCGTCGGCATCTTTGCCGGTCAGCTCGCGACCGATCAGGTCAACCAGCATCAGATGGTTGTCGGTACCGCCGGAGACGATCTTGTAGCCGCGCTCGATAAAGGTCGCCGCCATGGCCTTGGCGTTCTTGACGACCTGGGCCTGGTAGGTCTTGAACTCGGGCTCCAGCGCTTCCTTGAAGGCTACGGCCTTGCCGGCGATGACGTGCATCAGCGGGCCGCCCTGACCACCCGGGAAGACGGCGGAGTTCAGCTTCTTGTACAGATCTTCGTCGTCGGCGGCGGAGAGGATCAGACCACCGCGCGGACCGGCCAGGGTCTTGTGAGTGGTGGAGGTGACCACGTGAGCATGGGGCACCGGGTTCGGGTAGACGCCAGCGGCAATCAGACCGGCCACGTGGGCCATGTCCACGAACAGGTAAGCACCGATCTTGTCGGCGATTTCGCGCATGCGGGCCCAGTCGACGATGCCGGAGTAGGCGGAGAAGCCGCCGATCATCATCTTCGGCTTGTGCTCAACGGCCAGGCGCTCCATCTCGTCGTAGTCGATCTTGCCGGACTCGTCGATGCCGTAGGGGATGATGTTGTACAGCTTGCCGGAGAAGTTGACGGGGGAGCCGTGGGTCAGGTGACCGCCGTGGGCCAGGTTCATGCCGAGCACGGTGTCGCCCGGTTGCAGCAGGGCCATGTAGACGGCGCTGTTGGCCTGAGAGCCGGAGTGCGGCTGCACGTTGGCGTAGGTGGCACCGAACAGCTCTTTGGCGCGCTCGATGGCCAGGGTTTCAACCACATCCACATACTCGCAACCGCCGTAGTAACGCTTGGCCGGGTAGCCTTCGGCGTACTTGTTGGTCAACTGGGAGCCCTGGGCTTCCATGACGCGGGGGCTGGTGTAGTTCTCGGACGCAATCAGCTCGATGTGCTCTTCCTGACGACGGGTCTCGTCTGTGATGGCCTGCCACAGCTCTGGATCATAGCCGGCGATGGTCATGTCACGTTTCAACATCCGTTTATCTCCTGAAAATCGTTTGCGCGATAGGTGAAGTGGGCCCGCGCATTGTAACGTGAGCTGGATCAAAGAGACAGTCCAACCACCCAAAAAATTGTTTATAAAATGTAAAATACGTCGCAAATTTCGAATCCCGCCCCCTGGCTTCGCTCATCCCCCCGGCCTCCCCACACCAGCAATTCGGCTCCAGCCATCGTCCCCGCTTCCCGGGCAAAGCGATAGAAACCAGAGCCAGATCATGGATATAGCATTTACTAACAGATAACATCTTTAGGCCATGGGACATCTGCACGAGCGGGTGTCGCTCCCTGCCATCCCGGAACACAAGGGGAAACGCCATGATGGATCATCTGATGCTGTTCGTGATTGTCGCGGTCTTCGCTCTCTTCTACTGGGTCTACTACACCGGCAGCCGTAAGGGTGCCTGCACCGCCAACTGGGAGACACTTCCCACCCGGGAGCAGTACCTGGCGGCCCACCCCGGCGCCGCCGACGGGGATCTGATTTTCTGCATCCATTGCGGTCATCATCAGCAGCGGGAAGTCGGCCTGGTGCACCAGATGGATTACCGCCGCCAGCACATCTGCCCCCGTTGCAAGCAGGTGCTCTATCGCGTCGAGGAGTAAGTCGGCCTCCTCGTCGCCCACGGTCATCCCGCGAATGCGACCCCCTCTCCTGGCGCTATCCGGCCAAAAGGCCCCATGAGTTTCCTTTATTTTTAAAGTCGTTAGAATCGGGGGCCATCAAGGCTCCCGATTGTCATCCACGGAGGAAAAATGCAGGAATTCATGGCGACCAGCGAACGCCGGGCCGAGCTTTACTGGTGGTTTTCCACCCTGTTTGCTGCCGAACTCAGTGATGCACAGATCGCTGAATACGACACTTATGACGTGCGCAGCTTCTTGAAGAGCCTCTCTACTCTCGACCCCATGCGCGAAGCCGTGGCCGAGCTCAACGATGCCATCGCCCGCCTGCTGGTGCGCCCCGAGCGCCAGACGGCCCTGGCCGCCGACTTCGCAGGCCTGTTCCTGAGCGCTCCCGGGCAGGGTGCCCTGCCCTACGAATCCCTCTACCGGGGCGAAGGCAAGCAGCTGATGCAGGCCCCTATGACCGAGATGCAGGCACGCCTCGATCGCCTCGGCATCAACGTCAGCGACAAATACAATGAGCCTGCCGATCATCTGGCCATCGAGCTGGATCTGATGGGCAGCCTCATCATTCGCGCCGTCGAGTCGACCACCGCCGACCAGCGCGAGGCGTGGCTTGGCGAGCAGGAGTCCCTGCTGCACGGCCACCTGCTGGGCTGGTTCGAGCGCTTCGAGCAGGCCTGCCGGGCCGCCGACAAGTTTGGCTTCTACGGTGCCAGTGCCCGCCTGCTGGGGGTGTTCCTCAAGATGGACGCCAACTACCTCTCCCTGGTCAAACCGGCACCGTCCGCCGACTGAGCCCGGCATGAAGACAGCCCTGCTTCTTATCGCATGCTGGCTGCTGGCCCTGATCCCGCTGGATCAGGGTCTCACTCCCCTCGTGACGCTGCTGTTCAACCCGGACCGCGCGCTCTACGGCACCGCCCAGCTCACCGGCTTTGCCGGCATCCTGCTGACCCTCTACCTCGCCAATCTCGGGGTAGAAGTGGTGCTGCGTCGCCACTTCCAGATAGCGGGCATGCTGGCCCTGCTCGCCGCCTGGACAGATTTCATCAACAGCAGCGGCACCGAGAGCCACTGGCTGGTGCTCTACGCCATGGCGTTGCCGTTTCATCTGGTGGGCTGGCTGGTATTTGTTCGCGGGATCCAGGCGTTTGGCCGCCAGAAAGGCTGACAGCTCGTTGATTTCACACCCTTCTCACACTTTCTTTCTCTCCTGACACTTCCTGCCATACTGACACAGTCGTCCAAATGACAAAGCAATCAATTCAGGAGCCTCCATGGAAAAAGTGCTGCCCGAATCGGTTCCGACACGGCATTTGTCAGGCCCGCTCTCTCCCTACGAGTTGCAACAGCTGTTCGCCCAGGCGCACGTCGGGATTGGGGTCTTCGATCACGAATTCAGGTGTCGCGACGTCAACGGACGCTTTGCCGAACTGACCGGCCTCGCGCGGGCAGAGCACCCGGGCAAGACGCTGTTCGACATTGTCCCTGCCCAGACTCCCCAGCTGCTCCCGCTGTTTCAGCAACTGCGGCAAGGTCCCCCACGATGCACATTTGAGGTGGAAATGGTCGGTCTCTCCCGCGCGGCCTCCCCGGCACGCTGGCAAGTGAGCGTCAGCTCCGTGCTGGATGAGGACGGCTCCTTCAGCGGCATCTTCCTCGTGATGAGGGAATCCGCGCAGACAGGCCCCCACCTCGACGCACCCGCGTCACCCGGCCTCCAGGAGATGGCCCACCGCCATGCACTGCGCCTCTATCAGGCCGAAGCCCGCTTGCAGCACCTCTCCTATTACGATCCCCTCACCGATCTCGGCAATCGCCATCTGCTGCAAGAGCGCCTCACCCTGGAGATAGAGACGGCCAGGGTGAACCACCACGTCCTGGCGCTGCTGTTCATCGATCTCGACGGCTTCAAGCTCATCAACGACAACCTGGGGCACAGTGCCGGCGATCTGCTGCTCAAGCTGTCGGCAGACCGCATTCGCCACTGTCTGCGCCCCGGAGACATCGCCATCCGGCTGGGGGCAGACGAATTTCTGGTGTTGCTGCCCGCCATCAGGGAGACCCAGGATCTACAGGGTCTCATCGAGGCGTTGCAACGCAGGCTGCACGATCCCGCCGACATCGGCCAGGAGTGGGTGAGGCTCTCCGCCAGCATCGGCATCTCCCTCTATCCGGAGCATGGCCAGACCCCGGACAGCCTCATCAGCGCGGCGGACAACGCCATGCATGAAGCCAAGCGCCGTGGCCGCAACGGCTATCTGTTCCACTCCCCCGACATGACGGCACAGACCAGGGAGCGGATGCTGCTGGAGCAGGGACTGCTCAAGGCCATTGAGCAGCAAGAGTTTCGCCTGCTCTACCAACCCATGACGGATCTGGCGGATGGTCATCTCAGCGGCCTGGAGGCCCTGATCCGCTGGCAGCATCCCAGCCTTGGCATGATATCCCCGGACCGTTTCATTCCGGTGGCAGAGGAGTGCGGTCTCATCGAACCACTGGGCGAATGGGTGATGCGCACCGCCTGCCAGCAAGGGCAGCAGTGGCTGGCCGAAGGGCGCGCCGTGCCCAGGCTCTCGGTCAATGTGTCGGTCAGGGAGATGCGCTCCCACGACTACGTGGAGCGGGTGACAGCCATTCTGGCTGCGACCGGTTTTCCTGCCGAGCGGCTGGAGATCGAGGTGACCGAGAGCATCATCCAGAGCGTGGATCACAGTCTGCGGCTCTTCACCCGTCTCAAGGCGCTGGGGGTACAGATCGCCATCGACGACTTCGGCACCGGTTTCTCCTCCCTGAGCCTGCTCAGGAGCCTGCCCATCGATCGCATTAAGATAGACAGGGCCTTCGTCCAGGCGTTGCCCGACGACAAGCACAGCCGCGAGCTGTGCCGTACCATAGTCCAGCTGGCCAGCTCCCTCGGCATGGCCGTCACGGCGGAAGGGATAGAAACCCAGCCCCAGCGCCAGTTCCTGCAATCCCTGCATTGCGAGGAGGGACAGGGCTACCTGTTCAGCCATCCCCTGCCAGAACCCCACCTGCCTTCCCTGCTCCCCGTCCGCCATTGAGCCTTGGCCGCGCCACCACGAAAGTAAAGAAGGGAGCCCATGGCTCCCTTCTTTACCCTCAACGTGTCCTCTCACCTGCTATCTTCGTCGCTATCCAAAAGTCTAATTGCCCTCGGGAACCAAAGGTATAAGTTGTTACTCAATCATTAAGAAAATGTATTCACAGGAGTGAGAGATGAGCGAGAGCAAGGTCTACCCGGTCAAGGCCCACATCGGCAACGGCGCCCTGCTGGACAAGGAAGGTTATGAAGCCATGTATCAGGCGTCGGTGCAGGATCCGGACGCCTTCTGGGGGGAGCAGGGCAAGATCCTCGACTGGATGACCCCCTACACCCGCGTCAAGAACACCTCCTACGATCCGGGCCACGTCTCCATCAAGTGGTATGAGGATGGCCTGCTCAACGTCTCGGCCAACTGCCTGGATCGCCATCTGAGCGAGCGCGGCGACAAGGTCGCCATCATCTGGGAAGGGGACAACCCGGCTGAAGATCGCAAGATCACCTATCGCGAACTGCACGCCGAAGTGTGCAAGTTTGCCAACGTGCTCAAAGCCCAGGGGGTCAAGCGTGGCCACATGGTCTGCCTTTATATGCCCATGGTGCCGGAGGCGGCCATCGCCATGCTGGCCTGTACCCGCATCGGGGCCGTGCACAGCATCGTCTTCGGCGGCTTCTCGCCGGAGGCGCTCTCAGGCCGCATCATCGACTCCGGCGCCTCCGTCGTCATCACCGCCGATGAGGGGTTGCGAGGCGGTCGCCCCATCCCCCTCAAGAAGAACGTGGATGAGGCCCTTACCCACCCGGATACCAAGGTCAGCAAGGTGATCGTCCTCAAGCGCACCGGTGGCAACGTGGCCTGGCACGAGCACAGAGACATCTGGTGGCATGATGCGGTCAACGCCGCCAGCCCGGATTGTCCGCCCGAAGCCATGGGCGCCGAAGATCCCCTGTTCGTGCTCTACACCTCCGGCTCCACCGGCAAACCCAAGGGTGTGCTGCACACCACGGGCGGCTATCTGGTCTATGCCGCCCTCACCTTCAAATACGTGTTCGACTACCACGAAGAGGACATCTACTGGTGTACCGCCGACGTGGGCTGGGTCACCGGTCACTCCTATCTGGTCTACGGGCCGCTGGCCAACGGCGCCACCACCGTCATGTTCGAAGGGGTGCCCAATTACCCGGCCACCAACCGCATGAGTCAGGTGGTGGACAAACACCAGGTCACCATCCTCTATACCGCCCCCACCGCCATTCGCGCACTGATGGCCAAGGGCAAGGAGGCTGTCGAAGGCACTTCCCGCACCAGCCTGCGCATCATGGGGTCGGTGGGTGAACCCATCAACCCGGAAGCCTGGGAGTGGTACTACCGCACCATCGGCGACGAGCGCTGCCCCATCGTCGACACCTGGTGGCAGACCGAGACCGGCGGCATCCTCATCACTCCGCTGCCCGGCGTCACCGCGCTCAAGCCCGGCTCGGCCACTCGTCCCTTCTTCGGAGTACAGCCTGCTCTGGTGGACAACCTGGGTGAGCCGCTGGAAGGCGCCACCGAGGGCAACCTGGTGATCACCGACTCCTGGCCCGGCCAGATGCGTACCGTGTTCGGCGATCACGAGCGCTTCGAGCAGACCTACTTCTCCACCTTCCCGGGTCGCTACTTCACCGGCGACGGTGCCCGTCGCGACGAGGACGGCTACTACTGGATCACCGGCCGGGTGGATGATGTACTCAACGTCTCCGGCCACCGCATGGGCACCGCCGAAATCGAGTCCGCTCTGGTGGCCCATCCGAAAATCGCCGAAGCGGCGGTGGTGGGCGTTCCCCACGAGATCAAGGGACAGGGCATCTACGCCTATGTCACCCTGATCGCCGGGGCAGAGCCGAGCCGCGAGCTGCACAAGGAAGTGAAGGAGTGGGTGCGCAAGGAGATTGGCGCCATCGCGACCCCGGACGTGATCCACTGGGCCGAGGGGCTGCCCAAGACCCGTTCCGGCAAGATCATGCGGCGTATCTTGCGCAAGATCGCCACCGGCGAAACCGACAGCCTGGGGGATATCTCCACCCTGGCGGATCCGGGGGTCGTGGACAAGCTGATCCGCGAGAAGTCGGAAGCGGCGTGAGTCTCTTCCCCACGTCAACAGAGCCGGCCACGTGCCGGCTTTGTTGTCTTCGGGATCCGGACAGGGCAGAGTTCGGTGGCAGGCCGGGCTTGCGGGCAAACCAGGCCAATAAATAGCCAGATGTAGAGATTAGACCAGTAAAATGCTGCTAATTTTCACGAAATCAATATAATTGCGAAATCTGTGTGTCAGGGCACACCGATTTGTGCAAAAATTGGCTAGATTTTTGGTAGTCCAAAGATAGCTGATAGATAGCAGCATAATCATCGAGGATGTACTCAATATGTCGCAACATCACCGAATCCTCCTGCTCAACGGCCCCAATCTGAATCTGCTGGGCAAGCGGGAACCGGGAATCTACGGCAGCAAGACGCTCGATGAGATCGTCGCCGATCTGACGCGCAGCGCCAGCGAACTCGGTGTCACCCTGGAACATCTGCAATCCAATGCCGAGCACGAGCTGATCGGCCGCATCCATCAGGCCATGGGCCAGGTGGATTTCATCATCATCAATCCCGCCGCCTTCACCCATACCAGCGTTGCCCTGCGCGATGCCCTGCTGGGTGTGGCCATCCCCTTTATCGAGGTTCACCTGTCAAACGTTCATGCCAGGGAGCCCTTCCGTCATCACTCCTATCTGTCTGATGTCGCCAAGGGGGTGATCTGCGGGTTGGGTGCCGATGGTTACCAATTCGCTTTAACCGCGGCCGTGCATCAGTTGCGCGCGGCTTGATAATCACTGATCAGATAAAGAAGAAAGAGAATGCTAATGGATATCCGCAAAATCAAGAAGCTGATTGAACTGGTTGAAGAGTCCGGCATCGCCGAGCTGGAAATCTCCGAAGGGGAAGAGTCCGTTCGCATCAGCCGTAATTTCTCCGGCCAGGTTAGCGTTGCCCCGCAGATGATCATGCCCCAGGCCGCAGCTCAGGTTGCCGCACCGGTTGCCGCTGCTCCGGCAGCAGCCGCTGCACCTGCTGCCGATGCCGCCCCGAGCGGTCATCTGATGCGCTCCCCCATGGTGGGCTCCTTCTACCGCTCCTCCAGCCCGGAAGCCAAGCCGTTCGTGGAAGTCGGTCAGCACGTCAATGTCGGCGACACCCTGTGCATCGTCGAAGCCATGAAAATGATGAACCAAATCGAGTCTGACAAGGCCGGCGTGATCAAAGCGATCCTGGTTGAAAATGGTCAGGCCGTCGAGTTTGACGAGCCGCTGTTCATCATCGAATAAGGGAAAATGCCACCCATGTTGGACAAAGTAGTCATCGCCAACCGCGGTGAAATTGCCCTGCGGATCCTGCGCGCCTGCAAAGAGCTCGGGATCAAGACAGTGGCCGTTCACTCCACTGCCGATCGGGAGCTCAAGCATGTGCTCCTGGCGGACGAAACCATCTGCATCGGCAAACCTGCCAGCGGTGAGTCCTACCTCAATGTGCCGGCCATCATCGCCGCCGCCGAGGTGACCGGTGCCGTCGCCATCCACCCGGGCTACGGCTTCCTCTCCGAGAATGCCGACTTCGCCGAAGTGGTCGAGAAATCCGGCTTCATCTTCATTGGCCCGCGCGCCGAGACCATTCGCCTGATGGGTGACAAGGTCTCTGCCATCGAGGCGATGAAGAAGGCGGGCGTGCCCTGCGTACCCGGCTCCGACGGCCCGGTGGACAACGATGCCAAGCGCAACGCCGCCATCGCCAAGCGGATCGGGTATCCGGTGATCATCAAGGCCGCCGGTGGCGGTGGTGGTCGCGGCATGCGCGTGGTGCGCAACGAGGCCGAACTGGCCTCCGCCATCGCGCTGACCAAATCCGAAGCGGGCCAGTTCTTCAAGAACGACATGGTCTACATGGAGAAGTACCTGGAGAACCCGCGCCACATCGAGATCCAGGTGCTGGCTGACGGTCAGGGTACCGCCCTCTATCTGGGTGAGCGGGACTGCTCCATGCAGCGCCGTCACCAGAAGGTCGTGGAAGAGGCGCCGGCCCCCGGCATCACCGAGGAGATGCGCAAGTTCATCGGTGAGCGCTGTGTGCGCGCCTGTCTCGAGATCGGCTACCGCGGTGCGGGTACCTTCGAGTTCCTGTACGAGAACGGCGAGTTCTATTTCATCGAGATGAACACCCGTATCCAGGTGGAACATCCGGTCACCGAGATGGTCACCGGCGTCGACCTCATCAAGGAGCAGCTGCGCATTGCCGCCGGTCAGCCCCTGTCGATCACCCAGCAGGACATCCGCATCCGTGGCCATGCCATCGAGTGCCGGATCAATGCCGAAGATCCGGCCACCTTCCTGCCCTCTCCTGGTCTCATCCAGCGCTTCCACGCGCCGGGCGGCCTGGGCGTGCGCTGGGAATCCCACATCTATGCGGGTTACAAGGTCCCCCCCTACTACGACTCCATGATCGGCAAGCTGATCTGCTATGGGGAGAACCGTGACGTGGCCATCGCCCGCATGCGTCACTCCCTCGACGAGCTGGTGGTGGAAGGGATCAAGACCAACATCGCCCTGCAAAAAGAGATCATGAAGGACGAAAACTTCCAGCACGGTGGCACCAACATCCACTACCTGCACAAGAAGTTGGGTCTGTAATGGCTTGAGACCCGACCCATTGAGCACGGTGGCAGCACAGAGCAGCCACTACCTGCACAAGAAGTTGGGTCTGTAATGGCTTGAGGCCCGGCCCATTGAGCACGGTGGCCGCATGAGCAGCCACTCCCTGCACAAGAAGTCGGGTCTGCAAAGACCCCTTTCATCGGGATATTGCGCGATCCACCCGGATCGCCAACGTAAAAAAGGGCCATGGCGACATGGCCCTTTTTTGTTATTCTTGCGCCCCGCTCACTCGTCGGAGGCCACAGTGAACCGTTTCGCACTCGCCCGTCGGGAAGCAGCCTTCTGCCTGCTGCTGACCCTGCTCTATTTTGTCGCCTGGTATGGCTCGGCTTATTTCATCCCCGAGGATCTCGAGCTGTGGGACCTGCCCCTCTGGTTCCTGCTCAGTTGCATCCTGATGCCCCTGCTGTTCATCGGCCTCTGCGCCCTCATGGTGGATCGCCTGTTCGTCGATATTCCCCTGGATAGCGAGGTACCACCCCATGAATCTTGAGCTGATGCTGCCGCTCTGCATCTACCTGGTGCTGGTACTGGGGGTCGGTTTCTGGGCCAGTCGCCACCGGACCGGCGGCAACTTCATGCAGGAGTACTTCATCGGCAACCGCAGCATGGGGGGGCTGGTGCTCGCCATGACCCTGGTGGCCACTTATACCTCTGCATCGTCCTTCATCGGCGGGCCGGGTGCCGCCTACAAGGTCGGCCTCGGCTGGGTGCTACTGGCGATGATCCAGCTGCCCACCGTCTGGCTCACCCTGGGGGTGCTTGGCAAGAAGTTCGCCATCATCGCCCGCCGGGTCAACGCGGTGACCATCAACGACATGCTGTGGGCCCGCTACCAGAGCAGGGCGGTGGTCGTGCTGGGTTCGGTCACCATCATCCTCGCCTTCATCGCCACCATGGTGGTGCAGTTCATCGGCGGCGCCCGCCTGCTGGAAACGGCGACCGGCCTCAGCTATCAGCAGGGGCTCTTCCTGTTTGCCAGTTGCGTGCTGCTCTACACGGTGATCGGCGGCTTTCGCGCCGTGGTGATGACGGATGCCCTGCAGGGCATCGTCATGCTCATCGGCACTGGCGCCCTGCTGGCGGGCATCCTCATCGCCGGTGACGGGTTGCCGAATCTTGTCCACCAGCTCAAGGAGATAGATCCCAAGCTGGTGAGCCCCCAGGGGGCCGGCGACATGCTGACCCAGCCCTTCATGCTAAGCTTCTGGGTGCTGGTCTGCATCGGGGTGGTGGGCTTGCCCCACTCGGCGCTGCGCTGCTTTGGCTACCGGGACAGCAAGGCGCTGCACCGGGGCATCCTCATCGGCACCATCGTCTGCGCCCTGCTGATGTTCGGCATGCACCTGGCCGGGGCACTGGGCCGCGCCATCCTGCCCGGCATGGACAGCCCGGACAAGATCATGCCCTCCCTGATGATGGAGGTGCTCCCCCCCTGGCTGGCCGGGGTCTTCCTGGCGGCCCCCATGGCGGCCATCATGTCTACTATCGACTCCCAGCTGATCCAGGCCTCCGCCACCCTGGTGAAAGATCTCTACCTCAATTACCTCAACCCCAGGCAGGAGAAGCTGGAGGTCCGGGTGCCGCGCCTCTCCCTGCTCTGCACCCTGATCCTGGGTACCCTGGTGCTGCTGGCGGCGCTCCAGCCCCCCGAGATGATCATCTGGCTCAACCTGCTCGCCTTCGGCGGCCTGCAGGCGGTCTTCCTCTGGCCCCTGGTGCTCGGCCTCTACTGGTCCAGGGCCAACGGCCCGGGAGCCCTGGCCAGCATGGTCTGCGGCATCCTCTGTTACGGTACCTTGAGCCAGTGGGGGATCAAGGTGGCCGGTCTGCACGCCATCGTCCCGAGCCTGGCCCTTGGCCTGGCGGCCTTTGTTCTTGTCAGCCTGCTCACTCCTGCCCCGGATCAGCGTGTCCGTCGATTGTTTGATCAAAATTAAGAAAAGGATCAATAAAGGAAGGCTCGCCTATTCCCAAATGGGGGCTCACGGGTAAAATGTGCGCCACGTCACAAATACCGTGCCCCCATGCCAGTCCAGAACGCCAGAAAGATCCTGACCCAGTCCTTGCAGCGCCTCGGCTATGCCCTGTTGCTGCCCGTCTCCATCCTGCCCCTGGCCGCCCTGCTCCACCGGCTCGGCCAACCGGACGTGCTGGATCTCGCCGTGCTCTCCCTCGCCGGTCGCGCCCTGTTCAGCCAGATGCCGCTCATCTATGCGGTGGCCATCGCCTTCGGGTTGAGTCGCCAGGGTCAAGGAGCTCAGGCGCTCGCCGGTGCGGTCAACTTCCTGCTGCTGAGCTCGGCGCTGGGCACCCTGGTGCCCGGGCTGCATGCGGACATGATCTGCGGCCTGCTGGCCGGGCTCGTCACCGCCATGGTCTGCTCCCGGGCCCGCGCTCTGCGGCTGCCGGGCTGGTTGCGCCCCCTGCAGGAAGATCTGCCGGGCATGTTGCTCTCGGCGCTGGCCTGCCTGCTGCTGGTGCTCCCCCTCTCCATCCTCTGGCCGCTGCTGGAACAGGGGCTCACCCTGCTCGCCTCCGATCTGCTCACCACGCCCTTTGGCGCCTTCTGCTACGGCGTGCTGAACCGGCTGCTGATCCCCCTCGGCCTGCACCAGGTGCTGGGCAGCCTCATCGGGCTCGGGGAGAGCAACCTGCAAGCCCTCTCGACCGCCCAGCCGCTGCATGAAGGCTATGTGGCCGGGCTCTATCCGGTCATCATGTTCGGCCTGCCCGGTGCCTGTTTTGCCATCTGGATCCATCGCCAGCGGATGCAGCAACTGCCCCAGGGAGGGCTGCTGCTCACCCTGGCGCTCACCTCGGCACTGGTGGGCATCACGGAGCCCATCGAGTTCCTGTTTGCCTTCACCGCTCCCTGGCTGTTTCTGGCCCATGCCCTGCTGACCGGGCTGTCGCTGGCCATCTGCAGCGGGCTCGACATCCAGGTGGGCAGCTACTTTTCCGCCGGATTGCTGGATCTGGTGCTGAGCTACCACGCCGGTCTGCACAGCTTCTGGCTCATCCCCCTGGGCATCCTCTTCTTCGTCGTCTATGCCCTGCTCTTCTCCCGGCTGCTGGAACACGCCCCCCTCAGTCTGCCGGGCAAACCCATGGCCGAGGATCTCTCTCGGCTCGCGACCGTGGCCCCCACCGATCCCCAGATGCTGGCTATCCAGTACCTCAAGATGCTGGGGGGCATGGACAACCTGCAGGCCATGAGCGTCTGCCTGACCCGCCTCAGCCTGCGGGTTCGCGACATGGCCCTGGTGGATCAATCCTGCCTGGCCAGACTGGGCTGCCTCTCCTGGGTCGTGCTCAACGAACATCAGCTGGTGCTGGTGCTCGGCCCCCATGCAGGCCTCATCGAAGGGCAGATCCGCATGCTGGCGGAACGCCAGTCGGTCCCGCTCGGTCTCGAACCGGCTCAGGCTCCTCTTGGCCAGCACCAGTGATCAGGCGAAGGGAAGACGTTCGGCCACGAAGTCCATCAGGCTGCGAAGGGCGGGGGCCAGGTGTTCCCGGCTCGGGTAGATGAGATAAAAGGGGTTCACCGGAACCAGGAGATCCGGCAGCACCTTGAGCAGTCGCCCCGCCGCCAGATCGTCGCCGCAGACATGGGCCGGCAGCAGGGCAATCCCCCCGTCATGGAGTGCCAGCTCCCGCAGCGCCAGCAGGCTGTTGCTCTGGCAGGCCCCGCGAGGGCGCCAGCCCCCTTCCTGCAATGGCCACACCGGCAAGGAGCCATGCACCAGGCAGGCGTGTCCGGCCAGTTCCGAGAGTTGGAGCGGCGTCCCGTTGGCCGCCAGGTAACCGGGAGATGCCACCAGATGGCGCGCCACCTGGCCGATGCGCCGGCAGATGAGGCTGGAATCTTTCAGCGGCGCTGCCCGCAGCGCCAGATCGTAACCTTCCCCCACCAGATCCAGCTGTTCATCGCAAAGGGTCAGCTCCAGCACCACCTCGGGGTAGAGGGCGCGAAATTCGGCCAGTATCCGACCAAGCAGCAAGGTTCCCGTGGCTTCGGGAGCAGTGATCCGCACCCGCCCTCCAGGAGCCGCGCGCAACCGCGCCATCGCCAGATTGGCGCTGCGCGCCAGTGCCAGCAGCTCCTGACAATGGGCCACATAGACCTCCCCCTGGGGTGTCAGGCTGAGCCTGCGGGTGGTGCGTTGCAGCAACCTCACCCCGAGCCGGGATTCAAGGCGCGAGATCTTCTGGCTCACCGAGGACTTGGGCATGCCGAGCACCTCGGCCGCCCCGGTGAAGCTCCCCTGCTCCACCACGGTGGCGAACAACCCCATCAACTCCAGTTCGACATTGTTCATATATTCAAACAGTCTTTACCAATTACCCATCTTAATGTTGATAATCATCCAGACTAGAGTGAGTGGCAATCCCGAACACTGCTATTTGAAAGGAAAAGCCATGAAAGCCATTGCCCTGACTCACTATCTGCCAAGCAACCACCCCCACTGCTTCATCGAGAGCGA
The DNA here is from genome assembly GCF_019048565.1 of Aeromonas sp. FDAARGOS 1406. Lineage (NCBI taxonomy): Bacteria > Pseudomonadati > Pseudomonadota > Gammaproteobacteria > Aeromonadales > Aeromonadaceae > Aeromonas > Aeromonas sp. FDAARGOS 1406. The sequence goes on from NZ_CP077378.1 coordinate 1,744,826, forward strand.
TCTGCCCGATCCGACACCGGGCCCGCGGGATCTGCTGGTACGGGTCAACGCCACCTCCATCAATCCGGTCGACACCAAGGTACGCGCCCCCAAGGACAAGGTCGAAAGCAGCCCCCGCGTACTGGGCTGGGACGCCGTGGGCGAGGTGATCGCCGTCGGTAGCGACGTCACCTTGTTCAAGGCCGGTGACAGGGTCTGGTATGCCGGCGACATCAGCCGCCCGGGCAGCAACAGCGCCCTGCAACTGGTGGACGAGCGCATCGCCGCCATCGCCCCAGTCACCCTGACCGATCTGGAAGCCGCCGCCCTGCCGCTCACCGCCATCACCGCCTGGGAAACCCTGTTCGAGCGCATGAGCCTCACCCGCGAAAGCACCGGGCGACTGCTGATCATCGGGGGCGCCGGCGGAGTCGGTTCCATCGCCATCCAGCTCGCCCGCCAGCTCACCGGCATGGAGGTGATCGCCACCGCATCGCGCCCCGAAACCCGGGAATGGTGCCTGGACATGGGGGCCCACCAGGTGGTGAGCCATCACCATCTGCAGGCGGAGCTCAAGGCGCTCGGCATCAGCGAGGTGGATGCCATCTTCTGCACCAACGCCACCGAGCAGCACTGGAACACCATGGCCAGCCTCATCCGTCCGTTTGGTCATATCTGCACCATCGCCGAGTCCAGTGACCCCTGGGATCTGGGTCTGCTCAAACCCAAGAGCGTCACCTTCAGCCAGGAGTTCATGTTTACCCGCTCCCTGTTCCAGACCCCGGACATGATCGAGCAGCACAACCTGCTCGGCCGGGTCGCGGCCCTGATCGATGAAGGGGTGCTCAAGACCACCCTCAGCAAGGTGGTGCCCGAACTGACACCCCTCACCCTGGCCCGGGCTCATGCCGAGCTGGAAGCGGGTCGCATGGTGGGCAAGCTGGTGATCGACATGAGCGGTTTCCATCGCTGAGGCGCCGCCAGAGCGGGTATCGTCGTCCTGACTATTCCCTTGTAGGTAAATAAATGCACCATCATGGGGTGAAATCACCAGTGACAAGCCCCAAGAGTGCACAGCCCCGCAGGTGACCTTTGTCCCTGACGGGGCATCTCCCCCGAAAAAACCATAAAAAAGAGGCCATCCCGTCGGGATGGCCCTAAAAACCTGAACGTTGGGGTAACAATCACACACATATCCTTATGCAGGACATCTGTAACTTTGCAGATAGCGTGCCAATCTCTGCTTTTCCCTCCCAATTAACCGCTTTTCAGCGCACTGGCATAAAAAAAGGTTCATCGCGGCTTTCCGGGGAAGGCCGCCTTGATTTTCAGAAAAAAGTATTCTGAGTCCCTAAATCCATATGCCATGCGCTTTATCACTTTGATCTTGTTGTTCACCCCTTCCAGCACACTCGTGTGCATCGGGTAGTTTGCACTCGCCAGGATCCCCCGCATATATTTCGATAAATTTCGACCAAATCGTTGCAGCGGCGCTAGCCCGCTTTCCTTCACCTGCCGCATCCAGCTCCGCCATCGTCGCCATCCTTCCCACACGCTCGGCGCATACCAGATGCCCTTCAACGCCTCTTTCAGCACGTACACCATCGCCAGCGGTTGATTCGCCGCCAACAGCTCCTGCAACTTCACATCCTGTTTTTCACTCAGCTTCGCCCGATTACGTAGCAGCAACCAACGCGCACTTTTGACCACTTTTCGCGCCGGTTTATCGCTTTTCAGTGCATTCGCCTGCTCCACTCGCACCCGGTCCACCACCTCTCGGCCATAGCGAGCCACCACGTGGAACAGGTCGTAGACCACCTCCGCCTGCGGGCAGTGTTGCTTCACCTCCAGGTCGAACGCCGTGTTCATGTCCATCGCCACCGCCTCAATCTGCTGGCATCGCTCGCCGAGCTGCTCGAAGAAGGGACGGATAGCGGCCCGACTGTTGCCGTGCCCCACCCACAGGACGCGGGTTCGCTCGGCATCCATGATCACGGTGGCATAGCGGTGTCCCTTGTGCAGGGCAAACTCATCCATCACCAGCCGCCGCACCTCCCCAAGTTCGATGGTGCCCACACTAGTCTGCAAACGGCGCTTGTCGATCTCCTTGATGGTGTGCCAACCGACCCCGGTGAGCTGGCTGACATGGCGGATGGGGAGGTACTGAACGAGCGCTTCAATCCAGCACTGCATGCGCCGGGTGAGGCGGGAGCCAGAGGGGAGCCAGTCGATATGTTCACTGACGCGACCACAGCGCAGACAGTCGACGCGGCGAACAGGCAGTTGTAACCAGACTTGTCGGTCAAATAGGTCTCGCTCACGCACCCGGCGGATACGTTGGTCGTGGATCAATGGCGTGGGTTGCAGGCATCGGCGACAACGGGGCAAGAAGTCGGCGCGAGGCTCAAGGGTAAACAGGGTGTGATGGTTGGCAGAAAGCGCTTGGGCGATGACGGTATAACCTGGCCAGAAGGAGGTAATATCAATATGATGCACGGCGACAGCAGGGTGATGGTGGTGGTGTGTTTGGCGACAACCAGTTTACCAGCACCCTGTCTGTCAACTTCCACTTTCCCAGGATCCCGCGAAGAACCTAAAAAAAGCCACCCGAAGGTGGCTGAAAAAAGATGACGGAACTTCATAGAGCAAAGCATTCAGCGGGAACAAGTTGCTTCCCGTCACCCATGAAGGAATACATTAACCGTGCCAACTTGGCAGAGTTACCTCCCTTCCCCATGAGGCCATGGTCAAACCACGACAGCACGGGCCCATGATGATAGAATCCCGCGGTTTCACATTTATGAAGAGCCGACGCCATGCCCTGGATACAAATTCGAATCAACGCCACTGCCAAGACCGCAGACAAGGTGAGCAACATGCTGCTGGGGCGTGGGGCCCAGGCGGTGACCTTTATGGATGCCAAGGATGTGCCCGTCTATGAGCCCATGCCCGGTGAAACCCCGCTCTGGGGCGAGACCGAAGTAATGGGACTGTTCGACGCCGAAACCGATCCGGCTCCCACCATCGCCTTCTTCCAGCAGATCTTCGGTAAAGACGTGGGCTACAAGGTGGAGCAACTGGAAGACAAGGACTGGGTGCGCGAGTGGATGGATCACTTCCACCCCATGCAGTTCGGCGAGCGGCTCTGGATCTGCCCGAGCTGGCGCGACGTGCCGAACCCCGATGCGGTCAACGTCATGCTGGACCCGGGCCTGGCCTTCGGCACCGGTACCCACCCCACAACGGCACTCTGCCTGCAGTGGCTGGACGGGCTGGATCTGGCCGGCAAAACCGTCGTCGACTTTGGTTGCGGCTCCGGCATCCTCGGCATCGCCGCCCTGAAACTGGGGGCTGCCCGGGTCATCGGCATCGATATCGATCCTCAGGCCATCCAGGCCAGCCGTGACAACGCCGAGCGAAATGGCGTTGCCGACCAGATCGAACTCTACCTGCCGGCGGATCAGCCGCAAGACGTCGAAGCGGACGTGGTGGTCGCCAACATCCTGGCCGGCCCGCTGCGGGAACTGGCGCCGCTTATCGCTGGCCACGGCAAGGCGGGCAGCCTGATGGCCCTCTCCGGCGTGCTGGAAAGCCAGGCGCCAGAGCTGGAGACCATCTATGGCCAGTGGTTCGAAATGGACCCGACTGCGGTGAAGGAAGAGTGGTGCCGCCTCTCCGGCCGCAAACTCGGCTGATAAGCAACAAGCCACGGCAGTTGCCAACCCATCAGCCGCACACTCGGCTGATAAGCAACAAGCCACGGTGGCTGCCAACCCATCGGCCGCAAACTCGGCTGATAAACAACAAGCCACGGCAGTTGCCAACCCATCGGCCGCAAACTCGGCTGATAAACAACAAGCCACGGCAGTTGCCAACCCATCAGCCGCACACTCGGCTGACAAGCAACAGGTCACAGCGGCAACACTTAGGTCGTTGAACGACAAGGGCACCCCAGCAGGGTGCCCTTGTCGTTTCCGGACGCCCGTTCTCCTTCTGCCCACTCTGGGGAGAGCCTCACGCTTCTCTGCCTCCCGATGGCTTATCCTCTCTTCCTCCACCCCATCGAGGCCCAGTCATGACCGAATACGAGAAGATGATCGCCAGCCAGCCTTACAACTGCATGGCACCAGAGCTGGATCTGTTGCGCCGGGAGACGGCCCGCCTGTACCGCCGCTTCAATCGCAGCGACGAGGAGGATGAACAACTGGCGCTGCTGCAGCAGATCGTCGGCGAGCTGGCCCAGGGTGCCTTCATCTGCCCGCCCCTCTACTGCACCTATGGCCGCCACATCCACCTTGGCAAGGGCAGCTACATCAACATGGGGGCCACCCTGCTGGACAATGCCCCCATTCGCATCGGCGCCGAGGTAATGATTGGGCCGAACGTGCAGATCTACACCGCCGCCCATGCGCTGGACGCCGATGAGCGTATTCAGGGGGTTGAGACGGCACTGCCGGTCACCATCGAAGACAGGGTCTGGATTGGCGGCGGCGCCATCCTGCTGCCCGGCGTCACCATAGGGCGGGAAGCCGTCGTGGGTGCGGGCTCGGTCGTGACAAGAGATGTACCTGCCGGTGCCAGGGTGGCAGGCAACCCGGCACGGCTGCTACCAGTCAAAGGTTGAGCGGAAGGCCCGAGGCTCGCTCAGGCGCTTTCCAGCAAGCGGTCGATGCAGTGCACCACCTGCATGCTGGCGTTTTCCATGGTCTTGAGCTGCTCGACCATGCTTTTGATATCCCCCTGCTCGCGCGCGTGCAGGGCGGCCTTGCCGCTCTCGTGGACCCGTTTGTGGGGCCCGTCCAGTTCACGAAAGCCCGGCTTGTGGGCGAAGAGCTCCGCACCCTGCCCCTCGAAATACCATTTGCCCAGCCTGCACTGAGCGTGGTCGCTCACCGGCTCGTGAAAATGCTGCTGATCGATGAGCCGATAGATGGTGTTTTTCCAGACGGCGTGATCCAGCTTGGTGGTATTGAGGAAGGAGGTGGAGGCCGCACTGTGGATCACCTGCTGCATCCGGTCTGATTGTGCCAGTACCTGGGTCACCACCACATCGATCTGGGAGGAGGAGATCGCCACCTCGGCGGCACTGGCCTGGTTGTCATCGATGATGGACTTGATCTCCTGCGCCTGGGCCACTATCTGTCTGACCAGCACCTCTATCTGGCTGCTGGCTTCATGGGCCTTGCTCGCCAGCTGACGCACCTCATCGGCGACCACGGCGAAACCTCGACCAGCTTCACCGGCCCTGGCCGCCTCGATGGCCGCATTGAGTGCCAGCAGGTTGGTCTGATCCGAAATGCCCTGGATGGCGGTCACGAACTGGTTGATGGCGGATGTGCTGGCATCGAGCTGATGGACGGCTGCGAGGCTGCGAGCCGCCTCATCCGTGATGGCATGGGCGCGATTGGAGAGACGGGTGATGGCGCCCCGGGTCTGGGCAAAGAGCTGATCCAGCTCGCAGAGCGCTCCCTTTTCCGCCATCAGGTGTTCGGCACTGCCGGCCAGCGCTTCCCGCACGCTCTGCAGCATCTCACCTCCCTGGTTCTGGCAGGAGATCACCTGATTGAAGAGATCGCCACGCTCCCGGCTGGTGCGCTGCATGTGCTCGTATTCACCGATGGTGGCACGCAATTCGGCCAGCTCGCGCTGGTGCTGCTGCTCTTTGAGAAGCAACGCCTCCCTGAGCTGTTGATTCTCTTTTTCAAGCTTGCGGTTGAACCACATATGGTCTCCAGATGGCAAAGGTGCGGGCAGTCGACGTCAAAGGGAAGCCTCTGGCTCTCTTGTCTCTGCCGATGCTGGCGGATCCCGGGCCGGATTTCACCTGCAAATGCAGGATATTTGACCCTGATCCTGATTCCAATCGAGGCCACATCAATGACTGTGCAAAAGATCGCCACAAAGAGGCCGGGTGAGGTAGAGAAGAGGCGGAGGAGAAAGAACGCTGACGTGCCAGCCCTACAAAAAATGAAGCCCAATGTCATCAAGACGTTGGGCTCTAAAAAGGTGCTACGGAATTGCGACTCTCATCGCAGAAAATTAGAAGGGGTCACCTTCTAAACTGGCAGTGGGATAATAACGTGGCGCAAACGTTTTACATAGCGTAATAAACCAGGAGTGAGAAGAATCTCTCACAATTCAAAAAATGTCCGGCCAACCCCCTTCTCCCCTCTTGGCAAGTGCGCATTTATCAGTACAGCCTGACGGCTCTGTCAGAAAACAAAAAAGCCCTGAATAATCAGGGCTTTTGGCGTTCTGCGCTTCAGAAGCTGCGCACGAAGTCCTGGATGGGCAACTCGCGCAGCTTGCGGGCCTCCAGCATGGGGGTGCCAAGGTAGAGGAAGCCCACCAGTTGATCCTCCGGTGCCAGCCCCAGTGCACCATGGATCTGCTCGTCGAAGATGAACCAGCCGGAGCGCCAGATGCCGTTGAAGCCCTGGGCCTGGGCCGCCATCTGCATCGCCATCAGGGCGCAACCGGCAGAGAGCTCCTGCTCCAGTTTCGGTACCTTGGGGTGCGCCTGATAACGGGTCGCCACCGCGATCACCAGGGGAGCACGCAGTGGCGCGGCGCGGCACTTCTCGACACTGTCCGCATCCTCGCCACGGGCAAGGGCGGCATCGGCCAGCAATGTCCCCAGGCGCTCACGCCCCTCCCCTTCAAACAGGATGAACTGCCAGGGGGTCAGAGTGCCGTGATCCGGCGCCCGCAGCCCGGCCTTGAGGATATTGTCGAGCACTTCGCCACTCGGGGCAGGCTCGGCCAGACGACCACAGGAGTGGCGATTGAGTAACAGATGGAGGGCATCCATGGGGCAGTTCCTTGTCAAAGGCGATGATGGCGCTACCTTAGCACAGCACCAGATGAAGAAAACCCCTGAGGTTCAGGGGTTTGTCAGGATACGAAAGGGTCGGGCGGCTAGATGACGGCAGCCAGCTCCGCCCCTTGCCGGATGGCGCGTTTGGCATCCAGCTCGGCGGCCACGTCGGCACCGCCGATGATGTGCACCGGCTTGCCCGCGGCCTGCAGACCGGCCTGCAACTCCTTGAGGGGCTCCTGTCCGGCACAGATGATCACCTGATCCACCGGCAGGCACTGCTGCTGGTCGCCCACCTGGATGTGAAGCCCGGCATCGTCGATGCGCAGATACTGGACGCCGGAGAGCATCTGCACCTTGCGATTCTTGAGCACGGTGCGATGGATCCAGCCGGTGGTCTTGCCAAGGCCGTCGCCCACCTTGCTCTCCTTGCGCTGGAGCAACCAGATCTGGCGCTCGGGCGCATCGATTTCGGGGGTAGTCAGGCCGCCGCGCTCACCGAGCTGCTTGTCGATGCCCCACTCCTTGAGCCAGTGATCGCGATGGCTTGCGGCATCCGGCGATCCTCTCTTCTCCACCAAGTATTCGGCCACGTCAAAGCCGATGCCGCCGGCACCGATCACTGCCACCTTCTCGCCCACCGGCTTGTGATCACGCAAGACATCGAGGTAGCTCATCACCTTGGCATGCTCGATACCCGGGATATTGGGAGTGCGCGGGCGGATGCCGGTGGCGAGGATCACCTCGTCAAAACCGCCGCCCAGCAGGCTCTCGGCACTCTGGCGCTGGCCCAGATAGAGCTCGACGCCGCACTTCTCCAGCCGTTTGGCGAAGTAGCGCAGGGTTTCTTGAAACTCCTCCTTGCCCGGGATCTGCTTGGCAAAGTTGAACTGGCCGCCGATTTCGCTCGCCTGATCGAACAGGCTTACCTGATGGCCCCGCTCGGCGGCATAGCAGGCAAACGCCAGCCCCGCAGGACCCGCCCCCACCACCGCCAGCTTCTTGGGCTGGGGCACCCGGCCAAACGTCAACTCGGTCTCGAAACAGGCGCGGGGATTGACCAGGCAGGAGGCACGCTTTTGCTTGAACACGTGGTCGAGGCAGGCCTGGTTGCAGGCGATGCAGGTGTTGATCTCGTCCGCCCTGTCTTCAGCCGCCTTGATGACGAACTCGGGGTCCGCCAGGAAGGGGCGCGCCATGGAGACCATGTCCGCCTCCCCCCCCGCCAGGATGCGCTCCGCCACCTCGGGGGTGTTGATGCGGTTGGTGGTGATGAGGGGCACCTTGAGGTGCTTTTTCAGCTCGGCGGTCACCCAGCTGAAGGCACCGCGCGGCACGCTGGTGGCGATGGTGGGAATGCGCGCCTCGTGCCAGCCGATACCGGTGTTGATGAGGGTCACCCCCACCTGCTCCAGTGCCCGGCCAAGTGCGATCACTTCCTCAAGGGAGGAGCCCTGCTCCACCAGATCCAGCATGGAGAGGCGGAAGATGATGATGAAATCCGGGCCCACCCGCTCACGGATGGCGCGGACAATCTCCACCGGGAAGCGCATGCGGTTTTCGCTGCTGCCGCCCCAGCCATCGGTGCGCTTGTTGGTGCGTTCGCAGATGAACTGGTTGATGAGATAGCCTTCCGACCCCATCACCTCGACCCCGTCATAACCGGCCGCCTTGGCCAGCGCCGCAGTGGCGGCGAAGTCGCGAATGGTGCCGCGGATCTGCCGCTCGCTCATGGCCCGCGGCTTGAACGGGGAGATGGGAGCCTTGAGGGCGCTCGGCGCCAGGCTGAACGGATGGTAGGCGTAGCGGCCCGCATGAAGGATCTGCAGCGCTATCTTGCCCCCTTCCTGGTGCACTGCCTCGGTCACCTTGCGGTGTTTGGCTACCTGCCAGGGAAAGCTCAGCTGGGAGCCGTGGGGCACCAGCCGCCCCCGCAAATTGGGGGCGATACCGCCGGTCACGATGAGACCGACCCCGCCACGGGCCCGCTCACCATAGAAGGCGGCCAGCTTGTCAAAGCCCCCCTTTTCCTCCTCGAGGCCGGTGTGCATGGACCCCATCAGTACGCGGTTGCGCAACTGGGTAAAACCCAGATCGAGGGGGGTCAGCAGCGTGGGATAACGGCTCATGATGCACTCCTTGTCGAGGTCGATGTGCACGGGGTCATGCTCCAGCCTTCCTGGCTGCCTCGGGTGACGGGCAGTAAAAAGAAGGGGTAGGTGGAGGTGGGGCCGGCTCATCGGGCCTTTCAGTTAATTTTTTGTTATCAAACTGGAGCTAGAGTAAAGAATCGAAAACTCTTTTTCAAACAAATGTTTGGACATTTTTTCAGCGAACAGCCGTGTTCCGAAGTGGCGGGGGGCAGTCGACTCAAGGGGAAATGGCAATTGGCTGCGCAACTGGTTAATAATGGCTGCTCTCAACCCATTAACAGGGCGACAACGCAGCTATGTCTATTTTCAAAGGTCTGGGATGGCTCTTTCGCAGCCTCTGGCGCCTGCTCAACTTTACCCGCTTGATGCTGGTCAACCTGCTGTTTCTTCTCGTCGTGCTGGTCATTGTCTTCAGCGTCAGCCAGAGCGAGACTCCAAGCACTCCCATCGAGGGGGCGCTCACCCTCAATCTCTCCGGTGTGCTGGTAGAACAGCGCACCCAGACCGATCCCACGGTGCAACTGCTCAGGCAAATGGACAAGGGGGACGAGCAGCCAAGCGAAATCGTCCTCTCCGATCTGCTGTGGGCCATCAAGAGCGCGGGGAATGACGATCGCATCAAGGCGCTGGTGATCAAGCCCCAGGGTCTGCAAGGGACCAGCCTCTCCAAACTGCAGGAGGTGACGGCCGCCATCGACGCCTTCAAGGAGAGCGGCAAGCCGGTCATCGCCATGGCGGACTACTACAGCCAGGGGGCCTATCTGCTCGCCGCCCACGCAGACCACGTGCTACTCAATCAGAGTGGTGCCGTGCTGATCGAGGGGCTGGGTGTCTACCAGACCTACTTCAAGTCGGCACTGGAGAAGCTCAACATCACCCCGCACGTCTTCAAGGTCGGCACCTACAAGTCCTTCGTCGAGCCCTACACCCGGGACGAGATGTCCCCCGAGAGCAAGGAGGCGAACCAGCGCTGGCTGGATCAGCTGTGGCAATCCTATGTGGCCGACGTGGCGGAGCAGCGGGAGATCGAGCCTGATGCCGTGGCACCGAACAAGGATCACTTCCTCGAACTGCTGCGCAAGGCCGGCGGCAATGCGGCCAGCTACGCCCTCGACAACGGTCTGGTGGATCAGCTCGCCACCCGCGACGAAATGACCCAGGCGGTGATCAAGGAAGTGGGCGAGGCCGATGATCACGGCTGGAAGGGCGTGGGCCTGAAAGAGTATCTGGCCGCCATCCCGGAGCAGTACCCCCAGAGCGGCAAGGATGAGGTAGGCCTCATCACCGCCAGCGGCGCCATCATGGATGGCGTCCAGCCTGCCGGCACCATCGGTGGCGACAGCCTTGCCGATCTGCTGGCCGAGGCCCGCCGTGACGATCAGGTGAAAGCCGTGGTGCTGCGAGTGGACAGCCCGGGCGGCAGCGCCTTCGCCGCCGAGCAGATCCGCGCCGAATTGCTGGCCCTGAAACAGGCGGGCAAGCCGGTGGTCATCTCCATGGGCAGCTACGCCGCCTCCGGTGGCTACTGGATCTCCGCCGATGCGGACAAGATCTTCGCCTCCCCCACCACCCTCACCGGTTCCATCGGGGTGTTCGGCATGTTCGCCACCATCGACAAGGCGCTCTCCCAGTACGGGGTACACACCGACGGCGTCGGCACCACCGACTTCGTGGGGATCGGGCTGACCCGTGCCCTGCCGGATCACGTGGGTGAAGCCATTCAACTGAGCGTGGAAGACACCTATCAGCGCTTTGTCGGCCTGGTGGGCAAAGGCCGGGGCCTTAGCCCGGAAGAGGCGGAAAAAGCCGCCGAAGGCCGGGTCTGGACCGGGCAGGATGCCAAGGCACTGGGGCTGGTGGACGAGTTCGGCAATCTGGATGACGCCCTCAAGGCGGCCGCCGATCTCGCCAACCTCAAGAGCTGGCAGGTCACCCCCATCGCACCGGAAGAGTCGGCCAGGGACAAGTTCCTGCGCGAGCTGTTTGACAGCAGCGCCCAGGCGCTGGCCCCGCACCTGCAAAGCTGGCTGCCCACCGGGCTTGGCAAGACGCTGCTGGAGATGAACCGCACTCTGGACCCGCTGACCCGCTTCAACGATCCCCAGGGCACCTACGCCTTCTGCCCGGTCTGTCTCCCCTGACGCCGGGGACAGCCATAAAAAAAGGCTATGTCCCAATTACGTGTTGCATGGGGCGCCCCAGCGCCTCATGCAAGCAACTTGGCACATTCACTTCCCGCCCGTAGCGCTCCAACATCCTTCGCCAACCCAGATAATTTCTCAGATAGTGGGTCGCTACCCCATGGAACCGCTCCATCCACTCTTTCAACCGACGGTGATATCCGTTTACATGCTGGATATGGTACGCGCCAACCACACGCTCGCCTTGACGATTGCGCACGACCTGATGGGTCACTCCCTGCGCTTTGCTGAAACTGGCATACACCCCGGCGCCGTCGCTACACAACACCGCATCTGACGAGACAAGGGGTGTCAAAACAGCTATCACCGTCTCGGCATTCATTTTCTCCAACTGAAAATCCGCATGGTGACCAGCCCGGTCCTGAACCACCACCACCGGGATGTAATCCGGCCCTGTGCCTCGGGTACGGCCTTTGCCCCCACGGTGGCGGGCCGGGCGGGGCAAACCACGTTGCCCTTTAAACAACTCCAAGAAGAAGGTCTCATCAACCTCGACGATACCCCCTTCCCGTGCCGCCTGGTGACTCGCCATGGCTTTCAGGAAGCGGTGACGCCACAAGAAGGCGGTGTTTTTACAGACTCCGCAGCGGACGGCAGCCTGTCGGACGGTCAGACCGTCGATGAGGGCCTGGGCGTAGTCTTCCCAGCATTGTGCCTTGCGAAGTCGAGCCAGAGGCGTCTTGGTGAGAACGGAACTGGTGCGCAGACACTGCTTGCAGCGATAACGACGCAGCCCTCGACTCCAACCCCAGGGAGCCAACTGCGTAGCCTCGGCCTGACAGTGAGGGCAACATCGACAAGCGGGGAGTTGAGCGGCCAGCGAGGTGATTGGGTGAGGGGTAGTGAGTTCATGTTGCGCGAGGCGACGCTGGCGCATGGTGAGCTGTGGAAAGAGAGACAGTAGATGTTGAAAGGCTTGGGTATCCATGATGGAGGCCCTCAGGGTGATGACCTACTTCAAGGTTAGCCTTTCAACATGTAATTGGGACAGCGCCTAAAAAAACCGCCGACAGGCGGTTTTTTTATGGGGCAAGCGGCCTTGTCAGGTCAGCAAGCCGGACGCTTGCCAGCGGTGCAACTCTGCCAGCACCCGGGTCTCTCGCGCCGTCCATTGGGGACAGGGACCCGCCAGCTGGGTCTTGTTGGTCTGCAGGGCCTCGGCCAGGGGGAACCAGCCCGGCGTGAAGCCGAGGCGGATCTCGTAGGGCTGGGGGCGCGGCGCACTCCAGTCCTCCCCGACCCGGCAGAGGTAATAGGACGATCGGATGCAGTAGGCATCGTAATCCGGCTCGCGCGCGGCACGATACTCCCGGGTCTCTCCCAGCAGGGGGCCCACGGCCACCAGCTCGGCGCCACACTCTTCCCGCAGCTCCCGGGCCAAGGCCGCATCGTGCGCCTCCCCGTGCTCGATGCCGCCACCGGGGAACATGAGATCCCCGTTGACGCGGGAGTGCACCAGCAGCAGTTGATCACCACGCATCACCACGGCCCTCACCGTGGCCCGTTCAAGCACCCTGTCCTCGCCGCGGATCTGGCCGTGGACGAGGCGGATATCGAAGGGATGGGCCCACTCCCGGACCTCTGTCAGGGTCGGATTCATGGTGTGCGGTAGCTCCCCTGCCTGAGTGCGTCGACGATGGTGGACGCCTGGTCGTCCAGCGTCTCCTGCTCCTCCTTGCCGATGGCATGGTAAATGCCGAGCCGGGTGGCGGAGACCTCGGGGCTCTCCTGGAATGACTCGCTCACCTTGCCCCACAGATAAGCCTGATCAAATCGCTTCTGCCCCATGTAGAGGGTGCTGAGGGCGGTGAGGATCCGGCTGTTGACCTTGTCCCCCTCCCGATAGAGGGAGAGCGCATGGTGCATCAGCCTGATGGCCTTCTCGGGCTCGCTCTTGGCATAAATGCCGCCGAGCGCCAGTTGCAGCTCGGGCTCCTCGAGGCTCGGCGTTCCCTCCTGCGCGAGGAAGCTGGCGCGGGCCTCGGGGCTGGTGTTGTTGGTCCAGTGCCAGAGCAGCAGGTAGGGATCCTGGGAACCCCGGGTCTGAGCGTCCAGTTGCTCCAGTTGACGGCCGGCGGCCAGCATCCCTTCCACTCTGGGGCTCTTCTGCTCCCTGGCCCGTTTGTACTCGATATTGGTGGAGTGCTCGGCGCACTGCAGATAACGCTCCAGGCCGCGCATCAGATCGTACTTGCGCCTGTCCGTCCCCTCTTCCTGGAGATAGTAACGACCGCGAATGACGTCGCTGCGCTCATAGCGACACCAGCCGTCGTCCACCAGGTCCGCGCACAGGGCGGGATATTGGGAGCAGATGTTGTGGATCCTGTCGTCGTCGCAGGCCGTCAACGTCAGGCAACAAGCGAGGGAAAGCAGTAACGGACGCTGTGAGAATAGGGTCATGGTTCACATCTGGTTGATAACAATCGAAACCCGCACCGGCCACCGCCAACTAGCAAACAGGCTACATATCCATTACAATGCGCACGCCGTATAAGGCCGCGATTGCAGAATAATATAACGAAACCATCAGCCCTACACTGATCTGCCTTCGACGAATTTCAATTTGCCCAGGCAACTTGCTTCAACAACGTGAAATAAAAGGATCTGGTTAATGACCCACGAGCACTACTTGCAGGCGTGGCAGGAGAGCCAGGAGCTCGCCGAAGCCATGCAACCCTTGATAGGTCGCCTCTACCGACAGCAAGGGATAGAGATCACCCTCTACGGACGCCCGCTGCAAAACGCCTCCACCATCGATATCCTCAAGGCCCACCGGGTCGTTCGCCGCCACCAGGGCACCCCGCTGCCCATCCAGCAAAGCTTCCCTCTCCTGCGCGCCATCGTCGCCCTGAACCCCACCGCCGCCGAAGTCGATCTCGGCAAACTGGCCGTGGGCTACTGGCAGGATCACCAGGATGAAGCCGGCATCGAGGACTATCTGCGCGCCAAGCTGGCACCGGCCCTGAACCGCAGTGCCGTGCCCGCCCCGACCGACGTGGTGCTCTACGGCTTCGGCCGCATCGGCCGCCTGCTGGCCCGTCTGCTCATCGAGCGCACCGGCGCTGCCAACTCCCTGCGCCTGCGCGCCATCGTGGTGCGCGGCGGTCGCGACGGGGATCTGGAGAAGCGTGCCAGCCTGTTGCGCCGCGATTCGGTGCACGGCCCCTTCAACGGCTCCATCGAGGTGGATGCTGAACGCAGTGCCATCATCGCCAACGGCACCTTCATCCAGGTGATCTATGCGAACAGCCCGGCCGACATCGACTACACCGCCTACGGCATCGACAATGCGCTGATCGTCGACAACACCGGCGTCTGGCGTGACGAAGTGGGGCTGTCCGAGCACCTCAAGGCCCGCGGCGCCGCCCGGGTGCTGCTGACCGCCCCCGGCAAGGGGGAGATGAAGAACGTGGTGTTCGGGGTCAACCACGAGGTGATAGGCCCGGATGACAAGATAGTCTCCGCCGCCTCTTGCACCACCAACGCCATCACCCCGGTGCTCAAGGTGATGCAGGACAAGTACGGCATCCGCCACGGCCACGTGGAGACGGTCCACTCCTACACCAACGATCAGAACCTCATCGACAACTATCACAAGGGCGAGCGCCGCGGTCGCAGCGCAGCCCTCAACATGGTGATGACCAGCACCGGCGCCGCCAAGGCGGTGGCCAAGGCGCTGCCGGAGCTCAAGGGCAAGTTGACCGGCAACGCCATCCGGGTGCCCACACCCAACGTGTCCCTGGCCATCATCAACCTCTCGCTGGAACAGACCACCGATCGGGAGAGCCTCAACGCCTATCTGCAGCAGATGGCACTGAGCTCGGCCCTGCATCGCCAGATCGACTTCAGTGCCAGCACCGAGCTGGTCTCCTCCGACATGGTGGGCTCCCGTTTTGCGGGCATCGTCGACTCCCAGGCCACCATCGCCGAGGGGGATCACTGCGTGCTCTACGTGTGGTACGACAACGAGTTCGGGTACAGTTGTCAGGTAGTACGGGTGATGGAGCAGATGGCTGGCGTAGTCCGCCAGGATCTGCCGGTATAGTCCGACAGGATCTGCCCGCCGGAACCCGTGTTCATGGCTCAATTTTCAAGGAGAGGCCGGATGTCGTCTCAGCAAGTGACGTTTCAACAAGCGATAGCGCAGATGCCCAAAGAAGTGTACGAGCGGCTCAAGACTGCGGTCGAACTGGGCAAATGGCCGGATGGCAAGCCCCTCACCGAGGAGCAGAAGGCCACTTCCCTGCAGGCCGTGATGGCCTGGCAGGCGATGCACATTGAGAACCCCGAGCACATGAACATCGGCCGTGACGGCGAGATCGTGATGAAGAGCAAGAGCGAGCTAAAGCGCCAGTATCGCGATGAGGAAGAGATAGTGCGGGTCGACCTTAGCCACTGAGGCAGGCCGCACGTCACCTATCGCGGTAACGAAACGAAAGAGGGGAGCCATAATGGCTCCCCTCTTTTTTCCTCTCTATGCAGGATGACTCATCCCCGGCCCTTCTCCCACCAGGGGAGAAGGGAGCTGGCACGCACCTGCGAGCAGTCAGCGGGCCACCTGCCGGCGATCTTCATGGTAAACCTCGCCACCTCGATCTATCCCCTCTCCCGCTGGGAGAGGGTTAGGGTGAGAGGGAAAGTCAGGGGGTCAGCTCCCCGCGCAGGGACTGCTGCATCAGCTCACGGATGCGCGGCGCCGGCAGATCCTGGCTCAGCAGGAAGTGCAGCTTGGTGAGCGCCGCCTCGGCGGTCATGTCGAAGCCCGAGATGACCCCAGCCCGCGACAGCGCATTGCCGGTGGCATAGCCCCCCATGTTGACCTTGCCGTGCAGGCACTGGCTCAGGTTGACGATGATGACGCCCCGGGCAGATGCCTCGGAGAGCAGCGCCAGCATGGCCGGGTTCTGGGGCGCATTGCCCACCCCGAAGGAGAGCAGGATCAGCGCACGCACCGGTTGTTGCAGGATGTTCGCTATCACCTCAGCCGAGATCCCCGGATAGAGGGTCACCACCCCGATGGGCTGGGGGGTGATGTCGTGCAGCACCAGGGGGCGATCGCACGGCACGCCCAGCTCACCTGCCTCCAGGGAGATGGCGATACCGGCATTGAGCAGGGGCGGGTAGTTGGGCGAGTCGAAGGCGTGGAAGCCGTCGGCATGCACCTTCTTGCTGCGGTTGCCGCGATAGAGCTGGTTGTTGAAGAAGAGCGTCACTTCGTGGATCGGGTAGTTGGCCGCGATATAGAGGGCGTTGAGCAGGTTCTGCTGACCGTCCGAGCGCAGCTCGGCCAGGGGGATCTGGGAGCCGGTGATGATGACCGGCTTGTGCAGATCTTCGAGCATGAAGGAGAGCGCAGACGCGGTGAACGACATGGTGTCGGTGCCGTGCAGAATAACGAAACCGTCGTACTTGTCGTAGTTGCCCTTGATGTCCTCGGCGATGCGCTGCCAGTCTGCCGGCGTCATGTCGGAAGAGTCGATGAGGGGGGCATATTCGTGGATATGGTAATCGGGCATTTCCGGTCGATGGAACTCGGGCATCCGTGCCAGACAGTCCTCCATGAAGCCCGCCATCGGTACATAACCGTGGTCGGAACGCTGCATCCCTATGGTGCCGCCTGTGTAGGCAATGTAGATGGACTTCTTCACACCCTCTCCTCTCTCTGGACTGGAAACCGGCAAATCAAACAGGGCTCAACCGATACAGCCCCCCGTCCTTCAGATGGTGCGGGCGGGCTCAATATCGGTCATCAACAGACCTCTTGAGGGTCTGTGTCCTCCCGTGGGGGCGGAACCGGGCGAATTATAAAGAGTGCCGCTGCAAATGACAGCCGCAGCAGCATTGTTGCGATCCGGAGCATACTCGTCGAGGCAGTTTTAAATGCCACGTTAACACCACGTTTTAATCATTAATGTGACATATGTGGATGCACTTGGTGTTTTTTGCTAGTATCCGGCGGATTTTTCACAAATCTCATCTGGACGCCCGACGAACACGGGCTCGTGTCGACCCCCTCTTTTACAGAGGGACGGGGCTGCGGCCCCTCTGTCACTGGCGCGTTCGCCACTCTGTTTCATCCCGGCTGGATCCGTGAGTCTTTCTCGCCAAAGACACAGCCGATCAACATGGGAGCACTGAATGCTACAACTTGATGCCTACGCCACCCTGGTCGCCGCGACCCTGGTGCTGCTGCTTGGCCGCCTGCTGGTCAACAAGATAGGACCCCTGCGCACTTTCAACATCCCCAAACCCGTGGCCGGTGGCCTGGTGGTGGCCCTGGTGCTGCTGGTGCTGCGTTCCACCCTGCAGATCGAACTGCAATTTGATACCAGCCTGCAGACGGCCCTGATGCTGACCTTCTTCGCCTCCATCGGCCTCTCCGCCGATCTGGGCAGCCTCAAGCGCGGCGGCAAGGCGGTGGCCACCTTCCTGCTGGTGGTTACCGGCCTGCTGCTGGTGCAGAACACCCTGGGGGTGGGTCTGGCCACCCTGCTGGGGCTGGATCCCCACATGGGGCTGCTGGCCGGCTCCATCACCCTCTCCGGCGGCCACGGCACCGGGGCGGCCTGGGGCTCCATCTTCACCGAGAAATACGGCGTGCAATCCGCCGCCGAGCTGGCGATTGCCTGTGCCACCTTCGGCCTGGTGCTGGGGGGCCTCATCGGCGGCCCGGTGGCCCGTTATCTGGTGAAGAAAGTGCAGGTGCCCGGTGAGGAGCACAACCGTGACGGCGCCCCCCAGGGCTTCGAGATGCCGGACATGGAGCGCCCGCTCACCACCTTCAGCCTGATCGAGACCCTGGCACTCATCGCCATCAGCCTGAAAGGGGGCGAAATGCTGGCCCTCTACCTCAAGGGCGGCGTCTTCGAGTTGCCGATCTTCGTCTGCGTGCTCTTTGTCGGCGTGCTGCTGCGCAACCTGCTCACCCTGCTCAACTGGCACGAAGTGAGCGACCGTGAGGTCTCCCTGCTCGGCAACGTCAGCCTGTCGCTCTTCCTCGCCATGGCGCTGATGAGCCTCAGGTTGTGGGAGCTGGCAAGCCTGGCCCTGCCCATCTTCATCCTGCTGGCCGTGCAGACGGTGGCGATGGCGCTCTACGCCATCTTCGTCACCTTCCGGGTCATGGGGCGCAACTATGATGCAGCCGTGCTGGCGGCGGGTCACTGTGGCTTCGGCCTCGGCGCCACCCCCACTGCCATTGCCAACATGCAGGCCATCACCCAGCGCTTTGGCCCCTCCCACCTGGCCTTCCTGGTGGTGCCCATGGTCGGTGCTTTCTTCATCGACATCATCAACGCCGTGGTGATCAAGCTGTTCCTGGCCCTGCCCTTCCTGTGATCCCGGACGCAGGCCCCGTATGACAGAGCCCACCTTGCGGTGGGCTCTTTGTTTGCTGGCCCCTGGACGCTGCCCCGACCCCCACCAAGGGGCCGACGGCAGGCAACAAAAAGCCCCGCACCAAGGTGCGGGGCTTTTTACTGACGCCACGGTAGGACTGCGGCCTGACCTTCCTTACAAAATAAAGGTCGACACCTGCTGGTTCAGGTTGGTGGCACGCCCCTTGAGGTTGTGCGCCTGATCCAGGTCGCGCATGGCGGAAGCGGTGATCTCGTCGCTCACATCCTTGATGGCGGTGGTGTTCTGGGTGATTTCACCGGTCACCTGGGTCTGCTCCTCGGCGGCGGTGGCGATCTGGCCCGCCATGTCGGAGATGAGACTGACGGCCTGGGTGATCTCCTCCAGAGCCGCAGCGGCAGCGTCGGCATCCTTCACGCTGTTGTCCGCCAGCCCCTGGCTGGTCTGCATCAGGCTCACCGCGCGGGCCGTGGTCTGTTGCAGGGTTTCTATGGTGGACTGGATCTCCTGAGTGGAATCCTGAGTACGGCGCGACAACACCCGCACCTCGTCCGCCACCACGGCGAAACCGCGACCCTGTTCGCCGGCACGGGCCGCTTCAATGGCCGCGTTCAGCGCCAGCAGGTTGGTCTGCTCGGCGATGCCCTGGATGGTGGAGAGGATGCCGGAGATGGCCTGGGCGTGACGGCTCAGTTCACCAATGACGCCGGTCGCCTGCCCCACTTCCTCGGCCAGGTTGTTGATGGACTGGCGAGTCTGGTTCACCAGGATCTTGCCCTGTTCACTGCTCTGGGCGGATTGCTGGGCGGCGGCAGCGGTGTTCTCGGCGTTGCCCGCGATCTCCATGGTGGCACTCGCCATCTCGGTGACGGCGGTGGCAACCATGGTCACTTCCTGTTGCTGGCGTTGCAGCTCTTCCACCGCGGCCTGGTTGGTCACCAGACTGCGTTCGGCATCGGCGTTCAGCTCGTTGGCAAGCTGACGGATGTTGGCGATGAGCTGATGCTGGCTGCCCACGAAGCGGTTGAAGCTGCCGGCGAGCTGGCCCACTTCGTCATTGGCGTCGATCTTGATGCGCTGGGTCAGATCGCCGTTACCGTCGGCGATGCGGGCCAGGGCCTGGGACACCTTGGTGAGGGGACCGAGCAGCAGGCTGACCAGCCAGGAGATGGCGAGAATGCTGCCCACCAGCACCAGCAGGGCTAGGCCGAGCTGGGTCATCAGCAGGGAGGAGAGCGGCGCCTCCAGGGTGCTCTTGTCCAGTACCAGCACCAGCTCCCAGTCGGTGTCCGGAATGTCCGTCGCCCACAGCAGCTTGTCACGCCCCTCGTTGTCGAAGAAAGCAGGCACCAGGCTGTTGCTCGCCTTGCTCTGCTCGATCAGGGCATTGGTCAGATCGTTGTCGATCTCGCTGGCTGGCTTCATCGCCTTGGCCGCATCCTTGTAGGCGATGACGGTGCCATCCTTGTGCATCAGGATGGCGAAGCCGTCCGCAGGCAGCTTCATCTTGGTGATGTCATCCACCAGGGAGGCAATGGAGAGATCCCCCCCCACCACGCCGCCCTGGGCAGGCTGGGCCAGGGTCACCACCAGAATGTTGTAGGCCACGTCGAGGTAGGGTTTGGTGACGATCATGCCGCCCTTGGCCATGGCTTCCTGATACCAGCCACGGGAGCGGGGATCGTAACCGTCGCGGTTGATGGAGGGGTCGGAGTCGTTCATCTTGCCACTGCCCTCACCAAAATAGGTGAGCTGGAAACGGCCGGACACCTGGGCCTGTTGCAGGGCGTTGAGGGGCTCGGCACCGGCCTTGTTGCCAAGGGCCTGGATGACGTCACGACGGGCGGCAAGCCAGTCGCTGACGCTGGCGGCCTGCTGGCTGCCAAGGCGCTGCACCTGTTCCTGACTGCCTTGCAGCAGCATGGACTTCTGGCTGGTGTAGCTCTGCCAGGAGAGCAGCAGGATCACCAGTGACAAGGCGATGACCACAGACAACAGTATCTTCTGCTTGAGTGATAGGTTTTTCATCGTGTTTTCTTCTTGTGGGGGGCGGGAACAGGATCAATCGGGAGTGCGTGGCACTGTGTGTTGTTAGCGGCCAATCTGCGCAAAACTGAAGCGGAGAATGGCGTGAGTGACGATATTTTACGCGGAAATTTTAAAAATGCTGCGGAAAATTGGAGCAGGAAAAAGAGCGGGGCCAGCCAACCCTGTTTATTCCTTCTGCAATTGGCTAGAATATCCCGTTTTTAAATCACATCGACCCCGAGAGTTTTCACGATGTTTGAAGTCAATCCTGTATTAAACAAGCTTAAGGAGCTGTCTGAGAGGACCGAGCTGCTTAGGGGGTACCTTTGACTATGACGCCAAGAAAGAGCGTCTAGAAGAGGTCAATGCCGAGCTGGAACAGCCGGATGTCTGGAACGAACCCGAGCGCGCACAGGCGCTGGGCAAGGAGCGCGTCTCCCTGGAGAACGTCGTCAGCACCATCGATACCCTGACCCAGGGCGTCGATGACGTCGAGATGCTGGTCAGCCTGGCCGTCGAAGGCGAAGACGAAGAGACCTTCAACGAAGCCGTGGTCGAAGCGGACGAGCTGGAGGCCAAGCTGGTGGATCTCGAGTTCCGTCGCATGTTCTCCGGTCAGCACGACGGTTCCGACTGCTACATCGACATCCAGTCCGGTTCCGGTGGCACCGAGGCCCAGGACTGGGCCAACATGGTGCTGCGCATGTACCTGCGCTGGGGCGATGCCCACGGCTACAAGCCCGAGCTCATCGAATGCTCCGAGGGCGACGTGGCCGGCATCAAGTCCGCCACCATCAAGTTCACCGGCGAGTATGCCTTTGGCTGGCTGCGCACCGAGACCGGCGTGCACCGCCTGGTACGCAAGTCGCCGTTCGATTCCGGCGGCCGTCGCCACACCTCGTTCTGCTCCGTGTTCGTCTACCCCGAGATCGATGATGACATCGAGATCGAGATCAACCCGGCTGATCTTCGCATCGACGTCTACCGCGCCTCCGGTGCCGGTGGTCAGCACGTCAACCGGACCGAGTCCGCGGTGCGTATCACCCACGTGCCGACCGGCGTGGTGGTGCAGTGCCAGAACGACCGTTCCCAGCACAAGAACAAAGATCAGTGTATGAAGCAGTTGAAGGCCAAGCTCTACGAGCTGGAAATTCAAAAGCAGAACGCTGAGAAGCAAGCCCTCGAAGAGACCAAGTCCGACATCGGCTGGGGCAGCCAGATCCGCTCCTACGTACTGGATGATTCCCGTATCAAGGATCTGCGCACCGGCGTCGAAACCCGCAATACCCAATCGGTACTCGACGGCGACTTGGACAAGTTTATCGAAGCCAGCCTGAAATCAGGCCTGTAAACAGAGCAGCAGGAATCACCATGTCTGAACAAACCACCACCCCGGAAGTCGACCAGACTCTCGAACTGAACAACGAGATGCTTGAGCGTCGCTCCAAGCTGGCCGCCTTGCGCGCCCAGGGCAACCCCTTCCCCAACGACTTCCGTCGTGACAGCCTCTCCGGCGATCTGCACGCCGAATTCGGCGACAAGAGCAATGACGAGCTGGTCGCCCTGGGTAAACAGGTGAAGATTGCCGGTCGCATCATGACCCGCCGGATCATGGGCAAGGCGTCTTTCGCGACCCTGCAGGACATGGCTGGCAAGATCCAGATCTACGTGACCCGTGACGATCTGCCGGAAGGCTTCTACAACGAGCAGTTCAAGAAGTGGGATCTGGGTGACATCGTCGGTGTCGAGGGTACCCTGTTCCGCACCAACGCCGGTGAGCTCTCCGTACACGTCTCCACCATCCGCCTGCTGACCAAGGCCCTGCGCCCGCTGCCCGAGAAGCACAAGGGTCTGACCGACCAGGAAGCCCGCTGCCGCCAGCGTTACCTGGACCTGATCGCCAACGAAGAGTCCCGCAAGACCTTCGTGACCCGCACCAAGGTGGTGGCTGGCATTCGCAAGTTCCTGAACGACAAGCGCTTCATGGAAGTGGAAACCCCCATGATGCAAGTCATCCCGGGTGGCGCCTCCGCACGTCCCTTCATCACCCACCACAATGCGCTGGACATCGACATGTACCTGCGTATCGCTCCGGAACTCTATCTGAAGCGTCTGGTGGTCGGTGGTTTCGAGCGTGTCTACGAGATCAACCGCAACTTCCGCAACGAAGGCATCTCCGTTCGCCATAACCCCGAGTTCACCATGCTCGAGTTCTATATGGCCTACGCCGATTACATCGATCTGATGGATCTCACCGAAGAGATGCTGCGCACCCTGGCGCAGGACATCCTGGGCGACACCAGGATCCGTTACGCCAAAGAGGGCGAAGAGGGCCTGACCATCGATTTCGGTCAGCCGTTCCAGCGCCTCTCCATGGTGGACTCCATCCTGAAGTACAACCCGGGTGTGACCCGTGACGATCTGGCCACCCTGGAGAAGGCCACCGCCGTCGCCAAGGGTCTGAAGATCGAGCTGATGAAGAGCTGGGAGCTGGGCCACGTGATCACCGCGATCTTCGAAGAGACCGTGGAACACATGCTGCTGCAACCGACCTTCATCACCGAGTACCCGGCTGCCGTCTCCCCGCTGGCCCGTCGCAACGACCAGAACCCGGACGTCACCGACCGCTTCGAGTTCTTCATCGGCGGCCGCGAGCTGGCCAACGGCTTCTCCGAGCTGAACGATGCGGAAGATCAGGCCGAGCGCTTCCAGGCCCAGGTTGACCAGAAAGCCGCAGGGGACGACGAAGCCATGTTCTACGACGCCGACTTCGTCACCGCGCTGGAACACGGTCTGCCGCCGACCGCCGGTCAGGGTATCGGTATCGACCGTCTGGTGATGCTGTTCACCAACAGCCACACCATCCGCGACGTCATCCTGTTCCCGGCCCTGCGTCCACAAAAGTAAGCGCCGCAGAAACAGGGCCGCAGCAAAACGCTGCCGTCCATGGCAATCAAAACGCCCCGCAATTACGGGGCGTTTTTTTATGCAGAAGTCACACCGTGACGAGCGGTCATCGGTCCGCTGGTACGCCAGGCGGCAGCAGCCACTCCCCCTGCCACAGGGTCAGTGCCCGGCCCGCCATCAGCACCCGCTCCTCCTGCAATTCCAGCCTGAGATCCCCGCCCCGGGCCGAGATCTGGCGGGCCCGCAATTGCCGTTTGCCGAGCCGCTCTGCCCAGAAGGGCACCAGGGCGCAGTGGTTGGAGCCGGTCACCGGATCCTCGTCCACCCCAACCCAGGGGGCGAAATAGCGGGAGACGAAGTCGTCCTCCTTCCGGCTCGATGGCGCCGTCACCATGATCCCCCGGCCCGGCAGCGCCCGCAGGGCGTGAAAATCGGGGGTGAGCGCGCGGACCTCTTCCTCGCTGGCGAGCTCAAGCAGGAACTTGGCCCCGGCCGCCAGGGTTTGCAGCGGCTGGCAGCCGAGGGCAGCCCCATAGGCAGGATCCAGCTCAAGAGGAGCCAGAGAGATACGCGGAAAGTCGAGCCAGATCCAGCTCTCTTCGCGCCTGGCCACCAGCTCGCCGCTGCGGGTCGCGAAGCGGATGGGGAGCTCCTCCGACACCGCCCCCGTCTGCCACAGCACATGGGCCGCCGCCAGGGTGCCATGGCCGCACAAGTCCACCTCCACTTGCGGGGTGAACCAGCGCAACCCGTAATGCTCCTCCCCCAGTTGGGTCAGAAAAGCGCTCTCAGAGAGGTTGAACTCCGCTGCCATGGCCTGCAGCTCGGCGTCGGGCCGCGCTTCCCCCAGCACCACCACGGCGGGGTTGCCTCCGAAGGGGTGATGGCTGAAGGCGTTGACATGATAGAGACGGGACATGGTTGCTCCTTGGGGCATGAGAGATCACCGGGACAGGGGGCTCGGCAAGGCCATTTTTATATCACGGGCGCCCCGGGGCTGAGATGGATTTTGGCTTTATAAATTCATAAATCGCATAAAGAAGATATTTTTATTCTTTGTTGTTATTCATTACACCCCTTACCCTGACCAAAAATCAGACCATGGAAGACATGTGTGATGCCATTGACAGCCCCCACCCTGAGCCCGCTCTCTGACGAACAGCAGCGCCAGCTCAACCAAGTTCTCACCACCCTCAATACCCAGCAACTGGCCTGGGTCAGCGGTTATCTCTACGGCCTCTCCCAGGCGGGCGTCCAGCCCGTGGCGAGCGCAGGCGCAGAAGTCGCGGCTCCCGGCGGCAGCCTGACCATTCTCTACGGCTCCCAGACCGGGAATGCCAAGGGCGTGGCCAGCGCCATCAAGGCCCAGGCCGAGGCCCGCGGCCTGCCGGTGACCCTCACCTCCATGGCGGACTACAAACCCAAGCAGCTCAAGAAAGAGAGCCACCTGCTGGTGGTAGTGAGCACTTACGGGGAGGGGGAGCCCCCCGAGAGCGCCGTCGATCTGTTCGAGCAGCTTAAAAAAGGCAAGGTCGGCAAGCTGGAAGGGCTCAAGTTTGCCGTGCTGGGGCTGGGTGACAGCTCCTATGAGTTCTTCTGCCAGACCGGCAAGGATTTCGATGGTTTCCTCGCCAAAGCGGGGGCCGAGCGCATCCATGAGCTAGCTAGCCTCGATGTGGATTATCAGGATGCCGCCAAGACCTGGGGCGAGCAGGCCGTTTCGGCGGTCGCCGCCACCCTCTCTGCCGGCGCCGCGACAGCCAGCGTGGCGGGCTCGGTGCAGGCCGCCGTCGGCCACAGCCAGTACAACAAGGAGAACCCCTTCCCCGCCAGACTCTCGGTGAACCAGAAGATCACTGGCCGCGACTCCACCAAGGACATCCGTCACATCGAGATCAACCTGGAAGAGTCCGGCATCACCTATCAACCGGGGGACGCGCTCGGCATCTGGTTCGACAACGACGCCGATCTCGTGGGGGAAGTGCTGGCCCTGACCGGTCTGACCGGTGACGAGGCTACCCCCCATGGCAGCCTGCGCGAGGCGCTGACCCGTCACTACGAACTGACCCGGCTGCACGGGGGCCTGATCACTGGCCTCGCCGAGATCACGGACAACGCGGCGCTCAAAGATCTGGCCGGTGACAAGGCCCAGGTCAACGCCCTGGTCGCCTCTGCTCAAGTGGTGGATGTACTGAAACGCTTCCCGGCTTCCTTGAGTGCCGATCAACTGATTCCACTGCTGCGCCCCCTCACCCCCCGCCTCTACTCCATCGCCTCCGCCCAGAGCGAGGTGGAAGAAGAGGTGCACCTGACCGTCGGCGTGGTGCGCTACCGCCAAGAAGATGGCACAGTGCGAAGCGGCGGCGCCTCCTCCTATCTGGCGGACCGTCTGCCGGAAGATGCCGAGGTCCGGGTGTTCGTGGAGCACAACGACAACTTCCGCCTGCCCGCCAATCCCGACACCCCCGTCATCATGGTGGGGCCGGGCACCGGCATTGCCCCGTTCCGCGCCTTCCTGCAGGAGCGGGAAGCACAGGGGGCAGAGGGCAAGAACTGGCTCTTCTTCGGCAACCCCCACTTCACCCAGGACTTCCTCTATCAGGTGGAGTGGCAGCGTTATGTGAAATCGGGCCTGCTGTCCAGGATCTCCCTGGCCTTCAGCCGGGATCAGGCCAACAAGATTTATGTGCAGGACCGCCTGCGCGAGGCAGGGCTTGAGCTCTACCAGTGGCTGGAAGCAGGCGCTCACTTCTATGTGTGTGGCGACGCCAACCACATGGCGAAGGATGTGCAGGAAGCCCTGCTGGAAGTGATTGCGGAACACGGCCACAAGAGCCGTGAGGAAGCAGAAGAGTATCTGAGCGAATTGCGTCGTGCCAAACGTTATCAAAGGGATGTCTATTGATGAGCAAACAACTTATTCCGGGACCGGTCGAAGGGCCGCTGGCTGACAACGAACGCCTCAAGCGCGAGAGCAACTTCCTGCGCGGCACCATCGCCGAAGATCTGCAGGACCCGCTCACCGGCGGCTTCAACGGCGACAACTTCCAGCTGATCCGCTTCCACGGCATGTATCAGCAGGATGACCGCGACATCCGCCCGGAGCGCGCCGCCCAGAAGCTGGAGCCCCTGCACAACGTCATGCTGCGCGCCCGCCTGCCCGGCGGCATCATCACCCCGGCCCAGTGGCAGGTGATCGACAAGTTCGCCGAAGAACACAGCATGTACGGCAGCATCCGCCTGACCACCCGCCAGACCTTCCAGTTCCACGGGGTACTGAAGCGCGACATCAAGCTGATGCACCAGACCCTCAACAGCACAGGTATCGACTCCATCGCCACCGCGGGGGACGTGAACCGCAACGTGCTCTGCACCAGCAACCCGGTGGAGTCCGAGTTGCACCAGGAGGCCTACGAGTGGGCCAAGAAGATCTCCGAGCACCTGCTGCCCAAGACCCGCGCCTACGTGGAGATCTGGCTGGATGGCGAGAAGCTGGGGGGTGACGAGGAGCCGATCCTGGGCTCCAACTACCTGCCGCGCAAATTCAAAACAACCGTGGTCATCCCGCCCCACAACGACGTGGACATCCACGCCAACGATCTCAACTTCGTGGCCATTGCCGAACACGGCAAGCTGGTGGGCTTCAACGTGCTGGTGGGGGGCGGTCTCGCCATGACCCACGGCGACACCACCACCTACCCGCGCAAGGCGAGCGACTTTGGCTTCATTCCGCTCTCCCACGTGCTGGAGGTGGCGGCCGCCGTGGTCAGCACCCAGCGCGACTGGGGCAACCGGGTCAACCGCAAGAACGCCAAGACCAAGTACACCCTTGAACGGGTGGGGGTCGAGGCCTTCAAGGCCGAGGTGGAGAACCGCGCCGGCATCCAGTTCGGGCCGGTTCACCCCTATGAATTCACCAGCCGTGGCGATCGCTTCGGCTGGGTGGAGGGGATCGACGGCAAGCACCACCTGACCCTGTTTATCGAGAACGGCCGCCTGCTGGACTTCCCGGGCAAGCCCCTCAAGACCGGCATGCTGGAGATCGCCAAGGTGCATCAGGGGGACTTCCGCCTCACCGCCAACCAGAACCTCATCATCGCGGGCGTGCCTGCCGGCGAGAAGGCCCGCATTGAGGCCCTGGCGCGTCACTACGGTCTGCTGGATGACGGCGTGAGCGAGCAGCGCAAGCAGTCCATGGCCTGTGTGGCCCTGCCTACCTGCCCCCTGGCGATGGCCGAGGCCGAGCGCATGCTGCCTGCCTTCGTCACCGACATCGAGGGGCTGCTGGCCAAGCACGGCCTGGCGGATGACGCCATCATCTTCCGGGTCACCGGCTGCCCCAACGGCTGCGGCCGCGCCATGCTGGCGGAAGTGGGTCTGGTGGGCAAGGCGCCGGGTCGCTACAACCTGCACCTGGGGGGCAACCTCGAGGGGACCCGCATCCCGCGCCTGCATCTTGAGAACATCACCGAGCCGCAGATCCTGGCCGAACTGGACGCCCTGATCGGCCGCTGGGCCAAGGATCGCAACCCGGACGAGTGCTTCGGCGATTTTGTCATTCGCGCCGGGATCATCGCCCCGGTTATCGACTCCGCGAGGGACTTCTATGCAGCCTGAACAGACTGATACAGCCCGGCTGGCGCGCACCGCCGACGGCCGGCTCGACCTCGACGCCCTCCTGGCCCTGGGCCGGGAGGAGCAGGTCGAGGCGCTGGCCCCCCTCAACCGGGAGCTGGACGCCATGAGCGCCCCCGAGCGGGTGCGCTGGGCCCTGGCCAACCTGCCGGGGGAGCATGTGCTGTCGTCGAGTTTCGGCATCCAGGCGGCGCTCATGCTGCACCTGGTGAGCCGCGAGCGGGCCGACGTGCCCGTGGTGCTGACCGACACCGGTTATCTCTTCCCCGAGACCTACCGTTTCATCGACGAACTGACCGAGCGTCTCGCGCTCAACCTCAAGATCTACCGGGCCGAACTCAGCCCGGCCTGGCAGGAGGCTCGCTTCGGCCTCCTGTGGGAGCAGGGGGTGGAGGGGATCACCCGTTACAACCAGCTCAACAAGGTGGAGC
The DNA here is from genome assembly GCF_019048565.1 of Aeromonas sp. FDAARGOS 1406. Lineage (NCBI taxonomy): Bacteria > Pseudomonadati > Pseudomonadota > Gammaproteobacteria > Aeromonadales > Aeromonadaceae > Aeromonas > Aeromonas sp. FDAARGOS 1406. Next base: position 1,773,333 of record NZ_CP077378.1, read on the forward strand.
CCATGGACCGCGCCCTGAACGAGCTGGGTGCCCGCACCTGGTTCTCGGGCCTGCGCCGTGAGCAGTCCGGCAGCCGGGGCAAGCTGCCGGTGCTGGCCATCCAGCGCGGTCGCTTCAAGTTCCTGCCGGTGATCGACTGGAGCAACAAGGACGTCTTCTACTACTTCAAGGAGTTCGACCTCCCCTACCACCCCTTGTGGGAGCAGGGCTACCTCTCGGTCGGCGACGTGCACACCACCGCCAAGTGGGAGCCCGGCATGAGCGAGGAGCAGACCCGCTTCTTCGGCCTCAAGCGCGAGTGCGGCCTGCATGAGGAAGGTGGCGAGAGCGACGGCTCCGGCATCTGATCCCCCGCGGCCCGGCCAAGTGCTGCGCCCACAAAAAAACGCCCGGCAACTGCCGGGCGTTTTTCTTTGCGCAAAAGGGCGACGTCCCCCTCATTACATGGCGGCGGCGCGCGCCTGATTCAGCCAGTCGTTCACCAGTGCCTCGTGGCCCTTGAGCCAGGCGTCGGCATGACGTTCCACGTCCGCCGGCTTGTTCTGCCCCTTGTTCATCAGGCCGTTCTGCACGTTGATGTCATTGAGCGGCAGCTTGACGATGGAGAAGAGCTTGGCGGCGGCCGGATTGGCCTCGGCAAACCGCTTGTTGGCAACGATGTGCATGGTGTTCACCGCAAAGCCGTAGTTCTTGCCGTTCGGCAAACGGGTCTTGGCCGCATCCGGGGCGTCGGCGGGGACTTCCAGCCACACCACATCCTTGCCCGGCACCAGTTCGCTGCTGAGCCAGTAGGGGGTCCAGGTGTAATAGAGCACCGGCTTGCCGGCCTGGTAGCGAGCCAGGGTATCGGCGATCAGCGCCGCGTAGTTGCCCTGCTTATGGGCCACCGTGGGGGTCAGACCAAAGGCATCGAGGTGATGGTTGATCGCCCCCTCGCAGCCCCAGCCGGGGTTGCAGCCGATGAGGTCGGCCTTGCCGTCGCCATCCCCGTCAAACAGCGCCGCCACCTCGGGATCCTTGAGCTGGCCCAGGTTGGTGATGCCGTATTGGGTCGCGGTCTTCTTGTCGATGAGGTACCCCTGGGCGGCACCGGCCACATAGGTGCCCTCACGGAAGAACACCTTGTCGCCTCCCGCCTGCTCGTACTTGTTGTCCTGCAGCGGCACCCAGTTGAACGCGAGGAAGGTGCCGTCTCCCTGGGCCACCGAGGCATAAGCCACGTTGTAGTCCACCTCCTGGGCGGGCTGGACATCGTAACCCAGACGCGCCATCAGCTTGCTCACCAGCAGGCTCTGGAAGGCCTCTTCCGGCAAGGAGCTCTGCAGGGGCTGAACGCGAACCCCCTCCCCCGGCAACTCGGCGCTGGCCATGGCGAGCGGGCTCAGCAGTTGAGCACTCAGCAGCAATGTGCCCAGGGTCAATCCTTTGGTGGTCTGTCTCATGCGTTTACTCCTTTGTAATCGATTTTCTTGTCACGGCCGGCCAGGCGCAGCAGCAGGGCGGCGGGGCCGTGCTGATACCAGCGGCCGGTACGGGTGCGATCTGGTTGCCCCATCGCCTGGGTGAGGCGGTCGAGCACGATGGCCAGCAGCACGATGCCGAGGCCGCCGATGGAGGCGAGCCCCATGTCGAGCCGGCCGATGCCGCGCAGCACCATCTGGCCGAGGCCCCCCACCGCGATCATGGAGGCGATCACCACCATGGAGAGCGCCAGCATCAGGGTCTGGTTGACCCCGGCCATGATGGTGGGCATGGCGAGCGGCAGCTGTACCTTGAACAGCAACTGGGAGGGGCTGGCACCGAACGAGTGGGCCGCCTCCACCAGATCCGTGGGCACCTGGCGAATACCCAGCATGGTGAGCCGGATCATGGGCGGCAGGGCGAAGATGACGGTCACCACCACCCCGGGCACGTTGCCGATGCCAAACAGCATCACGATGGGGATGAGGTAGACGAACGCCGGGGTGGTCTGCATGGCATCCAGCAGCGGCCGGGTCCAGGTGGAGAGCCGCTCGCTGCGGGCCAGCAGGATGCCGGTGGGCAACCCCAGCAGCACACAGAAGAACAGCGAGGTCAACACCAGGGACAGGGTCACCATGGCATCGGACCAGGCCCCGATGAGCCCGATCCCCACAAGAGATACGAGCGTGCCGAGCGCCATGCGGCCGTTCACCAGTTGCCAGGCAAGCAGGGCCAGGAGCCCCATCATCAGGGTGGAGGGCACCGTCTGCAGCAGATGGGTCATGGCGTTCAGGGTCAGCTCCACCGGTGCGCGGATCAGCTGGAACAGCGGCCGCATGTTCTCCACCAGCCAGCCGATGCCCCCTTCCACCCAGGTATCCAGCGGCACCATCGCCTGCTGGAAGGGATCCAGCCAGTCGATGGCGGTTGTGGTGTCGGCGGCTTCGATCTGGTTCTGCCAGTCGGTAGCCTGGGTGTCGGTACTGCCCCAGGGATCGGACACCTCGGCGGACGCAGGCGCGCTCCAGGGGTCTGCCGCCACCTCATCGGCCCGCAGGGAAGGGCTCGCCAGCAGCACCAGGGCCAGCAGCCCGCTCAGCAAGAAATGGGGATTCATCAGCTTCATGCCGGGGTACTCCTGTCCAGGGTGTTGAGCAGATTGGCCTTGGAGATGAGGCCGAGGTAAGTGCCATCCTCCTCGACCACGGGCACCTGACAGGGGGCGGCCGCCACCTGGCTGATCAGTTCATTGAGGGCGGTGTCCGCCAGAATGGGCTGGATGTCCGCCAGCAGCGCCTGCTCCAGGCTGCCTTTGGCCCTGACCGCCTGACCGAGCGACTCCACCGAGACGACCCCGAGGAAGCGACGGCTGCGATCCACCACGTACCCGAACTCCCGCTCAAGCTCCTTGAGCTGGCGCAGGGCGTTGCCCGGCCCGTCGGTGGTGTGTTTCTTGATGAGGGGCACCTGCTTGCGGCTGGCCACGTCGCGGGCGCTGAACACATGGGCCAGATCCACCCCGCGAAAGAAGGCGCGCACATAGTCGTTGGCGGGCTGGTTCAGGATCTCGTCCGGGGTGCCCACCTGCACCAGCTGGCCATCCTGCATGATGGCGATGCGATCGCCGATGCGCATCGCCTCGTCCAGATCGTGGGAGATGAAGACGATGGTGCGCTGCTGGCTGGCCTGCAGCTTGAGCAGCTCGTCCTGCATCTCGGTGCGGATCAGGGGATCCAGCGCGGAGAAAGCTTCGTCCATCAGCAGAATGTCGGGGTCATTGGCAAGGGCCCGGGCCAGCCCGACCCGCTGCTTCATGCCGCCGGAGAGGGCATCCGGATAAGCCTCTATCCACTGCCCCAGCCCCACCTGATGGAGCGCCTGACGGGCGCTCTGCTGGCGCTCCGCCAGCGGTACACCGGCCAGCTCCAGCCCGAAGGCGGTATTTTCCAGCACACTCAGGTGCGGCATCAGAGCGAAGGACTGGAATACCATGCTGATCTTCTTGCGACGCACCCGGCGCAGCTCGCGCTCCGAGATGGCGGCAATATCCTCGCCATCGATCAGCACCTGGCCGCGGGTCGGCTCGATCAGCCGGTTGAAAAGACGCACCAGGGTGGACTTGCCCGAACCGGAGAGGCCCATCACCACGAAGATCTCCCCTTCGTTGATGGCCAGATTGACATCCTGGACCCCCAGGGTCTGTCCGGTCTTTTTCAGGATACTGGCGCGATCATGCCCTTTCGCCAGCAATTTGAACGCTTTATCCGGCTGATCGCCGAAGATTTTGTAGAGGGATTTGACCTCGAGTTTGACTGTCATATTGTCCTTTTTCTTGGCCGACGCCTTGCCTGGCAAACCGTCGAACGTGAGCCAATTACTTTTAACACTAAGCAATTTCACACCCAAACAAAAGAACCAATTGAAGCCGCCTTAAGATGATTAAATTTAAGTCATTGATTTTTATTGGTTATTTTCATTCATAAAAATCCATTAAATCACGATAAAAACGCCTATAACAGACAGGGTCGCCACAGTATCGATGCACTTGCAGCACATTTCATTAATGATTAAAAGGCGTTAGCAGCAGGCGAAAAGAGAGGGTGGGGACGACGGCGCCCATCGGAGCAATGAATGGCCATTTAATTACATTACTAATCATTTTGATGCCGCGCACTCGGTATTGCTTCAGGCACCTTCAGCCATGCCGGTTCAGTCCCCTTCTCTTTGCGGCAACAGGGCACAAAAAAGCCCCCGGCTGTCGCAAGGGGCTCTTCATGGCATCAGAGGGCTCAGCGCCGCTGCCAGGTCTCGAAACAGTAGGGATGGGGGTTCTTCTCGTCAGGCTGATGGGACTCGCGCTCGATGCAGGACCAGTCGCCCTCGTCAAAGGCCGGGAAGCGGGTATCCCCCTCCACCGCCAGATCGATGCGGGTCAGATAGAGCCTGTCGGCCCGTGGCAGTAGCTGGCCGTAGAGATGCCCCCCCCCGATCACCATCAGCTCGGCCACATCGCTGCCCGCCAGCAGCGCCAGCGCCGCCTCCACCGAGTCGATGACCTCCACGCCGTCGGCCCGGTAGTCGGGATTGCGGCTGATCACCAGATTGCGACGGCCTGGCAGTGGCCGTCCGATGGACTCGAAGGTCTTGCGCCCCATCAGCACCGGCTTGCCCAGGGTGACCCGCTTGAAGTGGGCCAGATCCGCCGGCAGATGCCAGGGCATCTGGTTGTCCAGGCCGATCACCCTGTCCTGGGCCATGGCGGCAATCATGGAAATCATCATGGGGTCAACCTCTCGCACCGTCGTCAGATAATGGGGCGGTTACGGTACACGACCAGAGAGGGGATCGCCAAACCGAAACTCAGGGCCCCCACGATAAAGAGCGCCTTGAGGCCGTTCTCCACCGCGCTCTGAAGCAGCTCCATGGTCACCCCGGAGATATTGAGCTCGACGATGGCGATCATGGTCTTGAACGCATAGCTGCCCGGGATCATGGGGATGATGGAGGCGACGCTGAACACCGGGCGTGGTGCCAGCAGGCGGCGCGACCAGTAGACACAGACAAAGCCGACCGTGGTCGCCGCTGCCAGGGTGGCCCACTCGATGGGCATGCCGTAGTGGATGAGCAGGGTACGCAGGCTGTGGGCCAACGCGCCCCCCATGGCGCAATATTTGAGCATCCGTGGCGGCACGTTGAACAGCATGGCAAAGCCCACCGCCGGAATGGCCGACCAGAAGGCATCCTTGGCCAGCAGCCAGAGCAGTTCCATCATACCTTCCACCCCCAGATACCGGTCACCGACATGGCGAGAATGATCCCTATGGCTGCGCTGATGGTCAGCAGTGTCGCCGTGCCCCAGCGGGCCAGCCCCATGTTGAAGTAACCCTTCACCATGTCGGAGACCGCATTGATGAGCGGGAACCCCGGCACCAGCAGCAACACGCTGGCGGCCATGGCGAGATAGGGTTGTTCGCCCCAGCCGAAGAAGGTGGCGCTGGAAGCGAGCAGGGTGGCGATAAACCCGGTGGCGGCAAAGTTGATGAGGGGGCTGTGGTGATGGCAGGCAATGAGCTGGCGCACCCGCATGGCGACCGAGGCCGAGCAGCAGGTCACCAGGAAGATGGGCCAGTCACCGCCAAACAGCAGGCTGAAGGCACCGCAGGAGAGCCCCACCATGGGCACCACCAGCCAGGGGTGATAGTGGAACGGCGTGATGGCCTCGAGGCGCTGACGTACCTCGCGCGCGCCGATAAGCGACTTTTCCGTCATGATGCAGATGCGCTGGATTTCGCACACCACCTGCATGTTGATGCCGTGCTCCCGCACCCGGCGGGTGGTGGTGACGCAACTGCCTTGGTAGAGGCTGGTGAGGACGATGGCGCTGGAAGAGATGGCCATCTCGACGCTCTCCAGCCCGAGCGCCATCCCCAGGCGGACCGTGGTCTGCTCTATGATGCGGCTCTCCGCCCCAAACTGGGCCAGCATCTGGCCCGCCTTGACGATGATCCGGGTGATCTCCGTCTGCTGCTCTCGCGACAGCACCCTTCCTGGTGTGATGCTTCTCATGATCCCTTTGAGTCATAGCAAGATGAAATGTGTCTGGATATTACCCCAAAATAAATACACCTTCATCCATCTCTATCGGACTGCGGGCACTGGTCACTATTATTCAGCCGCCCGGGGAATATTTGCAGCAAATAAAAAACAATTTACCCAACTTGCTTAACAACTTGTTTGAGAAGGGGTGAAACAAATTAATAAATACCCTGTTTTTTTATATCTTGAACAGGGCCGTGAATTATTTCCGTTTCAGATAACTGGAAAACGCTATCACATTATCCGGCAGCGGGGGCTCTGCCATTTCCTGACAAGATTCGTTCTGCAGATCCAGAATGTGCTGGCGCATGGCGTAGACCGAGTCATGCATCATGTTGGCTATCCGGATGCAGCTGTCGAGGTTGTTTCTTGCCAGGCGGCGCTGGCAGTCGATGCGAAATTGCAGACCTCGCAACCGACGTTGCCGCTCTGGCCCCACCTGGGCGATCAGGGCAGGGCGGGATCGTGAATGTTTTTTAACCATATAAACAGGTTTGACCTCACGATCTGACTATGATCTTATGTGCTCTTTTCTGGAGCCATGTGATGTCAGTCGATGCCCTCTTTACCCGGTTTTTCAGTGAAATCCACGATAACCGCCAGCCCGCGAAAATCTCTTATCCCTTTTACGATGTCCTGTTTCTGACCGTTTGCGCTGTGATTGGTGGCGCTCAGGGGTGGGAGGACATCGAAGACTTTGGCGAGGTCCATCTGGCATGGCTTCAAGATAAGGGACTGTTTCTAAATGGTATTCCTGTGCATGACACCATCGCCAGGATCATCTCCCGCATCCAGCCAGAGCAGTTTCAGGCAGCATTCATTCGCTGGACCCAGGCCATCCAGCAGCAGATGGATGGGGCATTGATTGCCGTTGATGGCAAGACCCTGCGTCGCTCCTATCAACCCGGAGATCGTTCATCGACTATCCACATGGTCAGCGCCTACGCCGCCGCCAACAAACTGGTGCTCGGTCAGGTGAAAACCGCTGAAAAATCCAACGAAATCACCGCCATTCCCGAATTGTTGGCACTGCTCGACATTCGTCAATGCCTGGTTTCCATCGATGCCATGGGCTGCCAGACTGCCATTGCCACGTCTATCCGGCAGCAGGGTGGGGATTATCTGTTGGCCGTCAAGGGGAATCAGCCCAAGCTGCTTGAGGCCGTGAAACAGGCGCTCGCTCCGGCCATGGCCACCCCGCTGTCAGCGCAGACGGCGGCGGTAGAACAGGCTCATGGGCGCGTTGACGGTCGTGAATATCACGTCATCCCGGCCGGGGAACTGGCGGCCCAGTTTGCCGATTGGGACGGGTTGCAGAGCCTGGGTGTAGCCATCTCTTATCGTATTGAAAAAAATCAAAAAATAGCTATAGAACAACGTTATTTCATCAGCTCAAAGGTGCTTGACCGAGATGAGTTTGCCCGTGCCGTGCGCGGTCATTGGGCCATCGAAAACGAGCTTCACTGGGTGTTGGATGTGACGATGGGAGAAGATGCGTGCCCCATCTATCGCGAAGACGCGGCGGAGAATCTGGCCTGTATCCGACACATGGCCGTGAACATGCTAAGGGCGGAAACATCACGCAAAGCGAGCATCAGACGCAAGCAGAAAATAGCGGCGATGAGCAGTGACTATCTGGACACTGTGCTCGCAGCTGGCCTGCAAAAACTCTCTGAAATTTAACAGGATGTTCACGCTCTCACCCTGGCGATCAGGGTCTCTATCTGCTGGTGCAGCAGCGCGTCGAGTCGCTCCGGCTCGGCCAGCGCCCAGTACTTCAGGGTATCGAAATCAGGCAGCTCCATATACCCTCCTGGCCGGACCTCGCCCATGGAATGGAACGACGCCGGGCACATCACTATTTCACTGTCCCTAGGGAAGGTTATATAGGATGGTGGCGATTTTGGGCCATTCACCGCCGAGCCACAGGAGTCCGGTTTTTGGCACGGATTGCGCATCGTTGGCGGAAAAAATCATTTATTCCTTATGATTCATGAAATTAACCGAATCCGGCCTGCGTCAGTTTTTTTATAAAATTTCAGCGCCATTTTTCTCGGCCTTATGCCTTATTAAGGAACTTTCCTCAAAATTGTTTTTCATTCGACTCTCTCCCAGGCTCGACGCCCTCCCCTTGTACCATCCGGCGGTTTAACATATCTCACTGATTATGTTATTTTATTTACCACTTTATTGCGGCAACCAAGGGCAGACCATGAGCAAGGCAAGAATCGGTATCGTCACCGTCAGCGATCGCGCCAGTGCAGGCATCTACGAAGATCTCTCCGGCAAGGCCATCATCGACACCCTGAACGCCTACCTGACCTCGGAATGGGAGCCCGTCTATCAGGTGATCCCCGACGAGCAGGATCAGATTGAGGCGACCCTGGTTCGGCTGGTGGACGAGGAGCAGTGCTGCCTTGTCGTTACCACGGGGGGCACAGGGCCGGCCAGGCGGGATGTGACCCCGGAGGCCACCGAGGCGGTGTGCGATCGCATGATGCCGGGCTTTGGCGAGCTGATGCGGGCCGAGTCCCTCAAGTTCGTGCCGACCGCCATCCTGTCGCGCCAGACCGCCGGCCTGCGCGGCAGCTCGCTCATCGTCAACCTGCCGGGCAAGCCCAAATCGATCCGCGAGTGCCTGGATGCGGTCTTCCCTGCCATTCCCTACTGCATCGACCTGATGGAAGGGCCCTATCTCGAGTGCGACGAGGCCATCATCAAGCCGTTCCGCCCGAAGAAATAAGCACTGGGCGGGGATTTTCCCCGCCCTTTGCTCATTTGCGCCCATACACCTTGACCCCTGCCCTGCTCCCTTCCGAATTGCCGTACACCTCGATGCGCTTGATGCAGAGTCGGCTGCCGAGGGATTGCCACCCCGACTCCTGATCCTCTCTCAACACCTTGTCGAAATAGAGGGTCTTGCTGCGATCGTTGCCGTAGAACACCTTGACCCGCTCCAGGGTCAACTCCCGCCCTGCCTTGACCATGATGGATTTGGTCGGCCGGCAGGCGAGCATGGGAATGATGGCGGGATGATCGCCGACCCCGAGCAGAATGGTCTGCCCCAAGCGGATATCCTCGTCGGCCATGGCCGGGGGAACAGCAGCCCCCAGCAGCGCCATGGGTACGCAGATGCGCAACGCGCGGGCAAGAGTGGACGAGGAGTGAAGGGAAAACAGCGCTGACATGATGCCTCCTGAAAAAAGGAGTCATGATAAGGGCCGATGCCAGACCCAAGCTGTACTGGCCCTGTACCAGGGGCCATGACAATGGCCGGAGGCCCGTGTGGGTAACGGGGGCCTGGGCCCCCGTTACCCCTGCCGGACGCGCTAACCGCCCCACATGGCCGACAGCCGCGACTCCATGGCCTCTTCCTGCTCATCCGGCAACTCGGTGAAGAAGTCGAGCCCGGTCTGCTCCTCCACCTCATCCACCGTCACCACATAGTCCGCCAGCTTGCTGGCCGAGACGTTCTCTTGCGGCAGGATGAAGGCGATGGCCCGCTTGCCCGCCAGATCCATCACCACCCGGTAGTAGGCGTGGGGCACGGTCACGCCGTTGCCGATGGCGCCATCGGAGTGGGTGAAGATGGGGCCGGTGATCACCTGCACGCTCTTGTAGGTGATGGCCCACTGCCGGGTCTTCTCCTCCAGGATGCGCCAGGCCCCCTGGTTGAGCGCCGGCAGTTGCGGGGTCATGTTGGTGAGCAGGAAGCTCTGCTTCATGGTGTTGGCGGTGGATCGCATGTCCGCCGCCGGCGCCTGGTGGCCGCGGTCATAGCCCGAGCCCTTGTAGTCCGACAGGGTGGCGCGAAACTGCACCGGCACCTCCTTGTCCTCGGCGAAGGCATCCTTGCGCGGCACCTGGCCCTGGGCGCTGGCGGACGTCATCCGGTAAGAGACCCAGTCAGAGACCTTGGTGTCGTAGTTGTACCCGGCGGCATAGCCCTCCCGGCACAACAGCTGACTGGATTGACCGGGTACCCCCAGGGTGACGTGCTCCCCGCACTGGAATCCCGCCGCCAGGCTCGGGAAAGTGGTGAGAGTGAATCCGATAGCCAGAACTAATTTATTGATATTATTCATTATTATGCCACTCCTTGTGTTAGGCGGAGTGATTTGACACCAGGTCGGATGAGTAAGGCAATCGCACAAATAGCGAGCAATCCGAAAATGTGAAGAGGACGGCAAAACCGCAAACAAGGCGCCGCCAACCGGGGGATTGCCATCCCCCCGTCACTGTGCTGAGGGGGGAATTTCTCCAGCACTATCAGAGGGATAAGGGGTCAATACCGAGGCACTCTGTCAGCACAGCGCCCGGCTCCCGCCACGCACGCCCCTGACCGGGTCAGGGAATATCGAACAAATCCCAGCGAAATAAGGGATCCTCAAGCCCGATAATTAGTCCGCGCTTGTTTGCTCGAGATCAAATGGAGCCATGAAAAGCCCTCTAGAATCAGCCCGTCATCTATTTGGGGCGCCATGAAAGGGGGCCGTTCATGGCGAAAATGCCCGCAGGATTTCTCCTCCATGAATAAGCGGGCCCCGTTGCCGGAATACATCATGGCGCCGCCTCATGCCACGCTTCAAATAACGATGACGACAGACCTTTCATAACAATTAATCCGGTCTGGCACCGCGTACCCTGCGTTTCCAACGATGCCATTGATGAGGCCTTCCTGCCGGAAGGCCAGGAATGGTCGTGCTTTTCAATCAGGATAAGGATGCATGATGAAAAAGTCCCTGCTGGCTGGCGCCCTGCTGCTCTGCCCTGCCGCCTTTGCCGCCACCACACACTGGGAATACAGCGGCGAGGCCGGCCCGGCTAAATGGGCCAGCCTGACCCCGGAATATGGCCAGTGTGCCGGCAGCAACCAGTCGCCGGTCAACCTCTCAGGTCTGGTGAAGGCCGATCTGGCCCCCCTGCAGTTCCACTATCAGGCGGGTGGCAAGACGCTGGTCAACAACGGCCACACGGTGCAGGTCAACTATGCCCCCGGCAGCACCCTTGAGCTCGACGGCATGCACTTCGAGCTCAAGCAGTTCCACTTCCACGCCCCCAGCGAAAACCTCATCGAGGGCAAGTCCTACCCCCTGGAGGGTCACCTGGTCCATGCCAATGACAAGGGGGAGCTGGCGGTGGTCGCCGTGATGTTCGAGCCGGGCCAGGCCAATGGGGCCCTGAGCCAGGCCTGGCAGGTGTTGCCAGCCAAGGCGGGGGAGATCCATGCCTTCAAGGAACCCATCTCGGCAGAGCAACTGCTGCCCGCCCAGCACGACTACTACCGCTTCAGCGGGTCCCTGACCACCCCACCCTGCTCGGAAGGAGTACGCTGGCTGGTGATGAAGGAGCCGGTCCAGGCCAGCCAGGCCCAGATCGATGCCTTCAAGGCGGTGATGCACCACCCCAACAACCGCCCCGTCCAACCTCTCAACGGGCGACTGGTGCTGGAATAAGGGGTTATCTCACCGATTCACGCAATAAAAAGAGGGCCTGTTGGCCCTCTTTTGCATCTTCCGCAAAGGTGTTTACAGGCTGGCAGCGATGCGCGCCCCCAGCGCGGCGTTGTTCAGCACCAACTGGATATTGGCCGCCAGGGAGTTGCCACCGGTCAGCTCGCACACCCGGGCCAGCAGGAAGGGGGTGGACTCCTTGCCCTTGACCCCCTGCTCGTCCGCCTCACGCAGTGCCTGGGCAATGGCGGCGTCGATGTCGGCCTTGGGCATGGCAAACTGGGTCGGGATCGGGTTGGCCACCACGGCGCCCCCGGCCAGCCCCAGCTCCCACTTCAGACGCAGCGCCTCGGCGATGGCCGCCGGGCTCTCCAGGCGGTAATCCACCTTGAAGCCGCTCTCCCGGGTGTAGAAGGCGGGCAGCTCCTCGGTCTGGTAGCCGATCACCGGCACCCCCTGGGTCTCCAGGTACTCCAGGGTCAGACCGATGTCGAGGATCGACTTGGCGCCGGCGCAGACCACGGCCACCGGGGTCTGGGCAAATTCCTGCAGGTCAGCGGAGATGTCGAAGGTCTCCTGGGCGCCGCGATGCACGCCGCCGATGCCGCCGGTGGCGAACACCCGGATCCCGGCCATGGCGGCCACTATCATGGTGGAGGCTACCGTGGTCGCCCCCAGCCCCTTGTTGGCCAGCACGAAGGGGATGTCGCGACGGCTGCACTTGGTGGCGGCGTGCCCGGCACGGCCCAGCGCCTCCAGGGCCCCCGCATCCAGACCCACCTTGAGGCGGCCATCGATGATGGCGATGGTGGCCGGCACGGCGCCGTTGTCCCGCACCACCTGCTCCACCTGGCGCGCCGTCTCCACGTTCTGGGGATAGGGCATGCCGTGGGAGATGATGGTGGACTCCAGGGCCACCACCGGCTTGCCGGCGGCCAGCGCGGCGGCAACTTCAGGTTGGATATCGAGGTAAGCGTTCAACATGGGTACTCCTCCAGCATGCGTTCAACGGCGGCCTTGGATAGGCCGGAAAAGACGGTATCGGAACAATTGACGGTGAGGGCGGCGCAACCGAGGGCGAACCGGGTTGTCTCCATGATGCCCTGCTCCTGCAACCAGGCGTGGGCCAGCCCTGCCATGAAGGCATCGCCGCCGCCGGTCACGTTGACGACCGGGCTGCCGAGCACGGGCAGATGGCCCTGGCAGGCCCCGTCGCTATAGAAGATCCCCTGATCGCCGAGGCTCAGGAAGAGCCGCTGCACCCCGGCGCGGTGGAACCAGGCCGCCGCCATGGGCCAGGTGTCGGGCCCGCCGATGGTGAAGCCGCACAGCTGCTCCGCCTCGGTGCGATTGGGTTTGAGGGTGTGGATGCGGTGCAGCCAGGGGCGGATCTTCTCCACCTTGGCCACCGACACGGTGTCCACGAAGATGATGTGCTCCCCCTGGCGCTCGAACAGCCAGTCCAGGGTGTGGGTGGCGAGGTTGGTGTCGAGCACCCAGAGCCGGGCCGCGCCAAGAAAACCGCTCAGGGGGGTGAGCCGGGCCGGGGTGAGCTGCTCGATGATCCCCATGTCGTTGACGGCGCAGCTCATCTCGCCGCTGCCATCGTGCAGGCTGAGATAGCAGGAGGTCGATTGACCCTCCAGTACCAGCACCTGGCGCACGTCGACCCCGGCGCGCTGGCTCACCTCCAGCAGGTGGTGGCCGTATTGATCGTTGCCCACCGCAGTCAGCAGCCGGGTGTCGGTGCCAAGGCGCGCCAGGTTCTCGGCGATGTTGCGCCCTACCCCGCCGGCGGAGGTGCGTACCCGGCCCGGGTTGGAATCGCCGATGCGCAGGTTGTCGTGGCTGCTGCCACAGATATCCATGTTGGCGCCGCCGATCACCACGGCGTAGGGGCCTTCGCGCAGCACATAGCCGCGCCCCTGCACATAGCCCTGGCGCATCAGGCTGGAGATGTGGCTCGCCAGCGCGGAGCGGCTGATGCCGAGCCTGTCCGCCAGCTCCTGCTGGGCAATCATGGGATCCTGGCGCAGCAGGGCGAGGATCTCTTGCTCACGTTCCGTCATAGACAAACATCCAGTTGCAAACGTTTGTCCATTATCTCCGAAAAACGTTTTCCCGCCATCCTCTCGTGCAAGAAATGTCGGGTCAGCCACAAAAAAATCACCGGGCAAGCCCGGTGATAGAAAAACGGTTTTCAGATGGTGCCACTCACCCCAGCTGTACCCAGACCTCGTTTCCCTCCAACCGCACCGGCCAACAGGCGACGCTCAGGGCAGGATCGTCCAGACAGCGACCGTCCATCAGGGCGTAGCGCTGCTTGTAAAGGGGCGAGGCGACCACGGGCTCCCCACCGGCATCCCCCACCAGACCACGCCCCAGCACCGCCACGCCGGCCAGGGGATCCACCCCGTCCAGGGCATAGACATGCTCCCCGAGGCGAAACAGCGCCAGCACCCGCCCCTCCAGCCAGGCGCTGCGCCCGGCCTGCTCCGGCAGCGCCGCCAGCTCGCATACCCTATGCCAGGCTCCAGGTTCTGACTGTAAGGTCTCTTCTTTTATGTCGCTCATACCACCTCCTTGATAGCGATATCCGGCACCCATTGCCCCCGCTCCTCACGGCGCGGCGGCGTCTCGTCCTCGGGCCGGTTGACGAAGGCCTCGAACAGCTTGAGCTTGTCCGGATCCGCCAATGTGCTCTTCCACTCGCACTGCCAGGTGCCGACGATCCCCTCCATCATGGCCTCCAGCTCGGCACCGATGCCGAGCCTGTCCTCGATGATCACCGACTTGAGGTAGTCGAGCCCCCCTTCCATGTTCTCCATCCAGACCGAGGTACGTTGCAGTCTGTCCCCGGTGCGCACGTAGAACATCAGCAGCCGGTCGATGTAGCGGATCAGGGTCTGCTCGTCGAGATCCGTGGCAAAGAGGTCGGCGTGGCGCGGCCGCATCCCGCCGTTGCCGCACACATAGAGGTTCCAGCCCCGCTCGGTGGCGATGACGCCGATGTCCTTGCTCTGGGCCTCGGCGCACTCCCGGGTGCAGCCTGAGACCGCAAACTTCAGCTTGTGTGGCGCCCGCAGCCCCTTGTAGCGGTGCTCCAGGGTCTGGGTCAGGGTCATGGAGTCCTGTACCCCGTAACGACACCAGGTGGAGCCCACGCAGGACTTCACGGTGCGCACCGACTTGCCGTAGGCCTGACCGGTCTCGAAGCCCGCCGCCACCAGCTCGCCCCAGATGGCGGGCAGCTGGTCGACCCGGGCGCCGAAGAGATCGATGCGCTGGCCGCCGGTGATCTTGGTGTAGAGGCCGTACTTGCGCGCCACTTCGCCGATGGTGATGAGCCCCTCCGGGGTGATCTCCCCCCCCGGGATACGCGGCACCACCGAATAGGTGCCGTCCTTTTGCAGGTTCGCAAGGAAGGCGTCGTTGGTATCCTGCAACGCGCGGTGGGGCTTCTCCAGCACGTGCTCGTTCCAGAGGGACGCCAGGATGGAGGCCACCGTCGGCTTGCAGATGTCGCACCCCAGCCCCTGGCCGTGCTTGTCCCGCAGCGCCTCGAAGCTCTTCAGCTCGCCGACCCGGGCCAGGTGATAGAGCTCCTGACGGCCGTAGGCGAAGTGCTCGCACAACCCCTTGTCCGCCTCGACGCCAAGGTCCGCCAGGGTCTGATCCACCACCTGCTTGAGCAGGTTGCTGCAACCGCCGCAACCCGTGCCGGCCTTGGTGCAACTCTTCACCGCCGACAGCTCGTGGTTGCCCGCCCGAACGGCGGCCACCACGTCCCCCTTACTGACGTTGTGGCAGGAGCAGAGGATGGCGCTGTCCGGCAGCACCAGGGGCGCGGGGGCGGCCCCGACCTCCCCCACCAGCAGGGAGAGCGGCGGCTGGGGCAGCGCCACCCCGTTCTGGTAGTACTGCAGCAGCCGCTCGTAATCGGCCCCGTCCCCCACCAGGATGGCGCCGAGCAGCCGATTGCCCTCGCCGTCGGTCACCAGCTTCTTGTAGATGCCCTTGACCCTGTCCAGCAGCAGCAGCTCCTGGGCACCGGCGGTGCTGGCGTGGGCATCGCCGATGGAGCCCACGTCCACCCCCATCAGCTTGAGCTTGGTGGACATGTCGGCCCCGATAAAGCGGGTCTCGCCGCCACACAGGCTGGCCACGGCGGCCCGGGCCATCTGGTAGCCGGGGGCCACCAGGCCGAAGATGCGCCCCTGCCAGAGCGCGCACTCGCCGATGGCGAGGATGGCGGGATCCGAACTGTGGCAGCCGTCGTCGATGCAGATGCCGCCGCGCTCCCCGACCACCAGCCCGGATTGCCGGGCCAGGGTGTCGGCGGGTCGAATACCGGCGGAGAACAGCAGCACGTCGGTCTCAATGTGGGAACCGTCCTTGAAACGCAGGCGATGACGGGCCTGCTCCCCCTGCTCAATGCACTCGGTGGCTTTCTCCACCAGCACCTCGACCCCGAGGGCCTGGATCTTGTCCCGCAGCACGGCGCCGCCGCTCTCGTCGAGCTGCACCGGCATTAGCCTTGGGGCGAACTCCACCACCTGGGTCTTGAGGCCGAGCAGGCGCAGGGCGTTGGCCGCCTCCAGCCCCAGCAGGCCGCCACCGATGACCACGCCGCTGCGAGCCTGGGCGCAGGCATCGCGGATGGCGGCGAGATCTCCCAAGGTACGGTAAACGAAGCAGCCCTCCCGCTGATGACCGGGGATGGGGGGCACGAAGGGCACCGAGCCGGTCGCCAGCACCAGACGGTCGTAAGGGAACTGCTCGCCGTTGGCCAGCGTCAGGGTGCGGGTGGCCCGGTCGAGCACCTCCACCTCGGCCTCCAGCCGCAGCGCAATGCCGCTCTCTTCATACCAGGCGGGGTCGGCCATGCGCAGGGCCTGGGGCGCCTTGCCGCCGAATACCTCGGACAGATGCACCCTGTCGTAGGCGGGGTCCGGCTCGGCGCCAAATACCGTCACCTCGAACCGGCTCAGGCCACCGGCCGCCACCAGCTGTTCGACGAAGTGGTGACCCACCATGCCGTTGCCCACCACCAGCAGCCGTTGCTTTGCGGTCTGTTCGGCGGAACCACTGTTCTGGCGACCGAGCAGGCCCATGCCGTCCTCTGTCACCCACTGTTGCTCTTTGTCTGTCATGTCTCTCTTCCTTGAATCCGGCGGGCTCAGGCGCGCAGCTTGCTGCGCACCTGCCCGGCTGCCTTGAGGGGGGTCACCTTGCGTTGCTTCTCGTAGAGGAAGCGCAGCACCTGCTGGCGCAGCTTGTGGTAGTGGGGATCGTCCGCCAGGGCGACCCTGTCTCTGGGCCTTGGCAGGTCGACTGTCAGGATCTCACCGACCGTGGCGCTGGGGCCGTTGGTCATCATGACGATGCGATCGGAGAGCAGCACCGCCTCGTCCACGTCGTGGGTGATCATGATGACGGTGTTGCCAAGCTCCGCCTGGATCGCCATCAGCGCGTCCTGCAGATGGGCCCGGGTCAGGGCATCGAGGGCGCCGAACGGTTCGTCCATCAGCAGCACCTTGGGGGAGAGCGAGAGGGCGCGGGCGATGCCGACCCGCTGCTTCATCCCCCCCGACAGCTCGTGGGGCATCTTCTGGCTGGCGTGATCCATCTGCACCAGGGAGAGGTAGTAGTCCACCCGCTCCGCCACCGCCCGCTTGTCAGACTCCACCTGGGCCACCGCCAGCGCCACGTTCTGCTGGACGCTGAGCCAGGGCAGCAGGGCGTGGTTCTGGAACACCATGGCACGCTCGGGCCCAGGCCCCGCCACCTCGCGACCATCGAGAATGATGCCCCCCAGGGTCGGCTCCAGCAGCCCGGCCACCAGGTTGAGGACGGTGCTCTTGCCGCAGCCCGAGTGACCGATGAGGGAGACGAACTCCCCCTTCTCGATGCGCAGGTTGACCCGGCTCAAGGCCTCGAAGCTGCCCTGCTCCGTCTCGAACGAGATGCCGACGTCGCTTATCTCCAGATAACTCTTCATTGGCTCTTCTCCTGCCTGAATAGAAATGTGATTAACGCAGCACCTGGCGCTTGTCCCAGGACAACCACTGCTGCAGGGCCAGCATGCCCCTGTCCAGGGCGCAGCCGATGAGGCCTATGGTGATCACCGCCACCATGATGCGGGCCAGAGACGCAGAGCCGCCGCTCTGGAACTCGTCCCACACGAACTTGCCGAGCCCCGGGTTCTGGGCCAGCATCTCCGCCGCGATCAGCACCATCCAGGCCACCCCCAGTGAGAGCCGCAGCCCGGTGAAGATCATGGGCAGGGCCCCGGGCAGCACGATGCGCCGCACATGGGTCACAAAGGAGAGGCGCAGCACCCGGCTGACGTTGTGCAGATCCCCATCCAGCCCCGCCACCCCCACCGCCGTGTTGATCAGGGTCGGCCAGAGGGAGCAGAGGGTCACCGTCAGGGCCGAGGTGAGGAAGGACTTGGCAAGCCAGGGGGCGGGATTGGCGTAGAGGGCGCTCACCACCAAGGTGATGAGGGGCAGCCAGGCCAGCGGCGACACCGGCTTGAGCAGCTGGATCACCGGGTTGGCTGCGCGATAGAGCCCCTGGTTCATGCCGAGCAGCACCCCGCACGGAATGGCGATCAGGGTCGCCAGCGCGAAGCCGCACAGCACGGTGAGCAGGCTGGTGGCTATCTGATCGAAGAAGGTGGGGCGCCCTGTGTAGGGACGCAGCTTCACCTCGGCCGCCGGATCCGCCGCCAGCCTTGCCGCATTGCGCACCTGCTGGCGTTCGAGGAAGGCCGCCGCCTTCTCCCGCTCCTGCAGATGCTCCTGCCCGAGGGACCAGAGCTGGCTGGCGGTGGCGAGCGGCCCCGGCAGGGTGCCCAGACTGGTCTGCACCTGGCTCGCCCCCCACTGCCAGAGGCCGAGGAAGAGCAGCACGCCGAGCAGGGGCTGCACCATGATTTTCCAGTTGATGGCTTTTAAATGGATGAGGGGCCATGTGTGTCGTTTCATCGGGATCTCCTTGCTCATTGCACCCGCTCATCGCCCTTGAGGCCGATGGCGAACTGTTGCAGGTAGGCGTTGGGGTGGCGGCCGTCGTAGATGAGGCCGTCGATGAAGCCATCCTGGGGGCCGCGATAGCCCTGCTCGCTGGCAAAGTCTGGGAAGTCACTGGCCTTGAGCTTGCCCTCGGCGATGAGGGCCTCGGCGGCCTGGCGATAGACGTCCGGTTGATAGACGGCCTTGGCCACCTGCTCGAACCAGGCGTCCGGCTTGGCCTCGGGGATCTGGCCCCAGCGCCGCATCTGGGTCAGATACCAGATGGCGTCGGAGTAGTAGGGATAGGTGGCGTGGTGGCGGAAGAAGACGTTGAAGTCCGGTACCTGGCGCTTGTCCCCCCTGGCGTACTCGAAGGTGCCCGTCATGGAGCTGGCGATCACCTGCTCGTCCGCCCCCACGTACTCGGGTTTGGCCAGCAGCTTGGCCGCCGCGCGCCGGTTGCCGTTGTCGTCTGCATCCAGCCACCAGGCCGCCCGCAGCAGCGCCTTCACCAGCCGCACATGGGTGTTGGGGTGACGTTCGGCCCACTGCCGGGTGACGCCGAACACCTTCTCCGGGTTGTTGCGCCAGATCTCGTTATCCGTGATGACGGGCACCCCTATGCCCCTGGCGACCGCCTGCTGGTTCCAGGGCTCCCCCACGCTGTAGCCGGCGATGGTCCCCGCCTCCAGGGTGGCGGGCATCTGGGGGGGCGGCGTCACCGACAGCAGCACGTCCGCCTGGCGCTGGCCCGAGTTGTCCCCAAGCTTGGGCGCATAGAAACCGGGGTGCAGGCCGCCTGCCGCCAGCCAGTACCTCAGCTCGTAGTTGTGGGGGGAGACGGGGAAGACCATCCCCATGTTGAAGGGCTTGCCCCCCTGGCGATACTCCGCCACCACGGGCTTGAGGGCGGCGGCGCTCACCGGGGGCGGCACCTGGCCCGCCTGCGGCCTGGGCAACTGGGGCGCCATGGCGGCCCAGACGCTGTTGGCCACCGTGATGGCGTTGCCGTTGAGATCCATGGCGAACGCCGTCACCAGTTCGGCCTGGGTGCCGATGCCGATGTGGGCCGCCAGGGGCTGGCCCGCCAGCATCTGGGCACCGTCCAGCTCGCCGTCTATCACCCGATCCAGCAGGATCTTCCAGTTCGCCTGGGCTTCGAGGGTGACGTAGAGTCCCTCATCCTCGAAATAGCCCCGCTCGTAGGCCACCGCCAGCGGCGCCATGTCGGTCAGCTTGATGAAGCCGAGCCTGAGCTCCTCCTGCTCCGGGGCTCCCAGTGCCAGCACCGGCAGCGACAACGCCGCCAGCAGCAGTCCCGCACATCCTTGTCGTCCGTTCATTGCATCTCCTCCCTCGGTTCCGGGTCAGGGCCATGGCGCCAGGCTGCCTGGAATCGCAGTGCCACCTCGTTGCAGCGCTGCGACCCAAGGTGCGTCGCGACCAAAAAAAAGCCCCGCCGATCCGGGATCGGCGGGGCTTCTTTGCCCTGTTGCGGGTGAGTGGCCTGACCGGCCCCTCACTGCGCATCGTTACTTCATTGCTATCGTGTTTTTGTTATTCACTTTCCGTGCCAGCTCGTCCAGGGTGCATCAGGCGGCCCTTTGCGGCCTGTGGTGCCCTGATCCTCCCTCAAATTTGCCTCAATTAGGCGCAGTTGCACCAAAACGGTTGGCCACGGGAGCGCTCAGGCGGGCAAAGCCTGCAGCAGTTGCCGCGCCAGCTCCCCCAGGCTCAGGTGACGGCTCATGGCGGTGCTGCGCATCAGGCGATAGGCCTCGTCCTCGTCCAGCCCCTGATGGCGCATCAGGCGTCCCTTGGCCTGCTCGATGAGCCGCCTATCCTCCAGCTTCTGGCGCAGCTCGCTCTCGGTCTGCATCAGGGCCTGCACCATGGCGAGCTGACTGCGGGCCAGGCGCAGCCACTGCTCCACCGGCTCACGCTCGCCGCAAGGGTGGGGCACCAGCAACACCCCCTGCTGCAACAGGGCGAGCTGGGTATCGCCCCCCAGCCGCTCGCAGAACAAAAGGCGCGGCATGTCGGGCCAAAGGGAGAGGCCAAGGCGTACCTCGGCGCTGAACTGGCGGCAACTGACGAGCAGGGCATCCCCCCTCTGCGTCGGCGTCAGCAACTGGCGGGTATCGAGGATCCCGGGCTGATGGCCGTAGTGACTGACCAGCAGGGCCAGGCGGTTCGCCTGGCCCGGGTCATCGGCGTGGATCAACAGCCGGGAAGCGGGGCCGTCCTGGCCCCGGGTGGAAAAAGTGGTCATGGCGCTCCTTGTCGGCGACGATCGCGTTCTGTCTGGCGAAAATGCCGCAACATGAAGGCCAACTCTTTGAATCTACCTCCTTTTTATCTATCAGGAGGTAGTGGGGGTAGAGGGACAATCGCCCCTCAGGCGACCCGTTCCAGGGCCTCCGTCAGCAGCCCCTGCAGCTCGGCGCGCAGCCGCACCACCTCCCCCATGATGATCAGCACCGGGCTCTGGCCCAGCAGGGCACGGGCGGCCTGCTCCAGGCCATCGAGCGTGGCCTCGTGCACCTGCTGGCGGGGGCTGCAGCCAGCCACCACCAGGGCCACCGGCAGCGCGCCCGGGGCCCCCGCCCTCAACATCCCTTCCCGAATGCGGGCCGCCCGCTCCAGCCCCATGTAGAACACCAGGGTGTGGCCCGCCCGGGTCAGCCCCTGCCAGCCCTGATAGTCGCGCTCGTCCATCAGGTGCCCCGTCACCAGGGTCAGGGAGCGGGCCAACCCCCTGTGGGTCAGGGGAATGAAGCTGCTGGCGGCGCAGCCCAGGGCCGCCGTGATCCCCGGCACCAGCTCGGCCTCGATGCCGTGCCGGGCCAGGTGCAGCGCCTCCTCGCCACCGCGCCCGAACACCAGGGGATCCCCTCCCTTGAGGCGCACCACCCGCTTGCCCGTGCGGGCCAGGGCCAGCAGCAGGGCGTTGATCTCCTCCTGGGTCGGGCTCGGCTCACCGCAGCGCTTGCCCACGTCGAAGCGGGCCGCCCCGTGGGGAATGCGGGCCAGGATCTCGCTCCCCACCAGGCGGTCATAGACCACGACCTCTGCCGCCTCCAGACGGTGCAGGGCGCGCAGGGTCAACAATTCGAGGGGCCCGGGGCCCGCTCCCACCAGACTGATTTGGCTCATCTCAGGCTCCTTGTGTCCTGGCACCGCACTAAGCGGATGCCAGGAAAACATGTTTGATCAACAGCTTGTCGATTTCGGGCAGACAGGTGCCGCAGTTGCTGCCACAGCCGAGCAGGGCCTGCAGCCCCGCCAACTCGCTCACCCCCTGCCGGGTGATAGCATCGACGATGCGCTGCTCCGAGACCCGCAGGCAGGAGCAGACCAGCCGGCTCTCCCCGGCCAGGGCCTGGCTCAGGGTCTGGCTCAGGGCCCCCGCCTGGAGCGGCGTGCCGAGCAGACTGGCCAGCAGGTCGACCTTGATGTCCGGGCGCCGAGCCCCCACCAGCAGGATCCCCTCGATACGATCCCCTGCCAGGGCCACGGCCAGCCACCCCTCCTTCATGGGCAGCCTGAGCCAGTGCCCCTCGGCCCCCAGCCGTTGCCACAGGCTCTCTGTGCTCTCTGACCAGGAGGCCAGCAGGGTGCAGTTACCCTCGGGCAGGGGGCGCCTGGCCCACCAGTCCACCGGCTCGCGCCACTCACCCCGGCCACACCAGAGCCCTTGCCAGCGGGTGAGCTGCGCCCTGGCCTGCACCCGCCCCTGTTTGAACATCGGCTGGCCGGAAAGGGGATCCACCACGGGGGCGATGAGGCGGTTGACCGCCCCCTGGCTGCACTGGCTGTCGGTCCAGTGCATGGGCAGAAAGGCCTCCCCCTCCCTGAGCCCCTCATCCAGCCCCACCAGCAGCAGCGCCTCCCCGAGCCCGTTGCAAAGGCGCACCATATCCCCCTCCTTCACGCCAAGCGCCAGCAGGCTGGCGGCCCCCATTCGCACCCTGGGCCAGGGCTCGGCCTCCTGCAACCGGGGCACGTGGCCGGTGCGGGTCATGGTGTGCCACTGATCCCGCAGGCGGCCACTGTTGAGGAGCAGGGAGACAGCCCCTGCAAGCGGGAGCGTTTCTGGCTGCTCGGGGAAGCGCTGGGCCAGGGCCAGCAGGCGGGCCCGGCCATCCGGGGTGGCAAAGCGCCCATCCTCGAACAGGCGGGCCCTCCCCTGGGGCCAGTCAGCGTTGACGGGCCAGCGCAGGGGAGAAAGGGCCTCGAATTCGGCACGGGTGAGACCCGCCAGCCCGGAGATGTCGAACTGGCGGGATCCGTCGTTCTCAAACCCGGAGAGGGCGGCATGCTCGCAGAAGATCTCGTGCTCGTGCTCATAGGCGAACCCCTCGCCAAAGCCGAGCCGACGGGCGAGCCGGGTCAGGGCCCACCAGTCGGGCCTGGCCTCCCCCGGCAGGGGCAGGAAGGCGCGCTGGCGGCTGATGGTGCGCTCGGAGTTGGTGACGGTCCCGCTCTTCTCTCCCCAGGCGGCGGCAGGCAACAGCAGGTGGGCGAGGCGCGCCGTGTCGGTGTTGGCGGTCACCTCGGAGACCACCAGCAGCTCGCAGCGGCTCAGGGCCTCGCGCACCCGGTTGCCGTCCGGCAGGGAGACGGCCGGGTTGGTGCCGAGCACCCAGAGCGCGCGGATCTCCCCCCGGTGCACCGCCTCGAACAGCTCGACGGCCTTGTGCCCCGGCCCGCGCACCATGGTCGGACTTCCCCAGAAGCGCTGTACCCGATCGCACTCGGCCTCGCCAAAGCCCATGTGGGCGGCGAGCTGGGTTGCAAGCCCCCCCACCTCGCGCCCGCCCATGGCGTTGGGTTGCCCCGTCATGGAGAAGGGAGCCGCCCCCGGCTTGCCGATGCGACCGCACATCAGGTGGGCGTTGATGATGGCGTTGGCCTTGTCCACCCCCTGGTTGGACTGGTTGATCCCCTGGCAGAACAGGGTGACGGTCTTGGGGGTACGGGCAAAGAGCTGGTAGAAACCGATCAGATCGCTGCGGGAGAGGCCGCAGCTGCGGGCCACCTCGTCCAACTGCCAGGCCGGATCGTCCAGCGCCGCCGCCAACGCCTCGAAGCCGCTCACGTGCTGCGCCACATAGGCCTTGTCCCAGCCATCGACATCGAGCAGGTAACGGCACAGGCCGTTCCAGAGCGTCACGTCGCTGCCGGGTTTGAGCGCCAGGTGCAGATCCCCCTGCTCCGCCGTCATGGTGCGGCGGGGATCCAGCACCACCAGCTTGAGCTCGGGGCGCCGCGCCCTGGCCTGCTGCAGGCGGCGAAACAGCACGGGATGGGTCCAGGCGGTGTTGGCACCGGTGAGCACCACCAGATCGGCGAGCTCGAGATCCTCGTAGCAGGCGGGCACCAGATCCTCCCCGAAGGCGCGCTGGTGGGCCACCACCGCCGACGACATGCAGAGCCGGGAGTTGGTGTCCACGTTGGCGCTGCCCAGATACCCCTTCATCAGCTTGTTGGCGACGTAGTAATCCTCGGTGGTGAGCTGGCCCGACAGATAGATGCCGATGGCATCCGGCCCGGACTCGGCCAGGATGGCGGCAAAACGCTCCGCCAGGGTGTCCAGGGCCTCCTCCCAGCCGATGCGCTGCCCCATCCAGCGCGGATAGAGCAGGCGGTCGGGAAAGGCCAGGCTCTCCAGCAGGCTGGCCCCCTTGACGCACAGGGCGCCGCCGTTGGCCGGATGCTGCTCATCCCCCTGCAACTGCCAGTTGTCACCCTCCCGGCTCAGCCGGATGCCGCACCCCACTCCGCAATAGGCACAGGTGGTCTTCATTCCCTTGCTCCTTGTCATGTGTCTGACGAGGGGCCCATAAAAAAAGCGTCCGCCCCCCTGCGGGGACGGACGCCTTTGTCCGGATGCCTCATCGTCTTGTATGGGGAAGTGACTGCAAACCCCGCGCCAGGATGCAAGGGGCGCCGCCATTGCGCATCAGGGTGTCTGGCTGCGCCGCCACGGTGCAGCCGCCCCCTTGTTGGGCCCGCCTTGCGGGAATCCGCCCCGCACGCTGGGCAAGGGGCCCACCGGGGGTATAATGCGCCGCCACACAGGAGAGAGAGATGAAAGTGTCAGATGAAGGCGCTGCCGGGCAGCACCGGGCAGATGCCCGGGAGAGAGGGCGCTATTGCGCCATCGGGCTGGTCAATCCCAAATCCCCGGAGAACGTGGGTGCCGTGATGCGGGCCGCCGGCTGCTACGGGGCGGACGAGGTCTACTACACGGGGCAGCGCTTCGAGCTGGCACGCCGTTTTGTCACCGACACCAAGCAGATGGTGGAGAAGATCCCCCTGCTCGGGGTCGAGGAGCTGCTGGACTTCGTGCCCGAGGGCTGCACCCCAGTGCTGGTGGATTTGATCGAGGGGGCCACGCCCCTGCCGGATTACGTGCACCCCGAGAGAGCCTTCTACATCTTCGGCCCGGAGGATGGCACCCTGGAACCCGCCCGCTTCGCGGCGGTGAAGGAGGTCATCTATGTGCCGACTCAGGGTTGCATGAACCTGGCCGCCTCGGTCAACGTCATCCTCTATGACCGGTTGGCCAAGACGCTCAGAGCCAAAGGCTGAGGCAGGACAAGACGTTATCTATGTGGCCAGACCGACAGGCTGCATGCACCTCACCGCCTCGGTCAACGTCATCCTTTATGACCGGTTGGGCTGAGGCAGGACAAGAGGGGCCCGATGACGGCATCAGGCCCGACAGCTAGGGCTGTGGCTTGTTCGCCCGCACCACCTGCTCCCTGAGAAAGTCCTGGTAGTAGTCGTACAGCTTGTTCTGCCGATAGATCTCCGCCAGCTTGCCCTGCCTTATCAGGGTGCGCATGCCGGGATCCCAGAGCCCGTGCAACTGCCTGCCCTTCGGGGTATCGGCGAAGATGGGGTAGGTCGGGATCCAGCGCAGGAATACCTGTACCAGCTCGGGGGGAAGGGAGCCTTCGGGGTAGAGGGCGCCGTCGGTCAGGTAGTAGCGGTAACGCCCCTTGATCAGCAATTGCAGCGCCATCTCGTGGCTGTCTATCTCGAACCAGCGCATCGGCTCCGGGATGAACTTGTCAAAGGCCCACCCCCTCAGCCAGAGCACCTCCTGCTCCTTGAGGCTGTGCTCCCCTGCCCAGTGCGGCAGCCAGCGCTTTTGCATCACCACGCTCACGTAGTCCGCCGAGTAGGGGTAGTCGGGCTGATGGACCCCGGGCACCTCTCCCCGATAGACCCCCATCGCCATGTCCCCCTCCTTTTGCGACACCACCGCCAGTGCCCGTTTGTAAGGCACCATGTGAAGCTTCACCTCGTGCCCCAGGGGTTCATAGATGGCTCGAACCACATCCAGATAGACCCCCTTGCCGTCCCGGTGACAGAAGCCGGGCCAGTCGTCGCAATAGACTTGTATGGTGTCTGCCCGCACGAACGAGGTGATCAGCAGGCAACAGAACAGAAAAAGACGAACCATGATTATCCTCAGTGATATGGCACTCGGCAGATGCTCACCGCCGGACGGCCCGTTCAGGCATACAGATAGCATAGAAAAACAGAGTCCCGGCCGACATTTTCCCCATTTTGCGAGCGGGTCGAGGGTTATTGTCGCCCCACAGCGTATCATGGCAAACAAGATTCATTAGTAGCCCAACTTGAGGGGAGATTCTCATGCCAACCATCAAATCCCTGCTCTGCCCCGTCGATTTCTCCGAGATGTCCAGAGCGGTACTCGACTACGCCGTCTTCATGGCCAACACCCACCAGGCCGAGCTCAAACTGGTCCACGTGGTGGATCAGCTGCACGGCTTCGACAGCTACAAGATCCTGCACATGACGGCCATCGAGATCACCCACGAGATGGAGCGCCAGGCCAAGAGTCAGCTCAAGGAGCTGGTCGCCTGCCTGCCCATTCCGGCCAAGTTCGAGGTCCGTTTTGGCCGCGCCGCCGATGAAATCGTCCTCCAGGCGAAGGAAGACAAGGTGGATCTCGTGGTCATGGGCAGCCATGGCCGCTCCGGCATCACCCACCTGCTGGTGGGCAGCGTGGCGGAATCCGTGGTGCGCCACGCCCCCTGCCCTGTGCTGGTGGTCCGCAAATAATCCCCGCCTGATGCGCCAAGGCCAGCATATGCTGGCCTTTTTGCTGTTTATTGCCATGAGATGCTCATCGCAGCAGACTCGCCGGCAGGGTCTCAGCCATGGGCATAGATGACGCTCCCTCCCTTGATGGTGTCGATGATCGCCCTGGACTGCTCCCTTGGCAGGGCCGGGCATCCCCAGCTGCGCCCCAGCTTGTCAAACTTCTGCAGATGCCTGGGGCTGGCATAATCCGCCCCGTGCACCACGATGGCGCGCTTGCGGGCATTGCTGTTCTTGCCGGGACTGAGGCCGTCGAGACGCAGGGAGTAACCATGCTTGCCCTGATAGGTCTCGGCGGTGCGGTAGACCCCCAGGGAACTTTGCCGGGAATTCATCTGATTGGAGAACTGGCGGGCGGCCAGCTCCCCCGAATTGCGGCCGTGGCTGACCCAGGTGTGGTAGAGCAGCTTGTGGCGCTTGACGTCGATGACGAACAGCCGGCGCATGGTCGAGGGCTTGCTGTAGTCGATGATGGTGAGAATGGGTTTTCGCTTGTGACGCACGCTCTGGTAACCGTCCAGGGCCTTGCGAAACACGCGGCTGTCGAGCTTGCCGGCCAGCCCGAGCTGACGATAGAGATCCTGGTCCCAGCTGGCGTGGCTGGCGCCGCTGAAACCGAGCGCCCCCAGCAGCAGTGGCAGGCTCAGCCAGAGGCTGCCCCACCACGCACTCCTATCCTGTCCCTTCATCCTTGAAGTTGCTCCCCTTGCTGTCGCTGGCCTGATGCCCCGGGTGACACCGCATCCTGCTGGATAGTTATATGCAAGCCATTGATTGCGAGCAATAAAAAAGCACAAAAATGCCGACCTGAGTCGGCATTGTCCTGCTTGCTGAGCGTGCCAGGATCAGGCACGGCTGAGATAATCCGCCTGCCCCACCCACTTGTAGCTGGTGAGTTCGGTCAGCCCCATGGGGCCACGGGCGTGAAGCATCTGGGTCGAGACCGCCACCTCGGCCCCGAGGCCAAACTGGCCGCCGTCGGTGAAGCGGGTGGAGGCGTTGACATAGACCGCCGCCGAACCGGCCCCGTTGACGAAACGCTCGGCATTGGCGAGGGAGTTGGTCAGGATGGCATCGGAGTGGCCGGCGTTGTGCTCGCGCATATGGGCGAGCGCCTCGTTGACGTCCGTCACCACCTTGACCCCCAGGGTCAACCCCAACCACTCGGTGTCGAAATCTTCCGGCCCCGCGTCGCACAGGTTGTTGCTGCCAGCCAGCAGCGCCATGGCATTGGGCGCGCCCACCAGGGTCACCTTGCGCTCGTTCATCAGAGCCACCAGTTGCGGCAGCAAGGTGGCCGCCACCTTCTCGTGTACCAGCAGGGTATCGAGGGCGTTGCAGGCGGAGGGGCGCTGCACCTTGGCGTTCTCGATGACCGCCAGGGAACGCGCCAGATCGGCGCTCTCGTCCACGAAGATATGGCTGATACCGAACCCGCCGATGATGACGGGGATGGAGCTGTTCTCCTTGCACATCTTGTGAAGACCCGCGCCGCCGCGGGGGATGATCATGTCCACGTAGCGGTCGAGGCGCAGCAACTCGGCCACCAGCGCCCTGTCCGGGTTGTCGATGTACTGCACCGCCGCCTCGGGCAGGCCGGATGCCGCCAGGGCATGCTGGATCACCCGCACCAGCTCCAGGTTGGAGTGGAAGGTCTCGCGACCGCCGCGCAGAATGCTGGCGTTGCCGGTCTTGAGGCAGAGGCTGGCGATGTCGATGGTGACGTTGGGGCGCGCCTCGTAGATGACGCCGATGACTCCGATGGGCACCCGGCGACGGGAGAGGCGCAGGCCATTCTCCAGCACCCGGCTGTCGATTTCGGCCCCGACCGGATCGTCCAGAGTGATCACCTTGCGCACATCCGCCACGATGCCGGCAAGGCGCGCCGGGTTGAGCAGCAGGCGATCCAGCATGGCTTCCGTGAGCCCCGCCTCGCGCCCGGCGGCGATGTCTTTCTCGTTGGCCACCAGGATCTGGGCACTGCGTGCTTCCAGTTCATCGGCGATGGCCGCCAGCGCCCGGTTCTTCTGTGCCGTACTGACGGTGGCCAGTTGATAGGCGGCTTCACGGGCCGCCTGCCCCATTTTCTCCAGACTCATCACAGTTCCCTTTTGTTCATGCGGTGCCGCCCTGTTCAGAGCAGCACCATATCATCACGGTGGATGGCCACGGCCCCATAGCCGTAACCCAATACCTGTTCAATCTGATCCGAGTGGACACCGCGCAGCCGATCCAGCTCCAGATGGTCGTAACGGCAGATACCGCGAGCCAGCTCGCTCCCCTTGGGATCCAGGATACGCACCACGTCGCCACGCACGAAATCTCCCTTCACCGCGACGATGCCCTTGGGCAGCAGGCTGGAGCCCTTCTCCTGCATGGCGGCCACGGCCCCCTGATCCACCTGCACTTCGCCGTGAGGAGGGGGCCCTGCCAGGATCCAGCTCTTGCGCCCTTCCAGGGGGGATGCCAGGGCCGGGAACAGGGTCCCCACCCGCTCCCCGGCGGCGAGTCGGCCGATCACTTCCGGGATCTGGCCGGTGGCGATCACCACGTCCACCCCGGCGCGGCGCGCCACGTCGGCGGCCTGCAACTTGGTGGCCATGCCACCGGTGCCAAGGCCGCTCACGCTGTCACCGGCGAGGGAGCGCAGGGTGTCGTCTATGGTCTGCACCTCTTCGATGAGCTGGGCATCCGGGTTGGTGCGCGGGTCGGCGGTGAAGAGCCCCTTCTGATCCGTGAGCAGGATCAGCAAGTCCGCATCCGCCAGGATGGCCGCACGGGCGGAGAGGTTGTCGTTGTCCCCCACCTTGATCTCGGCGGTGGCCACGGCGTCGTTCTCGTTGATGACGGGGATGATGCGGTGATCAAGCAGAGTGCGCAGGGTGTCGCGGGCATTGAGGTAGCGCTCCCTGTCTTCCAGGTCGGCGCGGGTCAGCAGCATCTGGCCGATGTGCAGCCCGTAGAGGTTGAACAGGTCCTGCCATACCCGGATGAGCTGGGTCTGACCCACCGCCGCCAGCATCTGTTTGTTCGGCAGGGTAGGCGCCAGCGGAGGGTGGCCCAGATGCTCACGACCGGCGGCGATGGCCCCCGACGTGACCAGCACGACACGGTGCCCGTGTCGATGCAAGGCGGCACATTGTCTGACCAGCTCGACCATGTGGGCACGGTTGAGGCGGGCAGATCCCCCGGTGAGCACGCTGGTGCCCAGTTTGACGACTATGGTTCTGTTTTCCATGGGAACGAAGGGTTAGAAAAGTAAGGAATCCCTTTATACCCACGGCCCCCCTGCCCTGCAAGGCAATTAAGCCTCGCCAGGCAGTTGCGGGCTCGGTGACAAAGCATCGGGGTACCCCGCACCGGGAAGATGCGGGGCTTGGGGATCAGGCTGCCGTCACGCTCAGTTCGGCGGTCACCTGCTTCGCGGGGGAGAGGGTGCACTCCAGCTGGGTCAACTTGCCGCTGATGAGCTTGTAGAAATCTTGCAGGGTGCGTTCCACTTCCGCCTGATGCTTCTTGGGCAGCGCCTTGTCGATCCACTCCCCGTCCGCGTTGTAGAACCCCGTCTGATAGTGGTAGCTGAAGCTGTGATCCGCCTGCTCCAGCACCAGCCACCAGCCCCAGAACTCCCGCTTGTCCGGAGCAGGCTTGGCGCTGACACAGACGGACAGGCAGTCAAAGCGGTAACGGCCCTCCTCGCACAGGTCTTCACGCAAATAGGGGCCAATGGCCGCGAACTGCCGAAGCAATCGCTTGTAAGTCACTCTTTCTGACATGCTAACCTCCCTGTTGAACAAGCCATACCATCACATGGTGATGTTACATTTTTAGTTTTATATCATGTACATAAGTGCTTTTTTAGCCAATCTACCGTCTCTTTCAGTGCCTCGTCATAGACCTCGAGCAGTGGCTGCTTGTCAAACACCACCGCCTTGCCGTTGCGACTCGCAGCGGCCAATGCCCGGACATCCTGCTCGGGACAAATAAAATCTTTCTTGTGCCCGATACTCAATATCGGCACGGAAGTGCGACTCCCCAGCAATCCCTGGGTCTTGAGGGAGAAGACCTGACACTTGGTGCGCAGCAGATCCCACTGGGCCGCGTCCGCCCCCAGCCGGTTCGCCAGCCCGTCGCGCATCATGCGCGGGCAGCGGGCGAACATCTCCTGATTGGTGAACACCTGGTTGATGCCGGCACCGATGCAGACCACGGTCCTAAGCTTGAACGGCTCGACGAAGGCGAGACGGGCCGCCACATTGCCGGCGAGGCGGAACCCCACCATGGCGATGCGCTGGTGATCGACCCAGGCCACCTCCGAGAGGTAGTTGAGCACCGCCTGGTGCAGGCGGCTGGTGTCCTGCACCAGGGGCCAGTGTTCGGCATAGCCGGTGCCCGGCATGTCCAGGGAGAGCATCCCGATGCCGTGGGGCTCGAGACACTTGAAATAGAAGTTGAGGAAGTCCACCTGAAGCGAATCGATGCCACCGCTGACGATGACCAGGGGCACAGGTTTCTCGGTGGTGGGCAGATGCAGGTAGCCCTGGATGGTCTTGCCCCGAAACGGGACCTGCAGCTCCTTGAGGGGCACCTTGAACAGGCGTCCGGCCTCGCGATAGGCCATGTTGCCGAGCAACTGGGCCTGATCCGCCAGCTCGTCGTGCTTGAGGTGGGGGTAGCTTGCGATGGAGTAGTAGCGCACTGCCTTGAGCAGGCTCTTCAGCGCCGCGGCGCGATCCCCTTCCCCCAGCAGCGTCCGCCCCGTATTGAAATAACGGCCGGCGAGCTGACTCCACTCATAGACCCAGTTGCCGGGCACATAGCCCTTGATGGTGTCCAGATAGCGTTCGTGACTGCGCTCCCCCTGCCCCATGGCGATGTGCGCCAGGGTCTGCTCCACCTCGACGGGATCGGCCCCCTGCCAGGCCCAGGTCGGTCTGCGCAGCAGGCGATACCAGCGGGGCGACAGGGCGCCATCGATGAAGCTGTCAGACAGTGCGCTGTCTTGCTCGTCGACGGGGCTCGAGTTGGAGACTTCGGAAGTTTCCAATACCTTTTTGACCCGGGTAAACAGCTTTTCCGTCAGATTGGTATCGTCGTTTGGTTCCAAAATGGTGGCTCTTCTGTCTCAAACAATGTCCCATCTTAACCACTTTTCACATCGAGCAGCCACACCAGAAACGCATTGAGCCCCAAAAGGGGCTCAATGTGGTCAACCTTGCATCACGACGGATCAGTCCGCTCCCGAATGCCGGGGAGTCACTGGTCGCGACCGGTGCGGCGATTACGCTTCGTCGCAGATCGGCTTGGCGAACTCCAGCGCCATGTCCCAGGGCTGTTCAATCCAGGTGTCCTGCGGAATGGCGACTTCGAAGTCATCCACCAGGGGTTCGCCCATGGGCTTGGCGAAGATGGTGATGAACTTGGCTCTGGGGTAGAGCTCGCGGATCGCCTTGGCGGTGCCGCCGGTGTCCACCAGATCGTCCACCACCAGCCAGCCTTCGCCGTCACCTGCGGTGGTGGCAGCCTTCACCACCACCAGCTCGCGCTGGTTGTCGTGGTCATAGCTGGAGATGCAGAGGGTTTCGACATTGCGAATGCCAAGTTCGCGGGCCATCAGGGCCGCAGGCACCAGACCACCGCGACTGACGGCGATGATCCCTTTCCACTGGCTGACAGGCAGTTGACGACGGGCCAGACGGCGCGCTTCGCGTTGCAGGTTATCCCACGATACATAAAACTTTTTTGGCATGCTATCGATCTCAACGAGTTATAAAGCAATCACTTATGAGGCGAAACCCGGCAAAGAGACGGGTTCAGGTCAATTCTGGCACCCCGTTTCCCGAATTTTGCTTGCACTTTTTCGGCCTCGGGGCTGACGCCTCGGCGGCAAAAACGGATGCAATGCGAACAGGGATGGGGTGTAGCTGGCGGCCATGTCGGGTGGACTCCCGATCTCGGGCCGGCTGTTGGGCCGGTATGATAGCACTCTTTATGGATAAATTGAGCGGCAAACGTATGCGAAAAACAGGAAATGTCCGCCATCTCCCGCTCTGTCGCCCTTTTGGGAGGGCTCCGGCGACACCGACAGGTTAGCCGTTTGACACACATTCCATGACATTCGGGCAAAAAAATAGCAGGGGGAGGAGAGGATCCTCACGCACCTGCTGCTGTTACCTGTGACGCCTGCGAGCCTTAACGGCGGGTGGCGTAGGGATTCGGGTAGTTGAAGCCCTGGGTATAGAGAGATTGGGCAAACCAATAGGTTGAATTGCTGCCTGACATCATAAACTCCTGATTGCTTAACAAGTTACGTACCTTAATGCGGGTTCACATCCTTGAACTGACACTCGGTTCCATGGAGGCGCACTTGCTTTGCTTCGGTTCCCTGGAGGCATTGATTGTCATCCTGACAAGTGGGCTGGCCACGGCGGCTAATTTACCACCCGCCGCCAAAAAGACAATATTTTTGTGACCAACATCACATAATTTATGTTGTGCTGACACGAATAAGGCAGGCAGTGAAGTTCGCCATCCATGCTCCATTTCCCAGCACAAGCAGAGCGTCATTTGCGCTGATCGCTCACATTTTTGCGTGATTGACTGTATTATCGTTATCCTCTTCCCCGGCCCGCAGAGTGGGGCCCGACATTTTCCATGCTGGTAAGGAGTCCCGACGTGGCACAGCTCAGTTCTCTGTCTCCCAAGTTGATTTGGCAATTCTTCGAGCAGATCTGCTCCATCCCCCACCCCTCCAAGCACGAAGCCCAACTGAGCGCCTGGATCGTCGCATGGGCCCAGGGAGAAGGCCTGGCGGTCAAGCAAGATGCCGTCGGCAACATCATCATCAAGAAACCGGCCACACCGGGGATGGAAAACCGCAAGGCCGTGGTGCTGCAAGCCCACATCGACATGGTGCCCCAGGCCAACGCCGACACCCAGCACGACTTCACCACCGATCCCATCGATGCCTACATCGATGGCGAATGGGTCACCGCCCGCGGTACCACCCTGGGTGCCGACAACGGCATGGGCATGGCGGGTTGCCTGGCCGTGCTGGCCGACAAGACCATCAAGCACGGTCCGCTGGAAGTGCTGCTGACCACCGACGAAGAGACCGGCATGACCGGCGCCTTCGGTCTGGAAGCGGGCTGGCTTGAGGGCGAGATCCTGCTCAACACCGACTCCGAAGAGGATGGCGAGGTCTACATGGGCTGCGCCGGCGGGGTGGATGCCAATATCCGCTTCCCCCTGGAGCGGGTTGCTGCCACCGAGGGTGAAGGTTTCGAGCTGCAGGTCAAGGGCCTGCGCGGCGGCCACTCCGGGGTCGACATCCATCGCGGCCGCGGCAACGCCAACAAGCTGCTGGTGCGTCTGCTCAAGGCCGCCGAACCGCTGGGGGTGCGCCTTGGCGATCTCAGTGGCGGCACCCTGCGCAACGCCATCCCCCGCGAGGCCCGTGCCAGCCTGCTGGTGCCCGCCGCCAGCGTGGCTGACTTCAAGGCCCTGGTGGACCGCTACGCCGGCATCTATCAGAGCGAGCTGGCCGCCACCGAGGCCAACCTCACCGTGCTGCTCACCGCCCGGGAGAAACCGGCCCAGCTCATGAGCGAGTCCCTGCAAAGCCGCCTGCTGGATGCCCTGATGGCCTGCCCGAACGGGGTGATGCGCATGAGCGACGCCATCCCGGGCGTGACCGAGACCTCCACCAACCTGGGTGTCATCAAGACACTCGAGGGGGAAGTCTATGTGCAGTGCCTGATCCGCTCCCTCATCGATTCCGGTCGCGAGAACATCGAGCAGATGACCCGCTCCCTGTTCACCCTGGCCGGCGCCAGCTGCGAGTTCACCGGCGCCTACCCGGGTTGGGCCCCGAACGTCGACTCACCGGTCATGGCGCTGGTGCGAAGCAGCTACCAGACCCTGTTTGGCGAGATGCCGAACGTCATGGTGATCCACGCAGGCCTCGAGTGCGGTCTGTTCAAGAGCGCCTACCCGGACTGGGACATGGTCTCCTTCGGCCCGACCATCCGTGGCGCCCACGCACCGGGGGAGAAGGTACACATCCCGGCGGTCGAGCGTTTCTGGCAACTGCTGGTTCACGTGCTGGAACATATCCCGGCCAAGTAAGCCAACTCACGACCATACCGATGCCCCGCCCCGTGCGGGGCATCTTTTTTGTGCTTCCTCCTCGGCCACCTCTCTCATATCCCCGATTCCACGCGCGGCCCTGGCTTGAAATCGTATCCATGAACAGGTCTGCATTTGAAAACCCTTTCCATGATTTATGTAAATTTACAACACAAAAAGTTGATCCAGCTCACATATGCCCCTAGGATCAGAACGTGACCAAGGTCACACAACCCATGAACCACAGAGAAACGAGGTCATCATATGTTCGAGAATCTGGCAGTGCTGTTCCACCTGAAGGGTGCAACCAGCAAGAAAGGTGCTGAAGAGAAAGACACTTATGCGCCTGCAACCCGCAATTACTACTTCCGTTATGGCGCCTGATATCGCCTGTCCGGAAGTTGAAATTAGCAACGTAATAAAACTACAAAACAACTCAGCAATCCACACAGCAGCCACCCCCATCGGGGCGCTGTCCTGCCCGGGCCAGAATTTCCACGGCCAAACCTGAACTCCAACCATGAAGATGGGGCCCGCAGGCCCCATTTTTTTATCCCGTTTCCGCCTTTATTGCGCCTCCTCGGTGCCACCTTGCAGCGATGCCGGTCGCGACGCGGCGGGCGCCGGCATCATATCGCCTTTCCCAACGGCACCGCCTCCTGCACGGGCAAGGGGAAATGGCAGGCCACCTGATGCCCCTGCCCGCCGCACGCCTCAAGGGCGGGCGAGCGGGTGCGGCACAGATCCGTTGCATGGGGACAGCGCTGGTGAAAGTGGCAGCCACTCGGCGGCGAGATGGGGGACGGTACATCCCCCGTCAGCAGGATGCGCTGGCTGCGCCGCCGCGGATCCGGCACCGGAATGGCGGAGATGAGCGCCTGGGTATAGGGATGGCGCGGTGCCAGGTAGAGAGCCTGGGCCTCGGCCAGCTCGACGATCCGGCCCAGATACATCACCGCAATCCTGTCCGAGATGTGCTTGACCACCGACAGGTCATGGGCGATGAAGATGATGGCGAGGTTCATCTCCCGCTGCAGATTGAGCAGCAGGTTCACGATCTGGGACTGCACCGACACGTCTAGCGCCGACACCGCCTCGTCACACACCAGCAGCTTGGGCTTGAGGGCGATGGCGCGAGCGATGCCGATGCGCTGGCGCTGGCCGCCAGAGAACTCATGGGGGTAGCGATCCACCGCGCTGCCGGGCAAGCCGACTTTCTCCAGCAGCTCCTGCACCCATGTCCGGCGCTGTTCGGCGTTGCCCTTGCCGTGGATGATGAAAGGCTCCTCCAGGATCTGCCCCACCGTGTGGCGGCTGTTGAGGGATTCTGCGGGATCCTGGAACACGATCTGCATCTCCTGACGCAGGGATCGCATCTCCTTGGGCGAGAGGTGGGTGATGTCACGCCCCTCGAAGGTGATGGAACCGGCGCTCGGCTCGAACAGCTTGAGCAACGAACGCCCCAGGGTGGACTTGCCGCATCCCGACTCTCCCACCAGGCCAAGGGTCTCCCCCTGCTTGAGATCAAAGCTGATGCCATCCACCGCGTAGACGGTGTATTGCTTGCGCAAGAAACCGCCACCCATCTTGAAATGCTGCTTTAAATTGCTTACCGACAACAAGCTGGTCATGACTTCCATCCCCGACGATTCATGGCAGCAGACGACCTGGTAGCCTTCCCGCCGCCTGGCTGCCCTGCGACACCCCGTCCCCACACCATACCGTTCATAGGCTCACCTCCTTCCAGTGGTGGCAGGCCACCCCGTGGCGTTCGCTCAACTGCTCGGTCACCGGTATGGTCTCCACGCAAAGGGGCGTGGCATGGGGGCAGCGATTGGAGAAACGGCACCCCGCCGGCATCTCGTGCAGGGCGGGCACCTGACCCTTGATGGTCTTGAGCAGGCTCTTTGGCACATCTTCCAGACGCGGGATCGAGGCCATCAGACCATGAGTATAGGGATGGCGCGGGTGGTCAAACAGTTCATAGATATCGGCCCGCTCCACCGCACGCCCGGCATACATCACCACCACCTCGTCGCACAGCTCCGCCACCACCCCGAGATCGTGGGTGATGAAGATGATGGCCATGCCGGTCTGGGCTTGCAGCTCCTTCATCAGATCCAGGATCTGGGCCTGGATGGTCACATCGAGCGCCGTGGTCGGCTCGTCGCAGATGAGCAGGGCCGGTTCGCAGGCCAGCGCCATGGCGATCATCACCCGCTGACGCATGCCGCCGGAAAGATTGTGGGGATAGGCCGCGAAACGCTGGGCAGGCTCGGGGATCCCCACCTTCTGCAACATGGCGATGGCGGCGTCACGGCGCTGGGCCTTGCTGTAATCGGGGCGGTGGAGGCGAAACACCTCCATCAGCTGATCGCCGACCGTCTGCACCGGGTTGAGGGCCGTCATGGGCTCCTGAAAGATCATGGAGATACGGTTGCCACGCACCTTGTACATCTGCTCCGGCGGCAGATTGAGCAGCTCCTCCCCCTGAAAGCGGATGGAGCCCCCTACCACCTGACCGTGGGGCCTTGGCAGCAACCCCATGATGGCCAGCGAGGTGACGCTCTTGCCGCAGCCGGACTCGCCGACTATCCCCAGGGTTTTGCCCGGGGCGACCTGGAAGCTGACCCCGTCGAGCACCTTGATCTTGCCGTCGTCGACGGCGAACTCCACCTCGAGATCCCGCACCTCGAGGATGGGGGACAGAGACTGCCCCTCATGATCTCTGGTGCCGGGGGCGGTGGCCTGTGTGTTGGGCATGACTGCTGCTCCCTTCTGGGCCACATCAATGATGTGCATAGGTCTTGTCGATCAGGGTGATGGGGGCAAGCCCCTTGCCGTCAGACTTGGCCTTCTGGGTCTCCTCCTTCACTTTGGGATCGATCCAGAGCAGGCCGCCACTGCTGTGGGGGTAGCCATCCATGGGCCAGTAGAGCAGATCCGGGGTGTTGCGGGTGGCGGGCACCTCCGGCAGCATCACATAGCGCCAGCTGCTGGCTCGCACGTAGTTGAGCTGAACGCCGGGCACGAAGATGGCGAGATCATAGATCCGCTGCTGGATCTGGTGGGAAAGCGCGGCCCGCTTGTCCATGTCGAACTCGACGTTGTAGGCGTCGATCAGGCTGTCGAGCTCTTTGTCAGCCACGTTGAACAGGTTGTTGGTCTGGGGCTTGTTGGCGTTGTCGGAGTGGAAGGACTCCCAGTATTGCGGATAGAGACCGCCGCCCCCCCAGCCAAGCCAGGCCGCCTCGTGTTTCTTCTCCAGCATCACCTTGAAGCCGGTGGCGCCATCCACCAGATTGAGCTCCAGATCCAGGCCCGCCTTCTTGGCCTCTTCCTTGAGCACGGTCAGCCGCTTGGAGTGCTCCTGGCTGGTGTAGGTGAGAGCAAGGGTGAGCCGCTCTCCCTTGTCGTTTTGCAGGATGCCGTCCGGTCCCTGCTTGCCGTAACCGCCCTTGGCGAAGAACTCCCGTGCCTTGGCGATGTCGTAGGCCCGCTCAGGGAGCGCGATGTCGGTGAAGGCCCCGAAGCCAGAGCCGAAGGTGGTAGCGCGGTCATAGTCGCCGTGCAGCACCGTCTCTATCATCTTGTCAATGTTGAAGGCGTGCTGGATGCCGAGCCGCACGTTGAGATCCGCCAGCTTGGGATTGGCCACGTTGAGGTGAACCCCCTGCCCCCCCTGCTTGGTGTCGGTCATGGCCATCACCTTCTGCACGTATCCCTGCTTGTACTCCGGTGTGACCGCCTTCTCATGCCACCAGTTGGGCAGGATCATCTCGAAGGTGTCCAGCTCCCCCTTGAGGAAGTGGCGGAACGCGATGTTGTGGTCGCGGATCACCTGCACCTTGATGGTGTCGAGGTTGAACCTGTGCTGGTTGTAGCGATCGTCTTTTGCCCACCACTCCTTCTGCTTGCTGAAGGTGACGGATTTGCCCTTTTTTACGTCGCTCATCACGTAGGGGCCCGTGGTGGGTACCACGGCCCAGTTGTACTGCTTCACCCAGTTCGGGCCCATCTTGTAGTAGTGCTTGGGCTGGGGCCACAGTTCGGTGGTGTTGAGGAGATCGAGCTTGGCCTTGCGGCTGCCCGCCTTGACCAGGATGGTGTGGTCGTCAATCTTCTCCACCGCCACCACCTCGGTGGTGTAGTAGTTGTTGAACCAGGGGCCCTTGATGTCCTTGGAGCGCATCATCTCGTAGCCGAAGGTGTAGTCATCGGCGGTGACCGGCTTGCCGTCGGACCACTTGGCGCGCGGGTCGAGCTTGAAATAGACGGTCTGGCTGTCCGGCGCGATGGCCCAGGCATTCGCCAGGGCCGGAATGGGGTTGCCCGTGTTGGGATGGAAGCTGATGAGCCTCATCTGGTTGTCGAGGATGAAGGAGCGGAACGAGCCGTTGGAATCCGGCCCCACGGTGCGAAACGTCAGCGGGAAGCTGTCGACGAAGAGATTGAGGTTGCCGCCGGGCAGCGCCTTGGGAGAGGCGAACACGGGGTCGGTGTCGTTGGTCTCCCACGTCAGATCCGCGGGCAGGCTAGCCGCCCACACCCAGGATCCGTTCAACAGCAGAAAGAGAGCACCTGTCCATTTGATTTTATTGTTCATGTTTGACTTCCTGGTCATGCCCCTGCACTGGGGGCTTCTTCATTAAGGGTCCTGTCGATGTGCCCTGGCAAGGCGCCACCGCTCACTGATAACGGGTAAATTTGCGCGGATCGAACGCCTCCCGGATGGCCTCCCCGATGAAGGAGACCATGATGAGCACCAGGCTCACCGCCGCCACCACCGAACTCACGATCCAGATGGCGTCGAGGTTGTTGATCCCCTGGGAGAGCAGCTCCCCCCAGCTCGGGGTCGGCGGCGCCAGGCCAAAGCCCAGGTAGTCCAGCGCCGTCAGGGTGGAGATGTTGCCCACCACGGCAAACGGGGCCAGGGTGACGATCATCATCAGGGTATTGGGCAGAATGTGGTTGAAGATGATGCGCCGGGTGCTCGCCCCCTGGGCCCGCGCCGCCATCACGTAGTCCCGCGCCCGCTCCTTGTAGGTGAGGGTGCGCATGTACCAGGTGATCCCCATCCAGCCGAACAGCACGTTGATGCCGACGAACAGGCCGAAGTTCGGCTTGGCCAGGGAGACCAGGATCATGATGACGTAGAGGAAGGGCACCTGGGACCAGATCTCGATGAAACGCTGCATCAGGAGATCGAACCGACCGCCGAGGAACCCCATCATGCAGCCGATGCTGACCCCGATGACATAGCTCGCCACCAGCGCGATGAAGGCAAAGCCGATGGCAATGCGAAAGCCGTAGACCAGCCGTGCCAATACGTCGCGACCGCTGGTGTCGGTGCCGAGGAAGTGGCGCTCCGCCAGGCTCGGGGCATAGGGCGGATAGGCCTCCTCCTTGAAGTCCTGCTCATAGGGGTTCCAGGGGACCAGGGGCAGCAACACCCAATCCCCCTTATCTTCCTTCGCAAATTGGCTCTTGAGCTGGCGGTAGTTGGTCTCGTACTCGTAGTCGAGCCCGAAGTGCTGGCCCGGGATCACGTCCCCATAGGTGGGGAAATAGAGCTCCCCCTGATAGCTCACCGCCAGGGCCCGGCTGTTGACCAGCAGTTCCGCCAGCAGAGAGATGACCACCAGGACCGAAAAGATGACAAAGGAGTAGTAGCCGCGCTTTATCGACTTGAAGCGCTTGAGTTTTTTCAGAGTTACCGGATTCAGGTTCATGCTCACTCTCCAAACCGCACGCGGGGATCGACCAGGGCAACGCAGATGTCGGAGACAATGTTGCCCACCAGCATCAGCATGGAGGTGATGGCCAGAATGCCCATGACGGTGGGGTAATCCCGCTCGACAATGGCCTCGTAACCGAGCAGGCCGATGCCGTCGATGTTGAAGATGGTCTCGATGAGGAAGGAGCCCCCGAAGAAGACGGTGAGCACCGATCCTAAGTGACTCGCGATGGGGATCAGGCTGTTGCGCATGGCGTGATCGGTCACCGCCTTGCGAAACGGCAGCCCCTTGGCCACGGCGGTGCGCACATAATCCGCCGACAGGTTCTCCATCAGGCTGTTCTTCATGGTCATGGTGAGGATGGCGAAATCCCCGATGGCGTAGGCGATGAGCGGCAGCAGCGCGTGGGAGAAGACGGTGCGGATCTGATCCCAGCTGCTCTCCATCCCGTCAAACTCGTCCCCCGGGAAGCCCCCCATGGGCAACCACTCCAGATGGAACGCAAAGACGGTGATGAGGAAGATCCCCACCACGTAGGCGGGCAGCGCATAGGCCATGTAGATGAGCATCGAGCTCAGGGAATCGAAGCGGCTGTTGTGCCTGAGCGCCTTGGCCACCCCGAGCGGGATGGAGACGGCATAACTCAGCAGAAAGGTGGCGAGCCCGAAGAAGGCGGTCACCGGCAACCTCTCCTTGATGAGATCCCACACCGGCTCGTAATAACGGGTCGACTCCCCGAGATCCAGCACCGCCAGCTTCTGCAACCAGTCCCAGTAGGCGACCAGCATGGGCTTGTCGAGGCCGTAGAACGCCTTGAGCTCTTCAATTTGTTCGTCGGAGAGTGCCTGCGCCCCCTTGCTGCCACTGGAGCGGCCTGACTCGTTTTGCGAGACCTGCGCCTGCAGCAACATGCGCTCGACCGGGCCGCCCGGCACGAAGCGGGTGATGGTGAAGACGAGCAGGGTGATACCGAGAAACGTCGGGATGATCAAAAGCATCCGACGTAGGAAATACGACAGCATGGTGGAACCTCGTCCTTGTTGTTCTTTTATGGCCAGTCACATCCGGTGACGGGCCTATCCTTACCTGGCATTACTCACTGAATTGACTGGCATTGACAGACAATCCAGCTCGGTCACTGTAAAAGCTCTGCAACAAAAATCAAGTAGAACCCTGTCTGCGACCAGGAATGTCCCCCCGCAGCATATCCCGCGGATGATTTTTTCCAAAAAACCCAACTTCAATATAAAAAACTGCTACGCCTACCCGTCCAACTCGATTTTAATTATTAAAAAATTAATTACACAGGTGTTTTAATCCATACCAAGCAGAACAAAATCAACAAGTTAAGGATAAGTCGGGTTATTTTCTCATTTACCTATAAAAGAAGAGGGATAGCCGCCCCCACCCTCTGTTCCCCGGAAAAGGCTCTCGCCACAAAAGCAGATGAAAATACTGCAAAAAACCGTTTTCTCGATATCGACACTGGAGTGACAAGCGACTTATCGATAAGTTCAAAAATAATCAATAAAATTGTAAAAATCGAACTTAACAACATCTTTACATAAGTTGACGCGGCATTTACGGAATAAAACGCCAAAAATATTCCATCAAGTGCACATTCCCATCTAATTCCCTCTACTGCCCCCATCCCCGCCGCTCCATTTGACGTCCATCACCAAACCTTGATAAGCCTTACGCACCGCTCCAACGAGGGCGGTAATGGAAGCAAACAATAAACAATCAGGAAGGATACTAGCGATGCTTAGGAAAAGCAGACTCTCTGCTGCCGTAGCGTTTGCCTTGGCGAGCGCGGCAGTTGTGGCCACCCCTGTCCTGGCCGAAGAGGGCCAGAACGTAGAAAAACTGCAAAAAATCAAGGTCACCGGCTCCCGGATCTCCCGGGTCGATGTGGAAGGCGCCACCCCGGTCGTCTCCGTGACCAAGGCGAAAATTGAGCAATCCGGTCAGCAGACCGTCGCCGATTACCTCAAGCAAGCCTCCTACAACTCCTTTGGCGGCGTCTCCCCTGCCTCCGGCAGCTCCTTCCAGTCCCAATCCACCGTCGGCCTGCGCGGCCTGGGTTCCGAGCGTACCCTGGTTCTGCTGAACGGCAAGCGGGTAGCGGGTTCCCCCACCATGGGCGGCACCTCCATCAACCTCAACACCATCCCCATGGCCGCCGTTGAGCGGGTCGAGGTCAACCTGGACGGCGGCTCCGCCATCTACGGTTCCGACGCCATTGGTGGCGTGATCAACGTGGTGCTCAAAGAGGGCTACGAAGGGCTGGACTTCCAGGGCCGCATTGGCTCCCCGAGCGAAGAGGGCGGCGACGAGAAGAGCGGCTCCATCGTGGCAGGGGTGGCCGGCGAGAAGGGCTCCCTGATGGCGGTCTACGAGCACGACAAG
The DNA here is from genome assembly GCF_019048565.1 of Aeromonas sp. FDAARGOS 1406. Lineage (NCBI taxonomy): Bacteria > Pseudomonadati > Pseudomonadota > Gammaproteobacteria > Aeromonadales > Aeromonadaceae > Aeromonas > Aeromonas sp. FDAARGOS 1406. The sequence continues at coordinate 1,816,278 of NZ_CP077378.1, forward strand.
AAGGACGTCATCTACAGTCGCGATCGGGACTATCTTGCCAAGCAGGGCAACGACTCCCCCAGCGCCTACGGCCGCAACGTGGAGGGGATCACGGGTCTTGACGCCAACGGCGACCCCATCTGGAAATACGGCCCCCTGGCCGGCGCCACCAATGCCGACGGCTCATGCAAGGAGCCCTTCGTCGGCTTCGAGGGCGGCTGTAACTTCAACTACGGCCAGGTCGCGGCCACCACGGCCTCCCGCAGCCGTGACACCCTGTACGTAAACGGTCGCTACCACATCAACGACAACGTGGACTTCGTGCCGCAGATCATCGGCTCCCGGGTCGAGAGTTTCGGCCGCTTCGCCCCGGCCGCCGGTGCCTTCACCATTGACCCGGCCAACCCGAAGAACGCCCAGTTCTTCGCCGACAACGGCCTGGATGCCGCCGCCACCCAGGGTCTGGGTGAGGCTGCCTACGCCTACTACCGCTTCAGCAACATCGGTCCCCGTGACAACTATGTCACCGACACCACCGGCAGCATGAACCTCGGCTTCGAAGGCACCATCGCCACCGAAAGCGTCGGCGACATGCAGTGGAACGCCGGCTACATGTACTCCAAGACCGACAACAAGGAGAACGGCACCGGTTACGTGCTGAAGTCCGCCGCCAAGCAGGCGATCGCCGACGGCAAGTTCGTCGGTGGTGAGTTCGATGCAGAAAGCACCAAGGCGATGACGGCCGACACCAGCCGCCGCTCCACCATGGACTTCTACCAGTGGTACGCCGGGGTGCAGTGGGACATGGGTGAACTGCCCGCCGGTCCGGTCAGCTGGTACGCCGGTGCCGAGTACAACGACTGGGTCTATGCCGACAAGTACGACGCCCAGTCCGAAGCCGGCAACATCATCGGCTCCGCAGGCAACTCCTCCGGTGGCGTGCGCGACGTGACTGCCGCCTACATCGAGTCCCTGGTGCCCATCACCGAGCAGATCGAGCTGAACGTGGCCGGTCGCTTCGACAAGTACAGCGACTTCGGCAGCGCCTTCTCCCCCAAGGCGAGCCTGCGTTACCAGCCGCTGGACAACCTGATGCTGCGCACCTCCTGGTCCCGTTCGTTCCGCGCCCCCAGCCTGAGCGATCTCTACTCGGCTGATTCCGAGTCCGCCGACTGGGCGAAGGATTACGTCTACTGCGAGGCCAACGGCATCTCCGCGGCAGACTGCCCGAACCGCCAGTACACCACCACCCGTACCTCCAACGAGGATCTGAAGGAAGAGACCGCGGACACCTGGAACTTCGGGGTGGCCTACAGCCCGGTGGATGACCTGAACCTCTCCCTGGACTACTACACCATCAAGATCGAGGACGTGATCCAGCTGAACTCCCTGCAGTCTCTCATCTATGACGAACTGAACAGCGGCAGCTCCAGCAGCATCACCCGCAACAGCCAGGGCAAGATCGGTAGCGCCATCGCTCCCATGGTCAACCTGGGGACCCTCGAGACCTCCGGCCTCGACCTGAAGGTGGATTACACCTACGACCTGAACTACGCCACCGTGCGTTATGACCTGGGCGGTACCTACATCCTGAAATACAAGGAAGGTCTGTACGCCGGTGGTCCCGTCATCGACAAGATCGGCCAGAACGGTCTGCCCCAGATGCGCTTCAGCTCCGGTGTGGGTATCAACGTTCCCCAATGGTGGAACATGGATACCTACCTGAGTGCGAATTACATCGACTCCCAGAGCCAGGACTACATCGCCAATACCGGTGAGGAAGTGGGCCACATCGCGTCCCAGACCACCTGGAACCTGAACGTCGGTGTGGAAGCGCCCTGGAACGGCAAGATCCAGGTCGGCGTGAAGAACATGTTCAACGTGGGCCCGTCCCTCGAGAGCGATGGCTTCACCTATGACGACGAGCTCTACAGCATCGACGGTCGCATCTACTACCTCGACTACAGCCAGAAGTTCTAATCCACCAGCAAACCACAAGCCGGCCCGTTCGGGCCGGCTTTGCCCAAGGTCCCAAGGAAGTTACGGAGATAGGGTAATCCTATGAAGACAAGGACAATTACAATGAAGAAAGCGCTCCTCGGCAGCCTGATTTCGGCTGCCTTGCTGACCAGCTTCAATCTGAGTGCCGCCACCGCCGGTCAGGCCGTGGACGCTCAAGCCGCCACCGACAATGCATCCAAAGTTTCCCAGCAGAAGATCGACAGCTACGCCGAGTCTGCCGAGTCTGCCCTGGCCCAGTACAAGGCCGCCCTGCGCCAGGTGGACAGCCTGCGCGCCTACAACGAGCAAGTGGGCAAGATGGTTGACTCCCAGAGCGCCGAACTCGCCTCCATGCAAAAGCAGATCGCCCAGATCGACCAGACCAGCACCGAAGTGGTGCCCCTGATGCTCAAGATGATCGACTCCCTCGAGCAGTTCGTCTCCCTGGACCTGCCGTTCCAGAAGGTGGAGCGTGAGGACCGCGTGGCGGCCCTGACCGATCTCATGAACCGGGCCGACGTCACCATCTCCGAGAAGTACCGCAAGATCCTCGAGGCCTACCAGATCGAGGAGGGCTTCAGCCGCACCATCGAAGCCTACAAGGCGAGCCTGGACAAGGATGGGGACGAGAAGACCTACGAGTTCCTGCGGGTCGGGCGCATCGCCCTGCTCTACCAGTCCCCGGATGGCAACGAGACCGGCATGTGGAACAAGAAGACCCGCCAGTGGGAAGTACTGCCCCAGGAGTATCGCAGTGCGGTTGAACAAGGCCTTCGCATCGCGAAGAAGCAGGCGCCCCCCGCCCTCATCAAGCTGCCGGTTCAAACTGCGGAGAAAGCATCATGAAAGGAATCAAACTTGCCATCGCCTCGCTGATCGCGGGCGCTACCCTGGTCACCCTGCCGGTGACCGCCGCCGAGAAGCCGGTGGATCTCAACGCCCTGCTCAATCAGGTCAAGGCCGCCAGCACCAGCGAATCCCAGCTCAACAAGGAGCGGGAAGCCCGTTTCCTGGCTGACAAGAACGAACAAGGGGCCCTGCTCGCCAAGGCCAAGGCGGATCTCGCCGCCGAAGTCGCCAGGGGCGAAAAGCTCAAGGCCACCTTCGATGCCAACGACAAGCAGCTCACCGAGCTGACCGAAACCCTGCGCCAGCGCTCCGGCAACATGGGCGAGATGTTTGGCGTGCTGCGCCAGTTCGCCGGTGAATTCAAGGGGATCTTCAACGCCTCCGCCCGCCGGGTCGAACATCCCGAGCAGACTGCCCTGCTAACTCGCCTGGCCGAGAGCAAGGAGCTGCCCTCCAGCGATGACCTGACCGCCTTCTGGACCACCACCCTCAGCCGCATGGTCGACGGTGGCAAGGTGAGCCAGATCCCGGCCACCGTGGTCTACGGCGAGGGCAACCAGGCCCAGAAGACCGTGACCCAGATCGGCGAGTTCAACACCGTCTCCGAAGGCAAGTACCTCACCTTCGTGCCGGAGACCGGCAAGTTCGAACAACTCTCCCGCCAGCCCGAGAACGCGGTGCTGGAACCGGTCGCCAAGTTTGAACAGGGTGGCGGCAGCGTCGAACCCATCTTCATCGACCCGTCCCGCGGCGTGATCCTCTCCCTGCTGGTGCAATCGCCAACCCTCAAGGAGCGCATCGATCAGGGTGGCTCCGTGGGCTACGTGATCCTGGCGCTGGGTGTCATCGGTACCCTGCTGGCCCTGTTCTGCGGCGCTCGTCTCTCCCTCATCGGCGGTGCCATGCGCAAGCAGCTGAAATCCGAGCAGATCATCAAGGGCAACCCCATCGGCGAGATGCTGGGTGCCTACCAGGATCACCGGGGTGACAACATCGAGGATCTGGAATCCAAGCTCGACGAGATCATCCTGCGCAACGTGCCCAAGCTGGAGAAGGGCATCAGCCTCATCAAGCTGATCGCCTCCGTCGCCCCGCTGCTGGGCCTGCTGGGTACCGTGGTCGGGATGATTGCCACCTTCCAGGCCATCACCCTGTTCGGTACCGGCGATCCCAAGCTGATGGCGGGCGGTATCTCCGAGGCCCTGGTGACCACCATGCAGGGTCTGGTCGTGGCCGTGCCCATGCTGTTCCTCTACACCATCGTGCAGACCCAGAGCCGCCGTCTGATCCAGGTACTGGAAGAGCAGAGCGCCGGTTTCGTTGCCCGTTATCAGGAACGTCTGCACGCCGCCAAAGCCGCAGCCTAAGGAGTCACCCATGTGGTTCTGGTTGATTGAAGAAGTCGAGTCGGTCCGCCGGTTTCTGGGATTGGGGGGCGACGTGCTGGTCGCCCTGTTCTTCCTGACCCTGATGATGTGGGCCCTGCTGCTGGAGCGCTGGTTCTACTTCATGGCGGTCTATCCCCAGCAGGTGAAGCAGACCAAGACGGCCTGGCTGGCCCGCACCGATCACCTCTCCTGGTCTGCCAGGCAGATCCGCCGCGAGCTGGTCTCCCGGGTCGCCATGGCGGTGGACAAGGGGATGCCGGTCATCAAGGTGCTGATCGCCCTCTGCCCGCTGATGGGGCTGCTTGGGACCGTGGTCGGCATGGTGCAGGTGTTCGATACCCTGGCCATTACCGGCACCGGCTCCCCCAGGGCGATGGCCTCGGGGATCTCCAAGGCGACGGTACCGACCATGGCGGGCATGATTGCCGCCCTTTCCGGCCTGTTTTTTGTCAGCCGGCTCGATCACAAGGCCAAGTTGGCGGTGCAGAAGCTGGAAGACAACCTGAAACACGGCTGATGCAGGATGCACATCCCCGGCCGGGCCATGCCCGCCGGGGCACAGAACAAGCAAGGAGTTTTTTGCCATGAGAAAACGTCACAGCGACAGCGGTGCTGACGAGGCGGCCATCGATTTGACCCCCATGCTGGACATCGTGTTCATCATGCTGATCTTCTTCATCGTCACCACCTCGTTCGTCAAGGAGTCCGGCGTGGAGATCAACCGCCCGAGCGCCAGCACGGCCGAGACGGTGAAGAAGGGGAACATCATGGTCGCGGTCCGCGAGAACGGCCAGGTCTGGGTCGACAAGCGCATCGTCGAAGTGGGTGCCGTGCGTGCCAACATCGAGCGGCTGCGGGCGGAGAACCCGGAAAGCGCCGTGGTGATCCAGGCCGACAGCGAATCCCGTTCCGGTCTGGTGGTGCAGGTCATGGACCAGATCCGCATGGCCGGTGTCCAGAACATCTCCATCGCCGCCGACAAGAGCAGCTGATGCCGGAGCGAATGCCATGAGATACCTGATATCGTTAGCGGTCTCCTGCGTGGTGGTGTTCTTCCTGTTCCTGGGAATGAACAAGCTCATCACGCCGGATCACCGGGAGCTGACGGAGCGGGAGGACGTCACCATGACCGACTTCATCCGCCTCAAGCCTCAGGAGACCTTGCAAGAGAAACAACGGGAACTGCCCAAACCGCCGCCCCCGAAACGCCCGCCGCCCCCGCCCGAGATGGAGGTGGCGAGCACGGACAGGCCGAAGATGGACAGCTCCCCCATGGACATGCCCAAACTCGACATCCCGGTCAACATCGGTGGCGGCAACGCCCTGGGTGCCTACAGCACCGGCGGCGGTGGCGGCGGCATGGGTGGCAACAACGGCGCCATCCCGATGGCGACCTTCGAGCCCATGATGCCCCGCAAGGCGGCCCTGGCCGGTCTTGCGTCCGGCAAGGTGCTGGTGGAGTTCACCGTCACCGAGCGCGGTACCGTGAGCAACATCCGCATCGTCAAGGAAGAGCCCCGCAGCTATGACCTCGGCAAGGCGGCGCGCCAGACCATCGCCAAGTGGACCTTCAAGCCGGCCATGGTGGACGGCAAGCCGCAGGCCAGTCGCATGCAGCAAGAGATCGAGTTTGCGACCAACTAAGGAGGGTGGCGATGAAAAAGTTACATACCCTGATCCTCGCCCCGGTGGCCATGGCGGTGCTGCTCAGCACCGCCACCTGGGCCGCCGAACAACCCGCCCTGTCTGACCGCGCCTACCGCGCGGTCAACAAGGCCCAGGCGTTGATCACCGAGAAGAAATACGGCGAGGCCAATGCCAAGCTGCAGGAGGCGCTGTCCGGCGCTGGCGAGCGGGTCTACGACAAGGGGGTCATTTTGCAGACCCTGGGCTTCGTGGCGGCGCAGCAGGAGAAGTACGGTCAGGCGACCAAGTACTTCGCCGACGCCATCGCCACCGGCGGCCTGCCGCCCCCGGTGGCCCAGCAGGTGCGCTACAACCTGGCCCAGCTCTACATGGCGGAGGGGAACTTCAAGGGTTCCATCAACACCATGAAGGAGTGGTTCGCAAACCTCGGCAAGGACGAGAAGCCGACCCCGCACGCCTACATCACCCTGGCCAACGCCCATGTGCAGCTCAAGCAGTACAGGGAAGCCATTCCGGCAGTGGACAACGCGATCAAGCTCTCCGCGGGCAAGGCGCCGGAGTCCTGGTACCTGCTGAAGATGGCGGCCCACTACGAGCTGAAACAGTACAAGCCGGCTACCGAGGTGCTGACCGCCCTGGTGGACCGCTACCCGGAGAAGAAGAAGTACTGGACCCAGCTCTCGGCCATGCACATGCAGGCGGGCAACGATGCCAAGGCCCTGGCGGCACTGGAAGGGGCCTACAACCTCGGCATGCTGACCGAAGCCAACGAGTTGCAGCGGCTTGCCAACTACCTCGCCTTCGCCGGCATTCCCCACCGCGCCGCCCGCGTGATGGAGAAGGCCATGAAGGAGGGGCAGATCGAGAGCACCGCAGCCAACTACAAGACGCTGGCCAACTACTGGCATCAGGCCAAGGAGCTGGACCCGGCCATCGACACCCTGGCCAAGTCCTACAAGCTGGCCCCCAATGCCGAGCTGCAGCTCAAGATGGCGCGCATGATGATCCAGAGCAAACGCTACCAGGATCTGGTGGCCTTCGCCGCCAAGCCTGCCGCCAACGCCAGCGGCGAGCAGCGGGCGGATCTGAAGTTCCTGACCGGGGTCGCCTATTTTGAGCAGCAAAAGCCCAAGGAGGCGCTCTCCGCCTTCACTCAGGCCGCCCAGAACGGCAACGTCAGTGGTCGTGCTTCCCCCTGGATCAGCTTCTTGAAAGAGCAGCAGGGCGGCGCCGTCACCCAATAAAGCTGCGCGGCCCGGCTGGCGGGGCGGGGATCTCCCCGACTCGGCATCCGGGCCGCGACACATCGACAAGGGGGTCACCCCGCAGATTGCCTTGGTGGCAATTGGCCGCTCTTCGGAGCGGTCTTTTTTATGGCACCGCCCCTGCCCTTTCCCCCCCTTCTCCTGATACAAGGCACAAAAAAATCCGGAGCCTGGGCTCCGGATTGGGTCGTTGCGTTGGGAGGGGGCAACCCCTTCAACAGGTCATCAGTCACTGCATACCAGCGTCCAGCTACCATCGCCCGCTCTGAGTTCGCTGCTGGCACAGCAGCCGTGACAACTCAGTAGTTGCACACTAGCTTCCAGCTGCCGTCGCCCGCTCTGAGTTCGCTGCTGGCACAGCAGCCGGGACAACTCAGTAGTTGCATACCAGCTTCCAGCTGCCATCGCCCGCCTTGGGCTCGCTGCTGGTCCACCAGTTGGCCTGCCACACCGCCTTGCCGTTGGTCATGCGGTCGTTGCCATTGGCGTGATCCCCGCGCGGCCAGGTCGGATAGGCATTGTAGTCCGCCGGGTTGACGTTCTGGCTGGCACAGGTGGTGCCACCGCTGCCGCCGTCACCACCACCACTGCTGCCCAGCACCGCCTCGGCCAGGGCCGGGAAGTCGGACTTCAGACCTATGGTCTGGCTTCCGGCAATCAGGCGCATGCCACTCGGCACGCCGGCGGCCGGCAGGTAGTAGGTCATGGCCACTTCCACGTCGGTGCCCGGCGTCCAGGCTTTCCAGGCCGGCAGCGTCAGAGCCACCTTGTGGAAGTCCTTCTCATTGGCGATGCCGTCCGAGTTCTGGTTGCCACCGCTCTCCACCACTTTCAGCCCCATGCCGCTCTGGTCGGTGATGGTGTCTGAGGTGGAGGTGGGGACCAGGAACTCGATGCGGGTGCCGCCCGGAATGGTCTGGGTCGATTTGTTGGTGAGCTTGAGGGTCGGGTTGATCGGGTAGTTGGAGTCCCCTTCCTTGAAGCCGGAGAGGCTCACGCCGATGTCGAGCTGGGCGGCCGGAGCCGGCAGATCGTTCTGCTTCAGGGCCGCCTTGTCGGCCTTGCTGAACTTCTCGTAGGCGAGGCTGGTGAGGGTGCTGCCCATCACGTACTCGTTCTTCGCGGCGTCAAAGTCATAGTCCCCCGCCATCTCCCAGAACATGACGCCCCCCAGGCCCCGCTTGACGATGTAGTCGAGCTTGTGACCCATGGACTCTTCATCTTCGGTGGAGAGGAACACCTTCTTCTGCTCGTTCCAGAGCCAGGGCGCATGGGCCTTGTCGTCGTAGTAACGCACATACTGGCCTTGCACCACGTGGGCCGGGTTGTTGGGATCCAGACCCCAGGCCTGGCCGTAGCTCGGCAAGGTGGTGATGCCGAGGCTGGCGGCGTGCTCCAGGTTCTTGGCATGCCACATGGGCACGGCGCCACCGCCAATCTCCTTGCCGTTCTTGTCAAGGTCATGCCAGATGTTGTCGATGCCCACCGCCCCGTTGCCGCACGGAATGGTGCTGCCACCGGTGCCCGGCTGGCAATCGCTCTGGCTCGGCAGCGCCGCCTTGCCACCCAGACCGTGGGTGCCACCGGTGACCCCCTGCCAGCCACGGGTGTAATAGGGCACCCCTATGTTGATCTTGCCCGCCGCCAGGGCACCACGGAAGTAGTGGGCCGCCCAGGCGGAGTTGAGATAGCCGATGCCGCCAAACTGGGCCTGGGTGTAGACACCCCACTGGGACAACTCGGGATCCGCCTTGTTGTCGAACAGGGCGGCGTTGTGACCGACGAAGTGGTTCCAGGCACCGTGGAAGTCATAGGTCATCAGGTTGATGTAGTCGAGGTACTGGATGACCTGGAAGTTCTCCATGCCGCGCAGCAGGTAGGCCGAGGCCGGCGAGGCGATGGTCAGCATGTACTTGCGACCGTCCTCGGTGCCGGCGCTGTCGAGCTTGTTGCGCAGGGTCTTCATCAGCACTTCATAGTTCGCAAAGAGCTTGCCGCGACACTGGTTGGAGAGCGGGAAATCGTTGGGGTTGCCCGCATCCTTCATGGAGGTGGGGTACTCGTAGTCGATATCCACCCCATCGAAGCCGTACTGGCGGATGAAGCCCACGGCCGAGTCGGCAAAGGCGTTGATGCCGGCGGTGTTGACCGAGCAGTCGCCCTTGGTGGTGGCGGCGTAGAAGCCGCGGGTATCGGCCCAGCCTCCGACGGAGATGAGGGTCTTCACGTCCGGGTACTGCTTCTTGTACTTGGACAGCAGGTTGAAGTGACCCTGATAGGCAAACTCCGGATCCATCTCGGCGCCCGGCACTCCGTTCCAGGTCAGCTTGGTGGCGGCGTCATCCACCTTGATGGTGTGACTCTGCTCGTCCACCGCCGCGAAGGCGTAGTTGATGTGGGTGATCTTGTCCCAGGGAATGTCGCTCACCAGGTAGGCGGGCAGGCCGTTTTTGCCGGTGCGCCAGGAGGTGAAATACCCGATGACGCGGCGGCCGTGGTCATCCCCCATGCACTCGCTGCCGTCGGCGCGGTAGATCTGGCGCACGTCGCAGGAGAGGTTGCCGCCGGTGGGGGGCAGGGCCGCCTCTTCCACCTGCACGTCCACCTGGGCCGACTCGCCAGAGAGGTTGGTCTTGTCGGTCGCCACCAGCTTGAGGCCGGTCAGCCCCTTGTTCTGGGGCGTCCAGCTCAGTTGCCAGGGGGCGCTGGTGTCCTCGCCAACCTTCTGGCCATTCACGAAGAGCTCGACCTTGGCGACGTCGTCATTGGCGTCGGTGACATTGCCGCTCACGGTGAGGGCGCGGCCCAGGGTCACCCTGGCACCGGCGGCGGGGCTTGCGATGCTCACCCTGGGCGCCTCTGGCGCCACCACGGCGGCGACCTTGAAGCTCGAATCCGCCTCGCTCAGCACCTTGCCGTCTTTATCCAGCGCCCGGGCCTTGAGGGCGTGATTGCCCGCACCGGCGGCAGACCAGCTGGCACTCCAGGGAGAAGCCGTGGCGGTGGCGACCAGGGTGCCGTCGATGAGGTATTCCACCCGGGCGAGCGCCGTGACCGGGCCGCTCAGCGTCACCGCCAGGGCCACACTGGCCCCCTCACTGACGCTGGCACCCACGGCGGGGGAGCCGATGGCGACGACCAGGGACGGTGGCGGCACCTCGCCACCATACAGCTTCCAGGCATCGGCCCAGACCACACCCACCCCGGGGGCATAGTGATAGGGGGACGCGCCGCACCAACCGGAGTAAGGGAATTCCTTGCATTCATAGAGGGCGCCTGCGTTGCTGACGATGTCGCCAGCCTTGTAGGCTGTGCCGGCCTGATAGGCGGGGTAAGCGGCCTGCGCCCAGGCAGGGACGGCCGCAAGGGCGACCAGCATGGCAAGCCTGCTGGGCCTCAAGATCTGTTGCATATTGTTATCTTCCTTGTTTTGTCTTGGCTTCAATGCCGGGAAAAGCGCAATCGCAACAGGGAACAAGGGAGCGACAACAGGCCATGGACGGGCCACAAACCCTCAAGTCACCCTGGGTAACCCCGCTGTCTGGCCCGGATGGGACAGATCGGAGGCTTTGCGTCCCGGCATCACTGCCGGTTTGCCCTTTGCCTGGGTTCCGTGAGGAACGGCTCGAGTATAGGAAGCAAGTGACCACTGCTCAATCTTTATTCTCGAAGGAAAATATGTGAATGCTGGCCGCCTCACACTTTTCGCTCCTACCTGATGACAAATAGATCATCAATATCAAACTGTTAGCCACGTCAAAAAATGGCAAATGGGCTCCTTTGTCTCCTCATAATGTGCGTTGGTTCACTGGTCAGAGCTGCCAGAAATGTGACAATGCGCGCCCTTGGCCACGATGCCAAGGCTATGGAAACACTGGCAAAAATAAAAAAAGGAATACCCATGAAAGGAACACCTACCCTGCTGTCGCTGGCCGTGGGGCTCGCGCTCGCGTCCCCGTCTCTCTACGCCGCCGGCTTCAGTTGCCCGGCCGACAGTGCCCTCACCCCCATCCCCGCCATCCAGGGCAGTGGCGACAAGAGCCCCCTCGTCCCGGACGATCAGTTCGAAAGCACCCAGAGCGTCTCGGTCAAGGCGGTGGTCTCGGGTCTGGGCGAAAGCCTCAACAAGGGCTTCTACCTGCTGGATGTGCAGGGGGACGGCAACCCCGAGACGTCGGACGGCATTTTCGTCTACCTCAACGACAAGAACTTCGCCAGCAAGTACCCGGATATCCAGCCGGGTGCCCTGGTCTGTCTGGAGGCCAAGGTCGAGGAGTATTACGGCCACACCCAGCTCAAGCCCCTGTTTGACGGCAGCACGCCGCGCCTGACGACCCTGGCCCAGGGCGCCGCCCCGGCCGCCACGGCGCTGCGGGTACTGGAGGGGGAAACCCTGGCCCGAGCCCTGGAACGTCACGAAGGGATGCGGGTGCGCCTCGACGCCGACAGCGCCCTCAAGATCAGCCGCAACTTCAGCTACGACTATGCCGCCCGGCGCAACAACCTGGTGCTCGCTCACGGCGCCCCGCTGATGAAGCCGACCCAGCTCCATGTAGCGAGCAGCCCCGAGGCCGTGGCGCTGGCCGAGGCCAACGCCAGCAACCGCGTCTTCCTCGAGTCGGACGTCAAGGCGGGGGACGGCAAGCTCCCCTGGCTGCCCGCCTGGGAGCCGGAGCAGGGTTACCTGCGCATCGGCGATGCCCCGGTCAACCTGGAGGCCATGGTCGGCTACAGCTACAACGAGTACCGCCTGATCGTGCCCCGGGATCAGACCATCACCGCGGGGGATCTGCTGCGCACCGGCGACAACGACCGCCAGAGCGCCCCGGCCCGCCTGGATGGCACCGACCTGCGCATCGGCAGCTTCAACGTGCTCAACTACTTCACCAGCCACTCCAGCGTGGGGGGCGCCCTCAACGTGCTCTGCGCGGATCAGGCGGATGCGGACAGCGCCAAGGGCTGCAACCGCGGCGCCAAGAGCCTGGAGGAGTTCCAGTTGCAGCGCGCCAAGATCGTCAACGCCATCACCGAAATGGACGCCGACCTGCTCGGCCTGATGGAGATGGAGAACAACGGCTTTGACGAGCACGCCGCCCTCCACGATCTGGTGGAGAGCCTCAACGCCAGGCAGAAGGAGGCGAGCAAGCACTACGCCTTCGTCACCCTGCCCAAGGCCCTGCTCACGGAGGATCGCTTCTTTGGCGGCGACGCCATCATGGTGGCCATGATCTACCGCCCCGCCCTGCTCACCCCGAGCGGGGATGCCGACGTTATCCCCCTGCCCCAGCAGCGCTACACCACGGGCGGCGTCACCAAGAGCGCCGGTCAGCGGGACTCCCTGGTCCAGCGCTTCACCGTGGCGGGCAGCGACGCCCCCCTGACCCTGGTGGTCAACCACCTCAAGTCCAAGGGGTCGGGCTGCTATGAAAACGGAGATGGCAAGACGGAGCCTGCGGACCTGCAGGGCAAGTGCACCGAGTTTCGGGTGAGCGCCGCCAAGGTGTTGGGGGAGGCGGTGAGCAAGATGCCGGGCCAGGTGCTGCTGGTGGGGGACTTCAACTCCTACGCCAAGGAGGATCCCATCCGAGTGCTGACCGACTATGCGCCGGTCGCGGGGGAGCGCCAGATCCGCTCCGCCTCCCACACCTACATCGGCGACAAGCCCTATGAGCAGATGGGCCAGACGGTGGCCAAGGGTTACGGCCTGGTGGATCTGAACGTCAAGTTCAACCAGGAGAAGGCCATCTCCTACAGCTACGAGGCCGAGCTCGGCACCCTGGACTACGCCCTCGCCAACCCGGCGCTGGCTGACAAGGTGGTGGCGGTGGCCGACTGGCACATCAACTCCTTCGAGAGCAACCTGTTCGAATATGGCAGCGCCTACACCGGCGATCTCATCAAGTCGGACAACCCCTTCAGCGCCTCGGACCACGACCCCGTCATCGTTGACCTCAAGCTCAAGGAAGCGAGCAAGGGGGGTGGCGGCGCCATGGGCGCCCTGCTGCTGGCCCTGTTGCCGCTCGCCTGGCGGCGCCGTCGCTAAGACGCGGCATCCTCGATGCCAGGTGCAAAGCCCGCGATGATCGCGCAATGCTGTTCAGATAAGCACATTTTTGACTAATTATTCATAAATGCGACTTGAGTTGGGGGAGCAAGGCTGTTTCCAGTCGATGTTCCTTCAGCCTTTATCCAGCGTGGCTTGCAATAGAAAGAGGGAGGCATCATGCCTCCCTCATTTTTTAGCCCTGATACTACGTGGACTGGAACTCAAATTCTCTTAAGTGAACAGCATTGCGCGATGATCGCGGGCTTTTTTTGTGCCAGGGCCATTTGAAAAACAAATGCAAAGGGCCACATCATGGGATGAATAAATACCCTGTTGCCCCCGCCTCGCCCCTTTCCCGGGGACTGGCATCCTGCCGACGGGGAAACCCGGTACTGACACCAGGGGCCGGATGGCGTATCCCGCGGGCTGCCGAACGAGCCAACCGCCACGCGGCAGAGGATGGCATCGCGCAGCCCGCGCCATGGCCATGGCGGCATCGGCGCCAATCCCCACCCTCACCCCCGTCAGCGGCGGCCAGGGCCGCTGATGCCCTCGCGGACAGGGTGAAGCGCCATCGCAGGCTGCCGAACGAGCCAACCGCCACGCGGCAGAGGATGGCATCGTGCAGCCCGCGCCGTGGCCATAGCGGCATCGGCGCCAATCCCCACCCTCCCCCCCGTCAGCGGCGGCCAGGGCCGCTGACGTCCTCGCGGACAGGGTGAAACGCCATTTGCCAGACAAATGCAAAGGGCGAGATCATGGGAGATCCAAATGACAGGCAAACAAAAAGGCCACCGCGATGCGGTGGCCTTGGTGCTTTCTTGCGAAATATGGTGGAGCTACGCGGGATCGAACCGCGGACCTCTTGCATGCCATGCAAGCGCTCTCCCAGCTGAGCTATAACCCCGATGTGTGTGAGTGACACTGAATCACTCTGAATTTGGTGGAGCTACGCGGGATCGAACCGCGGACCTCTTGCATGCCATGCAAGCGCTCTCCCAGCTGAGCTATAACCCCAAATTCGGTACTGAATGAATGGTTCTGGCGGCCATTCATCCTCAATAATGGTGGAGCTACGCGGGATCGAACCGCGGACCTCTTGCATGCCATGCAAGCGCTCTCCCAGCTGAGCTATAACCCCACAAAGGTCGGCCTGGGTGATACACACCGCACTGCCCTGGGTACTTCATGTCAATCGGGAACCTGGTGGAGCTACGCGGGATCGAACCGCGGACCTCTTGCATGCCATGCAAGCGCTCTCCCAGCTGAGCTATAACCCCTTGGATTCCAGATTGTTCGAGGAGAATTTGGTGGAGCTACGCGGGATCGAACCGCGGACCTCTTGCATGCCATGCAAGCGCTCTCCCAGCTGAGCTATAACCCCAACTCACCTCGGCGCTACCAAAGTTATCTCTGGCAACGGAGGCGCATGATAGGCATCACCCGCTTTGCTGTCAACCCAAAATTCTCGCCCACTGGAGCGTTTAGTCAAAATTCAGGCAGTTAGCTGTTTTTACCGCCAACCTCGTCTCTATGTCGCTGTTTTACGTCGCAAATCCGCTTGAGGCCAAAATACGAAGGGCCCCCGTCAGGGCAATGCTGTTCACTTAAGAGAATTTGAGTTCCAGTCCACGTAGTATCAGGGCTAAAAAATGAGGGAGGCATGATGCCTCCCTCTTTCTATTGCAAGCCACGCTGGATAAAGGCTGAAGGAACATCGACTGGAAACAGCCTTGCTCCCCCAACTCAAGTCGCATTTATGAATAATTAGTCAAAAATGTGCTTATCTGAACAGCATTGCCCCGTCAGGGAGCCCTTTTCATGCC
The DNA here is from genome assembly GCF_019048565.1 of Aeromonas sp. FDAARGOS 1406. Classification (NCBI taxonomy): domain Bacteria; kingdom Pseudomonadati; phylum Pseudomonadota; class Gammaproteobacteria; order Aeromonadales; family Aeromonadaceae; genus Aeromonas; species Aeromonas sp. FDAARGOS 1406. Next base: position 1,831,279 of record NZ_CP077378.1, read on the forward strand.
ATGGCCGATGTTTATTCAGCGGCCATGCGCGCTTCGATATACGCCAAAGCGCGATCTATACGGGCGAGGACCCACTCCTTGCCCACCAGCGCCATCACGGCGTCGATGGCAGGGGAAAGATTACCCCAGACCGGTGACGGCAATGTGCGGCGGCAAGCTTACTCGGCGGCCATGCGCGCTTCGATATACGCCAGGGCGCGGTCGATGCGGGCGAGGACCCGCTCCTTGCCCACCAGCGCCATCACGGCATCGATGGCAGGAGACTGGCCCAAACCGGTGACGGCCACACGCAGCGGCATGCCGACCTTGCCCATGCCCTGACCCAATTCGGCGGCGGTCGCTTCAATCAGCTCGTGCAGCGCCTCGGTGGTCCAGGTCTCCAGGGCCGCCAGCTTGGTCTTGGCCAGCGCCAGCGGCTCGGCAGCCACGCCGCGCAGGTGCTTCTTGGCAGCGGCTTCGTCAATGGCTTCGTACTCTTCGAACAGGTAGCGGCTCTGGGCGGCCATCTCGACCAGGGTGTTGCAGCGCTCGGCCAGCAGGGTGACCACGTCAGCCAGCGCCGGGCCATTGCTGGTATCGATCTGCTGGTGTTCCATGTGCCAGGCCAGGTGCTTGGCCACATAGGCCGGATCCAGGCTACGCATGTAGTGGTTGTTCAGCCACAAGAGCTTGTCGGTGTTGAAGGCGGAGGCGGACTTGGAGATGGCATCCAGGCTGAACAGCTTGATCATCTCGTCCAGGGTGAAGATCTCCTGATCGCCGTGGGACCAGCCCAGACGCACCAGATAGTTCAGCAGCGCTTCCGGCAGGTAACCGTCGTCGCGGTACTGCATGACGGAGACGGCGCCGTGGCGCTTGGAGAGCTTGGCGCCGTCGTCACCCAGGATCATGGAGACGTGGGCAAATTCCGGTACCGGCGCGTTCAGCGCCTTGTAGATGTTGATCTGGCGCGGGGTGTTGTTGATGTGGTCTTCCCCACGCACCACGTGGGTGATCTCCATGTCCCAATCATCGACTACAACACAGAAGTTGTAGGTCGGCGCGCCATCGGTACGGCGGATGATGAGATCGTCCAGCTCGGTGTTGGCGAACTCGATGCGGCCACGGACGTGGTCATCGAACACCACGGACCCTTCGGTCGGGTTGCGGAAGCGGATCACGTGCGGCGCATCGGCCGGGTGATCGTGGGCGCCATTCCGGCACTTGCCGTCATAGCGGGGCTTCTCGCCGTTGGCCATCTGGCCTTCACGCAGCGCTTCCAGACGCTCTTTGGAGCAGTAGCACTTGTAGGCGCGGCCGTCGGCCAGCATCTCGTCGATGAGGCCGTTGTAGCGATCGAAGCGTTTGGTCTGGTAGTAGGGGCCCTCATCCCAGTTCAGCTCCAGCCATTCCATGCCCTCAATGATGGCGTCGATGGCCTCCTGAGTGGAACGTTCCAGATCGGTATCCTCGATACGCAGCACAAACTCACCGCCCTGGTTCTTTGCAAACAACCAGGAATAGAGTGCGGTACGGGCACCGCCGACATGCAAAAAGCCGGTCGGGCTGGGAGCAAAACGGGTTTTGACTTTCATCTTTAAGCCTTGTGTAGAGGGCCTTGGGCCAATTCGTTAAAAAAACCGTCGCATTTTAGCACCGACAATGACGGATGGGAAAACCATGGCGAGGCAGAGGGGAAAATAGGGTCTATTCCCGCAAAAACCGCTGTTTTAGAGTGATGTCTCAGAATTTTCCCTTTTTTCCCGCTTAGCTAGGCGAGGTCGCTGGAGAGATCTCCCGCACAGCCGATACTTCAGTCACCCCGTCAACGAACCCTCAACGATACAAGGAACGCGCGATGCAGTTTCGTTCTATCCAGAATCGTATCCTGGTACTGGCCGGTGTCGCCATGACCACGGCCCTGGTCATCCTGATCCTGCTCAACCAGTATTCAGGTCGGCAGACCCAGCAGCTCACCATCGACTCCAGCCGCGCCGCCCTGCAACAGGAGGCGTGGCAGAAGGTGAGCGCCAACGCCCGTGCCGAGGCCGCCACCATCACCCAGCTGCTGCAAAAGGGGCTCTCCTACACCCAGCAGATGGCCAGCGTCTTCGCCCGCCAGCAGGAGGGCAAGCTGCCGCTGGATCGCCAGCAAGCCACCGACCTGCTCAAGGCCCAGCTTGCTTTGGAGCCCCAGCTCTATGGCGCCTTCGCGGGCTTCGAACCCAACGGCTTCGACGGCCAGGACGAAAGCTTCGCCGGCCAGAGCGCGCTCGGCAGTGACGACAAGGGGCGCTTCGTTCCCTACTTCTACCGCGACAAGGAGCAGATCGGCAGCGATCTGCTGCTCTCCATCGAAAAGAGCGATCCGGACGAGTTCGGCAACCCGGCCAACGATTACTACGCCTGCCCGAAACGGGAGGGGCGCCCCTGCCTCATCGATCCCTTCAAGGTGGACATCAACGGCCAGCAGGTGCTGGTGAGCACCATCACTACCCCCATCCTGGTGGATGGCCGGTTCAAGGGCATCGCCGCGCTGGATCTGGCGGTGGACTCCATCAGCCGCCAGGCCCAGTCCCTCAACAGCAACATCTATGACGGCAAGGGGGAAACCCTGATCGTCAGCGCCGCCGGTGTCATCACCGGTACCAGCGGCGACGCCAGCCTGCTCGGCAGCCGCGCCGACAAGGTGCTCGGCAACGGCTGGCAGCAGTACCTCAAACCGGACGTGCAGCGCCAGGAGCTCACCGACGCGTTTCGCATCTCGGTGCCCATCGCGGTGCCCGGCATGGCCCGCAACTGGGCCATCATCGTCACCCTGCCCTACAAGGTGGTGCTGGCGGGAGCGGACGAGCTGGCACGCCAGCTCACCGACATGAACCGCGCCGCCATGACCCAGCAGCTCATCGGTGCCCTCATCGTACTGGCGCTGGCCCTTGGCACCATGCTGGTCATTGCCCGCAGCATCACGGGCCCCATCCGCCAGATGGTCAGCCTGGTGGATGACATCGCCGACGGCGACGGGGATCTCACCAAGCGTCTGGAGAGCCGCTCAAGGGACGAGCTGGGGGCCCTGGCCCGGGGCATCAACCGCTTCATCGACAAGCTGCAGGCCCTGCTCGGGGATGTGCAGAAGACCGCGAGCGAGGTCCATCGCCACGCCGGGGACACCGATCGCATCGCCGGCCAGACCGACAGCAACCTGCAGCATCACCAGGCGGAGATGGAGCAGATGCTGACCGCGGTGCAGGAGATGTCCTATGTCAGCCAGGAGGTGGCCACCCACGCCAACAACACCGCCGACTCCGCCAAGCAGGCCCAGAGCGCGGCGGACGAGGGCAAGGTACGCTTCCAGCGGGTGATCCACTCCATGCACAAGGTGGCTGCCGAGGCGGGCAAGGGCGCCGAGGTGGTGGAAGGGTTGGCTCACGACAGCGAGCAGATCACCAGCATCCTCACCGTCATCCAGGGGATCGCCGATCAGACCAACCTGCTGGCGCTCAACGCCGCCATCGAGGCGGCCCGGGCCGGCGAGCAGGGGCGCGGTTTTGCGGTGGTGGCCGACGAGGTGCGCAAGCTGGCGGGCAACACCCAGCAGGCGGTGCAGAATACCCAGGAGCTGATCGACAAGATCCGCCACAGCTCCACCAACGCGGTCAACGCCATCCAGCAGAGCCAGCAGCTGACCCATCAGGCGGTGGGGGAAGCGGATCAGGCGGAGGCGGCCCTCGGCAGCATCTTCCAGGCCATCGCCACCATCAACGACATGACCTACCAGATCGCCTCCGCCGCCGAGGAGCAGAGCTCGGTTTCCGAGACCGTCTCCGGCAATCTGTCAAAAACCAGCGCACTGGCCAACGACATCGCCAGGGACGCCACCAGCACGGCCAACGCCAGTCAGGCCTTGCGTCAGGCGGCGGAACGTTTGCAGCAATTGTTGGGTCAGTTTCGTCTCAGCAGATAATTTTCATGCTCCGGACTCTCCCCCTCGGGGACGAGTCCGTTTACCATAGGCGGCATATTTGCCTGATGGCAGGCAATGTAGTGAGAGGTAAATGCCGTGCCCACCCCGGACCGTCGCCCACGTGGCCATAACAGACGAGCCCAGCAGCGTCGCCAAGACGAATCACAAGGAACCCTGCTCCAACGTATCAACGCGGCTACCCTGCCCCTGCGTCAGCGTCTCGGCCAGGGCATGAGTGGCCTGGGTCAGCGCAACAAGGAGCCGAAGGCGGCCTCGTTCAAGCTGGCAAGTCCCCTGCCCCGCAAACACACCATAGGGTTGCTGGTGCTGATCCCGCTCTGGCTGCTGGTGCTAGCCTGGGAGCCCGCTCCCGCCGCCCCGACCACGGCGCCGTCAGGCTCCCTGGCGGTCCCCCTGGCCGTGCCGGCCCAGGCCCTGACCGTCGGCAACGCCGGTGAGCCCCAGGCCGCCAAGCCCGTCGAGGAGAAAGTGGATGGCACCTGGTTGCAGCACGACGTGCAGGCCGGTGAAACCCTCTACTCCATCTTCCGCAAGTTCGAGCTGCCGGGGGCCGAGCTCAGCCGGCTCATCGCCATCGAAGGGCCGGACAGGCCGCTGACCCGGCTGCAGTCGGGCAAGTCGGTGTTCATCCTGGTGGACACCAGCCGCCGCATCCAGCGGGTCGAGGTCCGCTCTCTCGGTCAGGTCAGCTACCGCTACGACCGCCAGGGGGAAGGGTTCGCCCTCAAGGAATAAGGGGCTCGACCACCCCCCTTATGTAGACGGGAGGCCATGGCTTCCCGTTTTTTTTGATGTGAAGCATGAAACAAGCTGCTGACTTCACAATACTTTTAGCTCGCTCAAAAAATGAAAAGTGCCAAATTGACAAGGGATCGGGCTCCAGTACAATCGGTCAGGCTTTAGACAGGGATTGTGCTACATGCTACTGGGACAAAGAGACGTGGTCAGTCATGCTTCAACCCCTGACTTCCAGGCAAATGCTGCCCAACCAGGCTTAGTTTCATTTTGTTATAGATAGGACTTACCACATGTCTGACATTCGCACCGGCCAAGTAAAATGGTTCAACGAAACCAAGGGTTTTGGCTTCATCGAGCAATCCCAGGGACCGGACGTTTTCGTTCACTTCTCCTCCATCCAGAGCGCAGGTTTCAAGACCCTGGCTGAAGGTCAAAAAGTCCAGTTCACTGTGACCCAGGGCAAAAAAGGCCCTCAGGCCGAGAACGTCACCGTTATCTGAGCCAGCGCCAGTGAACCCGTAGGAGGAGCCATCGCCCCTCCTATTTTTTTGCCCGCGATCTTTCCTTCCCGACCGGCAGAGCTCTTGCCGGGCTTGCCATCCCCACCTGCAAGCCGCTTATGGCCGCCACCAGCCGCTATAAATCAAAATTATGAGTTTTGGTTAAATGCCCCGGTTTTAACTTATAGCGAGCCACTGTCTGTCATTCAGGCCCTGCCAAGCCTGTTAGCCGACCGCAAAGGGTTGTGCCCGATCTCCGGGAGGCTATTAGCAAGCAATACATCTTGGTCTTATGACTTGGGATGTGCGGGGAAGAGAGAAAGCAGGCAAACGCCGGATACGACAAATCATCGCGGCGCTATGTGATGGGCAATTCAAAGGGATTATGAGGACGTCGAAGAGAAATTGGAGCGGGAAACGAGACTCGAACTCGCGACCCCAGCCTTGGCAAGCGCGGATCATGCTCTACCAACAGGACGCGGCAGTGATGGTACTGAGAAACTGGATTCGTGTACTTGGGGGAGAGATTGAATTCGAAGGGTTCGAAGAGAGATTGGAGCGGGAAACGAGACTCGAACTCGCGACCCCGACCTTGGCAAGCGCGGATCATGCTCTACCAACAGGACGCAGCAGTGATGGTACTGAGAAACTGGATTCGTGTACTTGGGGGAGAGATTGAATTCGAAGGGTTCGAAGAGAGATTGGAGCGGGAAACGAGACTCGAACTCGCGACCCCGACCTTGGCAAGGTCGTGCTCTACCAACTGAGCTATTCCCGCAACAGGATGTCATCTGCAAGTGATTGGAGCGGGAAACGAGACTCGAACTCGCGACCCCGACCTTGGCAAGGTCGTGCTCTACCAACTGAGCTATTCCCGCAACGGAATATCACTTACACATATCTACTGGACACTGTTTGGAGCGGGAAACGAGACTCGAACTCGCGACCCCGACCTTGGCAAGGTCGTGCTCTACCAACTGAGCTATTCCCGCAACAGAATGTCATCTGCAAGTGATTGGAGCGGGAAACGAGACTCGAACTCGCGACCCCGACCTTGGCAAGGTCGTGCTCTACCAACTGAGCTATTCCCGCATCGGAATATCACTTACATATTTTTGGAGCCAGCAACGAGAATCGCGCTCGCTACCCCGACCTTGGCAAGCACTGAACATGCTCTACCAACGCGGTGACTCCGGCACTGCATATTGGAGCGGGAAACGAGACTCGAACTCGCGACCCCGACCTTGGCAAGGTCGTGCTCTACCAACTGAGCTATTCCCGCAACATGGATTGTCTTGAGGCTGTGCTGATGATTGGAGCGGGAAACGAGACTCGAACTCGCGACCCCGACCTTGGCAAGGTCGTGCTCTACCAACTGAGCTATTCCCGCATCGGAACGTCATCAGCAAACATTTTGGAGCGGGAAACGAGACTCGAACTCGCGACCCCGACCTTGGCAAGGTCGTGCTCTACCAACTGAGCTATTCCCGCAAAACCTGAAAACAGACCGTACAGCATTTGGTTGCTTGCGCTACTGTACGGGAGCCGAATTATAAGAGCAGACATTCCAATTGCAAGGGCTTTTTTGTCTGGTTGCAGCCGTTCGCTCAAAAGCTGGCCGAACTGCTGATTTTAGCAACCGAACGACGGCAAACCCTTGCCAGCCACTCAGATTTTGAAGACGTGGGCGCGGTAGAACTGCAGTTCGGCAATGGATTCGCGGATGTCGTCCAGCGCCTGGTGGGAACCGCTCTTCTTGAACTGATCCAGCAGTTCAGGCTGCCAACGACGGACCAGCTCCTTGATGGTGCTGACGTCCACGTTGCGGTAATGAAAGAAGGCTTCCAGATCGCTCATGTGCTTGACCATGAAGCGGCGATCCTGGCCGATGCTGTTGCCGCACAGGGGGCTGGTGCGCTCCGGCACCCACTGGCGAATGAAGGCGAGGGTCTCGGCAACGGCCTTGGCCTCGTCGTATTCACTCGCCTTGACCCGGGCCACCAGCCCGCTCTTGGTGTGGGTGTTGACGTTCCAGTCATCCATCTTGCCCAGCTCTTCCTCGCTCTGGTGGATGGCGATGACCGGCCCTTCGGCCAGCACGTTCAGGTCCTTGTCGGTGACGATGGTGGCGATCTCCAGTACCACGTTCTCTTCGGGGTCCAGACCCGTCATCTCCATGTCGATCCATACCAGGTTCTGCGCGCTGACTGTCATGATTGCTCTCTCTATTGGGAGGAATGGCGGAATTTTGCCAATTTGCATGTATCATACTGGCTTTGAATCTGTTCATAAACTGGCAAACCCCGTGGCAAAGAAAGCAAAACTCAATCTGGGTCAACAAAGGCGCGTCCAGGCCAACCGCGAGCGGCGGCTGCAAAAAGAGCACACCACAGTGGTGGATGACACCCTGTTCGGCCCCGCCATCGAAGGGGTGGTGATCAGCCGTTTCGGCCAGCACGCGGATGTCGAGGCAAGCGATGGTGCCATCCACCGCAGCAACCTGCGGCGCAGCAGCATCAGCAGCCTGGTGTGCGGCGACAAGGTGGTGTGGCGCCCCGGCCTCAATGCCGCGACTGCCGGCGTCATCGAGGCGGTGCATCCGCGCCACTCGGTGCTGACCCGGCCGGACTTCTACGACGGGGTCAAACCCATCGCCGCCAACATCGACCAGATCATCATCGTCTCGGCGGTGATGCCCGAGTTCTCCACCAACATCGTCGACCGCTACCTGGTGGCGGCAGAAGATGTGGAGATAGCGCCCCTCATCGTGCTGAACAAGGTCGACATGCTCGATGACGCGGCCCGCGCCCGTATCGAGCACCAGCTCGAGACCTACCGCAAGCTCGGTTACGAGGTGCTGCTGGTGAGCTGCGAGAGCGGTGAGGGCATCGACGCCTTAAAGGCGGCGCTCACCGACAAGATCAGCATCTTCGTGGGCCAGTCCGGGGTGGGCAAGTCGTCCCTCACCAACGCCCTGATGCCGGGGCTGGACGTGCTCACCGGCGAGATCTCCGAGAACTCGGGGCTCGGCCAGCACACCACCACCACGGCGCGGCTCTACCACTTCCCGAGCGGCGGCGATCTCATCGACTCCCCCGGGATCCGCGAGTTCGCCCTCTGGCACCTGGAAGCCGACCGCATCACCTGGTGCTTCGTCGAGTTTCGCGACTACCTGGGTGGCTGCAAGTTCCGCGACTGCACCCACAAGGACGATCCCGGCTGCGCCCTGCGCGCCGCGGTCGAAGCGGGCGCCATCAGCGCCGATCGCTTCCACAACTACCACCGCATCCTGGAAACCATGCAGGAAGCCCGCCACGGTCGCCAACAGGCGCGGCTGTGACCCGTTCAACTAATTCCCAGATGAAGATCATGAGCATCACTGACAACCTGAAAATTGCCGGTCAATACTGCCTGCCCAAACACGCCCTCTCCCGCCTGGTGGGCAAACTTGCCGCCGCCGAAGCGGGCAACCTCACCACCAGGGTGATCGAGGCCTTTATCAAGCAGTACCAGGTCGACATGAGCGAGGCGCTGCACGAGAGCCCTGCCCACTACAAGAGCTTCAACGAATTCTTCACCCGCGAGCTCAAGCCCGGCATCCGCCCCGTGGTGGAAGACGCCATGACCCTGGCCCTGCCGGTGGATGGCACCGTCAGCCAGCTCGGGCCCATCAGCCAAGGTCGCATCATCCAGGCCAAGGGCCACGACTACAGCGCCCGCGAGCTGCTGGGGGGCTATGAGGATCTGGTGGCCCCGTTCAAGGATGGCGACTTCGCTACCATCTATCTGGCACCCAAGGATTACCACCGCATCCACATGCCGCTGGACGGCGTGCTGGAGAGCATGGTGTTCGTGCCGGGGGATCTCTTCTCCGTCAACCCCCTCACCGCCGAGAACGTGCCCAACCTGTTTGCCCGCAACGAGCGGGTGGTGGCCACCTTCCGAACCCCCCACGGCCCCATGGCCCTGGTGCTGGTCGGTGCCACTATCGTGGCCAGCATCGAAACCATCTGGGCCGGCAACATAGCGCCGACCAAAGAGAAGAAGGTGGTGCGCTGGGACTACACCGGCGATGAAGCCATCACCCTGCAAAAGGGGGCCGAGATGGGCCTGTTCAAGCTGGGCAGCACAGTCGTCTGCCTGTTTGGCCCGGGCATGCTGGCCGGTTTCGAGCCGCACCTGGCCAACGGGGTCACCACCCGCATGGGTCAGCCCTTTGCCACCCTGGCGGCGCAGGTATGAGCGATCAACCCACTTCCCAGAAGAACAACCCGCTGCACGGGCTGACCCTGGAGGCCATCGTCACCGCCCTGGTCGCGCACTATGGCTGGGAAGCGCTGGGGCAGCAGATCAATATCCGCTGCTTCACCGATAATCCCAGCATCAAGTCCAGCCTGAAGTTCTTGCGCAAGACCCCCTGGGCCAGAGAGAAGGTCGAAAGCCTCTATCTGTACGTCCAGCGCAAGCAGGCCAAAGAGAAGGAGTGACGCCATGGCGTTCAAGATTACCTACACCTACAAGAAGCAGGCCAGGGAGATTGGCTATGCCAACGACAAGTTCAACAGCATCTATGATGCCGTTGCCGCCGCCGAGGGGATCGATCTGACCCGCTTCCACGCCATGGAAGAGCAGTTGGCCCAGGTGTGCCGCCGCGACAAGAAGAGCGTGAAGGATTACCGGGAGAACTACTTCAAGGAACTGGGCTTCTCCAACATCGTCATTGAACGGGACGCCAAGGAGTAACCATGCGCACCCTGACCCTGATGGCGGCCACCCTGCTGCTGGCCGCCTGCAACACGACACCGAAGGAGCCCCTGGTCGGCGCGGATCGCGACGAACATGGCTGCATCGGCAGCGCGGGCTATCAATGGTCGGCGCTGGCAGGCCAGTGCGTGCGTCTGTTCGAGCAGGGCATTCGCCTCAACCCGACCGATGCCGGTCAGACCGTCAGCGCTTTCGTGCTGTTCAATGCCGATCAGAGTCAGGCCGAGCTGACCCTGCCAGAGGGCGAGCCGATCCGGCTGATCCGCCAGGGCGAAGAGGGCAACTGGTCCTGGCAGGGCGGCGGCTATCAGCTCTTCCCCTGGAAGGGGTATGTGCTCAAGTCCGGCGACCATGTGCTCTATCACGGCGATCTGACCCCCTGATCCTCGTCATCCCTCCCCTCACGCCCTGATGGGCGCAGAGCAGGCATAAAAAAACCCCGTTGCACGCAACGGGGTTTTTCATGATACCCGGCAGGATCAGTTGCCGAGGGTGGAGAACAGGCTCTGTTCCAGGCTGCCGCGGGAGACGCACACCGGGGTGATGGAGGGAGCCAGTACTCGCTCGCCGGAGGACTCGACGAAGTAGAGCTGGGTATTGCCCTTGACATTCACGGTGGCGACGCTGTTGTTGCCGCTCTGGGTGATGATCAGGTTGATCTGCAGGTTGGGGTTGCCCAGCGCCACCTTGGACCCCATGGTGCCGCAATCCAGCCACTCCAGACCATCGGCCGAGTTTTCCACGTTGGCGGTCATCAGACCGGCACCACGCTGGCTGTTCTCGATGTTCAGACCGTGATCGCCGAACCACTTCTCGGCACGGGCCCACACCAGATCCACCGGGATCGCCATCTCCTGGGTGTTGTTGGTTGCCTTGGCAACCGGCGGGGTATAGCGATACTGCTCGCCGCCGTTGTTGTCGCTCGCACAACCCACCATCAACAGGGCCAGGGCGCCCCCCATTATCTTCTTCATGCTGCTTCTCTCATCCATAAGGCCATAGGCCGACCGGCGGCTATTATGGCGATCGCGACACAGGCTGTCAGCAGGGATCCGCACAAATGGCGTACTCTTAACCCAGGCTTTACAAAACCCACCTGTTATCATAGATTTGCTCGAAGTCTCCCCCGTGAGTGCTCTCGTGACTTCTTCGCTCTCCCTGGCGCTGCTGCAGCAGATCATCGACCAGTTACCCATGAATATCTTCTGCCGGGACAAGCACGGACGGTACCTGTTTGCCAACAAGGCATTCGCCAGGGAAGCCGGCCTGCAAGACCCGAGCGAACTCATTGGCAAGAGCGATGCCGAGATGCCCTGGGGGGATGTATTCCGGGAGGAAGATGACCGCCTGCTGGCCGACGGCAAACCCCTGCTGCACCAGCAGCTCCATTGCCACAGCGGCGAAGGCGCCAGCTGGATGGAGATCAACAAGGTTCCCCTGTATGACGAGCACGGCGACCCCATCGCCCTGTTTGCCATGGTCAGCGCCATCGATCAGCGCAAGGAGCTGGAGCAAACCTTCCGCCAGCAGCAGTTGCTGCAACGCCGCCTGCTGGATGCCATTCCCGACCTCATCCGTCTCGAGGATCATCAGGGCGTGCTCATCGACTGCAACCAGGCCTTTCTCGACTTCATGGGGCTGGTGGCAAGCGAGGCTCTGGGTCGGCGCGTCCCGCCCCGGCTGCCCGTCGAACAAACCCTGGGTCAGGGGGAGTATTGCGTGGTGGATGCCCAGGGCAGAGGCCGCCATCTGGAGGTCACCCGGGTCGAGGTGCCGGATGACGAGGGCAACTCCCTCGGCATCCTGACCCTTAGCCGCGACATCACCGGGCTGCGCACCACCCAGGCCCAGTTGCAGCAAGAGCAGCACTACGACAGCCTGACCGGCCTGCTCAAGCTCTCCCACTTCCTGCAGACCAGCCGTCATCTGGGGGCCCGCAAGGCCAGCCTGCTGCTGGTGGATCTGCAACATTTTCGCGAGATCAACGATCGCTTCGGCATACGGGTCGCCGACCGCCTGCTGAGCCAGGTGGCCCGCCGCCTGCAACGACTGGCGCCGCCCCAGTCCCTGCTCTGTCGGGTCGCGGCGGATGACTTCGCCCTGCTGCTGCCCGAGCTCCCCCTCTCTCTGGATGCGTGGAGCCGCAACCTGCAGCAGGAGCTGATGACGCCCTATCAGGTCGAGGAGCACAGGATCCAGATCCCGGTGTTCCTCGGCATCGCCCATGGCAAGGCCAAGGATGCCGAGCGTCTGCTGAGCCACGCCGAGGCCGCCCTGGCCCAGGGCAAGCGCCAGCAGCAGCACTGTACCCTGTTCGACCCCGCACTCGATGCCAAGCTCAAACGCCGCCAGCTCATCGCCGCCCAGTTGCCACTCGCCATCAAGTCCGCCGAGCTGACCGCCGTCTACCAGCCCATCATCTGTACCCACAGCAACCGGCTGCACGGGGCAGAGCTGCTCTGCCGCTGGCCCCATCCCGAATTCGGCATGGTCTCCCCCGACGAGTTCATCCCGCTGGCGGAGGAGCTGGGGCTCATCGGCCAGCTCGGCCAGCTGATGCTGGAGCTCGGCTGTGCCCAGCTTGCCCGCTGGCAGGTGGCGGCCCCGGACCTGGTGCTCTCCATCAACCTCTCGCCCCTGCAGTTCCGCGATCCCGAGCTCTGCCCTCAGATCTTCGACTGCATCGCGCGCCACGGGCTCGCCCCCTGGCAACTGGAGCTGGAGATCACCGAAGGGGTGCTGATGGAGAATGCCGACGAGATTGAGAGCAACCTGGCCAGCCTCATCGAGGCGGGCTTCCAGCTCGCCATCGACGACTTCGGCACCGGCTACTGCTCCCTCGCCTACCTTCCCAGGCTGCAGGTGGCGACCCTCAAGCTCGACAAGAGCTTCACCCAGGGGCTGGCCACCAACCAGGCCACCACCGCCATCGTGCGTTCCGTCATCGGGTTGGGCCATGAACTTGGCATCAAGATCACCGCCGAAGGGGTGGAGACGCCGGAGCAGCAGGCCTGGCTGGTGCAGGTCGGTTGCGATCGGCTGCAAGGCTATCTGTTCAGCCGCCCCCTCCCACCGGCCGACTTTGCCCGCAGCTATCAGCTGCCGGAGCAGTAAGCCAGCAACAACAAGGCCACCCGAGGGTGGCCTTGTTGTTTTTGCAAAGCGTGCATGATCTGGCGCACTTACTCCTGGAAATAGGTGCCCCAGCCGTCGTAGTCCACCCCGTATTTCTCGAGGATGGGCAGCATCTTCTCGATGTCGGCGACGATGGTGTCGATGTCCAGCTTGCACTCCACCATGGCGTCGAAACAGAAGATGGTGGCGCCGTCGTCCAGCTCCATCTCCTCGGCGTCGGTCACTTCGAAACCGGCCTTGAACAGATCGACCGCCGCCTTCTCCAGCAGATCGAACTTCTGGCAGGCAAAGTGGTGCTCAATCTCGTAATCCAGATCCGGGTTGCTGCCATCGGCCAGCAGCTCGTTGACGATGGCGGCGGTCTCTTCGCGCCACTCTTGCATATTGGTATTCATATAAACCCCAGGCGGTGTTGGATGGATGTCACCCCTGCCAGCCGCGTCGGCCCGGACCATGGCCAGGGGATGAGTGCGGCAAAGCATACCCGCAGAGCGCGGCAGGCTCAATCGATGGGCCAAGATAACTGGCGCCTCTCCCGGCTTGGCGCCAGCGGGCAGCCCTCGGCACGTCAGGCAGCCCGCCATCCTTCATGATGTTCTGCTGGCCGCCGGCCCGCCCTGCCCCACAGGCGCCCCTCTTTTCATGGTTAAAACCGGGAAACCGGTCCAATCACGGGAAGATTGCTCGGATATCGAGCGAACGGTACATCAATCTGCGGCCTGTGGTTGACACCTCAGTCCAGAAAGGGTTTAATGCGCGCCGTTGCCCAGATAGCTCAGTCGGTAGAGCAGGGGATTGAAAATCCCCGTGTCGGCGGTTCGATTCCGTCTCTGGGCACCAACTATTCCTCCTTAGTTCAGTCGGTAGAACGGCGGACTGTTAATCCGTATGTCACTGGTTCAAGTCCAGTAGGAGGAGCCAAATTCGAAAGGCCCGCTCAGATGAGCGCAATGCTGTTCAGATAAGCACATTTTTGACTAATTATTCATAAATGCGACTTGAGTTGGGGGAGCAAGGCTGTTTCCAGTCGATGTTCCTTCAGCCTTTATCCAGCGTGGCTTGCAATAGAAAGAGGGAGGCATCATGCCTCCCTCATTTTTTAGCCCTGATACTACGTGGACTGGAACTCAAATTCTCTTAAGTGAACAGCATTGCGCTCAGATGAGCGGGCCTTTTTGCATCTGTCATTTACTCACATGCCGGGGCTAGTAGTGGTTTTCGTCCCCATGCCATACGTGTCCGGCCGAGCAGGCCCGGGCGACTTCGTGGCAGGGGTCGTCCGCATGGCGGCGGAAGAAGTGCTGATCCTGTTGCAGCAGGAGCGAACTCATCGAGTGGCTCATGCCAGCCAGTGCCTCGCCGGCGGTCAATCCTGCAACCCGGTGATCTGTGGCCAAATGAGCCAGGACTTTTTCACGACTGTTCATGATCGCCTCCCTGTGTGGATCCGGTCGTAAATTGACCATAGCAGCCGTACTCTGCATACCGCAAACCCGCGCCAACAAAGGGCTACAGGCAGGTCCCGCCCTTCTGCTCCGGCATGAAAAAACCCGCTCATGACAAGCGGGTCTGTTTCACTCAGCTAACCGCCGTTGCAGGCCGCCAGCAACAGAGTGGCACCCCAGGTGGCGCTGAACACCAGCAAACCCACCTGCAGCACCCCCTCCGGATCCCTCTGTGTGCGTCTCTTGCGAACACGTATCCATCTCGGCTTCATCGAGCCAACTCCATCCAGTTTCCTGCACCCGGGGTGCTGACCTATCCCTGCCCATCCCGGCAGGCGGCTCATCTTTGTCCAGTTGCAGCCCGCCGTCAACTGCGGCGAAACCACACCTTGTACGGCACCGACCTCAGGCTCCATCTCTGTTAACAATCTGGAAAACCGGCGTGACCCGCTCCTGCGCCAGGGCTATGATGAGGCCGACGATTTTCCTACCCTCAGGGAGACCCCAGATGAGCAGCCCCTTGCACTATGTGCTGGATGGCATCCATTGCGAGCCACACTTTTTTACCGTGCCCCTCGACCACCAGCATCCCGACGAGGAGGCGACCCTCACCCTGTTTGGCCGCACCCTCTGCCGCAAGGACAAGCTGGATGATGACCTGCCCTGGCTGCTCTATTTGCAAGGGGGCCCGGGCTTCGGCGCTCCTCGCCCGACCGCCGATGGCGGCTGGATCAAGCGGGCCCTGCAGGAGTTTCGGGTGCTGCTGCTCGATCAGCGCGGCACCGGCCACTCCACCCCCATCAGTGCTGACGCCCTGGCGGGGATGACCCCAAGTGAGCAGGCGGATTACCTCGGCCATTTTCGCGCCGACAGCATAGTGCGCGACGCCGAATGCATTCGCGAGGTGCTGAGCCCGGGGCGCCCCTGGAGCCTGCTCGGCCAGAGTTTCGGCGGCTTTTGCAGCCTTACCTATCTCTCGTTGTTCCCGCGGAGCCTGCACGAGGTCTACCTCACCGGCGGCGTGGCACCCATCGGGCGCAGTGCGGATGAGGTCTACCGCGCCACCTACCAGCGGGTGGCGGACAAGAACCGCGCCTTCTTCACCCGCTTCCCCCATGCACAGGCCCTGGCCAACCGGCTGGCCAATCACCTGCACCACCACGACGTGCGCCTGCCCAACGGCCAGCGCCTGACGGTGGAGCAGTTGCAGCAGCAGGGGCTGGATCTGGGGGCCAGCGGCGCCTTCGAGGCACTTTACTACCTGCTGGAAGACGCCTTCATCGGCGAACGCCTCAACCCCGCCTTCCTCTATCAGGTGCAGGCCATGCAGCCGTTCAACACCAACCCGGTGTTCGCCATCCTGCACGAGCTCATCTATTGCGAAGGGAGTGCCAGCAACTGGGCGGCCGAGCGGGTGAGAAGGGAGTTCCCTTCCCTGGCCTGGGCGCCAGGCAAAGATTTCGCCTTCACCGGTGAGATGATCTTCCCCTGGATGTTCGAGCAGTTCCGCGAGCTCATACCCCTGAAGGAGGCCGCCCACCTGCTTGCCCAGAAAGCGGACTGGGGTCCCCTCTACGACCCGGCGCAGCTGGCCCGCAACACTGTGCCGGTGGCCTGCGCCGTCTATGCCGAGGACATGTACGTGGAGTTTGACTACAGCCGCGACACCCTGAAGGGGCTTGGCAACAGCCGCGCCTGGATCACCAACGAGTACGAACACAACGGCCTGCGGGTCGATGGCGAGCGGATCCTGGATCGGCTCATCCGCATGAACCGGGATCGCTGATCCCGCCGGGCGCACGCCCGCAGCAAGACAACAAGTTCGAGGGCGGCCCATGAGCCGCCCCGCCCATGGAAGCAACACAAAACAACAAGGACACCCATTGGATCATCCGGAAATCTCGGCCGGCTGGCTGAGTCGCCTCTTCTATCGCTGGACCGGCCCGCTGCTGCACAAGGGGCTCACCCAGCCCCAGGTCAGTCTCGACGATCTCTATCCCCTGCTGCCGGAAGACAGGCGCGACGGCCGCGCCGACGCCTTCCTCGCGCTCACCGCCCGCCAGCCGGTGCGCCCCTGGCCCCTGACCGCCTTTATCTGGCGCCATTACAAGGGACGAATTGGCCTGCTCACCCTGCTGCAACTGCTCGGCATGCTCGCCACCCTGACCAGCCCCTGGCTGCTCAACCACAGCATGACCCAGCTCGGCACCGATGCCACCACCGGCCACAAGCTGCTGCTGGCCCTGGCCCTGTTCGCCTCCGTGCTCGCCGCCGGCATGCTGGCGGAGCACTCCCTGCAACTGGCCCTCAAGATGCACGTGCCCATCCGCCGTCTGCTGGCCGAATCCCTGCTCGCCAAGGTGATGAAGCAGGGTGGCAAGAGCTTCGACGACAGGGCCGGCGGCCGGGTTCAGAACCTCATCAACCGGGACGTGTGGGACATCACTTGGATTCTTGCGGACCCCGCCATGCCGGTCACCATGGCGCTGCAACTCATCGGCACCATCGCCCTGCTGGTGTGGCAGGTGGGCAGTGCCGGTCTGGTGGGCTTCGCGGTGCTGGCCCTGCTGCTGCTCATTTCCACCCGGGTGGTACGGCGAATGAACCAGCAGGAGCAGCAGCTCAAGCGTCAACAGGACGAGCGCAACGGCATCCTGGCGGAATACATCAAGAAGCTGCGGCTGGTGCGCCAGAACGGGCTTGGCCCCTTCTTCACCCGGGCGGCCAACACCAAGCGCCAGCAGGAATTGGGGGTGCTGGGCCGGGTGCTCAGGCTCGATGCCATCAACGAAGGGCTGATGCTGAGCACTCCCCTGCTGGTGACCCTGGCCACCTTCACCACCTACCTGGCGTCGGGCAACACCCTCACCCTGCCCCAGGTGTTCACCACCATCGCCCTGTTTACCGTGCTGCGCATCCCCATGATGCGACTGCCCTACCTCATCCGCACCCTGATCAACTTCAACACCGGCTTCAACCGGCTGTGCGAGTTCCTGAACAGCCCGGAGCAGCATCGGGAACTCGATGATCCCAGCTTGCCGGTGGGCAGCCTGCGGCTCGACAACGTCACCGCCCTGCACCAGCAAAAACCGGTGCTCGAGGGAGCCAACCTCGCCATCGCACCGGGGGAGCTCGTGGGGATCACCGGGGCCACCGGGGCGGGCAAGAGCTGCCTGCTGCATCTGGTTGCCGGCTTTGACAGCGAGTTTGCCGGCAGCATCCGTCGCCACGGCCGGGTTGCCCATCTGGGCCATAAACCCTGGCTGATGAACGACACCATCCGCAACAACATCCTGTTCGGCCAGCCCTGGCACGCCGAGCGCTATCGTTGGGTGCTCGGCGCCTGCGCCCTCACGGCCGATCTCGCGCTGCTCAGCCACGGGGATCAAACCCTGGTGGGGGAGCTCGGCACCCGCCTCTCCGGCGGCCAGCAACAGCGGGTCGCCCTGGCTCGCGCCCTCTACGCCCGGGCCGATATCCTGCTGCTGGACAACCCCTTGTCTGCGCTCGACCCCATGGTCGCGGCCCAGGTACTGGAGCAGGGGCTCGCCTTCAAGCCGGGGCCGACCCGGCTGCTGGTGAGCCACGACCCGGATGTGCTGGCCAGGTGCGATCGGGTGATCCGCATCGAGCAGGGGCGCCTGGCGGAGCTCGATGCCCACCAGTTGGCGGATCTTGTCCAGCATCCCCAGCCCGCCCCGCCGGTGCCCCCTCAGGAGGCGGAGCAGTTCAGCGAGGAGAAAGTGGTGGAGGGCAAGGTGGACTGGGGGCTGTTTGGCTTCATGTGGCAGCGCCTCGCCGCCCCCGGAGCCATCCTGCTCGTCCTGCTGCTCACCCTGGGCCAGGAGGGGCTGCGCATCGCCTCGGATCTCTGGCTCGGCGGCAAGGCCGAGGTGAGCGACGTCACGACCCTGCTCGGCATCTATGTGCTGCTGGGGGCGGGCTCCCTCGCCTGCATCATGGCGGTGCGAGTCATCAACTACAAACTCGGCCTCAAGCTGGCCTGGACCCTGTTTGACGGCATGCTGGGGCGCATCAGCCGCGCCCCCATGGCCTTCTTCGACAAGGTGCCCCAGGGGCGCATCCTCAACCGCTTCGACCGGGATCTGGGGGAGGCGCAAGAGATGCTGCTCTCCATGCTGGTGGGACTGTTCGGCATGCTGGTGTCCGTGGCCTTGCAGGTGGTGGTGATCGGCATCAATATTCCCCTGCTGCTGCTCATCGCCCCCCTGGTGGGATGGGCGCTCTATGTGTTGCAGCGCCGCTACCGGGCGGTGCAACTCAAGCTGCGGCGCCAGTCCTCGGTGCTGCGCTCCCCGCTCTACATCAGCATCAGCGAGACCATCCGCGGCGCCCCCGCCCTGCGCCTGGCCGGGGCCGAGCGTTTCGCGCTGGACCAGGTGCTGCACCACTATGACAACAACCTGCGCAGCTGGTACACCACCACCTCCATCAACCGCTGGCTCGGCATGCACCAGACCCTGCTCTCCGCCACCCTGGTGGGGGCCGTGGCACTCATGGTGGCCTTTGGCAACAGCCCGCTGCTTGGAGCGGTTGCCATCACCTATGCCTTTACCGCTTCCGCCATGCTCAACTCCCTCATCCGCACCTTTGCCGAGGTGGAACAGGTGATGAACGCGGTGGAGCGGGTGCGCGAATACAGCGAAATAGAGAGCGAACGCCAGGAGGGAGAGGCCCTCGCCACCCCTCATCCCGCAGTGCACTTCGACAACCTGGGGCTGCGCTACCCCCAGACCAGCCAGTGGGCGCTGCACAAGGTGAACTTCGAGCTGGCCCCAGGTGAAAAGGTGGGTGTGTGCGGGCGTACCGGGGCAGGCAAAAGCTCCCTGCTGGGGGTATTGCAGGCCATGTATCCCGCCTCCCAGGGAGAGATCTTCTACGGCGAGCAGCCACTGTCCCGGCTGGCACCGGAGGCGGTGCGCGATCTCTACGACACCGTCTCCCAGATCCCGCTCATCTTCTTTGGCTCCTTGCGGGCCAATCTGGCGCCCCTGACCGAGCATGACGACGCGGCACTGGAGCAGGCGCTGGCCCGGGTGGGCCTCGCCGAGCGCTGCGCCGGGCGGCTGGACGAGGATCTCGACAGGCTGCAACTCTCCGCCGGCGAGACCCAGTTGTTGGTGATCGCCCGCATCCTGCTGTCACGCCGACCGCTCATCGTGCTGGACGAAGCCACCTCGGACCTCGATCACGGCGGCATGCGCAAGATGACGGAGCTGCTCTACCGCTACCGGCCGGAGGCCAGCTATCTGGTGATCGCCCACCATCTGGAGCCGCTCTTGTCGGTGGACAAGGTGGTGGTGATGGAGGCCGGCACCGTGGTGGAGCAGGGTTCGCCGGTGAGCCTGCTGGCCAACTCCCACTCCCGCTTCCACCAGCTGTTTGCCGGCCAGGTCAACCGTCAAGTGCCCCAGACGGCATGAGCGCCAAAAATAACAAGGGCTGCCCGCGGGCAGCCCTTGTTGCTTGAGGAGAGCCTCAACGCTCCATGATCTGGGTGATGTCGTCCTTGTTGATATGCACCTCCCGCCCTCTTCATCGTAATAGCGATACATGCCTGTGGTCTCGTCCAACCTGGGTTTGCTGTCGGTGGCAATCATCTTGCCATCCTTGGTGCTCATGATGTATTGGGAGCTGCACCCCGCCAATCCCAACAGACAAATCAGCATCATCACAGCTTTCATCACTCTCCCCTTCTTCACGCTCACCCTGGCGGTGATAGGTGAAGCCTAGCTCAACCGGATGGCCCGTTTACCTTGATTGCAGCAACAGGATTCACAGAAAGAATCCACCTGCTATAGCCATTGAAAATGATCTATCAAGAAAAGAAAGACCGGACATCTGTCCGGCCTGCTCTGGATTATTAGTTACTTGCCCGGCTTGCGCTCGCCGGTGACGGTGGGGTTGGCCGGATCCATGCTCCACTCGAACCATCCGCCGTCGTAGACGCTGATCCGCTTCCAGTCCATCAACCAGGCGTAGAAGAACGCCTCGGAGGCGCGCCAGCCGGTGCCGCAGTAGAAAGCGGCCTGCTGGGTCGGCTCGATATTCCACTCATCCCACATGGCGAGGATCTCGCGGGCGGGCTTCATGGTGCCGTCCGGGTTGTGGAAGTCGCTCATGCTGTTGGCATCCACCCCGCCATGACCCCATCTGGCCCCGGGAATGTCCCCCTTGGGCTTGATGTAGCTGTAGCCCGAGGTATTGCCCACGAACTCGTCCCAGGTGCGCACGCTGACCAGGGCGCCGTCCGGCTGCTTGAGCAGGGCCTTGGCCTGGTCAAGGGTGGTGTAGTACTCGGGATGGGCCGGGATGGCCACGCCAAACTCCTTGGCCGGGGTGAACTTGTTGGCCAGCCCGGTCTCGGTGCGCAGATGCTGCACGAACCAGGCCTCCAGCCCGCCGTCCAGCAGCCGCACATCCTCGACCCCCGCATACATCATCAGATGGGCCGCACGGGCCGCCGCCATGGTGTTGCGGCCATAGAGGATGACGGTGGTGTCATGACGAATGCCGTTCTCCAGCAGCAGCGCCTTGAGCGCCTCGTCAGAGACCTTGTTCCACAGCGGCTCCCCTTCCAGCCGGTTGGTGTCGATGTAGCCGGCACCCGGAATGTGGCTCAGCAGATAGGCCTTGGGGGATCCCCAGTCCACCTCGAACACCTTCCACTCCCCCTTGGGGGCGGCGATGACCGGCTTGCCTGCCTGCAAGTCTGCCAGCCAGAGCGGATGGACCAGCTGCTGCCAGCGTGCCAGGTGCTCCCGGGGCGCCTCTTTCCATCCCTGCAGCTCGAACAGCTGCTTGATGCCCTGCTGGCGCAGCAGACGGGCCACCTCGGCCACCTCGCGAGGGGTGCCATAGAGGGCGACGGGTTTGTCGGCCTTCAACCCCTTGCTCGCGAGTGCCGCAGGCCACTCCTCGTCACTGTATTTCCACTCTGCGGAGAGCAGCTCGGCACCGGCCACATGGCCCCCCTGCTTCTCCCCGTCCATGGGCCAGCCCTGATAGAAATAGCTCGGGCGGGTATCCAGGATCACCGCCTCCTTGCCTTTGGCATCCGCCAGGGAGAGCGGGGGCAGCTCGGCGGCCAGCGCGGGCCAGGCACACCAGAGCAGCAAGGCGGTCAGGCAGCTTCGCCACAGTCCAGTCATTCGTTTCATGATGTCGTCTCGATGCATAGTGAAGAGAGTTAAAAAATGGAGCGGCCCAGGCGCTCGGCCAGCAGCTCCAGCGCCGCCGTCCCGGCCAGGGAGTTGCCCGCCTTGTTGAGCTCGGGTGACCAGACGCAGATGGAAAGCTCTCCCGGGATCAGCGCCATGATGCCGCCCCCCACCCCGGATTTCCCCGGCATGCCGACCCGGTAGGCGAAGTCGCCCGCCTCGTCATAGAGGCCGCAGGTGGCGAGCAGGGCATTGACCTGCTTGGTGGTCCGGGCTGGCAGCAGGGGCGTGCTCTCGCCAAGAGGGACGCCCCGGTTGGCCAGATAGACGAAGGCTCGTGCCAGATCGACGCAGCTCATGCGGATGGCGCAGGCATTGAAGTAGCTCTGCAATACCTTGTCCACCTCGTTCTCGAAGTTGCCATAGGCCTTCATCAGATAGGCGATGGCGGCATTGTGGGCGGAGTGCTGGTACTCGGAGCGCGCCACCACCTGATCCGCCATGATGGCCGGGTTGCCGCACAGGCGGCGCACCAGCTCCAGAGTGCGTTGGCGAGGAGCGGTGAGCCGGGTTTCCAGCAGATCGCTCACCACCAGGGCACCGGCGTTGATGAAGGGATTGCGGGGAATGCCCTGCTCGAACTCCAGCTGGACGAGGGAGTTGAACGGCTGGCCGGAGGGCTCCTTGCCCACCCGGGCCCAGATCTCCTCCTCCTGATAGAGGGTCAAGGCCAGCGTGAGGCTCAAGGCCTTGGAGATACTCTGGATGGAGAAGGGCTCGAAAGCGTCACCTGCGGTGAACAGTTCCCCTTCAACGGTACAGACCGCGATCCCCAGCCGGTCGGCAGGCACCTGGGCCAGGGCGGGAATGTAATCGGCCACCTTCCCCTGCCCGAGCAGCGGACGCACCTCTTCCAGGATGCCGGCCAGTAATTCGGATGACAACACCATTGGCTATTCCATGACGTGAAACGAGGCGGGGCCAGCCCACCGACAAAAATCCCGCCGGCGGCGGGATTTTCTATCTACCCGGGAGGCAGTCAGATATCAGGCCGGCTCGCCGTACCAGAGATCGAACAGCTCGGTGACCACCACGGCCTCCAGCCCTTTGCCTTGCAGCCAGGTCTGAACGGCGGAACGGTCTTCGTCGGTGCACTTGCCGAGCTGCTGGGTGCAGACCATCCCTTCCCAGGCCAGGTGACCCGAGCCGGCGAAGGCCAGCTTGCGAGGTTCGATCACCTCGTCGATCAGCGCATCGACCACGGCATCAATGGTCTCTTCGGCGGTGCCGACCGGGAAGTTGAAACTGATGTCGAACCCCATTTCCTGGAATTCATCGACGCGCAGTTTCTTACGCAGACGGCGGCTACGGTTGGCCATGATAGCTCCTTAGTTGATACGTTGACTCAGTTGACTCGTTTGAAAATCAGATCCCAGACACCGTGGCCCAGACGATGGCCACGCTGCTCGAATTTGGTCAGGGGGCGCCAGTCGGGACGGGGCACCCAGTTGCCGGTGGCGGAGGTGTTCTCGTACCCCTCGGCGGCACTCATCACCTCCAGCATGTGCTCGGCGTAGTTCTCCCAGTCGGTGGCCATGTGGAAGACGCCACCGATGGCAAGCTTCTGGCGGATATCCTGGGCAAAGGCAGGCTGCACGATGCGGCGCTTGTGGTGGCGGCTCTTGTGCCAGGGGTCAGGGAAGAAGAGCTGCAGGCAGGAGAGAGAACCGTTCGGGATCATGTGCTCCAGCACTTCCACCGCATCGTGGCAGATGACGCGCAGGTTGGTGACGCCCGCCTCCTGGGCGGTGCCAAGGCAGGCGCCCACACCCGGAGAGTGCACCTCGATGCCGATAAAGTTCTTCTCGGGGGCGTTCTTGGCCATCTCCACCAGGGAGGCGCCCATGCCGAACCCGATCTCCAGCACCACGGGTGCCTCGCGGCCAAACAGGGCCACCATGTCGAGCGGCTCTGGTGCGAAATCGATGCCCATGACCGGCCAGAGCTCTTCCAGGGCCTTCTCCTGCCCTTTGGTCAGGCGGCCTTCGCGACGGACGAAGCTGCGGATCTTGCGCATGAACTTGCCGTCTTCGTTAAACACATCTTGGGTCACAGACATAGTAAATTGCTCGTTATTGCATCGCTCTGGAACAGAGCCGACATAAATGGATCGCTCGTTATTGCATCAGTTCGCAAAAACAGGGGAGCGAATTATCCCAAGATAGGCACAAGGCGCAAGTGTTTCCCACAACAAATCCCCCGGGACTGCCCACTTCCACCAGCAAGGTTGACAAATGCCACCCCCTTCACAGAATCTGTCGGACGTCGGGTTCATCCTGATGCGGAAAAATAAAACCATATACAACAAAGGATTGCAGTATGAAGAAAACCCTGTTGGCCCTCGTCCTGCCTGCCCTGCTGGCCGGTTGCAACCCCTCTGACAACGACTCCCAACCCCCTGCCCCCGCCGCTCAGGCCCATGAATTTCTGGTGCAACTGAGCTCTGGCGCAGAAGGGATAGGCGCTCGCCCCACTGGCACCGAGGCCGAAACCCGCGCCGCCGCCTGGATCCAGGATCACCTGGCCGGCTGGGGTTACGAGGTGCAGAACCAGCCGTTCACCTACACCCGGGGCGGCACAGACCGAACCTCCCAGAACATCGTCGCCGAGCTCAAGGGTCAGAGCGACAAGGTGATCCTCATCGGTGCCCACTATGACAGCACCGGCGAGAAGAAAGGATCCGAAGGCGCCACCGACAACGGGGCCGGCGTCGCCGCCCTGCTGGCGGTTGCCGAGGCACTCAAGGGAGAGACCCTGCCCTACACGGTGCGCTTCGCCTTCTTCGGCGCCGAGGAAAACGGCCTCAACGGCTCCAAAGCCTATGCCGCCAGTCTCGACACCAATGCCGTCGCCAAGCTGCTGGCCATGGTGAACTACGACACCATCGCCGGGGGTGACATCGTCTATGTCCACTCGGCCCACTCCGACGTGGCCGAGTACAACTGCGCCGACCCGAGCCGCTACAGCTTCGATCCCAAGGTGCGCGATCGCCTGCTGGCCATCTCCCAGCAGACCGCCACCCCGTTCGCCATCCACCCCAGCTACAGCGGCTACCCGGAAGGGGAGACCGGCAGCTGGTCCGATCATGCTCCCTTTGCCTGCCTGGGGGTGCCCATCGCCTACGTGGAGGCCACCAACTTCACCATCAACGGGGAAGATGGCTATGACGGCTACTCCCAGAGCACCAATCCGGCGCTGTGGGACTGCTACGACGACGCCACCAAGAGCGCCTGCGACCGGGACAGCGAGACCCAGTGGGGCAAGATCTGGCACACGGAGCATGATCGCCTCGACAAGATGGCCGAGCTCTTCCCGGGCCGGATCGAGCAGCAGCTCGGGGCCAATACCGACCTGATGATCCGCTTCCTCAAGGCGCCGGGGCTCTGACCCCCATCCCGCCCGATGCCCCCCTGACAGGGGTTTTTGCGCCCCTGACCGGGGTCGGGACGATAAAATTCGGGCAGGTGCCAAACCTGCCCTTTTTTATGGATTTTTGTGACAGCCATTGCCTCATTTCTGAAATCTGATACAAACGGATAACCTGGCGGTTGAATGGAGCGACCGCCACCTAGTCAGAGAGAACCCTATGCAGCCGTTTTTTGCCCAGCGCTTCGAGAAGGTCGAGCCTTCCTTTATCCGCGAAATCCTCAAAGTTGCCGCCAATCCGGAGATCATCTCCTTCGCCGGCGGCCTGCCCAACCCCCATCTGTTCCCGGTCAAGGCCATCGAGCAAGCGTGCCAGGACGTGCTGCGCGAGCAGGGAGCCGCCGCGCTGCAATACGCCACCACCGAGGGCTTTGCCCCGCTGCGCCAGTTCATCGCCGACCGCTACCTGAGCCGCCACGGCATGGCCGTCAATCCTGACAACATCCTCATCACCAGCGGCTCCCAGCAGGCGCTGGATCTGCTGGGCAAGGTGCTGGTGAACGAGGGGCAGGATCTCATCATCGAAGAGCCGGGCTACCTTGGCGCCATCCAGGCGTTCTCCGTCTATCAACCGAACTTCAAGCCCATCACCCTGGGTGAAGAGGGGCTGGATCTGGCCGCGCTGGATGCGCTGCTGGAGCAGGGCTCCAGCGCCAGGCTGCTCTACGGCGTGCCCAACTTCCAGAACCCGAGCGGTGTATCCTACAGCCGCGCCAACCGGGAAGCCCTGGCCGAGCGCCTGGTGCGCCACGATCTGCTGATGGTGGAAGACGACCCCTACGGCGAGCTGCGCTTCGAGGGGGAACACCTCCCTCCCATCGCCAAGCTGGCCCCCCACAACACCGTGCTGCTCGGGTCCTTCTCCAAGACGGTGGTGCCCGCCTTCCGCCTGGGCTGGATGGTGGTGCCGGACTGGCTGCGCAAGAAGGTCACCATCGCCAAGCAGGCCACCGACCTGCACAGCAACGCCTTCAGCCAGCAGGTGCTGCACCGCTTCCTGACCGACAACTCCCTCGACGCTCACCTGGAGAAGATCAAGGAGGTCTATGGTCGCCAGCGTGCCGCCATGGAAGCCGCCCTCGCCCGCCACTGTCCGCCCGGCGTCAGCTACACCCGTCCCGAAGGGGGCATGTTCCTCTGGCTGACCCTGCCGTCCAGCGTCAGTGCCATGGCCCTGTTCGACGAGGCCATCAAGGAGAAGGTGGCCTTCGTGCCCGGCGCCCCCTTCTATGTGCGCCCCGAGATCCAGAATACCCTGCGCCTGAGCTTCTCCTGTGTGGATGAGGCGACCACGGAAGAGGGTGTTCAGCGTCTGTGCCGCGCCCTGGCCCGCATGCTCTGAGCCATCCGGCCATAAAAAAACCAGCGACCCGGTCGCTGGTTTTTTTTACCTCGCGCTTGCCCCTCAGCGCCCCTGTGCTGCCAGTTGGCTGACAAACTCCTTCATGGGCATGGGCCTGCCAAACAGGTAGCCCTGCAGGAAGGTCACCTCGCGGGCCTTCAGATAGTCGGCCTGCACCTGATTCTCCACCCCTTCCGCCACCAGTTGCAGACCGAGCCGGGTCGCCAGATCGATGACGTTCTCCACGATGTGGCTGGAGAGCGCGTCCGACCCAATCATGCCGACGAAGCTCTGATCGATCTTGAGGAAGTCGACCTGGAAGGTCTGCAGGTAGGTCAGGCTGGAGTGGCCGGTGCCGAAATCGTCGATGGCGATGAAGACCCCGAGGGCATGGAGCTCGGCAAAGAGCCGGTCCGTCGTCTCGTCCGCCACGATGAGCTCGCGCTCGGTCAGCTCCAGCACCAGCTTGATGGGATTCCCCTTGAAGGCGTTGATGAAATCCCGGCAATCTTCCACCAGGCTCAGATCCTTGCAGTGGCTGGCGCTGATGTTGAAGCCGAAGTGGAACCCTCGCGGCAGATGGTGCGCCTTGCCCGCAAACTGTTCGCGCACCTGCGCCATCAACAGCCGGGTCATGGGCACGATGAGGCCACTGTCCTCTGCCAGGGGAATGAAGCGATCCGGCGAGATCATCCCCTGACGGGGGTGTTGCCAGCGCATCAGCACCTCGCAACCGCTCCATTGGCCGTCCTCCCCGTTCACCACGGGTTGCAGATAGGGGATGAACTCCTGCTGGGACAGTGCCCGTTTCAGCTCCTGGGCCGGCGAAGTCGAACGGCCCATCAGCCAGAAGACCGCCACCCCGAGCAGCAGGCTCAGCAGAGGATAAATAATGACGCCCACCTTGGAGTAGTCCCAGATGTGGGCACGGTACTCATCCACCGACACCGTGGTCACTACCTTGAACGGGTACCTGGTCGAGACCTGTTCGAGATAGCCATTGCGATCCTTGGGGATCAGCTTGTCGGTGAGTTCGCTGTTTCGCAGCAGCATCTCGTTGCCGACCACCAGCCCCAGTGGGGAGTTGCGGCTCAGCATGTCCAGGATGTTGAGCAGGTAGTAGCCGTCGACCCCCACCAGCACGCTGAACTCGCCCACCTCTTCCCGGTAGGCGATGAGGGGGCGATTCGGGGTGACCGGGTTGCCCTTCATCAGGTCGAGCCTGCCCCCGACATAGTCATCCAGCTTGATGCCGCCATCGACCGGGCCATAGAGGGAAGAGCAGTAGATCCGATCCCCCCTGGCCAGGTTGACGCTGCGCACATCCGGCACCGTGGCCACCTGATCCCTGAGCCCCTGCACCACCTCGAGACAGGGCCTGCCCAGGCTGCCGGTGAGGGCCGACGCCGCCAACTGGGCATTGTCCAGAGTGCGGTCGAACATGACCCTGGCATGTTCCAGGCGCGCCACCGCATCCTGTTTCACGCCGGTGGCGGTCTGCCAGATGACGATGACGAGCCCAAGGAGCATGGGCAACAGACCGGCCAGCAAGGCACAGAGCAGCCGGACATAGAATTGACGCACCTTCAAACGTCGAAATGGCATAACGGCCCTCATGAACATGGCGAAAAAGCGCTCGAGTTTACCCGCTGGCGCCCGTTTGGCAAGCCGGAATGAGCCCCTGATACCGCCGCGCCACGGCGCCCCCCCGTGGTCGCAACACCCGGCAACCCCGTGGACAAAGGGGGCGGCGTCTTGGGAGACAAAAATCATAATGCTCATAAAAACAGGAGCTTGTCCATCGGGCACCCAGGCTCTAGAGTAGACCCTAGAGCGTCAGGGAGGCAGGACATGAAGATACTGATCACGGGGGGCACGGGGTTTATCGGCCGCCGTCTGGTGGCACACCTCAAGGTGGCGCACGAAGTAGTCGTGCTGACCCGCCAGGGCAGCCGGGCCTACGAGCTGCTCGGCCACGATGTCACCCTGCTGGACAGCCTGGACAGGCTGGATCACCTCAATGACGTGGACATCGTCATCAACCTGGCCGGCGAACCCATCGCCGCCGGACGCTGGAGCGAGTCCCGCAAGCAGTTGCTCTGCAACAGCCGCTGGCTGCTGACCGAACAGCTGGTGGATCTCGTCAAACTATCCAGCACGCCCCCCAGATTGCTGCTCAATGCCTCCGCCATCGGCTGGTATGGCCGCCAGGATGACGCTCCTCTGGATGAAACATGCCAGAGCCCTCACGACGAATTCACCCACCGTCTCTGTCAGCAGTGGGAGCAGCTTGCCCAGCAGGCCCGCTCGGCCCAGACCCGGGTCTGCATCCTGCGCATCGGCCTGGTACTCGGCATGGAGGGGGGCGCCTTGCCCAGGATGCTGCCCCCTTACCGCCTCGGCCTCGGCGGCCCCATGGGCAGCGGCACCCAGATGATGAGCTGGATCCACGTGCAGGATCTGGTGCGGGCCATGCTGTTTCTCATCGAGCACGGCGAGTGTGACGGCATCTTCAACGGCACGGCCCCGCAACCGGTCAGCAATCGCCGGTTCAGCGAGACCCTGGCCGCCACGCTCCATCGACCGCACCTCTTCTTCGTACCGGCACCCCTCCTGCGACTCCTGATGGGAGAGGCGGCGGATCTGCTGCTCACCGGACAGCACGTGCTGCCCGCCCGCTTGCAGCAGGCCGGTTTTCACTTCAGCTTCTCGGCCCTGCCCGGCGCTCTGGACAATCTGCTGCACTCACCCCGTTGACCCAATGACACATCCCGACCGAGGTCGGGATGTGTCGAGCCATCAGAGCAGCCCCTGCCCCAGTCCCCTGAGCCGGTCGCTCAGGGTACCCGCCAGCAGTTGGCGGCGCATGCCCTGTCCAGCCAGGGTCACCAGCACGGCCCCAAGCAGGGGGAGTGCAGCCCAGATGGCCCAGTGGAACTGCCACTGCGCTCCCTCCCACCACCACTGCAGACCGAAGGAGCAGAGCTCCACCACCATGGCGGCGCAGAGCCCTGCCAGGGCACCGCTCGCCACCAGCTCCCAGCGCAGCATCTTCTCGAGCAGGGCGCTGCCCGCCCCCAAGGTGCGCATCAGCAGCAGCTCCCGGCGCCGATGGGCCATGCCGGCCTGGGTCTGGGTCAGCAGCACCAGCAGGGCGGCTACCGTCACCAGCCCGAGCATCAACCCCAGGGCGCGGCTCACCTGATCGGAGACCAGGGTGAGGCGGCCTATCAGATCCTCCACATCGATGAGGCTCACCGTGGGGTGGCGGCGGATGAGTTCCACCTCTGCCCCTCGCCCCTCAGGCGGCAGACGATAGCTGCCGAGCCAGGTCTGGGAGAAGGGGGCCAGCACGTCCGGCGAGAAGATCATGTAGAAGTTCGGCCTCATGTTGTCCCACTTGATGGACCTCAGGCTGGTCACCCTGGCCTCGAACGCCCGCCCCTCTATGGTGAAGCCGAGCACGTCTCCGAGCGCGATGCCGAGCCGTCCCGCCAGCGCCTCATCGACGGAGACCTCCCCCTTGCCGGCCAGCCATTGACCGGCAGTGACCTTGTTGTCGGCGGGCAGGGCCGATGTGGTGGTGAAGTTGAGCTCTCTGTCCACCCCCTCCCGCGCCGCATCCTCCCCCACCGCCTCACCAGCGATACGGGTCAGGCGCCCGCGCACCATGGGGTAGAAGTCCGAGGTGATGGCCCCGGCCCGGTGCAGATCGGCCAGGATCCCTTCCCGCTCGCTGTCCGCCACATTGACCAGGAAGCGGTTCGGGGCGTCGGCAGGCAACCGGGTGGAAAAATCCTCCAGCAGATCGACCCGCGCCGCCCACAGCAGCCCGAACAGCATCAGGGCCAGGGCGAAACCCGCCAGCTGGAACAGACCACTGCCCCGCTCACGGGAGAGGTGATTGATGGCCAGGCGCAGGGCATGGGGCCCCTTGAGCCGACTGCCAAGACGCAGCAGCACGGAGGCGAGCAGGGCCAGCAGCGCCATCAACACCCCCATGCCGCCGATGAGCCCGCAGGCCAGCCTGATGTCGGCGGTAAAGCCCCACACCAGGGCAAACAGCCCGATGAGCCCCACGGGCACCGTCAGCCAGGGAGGGATCCCCGCCTCCAGCTCCCGGCGCAGCACCCGCAGCGGCGGTACCTTGAGCAGCCTCAGGAAGGGGACGAACGCCAGCATCAGGGTGATGAAGAAGGCGACCGCAAGGCCCAGGGCGAAGGGTCGCCAGGAGGGGGGCGGCAGATCCGCAGGCAGCAGATCCCCCAGCAGGTTCAGGGTCAGCCACTGCATGGCGCTGCCCGCCACCAGCCCCATCAGGGCCCCCACCAGGGTCAGGGAGAACAGCAGGGTGCCCATCAGTTGCCACAGGGTGCGCCGCGAGGCCCCCAGGGTCTTGAGCAGGGCCACCATGTTGGTCTGGCGCTCGGCGAAATGGCGCACCGCTATCCCCATGGCCAGGGCGCCGAGCAGCACGCCGGCAAGGGATGCCAGACGGAAGAAGCGCTCGGCATTGCCCAGGGATTTCCCCACCTGGGTACCCTGATCGTCGGGTTTGACGAGCTTCTGCCCGGCGCTCAGCCTGGTGTTGAGCCAGGCCTCATAGCGGGCGATGGCGTCACGGGGCCCCTTGACGAGATAGCGCCACTGCTGGCGACTGCCCGGCAGCAGGGCCCCGGTCGCCTCGATATCGGCGCTGTGGATCAAGGCCCTTGGCGCCATCTGGAAGGGGCTGAACCCCTGATCCGGCTCCTGGCCCAGCTCCCCTGCCACCGTCAGCCGGGTGTTGCCGACCTCGAGTGCCTCCCCCACCTTGGCGCCGAGCAGTTGCATCACCCTGGCGGAGAGCCAGATCTCGCCGGGCGCCGGGGCGCGCTGGGGAGTGAGCTCCAGCTTGCCGTAGAAGGGAAAATCCCCGGGCACGGCGCGGATGGAGGCCAGTTGCAGGGTATCACCGTGAAACAGCATGCTGTTGAAGCTGACCGTGGTCTGCACGGCCAGCCCCTCCTGATGCGCCTGCGCCAGCCACTCTGCCGGTGCCGGCGTCGCGGAGCGCAGCACCCTGTCCCCTCCGATGAAATCCCGCCCGGAGGCCTTGAGCCCCACGTCCAGCCGATCCGCCACCAGAGCCACGCTGAGCACGCAGGCGACGCTCAGCGCCAGCGCCAGCACAAACCAGCGCAGCTCGCCGCTGAACCCTTCCCGGCGCAGCAGCTTCAATCCCAGTCGCCACTGACTCATGACGCCTCCCTCACCGTCCATGCTGCTGCCAACGATCCCCTGGTGCAGCTCTGTCTCCACTGACTCATGACAGCTCTCCCACCCTGGCCGCCATGACAGCCTGTGCCTCCAGCCGCCCGGCTGACATCACCAGCTGCCGCTGGCAGCGCTGGGCCAGCTCATGGTCATGGGTCACCACCACCAGGGTGGTGTTGTGCTCGCGGTTGAGACGAAACAGCAGTTCGATCACCGTCTCCCCTGTCTTGCTGTCGAGGTTGCCGGTGGGCTCGTCCGCCAGCAGCAGGCTGGGGCGGGTCATGAAGGCACGGGCAATGGCGACCCGCTGCTGCTCGCCGCCGGAGAGGCGCGGCGGTAGGTGGTGCAACCGCTCTCCCAGACCGACCTGGGCCAGCAGCTCCCGGGCACGGGGCTCGCTGTCGGTCTCCCCCCGCAGCTCGGCCGGCAACATGACGTTTTCCAGGGCGCTCAGGGTGGGCAGCAGCAGGAACGACTGGAACACGAACCCCACCTGCTCGGCCCGCAGCCTGGCGCGTCCCTCCTCGTCCAGCCGGGTGAGGGAGTGGCCGAGGATCTCTATCTCGCCGCTGCTCGGCAGATCGAGACCGGCCAGCAAACCGAGCAGGGTGGACTTGCCGGAACCGGACGCACCGACCAGCGCCAGCGTCTCGCCGGTATTGACTTGCAGATCGATCCCTTCAAGGATGGTGAGGCTTTCCTGACCGAGGCGAACGGTTTTACCGAGCCCCCTGACGGCGATAATGGGCGTTGAACTCATCTTGGGTATCCTGTTTGCCTGAACCTGTAATGACAATAGAACGTGGGAGTTGACTGCATGATGCGTCTCTTGTTTGCCGTGAGTTGCCTGTGCTGCTGGGCAGCGTCCGTCCAGGCCCAGACCCTGCTGGTACTGGGCGACAGCCTGAGTGCCGGCTACCAGATGCAGGCCGAACAGAGCTGGCCTGCCCTGCTCAATGAAAAGTGGCAGCAGCAGGGGGGAGAACACACCCTCATCAATGCCAGCATCAGCGGTGAAACGACCCAGGGCGGCCTGGCCCGCCTGCCCGCTCTGCTCGAAACCCACAAACCGGACTGGGTGTTGATCGAACTCGGCGCCAACGACGGGCTGCGGGGCTTTGCTCCCGCCATCACCCGGGCCAACCTGACCAAGATGATCGAGCTCGCCCGGGCGCACCAGGCGAAGACGGTGCTGACCCAGATCCTGCTGCCCCGCAACTATGGGGCGCGCTATCTGCAACAGTTCGAGCAGATCTTCCCGGATCTTGCGAAGGCCAACGACCTACCGCTGATGCCCTTCTTTCTGGATGATATTGTGCTGCGCCCTGAACTCATGATGAACGATGGACTGCACCCGACGGCCACCGCCCAGCCCCGGATCCGCGACAAGGTCGCCCGCTTTGTCGAGCCTCTGCTGACTCAGTAGCCCGGTGGCCGGGCCCCTGGCCCTTCCCCTTGCCCAGCAAAAAGCCCCCGCATGGCGCAATGCTGTTCAGATAAGCACTTTTTTGACTGATTATTCATAAATTGGATTTGAGTTGAGGGGGCAAGGCTGTGTCCAGTCGATCTTCCTCCAGCCTTTATCCAGCGGGGCTTGCAATAGAAAGAGGGAGGCATCATGCCTCCCTCGCTTTTTTGTCCTGATACTACGTGGACTGGAACTCAAATTCTCTTAAGTGAACAGCATTGCCCGCATGGCGGGCAATGCTGTTCAGATAAGCACTTTTTTGACTGATTATTCATAAATTGGATTTGAGTTGAGGGGGCAAGGCTGTGTCCAGTCGATCTTCCTCCAGCCTTTATCCAGCGGGGCTTGCAATAGAAAGAGGGAGGCATCATGCCTCCCTCGCTTTTTTGTCCTGATACTACGTGGACTGGAACTCAAATTCTCTTAAGTGAACAGCATTGCCCGCATGGCGGGCAATGCTGTTCAGATAAGCACATTTTTGACTAATTATTCATAAATGCGACTTGAGTTGGGGGAGCAAGGCTGTTTCCAGTCGATGTTCCTTCAGCCTTTATCCAGCGGGGCTTGCAATAGAAAGAGGGAGGCATCATGCCTCCCTCGCTTTTTTGTCCTGATACTACGTGGACTGGAACTCAAATTCTCTTAAGTGAACAGCATTGCCCGCATGGCGGGCAATGCTGTTCAGATAAGCACATTTTTGACTAATTATTCATAAATGCGACTTGAGTTGGGGGAGCAAGGCTGTTTCCAGTCGATGTTCCTTCAGCCTTTATCCAGCGTGGCTTGCAATAGAAAGAGGGAGGCATCATGCCTCCCTCATTTTTTTAGCCCTGATACTACGTGGACTGGAACTCAAATTCTCTTAAGTGAACAGCATTGCGCATGGCGGGGGCTTTTTCATGGTTCGGCGTGCCGGGTTCAACGGCCCAGGATCTGCCGCATCCGCTGCTGTGCCACGTCCACCAGCAAGTCGGGCTGGAATTTGGAGATGAAGCGATCACACCCCACCTTCTTGACCATGGCCTCGTTGAAGTTGCCGCTCAGGGAGGTATTGAGGGTGATGAAGAGATCGGACATGCGCGGATCGCTGCGCACCTCGTGAGTCAGGCGATAACCATCCATCTCCGGCATCTCGGCGTCCGTGATCATCAGCATGATCTCGTCGGTCACCTTCTTGCCCGCATCGCACCACCCCTTGAGCAACTTGAGGGCCTGCAAGCCGTCCTGGCACTCGATGACCTCGAGCCCGAGCTGGGCGAGGGTCTCGCGCACCTGGTTGCGGGCCGTGCTGGAGTCATCGACGATGAGCACCCGGCGTCCCTGCATCTGGGGCAGGATCTCCTCGTCCAGCACCTCGGACGAGATGCGCACGTCATAGGTGATGATCTCCGCCAGCACCTTCTCCACGTCGATGATCTCGACAATCTGGTCGACCCCCCCTTCCGGGATGCGGGTAATGGCGGTGAGGTAGTTGGCACGACCCGCCGAACGGGGCGGCGGCAGTATGTCCTTCCAGGTCATGTTGACGATGTGGGCCACCTGCCCCACCAGGAATCCCTGAATGGTGCGGTTGTACTCGGTGATGATGAGGTTGGACTCCTGATCGATGACCATGGGACGCATCCCGATGGCACCGCGCAGGTTGATGACGGGGATGGAGACGCCGCGAATGTTGGCGACGCCGCTGATGTTGTGGTGGGACCCCGGCATCTTGTTCAGATGGGGCAGCTTGACCACTTCCCGCACCTTGAAGACGTTGATCGCAAACAGTTGCTGGGCACCCAAACGGAACATCAGCAGTTCCAGGCGATTCTCCCCTACAAGCTGGGTACGTTGATCCACTGAATCCAATATGCTCGCCATATAACGCCCTTACGTCCATTTCCCGAAATTGCCCCGCACCGGAGCTGCGACATGCCAACCAGCCCCGCTTTCCCTGTCGGGACACCGCAAGCCTATATAGAAATAATGAAAAGCGTCGAGGAAAGATAGGATCTTGACCACGGGGCGTGATCATCGCCCCATCACTGCCTCATGGCAAGCACAGCCACGCACCGGCCCCGACAACAAGGGTATCGACCACACGGGGCCATTGCTGAACCCCGGCGTGCCGCTCTTGTCATCCAGCGCGGTCCGCCAGCAACGAAAAGACCGGCCACATGGGCCGGTCCTGGGATGTGCAGTGCGTCTGGGACGACTTAGAAGTTGTACTGCAGGGCCACGGCGACGATGTCGTCGGTGGACTTGTTCAGGCTGTTCTTGCCGGTGGAACCCACTTCGTCCAGCAGGTTGATCTTGTAGTCCACGTAGGCATTGAAGTTGTCGGTGAAGTTGTACCAGGCACCCACGGAGACGTATTCGGTCGCGGTGTCATCGATGCCGTGAGCGCTGTCCTTCACGTCGGTACGCAGGTAGGCCAGAGAGGGCTTGAACTTCGGCGTGATGTTGTACTGCACGACCGCTTCGTAGCCATCCATCTTCTCGGCGTAACCGCGCATGGAGCCGGTGTCCACGAAGAGGTGATCTTCACCGTGGGAGTAGGTGGCGGCCATGTAGAGGTTGCCGACGGCATACTTGGCGCCCACCCCGAACAGCTTGGCGTCGTTGTCGCCGCCGAAGCTCACGTTCTCGGCCTGCTCGTCGGTCTTGCCAGCCTGGTTGTAGGCGGCACCCAGGCTCAGGCCCATGTTGAAGTCATAGTTGGCAGAGAGGGCATACCCCTCGGAAGAACCTTTCGGGCTCCAGGTGCTGTTCGGGCCGACGCGCTCGCTGCGGCTCGCGTTCTGCGGGTCGTTGTTGCCGGTGAACTGGGCACCCAGGGTCAGCCCCTGCCAGTTGTACATGTACTGGGCCAGGCCGTTGGTACGACCGGTGCCGAACACCTCGGTGTCCTTGCCCAGACCATCACCACCCCACTCCGGCAGCACGTCGGTGTAGTTGTTCACCGCCTTGGTGAACAGACCGTCCTGGCGGCCGTAGCTGAAGGCACCGAAGCGATCGTGCTTGATGCCCGCATAGGCGTAACGCAGCTCGTCGTTGTCAGAACCGGAGACCGGCAGGTTGTACTCGGCGAAGCCGAACGCGGTCAGATCCTCGTCAACCTTGGTTTCACCTGCGATGTGCAGACGCAGGTAGCTGGCATCGCCTTCGGTGGCGTTGTCATCGGTGCCGTAGTACATGCCGTTGACGCGGCCGCCGATGTCCAGTTTGGTACCATTCTGATCGTAAACGTTGGCGGCCTGTGCACCACCGGCCAGCAGCAGGCTGGAGATGGCCATCGTCAATGCTGTCTTTTTCATTGTTCTTTCCTCAGGTGTAAGCACTCTCTGTCAGACCAGAGTTCGGTCGTGATGATCGGTTGATGTGCCGATGGCCTAAGGTAGATCCGGAAACCTTGTTGACATCCTCCCCCACCTTAGCGCTTCGCGTCACAGGAGGGGGATTCCCATTACTGGGTGATAGCTGCTCGCGCAGTACCGGGTTCCTGCTTCATCGGGCGGCCTGATTGCACCACGCCTCCACAGGCTAAAACGGCGTGTCCCGCCGCTAAAATATTGCGAGCGCCGTTCACATCGGCGTTCGCCTCATAACCACACGCAGCGCATTTAAACTGGCTTTGCGTCTGGCGGTTATCCTTCGCAGTATGCCCACAACAGGCGCACTGCTGGCTCGTGTAGGCCGGGTTTATCGCCAACACCTGACCGCCTCGCCATGCCTGCTTATATTCGAGCTGGCGGCGCAGCTCAAACCAGCCCTGATCTAATATCGAACGATTCAGCCCTGATTTTGCCCGGACGTTGCGCCCCGGCTGGCTGGTCGTGCCCGCTGCTGATTTTGACATGCTGGCAACCTTCAAATCCTCAATGACGATCATCGCGTGGTTTTTGCTGATAGTCGTTGTGACCTTGTGAAGGTAATCGCGGCGGGTATTGGCGATATGTGAATGCAGCCGCTGGATCTTGGCTTTTTGTTTCTTCCAGTTGCTGCTGAACTTTACCTTTTTGCTCAACTGGCGTTGGAGCCTTGCCAGCTTGGTCTGATTGGTTTTGAAGCTGTTGACGGGCTCAAACACCGTGCCATCTGACAGGGTTGCGAGCTTGGCGATCCCCGCATCTAGCCCGACCATTGAGCCGGAGGGGTGAATTGGCTCAAGCGTCTCCTGCTCGACCTGAAAGGAGATATACCAGTGCCCGGCTGTTTGGCTGACGGTCGCGTTTTTAATTTTCCCTTCAACTGGCTGGGACTGACGGAACTTGACCCACGCCAGCCCGGCAGGCAGCTTCACTCGACCCTTTTCAAGGCGGCAATACTTGTCGAAGTTGACGAACCGGATAGCGTCGCGGTTGTCGCTTTTTTTCTTGAATACGGGTGCCTTGGCGGCGAGTTTCTTATCAAAGCAGCGCATCCACGCGCCATGCAAATCCTTGAGCTTCTGCTGGAGGTTGTCGGTATATGCCTCGGCCAGAAAGGCCATTTCTGGGTCTTTCTTCCAACTGGTGAGCATCCTGTTCAGCTCAAAGGCAGAAGGCAGTTTTTCGCCAGCATCCAGAATGCGTTTGGTTTCTGCCAGCCCGTGATTCCAGACATAACGAGCACAACCGCCCAACTGGCGCAGGCGTTGCGCTTGTTGTTCGGTCGGTTCGAGTCGGAATTTGTAGGCTTTCAGAATTTGCATTTAGCGCTCAGTGTGTAGCATTATTGCCATATCTATTAAGCCCGATTGAGTGACAGAATGCAATTCACTAAAATTAATAAATCACGCCATGCGGCCTACGCTTTGCACGTACATTTGGAGTTTATCACCAAGTATCGAAAGCCGATATTGGGGGATCTGCATCACGCTTCCTTCGGTCAGTGTGCGGCAGAGGTTTGCAGAGATTTTGGTGCGGAACTGAAAGAGTGTGACGGAGAGGCTGATCATGTTCACATGCTGATAGAGTACGCGCCAACGGTACAGCTATCGGTACTGGTGAACTCGTTAAAGGCGGTCACATCAAGGCGACTGCGTAATGAATTTCTGGACTTGAGAGGTGCTTACAGCAAACCCGTACTCTGGTCACGCTCTTACTTTGCGGGCTCTTGCGGCGGAGCACCGTTGGAGGTGATCAAGCAATACATTCAAAACCAGCGGGGCTGACGCCCCGGCGAAATTCCCCTCCCACCTACGTCGGAGGGAGTCCCCTTTCGTATTTAAGATGGGAACTGAAGCGGCGAACGATTAATTATAAAAGCGTCAATTCGAGCTGACGCCGCGACATATAGTGTCACATGAAATGACATCGATAGAATTTATGACCACAAAAATCACTTTTACAACATAAGTGAACTGAAATATTTGATTAATGCAGTTTAATACTTCGACAAGGCGAGAAGCAGGGAAGCCCTGCCGGGCGACACGGGCTCCCCGCACACCTTCCCCGCCCCGTCAGACCGGCTGCCAGCCGCGCATGACCCTCAGCAGGTCCTTCCAGCTCACTATGCCCACCAGGGCGCCGTTTTCCAGCACAGGCAGGCAGGAGATCTGGTGCTCCAGCATGAGGCCGGCGGCCTCTTTCAGGGAGCGTTCGGGGGAGACGGTGATGGGTTCACGGCTCATGATCTGGTGGGCGCGCCGGTTGAGGGTCTCGGTGTCCCGGTTCATCTCGGCATCCGTGTCCAGATAGGGGCTGATGGCACGCAGCAGATCCCGGTCCGAGATGACCCCCACCAGCTCCTCTTCTTCCACCACCAGAAGGTGGCGGAAATGGGCCTGCTCGAAGATCTCCTTGATGACGCTCAGCCTGTCATCCATGGAAACGGTCGCGACCCGGGTCGTCATGATCTCTTTAATCAACATGGTCAGCCTCCTGCCCCCCAGATGTCTCTGTTATGACACGTTTTTCCGGCGGCAGCCATCCCCCCCGCCCTCAAGTGCAAATTTGTGTCATTTCACGTAAGATCCGCGCCAGTTTCTCTCCTTCAATCGAGCCAAGCAGACCCATCCATGATAGTTGCCAGTCAAATCGAACTGATCCGCGGCGGCCGCACGCTGCTGGACAACGCGTCCGCCACCATACACCCCGGCCACAAGGTGGGCCTGGTGGGCAAGAACGGCTGTGGCAAGTCCACCTTCTTTGCGCTGGTGCGGGGCGAGCTGGCCATCGACAACGGCAGCTTCAGCCTGCCCGCCGGCTGGCAGATTGCCGGCGTGGCCCAGGAGACCCCGGCGCTGGACTGCTCCGCCCTGGAG
Organism: Aeromonas sp. FDAARGOS 1406; assembly: GCF_019048565.1. NCBI lineage: Bacteria > Pseudomonadati > Pseudomonadota > Gammaproteobacteria > Aeromonadales > Aeromonadaceae > Aeromonas > Aeromonas sp. FDAARGOS 1406. Next base: position 1,870,787 of record NZ_CP077378.1, read on the forward strand.
TACGTGATCGACGGCGACAAGGAGTTCCGCGCCCTGGAGGGCGAGCTCGCCCGGGCCGAGGCGGATGACAACGGTCTGCTGGTGGCCGAGCTGCACGGCAAGCTCGATACCATAGGTGCCTACAGCATTCGCGCCCGTGCCGCCGAGCTGCTGCACGGTCTGGGTTTTGGCGGCGATCAGCTCGACTCGCCGGTCAGAAGCTTCTCCGGTGGCTGGCGTATGCGCCTGAACCTGGCCCAGGCGCTGCTCTGCCGCTCCGATCTGCTGCTGCTGGATGAACCGACCAACCACCTGGATCTCGACGCCGTCATCTGGCTGGAGAAGTGGCTCAAGGGCTATCAGGGCACGCTGGTGCTCATTTCTCACGACCGCGACTTCCTCGATTCCGTGGTGAATCGCATCATCCATATCGAGAACGGCAAGCTCAACGAATACAGCGGCGGCTACTCCGACTTCGAACTGCAACGGGCCGAGCACCTGGCCCAGCAGCAGTCCATGTACGAGAAGCAGCAACGGGAGATGGCCCACATGCAATCCTATGTGGACCGCTTCCGCTACAAGGCCTCCAAGGCCCGTCAGGCCCAAAGCCGGCTCAAAGCCATGGAGCGGATGGAGAAGATCCTGCCCGCCCACGCCGACTCCGAGTTCAGCTTCGAGTTTCGCGAGCCCTCCGCTCTGCCGACCCCGCTCATCGCCATGGAGAACCTCAGCGCCGGTTACGGCGACAAGGTGATCCTGGAGAAGATCAAGCTCAACCTGGTGCCGGGGTCGCGCATCGGCCTGCTCGGTCGCAACGGCGCGGGCAAGTCCACCTTCATCAAGATGCTGTCGGGCTCCAACCCGCCCCTCTCCGGCAAGCTGGAGGTGAGCGCCGGGGTGAGCATCGGCTACTTCGCCCAGCATCAGCTCGAGACTCTGCGCCTTGATGACAGCCCACTCGATCACCTGGTGCGCCTGGCCCCGGACAAGACCGAGCAGGAGCTTCGCAACTACCTCGGCAGCTTCGGTTTTCACGGCGACAAGGTACTCGACAAGGTGGCCCCCTTCTCCGGCGGTGAGAAAGCGCGTCTGGTGCTGGCTCTCATCACCTGGCAAAAGCCCAACCTGCTGCTCCTGGATGAACCGACCAACCACCTGGATCTGGAGATGCGCCACGCCCTGACCATGGCCCTGCAAGGGTTCGAGGGGGCCATGGTGGTGGTTTCTCACGACCGTCACCTGCTGCGCACCACCACGGATGACTTCTATCTGGTCCACGGCGGCCGGGTCGAGCCCTTCGATGGGGATCTCGACGACTACCACAAGTGGCTCGGCGAGCAGGAGAAAGAGGCCAATGCCAAGCCGGCAGATGGCACTGTCTCCGCCAACTCGGCGGTGGCGCGCAAGGATCAGAAGCGCCTCGAAGCCCAGTTCCGGCAAGCGACCCGGCCGCTGCGCCAGAAGCTGGAGAAGCTCGAAACCAGCATGGAGAAGCTGCAGGCCAAGCTGGCCGCGGTGGAAGAGCAGCTCGCCGATCCCGCCATCTATGAAGAGAGCGCCAAGGGCAAGCTCTCCGAGCTGCTCAAGTCCCAGGTCCCCCTCAAGGAGGAGCTGGAGCACGTCGAGCTGGAGTGGATGAGCCTCTCTGAAGAGCTGGAAACCATGGAGCAGGCCTTCTTTGCGTGATGAAGCCTTGATGGCCAGCGAGCGGGTCAGCCCCGACGCCCTGCCCACCCCTTCCGAGTTCTGGACATGGAGCACAGGCGCCTATGGCCAGCGCAGCCAGGACTGGCTCCACGTGCAAAGCATGGGGGGCAACGTCAACCTGGCGCTCCTGCTGCACCACCTCGACCTGCTCCGGATCCCGGTCGACCTCACTGACTTGCAACCGGCCCTGGTACAGACCGAGGCGGTGCTACTCCCCTGGCGCACCCTGCGCCAGCAGGCCAAGTCACGGGTGGGGGCCGAGGAGTACCAGACCATGCTGGCCCACGAACTGGAGCTGGAGCGGCTGCAACAGGGGGTCTTGTTGCAGACCCTGCGCACCCTCGCCCTGTTTCGCGGCGACAGCCGCAACCTGTTTCACTATCTATCGTTACTGGGTGCCCAGCAGGGCCCCCTCAGAGATCTCATATGCTGAGCTACCGCCACGCCTTTCACGCCGGCAACCACGCCGATGTGCTCAAACACGCCGTCCAGGCCCTGATCATCGAGTCCCTCAAGAAGAAGGAGAAACCCTTCATCGTGCTGGACACCCATGCCGGTGGCGGTCTCTACGACCTGCGCGGCGACTGGTCCCAGAAGAAAGCGGAATACGCCGACGGGATCAAACGCCTGTGGGATGAGCGGGCCCAGTGGTCTGCCATGGCCCCCTATCTGGGTGTCATCGAGGAAATGAACAGCGATGGCCAGCTGCACTACTACCCCGGCTCGCCGGAGCTGTCCCGCCGCCTTATCCGCGATCAGGACAAGCTGGCGCTGATGGAGCTGCACAACAACGAGGTGGAGGATCTTCGCGCCAACATGGGGTACGACCCCCGCGTCGCCGTCCACCATCGCGACGGCTTCGAGGGGCTGGTGGCCCTGCTGCCCCCCACCCCGCGCCGCGGCCTGGTGCTCATCGACCCCCCCTATGAGCTGAAGGAAGATTACTTCGCCGTGGTCGATACCCTTAAAAAAGCGCAAAAGCGCTGGGCCACCGGCATCTACGCCCTCTGGTATCCCATCCTCGGGCAAGAGGCGGACAAGTCCCGCGACATGCTCAAAGCGATCAAGCGGGAGAACTTCGGCAACGTCCTGGTGGCCGAGCTGGAAGTGGCCGGCCAGACCAGCGATTGGGGCATGAACGGCTCCGGCATGCTCATCGTCAGCCCCCCCTGGATGCTGGACGAGCAGATCGAGGCCTTCTTGAAACCCTTGTGCGCCAAGCTGGCCCAGGGCGCCGGCGCCCAGTACAGGGTGGAGTGGCTGAACAAGGCCGAGGCCTGACCCTCGGAACCACAGAAAATGAAAAAGGGCCTGTCACAGCAGCAATGCTGTTCAGATAAGCACATTTTTGACTAATTATTCATAAATGCGACTTGAGTTGGGGGAGCAAGGCTGTTTCCAGTCGATGTTCCTTCAGCCTTTATCCAGCGTGGCTTGCAATAGAAAGAGGGAGGCATCATGCCTCCCTCATTTTTTAGCCCTGATACTACGTGGACTGGAACTCAAATTCTCTTAAGTGAACAGCATTGCTGTCACAGCAGGCCCTTTTTCATTGGGGCTGATGACCCGGCACGTTCACGCTGGCCAGCTGCTCGGGCAGGCGGCTCGCCAACCAGTCGATGGCCATTCTGGTCTTGAGCGGCAAGTGCGGGCTGTGGGGCCAGAGGGCGTTGATGGGATAGCTCCTGCCCTTGAGCGCACCCAGCACTTCGCGCAGCTCGCCCCGTTCAAGGTGCGGGCGTGCCAGCCAGGTCGGCAGCCAGGCGAGACCAAAGCCCGCGATGGCTGCCTGGGTGATGGCGTTGAGATCGTCCATCTGCAACCGCCCTCTGGGCTGGACCTCGCGCCATGCCTCGGCCTCCTGCCACCACCACGACAGCACCCGCCCCTGGCGCAGATAGGCAATGCACTCGTGCTCCGGTAACTCGGCCAGGGTCACAGGTTCCCCCCGCTCGGCCAGATAGGCGGGCGAGGCGCAAAGCGTCATGCCGTGCTCCCCGAGCCTGCGCGCCGCCAGATCCAGGCTGTCCGGCGGCTCTGCGTTGCGGATCACCAGATCCATCCCCTCCTCCACCAGATCCACCTTGCGATCGCTGAACGACAGCTCCAGGGCCAGCCCGGGATGCGCCTTCGCCAGCGCCAGCAAAATGGGGGCCACGCACTGCTGGCCGAACAGCACCGGCATGGAGACCTTCAATCTGCCGTTGAGGATGAGCTTGTTGCTGGCCAGCGCCGTTTCCCCAAGACGCACCTCCTCCAGCGCCCGCAGGCAGTGGCGATAGAAGAGCGCACCCTCCTCGGTCAGGCTCTGGCTGCGGGTAGTGCGATGAAACAGTTGCACGCCGAGACGCAGCTCCAGCCGCGCCACCCCCTTGCCCACCGCCGAGCGGGTGAGGTGAAGCCGCTCCGCCGCCTGGGCGAAACTCCCCGCCTCCACCACGGTGGCGAAGAGATCGATGCCGTTGAGCGTGTTTGCCATCTATTGCATACCTTTTGGAACCAATATGGCGAAATTCTATCAGCACTGCGGAAAAAAATGACTGGTAAGCTCCCTTCATTCTTCACACGTTTCAGATGGAGTTTCCCTCATGAGCCAGATCCTGCTGCTGCAATCCAGCCTCAACGGCCCCGCATCCCGCACCAACCAGTTGATGGAGCGCTTCCTGCAAACACGCCGGGAGCAGGGCCATCAGGACCAGGTGGTGGTGCGTGATCTGACCGCCCTCGACTTGCCCGCCCTCGACAGCCCGTTGTTTCACGCCCTGCGGGGGGCTGAACCGGCCAATGAGGCCATCCGGCAGGCGGTGGCGCTGTCGGATCGGCTGATTGCCGAACTCAAGGCCGCCGACCTGCTGCTGATCGGCGCCCCCATGTACAACCTCAATGTACCGACCCCCCTCAAGAACTGGTTCGATCTGGTGGCACGGGCCGGGGTGACTTTCCGTTACACCGACACCTACCCCATGGGGCTGGTGGAAGGGGTCAACGCCCTGGTGTTCAGCAGCCGCGGCGGCGTGCATCAGAGACAGACGACAGATGCGGTCACCCCCTACCTCCAATCCGTGCTCGGCCTGATGGGCATCACGGAGGTGGAATTCGTCTACGCAGAGGGAATGGATCTGCGCCCCCACGGGGCGGAACAGGGAATGCGCGAAGCCCATGCTCGGATCGCTGGCCTCGGCAGGTAGGGCCATCACCCGATCTTGCCCCTTCCAACCGGCCGCCTGCTGCGCGGGACATTCCAAGTAAAAAAGCCCCCCAAGGGGCTTTTCTATGACTGCGGCAGTGGCGGCTGAAGAGACTAGGCTTGCCTGGCATCGGCGCCTGCGGGCATGTCCCGCCAGAGCGCCAGAATGAGCAGCGCCAGCAGGGCAAGGGGCGGCACCAGGCAGAGCAACACGCACAGGAAGGTGACAAGCCCCGGGTGGCGGCTCTTGCGCCGGGCCAGTCGCCAGGCCACCACGCCGACGACGATCATCAGCAGCAGCATGAAGAGAACAAACAGGTTGGAGTTGATGGTCATGAAAGCTCCTTTTTCATGGCAAAAGGCACACTCTAGCGCCGTTGCGGTCCCAGGCAACTCCCAATCTGGTGGGGCCTCCCCCGGTCGATAGGCATTTTCTATTTCGCCGATAGATGAGAATGATTTTCACTTGATGGGGTTCTGGGTGATACTGCCTTCATCGCCAGAGGAGACACCACCATGAAAAAGACCATCAGCTTCGCCATCCTGCACTTCAGTGTCGCCTTCACCGTGGCTTACCTGCTGACCGGCGAACTGCTCACCGCCAGCCTGATCGCCCTCATCGAGCCCGCCGTGAACACGGTCGCCTTCTACTTCCACGACCTTGGCTGGCACAAGCTCAAGCCTGAACACAGCCTGCAGGCCAAGACCAGCAGCTTCGCCCTGGTCCACTTCTCGGTGGCCTTCGGTGTCGCCTACCTGCTGAGTGGCGAGCTGCTCACCGGCGGCGTGATGGCACTGATCGAGCCTGCCATCAATACCGTCGTCTTCTTCTTCCACGAGCGGCTGTGGCGCAGCCGCCAGACCTTGGCGCTGGCCGGCGTCTGATTGCCATGCAGGGCCGCCCGCCACCCAAAAACACGGGGTGCTCCTGCCTCCTTCGGGTGTAAAGTGTGCTCTGGTCACGGGGCATCATGCCCCCTGTTGGAGCCCTGTCGATGAACAAGATCTTGCTTGGAACCCTGCTGTTTTCCCCTCTGCTGGCCGCGGCGGCCACCCCGTCCTTCGAGTGCGCCAAGGCGAAAGGCGCCGCCGAAACCCTCATCTGCAAGGATGCCGGACTGGCTGCGCTGGATAACGAGCTGTCAGCCCTCTATCCCAAGGCGATTGCCGGGTTCTCCCCCGAGCAGCAGAAGAGCGAGCGCGCCATCCAGCGCGGCTGGATCAAGGGGCGCAACGACTGCTGGAAGGCGGGCAACCTGCGCCAGTGCGTGGAAGAGAGCTACCAGTTGCGGATCACCGAGTTACAGATAAAAGGCGGCCAGCTGAGGGTGCCGACGCCGGTCGATTACCACTGCGGCAAGAGCGTCACCCTCTCCACCTACTTCTACAACGAGGCCAAGCGGCCCGCCGCCATGATCAATTTGAGCGAGGGGAACGACCAGCAGCAGGTGCTCGCCTATGAGACCCCCAGCGCCAGCGGCGCCCGGTACGAGGGGCAAAACCTCACCCTCTGGACCAAGGGGAGCGACGCCATGCTGGAGCGCTACGGTCAGCCCACCCTCAACTGCAGCGAGATCCCGGGCAACTGATCCCCCGCCCGGCCAGGGGCCGGGCAACCACTCCCGTACAGGCAGCAAGAGGGTCACCGACAGGTGACCACTCGCCCCCTTTTACCTATCCCCAGCCCCCTCTCGCCAATCCAGCCCGGACGCCAGGCTTTCGGGCTGGCCTCCATTTGTTGATCTTGCCCGGCAATTCGCCATTTCCTCCTTCCCCTTCGCTCGCGGGCCGTTAATATAGCCAATTGGCAACACACGCCTCGTCGGAGTCTCCCATGAGCCATGCCAACCACGCCCCTTTGGTCAATCGCAGCAAGCTGGAAGCTGACATTCAGGGCGGTAGCGTCGCCAAAGGGCACAACCGGCAAGAGGTAAGTAACTGATTCAACCATGTCGAGTGGAGTGAATGTATGGAAACGCACACACTGCATCGGGGTCGGCTGATCGACCATCTCCAACTGGTGGTGAAAGACCTGACCGCCAGCGAGCGCTTTTACAAGGCCATACTGGCCACCCTTGATGTGCCAATCGGCGGCGCGGGTGAGGGTTACTTCTGGGCTGACGAGCTGTTTGTCACATCCATCGACAGCCCGGCAGCGCTCGGCGCACTGACCGGTCGCCATCACCTCGCCTTCCAGGCGCAGGACCGGACCACAGTCGATCGCTTCTATCAGGCAGCCCTGGCCCATGGCGGCCAGGATAACGGCGCCCCCGGCGAGCGGGTTTATCACCCCGGCTATTACGCCGCCTTTGTCCTCGATCCGGACGGCAATAATATCGAAGCGGTTTATCACGGCGAGGCAAGGCGCAGTGCGGGGTCGGTGATCATTACTTACTAAAAAGATGACAATTCATCATTGGCAAGGACAACAAGTCATGAATTAAATAATTATTCAATCAAAGGATGATTTTAAATATGATTAAAACGTTCCTGATTACCCATGACCCTCAGCCAGCTTCAAGAGCCGATATGGCATCGGAGGGCTTGGGAAAGTGCGAACAAGTATCCCACGAACAAAAAATGAAAATTTTAGTCATTTAATATCAATGGGTTACCATTAAATGCTCTCGTGCCATATGACTTATTCGCACCTTCCCTAATCAGACCTACAAATAGAGATATTCCCCCCCTCCTTCAGGATCGGAAAATCCCCTGAGGGAACCACTTTTGGCCACCCAGGGCCCTGTCTGGTTAGACAGAATCACTATAAATGGAATTTATTGGTTCTCCGTGGATGACCACATTTTCTCTTATAGTGGCGATCACCAGTCCATTTACACCCGTTCTGGCCCCATCAGGGGTCAGCGCGGCCTTGCACCCGCCTCGGCCGGACGGGTGCAAGGCCCTCACATTCGATGGAGCATCGCCATATCCAGAGCGCAGTCGGCGCAATACACTGCTCCTGTGCCGTGCCAGGGACGCGGCTATGTAGCTCCAGAACCACAGCGTTATCATCCCTGTACTGCGCCGACTGCCCCTCCTCCGTGGGGATGCATTCCCCCCTGCCACTAACCTATAGTGAGCCCCTACTCGAACAACCTTTGCGAGCAGCACCATGTATATCGGCGAATTTGCCCGGCTGGCGGGCACCACCCCAAAGGCGGTCCGTCTCTACGAGCAGATCGGGCTGCTGCCAGAGCCCAGGCGGCGCGGCAAGTATCGCGTCTACCGGGCCGAGGATCTGGAGTGGGTCGGTTTTATCCGCGAGGCCCAGCGGCTTGGCTGCAAGCTCGGGGAGCTGGTTCCCCTGCTCGCGGACGTCACCAGCCTCGACCACTTCCCCTGGCAGAAGGTGGAGCAGCTTATCGCGGACAAGCTGGCGCAGATCGAGGCGGAGGTCGCCAGGCTGCAACGCCAGCATCAGGGCTTGAGCCAGTGCGCCACGCTGCTGGCGCAGCACCCCTGCCGCTATGGCGCCCCGGCGCGGCAATCCCCAGACGGGCGGGATCATCCCGCCGCCGCGGATCGGGGTCAAAAGGTGGCTTGACTCTGTCCCATGGGACAAGGGGTGTAATGGGGGCTCACTTCAAGGAGCCATACCATGACCCCCAACCTGCTTGTTCTCAACGGCAACCCCAAACCCGACAGCCTCTGCCACGCCCTCGCCCGAGAGTATGCCCGCAGTGCCGAGCAAGGGGGCGCGCGCGTCACCCTGCATCACGTGGGGGAGCTCGCCTTCGCGCCGGATCTTCACCATGCCTATGACGAGGTGCAGCCCCTCGAACCGGATCTGCAGGCGGTGCAGCAGAGCCTGACGCAAGCCCACCATCTGGTGATCGTCGCCCCCGTCTGGTGGGGCCACCTGCCAGCCCGGCTCAAGGGGCTGCTGGATCGCACCCTGCTGCCGGGTTTCGCCTTTCGCTACCAGCCGGGGAAGGCGCACCCGGAGCAGTTGCTCGCCGGCAAGACGGCGCGCCTGCTGCTCACCATGGACAGCCCCCCCTGGTATTACCGCTGGTGGCAGGGAGCCCCCCTGGAGCGCACCCTGGACAAGCCAGTGCTGGGGCTGTGCGGTATCCGGCTGACCCACCGCCAGCATCTGGGGCCCGTCCACACCTCGGATGAGGGGGCCCGCCAGCGCTGGCTTGCCCAGGCCGGGGCCGCCGCCCGCCAGGATGTGCAGCGACTGGGCAGGCGCCCCGCCTAATCCCTGCCATGGGCATGTTTTGCCCATTAAAAAGCCCCGCAGTTGCGCAATGCTGTTCAGATAAGCACATTTTTGACTAATTATTCATAAATGCGACTTGAGTTGGGGGAGCAAGGCTGTTTCCAGTCGATGTTCCTTCAGCCTTTATCCAGCGTGGCTTGCAATAGAAAGAGGGAGGCATCATGCCTCCCTCATTTTTTAGCCCTGATACTACGTGGACTGGAACTCAAATTCTCTTAAGTGAACAGCATTGCCGCAGTTGCGGGGCTTTTGTCGTCGAGGCGGGGGTTATTTTGCCGCGATGGCGTCTGCCATGGGGCTCTGGAACTCCTGCTCGGCTTCTGCGAAGCGATCCTGCATGGCCTTGGAGGGGGCCTTGTCCAGCAGGCTGAACAGCACGATGGCCAGGGTGGCAAACAGGAAGCCCGGGATGATTTCGTACAGACCCAGCCAGCCGAACTGCTTCCAGATGATGACGGTCAGGGCACCGACCAGCATGCCCGCCAGGGCGCCGTTGCGGGTCATGCGGGACCAGAGCACGGAGAGCAGCACCACGGGGCCGAAGGCGGCACCGAAACCGGCCCAGGCGTAGCTCACCAGCCCCAGCACCCGGTTTTCCGGGTTGGTGGCGACGGCGATGGCCACCAGAGCGATCAGCAGCACCATGGCGCGGCCGACCCACACCAGCTCTTTCTGGGAGGCGTTCTTGCGCAGGAAGGGCTTGTAGAGATCCTCGGTGATGGCGCTGGAGCAGACCAGCAGCTGGCAACTGAGGGTACTCATGACCGCAGCTAGGATGGCGGAGAGCAGAACGCCGGCAATCCAGGGGTTGAACAGGATCTTGGAGAGCTCGATGAAGACGCGCTCCGGGTTGGCGGTCACGCCGCCCGCCTGCTCGGTGAAGGTGGAGAAGTAGGCCAGGCCGAAGAAACCGATGGCCACGGCGCCACCCAGGCACAGCACCATCCAGGTCATGCTGATGCGACGGGCGCTGGCCATGGAGTGGTGGGAGTCCGCCGCCATGAAGCGCGCCAGGATGTGGGGCTGGCCGAAGTAGCCCAGGCCCCAGGCCATCAGAGAGATGATGGCGATGAAGTCCAGGTTCTTGAACATGTCGAGGTTGCTGGCGTTCTGCGCCGCCACCTGCACCATGGCGGTGTCGATGCCGCCCACGGCGATGATGACGAACACAGGAGTCAGGATGAGGGCGAAGATCATCAGGGTCGCTTGCACGGTGTCGGTCCAGCTTACCGCGAGGAAGCCGCCGAAGAAGGTGTAGGTGATGGTGGCCGCGGCACCGATCCAGAGGGCGGTGTCATAACTCATGCCGAAGGTGCTCTCGAACAGGCGGGCACCGGCCACCACGCCGGAGGCGCAGTAGATGGTGAAGAACAGCAGGATCACCAGGGCGGAGAGGATGCGCAGCACCCGGCTCTTGTCTTCGAAGCGGTAGGTGAAATAGTCCGGCAGGGTCAGGGCGTTGCGGTTCTTCTCGGTGTGAACCCGCAGCCGACCGGCCACCCAGCGCCAGTTGAAGTAGGCGCCGATGATGAGGCCGATGGCGATCCAGCTCTCGGAGATGCCGCCGATGAAGACGGCGCCAGGCAGGCCCATCAGGAGCCAGCCACTCATGTCGGAGGCACCGGCGGAGAGGGCGGTCACCCAGCTCCCCATCCGGCGGCCGCCGAGAATGTAGTCGTCAAAGTTACGTGTGGCGCGATAGGCGATGAAGCCGATCAACACCATCCCGAGGATGTACACCAGAAAGGTGATGAGCATGGGGGTGCTAGCTGTCATTCAAAACTCCGTTATGTGACGTCTGTGCCCGTTCTTGCGACGGACTCTTCCTTAAAAAAACCGGCCTAGAGTAATCAGCAGATCGCCGGACCACAACCACTTTTAACAAATAAAAAACACATGGAAAACGTTTAACACCTAACCAAGCAACCACTCAATTGCAATAAGGCCGGATTTTATCCCGATCTGCCAAGGGTTTACCCTGATGATCCCCTCCCCCGCGCCATAAAAAAGCCCCGACAGTGGCCGGGGCTCGGAATACCGACGGGCGGGATCAGCGGTTGATGGCGATGGGCATGCCGCTGCGCTGCTCCAGGGCCTGCTTGACCAACTGGGAGTCGCTGTCCGCGTGGGCGATGAAGCGGGTCACGGCGGTGGACATGGGCAGCGGGGCCGGCAGGCTGGAGTTGAACTCCTCCTGGTTGCGGGAGAGAGGCTGGTGCACTTCCAGGTAGCGGCGGCCATCCGGCTCGACAGAGGCCTTGATGGGCTGGTTCACGAACTGGACGCGGGTACCGACCGGGACCTGCTTGAACAGGTACTCGATGTCGTCGTTGCGCAGACGCACGCAGCCGTGGCTCACCCGCAGGCCGATGCCGAACTGGGCGTTGGTGCCGTGGATGGCGTACATCTTGCCGATGTAGAGCGCGAACAGCCCCATGGGGTTGTCCGGACCGGCCGGCCAGACCGCAGGCAGGGTCTCGCCACGGGCGGCGTACTCGGCGTGCATCTTCGCGGTCGGGGTCCAGGTCGGGCCCGCCTTCTTGCGCTGCACGCTGGTCACCCAGTCTTCCGGGGTGTCGGTGCCGAGCTGGCCGATGCCAATCGGCAGCACTTCCACCACCTTCTTGCCTTTGGGGTAGTAGTAGAGGCGCATCTCGGCGACATTCAGTACGATGCCTTCACGGGGGGCATCCGGCAGGATCAGCTGATGCGGCACGACCAGCTTCTCGCCCGCCTGCAGCAGCAGGGGGTCTGCCTTGGGGTTGGCTTCCAGCATGTTGGTCAAGCCGAGCTGGAATCTGGCCGCTGCCGCTTCCAGGGGTTGGCCCGCCTCTTCCGGGGACACCACGTAGTCCAGGTTTTCCCCCACCAGGCGGCTGTTGGCTGCGGGCAGGGCATATTCGATGGCGAGGGCGGGCATGGCGGCCAGGATCAGGGAGCAGCACAGTGCGGCCGCCGTGTTGTGGAGGAGCTTCATAACTTTCCTGTGATAAAGGGGGTGGTTCAGCACTCTGGCCAGCGCGGAGGCGACGGGCGCGCCCGGGGCGAAGAGAAGGCCGCCATTTTTCTCCTCTGCCATGCAAATTTCAACCGCCACGTGCTGACGGGTCGGAGATTAAATACGGTGCCGCGCTGCGCCACGGCACCTTGTCATAAGCGGGATCAGCCGTTTTTCCAACTGTGCATATCATAACCGGTTGGCGACTGATGCAAACGCAGATGGAATTGCTCAATTATCGCAAATATGTGGTCGAAAATATCAGCCTGTATCCCTTCATACTCGGCCCAGGCGGTGGTCGCCGTGAAGCAGTAGATCTCCAGCGGCAGGCCGTCCGTGGTCGGTGCCAACTGGCGCACCATCAGGGTCATGTCCTTGCGAATGCCCGCATGGGCCCGCAGGTAGGCGTCCAGATAGGCGCGCAGGGTGCCGAGGTTGGTGAGGTGGCGACCATTGATGGGGCAGCTGATGGCATCGCTGAGCTGCTGGTTGTAGCTGCTGAGCTCCTGCTCCTTGCGGCTGAGGTAGGGTGCCAGCAACCTGGCCTGCTTGAGCTGCAACTGCTCCTGCGAGGTGAGGAAGCGCACGCTGGTCATGTCGATGTTGACGCTGCGCTTGATGCGGCGCCCGCCGGATTCGGTCATCCCTTGCCAGTTCTTGAAGGAGTCGGAGATGAGGGCATAGGTGGGGATGGTGGTGATGGTCTTGTCCCAGTTCGACACCTTGACCGTGGTGAGGCCGATGTCGGTCACCTCGCCGTCCGCCCCGTACTTGTCCATCTGCAGCCAGTCACCGACGCTCAGCATGCGGTTGGCGGAGAGCTGGATACCCGCCACCAGGCCGAGGATGGGGTCCTTGAACACCAGCATCAGGACCGCGGTCATGGCCCCCAGGCCGCTGAACAGGAAGAGCGGCGACTTGCCGAGCAGCAGGGCGATCATCAGGATGCCCACCAGGATGCTGGCCACCAGTTTCACCCCCTGGAAGATGCCGCGCAGGGGCAGATCCCGCCCAAGCCGGGTATGGCGGCTCAGGGAGAGCAGGCAGTCGAGCAGGGCGAACAGGGCCAGCAGCAGGAACAGCAGGATCCAGAGCTGGGCCAGCAACTCGATAAGCGCCAGGCTCTCGGACGCTTTGGGCAGCCAGATCTCCGCCTGACCGAGCAGCACGGCCCCCTGGAACACGAAGGCGAGCCGGTAGAAGAGGCGTTGCTGCAACTGGGGAGGCAGCCACATCTGCTTGGTCTTGCCAAGCAGCCCCACCAGGCGCACCAGCAGGATGCGGTGCAGCACCAGGTGCAGCACCATGGCGGTCAGCACGATGAACCCCAGGGCGATCACCAGGGCCATCATGGGGGTCACATCGACCCCCAGGCCTGACAACCAGTTGAAAAACATCTCTTTCATCGTTACCTCCGCAATGTCACACAGCGGTCAGGGTACGCATCTGGTCCCCCATGTCAAATGACAGGCCGATCACTATTGCCGAAACGACAACGCCCGGCAGGGGCCGCAATGCTGTTCACTTAAGAGAATTTGAGTTCCAGTCCACGTAGTATCAGGGCTAAAAAATGAGGGAGGCATGATGCCTCCCTCTTTCTATTGCAAGCCACGCTGGATAAAGGCTGAAGGAACATCGACTGGAAACAGCCTTGCTCCCCCAACTCAAGTCGCATTTATGAATAATTAGTCAAAAATGTGCTTATCTGAACAGCATTGCGGCAGGGGCCGGGCGTTGTCATCACCAGAGGGTGCCTTAGCCGACCAGGCTCAGGGCATCACGGGCGATCACCAGCTCTTCGTTGGTGGGCATCACCAGGGCCAGACGGCTGCCTTCGACGGTGATGGGGCCTTCACCGCCCAGCACGGCTGCGTTGTTGGCCTCCTTGTCGATCTTGAAGCCGAGCAGGGCCAGTCGGGCCAGCACCATCTCGCGCACCATGGCGGCGTTCTCGCCGATGCCGCCGGTGAACACCAGGGCGTCCAGGCGACCATCCATGGCGGCAGCATAGGCACCGACGTACTTGGCAACGCGATAGGTGAAGACGTCCAGTGCACGCTTGGCACCGGCGTCGGTGGCGTAGTTGCCGGTGACGTAGCGGCAGTCGCTGCTCTCCTCGGTCATGCCCAGCAGGCCGGATTCGCGGGTCAGCACCTGGTTGATCTTGTCCACGCTGTAACCCAGATTGTCGTGCATGAAGAAGACGATGGCAGGGTCGATGTCACCGGAACGGGTGCCCATCGCCAGCCCTTCCAGCGGGGTCAGCCCCATGGAGGTGTCGACGGACTCGCCGTTCTTGATGGCGCAGACGGAGGCACCGTTGCCCAGGTGGCAGTTGATGATGTTGAGCTCATGGAGCGGTTTGCCCAGCGCCTTGGCGGTCTCTTCGGCGATGAAGCGGTGGGAGGTGCCGTGGGCGCCGTAACGACGGATGCCGTTCTCGCGATAGAGCTTGTAGGGCAGCGCGTAGAGGTAGGCTTCCTCTGGCAGGGTCTGGTGGAAGGCGGTGTCGAACACGGCCACGTTCTTGTCGGCCAGGGCCGGGAACACCTTGAGGGCGGCACGGATGCCGATGAGGTGCGCCGGGTTGTGCAGGGGGGCGAACGGAATGGCGGCCTCGATGCCGGCGATCACGCCCTCATCGATGCGCACGGAGCGGGAGAACTGCTCGCCGCCGTGCACGATGCGATGGCCGATGGCGACCAGCTGATCGGCCAGGGCGGGATCCTGGGGCAGGATGTGGCCCACGATGTGGTCGAGGGCTTCCTGGTGCGCGGCACCGGCGCCCAGCATGGCGTCGCCCTTGACCCCGTGGAGTTTCCATTTGATACGTGCGTCATCCAGATTGAAGCATTCGGCCAGGCCGGACAGCATGTCCTCGCCCGTTTCAGCGTCCATTACGGCAAATTTCAGGGAAGAGCTACCGCAGTTAAGGATCAATACCAACTTGCTCATGTTCTACATCTTCCTGTGCTTCGGCTTTACGCCGACAGTGTCGTGTCATCCAGCGATGGATGGGATTCCCCTGCCGGGGGCTTATGGTCGCAGGAGGGTGCGTCCAATTTTTCAAATCGTTGGGCGCAGACCGTTCGTCTGGCGCGCGCGTCGAATCAGCGATTCGCAACGGGCCTCTGTTGGCCCAATCACTCGGGACTCCAGGCCCCGGTTGCCACTCAGGCGCCGGTCAGCAGCGACTGGTGAACCTTGACGACCAGCTTCTTGACCGGACCTGGGGTCGTCAGGGTACAGAGGGGGCGATGCAGTTCTCCCGGCCAGAAGATGGCGAAGTCGCCGGGCTGCAACGCCAGATAACTGGTCTGCTCGTCATCGACGAACCAGAGATCGGGGTGAGGATGGTCGGCACCGTCCCGGCTGTAGGCGTGAGGGCCCACGCCGATCCACTCCTCGCCGCGCAGCAGCAGCTGGATGTCCAGATACTGCTCATGAAACTCGCCCCGGCGATCCGCCACCGGCTCTGTCAGATCCTCGCTCACAAGGCAAAACAGCGTGAGGCCGTCGACCTCCTGCTTGCCGAGGGGGGCGTGCAGCCAGCGTTCGACGCTTTGCACCACCTCGGCCACGATACGGTTCAGGGGGGCGGGCAAGGGGGTGCGTTGCAAGGTATCCAGACTGCCGGTGATCATGAGGTTCGCATCCTTAGGTATATCTGTGGTCTATCTTTGTGCACCAATGAAAAAGGACCATTGAAGGTCCTTTTATCGTCTCGTCTGCCATCCGTGCAGACGGGGGCGCTGTCGCTTCCAAGCCGATGGCGCCGAGTCACTGTTGCATACTCGTCCGCCCCTGCCAAGAGATACTCGCCCATTCACCCGATGATCGTACCAGTTGAAACAATATTATTCACTACCCAATCTCCCCCGACTTTGACCAGACGCAAAAACGGGAGCATCTGCTCCCGTTTTTTTTCCATCACCCGCTCAAAGCGGTGCCATTCAAACCTTGCCGGCGTTTTCCACCGGCTTGGCGTACATGGCGCGCCAGATGGCCTTGTGCTCTTGTGGCACCTCGGACTGGCGAGTCAGGAAGGCGCTCTGCTCTATGGTGCTGGCCTTGCCGGGCACATCCGCCGCGAGGTAGTTGCCCGGGAAGAGGCGATAGCTGCTCCAGATCGCCTTGTCGATGAGCGCCGCCAGCTCGTCCGGATCGCTGAAGCCCTCGGTGATGGGGGCGCCGAAGGAGACATGTACCCGCCCCTTCTGGCCGACGATGCCCGCGACGATACTCTCGATGTCCTCGAACTCGCCCTTCTCGTAGCTGCCGTTGACCGACTTCTCGTAGAGCTCGCGCGCCTTGGCCTTGTCGGTGGGATCCAGCTCGTAGCTGATGCTCACCGGCACGATGTTGAGGCTGCGCATGTAGTCGACGAAATCGATCTTCTGCTTCTTGCCGTCCACGTAGAACATCTTGAGGATGGCAGGATCGGTCTTGTCATCTCCGTCCTTGGCGCGCCCCTCCTTCTGGGCGATCCAGATGGAGTGCCCCTCGTGCACCGACTGGCCGATGTAGGCCGACAGCTCCCCGAGGGCCTTCATCATCTCCCGCGGTCCCTTGGCGGAGCGCTTGACGATGAAGCTCTTGTTGAGCTTCATCAGCTCGGTGGCGCAGGGCTTGCGCAGCAGGTTGTCGCCGATGGCGATGCGCACGGTATCGAACCCGTGGGTGTGCAGCCCCCAGTTGACGAACGCCGGATCCATGGCGATGTCCCTGTGGTTGGAGACGAACAGGTAGCCCTGCTCCTTCTTGAGGTGTTCGAGCCCGGAGAAGCTCACCCCCTGGGTGGAGGTGGCGATCATCCGGGTCATGTAGCGGGTCACCCCCATCTGTACCTGATGGATGGTGCTGACCTTGGCCCACTTGTGGCGCAGGAACTGGCGGATCAGCGGGCGAATGGCCCAGCCCAGCCAGCTCATCAGGGAACCGAAGCGGTATTTGGCGATGGCGCCGATAAACTCGTCATCCTGGATCAGCCGCTCGATGGCAGCCGGTACTTCTTCATCGCGATAGGGGCGAATGTCCGCGAATCTATCTACTTCTGTCACAATGTCTGCCTTGCATGTATGGAGTCGCGGCCTGCGTCTGCCGGCCGGGAAAATTCAGGGCGCAATTTTACACGCTTTTATCCCCAGGGGTATGAGAGGCGTACAGATAGTGCGATCTTGCAGTGAAAAAGCGATGGCGGTCACCCGCCAGCCTCCCTTTCGACAACGGCTCTGCTAGCCAGCGGGGTTGATGAACGCGGTGAGGACGTGGTCCTCCCAGCGGCCGTTGATCATCAGATAGTCCCGAGCGTACCCCTCCTGCTCGAACCCCAGCCGTTCGAGGAGCGCGCCACTTCGCAGGTTCGCGGGCATGTAGCTGGCCATGATGCGATGCAGGCCCCGCTCCCGGAATAGGTGATCGATGCCGGCGGCCACCACCTCCTGCATCAGGCCCTGCCCCTCGTGCTCCTTGTCGATGGCATAGCCCAGGTGGCACGCCTTGAACATGCCCATCACAATGTTCGTGAAATTGCAGGTGGCGATCACCCGCTCCCCCCTGGGATCGAGCGCCACCAGTTGCACGGCACTGCCCTCGAAATAGTGGCCGTAACCGTCGCGCAAGCGGGTCTGCCAGTGGGCGAGGGTGTAGAAGCTCTCCTCCCGCCTGGGCTCCCAGGGGGACAGATGGGCGCGATTGCGCAGATAGAAATCCACCATCAGGCAGGCCCGCTCCGGGGTCAGCACGGTCAGCCGGGTGCGGGGGGTGACAATGTGGGGCAGCGTCGTCATCTCGCCCTCAGGAGGTTGGAAGCGGACAGAAGGGTCATCAGAGATCCCTCAGCCTCAGCCACTCGTCCCGCAGCAGGCCGTAGTGCACGTGATCCACCACCCTGTCCGCCAGCCGCTCCGCCCGCCGGGTGATCCCCTCCTGGGTCATTCCCAGCCGCTCGCACACGGCCCGGCTCGTCTCGTTCTCGAGGGCGGCGCTGATCTCCACCTTCTCCATCCCCATCTCCTCGAAGGCGTGATGGATCAGGGCCTGGCAGGCCCGGGTGATGATGCCGTGCCCCTGCCAGCGCTCCGCCAGCCAGTAGCCGATGGTCACCTTGCCGAGATCCTGATCGATCTGGTTGTAACCGATGACGCCGACCACCTCCCCCTGATACTCGATGGCCGTGGTCAGCCCCTCCCCCCGGGCAAACTTCTCGATGGCGTGGCGAATGAAGGTGGCGCTGTCGGCGGGCTGCTGGATGTGGGGCACCCAGGGCAGCCACTGGGAGAGGTAGTCGCGGTTGCGCTGACAGAGGCGAAACAGCTCGCTGGCCATGTCGGGTTGCAGGAACAGGAGCGCCAGCTCGTCATCCAGTTGCCATGAAAACATCGCCACTCCTCCCCGGTTCCACTCCGGCCATCTGCCGTCATGGGAGCCAATGTAGTCAATCAATCCCTTGTTTGCCAAGGACTTTTCAACCGGCTTCCCCGCTGGCAACCCCCATATGGCGATCCCCATGCGGGCACCTTGATCCCAAAGTCATCAATCACCCCTCACAGCGGTTCAACATGCTGCCATTACCAGTATTCGTGGATGATTGGCGCTGTAAAAGTGAATCGTGCTACCTGTTTTCGCTGCCCTGTGACAAATGACAGGCCGTTATTTTCCCCCTTCCCACTAGTGTAAGAGCGCCGGGCAACGGACCCGGCGTGTAATCTTCATCGACTAAGGAAAGACGAGATGAACAAAGTCTATTTGGCCGTCATGCTGGCCTGCTGGGGAAGCGCCGCCATGGCGGCAGAACAGGTGGAAGTGAACCAGGTCTCCGATCTGGCCGGTGCGGTGAGCGGCGCCGCCAAGATTGGCGCCCTTGGCGCCGGGGATGGCGAGTTTCGCAAGGTGCGGGCGGTAACGCTGCCCAATGGCCAGCAGCGGATACGCTATGAGCAGACCTGGCAGGGGATTCCAGTGTGGGGCCAGGTCCTGGTGGCCGATCAGGCGCTGGGGGGCCAGGTCAATCAGGTGTCCGGCACCATGCTGCGCAAGATCGATGCCGACCTGACGGGCCCGGCCGTTGCCCTCTCCGCCAGCGACGCCGCACGCCAGGCTCGCAGCGGTGCCAAGGGGAGCAACGAACAGGTCAAGCTGTTCGTGATGCAGGATGAGACCGACCAGGCCAGACTGGTCTATCTGGTCTCCTGGCTCGCCGCCAGCAAGGAACCGAGCCGCCCCTTCGTGATGATCGACGCCCAGACCGGCAGCGAGCTCAAACGCTGGGAGGGGATCAACCACAAGGACGCCACCGGCCAGGGGGGCAACGTCAAGACCGGCAAGTATTTCTACGGCGCCGACTTTGGCCCCCTTCAGGTGGATGACAACTGCCGCATGACGGGGACCAATGTGGACACCCTCAACATGAATCACGGCACCACGGGGGGCACCATCCACCAGTTCACCTGCCCGGAGAACACGGTCAAGGAGATCAACGGTGCCTACTCTCCTCTCAACGATGCCCACTACTTCGGCAACGTGGTGTTCGACATGTACCGCAACTGGTACAACACGGCGCCGCTGAGCTTCAAGCTCAAGATGCGAGTGCACTACAGCCGCAACTACGAGAACGCCTTCTGGGACGGCAGCCAGATGACCTTCGGCGACGGGGCCACCACCTTCTATCCACTGGTAAGCCTGGATGTGGCGGCCCACGAGGTGAGCCATGGCTTCACCGAGCAGAACTCAGGACTGGTCTACTCCGGTCAGTCCGGCGGCATCAACGAGGCCTTCTCCGACATGGCGGGGGAAGCGGCCGAATACTACATGAAGGGCAGCAACGACTGGCTGGTGGGGGCCCAGATCTTCAAGGGCAACGGCTCCTTGCGCTACTTCGAGGACCCGGCCCGGGACGGCAAGTCCATCGGCCACGCCAGCGATTACTATGACGGCATCGACGTACACCACAGTTCCGGGGTCTACAACCGCGCCTTCTACCTGCTGGCCAACACCAGCGGCTGGCAAACCCGCAAGGCGTTCGAGGTGTTCGTGCTGGCCAACCGCCTCTACTGGGGCCCCAACACCACCTTCGATCAGGGGGCGTGCGGGGTGACCAAGGCCGCCACGGATCTCGGCTACAGCGTGAGCGACGTGGCAGCCGCCTTCACCGCCGTCGGGGTCAATGCCACCTGCGGCGGCACCACGCCCCAACCGGGCAGCGTGCTGCAAAACGGGGTACCGGTGAGCAATCTCACCGCCGCCAAGGGGGGCAAGCTGAACTTCACCGTCGAGGTGCCCGCCGGCAGAAGCCAGCTGGTGGTGACCAGCAGCGGCGGTAGCGGGGATGCGGATCTCTACGTAAAGTTCGGCAGCGCGCCGACCGCCAGCAGCTATGACTGCCGCCCCTACAAGAGCGGCAATGCCGAAACCTGTACTCTGAACGCCCCCAAGGCGGGGACCTGGCACGTGCAGCTGAGCGGGTTCAGCGCCTTCTCCGGCGTCACCCTCAAGGCCAGCTACTGAGTCTGAGCGGGCATCAAGGGGAATAAGCGAAGAGCGCCGGCCTGGTCCGGCGCTTTTTTATGTCCGCTTGCCCGACCAGCGCCGGGCAAGGGTACGGGCCGCCTCCAGCACCCGCTCTTTGGCGGGATTGGGGCGCTTGCCGCTGCGCCAGGCCATCATCACGTCCCAGTGATCCGGTGGCAGATCCACCACGTCCAGCTTCACCAGGCGACCGAACTCCAGATCCCGGGTGATGGCGAGCGCCGGCATCAGGGTGATGAAGCCGTGCTCCAGCGCCAGCTCCCGCGCCGCACTCGCTGGCTGGATGGCGTGCAGCGGGCTCGCCACCTGGCGCAGCAGGCGCAACTGCAGGATCAGCTCGTCGCAGCCCGTCCCCCACTGCTGGGGGGCCAGCCGCTCGTTGGCGATGTCCTGCAGGGTCAGCCCCTGCCGCCCGGCCAGCGGGTGGGTGGCGCAGGCCACAGCGATGATCGGGGAACGGTAAAGCAGTTCGAGCTGGATGCCCGCGATGGCAGGGCACTTGAGAATGAAGCCCACGTCGGTCTCGCCGGTCAGCAACTCCTGCATGATGATGCCAGAGTGATCCGTGTTGCAGCGGATCTCGAAGGTCTCGTCCACCAGGGCCAGCAGCAGGGGGCCGAACACCGCCGTGGTCAGGGAGGGGAGGCAGGAGAGCCGGATCCGCGGCAATGCAGGCGCCCCCTGCATCGCCAACCGCCCCCCTTCCAGTGCGCTCAGGGCCGCAGTCGCGGCAGGCAGAAACTGCTCGCAGGCCGGGGTCGGGGTGGCCCCCCGACGATGGCGACGGAACAGGGACTGGCCCAGCTCCTGCTCCAGCACGGCAATGCGCTGGCTCACCATGGGTTGTGACCAGCCGCGAATGGCGGCCACCTTGCTGAAGCTGCCACGGTTGGCCACATCCAGCAGCAGTTGCAAATCGTCGAGGGTCATAGCCATAACCAAATCCAATATGAAATATAGCCAGTTGTCGGCTACCACTATATCTGGAGCCCCACCAGAATAGCAGCATCAATCGTCATGAACCGGCTGAACGCCACCGAGCCAGGGAGTTGTCACCCTCCTTGGCTCTGTTTGGTGACGGCGCCGTTCGGGCAAGAAAGACAACAATATCAGCGAAGCAAACAGAGGTATCAGGGTCATGGTGGATCGGGCGAGGCGGTTGGGGCGGTGGTTCTTGGCATTGGATTCCCTGCTGGTGATCCTGGGCTTTTTCGTGGTGATGCCCATGATCAGCCTGCGCTTCGTCGACCAACTGGGCTGGGCCGCCGGTGTGGTCGGACTGGCACTGGGGCTGCGTCAGCTTACCCAGCAAGGGCTGGGGGTCTTTGGCGGCTCCCTCGCCGACAAGTTCGGGGCGCGCCCCCTCATCGTCTACGGCATGCTGCTGCGGGCGCTGGGGTTTGCCAGCCTGGCCTATGCCCAGAGCGGATTGGAGCTGATCCTCTCCTGCATCATCTCGGGGCTGGGTGGCTGCCTGTTCGATCCCCCCCGCGCCGCCCTGGTGATCAAGTTCACCCGGCCACGGGAGCGGGGTCGCTACATCTCCCTGCTGATGATGCTGGAGAGCGCCGGCGCCGTGGTGGGAGCCCTGCTCGGCAGCTGGCTGCTCAACTTCGATTTTGAATATGTCTGCCTGCTGGGTGCCGGCCTGTTCGTCTGCGCCGCCCTGTGCAACCTGCTGATCCTGCCCCCTTACAAGCTTTCGGTGCGTCCGACGCCGATCCGGGACGGCCTCGGCCAGGTGCTGGCGGACAAGGCCTTCTGCCGACTGGTGCTGATCTTAAGCGGTTACTACGCGCTCTGGGTGCAGGTCATGCTGATCTTCCCCATCCTGGTCAAACAGATGGCAGGCAGCACCACGGCGGTGGGCTGGATGTATACCCTGGAGACGGCCATCTCCCTGGCCCTGCTCTACCCCCTTGCCCGGTTCGGCGAGCGCCACTTCAAGCTGGAGAACCGCCTGATGGCGGGGGTGCTGCTGATGACCACGGGGATCGGGCTGGTGGCCTTTGCCACCACCTTGCCCGCCGTCTTCCTGCTGCTCGCCTGCTTCTATCTCGGCATCGTCATCGCCGAGCCGGCGCGGGAAACCCTGATGACCAAGCTGGCACAACCGGGGGCGCGGGGCAGCTACATGGGCTTCAGCCGACTGGGGCTGGCGCTCGGGGGCATGACGGGTTACGTGGGGGGCGGTGCCCTGCACGACTACGCCATGGCCCAGGGGCAACCCTGGTTGCCCTGGCTGGTGCTCGGCACCGTCGGTGTCACCACCTTGCTGCTGCTGGCCAACTGCTTCCAGCGCGGCTCCCGCCTCGCCAGGGTCAGTGCCTGACCGCTGAGCCATGTCTGTCACAGGATCGCTGGGGCGCCTCTCCTTCGAGCTGGCGCCCTCGCTTTACCCGGCTCCCGGGTTCCCTTTCCTCTTACAGTTCCTCCCCAGACGCGGAGGACGCGCATAAAAAAAGGTTCTTCGCGGGATCCTGGGAAAGTGGAAGTTGACAGACAGGGTGCTGGTAAACTGGTTGTCGCCAAACACACCACCACCATCACCCTGCTGTCGCCGTGCATCATATTGATATTACCTCCTTCTGGCCAGGTTATACCGTCATCGCCCAAGCGCTTTCTGCCAACCATCACACCCTGTTTACCCTTGAGCCTCGCGCCGACTTCTTGCCCCGTTGTCGCCGATGCCTGCAACCCACGCCATTGATCCACGACCAACGTATCCGCCGGGTGCGTGAGCGAGACCTATTTGACCGACAAGTCTGGTTACAACTGCCTGTTCGCCGCGTCGACTGTCTGCGCTGTGGTCGCGTCAGTGAACATATCGACTGGCTCCCCTCTGGCTCCCGCCTCACCCGGCGCATGCAGTGCTGGATTGAAGCGCTCGTTCAGTACCTCCCCATCCGCCATGTCAGCCAGCTCACCGGGGTCGGTTGGCACACCATCAAGGAGATCGACAAGCGCCGTTTGCAGACTAGTGTGGGCACCATCGAACTTGGGGAGGTGCGGCGGCTGGTGATGGATGAGTTTGCCCTGCACAAGGGACACCGCTATGCCACCGTGATCATGGATGCCGAGCGAACCCGCGTCCTGTGGGTGGGGCACGGCAACAGTCGGGCCGCTATCCGTCCCTTCTTCGAGCAGCTCGGCGAGCGATGCCAGCAGATTGAGGCGGTGGCGATGGACATGAACACGGCGTTCGACCTGGAGGTGAAGCAACACTGCCCGCAGGCGGAGGTGGTCTACGACCTGTTCCACGTGGTGGCTCGCTATGGCCGAGAGGTGGTGGACCGGGTGCGAGTGGAGCAGGCGAATGCACTGAAAAGCGATAAACCGGCGCGAAAAGTGGTCAAAAGTGCGCGTTGGTTGCTGCTACGTAATCGGGCGAAGCTGAGTGAAAAACAGGATGTGAAGTTGCAGGAGCTGTTGGCGGCGAATCAACCGCTGGCGATGGTGTACGTGCTGAAAGAGGCGTTGAAGGGCATCTGGTATGCGCCGAGCGTGTGGGAAGGATGGCGACGATGGCGGAGCTGGATGCGGCAGGTGAAGGAAAGCGGGCTAGCGCCGCTGCAACGATTTGGTCGAAATTTATCGAAATATATGCGGGGGATCCTGGCGAGTGCAAACTACCCGATGCACACGAGTGTGCTGGAAGGGGTGAACAACAAGATCAAAGTGATAAAGCGCATGGCATATGGATTTAGGGACTCAGAATACTTTTTTCTGAAAATCAAGGCGGCCTTCCCCGGAAAGCCGCGATGAACCTAAAAAAAAGGTTCTTCGCGGGATCTTGGGGAAGTGGAAGTTGACAGACAGGGTGCTGGTAAACTGGCTGTCTCCAAACACACCACCACCATCACCCTGCTGTCGCCGTGCATCATATTGATATTGCCTCCTTCTGGCCAGGTTATACCGTCATCGCCCAAGCGCTTTCTGCCAACCATCACACCCTGTTTACCCTTGAGCCTCGCGCCGACTTCTTGCCCCGTTGTCGCCGATGCCTGCAACCCACGCCATTGATCCACGACCAACGTATCCGCCGGGTGCGTGAGCGAGACCTATTTGACCGACAAGTCTGGTTACAACTGCCTGTTCGCCGCGTCGACTGTCTGCGCTGTGGTCGCGTCAGTGAACATATCGACTGGCTCCCCTCTGGCTCCCGCCTCACCCGGCGCATGCAGTGCTGGATTGAAGCGCTCGTTCAGTACCTCCCCATCCGCCATGTCAGCCAGCTCACCGGGGTCGGTTGGCACACCATCAAGGAGATCGACAAGCGCCGTTTGCAGACCAGTGTGGGCACCATCGAACTTGGGGAGGTGCGGCGGCTGGTGATGGATGAGTTTGCCCTGCACAAGGGACACCGCTATGCCACCGTGATCATGGATGCCGAGCGAACCCGCGTCCTGTGGGTGGGGCACGGCAACAGCCGGGCCGCTATCCGTCCCTTCTTCGAGCAGCTCGGCGAGCGATGCCAGCAGATTGAGGCGGTGGCGATGGACATGAACACGGCGTTCGACCTGGAGGTGAAGCAACACTGCCCGCAGGCGGAGGTGGTCTACGACCTGTTCCACGTGGTGGCTCGCTATGGCCGAGAGGTGGTGGACCGGGTGCGAGTGGAGCAGGCGAATGCACTGAAAAGCGATAAACCGGCGCGAAAAGTGGTCAAAAGTGCGCGTTGGTTGCTGCTACGTAATCGGGCGAAGCTGAGTGAAAAACAGGATGTGACGTTGCAGGAGCTGTTGGCGGCGAATCAACCGCTGGCGATGGTGTACGTGCTGAAAGAGGCGTTGAAGGGCATCTGGTATGCGCCGAGCGTGTGGGAAGGATGGCAACGATGGCGGAGCTGGATGCGGCAGGTGAAGGAAAGCGGGCTAGCGCCGCTGCAACGATTTGGTCGAAATTTATCGAAATATATGCGGGGGATCCTGGCGAGTGCAAACTACCCGATGCACACGAGTGTGCTGGAAGGGGTGAACAACAAGATCAAAGTGATAAAGCGTATGGCATATGGATTTAGGGACTCAGAATACTTTTTTCTGAAAATCAAGGCGGCCTTCCCCGGAAAGCCGCGATGAACCAAAAAAAAGCGGCAGATTGCTCTGCCGCTTTCTGATCCCCTGGCCGGATTACTTGTCGATATCCAGCATGTGATTGTTCGGATTTAACATGTAATCGATCACCTGGTTCGCCGTGGTCCCCGAGCCCCCCGTCAGGGAGTCGAAGGTGTGGTTCATCAGCACTATCTCCTGGGTCACCGGCGCCGCACTGCTCTCCTTGACTTGCAGATGCACCCCTTCGCTGTCCTGGAACACCGAGAGCAGGCTCTTCAGGGAGCTCTCGCTCTTGCTGCCATCGCTGTCGAGCAAGTCGCTCAGATCCAGCTTGTCCCCTTCCGACTTGCTGAAATCGACGATGTAGTCCTTGGCCACCTTGCCAGCCTCGGTATCCCCCTTCAGCCAGGTGAAGGTATCGGCACCTGCATCCCCCATGAGGATGTCGTTGCCGGCCCCCCCGATCAGGATGTCGTTGCCCAGCCCGCCGCTCAATATGTCGTTGCCGGTACCGCCATAGAGGGTGTCGTTGCCACTGCCACCATAGAGGCGATCGTTGCCGCTCTCCCCATAGAGGCGATCGTGGCCGCTACCACCGAACAGGGTGTCGTTGCCGGCACCGCCGTACAGGAAGTCATCTCCCCCCTGACCGAACAGGATGTCATTGCCATCACCGCCGAGGAGGGTGTCACCCTTGTCATTGGTCGACGACTGATCGAACTCGCTGGCATGATCCGTGATGTAGGCGTGCACCTGGGCATCGGTCACCGACCCTGCCCCCAGCTTGCCGCTCACATACTGCTTGATGGCCGCATACCCTTCCCCGCTGATGCCGGTGAAGCGTACCGCGTCGCCAAACAGGATGTCGTCACCGGCCCCGCCATCGATCCGGTCGCTGCCAGGCAGGTTGTTGATCGGCGTTCCCAGGATGGCATTGGCCAGATCGCTGGCATTGACACCGGTCATGATGACGCCGTCCGAGTCATAGGACTTGAGGTCTTCGTAGGAGATGTTGGCACCCAGACCGATAGCCTCTACCGAAATCCCCATGGCGGTAAGCAAGGCAAAGCCTGCCACCGAGTTGCTGATAGTCGTGCTGGAGGTATAGTCACCATCGCCGTCCAGAGTCGAGTAGGTGTACCTACCCTTACCATCCGGGCGCATATAGCCGACCGGGTTGTTATATCGGCCATTAACATACACATTGCCAGCGCTATCAATAATGGTATATCCATCAGCGCTATAGACGCGTCCGGGAACATATGTACTGCCGATAACGTCGTTGAGATAGACGTCATAGCTGCTACCCCAGTAATTCAACACCCTCGGATTAGAACCTTCACTACCGAGATAATAGGTCGGCTTACCATCGGTGATGAAGTAGGTTAGGTTCTTCGCATTGGTGTTGCTTTGAACGGTCGAGCTGCTGAACCAGTTGGCCACCGTCTTGAACGCATCCTCGTAGTTGGTACCGCCCCCACTGCTCATGGAGTTGATTACCGACTGCAGCTGGCTCAGGGCATTGCTGTCTTTTAGATTCACACTGATGCTGGCGTTCGACAGGGTATCGAAGTCAACCAGCATGATGTTGACAGTACCGGCACCCTCGCTACCCGCACTGGTCTTGAGGCTGGAGAAAATCTTATCCAGCTGGGTCTTTATCGTCTTCATGGCATCGCTGCCGATACTGCCGGAGCTGTCGACCATAAAGGCAAGGTTGTAGTTCTGGCCGGGCAACACCACGCTGCCGTCCAGATCCCCCACCACGATATTGTGTTCACTGCCATAGGTCCGGTTCTGATCGCCAGGTTCACCTTCGGTGGCATTGAAGTAGCTCAGGCGGATGCTGTCATCGTCGGTGGCGGAGCTGGTCTGATCGGTCCCCACCTCCTTGGCGATAGCCTCAACCTTGAGATCGACCTGGCCGGCACTGTTACCGGGGACTCGCAGGGTCAGCCCGCTCAGCTTCACATCCAGCGCGCTCGCACTCCACAGACCGCTGCTGGCGGTGAGGGTGATCTTGCCGTCGGCTCCAGCGGTGCCCAGCCGCTGGTTGCCGTTGTAGAGCAGGGTGTTTTGCGGCATGCCGCTCAGCACCAGGCTGTCGAACTGCTCGCTACCATCCCGATCGCTCAGGGAGGCACTCACCTCCAGCGGATAATCGACCACCACCGGCTGCACCAGGGTCAGCACGCCCGTATCCTGATTGATCTGGTAGACACCGTCGGCGAACTGGACATACTCCACGTCGTGCAGCGCCTTGGTGATACCGACCCCCTTCTCCGTGACCGAGAAGTTGAACCAGCGATCATTGATCGAGTATCCGCTGCCCTTTGTGATGGCGTAGTCGGCACGGTTGCCGGACAGTACAGCGATATCTTTATCACCAGCACCGCCATAGAGAGTATCGCCACCCAACCCAGCGACCAGAATGTCATTTCCAACGCCGCCGTCGAGGGTATCGCCCGACACTGAGTTGCCACCGACCAGCACGTCATTGCCGTTGCCACCGACGAAGTGGTCGCCGCCCCCCTTCTGGCTCACGATGTAGTCGTTGCCATCACCGCCCACCACGGAGTCCTTACTAGAAGTGCTATCGGTCAGGGTCTTGGTGATCCCGAGGGCCCCCTTGTCGAAGTTGCCGGACTGGAACTGGCCCGTGGAGATCCCCGCGCTCGGGAAGCTCTGGCTGTAAGACGGCATGCCATTCCCCATCAGGGTGACGTTGACCGTGGGCTTGTCGGCCACCGCCGCCACATCGATCACCAGCTTGCTGCCGTTGCTTAGGTTGGCACCGTCGCTTATCTGATAGCCGATGCTGGCATAGTCGCCCTTCATGTTGCCGACCACGGCGCCGTTGCCGTTGGCGGCATGGGTGCTCGATTCGTTCAGACCTGGCACGAAGCGCAGATGACCTGCGTTCACCTCGGCATAAGAGATAAGGGCACCGCTCGAGACGGTCACCCACTGACCCGCGGCATTGAGATACTCGAGCTTGCCACTGAGAGGCAGGGTGCCGATCTTCACGCTGAGATCGCTCGCAGCCTGATCATCGCTGGCACCAAACTGGGACCAGGTCAGCACCTGGGGCTGATCTTCGGCACCGACGCTGTGGCCGCCAGCCGCCATCGGCGCCCGATCATTGTCCACTATGGTACCGGTCCCGCTCTGACCACCGATGGTCACCGAGAGGGTCTCGTTCGTCTCGACCAGACGATCGTTCACCGTCGGGATGGTCACCGTGAAGTCTGTCACGCCCGCCGGCACGGTGATCTTGCCGGTGGTGCTGTTGTAGGTCACGCCGTTGCTGAACTGGGCATTGCCCCAGTCCTGGTTGGAGGCGGGGTTGTTGCCCGATCCGCGAATGGCGAAATCGTATTCGGTCGCTTCCTGGGTCGCATCGGACAAGGTGACCTTGTGCAACAGGTTGCCCCCTTCAGTCACGCTCTCGCTGGAGACACCCTGAACCAGCGGCGTGAAGAGAGGCTTGGTGGCAAAGGAGCCAATGCTGGCGTCACCGTCACCATCCACCACCCGGATCTGGAAGTCGATGTCGCCATCTCCCAGGGGTTTGGACATGTTCTGGTACTGGAAGAACTCCCACTTACCGGTGGTCGGGGTGAACTCCAACCTGAACACCAAAGTGCCGTCACTGGCTTCGCCATACAGGGTATTGGGTAGACCTGCTTTGCTGGAAATTGAGATCTCTTTACCAGTAGCTGTCATCAAACCCACTTCATTGGATCCCAAAAGCGCTATATGCCCCTTGTCATCAGCCCCCCATTGCGGTGCAACCGTACCCGAACCATAGGCGATGGCCTGCGCCGTGTTGGCACCGAGGAACTCGATGCTCTGTACGGTGAAGTCGCTGTTGTCGGAGATATTGGTGTTGCCGTTGTTGGTCGCCTTGATCACCATGGTATCGAAGCCACCCTGCTGCACCTGGAAGTTCTGGTTGAACTCTCCGCCCGCTGCATCCGATCTGAATGAAAGTGTGGAAATCAATGCGTTGTCTCGGTAGAACTCCACGACCCCGCTCTCCAGCTCGCCGCCAAACATCTTGCTGAACTTGATGTTGGCGCCGTAGGCAACCTTGCCCGCATCCAGCGTGACAATCAGTCGCTCGGAGACGGAGTAGCCATCAGCAAAGTGACGGAAGTCAATTTCATTGGCGAGGTTGTGGTAAGGCGCCTCACTGCTGGCCACTCCCAAGCCCGAGCTGGAGCCATTGACGCTCGCCGCAATCAGCGTCGAGTCGGTTGCCGAAGTGAAGCCCATCGCCGTGATGCTGAAGCCGTTCGCATTCAGGGTGGCCTGATTGCCGCTGTATTTGGTCAGATCGAACAGACCAGTCAGGGTGTCAGGGATATTCGTTCTGGTCACGGCCACGGCATCCATGTCGCCTGCCACCGGCGAGTCGTCCTCGACCGAGATGAGCAGGTCACTAGAGGCACTTGTCTTGCCATCCGATACGGTCACACCAATCTTGATGTCTTTTACATCCTCATTATCTGGATTCTGATGGTCAACCGGGGCCTTGAGGGTCACATCGTAGCTCCACTCACCCTTGCTGCCACCAACCGGCGCGGTCAGCTTCACGTCCATGACAGTCTTGTAGTCGGTACCACCCGGTGTGCCGGTATACCCGGTCAGCACCTTGGTGGCAGCATTCCAGCTCCACTGCACCGTAGCCCCCCCGGAAGTCAGACCCGCCGGCCCATTCAGGCTGATGGTCAGACTATCCTGGCTATCGACGTCGCCGACCGTGATCTTGCCGCTTGCAGCCACGCGGTCAGTGGTATCACTGCTGCCTGACGTATCGGCAATGCCGCCGGCAAGCCCCTCTTCGGAGACCACGGCCCCCTTGTCGATGCTCAGTGTAGGCGCATCGTTGGTGCCGATAATGGTGACCGAGACGGTATGGCTGGTGCCATCCACAGACTGCACGGTGAAGGTCTCGACCTTGGTCTCCCCCTCGCCCAGGTACTGCACCTTGCTGTTGTCGACCTGGTAGGTCCAGGCGCCGCCCTCGGCGATGGCGAGGCTGCCCAGTGCGCCGGCACTCGGGGTGCCGTTGCCGGCCAGGAACTTGGCCTCATCGGCGCCGTCCAGATCGGTCACGCTCAGGGTGCCGGTCTCGGTCAGGGTCGGGGTGCTCTCGTCTTCGGTCACGCTGCCGGTGTCGCTGCCGGTAATGACCGCCGCATCGTTCACGCCGGTGATGGTGATGGTGACGGTGTGCTCGGTGCCATCCACAGACTGCACGGTGAAGGTCTCGACCTTGGTCTCCCCCTCGCCCAGGTACTGCACCTTGCTGTTGTCGACCTGGTAGGTCCAGGCGCCGCCCTCGGTGATGGCGAGGCTGCCCAGTGCGCCGGCACTCGGGGTGCCGTTGCCGGCCAGGAACTTGGCTTCATCGGCGCCGTCCAGATCGGTCACGCTCAGGGTGCCGGTCTCGGTCAGGGTCGGGGTGCTCTCGTCTTCGGTCACGCTGCCGGTGTCGCTGCCGGTAATGACCGCCGCATCGTTCACGCCGGTGATGGTGATGGTGACGGTGTGCTCGGTGCCATCCACAGACTGCACGGTGAAGGTCTCGACCTTGGTCTCCCCCTCGCCCAGGTACTGCACCTTGCTGTTGTCGACCTGGTAGGTCCAGGCGCCGCCCTCGGCGATGGCAAGGCTGCCCAGTGCGCCGGCACTCGGGGTGCCGTTGCCGGCCAGGAACTTGGCTTCATCGGCCCCGTCCAGATCGGTCACGCTCAGGGTGCCGGTCTCGGTCAGGGTCGGGGTGCTCTCGTCTTCGGTCACGCTGCCGGTGTCGCTGCCGGTAATGACCGCCGCATCGTTCACGCCGGTGATGGTGATGGTGACGGTGTGCTCGGTGCCATCCACAGACTGCACGGTGAAGGTCTCGACCTTGGTCTCCCCCTCGCCCAGGTACTGCACCTTGCTGTTGTCGACCTGGTAGGTCCAGGCGCCGCCCTCGGCGATGGCAAGGCTGCCCAGTGCGCCGGCACTCGGGGTGCCGTTGCCGGCCAGGAACTTGGCTTCATCGGCCCCGTCCAGATCGGTCACGCTCAGAGTGCCGGTCTCGGTCAGGATCGGGTTGGTTTCGTCTTCCACCACGCCACCGGTGTCGGTGCCGGTAATGACAGCCGCATCGTTGACAGGCGTAACAGTCCCCGTCACCCCACCTGTGGCGCTGTTTAGGCCATCGGTGATGGTGTATTCAAACACGATGTTGCCATTGAAATCCGGGGCCGGCGTAAAGATCAGCTGGCCATTGCTCAGGGTGACGGAGCCATTGCTGATCGCTACCGAGCCGCCTTCGGCAATGGTCTGGCCGTTGATGGCGGTAATAGTGAGGCGATCACCATCCACATCCGTGTCGTTGCCAAGCACATTGATGGTGACGGTGCCATCCTCCGCCACGGTGAACTGGTCGTCCCCCGGCAGAGGCGCGGCATTCACCACGCTGTTGTCGGTCCCCTTGGGCGAGGTGTTTCCCGCAGGGTCGGTCAGGGTAGCATCCACAGTGATGGGGCCGTTGACTGGCAGATCCGTAGTGGGAATGGTAAGGGTGACCTGGGTACGGCCGATGTCGTCAGTCGTCAGAATTCTGCTGGAGTCAGGCACGCCATCACCATTCCAGTCCACATCGAGACGATCGCCAGCCTTGGCATCGCCCGGCAGCCGGATGATGACATCCATCCCGTTTTCGCGCTCGTTGGCGGAGATGACATTGTCCGCGCCGTCCTGGATTTCGACTTGTGGCGCCGAGGGCGCGGTACTGTCCACGCTGCCATCATCGGTCGCGGTGCCGGTGTTGCCGGCCGGATCGGTCACGGAAGCCGTCACCTGATAGTCCCCTTCGGCCAGCGGTGTGGTGACATCCACGCTGAAGCTGCCATCCGGTTGTACCGTCGCGGTCAGGGTCTGCTGATTGCCGTTGGCATCGGTCACCACCAGGGTCACCGTGCTGCCAGCAGGGGCATCCGTGGTACCGGTCAGGGTCGGCGTCCGATCGTTGGTGTTGTCGGGGGCAGAGACGGTGATGACGGGAGCGGTGAGGTCGACCAGCTCATCCTCGCTGCTTTGCGCATCCACCAGCGGCGCCGCGCCAGCCGGGTTCGCACTGTCAAAGCCTGCGCTGGAGATGGTTGCATCACCGGTACGATCGATAGTGACGAAACCGCCGTTGCCGCTGGCACCAGCCACGCCCCCCGCATTGCCTGCGGCCGGGGCTCCGCCCGCCGCCGACGCCTCGAATGCCTTGGTGGGGTCGGTCCCGTCCAGAATCGCTTGCTGCAAGGCGGCGATGTCATCGGGCGTACCCGCGTTCGCCAGCACGGCGTCACCCTGTTCGGGGCGCTCGCCGGAACCCAGGGTGAACGTGGTCTCTCCTCCCTGGAAGCTGGCCCCTTCGGGCGCAAGCAATACCGCATCCTTGGGCAGTACATCGCCTTCTGCAACGAGTCTCTGGCTCCCGTCGGCGGCGACCAGATACATTTTGCCTTGCAAGTGGGTAACGACGACATCCTGATCCAATACGATGCGCTGATTGCTCATGGTTTCTCCTGAAATATCGAAGGGCATATTGCTCCAGCCTCCAATGTGCCCGTTTATCAGGCCATAAACCAGTGAGAAAAATCGAATGAACAGACCGAAATGAAGCCGGGTTTCGGGGTGAAAACGAAGGGACGCCGAAGATGAATAAAATTAATTAAATCAATAGCATAAATTGTGACAAAACGAAGACGGGAGCCTCATCGGCTCCCGTCCGTGAGGTGTCAGACACCGGCCCAGAGCAGGATGGCCAGCAGTTGGGGCGAGATGATCCGCAGGAACATCACCAGGGGGTAGACGGTCGCGTAAGAGAGTGCGCTGGCACCACTGGTGGGGTGCATGCCGTTGGCAAATGCCAGAGCGGGAGGATCCGTCATCGAGCCGGCCAGCAGACCGCACAGCGTGAGGTAGTTGAGCTTGCCATAATGGCGTGCCAGCACACCCACCAGCAGCAGCGGGATGAGGGTGATTGCCACACCGTACATCATCCATGCGGGACCGTCGCCGTTGATCAGGGTGTCGATGAAGCCGGCCCCGGACTTGAACCCCACCACCGCCAGGAAGAGCACTATGCCTATTTCCCGCAGCGCCAGGTTGGCGCTCGGCGGCATGAACCAGTAGAGCTTACCGATGCTGCCGATACGAGACAGGATGAGCGCCACCACCAGCGGTCCCCCTGCCAGCCCCAGCTTGAGCGCCGCCGGGAATCCCGGCAGGTAGAAGGGAATGGATCCGAGCAATACCCCCAACCCGATACCGATGAAGA
Organism: Aeromonas sp. FDAARGOS 1406; assembly: GCF_019048565.1. Lineage (NCBI taxonomy): Bacteria > Pseudomonadati > Pseudomonadota > Gammaproteobacteria > Aeromonadales > Aeromonadaceae > Aeromonas > Aeromonas sp. FDAARGOS 1406. Next base: position 1,904,798 of record NZ_CP077378.1, read on the forward strand.
CGGGCAGCATCTGCACCTGCTGCAGTTTCTGCTGCACGTTGCCCACCACGCTGGTGACCGCCTCGATGGCATCGAGCCGCCCCACCAGGTTCAGGATGTCACCGAACTGCAAACTGGTCTGACTGGTCGGCACCAGCTCGATGCCGGCCCGATTCAGGCGCGAGATGACCACATCGTATTTCTGCTTGATGTCGAGATCGCGGATCCGTTTGCCGAGCACCTGCTCATTGGTGACCACCACCCGCTCGACCCGCAGATCGGTCCCTCGGGTGGAGAGGGAGGTGTCTACCTCCTCTCCAAGCACCAGCAGCACCTTGTGCAGGGCATGGCGCTCCCCCACCAGGTGCAGCAGGTCGCCAAGTTCGATGCGCGAGTCGGGCTTTGGCACCATCAGCTCGTCGCCACGCTTGAGGCGGGAACAGATGACGTCCGCCTCGTCCAGACTCGGGATCTCGCGGAGCATCAGGCCATGCATATTGGGATTGCGCACGGCAATGTTGATGGTTTGCAGACTCTCCTTGGTCTTGCCAGCCTGCTGCTCGAAAGCGACCGCCTCCTCCTCGATCTTGATGTGGAAGAACATCCTGATGAGCCACATGGTGAGCAGGATGCCGCAGATCCCGAACGGGTAGGCCACCGCATAGCCCATCCCCATCAGGCCGGTGGAGCCAGGAGCCGCCCCGAGCTCCGCCAGGATCTGCTGGCCAGCCCCCAGGGACGGGGTATTGGTCACGGCCCCGGAAAAGACCCCGAGGATCACCGGCAGCGGTACATCGAACAGCTGGTGCAACGCTGCCGCCACCAGGCAGCCGAGCAGAACCAGCAGGGCCGCGAAGCCATTGAGCTTGAGGCCCGAACTGCGCAAAGAAGAGAAGAAGCCGGGACCGACCTGGATGCCTATGGTGTAGACGAACAGGATCAGGCCGAATTCCTGAATAAAATGAAGTGTTTGCTCATCCAGCTTCAACCCGGACAAGCCGGCGAAGTGGCCCACTATGATGCCGCCGAACAGCACCCCGCCAATACCCAAACCCACGCCATAGACTCGCCAGTTTCCCAGCCAGAGCCCCAGCACTGCCACCAGCGACAGCATGCTGATGGAAAGCGCGATCTCACTCATCGTTTGCATCCTTTCCAAACTGAACTGGCACTAGCTTGTCAGCAAACGAAGGGGGCAACTGTGGGGTGCCGCACGAATTCAGGCTTTCATGAGCACAAAAATACCAATTAAGGGTTAGCCATCAGATATAGCCATAAATGGCCATGAAGTGACACAGACTGCCACCCAGCACAAACAGGTGCCAGATGGCGTGGTTGTAGGGAATGCGCTTGGCCACATAGAAGATCACTCCCAGGCTGTAGATGAGACCACCCAGCCCCAGCAGCAGGAGCCCGGTACCATCCAGATGCAGATAGAGCTGGTAGATGACCACCAGCGACAGCCAGCCCAGCATCAGATAGGTAAATAGCGACACCTTCTTGAAACGATTGATGAAGATCAGCTTGAACACGACCCCCGCCAGGGCCAGCCCCCAGATCACCACCATCAGTCCTTGCGCCAGCGGCGTATCGAGCGCCACCAGCAGGAAGGGGGTATAAGTGCCGGCGATCAGCAGATAGATGGCGCAGTGATCGAACAGCTTGCTCCAGCGTCTGGCCGCCACCGAGCTCACGCTGTGATAGAGCGTCGAGGCGAGATAGAGCAATACCAGGCTGGCACCGTAGACGCCGTAGCTCAGCAGTACCCTGGGCCCCTGATCCCACCCCTTGTGCAGCAGCAAGACCAGTCCCAGTCCGCCCAGCAGCAGCCCCAGCCCATGGCTGAGGCGATTCGCCCACTCTTCCCGTGGGGAGTACCCCGTCACATCCATCATTACCTCCAACCCATTACCGGCCCACTCTAGCGGCCGATTTTTCAGGCTACAAGTGTTAGCTGAAAATAAAGGCGCGAGGAGAGGGAGGGCCAGAGATGGCTGTGCCCCCCGCCCCTTTGGTGTATGCTCTGCCGCCGACGCCGCCCATGCGGATGGCCGCGTCTGCCCGACAATCTGGTCTGGAGAACCCGATGAAGCTCACTGAACTGTTTACACAACCGGATCCTGATTTCGGCAAGGCCATGACGGCCCTGCTGGAGCATTTCCATCATTCCGACGACAGTCAGGCCCCCTATCAGCGGGGCAGCTTCACCCACCAGCTCGATCAGTCGTGCATGCCCGCCATCGGCATCTCTCCCCGGGACTATCTGGCACGGCTCACCACCCTGGTACCCGGGGCATCGCACCTCACCTCTCCCCGCTACATGGGACACATGACGGCACCGCTGCCGGCCTTCACCGCCGAGCTCTCCCGGCTCTTGGTGATGCTCAACCAGAACCCGATGAAGATGGAGTCCTCCCGTTTGCTGAGTTTTCTGGAGCGGGAAGTGCTGGCCAAGCTGCACCGTCTGGTCTACCGCGAGGACGACGCCTTCTATGCAGCCCAGATGCATGCCAAGGATGCAGCCCTCGGCGTCATGACCAGTGGCGGTACCATCGCCAACGTCACCGCCCTCTGGCTGGCTCGCAACCGGGCCTGTGGCGACAACCTGTTCGCCCTCGCCGAGCAGGGCTATCGCGGCGCCGTCATTCTGGGATCGCGGCTGATGCACTACTCCTTCGACAAGGGGATGGATCTGCTGGGACTCGGGGCTCGCAGCGTCTGGCGTCTCGACACAGACGAGCACAACCGGCTCAGTCTGGCGGCACTGGAACAGGCCCTTCAACAATGCAGGGAGCAGAAGCTCAAGGTGCTGGCGCTGGTCGGCGTGGCTGGCAGCACGGATTTTGGCTCCGTCGACCCGCTGCCGGAACTGGCCGCCATCGCCCGGCGCGAGCAAATCCACTTCCACGTGGACGCGGCCTGGGGTGGTCCGACCCTCTTCTCGCCCCGCTATCAGGGATTGCTTACGGGGATAGAGCACGCCGATACCGTCACCCTTGACGGTCACAAGCAGTTGCTGGTCCCGCTCGGTACCGGCATGCTGCTCTGCCGCCAACCGGACCTGATGATGACAGTGAAGCGCGAGGCTCCCTACGCCATCCGCGCCACCTCCTTCGATCAGGGGCGCTTCACTCTGGAGGGGACCCGTCCCGCCAACGCGCTCTATCTGGATGCCGCCTTCCAGATGCTGGGACAGCAGGGTTATGCCCAACTCATCGACGCCAACTACGACAGGGCGCGGCGAATGGCCGCGCTCATCGACGCCAGTCCCGCCTTCGAGCTGATGTCGGCACCTGTCATGAACCTGCTCTCCTACCGGTGCATTCCGCCCCACCTGCAAGGTCAGGTGCCCGATGTGGCGGCCAACGAACAGATCAATCTCTTCAACGTCGCCCTGCAAAAAGCCCAGCGCGCCGAAGGGCACAGCTTCGTCTCACGCACCCAGCGCGCAGTGTCCCGCTATGGCGAGCAACCGCTCACGCTGCTGCGCGCCGTCCTGCTCAACCCCCTCATCGAGGAAGCAGACATACGCGCATTGCTGGACGATCAGGTGCGCCTTGGCAACCAGATTGCCAGCCAGCTGTTCGAGTAACCCGCCGCCCCGGTAAGGAACTGCCTGCAGAATGGACGGTCTTATTCATTTGCCGTTGTCTGACGGGCAGGTACACTGAGTGAAATTTTGAGGTTAGAGCCCAGCATGAAGCAGTTTATCGAGTTCATCCCCCTGATCGTCTTCTTCGCGGTCTACAAGTTTTACGACATCTACACCGCCACTGGCGCCCTGGTGGTCGTCACCGGCCTGCAACTCCTGTACAGCTGGCTTCGCTATCGCCGGGTCGAGAAGATGCAGTTGTTCACCTTCGTGCTGGTCGGTTTCTTCGGCGGCCTCACCGTCTTCTTCCACGACGATGCCTTCATCAAGTGGAAGGTGACCGTCATCAACATGCTCTTTGCCCTCGCCCTGCTCATCGGCCGCTATGGCTTTGGCAAGAACCTCATCAAGCAGATGCTGGCCAAGGAGCTCCAAGCCCCCGACCGGGTCTGGGACAACGTCAATCTCGGCTGGGTCGGCTTCTTCACCCTGTGCGGTCTGCTCAACCTCTACGTGGCCTTCAACCTCTCCCAGGAGATGTGGGTCAACTTCAAGGTGTTCGGCCTGCTGGGCATGACCCTGGTCTTCACCCTGCTCAGCGGCGTCTATCTCTATCGCCACATGCCGGCCGAGCAGAACGCAGAACAGAAAAAATAACCGCAACCAGAAAGGGATTGTTCCATGTGGTATCTGATCTACTCCGAAGATGTCGCGGGCAGCCTGCCCCAGCGCAAGCTGGCACGCCCTGCCCACCTGGCCCGCCTGCAAGCCTTGCAGGATGAGGGCCGCCTGCTGACGGCCGGCCCCAACCCGGCCATCGATGCCGAGGATCCGGCCGATGCGGGCTTCACCGGCAGCACCGTAATCGCCGACTTTGCCAGTCAGGCCGACGCCCAGGCCTGGGCCGATGCGGACCCCTATGTTGCGGCAGGGGTCTACGCCAGAGTGACCATCAAACCGTTCAAGAAAGTCTTCTGAGCCCATCGAGGCTGACAAGAAAAAGGCCGGACACTGTCCGGCCTTTTCGTATCCGATGGTGACTCATGCCCTGGCCACAAACCAGGGATTGAGGATATCGGGCTTGTTGTAGCAAAGCGGCGAACCATCGAGCTGGGTGACGCTGCCCCCCGCCCCTTCCAGTACCGCCTGAGCAGCCCCCGTATCCCACTCGCAGGTCGGCGCGAGCCGCGGGTAAAGCTCGGCCTCCCCCTCGGCAATGATGCAAAACTTGAGAGAGCTGCCCATGGAAACCAACTCAATCTCGCCCCGCTCCAGTTCGCCAAAACGGGCCAGATACTCGAGGGTTTCCTGCGACAGGTGATTGCGACTGCCCACCACGCGCCACACTTGCCCTGCGTCATGAGGACGGGTCTGGATGGTCTCGTGCCTGCCATCGGCCACACGCCAGGCGCCAATCCCCTTGCCCCCATACCAGAGCTTGTCCAGTACCGGGGCATAGACCAGCCCCCAGCGCGGGGTCCCCTGTTCAATCAGGGCGATATTCACCGTGAACTCGCCGTTGCGGGAGACAAACTCCTTGGTGCCATCCAAAGGATCCACCAGCCAGTAGCGGGACCAGCCGAGTCGCGCAGCCATCACCTCGGGGGAGGACTCTTCCGACAACACCGGGATATCGGGAGTGAGACGCGCCAGCGCCTGAACGATCACCTCGTGGGCCCCCTTGTCCGCAGCCGTCAGCGGGCTCTCGTCCTGCTTGTACTCCACCGCAAAGGGCTGGCTGTAGATGGACATGATGGCCTCACCGGCGGCGCGGGCGATGGGCTCCAGTTCGGAAATGGCGGGTAGATACATGGAAAAGAGTTCTCGCTCAAAGGGTTGGTCAGTGTAACCGAGTGAGTATCTTCGGCTTATAGCCGTTTGCACTGACTTATACAGTGTCAAAACTGACAGACAAAAAGTGGCGCAACACAGCTAATGATAAATGTGGCACTAACGCCACATAAGGACATGACGATATGAACAAGAAGACCCTGATCGCCGCACTACTGCTGGGCTGCCTCCCCCTGTTGAGCCAACCTCTGCTGGCCGCCGACAAGGCGGCGACCAAGCCTGTGGCCACCACCCAAGTCAAGGAAAGCGGCAAGATCAATCTCAATACCGCCAGTGCCAGCGAGCTCACCGCCCTGAAAGGCATTGGCGAGAAGAAGGCACAGGCCATCATCGACCACAGGGAGAAGCAGGGCAAGTTCACCTCCGTCGATCAACTGGCGGACGTCAGTGGCATCGGACCTGCCACGCTGGAAGCAAACCGGGACATGATTATCGTCAAGTAACCGGTTTGAATCCCTATCATCCCGAGGGCAGCCTGTGGCTGCCCTATTTTTCTTCGGGTATCATGAGCCCACTTTGTATCTTCGGACTCACTCCATGAAAAAGACACCGCTCGTTGTTCGCAAGGCCGTTCTCCCCGTTGCCGGTCTGGGTACCCGCATGCTGCCCGCCACCAAGGCCATCCCCAAGGAGATGCTGCCCGTGGTCGACAAGCCGCTGATCCAGTATGTGGTGCGCGAAGCCATCGCCGCCGGCATCAAGGAGATCATCCTGGTGACCCATTCAAGCAAGAACTCCATCGAGAACCACTTCGACAAAAGCTTCGAGCTGGAGGCGACCCTGGAGAAGCGGGTCAAGCGCCAACTGCTGGAAGAGGTTCAGCACATCTGTCCCAAAGACGTCACCATCATGCACGTGCGTCAAGGGGAAGCAAAAGGCCTGGGCCATGCAGTACTGTGTGCCCGCCCCCTCATCGGGGATCAACCCTTCGCCGTTCTGCTGCCGGATGTGCTCATCGACGAGGTGGCCAGCGATCTGAAGCAGGACAACCTGGCGGAGATGGTGCATCTGTTCGAAGAGGAGCAGATCAGCCAGATCATGGTGGAAGCCGTCCCCGAGAGCGAAGTGGACAAATACGGCATCGCCGACATCAAGGGGGAAGCCCTGAGCGAAGGCATGTCCCTGCCGATGCAGGCCATCGTCGAGAAGCCGCCCCGGGATGAAGCCCCGTCCAACCTGGCCGTGGTCGGTCGCTATGTGCTCTCGGCCAATATCTGGCCCTTGCTGGAAAAAACCCCGGCCGGCGCCGGCGACGAGATCCAGCTGACCGATGCCATCGCCATGCTGATGGAAAAGGAGCAGGTCAATGCCTACTTCATGAAGGGACGCAGCCACGATTGCGGCAGCAAGCTCGGTTATATGAAGGCCAATGTGGAATACGCCGTGCGCCATCGGGAACTCAGCAAAGAATTCACCAGCTGGCTGAAGCAGTTTGCCAAAGAGCTGTAATCTCTGAATATTTACAAGATAAGCAGAATAAAAAACTGGGCATCATTCGATGCCCTTTTTCATTTTATAAACAAATATTCAACCATTGATAGATAAAATATCGCTAAATCATAATATTGTAATTTAAAGTCGCTTGTTCTATAAGGATTAAGGCTTGTTCCTAGCCCTTGCATAAAATTTCTAAAAAAATATAAGACACAGGTGGAAGTTCCAATGAATAACCCGTCCAAAGGGACCTTTTTAGGTCACCCTAAAGGGCTTTTTTTGCTCTTTAGTACCGAACTGTGGGAGAGATTCTCCTATTACGGCATGCGTGCCGTGCTCGTCCTCTATCTGACCGACCTGACCGCCAACGGTGGCATGGGCTGGACCCAGGCCGACGCCCTCAAGCTGTACGGCATCTATACCGGTCTGGTCTACATCACCCCCGTCATCGGCGGCTGGCTCGCCGATACCTTCCTGGGCCAGCGCCGTGCCATCCTGTTCGGTGCCGTGCTGATGGCCGCCGGCCAGTTTACCCTGGCACTGCCTCACGCCATGTTCCCTGACATGGTCAACACCGTCTTCTATGCCGGCCTTGGCTTGCTGATCGTGGGCAACGGCCTGTTCAAACCGAACATCTCCACCATGGTGGGTGACCTGTATAAAGAAGGGGATCACCGTCGTGACGGCGCCTTCACCATCTTCTACATGGGCATCAACCTGGGCTCCCTGCTGGCCGGCGTGATCTGCGGCGCCGCCGCCACCGCCTATGGCTGGCAAGCCGCCTTCGTCAGCGCCGGTATCGGCATGCTGCTCTCCCTGGTTGTGCAGGCCACCATGGCCCAGCGTTTCCTTGGCGACATCGGCCGTGTGCCCGCCGCCCAGCGTGCCGCCCTGCAACGCTCCAAGGAGCAAAAAGCGCCCCTGACCAAACAGGAAGTGGATCGCATCAAGGTGATCCTGGTACTGGGCCTGTTCACCATCATCTTCTGGGCCGGCTTCGAGCAGGCCGGTGGTCTGATGAACCTGTATGCCCAGGAGTATACCGACCGCATGATCGGCAGCTTCGAAGTGCCGACAGCCTGGTTCCAGTCCCTGAACCCCTTCTTCATCATCACCCTGGCCCCTGTCGTGGCCGCCATCTGGATCAAGCTCGGCAAGAAAGAGCCGAACTCCCCGGTGAAATTCGCCATGGGCCTGCTGTTCCTGGCCGTCGGCTTCCTGTTCATGATCGGTGCCGTGCTGGAGCAAGGTGGTGATCAGGCTGTCAAGACCTCCATGTTCTGGCTGGTCGGTGCCTACCTGTTCCATACCCTGGGCGAGCTCTGCCTCTCTCCCATCGGTCTCTCCATGGTGACCAAGCTGGCTCCGCTGCGCCTGGCCTCCCTGATGATGGGTGCCTGGTTCGGTTTCGTGGCCCTGGCCAACTATGCCGCCGGCTTCATCGGCTCCTTCGTCGGCGAGTCCGGTGCCATGGCCATCTTCGGTGGCATCGCACTGGCCGCCGTGATCAGCGCCCTCATCCTGCTGACCATGGCCAACCGCCTGGTCTACTGGATGCACGGTGCCGAAGGCCCGGCCAAAGAGCCCGAAGAACAAGAGCAGAAACTGCAGTCCGCGACCGTTTGACCGGTCAGGACAGCAGAGACCAAACAGGGCGCCCATGGGCGCCCTGTTTGCATGTGTTCACTTCACAGCGTCAGTGGTGACGAACCTGCATCGTCAGGGCGCTGCCGCTGTCACTGCGAAACTGCAGATCAAAGGGCTCGTGCCAACTTCGCCTGTGCAACGTGTAGCGACTGCTGCGCATCAAGCCGAGCGGCAACCCCCCTGCACGCATCAACCAGTGAGGTGAGGTGAGCCCGGCATTTGCAAAAAGCAGCCCATCCTCCTGATCGAACAGCAGGGCCGCCATGGCAAAGGAGTGACGCAGGCCCGACTCCAGCAGTTGCAGATTGAGGTAATCCAGCAATCGGTGTGGCTGGGTCAACAGCAGGCTCTCTTGTTGCTGGTATTGGCGATAGGGGCCGTTCATCAGGGATCGCACCAAGGCACCACAGAAGGCCGCATCCACACCGAGGATGGGCAATTCCATCACCAGTACCAGCAGCTTGTCGTCCAGTTTGAAGGTATCCGGGATGAAGAGATTGCCCATGCCGGCAAAGGTGACCTGCCAGGGCCCCCACTCCTGCATGCCAGGGGGGGCCAACCAGGCGAGCAGCCGGCTGCTCGCCAGATCGTGGCCACGGAAGAAGTCGATGTGCTCCATCAGCTCCAGTTGCTGGCTCTGATGCCCGAGGTTTGTCAGGCATTGCTCGATGCTGCGGCGGATCTGCTCATAGTCATTCACCGGTTTGATGAAGAAGTCCCTGGCCCCCGCCCGCAGCGCACGCTCGATCGCAGCCATCTGATCCTGACCGGAGATGACGATGACGGGCACCTGTGGATAGCGGGCGGTGAGGCAGGCAATCACCTCATGGCCATCCATGTTCGGCATGTTCAGATCACACAACACCACATCGGGGTGATAGAGCGCTGCGGCAGAGAGCCCCTCAATCCCGTCTTCTGCCTGAAAGACGCAGGCCCCGTCGTGCTCGAGATAAGATACCAGTGAGTGGCGAAAAACCGCTTCGTCTTCTACCACCAAGATCCGTAGTCCGGCTTTTGACATCTTGACAAAGCTCTTATTAGTCAAATGGTTATTTGAGCATTAAGACTAGATCATGGGCGCTGGATACCGCCACACAATATTGTCGAGCAGCGAGCCGGGCTGGCCTTGGTATCTGCCAAGCGTTTGAAATGGTCCGACTATTTTGATCGCCCCCTTGCGCAGAGATGGTCGGCAACCGTCGCCCGGCAGCCGTTATCTCGCAGGTCGGCACCATGAATTGTATGAGGCACCGCCATGAGGGATAATGCCCTCCACTCCAGATCGTGAAGCAGACCATGACGCCAGCCGAATACAGCGCCCTCGCCCATCCCAGACTCTCCCATCCGGCCCGCAGCCTCTATACCCTGCAACTGCGCCGCTTGGTGCTGGAAAATCGGCTGGCCCGACTCAACTATCCCGAGCTTGGCCGGGCACTGGCTGTCGTCGATCCGGGCAATCCCGGTGGTTTCAGCTATCAGGTCAACGCTCGCCAGCTGACCGAACTGCTCGACGAGCTGATGGAGGCCGAACTGCTTCAGGTCGAGGCCCAGGCTGACAGTGAGCACTACCACCAGTGCCCTTTCCAGTTGCCGTTGCTGAGCCAGCGGGTGCGCAGCCCTCTGCCGGCACGCCCGTTCCAGATGCACCTGCAGTGGCGTCCGGACGAAGAACTGCCTGCTCTCGCACGCCTGTGCGGGGTGATCGATGCCAGCTACAGCGAAGAGGATCTCGGGGAGTTCATCGCCTACTGGCTCGGCCGCCCCGAGGTGTTCGACTCCCAGCACCAGTGGATGTTGAAATTTATTCGGGCCCTCAAGAGTCGGCGCTACGCCCGCCGCCCGGCGACCGTGGTCACCGGGTACCAGCAGGTCGCGCCAGCCCCGGTAGAGGCTGGCCCGAGCCGCCGGGCGCAAGAGATGATCGATGAGGCCAAACGGCTGGCACAAGCTCAGGAGCCGGAGAATGATTGATACCAGGCGGCCACGAAGTGCACTATTGACCCCCTGCCCATCCAGCCACAGCCCTAGCAGAAGGAGAATTCCATGACAGATCCGCACGACCCGATGCGCCAGGCACTGGAAGAGATCGAGGCCAAACGCCAGAAAATCGCCAAGGCGAGACAGGAGCAACGGGCTCATGATCCCGAGCTCAAGCGTCACGTCAGCAGCCTGCAGCAACGTATTCTCCGACTGCGGGCCGCAACCGGCGGCAGCCAGTACGACTACGAGACCCTGCGCAAGGAGTACGACGCCAAGGCCAATGCCGAAGTGCGCGAGTTGCAGAAGGCCGCCCGCCAGGAGCGGATCCAGAAGCTGATCGCCCAGGCCGACCTCAATCCGGACTGGATCTTCGACAAGATGGATTCCGGTGACCCGGCCCTGCAATACCCCATCGAGACAGCCCGCTACTTCATCAGCGGTTTCGAGCACTGGGAGAAGAGCGGCGGGGGCTGCATGCTGATCTACGGCGATTACGGCACCGGCAAATCCACCCTGGCGGGTGCCGTGGCCCACGAGTTGATCGCGCGCCACCAGAAGTCGGTGATCTTCCAGCAGTGGGCCTCCATCGTGGACAGGCTCTTCTTCAACGTCATCCAGGATCAGGAGGAGCGCAACCAGTACCGCCGCGCCCTGGAAGAGGTGGACCTGCTGATCATCGACGAGGTGGCAGCCAACCGCGCCAAGATGGCGGAGAGTCAGTCCAGCTTCCTCGGCCACCTGCTGCGCCGTCGTCGCAACCTGTCCAAAAGCGTCATCATCATCACCAACCACAGCCCCCAGAGCCTGCATCAGGCCATCGGTGATTTTAGCTATGAGGCGATCAAGGCGTTCAATCCGGTGGACATCCACCTGAGCGGACCCAGCCGCCGTCCCAGCATCGGCCATTACAACGGTTGATCCCGTCGGGCCGGCGTCCCTGATGTCCGGCCCTTCATATCCCCTGCACCTCACAAATAAAAACCACTCTCATTTACAGAGAGCCATCCAGGCTCTAGGCTTGCTCTTTTGTTCGAGAGGGCCTGTCATGCCAACCACACTCATCTTCGGTGCCAGTCGCGGACTGGGCCGCGCCTTCACCGACCACGCACTGCAACTGGGCCACAGGGTCGTTGCCCTGGTGCGCCATGCCGACATGGCCAGCGAGCTGCATACCCTGGGAGTCGAGGTCGTCATCGGGGATGCCCTGGCCCCCCAGGCCGTGGCCCAGGCTTGCCACTTGGCGGACAGGGATGCCCGGGTAGTCTCCACCCTCGGCGGCTTTCGCCAGAGTGCACCGGTGGATTATCAGGGCAACCGCCATGTGATCGACGAGATGGAGCGCGCCGGGCTCAGCCGCCTGCTGCTGGTCACCTCCCTCGGTTGTGGCGACAGCTGGCAATACCTGCCCGAGCGGGCTCGCGCCGCCTTCGGACACGAGGTACGCCTCAAGAGCTTGGCGGAAAGCTGGCTGCAGACAAGCACCCTTGAGTGGACCATTTTACGCCCCGCAGGGTTGCAGGATGGGGAGCCCACGGGTCAGGCCATCCTGAGCTAGGGGCAAGAGAGGCATGGCCTGGTCAGGCGCCAGGATGTGACGATACGGGGTTTGCAACTGCTCACCGACCAGGAGGCGTGCGGCCAGATCTATGCCATCGGCGATCCGGGTCTGAGTCAACCATGACCCCTGTGAATGGCAACACGGTCAGCCCGAGGGCTGACCGTGTTGTTGCAAGGGGGCCTAGTCGGTGGAAGACGCTGTCGCCCCATCATCCGGCCCCGTTGCAGGGCACGGTTGACGCCAGCGGAGCAACCAGCACGCCAGAGCGCCATACAACAGTGCAAGCCCCCACAACTGCCACCAGTAGCGGGAGACCTGGGCAAAGTCGGCCCCCATCTGATTGAGGCGCAGGAATCCCTCGATGGCCGGCGTGCTCGGCGCCCACTGGGCCAGCCAGTTGAGGGGTGCCGGGATGAGCTCAAGGGGCCAGATAAAGCCGGCCAGGAAGACCAGCGGCAAAGAGGAGACAAGCACCACCTGGGTCGGTAGATCACGGCGGGTGAACAGGGCGCCGAGCACGATCCCGAGCCAGGTGGTGGCCAACAGGAACGGCAGGGTAAAGAGCCAGAGTTCGCCGGGTACAGCGGTGCGGGCAATACCGTAGTGATCGAAGCAGAAGCCGAAGAAGTAGGTCACCGGAAGGACGAAAAGAGCCCCCACCACCAGGGTGCGGGCCAGCAACAAGGCCGGCACGGGGGCATGTTGCCAGTAGCCTGACTCGCCACGGCGGCTGCGCTGGTTCTGGGTCGCCCCCAGGATGCCGGTCCCCATCAGCAACACCTGATGCAGGATCAGCACGAATACCGCAGGCACCACGTAGTTCACATAGCCCATGGTGGAGTTGAATACCGGCAGCACATTGAGGGCCACCGCGTTCCAGCCCATGGCGGCCTGGGGCAGCGCCTCGCCCTGGCTCAGCAGCCTGGCCACCTTCACCTGGGCGGCGAGCGTGCCCCCCGCCTGGGCCAGCCCTTCGGCAATGGTGCCATAGACCAGGAAGTAGGAGGCATCCCCGGCATAACCCAGGGTCACGCTCCTGCCCAGCATCAGATCCCGATAGAAGTGGCGGGGAATGTGCAAGATGCCGCTCGCCTTGCCGGTCAGCATCATCTGGCGGGCCTCGTCGAGCGAACCGGCACGGGCCACCAGTTTCACCTGCGCCGTGGCATCGGCCATAAACTCCAGCTGGCGGGAGAGCTGGCTGCCATCCTCGTTGACCACCACCACGGGCTCTTCCCTGGGCAATTGGTGCAGGTAGGGCTGGGGGTAGAGGAAGGAGTAGAAGAAGACGCCGCCAAACAGGGTCAGCATGATGGCGCGATCCGCCAAGAGGGTGCGCAGCTCAAGGCGCACCAGATCCCAGAATCCCATCATGGCCTGGACTCCTCATGGGGCAGGGCCGCGCCCGACGGCGTCCGGTAGCGGTGTACCACCAGCAGCAGGGGCAGCAGAAACAGCAGCAGGGCCCCGAGCTGGGGCAGGGCCGCCGTCAACGGTTGACCGTAGTTGGTTTGCCCGATTTGCAGCTCCACATAGTGGGAGATGGGCAGCAGGCTGCGCCAGAACTGGGCCACATCCCCCATGGCGGTGACCGGAAAGGTGACCCCCATAAAGGCGAAACCGGGAGCCGTGTAAGCCCCCGCCAGCGACAGAGCGCGCGCCGGATCCCGGATGATGGCGTAGAAGAAAGCCCCCATGGTGACGCAAGCGGCTGACGCCAGTCCCAGCCCCGCCGTCAGCACCAGCCAACTGCCTTGCATGGGGTACCCAAGCCCCTTGAACAGCAGCAGACTCCACGCCAGACCCCACCCCCAGCCGATGAGCACGTGGGGTAGCAGGGTACGCCAGAGGCCGAACCAGACCCCTCTGGTGGTCCAGTCCAACCCGAGGCGATCGGTGCGGGCCAGGGCGTTCAGGCCATAGAGCACCACCAGGATCTGCCACACCGCAGGCAGCAGGGCGCTCAGCAGAAACTGGGCGTAGCTGGAATTGATGTTGTAGAGCGCGGTAACCTGGCTCGCAATGGGTACGGATTGTCCCAGGGCACCGGGCAGCGTCGTGCCGTCGGCCATGGCCGAGAGCACGCCCACCTGGCCATTGAGAGTTCCCACCACCTGGGCCAGTGCGGAGTTGACCAGCTTGGCAATCAGGATGAACTGGCCATTGTTGAACACGGTCACCCTGGGTTGGGTCCCCTCGCGGGCAGCCCGCTCCAGGTGATAGGGGATCACCACCAGGGCATAGATGTCCCCCCCTCGCAGTGCCCTGGCCCCTGCGTCGATGGAATCAAACTGCTGGGCGACCTTGAGCCCGGCGGAGCCATCGAGAGAGAACGCCAGTTGACGGGAGAGGGTGCTGCGATCCAGATCCACCAGACCGACCTTGAGATCCCGCGCCAGGCCGGCTGAAAAGATCCAGCACAGGATCCCTATCAGCAGCAAGGGGACCCAGCTCGCCAGCGCCCGGCCGAACGGGTCCTGCCAGAGCAACCGCCATTCGCGTCCCATCAGAGCTCGACCAGCACGCTCATGCCGACCCGCAGCCCGTCAACCGGCTGCAAGGGGCGCGCTTCCACCTGGAAGCTTTTCATGTCGAACCCCTGGCGGGTGTCGGTGGCACGCCAGGTGGCGAAATCCCCCATCACGGCCACATGGGTCACCTTGAAGCGCACCAGCTGATCCCCCAGGCCGGGAATACGGGCATCAAACTCGGTACCGACCGGGAACCTTGGCAAGAGGTCCTCACGGACATGGAACTGGGCCCAGGCATCCTTCATGTCGAGCAAGGTCACCACAGGGAAGCCCTGGGGAGCCAGCTCGCCGCTACGCAACAGCACCTGGGCAACTTCCCCCTCGTGTGGGCTGGCGATGCGGGTATCGGCCAGATAGGCTTCCACTTCCGCCACGCCGCCAGCCGCCACCTTGGCCTGCTCGCGGGCCGCTATCTTGGTCTCTTCCCGCGCCCCTTCCAGTGCCATCTGGTATTGCTGCCAGGCCATGCCCTCGCTGTACTTCGCCGCCTGCCAGGCCGTCCAGGCCTCGTCACGCTTTTGCAGCGACATCACGCCGTCCCGATGCAGGCTGGCAATGCGCTCGTAGGTTTTGCCATGAAGCAGGGCAGCCGCCTTGGCCTGTTGCCACTGATCCTTGGCGGCCGCGATCTGCTGCACTCGCGCCCCCTTCTCGGCCTCTTCGGCCATGGCACCAGCCGCGGCCTGCCCGGCCTTGGCCTGACTCAGCTTGGCCTCGATCTCCGGGCTCGCCAGAGTGAACGCCAGTTGGCCCCTGGCCAGTTGATCCCCCTTCTTCACCAGCACCTCGTCGATGCGGCCCGCCACCTTGGAAGAAACCGAATATTGCTGCGCCTCTATCTGCCCCTGCAGACGCACCGGCTCCGGCTGATAGGCCAGCCAGAAGCGCCAGCCAAGCCAGAGCACAAGCAATACCAGCGCCAGTGGCAGCAGCCAGGGCTTGCCCTGGCTCATCTTCTTCTTGATGGGGGGATGACTCATGAATTCACCTCGGCAAACGGGCGACCCTTGACGGTCGAAACGGACATGAATAACGGAGTGGAAGAGCGCGCGATCATGAGTTCACCTCGATCGCCTGGCCATGCTGATACTGGTTGAACCTGTTCATCTGACCGGAGAGTGCCAACAGGCGGGCTAGAGAGATCACGTATTGATAGGCGGCGGCGGCGCGCTGGGTCTTGACCCCGGCAAGCTGGGTCTGGGCATCGACCACATCGAGGGAAGTGGAGAGCCCCTGACCGAATGCCTTGTCACGCAACCGCACGTTCTCCTCGGCCAGCGCCTGGGTCGAGGAGAGAGAGTGATACTCCTCCAGTCCCTGGGCAGCCTCGCGCCAGGTCTTCTCGACCAGCAGCTCCAGATCCTGGCGGGTCTTGGCTTGCAGCAGGTTGACCTGGAGTTCGGCGCTCTTGGCTGCCTGGACCGTCTCGGAGCGGCCATCACGACTCACCAGCGGCATGCTGACCCCGACACCAACCAGCCAGTCCGGTGTGGTCTTGGAGACAATGGAATCATCTTCATAGAGGTTGTAGTTGCCGAACAGGAAGAGCTCGGGGGCGTATTTGCCCTTCTCCAGCTTGATCATCCCCTGGGCCTGCTCCTTCTTGGCCGTCAACAGCTTGAGACCGGGATGCACCGACAGGGTCTCCTCCACAAAGGGAGACAAGGCTGGCATCCCTTCGTTGATGAAGAGGGCGGTATTGGGCTCAGCCTGCTTGAGCTTGAGCATGTGGCCGAGCGCTAGCTGGGCGATCTCCAGGCTGCGCCTGGCCTTCTGGGTATCGATACGTGCCCTGTCATAGGCAGACTGGGCCGAAAGGCGCTCCACCTTGGCGATCTGCCCCTGGGCTTCGAGCTTCTTGGCATGATCCAGATGGTGTGCCAGTCCCTGCTCGATCTCCTGCTTGGTCTGCACCACCTGCGCCGCCAGCACCACCCCGAAGTAGGTCTGGGAGAGGCTCTCGAAGGTGGACTGCTGTTTGAGCACCAGCAACTGCTCAGCCTCGCTCACCTGGGCCTGACGAATATCCTGGGCCGCATCGATGCGCCCGCCGGTAAAGAGCGGCCATAGCATCTTGACCGAACTGGTCACCACGTTCTGCTTGGTGAGGGGGGTGACGAAATCGCTCGGGCTGAGGTTGAGTGCCTGCATCACAGGCCCCAGCACCTTGCCGAATTCCGGATGATTGGCGATGGGGTTGAGATCCAGCATGTCCAGCTCCATCGGCTGATCGAGATGGGTATAGCTGGCCCCCACATCCACCTTGGGCAGGTACATGGCCTTGGCCGCCTCCCGCAGTTGCTGGGCCCGCTCCACCCCGGCCTGCTCTGCCGCCAAGCCGTCATCCTGCTGGATGACCCGGCTCCAGGCCTCGGTAAAGCTGACCGTCTGCGCCTGAGCCGACCCCAGCACGATACCCAGCAGGCATGGGCAGAGCGACTTGATGAACTTTACCGTCATACATCCCCGATCCGTTTGTAATGAAATTGTGTAGAGTCTTTGCTCAATTCAGGCCCGCTATCATAGCCTAAACCGGCTTGAGAGGGAGACTCACAAATCACCATCTCCCTCACTCGCGCCCTCCTGACCATGGTCACAGACAATATGTCCGATTTTCAAGCACTCCTGAATTTGCAAGCCTTGGCGCGACGTTTTTTTCAGAAAAAAATGGCTGACGCTCAAATACTAACCTTTTCTCCTGACTAAAAAATGCGTAATATACGCCGCCCTAAGCCGATGGTAACCGTGGAATGCAGATAGGTCCCCACACGCTTGAAACTCCCCTGATCGTGGCCCCCATGGCCGGTGTAACAGACCGACCATTTCGTGAACTTTGTTTACGTTTGGGAGCCGGTATGGCCGTTTCCGAGATGCTGCTGGCCAACCCGGATGTCTGGGATACCCAGAAAACCCGGATGAGAATGGATCACTCTGCTGAAGGCGGCTTGCGATCGGTCCAGATTGCCGGTGCCGACCCCGAGATGATGGCGTTTGCTGCCCGCTACAACGTGGAGCAGGGCGCTCAGATCGTCGACATCAACATGGGATGTCCGGCAAAAAAAGTGAATAAGAAGCTGGCAGGTTCCGCCCTGCTGCGTCAGCCAGACCTGGTCAGATCCATCTGCCGGGCCGTGGTGGATGCGGTGGAAGTACCTGTCACCTTGAAGATCCGCACAGGATGGGATCCGGATAACCGCAATGGCGAGGAGATCGCCCGAATCGCCGAAGATTGCGGTATCGCGGCCCTTGCCGTGCATGGTCGTACCCGTGCCTGCCTCTACAAGGGCGAAGCGGAGTACGACACTATCAGGGCGATTAAGCAGGCCGTATCGATTCCTGTTGTCGCCAATGGCGACATCGATAGCCCGGAGAAAGCCCGGTATGTCCTCGACTATACCGGTGTCGACGCCGTGATGATCGGCCGTGCTGCGCAAGGACGACCCTGGATTTTCCGGGAAATCCGCCATTTTCTTGAAACGGGCACCAAGCTGCCGCCTCCCGACAGGGAAGAGGTTCGCACCCTGATGAACGAGCATGTCACCAATCTGCACCAGTTTTACGGTGCCTATCTGGGAGCGCGCATTGCCCGTAAACACGTGGGCTGGTATCTGGATGAAGAAGAGGCGGGCCGAGAATTCCGTAAGCACTTCAATGCCCTGGATTGTGCAGACGCACAACTCGAGGCACTCGAAGCGTATTTCGATGGATTAGGTTAACGCATAACTAAAGAGCCGACCGAATATGTTCGAACAAACCCTGACTTCTGATGCATTGGTAACAACTACTCACAATCACGCTGCCGAGCCGACCCAACGCCCCCTGCGTGACTCTGTGCAACAGGCCCTGCGTAACTACCTGGCCCAGTTGAACGGTCAGGAAGTGATTGATCTGTACGATATGGTTCTCTCCGAAGTCGAAGCTCCCATGCTGGACGTGATCATGCAGTACACCCGTGGCAACCAGACTCGCGCCGCCGTGATGATGGGCATCAACCGCGGCACCCTGCGCAAGAAACTCAAGCGTTACGGCATGAACTGATCCCGGTCATTCTGCTGCAGTGCAGACGAAGGCGTATCCCAGCGATGGGATACGCCTTTTTCTATGCCCGGTGTTTACCTGCTCACTCCACCGCCAGCTTGATACCAAGCCCCACGAACAGCCCCCCCATCACACGATTCAGCCAGGTGGCCACCCGGGTGGGTAGTCGCACCTTGCGGCTTGCAAACGCGGTGGAAAACGCCAGCAGATGGCACCAGATCATGCCGTTGAGATTGAAGATGCAGCCCAGCACGATGAATGCCATCGCCTTTTGCGGTGAAGCGGGATCGATGAACTGGGGCACAAAAGCGAGAAAAAAGAGCGCCACCTTGGGATTGAGGACATTGGTGAGCAACCCCTGCCGGAAGATGCGCCCATAAGAGAGCGCAGGCAGCGCCACAGCCCCATCCACAGACGTTGAAGTGCCACTCCTCTGCCAGAGCATGGACACACCGAGATAGACCAGATAGAGCGCCCCCATCAGCTTGATGACGGCAAACAGCTCGGCGGAGGCACTCAACAGGGCAGACAGTCCCAGCGCCGCCGCCAACACATGCACCATGGTACCTGTCCCGATACCCAATGCCGCCATGGACCCTGCACGCCAGCCCTGGGAGCCGCTGCGCAGCATTATGAGCAGGGAGTCAGGCCCAGGCATCATGTTCAACAGCAGGCCAGAAACGACAAACAACGCCAGATCGTGGATCCCCAACATAGACAGCTCCTTGTACATGAAAGAAACAGTCTATGGATCCTGAAGTACTTGTCACTCCCGTTTCCGGCGATAGTGATTATCAAGGAAGGGAATAGCGTTTGAGCCGGAGATACTTGACGCTCAACCTGGTGAGAAAGAGAGATTGAGCCGTTTGAAAGGCAGTGATACTGGCTGAATAGCAATGTTTACCGATGTAATAAACTGTATTTTTAGCATTATCCAGACTTATTATCTAAAAAATAAATTTCAGGCAATAAAAAAACCCCGCTCGAGTGAGCGGGGTTTCTTGTATTGGGTGCCTGGCAGTGTCCTACTCTCGCATGGCGAATGCCACACTACCATCGGCGCTACAGCGTTTCACTTCTGAGTTCGGCATGGGGTCAGGTGGTTCCACTGCGCTATTGCCGCCAGGCAAAAATCTTCAATCTGAAAAAGCTGATTTAGTTATTCGTTCTCGGTATCTGCTACAAGTCTCAGAACACTTCTTGGGTGTTGTATGGTTAAGCCTCACGGGTAATTAGTATGGGTTAGCTCAACGTATCGCTACGCTTACACACCCCACCTATCAACGTTGTGGTCTCCAACGGCCCTTTAGGACCCTCAAGGGGTCAGGGATGACTCATCTCAGGGCTCGCTTCCCGCTTAGATGCTTTCAGCGGTTATCGATTCCGAACTTAGCTACCGGGCAGTGCCACTGGCGTGACAACCCGAACACCAGAGGTTCGTTCACTCCGGTCCTCTCGTACTAGGAGCAACTCCCTTCAATCATCCAACGCCCACGGCAGATAGGGACCGAACTGTCTCACGACGTTCTGAACCCAGCTCGCGTACCACTTTAAATGGCGAACAGCCATACCCTTGGGACCGACTTCAGCCCCAGGATGTGATGAGCCGACATCGAGGTGCCAAACACCGCCGTCGATATGAACTCTTGGGCGGTATCAGCCTGTTATCCCCGGAGTACCTTTTATCCGTTGAGCGATGGCCCTTCCATTCAGAACCACCGGATCACTATGACCTACTTTCGTACCTGCTCGACCTGTCCGTCTCGCAGTTAAGCTGGCTTATGCCATTGCACTAACCTCCTGATGTCCGACCAGGATTAGCCAACCTTCGTGCTCCTCCGTTACTCTTTGGGAGGAGACCGCCCCAGTCAAACTACCCACCAGGCACTGTCCGCGAGCCCGATTCAGGGCCCTGCGTTAGAACATCAAACATACAAGGGTGGTATTTCAAGGACGGCTCCAGCGCAACTGGCGTCACGCCTTCAAAGCCTCCCACCTATCCTACACATGTAGGTTCAATGTTCAGTGCCAAGCTGTAGTAAAGGTTCACGGGGTCTTTCCGTCTAGCCGCGGGTACACCGCATCTTCACGGCGAATTCGATTTCACTGAGTCTCGGGTGGAGACAGCATGGCCATGGTTACACCATTCGTGCAGGTCGGAACTTACCCGACAAGGAATTTCGCTACCTTAGGACCGTTATAGTTACGGCCGCCGTTTACCGGGGCTTCGATCAAGAGCTTCGCTTGCGCTAACCCCATCAATTAACCTTCCGGCACCGGGCAGGTGTCACACCCTATACGTCCACTTTCGTGTTTGCAGAGTGCTGTGTTTTTGATAAACAGTCCCAGCCATCTGGTCACTGCGACTCCCGACAGCTCCATCCGCAAGGGACTTCACCATCAAGAGCGAACCTTCTCCCGAAGTTACGGTTCTATTTTGCCTAGTTCCTTCACCCGAGTTCTCTCAAGCGCCTTGGTATTCTCTACCCGACCACCTGTGTCGGTTTGGGGTACGATGACTTGTAATCTGAAGCTTAGAGGCTTTTCCTGGAAGCAGGGCATCAATGGCTTCCGCACCGTAGTGCGTTCGTCTCGTGTCTCAGTGTTGTGTCTCCGGATTTGCCTAGAAACACCACCTACGCACTTTCACCAGGACAACCGTCGCCTGGCCCACCTAGCCTTCTCCGTCCCCCCATCGCAATTACAAGTCGTGCAGGAATATTAACCTGCTTCCCATCGACTACGCCTTTCGGCCTCGCCTTAGGGGTCGACTCACCCTGCCCCGATTAACGTTGGACAGGAACCCTTGGTCTTCCGGCGAGGAGGCTTTTCACCCCCTTTATCGTTACTTACGTCAGCATTCGCACTTCTGATATCTCCAGCATACCTCTCGATACACCTTCGCAGACTTACAGAACGCTCCCCTACCACTCACACATAAGTGTGAATCCGCGGCTTCGGTGCCTGGTTTGAGCCCCGTTACATCTTCCGCGCAGGCCGACTCGACTAGTGAGCTATTACGCTTTCTTTAAATGATGGCTGCTTCTAAGCCAACATCCTAGCTGTCTGAGCCTTCCCACATCGTTTCCCACTTAACCAGAACTTTGGGACCTTAGCCGGCGGTCTGGGTTGTTTCCCTCTTCACGACGGACGTTAGCACCCGCCGTGTGTCTCCCGGATATTACTTACTGGTATTCGGAGTTTGCATGGGGTTGGTAAGTCGGGATGACCCCCTAGCCCAAACAGTGCTCTACCCCCAGTAGTATTCGTCCGAGGCGCTACCTAAATAGCTTTCGGGGAGAACCAGCTATCTCCGAGTTTGATTGGCCTTTCACCCCCAGCCACAGGTCATCCCCTAACTTTGCAACGTTAGTGGGTTCGGTCCTCCAGTTGATGTTACTCAACCTTCAACCTGCCCATGGCTAGATCACCCGGTTTCGGGTCTACACCTTGCAACTAGACGCCCAGTTAAGACTCGGTTTCCCTACGGCTCCCCTATACGGTTAACCTCGCTACAAAATGTAAGTCGCTGACCCATTATACAAAAGGTACGCAGTCACCCCGAAGGGCTCCCACTGCTTGTACGTACACGGTTTCAGGTTCTATTTCACTCCCCTCACAGGGGTTCTTTTCGCCTTTCCCTCACGGTACTGGTTCACTATCGGTCAGTCAGGAGTATTTAGCCTTGGAGGATGGTCCCCCCATATTCAGACAGGATGTCACGTGTCCCGCCCTACTCGATTTCACATCAAGGTTGTTTTCGTGTACGGGGCTATCACCCTGTATCGCCGGCCTTTCCAGGACCGTTCCACTAACTTCCAAGATGCTTAAGGGCTAATCCCCGTTCGCTCGCCGCTACTGAGGGAATCTCGGTTGATTTCTTTTCCTCGGGGTACTTAGATGTTTCAGTTCTCCCGGTTCGCCTCGCTACGCTATGTATTCACGTAGCGATACCTAGCTTATGCTAAGTGGGTTTCCCCATTCGGAAATCCGTGAGTCGTAATGTCTCTTACCGACTGCTCACGGCTTATCGCAGGTTAGTACGTCCTTCATCGCCTCTGACTGCCAAGGCATCCACCATGTACGCTTAGTC
>NZ_CP077378.1:1930000-2315000 GCF_019048565.1 Aeromonas sp. FDAARGOS 1406
TGATTCATCTAAATGAGCCCGCACACCTTCTCTATCACTACCAATCGGTACCCGTTTTCGCCACATCAAGATCTACATGCCAGCCACGCCAGGCATACAAAAATGAAAAGGGCCCCTCGGGGCCCTTCATATCACGCTGCTATAGATCAGATGGAGAAACTGGAACCGCAACCGCAGGTCGTCGTGGCGTTGGGGTTGGTCACGGTGAAACGGGAACCTTCCAGGCCTTCGGTGTAATCCACGCTGCCGCCGACCAGGTATTGCAGGCTCATGGGATCGATCACCATGGTGACGCCGCTCTTCTCGACCACGGTATCGCCATCATTGATTTTCTCGTCAAACGTGAAACCGTACTGGAAACCGGAGCAGCCCCCCCCAGTGATGTAGACCCGCAACTTGAGTTCGGGATTCTCTTCTTCGGTGATCAAGGTCTTTACCTTGTTGGCTGCCGCATCCGTCATCTGGATGGGCAAGGGGGCTTCTGCTACTGCACTCATTGCTGACCTCACAACCGTTACATCCACAAACATGGAAACCGCGAAATTATCCAATACCCGACCATTTAGTTCAAGTATTCACCACTCTCTTACTGTGCTGCCGGCAAGGGGGCTGGTTGAGCGATCAGAGGCTTGAGCACCTCGTTCCACTCAGCAACCAACTCCTGGGCCGGTTGCCGACCCTCCTTCGGGATGAGGATTCTCACCCTGTCCGGGATGAAGCCTGAGGGAAGCTGCCAATTGCCCTCCAGGAGCTGGAAGTATCGCAACGCGTAGCGTCCCTCCCCCACCTTCATGCCAAGATCCCGGCCACTGAGGATCCTGGGCTTGTCAGCCAGACTGCCTTCGAGCCGGATCTGCACCTGCCCCCGAAACAGCTCCCGCTTCTTGGCGGGTTGAGTGAGCGCCAGACGATAATGGTAGCGACCCGGCACACTCGTCTCCTGCAATGTCAGATTGTCGATGGATACCCCCACCTGTTCGCCGGTGGGACGCATGATGCGCTCGAAGAAGGCGAGCTGACGTTTCTGCTCCTGTACCTGGGCTTCCTGATCCTTGAGCGTCTGCTGAAGTTGTTCGAAGGCGGCCTTCTGGGTCGCCAGCAGGGTCTCCCTGACGCCGAGATCCGTCTTCAGTTGTGCAATGGCCTTGCTCTGACGCTCCAACGTCTCTTGCTGCACCGTCATCAGGCTGCTCTGAGCCAGCTCCTGTCTGTTCCCGACGACATAACCGATACATGCCCCCACGGCCAGCACCACCAATAACTTCACGATTTGGGACATAAGGCCTCTTCTATATGCCGACATCAACACGGCCGGTTTCTTTTCACTATACGCGACCATGCCGGATTGATACGGATAAACAAAGAGTTAACCGGTCGCGATGCTGCTTTCACCCCGGTTTTGACGCGCAGCAAGCCGTAAAGTTCGCTCCAGGATCTGGGAATAGATGGGACGCCCCCCCAACCATTGCGCCACCAGGGTTGCCCCTATGGTGGTGATCATCATGGGCAGGATCAGCTGATAGTTGTCTGTCATCTCGGTCACCAGCACGATGCCTGTAATGGGGGCACGCACGGTGGCGGCGAAGAGCGCCCCCATGCCGGCGATGGCAAAGGCGCCCGGTTCGATGCCGAGATCGGGAAATGCAGAGTGGAACAGGTGACCAAAGATCACCCCGAACAGGGTGCCCAGCGCCAGGGTCGGCGCAAAGACACCACCAGGGGCCCCCGAGCAAAAGCAGATGAGGGTACCCACCAGTCGCACCGAGAAGATGATGAAGAGCGTCGCCATCGCATAGTCTCCCCCCGTCAGATGCGGGATGAGCTCGATTCCCCCTCCAGTGACAGAAGGGGTGAACAGTGACAGCATGCCAAAGGTTCCAGCCACCCCCATGCCGATGATGACGAAGCGGTGGCGCTTGTTCTGATACAATGCCAGGTAGCCATCCTGACAGGCGAGCACCAGCTTGTTGAAGACGAACCCCAGCACGCCGAAACAGCCTCCCATGAAGAGGAACAGCCAGAGCGCCTTGAGGGCCGGGGCATCGTAGTGAGGCAGGCTGATGACCGGCGCCTGCCCCTTCATGTTCTGCAGCATCAGGGTCGCCATGACGGCCGAAATCCCGACCGCCTTGATGGCGAGGAAGGAGTAGCGAAATTGCGGTCGCATCTCTTCCATGACAAACAGTATCCCTGCCAGCGGGGCATTGAAGGCCGCAGCGAGACCACCCGCCGCACCGGCAGCCAGCAGGGCGTGGCCATGCTCCTTGGGCAACCGGAAGATATCCGCCACCATCTTGCCGAGGTTGCCCCCAATTTGCACCGAGGGCCCCTCCCGCCCCAGCACCATGCCGGAGCTCAAGGTACAGACCCCGCCAAAAAACTTCACCGGCAACACCCGCCACCAGCGTACCGGGCGCAGGTCGTCCATGGCCCCTTCAATTTCCGGGATACCGGATCCCCCCGCCTCGGGGGCAAAGGCATGAGTGAGGAAATAGCCGACCAACCCCAGCAGGGCGCTGAAACCAAAGCCGAGCAGACCGAGCTGCCACCAGGGGCGATCGGCCAGCAAGTCGACACGCTGCTGGGCCAGCCAGTGAACGCAAGACTCGAACAATCCGCACACCAGGCCTGCCAGCAGGCCGACCAGGGCCGCCAACAGGAGCACCAGCAGCGGCATCTTGTCCCGCCGTATCAGGCGCTGCAAGACTGGAGGACGACGCTGCGAGGCCGCGTCGGCGGAAGGAATGGCTTGTTGCTCCATGGATAATCACGCTCATCTAACGAGGACCAGACACACCTCGGCCTCGGCTGCCCAGCTCTGGGCCTTTCTGCTATAGTCGGCCCGTTTCATGTATCACGGGCGAGAGTCCGGGGCGAGAGCGCAAAGCATACTCCTCCCGCCATCCCCTGCCGAGCCGCAATCGGCAGCCTGCGCCCGGGTAACGACCAAAATCCCATTAAGGATGATCCATGTCAAAATCAGATCAGCTGTTTGAACAGGCCCGCCAGACCATTCCCGGTGGCGTCAACTCACCGGTCCGCGCCTTCAACGGGGTCGGCGGCACACCCCGCTTCATCGATCACGCCGATGGCGCCTACCTCTATGACGTGGACGGCCAGGCCTATGTGGATTACATCGGTTCCTGGGGCCCCATGCTGCTCGGCCACAACCACCCGGCCATCAAGGCTGCGGTCATCAAGGCGGTGGAGAAGGGACTGAGCTACGGTGCCCCGACCGAGATCGAAGTGCTGATGGCCGAGAAGGTGCGCCAGATCGTCCCCTCCATGGAGCAGGTGCGGATGGTCAACTCCGGCACCGAGGCGACCATGAGCGCCATCCGGCTGGCCCGCGGCTATACCGGTCGCGACAAGATCGTCAAGTTTGAAGGCTGCTACCACGGCCATGCCGACTCCCTGCTGGTCAAGGCCGGTTCCGGCGCCCTCACCCTGGGTCAGCCCAACAGCCCGGGCGTACCGGCCGATTTCGCCAAGCACACCTTGACCTGCGTGTTCAACGATCTGGACTCGGTGCGCGAAGCCTTTACCCAGTACGGCAGCGAGATCGCCTGTATCATCGTCGAGCCGGTCGCAGGCAACATGAACTGCATCCCGCCGGTGCCCGGCTTCCTGGAAGGGCTTCGCGCCATTTGTGACGAATTCGGCGCCCTGCTGATCCTGGACGAGGTGATGACGGGTTTTCGCGTCTCCCTGCGTGGTGCCCAGGGCCACTACAACATCGATCCGGATCTCACCACCCTCGGCAAGATCATCGGTGCCGGCATGCCGGTGGGCGCCTTCGGCGGCAAGAAGAAGGTGATGCAGCACATAGCCCCGACCGGCCCCGTCTATCAGGCCGGTACCCTCTCCGGCAACCCGGTGGCCATGGCCGCCGGCCTCACCATGCTGGACCTGCTGCTGGAGCCGGGCCTCTATGAGCAGCTGAGCGCCAAGACCGCCCGTGTCGCCGAGGGGCTGAAAGCCGCCGCCGCCAGGCACGGCATCCCGCTTGCCATCAACTACGTGGGCGGCATGTTCGGCTTCTTCTTCACCGACGAGCCCGAGATCACCCGCTACGAGCAGGTGACCCGCTGCGACATGGAACGCTTCAAGCGCTTCTATCACCTGATGCTGGAAGAGGGTGTCTATCTGGCACCGAGCGCCTACGAGGCGGGCTTCCTGTCGCTTGCCCACGGGGACAAGGAGATTGAACACACTCTGGCGGCCGCCGAGCGCAGCTTCGCCAAGCTGGCTGGCTGACAAGCCGCAAGATGTGCAGAGGGCCCCGATGGGGCCCTTTTTTGTTTGCCCGCCCCGACAAGGCACCATAGTAGTGCATCCTTAAGTCCCTCACCGGAGCCTTGCCACCTGCTGGTGCGCCGCGCCGTACACGGGCTGTCATAAATCGGGCCCACAATTTGCAGGCCCCTTCTTCAGGAGCCCATTGGACCGAGGTGTATATGGCAGAGATGAGCCCCATCGATGTGCTGCGGCGCTATCAGGAGTACGAAACCGAGCTGGCCCCCCTGCTGCTGGGGCTGCTCACCCTCCCCGAGGCGTCTCTCAAGACCTATGCCTTCGTCGAGGAGGTGAAGAGCCTGCCCCCCCAGATCAGGCCAGCCATACTGGCGCCCGTTCCGGCGGCCCAGGGGCAGCTGCGCCTGCTGGTGCAGGGCCATGGCCGGGAGCTGGAGATCAACCTGCACCAGCTGATCGCCTGGCTGATGGGGGACAGAGAGCGGCGGCGCGCCATTCCCTGGTTCAGGGCCGTCTACGTCGTCCTGAGTCTGGCCCTGTTTCTCATCGTCGGCACCCTCATCTGGCACGGGCTGGAACAGCTCTATCTGCTGCTGTGCGGCACCCAGCAGAACCGGCTCGGCGCCTTCAGCGCCATCATCTTCCTCACGCTCGCCCTGGCGGTGTTCGATCTCGGCAAGACCATCCTCGAAGAGGAGGTGCTGCTGCATAAGGACATCTTCCGCCACAGCGCCATCCGGCGCACCATTACCCGCTTTATCGCCGCCATCCTGATCGCGGTCTCCATCGAGGGGTTGCTGCTGCTGTTCAAGGGGTCCCTCGGCCAGAGCGAACTGCTCTGGCCTGCGGTGGGGGTGATGGGGTGCGCCGTGGGGTTGCTGCTGGCGCTGGGGCTCTATGTGTTTCTCGGTGCCAGGGCGGAAGCCGCACTGGTCGCCTCCAGCCAGCAGACTGCCCACTCGGAGGGGGCTGCCAGGGGCATCAGAAGACGCGCCAGGACCGGGCGAGCGGGATGACATACCAACGCGGGGTGCCCGTGCAGGCGGGCCTCGCCGACGCCAGCTAGCTCGTCGCCTCTGCCAGCGCGGGCGCTGGCTGTCGCCGCGCCGCCCGCCAGGAGGCGTACATGGTCCAGGAGGTATAGATGACGATGAAGGCCACCAGCCATTTGAGCATCTCCATCTCCATGGATTTGACCAGCATGGCCGCCAGCACCACGCCGATGGGGCCGAAGATGGCCACCGCCAGCACGGCCCGCGCATCGAAAGCCCCCTTGCGAATGAAGGTCCCCGCCGAGAAGACGCTGAGCACGGCGGTGGATCCCATCATGATGGGGAAGGCCACCAGCGGGTTCATGCCGAGCAGATAGACCAGGGTCATGCAGGGGGCGAACAGGCCGATACCGACGTTCATCAGGGCTCCGAACAGGAAGTTGCCGGCAAGGGCGATCCCCAGCTTGTAACCGCTCAGCCCCATGGCCTCGCCACCGAGGGGGAAGAGCCCGAGCAGACCGGCAAAGATGAGACCGGCGACCACCAGCAGGGAGACCGCCATTACCAGCCGGATGGTCTGGCGATCAAAGGAAGCCACGTAACGGGCGCCCCAGGCCGCACCGGCCGCCGCCGCCGCCATCATGCTGATGAGGGTGACGGGATCCACGTTGACCACGCCGATGAAGATGAGAGCCTGGGTCACGGTCGGCAGCACGCACTGGCCGTTGAGGGTACCGGGCAGCAGCCGATCATCGATCAGCCTGAACTGCTTGTAGCAGGCGGTCTTCACCGCAAAACTCCCCACCCCCAGAGTATCGAGAAAATTGGCCACAAAACCGATGGCCGCCACCGGCCAGAAAGGGGTGGCTTCGAGCTGGCCATGACGCCGTTTGTGCCACCAGGCACGGACCAGCATAAAGAGAAAGACCAGGGCACAACCGATAAACAAGAGACGCAGAAAAGTGACAAGCATGGGGAGACCTCCAACAACGGGCGGCGATTCTAAGGCAGCGGAAGGAAAAAATCCTGGCCAGGATCATGAGACGACGGGTGCAAACGTTTGGCCGCGACTATTTTGGCTGGCAGAACCCGAATGGGGCTATCCATACTGATTGGGAGGGCGACAGCCCGGGCTCATCGGGCGTAGTCCTGGTCATTTCGCGACGACCACAGCACCGGTGAGGCGTAAACGAAAGAAGGCGGGGTGACCCGCCTTCTTTTTTCATTCTCCGTCAGGCAATCCAGCGTGGCAGCCGGGGAGCCAGGCGGTCGATCAGGCGATCCGACACGGGAGTGAGCAACAGCAGCGGCAGGCAGATCAGGGAGAGGCAAAGAGCGCCCACATAGACGTCCGTCATCCAGTGCGCACCAGCCAGGATGCGGGGCGCAGAAAACAGGGGCACCATCACCACCGCAATCACCCCGGCCCAGCGCGGCAGATAGCGCAGGGCAAAACCGGCGAAGATCATCAGGAAGAGGGCGTGATCACCGGGGAAGCTGTCACCGGCGGAGTCCTTGGTGGGAATCGCACTGATCTCGGTCAGGCGCAGAGCCCCGTCCACCATCAAGGTGGGGCTGGGACGGCTGACCGGCAACAGATGCCCGAGCTGATTGATCACCAGGGCCCCCAGCAGCATCACGACCCCCATGGCCACCAGACGACGGCGCTCCTGCCCGTCGGCACGGAAGAAGCAACCGGCGAGGATCCCGCCCATGCAGGCCAGCGCGGCCAGATCGAACAGGCGGTTGTTGGTGATGGCCACCAGATCGGCCCAACGGGGGGAGTGGCCAATCCAGCCATTGACCAGCTGGAAGAGGGCGAGATCCCACCCATCCCAAGGGCCGTGCTCAGGCAGGGCGCCCCAACTGAAGGCGATGAGGCCCCCGGCCAGATAGAAAGGAATGAACTTGCTCATGCCGACGTGTCCTTCGAAAAACGCTCATTCTAGGCCAGCCGCAAGATGACTTGCATCACAAAAGTGTAAGAATTCGTGTAACAAAGGTATTCCATCGGCTCTTCTTTTGGCGCCGCCGACCGGGTGGGCAAGCGCGTCCCCTCCTTGGCTCTCCCACCGGTTGCGGCTAGTATGGGCGCTCCCTTCGTTCAGGATGATGATGATGCGCAGCTACCTTCGCATGATGTTGTTTGCCCTCGCTTTGCTGGCAGGTGTACAGATCCCCGGGCTGGTCGATCTCTACTTCCAGCGGCTGGATGCCCGGCTGCAGCAGGCCGGTCTGGCGCTGGCCCCCTTCCAGCGCACGGCAGACCAGCACTTCAATGGCGATCTGCAGGCGCTGGTCGCCCATTACGGTGCCAGCCAGGATCCCGTCTTCACCCAGGATGCCACCAGCCTCCAGCAACTGGTGAACCAGCAGCAGCACCTTCAGGGGGAGATCGCCGTGCGGGAGAGTCCCTGGTACCAGCAGCTCTCCCACCTGTTGCTGCGCGCCGATCCCGCCCTCTGGCAGGATACCCTGCACAACTACGGCTATGTGGTCCCCCTCAAACAGGCCGCCATTTTCTGCGGCGTGGCGGCGGGTCTGCTGGCCTCCCTGGCGGGGGATCTGCTGCTCGGCCTCCTGCTGCTGCCATTTCGCTCCCGCCAGCGCGTCCCCCGTCACGGCCTGCGCTGATCCCCTCTCACTGCCAACCGGGGTGCCCGCCCCGGTTGGCGGCTACTCGAAGGGTTCGAGATAGGCTTCTATGGCCTTCTTCAGCCAGGCCAGCACCTTGCCGTGATGGGCGTTCTCCGACAGATAGACTCCGTAATCGCGCCACTGCAGACTGAACTTGTGCTTCAGGGTCAGCAGCTCCCCCTGGCGCAGCTGGCTCTGGATAAGGGGTGAAGGCAGCACCGCCCAGCCCAGACCATCCAGCACCGCATCACGCATCAGTTCGAAACTCGACAACCCGATATGCGGCCCTCCGATGGGCAGCAGGCTCTTGACCGAAAACGCGTCCACATAGGAGAGAGTGACCTGGGTGTGATCGGTCAGATCCTGCTGCAACACCCGCTTCAGCCCAGCCAGCGGGTGGCTTGGCGCCACCACCATCAGGGTGCGGATCGGGTTGAGCACGTCGATGCAAAGACCGCTGCGCTCCTGTTCCTCGGTGATGAGGCCGAAGGCGGCATCCACGAACCCCTCTTCCACCAGGGCCGGCAGCTCCGGCGGTGAGGCCAGCACCAGGGAGATGCTGGTGCCCGGAAACTGGCGACGCAGCGCCCCCAGCATCTCGCGCCATACCACCTCGGGAATGGCGTCGTCCCGGGCTACCCGCAGCGCCACCTCGGCACCGGAGGCATGGTGCTCGCACTTGAGCTTCAGGCTGTTGGCGGCCTGCAACAGCCGCCGACAGTCATCCAGCACTTGCTCGCCGATTTCGGTCAGCCGGCTCTGATTCGCCCCTCGTTCGAAAAGTTCGACGCCAAGCTCCACCTCCAGGGTTGCTATCGCCGAGCTCACGGCGCTGCGACTCTTGCCAAGTCGTCTGGCGGCATTGGCTATCGAACTACTGTCCGCTGCTTCTACAAAGAGTTGTATCTGATTTAGCTTCATGGCTTCAAACTGGCGGCAGATTATTCCATCACCACCTTATCCCCTGGCCCGCCCCCAAGGCAAACAAGCAGCGACAGCTTTCTCGACGCTCAGCGATAACCTTGCCCGTTTCGGGTGCCGTTATCCTCTCTTCGTCGCAGCAACAGAAGGAAACTGCATGTCATCCCGTCCCCTGCTTTTGGCCCGCCTCTTCCTGACGGGGGCCATCCTGACCGAGGTCGCCGGCACCTCCTCCATGGCCCTGATCCCAAAGAGCGAGAGCGGCTGGATCCACTATCTGCCGATGTGGCTCCTCATCACCCTCTCCTACCTGCTGCTCGCCAAGGCCGCCAGGACAATCTCCATTGGTATCGCGTTTGCGCTGTGGGAAGGGCTGGGGATCGCCCTCATCACCGCCGTCTCCGTCCTGTTCCTCGGCTACGAGCTGAGCATCCAGGAGTGGATCGGACTGGCGCTGGCCATAGTGGGGATTGTCATGGTGACCCTGGGCGAGACCCATGATGCATCAGCCCACACCCGCCAGAGGAGGGAAACCCCATGCACCCGTTGATCATCGTACTGGGCGCCGCCCTGCTGGATATCGGCGCCAACATGGCAATCAACCGCTCCATCGGTTTTCGCGACAAGGGGTGGGGCGTCCTCGGCATTCTGCTGGTGCTCTGTGCCTTCACTCTGCTCAGCGAGGCGGTCAGTACCGGCAAGATCGATCTGGCCGTGGCCTATGCCACCTGGGGCGCCATCGGCATCCTGGGCACCGCCCTCGGGGGCCTGCTGCTGTTCGGCGAGCGCCTCAGACCCGTCGGCTGGCTCGGCATGATAGTGATGGCGGTGGCGGTCGCCCTGCTGACCACAGCATGATCCCCTCTCCAACCCCATGAAAAAAGCCGCCCTGTTCCCAGGGCGGCCTTTTCATGGTCAAACCGATCACCCAGATTGCAACAGGCAGCCTAACGCGCTGCCTCGTACAGCTCCAGCGGTAGGCCATCGGGGTCGGCGAAGAAGGTAAAGCGCTTGCCGGTCAGCTCGTCCACCCGCACCGGCTCCACTTCCACCCCGTGCTGCTCCAGGTGGGCGATGACCCGGTCGAGATCCGCTACCCGAAACGCCAGGTGGCGCAACCCGCACGCCTCCGGCCGGGAGGGGCGCGGTGGTGGCGCCGGGAAGCTGAACAGCTCCAGCTGGCTGCCGTCCGGCAGCGCCAGATCCAGCTTCCACGACTGACGCTCGGCCCGCAGGGTCTCGGCAATGATGGGCAACCCCAGCACCTGGTGATAGAAGTGGCGCGAGCGCGGATAGTCGCTGGCGATGATGGCCACGTGATGGATGGCCTCAAACAGGGGATGGGTCATGGCAATCCTTGCAAAACGGGCAGCCTGCGCTGCCCGTCTTCGTCAGTTGAAGAAACCGTTGAACCAGTTGTCCAGGGCATTCGCCGGGTCCGAGACCGGGCTGGCACAGCTCATGGGCTCGGCCAGACCGGCCAGCTTGGCCGGCACCTGGAGACTGCCGGGACAATCGCTGGCCACCCGGGCACCGCTCGAGCGGGAGAAGTTGGCCCAGCTCACCCCTTCGGGCATCTTCAGCCCCAGGCTGTTGACCCCTCGCTGGCTCATGTAGCCGCTGAACAGCTGCAAGGCGCCACTGGCACCGGTCAGCCCGGCCGGGGTGTTGTCGTCACGGCCGACCCAGACGCTCACCAGCTCGTTGTTGTCCATCCCGGCAAACCAGGAGTCTCGCAGCTCGTTGGTGGTACCGGTCTTGGCGGCCATGGTGGCCCCGGGGAACTTGGCACCGAGCGCCCGGGCCGTCCCCTGGCTCACCGTCTTGGTCATGGCGAACAGGGTCAGCCAGCTTGCCTGGGGATCCGTCACTCGCTTGGCCGCTTCGTCATGCTGGTAGAGCTGGCGCCCCTCGCCATTCACCACGGCCCGGATGGCCGACAGGGGCTGGGTCAACCCCTGGTTGGCAATGGGCAGGTACATCTGGTTCACCTCCATGGGCGAGAGGGCCACCGCCCCCAGCACCAGGGACGGATAGGGCTGGATCTCCTGCTGCACCCCCAGCTTGTGCAGGGTGTCCACCACCTTGTCCAGGCCTATCTGCATCCCGAGGTTGACGGTCGGCACGTTGAGGGAGCTGGCAAGCGCCTCCATCAGGGGCACGCTCTGGCGGAACTTGCGGTCGTAGTTCTGCGGCGTCCAGATCTGGCCATCCTGGCCGCGAATGCGGATCGGCTGATCTTTAAGCGGCGTGCCCAGGGTCAGGCCGTTGGAGAGACCGGTCAGGTAGACCGCCGGTTTGACCAGGGAGCCAATCTGACGGCGGGCATCCAGCGCCCGGTTGAAGCCGGCGTAGCGGGGATCCCGTCCCCCCACCATGGCGACCACCTCGCCCTTGTGCCAATCGGAGACCACCATGGCCGCCTCCAGCTTCTTCTTGCCACGCTGCTTCTCGATGGTGGCCAGACCCGACTCCACCGCCTGCTCGGCGGCGTGCTGGGCGATGGGATCCAGACTGGTGAAGATCTTGAGGCCGGACTGCTTGAGCAGATCCGGGCCGAAGCGGTTCTGGATCTCCCGCTTGAGCAGCCCCATGAAGGCCGGGGTACGGCCATAGCTCATCTGGCCGCGGGCGATGATGCCAAGGGGCTGCTTGCTGGCCAGGTCATACTCGGCCTGGGTCAGGCTGCCGTGATCCGCCAGCAGTTTCAGCACCAGATCCCGGCGCGCCTTGGCCCGGTCCGGGAAGCGCCAGGGATCGTAATAGGAGGGGCCCTTCACCATGCCCACCAGCAGGGCCACCTGATCGATGTCCAGCTCGTTGACCGGAATACCGAAGTAGAAGTAGGAGGCGAGCCCGAAGCCGTAAACCCCCTGGGAGAAGTTCTGCCCCAGATAGACCTCGTTGAGGTAGGCCTCCAGGATCTCGTCCTTGCTGTAGCGGTAGTCGATGAGCACCGCCATGTAGGCTTCCTGCAGTTTGCGCCACAGGCTGCGCTCACGGGTCAGGAAGAAGTTCTTGGCGAGCTGCTGGGTGAGCGTACTGCCCCCCTGCACGGTGCGACCCGCCAGCAGGTTGGCTGCCATGGCGCGCATGATGGCCACCGGCGAGACGCCGCCGTGCTGGTAGAAGTCCCTGTCTTCCGTGGTGAGCAGCGTCACCAGCAGGCTGTCCGGCACCTCGGAAAGGCGCACCAGCAGGCGGTCCTCCCGATCCTCGGTGTTGAGGCGATCGAGCAGCACCGGGTCCATCTGGGCATAGCCGAGCTGACGCTGGTTCTCCAGGGACTGGATCCCCTCGAGGCGCGCCCCGTTGAAGGTGAGACGCAGGCCACGGGCGCCGTCGGCACCGTCGTGGAACTCGAACGGCCGGCGCACCAGCTCGATGCGATTGCCGCTCACCGCGTACTCACCCGGGGTATGGGGCTGACGCACCTGCTTGTAGCTCAGCATGTTGAGCTCGCGCAGCATCTGGGTCTGGGAGAGCCGCTGGCTGGGATAGAGCTCCAGCGGGCGGCTGTAGACCATCACCGGCAACTGCCACTTCTCGCCGTCGAAGCGCTCGCGCACCTTGGTGTCGAGATAGATGCCAAACACCACCATGAAGGCCGCCACCACCAGAGAGAGCTTGAAGCCCAGCCAGAACAGGGTGCGCCAGATGGTGCGTTTGGGCGCCGCCTTCTTGGGCGTGCGCTTGCGTCGTTGGGTTGCCATAAATCCTCTTGTCGTTCTCCTCGCCATCCCGCTGATGCGAGCGGCCTGCGATGCCTGTTGTGGAGGGGGACTGTGCCACCGCCATCTTGTTCTGATCGTACCGACCGATCACTGCCCCGTCGGCTACTCCTGCAATCCCATCTTCTTCTTGGTCACCCGGGTCGGCAGCGCCTCCAGCGGGTTGTCCGGCCAGTAGTGACGGGGGTAGCGCCCCTTCATCTCTTTTTTCACCTGCTCATAGGATCCCGCCCAGAAGGCGGCGAGATCCGCGGTGATCTGCAAGGGGCGCTGGGCCGGGGAGAGCAGCTCCACCACCAGGGGCACCCGGCCATCGGCCACGCATGGGGTAGCGCCCAGCCCGAACATCTCCTGGATGCGCACCGGGATCGCCGGCGCCTGACCCGGCTGGTAGCGGATCCGTACCCGGCTGCCGGTCGGTGCGGTGAAGTGGCTCGGCAGCGCCTCGTCCAGCCGCCTTGGCAAGGGCCAGGGCAGAGACTGGCGCAGGATGTCGCTCATGTCGAGCCGCTTCAACTGCTCCAGCCGGGTCATGCCGCTCACCGCCGGCAGCAGCCACTGCTCGAGGTCGGCCAGCAGGCTCTCCTCATCCATGGCGGGCCAGGCTTCGTCGGGCAGCCAGTCGCGGGCGCAGCGCAAGCGGGCCAGCAGCCCCTCGCTGCTTTCGTCCCAGGGCAGCACGTGCAGCCCCTTGCGCCGGATGCCCTGCAGCAGGCAGCGCCCCTTCTGTTCATCGGAGAGATCCGTCAGCGGCCGCTGGCCGAGCACCAGCTCGCCGAGCACCTGCTGGCGCTCCGCACGCACCCGTTCCTCCCGATCGTCCCAGTCGAACCACTGGCGCTCGCCGACCAGCTCGGGCAGCTGGCGCACCAGTTCATCCAGCGCCACCGGCTCGGCGATGAAAATGCGGCTGCCGCGCTCGTTCTGACCCATTTCGACGGCCACGATGGCCCCCTGCCCCTGGCAGGGATGCCCTTCTACCAGATCGCAGCTCACCCCGCCACTGAGCTGATAGCGGCTGCCACTGCGCAGCTTGCCGATCCGATCGGGCCAGGCGAGGGCGCACAGCAACCCCAGCCATTGACCCTGCGGGCTGCTTGCCCGTACACCGAGCCGCTCGAACCAGCGGGCCGCTCCCTGGCGCAGGGCGCCCTGACGGCGGTGGAACAACACGGACAAGCGCTCCGATCCTCGCAGATCTTCTTCCAGCAGCGCCACCAGGAAAGCCGCATCGGCGACAATCCCTGTCAGACCCTCGGATTCCAGCTCCCGGGACCGCAGCAACATGCGGGCGAGGCGGGGATGGGTGCCGAAGGCCGCCATGGCAAGGCCTGCCGGGGTAAGTTGTTGCTCACCCTCCGGGGCCATGGCGCCCAGGGCCACCAGCAACCGCCGGGCGCTGGCCACGGCGGCAGGGGGCGGCATGTCCAGCAGGGGCAGCGCCTCCACCCGGGCCCCCCACTGGGCGGCGTCCATCAGCAGGCCGGTGAGCTCTTGCGTCAGGATGTCGGGGGGACTCTGCTCGGCGAGGCGCTCCTGCACCTCGCTGCTCCAGAGCCGGTAGCAGACGCCGGGGCCAAGCCGCCCTGCCCGCCCCGCCCGCTGGGTGGCGGAGGCTTTGGCGATGGGCCGGGTCTCCAGCCGGGTGACGCCGCTCTTGATATCGAAGGTGGCCCGCCGCTCCAGCCCGCTGTCGATGACCACGGAGATCCCCTCGATGGTGAGGGAGGTCTCCGCCACGTTGGTGGTGAGCACCAGCTTGCGACGACCCGCAGGCGCAGGCTCGATGGCCGCTTGCTGGGCCGCGAGGTCAAGACGGCCATAGAGGGGAGCCAGGGTCACATCCCCTGGCAACCGCCCTTCCAGCCACTGTGCCAGCCGCTCTATCTCCCCCTGTCCCGGCAGGAACACCAGGGCACTGCCAGCCTGACTGGCGAGCGCCTCCAGCACCACGGCGCCAACCTGGGGCTCCAGCCACTGCTGGCGATTGGCGGGGCGATAGTGGTACTCGATGGGAAAGCCGCGCCCCTCGGAGCGCACCACGGGGGCACCTGGCAGCAGGCGCTCCAGGGCCATGCCATCCAGGGTGGCGGACATCACCAGCAGCTTGAGATCATCGCGCAACCCCTGCTGGCTTTCGATGGCGAAGGCCAGCGCGGTATCGGCGTGCAGGCTGCGCTCGTGGAACTCGTCAAAGATGACGAGCGACACGCCGGTGAGCTCAGGATCCTGCTGCAGCATCCGGGTCAGCACCCCCTCGGTCACGATCTCGAGCCGGGTCTGGCTGCTGGTGCGGCTCTCCCCGCGCACTCGCAGGCCGATGCGCTCGCCCACCTTCTCCCCCAGCTGACGCGCGAGGAAGCTCGCGATGTTGCGCGCCGCGAGGCGCCTGGGCTCCAGCATGATGATGCGCCCGGGCAGCCGGTGCTGGCGCACCAGCTCCAGGGGCAGCAGGGTCGATTTGCCAGCGCCGGGGGGCGCCTGCAGGATCACGCTGGTATGGTTGTCGAGGGCTGCAAAGAGTTCGGGCAACACCGGGACGATGGGGAGGGAAGACAAAGCGATGGGCACCTTCTGTGACACTTCTGAAAAGGGGTCCATTCTGCCACAGCCTCCCGGCCATCGTAAGCGCCCCTGCCGGGCAGGGGCAGGAAGCGTCAGGTGCAACACGGCAAGACATCCCGGGAGCGGCTGCCATAGAATGGCCCTTATCCGATGCCCATCACGAGGACCAACACGCCGCATGCCCAAACTCTTCTTTGCCCTGCCCCTGCCAGAGCTTGCCCCCGAGCTTGCGACCTGGCGAGACCAGCGCCCCTGGCCCGGCCAGCCGGTACCCGAGAGCAACCTGCACCTGACCCTGGCCTTTCTCGGGGAGACCGACGAAACGACCCAGGCTCGCCTGATCGCGGCCGCCGAGCGACAGCACTGCCCCCCTTTCAGCGTCCATCTGGATCAGACCGGCTGGTTTCAGCGCGCCAAAGCCGCCTGGGTGGGGCCCGGTGAGTGGCCGAACGAGCTGACCGTGCTCGCGAGGGCACTGCGCCGCCACGGTGAAAAACTCGGGCTGGGCAACGGCGAGCAGGGCTATCGCCCCCACGTCACCCTGTCGCGCAAGGCGGGCGAGGCCCCCGGCGAGCTGCCTGCGCCGGATTTTCTGCTCAGGGCCGATCGCTTCTGCCTCTATCAATCCGTCAGCACGCCGGACGGTGTCCACTACGAACCGCTCGC
This sequence comes from Aeromonas sp. FDAARGOS 1406, assembly GCF_019048565.1. Taxonomy (NCBI): domain Bacteria; kingdom Pseudomonadati; phylum Pseudomonadota; class Gammaproteobacteria; order Aeromonadales; family Aeromonadaceae; genus Aeromonas; species Aeromonas sp. FDAARGOS 1406. The sequence continues at coordinate 1,945,767 of NZ_CP077378.1, forward strand.
CTGCTGGCCCCTGCGGGCCCGCGTCAAAGAACCGCACCGCGAGGAGCTCACCCCATGATCTTCGATCCCCCCCTGCAGTCCGGGCAGCTGATCTCACGCTACAAGCGCTTCCTGACGGATGTCGCGCTCAACAACGGCGAGGTGATCACCATCCACTGCGCCAATACAGGTGCCATGACCGGCTGCGCCCTGCCGGGCACCCGGGTCTGGTACTCCACATCCGACAACCCCAAGCGCAAGCTGCCAAACAGTTGGGAAATCGCCGAGAGCCCGGCGGGTCACTTCATCTGCGTCAACACGGCCCGTGCCAACCAGATCGCCCGGGAGCTCATCGAACAGGGCGCTCTCTCCCCCCTGGCAGGTTATGCCAGGCTGCGCACCGAAGTGAAATACGGGGAAGAGAACAGCCGCATCGACCTGCTGCTGGAAGATGACAACAGGCCGGATTGTTACATCGAGGTGAAATCCGTCACCCTGCTCGACGAGCGGGAGCAACCCGGCATGGGGTACTTCCCCGATGCGGTCACCACCCGCGGCGCCAAGCACTTGCGTGAATTGATGGCCATGAAGGCGGCAGGGCACCGGGCCGTGCTGCTGTTCATGGTATTGCACTCCGGCATCGCGAGAATGCGCCCTGCAGCCCATATCGATCCGCACTATAGTCAGCTTGTTGAACAGGCGATGGCGGCAGGGGTTGAAATTTTATGCTATCGCCCCCATGTTGGGGTGCAGGGCATGGTGGCTCAGGATTTTATCCCATTTGAATCTGACCATATGCTACCCGAGGGCAGAGAATAAATGCAGAAGTGGGTAACATTATTGATAAGGCTTGTTTGCCTCCCGTTGACCCTTCTGCTATAGATGTCGCCCTCAATTTATGGATGGCACGGGTAGCGTGCTGAATTAGGAGACAGGGCATGCCAACAGGCGAAAACAGGAAATCTCTGGGCCCCCTGGCCATTGCGGGTGTAGAGCCTTACCAGATGAAAGCCGGTGAGGAGTACATGAATGACCAACAGAAGGTACATTTTCGCAAGATCCTGGGAGCCTGGCGCAACCAACTGATGCAGGAAGTTGACCGCACCGTCGACCACATGAAGGATGAGGCTGCCAACTTCCCGGATCCCGTGGATCGCGCCGCGCAAGAAGAAGAGTTTGCTCTCGAACTGCGCACCCGCGACCGTGAACGCAAGCTGATCAAGAAGATCGAGAAAACCTTGCTGCTGCTCGAAGAAGATGACTTCGGTTACTGCGAGCATTGCGGCATCGAGATCGGCATCCGCCGTCTGGAAGCCCGTCCGACCGCAGACCTCTGCGTGGACTGCAAGACGCTGGCCGAGATCAAGGAAAAACAGATGGCTGGCTGATGCCGCCCATCCACAGGAACGAAAAGGGAGCCCAGGCTCCCTTTTTTATTGAGCTTTTGGTCGGGCCGTCCCAGAATGCAGCCTCAATGCATCGCCTACCCGAATTGCCATGGTCATGACATCCCCCCCCTCCCGACGCCCCTATATGGGCCGCTTCGCCCCCTCACCGTCCGGTCCGCTCCACTTCGGATCCCTGGTCGCCGCCCTTGGCAGCTTCTTGCAGGCCAGGGCACAGCAGGGACGCTGGCTGGTGCGCATCGAAGACATCGACCCCCCGCGGGAGATGCCGGGAGCGGCTGACCTTATCCTCACCACCCTGGAGGCACACGGTCTTGGCTGGGATGGGGAGGTGATGTTCCAGAGCGCGCGCCATGGCCGCTATGACGAGATCATCGATCAGCTCTATCGGGCCGGGGCTCTCTACTGGTGCCGCTGTACCCGACGCGAAATCATGGCCTCAGGGGGGTTCTACAACGGTCATTGCCGCACCCTGGGGCTGACCGCCGAGGGGTGTGCCGCCCGTTTGCGCCAGCACCACCCGGTCTATCGGTTCGAGGATGCGCTGCAGGGAGAGATCACCGTCCCCGCGGCGCTGGCGGAGGAGGACTTCATCGTGCGCCGCCGGGACGGGCTCTACGCCTACAACCTGGCGGTGGTGGTGGATGACATTGACAGCGGCATCACCGAGATCGTCCGTGGCGCCGATCTGCTGGAACCCACGGTGCGCCAGATTGCCCTCTACCAGACCCTGGGGGCAGAGGTGCCCGCCTGGGTGCACTTGCCGCTGGCGGTGCAAGCGGATGGCAACAAGCTCTCCAAGCAGAACCATGCGCCGGCGCTGTCGCAGGACGAGGTACGACCGGCCCTGTGGCAGGCGCTGCACTTTCTCGGTCAGTGCCCGCCGCCCGAGCTGATGGCGAGCCGGATCGACGAGATCATCGGCTGGGGCATCGCCCACTGGCAGCTGGCCCGGGTGCCCCGCCAGCAGAAGATCCCGCAAGGGCAAAGCTAGCCCCGGCTGCATTTCTTGCCCCAAAGGGACCAATCAAGGGGAAGCAGGCCACACCGTTTCTCATTTGGTTGGGGCTGAGCTATGATAGGCCGCTATTTTTTTGGCCTCCCGTCAATTTGAAGTCATAACGAGGTGTACCATTTTTTCCCAGATCGCAAACTTTTGCCGCAAAGTGCTCGGCAAGGAAGACGGCGAGCAGTCGGTGGAGTCCCCTATTCCGGCCCGTGTCGCCGGACAGCGCCGTACCTTGAGCCGTGACCAGCACCCGATTTCGCGCAAAGAGATCAGCGAGAATGCCCTCAAGGTGCTCTATCGCCTGAACAAGGGGGGCTATGAGGCCTACCTGGTCGGCGGCGGCGTCCGTGACCTGCTGCTCGGGAAGACCCCCAAGGATTTCGACATCGCCACCGACGCGACGCCGGAGCAGATCAAGGCGCTGTTCAGCAACTGCCGCCTGATTGGCCGCCGTTTCCGCCTGGCCCACATCGTCTTTGGTCGTGACGTGATCGAAGTGGCCACCTTCCGGGGTCACCACCATCAGGTCAATACCAGCAAGCATGTGTCGGCCCAGTCCGATGAAGGCATGCTGCTGCGGGACAACGTCTACGGCACCATCGAAGAGGATGCCGAGCGTCGCGACTTTACCGTCAACGCTCTCTACTACAGCGCCAAGGATTTCACCCTGCACGATTTCGAGGGTGGGCTGGAAGACCTGGCCGCGCGTAGACTGGAGCTCATCGGCGACCCCGAGACCCGCTACCGGGAAGATCCGGTGCGGATGCTGCGTGCCGTGCGCTTCGCCGCCAAGCTCGACATGACCATCAGCCCGCGCACCGCCGCGCCCATCCGGGAGCTGGCCCCGCTGCTGCAGGACATCCCGGCCGCCCGCCTGTTCGAGGAGACCCTCAAGTTGTTCCTGGCGGGGGACGGTCTGGCCACCTACAAGCTGCTGCGGGAATACGGGCTGTTCCAGCCGCTGTTCCCCCAGGTAGCCGCCCTGTTCACGCCCCACGGCAACTCGCCCTACGAGCAGTTCATCGAGCAGGCGCTGATGGACACCGATACCCGGGTCCGTGAAGAGAAGCGCGTCACTCCCGCCTTCCTCTACGCCACCCTGCTGTGGGGCGCCGTCGAGGCCCGCGGCCGCGTGCTGGAAAACGAGAGCGGTCTGCCCTGGTACGATGCCTTCATGCTGGCCATCAACGAGGTGCTCGACAACCAGGTGAGGATCATCGCCGTGCCGCGCCGCTTCACCACGGACGTGCGCGACATCTGGGCCCTGCAGCAGCGCCTGACCCGCCGCCAGGGCAAGCACCCCGAGCGCGCCATGGAGCACCCGAAATTCCGTGCGGCCTTCGACTTCCTGTTGCTGCGCAACCGGGTCGAGCGCGGCCTCGGCGAGCTGGCGAGCTGGTGGGAGCGCTATGTGGCCTCCAACCCGGATGTGCGCCCGCAACTGCAACGGGAGGCGACCCGCCGCCCGGCAAGCGGTGAGCGCGGTCAGGCCGGTGAGGCCCGCAGCAACGATGGCGAGAAGCGCAGCGGCAATGGCCGCAACCGCCGTCGCCCCCGCCGCCGCAAGCCGAAGTCGGCAGAGTAAGGATCCGCCGATGATCGAGGTCTTCGTCGCCATCGGCTCCAACCTGGCCGACCCCCTCGGCCAGGCTCGTCGCGCCATCGCCGCGCTGGCGACCCTGCCTGAGTCCGAGCTGCTGCAGACCTCCCACCTTTACGGCAGCCGCCCCATGGGCCCTGCGGATCAGCCGGACTACATCAATGCCGTGGCGCGCCTTGCCACTCGCCTCAGCCCTCTGGCGCTTCTGGACGAGCTGCAGCGCATCGAGCAGGCACAGGGGCGAGTGCGCAAAGATGAGCGCTGGGGCCCCCGGACCCTGGATCTCGATCTGCTGCTGTACGGTGACGAGGTCATCCGACATGAGCGCCTGACTGTGCCTCACTATGGCATGAAGGAGCGGGAGTTCGTCCTGCTGCCCCTTGCCGAGATAGCCCCCTCCCTGGTGCTGCCCTGCGGCACCCCGCTCACCGAACTGGTTGCCCGCTGCCCGCGCAATGGACTCGCGATCCTGGCCGGTGCAGCAGGCGAGTAGAGAAGAGTAGGAACAACGTAATGAGCAAGATCACCATTACCCACCTGCAGAAGATGAAGCAGGACGGACAGAAAATCACCGCCATCACCGCCTATGACGCCACCTTCGCCAAGCTGTTCGACGACGAGGGCGCCCAGGTGCTGCTCATCGGCGACTCCCTCGGCATGGTATTGCAGGGCGGAGACGACACCCTGGCGGTCAGCATGGACGAGATGGTCTATCACACCCGCTGCGTGGTGCGCGGCACCACCAATGCCCTGGTGGTGACCGACATGCCGTTCATGAGCTACGCCACCCCGGAGCAGACCTACCAGAACGCGGCGCGCCTGATGGCGGCCGGTGCCCGCATGGTGAAGATGGAAGGGGGGGACTGGCTGTGCGACTCCATCCGCCACCTGACCCGCAACGGGGTGCCGGTGTGCGGCCATCTCGGCCTGACCCCGCAATCCGTCCACGTGTTTGGCGGCTTCAAGGTGCAGGGGCGCGACGAGTTCCACGCCCAGGAGATCTACCGCCAGGCGCTGGAGCTGCAGGCGGCCGGCATCCAGTTGCTGGTGCTCGAGTGCGTGCCCGTCTCTCTGGCAGAGCGCATCACCAAGGCGCTGCGCATTCCGGTGATCGGCATCGGTGCCGGCCCTGCCACCGACGGCCAGATCCTGGTGATGCACGATGCCTTCGGCATCACCTCGGGTTATGTGCCCAAGTTCACCAAGAACTTCCTGGCCGAGACCGGTGACATGCGTGCCGCCATTCGTCTCTATGTGAAGCAGGTGAGCGAGGGGACCTTCCCCGGCCCCGAGCACTGCTTCAACTGACTTTCTGTCGTCATGAGCGCGGGGGTCTGTGCCCCCGTCTCGCCCTCCCCCCTGACGACCCCCTCTTTTATTGATTCATCTGAAGGTGAACTGACGATGTTGGTTGTGAACAATCCCGCCGCGCTGCGCGAGCAGATCGGTCAATGGCATCGCGAAGGCCGCGCCATCGCATTCGTGCCCACCATGGGCAATCTGCATCAGGGTCATCTCACCCTGGTCGAGGAGGCCCGCCGCCATGGCGACAAGGTGGTGGTCAGCATCTTTGTGAACCCCTTGCAGTTCGACAAGGCCGAGGATCTCGCCAACTACCCCCGCACCCTGGAGCAGGATTGCGCCGCCCTGGAGGCCGCCGGTGTCGACCTGGTCTTCACCCCGACGCCGGAGATCATGTATCCCCAGGGGCTCGCCAGCCAGACCTTCGTCGAGGTGCCCGGCATCTCCAGCCTGCTGGAAGGGGCGCTGCGCCCGGGGCATTTTCGCGGGGTCAGCACCGTGGTCACCAAGCTGTTCAATCTGGTACAGCCGAACGTGGCCTGCTTTGGCGAGAAGGATTACCAGCAGCTCGCGCTCATTCGTAAGATGGTGGCCGACATGGCCATGCCCATCGAGATCGTGGGCGTGCCGACCGTGCGGGCCGAAGACGGGCTTGCCCTCTCTTCGCGCAACGGCTATCTGACCGCTGCCGAACGGGCCATTGCCCCCGAGCTCGCGCGCACCATGAACTGGATTGCCGAGCAGATTGAAGCGGGGAACAGTCACCTCCCCTCCCTGGTTGCCCAGGCCAGCCAACGCCTCGACAACGCGGGATTCAGGACGGATGCCATCGACATCGTCGATGCCGACACCCTGGAATCCGCCAGCGCCGAGAGCCAGCGCCTGGTGATCCTGATGGCCGCCTATCTGGGCAAGGCCCGCCTCATCGACAACCGAGTCGTCGCCCTGCGGGGTTGAGACACGGCAAGGAGACCACGATGTCCAAGAAGGTTTACTGCATCGCCCAGTTCCAGCCCAAGCCGGGCCAGGAGCAGGCCCTGTTCCGCGTCCTGCAAGGGCTCGAACCCGACACCCTGCGTGAAGATGGCTGCCTGCAGTACATCGTCACCCGCCATATCCATAGCCCCTTTGCTGAGGGGGAGAGCTTCCCCATCGTCTTCAACGAGATCTGGCGCGACATGGCGAGCTTCGAGGCCCACTGCCAGCGCGCCGGTATCAAGGCCTTCTTCGAGCGCTACTGCCTCGCGGATGATGGCCTCGCGGCCAAGTGGAACGTCTGCGTCTACAGCGACGAGCCCTCAGACTACGATGCCCCGGCCCTCTGAGACCGACATGTGCAAATAAAAAGGCGCCCGAGGGCGCCTTTTTGCTGGCGGGTGTGCGCCTCAGTGGCGCAGACCGGTGCCGCGGGAGATGAGCCACCAGGCCATCCCGTAGAGCACCAGGATGAAGCCGATGATGATGAGATAGGCGGTGCCGAGGGGCACGTCGGAGATCCCGAGGAAGCCGTAGCGGAACGCGTTCACCATGTAGATGATGGGGTTCACCTGGGAGACCCCCTGCCAGAACGGCGGTAGCAGGGTGATGGAGTAGAAGACGCCCCCCAGATAGGTCAGGGGAGTCAGGATGAAGGTCGGGATGATGCTGATGTCATCGAACGACTTCGCGAACACCGCGTTGATGAGCCCCCCCAGGGAGAAGAGGATGGAGGTGAGCAGCACGGTCACGCAGACGCTGAACAGGTGATGGATCTGCAGCGGCACGAAGAACAGCGACACCAGGGTGACGATGAGGCCGACACAGAGGCCGCGCGCCACGCCACCGCCCACATACCCCGCGATGATGATGTAGTTGGGCACCGGCGCCACCAGCAGCTCCTCCACGTTGCGCTGGAACTTGGCGCTGTAGAAGGAGGAGGCGACGTTGGAGTAGGAATTGGTGATGACCGACATCATGATGAGGCCGGGCACGATGAACTCCATGTAGCTGAAGCCACCCATGTCACCGATGCGCGAGCCGATGAGGTTGCCGAAGATGACGAAGTAGAGGCTCATGGTGATGGCGGGCGGCACCAGGGTCTGGATCCAGATCCGGGTGAAACGGCTCACTTCCTTGGCCAGAATGCTCTTGAAGGCGATGTAATAGGTCATGGGGTTCATGCTTTGCGACCCTCCTCTACCAGATTGACGAACAGCTCTTCCAGCCGGTTCGCCTTGTTGCGCATGCTGAGCACCTTCACCCCCTGGGCGGAGAGCTGCTCGAACAGGCTGTTGAGGGACTGGCTCTTCTCCAGTTCCACTTCCAGGGTGTTCTCATCCTGCATCCGGCCGTTGAACTCGGGCAGGGCCGGTACGATGGAGCCCGGCACCAGATCCAGCAGGAAGGTCTCGCGACCCAGCTTGCCGAGCAGGCTCTTCATGCTGGTGTTCTCGATGAGACGGCCCTTGTCGATGATGCCGATGTTGCGGCACAGCATCTCGGCCTCTTCCAGGTAGTGGGTGGTCAGGATGATGGTCACCCCCTGCTCGTTGAGATCCTTGAGGAAACTCCACATGGAACGGCGGATCTCGATGTCCACCCCGGCGGTCGGCTCATCCAGGATCAGCAGCTTGGGCTCATGCATCAGGGCGCGGGCGATCATCAATCGGCGCTTCATGCCACCGGAGAGAGTGCGAGCCGCCATGTCGCGCTTGTCCCACAGATCGAGCTGGCGCAGGTACTTCTCGGCGCGCACCTTGGCCTCGGCCCGCGGCACTCCATAGAAACCGGCCTGGTGAGTCACTATCTGGCTCACCTTCTCGAACTGGCTGAAGTTGAACTCCTGGGGCACCAGGCCGAGCTGGGACTTGGCCAGCTCCAGATCGGTATCGATGTCATGACCGAATACCTTCACCTGGCCGGCACTCTTGTTGACCAGTGAGCTGATCACGCCGATGGTGGTGGATTTGCCCGCCCCGTTGGGACCGAGCAGGGCGAAGAAATCCCCCTGTTTGACGGTGAGATCGATGCCCTTGAGGGCTTCGACGCCCCCCTGATAGGTCTTCTTCAGACCGCTGATTTCCAATGCGTTCATTGCAACCCCTGTGATGGATGAGCCCATCTCGAGACAGAAAAGGCGGCTGTGACGCCGCCTGAAGACAGTCGATGGCGGGCCGGCCAGCCTGCCTTGCTACTTCGGACCCGGCTTACTCTTGCGGTACGACCTTGCCGATGAAGGGCAGGTTACGGTACTTCTGGGCGTAGTCAATGCCACAGCCCACCACGAACTCGTCCGGGATAGAGAAGCCAAGCCAGTCCACCGGCACCTGAACCTCGCGGCGGGACGGTTTGTCCAGCAGGGTGCAGATGGCCAGGGATTTCGGCTCGCGCAGAGAGAGGATCTCGCGCACCTTGTTGAGGGTGTAACCGGTGTCGATGATGTCCTCCACGATCACCACGTCCTTGCCTTTGATGTCGTCATCCAGATCCTTGAGGATGCGCACGTCACGGGTACTGTGCATGCCGGAGCCATAGCTGGAGGCAGTCATAAAGTCCAGGGTGATGGGCAACTGGCACTGACGGCAGAGATCCGCCAGGAAGACGCAGGAGCCGCGCAACAGGCCGATCATGACCACTTCCTCGGAGCCCTGGTAACGGGCGGTAATCTCTTCACCCAGCGTGGCGATCCGGGCTGCAACCTCGGCCTCGGGGATCATCACCTCGACAATGTGTTTCATCACATACTCCAATAATGACCAAAGGGTTATTGGCCGTTCATTAACGTCAAAACCGAGGATTCTACCACTCCAACCAGTGGGCGTCAGGCATACGTGATGCTTTTATCGGCTTATTTTAATTGATAGAGTTAGCAAGCCTTCGGGCATTATCGGTGACAATACTATAAACACCATAATCAATAACTATTAGATGAAAAAACTATGGAACCACGCGCAGAAATAAGACGTCGAACCCGGCTTTCGCCGGAGGCTCGCCGTGATCAATTGATGGAGTGTGCCGTCGAGGTATTTTCCCGTCGCGGCATCGGCCGTGCGGGGCATGCCGAGATAGCCGAACAGGCAAAGGTCTCGGTTGCGACCGTTTTTAACTATTTCAATACTCGTGAAGATCTGGTCGACGAAGTGCTGACAGAAATCGAAGCCTTCGTACAGCAGATCCTCGAACAGGCCTACAACGGTCAGGGCTCCGCCAGGGAGAGCATTCACCGCCACGTGAAGCTGTTCGTTGACGCCGCCTATGACAAGCCCGATCACGCCAGCATCTGGCTGGAGTGGAGCTCCTCGGTGCGGGAAGAAGTGTGGCCTCGCTACACCCGGCTGCTGGACAAGGCGCTGGAACGCATTGCCCCCCACCTGCAACGGGCCATCGACAACGGCGAGATCCAGAGCGTGCTGTCGGCGCAGGATCTGGCCCGCTCCCTGACCGGTTTTGGCTATGTGATGATGCAGATGATCAATCAGCCGCAGCGTCCGAGCCGGGAAGAGGTGACAGACTTCCTGTTCAAGTACGTGACGGCCCCCATCCAGGCCAGCTGACTCGTGCAGATGTTGACAAAGCGGCGCCGGGCTTTACAGCCCGGCGCCGCTTTTTTGTCCGCTCCCCACCGTATCAGTGGTTGGCATAACCCCAGCGACTGGTCAACTCATGCTCGACACCCAGATGATCGAGGATGCGGGCGACCATGAAGTCCACCAGATCCTCGATGCTTTTGGGTTCATGGTAGAACCCTGGCGCCGCCGGCATGATGGTCACGCCAAGACGGGCAAGCTTGAGCATGTTCTCCAGATGGATCGCCGAGAAGGGGCTCTCCCGGGGCACCAGGATGAGCTGGCCGCGCTCCTTGATCACCACGTCCGCCGCCCGCTCCAGCAGGTTGTCCGAGGTGCCGTTGGCAATGGCCGAGACGGTGCCCATGGAGCAGGGGCAGACCACCATCTGTTTGGGGGCCGCCGAGCCGGAGGCCACCGGCGAGAACCACTCCTCCTTGCCGCAGGCGACGATCTGACCCTCTTTGGCACCATAATGGCGACAGAGGTACGCCGACAGCTCCCTGGGGGAGCCCGGCCAATCCTGCTGTTGCTCGGTCTTGAGCACAACCCTGGCCGCCGAGGAGGCGAGCAGGAAGATCCGATAGTCCGCCTGCACCAGGCATTCCAGAAGGCGCAGGGCATAGGGAGCGCCGGAGGCGCCGGTCAGCGCCAGGGTGATGGCCTTGTTCATGATGCGCTCTGCAGCTCCTTCAGGCGGGCGATCAGCTTGTCGTGAATGCCGCCGAAGCCGCCGTTGCTCATGATCAGAATATGATCCCCTGGGCGGCTCTCGGCCACCAGGGCGCCAATCAGGGCATCAAGGGCCTCGAATACCCGGGCAGGCCGGGTCATGTGGGCCGTCACCTCCCCCAGATCCCAGCCGATGTTGGGGGGCTGGAAGAAGAACACCTCGTCGGCACCGTCGAAGCAACCGGCCAGTTCCTCCTTGTGAACCCCGAGCTTCATGGTGTTGGAGCGGGGCTCCAGCACCGCCATGATGCGGGCCTTGCCCACCTTGGCGCGCAGGCCGCCCAGGGTGGTCTCGATGGCGGTGGGGTGGTGGGCGAAGTCGTCATAGACGCTGATGCCGGCCACTTCCCCTTTCAGCTCCATGCGCCGCTTGGGGGACTTGAACTGGCAGAGGGCGTTGATCCCGTGCTCCACCATGACACCGGCATGACGGGCGGCGGCGATGGCCATCAGACCGTTGTTGATGTTGTGCTCGCCGATGCACTCCCAGTGCACCTCCCCCTGTTTCACGCCATCCAGCCACACCTCGAAGGCGGAGCCGTCATCGGCCAGCTTCACCGCCTTCCACTTGGCGTCGTCCTGGCCCACCAGCTCCACCTCGCTCCAGCAGCCCATCTCGCGCACGGCGGTAAGGTTGTCATCACCTTTGGGGAAGAGCACCCGGCCGTTGCTCGGCACGGTGCGCATCAGGTGGTGGAACTGGCGCTGGATGGCGGCGAGATCCGGGAAGATGTCGGCGTGGTCGAACTCCAGGTTGTTCATCACCAGGGTGCGCGGGTGGTAGTGGACAAACTTGGATCGCTTGTCGAAGAAGGCGCAGTCATATTCGTCCGCTTCAATCACAAAGAAAGGAGCCGAGCCGAGACGGGCGGAAACCGGGAAGTTGCCCGGCACGCCGCCGATGAGGAAACCGGGTTCCAGCTTGGCATACTCCAGCACCCAGGCCAGCATGCTGGCGGTGGTGGTCTTGCCATGGGTGCCCGCGACGGCCAGCACCCAGCGATCCTTCAGCACGTGCTCCAGCAGCCACTGAGGGCCGGAGATATAGGGCAGATTGCGGTCCAGCACATATTCCACACAGGGGTTGCCACGGCTCATGGCATTGCCGATCACCACCAGATCCGGCGCCGGATCGAGCTGGGAGGGGTCGTAGCCTTCGGTCAGTTCGATGCCCTGTTGCTCGAGCTGGGTGCTCATGGGGGGATAGACGTTGGCGTCGGAGCCGGTCACCCGATAGCCAAGCTGTTTTGCCAACACCGCCAGACCACCCATGAAGGTGCCGCAGATCCCGAGAATGTGAATGTGCATACCGCTGCCTTTTCCAGTAAAGGGAGTGCGCATTCTAGGGTCTGTTGACCCGGTGGCACAAGCCGCGCCCATGGGGAGCGAAGGCATCGGCGCCCGCAGACGACAGAAATCGGGCAAGCGCGGGTAAAAGCCATCCTCCAGCACGCCACCCGGCCCTTGAAATATGGTCATTTGACGGGACATCGCTATAATGTCGGCCTGCAAACTTGACTCCAACACTCAAAGGAAACGTCATGAGCCTGAACCTGGTACCGGCCGGCAAGAGCCTGCCTGACGACATCTACGTCATCATCGAAATCCCGCAGAACGCCGACCCGATCAAATACGAAGTCGACAAGGACAGCGGCGCCATCTTCGTTGACCGTTTCATGTCCACCCCGATGTTCTACCCGTGCAACTACGGTTACGTGAACGCCACCCTGTCCCTGGACGGGGATCCGGTCGACGTGCTGGTTCCGACTCCCTACCCGCTGCTGGCCGGCTCCGTCATCCGCTGCCGCCCGGTCGGCGTGCTGAAGATGACCGACGAATCTGGCGAAGACGCCAAGATCGTGGCCGTACCCCACTCCAAGCTGACCAAGCAGTACGATCACATCCAGGATGTGAACGATCTGCCCGAGCTGCTGAAAGCCCAGATCCAGCACTTCTTCGAGCGCTACAAAGAGCTGGAAGCGGGCAAGTGGGTCAAGGTGGAAGGTTGGGGCGACAAGGCCGCTGCCGAAGCCGAAATCAAGACCTCTGCCGAGCGTTACGCTGCAAAATAAGCGTATTCCTCGCAAAAAAGGCGCCTTATGGCGCCTTTTTTATTGGTCGTTGCGGGGACGCTCCGGGGGGATCCCCCTGGATATAGAGGTCGCGCCCATTTTGCCGATAGGGGCGGTAATAGTCATCGCCGCAGCGATATTCCTGACCGGCACCTCCCACCAGATCGCAGTTGACCGGCAGCACCTCCAGCCACTTGATGGCCTGCTGGAATCGCAGCCACTCCTGCCATTCATGCTCCCGGGCCAGCTGATCCCGCAGGGCGAAGGTATCCGCGCTGGACAATCCCTGATTGACGATGACCTGCCCCGCCAGCGCCGGCGTGGCCACCAATATCAGCAGAAACCGTGAAACAAGCTTCATGATGATTTCCCCCATGACTTATTTCCTGAATTAAATTTAAAGTCAGATCAGATAATTACCAATATATCTGTCACCAGACCAATCCAAATGCCGGTCACTCACCTAGTTGTTTATTATCAACCCAGGCGGAGGCGCACCATGAAACTGGCACAAGGCTTTCTGTGCAGTCTGCTCTTCGGCACCATGGCGCAGGCCAACGAGATCAACCTGAGCTGGCAGTGGCAATCTGCAGATGGTCAGCAAAAGCACCTGCAATTGACGGCGGATGAGCGCACCTTTTCAGCCAGCCGTCACGAGATGACACAGCTCGACACCGCCCTCAACTTCCCGCTGGAAACACTCTACTCCTACATCAGTCCACGCCTCTACAACAGCATCAACCAGATCAACCAGCACAGCCCGGAGACGGCCACCAAGTTCCGCAACCTGGAACAGGCCTTTACCCTGCACGACAGCAGCCTCGAATCCGCCCAGTTCTGGCAGGCCTACCGGCAATATCAGGAGGACGCCTTCTACGAGATGCGGGTCCAGCCCTGCGTTCACCCGGCCAATCAGAAGCTGCCCTGTGTGCGCCCCAACTACTCCCAGCTGTTCTATCAGTTCAAGGGAGACCTCAAACCCCTGGCACAGCAGTTTTCGGCCAAGGATCTCGCCACCAGCGTCACCCTGCTGCAGGAGTGGCTGAGCGGCATCCCCACCCCCCCCGAGCAAATGGACCACTTCGCTCCGCCCTTGCAGGCCCTGCAGGACAACAAGGCCGACAGCGACGAGAAGGCGCTGCTCATGGCCAGTCTGCTGGCGGAGCTGGCGCCCCAGTACAGCCTCAGCATCATCTATCCGAACATCAGCATCGGCAGCGTCTCGCCGGCCTGGCTCGCCATCACGGCCGACAGCGGCCTTGAGGGAGACACCCTGGTGATCGGCAATCAGCGCCACGTGCTGCTCACCGGTTCTCCCCTGCTGGCCCAGCAGATGACCATGGCCCAGATTCCCTTGATCAGCGAACCGCTCTACTAGCCTCTTCTGACCATCACTTGCTTTTGATGGATGACATGCCATCCTTGCCGCCGTCATTGGGGGGATGGCGACCATGTTGACAAGATCACCGTCGCACCCTGCATTATTTAACACTTTTTAAACAGATCCGATCAGTTTAGGATGTTCAGGGTCCCATTCCCTCGACCCAAAAATCGTTATAACATCACAAAGGAGTGTCATCCGGATGAAACATCTAGTGCTTACTCTGGCGCTGCTGCCAACCCTGGTCATGGCCCACAACATCAAGGAATCAACCCAGGTGCCGCTGGTCAACATCAGCGACAAGGGGGAGCTGGTGCTCAAGGAGAAGGAGATCAGCTATCAGCCCTGGCAGAGCAAGGTCCTGACCGGCAAGGTCTTCCTGATCCAGCACATCGCGGGTCGCTCCAGCGCCAAGGAGCTCAATGCCCCCATGATCGAGGCGATCAAGGCGGCCAAGCTGCCCCACGACAAGTACCAGACCGTCACCATCATCAACAGCAATGACGCCATCTGGGGCACGTCCGGTTTCGTGAAGAGCAGTGCCGAGGACAGCAAGAAAGAGTTCCCCTGGTCCGCCATGGTGCTGGATGCCAAGGGGATGGCCCGCAACGCCTGGGCGCTCACCCCGGAAAGTTCGGCCATCATACTGCTGGATAAAGAGGGCAAGGTGCTGTTTGCCAAAGATGGCCAGCTCGATGCCGCCGAGATAACCAAGGTGATGGGGCTCATCCAGTCCCATCTCTGAATCAGAGAGAAGGGCGCTGATGGCGCCCTTTCCACAAGGGTCTATGGGTCGTTCCACACTGACAATCTGGGTGTTGCTGCTGGGCTGGTTGTGGATGCAACCGGCGCTGGCACAGCACCCTCTTGAAGCTGCCCTGCCCGATCACGGTCATGCCTGCACCTTCTGCGTCCTGCATCTGGATGGCAAGCTGGCACTGACGCCGACCCCCGTTCTCCCTTCCCTCTCCTTTGGCATCGACCGGTATATCGGCACTCCCCAACCGAGGGCGGCCACCGGCACCACGGGACATCGCCGTATCCGCGCCCCGCCGCCCCTTCATTGTTTCTTTTTTTGAACCAATCTTTTCTCTATTTATTCAAAAGGATTAACGATGAAAGCAGTCACCCTGTTGCTGGCCGCTGCCGCCTTCGGCGCCCAGGCCCATCACGACGAACACGAAAGCCACAGCCACGGTGCCCATGAGCACGGTCACGGCCACCTCAACCTGGTACTCGACGGCAACCAGCTGATGATCGAGTTGCAGGCCCCTGCCGCCGATCTGGTGGGCTTCGAGCATGCCGCCAACACCGATGAGGAGAAAGCGCAGTATGCCAAGGCGGTGGCCCGCCTCCAGCAGCCCGACGCCCTCTTCCGTTTCGACCCGGCCGCCGGCTGCAAGCTGACCCAGCAGGAGCTGCAGGCCGCCAAGGAAGATCATGACCATGAGCACGAGCACGAGCACGAGCACGACAAGGCTGATGGCGCTCACGATGAACACCATCACGACGACGCGGGCCATGCGGACATGGGAGCCATGTACACCTACACCTGCGCTACCCCGGCCAAGCTCACCGGTCTCGAGGCCACCCTGTTCAGCCTCTACCCGAGCCTGGAGAAGCTGAGCGTGCAGGGCATACTGCCCACCGGCCAGACCGCCGCCGAACTGACTCCGTCCGCCAACAAACTGGGCTGGTAACACCATGAAACATGCCGTGGTTGAGATCCGTGATCTGGCCTTTGCCTGGCCGGGTCACGAAGCCGTCCTCGATCTGCCCGCCCTTCGCATCCACGAGGGTGAGCGCGTCTTCATCAAGGGCCCATCGGGTTGTGGCAAGTCCACCCTGCTTGGGTTGCTGGCCGGTATCCAGACCGCCAACCACGGCACCCTGGAAGTGCTGGGCCAGCCCCTGGCCCGGCTTTCCGGCCGCGCCCGTGACCAGTTCCGGGCGGCCAATCTGGGGTACATCTTCCAGCAGTTCAATCTGCTGCCGTTTCTCTCGGTGCAGGACAACGTCACCGCTGCCCTCACCTTTTCACCCGCCAAGCGGGCCCGCCTGACAGGGAGCCCCGAGCAGGAGGCGCGCCGCCTGCTGGCAGAACTGCAACTGCCGGATGAGGCGCTCCATCACCCCGTCCACGCCCTCAGCATCGGCCAGCAGCAGCGAGTCGCCGCCGCCCGCGCCCTGATAGGCTCCCCTCCTCTGGTGATAGCCGACGAGCCCACCTCGGCCCTGGACACCGACAACCGGGCCGCCTTCATCCGGCTGCTGTTCGAGGAGTGTGACAAGCAGGGATCTACCCTGGTCTTCGTCAGTCACGATCCCTATCTGGAGCCCCTCTTCCCCCGGGTGGAGAACCTGCAACAGCTCAACCGGAGGGCGGCATGACCACACGCCATCATTTCGCAGCCCGTCCGGCCATCTCCCCTTCACTGCGGAGGCTCTCATGCTGAAACTCGCCCTGCAAAGTCTCTGGGCCCGTCGCCTCACCGCCGGGCTCACCCTGCTGGCCGTCGCCATCAGCGTCACCCTGCTGCTCGGGGTGGAGCGGGTGCGCAGTCAGGCACGGGACAGCTTCGCCAACACCGTCTCGGGCACCGATCTCATCGTCGGCGCCCGCTCCGGTCAGGTGAACCTGCTGCTCTATTCGGTGTTTCGCATCGGCAACCCCACCAACAACGTGGGCTGGGACTCCTACCAGGCCATCAAGGCCAGGCCCGATATCGCCTGGACCATCCCCCTCTCCCTTGGCGACTCCCACAAGGGGTTTCGCGTGCTCGGCACCAATGGGGACTACTTCACCCACCTGAAGTACGGCCAGCAGCAGGCGCTCGTCCTGCGCGAAGGTCGCCCCTTCGAAACACCGTTTGAAGCGGTGCTGGGTGCCCAGGTGGCCGAAAAGCTCGGCTATCACCTGGATCAATCCATCGTCATCGCCCATGGCGCCGGCAACACCTCGTTCAGCCAGCACGACAACATGCCGTTCAAGGTGGTGGGGATCCTGGCCCCCACCGGCACCCCCATCGATCGCACCATTCATGTGCCGCTGGCGGGCATAGAGGCGATCCACCTGGGCTGGGACACCGGTCGTCACAGCAAGAACGTGACCCCGGAACAGGCGATGGCGCTGGATCTCACCCCCAAGACCATCACCGCCTTCATGGTGGGGCTGAGCAACCGGATCCTGGCGTTCCAGTTGCAGCGCAGCGTCAACACCTATCCCAGGGAGCCCCTGATGGCCATCCTGCCGGGAGCCGCCCTGCAGGAGCTCTGGGGGCTGATGAGCGTGGCGGAGACCGCCCTGTCGGTGATCGCGGGCTTCGTGGTGGTGGCGGGCCTCATCGGCATGCTGACCACCCTGCTCGCCGGCCTCAACGAGCGGCGCCGCGAGCTCGCCATTCTGCGCTCCCTGGGGGCGGGACCTGCCCACCTCTTCCTGCTGCTGGCGCTGGAGGCGATGGCGCTCACCACGGCGGGCATCGCCCTCGGGGTGGCCGCGCTCTATCTCGGTCAGGGGCTTGCTAGCCCCTGGCTGCTCAGCCACTATGGCCTGCAAATGAGCCTGGGTCTGCCGAGCGCCTATGAGTGGCAACTGCTGGGCCTGGTCTGGCTGGCGGGCATGGTGATCGGGCTGCTGCCTGCCGCCCGCGCTTACCGCTACAGCCTGAGCGACGGCATGAGCATTCGCGTCTGACCCGACGCATCCGACCAAGAGAGAAGAACAGATGATGAAGTGGAAAATAGTGGCGCTGCTGGCCAGCCTGCTGGTGCTGCCTGCCATGGCCGCAGATTACAAGACCATCGACTGGGATATCCTCATCCCGGAGGGGGAAAAACTGCTGCCACCGCCCCAGGTCAGCCATGATGGCGACTTCTCCTCGGTGCCGCAGCCGGTGGGGGGCGTCAACAAGAAGCTGGACAATCAGGAGGTGCGGATCCCCGGGTTCGTGGTGCCCCTGGAAGGGGATGCCAAGACCATCACCGCCTTCCTGCTGGTCCCCTACTTCGGCGCCTGCATTCACGTGCCGCCCCCGCCCACCAACCAGGTAATCTACGTGAGCTACCCCAAGGGGGCGCCGGTGGATGACCTCTGGGACGCCATCTGGGTCAAGGGCAAGATGCACACCGTCAGCTCCAGCCACGAGATGGCCACCGCTTCCTACTCCATGGACGCGGTCGAGGTCAGCGTCTACGAAGAGTGAGCCCCTGATGGCCTCCCCCGGGAGGCCATTTTTTATCCCGTGACGACCCCGGCAAAGGGATTGTTCATGGATCTGGTTGGAGTAACATTCACTACCAGACCTTGCCATCACGGAGCCAGCATGGCTGACCTGCCCCCCAAGAAAGAGAGTTCCATCCTGAGCAGCCAGGAGCAGACCCTGCGCCTGGCCCGCAGCCGCGGCATCGATGGCATGCTCACCCGCAACAGCGACAGCACCTTCGAGCAGCGCGCCACCTTCCGCCAGTTGGCGGAGCAGGCTACCCGCCAGCGCAATCTGGAATCCATCATGGTGATGGCCGCGCGCCACTGCGAAGAGACCGCCGCCGGCGGCGAGATAGACAGCGACTGGCTTACCCGCTTCCTGCAACTGGCCGAAGACATCAGCATGACCCCCATGCAGCAGTTGTGGGGCCGCATCTTCGCCCTGGAAGTCGCCACCCCGGGCCGCTTCTCCATCCGTGCCCTCAACACCCTCAAGGAGATGACCCAGCGCGAAGCCCAGCTGTTCCAGCGCATCTGCGCCCTCTCCTGCCACTACGAGGGCAGCGACGAGCAGCGTCTGCTGCTGGGCATGCACAAGGGGGCCAGCCTGCTCAGTCGCGCCAAGGTCACCCGGATGGGGCTCGGCAAATACCGGGTGCCCTACAGCGCCCTGCTGCTGCTGTGTGATCTCGGGCTGCTGCACCGTGGCGAGCTCGAATCCGGTCCCCTGCCCGCCGACGGGGTCGAGCTGGCCTTTGGCAACCAGCGCTGGCGTTTGCGCCAACGCCAGAGCAACCTCACCCTGCTCTATTACCGGCTCACCCCCATCGGCAACGAGCTTGCCCTGCTGCTGGACGAGCCCCCTTTAGAGGAGTACCTGCAGGATCTGAAGACCCTGCTCTCCACCCACCTGCAGATAGAGACCCAGATGTCGGCCCCGGTCAGCGAGCCGGATCTGCCCGCCTGAGGCTGGCGGAGGCCCAGGCCCCGCCTTGCCAAATTGCGAAACCCGCCACGCCATTGCCAAAACGGCTCCCAAAAAGCGAATCCTGACGGCAGGGGCAGACGCGAGCCCGGGCCATGTTCCCCCCTCTGCGGGTTTTGAGCACAAAAGAGACATATAGAGCGCAATTTAAGCATTTTTGGGCACTCTGGTGTACGAATTGCAACCAGACTCTCTTTCCTCTGTCAGGCAGGAAGTACCATGAGAGTCAATCAACCCGTTACCCAGCGTGAGCGCCTCTACCCGTCGCACCAGAACCTGATCTCCACCACGGATCTGGAGAGCCGCATCACCTATGCCAACGACGAGTTCTGCCAGATAGCCGGCTTCACCCTGGAGGAGCTGCAAGGGGCCCCTCACAACCTGGTCCGCCACCCCGACATGCCGCCCCAGGCGTTTGCCGACATGTGGCGCCATCTGCGGGAAGGCAAAAGCTGGATGGGCCCGGTCAAGAACCGCTGCAAGAACGGGGATTACTACTGGGTCAACGCCTTCGTCACCCCCAGCGGCAAGGTGGTGGAGTACCAGTCGGTGCGCACGGCGCCGGACGACGCGGTCAAACAGCGTGCGGAGCGGGTCTATGACGAGATGCGCCGCGGCAAGACCCCCGGGCCCTGCGCCTGCCCCCCTGCTGCCACACCCTGGGGATCCACCTCTGCCTGATGGCACTGCTGGCCAGCCTGGTCACCCTCGGCTATCAGCACGGCCCGGGCTGGCCTCTGCTCATCGGTGCCCTGCCCCTGGTGGTTGCGCTCGTCATCTGCCAGACCCTCTCCCGGCGCCTCGCCCGGCTGGAGACCCTGGCCCGCCACCGTTTCGACAACCCCTTGATGCAACTGCTGTATACCGGCCGGGTCGATCGTCTGGCTGCCGTCGAGCTCGCCATGAAGATGAATCAGGCCGAGTTCAATGCGGTGCTGGCCCGCACCCAGCAGACCTGCCAGCAGATCGTGCAGGCGGCGCAGACGGATCTGAACAATGCCGAGTCCATCACCGGCAACCTGCAACAACAGCAGGCCCAGACCAACCAGGTCGCGACCGCCATCACCGAGATGACGGCGTCCATTCGCGAAGTCTCCCACAGCTCGAGCGCTTCCTCGGACAGCCTGGACAACACCGCCGTGCTGTTTCGGGAGGGCAATCGCAGCGTGCTCGATACCGTGGCGGCGGTGGAAGGGGTTCACGGCGAGCTGCTCACCTCCCGCGCCGTGATAGAGGCGCTGGCCAGCCAGTGCCGCGCCATCGACGGCATCATGGACGTCATCAACAACATCGCCAACCAGACCAACCTGCTGGCCCTCAATGCGGCCATCGAAGCGGCCCGGGCAGGCGAGTCCGGTCGCGGCTTCTCGGTGGTGGCGGACGAAATCCGCACCCTGGCCATCAAGGCCCAATCCTCCACCGGCGAGATCCAGCAGATGATAAGCCTCTTGCAGGCCAGCGCCGACGATGCCCAGCAGGCCATGGCGCAAGGGGAACAGCTCTCCGCCAGTTGCCGCCTCAAGGCCGCCGCCACCGGCGATATCCTGCAACAGATAAGCGAACGCCTGTTGCAGGTGACCGCAGGCAGCAACCAGATAGCCCAGGCGGTGCAGGAGCAGTCCCTGGTCACCCAGGACATCCACCACAGCGTACTGGACATCAAGCGTCTGGCCGACGACTCCAGCCAGGGCAGCCGCCACGCCGTGCAGGGCATCATTGCCCTCGTTAAGCAGCTCGGGGAGCTGGAGCGGCTGGTGCGCCAGTTCCAGCAGCATCCCGCCACCCGGCCAACCAGCACCGCCCTGACCAGCGGCCAACCCTTGCTGGCCCGCTAAGCCTTCACTGAGGAAACCAGACCCAAAGACCGTGCGCTAACAATAAAAACGGGCCCCTGCCGTCACCGGCAGCGGGCCCCTCTTTTGGGTGGTGCATGGGCGTCTGAGCGGGTTTCAAATTCGAGTCGTCGACTGAACCCGCGGGTCTTTCGCCCCCTCCCAACCACCTGCTTGTCCGTGCCAGGCCGACCCTCTCGGCTGCACCGCATGGCCCTCGGCACGGCAATGACCTTGCTCACTACCCCGTGAATCGTGGGCGTGAAGTGGGAACGCGGGAACGCGTTGCGCCTTGAGATCCCTCTTACTCCAACCTGCCGCAGGCCCCGCTGCCCCCCCCAATTTATTGATCTTGCCCGAGAAATCGCCCGATCCCTCTTCCCTAACCAGCTCCGTTCGGTAACATGGCAATCGGGATCACCTCTCGTCGGAGTCAGCCATGAACCAGACCGGTGCCACAGGAAAAGCGCAGCAGGCTGGAGGCTGAAATTCAGGGGCGGTAGCGTGTTTTTTGCCGGTTGGTGCAGAGCGCAGCGGCGCCCAACAAACGAGCATGGTCACGTGAACCAGAGTGGGATAAAGAGGGATGGGGTCGAACGGTAACTAAAAATAGGTGATGCAACCAAAGTCAGACTGGACTTCCAGCCACGTTGTATTGCTCATGGTGAGGTTGATGTCCCTCTCGGTTTTGGCGTTGAAATTCTATTTTCTGCTGCACACATGATCGATATTGAACGACCACCTCAAGAGTATATTGATTGGCAATCAGACCAAAATCCAGAGGGAACCTGGTCGAGAAACGGATGCATAATCGATGTGCCAAGAGAAACTGTCATCGCTCGGTGTTTTCAGTTCCATTGACCTAAATGGTTATTTTTGTTGCCGCAGAGTTTAGGGAAGGTGCGAATAAGTCATATGGCACGAGAGCATTTACTGGTAACCCATTGATATTAAATGACTAAAATTTTCATTTTTTGTTCGTGGGATACTTGTTCGCACTTTCCCTAAATAACTGATCCCAATAGTGCTACACCTTCGCTGTGCCATAGCCATTCCCCGGGAAAGGAGACACGGTATCCATGAAGTGTTTCACTCGGGCCAGCAGGTTTGCCATCCCTCTGCATTGATGATTGCGCGTGATGGTTTCATGTAACTTGTGCCATAGCCGTTCTATGTGATTAACCCAAGGGCTGTAAACTGGCTGGAACACCAGGCAGAACTTGGGATTCTTCTTCAACCATCGCTCGGTCTGTTTGCTTTTGTGAATGATGTAGTTATCGAGGATCAACGTGATGGTTTTGGCTCGTCGGTAGTGGTGGCGCAGCTTTTCCAGCATGGCAATAAACAGCGATGAGTTTTTCTTGATCCCGCTGACGTAAAGTACCCTTCCGTTGCCTGCGTGGAGAACGCCTGCCAGATAATGCTTGGCATTCTGCCCCGGTGTGACAACCCGCTTTTGCTGCGCTCTGAACATCCAGTCGGCTCCTAATTTGGGATTGAGGTCTATATCGACTTCATCCTCATAAAACACCGGATTATCGGCATCACAGCGGGCCAGCGCGGCGTCGATATTCGCCATTTTTTCCTGATAGGCTGGGTCTTTTATCCGCAAGGTCGGCACGGGCCTGCGCCAGACAATGCCCATACGAGGTAACCATCGGCGGAGCGTGGAGGCTGCCACATTGAGCCCTGTTAACCGATTGATTTTTATAGCCAATAGTTCAGTACACCAACGGCTGCGCTGATAACCAAAATCTTGCGGAGAAAACTGCATGAGCAGCACCAGTAAGGTGACAATCTTGGCGATAGGTAAGACTGGGGCACGGCCAGCCGGTAAGGCTTCTAGCGCATCTATGCCTTCATCTCGATACCACCGAAGCCAACGACCGATGGTCGAGCGCGCAGCGCCGGTAAGGTGATGAACATCGGTGATCGTGCGTCCTTCATGTAACAGCAAGATGGCCATCAAGCGACGAGCATGTCCTTTATCACGGGTGGCATGGATGATTTTGTGAATGCGGCGCCGTTGTGGTCGTGGCAGAGGTGGTAGGATAGGCATCAACTCAGTCCTTTGTGGATTTGACCCCATAGGTCCAGACACTTTTTCCCGCTTAGGGTTGTGATACCCGACTGCGCAGAAATTCCCGTGGTGAACGGTATCCCAAGGCGCTGTGCGGGTGGTGCTCGTTATAATGCTCAAACGCGATAGCCAAATTGCCTACCGCTGTTCGGCTATCCGGTTTTGGCATCATCTCGATATAGTCTCGCTTCATCGTCTTCACGAAGCTCTCCGCTATACCGTTACTCTGTGGGCTTCTCACTGCTGTCGTTCTGGGCTCCAACCCGATTTCTCGTGCAAACGCGCGGGTCTCATGGGCTCGATACGCCGAGCCATTATCAGTCAGCCACTCCACCGGTGATGCCGGCAACGAATCCCCAAAGCGATGTTCGACAGACCTCAGCATGACATCTTGCACAGTGTCACTATCGTAACCCCCAGTACTGGCCGCCCAGTCCAACGCTTCCCTATCGCAGCAATCCATGGCGAACGTGACACGTAGTTTTTCACCGTTATCGCAGCGAAACTCGAAGCCATCTGAGCACCACCGTCGATTGCTCTCCTTGACGGCAACACGCCCCTTATGTGCCTGCTGGGCCAATGGTGCAGCTGGTTTTCTTTCCAGCAGCAAGCCATGTTCGCGCATGACGCGATATACCCGCTTAGCGTTTACCACAGGTTGTTCTGTTGCCTCAGACTGACGCCGTAACAGCGCCCAGACCCGGCGATAGCCATAGGAGGGAAGCTCTGCCATCGCCTCCATGATACGGCCAAGTAAGGCTGCATCATCACGCTAGCGATGATGACGACCATCTTGCCAACCCGGTTTTCGATGAACACGAACGGATAGCTGCGCACGCGATACATTAAGAGCCTGGCTCACAGCACTTAATCGTCGTCCCCCGGCAACAAGGGCGCATGCGCAATCCATTTTTTTGCTCGACCATACTCCACGGCTTCTTTGAGGATCTCGTTCTCCATGGTCTTCTTCCCGAGCAGACGCTGAAGCTCTCGGATCTGCTTGATGGCAGCAGCCAACTCGGAAGCAGGAACAACATCCTCACCGGCGGTGATCGCCGTGAGAGATCCTTCTTGGAATTGCTTACGCCATTTGAAAAGCTGGTTTGCGTTGACGTCGTGCAAGCGAGCAACATGAGAGACGGTCATCCCGGGCTCAAAGGTCTGCTGCACGATGGCGATCTTTTCTTGTGGAGTCCGGCGTCGACGGCGCTCGGCCCCTGTTAACACTTCGACCATCTTCTCGTTGTGACTAGTGCATATTCCGGTCGAAAATGAACACCTATTCCGGTTTAAAATGAACGCTGATTCCGGCTTGCGTGTACACCGATTCCGGACACCTCAGTGCACGTACTCTGATGTCAGATGAACCGTCCTGTTCCAACGTCTTGGATCCACAACTGCCGCGCTGCGCTTGGCTGCTGGCTTGTTCAGTGAGTCGAAAAGATGCCTCCCCTCAAAGCTCAGCTTCTGCTCGAAGAATCCCTGTCCGCATACTTTCCGGAAATGGTGTTCACAGATTCCGGAATCACTGTTCAACTTCACCGGAATACGCAACTAGTACTGAACATAGCTCCAAGACTACCTCTTAAGTTAAGAGGGGCGAAGTGTCTGGATCTTCAAGGGGCCAATCTACTTTGGGTGTGGCTTGTTTTGTTTAGCGACTAATCAGATCGCACAAACTGGACTGAGTTCCCTTCCTCCGGTGATCTACTATTCGGAACAGCTATTTAGCTTGGCGTCAAAAGCAGAGATAGACCCTGAGCTTCGCGCCAGGCTAAATGAGGCAGCAGAAAAGCAATTCATGTCTATTGAATCAAGCCCGTAGGTTCGAATAGCGCAGCGTATTCGGACAATCGCGAATAACCCCGCCGCGATATAAGCAAGGATCGGAAGATCACCTTGCAGGAGTTATATCGGCCGCTTTGGGGTTGCTCAAGGCTCGTCGGTGCCACTATAAGCTGGATTTATGGGTTTTCCGATAATGACCCAACTTTTGCTTATAGTGGCGGCCACCTGTCCATCAGCGCCTGTGGTAGGCAACTGGCCGGCCGCCGGGCGCTTGTTATAGGTTCTTCCGATCCAACTACAGGTAGTTCCCCTGCCGCAGTGCGGTTAGCAGCTCATCCACCAAGGCTTCCACCGGCTTGCCGGCATTCAGCAGATGGATTTCTGGATTTTCCGGGGCCTCATAGGCGGAGTCGATGCCGGTAAAGTTGCGAATTTCCCCGGCCCTCGCCTTCTTGTAGAGCCCCTTGGGGTCACGCTCTTCACAAACGGCGAGGGGCGCATCCACAAATACCTCGACAAACTCCCCTTCACCCACGAGATTGCGCACCAGATCCCGCTCGGCACGGAACGGCGAGATAAAGGCGGTGAGCACGATCAGGCCCGCATCCACCATCAGTTTTGCCACTTCGCCGACCCGGCGGATATTCTCCTGGCGGGCGGCGTCATCGAAGCCGAGATCGCCGCACAGGCCGTGGCGCACATTGTCCCCATCCAGCAGGTAGGTGTGCTTGCCCGAGGCGGCCAGCGCCTGCTCCAGCGCCCCCGCCAGGGTGGACTTGCCCGCCCCGGAGAGCCCGGTGAACCAGATCACCAGGGGCTTTTGTCCCTTCTGCTCGGCCCGGCTCTGTTTGTCGACGGCATGCTGATGCCACACGATATTGCTCATCCAACACTCCTTGATTAGCGTTCACGCCTCAAAACTTAAACTGTCCGGCACCACGGGGAGCCGCCTCGGACTATCAGCCGACAACGTGCTGATGCCATGGCATTGCTCATCCAACACTCCTTGATCGGCGCTCACGCCTCAATACTGACACTGTCCGCTACCGCGGGAAGCCGCCTCGCACCATGAGGCGGCAAGGTGCTGATGCCCTGATATTGCGCATGCAACCCCCCCTGATTGGCGCTCACGCCCGGATGCCAGTGCCCTGGCATTCCCCTGCATCATAAGCTGTCTTGATAAAAGCTGCGTTAACATAAGCAGCCCTTAACACATCCCCCGGTATCAGACCTTAAAACGGAAACAGCAGGGGCACCATGACGATCACCCCGATGCTGTAGGCCAGGGAGACCGGCAGGGCCAGTTTGAGATAATCCGGCATCTTGTAGTTGCCCGCCGCATAGACCATCAGGTTGGTCTGGTAGCCGTAGGGCAGGATAAAGCTGGAACTCGCCCCGAACAGCACCGCCAGAATGAACGGCATGGTGGAGACGTCCATGCTGAGCGCCAGCTGGAATCCCATGGGGAACGCCAGGGCAGCCGCCGCGTTGTTGCTCATCAACTCCGTCAGCACCAGGGTAAACAGATAGATCCCCACGAAGGCGATAAAGGGACTGGCCCCGTTGAACTCCCCCATCAGCCAGTCGGCGATGAGCTTGGCCAGGCCGCTCTTCTCCAGCTGATCGGCGATGGCGAGCGCCCCGCCCACCACCAGCCAGATATCCAGCGGAAAGCGGCGGCGGATCTCGTCCAGGGTCAGGATGCGGGAGAAGAGCAGCACCACCAGCATCACCAGCAGCCCCTTGAAGAGCGGCACCAGATCCAGCACCGACAGGGTCAGCACCCCGAGGAACCCCGCCACCACGGCGGCGCTGCGCGTGGCATCGAGCCGGGTGGAGGCCTCCAGCCCGCTCACTACCACGAACTCGCGGGAGAGGGACTTGTTGCCAGCAAACTTGGGACCGGGGGCCAGCAGCAAGGTGTCCCCTGCGTGCAGTTCAATCTGGCCGAGGCCACCGGTGAGCTGGGTCTCGCCCCGGCGCACCGCCAGCACCACCGCATCGAAGTGGGTGCGAAATTCCGCGTCCTTGATGGTCTGCCCCACCAGCCGCGAGCTGTGGCTGACGATCACCTCCACCAGGTGCTGGCCGTTGAGCCGGTGCTGGCCGTAGAGATCCAGCCCCTTGAGCTCCTGCAGCACGCCGACGCTCTCCACGTCACCGCAAAACAGCAGCATGTCTCCCTCGTGCAGCTCGTGTTCCGGCTGCACCGGGCAGATCACCTGGTTTCCCCGGATGATCTCGGCAAGATAGAGGCTTTTCAGGCTGCGCAGGCCGTTCTCCTTGACGCTGCGCCCGGCCATGGGCGAGCCGGGACCCACCTTGGCCTCGAGAAAATAGCCGGATTCCCGGCTCATCTCGGTGTCCTGCTCCGGCAGGTGGCGGGCAAACAGCAGCACGGCGATGAGGCCGGTCAGCAGGGTCCCCGCCCCCACCATGAAGAAGTCGAACATGCCGAGTGGCTTGGCCCCCATCTTGATGAGGAAGCTGTTGACGATGAGGTTGGTGGAGGTGCCGATCAGGGTCAGCACACCGCCAAAGGTCGCCGCGAAGCACATGGGCAACAGCAGCCGTGAGGGCGCATGGTTGGGGTTGCGCTTGACCGCCCCCAGCATGGACGCCACCACGGCGGTGTTGTTGACGAACGCCGACAGAAAGGCGGTGGAAAACCACACCTTCACCAGCACCTTGTTGAAGGAGCCGGTGCCCACCAGGTTGGCAAACCAGCTCATGACCCGGGTCTTCTCCACCGCGAGCGACACCAGCAGCAGCAACACCAGGGTCAGCAGGGCACTGTTGGTGTAGCCCGCCACCACGGCGTTGATGTCCGCCAGGCCGCTCAGGTAGGTGATGAGCACGGCGCCCGAGAAGAGCAGCGCCGGCCGGAGTTTGCCCTGGATCAGCAGGGCGACGAGGGCAGCCAGCAGACCCAGCACCAGGGATTGTTGCCAGGTCATGGGCTTACTCCTTGCCGGAATCGTTGCTGATGGTCAGCGCCTGCCAGTGGGGGAAGTGCTTGCGCACCAGGGCGTTGAGCTCCACTTCGAACTCGCTGTATTGCCCTGCTATAACCTTGGCCGCCAGCCCTTCCACTATCATGCCGGCACCGACGGTGACGTTGGTCAGCCGGTCGATGAGGATGAAGCTGCCGGTATCACGGATCTCCTGGTAGGGGTCGAACGCCACCGGGTCGGTGAGGCTGAATTCGCACAGGCCGATCTCGTTGAGCTTGAGCTCGGAGGCGGGCAGCTCGTCGAGCTTGTTGATCTCGATGCGGTGGCGGATGGCCTCCACCTGGCCACGGCTCTTCTTGGTGGCCAGCTTGACGTCATAGACCCGGCCCGGTTGCAGAGACTCCTCCCCCATCCAGACGATGTGGGCCAGCACGTTCTGGGTCACCTGGGGCTTTTTCGCCGCATCTACCAGCAGGTCGCCCCGGCTGATGTCGATCTCGTCCGCGAAGGTGACCGTGATGGCCTGACCCGGCAGGGCGTACTCCAGATCCCCGTCGAAGGTGACGATGCGGGTCACCGTGCTCTCCTTGCCGGACGGCAACACGGCCAGCTTGTCGCCGACCCGCAGGATGCCGGAGGCCAAAGTGCCTGCGAAGCCGCGAAAATCGAGGTTGGGGCGGTTCACGTACTGCACCGGCAGGCGCACCGGGTGACGCTCCAGCTCGCGCTCCACTTCCGCGCTCTCCAGCAGGGAGAGCAGGGTCTCGCCTTCGTACCAGGCCAGCTTGTCGCTGGGGTTGACCACGTTGTCACCGTCCAGCGCAGAGACCGGCACGATATGGATGGTGTCGACGCTGAGCTTCTTGGCGAATTCGCGGTAATCGGCACTGATGCGCTCGAACACCTCCTGGCTGAACTCCACCAGGTCCATCTTGTTGACCGCCACCACGAACTGCTTGATGCCAAGGAGGCTCGCGATAAAGCTGTGGCGACGGGTCTGATCCAGCACCCCCTTGCGGGCGTCGATCAATATGATGGCCAGATCGCAGGTGGAGGCGCCGGTGGCCATGTTGCGGGTGTACTGCTCGTGGCCCGGGGTGTCCGAGATGATAAATTTGCGCTTGGCGGTGGAGAAATAGCGGTAGGCCACGTCGATGGTGATGCCCTGTTCGCGCTCCGCCTGCAGGCCGTCCACCAGCAGCGCCAGATCCAGCTTCTCGCCGGTGGTGCCGAGCTTCTGGCTGTCGGACTCCAGCGCTTTGAGCTGATCTTCATAGATCTGCTGGGAGTCGTGCAGCAGGCGGCCGATGAGGGTGCTCTTGCCGTCGTCCACGCTGCCGCAGGTGAGAAAACGCAGCAGGCTCTTGTGTTGCTGGGCGTGCAGGTAGGCTTCAATGCCCTGTTCGCTGATGGCGGTCTGAATGTGGTTGTTCATGTTGCGATTCCTTAGAACATTTTTTTAGAAATAGCCCTGACGCTTCTTCTGCTCCATGGAGCCGGCCTGATCGTGGTCGATGAGCCGCCCTTGCCGCTCACTCGAGGTGGTGATCAGCATCTCTTCGATGATCTCCGGCAGGGTGGTGGCATTGGATTCGATGGCCCCGGTCAGCGGGTAGCAGCCGAGGGTACGGAAGCGCACCAGCTCCTGCTTCACTTCGTCTTCCGGGCCGATGGGCATGCGATCGTCATCCACCATGATCTTGATGCCGCCGCGATCCACCACAGGACGCATGGCCGCGAAGTAGAGCGGGACTATGTCGATGTTCTCGAGATAGATGTATTGCCAGATGTCCAGCTCGGTCCAGTTGGAGAGCGGGAAGACACGGATGCTCTCCCCCTTGTTGACCTGGCTGTTGTAGACGCGCCACAGCTCCGGGCGCTGGTTCTTCGGATCCCAGCGGTGGGACTTGTCACGGAAGGAGTAGACGCGCTCCTTGGCGCGGGATTTCTCCTCATCGCGACGGGCACCACCGAAGGCGGCATCGAAGCCGTATTTGTTGAGCGCCTGCTTGAGCCCCTCGGTCTTCATGATGTCGGTGTGCTTGCTGCTGCCGTGCACGAAGGGGTTGATGTCCATGGCCAGACCATCCGGGTTCTTGTGGACGATGAGATCCAGCCCGTACTTCTTGGCGGTCTCGTCCCGGAACTTGATCATCTCCTTGAACTTCCAGTTGGTGTCCACGTGGAGCATGGGGAAGGGGATCTTGCCCGGGTAGAAGGCCTTGCGGGCCAGGTGCAGCATGACGGAGGAGTCCTTGCCGATGGAGTACATCATCACCGGGTTTTCAAATTCGGCGGCCACCTCGCGGATGATATGGATGCTCTCGGCTTCCAGTTGCTGCAGGTGAGTCAGTCGCTCGCGGGTGACACCTGCACGGATGCTCTGTGCATCGGATGGCTGCAGTTGGGTCAGTCTTTCACGGTCCATGTCTGGGTCCTCGGTTCATTGCTATCGCACCTGCTCGGGGCGCGGTGTTGGTTCAGTTCGGTGCCGCCTTGGCCGCACCGTCAAATCGATTCGGGTCTCGCCTCTCAGGCCAGGCTCACCAGCTTGAGCTCGTGGCCGCTTGCTGCCTCCTGCCCTTGCCCCTGCTCGCCAAACCAGGCGAGTTGCTGGCGCAGGGCCACCACTTCACCGATGACGATAAGCGACGGGCTCACCGCCTGCTGGGCCAGTTCGGCCAGCTCGGCCAGGGTGCCGGTCAGCACCCGCTGGCGGGCGGTGGTGCCCCGCTCGATGATGGCGATGGGGGTGGCGGCGCGTCGGCCATGGCTCACCAGTTGCTGCTGGATATGCTCGGAGCGCATCAGCCCCATGTAGATGACCAGGGTCTGGTTGGTGGCCGCAAGCTGCTGCCAGTCGGGCTCCTTGCCCTCCTTCTGGCAGTGGCCGGTGATGAAGACGGCGCTCTGGGCATGGTCGCGGTGGGTGAGCGGAATGCCCGCATAGGCGGTGGCACCGGCGGCGGCGGTGATGCCGGGCACCACGGAGAAGGGAATGCCCTCCTCGGCCAGCACTTCCAGCTCCTCGCCACCACGGCCGAACATGAAGGGATCGCCCCCCTTGAGGCGCACCACCCGGTTGCCCGCTTTGGCGTATTCCACCAAGAGGCGGTTGGTCTCTTCCTGGGGCACGCTGTGGGCACCCGCCTTCTTGCCGACCGACACCAGGGTCGCGTCGCGGCGCACCAGGTCCAGGATCTCGGGGGAGACCAGCTGGTCATAGAGCACCACTTCGGCCTGTTGAATCTGTTGCAGCGCCTTGAGGGTCAGCAGGCCAGGATCCCCCGGGCCCGCCCCCACCAGCACCACTTCGCCCACTTCGGTACGGGCTTTGTCCAGTCCCTCGTTCAGCCACTGCTCGGCACCCTGCCAATCGGCTTTCTCAATCAGACCGGCCAGGGTGTTGGAGGCAAAGGCGCGCTCCCAGAAGCGGCGGCGATCGGAGAGGGAGGCCAGCACCTGCTTGGCCCGGCGGCGCACCCGACCGGAGAGCTCCGCCAGACCGCCAAGATGGCGGGGCAGCAGGCTCTCGAGCCGCTCGCGCAACAGGCGCACCAGCACGGGGGCCTTGCCGCCGCTGGAGACGGCCACCACGATGGGGCTGCGATCGATGATGGAGGGGAAGATAAAGCTGGAGCGCTCGGGGTCATCCACCAGGTTGACGAACAGACCGCGCTCGGTGGCGCTCTGGTAGACCTGGGCGTTGACCTCGAGATCGTCGGTCGCGGCCACCACCAGGATCTGCCCTGCCAGGTGGGCCGGGTCGAAACGCGCCGCCACATGGGTGAAGCGACCGGCAAATTCATGAAACTCGGGCTCGAGCGCGGGAGAGACCAGGGTGATCCGGGCACCTGCCGCCAGCAGCAGGCGCGCCTTGCGCAGGGCAACCTCGCCCCCGCCCACCAGCAGTACCGGGCGGCCTTCCAACCTGGCAAACATAGGTAAATAATCCATCAGGGCCCGCTCCTCGGCATCGCGACATCTGGGGCGACTATAGGCAGGAGCGCTTATCCCTCAAAATAATAAAAAATGCTCTTTAATGCGTTTTGGTAATTAGTAAAGCCGTGTGGCGGCAATAGAGAAGCGAATCTGCTTGTGGTGGATGGCACCAGACCCTAGGCTAGTGAAAGTGTTTCATAAGGAGCTTAATCATGAATGAGTCATTGATTGTATTGGGGATCTTCATATTCCTGGTACTCGCCACCCTGAGTGCCGGCATCAAGATAGTGCCACAGGGTTACAACTGGACCGTGGAGCGCTTCGGCCGCTACACCCGCACCCTCTCCCCGGGTCTCAACCTGCTGATCCCCTACATCGACCGCATCGGCCACAAGATCATCATGATGGAGCAGGTGCTGGACATCCCGGCCCAAGAGGTGATCTCCCGGGACAACGCCAACGTCACCATCGACGCCATCAGCTTCGTGCAGGTGGTGGATGCCCGCAAGGCGGGCTACGAGGTCAATGATCTCACCAGCGCCATCCGCAATCTCACCATGACCAATATGCGGACCGTGCTCGGCGCCATGGAGCTGGACGAGATGCTCTCCCAGCGCGACACCATCAACGAGAAGCTGCTGCGCACCATGGATGCGGCCACCGCCCCCTGGGGCATCAAGGTGACCCGGATCGAGATCAAGGATGTGCGACCGCCCCTCGCCCTGGTGGAAGCCATGAACGCCCAGATGAAGGCCGAGCGCCAGAAGCGGGCCGAGGTGCTGGAGGCCGAAGGGGTGCGCCAGTCCAAGATCTTGAAGGCCGAGGGGGAGAAGCAGTCCCAGATCCTGAAAGCCGAGGGTGAGCGTCAGGCCGCCTTCCTCGCCGCCGAAGCGCGGGAGCGGGCCGCCGAGGCGGAAGCCAAGGCGACCCACATGGTCTCCCAGGCGATCGCCGAGGGCGACATGCAGGCCATCAACTACTTCGTGGCCCAGAAATACACCGAGGCCCTGGCCCGCATCGGTGAAGGCCCCAACAGCAAGATCATCATGATGCCCCTGGAAGCGGGCAGCCTGATAGGCTCGGTGGCGGGCATGGCCGAGCTGTTCAACAAAGACGGCAAGGCGGGCAAATCATGACAGCCCTGTTCGAGGGGCTGACCCACTGGCACTGGCTGGGACTCGGCTTCGTGCTGCTGGCCATCGAGGTGATGGGGTCGGTGGGCTTTCTGCTCTGGACCGGCATCGCCGCCCTGGAGGTGGGACTCTTGCTGCTGGTCTGGCCCTTCGGCTGGCAGGCGCAGTTGCTGCTCTTCGCCCTGCAATCCCTGCTCACCACCTGGGCCTGGTGGCGCTGGCAGCATCGCCGGGATCGCTCCGGGCTGGATGCCGCCGCCCCCATCAACGAGCGGATGCAAAGCTACATGGGCCGCGAGCTGACCCTGCTGGACGAGGTCAGCCAGGGAATGAGCCGGGTGCATCTGGACGACACCGTCTGGACGGTGCGCTGCAACGCGCCGCTGCCGGCCGGCAGCCGGGTCAAGGTGGTGGGGGCCGACTCCCACATCCTGCTGGTGGAACCCCTCGGCTGACCGGGCAACGCCCCGCCATGGCCATAAAAAAACGGGCCCGGCGCGAGTGCGCCGGGCCCGTTTTTCAATGAGGTGCTGGCTTAGTTGGCCTTGGCATCGCTCACGGCAGCTTCAGCCTTGGTGGCCACGTCAGCGGCAGCCTTCTCGACAGTAGCGGAAGCTTCGGAAGCAGCCTTCTCGACGGTAGCAGACGCTTCGCTAGCGGCTTTCTCGACAGTGGCAGCAACGTCTGCGGCCGGGGTCGCAGCCGGAGCGGCAGCTTCTTCTTTCTGACCACAGGCGGTCAACATCAGACCCAGGATACCGGCTACCAGTACTTTGTTCATGTGCATACCCTCAAAAAAAGATGGAGAGATGGTGCAGGGACCATCACTGTACGCCCCGGCTCCTGTCGGCACACCGGCCGCTGGAGCCCGAAGGCGCGCGAAATATATCCCCATATGCGGCCGATGAAAACGCGTATCACAATGATATTTTCTCGTTGGCATGATAAGAAACACTGCTGCAACGACAAATATTAATATAAAACACCCATTCACCACCAAATTCGCACAACAAATCTCCAATTACCTGGCGATTGCCAGTCAGCCATTGTCTTTCTGTCAGGCTCTCGGCGCTGCCGGATAACGCCGTCAGTCAGACAGCTTCTGACAAGGCAGGCGCCGCCCCTGCTGGTCGCTCTCCCGGGCCAGGTCCAGCAAGGCCATCACCGCCAGGGCCTCGTCGGCCGGCACCGGGTTCTCCCCTTCTCCCCGGATGGCGGCGCAGACGCCGCGATAGTAGGCGCCGTAGTCCCCCGCCTCGCCAGCCACGGTCTGCTGCACGAGCTGACCGTCCCGGATCTGGCTGAGCTGGCCGGGGGCGGGATCCACGCCCCAGTCTGCCGCTGGAGGCCGCTTGCCCTCCTTGAGCTGCTCTTCCTGCACGTCCATGCCGAACTTGATGAAGGAGCCCTGACTGCCGTGCACCACGAAGCGGGGCATCACGGCCGACACCAGACAACTGCCGTGCAGAATGACCCGCATCTCGCCATAACCCAGCACCACATGGAAGTAGTCGTCCGACAGGGCCCCGGGGCGCTGCTTGCCCAGATCCGCCTGCAACCAGTCCGGCTGGCCGAACAGCTGGAGCGACTGATCCAGGATATGAGGGCCGAGATCGAACCAGAGACCGGAGCCCGGGCCGCCCGCCTCGCGCCAGCGCTGGCGCACCTCGGGGCGATAACGGTCGAATTGGGATTCGAACTGGACAACTTGCCCCAGCGCCCCCTCCGCCAGCAGACGGCGCACCGTGAGGAAATCCCCGTCCCAGCGTCGGTTGTGGAAGATGCTGAGCAGCCGCTGCTGCTTCTCCGCCAACTCGACCAGCGCCTTCGCTTCGGCCAGATCCAGGGCGAACGGCTTGTCGATCACCACGTGCTTGCCCGCCAGCAGGGCCTCGCGAGCGATGGGGGCGTGGGTGTCGTTGGGGGTGGCGATCACCACCAGATCGAGGCTGTCATCGGCCAGCACCTGCTCCAGAGTGCCGACCCGGGTGCCGGGCAACGCGGCCTGTACCTTGGCGGCATCCCGGCTCACCACCCAGCGCAGGGTCAGGCCCGGGGTCGTGGCCAGGAAGGGGGTGTGAAAGGTCTGTCCTGCGAAGCCGTATCCCACCAGGGCGGCGTTGATTGTGTGGCTCATCCGGTTTTCTCCACGGGTCTGTGATCATGCGAGGCAGGCGGGTCGCCTGAAAAAGAGAAGGGGGCTCAAGGCCCCCTGAGTGTGCTCATCAGAGCACAGGATTTATTGCAAACACAAGCGGCGACCCTGGCGGGTCATCAGCATCACCAGCGGGGGCAGCAGCAGCCACATGTGCAGGGCCAGCTGGCTCAGGGGATCCGGCATCAGCCAACCGGTGATCCCCACCAGGGCGCCGGAGCCGCTCATCTGGAACAGGCCGAGCAGGGCGGCCGCAGTGCCGGCGCAGTGGCCGAAGGGGGCCAGCGCCATACCGGCGGCGGCGCCCAGGATCATCGCAAAGCCGATGCTGGAGAGGAACACCGGGCCCATCATGGCCAGCGGGTGCGGGATGTGCATGGCCAGGGTCAGGGTGATGGCGGAGAGCAGCAGCACCAGCAGGCCGATGCGCAGGGTCCGTCTTGGCCCTACCCGGGCGATGAAGCGCGGGGCCAGGAAGCAGGCCAGGATGTTGAGGGCCGCATTGGCTGTAAACCAGTAGCTGAAGCCACTCATGTCCAGACCCAGGGTCACCATCAGTTGTACCGGCGCCGCCGTCACGTAGGCGAGGATCACCGCCATCGCCAGCATGCACAGCGCCGCGTTGAACAGGAAGCTCGGGGAGCGCAGCACCGGGCTGTAGCGGGACCAGCTGATGAGCGGGCCAGCACTGCTGGTCTCCTCAGGGCGGGTTTCCGGCATCCGCCACAGCAGCCAGCTGCCGACCACGACGGCGTAACCCGCCATGAACCAGAAGTTCGCCGACCAGCCCGCCTTGGCGGTGAGCCAGCCACCCAGCAGGGGCGCCAGTGCGGGGATAAAGCAGATGGCACCGTTCAGATAGGAGATCATCTGACCGCTCTTCTTGGGGCCATAGCTGTCACGGACCACCGAGAAGGCGGCCACCGAGGTGGCGCAGGCCCCGAAGCCTTGCAGCACCCGCGCCAGCATCAGCTCGCCGAGGCTCGCGGCAAAGCCGGCGGCCAGGGCGCTCAGGCCGTAGAGCAGCACGCCCCCCTGGGCAATGGGTTTGCGCCCGTAGCGATCGGCCAGCGGCCCCACCAGCAGTTGCCCCAGCCCCATGCTGAACAGGAACCAGGTAATGGTGCCCTGCATCAGGGTCACTTCGGCCCCCAGCTGCTCGGCCATCTGGGGGATGGCAGGCAAATAGATGTCGATGGCCAGCGGGCTGAACAACACCAGGAGTACAAGCAAAAGAATCAATGGCATCAGTCACCTCAAGCCCTAGGAATATCGATTGGGCCGCGAGTCTACTGACTCAGAGTAATGAATTGAAATGGTATTTAATCACTTCGGTTATTCCCTGCTGGAAACATGTATCTCTTCTACCTCTCAGGGGGTGGAACCAGGATCCCCCGTTGGCACCGGATCCCGGGCAATTGGCGCTTTTACTAAACCCCTCCCCCGCATAGAATGCGCAGATTATTTTTGCGGAGGTGTGTGATGAACAAGCTTGTCCTGGCAACAGGGAACCAGAAAAAGGTGAAGGAATTGGCCGCCATGCTGGCCGATATGAAGATCCAGGTGATCCCGCAGAGCGAGTTTGCAGTCTCCGATGCCGACGAGACCGGCACCACCTTCGTCGAGAATGCCATCATCAAGGCCCGCCACGCCGCCCGCGTGACCGGCCTGCCTGCCGTGGCCGACGACTCCGGTCTGGAAGTGGATCTGCTGCACGGCCGCCCCGGCGTCTACTCCGCCCGTTTTGCCGGTGCCGGTGCCAGCGACAAGGAGAACATCGACAAGCTGCTGGCCGAGCTCAAGGGCGCGCCGGATTACCTGAAAAGCGCCCGCTTCTGGTGCGTGCTGGTCTACATGCGCCACGCCGACGATCCCACCCCCATCATCTGCC
Source organism: Aeromonas sp. FDAARGOS 1406 (assembly GCF_019048565.1). Classification (NCBI taxonomy): domain Bacteria; kingdom Pseudomonadati; phylum Pseudomonadota; class Gammaproteobacteria; order Aeromonadales; family Aeromonadaceae; genus Aeromonas; species Aeromonas sp. FDAARGOS 1406. The sequence goes on from NZ_CP077378.1 coordinate 1,982,759, forward strand.
AGGCCAGCTGGGAGGGGATGATCATCGACGAGCCGCGCGGCCAGCACGGCTTCGGCTACGACCCCGTGTTCTTCGTCCCCGACCACGACTGCACCTCGGCCCAGATGCCGGCAGAGCTCAAGAACCAGCTCAGCCACCGCGGTCAGGCGCTGGCCAAGCTCAAAGCGGCCCTGGCGGCGGTCAACTAAAGCGCTGTCTCCCGCCGCGTTGTCATCTACAATGGGGGCCGTCGGCCCCCGTTTCGTTCGCGGCGCCCCGCCCGTTGTCACCGGCAACCAGGGCCACCCGACCCCTTTTGATTGTTGAATACTGGAAATCCCATGCTGCAACTGCCGCCCCTCTCCCTCTATATCCACGTGCCCTGGTGCGTCCAGAAGTGCCCCTACTGCGACTTCAACTCCCACGCCCAGAAGGGGGAACTGCCCCACCTCGAGTACGTGGCGGCCCTGCTGGAGGATCTGGAGCAGGATCTGCACTGGGCCCAGGGACGCCCCCTCTCCTCCATCTTTATCGGTGGCGGCACGCCGAGCCTGCTCTCCGTCGACGCCATGCAGGCGCTGCTGGACGGGGTGCGCGCACGCATCGCCCTCGCACCGGACTGCGAGATCACCATGGAGGCCAACCCGGGCACGGTGGAGGCGGACAAGTTCGCCGGCTTCCAGCGGGCCGGTATCAACCGCATCTCCATCGGGGTGCAGAGCTTCCAGCAGGAGAAATTGACCCGGCTCGGCCGCATCCACGGCCCCGAGGAGGCGCGCAAGGCCGCCGAACTGGCCCACGCCATCGCGCTTCCCACCTTCAACCTGGATCTGATGCACGGCCTGCCGGATCAGAGCCTGGACGATGCGCTCTACGACCTGCAGCAGGCCATCGACTGCGCGCCGCCGCACCTCTCCTGGTATCAGCTCACCATAGAGCCGAACACGGCATTCGCCTCCAAGCCCCCCACGTTGCCGGAAGATGACACCCTGTGGGACATCTACGAGCAGGGCCACGCCATGCTGACCGCCCAGGGCTATCAGCAGTACGAGATCTCGGCCTATGCCAAAGAGGGGTATCAGTGCCGCCATAACCTCAACTACTGGCGCTTTGGCGACTATCTGGGGATCGGCTGCGGCGCCCACGGCAAGGTGACGGATCTTGCCAACCAGCAGATCCTGCGCACCGCCAAGGTGAAGCATCCGAAAGGTTATCTGGATCCGAGCCGCCCCTATCTGGACAACCAATGGCAGGTGAGTGCGGACGATCTGCCGCTCGAGTACTTCATGAACCGGTTCAGGTTGTTTGAACCGGCCCCCAAGGCGGAGTTCGAGGCCTTCACGGGGCTACCGCTGGAGCGGGTAGAGACCATGCTCGCCATCGCCCGGACCAAGGAGCTTGTCGAGGATCTTGGCGACAGCTGGCAGCTCACGTCCCTCGGGCATCGCTACCTCAACGTGCTGCTCGAACTCTTTATGGACGAGTGAGCACGGGTTCACTCTCTTGCGTCAAGACCGCAAGTCAGCACCAGCGAATAGAACAACAATCAGGGCGCCCATGGGCGCCCTGATTGTTTTCGTTACAAGGGGTAAAAACCCGCTCAGCAGCAGACGCTTGCCATCTGCTGTTGGCCGGGCTCCCACCGCTTGCCGTGCTTGGCCTTGCGCTGATAGCTGCCCTTGCCCTTCTTGCTCGGCTCGACCCGGGCCTGGAACAGGGGGGAGGTCACCAGTGCCTTGAGGTGGTTGTCCTGAATGATGCCGCGCTGATGTTCGCAGGCGGGTTCGGCGGTGACACAGGTCACCTTCTTCTTGGCCATATGGGCTCCTTGATGGGGTTGTCGTGTTTGCCTGTCGTCCCTGTCTGGAAGGGCCGGTGGCGAAAAACGCGCCGATTGTGCACCTCTTGCCTCCCCCGTGCAAGCTGTCAGGCGGGGTGATAGATAACCCGCACCAGGCCGCTTGGCAGCACGGCGCTCGACACCGGTCTCAACCCTGCGGGGAGAGGCCCGGTAAAGAGCGGGATCCCGCCCCCCAGGGTGACCGGTACCCAGAACAGGGTCAGCTCGTCCACCAGGGCCCCCTGCAGACCCTGCCTCACCAGCTCCCCGCCATCCAGATAGAGGTGACGGCTTCCCCCCTGCCACAACTCTTCCAGCACCTGCGCCAGCGCCCCCTGCCGAAAGGAGACCCGAGGACGGGGGTCGGCGGGCCTGTGGGTCAGTACCACCAGCGGCTTGTCACCGTAGGGCCACTCGGGAAAGGCGCTCACGATATCGTAGGTGTTGCGCCCCATCAGCAGGGTGTCCGCGCTCGCCATCAGGGCACTGTAGCCGGTCTCCTCCGGCCCGTCGCCACCATAGGGGGCCAGCCATGCCAGATCGCCCCCCTCCCCGGCGATGAAACCGTCGAGGGAGAGGGCGAGAAAGGCGGAGACCCGGGGCCGGCGCAGCTCAGTGCTCATGGTCGTGATGCTCGTGGCGGGAAGGGGCGCCGGACTCCAGGGTCTCGAGGATGGCGCAGTGCTCCGCCGAGCGCGGGCCGCCGCAGCAGATGTCGGAGAGGGCCTTCAGGTTCTCGCGAAAACGGGTCAGCTCCAGGAGCTTCTGCTCCACCTGTTCGAGCTTGGTGTCGGCCACCGCCTTCACCTCCTGGCAGGTGACCTTGGCCTTGTTGGTGTCCAGGGCGAGCAGCTCGCCGATGTCCGCAAGGGAAAAGCCCACCGACTTGGCGCGGATGATGAACTCCAGCCGCCGCTTGTCCTGCTCCCCGTAGAGGCGATAGCCGGATTCGTTGCGAATGCCCGGCGAGATGAGGCCGTTCTTCTCGTAAAAGCGCAGGGTGTCGGCCTTCACCCCGCACGCCTTGGCCAGTTCACCGATCCGATACATGGTCCTCTCCCCCCGCATGACATTCCCGACATGGTACTCAATATAAACCGGCCTCCACTATCACCTCTTTGCCCGGCGATTGCCAGTCAAAGGCAGGAAAGCAGCAGCTAACCCCTCACTTGCCGGCCATTTATCCCCAAAACACTGAAAAGACAAACGTTTCACAAAAATTCACCAGAAAACGTTTAACGCCGCATCCCACAAGGGTTTGTCTCTTTAAAAAATCCACCACAGGTCACATTTTTTGTGTAGAATACGCGCCCACAAGAGAGCGTCGCGTCAAGCGGGCATTTCCTAAAACGCTTTTGCCAACGGCCGCCCCGGGCGAGAGTGGTTTGCGAAATCCCCCACTTCCATTTATTTGGGGACTCTCTGTGTGTTGAGCCTCGCCTCCCATGGAACGGTCCCCGTTATGCTGAGGACGATAGTGTGATGGAACAAGCTCGACCCATTCGCCGTGCACTGCTGAGTGTGTCTGACAAGACTGGCATCCTGGAATTTGCCAAGGCACTCGACGCGCGTGGCGTGGCCCTGCTCTCCACCGGTGGTACCGCCAAGCTGCTGGCCGATGCGGGCCTGCCGGTGACCGAGGTGTCCGACTACACCGGATTCCCCGAGATGATGGACGGCCGGGTCAAGACCCTGCATCCCAAGGTACACGGCGGCATTCTCGGCCGTCGCGACCGGGATGACGCCATCATGGCCGAGCACGCTATCTCCCCCATCGACATGGTCGTCGTCAACCTCTATCCCTTCGCCGCCACCGTGGCCAAAGCCGGTTGCACCCTGGAAGACGCCGTCGAGAACATCGACATCGGCGGCCCGACCATGGTCCGCTCCGCTGCCAAGAACCACAAGGACGTCACCATCGTCGTCAAGGCCTCCGACTATGACCGCGTCATCGCCGAGATGGATGGCAACGGCAACAGCCTGACCCTCTCCACCCGCTTCGATCTGGCCATCGCCGCCTTCGAGCACACCGCCGCCTACGACGGCATGATCGCCAACTACTTCGGCACCCTGGTGCCCTCCTACGGCGAAAACAAGGAAGGCGACGAAGAGTCCCGCTTCCCCCGCACCTTCAACAGCCAGTTCATCAAGAAGCAGGACATGCGCTATGGCGAGAACAGCCACCAGGCTGCCGCCTTCTACGCCGAAGAGCAGGCCGCGCCGGGCTCGGTGGCAAGCGCCATCCAGCTGCAGGGCAAGGCCCTCTCCTACAACAACATTGCCGACACTGATGCGGCGCTGGAGTGCGTGAAGGAGTTCAGCGAACCGGCCTGCGTCATCGTCAAGCATGCCAACCCCTGCGGCGTCGCCATCGGTGACGACCTGCTGGCAGCCTACGATCGCGCCTACCAGACCGACCCCACCTCGGCCTTTGGCGGCATCATCGCCTTCAACCGCGAACTGGACGGCGAGACCGCCGCGGCCATCGTCGCCCGCCAGTTCGTGGAAGTGATCATCGCCCCCAGCATCAGCCAGGCAGCCCGCGAGGCGGTCGCCGCCAAGCAGAACGTGCGCCTGCTGGAGTGCGGCCAGTGGACTGCCCCGGCGCAAGGCTTTGACTTCAAGCGCGTCAACGGCGGCCTGCTGGTGCAGGAGCGCGATCTGGGCATGGTGACGCTCGGAGATCTGACCGTGGTCAGCCAGCGTCAGCCAACCGAGGCCGAGCTGCAGGATCTGCTGTTCTGCTGGAAGGTCGCCAAGTTCGTCAAATCCAACGCCATCGTCTACGCCAAGAACGGCCAGACCATCGGCGTGGGCGCCGGCCAGATGAGCCGCGTCTACTCCGCCAAGATCGCCGGCATCAAGGCCGAGGATGAAGGGCTGACCGTGGCGGGCTCCGTCATGGCCTCCGACGCCTTCTTCCCGTTCCGCGACGGCATCGATGCCGCCGCTGCCGCGGGCATCTCCTGCGTCATCCAGCCAGGTGGCTCGATGCGCGACCAGGAGGTGATCGACGCCGCCAACGAACACGGCATGTGCATGGTGTTCACCAACATGCGTCATTTCCGTCACTGACAGCCCAGGGCCGCCGATGGCGGCCCTGCCTCTTTAGCACCGGATCCTTTCCACTGGCAGTGCCACCGCAGCGCCAGTGAACTCAGACAGAAGCGAGCGAGACGATGAAAGTACTGATCATTGGCAACGGCGGCCGTGAACACGCCCTGGCCTGGAAGGCCAAACACTCCCCCCTGGTGACCCAGGTCTTCGTGGCACCGGGCAATGCGGGCACCCAGCTTGAGCCGGGCATCGAGAACGTCGCCATCCAGGCCACCGACATCGAGGGTCTGCTGGCCTTCGCCAAGGCGAACCAGATCGGCCTCACCATCGTCGGACCGGAAGCCCCCCTGGTGAAAGGGGTGGTCGATGCCTTCCGCGCCGCCGATCAGACCATCTTCGGCCCGACCGCCGCCGCTGCCCAGCTGGAAGGCTCCAAGGCCTTCACCAAGGACTTCCTTGCCCGCCACGCCATCCCCACCGCCGATTACCAGAACTTCACCGAGGTGGAGCCGGCGCTGGCCTATCTGCGCGAGAAGGGCGCTCCCATCGTCATCAAGGCCGATGGTCTGGCCGCCGGCAAAGGGGTGATCGTTGCCATGACCCTGAGCGAAGCGGAAGAGGCGGTGCGTGACATGCTCTCCGGCAATGCCTTCGGCGATGCTGGCGCCCGGGTGGTGATCGAGGAGTTCCTGGACGGGGAAGAGGCGAGCTTCATCGTCATGGTAGACGGCGAGCACGTGCTGCCCATGGCCACCAGCCAGGATCACAAGCGCGCTTTCGACGGTGACACCGGCCCCAACACCGGCGGCATGGGGGCTTACTCCCCGGCCCCCGTGGTGACCGACGAAGTGCACCAGCGCGTGATGGAACGGGTGATCATGCCGACCGTGCGCGGCATGGCGGCCGAGGGCAACGTCTACACCGGCTTCCTCTACGCCGGCCTGATGATCGATGCCGAGGGCAACCCCAAGGTGATCGAGTTCAACTGCCGCTTCGGCGACCCCGAAACCCAGCCCATCATGCTGCGGATGCAGTCCGATCTGGTGGATCTCTGCCTCGCCGCCTGCGCCGGCCAGCTGGATCAGAAGGAAGCCGTCTATGACCCCCGTGCCGCCATCGGCGTGGTGCTGGCGGCGGGTGGCTATCCCGGCGACTACACCAGCAACCACCCCATCAGCGGTCTGCCGGTGGACGAAGTGGCAGGGGAGAAGGTGTTCCATGCAGGCACCCGCCTGGAAGGACACACCAGCCTGACCCAGGGTGGCCGCGTGCTGTGCGCCACCGCCCTCGGCCACACGGTGCAGGAAGCCCAGCAGCGGGCCTATGCCCTGGCTGGCCGCATCCAGTGGGACGGCATCTTCTATCGCAAGGACATCGGCTGGCGTGCCATCGAGCGCGAGCAGGCCGAGTAAGGGCCGGATCCCGATCACTCAAAGGGCCTGCGGGCCCTTTTTTTGTTGCACGGCGTCTGTACGGGCAGTGAAATCGTCCATGGGTGGTGGATTTCAGAAACAAAAACACCAGAAAAACTCACCTGACTTTAAAAAACCGATGTGTGATAAATAATGGCAGCATGATTCACTGCCTGCGAGCCCCTTCCCGGACCAGATGCGCGCCCTTGTATCCCTGCCGGAGGCGAGATCCGGTGGCCGTTCTCTTTCGGCTACATTCCCACAGCAATCCCCTGCACAATTCGTCACAATTGGTCGCACTTTCTTCATACAATGATCGCCCTTTCATGGCATCATGATGCGTGAAACCGCACTCAAATGAGTGCTATAACAACCTGCAATCTCGTCGTCTCATAAGGAAATCCCATGCTGAAAACTGTGCGTCCCCTGCTGCTGCCCCTGATGTTCGGCCTGATGGCCCTGCCTGCCATGGCCGGCGATCTGGAGCAGCCGATGAAGAAGATCGGCTTCAACTACAAGCAGGCCGTCAAGGCCGACGACGCGGCCACCATGGAGAAATACATCAAGGAGATGAAGGCCCAGCTGGACGTCGCCAAGAGCAAGAACATGCCCGCCGCCAAGAAGGAGAAGTTCCTGGAAGGCATGACCGAAGTGCAGAGCGAGCTGGATGCCAGCCTGGCAGCCCTCCAGGCCGGTGACGAAGCCAAGGCGCGCGAGCACCTGGCCAAGGTCAACGACCTGAAGAAGGAGTACCACAACTATGCCAAGCAAAAAGGCTGATCCCTTCCACTGGGATGCTCTGGTGCGCCTCACCCACTGGGGTGTGGCGGCCATCTGTATCGGCAACCTCTGGCTCAACGAGGCGGGCGAGGAGTGGCACGAGCGGATGGGATACGCCGTCATGGTGCTCATCGGCATACGCCTGCTGTGGGGGCTCACCTTCGCTCGCGGCCACGCCCGCCTGCGCGCCCTCATCCCGAGCCGGGAGGATTTTCGCCATCAGGCCGACGCCCTGCGCGAACGGACCCCGCCCACCCCGGGCCATCACGGCAGCGGCAAGCTGGCGGTCTGGGCACTCTGGCTGCTGGTACTCGCCACCGCAGGGACCGGCTGGTTCCAGAACACCGAGACCGGCTTCGATCTGGGGGCGGACGACTGGCACGAGTGGTGCACCTGGGCACTCCAGGGCATGATCGCCCTGCACCTGTGCGCCATCGCCTACACCTCCTGGCGCCAGCGCAGCAACCTGGTCACCCGCATGCTGCCAGGGCGTCGTGCCCGGGCCAGTGCCGGGCAGCAGGAACCCAACGTCTGAACGTTCACGGGGCCCTGCGGGGCCCCTGTTCATCCCCTTCGCTACCCGCTTGACGGGATCTCGCACCGATCTGCCCCCCTCTGCCCCCTCCTGCTGCCACCGAATGGCATGAAAGCATTTTCATTCACATTTCTTAATTAATTCAGCTTGTTCGATTTTCAACCACGTCGATTTCATGAATGCTACGGAGCTGAACGAGGTTGTTTGTTGTCCGTTCGACTACACGACAGTGATACGTCAATAACAAGATCGAAGGGAAAATCGTCATGCACAACACACTGTTTCGAACCGCCCTGCTGGCGGCGGCACTCGGCTCTTTCAGCCACACTGCCAGCGCCGAAGGAGTCATGGTTCACCTGTTCCAATGGAAGTTCAACGACATCGCCAACGAGTGCGAGACCGTACTCGGGCCCAAGGGGTTCGGTGGCGTCCAGATCACCCCACCCGCCGAGCACAAGCAGGGCAGCCAGGTCTGGTGGACCGTCTATCAACCGGTCAGCTTCAAGAATTTCAACAGCTTCGGCGGTAGCGAGGCAGAGCTCAGGAGCATGATCGCCCGCTGCAACGCGGCCGGGGTCAAGGTCTATGCCGACGCCGTCTTCAACCAGCTGGCATCGGGTTCGGGCACCGCCACCGGCGGCGGCAGCTACAACTCGGGGCAATACCAATATCCCCAGTTCGGCTACAACGACTTCCATCACAGCGGCGACATCACCAACTACGGTGACAGCAACAACGTCTGGAACGGCGCCCTCTACGGCATGCCGGACCTCAATACCGGCTCATCCTACGTCCAGGATCAGATCGCCACCTACATGAAGACCCTGATCGGCTGGGGCGTGGCGGGCTTTCGCATCGATGCGGCCAAGCACATGGCGCCGGCCGATGTGAAGGCCATCCTCGACAAGGCGGGCAGCCCCAGGGCCTACCTGGAGGTGATCGGCGCAGGCGGGGAGTCCCCCGACATTCAGCCGGGCCGCTACACCTATATCGACACCGTCACCGACTTCAAATACGGCACCGATCTCGCCGCCAACTTCAACGGCCAGATCAAGAACCTCAAGACCCTGGGCGAGAGCTGGGGCCTGCTCCCCTCCAACAAGGCCTTCGTCTTCGTGGTCAACCACGACCGTGAACGCGGCCACGGCGGTGGCGGCATGCTCACCTTCATGAGCGGTGCCCGCTACGAGCTGGCCAACACCTTCATGATGGCCTGGCCCTATGGCTGGAAGCAGGTGATGTCGGGCTATCGCTTTGAAAACATGGGTACCTATGAAACCGACAAGGGGGCGCCGGGCAGCACGCCCTGCACGGACAGCCAGTGGAACTGCGAACAGCGCCGACCGACCATCATGAACATGGCCCTGTTCCACAACCGGACCGAAGGCCAGCCCGTCAGCAACTGGTGGGACAACGGCAACAACCAGATAGCCTTCAGCCGCGGTGACAAGGGCTTCGTCGCCATCAACAACGAGAGCGGCAGCCTGGTGGCCTCGGTGCAGACCGGCCTGCCGGCCGGAGAGTACTGCAACCTGCTGGGGGGCAATGACTACTGCAGCGGCGGTTATGTCACCGTCGATGGCAGCGGCAAGGCCAGCCTGAACGTCCCCGGCATGAAGGCGGCCGCCATCATCGCCGGTTGCACCAAGGCCAGCCCCTGCGGCGGTTCCGTCCTGCCGGGCAACAAGTTCAGCAGCATGAACCTGCGCGGCACCCACAACGCCTGGGGCAACACCCCCATGACCGTCGATGCCAACCGTGTCTGGTCCGCCACCCTCACCCTGACCGGCAACGGTGACGCCACCGGTGCCCAGCGCTTCAAGTTCGACGTCTTCGGCAACTGGGCCGAGAACTACGGCGACAACGAAGGGGATGGCATCGCCGACAAGGGCAGCAGCAAGGATATCCTGGTCAGCGGGGCGGGCACCTACCGCATCACCCTGAGCGAGAGTGATCTGCGCTACACGGTCACCCCCCTCACCAGCAACCAGGCACCGGTCGCAGCCCTCTCCCCCAAAACCCTCAGCGTCAAGGCGGGGGAGAGCGTGGTGTTCGACGCCTCCGCTTCCAGCGATGACGGCGGCGTGGTGAGCTACAGCTGGTCCAGCGGGGGCACCGCCGCCACCGAGACCGTCCGGTTCGATACCCCGGGTACCCATACCGTGACGGTCACCGTAACCGATGCAGAAGGGTTGACCGCCAGTGCCAGCGCCACCGTGACCGTCACCGACGACAACGGCACCTACGCCAGCGTACTGCCCACCCTGAACTTCCGCGGCACCCCCAATGCCTGGGGCTCCCTTGCCATGACGCTGGTCGCCGACAATCAGTGGGAAGCCCTGGTCACCTTCGACGGTCAGACCAACCAGCGCTTCAAGTTCGACGTCAAGGGGGACTGGACCCAGAACTACGGCGACACCAACAAGGACGGCGTGGCAGAACTGACCGGCAGTGACATCCTCACCCCGGTCATCGGCCAGTACCGGGTACGTTTCAACGATCAGACCCTGCAATACAGCCTGACTCCGGTGAGCGTCACCTATGCCAAGAATGTCGCCAGCCTCAACATTCGCGGCACCACCAACAACTGGGGCACCACCCCCATGTCCCTGGTCGGGGATCACCTCTGGCAGGCCAGCGTCACCTTCACCGGCAGCGGTGATGGCAACGGCAGCCAGCGCTTCAAGTTCGACGTCAAGGGGGACTGGACCCAGAACTACGGCGACACCAACAAGGATGGCGTGGCCGAGCTGGCCGGGGCAGACATCACCACGGCAGTGGTCGGTGCCTATGTGGTGCGCTTCAACGACCAGACCCTGGCCTACAGCCTGAGCGCCCAGTAAGGCTGGACACACGCCAGGGCCATTTCGCCCCGGCGCCGAACCAGGCCTCCCGCCATCGGCGGGAGGCCTTTTACATGGCCCCATGACCCGTTCCCCGCCAGCCTGTCGGCAGGCATACTGATCCTTCATCCCCATGCAGGAGCACATATGAAACAGTTGAACACCCTCAAGGCCGAGGGAGGGATGGATCGAGGAAGCCCGTCAGCACGGTCTGCTGCAACTCATCGAGCACCCAACCCACGCCGAGCTGCATTACGAAGTGGCCGGACTGCACGACATGCTGGGGCGAGAGGCCCAGGCCATTCCCCTCTATCAGAAGGCCGTGTCGCTGGGGCTTGGCGAGTCGTCGCTGCGCGGAGCCCTGCTTGGACTTGGCAGCTCCTATCGCACCACGGGCCGTCATGCCGAGGCGCTGGCCACCTTTGACGAGGCCCTGGCCCGCTTCCCCGATGCCATGGAGTTCAAGGTGTTTCGTGCCATGACCTGCTACAACCTGGGGCGCAACAAGGAGGGGATGGAGACGCTGCTGGGGATCCTCGCGACCACCACCACGGATCCCGCCCTGCTTCCCTACCGGCGCGCCATGGCACTCTATGCCGAGGATCTGGACAGACGCTGGTGAACGCCAGAAACGAAAAAGCCGCTCAAAAGAGCGGCTTTGTCTGAAAATGGTGGCCCCTGGGGGACTTGAACCCACGACCAATCGATTATGAGTCGACTGCTCTGACCAACTGAGCTAAGGGGCCATTGATGCTGGTTAGCGGCGTGGATTATAGGGGATGGCGGATACCCCGTCCATAGTCAGATCAACCACTTGGCGAGATTTCATCCATATTCAAGCGGTTCCATGACCCCTCTTCACGCCCATGCCAGCACGGATAAAACAAAGCCCCGCATGGCGGGGCTTTTTGTTGCAATGTCAGGCTGACAGAACCCGGGACTACTCGTCCAGGAAGCTGCGCAGCACTTCCGAGCGGCTCGGATGGCGCAGTTTGCGCAGGGCCTTGGCTTCGATCTGACGGATACGCTCACGGGTGACGTCGAACTGCTTGCCCACTTCCTCGAGGGTGTGGTCGGTGTTCATGTCGATACCGAAGCGCATGCGCAGTACCTTGGCTTCCCGTGCGGTCAGCCCGGCCAGCACTTCGCGGGTCGCGTTGCGCAGGCTCTCGCTGGTGGCCGCATCCGCTGGCAGAGCCAGGGTGGTATCTTCGATGAAGTCGCCCAAGTGGGAGTCTTCGTCATCACCGATGGGCGTCTCCATGGAGATGGGCTCCTTGGCGATTTTCAGTACCTTGCGGATCTTGTCTTCCGGCATGCCCATGCGCATGGCCAGCTCTTCCGGGTTCGGTTCACGACCCATCTCCTGCAGCATCTGGCGGGAGATACGGTTGAGCTTGTTGATGGTCTCGATCATGTGCACCGGGATACGGATGGTACGGGCCTGATCCGCGATGGAGCGGGTAATGGCCTGACGGATCCACCAGGTGGCATAGGTCGAGAACTTGTAGCCGCGACGATATTCGAACTTGTCGACCGCCTTCATCAGACCGATGTTGCCCTCCTGGATCAGATCCAGGAACTGCAGACCGCGGTTGGTGTACTTCTTGGCGATGGAGATAACCAGACGCAAGTTGGCCTCGACCATCTCTTTCTTCGCACGGCGGGCTTTGGCCTCACCAATGCTCATGCGGCGGTTGATGTCCTTGATCTGGGCGATGGACAGACCGGTCTCTTCTTCGATCTGCTGCAGCTTGCCGATGGAACGCAGTACTTCTTCGTCCATCTCGAGCAGACGGGGAGACCACGCCTTGCCGGCCTGCTTCTGGTATTCGAACCAGGCAGTTTCGCACTCGTTGTTGGTGAAGGCCGCGACGAAGGTCTTCTTCGGCATCTTGGCCTGCTCAACGCAGAGCTTCATGATGATGCGTTCCTGCACGCGGACACGCTCCATCATCTCCCGCATGTTGTTGACCAGGCGATCGAACTGCTTGGGCATCAGGCGGAATTGACGGAAGACATCGGCCAGCTGGGCGATGGCATTCTGGGTGTCGTCGTGGGCACGGCCATTCTGCTGAATGGAGAGACGAGTCACCTCGTACTGGGCACGCAGTTCGCCGAATTTCTCGCGAGCGACTTCCGGATCCGGGCCACCGTCGCCGTCATCGTCGGAGTTGTCACCGTCTTCGTCTTCGTCCTCATCTTCGTCTTCGTCTTCGTCGGCGAGGTCGTCCTCGCTGAGCTCGGAGCCGATATGAGTGGCGGTCGGCGCCACGTCATCCACTTCGTTCGGATCGATGAAGCCGGAGATGATGTCGGACAGGCGAAGCTGCTCGGCTTCGTACTTGTCGTACTGTTCGAGCAGATAGGTGATGGCTTCAGGGTACTCGGCGACGGAGCTTTGTACCTGGTTGATACCGTCTTCGATCCGCTTGGCGATGTCGATCTCGCCTTCGCGGGTCAGCAGTTCGACGGTACCCATTTCCCGCATGTACATGCGGACGGGATCGGTCGTGCGACCAATCTCAGATTCAACAGATGCCAGAGCCTGGGCCGCTGCTTCGGCAGCGTCCTCATCGGCGGTACCACCTTCAGCCATGATAAGGTCATCGGCATCCGGAGCGTTTTCAACCACTTGAATGCCCATATCGTTGATCATCTGGATGATGTCTTCGATCTGGTCTGAATCGACAATGTCTTGCGGGAGGTGATCGTTCACCTCGGCATAGGTCAGGTAGCCCTGTTCTTTACCTTTGGCAACGAGGAGTTTAAGCTGAGACTGCGGGGTTTGCTCCATAGAACTCATCCGGTTGGTGTTGCTAGGTTGCGCGTACAGTGCGCTGCTGCGCAAATAGCCAATTCTAATAGAAAACCGCCAGACATGCTATGTCTGGTTGCGGCGTCGGTCATGAGAAACCCCTGCCCGCAGTGTTGTCGGGGCCAGGTGGTTATAAAGTGTTTGCTTTCAATCCCGTCGATTCGGGCAACGCTATTCATATTGGGACTGCTCACTCAAATATCAAGCCCCACTCTCATTTCTTTTCTCAATCTGCACCTCTCTGATCAGCATCATCAGCTCCTGAGTTTCCTCAGAGCTTAGCCCTTCCTGCGCCACCTTGGCCTGCAATTCTTCGATCCGTTGCTTCAGGAAAAGGTTGATGAAACCGACAAAGGTATCCTGTAATTCTCCCAAAATATCGGGCTCCTGGTCGAGCTTTACCTCTTCAAACAGGTCATGCATCGCCAGCTGGGCAAGTATTTCTCCCTCTTTTGTGCCGCGCCAATGCTCCAGCAGGATACCCGTTGTCACTCCCGGCTGGATCAGGATCTGCTGGTGCAGTTGCAGCAGGAAAGGGATCCCCTGCAGGCGCAGCCCGGCCAACTCGGGCATGGCCGGCAGCTCGGCGGTGATCGCCGGATACTGCACCATCAGGGCCAGAGCCCTGCGGATCGGCGTCAGTTTGGTCGCCTTGGGTTTGTTAACTTCCGCCTTGGGCTGGCTGTTGCGGGCAAACAGCTCGGCAATCCGCTGCTTGTTTTCTCCCCAGCGCATCATGCTGGAGAGTCGGGTAATCAACCCCTCGCGAGTGAAACCTTCCGGTACCCGACGAATCAGCTCGGCGGCCTTGTTGGCTACTTCAAACTTGCCTGCCTCACCGGAAAGAGCCGCATCGCGCCCGAGGCGTTCGAACATGAAATCCGCAAACGACTGGGCCTTGTCGAGCAGCGCTTCGAACCCCTCCTTGCCGATCTGGCGTACCAGCGAGTCGGGATCCTCGCCATCCGGCAAAAAGACGAACTTGAGTTCACGGCCGTCCTGCAGGTGGGAGAGCGCGTTATCCAGCGCCCGCCAGGCCGCTTCCCGACCAGCGTTGTCGCCGTCGTAGCAACAGACCACCTCTGCCGTGGTACGGAACAGGGTGTGGATGTGATCGCTGGTGGTCGCAGTCCCCAGTGCAGCCACCGCATAGTCGATGTCGTACTGGCCGAGCGCCACCACATCCATGTAGCCTTCCACCACAAGGATCCGGCGCGGATCCTTGTGTGCCTGCTTGACCTCATAAAGGCCGAACAGCTCTCGCCCCTTGTGGAAGATGGGGGTTTCGGGGGAGTTCAGGTACTTGGGCGTGCCATCCCCCAGCACTCGGCCACCGAAGCCGATGACCCGGCCGCGTTTGTCCCGGATCGGAAACATGATGCGATCGCGGAAACGATCGTAGCTGCCCGGGCCGCTGTCACGGGGGATCAGCATACCGCCCGAAATCAGCAGTTGTTCGTGATCCCTACTGGCGCCAAAGCGGCGACGCACCTGATCCCAGTCCCCAGGGGCATAACCGATGTTGAAGCGCTTGACCACCTCGCCAGTCAGGCCCCGGCCTTTCAGATACTCCACCGCCTGAGGCGCGTTCTTGAGATTGCTCTCGTAGAAGCGCGCAATCTGGTTCATCAGCTCGAACAGATCCTTGCTGACGGCTGGTTGGCTATGGCTTGATCCACCCGCCGTTTGCTCACGGGGGACCTGCATGCCGTGCAGGCTTGCCAGCTCTTCGATGGCATCGGGGAATTCCAGGCCGTCGTACTCCATAACAAAGCCGATAGCATTGCCGTGGGCACCACAACCGAAACAGTGATAGAACTGCTTCTCCTGGCTGACGGTAAAGGAGGGGCTTTTTTCGTTATGAAAAGGGCAGCAAGCCTGGTAGTTCTTACCGGCTTTCTTCAACCGCACACGGGAGTCGATCAACTCGACTATGTCCGTGCGTACAAGCAGATCATCGATAAAGGATTGCGGGATCCTGCCAGCCATAACCGTCCTGTTTCATTGCATAGGAAATAAAAAAGCCGCGCATTCCAATGGGAAGCACGGCTTCTTCGACCAAACAAGAGAGTTGCCTGTTACGCCAAGCGGGTTTTCACCTGAGCACTGACGGCGCCGACATCGGCACGCCCCTGAATTTTTGGCTTCAAGACAGCCATGACTTTACCCATGTCAGCCATGACGGCAGCACCACTTTCAGTGATGGCTTGCTCGATCAGGGCGGTAATTTCGTCTGCGGTCAGCTGTTGTGGCAGGAACTCCTGCAGCACAACGATCTCGGCGGACTCTTTGTCGGCGAGATCCTGGCGACCGGCAGCTTCAAACTGGCTGATGGAATCGCGACGCTGTTTGACCATTTTGGTCACGACAGCGATGATCTCTTCATCGTTGAGCTCGACACGGGTATCGACTTCACGCTGCTTGATTTCTGCCATCAACAAGCGGATAGCACCCAACCGAGGCTTGTCTTTGGCAAGCATGGCGAGCTTTTGCTGATCCTTGAGTTGATCCTTCAGAGACACGGCATGATCCCTTGATTAGTACAGGCGGATACGACGTGCGTTTTCGCGGGACAGCTTCTTGGCGTGACGCTTGACAGCGGACGCTTTGGCGCGCTTGCGAATGGTAGTCGGCTTCTCGTAGAACTCACGGCTACGAACTTCGGACAGGATACCGGCCTTTTCGCAAGAACGCTTGAAGCGACGCAGAGCAACGTCAAACGGCTCATTTTCACGGACTTTGATTACTGGCATGTGCCTTTCACCTCAGTGATAAATTGTTAGCTGACCTTCAATCGATCAGCATGTCTTAAAATGGTGCGAAATTATACTCTGGACAGGGAATGAAAGTAAACCCGCAGAGATCGCTCTGGTTTAAAAAACCCGCGAAGGTTACCATAGCCGTCTCATTTTAGCAGTGAAATTTTTTAGCAATGCGTGTATTGGGCATAGAGACATCCTGTGACGAAACCGGGATCGCGATCTTCGATGATCAAAAAGGGATCCTTTCCCACCAGTTGTACAGCCAGGTCAAGCTGCATGCGGACTACGGCGGCGTTGTTCCCGAGCTCGCCAGCCGGGACCATGTACGCAAGACGATCCCCTTGATCCAGGCCGCCTTGAAAGAGGCTGGACTTGGCAAGGATGACATCGATGGCATCGCCTATACCGCGGGGCCAGGTCTGGTTGGTGCCATCCTGGTCGGGGCGACCATAGGCCGCTCGTTGGCCATGGCATGGGACAAGCCGGCCATCGCCGTACACCACATGGAAGGCCACCTGCTGGCCCCCATGCTGGAAGAGAAGGCCCCCGAGTTCCCCTTCGTGGCGCTCTTGGTTTCCGGCGGCCACTCCATGCTGGTCCGGGTCGACGGTATCGGCAGCTATCAGCTGCTGGGCGAATCGATCGACGATGCCGCCGGTGAGGCGTTCGACAAGACCGCCAAGCTGATGGGTCTGGACTACCCCGGTGGTCCGCTGCTCTCCCGGCTGGCAGAAAAGGGCACCACTGGACGCTTTACCTTCCCGCGTCCCATGACCGACCGTCCCGGGCTCGACATGAGCTTCTCCGGCCTCAAGACCTTTGCCGCCAATACCATAGCAGCCAATGGCGACGACGAGCAGACCCGTGCCGACATCGCACGGGCGTTTGAGGATGCGGTGGTCGACACCCTGGCCATCAAGTGCCGCCGTGCCCTGAAAGAGACCGGTCTCAATCGTCTGGTCGTGGCAGGCGGCGTCAGTGCCAACCGTCATCTGCGCGCCCAGCTGGCCGAGCTGATGGAGAGCCTCAAAGGTGAAGTCTTCTACCCGCGCACCGAATACTGCACCGACAACGGCGCCATGATCGCCTATGCCGGCATGCAACGCCTGAAGGCGGGAGTCTTCGAACCCCTCGTCGTCAAGGCCGTGCCGCGCTGGCCGCTGGATACCCTGGATCCGGTGTGATCCTGACGATCCACGACAAAAAGAAAGGGGCCTGCGGCCCCTTTTTCATCTTGGTGACGGTATTCATACCCGTTTAGTTGGTACGGAACAGCGCCTCAATGGAAAGCCCCTGCCCCAGCAGGATTTCCCGCAGACGGCGCAACCCTTCCACCTGGATCTGACGCACCCGCTCACGGGTCAAACCAATCTCGGCGCCCACGTCTTCCAGGGTGGCTGGTTCATAGCCGAGCAGGCCGAAACGGCGGGCCAGCACTTCACGCTGCTTGGGATTCAGCTCCTCCAGCCAGTGCACTATGCTGCTGCGCATGTCATCTTCCTGGGACTCCAGCTCGGGTCCCATGCCGCGCTCGTCGGAAAGTACGTCCAGCAGCGCCTTGTCGCGATCGCCACCGATGGGAGTATCCACCGAGGTGATCTTCTCGTTGAGCTTGAGCATGCGATTCACATCGTCCACAGAGCGATCCAGTGCAGAGGCGATATCCTCGGCGGTCGGCTCATGGTCGAGACGATGGGAAAGCTCGCGCGCAGTGCGCAGATAGACGTTCAGCTCCTTGACCACATGGATGGGCAGACGAATGGTACGGGTCTGGTTCATGATGGCCCGCTCTATGGTCTGGCGGATCCACCAGGTGGCATAGGTAGAGAAACGGAAACCGCGCTCGGGGTCGAACTTCTCGACGGCGCGGATAAGGCCGAGGTTGCCCTCTTCGATGAGATCCAGCAGCACCAGGCCGCGGTTGTTGTAGCGCCGGGCAATCTTGACCACCAGGCGCAGGTTGGATTCGATCATGCGCTTGCGCGCCGCTTTGTCGCCACGCAGGGCACGGCGGGCGTAGTAGACTTCCTCTTCGGCCGTGAGCAAGGGGGAGAAGCCTATCTCCCCCAGATAGAGCTGGGTGGCGTCCATTACCTTGTTCAGCTCTGGCGCCATCAGTTCATCGGAAATGATCTCTTCGGCTTCGGCCGCCACTTCCTGAACCTCTTCTTCCTCCTGAACCTCCAGCTCCTCGTCGAACTCTAACTCTGCATCCTGCATTACCAGTTGTTCTTGGCTCATGATATCTCTCCCTGACCTACACCAGAGTAAGACTCAGCTCTCTGAGTTAACGCTTTGGCAAATAGCCCATCGGGTTGATCGACTTGCCTTTGTACCGGATTTCAAAGTGCAAGCGCACATCCGGCGCATCCGTGCTACCCATATTGGCGATAACCGCTCCGCCCTTCACGGTGTCTCCCTCCTTGACCCTCAACTCATCGTTGTGAGCGTAGGCGGAGAGGTAGTCATCGTTGTGCTTGAGAATTATCAGCTTGCCATAACCTCGCAGTGCACTGCCCGCATAGACCACTTTGCCGCTGCTCGCAGCGTAAATGGGTTGGCCCTTCTGGCCGGAAATGTCGATGCCCTTGTTGCCTTGTTCCGCAACGGAGAAGCCTTCAACGATCCGCCCTTTGGTCGGCCAATGCCAGGAGAGTGTTGACGAGGAACTGACGGTTTTTTGTTCTTTCGCCTGAGCGTATGCTGTTGACGAGGCAGGAGCAATCGTTTTCTGAGCAATAAATGGTGTGGTCGTACCTGCCGGAGCCGTGGCCAGGGGTTTGGGCCCCGTGCTGGTCACAACCGGTGTGGTTGCTGCCACCATCTGACCACCCGAGGAACCCGCGCCCCCCACATTGAGCACCTGACCCACGTGCAATGCATAAGGAGCCTGAAGGTTGTTGCGCTGGGCCAAGGCCTGGTTGGAAAGACCAAACTGGCGACCGATGCTGCTCAAGGTATCGCCACGGCGCACTTCGTAACTGCCAGACCCCGTCACGCTGCCACGACTGACAGGGCTGCCGACGGTTGCCACCGCCATGGGGACGGAAGCGCCATCGAGCCTGAGCTGCTGGCCGGGATAAATGTTATAGGGGGGAGTGATGCCATTGATGCTGATAAGCGAAGCCACATCCATGCCAGAACGAAATGCAATGGAATAGAGAGTGTCTCCTTTGACCACGGTGTACCCGTTGCCTGCAATGCCGGGCTTAGTCATACCTTGACGCACGGGGATGGTCGAAGCGACCTGATCATTGCCCAGGCTGTGCACCGGAGCCGCAGTCTTGCTGGAGGAACAGGCAAGCAGCAGCCATGACAACACGACGACACCGCTACCTTGCCAAACACGCGAACACATAGTGGATCCTTAACGACTAAACCAGAAATAGGCCGCAACGGCCAAACCAATACAGAGCCAGCCCAGCACATCCACATAGTGCATCAGCTGGCGCTCCATCTTCTCGCCGCCCCAGCGCATCAGACCTGCAACCAGGAAGAAGCGCATGCCACGACCGATCAGCGAGGTCAGGATGAAAGGCAACAGTGCCATGTGGAGCAAGCCAGCCGTGACGGTAAACACCTTGTAGGGGATCGGCGTGAAGCTGGCAATAAAAATAACCCAGATGCCCCACTGCGCGAACCACTGCTCGGCCAGGGCAATCTTGTCCTCATAGCCAACCGAGGTCACCAGCGGCTGCACCACTGGCTCCCACAGGGCATAGCCGAGCAGATAACCAAACAGGGCGCCCAGCACCGAAAAGAGAGTGGCCAGCGCGGCATAGTGCCAGGCGCGATGAGGTTTGCCGAGCGCCATGGGCGCCAGCATCACATCCACCGGGATGGGCCAGAAGATGGATTCAATAAAGGCGGTGATGGCCAGATACCAGGGGGCATACTTGTGGCGTGCCCACTGCATCACCAGAACATAAAGGCGGGAAAACAACTTCACTCGACATCTCCGTCAATCAGGGGAACGAAACGTACCGGCTCCAGGATCCGGCTGGTGAGCTGGGAGCCCGATCGCTCGATGAGCTGCAGGGTCTGCTGGCCATCACCCACCGGCAAGACCAGACGACCACCATCAGCCAGCTGATCGGTCAGGGCCTTGGGGACCTCACTGGCCGCCGCCGTCACCAGAATGGCGTCGAAAGGGCCCTTGTTGGGCCAACCTAGCCACCCATTGCCGTGCTTGGCCGACACATTGTGCAGATCGAGCTGGCGCAATCTGCGCCGGGCCTGAAACTGCAGCGACTTGATCCGCTCCATGGTGTAGACATGCTCCACTAGGTGGGCCAGTACCGCCGTCTGGTAGCCCGATCCCGTCCCGATCTCCAGCACATGGGCCGGATCGTTCTGGATCAGCAGCTCGGTCATGCGCGCCACGATGTAAGGCTGGGAGATGGTCTGCCCATGGCCGATGGGCAGGGCCGTATTGTCCCAGGCCTTGTGGGCCATGGCCTCGTCCACAAACAGCTGGCGCGGCACCTTCGCGATCGCCGCCAATACGCGGAAATCGCGGACATCCTGGGCAATCAGTTGATTCAACAGGCGCTGTACTATCACAACGTCATCCCTGCAGATCCAGCCACGCGCCCAGGGTCGACAGACTGCCGTAGGCCGTCATGTCGATGGTCAGGGGAGTGATGGAGACATAACCCTGCTCGATGGCGGCAAAGTCCGTTCCCTCTCCCGCATCCTGCTGGTTGCCGGGGGGGCCAATCCAGTAGACGGGCTGACCACGGGGATCCTCGGTGCGGATCACCGACTCCGCCCGGTGGCGATTGCCAAGACGAGTCACCCTGATCCCCTTGATCTGCTCAAGCGGCAGGTCAGGCACATTCACGTTGAGGATCTGATCCGCAGGCAACGGATGCACCATCAGCCCCCGCACCAGTTGGGCGGCGTAGTGGGCCGCACTGGCGAAATGAGTCTTGCCCACCAGCGAAACGGCGATGGAGGGGAAACCAAGATGACGCCCTTCCGTCGCGGCCGCCACCGTCCCCGAGTAGATGACGTCATCCCCCAGGTTGGCCCCGTGATTGATACCGGCCACCACCATGTCGGGCTCAGGGCGCAGCAGTTCGTTGACCGCCAGATGAACGCAGTCGGTCGGCGTCCCCTTGACCACATAACTCTTGATGCCGTGAAAACTGGACGCATCGAGGCGGGTGACCCGCAGCGGCACTTCCAGCGTCAGGGAGTGGCTGGCACCGCTGCGGTTGCGATCCGGCGCCACCACCACGACCTCGCCACAGGCACGCAACGCCTCGCTGAGGGCGCGAATGCCCTCGGCGTGTACCCCATCGTCATTACTGACCAGAATTCGCATCGGTTGAGTTCCTGAAACCGTGATCGGCCTCTTCGGCCTGCATTAATTCGCGTACCACGCTGGTGGCAAAGGCGCCGGCAGGCAGGAAGAACGACAGGGTCAACACCTCGTCCTCCCGTTGCCAGCTCATCTGCTCCGGCTTGAGCAGCAGCGGGCGCCTGTCCTGATCCAGCCCGGCTTTCTCCAGCCCCTCGCACCAGTCGCCATAAGAGGCCAGCACTCCTTGCTCGAACTCGGCGGCTGCCCCCTGGCTCGCCAGACGGCCACGGCCCCACTGGGGAGCGGTCAGTTGCACGTCTCCGGAGGCAAGGCGCGCCTCGAGCTCGGGCGTCACGCTCTCTTCACTGAAGATGGAGTGGCTGCCCTTGAGCATCACGCAGTCGCCAGCCAGCAGCTGATGGGCCAGCCCCTGCTCGATGCGGGCGCTGACGATGGCATTGAACAGCATGCTGCGGGCGGCGGACAGATAGAGGGAGCGCTTGTTGCGATCCTTGATCCGTTTGCCGGCGAACATCGCCTTGGCGGCCTCCAGGTTGTTGCCACCGCGGCCGAAACGCTGCTCGCCGTAGTAGTTGGGCACCCCCTGGGTTGCAATCGCCTGCAGACGGGATTCCAGCCCGTCGGCCTGCTCCAGACCGGTGAGACGCAGGGTGAAGTGGTTGCCCTTGAGATAGCCGACCCGCAGCTTCTTGTTGTGGCGCTTCACCTCAAGGATCCGGATGTTGTCGTTCTCGATGACCGAGAGACCCGGCTCGCCCTTGCCCGGCAGATGGATGCCGAACCACTGTTCGGTCACCGCATGGCGATCTTTCAGACCAGCCCAGGTCACCGCATTGCGGGCAACCCCGGCCGCATCGGCCAGCAGGCCAGCCACCCAGGCGGTATTCTCGCCGGTTTTGCGTACCCGGACGAAGATGTGTTCCCCCTCGCCGCAAGGTGCAAACCCGAGATCTTCATTGACCACGAAGTCGGCGGCCTCGGCCTTGAGGATGCCGCGAGCAGTGGGCGTCCCGTGCAGATAGGCAAGTTGTTCAAGCATCATTGTTTCACCAGCAAGACGACGGCTTCGGTGGCGATCCCTTCCTTGCGCCCCGTGAATCCGAGTTGTTCGGTGGTGGTCGCCTTGACGTTCACCCGGTTCAAATCACATTGCAGATCTGCGGCCAGCACGGCGCACATGGCGTCGATATGGGGGGCCATCTTGGGGGCCTGGGCGATGATGGTCACATCCAGGTTGCCGATGGCATAACCTGCGCGCTGCACGCGGGCAAAGACATCCCGCAGCAGGATGCGGCTGTCGATGCCCTTGAATTCGGCGGCGGTATCGGGAAAGTGGCGGCCGATGTCACCGGCGCCGATGGCCCCCAGCAGGGCATCGCTCACCGCATGCAGCACCACGTCGCCATCGGAGTGGGCCAGTAGGCCCTGTTCATAGGGCACCGCCACCCCGCCCAGCATGCAGGGACCAACCCCGCCAAACTTGTGAACATCAAAACCATGTCCGATCCGCATCATGCCTGCGCCCTCCTCAATACACGGAAATCTGTCTCATCAAAACCATGTCCGGTGCGGATCATGCCTGCTCCTCTGGGGATGAATCGGGTCGTGCCGACCGGCACGCACGTTGTTGCTGTAAATAGAGCCCGGCCAGGGAGAGATCTTCCGGCCGGGTCACCTTGATGTTATCGGCCCGCCCTTCCACCATGCGCACGGGGAAACCGGCGCGCTCCATGGCGGAGGCTTCATCGGTGATGGCGGCGCCGAGCGCCAGCCCCTCCTCCAGCGCCCGCTTGAGGGGGCGGACCAAAAACATCTGGGGCGTCAGGGCATGCCAGAGCTGCTCGCGATCCACGGTGGCGAGGATATTGCCGGCCGCATCGGTGCGCTTCATGGTATCGCGCACCCGGCTGCCGAGGATGGCACCGCCAGAGGCCATGGCGGCAGTAATGAGCGCATCGAGATCCTCGTGGGTCAGACAGGGCCGGGCGGCGTCATGCACCAGTGCCCACTCCCCTTCTGCCACGTGTAACGCATTGAGCACGGAGAAGGCGCGCTCGCTTCCCCCTTCCACTCGCAGCACCCGCGGATCGGTTGCCACGGTCAGCGTCTCAAACCAGCGGTCGTGGGGCGCCAGCGCCACGATCACACGGGCGATGGCGGGATGGGAGAGCAGACGCTCCAGGGTGTGCTCCAGAATGCATTTACCTGCCAGGGAAAGGTACTGCTTGGGGCAATTGGCCCCCATGCGACTGCCAATACCGGCAGCCGGGACGATGGCGGTCAGGCCGCTCAGGCTATCAGTCATCGTAGGGGGCACCATCAGGCTCCGTCACCTGATCCTTTTCTTTAGGAATGATTCTGTAGAAGGTCTCGCCCTGCTTGATGTAGCCAAGATCGTTGCGCGACAACTCCTCGATGGCCTCAAGGCCAGAGGTAAGATCGTCGATTTCCCGGTAAATCAGACTGTTGCGATCCTTGAGTACCAGGTTGTCCTGTTGCTGCCGCTCGATGGCGGTGGAGAGTTCCCGATAGTCGGAGAGGCCGTTTTTCCCCAGCCAGAGGTCATATTGCAGCCCTCCCAACAGGAGGAGCAGGATAAGAGTGAGTAGCCGCATGCACTGAGTCTCCTTCAAGCGGCCTAGTTTCCCATATTCGCAGGCAAGACAAAAGAAAGCCTGTGTGCCGGATGGGTTGGTCGGAATAAAAAATGCAGGTCGCACATGTCCATAAGCGCAGAACGAAAAAGCCCCGCCAGATGGCGGGGCTTTGTGAAGCATGAACGCAGGCGAAAATTAAGCCTGGTTCTTCACTTCTTTCAGACCACGGAACGGAGCCTTGGCACCCAGGGCTTCTTCGATACGAATCAGCTGGTTGTACTTGGCAACACGGTCAGAACGGCTCATGGAACCGGTCTTGATCTGGCCAGCAGCGGTACCCACAGCCAGGTCGGCGATGGTCGCGTCTTCGGTCTCACCGGAGCGGTGGGAGATGACGGCAGTGTAGCCAGCGTCTTTGGCCATCTTGATGGCAGCCAGAGTTTCGGTCAGGGAACCGATCTGGTTGAACTTGATCAGGATGGAGTTGGCGATGCCGTTGTCGATACCGCGCTTCAGGATCTTGGTGTTGGTTACGAACAGGTCGTCACCCACGATCTGGATTTTCTTGCCCAGTTCGGCGGTCTGGTAGGCGAAGCCTTCCCAGTCGGATTCGTCCAGGCCATCTTCGATGGAGACGATCGGGAACTTGGTGGTCAGGTCAGCCAGGAAGTCGGAGAAACCGTTGGAGGTGAAGATACGACCTTCGCCCTTCAGGTTGTACTCTTTCTTCTCTGCGTCGTAGAACTCGGACGCAGCGCAGTCCATGGCCAGGGTAATGTCGGTGCCCAGTTTGTAACCGGCAGCGGCAACGGCTTCAGCGATCACTTCCAGCGCTTCGGCGTTGGATTTCAGGTTCGGAGCGAAACCACCTTCGTCACCGACGGCAGTGTTGTAGCCCTTGGACTTCAGCACTTTGGCCAGGTTGTGGAACACTTCTGCGCCCATGCGAACGGCTTCTTTCAGGGTCTTGGCGCCAACCGGCTGGATCATGAACTCCTGGATGTCGACGTTGTTGTCGGCGTGCTCACCACCGTTGATGATGTTCATCATGGGCAGCGGCATGGAGTAGACACCCGGGGTGCCATTCAGCTCGGCGATGTGGGCGTACAGCGGCATGCCTTTGGCAGCAGCGGCAGCTTTGGCGTTGGCCAGGGAAACAGCCAGGATGGCGTTGGCGCCGAACTTGGATTTGTTCTCGGTACCGTCGAGGTCGATCATGATCTGGTCGACAGTGGCCTGGTCCTTGGCATCTTTACCCAGCAGAGCCTGAGCGATCGGGCCGTTGACGGCTTCGATGGCTTTCAGCACGCCTTTACCCAGGAAACGGCTCTTGTCGCCGTCACGCAGTTCCAGCGCTTCGCGGGAACCGGTGGACGCGCCAGACGGAGCGGCTGCCATACCAACAAAACCACCTTCCAGGTGAACTTCGGCCTCAACGGTCGGGTTACCACGGGAGTCGATGATTTCACGACCGATCACTTTAACGATCTTGGACATGTGTATTTCCTCAGGTTTCGTAAAAAAACAACAAAAATATGCCAAAAAAAGCGGCTGTGGCACAGGGCCCCAACCGCATTTATTTTCAATTACTTCAAATTACGCTTCTGATACTCGCCCGCCGCCTTCACAAAACCGGCGAACAGGGCGTGGCCATCACGGGGAGTCGAGGTGAACTCCGGGTGGAACTGCGCGGCCACGAACCAGGGGTGATCCGGGATCTCGATGATTTCCACCAGTTTTTTGTCGGCGGAGAGACCGGTCACCTTCAGACCTGCCGCTTCAATCTGTGGCAGCAGCTTGTTGTTCACTTCATAACGGTGACGGTGGCGCTCGTAAATGGTCGGGCTGCCGTACATCTGACGCACCTTGGAATCTTCCACCAGGTGGCAGAGCTGGGAGCCAAGACGCATGGTACCGCCCAGATCGGACTTCTCGGTCCGGGTCTCGACGTTGCCTTCGTCATCCACCCACTCGGTGATGAGACCGACCACGGGGTACGGGCTGTCTTTCTTGAACTCGGAGGAGTGAGCCCCTTCCATGCCCGCCACGTTGCGGGCGTATTCGATCAAGGCAACCTGCATGCCCAGGCAGATACCGAGGTACGGGATCTTGTTCTCGCGGGCATATTTGGCGGCCAGGATCTTGCCTTCCACACCGCGTTCGCCGAAGCCACCCGGTACCAGGATCGCATCCAGACCTTCCAGCAGCTCGGCGCCACGGGTCTCGATGTCCTGGGAGTCGATGTACTTGATGTTGACGGAGAGACGGGTCTTCAGGCCACCGTGCTTGAGCGCTTCGTTGACGGACTTGTAGGCGTCCGGCAGGGAGACATACTTGCCCACCATGCCGATGGTGACTTCGGCAGTCGGGTTGGCCTCTTCATAGATGACCTGTTCCCACTCGGCCAGGTCGGCTTCTTTGCACTCGATGCCGAAGCGCTCGGTGATGTAGCCGTCCAGACCCTGGGATTTCAGCAGCGCCGGGATCTTGTAGATGGAGTCGACATCCTTCATGGAGATGACGGCGCGCTCGGGCACGTTGCAGAACAGGGCGATCTTGGCACGTTCGTTGGCCGGAATGGCGCGGTCGGAGCGGCAGATCAGCACATCCGGCTGGATACCGATGGAGAGCAGCTCCTTCACGGAGTGCTGCGTCGGCTTGGTCTTCACCTCGCCGGCGGCGGCCAGGTAAGGAACCAGGGTCAGGTGCATGAACATGGCATTGTTGCGACCCACGATGGCCGCCAGCTGACGAATGGCTTCAAGGAACGGCAGGGACTCGATGTCGCCCACGGTACCGCCCACTTCGACGATGGCAACCTGATGGCCTTCGGCACCGGCAATCACCCGCTCCTTGATGGCGTTGGTGATGTGCGGGATTACCTGGATGGTGGCGCCCAGATAGTCACCACGACGCTCCTTGCGCAGCACGTCTGCATAGATGCGGCCGGTGGTGAAGTTGTTGCGGCGGGTCATCTTGGTGCGGATGAAACGCTCGTAGTGGCCCAAATCCAGATCGGTTTCGGCCCCGTCCTCGGTTACGAACACTTCACCATGCTGGGTCGGGCTCATGGTGCCCGGATCCACGTTGATGTACGGGTCCAGTTTCATGATGGTCACATCCAGACCACGGGCTTCCAGAATGGCTGCCAGAGAAGCTGCGGCAATGCCTTTGCCGAGGGATGAAACAACGCCACCAGTCACAAAAATATATTTGGTCGTCATGCTGAACCTGAAAGAAGTTTAGGGAATTTTAAGGGGTGCTTCGGGGATGAAGCAGGACGGGGAAACAGTATACCAAAACCCCCACTCCCAAACAATGAACAAAAATCTATCAGGCTCCCCGCCGCCCCGTCTTGCGCCAAATCAACTTTGCTCGGTTTCCTTGGCCTTGTTCCAGGCCTCGTCCAGCTTCTCCAGGGAGCAATCCGTCATTTTCAGACCTTCTGCGGCAATAAAGTGTTCAACTTGACGAAAACGACGCTCAAACTTGGTGTTGGCAGCCCTCAGCACCTGCTCGGGATCCTTGCCCAGATGACGCACCAAGTTGACGGTGGCAAACAAGAGATCGCCGAGCTCGTCGCTCACCCGAGCCTCGTCCACGTCAACCATCAGCACCTCTTCCATCACCTCCTCGATCTCCTCGTGGATCTTGTCCACCACGGGCCCCAGGGTCTTCCAGTCGAAACCGACGGTGGCGCAGCGCTTCTGGATCTTG
Organism: Aeromonas sp. FDAARGOS 1406; assembly: GCF_019048565.1. NCBI lineage: Bacteria > Pseudomonadati > Pseudomonadota > Gammaproteobacteria > Aeromonadales > Aeromonadaceae > Aeromonas > Aeromonas sp. FDAARGOS 1406. The sequence goes on from NZ_CP077378.1 coordinate 2,010,428, forward strand.
GCTGCCCGGGTCAGGGCAGGCAGGGAGAGGGGGATATCGTCCAGCACGCTCTCCTTGTCGAGCGCGGCCCGCTCTTTGGCCTTTTCCGCCTCCCAGTTCGCTTTGACCGCCTGCTCGTCACCCAGGTCGGCATCGGAGAAGACATGGGGGTGGCGGCGAATGAGCTTCTCGCTCACGGTATCGACGATGTCGGCAAAGTCGAACAATCCCTGCTCCTTGCCGAGCTGGGCATAGAACACGACCTGGAACAGCAGATCACCGAGCTCCCCCTTCAGCCCTTGCCAATCTTCGCTCTCGATGGCATCCGCCACCTCGTAGGCCTCCTCCAGGGTGTGCGGCACTATGGTCTGGAAGCTCTGCTTGAGATCCCAGGGACAGCCCCCGTTCGGGTCACGCAATCTAGCCATGATGTCGAGCAGTTGGGGAAGGTCGTAGCGTTGGGACATGGGCAACTCACTTTCGATTCAGTAAATGGGTTCATGAATATCCGCTCACGCCACTGCTCCACATGATGTGGCGCCATGGCGGCCGGAGATGGGGCGCGTGATATCCGTCTTCAATGCTCTACAAGGAGGGAGAAAATGCAGACCGGCCACTGGGGCCGGTCGGTTGAGCATTACAGCCGCTTGGCGCTGATCACGTCGTTGAGCTGACTGAGCTTGGCCAACGCCCGGTTGAAGGCGTTGATGTTGTAAATCTCCAGCTCCATGTCTATTTCGGCGGTCTGCTCGCGCACGTTGGAGCGCGAACGCACTCCCATCACGTTGATCTTCTCGTTGGCGAGCACGGTGGTGATGTCGCGCAGCAGGCCGGATCTGTCGTTGGAGAGAATGCGGATGGTGAGACCGTAACCGCCGGAGTAGTTCTCCCCCCAGACCGCATCGATCAAGCGCTCCGGGTTGCGACGCGACAGCTCCTTGAGCTGCTCGCAATCTTCCCGGTGGATGGAAACCCCCCGTCCCATGGTGATGAAGCCCTGGATGGCGTCCCCCGGGATGGGCTGGCAGCAGCGGGCGATGTGAGTCATCAGGTTGCCCACCCCTTCCACCACGATGTGATCCTTGGGTTTGGGGCGGAAGGGCACATTGGCCTTCTGCTCCAGCTTCTCCAGCAGACGGCGATCTTCTTCTTCCGCCGTCGGCTTGTTGTAGCGGGTGTCCAGATAATTGAGCAGCTGGTTGATGCGGATGTCGCCGCTGCCGATACCGGCCAGCAAATCCTCCAGCTCCTCCGCATGGAAACGCTCCAGCACCACCTTGTCCACCTTGGAGAGGGTGAGGTTGTGCCTGTCCAGTTCTTTCTCCAGCAACTCCTTGCCGGCGGCGATGTTCTTGTCCCGGTCCAGCTTTCTGAACCAAGTGGCCACCTTGGCCCGCGCCCGGCTGGAGCGCAGGAAGCCGGCGTTCGGGTTCATCCAGTCGCGGCTCGGGTTCGGCTCCTTCTGGGTGATCACCTCCACCTGATCACCGGTTTGCAGCGTATAGGTGAAGGGCACGATGCGACCGTCGATCTTGGTGCCGATGCAGCGGTGACCGATCATGCTGTGCACGTGATAGGCGAAGTCGAGCGGCGTCGCCCCTGCCGGCAGGTCGATGACATCGCCCTTGGGAGTGAAGACATAAACCCTGTCCTCGAACACCTGACTGCGCAGATCGTCCAGCAAGGAGCCGCTCTCCGAGAGGTCCTCCTGCCAGGCGAGGAGTTTGCGCAGCCATTCGATCTTGTCTTCGAAGGTGCTGGTCTTGGCAGCGGCCTGTGCCCCTTCCTTGTAGCGCCAGTGCGCAGCGACACCGAGCTCCGCATCCTGATGCATCTGCTCGGTACGGATCTGGATCTCCACTGTCTTGCCCTCCTCCCCCACCACCACGGTGTGGATGGACTGGTAGCCATTGGGCTTGGGGTTGGCGACATAGTCGTCAAATTCGCGGGGAATATGGTGGAAATGGGTGTGAACGATACCGAGCGCCGCGTAGCAATCCTGCAGCCGCTTGGTGATCACCCGCACCGCGCGCACATCGAACAGCTCGTTGAATTCGAGGTGCTTCTTCTGCATCTTGCGCCAGATGCTGTAGATGTGTTTCGGTCGGCCATAGACCTCGGCCTCGACGCCGGCCTCGGCCAGGGCATCGCGCAGAGACTGCACGAATTCACGGATGTAGCGCTCGCGGTCGAGCCGTTTCTCGTCCAGTTGCTTGGCGATCTGCTTGTAGGTGTCCGGGTGCAGGTAGCGGAAGGCGAGATCCTCGAGCTCCCACTTGAGCTGACCGATACCGAGGCGGTTCGCAAGGGGGGCATAGATGTTGGTGATCTCTTGGGCCATCAGCACCCGGGTCTCCTCATCCGCCTTCTTCGCCTCACGCAGGCAGGCGATGCGCTCCGCCAGCTTGATGACCACGGCGCGCACGTCCTCGACCATGGCGAGCAGCATGCGGCGCACGTTGTCCACCTGCTCCGGCGAGGTTTCGCTGCGGTGAAGGGTTTGCAGGGAGCGGATGGCCTCCATCTCCAGCACCCCTTCCACCAGCTTGGCGATCTTGGGGCCGAAGTCCTCGTTCACCTTTTCCTGGCTGATGAGACCGGCTTCGACGAAGGGATAGAGAATGGCGGCCTTGAGGGTGGCGAGATCCATGCTGAGCATCAGCAGGATGCCCACCATCTCGACCCCGCGCACCAGCAGGCGGTTGGTGAGCGCTTCGTCACCCAGGGTCAGGCAATACTGGTAGACGGTTCGCAGCTGATTCTTGTCACTTTCACTCAGGGTAAGGGAACTGACCCACTCATCCAGAGTGAAATTGTCTTTCAAATGAATATCGCGCACCGCAACCATGGTATCAATCCTTAAAAGTGTGGGGTCGAAAGCCGATGCTCTCCTCATCCCCTCATCAACTGATGACTGCCTCAAATGGGGATGCATGAAAGAGTTTTCAAGGCATGTCACCGCGCAAGGTGACAGGGCTCTTCCCCGCATCCGATCCACTATCGACGACCTAGATTACCCTAATCACTCCCGCTCAAACAGCGCTGCCGCCGCTGGAAAACCAAGATAACCGCATTCTGCCCTGCCCGTTGAAGGCAGCGAAAAACACCTGTTTTACCTCACTCTGGCAGCATCATGCACATCGAAAAATCATCACGACCGCATCTTGATTCATCCAGAATAATGCGGTCGCCTCGACTCAGCCCCGTTCGAACAGCGCCATGGACTCCAGATGACCGGTGTGGGGGAACATGTCCAGCATCCCCAGACGGGTCAGCTTGTAGCCCCCCTGCACCAGCACCTGACTGTCACGGGCCAGGGTGACCGGGTTACAGGAAACATAGACCACCCGTTTGGGGGAAAGTGCCACCACGTGGCTCATCACCTCCAGCGCCCCGGGTCTGGCCGGATCCAGAAGTACCAGATCGAACCCTTCCCGGGCCCAGGACATGCCCACGATGTCGCCGCTCAAGTCCGCCTTGTAGAAGCGGGCGTTGTCGATGCCGTTGCGGCGGGCATTCTCCTGTGCACGCGTCACCATGGCGAACTCCCCTTCCACCCCCACCACTTCGCGGGCCTGACGGGCCAGCGGCAGGGTGAAGTTGCCGATGCCGCAGAAGAGGTCCAGCACCTTGTCATCCTTGCCTGCGTCGAGCCAGCTCAATGCCTGCTCCACCATGCGCTGGTTGACGGGCCCGTTGACCTGGATGAAGTCGCCGGGAGCGAATGCAAGAGACAGGCCATCCAGCGTGTAACTTGGCTGAGACTGTTGACGCAGAGGTTCGATCTGCTCGTCCGCCGCCTGCAGATAGAGGTCTATCCCCTGGGCGGTGGCAAACTCGGTCAAGTGCGCCCGATCCGCCTCGGTGGGGCTACCGATGTGGCGCAGCAGCATCAGAATGCCCTGCTCCCCCTGAATGAGTTCCGCATGGCCCAGTTCGCGCTGGCTCTTCAGCCGGTTGAGACATTCGCGCAGAGGGGCAATAAGGGCGGAGAGGGGCTCGGCCAGCACAGGACAGCCGGCAATCTCTACCAGATCGTTCGACTGGCGACGACGAAAGCCCACCCGGGTGCAGCGACCGTTCTTGTCAAACTTGATGGCCAGACGGCAGACCCGGCGGTAGGCGCGGGACTCCCCCGTCAGCGCAGGTGCCAGCGCCGGCGCCTGGATGTTGCCAAGGCGCTCGAACAGGCTGACCAGTCCCGCCTCCTTGGCCGCCAGTTGATCTCCCTCTCCCAGGTGCTGGGCACTGCAACCGCCACACTCGCGATAGTGGTCGCAGAAGGGGGCGACCCGGTTGGCCGCCGGGGTCACCACCTGTTGCAGGGCGGCGTGGGCATAGTGCTTCTTGTCGTCGATGATGCGGGCCTTGATGGCCTCGCCGGGCAGCGCCCCTTCGATGAAGATGGCCTTGCCCTGATGACGGCCGACGCCGACACAGTGGTGATCCAGACTGTCTACCGTAAATTCAATACGTTGGGGCTGGGTGGATTTCTTTTGGGGCTTGAAAAACTGGGCCATAAAACTTGGTGCCTATAGGTGGCTATGTCATGATTGTGGAATCTGCGGCAGACCATTGTCCCACAAGAATAATCGTATGACCAAATACGGCCTGAGGGCCCCAGCCGCGGCATCCGCCCCATCGTCCATTCTGACCAAAAGTGGCCCATTGATATGACCGGATACGGCCTGAGACCCCGTACAGCGACAATGACTGTATTGCCTGCCCGACCCCAGTGCCTGCATGCGCCCCGGATCATGGCTTCTCTTGCGAAAGGCGGGTCGGCGGCATGACCAAGTACGGTCTCAGGGCCCGGGTGCTGGCCTTCACCATCTTGCCGACCCTCATCATTGGCGGCCTCATCGCCGGCTATTTCACCTTCCACCGCTATCAGCAGCTGGAAAACAACCTCATCGATCAGGGCATCAACATCATCGAGCCCCTGGCCATCGCCAGCGAATACGGCATGACACAGCACAGCCGCGAATCCCTCAAGCGGCTGATCGGGCTCACCCATCGCAAAAACTCGCCCTTCATCAAGTCCATCGCCGTCTTCACCCAGGAGAACCAGCTGTTCGTGACGTCCAACTACCACAGGGACTTCAGCCAGCTTCGTCTGCCGGACGGCAGCGTCATCCCGGCCCTGACCAGCGTCTCCGTCAACGGCGATGACATCATACTGCGCACCCCCATCCAGGCAGAGACCAGCCTGGACGGCTTCCCGCTGCCAAGCGATCTGGAGCCGCCGGTCATCGGCTACATCTCCATGCAGCTCGCCACGGACAGGGCCATCGTCCTGCAGTACCGCGACGCCTTCTTCGCGGTCATCATCGTGCTCATCGGGCTGGCCATCAGCGCCCTGTTCGGCTTCCGTCTGGTCAAGAGCGTGACCCAGCCCATCACCGACATGGTGCAGGCGGTGCACCGGATCAGGGAGGGGCGACTCGATACCCGGGTCAGCGGCCAGCTCACCGGCGAGCTGGACATGCTCAAGAACGGCATCAACGCCATGGCCAAGGCGCTCTCCGAATATCACGAGGAGATGCAGCAGAACATCGATCAGGCGACGTCGGATCTGCGGGAGACCCTCGAGCAGATCGAGATCCAGAACGTCGAGCTCGACATGGCGAAGAAGCGCGCCCAGGAGGCGGCCAGGGTCAAGTCCGAGTTCCTCGCCAACATGTCCCACGAGCTGCGCACCCCTCTCAACGGGGTCATCGGCTTCACCCGCCAGCTGCTCAAGACCAGCCTGACCCCGAGCCAGACCGATTACATGCAGACCATCGAGAAGTCGGCACGCAACCTCCTTGGGATCATCAACGACATCCTCGACTTCTCCAAGCTGGAGGCGGGCAAGCTGCAGCTCGAGCACATCCCCTTCAGCCTGCGGGACACCCTCAACGAGACCATGCACCTGCTGGGGCCGAGCGCCCACGACAAGCAGCTCGAACTCTCCCTCCAGGTGGATGCCGCCGTGCCGGACTACCTCACCGGCGACCCCATGCGCCTGCAGCAGGTGCTCACCAACCTCACCGGCAACGCCATCAAGTTCACCGAGCGCGGCAACGTGGACGTGCGTGTCGAGCAGACCGGGGAGTCGAACGGCAACAAGGTGCGCCTGCGGGTGCTGATTCGCGATACCGGCATCGGCATCTCGGAAGAGCAGCAGCGCCAGTTGTTCCAGGCCTTCAACCAGGCAGACTCCTCCATCTCCCGCCGCTATGGGGGCACCGGGCTCGGGCTCGTCATCACCCAGAAGCTGGTGCAGCAGATGGGGGGCCAGATCCGCTTCGAATCCGAACTCGGCAAGGGGTCGGTCTTCTCGTTCCACCTGGATCTGGATGTCTCTCCCCTGCCCCAGAGCGAGCGGCTTCCGCTGGATCGCATCCAGGGCAAGCGGGTCTGGCTGCTGGAGCCGGATCCCTTCACTCACGCCTCCCTGCTCGCCCTGCTGGGAGAGTGGCACCTGGATGTGCACTCCCTGACGGTGGACGAGGAGTGGCCCCCGATGAGCAGCCAGGACATGGTGCTCATCGGCAGCAGCACCCTGCACAGCCCACAGCAGGTGATTGCCCGTCTCGACGGACTGGACGGCCAGCAGAACACCATAGTGCTGCTCAGCAGCCACGAGCCGGCCCTCTACGACGCCATGCTGGCCCACGGCGCCGTCCACTGCCTCTCCAAGCCCATCAACCATCGCAAGTTGCTGCACGCTCTGCTCTCCCCCGAGGCGGTACGCCGTGCCCCCCTGCCCGCGCCGACGCCGCGCAGCGTGCAGGCGGTCAAGGTGCTGGCGGTGGATGACAACGCCGCCAACCTCAAGCTCATCGCCGCCATGCTCAAGGAGATGGTGACCGAGGTGGTGGTGTGCAAGAACGGCAAGGAGGCGGTCAACCTGGCCCAGAGCCAGCCGTTCGACATCATCTTCATGGATATCCAGATGCCCGTCATGGACGGCATCAGCGCCACCCAGGCGATCCGCCACCACTCCCTCAACACCGAGACCCCCATCGTCGCGGTCACCGCCCATGCCATTCCCGGTGAGCGGGAGCGCCTCATTCGCCAGGGCATGGACGACTACCTGGCCAAACCCATCGACGAGGGGATGCTGGCGCAGCTCATCACCGACTTCGCCCACCGGCGGCACCAGAATCACGGGGATCAGCAGATAGACTGGCCCCTCGCCGTGCGTCAGGCCGCCGGCAAGCCAGCCCTCGCCCGGGAGATGCTGACCATGCTGCTGGCCAGCTTCGACGAGGTGGAGCCCATCCTGGCGGCGGCGCTGGAAGGGAGTGCCGACGATGCAGACGTGCTGGCCCAGCTCCACCGCCTCAACGGTGGCTGCGCCTACTCCGGGGTGCCGGGTCTGCAACGCCTGCTCTCCCAGCTCGAGCAGCAGCTGCGCGACGGGGTCGCCGTGAGCGATCTGGAACCCGAATTGCTGGAGCTGCAGGATGCCCTGGAGCAGGTGAGGCAGGAGGCCCCCCGCTACCTGGCCCTGACCGACTGAGGCGCTTTTTCTGACTGGACAGGCGGCAGGTGGTAACATCTGCGCCGTTTCCACAGGAGTCAACATGACCAACAACGATATTCTGCGCCGCCTGCGCTATGCCCTCAGCATCAGCAACGACCAGATGGTCGAGATCTTTGCCAAGGGCAATCTGGCCATCACCCATGCCCAGTTGCACGGCTGGCTGATGAAAGAGGCCGAAGAGGGCGAGGCACAGGAAGCGGGCTTCGCCGCCTGCCCGGACTCGGCACTGAGCCAGTTCCTCGACGGCTTCATCGCCCTGCGCCGCGGTGTGCGGGAAGATGCCCCGCCCCAGGTGATCCCGAACCGGATCAACAACAACCTGATCCTGCGCAAGCTGCGCATCGGCCTCAACTACAAGGAAGAGGAGATGCTGGGCACCCTCAAGCTCGCGAACTTCAACCTCTCCAAGTCCGAGCTGAGCGCCCTGTTCCGCGCCAGGGATCACAAGCACTATCAGGATTGCGGGGATCAGATCCTGCGCAACTTCCTGATTGGCCTCACCGCCAAATACAGGCCCGGGCCCTGATGACCGCCTCCGGCCAGGTGCGAGGCTAGACCATGGGCTGGCGCCGCCTGCTGACTCCACGCCCGTCGGCGAGCGGCGGTGCGTGTCGGTTCGCGGCGCGCTGGTTCTGGTCACTGCCCCTCATCCTGCTGCTCGGCGCCTGCCAGCCTGCACCCTATCGGCTCAACCAGGATCATCAGAGCGCTAGCCAGAACGAGCGCATCGCCTTTCTCATCCTGCACTACACGGATGAAGAGGATGCCCGCTCCCTGCACCTGCTGACCGAGCCGGAGCACAAGGTGAGCGCCCACTACCTGATCCCCCGCGACACCGACGAGCAACCGTTCCCGGTCTACCAGCTGGTGCCCGACAGCCAGCGGGCCTGGCACGCCGGACGCAGTCGCTGGCATCACTACGCCGGGCTCAACGCCAGTTCGCTCGGCATCGAGATAGTGAATCTCGGGTATGACGAGAAAGACGCGGCCCTGCCCGCCCATCTGAGACACTGGCAACCCTATCCTCCTGCCCAGACCGCCGCCCTCGGCGCACTCGCCCGGGATCTGGTCGAACGCTACCAGATCCCCCCCACCCAGGTGCTGGCCCACAGCGACGTCGCCCCCGAGCGCAAGCAGGATCCCGGCCCCCGGTTCCCCTGGCGCGAGCTCGCCCTGCGCTACGGTGTCGGCGCCTGGCCCGACGAGGCCCGGGTGGCCGAGCTGCGCCAGACGCAGCTCATCCCCTGGGATGCGCTGCAATGGCAGCAGCAGCTTGCCCGTTACGGCTACGGCCTACCCCAGCACGGCGCCTGGGATGAGCAGAGCCGCGCCGTCCTGCGCGCCTTCCAGCTTCACTTTCGCCCCGCCCTGGTCACCGGCGAGCCGGATGCCGAGTGCCAGGCCATCCTCACCGCCCTGCTGGAGCGCTACTTCCCGGAACCAGGCTGAGACGCCCCTTCCCTTTCGCCCTCTGCACACGGATGCCCGGCCCCATGCCAGATGAGCACGGGGTTCACCCCTCCCTCCATTCCTGAAAACCACAAGGGACGCCGAAGCGTCCCTTGTGGTTTTCATACCTGCGAAGCGGCATCAGATCCCCTGACGGGCTTCCTGCATCAGCGCACGCATGTCGCTGACCGCCTTGGCCAGACCGTCGAAGGCGGCGCGACCGATGATGGCATGACCGATGTTGAGCTCATAGAGCTCGGGGATGGCGGCGATAGCCTTGACGTTGTGGTAGTGCAGGCCGTGGCCCGCATTGACCTTCAGGCCCTTGCCAGCGGCGTAGGAAGCTCCGGCTGCGATGCGCTTGAACTCGGCGTTGCGCTCGGCATCCGTGGTGGCATCGGCGTAGCGGCCGGTGTGGATCTCGATGAAGGGAGCACCGCTCGCGGCGGCCGCATCGATCTGCAACGGATCCGCATCGATGAAGAGGGATACCTGAGCACCGACGGCCGCAAGACGGGTCACCGCATCGGTCACCTTGTCCAGCTGGCCCGCCACGTCCAGACCACCCTCGGTGGTCACCTCGGTGCGCTTCTCCGGTACCAGGCAGACGAAGTGGGGCTTGATGCGGCAGGCGATGCCGATCATCTCCTCGGTCACCGCCATCTCCAGGTTCATCCTGGTCTGGATGGTCTGGCGCAGGATCTCCACGTCCCGGTCGGTGATGTGGCGGCGATCTTCCCGCAGGTGGACCGTGATGCCATCGGCACCGGCCTGCTCGGCCACGAAGGCGGCCTGTACCGGATCCGGATACTGGGTGCCGCGGGCGTTGCGCAGGGTGGCGATATGGTCGATGTTCACACCCAGGTAGATCTCGCTCATTGCTTACTCCTTGATACAGGTCATCTGTGAATGCCGGAGCGGGTGGAGCCCGCTCCTCTGTCCATGTGCCGCCGCAGGCCGGTTCTGGTCGCGGCGACAGCATTATTGTTCATGAAAGGCGATGTCATAAACACAAAACATCACCAGATAATAAAAATCAGCTTGAAACACTGCCTTTTCGCTTCAAAAAGAGCTCCCTGCTCTTCAGTTGACGCTTGCCGAGATAGGGCTGCAGCGCCAGTCGGCTGAAACGCTTGGCCGCCTGCAGCAAGGGAGGCGTGTCAAAACGCCCCTCGGCGAAGGCCAGCAGGTGGGCGCCGAGGAACAGGGTACGGGGATCCGGCGCCCGCTCGCAAGCGACAAAGCCGAGCTCCCGCTCGAAGCCGTAGAGCAGGGTGGGGTCGATGGGGGAGTCGTCGTCCGCGGCATATTCGAAGTCCACCGCGTAGCCCAGGGCCTGCAGCAGCAGGAACTCGAAGCGGCGCAGGGGCAGCTCCGGGGTCTCTCCGTCCGCCAGTGCCATGATGGCACGGGCATAGGCATCGAACACCTCGGGGAAGGGGGTGTGCGCTTCCAGCAGGTAGTAGACCAGCTCGTTGAGATAGAGGCCGTAGAAGAGACGATCCCCGCCGAGGCGCAACGAGTGATCCGGGCACTCCACCTGGGTGAGGTTCTTGAGATCCCCCTTGCCGCGCCAGGCAATGGTGAGCAGGGTGAAGGGCTGAAGCAGCCCCTTCAGAGAGGAGCATGGCCCGCGGGAACCGCGAGCCACCAGGGTGAATCGACCGCTATCCTGGGTGAAGACCTCGACCAGCTGGCTGGTCTCCCGATAGGGCCGACTGTGGATGACGAAAGCCGGGGTCAGCAATCAGTCGTCGCCATACCCGAGGCTGCGCAGGGCCCGCTCGTCGTCGGCCCAGCCGGACTTGACCTTGACCCACAGCTCGAGATGCACCTTGTTCTGGAACAGCCGCTCCATGTCGATGCGCGCCTCTGTGCCTATGGTCTTGATCTTCTCGCCCTTGTTGCCGATGACCATCTTCTTCTGGCCTTCACGCTCCACCAGGATGAGGCCATGGATGTGGTAGAGACCGGTCTCCTCGACCTTGAAGCGCTCGATCTCCACCGTCACCGAGTAAGGCAGCTCCTCGCCGGTGAAGCGCATCAGCTTCTCGCGGATGATCTCGGAGGCCATGAAGCGGGAGGATCGGTCGGTCACGTAGTCTTCCGGGAAGAAGTGCACGTTTTCCGGCAGCAGATCCTTGGCCCACTCGCGGATCTTCTCCACGTTGGTGCCCTTTTCGGCGCTGATGGGCAAGATATGGGAGAAAGCCATCTGCTGACCCAGCCACTCGAGGTGGGGAAGCAGGTCCTCCTTCTCCTTCACGTTGTCGATCTTGTTGACCGCCAGTACTACGGGGCACTTGAGGTGGCGCAACTTGCCGAGCACCATCTCGTCGTCCTTGGTCCAGTGGGTGCCGTCAACCACGAACACCACCATGGCCACGTCCCCCAGAGAACTGGTGGCTGCGCGGTTCATCAGGCGGTTGATGGCCCGCTTCTCCTCGATGTGCAGACCCGGGGTATCCACATAGATGGTCTGATGGTTCTCCTCGGTGTCGATCCCCAGGATCCGGTGACGGGTGGTCTGGGGTTTCTTCGAGGTGATGCTGACCTTCTGGCCGAGCAGCTTGTTGAGCAGGGTGGACTTGCCCACGTTGGGGCGGCCCACGATGGCAACAAAGCCGCAATAGGTGCTATCTGTATCCGTCATGGCAATCTTTCCAATTCTGGTTGTGTCGAAAGACCGCGGCCTCTTGCATTCATAGCAGTCATGACAGCCTTTCCAATGCTTGCTGCGCCGCGGCCTGTTCGGCCTTGCGACGGCTGGTGCCGACCCCGACCAGGGGACCATCCAGACCGTCCACCTCGCACTGCACGGTGAACTCCTGGTTGTGGGCCTCGCCCTTGACGTTGGTCACGGTATAGGTCGGCAGGGACCGGCGGCTGCCCTGCAGGATCTCCTGCAGCCGGGTCTTGGGATCCTTCTGCTCGATGCCGGGCTTGATCTCTTCCAGGCGGCTGGCGTACCAGCCGAGCAGGAGGCTGCGCACCCGCTCCAGATCGGTATCCAGATAGATGGCGCCGATCACCGCCTCGACCGTGTCGGCCAGGATCGACTCGCGGCGAAAGCCACCGCTTTTCAGCTCACCCGGCCCCAGGATCAGGTGATCCCCGAGGTCGAACTCCCGGCCCAGTTCGGCCAGTGTCTTCTCGCGCACCAGGGTGGCACGCATCCGGCTGAGATCCCCTTCCGCCGCCTGCGGGAAGCGGTGGAAGAGGTCGTCGGCAATCACCAGACTCAGGATGGAGTCCCCCAGGAATTCCAGGCGCTCGTTGTGCCGGGAACCGGCGCTGCGATGGGTCAGTGCCCGGGTCAGCAGCTCGGCTTCCTGAAAGACATGCCCGAGACGGGACTGCAGTCTGTTCATCTTGATATTCATTTACTGTATTCCGCCAATGCGGTTGAAGCGCACGCCGGTCGGCACCCAGCTGGGCAAGCTGGAACCTTCCTCGCGCTCAAATTCGAAACTGATCCAGATGGCAACCGCCTTGCCCACCAGGTTCTGCTCGGGCACGAAGCCCCAGAAACGGCTGTCGGTGCTGTTGTCGCGGTTGTCGCCCATCACGAAGTAGTGGCCTTCCGGCACCACCCACTCATCAGGATAGGTGCCGGGCTGGCGATAGTAGCGATCCACCAGGTCCGGCATCAGCGGGTTGCGCAGGGTCTCGTGGGAGACGTCGCCCAGCTGTTCGGTGTAGCGATCCAGCGGGATCCCCATCTGGCTGAACTCGCCGCGCTGCTCGAACTTGATGCCCAGCTTCTGGAAGCCGGGGCACGTTTTCCCTTCCTGCTCGTCGCACTTGGGCCGGATCATCAGCTCCTTGTTGCGATAGATGACCCGATCGCCAGGCATACCGACCACCCGCTTGATGTAGTCCACCCGGGTATCCAGCGGATACTTGAAGACCACCACATCACCGCGCTTCGGCTCGCCGGTCTCGAGGAACTTGGTGTTGGTCACCGGGTCCTTGAGGCCATAGGCGAACTTCTCCACCAGGATGAAATCGCCCACCAGCAGGGTGGGCATCATGGATCCCGACGGGATCTGGAACGGCTCGAAGATGAAGGAACGCAGGATCAGCACCAGCGCGATCACCGGGAAGACCCCGCCGGTCTGTTCGATCCAGACCGGCATGGGGGCCACCTTGGCCAGGGTCTTCTCGTCCACGTCTGGGCCGGCATTGGCACGGGCGGCCGCGACCTTGGCCGCCCGCTGCTTGGACCAGACCAGCTTGTCGAGCGTCCAGATGATGCCGGTCAGCAGGGTGACGACGACGAGGATCAGGGAAAAGGTGCTTGCCATCGATTAATCCTTTCCGACGTGGAGAATGGCGAGGAAGGCCTCTTGCGGCACGTCCACACGGCCCAGGGACTTCATCCGCTTTTTGCCTTCTTTCTGCTTGTTCAGCAGTTTCTTCTTCCGGCTCACGTCACCACCGTAGCACTTGGCGGTGACGTCTTTACGCAATGCCTTGACAGTGCTGCGGGCGATGATCTGGTTGCCGATGGCGGCCTGAATGGCGATGTCGAACATCTGGCGCGGGATCAGCTCGCGCATCTTCTCCACCACCTGGCGACCACGATACTGGGCGTTCTCCTTGTGGGTGATGATGGCCAGGGCGTCGACCCGCTCGCCGTTGATCATGATGTCCAGACGGACCATGTCGGAGGTTTCGAAGCGCTTGAAGCCGTAGTCCAGGGAGGCGTAGCCGCGACTGGTGGACTTCAGACGGTCGAAGAAGTCGAGCACCACTTCCGCCATCGGGATCTCGTAGGTCAGCGCCACCTGCTTACCGTGGTAGACCATGTTGGTCTGTACGCCGCGCTTCTCGATGCAGAGGGTGATGACGTTGCCCATGTACTCCTGCGGCAGCAGGATGTGACACTCGGCGATGGGCTCGCGCATCTCCTTGATGTTGTTGATGGCGGGCATCTGGGCCGGGCTGTCGATGTGGATGGTGGAGCCATCGTTCAGCTCGATCTCGTAGACCACGGTCGGCGCTGTGGTGATGAGATCCAGATCGTATTCACGCTCCAGACGCTCCTGGATGATCTCCATGTGCAGCATCCCGAGGAAGCCGCAGCGGAAGCCGAAGCCCAGCGCCGTGGAGCTCTCCGGTTCGTAGAACAGGGAGGCATCGTTGAGGGAGAGCTTCTCCAGCGCATCACGGAAGGACTCGTAGTCATCGCTGGAGATGGGGAACAGGCCCGCATAGACCTGGGGCTTCACCTTCTTGAAGCCGGCCAGCGCCTTCTCGGCACCGCGCTTGGCCAGGGTCAGGGTATCCCCCACCGGCGCACCGTGGATGTCCTTGATGCCGCAGACGACCCAACCTACCTCGCCACAACCCAGGCCGTCGGTGTCCACCTGCTTGGGGGTGAAGATACCGATACGATCCACACCCCACACCTGACCGGTGCTCATCACCTTGATCTTGTCGTTCTTCTTCAGGGAACCGTTCTTGATCCGCACGAGCGACACGACCCCGAGGTAGGAGTCGAACCAGGAGTCGATGATCAGCGCCTGCAGCGGCGCCTCCGGATCCCCTTCCGGGGACGGGATCTTGGCGACGATCTCTTCCAGCACCAGATCGACACCGAGGCCGGTCTTGGCGGAGCAGCGCACCGCGTCCACCGCGTCGATGCCGACGATGTCCTCGATCTCCTCGGCAACCCGCTCGGGCTCTGCGGCCGGCAGGTCAATCTTGTTCAGCACCGGCACCACTTCCAGCTCCATTTCCATGGCGGTGTAGCAGTTGGCCAGAGTCTGTGCCTCAACCCCCTGACCGGCATCCACCACCAGCAGTGCCCCTTCACAGGCAGCCAGGGAGCGAGAAACCTCGTAGGAGAAATCCACGTGGCCCGGGGTGTCGATAAAGTTCAGCTGATAGGTGTTACCGTCTTGTGCCTGGTAGTTCAGGGTCACACTCTGTGCCTTGATGGTAATGCCGCGCTCGCGCTCCAGATCCATGGAGTCCAGCACCTGGGCCTGCATCTCGCGATCGGACAGGCCGCCGCAAGTCTGGATCAGACGGTCCGACAGGGTCGACTTACCGTGGTCGATGTGCGCAATAATCGAAAAGTTACGAATGTGTTTCATCGAGCAAGAATCACTCAAAATTAAGTTAGGGTCGGATATGAGGGCAGGATTTTACTGGATAACCCGGTCGACGGCCAATCTTTAGTCGGCGGGCCCCACAAATAGCGCCTTGTCTGGCGGGCGTTGGGCACCTGGATGCCCTCCGCCAGACCCGGCCCCTCAAGAGAGATGACGGGTATTGAGCACCACCCCGAGCATGCGGGGACCGTATTCCCCCTGCTCGAGCCGGTCAGAAAAGTAACGAACCAGTAAAAATCCGATGGCGCCGCCCAGCAGACAGCAGAGGATGGTCACCCCCTCTCCCGCCGACAAGAGCGGCACCAGCCAGAGCTGGCCGAGCAGGGCGCCCAGCAGCAGACAGAAGAGCGGCAGCACGTACACCAGAGCCGCACCGCGCAGGATGCTGGCCTGAGGGATGCCCAGGCGGATCTGCTGGCCCACCGCCACATCGCCGGTGAGGGCGACCCGCAGCCGCTGCGCCTTCATGGGAAAGGCCTTGGCGACGGTGCCGGTCCCGCAGCTGGATTGTTGGTGGCAACCGCTGCAGGCGGATCGCCGCTCGCACTCCACCCAGGCGTGATTGCCGTCGATGGCCACTACTGTGGCCAGCTCTTCACTCATGTTACTCACCTGATGACTCCTCACAGGGGGTGGTGGATGCACCGGATCTCAGCACGGCGGCACCCTCAGGGCAAGTCTCACGGCAAAGACTCACTGCACCGCCTCGTTGCGGGCCAGCGGCTGCAGGGCCTCGGCGATGCGCTTGGCGGTTTCGGCGGGCACCTCGCCCACCACGGTGATCTCCACCCCGACCTCGTTGACGAAGCTCACCAGCGAGGTGGCCCCCTGGCGAATCAACTGCTGGCGCACCGCCTGCTTGGGATCGACCCGGGAAACGTAGACGGAGAGATCCACCAGCCCGTCGGAGAGCATCATGTAATCCACCGGCAGACTGGTGCTGACCAGCTGATGCCGATCCTGAGAGAGCACCTTGAAGCCATCGGGCAACCAGGTCAGGTGCCAGTTGAGGGTCTGCTGAGGAGCGGGATAGGCATCTTCCAGCGCCAGCGCATCCGGCAGCTTGCTGCGTGCCAGGGTCACCAGCCAGGGGGCCGGCGCAGATTGCCTGTCCAGATCCACCCCCAGCACCTGCTCCACCAGATTGCCCTCTCGATCCACCATGTCCACCCGCAGCAGCAGATGGCTCTGTTCGTCAATCCAGAGCACGAAGCCGTACTTGTCCGCCTCCTTGGGCACCAGCCGTACCACTTGTGCCACCAGGCCGGCCACCCGACTGCGGCCCGCCAGCACGGGGTCATAGCTCTCCATCACCCGGGGCAGCGGCATCCTCACCAGGCTCGACCAGACCCCGGGGAAACGCGCCCCCTTGAGGGTGTAGGGTTCATGGGTGTTTTCGAAGAAGGTGTATTCGTTCTGGCGTTGCAGGAACTCCACGGCCTTGCCGTCGAGATAGCTCAAGTGAGCCACCTCCTTGCCATCGATGATCCCGTGGCTGAAACGGATAGGCTCGAGGCGCCCCTGGCGGGCCTTGACCATGGACAATTCGAAGTTTTGTTGCGAAACGGCACTCTGCATCTGCTGCAACAAGGCCTCGGCCGACAGATCGTCGGCCGAGGCCTTGGCACAAATCAACAGGAGAGAGGCCAGCAGGATACGGCTGGACTGGCGCACGATCTGATCCCTAAAAATGCGTTATTCCTGAATCTGCTTGTCTTGCAGCAGACGCTGTTGCAGTTGATGGTCGCGCAGGAAGGCATTGATGCGCTCGCGCTGCTCCTGCATCTGCTGCTCGCTCAGACCTTGCTGACGCACACCGGTCCGGCTGCCATCCTGGGGATAGTGCACGCTCACCGGCGCAGCACTGCCACCCACGGGTATGGTATTGAGCACCGGACTGGTCGGTACACCATCCTTGCCCTGGTACTGCTGCACGCCGAAGATGACGGCGGCAGCCACGGAGGCGGCAATGGCATACTGCCCCACTTGCTGGCCAAAGCGGCGAACGAAGGGGATCACCTTGCCGGCGGGCTGCACCTGGGGCGCAGCAGGCTGAGCCGGCTTGGGCGCCAGTATGGCGGGTTCATCCTCCAGCGCCAGCATGATGCTGTCGCTGAGATCCAGTTGCAGATTGACCGGCAGGTCACCCCGCATGGCATCACCGATCAGATGGTAACGCGACCAGGTATCCTGCAGAGCGGGATCCGTTCCCAGCTCGTTCAGTACCTCGATTTCGCTGAGGTCGCCATCCATCAGGGCTGAAAGTTGCTCTTTATTTGCCATAAGTTTGCCTGTCTTTCCCCAGTTAATGCTCGATCAGAGGTTGCAGCTTTTTATCGATTGCTTCCCTCGCCCGGAAGATGCGGGATCTCACCGTACCCACAGGGCAATCCATGATCTCTGCAATCTCCTCGTAGCTCAGCCCTTCCATTTCACGAAGGGTGATCGCCGTTCTCAAATCTTCTGGCAAGGCTTCTATGGCGGTAAACACGGTACGCTTGATCTCGTCGGTCAGCGCCAGGTTTTCCGGGGTGGCCACCTCTTGCAGGGCTTCACCACCACCATAATATTCAGCCTCGTCCGCTTCGACATCACTGCTGGGCGGTCTGCGCCCCTGTGACGTCAGGTAGTTTTTGGCCGTGTTGACGGCGATCCGGTACAACCAGGTGTAAAACGCGCTCTCGCCACGGAATGTCGGCAACGCACGGTAGGCCTTGATGAATGCCTCCTGCGCCACATCCGGTACATCGCCCGGATTGTTGACATACCTGGCCACCAGGTTGACCACCTTGTGCTGGTACTTGCGTACCAACAGGTTGAATGCATTTTTATCGCCACGCTGGACCCGTTCAACCAGCTGTTCGTCCAGTAGATTCTGGTCGCTCATCAGAGCCGTAAAACCCCCATCAGGTTATCGTTTTTCTTTTCCGGCCCCTTCTAAGCGCACAAGTTCAGACAGGAGGAATCAGGGAAAGTTCGCTTGCATTGAAAAAAATGTGATGCGGGCTGCATCACAACCCCCCTTGGGCTACCATGGGGCCAGTTCTTAATCCAGGCCAATGATACTTATGAAAGCAAGTGTTGAATACCTTTGCGACGTACTCATCATTGGCAGCGGTGCCGCCGGTCTGTCCCTCGCGTTGCGATTGGCAGACCAGGCCAAAGTCCTGGTTCTGAGCAAGGGGCCCATCAGTGAGGGGGCCACTCTCTATGCGCAAGGAGGCATCGCTGCCGTGTTCGACGAGACCGACAGCATCGAATCCCACGTGAGCGACACGCTCAACGCCGGCGCCGGGTTGTGCGACCCGGCGGTGGTGGAGTTCACCGCCCGCAACGCCCGCGACTCCATCCAGTGGCTCATTCAGCAGGGGGTCCCCTTCGATCAGGAAGAGGATGCCGAGGGGGAATCCCACTATCACCTGACCCGGGAAGGGGGCCACAGCCATCGCCGCATCTTCCACGCGGCCGATGCCACCGGCAAGGCGGTGCAGCTCACCCTGATCGACCAGGTGCGCGCCCACCCCAACATCCAGCTGATGGAGCGCTTCAACGCGGTCGATCTCATCACCACCCGCAAGTTGGGTCTGCCGGGCAACAAGGTACTGGGAGCCTATGTCTGGAATCGCAACGCCGAGCAGGTCGAGGTGATCCGCGCCCGCTTCGTGGCGCTGGCCACCGGCGGGGCCTCCAAGGTGTACCAGTACACCTCCAACCCCGATGTGAGCTCTGGCGATGGCATCGCCATGGCATGGCGTGCCGGCTGCCGGGTGGCGAATCTGGAGTTCAACCAGTTCCACCCCACCAGCCTGTTCCACCCGGACGACCCCAACTTCCTGCTGACCGAGGCCCTGCGCGGCGAGGGGGCCTACCTGCGCCGCCCGGACGGCAGCCGCTTCATGCCGGAGTTTGACGAGCGGGCCGAGCTGGCCCCGCGGGACATCGTCGCCCGCGCCATCGACCACGAGATGAAGCGCCTCGGGGCGGATTGCATGTATCTGGACATCAGCCACAAGCCGGCGGATTTCATCATCAAGCACTTCCCGACCATTTATGAGCGCTGCCTCGCGGTCGGTATCGACATCACCAAGGAGGCGATGCCCATCGTCCCGGCGGCCCACTACACCTGTGGCGGCGTGATGATCGACAACAACGGCCAAACCGACATCCCCGGCCTCTATGCCATCGGCGAGGTGACCTATACCGGGTTGCACGGCGCCAATCGCATGGCCTCCAACTCCCTGCTCGAATGCGTGGTCTATGCCCATCAGGCGGGAGCCGACATCCTGGCCAAGCTGCCCACCAGCGTGGCGCCCCCCAGCCTGCCGGCCTGGGACGAGAGCCAGGTGGATGACTCGGACGAGCAGGTGGTGATCCAGCACAACTGGCACGAGCTGCGGCTGATGATGTGGGACTACGTGGGCATAGTGCGCACCAACAAGCGCCTGGCCCGGGCCAAGCGTCGCATCGACCTGCTCAAGCAGGAGGTGCAGGAGTACTACGCCAACTTCCGGGTCTCCAACAACCTGCTGGAGCTGCGCAACCTGTTGCAGGTGGCCGAGCTCATCGTCAACTGCGCCCTGGAGCGCAAGGAGTCACGCGGTTTGCATTACAACCTGGATTATCCGGACATGCAGCCGGACTCCAAGCCGACCGTGCTGACCCCGGATCGGGAATGACGCCGGATCAGGAATAAGGCCGTTGCGTTCGATTCGGGCGTATGCCCTCCCCCAGATGACCCCGCCCAGGCGGGGTCATCTGCTATGAGCGGCAGATGTAGCAGGTAGAGAGAGACGCCTCTAGCGGACAGCGAGGTGGATGGCGCGGGCCAGGGCGCGGTAGTGTGCAGGGGCCAGGGCATCGGAGAAGAGCCAGAGCTGCCCCTCGGAGCCCTCCACCGTCTTCAGCCGCAACCAGAGCACCCCTGGCAGGATGCGGCTGCGGGGATCCAGCCGATGGCGCCCCCCTTGCCACTCGAGCCACTCCCCATCCCAGACGAGCACGCCGCTCGCCGCCGGATGGCGACGCAACGCGCGCCACAGGCCCAGCCCCCAGACAGGGAGGAACAGCCCCCATTGCCAGCCCTGGATCAGGCTGGCGACGGGCAAGAGCAGCAACAGAAACAGGATGCACAGCAACAGACGCTGCTGGCGGGAGGCGATCACGGGCATCACTACCCGCTGGGGAGACGCGAGGCTGGCCATGAGGGGTGGCGGTCGCGAGTCGGGCTCAGCGCAGGCTGTCGTGGCGGGCCTGGTTGCGCTCGAGGATCAGGGGGATCATGGCGGCAAAATCGGGATCCTCGGGCACGCCGTGACCCATGCACCAGCGGAACAGCTCGGGATCCTCGCACTCCAGCAGGCGGATGAAGGTGCGCTGTTCGGCCTCGCCGAGGCCATCGAACTCGTGCTCAAAGAAGGGCATAAAGATCACATCCAGCTCGAGCATGCCGCGACGGCAGGCCCACTTCAGGCGGGACTTCTCACTTGGGTTCAACATGGAACTCTCCTTACAAAGACCGGGGAATGGTAGCAGCAGGATTTTCCGGCTGACAAACATTCCTTACGTCTTTACCATGCAGGTCACATACTTTCTGTCTCTGGAATCCCATCGTGAGCCTGCCGACCCCTCTTCTTCCTGCCGAGCCGACCCTGTTTTCCCTGACCAACCTGACCATCACCCGCCTCGGCGGCCCGGATCGCGCCAAGTATCTGCAAGGTCAGGTCACCTGCGACGTCAACGCCCTGCAACCGGGCCAGAGCACCCTCGGCGGCCACTGCGATCCCAAGGGCAAGCTGTGGAGCGATTTTCGCCTGCTCTGCCTGGAAGACAGCCTGCTGATGCTGACCAAGCCCTCGGTGCTGGCACGCCAGCTGCCGGAGCTCAAGAAGTTTGCGATCTTTGCCAAGGTCGAGATAGGCGAGTTTCAGGGCAGCCTGACCGGACTGGCTGGTCAGGGGACGGACGACTGGATGGCACAGCACTTCGCGCTGACCGACACCGGTCTGGTGGAGGGCGGCATGGCAGTCAGGGTGGAGGCGGACCGCTGGCTGCTGGCGAGCGCATCCCCGCTGGCCCTGAACCTGCCGGTGGGCGACGAAGGACTCTGGTGGGGGCTGGAAATCAAAGCCGGCCTCCCCCATCTGGAAGCGGTCCATCAGGGGGAATACATCCCCCAGATGCTGAACCTGCAAGCTCTTGATGGCATCAGCTTCAACAAGGGCTGCTACATGGGGCAGGAGACGGTGGCGCGCGCCAAGTATCGCGGCGCCAACAACCGCGCCCTCTTCGTGCTGAGCGGCACTGCCGCAACGCAGGTGGCCAGCGGTGACACCCTGGAGATCCAGCTCGGTGACAACTGGCGCCGCAGCGGTCTAGTGCTCAACGCCTGGCAGCAGCAGGGTCAGGTGTGGCTCACCGCCGTGCTGCCCAAGGACACCGAGGCCGACGCCCGCTTCCGCCTCAAGCTGGAAGAGGGCTCCAGCCTCGGTCTGCAGCCCCTGCCCTATGCGTTGATCGACTGAATCCCCCCTAGCGAGGCACCCGCGCCAGCAGTGCCTCCTGCAACCAGCGCCCCGCCTGCCCGAGCGGGCGGGCGCGATACCACTGCAACTCCAGCGCCAGTTCCGCCTCGGCGATGAAGTCCGGCTTGAGCACCACCAGCTCCCCCCGCGCCAGGGGCCGGTGCAGCAGAAACTCGGGCACCGCCGCCCATCCCAGCCCCAGTTTCACCAGTTCCAGGATCCCGAGATCCCCCTCCACCCACCACACTTGCGCCGAGAGGCGGAAGCGATGGCGCTCCGTCCCCTCCCGCCGTCCGGTCACCATCAACTGGCGAGCCCCTTGCAGGTCGCTCTCCTTCAACGGCGTCTTGTGGGCCAGGGGGTGATCCGGAGAGACCACCAGGGGCATGGTGACCGTCCCCAGGGAGCGGGAGACCAGCTCCCGCTCGGGGTGCGCCTTCTGATAGCTGATGCCGAGCTGGGCACGGCCGCTCTTGAGCAGCTCGGTCACGTCCTCCATCAGCGGGAACAACAGCTCCAGCTCCACCGCCGGGTAACGGCTGGCGAACTCCTCCAGCAGGGAGCCAAGCCAGGGCAGGTGGGAGTCATCGTCGATGGCCAGGGTGAGGCGCGACTCGACGCCGTTGGCCAGCTCTCCGGCGATGGCCTGCAGTCGCTCGCTCTGGGCCAGCAGCACCCCCGCCTCCTGACAGATGCGGGCACCCGCCTCGGTCAGCACGGGATAGCGGCCGCTGCGATCGAACAGCGCATGGCCGAGATCGATCTCCAGGTTGGCGATGGCGGCACTCACCACCGACTGGGCCTTGCCCAGCCTGCGCGCCGCCGCCGAGAACGACCCGGTCTCGGCCGTCGCCAGCAATGCCTTGAAGTGTTCCAGTGAAGGGGTCATGAGCCTGCTCCGCCGTGCTGTTGTGTCGTCACATCTATCTATTTTAGCGATAGATACCAACGTGAATCTATCCGGTTTTGGCGATACATTGCCGCCATTCCCTGACCAAAGAGAGAGAGACAGACCATGCGTACGACCCGTGACCGCCTGCGCCACGCCATCGGCTTCGAATTGATTGGCCTGCTGATCGCCGCCCCGCTGGCCAGCTGGGTGACCGGCGTCGGGCTCAACCACATGGGCCCCCTGGCCCTGTTCTTCTCGGTGGTCGCCACCGTCTGGAACTATGTCTACAACATCGGGGTGGACAAGCTGCTGCTGCGCTATCAGGGCCACACCCACAAGGCGCTGTGGCAGCGGGTGCTGCACACCCTGGGGTTCGAGGGGGGCCTGCTGATCGTGGCCCTGCCGGTGATGTCCTGGTGGCTCGACATCGGCCTGCTGGAGGCGCTGGTGCTGGATATGGGCTTCGTGCTCTTCTACCTGGTCTATGCCTTCGTCTACAACTGGAGTTACGACAAGGTGTTCCCCATTCCCATGGGACAGGTGCAGAAGGCGCTGGGATAAGCGATTCGAGGGGTAAAGGCGAGGCACCATCATGCGATGGCATGATGGTGCTGAAGAGGGCCTCGCGGGGTCAGGCCTGGGCCTTGACCTCTTCCGGCGGGGTGTCGTCCTGCCTGGTTTCTTGGCGCATCATGGCTTCGAGGTCGCTCTGGTACTGGTTCAGCATGCGCTGGGCCGCCACCATGTCCCCCTTGTGCAGGCGTTCGAACAGATGATGCTGCACCACGCCGTTGAGGTACTCCACCGTGATGGGTTGCTCCAACGCCGACAACAGCTCCTCTTTTTCCAGCTCCGCATTGATCTCGTCGACACTGGTACGCAGCAGACCGGCCAGTTGCACCAGCATGCGGCGCTCCCCTTCACGCAACAGGCTCAACATGCGGTTTCTCTGCTGCTCATTCTGTTGGGTCATACATTTCCTTACGTAGAATTGGAACAAGCCCGCTCATTCTGCCCTGTCCTTTTCACAGCGTCCATCTCGGGCGCATGACTTATTCCGGGTGCGGGGGGCCGGGTGCTATTTGCCCCCCGGCCCGGTATAGTAACGGCTGATCCAGGGGGCCCGTGCGCCCCGTTGCCGAGACCGTCCATCCCTATGACCGACGCCATTCTGGTGCTCTGCACCTGCCCCGACGAGACCAGTGCAGACCGCCTCTGCGAGCAGCTGCTCGACCAGCGCCTCGCCGCCTGTATCAACCAGCTGCCCGGGGTCACCTCCGTCTATCGCTGGCAGGGCAAGACGGAACGAACCCGGGAGATCCAGCTCGTCATCAAGAGTCGGGCCGCTCTGTTCGAACCCCTGCGCCAGTGCATTCTCGCCCACCATCCCTACGAGGTACCGGAGATCCTGGCGCTCCCGGCAAGCCAGGGCCACCCTGCCTATCTCGACTGGTTGACACAGGAGACCTCATGACCGCCTCTCGCCCCCTCTCCTTCCTGCTGATGCTGCTGGGCCTGCTCTGCGTCCTGACGACGGCCCCCGCCCGGGCCAGCAGCCAGGATCTGCTCGGCAGCCTCGGCATCGAGACCCAGCCCAGATTCCTCAAGGTGGATCAGGCCTTCTCCCTCGAGAGCGAACAACAGGGTGATCGGCTGCTGCTCCGGATACGCATCGCCGACGGCTACTACCTCTATCGCCACAGCATCCGTGTGAAGGGAGAGAACCTCGCCTTCGACGAGCCCGTCCTGCCCCCCGGCACCGAGCACGAGGATGACTTCTTCGGCAAGAGCCGGGTCTATTACCAGGAGGTGCAGATCCCCGTGGCGCTGACCCGGGTCGGGGACGCGGCCAGCCTCACTCTGAGTTACCAGGGCTGCACCGAGGGACTCTGCTACCCACCGACCGACAAGCGGATCGCCGTCGAGCCCCTCGCCGCCCCCGCCCGGGCGGAAGCGCCGGCCAGCCTTCAGGGCACCGACGTGCCGGGCAGCCAGCAGGACAGGCTGGCGGCCGCCCTCGGCAGCCAGGGGTTCTGGATCAGCGTCGCCGCCTTCTTCGCCCTGGGTCTCGGCCTCGCCTTCACCCCCTGCGTCTTCCCCATGTATCCCATCCTGACCGGGATCATCGCCGGGGCAGGGCATCGCCTCTCCACCCGTCGCGCCTTCCTGCTCTCCTTTGTCTATGTGCAGGGGATGGCGGTCACCTATACCCTGCTCGGGCTCGTCGTCGCCTCGGCGGGCCTGCAATTCCAGGCGGCTCTGCAGCACCCCTATGTGCTCATCGGCCTCTCGGTGATGTTCGTGCTGCTCGCCCTATCCATGTTCGGGCTCTACACCCTGCAACTGCCGAGCAGCCTGCAAACCCGTCTCTCGGGCTTCTCCAACCGCCAGCAGGGCGGATCCGTGGCCGGCGTCGCCATCATGGGCATGATCTCGGGACTGGTCTGCTCCCCCTGCACCACGGCGCCGCTCTCCGGGGCCCTTATCTACGTGGCCCAGAGTGGCGATCTCTGGCTCGGCGGTGCGGCCCTCTATGCCCTCTCCCTGGGCATGGGGCTGCCGCTGCTCTTGCTCGGCACCTCTGGCGGCAAGCTGCTGCCCAGGGCCGGCGCCTGGATGGATGTGATCAAGCAACTCTTTGGTTTCGCCCTGCTGGCGGTGCCCATCCTGCTGCTCTCAAGGCTCCTGAGCGACCTCGTCGCCACCCTGCTCTGGCTCGGCTGGGGGCTGGTGCTGTGCGGTTATCTCTATCACCACAACCAACATCGCGCCCATTCGGTGGGCAAGAGCCTCGGCGGCTTCGTCCTGCTGCTGGCGATGATGGGCCTTGTGGTGGTGGGCAAGGATCTGCTGCTGCCACCCGAGGGGGCCAATGCCGCCGCCCAGACCCAGGCCCCCCGATTCATCCGCATCAAGACCCTGGACGATCTCAAGGTGCAGCTCGCCGCCGCCCGCGGCAAGCCGGTGCTGCTGGATCTCTACGCCGACTGGTGCGTGGCCTGCAAGGAGTTCGAGCACAAGACCTTCAGCAACCCCGATGTGCAGGCGCGCTTCAGCGAGATGGTGCTGCTGCAGGCGGACGTCACCGCCAACGACGACGCCGACGTGGATCTGCTCAACGGCCTCAACGTGCTGGGATTGCCGACCCTCCTCTTCTTCGATCGCGATGGCAACGAGATGAGCGGCCAGCGGGTGACCGGCTTCATGGGGCCTGCCGAATTTCTCGGCCAGCTGGACAAGCTGCCCTGATACCGGGTGGCCCGTGCAACCGTGTGGGCCCCCGGTTTGACCGCCATTTTTCCGGCAATCCCTTGTATATGACCGACGCCGTGGCAGAATTTGCCCTTTCCCGTCTCGTTCGTCCGGAGTTTTGATGAAAAAGTGGTTCATCCCCCTGCTGGCCCTCTGGCTTTATGGCTGCAACGCAGGTCCCGGTGAAGAGACCATCCAGAGCCAGGTCACCGCCAGGTTGCAGGCGGGCACAGATGCTGACCTGTTCGACATCCGCGACTTCGCCGTGCTCGGCAAGGAGGAGCGGATGGAGGGGGTCTATCTGGTCAAGGTGAGCTACCAGCTCCACTTCAAGCAGGGACTGGATCAGTTGCAGGTGCTGCACGACGAGGATCTCGTCTATGACAGGGTCGGCCCCTTCCAGCAGGAGATGGGGCTCATGGAGCTCGAGCGCAAATATGGCGACTTCGAGGCAGGCCAGGCCCTGGCGCAGGAGACCCAGGTCTGGATGATGAAGACGGAGCAGGGCTGGCGCCTGGCCGAGCCAGACGCGACGCAGCTGGGATAAGCCCGAACCCCGCCCTCCCCCTAGAGCAGATCCTTCAGCCGATACCAGAGCATCCCGAGCGCCAGCAACGGAGAGCGCAGCGCCGGGCCACCCGGGAAGGTCATGTGAGGGACCCGGCTGAAGAGATCGAAGCCCCGGCTCTCCCCCTTGATCGCCTCCGCCACCAGCTTGCCCGCCATGTGGGTGGCATTGAGGCCATGGCCCGAATAGGCCTGGGCATAGAAGACGTTGGGATGCTGCTCGAGGCGGCCTATCTGGGGCAGCCGGTTGGCGCCTATGCCTATCATGCCCCCCCACTGGAACTCGATGGCGGTACCCGCGAGCTCGGGGAAGACCCGCAGCAGCTTGGGCAGCATGAAGGCCTTGATATCGCGGGGGTCACGGCCCGAGTAGTTGCAGGCCCCGCCGAACAGCAGGCGACCGTCCGCCGACAGCCGATAGTAGTCGAGCGCCACGTTCTGATCGCACACCGCCATGTTCTGTGGCAGCAAGCGCTGGCGCAGGCGCTTCTCCAGCACCTGGGTGGCGAGAATGTAGGAGCCTGCCGGCAGCACCTTGCCCCCGAGATCGGGCTGGAGGTCGCCCAGGTAAGCGTTGCAGCCGATCACCAGGTAGTCCGCGCTGACCCGGCCGTGGGCCGTGGTCACCTCGACCCGCTCGCCGTAGTCGATGTGGGTCACCCTTGAGTGTTCGAACAGGGAGACCCCGAGACTGGCTGCCGCACGCGCTTCGCCGAGGGCCAGGTTGAGAGGATGCAGGTGACCGGAGCCCATGTCGATCATCCCGCCGATATAGCGATCCGATCCGACCACGGTGTGCATCTCCTCCCGCGCCACCATTTTCAGTGCGTGCCGGTAACCCAGGCTCGCCAGGTGCTCGGCATCCTCCTCGAAGCCCTTCAGGTGGCGCGCCTTGGTGGCGAGATCGCAATAGCCCCAGGTGAGATCGCACTCGATATTGAAACGCTCGACCCGCTCGCGCACCAGTTGCACCGCTTCGATCCCCATCAGATCCAGCTCCCGCACGCCCGCCTCGCCAATCCAGCGGGCGAACTGGCTGGTATCGTGGCCGATGCCGCGGATCAGCTGGCCGCCGTTGCGCCCCGACGCTCCCCAGCCAATGCGGTTGGCCTCCAGCAACACCACCTTGTAACCGGCATCGGCCAGGTTGATGGCGGTGTTGAGGCCGGTGAAACCGCCACCGATGACGCAGACGTCCGCATCCAGCTCACCACTGAGCTCGGGCCACTGCCGATGGTCGTTGCGAGTGGCCGCGTAATAGGAGGCCGTGTGTTCCTGATGTCCCTGTCTTCCTGTCTGCATGCTCAGCATCCTGCCTGGTTGCATTCGTTTACTAAATTAAACGGATGTCATCGATAATACCCAGCCCCCCATCCCCAATCCAGCCCGTCAGGATCACAGAAATGCAAAAGGCGCCCCGAAGGGCGCCTTTTCATGCAATCAAGGTGCTGCGAATTACAGTACGTCGATGGCGTTCAGGTCGGAGAAGGCCTTCTCCAGACGCGCGATCATGGAAGTCTGACCGGCACGCAGCCATACGCGCGGATCGTAGAACTTCTTGTTCGGCTTGTCGGCACCTTCCGGGTTGCCCAGCTGGCCTTGCAGGTAGGCTTCGTTGGACTTGTAGAAGTTCAGCACGCCTTCCCAGGTCGCCCACTGGGTGTCGGTGTCGATGTTCATCTTCACCACGCCGTAGGAGATGGATTCGCGGATCTCTTCCAGGGTAGAGCCGGAGCCACCGTGGAACACGAAGTCCAGGGACTTGGCAGGCAGACCGAACTTCTCGGAGACGTACTTCTGGGAGTTGTCCAGGATCTTCGGAGTCAGCTTGACGTTACCCGGCTTGTACACACCGTGCACGTTGCCGAAGGAGGCAGCGATGGTGAAGCGCGGGCTGATCTTGGACAGACGCTCGTAGGCGTAGGCCACGTCTTCCGGCTGGGTGTACAGGGAGGATTGGTCCAGGTGGCTGTTGTCCACGCCGTCTTCTTCACCGCCGGTGCAGCCCAGTTCCAGCTCCAGAGTCATGTTCATCTTGGCCATGCGAGTCAGGTACTCGCAGCAGATGTCGATGTTCTCTTCCAGAGACTCTTCGGACAGATCCAGCATGTGGGAGGAGAACAGCGGCTTGCCGGTTTCGGCAAAGTGCTTCTCACCGGCATCCAGCAGACCGTCGATCCACGGCAGCAGCTTCTTGGCGGCGTGGTCGGTGTGCAGGATCACCGGTACACCGTAGGCTTCGGCAACGGCGTGCACGTGCTTGGCACCGGAGATGGCACCCAGGATGGCAGCTTGCTGGCCTTCCAGCTTCAGACCCTTGCCGGCGGTGAACACGGCACCACCGTTGGAGAACTGTACGATAACCGGGGCTTTGACCTTGGCAGCAGCTTCCAGCACGGCGTTCACGGAGTCGGTACCGACGCAGTTGACGGCCGGCAGAGCGAAGCCGTTTTCCTTGGCGATGGCGAACACTTTCTGAACGTCATCACCAGTGATCACGCCGGGTTTTACGAAGTCGAAAATTTTCTTAGACATGTTTAATCGTCCTGTCTCGTATGCCGTTAATAAAAAGTGGGGGGTTCATCATGAACCGGCACAGCGGCCACATGATAAACGAAACGGGAGGCTTTTGCCCCCCGTCCCGGGTCAATTAGGCTTTGGCGCGCTCTTCGAGAATCGCGACAGCCGGCAGTACCTTGCCTTCTACGAACTCCAGGAAGGCGCCGCCGCCGGTGGAGATGTAGGAGACCTTGTCGGCGATGCCGAACTTGTCGATGGCAGCCAGGGTGTCACCACCGCCAGCGATGGAGAAGGCCGGGGAAGCGGCGATGGCTTCGGCGATCACCTTGGTGCCTTCAGCGAACTGGTCGAACTCGAACACGCCGACCGGGCCGTTCCACAGGATGGTCTTGGCGTTCATGATGATGTCGGCCAGGGCCTTGGCGGAATCCGGACCGATGTCGAAGATCATGTCGCCGTCAGTCACGTCGGACACGGACTTGATGGTGGCCGGGGTGGATTCGGAGAACTCGGCACCCACAACCACGTCGGTGGTCACCGGAATGTTGGTTTCGGCAGCCAGTTTCTTGGCGGTGTCGATCAGATCGTGCTCGCACAGGGACTTGCCGACGTTGTGACCGGCAGCAGCGATGAAGGTGTTGGCGATGCCACCACCGACCACCAGCTGGTCAGCGATCTTGGAGAGGGATTCGAGTACGGTCAGCTTGGTGGAGACCTTGGAGCCGCCCACGATGGCAACCATGGGGCGCTCGGGCTTCAGCATGGCTTTGCCCAGGGCTTCCAGTTCACCGGCCAGCAGGGGGCCTGCACAGGCAACCGGCGCGAACTGGGCCACACCGTAGGTAGAACCTTCGGCGCGGTGAGCAGTACCGAACGCATCCATTACAAAGACGTCACACAGGGCGGCGTATTTTTTGGCCAGCTCTTCGGTGTTCTTCTTCTCGCCTTTGTTGAAGCGGCAGTTTTCCAGCACAACCAGCTCACCGGCAGCGACGTCTACGCCATCCAGGTAGTCTTTGGCCAGACGAACCGGGCAGGACAGTGCGTCTTTCAGATAGTTGACAACCGGAGCCAGGGAGAATTCTTCGTTGTATTCACCCTCGCTCGGACGACCCAGGTGGGAGGTGATCATCAGCTTGGCGCCCTTTTCCAGAGCCAGCTTGATGGTCGGCAGAGTCGCAACGATACGTGCATCGGAAGTGACCTTGCCGTCTTTTACCGGCACGTTCAGGTCAGCACGGATCAGAACGCGTTTGCCCGCCAGATCCAGGTCGGTCATCTTGATAACAGACATATTCAGTCCTCTATATATTTTCAGGTAATGTTAAAAAAACAGTAACCTTGCGCCCGGTGCAGACTTTCAGCCTGCGGCCATCATGGCCCGGGTGGTATCCAGCATGCGGTTGGCGAAGCCCCATTCGTTATCGCACCACATCAACATCTTGACGAGGTTGGCATCGCTGACCCGGGTCTGGGTACCATCAATGATGCAGGAGTGTGCATCATGATTAAAGTCTACGGAGACCAGTGGCTCTTCCGTGTAGTCCAGAATACCGTGTAATGTACCTCTGGATGCCCGTTGCAGGGCTTGATTTACGTCACTAACTGTCACTTTTTTACGAACAGTAATGCTCAGATCCATGGCGGTTACATTGATGGTCGGTACCCGCACCGCGATCGCCTCGAACTTGCCGGCAAAGTGGGGAAGGATACGTTCCAACCCCTTTGCCAGCTTGGTGTCCACCGGGATGATGGACTGGCTGGCTGCCCGGGTTCTGCGCAAGTCGCCGTGATAGGCATCGATGACTTGCTGATCGTGCATGGCCGAATGAATTGTCGTAATAGTACCACAATTTATCTCAAATTCTCGATGCAATGTTTCGATGACGGGGACCACGCAGTTGGTGGTGCAGGAGGCGTTGGAGACAATCCGCTCCCGCCCGGTCAGCACCTGGTGGTTGACCCCGTAGACGATGGTGGCGTCCACATCCGCGTCCGCCGGATGGGAGAAGAGCACCTTGCCCGCTCCCGCCCCCAGATGCAGCTCGGCATCGGCCCGGGAGCCGAACACCCCAGTGCAGTCCAGCACCACGTCCACCCCCAGCGCCCGCCACGGCAAGTTCGACGGATCCCGCTCGGCAAACAGGGCGATGAGATCCTCCCCCACCTGCATGCTGTTGCCCGCCAGTTGCACCGGATAGCGGAACCGGCCGTGGCTGGTGTCGAAGCGGGTCAGGTGCACCATGGCCTCGGGGGCCGCCAGCTCGTTGATGGCCACTATCTTGATGGTCTTGTCGCGGCCGCTCTCGTAGAGGGCCCGCAGCACGTTGCGGCCGATGCGGCCATAGCCGTTGATGGCAATCTTGATCATGGAAACGTTGTGTCCTTAGCTGCGACAAAGGGATGGGAGGAAGGGGCGACTCACGAGAGCAGTGCCTCGCGAAAGACGCCGCGGGCCAGCAGTGCGGCACCGAATACCCCGGCGCTGTCCCCCAGGGCCGGCGCTATCATGGGGGTGGCGAAACGGGGGTTGAACAGGAAGGGCAATACCGTTTCGCGCCCGGCGCGATAGAGGCTCTGCACATTGCCCACGCCGCCACCGATGACGATGACGTCCGGATCGAGAATATTGATCACGTTGGCGAGGGCCTGGCCGAACAGCAGGTGCAACCTGTCCATGGTGAGCCTGGCGACATGATCATGGGCACTGGCCGCAGCAATCTGGGCGAGCGAGAGACGGCGTTTGGTCCTGGCCTCGTACCAGGCCTCCAGCGCCGGGCCGCTGATGAGAGTTTCGACGCAGCCGCGCTTGCCGCAGTAGCACTCTGGCCCCTCCGGCAACAGGACGTTGTGCCCCCACTCCCCGGCGATGCCGTGGTGACCGTTGAGGATCTGGCCGTTGATGACGATGCCGGCCCCGACCCCGGTGCCCATGATGATGCCGAACACCAATTTTGCATCGGGATGATGCTGGCGCACCGCCCCCAGATGGGTTTCCGCCAGGACGAAACAGTTGGCGTCGTTGGCGATGAGCACGGGGACGCCCAGCCTGCGCTCCAGATCTTCCTTGAGCGGCTTGCCGTTGAACTCGGTGGTGTTGCTGTTTTTCAGCAGCCCGGTCTGGGGGTCCCGGGCCCCCGGCGTCCCCATGCCGATGAGTGCAGGACGCTGACCGAGTTTGGCGGCACACTCGTCCACCAGTTTGGCGATCTGGCCCAGCATGTGCTGGTAGCCGCCGTGCCGTTCAGTGGGAATGCGGTGGCGCAGCAACACTTCGTCGCCATCGAGCACCACGCACTCGCACTTGGTCCCGCCAAGGTCGATGCCCCAATCCCACGCCCGCTTCTCCATCCAGCCTCCTGCCCTTCAACGACCCCATCCCGGCCACGACGGCCAACATGGGGGGTGCAGTGTAACCCGAGCCGCGACCAGGATGCAGCCCCCTGTGTCACGGACAGCAAAACGGGGCCCGCAGGCCCCGTTCATCACGCTGTTTGCCGCGCTCAGCGACCGTGGTACCGGGCGGAGAGCTCATGCACCGCGTTGACGAACACGCCGGCGTGTTCCGGGTCCACATCCTGATGGATGCCGTGCCCCAGGTTGAAGACATGACCGTTGCCATGACCGAAACCAGCCAGAATGGTGGCGACCTCTTCGCGGATCCGCTCCGGGGTGGCGTAGAGCATGGAGGGGTCCATGTTGCCTTGCAGCGCCACCTTGTCGCCGACCCGGCGTTTGGCGTCGGCGATGTCGGTGGTCCAGTCCAGCCCCAGGGCATCACAGCCGGTGGTGGCGATCTGCTCCAGCCACTGGCCGCCGTTCTTGGTGAACAGGGTGACCGGCACACGGCGGCCCTCATGTTCACGGATCAGGCCATCGACGATCTTGTGCATGTACTGCAGGGAGAAGTCGCGGTAATCCCGCGGGGTGAGCACGCCGCCCCAGGTGTCGAATACCATGACCGCCTGGGCACCCGCCCTGATCTGGGCATTGAGATAGCTAATCACGCTGTCCGCCAGCTTGTCGAGCAGCAGATGCAGGGTCTGCGGCTCTGCATACATCATCTTCTTGATCTTGGTGAAGGCCTTGGAGCTGCCCCCCTCCACCATGTAGGTGGCCAGGGTCCAGGGGCTGCCGGAGAAGCCGATGAGCGGCACGTCGCCCTTGAGCTCGCGGCGGATGGTGCGCACCGCATTCATCACGTAGCCGAGCTCGTCTTCCGGATCCGGGATGGGCAGGGCCTGCACCTCGGCCATGGAGGTGATCGGGCGCTCGAAGCGCGGGCCTTCCCCGTGTTCGAAGTAGAGGCCCAGCCCCATGGCATCGGGCACGGTCAGGATGTCGGAGAAGAGGATGGCGGCATCGAGTGGATAGCGGCGCAGGGGCTGCAGGGTGACTTCACAGGCCAGCTCGGCGTTGCGACACAGGGACATGAAATCCCCCGCAACGGCGCGGGTCGCCTTGTATTCCGGCAGATAACGGCCAGCCTGACGCATCATCCATACCGGGGTCATGTCCACTTCCTGGCGCAGCAGGGCACGCAGGTATCGATCGTTTTTCAGCTCTTTCATCCCAGTTCCTGAGTCATGTCACGCATAAAATGGCGGACATGATACCACTTTGTGCAAGGCTGAGGGCGACCCTGACGCCGCACATCGCCGCAGGAGTGCAAAGATGTGAGGGGGCGCATACAAGCGCCCCCGTTTTCCCTCAACGCGCCTCGGCGAGGCACTGTTCGATGAGCCGGCGCGCTATGGTGCCATGAGGGGGCAAGCGCGGCAGCCGGTCAGCCTCAAAGAACCCTGCCGCCACCAGTTCGTCATCCTGCACCTTGATCTCGCCGCTCTCGTAGTCGGCGGTGAAGCCCATCATCAGGCTGTGGGGGAAGGGCCAGGGCTGGCTCGCCACGTAACGCACATTGGCCACCCGGATGCCGCTCTCCTCGAACACCTCCCGCACCACGCACTGCTCCAGATTCTCCCCTGCCTCCACGAAGCCGGCCAGCACGGTATACATGGGATCATCCGCCTGATAGTGACGGCGGTGGGCTGCCAGCAAGATGGCCGGCCCCTTGCGCACCGCGACGATGATGCAGGGGGAGATGCGCGGATAGACGACATGGCCGTGATGACACCCCTGGGCCCACTCTCCTTCCCTCGGGGTCATGGGGGCGCCGCACTCACCGCAGAAACGATGGGTTCGGCGAAAAGTGGCGAGCTGCCAGGCCCGTCCTGCGAGGCGAAAGCCCTCTTCGTCCCCCGCCACCATGAGCTGGCGCAGCGGGGCCATGGCCCCGGTCTCCGCCTCTGCCCCCAGATCCAGCAGATGGCAAGGCAGGCCGTCCCACTCGTCGAAGCGCTCGAAGGGGGCGGTGTGCAGATGGGTGGGCAAAACGGCGCGGGGTCCTTGTGGAATGCGCCCCTGTTCATCCAGCAGGACGAGGTGATCGCCCCCCAGCACGAACCAGAAGGCCTGTTCAGTTGATGACATATGATGAAGGCTCTTGTTGAGAATGCGCGCGGCACAGGATCGTTCGCCTCATCTTACGAGCGGGAAGGGCCGATGGCGACCCCCGACATGGCCCTCTTCTCGCCAGACACACCATGAAAAAAGGCCGCCTCTGGCGACCTTTCATCCTGTTGACCGCCCGGGCGATCAGTTCATCCAGCGCTCGCTGCTCTTGCGACGGCGCGGGAGCATGGGCAGGAGGATCCCGAGCAGGATGCCGCCCCCCACCATGGCACCACCGCGGATGAACCAGTCCATCTGCATGTCGTGCTCACGGTTGTCATAGCTCTGGGTCAGGGCGTCGTTCTGTTCCTTGAGGCTGCTCATCTCGGCGCTCTGGCTGTCCAGACGGGCTTTGAGGCTGGCGATCTCCTTGCTCTGCTCGGCGATCTTGCCATCCTTCTCGGCGAAGCGTTTCTCGTTGTCGCCATTGAGGTTCAGCAGACGGGCCTTGGCTTCGTCCAGCTCTTTCTGAACCTGGGGAAGGCGTTCACGCAGGCTGATCTCCCCCTGCAGCTCGCTGTTCTTGATCCAGCCCTCGCGGCCACGACCGTCCACCACCTGGGTGAATCCGGCCTCCTGGTTCACCGCCTTGACCTCCAGCGGCTCACCGGCCTTGACGCTGCCGAGGATCCGGTACTGGGTACCCGGACCGTTGTGGATATAGGTAAAGATGTTGTCTGAAACATAGCGGGTATCGGCCAGTGCCTGTTGGGCACACAAGCAGATCAGGATCCCGAGAAGGGCGCGCATGGTCGATCGATTCTCTTCGTTGGATTAGGTTGCAGGCCGAATGTTAAGCCGCCTGCGGGTCAAAGGACAAGCAAAGAAAAGCGCCATCTCCCCGAGTGAGAGCTGTCTCGCAGCACCGCCGGTTTACGACGCGACCATTCCAGACGTCGCACCTACTTCTGTTTCAGCGCCTGCACCTCGGCGCGCAGGGCCTTGAGCTCTTTGAGCAGTTGCGCCTGCTGCTCGCTCTGTTGGCGTCGCCACACAGCGGTGTCGTCGTTGGTCTTGCCGGGATGGACGAACAGGCTGGCCATGAAGCCGCTGAGGGCGCCAAACAACCCCACGCCAAAGAGGATCAGCAGGCTGGCGACGAAGCGCCCCTCCTCCGTCTTGGGCACCAGATCCCCGTATCCCACGGTAGAGAGGGTCACCAGCGTCCACCAGAAGGCATCGTAAGGAGTCTGGATCTGGCTGCCGGGTTGCTCCGTTTCCAGCCAGTACATGACGCCGGAGCCGACCCCCAGCAACAGGAAGAAGAGGAAGAGAATGCCGGAGAGGGTGGTTTCGTTGCGTTCACGACGGAACATGGCCAGCAGATCCGGTCTGTCCCGGAGCAACTGGTAGACCCGCCACAGCTGGATGAGCCGCGCCCAGCGCAGTTGTTCCACCATGGGCAGGCTGCCGGGCAGATAGAACCAGTTGCTCTTGAAGAAAGCCATCCTGTCGGAGGCGCGCGCCCAGCCATAGGCGAAGTGAGCGAGGAAGAAGTAGCAGATCAGACTGTCGACATCATAAAAGAGCTGCAGGGTCTGGGGGCTCAGTTCACCGTGCCCCAGCCAGCGAGCGGCCACCAGGCAGACCGAAATCACGGAGAGAAACCCCATCAGCAGATCCATGGTACGCAAATGAGTTAAGTGATGTCGCATACATTTTCCAACTTTAAGCACGGTGCAAATTAATAAAAAGGAAGATAATGCCGATAGCTATGACGGCAAAGGAATAATGGACGTTGGAAGGAGAAAAATTATGCAGTTGAACCCGCTGGAGAGGCGCATGAGCAACATCCGACTGGTGCCCAAGGTGGTGCTGCTCATGGTGTTCAGCACCCTGCTGCTGCTGGCCAAACTCTGGTTCGATGCCAGCAACCTGGAAGCGACCCTGCTCAGCGAGGGCATTGATGCCGCCAAGGCCAATGCCATTGCCGATCGCCTGCTCTGGACCGGGCTGGTGGAGACGGCGCTCATGGGGGTCGTCTTCGTGGTGCTGCTGCTCACCGGCTCCCGCCTCATGGTCAAGCAGGTCCACTACCTGGTGGGGCTACTGGAGCGTTTCGCCAACAAGGATCTCAGCCACAGCGTGCTGCTCAAGTCCCGGGACGAGTTCGGCGACATCGCCAAGGCGGTGGCCCACTCCCAGGAGAACCTCAAGGAGGTGTTCGGGACCCAGCGTGCCGCCTGCAAGGAGCTCAACGAGATCGCCTCCCAGGTGACTCTCTGCATGGATGAGGCGAACGAGGCCATCAACGAGGAGTTCACCCAGATTGAGCAGCTTGCCAGCGCCATGAGCCAGATGGTGGGTGCCATTCGAGAAGTGGCCAACCACGCGGAGCAGGCGTCCCACGCCACCGCCGAAACCAGCCAGCTGGCCGAGGAGGGCAGCCGCTGCGTGGCGGCTACCGTCAACACCATCGACACTCTCTCCGGCAACATCCAGCGCTCCTCCACCGTGGTCAACGAAGTGGAGCACGGGGTCGATCGCATCGGCTCCGTGGTGGACACCATCCGCAGCATCTCCGAGCAGACCAACCTGCTGGCCCTGAACGCCGCCATCGAGGCCGCCCGCGCCGGTGAGGCGGGTCGCGGTTTTGCCGTGGTCGCCTCCGAGGTGCGCGAACTCGCGAACCGTGCCCAGGCAGCCACCGTCGAGATCCAGAAGATGATCGAGCAGCTTCAGGGCAACGCCCGCCAGGCCGTCGGCCTGATGGCCGAGAGCGTGCAGCAGGCGGACAAGGGGGTGGAGCAGGTGACCCAGGCAGGTACCCAGCTCGACACCATAGTGCAACGGGTGCAGGGAGTGGCCGACATGAACCGCCAGATCGCCGCCGCCTCCGAGCAGCAGAGCTCGGTCGCCGAGGAGATGAATGCCAACCTGGAGCAGGTCAAACAGGTGGTGGAAGGCTCCGTCGTGGTGCTGCGGGAGCTGAAAGATGCCTCCGAACTGGTGGAACACCACAGCCAGACGCTGGACAGCCATATCCAGGCCTTCAAGCTGGCCTGATGCTGGCGCCCGTCGTCAAACCTACAGGCTGGCCTGAGGTCGTGATTTGAGTACACTGGAAGGCCCCCTTAGGGGCCTTTCTTTTTTCATCACGGCAAGGAGCCAGGATGCAGACCACAGAACGTGCGCTTGAGATAAGCGACGACAAGGGGCGCCTCGACGTCCCGCTCATTCACCGTTTCCTCAGTGAAGAGGCCTACTGGTGCCTCGGCATTCCCCTCGCCACCCTGCAGCGGGCCATCAACCACTCCCTGTGCTTCGGAGCCTATCTCGACGGCCAGCAGGTCGCCTTCGCCCGGGTCATCACCGACAAGGCCACCTTCGGTTATCTCGCCGACGTCTTCGTGCTGCCCGAACATCGCGGGCGCGGTCACAGCAAGGCCCTGGTGGCAGCCATCCTCGCCCACCCGGAGCTGCAAGGGCTGCGCCGTCTCTCCCTCGCCACCTCCGATGCCCACGGCCTCTACGCCGGTTTCGGTTTTGTGCCGCCGAGAAGCCCCGGCAGCCTGATGGAAATCTACGACCCCGAGATCTACCGGCGTCCCTGAGCCCGGCCGATCGCCAGATCCGTCGCCGGATCACCTTCCGGGCAGCGGCGCTGTGACGCCAGCGCCCGGGAGTGCTAGATTGGCAGCCGGCATTTCACTCTCCCTGCAGACTCGTCAACCACAAGGATGGCAACCGTGGCCCAGCACTCTCCCTCTTTCTCCGCCTTCTCTCCCTTGCTGCAGGAGCAGGCCCTGCGCCACTGGCAGCGGCTGCTCGCTCTGGCGCCCCAGTATGACGCACTGCCCGAGCCCACCCGCCAGACCCTGCTGACCCTGCTCGGCCTCTCCGACTTTGTCGCCGACTCCCTTATCAAGCAGCCGGGGCTGCTGGCCGAGACCCTGGCATCGGACGCACTGACCCGGGCCGAGCGCTGGCCCGCCTATGAACCTGAGCTCGCAGCCCTGCTCGCCGAGGTCGCGGACGAGGAGGCGCTCAAGCGCATCCTGCGCCAGTTCCGCCGCAGCCGCATGCTGGTGATCGCCTGGCGCGAGCTGCTCGGGGAGTCCGAGGTCGAAGAGAGCTTCATCCATCTCACCAAGCTGGCGGATGCCCTCATCTGTGGAGCCCGCGACTGGCTCTACGCCAAACAGTGCAGCGAGCTGGGCACCCCCATGGACGGCGATGGTAACCCCCAGCCGCTGCTCATCCTCGGGATGGGCAAGCTCGGCGGCGGCGAGCTCAACTTCTCCTCGGACATCGACCTTATCTTCACCTTCCCCGAGAACGGCTACACCGTTGGCGGGCGGCGGGAGCTCGCCAATCAGCAGTTCTTCATCAAGCTCGGGCAGCGTCTCATCAACGCCCTCCACCAGCCCACCCAGGATGGTCAGGTGTTCCGGGTCGACATGCGGCTGCGCCCCTTTGGCGATGCGGGGCCGCTCGCCATCTCCTTCGCCGCCATGGAGGACTACTACCAGCATCACGGCCGCAACTGGGAACGCTACGCCATGGTCAAGGCGCGGGTGCTGGGCCCCCAGTGCGAACACGCCATGGCCCTGACCGAACTGCTGCGCCCCTTCGTGTTCCGCCGCTATATCGACTTCGGCGTCATCGACGGCCTGCGCCAGATGAAGGCGATGATCGCCGCCGAGGTGCGCCGCAAGGGACTGGAGGGCAACATCAAGCTGGGGGCCGGGGGCATTCGCGAGGTGGAGTTCATCGCCCAGGCGCTGCAACTCATCCGTGGCGGGCGCGAGCCCGCCCTGCGGGTACGCCACCTGCCCGAGGCGCTGGCCGCCATCGCCCAGGGGGGTGCCCTGGAGGGGAGCCAGTGCGAACGCCTGCTCACCGCCTATCGCTTCCTGCGCCGGGTGGAAAACATCTTGCAGGAGATCGGCGATCAGCAGACCCAGACTCTGCCCACCGAGGAGCGGGATCGCCAGCGGCTCATCGCCACCCTCGGCTTTACCGACTGGGACGCCTTCATGGCCCACCTCGATGAGGAGATGGCCGCTGTCCATCAGGAGTTCGTCGCCGTGGTGGGGGAAGAGAAGGAGGCCCCCGCCCACCTGGAACAGCTCTGGCTCGATCTCTGGCGCACCGAGCTTGATGCCGCCGAGCTGGAAAAACTGCTGACCACACAGGGAGTGGTGGAGCCTGCCCCCCTCTGCGCCGCCCTGCTGCGTTTCAAGGAGGAGTACAAGCGCCGTCAGGTGGGGCCCCAGGGGCGCATCGCCCTGGACTGGCTGATGCCGGAGCTGCTGCGGCTGGTGGTGGCGAGCCGCGAGCCCGCCCGCCTGTTCGAGCGGGTTTGCACCCTGCTGACCCGCATCTTCACCCGCAGCGCCTATCTGCAACTGCTGGCGGAAAACCCCGCCGCCCTGCGCCAGCTGGTGCGCCTGTGTGACGAGAGCAACCTGGTGAGCGAGCAGCTGGCCCGCTACCCCATCCTGCTGGACGAGCTGCTGGATCCCCAGCACCTCTACCACCCCACCCCGCTGGATCAGTACAAGCCCCAGCTGCGCCAGTTCCTGCTGCGCATCCCCGAGGAGGACGTGGAGCAGCAGATGGAGGCGCTGCGCCAGTTCAAGCAGGTGCAGCTGCTGCGCATCGTCGCCGCCGACATCGCCGGCGCCCTGCCGCTGATGAAGGTGAGCGACCACCTCACCTGGCTGGCGGAGGCGATCACCGAGGAGGTGGTCAATCAGGCGTGGGCCCAGATGAGCGAACGCTACGGGGTGCCGCCCGAGGTGGCGGTGAGCGGCCAGCGCGGCTTTGCGGTGGTGGCCTACGGCAAGCTGGGGGGCATCGAACTCGGCTACGGCTCGGATCTCGATCTGGTGTTCCTGCACGGCGGCGACCCCAACAGTTACACCGATGGCCGCAAGCCCATCGACAGCCGCCAGTTCTACCTGCGCCTGGCCCAGCGGATCCTGCATCTGTTCAGCACCCGCACTCCGTCCGGCATCCTCTACGAGATCGACATGCGGCTGCGCCCCTCCGGCGACTCAGGCCTGCTGGTCTCATCGCTGTCGGCCTATGAGCAGTACCAGCAGCAGGAAGCCTGGACCTGGGAGCATCAGGCCCTGGTGCGAGCCCGTCCCATCTATGGCGATGATGCCGTGGTCGCCGAATTTGCCCGCATCCGCCGCGACGTGCTGGCCAAGGAGCGGGATCTGCCCACCCTGGCCCGCGAAGTGCGGGAGATGCGCCAGAAGATGCGGGATCACCTGCTCAAGGCGGGAGAGGGAGAGTTCGATCTCAAGCAGTCCCCCGGCGGCATGGTGGACATCGAGTTCATCGCCCAGTACCTGGTGCTGGCCCATGCCTGCGGTGAGCCGGACGCCCTCACCCGCTGGTCAGACAATGTGCGCATCTTCGATGAGTGCGTGATGGCGGGGGTGCTCACACTGGAGCAGGCAGAGGGGCTCAAGCAGGCCTATCTGGAGATCCGCAACCTCGGCCATCGCCTCAATCTCTCGGAGATCTCCCGCAAGGTGGGGGACGATCAGTTGCCGCGAGAGCGGGGCCATGTGCTGGCGGTCTGGCAACAGCTGCTGGGAGAATAAGCAGAAGGGGCGCCATGGCGCCCCTTCTCGTTGACGAGAGGCTTGTTGAAGATGACCTAGCGCCCGCCTGCCACATCGATAAAGGTGCCGGTGGCATAGGAGGCCTCGTCAGACAGCAGCCAGGCGATGGCGGCCGCTACCTCACGGGGTTCGCCGCCCCGTTGCAGCGGAATGGCCCCCTTGATCCTGTCCACCCGGCCGGGCTCGCCGCCGTCGGCATGCATGTCGGTGTAGATGAAACCAGGACGCACCCCGTTGACCCGGATCCCCTGAGCCGCCAGCTCCAGCGACAAGCCTCTGGTCAGCACGTCGACGGCCCCCTTGGCGGCGGCATAATCCACGTACTCCCCGGGGGAGCCCAGCCGGGCGGCGGCGGAAGAGACATTGACGATGGCGCCCCCCGCCGTCATGCGGCGCACCGCCTCGCGGCAGCAGAGAAAGCAGCTGGTGACATTGGTGGTCAGGGTCTGGTTGATGCGCTCGGCGCTCATCTCCAGCACCCGCATCTGGGGCTGCAACCTGCCGGCGTTGTTCACCAGATGAGTGACGGGGCCGAGCCGCGCGTCCATCTCCTCGAACAGGCGCACCACCTCGGCCTCTACGCTGACATCGGCCTGCACCGCGATGCACTCGACCGGATGGGTGGCCAGGATCTCGGCCACCACCGCCTCGGCGGACGCCCTGTCCTGACGATAGTTGAGACAGAGATGGTAACCCTGCGCCGCCAGATAGCGGGCTGTCGCGGCCCCGATACCTCTGCCGCCGCCGGTGATCAGCACCCGTTTGTTCATGAACCCTCCTGTTCCCGGTTTCGATGACTGCTTCGCATAGTACCTCATGTTGGCGACCACACCTCGTCCCGTGACGCCCGGCACCACAACAAAGAGCCCGCACGGGGCGGGCTCTTGATGACAACAACGGGAGGCTGGCTATTTGAACAGGCCCTTGAGCAGCTGGTCCGCCACCCCCTTCACCCCTTCGTTGTCGGCCTTGTCACCCAGCAGCTTCTTGAGACCGCGCTCGGCCTCCTTGCGGGCCTTCTCCTCCAGCACCTTGTTGTTGCTGAGCAGTGCCTTCACGTCGAGCTTGTAGCTCGGCGCCTGCCAGTGGCCGCCGATGCGCACCGGTATGGTGATGTCCTTGAGCTCATCCACCGTCTTGCCCCCCTGCCCCTTGCTGCTCTCCACCACGGAGGTGAGGAACAGGAAGTCGAGGGTCTCCGGCACCAGGGCGGTCTGGCCCTGCCCCTTCACTCGCAGGGCGGGGGCAAAGAGCTGGATGTCATCGCTCCTGGCAATCCCGTTGGCAATCTGGAAGCTGGCGGTGAGGGCGCTGAAGTCGGTCTTGCGCACCTCCTTCACCTGATCCGCCCCCTTGCCGGTCAGGGTGGCCCGCGCCTCGCGGATCATCTCCGCCAGGTTGATGCCGTGCAGGGCACCGTCGCTCAACTTGAGGTTCACCTGGCCCTGCATCCGGCTGCGCAGCGCCTGCTCGGAGAGGCCTGAGCCCTGCGCCTCGACCTCCAGATCCCCCTTGCCTTCCAGCAGGTCGGTCTGGGCCAGGGTCTGCAGCAGGGGCCGCACATCGACTCCCTGCACCCGCTTGTGCGCCTGATAGCGGGCGGGTTGCTGACGGGCATCGAGCAGACCGCTCGCCGTCACCTTGCCACCGGCCACCCCGGCACTGAACTGCTTGAGGGTGAGCTGACCACCGGCCAAGGCCAGTTGCAGATCGACGGCGCTCAGATCCAACCCCTTGAGGCGCAGGCTGCCCAGTTGCAGGCGGCCAGACAGGTCCACCGCCTTGAGGGCGGTCAGATCAGGCTCTACCGTGGAGAGCGCCCTGTTGGCGGGCGCCGCAGCCTGCTCCTTTGCTCCGGCCGGTGCAGCCGCTCCCGAGGTGGCCGCAGCGGACGCCGTCCTGGCTGGCTGACCCAGCCAACTGTCCAGGTCGAGCTTGTCCCCCTTGAGGTCAAAGTCCACTTTGGGTACGGCCCCCAGACGAACGGCGCCGCTGCCGCTCAGCAGGGCGTCATCCACCCCCATCACCAGGTTGCTGAGGGTGACAGCCTGTTTGCCCAGCTCGGCGCGGGCAAAGCCCGCCAGCTTCACCTGCATCTGCGGGCGCGGCAGGGCGTCGCCGCTCAGCTTGGCGGCCAGCACGGCATCCGATATCTCCAGCAGTTGCCGGTTTTCATCGAGGCGCGCCTTGAGGGTCCCCTCCAGCGTACCGGCCAGGGTCGGCTTGTCCGCCGCCCCCTGTGCCCCGCTGAGGCTAAGGCTCAGACTGCTCCACTCCCCCAATGCCAGCCGATCGGCCTTGAGGGTGAAGGCATCGAGCCGCTGGGTCGGTTCGCTCAGGCTCCCCGCCAGTGCGACGTCTTTCAGCTCGCTGCGGCTGGCATCGGACGCCAGCTTGAGCTGGGCCGACCCCTTGAGATCAAACGCCAGCTCACCCTGGGCCCCCTTGGCGGCCAGAGTCACCGGTACCCATTGATCGACCGCCAGCTGGCCCAGGTTCAGGTCCAGCTGTTCGAGACGAGAGACTGTGCCGTTGCGATCGTCCTGCACCAGGGCGCTGGCCTGTTGCAGCTCCACTCCTTGCAGGCTGATCTGCCAGGGCTGCTTGTCATTGGCGGGCGGGGGCGTCGTTGCGGCAGGCTCGGAGGTCGCTTCCCCCTTAGGCTCGGCGGAGGCCTTGAGCAGGTCACTCAGGTTGGAGCTGCCGTCAGCCCTGGTCTGGATAAACAGATGGGCGCCGCTCAGGGTCACCTTGCCTATCTCAAGCTTGTGGGAGAGCAGGGGCAGCAGGCCCACCGAGGCCTCCCCGCGCGTGAAGCGCACCAGATCGGGCTCGGCAAAGCCGGCGGGGTTGCGCAGCGCCACCTTCTCGAGGGAGAGGCCCAGGCTTGGCCAGAAACGCCAGCCGATATCCCCTTGTATCACCAGCTCGCGGCCGGTGCTCTTGCGCACTTGTTCCACCAGCTGGGGCTTGAACTGATTGGGATCGATGAGGGACACCAGGGCGGCGATGGCCACCACGGCCGCCAGCGCCAACCCCAGCAGGATGTAGATGATCTTCTTCACGATGGACTCCTTGAATGCGGATCTTGTGGCTGACTATACCACCGGGGGGATGACAGATGGGGCCCGTCTGCCAAAACGGGCCAGCGGCGAGACAGGGATGGTCGCAGGCCCACGTTCAAACACGCGGCAATAAAAAGGGCCCCGCAGGGCCCTGATGAGAGTGGATGGCTGGCGCCCGTCTCGCCCGGATCAAGGCTGACGCGGCAGCTCCCTGTAGCCCATCTCGTACAGGGTGAAGGCATAGATGTCCGCACTCTGCTCGATAAGTTTGGCCACCGGCGTGCCCGCCCCGTGCCCGGCATTGGTCTCGATGCGGATGAGCTGGGGATGGGGGCCGGCATTGTCGGCCTGCAGGGTGGCGGCAAACTTGAAGGAGTGGGCCGGCACCACCCGATCGTCGTGATCCGCCGTGGTCACCAGGGTCGAGGGGTAGCTGACCCCGGGCCGGACGTTGTGCAGGGGCGAGTAGCCCTTCAGGTAGTCGAACATCG
Source organism: Aeromonas sp. FDAARGOS 1406 (assembly GCF_019048565.1). NCBI lineage: Bacteria > Pseudomonadati > Pseudomonadota > Gammaproteobacteria > Aeromonadales > Aeromonadaceae > Aeromonas > Aeromonas sp. FDAARGOS 1406. The sequence continues at coordinate 2,054,915 of NZ_CP077378.1, forward strand.
CCTCGCTGTCGGCGCTGGTGCCGTAGTCATAGGCCCAGCCCGCCCCGGCGGTGAAGGTGTGGTAGCGCAGCATGTCGAGCACCCCCACCGCCGGCAGGGCGACCCGCATCAGATCCGGCCGCTGGGTCATCACCGCCCCCACCAGCAGACCGCCGTTGGAGCCACCGCGGATCGCCAGCCGATCGGTGCGGGTGTAGCCCTCGGCCTTGAGGTACTCGGCCGCCGCGATGAAATCGTCGAACACGTTCTGCTTGTTCTGCTGGGTGCCCGCCAGGTGCCAGGCCTGGCCGTACTCGCCGCCCCCGCGCAGGTTGGCCACCGCATAGACGCCCCCCAGATCCAGCCAGTTGGCTACCGACACGCTGAAGCTCGGGGTCAGGCTCACGTCGAAACCGCCGTAGCCGTAGAGGATGGTCGGATTACTGCCATCAAGCTTGAGGCCCTTGCGGTAGCTGATGATGAGCGGCACCCGGGTGCCGTCCTTGCTCTGGTAGAAGCGCTGCTCGGAGACGTAATCCTCCGGTTTGAACGGCGCAGCCGAGGCGCGATAGAGGCTGATGGCGCCGCTCTTGGGCTCGAATCGGTAGAGGGTCGGCGGCTGGGCATAGTGCTCGAAGCCGAAGTAGAGGGCGGGATCATCGTGCTTGCCGTTGAAGCCGCTGACGCTGCCAAGGCCGGGCAGCGCCACCTCGCGCACTCGCTTGCCTTCGTAGTCGAACTGCTCGACCCGGGCGGTGGCATCCACCATGTACTCGGCGAACAGATAGCCGCTGCCGCTGTGTACCGTCAGCACCTGCTGACGCTCGGGGATGAGATCCCGCCAGTGGGCCGGGCCCGGATTGGCGGCATCCACCGTCACCAGCCGGCCGTTGGGGGCGTCCCGGTTGGTCAGCAGGTAAAGGGTGCCGCCCTTGTTGTCCACCAGGCTAACGTCCGCCTCCAGATCCCCCTGCACCGTCAGCAGCGGCGCGTTCTCCTGGCTCAGATCCTTCACATAGAGGCGGTTGCCTGAGGTGGAGTTCGCCGCCGAGATGAGCAGGAAGCGGTCATCTTCGGTGACGGTCGCCCCCACGTAGCGGTGGTGCTGGGCCGGGATGGCGCCAAACACCAGCCGGTCATCCTCCTGCGCCGTGCCGAGCCGGTGGAAATAGACCTTGTGCTGATCGGTCCTGGCCGACAGCTCGCTGCCGTCGGGCTTGTCGTAGCTCGAGTAGAAGAAGCCCTCGTTGCCGAGCCAGCTGATGCCGCTGAACTTCACGTCCTTGAGTGGCGCCTCCAGCGGCTGCTTGCTCTCTACGTCCATCAGGTGGATCTCGCGCCAGTCGCTGCCGGCCAGCGACAAGGAGTAGGCCAGGATGCGGCCATCGCGGGAGAAGCTCAGCTGATCCAGCGCCGTGGTGCCGTCGGGGCTGAGGGTATTGGGATCGAGGAACACCTCGGCCGGCTTGCCCTCCTGCTGGCGCCACAGCACGTTCTGGTTCTGCAGGCCGTCGTTCTTGAAGAAGTAGTGGTAGCGCCCCTCGCGAAACGGTGCCCCCTCCTTGGCGTAGTTCCAGGAGGCGGCCAACTTCTCCTTGATGGCGGCGCGATACGGGATCTGCGCCAGGTAACCCTGAGTCACCCGGTTCTGGGCCTTGACCCAGGCCTCCGTCTCGGGGCTGCGATCATCCTCCAGCCAGCGATAGGGGTCGGCCACGGCCTGGCCGAAATAGTGATCCACCTGCTCACCCTGGCGGGTGACGGGGTAGTGAAGGCGCGTATTCCCTGACATGGCATCCTCTCTGGTTGGCTGGCCGCTGCACGCACAGAGCAGTGACAGGGCCAGCAGGCTGACAATGGCTCGCATCGAGGCGGCTCCCTGCGGTTTGAGTGAGCGGGCAGGTTAACAAAGCGCGCCGGATGGCCCAACCCCCCGACCGGTGGCAGAGGGTGGCCCGCCGACACGGGGGAGCCATATGAATTTTTTCGCTTAAGTTTGCCGCTTTATTTTGTTTGTTATCCGGCCCTTGGGTCACAGGATGGAATAAGACACCAGCCAACGTGAGCCATTCAGGATAAAGCATGCCGTACAGCTACCTATCACATCTGCGTTGCAGCAAGACCGGCGAGATAGTGGATGCCGATCAGCCCCAGCAGTTGAGCCCGGTCGGTGCCCCCTTGCTGGCCAGTTACGACCTCGAGGCCCTGAAACAGGCCTGGCACCCGGCCGCGCTGCTGGGGCGCCCCGCCAGCCTGTGGCGCTACCACGAGCTGCTGCCGGTGCGCGACCCCGCCCAGGTGGTCACCCTGGGGGAAGGCTTCACCCCGCTGTTGCCGCTGCCGCGCCTCGGCAAGCAGGTCGGCATTCCGGATCTCTGGATGAAGGATGAGAGCCTCACCCCCACCGGCTCCTTCAAGGCCCGCGGCGCCGCGGTCGGCGTCTCCCGCGCCCGGGAACTCGGCGTCACCCACTTCGCCATGCCCACCAACGGCAACGCCGGGGCGGCCTGGGCGCTTTACGGCGCCCGCGCCGGGCTGCGCAGCACCATAGTCATGCCCCAGGCGGCCCCCGCCATCACAAGACTGGAGACCTCGCTGGCCGGTGCCCGCCTCTATCTGGTGGACGGCCTCATCAGCGACGCCGGTCGCCAGGTGGCCGAGGCGGTGGCCGAGCAGGGGCTGTTCGATGCCTCCACCCTCAAGGAGCCCTATCGCATCGAGGGCAAGAAGACCATGGGACTGGAGATCGCCGAGCAGCTCGGCTGGACCCTGCCGGACGTCATCCTCTACCCCACCGGCGGCGGGGTTGGTCTCATCGGCATCTACAAGGCGCTGCGGGAGTTGCAGGAGCTGGGCTGGGTCAAGGGGCCGCTGCCGCGACTGGTGGCGGTGCAGGCGAGCGGCTGCGCCCCCATCGTCCAGGCCTGGCAGCAGGGGGAGCGCGAATCGCGCTTCTGGCCCGATTCCCAGACCCTCGCCTTTGGCATCAACGTGCCCAAGGCGCTGGGGGATTTTCTGGTGCTGGATGCCCTCTATCGCACCGAGGGCTGCGCCGTCGCGGTGGAAGATGGCGCCATCCAGCGCGAGCTGCGTCAACTCGCCTCCCAGGAGGGCTGCTTCATCTGCCCGGAAGGGGCGGCCGCCTTCGCCGCCGCCCGCCAGCTGCGGGAAGCGGGTTGGATCCAGGGGGGCGAGCGGGTGGTGGTGCTCAACACCGGCGCCGGCATCAAGTACCCGGACGCCATCACTGTCGTGCCCCAGCGGCTGCGCCGCGACGGGAGGATCCCGGCATGAGCTTCGACTGGTCCTTTGTTCTCACCACCCTGCCGGCGTTCGGTCAATCGGTCTGGGTCACCTTGCAGCTCGGCGCCATCGTGATCCTCACCTCGCTCGCCGTGGCGCTGCTCAACGTGACGCTGCAAAGCCTGCACAAGCCCTGGCTGAACGGGGTGATCCGTGCCTATGTGGAGCTGGCCCGCAACACGCCGCTCTTGATCCAGCTGTTCTTTCTCTACTTCGGGCTGCCGGCGTTCGGCATCTCGCTCTCCGGCTTTGCCACGGCGGAGATCGCCATGACCTTCCTCGGCGGCGGTTACCTGACCGAGGCGCTGCGGGCAGGCATTCAGGCAATCCCCCCCAGCCAGCTGGAGGCGGGCCGGGCCATCGGCCTCTCCCGCTGGCAGCTGCTGCGCCACGTCCAGCTGCCCCAGGCCTGGCTCGCCAGCCTGCCGGCGCTGTTTGCCAACTTCATCTTTCTGCTCAAAGAGACCACGGTGGCCTCGGCAGTGGCGGTGCCCGAGCTCCTCTACACCACCAGGAACTACATCGCCCTCTACTACAAGACCTACGAGATGCTGGCGGTGCTGACCTTGATGTGCGTGCTGATCTTTCTGCCGCTCTCCCTTGCCCTGCGCGTCGTTGAAGGGAGGCTGCAACATGGTCAGTTCGGTCATTGAGCAACTGATGCAGACACCTATTTTCCAGCTGCCGCCGTCACTCGCCACCCATGCAGAGGAAAGGAGGGATCACTATGGCCAGTCCAGTCACTGAACAGCTGACGCAGGCGCTGCCGCTGCTGGCGGTGGGCGCGGGTCAGACCCTCGCCATCTCCCTGCTCGCCATCCTGTTCGCCACCCTGGGCGGGGTCGGTTACGGCGTGCTGGCCCAGCAAGGGGGAAGGCTGACTCGGGGAGTGCTGCGGGTCTATCTGGAGCTGTTTCGGGTGGTGCCCGTGCTGGTCTGGCTCTACCTCTTCTTCTTCGGGCTGCCGATCTTCTTTGGCCTGGATATCCCGGCCTTCTGGTGCGCCGTGCTGGTGCTGGCCCTCTGGGGCGCCAGTGAGGTGGGCGAAGTGGTGCGCGGCGGCCTGGGATCCCTCGCCCGCGGCCAGCAGGAGGCTGGCCTGGCGCTAGGGCTCTCCCGCTGGCAGCTCTATCGCCACGTGCTGCTGCCCCAGGCGCTGCAACGGCTGACACCGCCGACCATCAACATCTACACCCGCATCATCAAGACCAGCTCCCTGGCGGTGCTGATCGGGGTGGTGGAGGTGATCAAGGTGGGCCAGCAGATCATCGAGCGCACCTATGGCTCGCTGCTTATCTACGGTCTGCTGTTCCTGTTCTTTTTTCTGGTCTGCTATCCGCTCTCGCTAGCCTCGCGCCGGCTGGAGCAACAATGGGGTAATGCGGTATGACACCTCTGCTTGAGCTCAATGCTGTCAGCAAACAATTCGGCCAACACCGGGTACTGGACGGGGTCAGCCTCACGGTGAACCCAGGGGAAGTGATCGTCATCCTGGGGCCGAGCGGCTGCGGCAAGAGCACCTTGCTGCGCACTCTCAACGGGCTCGAACCCATTCAGGGGGGCAACATTCGCTTCGACGGAGAGTTGCTGGATGCCAGCACCGACTGGCAGCGGATACGCCAGCGCATCGGCATGGTGTTCCAGAGCTATCACCTCTTCCCCAACCTGACGGTGCTGGAGAACGTGCTGCTCGGCCCTGTGCAGGTGCAGAAGCGGGAACGGGCCGAGGCCCTGCTGCAGGCGGAACAGCTGCTGACCCGCATCGGCCTGTGGGAGCGGCGCCATGACTATCCGCGCCAGCTCTCCGGCGGCCAGCAGCAGCGCATCGCCATCGTGCGGGCCCTGTGCATGAACCCCCAGGTGATGCTGTTTGACGAGGTGACCGCAGCGCTGGATCCCGAGATGGTGCAGGAGGTGCTGGAGGTGATCCGGGATCTCGCCGGCAGTGGCATGACCCTGCTCATCGTCACCCACGAGCTGGCGTTCGCCCAGGCGGTGGCGGATCGCATCGTCTTCATGGACGGCGGCCACATCCTGGAGCAGGCCGCCCCCCATCAATTTTTCGACAATCCCAGGAGCCAGCGTGCCCGCCAGTTCCTCGCCAAGTTTTCTTATACAACTGTCAGCAAACGAAAGGAGTCAGCATGAAGATAATTACCTCGGTCCTGTTTAGCGCCCTCATCGGCCTGGGCCTCGCCAGCGGCGCCGCCCAGGCAGAAGACGGTTCCCTCGCCAAGATCAAGGCGCGGGACAAGCTCATCGTCGGCGTCTTCACCGACAAGCCGCCGTTTGGCTATGTGGACGAGAAGGGCAACTACGTCGGCTTTGACACCGATCTCGGCCGCCGCTTCGCCAAGGATCTGCTGGGGGACGAAAACAAGGTCGAGTTCGTGGCGGTGGAGCCCGCCAGCCGCATCCCCTTCCTGCAGAGCGACAAGGTGGATCTCATCCTCGCCAACATGACGGTGACCCCGGAGCGGCGGCAGGTGGTGGACTTCACCAACCCGAACCTCAAGGTCGCGGTGCAGGTGCTGGTGCCGGAAGGCAGCGACGCCAAGAAGCTCGACGATCTGGCCGGCAAGCGGCTTATCGTCACTACCGGCACCACGGCCGACATCTGGCTGACCCGCAACCACCCGGACTGGAAGGTGCTCAAGTTCGAGAAGAACACCGAATCCCTGCAGGCCCTGGCCCAGGGCCGCGGCGATGCCTATGCCCAGGACAACCTGGTGCTGTTCAGCTGGGCCAAGGAGAACCCGGGCTATCGGGTGCTGCCCGAGAAGCTGGGCTCGGAAGACCCCATCGCGCCGGCGGTGAAGAAGGGCAATATCGAGCTGCGTGACTGGGTCAACGACCGTCTCGCCAAGCTGGGGGAAGAGAAGTACCTGCTCAAACTCTACGACCAGTATGTGCGCGACAAACTGAGCGCCGATACCGATCCCAACGACGTGATAGTGGAAGGAGGCAAGTGGCAGGGTTGAGCCCTGCCCCCACAGCAGTGCTGAGTGTGAAGTGTGTGATCTTTGGTTCCTTTGGTCTGCAAACCGCAAGGTTTGACCTTTCCAGGCGCCCCCTCCAGGTGGCGCCTTTTTTTTGTTTGCAAGACCCCGGCAGGCGGGACACCCGCTCTGTGAGCCAGCTCCCCCTGCCCCGGGATGCCCTGTGCCATCCTCACTGAAACGGCAGCGGGAGGAGAAACCCATGTGGATAGAGGCCGAGCCCGTCTACGGCGCCCTGGTGTCCCTGGCCATCGGGCTCATCATCGGGCTGGAGCGGGGCTGGCAGGTGCGCCAGCTCGGAGACAACCAGCGCATCGCCGGGATGCGCACCTATGGCCTCATCGGTCTGCTCGGCGGGGTCTGCGCCCTGCTGCTGCCCACCCTGGGCGCCTGGCTGGCCCTGCTCGGTCTGCTGACCGTGGTGACGGGGTGCGGCCTCTCGGTCTGGCTGGCCCAGCGCTGGCAGGGGGAGTTCGGCCTCACCAGCTCGGTAGCCATGGTGCTAACCTACCTGCTGGGGCTGATGTCGGTGCTGCAGAGCCCGAGCGAGGCGGTGGCCTGCGCCGTGCTGGCGGCCCTCCTGATGGGGCTCAAGGGCAAGATCCAGCAGGGGATGCTGTTCTTGAGCGAAATGGAGTTTCACGCCACCCTGCGCTTTCTGCTCATCTCCCTGGTGCTGCTACCGGTGCTCCCCGATACCGAGATGGGTCCCCTCAATGCCTTCAATCCCTTCAAGATCTGGCTCATGGTGGTGGTGATCGCCGGCATCTCGTTCTGTGGTCACTTCGCGGTGCGCCTGCTCGGCACCCGCTCCGGGCTGGTGCTCACCAGCATGCTGGCGGGGCTCGCCTCCTCCACCGCCCTCACCCTGCAATTTGCCCGCCTCAACAAGGAGCAGGGAGGGCTGGAGCGGCTGCTGGCCACCGGCATCCTGCTGGCGGGGGCCACCATGTGGCTCAGGCTGCTGGCACTGGTGCTGATCATCCACGGAGAGCTGGCGCTGCGTCTGGCTGTCCCCCTGCTGCTGCTGGCAGCCATCGTCTACGGCTTTGCCTTCTGGTTCTGGCGCCAGCGGGAAGAGATGCCGGACGGCCCGGTACAGCCCGAAACCCGCAACCCGCTGGATCTCGCCACCGCCATCAAGTTCGGTCTGCTGCTCGCCCTCATCGGCTTCATGGCCACCCTGCTGCAAAGCAAGGTGGGCAACTCCGGGGTCTATCTGCTGTCGCTGGTCTCCGGCATCACGGACGTGGACGCCATCACCCTCTCCCTCTCCCAGCTCGCCCAGAAGGAGCTGGCCCTGGAGGTGGCGGCCAGGGGCATACTGCTCGCCGGGCTGGTCAACTCCCTGGTGAAAGGGGTGCTGGCACTGGTGATTGGCGGACGCAGCCTGGGGCGGCGGGTCTTGCTCCCCTACCTCGTCTCCATCCTGCTCATCCTGCCCCTTGTCCTGTGACGTGATGGCGTGATGACAGGATGACAGGATGACAGGATGACAGGATGACGGGGATCACCTGACGGGCCCGGCACTCTGACACCCCCTCCCCTTGTCGCGTATACTGCCCCCTCTTGCAGCAGGAGGAGATGACCATGGCAAGCGACTGGGACAAGGTACTGGCGGGGGGCGCCCTGGACAGCCAGAGCGAGGAGATAGCGAACGACCGCATTCGCGGCCAGGCGCTGCTGAGCCGGCTCAACGCCTCACCGGCGGGGGATCACGTCCTGCGCCAGCAGATCTGCCGCGACCTCTTCGCCCACTGCCCCGACTCCTGCTGGATCAGCACCCCCTTCACCTGCGAATTCGGCCGCAACATCCACATCGGCGAGAAGACCTTCTTCAACTTCAACGTCACCATACTCGACGTGGGCGAGGTGCACATCGGCAACCATGTGCTGCTGGCCCCCAACGTGCAGATCTACACCGCCACCCACACCATGGACTATCTGGAGCGACGCAACTGGACCGCCTACAACAAGCCGGTGCGGATAGGCGATGACTGCTGGATTGGCGGCGGGGCCATCATCTGCCCCGGCGTCACCATAGGGCCGCGCTCCATCATAGGGGCTGGCGCCGTGGTCACCCGGGACATCCCGGCGGACTCCCTGGCGGTGGGCAATCCGGCCCGGGTGATCCGCACGTTAAGCCCGGACGAGACCCGGGATCCGGCGCTGCTGTCATGATGGCCCTTGCCCTGCTGCCCCTGGGTTGGGCAGGCTGGCTCGGCCTGCACGATGCCAACTGGTGGCCGCTGGCCCTGATCCTGCTGATGAGCCTGCTGGCCCTGGCTGCCTACGCCTGGGACAAGCGCCAGGCCATTCGTGGCGGCTGGCGCGTGCCCGAGGCCCGCCTGCACCTGCTTGAGCTGTGCGGCGGCTGGCCCGGCGCCCTGGTCGCCCGCCAGTGGCTGCGCCACAAGACCCAGAAGGGGAGCTACCGCCTGCGGTTCTGGGCCATCGTCTGGGGGCAGTTGCTGCTGCTCGGGATCTGGCTCGGCTGGCCGATCTGGCCGCTCTGAACAACCAGGCGGGCATTGCCGCCCAAGGTCGGGTATGAGACAACGACAGCGCGGGAGACAGATCCTCTCGTTCAAATCTTGAAAGGAGTCATTCATGACCATGTGGACAGGTATCGTTCTGATCGTCTTTATCAGCGTGTCGTTCAGCTATCTCACCAAGCGCGCCCGCTACCAGATGGGGGATGCCCGCATTACCGACCGTCTTGGCAAGCAGGACATGATCATCAAGGAGTTGCAGGAGCGCATCGCCAATCTGGAGGCCATCGTCATCGAGGAGGAGAAACGCCGCCCGTTCAAGGATCTCTGATCCGGCAAGCCGGGTGGCAAACCAACCAGCCCCCGGGCTGCAAGGGTTTGCCGCCGCCCCCGTTCGCACCCGCTCGCCCTCTGCCTAGCAAAACGAAATTTACAGCAGGATCAATCCCCTGCCATTTTTCGGCTGAATGATCGCCATCGGCACCCTGCTTCCCCTCGCCTCCCTTGCCATCAAGCTCGGCAGCAAGCTGCTGGGCGACGGCACGCCGCCCGCCCAGACCGAGCCTACCGTGCAGGAAGAGCACCTTGCCCCCACGGTGCAGAGCCTGTTCCAGCGCCTTGGCATCCAGGAGGCTGACAGCGAGCAGAACCGCCCTGCCATCAACCACTTCATGGGGGCGCTGATGCAGACCCTGGGCCAGGAATCCTCGGGCCAGTCGCTGCCCCAGGCCATCGATGCCGCCCGCATCCAGTTGGCAGACGGCACCCAGAGCACCCGCCTCGACGCGCTGCAGAGCGAGCTCGACACCCTCAAAGGCTCCCTTGGCAACAGCGACCTCAACCTCGATCAGCTGCTCTACGCCTTCAAGCAAACCCTGCCCAATGGCAAGGGGGAAGGTGTCGGCAAACTGCTCAATGCCAGCGCGTGAACGGGAGTGGAACCATGAAAAACGGCAACCTGGAGGTTGCCGTTTTTGTCGGGCCGGATCCCATGATGCCACGCTAGGGTAGTGAGGAAGGTGGACTCAGCATCGCCTCTGCCAGCGTGCTCTGCCCGCGATCCTGCAAGGTATTGGCCGCACCCAGGCGATCCGCTGTCTCCTTGTTCTGACCCAGCTTGAACTTGCCGACCAGCCGCTCAACCTCGATCTCTATGCCCACCACAGCCTGCACCATGGTCTCGAGATAGTCTCTCGGTGCATCCGCCATCTTCCAGGGAATGGACTCTCCCGCCTCGTGGGTACGGGTCAGGGTCGCGAGCAAGCGACGCACGAAGCGGGCATCGTCCCTCACCCGGATACGGCCATGGGCGTGCACCACGGCATAGTTCCAGGTGGGCACCTGCTGGTGATGCACCTGCTTGCCCGGATACCAGCTGGGGGAGATATAACCCTCGGCGGCGCGGAAGATCACCAGCACTTCATCGCCGTCTTTCACCTCCTGCCAGAGCGGGTTGTTGCGGGCCACATGGGCCCGCAGCACACCGTGGGCCCCCTGCTCCCCATCGAACTCGAACGGCAGATGGTTGGCATCCAGCCCCCCTTCACCACAGGTGATCAGGGCCCCCAGAGGGTGCGCCTGCATCAGCTGGTGCAGCGCCTCGGGGTCGGTAACGGCGAAATGGGGTGGCAGGTACATAAGGGCTCCTTGAGCGAGGCATTGGCTTCCATGCAGAAGCCCATTCTTGCGCAATCGGGATCCGCAGGCGATGGCAAAGACATAAAAAAATAGGGACTTATCCCTCTTGGTATCATCCTGTTTGATGATCAGTCGCGCTTGACCAACCACTGTTCGGCGGCGACAAGGGTAGCTTCGATCTGCTCGCGGATGACGCAAACCCTAACAGTTAAGAACATAAAATCATATTAATCAACACGTTAGAATGACTTCATCGTTGACGAAAATCGGACTAGGTTGATAGGTTTCCATTTGATATCCTTTGCTTATTGAGAACAGGCAATTTCATGCTCTCTTCCATTCTTTTATACCTATATTCTCTCGGTCCCGCCCTTGGTCAGGCTAAGGAAAGTGCGAACAAGTATCCCACGAACAAAAAATGAAAATTTTAGTCATTTAATATCAATGGGTTACCAGTAAATGCTCTCGTGCCATATGACTTATTCGCACCTTCCCTAAGGACCCCACTATCCAGTCAAGTCGTCCAGATATAGGAGCTTGCTATGTTTATTGCAGATAAAACAGCCAAAAAACTATCACATGCGCACTATTTCCTGGGTCAAAAATGCGCATCTGGCCAAGGTATAGAACAAAGCTATCGTCTGGCATATCATCACTACCATAGAGCCGCCGCCGCAGGGCATCTCGGCGCTCAATACGAATTAGGATTGCTATATTTATCTGGCCTAGGTGTCACACAAAACACGGCCAAGGCCGCAACTTGGTACAAAAAATCCGCCATGCAAGGGTATGGCGAAGCACAATTATCCTTAGGTAAACTTTACCTCTCTGGCAGTGGTGTACCTCAGGACGACGAGCTGGCATATTACTGGCTGAGCAAGGCTGCAGCACAAGGAGTAAGGGAAGCATTATTGCAATTATGGAAAATAACCGAGAAGGACATTCCCCCTCCAGGATTCGATCTAGATAGTATGATTTCATATTACGAGTTGGATGACCTGGATGATCCCGACGTTCAATTTTGGCTGGGGATTCAAGCATCTTGTTTTATATACAGTCAGAGCACTCTCTTACAGCCAGCAACTTGGTTTAGTAAAGCAGCCAAACAAGGGCACCGATCTGCACAATATCGACTTGCTATTCACTACGCCCTTGGTCTTGGTGTTTCACAAAGCTCTTCTAAGGCTGATTTTTGGTATCATCAAGCTTCAACTCATGACAGTAGCCCGACATGGCAGCAGCTTTAATATATAGGCTCGTTAACAATCAGAACAATAAGCGATATCCAAAAATTTAGCGGCCAATAGCAAAAGAGTACAGCGATTACTCTCAATACGCTCACTCAGCTGCCTTTGTCAAAAGCACTTCCGAGTATAAATTTATTTTTGTGGAGGAAATCACGCTTTTACACTAAAAATAAAACACAAGTAGCCAAGATATGCATTGATGCGGCTTAAGATTATAAATCCCCCCCCCAGAAAGAGGACTATTTATGACTAAAGTAATCAGTAATCCGACAGTCATCATTAAACGAGGGACGCTCACTCCTGCTATTGAGATCGATCTCGACAGGATTACAGGACTGTATGCCAATGGGGGGTGGAATCAACTTGTTCAGTCATTCACTGCAAAATGGATAAAGCAACATCGTGTTACTGGTCCTGCTACCATATGGAAATTTGACACCTTTAGTATCTCATTTGGCCATCCGGGATACTCTGTTTTTATCGCGCAGTTTGGTCTTCCTGATTCATATCTTGAGGCATTACTGGATTATCTCACTGAAGAATTTGGGACCAGCGTTCGCTTGTCTGATTTTGTGCAACCCAGTTTACGAGAGGGGTGGGAGCCAAGAATACATATTCAGAACAATGAAGCATGGCAACAGGAAGACGAAATAGAGTGGTCAATGATTAACAGCTGATAAAAATGGATAAAAAATGAATAACATTGCTCTTCTTATCGCTGAAGCACCATGGTTTTCCCCAAAAGAAAATCATTCTCAAGCAAGCTGCACATCATATTTTCATGGTGTAAAAAGTATTGTTAATGGAAGACTAAATGAAGGAAAACTAAATATTTATGACTGTTCATTCTATGATGCAAAGTCTCTTGAGTATGCTGTTCAGCATTTAGTAAACACTAGTGAAAATAGACAGATAATGTATTTGGGAGCACATGGCGACGGTAATAGAATAGCAAAAGCCTCTCTAAAAAAAGTAAGTGAAACAATAAAAACAAATGGGAAAAACATTAAGGGGTTGATAATTAGCTCTTGCTGGGCAGCAAAAAGCAACACTCTTGAAGAGTCAATGGGATGGTCTTATAACATTGGCGAGCGAGCAGCTATAAATGAAAATTATGGTCCAAACTGGGTCTTTAGCTACAAAGTTCCCGTCTCTTGGTTTTTCTCTGCGATGATTGAAACATCAATTGTAAAAGTGTTCTCTGAAATATACATACGAAACCCTCAGCAATTAAATTCTAAAGCAGGGATTTTAAGTGCATTCTCCGAAGCACTCGGCATATTTGATCATTCTGCCATGTTAGGTTTTGACGATAACTTTAACTATGTTATTCCATTGAAAGACAGTATTAGAATTTGGGTAAGGGCTCAAGGGGCTCGAAACCCTCAGGATGCAACAATGGAGTTTTTTCGCTAAAATATTATGACGAATGTTAAATATATATTCAAGCTCGCTACTAATAACACTAGCACCATTAAAAATGGCAACCATTGGTTGCCATTTTTTATACACAGATACCCAACCAGCGATTAACCCGCCCGCTTGGCCAGCCAGGTTTCGGCGGCGACCAGTACGCCTTCGATCTGCTCGCGAGCGACGCCCCCCTTGGCGACCCGCTTGGCCAGGGTCGCCTCCAGCTCCAGGTTCGGGTAGACATCCTCCCCTACCACGGGGCTGAAGCGCTGGAACTCGGGGAGGGAGAGCTCCTCCAGGGGCTTTTTCACCTGGATCGCATAGACCACGGTCTCGCCGACGATATGGTGCGCCTCGCGGAACGGAATGCCCTTGGCCACCAGATAATCCGCCAGCTCGGTGGCATTGGCGTAACCGCCCTGGGCCGCCGCCTTGGTCCGCTCGCCATTGACCTTCAGATCGATCAGCACCAGCGCCGCCATGTCGAGGCAGTCGTGCCAGGTGTCGAGGGCGTCGAACAGCCCCTCTTTGTCTTCCTGCATGTCCTTGTTGTAGGCCAGCGGCAACGCCTTGAGGCTCATCAGCATGCCCATCTGGGCGCCGACCACCCGGCCGGTCTTGCCACGAATGAGCTCCAGCGCGTCCGGGTTCTTCTTCTGGGGCATCAGGGACGAGCCGGAGGTGACGGCGTCAGACAGCTCGACAAAGCCCGCCTCGCCGGTGTTGTAGAAGATAAGGTCTTCGGCAAAGCGCGACAGGTGGGTCATGGAGAGGGACGCCACGTGCATCAGCTCCACCACGTGATCCCGATCGGACACCGAATCCAGGCTGTTGCGGGTAGCGCCGGCAAAGCCCATGTCGAGCGCCAGGGCTTCGCGGTCGATGGCATAGGCGGTGCCCGCCAGGGCGCCGCAGCCGAGCGGGCTGGTGTCGAGGCGCTTGAGGGCATCCTGCAGACGGGAATGGTCCCGCTCCAGCATCTCCACATAGGCCAGGGCCCAGTGGGCGTAAGTGACCGGCTGGGCCCGCTGCAGGTGGGTGTAACCGGGCAGCACCGCGGCCTGGTTGGCACGGGCGGAGGCCACCAACCCCTGTTGCAGGGCGGTAATGGAGGCGAGCAGCAGTTCACCCTGTGCCTTGCACCAGAGTTTCAGGTCGGTGGCGACCTGATCGTTGCGCGAGCGACCGGTGTGCAGCTTCTTGCCAAGGGCGCCGACGGCGTCGATGAGCTGGCTCTCGACCCAGGAGTGGATGTCTTCGGCGTCCGAGCTGAGGATCTGCTGGGGATCCTGCTGCACGGAGGCGAGCAGTACCTCCATCGCCTGCTGCAACTGAGCCTGCTCACCCTCGGTCAACACCCCCACCTTGACCAGCGCTTTGGCCCAGGCCATGGAGCCTTGAATATCCTGCTCCGCCAGACGGTAATCGAACCGCAGCGAATCGTTGAACTGCTTGAACCGGCTATCGGCTCCCTGACTGAAGCGTCCACCCCAAAGTGCCATACTGCTCTCCTTGAATGCGTTGTCGGCGGCGCCTTGCGCCGTCGAACTTGAAATCTTGCCCTGTTTTTCTGCGAGCCTGTTATCTCACAGAAGCGGCCAGGGCGCAGCCGCTCTTGTCACACCCGATGAGGATGGCAAAGGGCCTCTCTGCCTGTAAAAGAGGGGGCCATGCCCCCTCGTATCAACGGGTGATAGCGCTTGCTTAGCCGTGGGTATGGTCGCCACCGATGGCTTGATGCTGCTCTTTCATGGCGCGGATCCGGCTCGCCAGGGTGTAGAGACGGATGAAGCCTTCGGCATGGCTCTGGTCGTACACTTCGTCGGCACCGAAGGTGGCGAAGTCTTCGGAGTAGAGGCTGTTCGGCGACTTCTTCTGCACCGCGGTGACCTGACCCTTGTACATCTTCAGCACCACTTCACCGTCGAGCTCCTCGGCGATGGCGTTGGCGGAGGCGACAATGGCCTTGCACAGCGGGGTGAACCAGCGACCGTCATACACCAGGTGGGAGAACTCGGCACCCAGCTTTTCCCGCCAGGCGCGGGTCGGTCTGTCCAGTACCAGCTCTTCCACGGCGCGCAGTGCGGCAACCATTACGGTACCACCCGGGGTCTCGTAGCAGCCACGGGACTTCATGCCCACCATCCGGTTCTCGGTGATGTCGATCCGGCCCACACCGTGCTTGCCGGCACGCTCGTTCAGGGTGGTCAGGATCTGGTGCGGGCTGAGCGGCTGGTCGTCAACGGCGACCACTTCGCCCTTGGCCACGGTCAGCTTGACGTATTCCGGCTCGTTCGGGGCATCCTCTGCAGAGACGGTCCACTGCCAGACGGCTTCGGACGGCTCGTTCCAGGTGCTCTCCAGCTCGCCACCCTCGGTGGAGATGTGCCAGGCGTTGGCGTCGCGGCTGTAGATCTTCTTCAGGGTCGCCTTGCAGGGGATGTTGCGGGCTTCCAGATAGGCCAGCAGATCTTCCCGGGAACGCATGTCCCACAACCGCCACGGGGCAATCACTTTCAGTTGGGGAGCCAGGGCAGCTACCGCCCCTTCGAACCGCACCTGGTCGTTGCCCTTGCCGGTGCAACCGTGGGAGATGGCATCAGCCCCTTCCGCCAGGGCAGCCTCGACCATCGCCTTGGCGATCACCGGACGGGCCATGGAGGTGCCCAGCAGGTAGGTACCTTCATAGACTGCACCGGTCTTCAGGGTCGGGTAGACATACTCTTTGACGAACTCTTCCCGCAGATCCTTGACGATGCACTTGACCGCGCCGGAGGCGATGGCCTTCTGCTCGATCCCTTCCAGATCGTCACGCTCCTGGCCCACGTCGGCAACGAAGGCGATGATTTCAGCGTCATAGTGCTCCTTCAGCCAGGGAATGATGGCCGAGGTATCCAGTCCGCCCGAGTAAGCCAGTACGATCTTGTTGATTCCGCTCATTTACTTCTCTCCGTGATGATTCGATAAAAAGGGGTGATTCCGGGTCGGTTGCCGGATTACTTCTGGCCCTGTCCGAACAGGGTCAGCAGCACGGCGTTCTGGATATGCATCCGGTTTTCTGCCTCATCCATGATGAGGGAGGCTGGGCCGTCCATGACCTCCGAGGTGATCTCCAGCTCCCGGTGGGCCGGCTGGCAGTGCAGCACGTGCTGGATGCCGGTCCGATCGAGCAGGGCCTGGTTGATCTGATAAGGCATGAAGATATCTTTTACCTGCTCCATTGGTGTGTTGTCACCCATGGAAACCCAGGTATCGGTATAAACCACGTCAAAGCCTTCGATATCCGCGACATCATCGCTGATATGTATGGTCGCGCCAGATTGAGCTGCCAGCGCCTGGGCCTGCAGGAAGATCTGGGTATCCGGGCCATGACCTTTAGGGCAGACCAGGGTCACGTCGGTGCCGAGGGTCGCCCCCAGCAGCAGCAGGGAGTGGCTCACGTTGTTGCCATCGCCGAGATAGGCCAGCTTCACCTTGGACAGATCGCTGTAGTGCTCGCTGATGGTCATGAAATCCGCCAGCCCCTGGCAGGGGTGGTAGAGGTTGCACAGGCTGTTGACCACAGGCACCGAGCCGAACTCGGCCAGCTCGACCAGAGTCTGGTGATCGAACACCCGGGCGACGATGGCGTCACACCAGCGGGACAGGTTGCTGGCGAAATCCTTCACCGACTCCCGCTTGCCGAGCGCCCCGTTCTGCTGATCCAGATAGACGCTGTGACCACCCAGTTTGGCGATGCCGATGTCGAAGGTGACCCGGGTGCGCAGGGAGGGCTTCTCGAACAGGGTGACCACGCTCTTGCCCGCCAGGGCCTGGCTGTATTTCTTCGGATCGGCCTTGACCGCCTTGCCAAGCGCCAGCAGCGCCTCGATCTGGGCCTTGCTTAAATCACTGTCTTTCAGAAGATGTTGCATCGGATTGTCCTTTTCCCGGTGGAGATCAGAGGGTGACCTGGGTGCCAACAGCGCCGCCAGCCAGCAGCTTGAGCAGCTGATCCGGGTAGCGCCAGCTGGCGACACAGACCGGCTTGCCCAGGGTCTCTGCGGCGTGCAGGGCGGCTTTCACCTTGACGGCCATGCCGTCCGTGATAACTCCCTTCTCCATCAGGTCCAGCGCGCTCTGCTTGTCCAGTTGCGGCACCAGCTTGCCCTTGCCATCCAGAATGCCGCTCACATCCGACAGCATTACCAGATCGGCGCCCAGCGCTTCGGCGATGGCGGTGGCCGCCTGATCCGCATTGACGTTCATCATCTGTCCGTCGGCGGTGATGCCGATGGAGCTCACCACCGGCAGGAAGCCCTGTCCCAGGATGCCGGCCACCAGCGCCGGGTTGCCCGGTTTGCAGTCACCGACCGCACCGAGATCCGGATCGAGCTGGGTCACCTGGCACAGACCGCCGTCGGCGAGGCACAGACCCACAGCAGGAATGCCGGTGGAGATGGCCTTGGCCATCATCATCTTGTTGGCGGTCCCGGCCAGGGCACCGGCAATCACGGGGATCTGCTCGAACGGGGTCACCCGCAGGCCGTTCTTCTTGGTGGAGGTCATGCCCAGCCCCTTGAGCAGGTCGTCCACCAGGCAGCCACCACCGTGCACCAGCACCAGAGGACGGTGCTGATCATCCAGGAAGGTCTTCAGGGTGGCGAACAGGGCGGTCAGGGCCTCGTCGTTCTCGATCAGGGCACCACCCAACTTGATTACCAGCGTCTGCTTGTCCATCTTCTCGATCCTTTCTTAAAGCGTTAAATCAGGCCGGTGGCCGGTTCAAAACCAAACTTGATATTTATGCACTGCATGGCTTGCGAGGCGGCCCCCTTGAGCAGGTTGTCGATGGCAGAAACCACCACCAGCATGTTGCCCTGCTGCTGCCAGGCGATGTCGCAGTAGGGCGTGCTCGCCACGCCGCGGATGGAGGGCATCTGGCCGGTGAGGCGTACCAGCGGCTTGCCTTCGTAGGCCTTGAGGTAGGCCTGATCCACCTGGGTGTGCGTCACCCCTTCCGCCAGTTGCACATAGATGGTGGCCAGGATGCCCCGCACATAGTTGCCGAGGTGGGGCTGGAACAGCACTTCCTTGCCAAGGTGGTGGCTGATCTCCGGCTGGTGCCTGTGATTGAAGGTGCCGTAGGGATTGAGGCTCACTTCGCAGAAACTGGTGTTGATGGCGGCCTTGCGACCGGCCCCGGAGACGCCGGAAACCGCATTGATGATGGGCTGCCATCCCTGAGCAATCAGCCCGGCCTGTTGCAGCGGCTTGAGGGCGCACAGGGAGGCGGTCGGGTAGCATCCCGGCACGGCAATCAGCTGGGCGGCCTTGACGGCATCGGCATTCCACTCGGCCAGACCGTAGGCGGCCTGCTCCAGCCACTGCTCATTCTCGTGAGTGAAGCCGTAGAAGGAGGAGTAGAACTGCTGATCGTTGACCCGGAAGGCACCGGAGAGATCGAACACCGGCAACCCCTTGGCCAGGAACTTGGGCGCGAGTTCCGCACTCACCTCGTGAGCAGTGGCCAGCACCACCAGATCGGCCTGGGTCAGGATCCGGGTCATGCCGTCTTCGTCCAGGGGCAGCAGCGGCTGATCCAGCTTGCCCACCCATTGGGGATGCAGGGAAGAGAAGCGCTTGTGGGCGTCCTGGCTGCCGGCGGAAACATAGAGGCCGAACAGCTCGAGTTGTGGATGGTTCTGGACCAGAGCGGCCAGTTCGGCCCCCGCGTAGCCACTGGCACCGACGATAACGGTCTTAAGCATGTTTGAGTATTCCAAGTCTGGGTTCGAAATTCACAGCATGGTGCTGCGGTGCAAGGGGTCGGCTATCGCCCCTTTAATGCAACGAGTGCGGAGGGGCAATTCAGGCGGATATGCGTCGTCGGTTACAGATCAGGTGACAGAACATTAACTTTCCCTTACAACTAGAGGCCTTGTCGATGAGCACTTGAATAGAATATTAATGCACTCACTTTGCATTTGTATTTTCTAACAGAAACACTCCGGGGACGCAAGGAGGAGCTGATGGCTAAACTGGATTTTTTTTCACTTTATAAGAATATTATTGCGATTCCCTCTATCAGCAGCACGGATACTCGCTGGGATCAGAGCAATGAGGCGGTAATCCGGCTGCTGGCCGACTGGTTCGGCCAGCTTGGATTCCAGTGCGAGGTGACGGCCCTGCCGGATCTGCCGGGCAAGTTCAACCTGGTGGCAACCTATGGTCAGGGAGAAGGGGGGCTGCTGCTCGCAGGTCACACGGATACGGTTCCCTTCGATGAAGGAGCCTGGACCAAAGACCCCTTCAAGGTGACCGAAGAGGGCAACCGCCTGTACGGGCTCGGCACCATCGACATGAAGGGCTTCTTCGCCTTTATCGTGGAAGCGCTCAAGGAGGTCGACCTCAAGACCCTGAGCAAACCGCTGCGCATTCTTGCCACCGCCGATGAAGAGACCACCATGGCCGGGGCCCGCGCTATCGCCGCCGCAGCCGAACTCAAACCCGACTACGCGGTGATCGGCGAACCCACCGGGCTGGTGCCCGTGGTGGCCCACAAAGGCCACATGTCGGAAGCCATTCGCATCACAGGCCGAAGCGGCCACAGTTCGGATCCCGCCAACGGCGTCAATGCCATGGAGATCATGCACAAGGCCATGGGTCAGGTGCTCAAGCTGCAGCGGGATCTGAAGGAGAAGTACGCGGATCACCGCTTCGCCGTGCCCCAGCCCACCCTGAACCTCGGCTACATCCAGGGGGGCGACAGCCCAAACCGCATCTGCGGCTGCTGCGAGCTGCACATCGACATGCGCCCCACCCCGCAGGTGGGCCCCGACGAGCTGATGGGCATGTTGAAAGAGGCGCTCTCCCCCATCGAGATCCACCAGCCCGGCTGCCTGCACCTGCAGCACCTGCACGAACCCATTCCAGCCTATGCCTGCCAGGATGACTCCGAGCTGGTGCGGGAGGCGGAAAAGGCGAGCGGCCGGGCCGCCGAGTCCGTGAACTATTGCACCGAAGCCCCCTTTATCCAGCAGCTGGGTTGCGAGACCATAGTGATGGGCCCAGGCCATATCACCCAGGCCCACCAGCCCGATGAATACCTGGATCTGTCGTTCGTCAAACCGACCACGGCGGTGCTGCAGCAC
Organism: Aeromonas sp. FDAARGOS 1406; assembly: GCF_019048565.1. NCBI lineage: Bacteria > Pseudomonadati > Pseudomonadota > Gammaproteobacteria > Aeromonadales > Aeromonadaceae > Aeromonas > Aeromonas sp. FDAARGOS 1406. Next base: position 2,075,119 of record NZ_CP077378.1, read on the forward strand.
CTGATCCGGCGCTTCTGCGTCTAGCCAAATAGGGATGTAAGTAAGTTACATGACAGGCGCCTTGGGACAGGTGAGGGAAATACATGTTCTGAATCGGCTTGTTATTTGACCTTGCGCAGACAATCTGGGTAGATTGTCCCCCTAAGATGACGGAGCATATGTTGTAATCGCACAACAATAAGTGAGGTCGCCTCCCGCCTGGAAGGTCAGGAGGCACCAACAAAATAAGGATGTGGAATGAACGAAAAGTACGCCGCACTACGGGCCAACGTAGGCATGTTGGGCCAACTGCTGGGTAAATCCATCAAGGATCATCAGGGGCAGGCCTTCCTCGACAAGATTGAGACCATTCGCCAACTGGCCAAGTCTTCCCGCAAGGGGAACGAGGCAGACAGAGAGCGCCTGCTCGACACCCTGCGTACCCTCTCCGATGACGAACTGCTGCCCGTGGCCCGTGCCTTCAGCCAGTTCCTCAACCTGGCGAACGTGGCGGAGCAGTTCCACACCATCTCCCGTCGCTGCGAAGAGCAGGTCTGCACCCCGGACCCGCTGGAGCAGATGTTCGACAAGCTGAAAGCCTCCAACCTGTCCCAGGAGGCCATCATCCAGGCCGTGCGCGAGCTGGACATCGATCTGGTGCTGACCGCTCACCCCACCGAGGTGACCCGTCGTACCCTGATCCACAAGCACGTGCAGCTCAACGACTGCCTCGAGGCCCTGGAACTCTCCGATCTGCTGCCCCGCGAGCGGGACAAGATCCAGAGTCGCATCGAGCAGCTGGTCAACCAGGCCTGGCACACCAACGAGATCCGCGAACAGCGCCCGACCCCGGTGGACGAAGCCAAGTGGGGCTTCGCCGTGGTGGAAAACAGCCTGTGGCCGGCCATCCCCGAATTCATGCGCAATCTGGACGAGCGCCTGCAACACCATCTGGGTGTGCGGCTGCCGCTGGACGCCGCGCCGGTCAAGTTCACCTCCTGGATGGGCGGTGACCGCGACGGCAACCCCTTCGTCACCGCCAAGGTGACCGCCGAAGTGCTGGAGCTGGGCCGCTGGATGGCGGTGAGCCTGTTCTACAAAGACATCAAGGAGCTCACCTCCGAGCTCTCCATGGCCGATTGCACCGACGCCGTGCGTGCCCGGGTCGGTGATAACCCGGAACCCTATCGCGCCCTGGTGCGTGAGCTGCGCGAGCAGCTGCGCGAGACCCAGGAGTACCTGACCGCCAAGGTACAGGGCCAGGCGAGCGAGAGCCGGGATCTGGTCAAGAGCACCGCCCAGCTGCGCGAGCCCCTGGAGCTCTGCTACCACTCCCTGCACGCCTGCGGCATGGGCAACATCGCCGACGGCATGCTGCTGGACGTGCTGCGCAAGCTGGCCTGCTTCGGCATCCACCTGGTCAAGCTGGACATCCGTCAGGATGGCGAGCGTCACGGCCAGGTCTTCTCCGAGCTGACCCGCTACCTGGGTGTGGGCGACTACGCCGAGTGGAGCGAAGAGGACAAGCAGGCCTTCCTGCTGCGCGAGCTGAACTCCCGCCGCCCCCTCATCCCGAGCGACTGGGATCCCAGTGCCGAGACCCGCGAGACCATCGACACCTGTCGCGTCATCGCCCAGCACGACCCCGATGCGTTCGGCATCTACATCATTTCCATGGCCGGTGCCCCGTCCGATGTCTTGGCGGTCCAGCTGTTGCTGAAGGAAGCCGGCTGCAAGTTCCGCATGCCGGTTGCCCCGCTGTTCGAGACCCAGGAAGACCTGATGGCGGGCACCGCCGTGATGGAACGCCTGCTGTCGGTGGACTGGTATCGCGGTTACATCCAGGGCCGTCAGTACGTGATGATCGGCTACTCCGACTCTGCCAAGGATGCGGGCATGATGGCCGCAGGCTGGGCCCAGTACGCCGCCATGGAATCCCTGGTGGCGCTGGCTGAAGCCAACAACATCCGCCTCACCCTGTTCCATGGCCGCGGCGGTACCGTCGGCCGTGGCGGCGCCCCCGCCCATCAGGCGATCCTGTCGCAACCCCCGGGATCCCTGCGCGGCGGCCTGCGGGTCACCGAACAGGGGGAGATGATCCGCTTCAAGTTCGGCCTGCCGAAAGTGGCCATCCAGAGCCTGAACCTCTACACCAGCGCCGTGCTGGAGGGGAACCTGCTGCCGCCGCCCAAGCCGAAAGAGAGCTGGCGCGCCGTGATGGAGCAGCTGGCGTCTGTCTCCTGCGATCACTACCGCAGTATCGTGCGCGGTCACCCGGACTTCGTGCCCTACTTCCGTGCCGCCACCCCGGAGATGGAGCTCGGCAAGCTGCCGCTTGGTTCCCGCCCCGCCAAGCGCAAGCCCAACGGCGGTGTCGAGAGCCTGCGCGCCATCCCCTGGATCTTCGCCTGGACCCAGAACCGGCTGATGCTGCCGGCCTGGCTCGGCGCCCACAAGGGATTGCAACAGGCCATCGACGACGGCCAGAAGAGCGTGCTGGACGAGATGAGCCGCCAGTGGCCCTTCTTCCGCACCCGTCTCGAAATGCTGGAGATGGTGTTCCTCAAGGCCGACCTCTGGCTGGCGGAATACTATGACACCCGCCTGGTGCCGGAGAACCTGTGGGCACTCGGCAAGCAGCTGCGTCAGGAGCTTGCCGACTCCATCGAGGTGGTGCTGAAACTGCGCCCGCAGGGCGACCTGCTGGACGATCAGCCTTGGATCAAGGAGTCCATCAAGCTGCGCAACCCCTACACCGACCCGCTCAACGTGCTGCAGGCCGAGCTGCTCAATCGCTCCCGCAACCACCCGGAGACCCTGCACCCCGAGCTGGATCAGGCGCTGATGGTCACCATCGCCGGCATCGCCGCCGGCATGCGCAACACCGGCTGATCCTGGACCGTTGCAAACAAGGGCGCCTCAGCGCCCTTTTTCGTCTCTGCCGGGCACGGGGATCCCGATATTCCCGCCAGCCCCCCCCTCTAAGGGAAAAAAACATCCACAACAAACAGGGCGCCATGATGGTGCCCTGTTTTATTTCGCGATATAGCCTCTCATCAGGAGACCTGGTTGCTACCCCGACGTTTTGCCTCGTAAAGTCGCTGGTCCACGCACTGAAGCCAGTCATCCATGCGCCTGTAACTCATCTGATAGGGCGTGAGCCCCACGCTGATGGTGACGGTGATCGCCTGGTGCTGGTACAGGAAGGTGTGCTGCTCCACCTGGCGCCGGATGCGCTCCATGATGGTGTGGGCCTCCTCCAGGGTCGTGCCCCGCAGCAGCAGGATGAACTCCTCCCCGCCAAATCGCGCCACCAGATCCTTGCTGCGCACCGCCTGCATCAGGAGCCCCGCCAGCGACGCCAGCACGGCATCTCCGGCAAGGTGTCCATATACATCATTGATTTGCTTGAAAAAGTCGATATCTATCAAGGCCAGGCAGCAGGCCTCCCCTTCGGCGGGATGGTGCTGGACGTGATCCAGCAACACGTTTGCCTGCTGGAAAAAGCTGCTGCGGTTGGGCAGCTTGGTCAAGAAGTCGTGCTCGGCGTTGAAGCGCAGCACCCGCTCCATGTGGCTGCGCTCGTCCTCCAGGTTGCGGGCGTGGATAAGGGTGCCAAGGGCCGTGGTGAGGGGCTCGAGCAGGCTGACATGGGTCTCGTCAAAGCCACCCGGGCGGTTGGCCAGAGCGATCATGCCGATCGCCTCTCCCTTGTGGCGGATGGGAATGCCGAGGAAGCTCTCCAGGTGCGGATGACCACGGGGGGAGACACCGCGACTGGCTGGATGGCTCGGCAGATCGTTGCAGCACACCAGGGTATTGTGGGTCACCACGTGCCCAAACAGGTTGTCGAGCTTGCTGAAGATGAGCCCGCCCCGACTCTGGCGCTGCTGCTCATACCAGGCGTGGGTCGCCTCGTCCCAGGAGACATTGGAGATGGAGGGGACATAGAGACTGGGACGACCATCCTCGTACTGGATGATGCCGATGAAACCATAGGAGCTCTCGCTCACGCTCAGCAGCCGCTCGAAGACGGTGTCGCAGGCGGAGCCGAGATTGCGATCGAGCAGAAAACTCTGGTGCGCGGCCACCACGATGTCAAACAGCTGGCTCTGCTGCTCGACCCGCTGCTTGGCCATCACAGCCGAGGTAATGTCGTGCGCCAGCTTGACCACCCCCAGCAGGGTGCCTGCCTCGTCGCTCACGGGCATGTAGGTGGCATGGAGCCAGAGGGGGCTGCCACCTTGCCTGACCCGGCGAAACTCCCCCGACTGGATCTCGCCACCCAATACCTTCTGCCAGAAGAGATCATGCTCCGCCTGCAGATCCGGCGGCAACAGCATGAGATGGGACTGGCCCACCAGCGCTTCGGGGGGATAGCCCAGCATGTCGCAAAACAGGGGGTTGACCGACACCATGCGACCATCGAGATCGAACTCGACCATGCCATAGGCCCGATCAAGGGCGGTCAGCCTGGCAAGGGTCTCATATCGATCCATCGCGTCGAATATCGCGAGCGCAAAGTGCTGTGGTATTCATGGCTACGATTCCTTTCGATCGCCGGTGCATTACATTGGAATGCGGGGACAAGTGCCCAAATCATAGGATCCGGCACCTGGTTACGCTAACACAGGCCCCGATTGGGTGTGAAGACTGGTTCTTGCCACATCCGGCTCCCGGGCGCAGACTGTCTGGCCTTGCCACGGTTCGAGGAGACCCCATGACACCCGCCATCAACTTGCTGAAAAAGCTCAATATCCCCCACAGGCTCTACCCCTACGAGTGCGAAGCCCACGACGACTTCGGCAAGCATGCCGCTACCCAGCTGGGTCTGCCTGAGGCGCAGGTGTTCAAGACCCTGCTCACCCATCACGACAAGCAGGCGGTGGTGGCCATCGTGCCCTCCTCGGGCATGTGCAGCCTCAAGCAGCTCGCCAAGGCTACCGGGCTCAAGAAGGTGGAGATGATGAAGCCGGCGGAAGCCGAGAAGCTGACCGGCTACAAGGTGGGCGGCATCAGTCCCTTGGCCCAGAAGAAGCTGCTGCCCACCGTGCTGGACGACTCCGCCATGGCCTTCGACGAGATCCTGGTGAGCGGTGGCAAGCGGGGGCTCTCGGTCGGCGTGGCCCCCGGGGACATGGTTCGGCTGATGAACTGGATTGCGGCCCCCATCGGCGATCACCACGACTGAACAAACAGAAGAGGCACCATGACTGGCGCCTCTTGCGTCTGGATGTCGGATCTGGCGCCTTGCGGGCGAAGCGCCCAAGGAACCCGACCGGAAACCGCCCCGTCCCGGCGGGTGATCTGCCGCCCTCAGCACGCCGCAGAGCGGCAGGCGGCGGTCAGTTCGGAGAGTCGGCGACGCTGACGCCCGGCATGGTCGAAGTTGCCGTCCTCCAGCCAGCGCTCGAAGCACCCTTTCAGGGCGGGCCACTCGCTGTCGATGACGGAGAACCAGGCCGTATCCCGGTTGTGTCCCTTGTCCACCCGCGCCTGACGGAAGGTCCCCTCATAGTGAAAGCCCAGGCGCAGGGCCGCCTGGCGCGAAGGCAGGTTCAGGGCATTGCACTTCCACTCGTAGCGCCGGTATCCCAGAGCAAAGGCATTGGCCATCATCAACACCATGGCCGCCGTCGCCAGCCGTGACTGCTGCATGGCGGGGGAGAAGTGCAGCCAGCCCACCTCGATGCTGCCCGCCAGGGGATCGATGCGCAGGTAGCTCGCCAGCCCCAGCGCCCGTCCGCTCCCCTCGTCGATGATGCCGTAGAACTGGGGATCCCGCTTGGTGGCGACCTCCCGCAGCCAGACCCCCATGGCGGCCTCGTCCGCGAAAGGGCCGCTGGTCAGGTAGGTCCACATGGCCCCGCTGTCGGCACCGAACGCCTGCCACAGATCCCCCAGGTGGCGCTCGGGATCAAGGGGCTCGAGACGACAGCCCCAGCCATGCAGGGCGCGGTGGGGAGGGAACTCGGCGCCGCGCCATTCTGGCAGCGCACGCCCCAGAGGCTGCCCAAAGTCGTTGAAAAGGGCGGCGCCGGACAGAGAGGCGTCGCCCCCCTCATTGCAACGTTCAACAGGCACAGGCAATTCCCCCTTCCAGCAGCACTCCGGGCTCGCTGCCCGTGGCGACGGCGAAACCGTCCTGACGCCACCAGTGCAGACCCCCTATCAACTCCTTGACCTCAAACCCGAGGGACGCCAGCTTGTAGGCCCCCTGGGTCGAACCGTTGCAGCCGATGCCGTCGCAATAGCAGACATACACCAGGTTCCGGTCCAGTAACTCCGTGGTCGACGCTGTCATGGTCCTGTGGGGGAAGGAGATGGCGCCGGGAATGTGCCCCTCGGCATAGTGTGCGGGGGAGCGGGTATCGATGACCACGATCCCCGCCACCCCGGCCAGCAGATCGGCGGCCAGATCCGCCGGATCGGTACGAAACTTCAGTTGGGCCTCGAAAAAGGCGCTGGCTTCGGCGGCCCCTGCCACCCCTGTGCTCAATACATGACTCATCCTGAACGCTCCTGATGACTAGATGACGATCTCTGTGGTGACGACGGTGTTGACCGAGTTGGCGATGAAGCACTCCTCATGGGCCTGGTGGTGCAACTGCTCCAGGTCCGCCAGGGCGGGCTCCCGCTCTCCCCCGAAGATCACCCTGGGACGCAGGGTGACCCGGGTCATGGCGAGGCGACCTTGTCCGTTTTTCGCCATGATGCCGACCGCTTCGTCCCGGTAGCTCTCTAACCGATAGCCCGCCTTCGCCGCCAGCCAGAGGAAGGTGAGCATGTGGCAACTGGAGAGGGCCGCCACAAACGCCTCTTCCGGGTCCACATGTTCCGCCACCGAGTAAGGCAGCGGCACCACATGGGGAGAGGAGGAGGCCGGCACCCTGACCCCGCCATCAAACGCCCACTCATGGGCCCGGCTGTAACGCTGATCGACGAAGGGCTCGTGCTCCCCCCGCTGCCAACTGATGGTGGCACTGTATTCCGACATGCAGACTCCTTGTGTTGCCAATCCGTGCCGCCCGCTGGCGCCACCCTGTGACCACCAATGTAGCGACAAAATGGCCTTGCCACGCCGACCAATTTTGCCAATATGGGCAGACCAATTTCATCGAGCCGCCACCATGACCATCCACCCCACCCGCTCTGCCCGTCGGTCGCCAGCCCCACAGCCGCGCCATGCCCTGTGGGCAGGATCCCTGCCTCGAAAGGGGCGCAACCCCCGAGCCAACGGGAGCGCATCATGACCGTTCTGCCAACGCTCTTCGCCAGCCAGCAACAAGGGGATCTACCCCTGCACGAACAACTGGTGCGTACCCTGCGCGAGGCCATCCTGGCGGGCCACCTGCCCCTGCACAGCCGCCTGCCCGCCAGCCGTCTCCTGGCCCGGGATCTCGGTATCTCCCGCAGCACGGTGGAACTGGCCTATGGCCGGCTTGAGGCGGAGGGGTATCTGGTGCGCAAGGTGGGCGCCGGCAGCTTTGTCGCCCTGGCGGCGGTGCGCCCCGCGCCGCGCCCGCCCCAGTCAGCGGCTGGCCTCTCCCGTCGCGGCCAGGAGATGGCCCAGGGTGGCGCCTGTCACGACGTGCCCGAGGTGGGCACCACCTTTGCTTCCAGCCAGCCGGATCCCCGTCTCTTCCCCCAGGCACTCTGGGGTCGGCTGATGCAGCAACAGTGGCGCCAGCGCGCCAGCGACTGGATGAACTACGGGGATCCCCAGGGGCTTGGGGAACTTCGCGCCGCCATCAGCAGCTATCTGGTGCAGTCCCGCGGCGTGGTGTGCGAGCCGGATCAGATCCTGATCCTCACCAGCTCCCAGCAGGGGATCCTGCTGGCGACCCAGTTGCTCATCGATGCCGGTGACACCGTCTGGGTGGAAGACCCCGGTTATCCCGGGGCTCGCACCGCCATGGAGAGCGCCGGTGCCCGGGTGCATCCGGTGCCGGTGGATGAAGAGGGGCTCAACCCTCATGGGGATCATCCTGCACCGCGCCTCATCTACTGCACCCCGGCACACCAGTATCCCCTTGGCGTCCCCATGAGCCTGCCCCGCCGCATGGCGCTGCTGGCCGAGGCAGAGCGTCACGGCGCCTGGATCCTGGAGGACGATTACGACGGGGAGTACCAGTATGATCAGCGTCCCCTGCCCGCCCTGCAGGGGCTCGACGGCCAGGGGCGGGTGATCTATGTGGGCACCTTCAGCAAGGTGCTGTTCGGCTCGCTGCGCCTCGCCTACCTGGTGCTGCCCAGGCCGCTGATGGACTCCTTCTGCCGCGCCCGGGCCGCCGTCGACGGCCACAGCAACCAGTTGCAGCAAGCGGTCACGGCAGACTTCATCCGGGGCGGGCACTTCGCCACCCACCTGCGCCAGAGCCGCCTTCTCTACCAGAGCAGACGGGATCTGCTGCTGGCGGAACTGGCAGAGCACTGCCCGGGGCTCACCCCCATCAACAGCGGCGCCGGCCTGCAGTGCGCCGTGCTGCTGCCCCCCGGTGGCGAGGCGCGCTGGACCAATGCCGCCAATACCTGCGGGTTGGGGCTGCGCCATCTGGGCCAGTTCTACCTGGGCCCGCCGACACTGGAGGGGTGGCTGCTCGGCTTCGGCTGCCTCGACAACCAGACGCTGCGCCAACTCTGTCGTCGCCTGGGTCTCTTGATGAAATCCGCATGACCCCCTTCTCAAGAGGTCAGATCTGCCAGAGCCTGATAGCGCTGTGTCGACGGGAATGGCCCGTCTATACTGGGCACAATCCCGTTGCCGAACCCGGTCAAGATGCATCGAATCCTGCTCCTTTTGCTCGCCCTCTCCCTCCCGTCCCTCACGATGGCGGCCACCCGCTTCACCCTGATCACCGGGGAAACCCAACAGGATGTCCGCATGAATTATTACCGGGCGGCGATGCGGCTGGCGCTGGAGAAAACAAGGCCCGATTACGGCGACTATGAACTGCTCGACGCCATCAGGATGAACAAGGCGAGGATGCGGCTCGAAGTGCAAACGCCGGGCAAGAATACCCTCTTCATCGTCGACAGCTGGCCCCAGGAGATCCCTCAACCCGGCGTCAGCCTGGTCCCCTTCCCCATCGATCTGGGCGTGCTCGGCTACCGGGTCTGTTTTGTCGGCAGCGCCCGTGCCCAGGCACTGGCCGGGGTTCACACCCTGTCCCAGTTGCAGCAGTTCACGCAAGGGGTGGGCACCGGCTGGCGGGATGCCGACATCCTGCGCTACAACGGCTTCAGGGTGCAGGAGGTGGATAACTATGAGTCACTGTTTCGCCTGGTGGCCCGTGGCCGGATCGATCTCTTCTGCCGTGGTGCCAACGAGATATTGAGCGAGTGGAAAAACCACAGACCCGGCTTGCCGGGGCTGACCGTGGATAGCCATGTCGCCCTCTTCTATCCGCTCATCCACTCCCTCTACAGCCACGCCACCTACAGCAAGGAGCGCGAGCGCCTTTTGCGCGGCCTGCAACTGGCCTGGAAAGATGGCTCCCTGCAGCGCCTCTGGCGCCATCATTTCCAGCCTTCCCTGGTCTTTGCCCGGCTCGATTCACGCCAGATCTTCCGGCTGACCAACCCGCAGTTGCCCGACGAGAGCACCGACTACCGCGCCTATCTCTATGACCCGATGAGGGATGACTTTGGCATCGCTCCCTGACTGGCTCGCCGGTTCTCCCCTGTCAGGCAGGCTCCCCTTGCGCACTCTCTGCCTGGCGCTGCTGCTCTGGTTGCTGCCGACCTGCGTCATGGCCGCCCCCGGCAGCATTCGTGCCTGCATGGAGAACAGCGATTCGCCTCCCTGGTTGCTGATGTCCGGCGAGGGGATAGTGCAGTTCCACCTCAAGGAGGTGGCAAACCGGATCGGGCATCCCATCATTCTCACCCCCCTGCCCTGGAAACGCTGCCTCTCCCTCGTCAGCCAGGGCCAGCTCGATGCCGCCGTCAAGCTGAGCTACAGCGAAGAGCGTGCTCGCACCATAGGGGTCTACCCCATGCGACACGGAGCACCTGATCCCGCCAAGCGCCTGCTCACCGAGAGCTACAGCCTCTACCAGCCAAAAGGCGGACAGGTTCGCTGGGATGGCCGGCAGCTCGTCGCCCATGGCGTCATTGCGGCGCAGTCCGGTTTCTCCATCGTCGCCCAGCTGCAGGAGAGCGGTGTCAGGGTGGATGACTCCAGCAGGGAACCACTGATCCTGCTCAAGAAGGTCGCGATGCAGCGCGCCGTTGCCGCCGCCCTGCAAACCGGGGTCGCAGAACGGACCCTGGCCGCCCACCCGCAGTTGCAGGCCACACTCGAGCGGATCACCCCTCCCCTGGTCGAAAAACCCTACTACCTCATCTTCTCCCACCCCTTCCATCAAGCCCACCCCGATCTCAGCCAACAGGTGTGGGACGAGATTGAGGAGGTGCGACACTCCGCAGCCTATGCCCGCTTAGTCACAGGCATGGCGTCACAGGGGACCCCCTAACCCCAGACCCTCTCTTCAGCCCTGTTCGCGGCACAGGGCAAGCCAGGCCTCGGCGGTGCGGGAGAGGTAGCGATCCCCTGGCCAGATCACCCCGAGCCGCCAGCTCAGCGCCGGGGCCAGAGGGCGCAACACCAGCCCATCCGGCGTCAGCCGCCGGCAGATGGGCTCCGGCAGGAAAGCGACCCCCATGCCGCTTCGCACCATGGCGGTGAGGAAGTCCCACTGGCTGCTGCGGGCCGCCACCTGAGGCACGAACCCGGCTTGCTCGCAGGCCTGCTCCAGCCGCTCGCTCAGGGTGAAGGCCTGGGTATAGAGCAGGAAGGGTTCGTCCCGCAGAGCCTCCAGCCGGATCTCGCCCCCCTCGCGCCAGCGGGGCAGGTCCGGCAGCACCACCCGGATGGGGTAACTGTCCAGATCCAGGGCGCAGAGGGCCCCCTCTTCCCTGGTCGGCAGCATGGTGATGGCGAGATCCAGCTCCCCCGCCAGCACCGCCTGCTCGATGCGCCGCCCGCCATATTCGACGATGGAGAGCTCCACACCGGGGTAGCGGCTGCGATAGGTACGGATGAGATCCGCATAGACATGACCCACCATGGGCGGGATGCCGAGGGCAAGACGCCCGGATTGCAGGCTCTGCAGATCCGCCAGCTCCGCCTCCAGCTGCTGCATCTCCGCCAGGATGGTCTGGGCCCGATTGAACAGCACCTGGCCGCTGTCGGTCAGGGTGAAGCGGCGGCCGACCCGGCTCAGCAGGGGCTGGCCCAGCTCCTCTTCCATGTTGCGGATCATTTTGCTGATGGTGGGCTGGGTGACGAACAGCTTCTCGGAGGCGCGGGTGAAGCTCTGCTCCCGCACCAGCTCGACGAAGTAACGCAGGGCTCGAATATCCATGGTGCTCTCTTGACGGGGATGGCTGGCTAAATCATGCCTCTTTGGCATGATTTTGATAATTTAAATTCATTTTTTGCAGGTTTGGTCCCTCTCTATACTGTGAGCAGGTTCACAGAAAGACGCTTGCCATGAAAACCCTCTGCCTTCGCTGGTTGCAAACCCCCTTCCAAATCGCCCTGCTGGCGGCCATCTGGTTGCTGGCCGACATCGCAGTGCGCACCTTGCACCTGCCCCTGCCCGCCAACCTCACCGGCATGTTGCTGCTGCTGGTCTGCATCCTGCTCGGGGTGGTCAAGGCCCAGTGGTTCAGTGCCGGGGCCCGCTGGCTGCTGGCGGAGATGCTGCTCTTCTTCGTCCCTGCCGTAGTGGCCGTGGTCAACTATCAGGAGCTGCTGCTGCAGGAGGGGTGGCGCATCATGGTGGTCCTGATCGTCAGCACCGTGCTGGTGCTCGGCACCACGGCCCTGGTGGTGGACAGGGTCTATCGCCTCGAGCTGAAGCTGGCCCGCCGGAGTCGCCGCCATGTCTGACACCCTGCTCGGCCTGCTCTGCTTCGCCCTGACCCTGCTCTTCTACTACGCCAGCAAGTGGCTCTATGGCAAAAAGCGCATCCTGCCCCTGATGCCGCTGCTGCTGGCCCCCACCCTGCTGGTGGCCGTGGTGATGCTGTTCCACATTCCCTACCGGGACTACATGGCCGAATCCCACTGGCTGCTCTGGCTGCTGGGCCCTGCCACCGTCGCCTTCGCGGTGCCCGTCTACGAGAATCGCCAGCTGATGCGCCGCCACTGGCTTTCCCTCTCGGTCGGGGTCGTGGCGTCCGTGGTGATGGCGGTGGGCAGCACAGTGCTGCTGGCCCGCTGGCTCAACCTCTCCGAGCTGTTGCAACGCAGCATGGCCATGAGATCCATCACCACCCCCTTCGCGGTGGAGGCGACCCGTTCCGTGGGTGGCAACGCCGATCTCACCGCCCTGTTCGTGGTGCTGACCGGCGTCATCGGCATGGCGGTGGGAGAAAGCGTGCTCACCGTGCTCGCCATCCGCAGCCGCCTCGGCAAAGGCGCGGGCTTTGGTGCCTCGGCCCACGGGGCCGGGACAGCCAGGGCCTATCAGATGGGCAACGAGGAGGGGGTGGTCTCCAGCATGGTAATGATGATAGCCGGCATGGCCACCGTGCTGCTCGCCCCCCTTCTGGGCAGGCTGTTCTGGTAACTCCGCCACCCGATAACAGAAGAGGCGCCCTGGGGCGCCTCTTCTCATTGCATCGTGTCACGCAGCCTCAGAGGCTGGCGCAGATCTGCCAGAGATCGTACTGGATGGCGGCGGCAGTCACTTCCCGGCCCGCTCCCGGCCCCTGGATCACCAGGGGGTTGGTGCGATAGCTGTCGCTCTCGATGGCGAACACGTTGTCGCAGGGCAAGAGGTTGGCAAACGGGTGATGGGGCTCCAGCGCCTCCAGCCCGACGCGGGCCTTGCCGTCGTGCTCGAAGCGGGCGACATAACGCAGCACCTTACCGACCCGGCGCGCCCCCTCGAAGGCGGTCTGGATAGGGTCATCCAGCTCCTTGAGCCTGTCCATGAACTGATCCGCAGTCACCTTGCGCAGGGCCACCGGCACCAGGTTCTCCAGCTCGATGTCGGCGGAGTCGAGCTCGAAGCCCGCCTCCCGCGCCAGGATGAGCAGCTTGCGGCGCACATCCTGACCGGAGAGATCCTCCCGGGGATCCGGCTCGGTCAGGCCGTGTTGCCACGCCTCATCCACCAGTTCGGAGAAGGGGCGAGTACCGTCATACTGCTGGAACAGCCAGGAGAGGGTGCCGGAGAAGATGCCGGAGACCCCCTGGATGCGGTCACCGCTCTGGCGCAGCATCTGGATGCTGGACTGGATGGGCAGCCCGGCCCCCACGGTGGCGTTGTAGCGCCATTGCACCTGATGGTCGCGGCAGGTCTGCTTGATGCGCTGGTAAAACTCGCTGTCGGCGGCACCGGCAAACTTGTTGGCGGCGATGATGTGGATGCCGAGCTGGGCAAAGTCCGGGTAGTAGCGGCTCACCGTCTCGCTGGCGGTCATGTCGAGCGCGATCAGGGAGTCAAAACTGTGCTGCTCCAGCTGGGAGAGCAGCTCCGGCCAGATGAGCGGCTTGGGATTGAAGTTGTCCTGTACCTTGAGGGGATCCAGCCCCTCTTCGTCCAGCAGCCCGCCCTTGGAGTCGAAGACCCCGTAGAGAGTGAGCGCCAGATTGAGCTCATGCTCGAGGCGCGCCTTCTCGCGGGCGTAGAGCCCCAGCCAGTGACCGCCGATATTGCCCTTGCCGAACACCACCAGCCCGACCCGGGTCGGGCGGCTGAACAGGGCACTGTGCAGAGCGATGAGCAGCGGCTCCAGCACGATCTGGCGCAGCACGGCCACCAGGCTCAGGCCGTCTTTGGCCACCTGCACGAACTCCAGAGGCTGATCCGCCAGCAGCTGGTAGAAACGGTGGCACTGCTCGGCATTGTCGGTGACGCCGGCCCCCACCAGGGCGACCAGGCTGAACCCCTCCTTCTGGATGAGGCCGGTAAAGTTGCCCTGCAACTGGAAGTCACGGAGCACCTCGAAGGCCCCTTGTGCCACCTCCAGGGTGTAGGCCAAACGCAGCACCCGCCGATCCGGCTGGCGCTGCAGGGTGAGCGGATGGAGGCGATGGCGGGCCAGATGGGCCTCGATGACCGCCACTGTCTGCTCAAAGTCAGTCTGCGGCAGCACCTTGAGCTCGATGAGGGCTATCTGATCCACCGAGGAGACGATGCGGGCACCGCCGGAGCGGGGCGCACGGCGCAGGATGTGGGTGCAGCCTTCGTCCGGATTGTAGCTGCAGCGCAGGGTGAGGCGCTGACGGCTGTCGGCCACTGGCTGCAGGGTACGCGAATGCAGCACCGAGGAGCCCAGGCGCGCCAGCTCGTTGGCCTCGGCCAGGCTCAGGCGCTCAAGCAGACGCGCCTCTTTCACCCGGCGCGGGTCGGCACTGTAGACCCCGGCCACGTCGCTCCAGATGGTGGTGGACTCGCCGTCCGCCAGCGCCGCCAGGAGGCTGGCACTGTAGTCGGAGCCGTTGCGTCCCAGCAGCAGGGAACGCCCCTCCATGTCGGCGGCAATGAAGCCGGTCACCACGATGCGACCGGCGTGCTCGGCCAGGCGGGCCTTGAGCAGCTCGCTGGAGAGGGCGGTATCCACCTTGATGAGGGCGCCGTCTTCTGCGCGCAGGAAGCTGCGAGCATCGAGCCAGGCGGCCGCCTCACCCCGGCTGGTGAGCAGGGCAGCCAGCAGGCGGGCGGACCACACCTCGCCAAAGGCGAGCAGGCCGTTGCGCTCGAAGCGGTCAAACTGCCCCTCCAGGGTCTTGGCGATCAACTGCATGTCGTCCGTCAGTTGCTGGCTCAGATCGAGGTGAAGCTCCCCTTCCAGCAGGCCGTCGATCAGGCTCTGCTGATAGGCGTGCAGGGCGGTGATGGCTTCGCCTGCGGCCTCATCCCCCGCTTCCGCCAGCTCCACCAGCTGGATCAGCCGGTTGGTGGTCTTGCCTGCGGCGGAGACCACCACCAGCTCGTTGCCCCCCACCTGTTGCTCGACGATGCTGGCGACCCGGCGATAACAGACCGGATCCGCCAGGCTGCTGCCGCCGAACTTGTGTACATGGCGCCGCTTGAAGACTGCCTCTGTTGCCACCACACACTCTCCTTGTTGTTGTTCCATTACTTCACCTGCTCTGCCTGTTGTGCCAACTGCGCCTGTTCAAACCCCTGAGCCAGATCGGCCACCAGATCCTCACCGTGTTCGATCCCCACCGACAGGCGCAGCAACTGGGCACTGATACCCGCCGCCTGCTGGGCCGCAGGGGTCATGGCCCTGTGGGTCATGCTGGCCGGATGGGCCACCAGACTCTCCACCCCGCCGAGGGACTCCGCCACCGAGAAGAGGCGCAGCCCCGCGAGGAAGGCACGCAGCCCCGTCTCGTTGCAATCGAGCTCAAAACTTAGCATGGCGCCAAAGCCGGACTGTTGACGGCGCGCAATGTCGTGGCCCGGATGGCTCGGCAGGCTGGGGTGATAGATCCGCTTGACCAACGGCTGCTGCTGCAAGAAGGCGAGGATGCGATCCGTGTTCTCCTGATGGGTGCGCAGGCGCGGGGCCAGGGTGCGCAGGCCCCGCAGGGTGAGGTAGGAGTCAAAGGCACCGGAGGTGAGCCCCAGGCAGTTGGCCCACCACACCAGGGAGTCGGCCAGAGCCTGATCCTTGGCGATCGCCACACCCCCGACCACGTCGGAGTGGCCGTTGATGTACTTGGTGGTGGAGTGGACCACCACGTCGGCACCAAGGGCCAGGGGCTGTTGCAGCAAGGGGGTGAGGAAGGTGTTGTCCACCACCACCTGGGCCCCCACCTCGTGGGAGGCCTCGGCGATGGCGGCGATGTCCACCACCCGCAGCAGCGGATTGGAGGGGGTCTCCACCCACACCAGTGCGGGTTTCTGGGCCAGCGCGGCGGCCAGCGCCCCCTCGTCTCCCTGATCCACGAACTGCACCTGGTAGTGGCCCTTGGCCGCCAGATACTCGAACAGGCGCCAGGTACCGCCGTAGCAGTCGTGGGGGGCGATCAGCAGATCCCCCGCCTTGAGCAGAGCCGTGGTCACCAGGTGAACGGCCCCCATGCCGGTGCCGGTCACCACGGCGCCGGCCCCCCCTTCCAGGGCCGCCAGGGCATCCGCCAGATTGGTGCGGGTCGGGTTGCCGGAGCGGGCATAGTCGTATTGACGGGGCTCGCCAAAGTCGGCAAAGGTGTAGTTGCTGGAGAGGTAGATGGGGGGCACCACGGCACCGTGCTGCGTATCTGTCTCAATCCCGGTGCGTACCGCCAGGGTGGCCTTGTGGGTCATGTCACTCTCCTTGATGGGTTGCCGGAGCCGGTCCGCCTCGTGGGTCGTCCAGCCCCGCTCTCATTTTCGCTGGCCGGACTGCCGGCCCATGGTGCACCACACTACGCCACCTTAAAAAAGCCGTCAACACTTCTAGACGTCTAAATGGCTTTGCTGTTGGATTGCCATTGAATTCCTTAAGGGTTAAAATCCGCGCTCACGGCCAAACGACTACAGGTGGAACATGGGTACAGAGTGGAACGGCGACTACGTCAGCCCCTATGCAGAGCACGGCAAGAAGAGCGAACAGGTCAAGAAGATAACCGTCTCGATCCCGCTCAAGGTGCTGAAGGTGTTGACCGATGAGCGCACCCGTCGCCAGGTGAACAACCTGCGTCATGCGACCAACAGCGAGCTGCTCTGCGAAGCCTTCCTGCACGCCTTCACCGGCCAGCCGCTGCCCTGTGACGACGACCTGCGCAAGGATCACCCGGACAGCGTCCCCGCCGAGGCCCGCGCCATCATGGAAGCCCTTGGCAAAGAGATCGAAGACTTCGACGCCGAGTAATGCGGCTGCCCATGGCAAACGATGCATCCCTTTCAATGACGCGGCCCGGTGCCGCGTCATGCTTATCTGCCGCCTCCCCCTTCAGCCTGCGTCACTACCAGAGCGACATGCAGAGCCACAGTCATGACCACGCCCAGCTGGTGATCCCCCTCGTCGGCCCCCTCGAGATCGAGGTGCAGGGCCGGGGATGTCGCCTCGCCCCCGGTTTTGCCTGCATCATCGCCCCTGGCCTTCGCCACGACTACGCCGCCGACCCGGCGCACGTGTTTCTGGTGCAGGAGAGCCACTGGCTGCCGGCAGCCCTGGGGGACCACCCCTTCGTCGAGCTGGATGAGGCTCAGCGCCACTACCTCGCCTTCCTGCACCGCATGGTGGCCGAGGGGCGCCATGTGGCCGGCATGGATCAGGTGTGGCTCGGGCTGCTGACCGAGGGACGCGGCATGGGCCCCGCCGTCGCTCCCCGCATAGCCCCTCGTATCGCCAAGGTGCAGCGTCATATGGAAGCCCACCTCGCAGACCCCCTCACCAACGAGGAACTCGCCGCCATCGCCTGCCTCGGCCTGAGCCAGTTCAAACACGCCTTTCGCCAGCAGGTGGGCACGAGCGTCTCCCACTACCTCAGGATGCGGCGTATGGCACTGGCCCGCACCCTGCTCGCCCGCACCCGGCTGCCCGTCGGTGAAGTGGCCAGCCGCTGCGGCTACCAGAACCAGGGAGCCTTTGCCGAGCGTTTCCTGGCCGAGACCGGACTGACCCCTTCCCTCTGGCGCCGGCAAAACGGCTGCCTGCCGTAATCGGTCGGCTCTTTGCCGAAGACAATCCCCGGGCATTCGAGGCATGCTGAGGCTCATGCAAGGTATGAGCAACGAGGAGCCAAGATGCAGACCATAAGCTGGCAGGATTTCGAGATGGTGGAGCTCAGGGTGGGCACCCTGGTGCGGGTCGAGCCCTTCCCCGAGGCGCGCCGCCCCGCCTACAAGGTGTGGGCGGATTTCGGCCCCGAGCTCGGGGTGCGCAAGAGCAGCGCCCAGATCACCGACCTCTATCGACCGGAGGATCTGGTGGGCCGCCAGATCGTCGCTGTGGTGAACTTTCCCCCCAAGCAGATAGGCCCCATCCAGTCGGAGTTTCTGCTGACCGGCTTCTATCGCCCGGATGGCGCCGTGGTGATCGCCATCCCCGAGCAGGCGGTGGAGAATGGCGCCAAGCTGGGGTGAGACGACGGCAAGGCAACCAGAGAGCAGAAGCAAGAGAGGCGACCCCCGGGGGTCGCCTCTCTTGCTTGATGCTGACGGCCCGGCTTATTTCAGCAGGCTGAACAGCAGGGCCGAGACCGCCAGGGCACCGGTCAGCAGGATGAAGCCGTTGACCCAACGGTGACGGAAGCGGGCCAGCGCCTCCACCTTGTAGATGGCCACCACCGGCATGATGAAGAGGATCATGGCGATGACAGGGCCGGAGAGGGTCTCCATCAACCCCAGAATGCCCGGGTTGATGATGGCGGCGCCCCAGATGGCGAAGAACATCAGGACGATGCCGAGCTTGTCCGCCTTCGCCAGCGGCAGGCCGGTGGGCTTGGCGATCAGGCTTTTCAGGCTCTCGCGGGCACCGAGGAAGTGGCCGAGGAAGGAGGAGCTGATGGCGATGAAGGCGATGAGCGGCCCCAGGGTCACGATCACCGGGTTGTCGGTGATGTTGGCGAGATAGGAGAGCACGGAGACGTTCTGGGCCTTGGCCTCAGCCAACTGAGCCGGGGAGAGGCTCAGCACGCAGGAGAAGACGAAGAAGAGCACGAAGCCCACCAGCATGACAGTGGTGTTGCGCAGGATCAGGCCGCTCTTGGTTTCGGCCTGCTCCCCGTACTCCCGGCGCTGCACGTTGGCAAAGCCCGAGATGGCGGCGGCGTGGCTGAAGGCGAACACGGTGACCGGCAGCGCCAGCCAGACGGTGTTGAGGAAGATCGTGCCTTCAAAGGCGGTCACTTCCGGCCACTGCCACTGGGGAATGAGATAGCAGGAGAGGGCCAGCAGGATCGCCGCCAGCGGGTAGACCATGACGGCGAAGGCCCGCAGCATCGCCTTCTCGCCGGCCAGCATCACGGCGATCATGGCGAACACCAGCACGCCGGAGAGCATCACCCGATCCGGGGAGGCCAGGCCGAGCTGATTGACCATGAAGCTCTCCACCGTGTTGGTCAGCCCGACGCCGTAGATGAGCAGGATCGGGAAGATGGAGAGGAAATAGAGCGCCGAGATGAGGCGCCCGGCCATCTTGCCGAAGTGCTCCTCGGCCACCTCGGTGAAGTCGGCCTGGGGGCGCGACGACGAGAGCACGAAACGCGCCAGCCCGCGGTGGGCCAGGAAGGTCATGGGACCGGCCAGCACGGCGACGATGATGAGGGGCCAGATCCCCCCCAGACCCAGGTTGATGGGCAGGAACAGAATGCCGGCGCCGACGGCGGTGCCGAACAGGCTGATGACCCAGTGGGTGTCGTGGCGACGCCAGCCGGTGCTGGCCATGGTGGAGGGGGAACCGGACAGCTCCCGCGAGACGTCTGCAGATAAACTCATCGATAAATCACTTTTACGTAGTATTAAAATCTAAAAACATTGTGCTCCTTTAGCATTTAATTCTCAAAAATGGAGGTTGGCAGATCTCACTGGCAAAGCCCTGTTCCACCAGTGAGATTGGGAGGAAATTTCACCCCGGATTATTCAATTAATCCTGACATTAACCAAAAGCTAGGAATATAAAACCAAAATTAAAACCCACGCCGATTCTTTGTTTCGATGAAATGCATGTTTTCAGAATTAACTGAAATTTATGCCAGCACAGCCAGATTGGATGTGATGATCCACTGCCGTTCTCGCCATCACTAGCGAATCTCCCTGAAATCCCCGTAACCAACCAGTTGATCACACCAATGCAATCAGGCGACCCTGTGGTCGCCTGATTGCATTCCCTGCGAGCTGGTCGACCCGTCAGTGGGCCAGAATGCGACCCCAGGCGAGATCCGGGTCCCCCATCACGATGAAGTCCGGGTTCTCCAGCGACTCGGTCTCGTTGTAGCTCAGCGGTTGCAGCGCCAGGCTGAGGATGCGCCCCCCTGCCGCCTCCACGATGCACTGGGCGGCAGCGGTATCCCACTCCCCGGTGGGGCCCAGGCGCACGTAGCAATCCGCCACGCCTTCCGCCACCAGGCAGGACTTGAGGGAGCTGGAGCCGAGCGGGATCAGCTCGTAGTGGATGGCCGGGTTGAGGCGACGGGTCAGGTTCTCCAGTTTCTGGCGGCGGCTGATGGCCACCACCAGGGAGTCAGGCTGATCGTGTTCATGATGGATGGCGCTGATGGGACGACTCTCGCCGTTCGCCTCCTTGAAGGCACCGTGACCGCGCACCGCCCAGTAGAGCAGATCGGATTCGGGGGCATAGATGACCCCGAGCACCGGGACATTGTCCCGCACCAGGGCGATCAGGGTGGCGAAATCGCCGCTGCCTGCGATGAACTCGCCAGTGCCGTCCAGCGGGTCCACCAGCCAGTACTGGCGCCAGTTCGCACGCTGGCTGAAGGGGATGTCGGCCGCCTCTTCGGTCAGCACGGGGACATGGGGAGTGAGCGCTGCCAGCGCCTGTTTGAGGTAGGCATCGGCAGCAAGATCGGCACTGGTGACCGGGGTCGCATCCTCCTTCAACTGGCGTTCGAACTGACCGCCGCGATAGATCTCGTGAAGGATCCTGCCCGCCTCACGGGCGATCTCCTTGACCTCGGGTATCCAGGCCAACAACTCCTGCATGGTGCTTACCTCTGCCTCTGATTGCCAAACAGACCCTCTGCGGGCTAATTTCCCTACTCCGCCAGCCATTTGCTGGCCAGCAGCAGGGCACTGATGCTGCGAGACTCGGTGAAGTCCGGTCGCGCCAGCAACTCGTCGATCCGGTTGATGGGCCAGGGGATCACCTCGAGAGGCTCGGGCTCGTCACCGACCCGCTGCTCGGGGTAGAGATCCCGCGCCAGCAAGATGTCCATCCGGCTGGAGAAATACCCCGGCGCCAGCGACACCTGCTTGAGCAGGGTCAGGCTGCTCGCACCGAAGCCCGCCTCCTCCATCAGCTCCCGGTTGCCCGCCTCGAAGGCATTTTCACCGGGGTCTATCAATCCCTTGGGGAAACCCAGCTCGTAGGAGTGGGTGCCCGCCGCGTATTCACGCACCAGCAGCAGGGTGTGGGCATCGAACAGGGGCACCACCATGACGGCACCCCGGTTGCCGCCGCGCATCCGCTCGTAGACCCGCTCCTCGCCGTTGGAGAATTTCAGGTGAAGGGACTCCACCTTGAACAGCCGGCTCTCGGCCACGATCTCGGCCTTGAGGATCTCCGGCTTGCTCTTGTCATGGGCCATGGTCTCGACACTGAGGTGGACGGGATTGCGCTTGTGGGGATCGCTCATCGGGGGCTGACTGCTCGTTAAAAAATCGTGTTTCAAGAGTAAACGACTCCCCTGCCGAACACCACGGGGCAAAGAGGGGAAAGATGTCTGAAAAATCCGTTATAATGCGCCCCGTTTTTCCCATCACCACAGACATCGCGAGGCCCCATGCCGACTCCCCTGCCCTGGCACCAGATTGATACCGTGTTGCTCGACATGGATGGCACGCTGATCGATCTCCATTTTGACAGCCATCTGTGGCAAACCCTGGTGCCGGCGCGCTACGCCGAGCGACTCGGCCTGCCGCTGGCCGAGGCGAAGGTGCAGATAGACACCCACTATCATGCGGTCAACGGCACGCTCGACTGGTACTGCGTGGATTACTGGACCCGGACGCTCGGGCTCGACATCCGCGCCCTCAAACAGGAGATCCTGGAGAAGATCCAGTGGCGCCCCAACGTCATTCCCTTCCTGGCCGCACTCAAGGCCGCCGGCAAGCAGGTGGTGCTCTTCACCAATGCCCATCCCGCCAGCCTGTCGGTGAAGGATGCACGCCTCGGCCTCGCCCAGCACCTCGATCTGATGGTGAGCACCCATGAACTCGGGTGGTCGAAGGAGAGCCAGCACTGCTGGCAGGCACTGGCCGAGCGGCTGGCCTTCGACCCGGCCCGCACCCTCTTCGTGGATGACAGCGAGCGGATCCTGGCCGCCTCGGCCGAGTTCGGCATCGCTCACCAGCTCGGCATCCGTCACCCCGACAGCCAGATGCCGCCGCTCACCTTCCAGCACTTCCCGGCGCTCGACGACTACGCCGACCTGCTCCCTCTCGGCGCCTGACACGCACAAGGCCCTCTTCACGAGGGCCTTGTCACATAAGCTCAACAGCCTGCCGAACGCATCCCGTTCATGAAAGCCCTCAGGCCGCATCGCGCGGGGCCAGCACCCCCATGCCGGCCAGGTAGTCGAGGGCGCTTGGGGTGAAGCCGACCTCCGTGAGGTGCGCCGCCGTGAAAGGGGCCGCATGCAGAGGCAGGCCGCGGCTCACCCGTTCCATCCAGTCCGGATTGCCAAGGGCCGCCGTGCCCACCGCCACCAGATCGGCGCCGCCGGCCAGAGCCCGCTCCGCCGAAACTGCGTCGCTAATCTTGCCCGCCACCATGAGCGGCACCCGCCCGGCCAACCCGACCCTTACCGCCTCCAGCAGGGCGCCGCCGTCGGGATCCCCCGCCACCGCCTTGAAGCTGTCCCCCATGGAGAAGTGCAGGTAGTCGATCCCCTCGTCAGCCAGCAGGCGCGCCACCGCCAGCTGATGGGCCAGTTCGATGCCCTGGATATGGGCATAGCTCTCGGGGGAGAGACGCACCCCGACCAGGAAGCCCCGGGGTAGACGGGCGCGAATGCCGCGCACTATCTCCACCAGGATCCGCGCCCGGTTCGCGAGGCTGCCACCCCAGCGGTCGGTGCGCCGGTTGTGCAGGGGGTTAAGGAAGTTGCAGAGCAGGAAGTGGTGGGCTGCGTGCAGCTCGACCCCGTGCAGGCCGGCGCCATGGGCCCGCTCCGCAGCGCTCACAAAGGCGTCAATGAGCGTCAGAATCTCCGCCTCGCTCAGCCCCTTGACCCCGAGGGGGTAACGCCCGCCCGGCGCCAGCGCGCACGGGCCGACCGGCACCCCGTCGTTCAGCTCGGGCAGAGCCCGCATCCCGCCGTGATGCAGTTGCACCACCGCCATCGCCCCGGCCTGCCGCGCACTGTCGGCCAGGGCCGTGAAGGCCTGCTGCTGGGCGTCCGTCATCAGGGCAGGCTGCCCCGCCCAGCAGCGTCCGCCGGGCCGCACCTGGGTGGCGGCGGCGATGAGCAGGCCGAAGCCGCCACGGGCGCAGCGCGCCAGCCAGTCGAGCTCGGCCTGGCCGGGATCACCGCCTGCGCCGCTCATGTTGTGGGTCAAAGGGGCCAGCACGGCCCGGTTCTTGAGCCGCAATCCGGCTCGCTCGAAGTGGAAGCTGTCGCCCAGTGTCTTGTTCATCGTCCTCTCCCGGGATCGCAATGGCATGGCGGCCACTATAAACCCGGGCTATGAGGATATAATCAGGCGCACAAGCAATACATTCATTCCCAGCAAGACACAATAGGCCACCCCTCATGAGTCATCACAAGCTCGACACCCTCTACCTGATGCGCCTGCTGGTCGCCATCGTCCGCTGTGGATCCTTCGCCGCGGCGGCGGCCCAGCTCGGCATCACCCCGAGCAAGGCGTCAAAAGATCTGCGCCACCTGGAGCAGAGCCTCGGCAGCGTGCTCCTGAGTCGCACCACCCGCCGGGTGCAACTGACCGATGCAGGAGAGCTCGCTTACCGCCAGGCCGACCAGATGATCGCCCTGCACGAGCAGTTGCTGGACGGCCTGCAGCGCCGCCGCTCGGCACTGTGCGGGGAGCTGCGCATCACGGCGCCGGATCTGTGGGGCGAGGTGGTGCTGACTCCGGTGCTGCTGCGCTTTCGCGCCGATCACCCGGAGGTGCGGATCATCGCCGACTTCAGCAATACCCCGGCCGACCTGCTGCGCGACAACCTGCACGTGGCGTTTCGCAGCACCGAGCTCGGCACCCAGCCCTACCTGGCGCGCCCCATCGCGGTGGACGATCTGGTGCTCTGCGCCAGCGCCGACTACCTCGACCGCCACCCGCCCCTCAGCACACCGCAGGATCTGCACCAGCACAGCCTCATCACCCGCAGCCAGGAGTACGGCCGCCACGAGCGCTGGCCCCTGCTTGCCCAGGGGCGCGAGATCCCTCTCGAGGTAGCGGGCGAACTGGCCTTCAGCAGCAAGAAGGCGATTCACCAAGGGATGCGCCAGGGACTGGGGATAGCCCGCCTGCCGCGCTACCTGGTGGCGGCCGAGCTGGCCGAGGGGGTGGTGCGCGAAGTGCTGCCGGACTATCGCCCCAAGGGGGCCCATTTCTACGCCCTCTATACCCAGCGCCGGGCCGAGTCGGCCCTGGTCGGCCACTTCCTCGACTACGTCATCGAGGCGCTCACCCCTTCATGAGCGGATCACCAGGTGGTACTGCTTCTTGCCCCGGCGCAGCAGCAGGTAGCGGTCGAACAGCCGATCGTCGGCGGTGAGCGGCTCATCCTGGCGGATCGCACCGTTGACGCTGACGGCTCCCGCCGCCAGCAGCTCGCGGGCGATCCGCTTCGAGTTGGCCAGGCCGCACTCCACCAGCAGGGTCACCAGATCCGTTTCCCCCTTGATCGGGCTGCTTGGCATGCCATCTTGCGCCAGCTGGGCCAGATCGCTCTCCCCAAGGCGCCCTACCTCGCCACTGAACAACAATTCGCTGATGCGCTGCGCCGCCGCCAGCGCCCCCTTGCCGTGTACCAGTTCGGTCAGCTCGTCCGCCAGCACCTGCTGGGCCAGCTTGCGCCCCTGCCGCTTCGCATCCTCCGCTTCCAGCGTCTCAATCTCGGCCAGCGGCATAAAGCTGTAGTAGCGCAGGAAGCGGTAGACATCCTCGTCTGCGGTGCCGAGCCAGAACTGGTAGAAGGCGTAAGGGGAGGTGAGCGCCGGGTCGAGCCAGACGGCGCCCCCCTCGGTCTTGCCGAACTTGGTGCCATCGGCCTTGGTGATGAGCGGCAGCGTCATGCCATAGACCTGGGCCTGATGCAGCCGCCGTGTGAGATCCATGCCGCTGGTGATGTTGCCCCACTGGTCGTTGCCGCCGATCTGCAGGGTGCAGCCGAGGCGCTGGTTGAGCACGGCGAAGTCCTGGGATTGCAGCAGGGCGTAGGAGAACTCGGTGAACGAGATCCCCTGATCCGGGCGGGCCAGGCGCTGGCGCACCGATTCGCGGGCCAGCATGGCGTTGACCGAGAAGTGCTTGCCGATGTCCCGCAGAAAATCGAGGGCGGACATCTGCCCCATCCAGTCGGCGTTGTTGACCAGCAGCGGCGCCGCCAGCCCATCGCTCGCCGTCAGCAGGGCGCTTATCTGGGCCGACAGGCTGGCGACCCAGCCCTGCACCGTTTCGGCGCTGTTGAGGGTACGCTCGCTTGCCTTGAAGCTGGGATCGCCGATAAGGCCGGTGGCCCCGCCCACCAGGGCCACCGGGGTGTGGCCCGCCAGCTGGAAGCGGCGCAGCATCAGCAGTGGCACCAGGTGGCCGATGTGCAGGCTGCCAGCGGTGGGATCGAACCCGCAGTAGACGGTGCGCGGGGTGGCAAGATGGTCGGCCAGCGCCACCGGGTCGGAATTCTGGGCCACCAGGCCGCGCTGGGTCAGCTCATCGAGCAGGTGAGGATTTGTCATGGAGGGCTCCAACAGCAAGAGAAAGAGGGCCATCCTCGCCGTTTGCGGTGCTGGCAGATATGTCCCCCAGGGGACAGTTTTGCCACTCCCGTGCTAGCATCCTGCCATCGTGGGGAAACCATTCCCTGACCCGGAGCCCATCGCCATGCCCCCGTCTCCTGCCACGGATACCCTGAGCCTGACCGCCGCCGTCGATGCCCTGCACGGCAGCGGCTTCCCAGCAGCCCTGGTGCGCCTCATCCAGCAACAGGTGGCGTTCGACTGTGCCCTGCTGCTCGGGGTGGGGCTGCGCCCCGTCTACCTCTACGACAACCTGCATCATCAGCGGGCCCTATTATTCGACCGCTACCTCACACGCCACTTCAGTCAGGATCCCTTCATGCAGGCGCTGGAGCAGGGGCTGGGTGCCGGGGTCTGGACCCTGGCGCAGGTGTCGCGGGGGCGGCTCGACCCCGAGTATCGCCACCACTTCTATCAGGCCACCGGCTGGCAGGAAGAGGTGGGGCTGATCCTGCCGGTGCGCGGCGGCCTCACCCTGATGCTGTTTCTGGGCCGCCTCGACAAGCGCCGCTCCCTCAGCCGTGACGAGCTGACCAGGCTGGAGGCACTGTTCCCGCTGGTCCACTCCCTGTGTCGCCAGCACTGGCGGGAAGAGACACCCCGCCTGGCCCGCAGCCCGGCCAGGTCAGATGGCACTGACCTCAAGGGAGCCGTGGAGCAGGCTATCGCCAGTGTGGGGGGAGATCAGCTGACCCGGCGGGAGCGCCAGGTGGCGGGTTTGCTGTTGCAGGGGCTGGATACCGAGGCCATTGCCGGTGCGCTCGGCATCGGCAGCGGCACGGTGAAGAATCACCGCAAGCATCTCTACGCCAAGTTGAACCTGCACTCCCGGGCCGAGCTGTTCAGCTTCTTCCTCAATCACCTCATCACGGCGCCAGCCGGCGCGCCCCCATAACGACACCACCCCGCCGGGGCGGGGTGGTTCAAACCATGGGCAACGCCGTCAGATGCGGCCCTGATAACGCAGCGGGAAGCGCCCCTGCCCATCGGGCTGGCCGAGGAAGGGGAGCCCCTGTTTCATCTGGTCCGGCAGCTCGGGACCCGGTTTCAGGGTGCCCTGGAACAGGTACTGGCGATTGGCCTGCAACTCCAGCTTGCCCAGCACCTGCACCGCCTCCGAGCCCTGCTTGATCTCGGCCACCAGCCGGGAGTCGAGACAGGTGAGCGTGATCTCGGGATCCCCCAGGGCCAGCTTGCCCGCCGGGGTGTCCGCCTGTGCGTCATACCAGTGAAGATCCCCGTAAAGGTTGTCGCACCAGGGATTGCCCTGGGCAAACTGGTCGATCTTGAGCTGCAACTGACCCGCCGCCGTCAACGGGAAAGGGGGTCTCATCGGCACCCGCTCCAGCACCCAGGGGGCCGGCGCATTCAGGGTGATGTCGCGCCCGAAAGCGGCACCGTTCCAACCCAGGATCCCCTGCCCGTTGAGTCCGCTGCGCTCGCCAAAGCGCACCGACACCTCGGGCGCCAGCCGCAGCAGGGACCAGCCATCGAGATCCCAGCGCAACTGGGTGAGGGACTCGCTGGCATATTGCACCCGGGCGGCCTGACCGCTCCAGAGGGTGCCGCTCACCCCCTCCAGCCGCACCAGATTGGGGGGCAGCGGCAGATGGCGCACCACCAGGGATGCAGGCAACTGGGCCAGCAGGAAACCGAGATAGGCCAGCAGGAAGAGACTGGCGATCACTATTTTTCGCTTCATTGGGAACGACTCAACTGCAAACGTCTGACCTTGACCAGCCCGGGGGCCAGCCCCTCGCGGGCCAGCTCGATGATCTGCACCTGGACGCCGTATTGATCCGAGAGGGTCGCAAGCCAGATCAGCAGATCATCGAACGGCACTGTGTCTATCCATACCTGCAGCTCCTGACCCTGGGGCTGCAAGCGGGCAATCTTGATCTTCTGGTTGAAGGCGGTGCGGTTCACCACACCGTCCAGGGTACCGCCGGTATCGATCTGGCGCCCCTGTCCCCCCTGCATCGCCAGCACCTCCTGTCCCTTCTCCTTGAGCCAGGCCAGGGTCTGCTGCTGGTTCACCACCTGCCGCTCGCGCTCGGCTATGCGATTTGCCACCGGCTGCCAGATCGCCCAGTAGAAGAGCCCGATGAGCAGCACGCTGCCCCCCACCGCCACCAGCCGCTGCTCGCGGGCACTGATGCCGCGCCACCAGCTCTGCAGTTTGTCCATCATGACGACCTCCCCTTGAGCACCAGCGCCCCTTCGACCTTGCCTTCGGTGCTTCGCACCTCACCCTGCTGCACCTCGAAGCGCTTGCCCGCCAGCTCGCGGAAACGTTCGATCTCGGTGAAGCCGGGGGCCGTCACCTGCAACCTCAGCTCGCCCCGGGCTGCATCGAAGCGCAGCACCTCGGGCTTGAGGCCGGGCACCTCGGCAAACACCGGGGCCAGCTCGGTCAGGAGCAACAGGACGCCATCCTGGGGAGCCTGCCCCAACTGCTGGAGGTGCTGGGTCATCTGGCTGCGCACGTTGACGATGCGCGTCTCCCCCGGGAAGATCCGGGTGTAGACCTGCCGGATCTCAGCCTTGAGGGCCTTGTCCTGTTCCGCCAGCTGGTGCAGATGCACACCGCGCTGCACCAAGGCCACCAGCAACAATACGCCTGCCAGCACCGCCACCTTGCGCCACTGCAACCAGTAGCGGGCGTATTCGGTCTGGGGACGATAGGGCCCCTGCAACAGGTTGGCCTGGCAGGTCAGCGCCCCTTTCGCCAGCAACAGCATGGGCAGTTCCGGGTCAGCCCCCTGCCAGTTGCCCGCCGCCATGGCGGGGATGGGAGTATGGCAGTGAAGGGTGACGGGTTCGGTCTGCGCTGCCAGCAGCATGGCCAGCAGGGATTCCTCCGCCACTATGCCCTGACGGGGGCCCTGGCGGACCAGCCACTCCTCCCCCAGTTGCAGGGCTGACCAGCCATCGGCGGCGAGCGGCAGCGCCAGCACGTCGGGCAGCAGGTGCAGGGTCTTGAGCCCTGCCTGCTCCAGCCAACCGAGCCAGGAGTGCATCTTCCCCTTGTCCACCGCCATCAGATCCACCTCGCGGCCCTGATGGCCGAGCACCACCAGGTGCAGATCGTCCACGTCTGAGGCGATCTGCTCCTCCAGCAGATAAGGCAGGGCCGCCGCACTCTGGCGGCTGTATTTGCCCGGCAGATTGACCCGCCGGAAGATAAGATCGCTGCCGGGCACCAGGGTCACCACGGGGCGACCACCGGCACGCTCCTGCAGCTCGCCGAGGGCGTGCGCCGATGCCAGGATGCCGGAGGCGATGATCTCCTGCTCCTGCGCCGACCAGACCAGCCAGTGCACTGGCTGCTGCGCATTGGTCCCCAGACGGATGACCAGACTCTCGCTCACTAATGTCTCTCCTGCCATGCCCGCTCCTCCCTCAGGGGGGCGGGCGCACAGCCATGGGTTGCAGTCCAATCGGGGGATGCGCAGGGCAGCTGAACCGCCCCACGCCCCCTTGTTATTCGGCGCCGCCGCTCAGGCGACGCAGCATCACCAGCTTGTTGTCCTTGCCACGCTGGAAGACGGTCTCAAGCCTGGCGCGGGTCTCCCCTACCTCCGCCAGCAGGCGGGCCTCGAAGAAGCTGCTCTTGATGTCCAGGGCGCCATCCAGCCCGGTGATGGCACCCGGCTGAACCTGCAACTGTTCCGTCATCTCCTGCTTGTTCTTCCACCCCTTCTTGGGGCGGCTGGTCAGCACCCGCTTGGCATCGTCCAGCCCGATCTTCCCCTGGTAGAGCCCCACCAGCAGGGCCGCCTGCTCCGGCCGGATGGTGTTGATGTTCACCACCAGCTTGTCATTGGGCAGGGAGCACACATAGGGGGCCAACCGGGCGTACAGGCTGGCGCTCACCCCGCGCACCGCCCGCAATTCGTCGGTGCCCAGCATCCGCTGGTTAGCCACCAGGTAGGGGGGATTGAGTCCCTCGTAGTAGGCATCCTCGGCCCCGTTGCTCGAGACCAGCTGGGTATCCTTGTCGGTCCAGTCGCGGATGGCGTCCGTCAGTTGCACCGCTTCGTAATCATCCACCTCGAGCTGGGCGAGCAGGGCCCGGAACACCTTGAACTGGTAAGGCTGGGCATCGAGATCGTCGCCGTTCTCCCCCTCCTTGAGGGGCACGCTCAGGCTGTTGAGGTTGAAGCAGGATTGCAGATCCCGCACCCGGCCCGAGAGAGTGCCATCCTCCACCGGGAAGACCCCGTCCTCCCGCGCCCAGTTCTGTCCCAGACTCACCCGATCCGGGTCATCCTTGAAGTCCTGGTTCAGCACCTTGATCACCAGGGCCTCCGCCGACATGGCATACCACCAGGCCTGCTTGCCCAGGGTGAGGTTGGCGGTGCGGCGCAGTTCCAGTTGCAGGCGGCCGCTCATGTTGCTGGCGACGATCACCATCACCGCGAGGATGAGCAGCACCACCAGCAGGGCCATGCCCCCCTGGCGGCCCAGTGTAGTGCGGGATCGGCCCCGGCCGCGCTTAATTGCCATTGTCCGCTCGCTGGCCACCAGCACCGTTCAGGAACTGGCGACGTCGAATAGTGCCGTCATCCTCCGTGATAGACAGGGGAAAACGACGATCAGTTACCATTCTCTGCCCTCTGGCCACCAGCACCGATCAAGAACTGGCGGCGTCGAATAGTGCCGTCATCCTCCGTGATAGACAGGGGAAAACGACGATCAGTTACCATTCTCTGCCCTCTGACCACCGGCTCCGATCAGAAACTGGCGACGGATGGTGCCGTAGTCTTCAAGCTCCAGCTCCACCGCCAGCCCGTAGGGCAGCAGGTCGCGCTGGGTCCACTCCTCCTTCCACTGTCCCTTGTCGTAGAAATAGAGGCGCAGCGCCGTCACGCCGGTCAGCACGGGCTGAATGCGCGGCTCGGTGCCAATGGCCGGATCCGGATAGAGGTAGCTCAACCGCTCCAGGGTCTGCCCCTTGAGACGCCAACCCACTCGTTGCAGGCCGGAGCGCGGCAGTATGCCGTCCGGATTGAGCCAGCCGCCGCGACTGAAGGCCATGCCCCAGTCGTCGCTCTGCTGGCCGAAGCGGGACGCCGCCAGCAGCACCTTGTTGTTCTCGCCGTCGATGCGACCGCTGCGCGGCACCATCTGGGTGACATCCCGCTCCAGCAGGCTGAAGGCGAGCTGCAGTTCCGAGAGGCGGGCCTCCTTGCGCTTAGCCACCTCGTCGCTGGTCAGCACCCCTTGCAGCACCTGATAGGCCCCCAGGCTCAGGGTGGCGAAGATGGCGATGGCCACCAGCATCTCAAGCAGGGTAAAGCCGCGGTGGTGCGATGGGCGGGTGTTGCTCTGGATCATCGGCTGACACCGGCTCCGGATCATGGACGCACGTTGATGAATGTTCATCGGCTGAGATAGGTCCGGATCATGGCCACCGGGCTCTCGGCCTTGGGCGCGGTGCGCACTTCCATGTCCAGCGCCCTGAAGTTGCTGTCCGCCGTGGCGACGCCGCGATAGCGCCAGTACCAGGTCTGCCCGGCCATCTCCTCGTCCCCTTCCACCCAGCTGTCTCCCGGCCACTTGCCTTCGAGCTTCTGCTGCACCAGCTGATTCTCCACCACCCAGGTCGCCAGGGTCTTCTGCTCCAGATAATTGAGGCCGGCCAGGTGTTCGCTCGCGGTCTTCATCACCGCCAGCCCGGCGATGGCAAACACCGCCAGGGCCACCATCACCTCCAGCAGCGTCATGCCGCGCCCCCGGGCGGGGCCGCCCGACAGAGCGGTGCGACGCGCTAGAACGCCCCCTGCGGGCCTGGCGCTCCTCACTCTTCTTCCTCTTCATCCTGCAACAGGGAGAGACGACCGAACTCGTCCCCCCTGACGGTGCGCAGGTAGTGCAGATCCTCGTCCTGCTGGCTCAGGGTCAGCACGAAGGGAGAGAGCTCTCCCCCCGGAAAGACCAGGATCTGGGGTGTCCGCTCGCGCTCGTCCCGACCCTGCTCCTGGCGTTCGTCCGACGCAGTACGCCAGTTGAAACCTTCCAGCTCCACCGCCAGGGTCATCCCCTCCGGCAACGTCACCGGCCCCAGCAACTTGTCACCGGTCAGGGCGCGCCACTTGCGATCCTTGGGATCCCGGGACATAAACTGCCAGCCGTTCTCCTCGACCCGCAGCCCCAGCAGCCTGCCATCCATGACCGAATACTCCTGGGCCTGCTGCAGGGTCGCCATGAAGCGGCGCGCCTGCTTGTCGAGCTCCCGATCCCCCCTGGCTCCCCCCATGCTGAGGGTGACGGCAGTGGCCACCAGTCCCATCAACATGGCGACCAGCAACACTTCCAGCAAGGTAAAACCGGCCTGGTGACGGGCCCAAGAGGCCACCTTCATTCAGGCAGCCCCGGGGTGGCGCAGTGAGCACGACGCGGCGGAATCACTTATTGGAAGTCCTTCAGGTTCCAGTTGCCGATGTCGTCATCGGTCCCAGCTTCGCCGTCCATCCCCATGGAGAAGATGTCGATCTTGCCGAACTGGCCCGGGCTCAGCAGCTGGTACTGGTTGCCCCAGGGATCCTGCGGCAGGCGCTTGATGTAGCCCCCTTCACGGTAGCTGCGCGGCTCAGGGGATGCGGTCGGCTTGTTGACCAGGGCGTCCAGCCCCTGCTCGGTGGTGGGGTAGCGGTTGTTGTCCAGCTTGTACATGTCGAGGGCGTTTTCCAGCGCCACTATGTCGGAGACCGCTTTTTGCTGATCCGCCTTCTCCTTGTTGCCCATCAGGTTGGGCACCACCAGGCTGGCCAGGATCCCCAGGATCACGATGACCACCATCACTTCCAGCAGGGTAAAACCCGATTGACGACGCTTTTGCATGACTGACTCCCTAACGAAATGAGATGGCATGAGCCATCAACGATTAACTGTTAAACCACGATCGTTCGATTGAATTTGCAGGTTCGAATGGCGAAGCCTATTCGGGCACCCGACCCTCACAGATTCACCATGTTGTTGAGCTCCAGGATCGGCTGCAGGATCGACATCACGATAAACAGCACCACCCCGGCCATGGAGACCACCAGCATGGGCTCGAACACCCCGAGGGCGATGTTCACCTGGGTTTCGAACTCCCTGTCCTGGTTGTCCGCCGCCCGCTCCAGCATGCTGTCGAGCTCGCCGCTCTGCTCGCCCGAGGCGATCATGTGCAGCATCATGGGCGGAAAAATTCTGGTTTCATCCAGCGACTTGCGCAGGCTGGTCCCCTCCCGCACCCGCTCGGTGGCCTCACCGATGCGCATGCGGGCATAGTCGTTGGAGAGCACTTCGCCGGCGATCTTCATTCCCTCCAGCAGGGGCACGGCGCTGGCGTTGAGGATGCTCAGGGTGCGGGCAAAGCGGGCGGTGTTGAGACCGCGGCTGACCCGACCGATCACCGGCAGGCGCAGTATCACCTGGTGCCAGCGACGGCGACGCTTGTCGTCGGTCAGCCACCAGCGCCAGATCAGGCCGCCAATGCCAAGGAGCAGCAGGAACCAGAGGCCGTAGTGCTGCAACAGCTCGCTGGTGCCGATGAGGAAACGGGTGGTACCCGGCAGTTGCTGGCCCATGTGTTCGAACTGGGCCACCACCTTGGGCACCACGGCGGTGAGCAGGATGGAGATGACCCCCACCGCCACCAGGGTGAGGACGATGGGATAGATCATCGCCTGCAGCAGCTTGGTGCGCATGTGCTGGCGCTGCTCGGTGTAATCGGCGAGACGGTTGAGCACCTTCTCCAGGTGACCGGACTTCTCGCCGGCCGCCACCATGGAGCGGAACAGCTGGTCGAACACATGGGGGAAGGCCCCCAGCGAGTCGGCCAGGGAATACCCCTCCACCACCTTGCTGCGCACCGTCGCCACCAGGCTGCGCAGGTGGGCCTTCTCGCACTGCTCGGCGACCGCCTTGAGGGCCTCTTCGATGGTGAGACCGGCCCCCACCAGGGTCGCCAGCTGGCGGGTGATGAGGGCCAGTTCTGCGGTGGAGGCACCACGGCGAAACAGCACGAAGCGGTTCGCCTCCCGCTTGGCCTTCTCGGTGGTCTCGTTCACCTCGAGGGGGGTCAGCCCCTGCTCGCGCAGCAGCTGGCGCACCTGGCGGGCGGAATCCCCTTCCAGCACGCCGCTCTTGTTGCGCCCCTTGCCGTCGAGGGCCTTGTATTCAAATGCCGCCATCTCAGTCTTCCCGGGTCACGCGCAGCACCTCTTCGAGGCTGGTCTGCCCCTTGAGCACCTTGTCGATGCCGTCGCGGCGGATGCTGGGGGTGTGACCCCGGATCAGCCGCTCGATGGCGAGCTCGCCGCTGGCGCTGTGGATCGCCTCGCGCACTGCCTCGTCCACCACCACCAGCTCGTGGATGCCGGTCCGGCCGCGATAGCCGGTGTGGTTGCACTGCTCGCAGCCCACCGGACGCCAGATCTGCTGATCCGGCGCAAGCTCGATGCCCATGGCAACACGCTCCTGCTCGGTGACAGGGTGCGGTGCGCGGCAATCCGGGCAGAGAGTGCGCACCAGCCGCTGGGCCAGTACCGCCAGGAGCGACGAGGAGAGCAGGAAGGGCTCGATCCCCATGTCCCGCATCCGGGTGATGGCGCCGATGGCGGTGTTGGTGTGCAGGGTCGACATCACCAGATGACCGGTGAGGGATGCCTGCACCGCGATCTGGGCGGTCTCGAGGTCACGGATTTCCCCCACCATCACCACGTCCGGATCCTGGCGCAGAATGGCGCGCAGGCCCCGGGCGAAGGTCATGTCCACCTTGCTGTTGACCTGGGTCTGGCCCACCCCTTCGAGGTCATATTCGATGGGGTCTTCGACGGTCAGGATGTTGCGATCCCGGGAGTTGATCTCCGAGAGGGCCGCATAAAGGGTGGTGGACTTGCCCGAACCGGTCGGGCCCGTCACCAGAATGATGCCGTGGGGCTTGCGAATGAGTTCGCTGATGATGTTGCGGTTGGCCAGCGTCATGCCGAGCTGCTTGAGCTCGAGGCGCACGTTGTTCTTGTCCAGCAGTCGCAGCACCACCCGCTCGCCGTAGCTGGACGGCATGGTGGAGACCCGCACGTCCACCGCCCGGCCGCCGATGCGCAGTGAGATGCGGCCATCTTGCGGCACCCGCTTCTCGGCGATGTCCATGCGCGACATGACCTTGATGCGCGACACCAGCAGGGAGGCGAGCTTGCGATGGGGGCGCAGGATCTCCCGCAGCACCCCATCGATGCGAAAACGGATCACCAGGGCCCGCTCGAAGGTCTCGATGTGGATGTCGGACGCCTCTTCTTTTATCGCCTCGCTCAACATGGCATTGATGAGGCGAATGATGGGGGCGTCGTCGTCGGCATCCAGCAGATCCTCGCTCTGGGGCAGCTCCTCGGCCAGGGCAAAGAAGTCCATCTCGTTGCCGAGATCCTCCATCAGCTGACGCGCCTCAGAGGAGTCACGCTGATAGTGGGCCATAAGGAGCGTCTCGAACTCGTCGTTGCCAAGCTGCTCCACCGCGAAGGCACAGCCCGCCACCCGTCGCACCTCCAGCAGGGTCTGGGGGGAGATCCCCTGACGACAGAGCAGCACCGGGGCACCCTGGCGCTCGGTCAGGATGGCCCCGAAGTTGCGGGCAAACGCGAACGGCAGTTCCGGCAGGGGAGCCGGCAGCTCGCTGCCATCGAGCTGGTAGGCGGCCATCAGGGCTTGCTCTGCACGAAGGGCTGCTCCTGCACCTGGGCGCGCACGCCGGTGGCGGTCGCCTGCTGCTGGGCCTGCATTCTCTGGATCTGCTGCTGCACCTCGGGGGACATCATCACGTCCTGGCCATAGGCGGGCAGCACCTGGCGAGCCGGCGAGGTGGCATAGCCCTCTTCCGCAGCCCGGCTCAGCTGTTCGGCCCTGAACAGGGTGTACTTGTTGCTGGAGACCCCGGAGTAGACATTGGCGTCACGCAATATGGTCGGGCGGATGAAGACCATCAGGTTGCGCTTGGCGGTGGAGGTCTTGGAGGAACGGAACAGGTAGCCCAGCACCGGAATATCCCCGAGCAGGGGCACCTTGGAGATCTGCTCCTGGGTCTGTTCGTCCATCAGGCCGCCCAGCACCACTGTCTCGCCGCTCTTGACCAGCACGGCGTTCTTCACGGTGCGGGTATCGAAGGTGGGGCCCAGGTTGGCGGTCCCGGTCGCCTGCTTCTGTGCCACGCTGGAGACCTCCTGCTCGATGTTGAGCAGCACGGAATCTCCTTCGTTGATCTGGGGCGTCACCACCAGCTTGGTCCCCACCGTCTTGCGCTCTATGGTGTTGAACACCTGATCGCTGGTGGTGGAGCTCTGGGAGCCGCTCTGCACCGGCACTTCCTGACCGACGTTGAAGGAGGCCTCCTTGTTGTCCATGGTGACGATGCTCGGGGTGGAGAGGATGTCGTTCTTGCTGTTGGTGGAGAGCGCCGTCACCAGCGCCGCCCAGTCTCCGTGATAGAAGCCTGCCGCCATGCCGCTGAAGCTGCCCGCCAGGGATGACAGGCCGTCGGTGTTGCCGTTGTCTTTGTAATCCTTGGCGGCGATGGCCAAGGAGCCGATGGGCAGACCGGTGTCGGTGAACTGGGTGCCGCCGCCATTGGTGTTGGCCCACTGCACCCCGAGGTTCATGCCGTCACCATCCGATATCTCGACGATGATGGCCTCCACCAGCACCTGGGCACGACGAATGTCGAGCTTGGCGATGACCTGCTCCAGCTCGGCCATCACGTCCGGCTGGGCGGTGATCACCAGGGCATTGGTGGTCTCGTCGGCGGAGATGGCGAGCTGGCCGCCGCCGATGCT
Source organism: Aeromonas sp. FDAARGOS 1406 (assembly GCF_019048565.1). Taxonomy (NCBI): domain Bacteria; kingdom Pseudomonadati; phylum Pseudomonadota; class Gammaproteobacteria; order Aeromonadales; family Aeromonadaceae; genus Aeromonas; species Aeromonas sp. FDAARGOS 1406. The sequence goes on from NZ_CP077378.1 coordinate 2,111,533, forward strand.
GGCGCCGCCCGTGGCCGTGGCAGCCGCCCCGCCCTTCTTGTCGGCGGCGATGCTGGAGCTGACCCCCTTGAGGACGTCCACCAGATCCTTGGCCTTGCCATATTTCAGGTAGAAGACCCGGGTGTTGCCCTGGCTCTGCAGATCCCGGTCGAGCTGGCGCACCATCTGGATGATGCGGGCACGGGCCTTGGGCTCGCCGCTGATGACCACGGAGTTGGTGCGCTCGTCGGCCACCACCTTGGGGGAGAGCAGCAGCGAGGCGTTGGCCCCCTGATTGCTGCCATCCTTGTTGAGGTTGGTCACCAGCCGCACCATCTCGCCGGCGGAGGCGAACTTGAGCTTGATGACGTCCATGTCCTGATCCCCCGCCTTGTCCACCCGGCGAACCACCTCCACCAGGCGGTTGACCACGGCGGCGCGGCCGGTGATGAGCAGCACGTTGGAGGGCTCGTAGTGGACCACGTTGCCGCCGCCGGCGTTGTCGTTGAGCTGACGCAGCAGGGGGGCCAGTTCACGGACCGAGACATTGCGCACCGGCACGACCCGGGTCACCATCTCGTCACCCACGCCGGGGTTGGTGTCATCCACCACGGGGATGGCCGAGGTCTTGGCATCCTTGGAGCGCACCACCTTGAGCACGCCGTTGTTCATGGGCACCACGGCAAAGCCGTAAACGTCGAGCACGCTCAGGAAGAACTGGTAGTACTGATCCTCGTTGAGCAGGTCATAGCTGCGCACGTTGATCTTGCCGCGTACCGATGGCTCTATGATGATGGTTTTGTTCAGGTTCTTGCCGACCGTGTTGATGAACTCCTCGATGTCGGCGTTCTTGAAACTGGCGGAATACTCGGTGGCCCAGGCAGAACCGGCCATCATCAAGGCTGCCGCCATGGTGGCCAGACGCCAGCCCTTCCCTTTATTTGTCATTCTTGGTGCTACTCCAATTCATTATTCTGACAAGCCGACATAGACGTCGTAGAGCTGTCCTTGCCGCTCGACGGTGACGGTCATTTCCGTGGCGCCCGCCACCTGCTGCATCGCCTGCATGGCCTGGGCGTTGTCACGCAGATCCAGGCCGTTGATGCTGACCGCCAGATCGTTGGCGACCAGTCCGAGTTGATTGAACAGTTCCGGATTGCGACCTGGGTTGAGGCGATAGCCGGTCATGCGACCGTCCACCCGGACCGGAGAAATATTGAGGTAATCGGTGATCTTGCCCGGGTTGCCCAGCAGTTCGCTGCGCACGGAGGAGAGCCCCTCCTGGCGGGCCGGTTTGGGCAGGGGCTTGCCATACTCTTCCCCGTCCAGCATCAGGGTCTCGTCACGGCCGTCCCGGGCGATGATGACCCGATCGGCAAACACCTGGCGTATCCTGGCCTGGGTACCGTCGATGTAGTCTCCGATGCCGTAAGAGTTCTGTGTCCCGTTGTGGGCGATGATGGCGATGGACTTGGCGGGATCCGAGCTTGCCAGCACCCCGTTGAGCTGGGCGTTGAGCTGGGTTTTCGGGGCATCCGCCGCCACCGTCTCTGCCGCCTTGTCCGCCTGGGGTTGCAGCGCCTTGCCAAAGAGAGAGAGGCGGCTGAGGTTGCCCAGATCGAGGCGATCGCCGCCACTCCCCTGCACCGAGGTGACCGAGGGTTGCCAGGGGGTCAGGGGAGCGGGCTGGGCCAGTTCGTACAGGCGCCAGGTGAGCACGGCACACTGCTGGGCCAGCAACAGCAGCAGAAGCCAGAACAGGGGCTGGCTGAAACGAGAGAGTGGCATGGCCTTGCAGCGAGCCAGAAGGGAAGTCAACAAATCATCCCTGAACGGTAGCGTCATCTTTCTCAAAATTGTCTGGCATCCAAGTCGGTTGGCTATTGTGTACGGCAATGGACCCAGAGACAACCGACCGGATGGGACCAAGGGGTGAAAATTCAGTTTCCGTCACACCCGGATGCCCCCTGTTTCTATCCCGGGGCCCGCCTCTGGTATAATCAGGCACCTTTTCAGCCATCCCGGAGCCGATCCATGTCGAATCCAGCACAAGGCAGCACTCAGGTCCGTCTCGACAAGTGGCTGTGGGCCGCCCGCTTTTACAAGACCCGCAGTCTGGCGCGGGATCAGATCGACGGCGGCAAGGTGCACTACAACGGCCAGCGCACCAAGCCGGGCAAGGCGGTCGAGGTCGGCGCCCTGGTGCGATTCTGGCAAGGCCAGGACGAGCGGGAGGTGCGGGTGCTCGAGGTGAGCGAGCAGCGCAAATCCGCCCCGCTGGCCCAGCAACTCTATGAAGAGACAGAGGCCAGCCTGAAGAAACGGGCCGAAAACAGCGAAGCCCGCCGCTTCAACAGCCAGTTTGCCCCAAGCCCGGAGCGCCGACCTGACAAGCAGGAGCGACGCCAGCTTATCCGGGTCAAGCAATCCTAATCCGCGTCTGTGGCCCCTTTATGACGACAGGTGGAGGAATTAGTTCCTAACCACCTGTTTAACAATGTGTTTATTTTCCCCCAAGAACATCCTAGGAAACCATGATGAGTAACCAAGACCTTCTGTATCGCTATCTGTTCGAAGAGTACGAAGTGCGTGGAGAGCTGGTCCAGCTGGATCGTACCTACCGCCACATCATCGACGCCCAGAACTACCCGGTACAGGTGCAGCACCTGCTGGGCGAGCTGCTGGTTGCCACCAGCCTGCTGACCGCCACCCTCAAGTTCGAAGGCTCCATCACGGTGCAGCTGCAGGGGGATGGTCCGGTGCGTCTGGCCGTCATCAACGGCGACAACAACCAGCAATTGCGCGGCGTGGCACGCTATGAAGGGGAACTGCCGACGGACGGCAAGCTGCAAAGCCTGATCGGCAACGGCCATCTGGTCATCACCATCACCCCGGATCAGGGAGAGCGCTATCAGGGCATCATCGCCCTGGAGGCCGACACCCTGGCGGCATGCCTGGAGCACTACTTCGCCCAGTCCGAACAACTGGCCACCCGCCTCTGGATCCGCACCGGCCACCACGAGGGCGAGCCCCGTGCGGCGGGCATCCTGCTGCAGGAGCTGCCGGCCCAGAGCGAGGATCACAGCGAAGATTTCGACCACCTGGTCCAGCTCACCACCACCATCAAGGACGAAGAGCTGTTCGGTCTGGACGCGGAAGAGATCCTCTACCGCCTCTACCACCAGGACAAGGTACGGGTGTTCGATCCCCAGGCCATCGAGTTCCGCTGCACCTGCTCCCGCGCCCGTTGCGAAGGGGCCTTGCTGCAGATAGACAAGGAAGAAGCGGTATCCATGGTGCAGGAGCTCGGCAAGATCGACATGCACTGCGATTACTGCGGCGCCCACTACGAATTCGACGGGATAGACATCGAAACCCTGTTCAGCAGGGCTCCCGGTAATGATGCAAACCAGTTACACTAATCAAAGGCGGGCAAAACCCGCCTTTAACTTAAATAACAAAAAAATACCCTATTTTATAAAGTTTGATGGCGATCGCTAAAAACTACCACCTAGGTGGTAGCATGAACGTCAGATAGAACCCTACACACCTCTGAACCCAGGAGAATACAATGACAATCGTGGTAGAACCCACCCTGGCCCAACAACTGAAGCTGGACCAATACGGTATCAAAAACAGCCAGGAAATCGTTCGCAACCCCTCCTATGAGCAGCTTTTCGCTGAAGAGACCCGCTCAGACCTTGAGGGCTTCGAACGTGGCGTCGTCACCGAGCTTGGCGCCGTCAACGTCAACACCGGCATCTTCACCGGCCGCTCCCCTAAAGATAAATATATCGTCAAAGATGCCACTACCCAGGATACTGTGTGGTGGTCTGACCAGGGTAAAAACGATAACAAGGCGATTACCCCGGAAGTGTGGTCACATCTGAAAGGGCTGGTCACCAAACAGCTCTCCGGCAAGCGTCTGTTCGTGGTGGACGGCTTCTGCGGCGCCAACCCGGACACCCGCCTGGCGGTGCGCATCATCACCGAGGTGGCCTGGCAGGCGCACTTCGTGAAGAACATGTTCATCCGCCCGAGCGAAGAGGAGCTGAAGACCTTCAAACCGGACTTCGTGGTGATGAACGGTGCCAAGTGCACCAACCCGAACTGGAAGGAGCAAGGTCTCAACTCCGAGAACTTCGTCGCCTTCAACATGACCGAGAAGATGCAACTCATCGGCGGCACCTGGTACGGTGGCGAGATGAAGAAGGGCATGTTCTCCATGATGAACTACTTCCTGCCCCTGCGCGGCATCGCCTCCATGCACTGCTCCGCCAACGTGGGCAAGGATGGGGACGTGGCCATCTTCTTCGGCCTCTCCGGCACCGGCAAGACCACCCTCTCCACCGATCCCAAGCGTCAGCTGATCGGCGATGACGAGCACGGCTGGGATGATCACGGCGTGTTCAACTTCGAAGGGGGCTGCTACGCCAAGACCATCAAGCTCTCCGAAGAGGCCGAGCCGGACATCTACCACGCCATCCGCCGCGATGCGCTGCTGGAGAACGTGACCGTGGCCGCCGATGGCACCATCGACTTCGACGATGGTTCCCGCACCGAGAATACCCGGGTCTCCTACCCCATCTATCACATCGACAACATCGTCAAGCCGGTCTCCAAGGCGGGTCACGCCACCAAGGTGATCTTCCTGACCGCAGACGCCTTCGGTGTGCTGCCCCCGGTCGCCAAGCTGACCAAGGAGCAGACCAAGTACCACTTCCTGTCCGGCTTCACCGCCAAGCTGGCCGGTACCGAGCGCGGCATCACAGAGCCGACCCCGACCTTCTCCTCCTGCTTCGGCGCGGCTTTCCTCAGCCTGCACCCGACCAAGTACGGCCAGGAGCTGGTGAAACGGATGGAAGCGGCAGGGGCTGAAGCCTATCTGGTCAACACCGGCTGGAACGGCACAGGCAAGCGGATCTCCATCAAGGATACCCGTGGCATCATCGACGCCATCCTGGATGGTTCCATCGAAAAGGCGCCGACCAAGGTACTGCCTGTGTTCAATCTGGAAGTGCCGACCGAGCTGCCGGGCGTCAACCCCGCCATCCTGGACCCGCGAGACACTTATGCCGACCAGGCCGAGTGGGATGCCAAGGCGGCCGATCTGGCCGGGCGTTTCATCAAGAACTTCGAGCGCTTCACCGACAACGACGAAGGCAAACGCCTGGTCGCGGCGGGCCCGCAGTTGTAAGAAACGCGCCTCGCGTCTCACAATCCCGTACCGGTCAGCCCTGCTGGCCGGTATTTTTTTGGCCGATGCGCGGCATATGGCTCCCGCCAAGCCTTGCCTTGACGGCCCTTGCGCGTTAGATTCAGCCAAACTTTATACAATATACAATTTTGCAACCTGCCCGTGACCCCAGCATGACCCCACCTTACAAGACCCGAACCCAGATGGTGATGGAGAACCTCCGCGGCCGGATATTGCGTGGCGAGTTTGCAGCGGGCGCCCCCCTGCGCCAGGACGCCATCGCCAAGGAGCTGGCGGTGAGCCGTATCCCGGTACGGGAAGCCCTGATGCAACTGGAAGCCCAGGGGCTGGTGAAGTTCGAGGCCCATCGCGGCGCCGTGGTGACCATGCTGGATGCCTCAGCCATCGAGGAGCTCTTTTATTTGCGGGCACTGCTCGAAGCCGATACCCTGTTCCACGCCGTCGACCTGATGACGGAGGAGACCTTCGCCCAGGCGCAAGCCATCCTCGCCCAGTTTGATCTGGCGCTGGAGTCTGGCACCCAGATCGAACACTGGGCCGAGTTGAATCACCGCTTTCACGCCACCCTCTACCAGGCAGCCAATCGCCCCCAGGCACTGGAACTGATCGCCCAGATCAATCTGAGCTGCGACCGCTATGTGCGTTTCGAACTGCTGTTCGCCCAGGGCGGCGTGGACAAGGCCGAGCGGGAGCACGCCCGACTCCTTGAACTGTGCCGCGCCCGGCGCAAGCACGAAGCAGTGGTACTGCTCAAGCAACACATCGAGGCGGCAGGCCAATCGATCAGACAGATCCTGGCAAGCGGCCACCATCAATGAACACTCACATCACCACAAGCTGGCAATAACGACATGAACCATTTCGAGATTATTGAAACCCGCGTCGCCCAGGTCAGGGCCACACTGGCCACGCTGGAGCTGGACGCCTTCATCGTTCCCCACGACGACGAGCATCTGGGGGAGTACATTCCCGCCTATGCCGAGCGGCTGGACTGGATCACGGGTTTCAACGGCTCCGCCGGGCTCGCCATCATCCTGGCGCATCGGGCGGCCCTGTTCATCGACGGTCGTTATACCGTGCAGGCGCGCATGCAGGCGCCGGCCGAGCTGTTCGAGTTTCTCCACCTCAATGAAGACCCCCACGTGCAGTGGCTGGCGGAGCAGTTGCCCTCAGGCTCCCGGGTCGGCTTCGATGCCCGCCTGCATAGCCTGGCCTGGTATCAGAACGCCAACGCCGTGCTGGCCGATCACGGCATCGAGCTGGTGCGCATCGACGAGAACCCCATCGATCTGCACTGGAGCGATCGTCCCGCTCCGACCAAGAGCCCTGTCATCCTCTACAGCGAGGAGCTGGCGGGCCAGTCTAGCCAGGCCAAGCGCGAAATGCTGGCCAGCGATCTGCGCAAGCGCGGGCTGGATGCGGTGTTGCTGACCCAGGCCGAGCCCATCAACTGGCTGCTCAACCTGCGTGGTCGCGACGTGGAACGCCTGCCGGTGGTGCTGGGCTTTGCGGTGCTCTACGCCAACGCCACCATGGATTTCTTCGTCGATACCGACAAGATCGACTGCTTCGCCTTCAGCCAGCACGTGGGGCAGGATGTCTCCGTCTACCCCATCGACAAGCTGGGTGACGTGTTGCAGCGCATCGGCGAGGATCAGCAGAAGGTGCTGGCCGACCCCAACACCGCCAACGCCTGGACCCAGCTCGTGATGGAAGAGGCGGGCGCCATTCTGGTGGCCGGCCAGGATCCCACCATGCTGCCCAAGGCGTGCAAGAACCCCGTGGAGCTGGCCGGCATGCGTGCCGCCCACCTGCGCGACGGCGTTGCCGTCACCCGCTTCCTGGCCTGGCTGGATCGCCTGATCGCCAGCGGCGAGTTCGACGGTGTGGACGAAGGCACCCTGGCCGACCAGCTGGAAGCCTTCCGCCACGAGCAGGAGCACTATGTGGAGCCGAGCTTCGACACCATCTCGGCACTCGGCCCCAACGCCGCCATGTGCCACTACCGCCACACCAACGGTACCCCGCGCGCCTTCGGCCAGGACAGCATCTATCTGGTGGACTCCGGCGCCCAGTACCTGGACGGCACCACCGACATCACCCGCACCGTCAAGGTGGGTGAGGTAACCGACGAGCACAGAGCCATGTTTACCCGGGTACTGCAGGGTCATATTGCCCTGGATCAGGCCCGCTTCCCCCGTGGCACTGCCGGCATCCAGCTCGACGTGCTGGCCCGCATGCCCCTGTGGCAGGCCGGTTACAACTACGACCATGGCACCGGCCACGGCGTCGGCCACTTCCTCAGCGTGCACGAAGGCCCGCAGCGCATCGCCCCCAAGGGCAGCCTGGTGGCCCTGCAGCCGGGCATGGTGCTCTCCAACGAGCCGGGCTACTACCGGGAAGATGCCTTCGGCATCCGCTGTGAAAACCTGGTGGTGGTGACCGAACAGGAGGCCCGTGGCGAGCTGCCGATGCTGGGCTTCGAGCGACTGACCTATGTGCCGTTCGACATCCGCCTCATCGATCGCAGCCTGCTGAGTCCGGCGGAGTTCCGCTGGATCAACGAATACCATGCGGAGGTCTACCGCCGTCTGAGCCCGCTGCTGGAGGGCGAGGATCTCGCCTGGCTGGAGCAGGCGACCAGCCTCCTCTGATGACACAGGGCCTGCGGGCCCTGTTTCTTTATCCGCGGCATGCCACAAACGCCCCCCCACTTGCATCGACTCCCCGCCCCTTCTACCCTGTGCCTCCTTTTTGGCTGCCCCGCAGCAGAGACCCGATGAGAGGAGCCCCGATGCACTCGTCCCCCGTATTGCGCCTTGCCACCCATACCGACATGCACGCCATCTGGCAGATAGATGCCGATGTCTTCGGCGAGGATGTCTACCCCGGTTTCTTCTTTCGCCAGGCCATGGATCTGTGGCCCGAACTGCTGGTCGTCGCGGAACGGGAAGGCCGGCTGCTGGGCTATGCCCTCGGGGGGCTTGGTCAGGATCGGTCGCAGGGCTGGCTGCTCTCCCTCGCGGTACGCCCCGAAGCGCGCGGCTTCGGCCTGGCCGAGCAAATGATGTTGCAGGTGGAGCAGGGACTGCTGAAACTGGAAGTTGAGCGGGTCAGACTGACCGTTGATCCCGCCAATCCGGCCCAGCGCCTCTACTTCAGGCTGGGTTATCAGCAGTTGGCAGAAGAGAGAGGCTACTTCGGGCCGGGCGAGGATCGCCTGCTGCTGGAAAAAGCCCTGACCTGACCATCCACCACCGGCACGAGAGCCTTCCGGCCACATAATTGGTTACACTTTGCGGGTTTAATGCGCAATCTGGTTGGCGTAAAGTGCAATTCATCACCAGATTAATCCGATGCCCGCCCAGGAGGCCCATCATGTTCAAACGTATTGCTCTCGTCACCCTGCTGGCGGCCACCACCGCCATCACCGGCTGTGCCAACAGCGACGTCTACTCCGGCGATGTCTACACCAAGGATCGCGCCAAGCAGGTACAGACCGTCAGCTATGGCACCATCCTCTCCACCCGCCCCGTCAAGATCCAGGCCGATGAGAACTCCCTGATCGGCACCATTGGCGGTGCCGTGGTCGGCGGTCTGCTCGGCAGCACCATAGGCGGCGGTCGTGGCAGTGACATCGCGGCGGCCGGTGGCGCCATCGCGGGTGCGGCGGCCGGCAAGGCGGCAGGGGACAAACTCAACCAGGTTGACGGGGTCGAGCTCGAGATCAAGAAAGAGAACGGCGAATCCATCGTGGTAGTACAAAAGGCCAGCCCCACCTTTGTACCTGGTGCCCGGGTCCGCATGACCCAGGGCAACGGCACCATCAACGTGGCCGTGGTGAACTGATAGCGCCGCTCAAGATGCAAAATGCCATAAAAAAAGGTGAGCCCGGGCTCACCTTTTTGCGCTCTGCACCACAGAGGATTCACGCCCCCAGATGCAGCCAGGCCGCGATGGACAGCTGCAGGCCCACCAGGTCGGCATGGTGGAACAGGGCATGAAGTGATGCACGATCCCCGGATACCTGCATCATCAGACGCTGTTGCGCCTGCAGGTCGGCCAGCCAGGAGGGGGGCACCGTCAGCGTGCCTGCCGCCTCGGCAACCAGGGATACCCCCTCGAGCAGGGCATGCAGCGCCCGTTGTTGTTCGCCAGCATCGCCACTCTCGAGCCAGAGCTGCTCATGATACAGCCAGTGCTGCAGACCCAGGGTAATGCTGGTCTTCTGATCTTTGCCCTCAATCCCTTGCAGGGGCTGCACGGCCAGTGGTTTGCCAAGCCCAGCCAGCCTGTATCCGCGCTGCGCCTTGGACTGGGCACCCAGCCGCAATCCTCCCAGCGCCGCCAGCTTGCTCGCCAGGGTGAACAGGGCGCGGGCATCACCGGATTTCAGCTCCAGCTCCAGCTCGTCGATCCCGGTACGCCCCAGGGCACCGACAATCTCCCCCTGATCCCAGGCCAGCTCGATCTCGGCATCTCCGAATGCGATCAGCCAGTGGCGGCGCAGGAAATCGGTGCTGAACTGGGCCACCAGACGGCTCTGGAGTTCATCGCGCACAGCCAGACTCGGCCAGATATCGGCAGGAAAGGCAGACAGGGTCGGAATGGTTCCCTCTACCGGGGTGTTGTACTCGGGTCTGGCGTGCAATCCGCCCACGACCTGCCCCCGGCACTTGATGGTCTGCTCGGAAAAATCATCGCTGCGACGAATGCGCAACCCCATCTCGAGCCCACGCAAACCCAGGTCGGGCGTGTCGAAATAGACGTTGCCAAGAGCGGCTTGATTGGAAGATATAATATCTAGTGAATTCAGAAGCTTGGAGAGGGATTCTTGAATATTGCTGGTGACGAAAAACTTTATCTCGATCTCAGTTTGCATAGTCATTCCGGGCTGGCGGGCAACTTTGGGGGGCATGTTCAGGGTCGCGAGGATATAATGCCAGCGACAGTTCACGATTAATTCACGGTTTTATTGATGGCACAGTTCGGTTACCATGCGCCCCTCATAAAATCGTATCGAGTGTTTTTTCACCGACACAGGTTTGGCCATGCCAGTAAATACTATTTTGGGTCTTTTTGCCAAGTCCCCCATCAAGCCGCTGCAGAAGCATATCGTCAAGGTTCACGTGTGCTGCGAACAGCTCATTCCCTTCTTTGATGCCGTCGCTGAAGACCGCTGGGAAGATGCCGAGAAGATCCGGCAACAGATCGCCCAGCTGGAAAAAGAAGCGGACATCCTCAAGCGCGAAATCCGCTTGAAACTCCCCCGCGGCCTGTTCCTGCCGGTCGCCCGTACCGATCTGCTGGAGCTCTTGACCCAGCAGGACAAGATTGCCAACCGTGCCAAGGATATTTCCGGTCGCATGCTTGGCCGCAAGATGGAATTCCCCACCGAGATGCGCGCCGATTTCATGGCCTATCTCAAACGCTGTATCGATGCGACCGCCCAAGCCGAAAAAGCCATCGGAGAACTCGATGAGCTGCTCGAAACCGGCTTTAAAGGACGTGAAGTTGAAATGGTTGCCGAGATGATCCACCAGCTGGATCTCATCGAGGACGATACTGACACCATGCAGATCGGGCTGCGCCAACAGCTGCAAGCCGTTGAGCACAAATACAATCCGATCGACGTTATGTTCCTCTACAAGATCCTCGAATGGGTAGGTGACCTGGCTGATCAGGCAGAGCGCGTTGGCGCCCGTCTGGAATTGATGCTGGCTCGTTCGTAATCGACTGACTGGGTAAACACTACTAATGGACATTATCGCGAATTACGGCACCACCCTGGTGCTCGTGGCGGCCTTGTTCGGCTTTTTGATGGCCTGGGGTATTGGTGCGAACGACGTCGCCAATGCCATGGGCACATCGGTCGGCACCAAGTCCCTGACCATCCGTCAGGCGATCATCATCGCCATGATCTTTGAATTTGCCGGTGCCTATCTGGCCGGTGGCGAAGTGACGGCAACCATCCGCAGCGGCATCATCGACAGCAACGCCTTTGCCGACACGCCGGATCTGCTGGTGCTTGGCATGATCGCCTCCCTGCTGGCTGCGGGTCTGTGGCTGATCCTGGCCTCCTATTTCGGCTGGCCCGTCTCCACCACCCACTCCATCATCGGCGCCATCGTGGGCTTCGCCGTGGTGAGCATCGGTCCGGAAGCGGTACAGTGGAACAAGTTTGGCGGCATCGTCGGCTCCTGGATCATCACGCCGGCCATCTCGGGCATCATCGCCTACTTCATGTTCATCAGCGTGCAGAAGCTCATCTTCAACACGGACAATCCCCTGGACAACGCCAAGCGCTATGTCCCCTTCTACATGTTCCTGACGTCCCTGGTCATCTGCCTGGTGACCATCAAGAAGGGGCTGACCCACGTCGGTCTGCACCTGAGCAATGGCGAAGGCGCGCTGCTCTCCGTCGCCATCTCCATCGCGGTGGCGTTTGCCGGCTGGATCTATATCCGCGGCCAGCAGTACAACCCGAAAGATGACAGCAAGATGCACTTCGCCAACGTGGAGAAGGTGTTCGGCATCCTGATGATCATCACCGCCTGCGCCATGGCCTTCGCCCATGGCTCCAACGACGTGGCCAACGCCATCGGTCCGCTCTCTGCAGTCGCCTCCATCGTGGCGGCCGGCGGCGAGATCGGCGGCAGCTCCCACATCGCCTGGTGGATCCTGCCCCTTGGCGGCATCGGCATCGTCATCGGTCTGGCCACCATGGGCGAGAAGGTGATGGCGACCGTCGGCACCGGCATCACCCACCTGACCCCGAGCCGTGGCTTCGCAGCCCAGCTGGCCACCGCCGCCACCGTGGTGATAGCCTCCGGCACCGGTCTGCCCATCTCCACCACCCAGACCCTGGTCGGTGCCGTCATGGGCGTCGGTCTGGCACGGGGCATCGCGGCCCTGAACCTGGGCGTGCTGCGCAACATCGTGGTCTCCTGGGTCATCACCCTGCCCGCGGGCGCCATCCTGGCCATCGCCATCTTCTACGTGTTGCAGGCCTGCTTCTCCTGAGCAGCCCACGCCGCACGACAAAAAGCCCGGGTCATTGACCCGGGCTTTTTTATGCTTCGCCCATATCACGCCGTCGATTGAGCGTCGATCGGCTGCGGCGTTTACTCCTCGATAAAGGTCCACTCGTCGCGCACCCGGCTGATGGCATCGAGCCGCCGCTTGGCAAGCTGCTCGCGGATTGCCTCCCCTTTGAAGCCGGCCGCCACTATCTCCTTGACCGGCACAGCCTGCGCCGCCTCCAGGGCCTCGGCGACATAGTCCGGCTGACTGTAGACCTTCTCTTCGAAGCCGGTACGACCGTGGAAGTCGGCGCGACAGGCATCGAGCAGCTGGGCAAAGCGCTCCGGTCTGCGCCAGGCATCGGCCTTGTCGAATACCTTGAGCAGGGTCGCGGGCTTGAGCTCGAAGGCAATGTGGATATGGGTGTGCAGGTCGCTCACCAGCAGTGCCAGATCGCGACACTCGTTCGGCACCCGGAAGCGCTCGCAAAAATCGCGAATGAGCGGCAACCCCTTCTGACCATGGCCGTGATGGCTCGGCCAGAAGGCGGGCGGGGTCAGCCCCTTGCCAAAGTCGTGGCAGAGGGACGCGAAGCGCACGGTCAGTTCGGGGGAGAGACGACATGCCTGCGCCAGCACCATCATGGTGTGGATGCCGGTGTCGATCTCCGGGTGCCATCTGGCAGGGGCCGGCACACCGAACAGGGCATCGAGCTCGGGGAAGAGCGCCTTGAGGGCGCCGCATTCGCGCAGCACCTCGAAGAAGATCTGGGGTGTCGGCCCCAGCAGCACTTTTTCCAGCTCCTTCCAGACCCGCTCCGGGGTCAGGTGGGCCAGCTCTCCAGCCTCCGTCATCTCGCGCATCAGCCCCAGCGTCTCGGGGGCCACCACGAACCCCTGGGCATGGAAACGGGCGGCGAAGCGCGCCACCCGCAGGATGCGCAGAGGATCCTCGGCAAAGGCCGGCGAGACATGGCGCAGCAACCGCGCCTCCAGATCCTGCACGCCGCCGTAGGGATCGTGCAGTTGCCCGTCCTCATCTTCGGCGATGGCGTTGATGGTGAGATCCCGGCGCAGCAGATCCTGCTCCAGCGTCACCTCGGGGGCGGCATGGCAGACGAAGCCGGTGTAACCCTGCCCCTGCTTGCGCTCGGTGCGCGCCAGGGCGTACTCCTGCTGGGTTTTGGGGTGAAGAAAGACCGGAAAGTCTCGGCCCACCTGGGTGAATCCGAGACCCAGCATCTGCTCCACCGTGGCGCCGACCACCAGGTGATCCCTGTCACCCTGGGGCAGTCCCAACAGGCGATCCCGTACCGCCCCTCCTACCAGATAAATCTGCACGCGCACTCTCCCTCGATAAACTTGCCCCGATGATACCGCTTTTGGCCAAGAGAGACGATGTGCCCCCGCCGCACCGGGCTCGTCATCACTTGGCCGGGCGGCCGCTTTCCGCCATCGTCCTGGGTGAGTCAGCCCGTGGTTCGAGCCAGCTCCCCTTATGGTATCCGGGTCTTTGACATCCCTTTTGGGAGGCTTTAACCTGCCGCCCATAACAATGGAATGGATCCTTATGTACACACAGTTCTTCGGTCTGTCGGAGTCCCCGTTCTCCATCTCGCCCAACCCCAAATACCTCTATATGAGCGAGCGTCACGGGGAGGCCCTCGCCCACCTCAACTACGGGTTGCAGGACGGTGGTGGCTTCGTGCTGCTGACCGGGGAAGTGGGTACGGGAAAGACCACCGTCTCCCGCTGTCTGCTGCAGCAATTGCCCGCCGACACCGAGATCGCCTACATCCTCAATCCCTCTCTGACCGAGCGGGATCTGCTGGCCGCCATCTGCGACGAATTCCAGTTGCCCTACGGCGAAGAGGCCAGCCTCAAGCAATTGTTCGACCTTATCCGGGATCATCTGCTGGCGAATCTGGCGGCAGACAAGCGCAGCGTGGTGCTGGTGGATGAAGCCCAGCACCTGCTGCCCGGCGTGCTGGAGCAGTTGCGACTGCTCACCAATCTGGAGACAGACGAGAAGAAACTGCTGCAGGTGGTGCTCATCGGCCAGCCCGAGCTGCAACAGATGCTGCGCCAGCCCCTGCTGCGCCAGCTGGCGCAGCGGATCACCGCCCGCTATCACCTGCTGCCGCTGTCGCGCCAGGATGTGGATGCCTATGTCCGCTTCCGGTTGCAGGTGGCAGGCTGCGTCCAGCCCATCTTCACCCCCAGGGCCATCCAGACCCTGCATCGCCTCTCCGGGGGCATTCCCCGCCTCATCAACCTCATCTGCGACCGCGCCCTCATCGCCGCCTTCGCCCGTGGCAGCCACAAGATAGTGCACGGGGACATCAGCCAGTCCGCGTATGAGGTGAGCGGTATTCGCGACGAGGGGAGCTGGCAATCCGGCCTCACGGTCGCCCTGGTGGGCGCCCTGCTGGTCGCCACCGGCTGGTGGGGCTGGCAATTCTTTGGATTCTTCCCAGCCCGCCCCCTGGTCAAGGTCGAGGTACCGGTCAAGGTGGATGACACGCCAGAGCAGCAGGCCCAGCTGACCCGCGCCATCAATCAGGCGCTGGAGCCGGACGTCGCCATGCAGAATCTCTACAAGGTATGGGGCTACCAGGCCGAGCTGGAGGAGGCAACCTGCGACAATGCCCCCCGTGCGGGCCTGCGCTGCCAGGAGGGAGAAGCCTCCCTGGCACAATTGCAGGCGCTGCAATACCCGGCCCTCATCAGTCTCACCGACGAGACCGGCGGCCTCTATTACGCCACCCTGGTCAGCCTGGGGGCGGACAAGGCTTCCCTGCTCATCGGCAACCAGAGCTGGCAGGTGGACAGGCAGTGGCTCTCCGACGCCTGGGGCGGCAGCTACACCCTGCTCTGGCGCATGCCCAGGGGCAACGTGCCCCTGATAGCGAGCAATGCAGGGGCAGCCCAGGTGCAGTGGCTGGACAACGCCCTTAGCCGTGCCATGCAGCAACCCGATCGCAAGGTGAGCCGCTTTGATGCCACCCTCAAGAACAAGCTGCAACAGTTCCAGCGCGAGCAGGGACTGACCCCGGACGGCATCGCCGGCAGCAACACCCTGCTGCGGCTGAATGTGGCCTCCGGCGAACCCATGCCCAGGCTGGAGGATGAATCCCTGCGAGCCAGCACGCCGGTCGATCTCGACAGCGTGGCAGATGATGAGACGGATCCCATGGTCGAGGAGGCCTCCTGATGTCCACCCTGCTCAAGGCCCTGCGCCGGGCCGACCAGCCCCAGTTCACCCCCCATATGCCGCTCATGGGTCTGCCCGTGAGCCAGGAAGAGGAGCCCAACCGCCGCTGGATCTGGTGGGCCCTGGTGCCCCTGGCCCTGGTGATGGGCGCCGCCGCCAACTATGGCTGGCACCTCTATCACCTCAAACCCGTGGAACAGCAGGTCGAAGTGAAGGAAGTGGTGACTCCCCCCTTCGTGCGGGTCGAACCCAGGCCCATGATCACCCGGCCGCTGCCGCCCCCCTTGCCGGAGCCCGTGGTCGCTCCAAGACCTGCCGCAACCCCGGCTGCGACTACCGCAAACCAGGGGGGACAGAGTCTGGCAGAACGGCTGATGGCCGCCCTCAACAACACGCCGCTGGTGGAAGAGAGTGCGCCCCAGGCTCAGGTCCAGACCAGTGCCATCCCCCTCGGCGCCCTGGCCCCGGCCCTGAAACAGCAGGTACCGTCCCTGACCTATGGTGCCCACAACTACTCCTCCGACCCTGCCAAGCGGGCCGTCGTGCTCAATGGACGGGAGTGGCGCGAGGGCAATGAGATCGCCCCCGGCGTCATCCTGGCAGCCATCGCCCAAGACTACATCGTCCTGCAGGTCGGCGGCCAGTATGCCAGCCTCAAGGCGCTGCAAGACTGGCGCGGCTGATCTGCCGGCATCCGGTGGCCCTCCCCCGGGAGGGTCACCGCCCATTCTGAGGGAGCCCGAGAGCTCCCCTTTTTAATCAATAACCTACACTCGACCTTTGCCATGCGCCGGGTCGGGGATCGCCCTCCTGATGGCGGGCGGACTTATCATCAGAACATGAGCACACTGTGAGCCACTCAGACAACACCACCTTCGCCACCCGCATTCTGGACTGGTACCAGATCCACGGCCGCAAGACCCTGCCCTGGCAGCAGGACAAGACCCCCTACCGGGTCTGGGTCTCCGAGATCATGCTGCAACAGACCCAGGTTGCCACTGTCATCCCCTATTACGAGCGGTTCATGGCCCGCTTCCCCGACGTGCTGGCCCTGGCCAACGCCCCCATCGACGAGGTGCTGCATCACTGGACCGGGCTTGGCTACTACGCGCGCGCGCGCAACCTGCACAAGGCTGCCCAGCAGATCCGCGATCTGCACGGCGGCCTCTTTCCGGAACAACTGGAAGAGGTGATGGCCCTGCCCGGCATCGGTCGCTCCACCGCCGGGGCCGTGCTCTCCCTCTCTCTGGGCCAGCCCCACGCCATCCTGGATGGCAACGTGAAGCGGGTACTTACCCGCTGGCTGGCGCTGGCGGGCTGGCCGGGCCAGAAGCAGGTCGAGCACGATCTCTGGGAGCTGGCGACCCGCCTCACCCCGCGCGTCGGGGTGGCCCAGTACAACCAGGCCATGATGGACATGGGGGCCACCGTCTGCACCCGCAGCAAGCCCGCCTGCGAGCGCTGCCCGGTGCAGGCCGATTGCCAGGGGCTGTCGCAGGGCAACCCCACCTCCTACCCTCACAGCAAGCCGAAGAAGAGCATTCCGGCACGCAACGGCATTATGCTGATCATCCGCCACGGCGATCAGCTGCTGCTGGAGAAGCGTCCGCCGCAAGGGATCTGGGGCGGGCTCTACTGCTTCCCGCAGGTGGAATCCCTCACCGAGGTGACCGGACGACTGCGGGAGTTGGGGCTGGAGGATGCCGCCTATCAGGAGCTCGCTGGATTTCGTCACACTTTCAGCCACTTCCACCTCGATATCCGCCCTTTGCTGATCGAAATGGCTATTCCGCCCGCCCCCCTGCTCATGGAAGCGGATACCCGACTCTGGTATAACTTACGCCATCCTGCCGAGGTGGGATTGGCGGCGGCCACGGCCCGTCTGCTCGCCTACCCGGACTTACAACCAGACTTGCAACCACAGAGGTCAACATGAGCCGTACCGTATTTTGCCTGCGCCTGAAGAAAGAAGCGCCGGGTCTCGATTTCCAACTCTACCCCGGTGAACTCGGCAAGCGGATCTTCGACAACATCAGCAAGGAAGCCTGGACCGAGTGGCAGAAGAAGCAGGTCATGCTGATCAACGAGAAGAAGCTGAACATGATGAATCTCGAGCACCGCCAGTTGCTGGAAAAAGAGATGGTCAGCTATCTGTTCGACGCGGGTGAAGTCCAGATCGACGGCTACACCCCTCCCAGCCAGTGAGCGGGAATCGAGTCAAAGGGCCAGCGTCCCCCTGAGTCGTCGACATGCCTCAGGATGACACCAATCCTGGCTCAGGCCAGTCAGTGACGGGCGGCCCCACCGCCCGGTTTGAGGATCTTATGGGTCGTTTTTTTGGGCTGCTGTGCGCCCTGCTGTTTCTCTCTGCCTGTTCATCCACACCCCAGACCAGCGGGAGTGGCGATGATGATCTGGTCAACGGCAAGGACGTGCGCGGTTTTGAACACATGATCAGTGCGCTCTCCCATAACGTGAACGAGATATGGGGGCGCGAGGCGCTGTTCGCGGGCAAGTTTGACTACGTCAAATACACGGATCAGTACAAGAGCCGCGCCCACATCGATTTCTCCAGCGGTCACATCATGGTGGAGACCGTCTCGGGTCTGGATCCCCGTGCCCACCTGCGTCGCGCCATCATCGAAACCCTGCTGACCCCGGACGATCCGGCAGAGGTCGACCTCTATTCCGACCGTGAGATCATGCCAGGTGGCGAGCCCTTCCTCTATGGCCAGGTGCTGGACAATCAGGGACAAGCGATCCGCTCCAGCTGGCGTGCAGAGCGTTATGCCGACTATCTGATCGCCAACGCGATGAAGAAGCGCACCCTCGGGATCCGCAACATCTTCTTCATCGACATTCCCATGGTGGCCAACCACGAAGACAGGCGCGGCTACAAATACGCCAGCATCATCCGCGATGCCTCCCGCAAGTACGGGGTCGCCGAGAGTCTCATCTACGCGGTGATCAAGACCGAGAGCAGCTTCAACCCCTATGCGGTCAGCCACGCCAACGCCTATGGCCTGATGCAGGTGATCCCGGCTACCGCTGGGCGGGATGTCTATGTGAGGGTCAAGGGCAAGGATGGCCAGCCGACCAGGGAAGATCTGTTCAA
This sequence comes from Aeromonas sp. FDAARGOS 1406, assembly GCF_019048565.1. Taxonomy (NCBI): domain Bacteria; kingdom Pseudomonadati; phylum Pseudomonadota; class Gammaproteobacteria; order Aeromonadales; family Aeromonadaceae; genus Aeromonas; species Aeromonas sp. FDAARGOS 1406. The sequence continues at coordinate 2,130,081 of NZ_CP077378.1, forward strand.
TCCGGCCTACAACATCGATGTGGGAACCGCCTACCTGCACCTGCTGCAGACCGTCTATCTGGCGGATATCCAGGATCCCCAGTCCCGCCGCTATGCGGTGATCTCCGCCTACAACGGTGGTGCGGGAGGGGTGCTCAACACCTTCTCCAACGATCGCAAGGCGGCCCCCGGCATGATCAACCGCCTCTCCCCCGAGGCCGTCTATCAGGTACTGACCGAACAGCATCCCAAGGCAGAGGCTCGCCGCTATCTCTACAAGGTCAATCAGGCCGAGAAGGGGTTCAAGCGAACCGTCGCAAGCCGGGCTGGCTGATGGCATGCAAGAAGGGCGCTCCTGGAGCGCCCTTCTCATTTACTGTGGCCTGAAAGCTTACTTGGCGATGAAGCCACCCTTGCTCAGGGGCGCTGCCCCCACCTTCTCCAGGTGTTCCACCTCGACTTCGGTCTTGTTCCAGCTGTGGTCCACCTCGCCGCGCACGCGGATCAGATCGTCAGGGCCCACCTCGGTACCGCGCCACACGTCACCGTCCACCTCCACTTCCACCTCGCCGCTGTCGTCACGGAACAGGTAGTTTTCGCCACCCAGGTGTTTGACCAGTTTGCCTTCCAGGGTCACCCACTGATCATCGGCCACGTCTTTCAACTGGGCGACCGATACCTTGTTCTGCTCCTTGGGGCCGGTGTAGGCCGCCATGGCGAAGGAAGAGACGGACATCAGGGCCACCAGGGCGATTGCTTTTGCGTTGTTCATTTCATGCTCCTGTCTTTGCGGTATGAGGGCATCTTGCCCGGGGGCGCGTGAAACAAACGTGAAGCCTCCCCATTCAGGGAGGAGTGATGTGATCGCAAGCGATTAAATGGCCACGGCATGCTGCAAAAATGTATTCGAGTGGATACCTTTTCACCTGGCCATGCGGGTTCCCAGCCCGCCGCCATCGAGGAACAGCCCGCAGGCCCGCCCTGCCCCATCCATGAGAACAGCTACATGAACAAATGGCTTTTGTGTTTATTGGGACTCTTCGCCCTCACGGTCCATGCCGCCGAGACGCGTCCCCCCTTCTCCCGCATCGTGATGTTCGGCGACAGCCTCTCCGATACCGGCAAGATGTACGACAAGATGCGTGGTTACCTCCCCTCCAGCCCGCCCTACCATCAGGGCCGCTTCTCCAACGGACCGGTCTGGCTGGAGCAGCTCAACCAGCACTTCCCGGGCCTCGCCATCGCCAACGAGGCGGAAGGGGGCGCCACTGCCGTGGCCTACAACAAGATCTCCTGGAATCCCAAGTATCAGGTCATCAACAACCTGGATTACGAGGTGACCCAGTTCCTGCAAAAGGACAGCTTCAAGCCCGACGATCTGGTGATCCTCTGGGTCGGTGCCAACGATTACCTGGCCTATGGCTGGAACACCGAGCAGGATGCCAAGCGGGTGCGCGATGCCATCAGCGATGCGGCCAACCGCATGGTATTGAATGGCGCCAAGCAGATCTTGCTGTTCAACCTGCCTGATCTGGGCCAGAACCCCTCGGCCCGCAGCCAGAAAGTGGTCGAGGCAGCCAGCCATGTCTCCGCCTACCACAACCAGCTCCTGCTGAACCTGGCACGCCAGCTGGCCCCCACCGGCATGGTGAAATTGTTCGAGATCGACAAGCAGTTCGCCGAGATGCTGCGCGAGCCGCAGAACTTCGGCCTGAGCGACACCGAGCACGCCTGCTATGGCGGCGGCTATGTGTGGAAGCCGTTTGCCTCCCGCAGCGCCGCCACCGACAGTCGGCTGGCCCCCTTCAATCCCGAGGAGCGCCTTGCCATCGCCGGCAACCCCCTGCTGGCTCAGGCCGTCGCAACGCCCATGGCGCGCCGCAGTGCGGGCGAGCTGAACTGTGAAGGCAAGATGTTCTGGGACCAGGTCCACCCCACCACAGTGGTACACGCCGCCCTGAGCGAGCGGGCTGCCGCCTTCATCGAACAGGAGTACGAATTCCTCCCTCGATAACGGAGGCCATCCTGCCAGGGCCGGCGCTTCGCCGGCCCTCTTGCCGACAAGGGCAAGCAACCCCATATGACACCCATCACAGATTCGAGTCACGGTTCCCCGGCGGTCTTCTGTCTCCACTATGATGCAGATGGATATCACAATATGTTTTATATCAGTTGCTTGTAGATCGAGAAAAGCGAGCTACGTTTAAACGTGTTGTGGTCGAACACAGGCCCAACCCACGAGGCGAGGCGACATGAATTCGCGCTCCCCACACACAAGATTGCAGAGGCATCTATGAACAAAACACTGATTACCTTGCTGGTTTCAGGCTTGCTTGCGGCCAACGCCCAGGCAGCCGGACAAGACAACACCTGGTATGGCGGTGCCAAACTGGGTTGGTCCAACTTCTACGGTGTCGATGAAAGCAACGCCATCGCCATCACCGACAAAGACGACGATGAAGTCGGCGCCGGTGCGTTCGCCGGTTACCAGATCAACCAGAATCTGGGTGTCGAACTCGGTTATGACTACCTTGGCAAGCTCAAGTACAGCGGCACCCGCAATGGCGCGGCCTTCAATGACTCCGTGCAAGCCCAGCTGGCCCAGCTCACGCTGAAACTGGGCTTCCCGGTTGCGGACAATCTGGACCTTTACGGCCGTGTCGGGGGCGGCTATGGCTGGACCGACAGCGATCAGCTGGAAAACGACAGCCGCTTCACCTTCGTCGGCGCGCTCGGAGCGGAGTATGCCCTGAGCCTGGATTGGGCAGCCCGCCTCGAATACCAGTACAGCACCCCGTATGGCAGCCGTGACGATACCGGCCTGCGCATGGACAACGGCCTGCTCTCCCTGGCCGCCGTCTACCGCTTCGGTCAGGTTGCACCGGCTCTGCCGGTCGCAGCTCCCGCCCCGGCGCCCGAGCCGGTGGTGGTCGACAAACAGTTCACCCTGAGCTCGGACGTACTGTTCGACTTCAACAAGGCCACCCTCAAGCCCCAGGCCGGGCAGGCGCTGGATACCCTCTACAGCCAGATTGAAGAGGCCAGGCCCAAAGACGGGTCAGCCACCGTCATCGGCTATACCGACCGCATCGGTTCCGAGGCCTACAACCAGAAGTTGTCCGAGCAGCGTGCCCGGACCGTGGCCGATTACCTGATTGGCAAGGGCCTGCCTGCCGGCAAGGTCAATGTGGAAGGGCGTGGCAAGCAGTCTCCCGTCACCGGCGACAGCTGCACCAGCAAATCCAAGCGCGAGCTGATCGTCTGCCTGGCCCCGGATCGCCGGGTAGAGGTCAAGGTACAGGGCGTCTCGGAAGTACAGCAATAACGACGACCCCAAACAAAACGGGAGGCCATGGCCTCCCGTCTTTTTTTATGCTTCCTCAGCTGCGCGTGCGCACATCCGCCGCAATCTGATCGAGCAACAGTTGCCAGCCCTGCCCCAGCTCGTTCACCAGGGCGCCATACCCATCGGCAGGCAGCACCCGCTCCTGCTGGAAGGGAACATCTCTCAACACGACCCCCTCCTCCGTCAGCAGGCGCCAGCGACCGCTAAGCAGGGCGCGGCCGTCGTGCCGCCCCTGGAAACGCTCGACCGAGATGCTCAGGACAGGCCCCTTGCGGGCCCCGTCCTGACGCACCACCCAGCCAGGCAAGCGACTGGAGAGGCCATTGAGGGTCAACTGGTTCAACTGGGCATCGAGGGAACCTGCCCAGCGATGGTACTCGGCAAAGTGCAGCTCCTTGCCCTCCAGCTGATAGACCAGGCTCATCCGGTCAAGCTGACCGGACAGGGCGACGGGGCGCAGCACCAACTGGTGCTGCGGCTGCGCCGTGGTGACACTCGACGGCGCCGTGTCGGCATCCAGCGAATAGTAATGCAGCGTCGTCGGCGCACTGCCACATCCCGCCAGCAGGCCCAGCAAGGCCAGCGTCATCATCCGTTTTTTCATCATTTTCCTCGCTTGGGCTCGGGATCCCGCGGACGCGCGCGGTCAAAGATCAGTGAACTCGGCTGCTCGTTCAGTGAATGGACCAGAGGTTGCAACTCGCTCATCAGCTGGTTGAGGGATTGCACCGACTGGCGCAGTTCCTGATTGGTCTGGGAACCGGCATCATAGGTCTGCAATGTCTCCTGCAACTGCTTGAGGCTCTGGTTGAGGGAGGCCGGCAACTGCTGGGTCGACTGCTGACCAGTAAACTGCTCCAAATTCGCACTCACGGCACTGACATGCTTGAGCGTCTTGTCCAGCGTCATCAGGGTGCTGTTGACCTGAGTGAGGGTGGTGGCCATGTCCATGTCGACAAACTTGTCGAGGATGAGGTTCACCTTGCGCTCGATCTGATCCAGCCCGGCCTGGGCGGTCGGGAAGACCTGATAGCCCGCCATCTTGAGCGGCTGATAGACTGGCGCATCCGGATAGAAGTTCAGATCGATCACCTTGCCCCCCGTCAGCAGGCTGGCGGTCTTGAGGCTGGCCCTCAGCCCTTCCTTGAACTGCTTGTTGAACAGGGCCCGCCACTGCTCCTTCTCCGCATTGGCATAACGGTGGGAGAGACGCTGCACCTCGATGCGCGCCAGCACCGGGATCTGCCGGCTCTTGAACAGCTGGACGCCCTTGTCGTCGATGAGATAGGGAGCCGAGATGACGGTACCGACCCGGATGCCGCGATATTGTACCGCCGCGCCGGGATGCAGCCCGCCCACATCATTGTCGAACAGGAAGACATAGTCGATGAACTGATCCAGGCTACCGGCCAGCACGCTCTCCTCGTCCTTGAACAGCACGAACTCGTCGTTCTGTTTCACCGGTTCCCCCGGCAACCAGCCGGGAGGCAGCCCCATGGTGATGCCGCCGTTGATCAGGCTCTCCAGCGAGTCCATCTTCACCTTCATCCCCTCGCTGCTCATGGAGACCTCGAAGCCGGGCGTCAACCAGAACCGGGAGTTGCTGCTCACCAGGACGTCATAAGGCGCGTTGATGAAGAGCTGGTACTGCATCTCGCTCTTCTCGGGCAGGAACTTGGCCTCTTCGACCTGGCCGATGGTGAATCCCTGATAGCTGATGGGGGAGCCCGCACCCAGCGCGTTGGCATCCCGACTGGACAGGGAGAGCCGCAATCCCTTGGCATCCAGGGATGCCAGGGGTGGCCTGTCCAGCATGGCGTATTCGCTTCGCGCCCTGCCCTTCTTGCCGGGAGAAAGCTCGATATAGGCACCGGAGAGCAAGGTGCCAAGACCGGAAACGCCCTCACGCCCGACCCTGGGCTTGACCACCCAGAACTGGCTGTCTTTCTTGAGCATGCCGGCGGCGGCATTGGTCAGGCGAGCCTTGAGCACGGCATGGCTGTAATCCTCGCTAAGCTCCACCGTCTCGATACGGCCCACCTCCACTTCACGAGAACGGATCACCGTCTTGCCCGCCACTATGCCCTCGGCGGTCGCCACCGTCAGGGTGAAGCTCGGCCCTTGTGAATACCAGTGCTGGAACAGCATCCAGGCGCCGATGAAGAGCGCCAGCAAAGGCACCATCCAGATAGCGGCAGCCGAACTCATAAAATCAGAGCCCGGTTTCCACCTTGTCTTACGCTCACTCACGTTCGCGTTCTCCTTGTTGTAAATCCCAGATCAGGCGGGAATCGAAACTCATGGCAGCCACCATGGTGACCAGTACGACCCCGGCAAAGGCTACGGCCGCAGGGCCAGGGTAGATGGTCATCAGATTGTCGAGCCGGATGAGACCGGCCAGGATGGCCACCACGAAGACGTCGATCATCGACCAGCGCCCCACAAATTCGGTCATGCGATAGAGTTTGAGCTTGCCGAGGGGAGATGTCCCCTGGCCGCGCTGCACCACGTAGCAGAGCCACAGCAGCGCCAGGATCTTCACCAGCGGTACCACCACGCTCGCGAAGAAGATGACGGCGGCAATGGGGTAGGAGCCCATGGCCCACAGCAGCACCACCCCGCCCATGATGGTCGAGGGGCTGTCATCCCCCAGGAACACGGTGTCCATGATGGGATACAGGTTGGCTGGGACATAGAGGATCACCGAGGTGATCAGCAGGGCCCAGGTACGGTTCAGACCACCCGGCTTGCGGCTGTGCAGGTGATCCCCGCAGCGAACGCAACTATGGGCATCCTGCTCGTTCAGGGCGCCGCAGATGTGACAGCCCACCAGACCGCACGACAGGGCGCTCTCCTCGGGATCCAGCTCCCTCGCCGCCGTCGGGCCGAACAGCCGCTGCCACAGCCACATCCGATCCAGGGAGGAGATCATCTTGATGAGCAGCAGGGTGTAGCCAACGAACGCCCAGAACGACAGCCCCATCTTGATGTCGGCCATCCCCATCAGCTTGACCAGAGAGATGAGCACCCCGATGAGGAAGACGTCCACCATCAGCCAGGGCTTGATCCGGCACAGCAGGCGGCCAAGGGAGCGGAGGGCCTTGCTGTGCAGATCCTTGTCCAGGCGCCACAGCACCAGCATGATGGAGCCGATATAGACCAGCGGCAACCCGATCAGGGTAATGCTCAGCACGGCCCCGAGGAACAGGTAGCCTTGATCCACCAGGGTGGTGATGCACTGCAGGAAGGTCATCTCCTGCCCCACCCCCTTGGCCGAGAACGACATGAAGGTAAAGGCGTTGGAGAGCACGAACATGATGATGGCCGCAAAGCCATAGGCGATGGGCCTGCGCTCCTGCTCCGGCAGATGACGAGTCAGGGTATGGCCGCAGCGCGGACAACTGCTTGTCTCCCCCACGGCCAGCTCGGTGGCCGGCACCAGCAGGTCACACTCTTCGCAGGCGGTCGCGTCATGGGTATAGGTGGGTGGATGTTGGTGTGAAACCGGATGCAAGATAAGACCCCAGCATGAGGCCCGCCACGGGGCCAGAGCCGCCAATTATTGCAGCAGCGGCCCCTGCCGACCAGCCCTGTCGTTGTCCATCCTGCCCGGGTGTGAGAATGACTTTGACAAGGCAGTGACCATTTAGCACAATCAAACGCCACTTTTTTTCCGCGGGACAATAATTTATGACAACTGAATCCCCAAGCTACTCCACTATCGAGCAGGCCTTCTCCCTCGGGAACGGGCAAGATTCTGCCCTCAACTGGTTGCGCAAAAACCGTAGCCAGGTCGCCATCTTCCTGGTGAGCGGCATCAAGCTGGAGGGGACCATCAGCGGTTTTGACCAGTACAGCGTGCTGTTGACCGATGCCCATGGCAATCAGCAATTGGTCTACAAGGCCAAGATTTCCACCATTGCCATGCACTCCGGCCGTCCTGCCGTCAGCATCCAGCGGGCCCGCAAGCCACGGGTTTCCATGGCGCCGCGCCCCCATGGCGCACCCAGCCGTTATGACGACAACCAGGGTGGCGGCAGCGAGCAGTAAATCTCGCCCCCGCCCATCCTGACGGTGTCGCTGCGTCAGCCAGTGACATCTGCTCCCCACTCTCATGTTTCGCCTGTCCCGTATGAGAGTGGGGCTTCTCTCCCGAGCAGGTTGTTGACCCGCTCGTCTTCGTCACTCAGCAGGTCAACCCGACCGGTTTTCCCTCTCTGACCATGCAGACCTGCATGCCGGCCGCTTCACCGGCCTGTGCGCCTATGCCCGTGTCCTCGAACACCAGACATTGACCGGGCTCGACCCCCAGGCGTCGCGCCACCAGCAGGAAGGTGTCTGGATGGGGTTTGTGCAGCTCCACGTCGTCGGCGGTGACCACCACGGGGAAATACCGATCCAGCCCTGTGTTGCGCAGCACCGCTTCGGCATTGATACGGGGAGAGCCTGTCCCTATGCCCATGGGGATCCGGCCGTGATAGCGTTCCACCAGATCCAGCATGGCCGGGAAGGGGGTGGCCTTGTGCAGGTTGGCGACATAGTGTTCGGTCTTGCAGCGTGTCACCACCAGGGGATCCAGCGCGATCTGCTGCACTTCGGCCACCAGCAGGGCTATCTTGCGGCTGGGCATGCCTCCCAGCTCATAAAACCAGTCGGCGTCGAACCGAAAGCCAAACTCGCGGGCGGTGTGCTCCCAGGCGGCCAGGTGCAAGGGCATGGAGTCCACCAGAGTGCCGTCGAGGTCGAAAACCAGGCCTTGAAATCCGGATAGGGTCATGGTGCAGGATCTGTCTGTGAAAAATGGGCCCCCATTCTAGCCAGAGCGCGGGCGCATCGCCATGCGCCAGATGGCGAGAAACGCTTGCCACCTTATTTATACAGGGCGATGCCAGGAAGCAGCCCCCACGCAGGTGTCAGCGATAGGCCAGGGTACAGGCACGCCCTTGTGATTTGGCGTGATAGAGTGCCTGATCCGCCTGCTCGGTCAGGGTTTGCCACTCCTTGTCCGATGACGGAACCAAATAGCTGAACCCGATGCTGACGGTGAGTGTCGCCGCCACCCGGGAGGCCGGATGGGGAATCTGCAAGGCGTCAAGGCCGTGGTGGATCTGCTCCGCCAGCCGCTCCGCCTCTCCCGGCTGCGGTGAACACAGCAGGATGACAAACTCCTCCCCCCCATAGCGGGCCACCAGGTTGGTGCGCCGCCGCTCGGTGTCCTGCAGCAGTGCCGCCACCCGCTGCAGGCACTGATCCCCCTTGCCGTGGCCGAAGTGATCGTTGTAGGACTTGAACTCGTCCACATCGATCATCAGCACCGCCAGCACCCCCTGATGGCGGCGAGCCCGCTCCCACTCCCGTTCCATGGTGATGTCCCATTGGCGGCGGTTGGCGATGCCAGTCAGGGGATCTTCCAGAGACAGCAAGGAGAGGTGCCGGTTAGCCTCCTCCAGCGCCCGGTTGGTATCGGCCAGTTGCCGGGTGCGCTCCTGCACCCTCAGCTCCAGCTCCCGATTGAAGCGCTCAAGCTTCTCCTGGGTGCGCTGTCGGATCAGCAACTGGGAGAGCACGGCGGCATACTGCTTGAAGATCTCGCTCTGATACGCCTTGAGGGGGCGCCGCCAGAGCAGGTTGTCGGCGGCGATCCAGCCGATGGGGGTACTCCCGTCCCAGAGCGACACCATGGCGTTCCAGCCGCGACCCACCTCCTGCTTCTCGTAATAGAGAGGCGTGTCCTCCAGCACCAGGACATAGTCCTTGCGACGCAGCGCCTCCTGCACCGTGGGGTGATCCGGAATGGGGCTGATGAAATGGCGCTCGTCGATAAGCTCACCCGCCTCGTTGGTCCCCCAGGTACCGTGCATGGTCTTGAATTCACTGTCTGTCAGGAAGATGGCGATGCGATCGAACTGCAACTCCTGGCGGGCCAGTGCCACCGCGTCGTGCAGCAGACGATCCTCGCTCTCGCAGCGGGAGAGCTTGACCCCCACCTGATGCAGCGCCTGCAGCATGCTGAGGAAAGAGTCCTGCAGGGCCTGGCTGCGCACGAGGTCTGCCTGGGTGTGGAGCCGCTGATCCCGCTCCAGATCCACCTGTCCCGCGAGTCGCCGACTCTCGAGCTCGGCGGCGAGATAATGCATGAGCAGCTGGATGCTCTGCTGCTGGCGTCTTGGCAGGCGATCGAGACGACGGCGGGTTTCCAGATAGACCACGGCCTCCAGCCCCTTGTGACGCTTGAGGGGGAAGCTGGCGCGCAGGCGCGGGATCTCGGGTTCGACGCTCTCCCGCTCCCAGATGGCACGGGTCGGCGCGATGGACTCCACCAGCAACTGGCCGAGCGCAAGGGAACGTTCGATGAAGAGGATGGGCAACTCGAGGGAAGAGAGGATGTCAGCGCTCAGGCAGAGCAGACCCTGTTCCGGGCGATAGTGATAGAGCTGGGGCGTCGGAGCACGCAGCCACAGATAGATCTGTTCAGCCTCTGTTTTTTCCCTGACCGCAGACAAGGTCACTTCACAGAGATGTTCAAAACTGGTGAAGTGCTCCGGATCCCATTCTTCCATGCCAAATCATCCTTGGTTGTATCCAAGCGAGTATATCGGCAAAGCCCGGCCATTAATTGACCGGGCAATCAAAAGCGAGATCCAGAGCCCAGTTTTTACAACAGATTCAATGTCTGCATGGCACTGCGGATGCGCTCGCGGGTGGCCTCGGAAAGCGGCATCACCGGCAGACGGCACTCTTCGCTGCACAGACCCAGCAGGGAGACCGCATACTTGGCCCCTGCGGGGCTCGGCTCGGCGAACATGGCCTGGTGCAGCGGAATGAGCTTGTCCTGCAATTCGCGGGCAGCTTGCCACTCACCGGCCAGCGCCAGGTTCTGCACCTCGGCCACCAGCTTGGGGGCCACGTTGGCCGTCACCGAGATGCAACCCTGGCCACCACCGATGTTGTAGGCCACGGCGGTGGCGTCTTCACCGGAGAGCCAGGCAAACGGCTTCTTGATGAGCTGGCGTTCAACCCAGGGGCGGGCCAGATCACCGGTGGCATCCTTCACGCCGGCAATGCGCGGCAACTCGGCCAGACGGGCCAGGGTCGCCGGCTGCACGTCAACGATGGCGCGGGGCGGAATGTTGTAGACGATGATGGGTTTGGTGGTGGCGTCGTGCACCGCCTTGAAGTGGTGGTAGAGCCCTTCCTGATTGGGGCGGTTGTAGTAACCGGCCACATGCAGGGTGGCATCCGCTCCCATCTGCTCGGCATAGCGGGTGTATTCAATGGCTTCAACCGGGTTGTTGGAGCCTGCACCTGCGATCACGGGAATGCGCCCGGCCACCAGCTTGACCACCAGCTCCACCACGCGGCAATGCTCATCGTGGGTCAGGGTCGGGCTCTCCCCGGTCGTGCCGACCGGCACTATGCCATGGGTTCCCTGCTCTATGTGCCACTCTACCAGGCGAGCCAGTGCGGCCTCGTCCAGCTGGCCCTGTCGAAATGGGGTGATCAGGGCAACTATCGAACCTTGAAACATGGGATTTCCTTCTCCTAAACAGATGGATTGGTCAATAAAAAGCCCCGGTACGGGAGTCGCTACCGGGGCTTGAATCGTCTCAGGGATGAGAGGTTACGCGCGCACGCCAGCAGGCCCGATTGTCAGGCTGTGTTTATGCTTTCGTTTCGATACGCATGACCGCATTGCATCATCTCTGGGTAAATAAGGCGTCTGGGCATATTTCGGGAACACGGCATAAATGTCAAGGCGAAAGCGGCCATGTATAATGGCCGCCCAAAAATGCGTGGAGAGACCCAATGAGCCGTCCTGTCAGTGCCGTCAGCCAGATGCTGGAACGTAACCAAGCCCTCTTTGTCGGCAAGCGGCTGTTGGTGTGCGGTGCCCTGGAGGATGATTATCCTCGTCAACTGGCCGAGCTGGCACAAAGCCTGACCGTCTTCACCACGGATTACTGCTATTACCGCAGCCAGCAGGCCGTTCTGGGAGACGCCATCCTGTTCGATCACCAGCTGGGTGGCGCCCCCCGCTTCGATGCCCTGCTGCTGCTGATGCCCAAGGCCAAGGCCGAGGCGCAATACCTGCTGGCCATGATGACGCCGCTGCTCGAAAGCGGGGCCGACCTGTTCCTCGCCGGCGAGAACCGGGGCGGCATCAACGGGGCAGACAAGCTGCTGGCACCTTATGGCGAGAAACCGATCAAACGCGACTCTGCGCGCCGCTGCTCTCTCTACCACGGCATGCTCGACAAACCGGTCGTCCCCTTCGAGCTGGACGCCTGGTTCAGTCGCTATGAGTGCCAGGCAGGCGACACCACCCTGACCGTCATGGCCCTGCCCGGGGTCTTCAGTGCAGACGGCCTGGATCTCGGCACCCAGATGCTGCTGGCGAGCCTCCCCCCCGTGACGGGCAAGCTGCTCGACTTTGGCTGCGGCGCCGGCGTCATCGGTTCCGTGCTGGCCAAGCGCAACCCGGCCCTGGCCGTCACCATGGTGGATATCAATGCCCTGGCACTGGAGTCCAGCCGCCGAACCCTGGCGGTCAACGGTCTGAGCGGGCGTGTTCATGCCTCCGATGTCTATTCCGACATTGCCGAAACATTCCAACAGATTGTCTCGAATCCCCCCTTCCATGCCGGGCTCAAGACCTTCTACGCCGCCACCGAAACCTTCCTGGCAAAGGCTCCTGAGTACCTGACCGCAAATGGCGCCCTGACCATAGTCGCCAATGCCTTCCTGCGATACCAGCCTATACTGGATGCGCACTTCAAACAGACCGAGGTGATCGCGGGCGATACCAAATTCAAGGTGTATCTGAGCAAAGCTTAAAGAAGTGCAACGGTTGTAATAAAACAAGTAGAGAGTGCCAGACGGGATCTGTTAAGGTACCAAGAAAACGTTTACCACCCCTTTAGGGGTGTTTTTTTCGCAGCAACATGAAAACCTTTTCAACATCATGATCTCAGGGAGAGAACGACGATGGCAGGCATACTCACCATGATACTGGCAGGCGGTGAAGGTACCCGACTGCAACCGCTGACCACCACCCGCAGCAAACCCTCCGTACCCTTTGGCGGCAGTTACCGGTTGATCGACTTCGTGCTCAACAACTTCGTCAACGCCGACTTCCTGCGCATCTATGTACTCACCCAGTTCAAGTCCCAGTCCCTTTATCTGCACATGAAGAAGGGCTGGAACATCGTCGGCATCACGGATCGCTTCATCGACCCCATTCCGGCCCAGATGCGAATGGGCAAACGCTGGTATGACGGCACCGCAGACGCCATTTACCAGAACCTGCGCTTCATCGAGATCTCCGACCCCGAGCACGTCTGCATCTTCGGCTCCGATCACATCTACAAGATGGACGTGAGCCAGATGGTGAGCTTCCACAAGCAGAAAGCGGCCGCCCTGACCGTCGCTGCCCTGCGCATGCCCATCGAGGAAGCAAGCGCCTTCGGGGTGATCGAGGTTGATCAGGAAGGGCGCATGATTGGCTTTGAAGAAAAGCCCCGTCACCCGAAACACATACCCGGGGATCCCACCCAGGTCCTGGTCTCCATGGGCAACTACATCTTCGAGACCGAGGCCCTCTATCGGGAGCTCAAGCGGGATGCCGCCGAGGAGAACTCCAGTCACGATTTCGGCAAGGACATCATTCCCAGCCTGTTCCCCCGTGCCCCCGTCTATGTCTATGACTACAGCACCAACGTGATCCCGGGCGAGAAGCCCAACGTCTACTGGCGCGATGTGGGGACGCTCGACTCTTACTGGCAGGCGCACATGGACCTGGTGGCCGATGATGCCCCCTTCTCTCTCTACAATCGCAAGTGGCCGCTGCACACTCATTACCCGCCCCTGCCCCCCGCCACCTTCATCGATACCGACGACTGCAAGGTCAAGATCGCCAACTCCCTGATCTCCGGTGGCTGCTTCATTCAGGGCAGCCAGATCCAGCGATCCATACTGGGATTTCGCTGCAACATAGGCCCCTGCAGCCACATCAGTGAATCCGTGCTGCTGGGGGATGTGAAAATCGGCGAAGGTTGCTCCATTCGCCGCGCCATCATCGACAAAAACGTTGAAATTGCACCCGGCACCGTGATCGGTGAGAATCTGGACCATGACAGAGAGCGGTTTACCGTATCCGAAGGCGGTATCGTCGTGGTACCTAAGGGAGCAAGAGTTGGCTATTAACCCACTGAAAATCCTGTTTGTAGCCTCGGAGGTTGAGGGGCTGGTGAAGACCGGGGGCCTGGCGGATGTGGCCAAGGCCCTGCCGCAGCATCTCGCCCGTCAGGGGCACGATGTGCGCATCATTATGCCCTTCTACAAGACCATCAAGCGCCGGGACGAGGCCACCCTCCTCGCCTCGCGCTGGCTCCCCACCCCCCAGGATCGCAGTGATATCAGCTATCGCATCCATCAGCTGGAACTGGACGGGATCTGCGTCTATCTGCTCGATTGCCCGCACTATTTCGACCGCCCCCAGCTCTATGCCGAGAACAACCAGGCCTATCCCGACAACGGTGAACGCTTTGCCTTTCTGGCCGCGGCGGCTCTGCATGCGTGCGAACAGCTGGGTTTCGCTCCCGACATCGCCCACTGCAACGACTGGCACACCGGTCTGCTGCCGCTGCTGCTGAAAACCCGTCATGCCCACAACCCCTTCTTCCAGCGCACCCGGTCGGTCATCAGCATTCACAACGCGGCCTTTCAGGGGGTATTCGATCGCCAGCAGTTCTGGGCCGTGCCGGAAATCCACGACTACGAGCAGCGCATCAACTACGACTATGGTCACATCAATCTGCTCAAGTGCGGTGTGCTCTACGCAGACAAGATCAATGCGGTCAGCCCCAACTACGCCAGCGAGCTGCTGACGCACCTGGGCGCTCACGGCATGGCCAGCGTATTCCAGCAGCGGGCTGCTGACCTGCGTGGCATCCTCAACGGCTGTGACTATCAGGACTGGGATCCCGCCTTCGATCCTCTGTTGCCCGCCACCTATGATGCCGACAACCTGGATGGCAAACACACCTGCAAGCGCATCCTGCAGCAGGAGACGGGGCTCCCCGTCGGCAACCTCCCCATCTATGGCATGGTGTGTCGACTGACCGAGCAGAAAGGAGTACACCTGCTCATCCCGGCGCTGGACAAGTTCTTGCAACATCAGGTCCAGGTAGTGATCGTGGGCTCCGGTGATCCCTCTCTCGCCGCCCAGTTGCAAAGCATTGCCCAGCAGCATCCCGACAAGTTTGCCTTCATCAATGCCTATGACGACCGTCTGGCCCACCTGGTGGAGGCCGGCGCCGACTTCTTCCTGATGCCTTCTCTGTTCGAGCCATGCGGGCTCAACCAGATGTACAGTCTGGCCTATGGCACCCTGCCCCTGGTTCGGGCTGTCGGCGGATTGAAAGATACCGTCGTGGACTGGGATGCCGACCCGACGCACGCGACCGGTTTCTGCTTCAACGATCCCACTGCCAGCACCTTGCTCGATGCCATGCGCCGCAGCCTGCTCCATTATCTGCAGGAGCCGGCACGTTTTGCCCGTGTGCAGCACCACGCCATGAACACCCGCTTCGACTGGGCAGACTCCGTCATCCTGTACGAACAGATGTATCAGGATGCGCTGGCCACCGTCTGACGCCGATTGCTGAAGTTTTGTGCCCTTGGCACGCCTTTATCCGTCAACAGCGAAAAAAGTCCCCTTTGGCTGTTGACGCCCCCCCAAAACTCTATAGAATCCCCCACCGCAGTGATGCGAAGGTGGCGGAATTGGTAGACGCGCTAGCTTCAGGTGTTAGTGTCCCACGGATGTGAGGGTTCGAGTCCCTCTCTTCGCACCATACTGCAACATGCTCTTATCAGACGGCATGTAAATTCAGACTGATAACCCGATGTGCGAAGGTGGCGGAATTGGTAGACGCGCTAGCTTCAGGTGTTAGTGCCCCCCGGGTGTGAGGGTTCGAGTCCCTCTCTTCGCACCATGCTTTTGTCAGACAGCATGTAAATCCAGACTGATAACCCGATGTGCGAAGGTGGCGGAATTGGTAGACGCGCTAGCTTCAGGTGTTAGTGCCCCCCGGGTGTGAGGGTTCGAGTCCCTCTCTTCGCACCATGCTTTTATCAGACAGCATGTAAATCCAGACTGATAACCCGATGTGCGAAGGTGGCGGAATTGGTAGACGCGCTAGCTTCAGGTGTTAGTGCCCCCCGGGTGTGAGGGTTCGAGTCCCTCTCTTCGCACCATGCTTCTGGCATGTAAAACACAGAAAATGCGCTCCAACCGCATTTAAAAACCAGCTGGAGAAAATCAGTGTGCGAAGGTGGCGGAATTGGTAGACGCGCTAGCTTCAGGTGTTAGTGTCCCACGGATGTGAGGGTTCGAGTCCCTCTCTTCGCACCATTATTCTGCAAAGGCCCGTTACGAGAGTAACGGGCCTTTTGTGTTTTCATGCCCCATGGCTATGCTGTTGAAGATGCTGCGCCACCACGGGGGTTTTCCCATGATCCTGGATACCGATATTCACAACTTCTATGAGCATCTGGTGCTCAAGGAGATAGAAAAACAGGGGTTGGCTCGAACATTGACCCCCTATCAGCTGGCAGACCTCTGCTGCCTGACACTCAACCAGCTTCCTTCCCACTATATCCGCCACGATGTCGACATGATCTACTTCACGACAGACGCCGAACGCAGCGAGATGGAGAAGAAGGTCATCGCCTCCCTGCGCCAGGCCTACGACAAGATCCAGGCCGTCCCCACTCGCCAGGCTTAATGCCAACCCTGCTGCCAGAGCAGAGTGACGACCCCTGTGATTCCCGCAACCGGCAGCAGGATCAACACCGGTCTCAGCCTGGGTTCCAGCATGACCCAGGCAGCCAGCAAGAACCCCAGGCTCCAGAACCCGTATTCCTTCTCCTGACCCCAGACCAGCACCGCCAGAAGGGCGGCCAAGAGCAGAGCGCGTGCTATCCAGTTCATTGGCATTGGTCCGAAAAAGATTAATGATAACTATTATCATCTTTGGTGTTGCCATCTGCAATCGAACTTGCCTATGGATCTCCGGCTATCAAACGGTGTCGATTGAACAGTGAAAAATGCCGATTAGATCAACTATTTTGTGGGATTTTAAAATTTTAAAGCTGTTTTGCCGAATGAGCAGGGATTTTACACCTCCGCTTTATGGTAGATTGCGCCCTCTTTTGGTAAGCCTCTCGGGATCGACGCATCCGCAGGACGAGAGGGGCTGACCTTGGCGAGCAAGAGTTTAGGGAGCGTCTATGCAAAACCAACAACACCACATCCGATTGCCGGGCATGTCGCAAGTATTTGCCTGCCTGGCCATTTTCCTGGCCCTGGCCTTCTCCTTCACCAGCGTGCTGGATCTGCCAATCCAGCTGGCACTGTTCATCGCCTGGTTCGTCATCATGGGACTCGGCATCAAGCTCGGCCATGATTACAAATCCCTGGAACAGGCGGCAGTCGACGGCGTCGCCAAGGGGATGGGGGCCATCCTGATACTGATCTCCGTCGGTGCCCTGGTGGGCACCTGGATTGCCGGCGGCATCGTCCCCAGCATCATCTACTTCGGCCTCAAGGTGATACACCCCTCCATCTTCCTGCTGGCGACCCTGATCATCTGCTCTCTCACCTCGCTGGCCACCGGCACCTCCTGGGGCTCGGCGGCCACCGCCGGCATCGCCATGATGGGTATAGGCCACAGCCTGGGGGTACCCGCGCCGCTGGTAGCCGGTGCCGTGCTCTCCGGCGTCTACTTCGGTGACAAGCTCTCCCCGCTCTCCGACTCCGTGGTGCTGGCCTCGACCATGTCCAACGTCGACGTGATGGAACACATCAAGGGGATGCTGCCCATCAGCCTGTTCTCCTACGTCATCACCGCCGCCCTGTTCACCGTGGTCGGCATGCAGTATTCCGGCAACGTCAGCCTGGAGCAGGTCAATCTGGTGATGGACGCCCTCGACAAGCAGTTCAACATCACCCCCATGGCCATAGTGCCCGTGGTGCTGGTGCTGGGCCTGTTGGCCAACCGCAAGCCCGCCTTCCCGGTGATCAGCTTCGGCGCCTTGCTGGGTCTTGTCTGGGCCATCGTCTTCCAGGACATGGATCCGGTGAAGGCAATGCACTCCGCCTACAGCCCGTTTGCCATTACCTCCGGCGTCGACTTCATCGACAACATCCTCGGCCGCGGCGGCATGGAGTCCATGCTGGGTTCCGTGGCCGTCATCATCTTCGGCTTGGGCTTCGGCGGTCTGCTGGAGAAGGTCGGCATCCTCTCCGTCATCGCCAGTGCCTTCGAGAAGCGCATCAACAGCGCCGGCAGCCTGACCAGCCACACCATCGGCACCGCCTTCTTGGCCAACGTGTTCGGTTCCGCTATGTATGTATCGCTGATCCTGACCCCCAAGATCATGGCCAAGAACTACGACAGACTGGGGCTGGCGCGCAAGAACCTCTCCCGCAACGCCGAGTTTGGCGGCACCCTCACCTGCAGCATGGTGCCCTGGAGCGACAACGGCATCTTCATGGCCGGGGTACTGGGGGTGGCGACCCTCGACTACCTGCCCTACATGTGGCTCAGCTTCACCTGCATCATAGTGACCATCACCCTCGCCTATCTGGGCAAGGGGGTGAACCGTGTACCGGTCACAGAGGCGGTGACAACCCGCTAATTTCCGTAAAAACAACGACAAAGGCGCCATCACGGCGCCTTTTGTCTGGGTGCGATTCGAGGTTAAGCTGGCACTCACCTTGATCGCACGTGGCAGGACGCCCAGATGAACTTCACCTTTCGCCAGATCCGCTATTTCGTGGCGGTGGCCGACAGCTTCTCGGTGAGCCGGGCAGCCGCCGAGCTGCACATCTCCCAGTCGGCGGTCACCAGCGCCATCCGCGAGCTGGAGACCGAGCTCGGCGCCGCCCTGTTCGAGCGCAACCCGCGCGGCGTCAGCCTCACCACCCAGGGTCACCAGTTTCTGCTGCACGCGCGTCGCATCCTAAGCGCCATGACCGAAGCCGGCCAGTCCCTCAAGGCGGTGGCCCTGCAGGATCAGGGGCGGCTTACCATAGGCGTAACCACGCTAGTGGCAGGCTACTATCTGTCGGAGGCTCTCGGCCGTTTTCGCCGCGCCTTCCCGGCGGTACAGATCGAGGTGAAAGAGGATGAGCAGCCCTACCTCGAGCACCAGATCGTCAACGGTGAGGTGGACGTGGGGATCCTGATGACCAACCGCACCATCCGCCAGGAGGCGTTCGATACCGAGCTGCTGACCCGCTCGCCGCTGCGGGTCTGGCTCGCCGCCAACCACCCCCTCTGCGCCGAGTCGACCCTCTCCCTCAAGGCGCTCGGCGAGGAGCCCATGATCTCGCTGACCGCCGACCAGCTGGACCAGATCATCGGCGGCGGCCTGCGCCGCTACGGTATCGCGCCGCGCATCGTGCTGCGTACCGCCTCGGTGGAAGCGGTGCGCAGCCTGGTGGCGAGCCAGCTCGGGCTCGCCCTGCTGCCGGACTTTGCCTACCGTCCCTGGTCCCTGGAGCAGGAGCGGGTCGAGGCCCGCGCCATCAAGGAGCCCATCCCCGCCATCGACATCGGTCTGGTGTGGCGGCGCGGCTCGCGCCTTGACTGGGCCGCACGCGAGTTCATCGACATCGCCAGAGACCAGAGCCGGCTACGGGCCCGCCAGCACCTCCCCCGCTAGGACTGAGCCTGAACAGCCGTGACTCCGGCAAAAAAATCAGATTCATCTGCACTCGATATCGATTTTACAGATACCAAAGCCGTTAAAAATTGAAATTCTCATTGCTCCCGGCTTCTCCTACGCTCCTGGCTGGTTAACAAGATGTTAATTCCTACTGTGACGCCGCCACGGTTGCCAATCATGCAAGGAGAGCAAGATGAAATTGACCCCTCTGACCCTGGCCCTGATCCCGGCGCTGCTGGCAGGCCAGGCCCAGGCAGCCCCCACCACCCTCGGCAAGGGTGAAGGCCAGGGCCTGGGCCGGCTATGTGGAGCGCGGCGAGACCGACAAGAACTACGACTGGGTCACCGGCTTCGAGAAAGAGACCGGCTGCAAGGTCAACGTCAAGACGGCCGCCACCTCGGACGAGATGGTGGCGCTGATGAACGAGGGGGGCTTCGACCTGGTGACCGCCTCCGGCGACGCCAGCCTGCGCCTCATCGCCGGCGGCAAGGTGCAGGTGCTCAACCTGGCGCTCATCCCGAGCTACGGCAAGATAGACCCCCGCCTGCAGAATGCCCCCTGGCACACGGTAGACGGCAAGCACTATGGCGTGCCCTACCAGTGGGGCGGCAACATATTGATGTACAACACCAAGGTGTTTCCCAAGGCGCCTGACTCCTGGAGCGTGGTGTTCGAGGAGCAGACCCTGCCGGACGGCAAGTCCAACAAGGGTCGGGTGCAGGCGTTCGACGGCCCCATTCACATCGCCGATGCGGCCCTCTATCTGATGAGCCACCAGCCGGCGCTCGGCATCAAGGATCCTTACGAGCTGAACGAGGATCAGTACAAGGCCGCCCTCGACCTCCTGCGCCAGCAGCGCAAGCTGGTGGGACGCTACTGGCACGATGCCTTCGTCCAGATCGATGACTTCAAGAACGAGGGGGTGGTGGCCTCCGGCTCCTGGCCGTTCCAGGCCAATACCCTGATCGCCGACAAGCAGCCCATCGCCACGACGGTGCCCAAGGAAGGGGTCACCGGCTGGGCCGACACCAGCATGGTGCACAGCGAGGCCAAGAACCTCACCTGTGCCTACAAATGGCTGGAGCACTCCCTCAACAACAAGCTGCAGGGGGATCTCGCCTCCTGGTTCGGCTCCGTGCCCGTGGTGCCGGCCGCCTGCGAAGGCAATGCCCTGCTCGGAAAAGAGGGGTGCAAGACCAACGGCATCGACAACTTCGATCGGGTTCACTTCTGGCGTACTCCCGTCTCCCAGTGCAAGAGCCAGGGAACCTGCGTGCCCTACTACCGCTGGGTCTCGGACTATATCGCCATCCTGGGTGGTCGCTGAGGTGCCTCAGTAAATGCCGATATGGGGCCGGACAGGAGTCCGGCCCGCTTCCCACACAGACAAGGACGCCCCATGAATGCCGTACAATTTGACCGGGTCAGCCGCAACTATGGCGAGGTGAAGGCGGTCGACGACATCTCCTTCCAGATCCCGGCTGGCGAGTTTTTCACCCTGCTGGGGCCGAGCGGTTCCGGCAAGACCACCTGCCTGCGGATGATTGCGGGCTTCGAATACCCGAGCGAGGGGGAGATCCGGCTGTTCGGCGAGCCCTGCTCCACCGTGCCCCCCTACGATCGCAACCTCAATACCGTGTTTCAGGACTACGCCCTGTTTCCCAACATGGATGTGCGCGACAACATCGGCTATGGCCTGATGCTCAAGGGCGTCGCCAAGGCGGAGCGTTACCGCAAGGTGGACGAGATGCTGGAGCTGGTGCGCCTGCCCGGCGTCGGCAACCGCAAGCCGGGCCAGCTCTCCGGCGGCCAGCGCCAACGCATCGCCATCGCCCGGGCACTGATCAACCAGCCGCGCATCCTGCTGCTGGACGAACCGCTCGGGGCCCTCGACCTCAAGCTGCGCGAGCAGATGCAGCTCGAACTGAAAGCCTTGCAGCGCCAGCTCGGCATCACCTTCATCTTCGTCACCCACGATCAGCAGGAGGCGCTCTCCATGAGCGACCGGATCTGCATCTTCAATCAGGGCAAGATCGAGCAGATCGCCGCGCCGGATACTGTCTACGACGCCCCCGCCACGCCCTTCGTCGCTCGCTTCGTCGGCACCGTCAACCTGTTCGAGGGGGAGCAGGCCCGCCGTCTGTGCGGCGATGAGCGCCAGATGATGGTGCGCCCGGAGCGGATCCGCCTCGCCGAGGCCGGCACACCGGGCTGGTCCGGGGAAGTGCGCGAGGTGGAGTATCTCGGCCCCTTCGTGCGCTACCGGGTCGATCTCGGCGAGCAGCTCGAGCTTATCGTCAACCACCCCAACGAGGGCCAGGCCCGCCTGCCCCGTGGCGCCCGGGTCAGCCTCAGCTGGCCGGAGCAGGCGATCCATCGCCTGCACACCGCCCCTCAGAGAGCTCAACCATGAGCGCCCCCCACAGTGCGAGCCTTGCCATGAGCCAACCCACTGCCCCCCTCTCCTATCGGCCGCTGCGGCGCCTTTCCACCCTGCTCTACGGGCGGCCGGGTCTGTTGCTGGCCGTCCTGCTCGGGCCGTCGCTGCTCTGGCTTGGCATCATCTATGTCGGCTCCCTGCTGATGCTGCTCTCCAACGCCTTCTTCGGGCTGGACGAGTTCAGCGGCCAGATCCGCCACGAACTGGGGCTGCAGAACTTCGTCGCCCTGCTGCGGGCGGAGAACCTGGACGTGATCCTGCGCACCGTCGGCATGTCGCTGCTAGTGACTCTGGCCTGCGCCCTGCTCGGCTTTCCGGTGGCCTACTACATGGCGAGCTACACCAGCGGCAAGACCCGGGCCCTGTTCTACGTCGGCATCATGCTGCCGCTCTGGTCCAGCTATCTGGTGCGGGTCTACGCCTGGAAGCTGATCCTGGCCAAGGAGGGGGTCATCAGCTGGCTGGTAGATACTCTGGGACTGGACTGGCTGCTGGACGCCATCCTCTCGCTGCCGGTGATCGGGGGACCGTCGCTGTCGTTCTCGCGCATCGGCACCTTCATCGTGTTCGTCTACGTCTGGCTGCCCTTCATGATCCTGCCCATCCAGGCGGCGGTGGAGCGGATCCCGCGCTCCCTGCTGGAAGCGAGCGGCGATCTCGGCGCCACCCCGGCCCAGACCTTTCGTACCCTGATCCTGCCGCTGGCCCTGCCCGGCGTGGTGGCGGGCTCCATCTTCACCTTCTCCCTGACGCTGGGGGACTACATCATCCCCGGCATCATAGGCAACTCCACCATGTACATAGGTCAGGTGGTCTACATGCAACAGGGCACGGCGGGCAACCTGCCCTTCGCCGCCGCCTTCTCGCTGGTGCCCATCCTCATCATCGCCATCTATCTCACCATCGCGAAACGTCTGGGGGCCTTCGATGCGCTCTAATACCTCCATGAAACGAGACCATGGCAACCAGCCCTCCGGCCTGCTCAAGTACGCGGCCATCGGCGGCCTCCTGTTCCTGCACTTCCCGATCCTGTTCATCTTCCTCTACGCCTTCACCAGCGAGAGCAAGAGCTACCAGTTCCCGCCCCCCGGGCTCACCTTCAAGTGGTTCGAGGTGACCCTCAACCGCCCCGACGTATGGCGCGCCATCCAGCTGTCGCTGGAAGTGGCCGGGCTCGCTACCCTGGTGGCCATGGTGCTCGGCACCCTGGCGGCGGGAGCCATCGCCCGCAGCCGCTTCTTCGGTCAGGAGGTGGTGTCGCTCTTGCTGGTGCTGCCCATCGCCCTGCCCGGCATCGTCACCGGCATCGCGCTGCGCTCCGCCTACGGGGTGATGGAGATCCCCTTCAGCTTCTGGACCATCGTCATCGGCCACGCCACCTTCTGCGTGGTGGTGGTCTACAACAATGCCCTGGCACGCTTTCGCCGCACCAACCAGAGCCTCATCGAGGCGTCGATGGATCTCGGTGCCGACGGCTTCCAGACCCTGCGCTACGTGATCCTGCCCAACCTCGCCACCGCGCTGCTGGCGGGGGGCATGCTGGCGTTTGCGCTGAGCTTTGACGAGGTGATTGTCACCACCTTCACCGCCGGCCAGCAGACCACGCTGCCGATCTGGATGTATCAGGAGCTGATCCGGCCACGGGACAGGCCGGTCACCAACGTGGTGGCGCTCATCATAGTGGCCTTCACCACCATTCCCATTCTGCTTGCCTACTACCTCACCCGCGACGGCCAGGACGTCGCCGGCAGCGGCAAATAACGACTCAACGCGTGCGCAAGGATGCAACCATGAAACTCTCTACCCAACTCTTGATCGACGGCCAGTTCGTCACCGGTGACGGCCCGGCCGAGCCCATCCTCAACCCGGCCACCGGGGAGCTTCTCGCCTCGGTGCCCGAAGCCTCGTTCGAGCAGGTGAACCGGGCGGTGAACGGCGCCCAGCGCGCCTTCGCCCAGTGGAGCCGCACCACGCCAGCCCAGCGCAGTACCCTGCTGCTGCGCCTGGCCGATGCCATCGAACGCCACGCCGAGGAGTTTGCGGCGCTGGAATCCCTCAACTGCGGCAAGCCCTATCTGGCGGTGCTGAACGATGAGCTGCCGGCGGTGGTGGACTGCTTCCGTTTCTTCGCCGGTGCGGCCCGCTGCCTGCAGGGGCCGCTGGCGGGGGAGTATATCGAGGGGCACACCAGCATGATCCGCCGCGACCCCATCGGGGTGGTGGGCAGTATCGCCCCCTGGAACTACCCACTGATGATGGCGGCCTGGAAGATGGCCCCGGTGCTCGCCGCCGGCAATACGGTGGTGCTCAAGCCCTCCGAACAGACCCCCCTCACCGCCCTGCGCCTGGCGGAGCTCGCCAGCGAGCTCTTCCCCCGCGGCGTCATCAACATCGTCTGCGGCCGGGGCGAGAGCGTGGGGGCGCCGCTGGTGGAGCATCCGCTGGTGCGCATGGTGTCTCTGACCGGTGACATCGCCACCGGCCAGAAGATCCTGCAAAGCGCCGCCCGCACCATGAAGCGCACCCACCTTGAGCTGGGGGGCAAGGCGCCTGTCATCATCTTCGACGACGCGGACCTGGAGGCCGTGGTGGCGGGCATTCGCACCTTCGGCTTCTACAACGCAGGCCAGGATTGCACCGCCGCCTGCCGCATCTATGCCCAGGGCAAGATCTACGACAAGTTTGTCGCCGCCATGACGGATGCGGTGGCCTCCATCAAGGTGGGCGGTCCGCGCGAGGAGGGGGTGGAGATGGGGCCGCTCATCTCTGACCGGCAGCGCAACCGGGTGGCCAGCTTCGTGGAGCGGGCCCAGAGCAGCGGCCACGTGGAGGTGACGGCGGGGGGCAAGATCCGCCCCTGATCGCCCATGCCCGTCAGGAGGATGAAATCGTGCGGCGCGAGGTATTCGGCCCCGTGGTGTCGGTGACCCGCTTCAGCGACGCCGAGCAGGTGGTGCAGTGGGCCAACGACTCGGACTACGGCCTCGCCAGCTCGGTCTGGACCCGGGATCTCGGCCTTGCCAGCAAGGTGGCCAGCCACCTGCAATATGGCTGCACCTGGATCAACACCCACTTCATGCTCACCTCCGAGATGCCCCACGGCGGCATGAAGATGTCGGGCTACGGCAAGGATCTCTCCCTCTACGCGCTGGAGGACTACACGGTGCCGCGCCACATCATGGTCAAGCTCTAGGCTCCCGTCCCCCTGAAAACAAGGTGGCCCCTTGGGGCCATCTTGTTTTGCATCAGGTCTGTGCATCCCTGCTGTGCACCGACGCAGCGTCACCATTCACCCGACCGCGACCCGCATCAACATCATGACAACCGCCACAGCCAGTGGTGATCCAGAATCAGCAGACCAAACAGCAGCATCAGGTGATAGATGGAGAAACGGCAGGTGCGCATCGCCTGGCCGGGGCGCTCCTCATATTTCAACAACCAGCCATGCCAGCAGAATCCAAGGTTCAGCCCCAGGCTGCCGACCAGGTAGACAAGCCCCGACATGCCGATCAGATAGGGCAGCAGGCAGACGAGCGTCAGGATCAGCAGATAGAGCAGGATGGCGGTCTTGGTGAAATCGGAGCCGTGGGTGACGGGCAGCATGGGAATATCGGCACCGGCATAGTCATCGCGCCGGTGGATGGCCAAAGACCAGAAATGGGGCGGCGTCCAGGTAAAGATGATCATCACCAGCAGCCAGGGCTCGGCCGAAAGCTGCCCCGTGATGCTGGTCCAGCCCAAGAGCGGTGGCATGGCTCCCGCCAATCCGCCGATGACGATATTCTGCGGCGTGGCCCGCTTCAGCAGCAGGGTATAGACGACCGCATAGCCGAACAGGCTGGCCAGGGTTAGCCAGGCAGTCAGGGGATTTACGCCCCAATGGAGCAGAACAAACCCCGACAGTGCCAGACAGATCGCGAAACTCATCGCCTGCCCCGGCGTGATCCGTCCCATGGCGACCGGGCGCCAGCGCGTTCTGCGCATCCGGGCATCGATGCCGCTATCCAGAGAATGGTTCATGGCCGCCGCCCCGGCAGCGAGCAGTCCAATCCCCGCCAGGCCCAGTATCATCTCGTCCAGAGAGGCGCGTGTCGGCTCGGCCAGCAGCATGCCCACCCAGGCGGTCAGGAGCAGCAGGGCGACCACCTTTGGTTTGGTCAACTGACAATAATCGTGCACCCGGCGGAGGGCGAAGCGCTGTACCCGCCCTCTCCCATTCATGTCCGGCTCCTGACCATCCCAGGGGATGCCAAGGGGTCGTGATGATGCAAAGAGAGGCTCCCGCGCGCCAGCACACAACAGGCCAGCAGGTGGGCGGCCACCAGATTGTGTGCAAGGGCGTTGGCCAGCGGCAGGGCCAGATGGACGTTCGCCAATCCCAAGGCAATCTGCACGGTCAGCAGACCCAGCAACAACCAGCCAAACCCTCTCAAGGGGGGCCGCTGGCAGAGCAGCGCGAGGGCGAAAGCACCCACCAGCAAGGCCGTGGTCAGCGCTCCCAGGCGATGGGCGATGTGAATGGTCTGGCGCGCCTCCTTGCCCAGCACGCCGAACTCATAGCTGGCGTGCCCCAGAGGGAGATGAAAGGCTTGCGCCCAATTCAGCTCTGCCTGCCAGTTGCCCTGGCACAAGGGAAACTCCACACACGCCATGGCCGCATAGTTCGCCGACGTCCAGCCCCCCAGCGCGATCTGCAGCAGCAGCACGCCACAGGCCATGCTGCCAAGCCAGGAAACGCCCTGGTGTACGGGCGGGGGTGAAGGGAAACCTGCCAATTCGGCCCGATAGAGCCATAGCAAGGTCAGGATGGCGAAGCCGCCCAGCAGATGAGTGGTCACCACCAGGGGATGCAGGGCCAGGGTCACCGTCCACATACCCAGTGCCGCCTGACCCGCAACCAGCACCAGCAAGATGAGCGAGAGGTGGCGCAGTCGGCCGCCTGTACGCCAGCCCAAGCCGGACAGGAGCACAATCACGCCTCCCAGCACCCCGGCGAAGTAGCGATGCACCATCTCGCTGCGCGCCTTGTGAGGAACAAGCGGGCTGGCCGGATAGCGCTGTGCCGCCAGTTCCGCATGCTCGGCGCGGGGAATGGCCAGGGAACCATAGCAACCAGGCCAATCGGGGCAAGCCAACCCGGCATCCGTCAACCGGGTATAAGCACCGAGCGCGATGACAAGAACTGCCAGCGCAATGGCCACGGATGCCAGCCTCTTGTGCATCTTCATATGCCGCCTCGCTGACCGTGCAGTAGCCAGAAGATGCGAGTTCCATGCCGGCTGCATCGTCACTGCACCCCACGCTGATACTTGAGCAGTTGCTGCAGATCCGACAGTACCGCCTTGCCAAGCAACGGCCAGGTCGTCGTGCTGCCGGGTACCTCGTAACGCAAGATGGCCAGCCCGCGGGCGTCCACCAGCAGTATATCCCCCTCCCTCATTTCACTGTTTGCCTCGTGAGGTGGCGTCAACTGGACCAGCTCCAGCTTGTCCAGGTTGCGGCCAAGTGCAGCCTGGATGCGCGCCATCAGCACAGGGACCTGCCGGCATTGCCCCTCGCAGCGAGGGGCCACCAGATAGACCAGTCGCCATTGGCGCTGATGGGCAGGAAGCGGTTGCAACAGGTAGATCTCCTGGTGCAGCCAGTGCCCCTTGCTGCGCGTGCCGGGTTCATACCAGCCCTGGTGAAGAGTCAGAGCCGCCAGCACCACAGGCAGCAGGATCACCGCAGCAAAGAGCGCTGGCACCCTCCAGCGTTGCCATCCGCTCATGGGGAGCACCTCCTTGTCAGTATGCCCCCCCCTGACAGAACCACCAGCGCCAAGCCGAGCCATTGCACCGCATAGGCCCGGTGTTTTTCAGGAGGCATGACATTGTGCTGGTAGTGATAGAGGAATGGGGTTCGTCTTTGATACAACACGGCGTCTGCAAGCGGGGCTCCGATTGCCTGTCGCAGGGTCTCGACCCTGATGGATTGCAGCCGGTTCGGGTAGGGGCCTGGTTCTATGTTCTGTCCCAGCAGGAAGCCGCCGGGAGCCATGCGCAGCACACCTTCAAGGGTCATTGAGGCGGGGATGGCGGGATTGGGCAATTGCGACCTGTCGGATGGTGCGGGCACCCATCCCAGGTTGACCAGCAACAGTGAGGATCCCCCCTCTGCGCGTACCGGAATGAGCACGTCATAGCCAACCTCCCCGTTGACGATCTGGTTGTCCAGCAACCAGACATAAGGGCTGACCCACTCGGCTTTCCCTTGCAGAGGCTGGCCATCCAGTGACTCCGGGTGTTGCCAGTCGATCTGGGCCAATGTCCTTGGCCCGGCCTGCTGCATCTTTGCCATCTGCGCCAGCCAGGCCGTTTTTTCCATTCCGCGCTGCCACTGCCAGAACGCCAGCTTGCACAAACCGGCCGTCACCACCAGAGTGAACAACAAGACGAACCAGCGTCTGTGATGCCATGGTCGTCGCTTGTCTCGTGCAGCAGAATCGCGCATATCGAGGAGGATCCCAAGATGTTGATCAAGGTCGTGCTGGTACTCATGCTGCTGCTCATCATCGGTCAGCTGTTTCACGCCCTCTGGCTGATGCTCAGTCCAGGCAATACGCAAAAGATGTCGGTACCTCTGGGCCGGCGCGTCTTCTTCTCCCTGCTGGTGGTCATCATGCTGCTGCTCTCTCTCGCGATGGGCTGGCTGGACCCCAACCCGCGCCCCTACTGAGCACGGCATCAAAGCAGGTAGACAAAGACGAACAGACAGAGCCAGACCACATCGACGAAGTGCCAATACCAGGCCGCAGCCTGGAAAGCGAAATGACGCTGTGGGGTGAAATGATCCCTCAACATGATGCGCAGCCAGATGATGGTCAGGAAAAGGGTGCCCAGCAGCACGTGCAGTCCATGGAACCCGGTCAGAATGAAGAAGGTATTGCCATAGATGCCGGAATCCAGCCGCAGCCCGAGATCCCGATAGGCATGCAGATACTCATAACCTTGAAACCACAGGAATGTCAGCCCGAGCACCACGGTGGCCAGCAACATCCCCTTGAGCCGCATCCGTCTGCCGTTTTCCAGACTCATGTGTGCAAACAGCAGGGTCACGGAGGATCCGAGCAGGATCAAGGTATTGATAAGGGGGATCCCCTGCCAGGGCATGGCCTGGGTCGTGGCCCCGCCGGGCGTCTTGAGCAGGGGCCAGTGAGCGGTGAAATCCGGCCACAGCAGCTGGCCCGTCATCACCCTGTGGCCCGCACCATCCAGCCAGGGCACCGCAAGCTGGCGGGCATAGAACAGCACTCCGAAAAAAGCCAGAAAGAACATCACTTCGGAGAAGATGAACCAGACCATGCCCTGCCTGAAGGATCTGTCCATCTGGGCGCTGTAAAGTCCGGTCATGGACTCCCGGATGATGTGACGGAACCAGCCAAACAACATGAATGCCAGCAGCGCGACACCGGCCATCATCAGATACCGGCCGAAACCGGTCTGCCCACTCGCCACTTCATTGACCAGATGCCCCGCCCCCAACGCCAGGAAAAACAGTGCAATGGCACCAATGATGGGCCAGCGACTCTGGTCCGGGACATAATAGGTCTGGTTCACCTTGGCCATGGTCATTTCCTCTGTGCGAGTGCCGGTGCCGGTGCAGGTACGGACTCCGTGATGTCATAGAGCGAGTAGGAAAGCGTGATGGTATTGATGCTGTCCGGTAGTGCCGGATCGATATAGAACTTGAGCGGCATCAGCTTGCTCTGCCCTGCCCTCAGCTCCTGGCGATTGAAACAGAAACACTCCACTTTCTTCAGATAGGCTGCGGCGGGACCGGGAGAGACCGACGGGACCGCCTGACCCACCATGGTCCGCTCCGTGGGATTGAACACCCGAAAGTTGACCATCTTCACCTCCCCCGGCCGCACCGACAGCCGAGCCGTCTCACCGCTGAACTCCCACGGCATCCGGGTATCCGCATGAGCAAGAAACTCGATCTGGATGCTCCGCTTGCTGTCGATCACCGCCCGCTCCGTACTGGCCGCTTGATCAGACGTCTTGCCATTGAGGCCGGTGATCCGGCAGAAGACGTCATAAAGCGGCACCAGCGCAAAGGCAAAACCAAACATGACGAGCACGACCAGAGCCAGTTTTCTGAGCAAGGGGGCATGACTGACCTGGGTCATATGACCTCCCTAACGCTCTTCCGACCGGATATCCGGTGGAGTCTGGAAACTGTGATAGGGAGGGGGAGAAGAGAGCGTCCATTCCAGCCCCTCGGCCCCCTCCCATACCCGATCGCTCGCCTTGGCTCCGCCTCTGATGCATTTGATCACACCCCAGACAAACAGCAGCTGGGACAGGCCGAAGGCAAAGCCCCCCAGGCTGATCAGCATGTTGAAGTCCGCAAATTGCAGGGCGTAATCGGGAATGCGGCGAGGCATGCCCGCCAGCCCGACAAAATGCATGGGGAAAAACAGCACATTGACCGAGACGAGCGAACACCAGAAGTGCCATTGGCCGAGCCGCTCGTCATACATGTGCCCCGTCCATTTCGGCAACCAGTAGTAGGCCGCAGCCAGGATCGAGAAGACGGCACCGGTCACCAGCACATAGTGGAAATGGGCCACTACGAAATAGGTGTCGTGATACTGAAAATCAGCCGGCGTCATGGCCAGCATCAGCCCGGAGAAACCGCCAATGGTGAACAGGGTGATGAAGGCGATGGCAAACAGCATGGGGGTCTCGAATGTCAGAGAACCACGCCACATGGTGGCAAGCCAGTTGAATACCTTTACCCCTGTCGGCACAGCGATCAGCATGGTGGTGTACATGAAGAATAGCTCCGCCACCACGGGCAATCCGGTGGTGAACATGTGGTGCGCCCAGACCATGAAGGAGAGCAAGGCGATGCTGCTGGTGGCATAGACCATGGAGCGATAACCGAACAGCTTCTTGCGGGAGAAGGTCGGAATGATGCTGGAGACGATGCCGAAAGCCGGCAATATCATG
Source organism: Aeromonas sp. FDAARGOS 1406 (assembly GCF_019048565.1). Lineage (NCBI taxonomy): Bacteria > Pseudomonadati > Pseudomonadota > Gammaproteobacteria > Aeromonadales > Aeromonadaceae > Aeromonas > Aeromonas sp. FDAARGOS 1406. Next base: position 2,160,578 of record NZ_CP077378.1, read on the forward strand.
ATGTAGACTTCCGGGTGCCCGAAGAACCAGAAAATGTGCTGAAACAGGACAGGATCCCCCCCACCGGCCGCATCGAAGAAACTGGTCCCGAAATACTTGTCCGTCAGCACCATGGTCACCGCAGCCGCCAGCACCGGCATGACAGCGATGAGCAGAAACGCCGTGATGAGCCAGGTCCAGACAAACAGCGGCATCTGCATCCAACCCATGCCCGGCGCCCGCAGGTTGAAGATGGTCACGATGACGTTGATGGCCCCCATGATGGAGGAGATCCCCATGATGTGAATGGCAAAGACGAACAGGGCCGTGCTGTTGCCGCTGTACTGGGTGGACAGGGGGGCATAGAAGGTCCAGCCAGAACTGGGGCCGCCTCCCTCCATAAACAGGCTCGACAGGAGGATGAGGAAAGCAAACGGCAGGATCCAGAAGCTCCAGTTGTTCATGCGGGGCAACGCCATGTCAGGGGCCCCAATCATGATGGGGATCAGCCAGTTGGCGAGGCCGGTGAAGGCGGGCATGACGGCACCAAAGACCATGATAAGGCCGTGTACCGTGGTCATCTGGTTGAAAAACAGGGGTTCCACCAGTTGCAGTCCGGGCTGGAACAGTTCTGCCCGGATCACCATGGCCATGGCGCCACCGGTAAAGAACATGGTGAGAGCAAAGCACAGATACAGGGTACCGATGTCCTTGTGATTGGTGGTGTAGAGCCAGCGCCTCAGACCGGCCGCTGGCTGGTGGACATGTTCGCTGTGCGGGGTATCCGTGATTCCATCACTCATGCCGACGCCTCACTTGTCCTTGTCCGGATTGGCCGGGTTGAGAAGGGACTGCACCTCAGCTGGCTGCACAAGGTCACCGGTCTTGTTATCCCAGGCATTGCGCTCATAGGTGATGACGGCGGCCAGTTCCTGCGCCGTCAACTGTTTGCCAAAAGGTTGCATCGCCGTGCCGCTCTTGCCATGCAGGACGATGTCCAGATGCTGGGCCCGATGGTCCGCCTGTGTGGTCACCTTGCTGCCATTGAGCGCCGGGAAGATGCCCGGCAATCCGGTACCCGCGGGCTGATGACAGGCCGCACAGTGCCCCAGATAGACTTTCTCCCCCTGCGCCATGGCTTGTGGCAACGTCATGGTCTCCGCTGCCTGCGCCTGTTGCTGTGCCTTGGCAGTTGCCTGCTCGTCTCCCTTTCTGGCAATCCACTTCTCGAACTCCTCTGCGGATTTGGCCACCACAACCACGGGCATGAAACCGTGATCTTTCCCGCACAGCTCGGCGCACTGCCCACGATAGGTGCCCGGCTTGTCGATCCGGGTCCAGGACTCGTTGATGTAGCCAGGATTGGCATCTTTTTTCACGGCGAAGGCGGGAACCCACCAGGAGTGAATGACATCGTCCGAGGTCATCAGGAAACGGATCTTCTTGCCAACCGGCAATACCAGAGGGTTATCCACCTCCAGCAGATAATTGCCGCCCTTGGGGGCATCACCGGAGATCTGCTGTTTGCTGGTCGCCAGCAGGGAATAAAACGCCACCGGATACTCGAGGTATTTGTAATGCCATTTCCATTGCGAGCCCGTGACGAGGACGGTGAGATCGGCCTTGGAGGTATCCTCCATCTTCAACAGGGTCGAGGTTGCCGGTGCCGCCATCGCGATCAGTATCAACACGGGGATGGCCGTCCACAGCAACTCGATGCGGGTGCTTTCGTGAAACTGGGCGGCTTTGGCACCGCGCGATTTTCGATGGTGCACGATGGACCAGAACATGATGCCGAAGACGAGCAGACCGATGACGCAACAGATATAGAAAATCGTCATGTGCAGGTCATAGACCTGCTGGCTGATGGCGGTCGCCCCACGCGTCATGTTGAACCGGATCTCATTGGCAAAGGCGCTGCTGCTGATGAACCACATCATCATTCCGGCACCTGCCTGAGCTGCATCGTTTCTCACATTGCACTCCCTGTGCACGTTGGAGAAGATGGCCTGCATTCAATACGCCCAACGCTAACCATCTGAAAATAATGCATTTATTAAAATTCATTTCATATTCAAGTATTAGTCCATATTCAGAAAAAACCAAAATGCAGACAGCCCTGACCAGGCTCATCAGAGCAGTGGCAATGGGCAAAACGCGAGCAGGGAAGAAGGAGAAACGGGTCCCGGGGTGGCCGCGCCTTGAACGGGGAGAGCTTCAGCCATGGTGAGTCGAATCGATGTGCAGAACCCGGGAGGGGCCATTGGTTCCTCCTGGGCTCCGTGGTTTTCTGCCGTGCCAGAGGTGGGGTCAGCCCGCTGGGGCTTGCTGAGCCAGCAGTCTGGCCAGCAGGGAGCGCAATGCTTTTATCAGGGCGGGTTTGCCCGCGACACCCTGTCGGGCAGCCAGCTCGGACCAGGACGCATATTGCCAGATGGTGGCGATCAGCAACCGTCGTTCATCCTGACTCAACCCGTCCAGCATCATCACTCGCCGGAGCAGCCAGCGTTGCAGTGTCGCCTGGCACAATTCGAATGGCTTGTGATGGTGGGCAAAACAATCGAGTTCCCGATGCTCGAATTCATCCAGATCCGGCACATGAGTGACAGGTCCGCCTCTGAGGGATAGCCAGACCAGTTCGGTATCCAGCCTCTTGAGTTCACCCGCCAGCAGGGCCGGCAACTGGCTCATGAAACGCTGTCGCCATTGCGCCAGCTCGGCGTGATATTCCGATTGCAACGGCATCAGCAGCAAAGCTGCATGACTGCCGCTGGCCGCATCGCGCTGCAGACCAAGACGCAGCACCTTCAATCCCGCCTTGAGCCAGAATGGCAGCAGATCTGGACTGGCGGAGAAGGCAGATCCCAGATAATCGACCCCTAATACCCGATAATGTGATACCAGCTTGTCCAGCAACCAAGACCCCAGCCCGAGACGATGAAGGGCAGGATGGATGGCGATGCGCATCACCCTGGCATAAGAGCGCTCCCCCGCCGTCACGAAACCGGCGTGGGCCAGCAGCGACTGGGGCAGCAGATGTCCACGAGGGCGCCTTCGTCCGGCCCAGATCGCGTGCGCCAGATCAGGGGGGATATTGCCCTCCCGCGCGACCAGCGCCACCCCGAGCAACTCCTGTCCCTGCTCCATCAGATGAATGTCGAGATCCGGCCCCTCCAGCAAATACCGCAGATCACTGGGGCTGGTCTGGTAGTGAGCCAGTACGAGCAGGCCGAACACCCGATTGAGCAGCGCGTCATCACGGGCCAGCTCATCTTGTCCGACCAGGCGCCAGGTCGGTGATGTCGGGGGATGAGGTGCCGATATGTCGGCATTCAGACCAAGGAGCCGGAAGATCAGAGGCTCCAGCGGATCGCTCAGGCTCCAGCGAATGGGCTCCACCAGGTGCAGCTCCTGCCAATCCGGGGTTTGCTCATCGAGTACCTTCTTGAAGCGCAGATGAAAGCCGCGCCCCGTCCCCTCATAGCCGTGCTCCGTTGTAGCGAAGACAATGCGACTGTGACGGGCCAGCATGGCTTCCAGCAGCGGGGTCGGGATGGCGGCGGCCTCATCCACCAGCAACAGATCCGCCAGCACATCTCCTTGAGCCACCCGATCAGGGGACACATAGCTCAGACCGGCCAGCCGCTCAGGCATCTCTCCCAGCGCGCGCTCTGCATGGGCAAAAAGTGTCGCCACTGTAGCGTGGGAAGGGGCCGTCACCGCTATCGCCAAGGCCGGATCCCGACTCAGCAAGTCGGCGCTCGCCAGCCCCAGCACGGCGCTCTTGCCACGACCGCGATCGGCGCTCAGCACCAGGGGGCGGCGGCGATGGCCGTGCAACACGTTGTGGATGGCGGGCAGCGCACGGGCCTGATCCGCGCTCAGCGGTCGGCTCCCGTCGAGAGGCTGCCAGGTAATATCACAAGAGGCAGGCGTCAGATCTCGCGCCGGATCTTCTGCCAGCAACCGTACCAGACGGGAGATGAAACCCTGCCCGGCACGATCGGCCTCCTCTGGCTGGGCGACCAGCCTCTGACGATCAGGGTCTGGGTAGGTCGGCCATACCTCCCGCGGCGGGGTCAGCAGAAGCAAGAGCCCCCCAGCCCTCAATGTCCCCGCCAAGGCACCGAATGCATCGGGGTGAAAACCGCTGAAGGCATTGAATACCAAGGTGTCGCACTCCTGACCGAGCCGTTGAAGCGCCTTGGCGGCAGGCTGCGGAGCATGACGCTCAGGACCCTGCCCCAGCCAGAACACCTCTCCCCACAGCAAGGATTCGGCACGAACGATGCAGTCATCCTCCTCCCCTTCCAGCCAGATCAGACGCCGCTCGCCGGCATGAGCGATAGCGTGGCGCAAGGCGAGCAGCTCAGCTGACATCATGGAGCTGGGCTGGCGTCTGGCTTCACGCGGGGTTCAAACATGCGCTCCCCCATCTGGTCGATGAAGGTATGGGCCTTTTGCACCATGAAGCGCTCGGCATCCGCCGGGTTGGCAAAGAGATCGGAGCGGATGAAGCGATGGGTCTGTAATTGCCCGTCGATCTCCCTGGTGATGCGACCGGCCAGCCTGTATTGCCCCCCTTCCGCCATGGGCTCGGGGTAGATGAGATAGCCCATGTATTCGATGGGCTCAACCTCGGGGCTCTGGGCGATCTCTCCCTTGAACAGGGCATTGAATAGTTTTTTGAACATGTTCGCATCCTCTCTGATGCAGGCATTCTCCCCAAGGGTGGAATCACTGGCAAGCACGGGATCTTATTACCATTCGTTCTTTGCACTACGAACCATTCTCATTTAGATTTCATCTCATTCCAGCATGAGGTCCAGATTATGTACGTGTGTTTGTGCCGCGGCATCACAGATAACCAGATCCGCAAGGCGGTACAGGCAGGCAAGACTGAATTCCGACAGTTGAAACAGTCGCTGGAAGTCGGTACTCAATGTGGTAAATGTGTGCGCATGGCGATGGAGATCATCGCTACCGAAATCGACAAGATGGAGTCAGAGCAGGCACCGCTCTATTACGAAGTGGCGTAAAACCGCCGACTTCTCGTCTTCATCTCTCCTTCTGCCCTCCAGGGGACGACTTTCCCCATCACGTTATGGTAATGTTTCTGGACTAAGCTCTAGTGATCGTTGCCTAGGCTCGAACACGAGGAGTAATGTCGATGAAAGGAGATCCCAAAATCATTGCCCACCTCAACAAGGTGCTGGCCAATGAGCTGGTTGCCATCAACCAATACTTCCTGCATGCCCGCATCTATGATGACTGGGGCCTCAAAGGGCTGGGGCACAAGGAGTATCACGAATCCATCGATGAGATGAAACATGCCGACGAGCTGGTCAAGCGGGTGCTGTTTCTGGAAGGGCTGCCCAACTTGCAGGATCTGGGCAAGCTGCGCATCGGTGAGACGGTGGAAGAGATGCTGCGCTGTGACTTGTCTCTGGAGATGGACGCCATCCCCGACCTGAAAGTCGCCATCACCTATGCCGAGTCCGTGCAGGACTACGTCAGCCGCGACCTGTTTCAGGAGATCCTGGAAGATGAAGAGGAGCATGTGGACTGGCTGGAAACCCAGCTCGATCTCATCGCCCGCATCGGTCTGGAAAACTACCAGCAATCCCAGCTCCATGCCGAGTCATCCTGAATCGCGATGACATCAAGAGACAATCCCAACCCGCCCAGGCGGGTTTTTTCATGGCACCAGCGGCAGAGATCTTACCCAACGATACGGTAGCCAACCTGGTTGCTGACAAGGCAGGCCAGAGGCTGTCAGGATGGCAGGCGCCGGATTGAACCGCCTCCGGGATCACAGTTACGATGCATGGGGCAGCGGCAGGCGCCGCTTTCGATTAGGATACGACCCCATTCCCATCATTTTGCTACGGATGACCTCCATGGAACTGATTGCACGCGAGATGGCGCCCCACAAACGGGTTGCCCTGGTGGCTCACGACAACATGAAAGCCCCTCTGCTGAACTGGGTGCTGCGCCGCAAGGAGGAGCTCAAGCTCCACCATCTCTATGCGACCGGCACCACGGGTACCCTGCTCGGCAAGAAGGCACAGCTGCCCATTACCTGCCTCTTTTCCGGCCCCATGGGCGGGGATCAGCAGCTCGGCGCCCTCATCGCCGAAGGGAAGATAGACGTGATGATTTTCTTCTGGGATCCCCTCAATCCCGCCGCCCACGACCCTGACGTCAAGGCCCTGCTGCGCCTCGCGGCTGTCTGGAACATCCCGGTCGCTACCAACGAGGCGACGGCGGACTTCATCATGGACAGCCCACACATGCAGCAGGCATTCAGCGTCCAGGTGCCCGACTACGCCGGCTACCTCAAGGCCAGAACCGAATAAGCAACGCCAGACAGCAAAGAGCCGGAACAGATGTCCGGCTCTTTTCTTTCATGGGGGGAGAAGGTCAGCGCTGGAGGCTTTTCTGCGCGAATTTGGGCCTGGCATTCATGATCTGCTCCACCTGCTCGTCGCTCATCTTGCCCCGCGACAGCCCCAGAACCTTGTAGGTCAGCAGAGGGCGCGCTGGCAGGGCGATCATCAGGGCGCGGATCTGGTTCTCGTCCTCCTTCTCTCGCGTCGGCTTGCCGTAGGCGTAGGTGAGCACGCCGGCATCCATCAGGTTTTTGACGGCGGGTTCGGTGATCGGCAGGTTTATGACGCTTTTCCGTTGCAGTACGAACTCCCGCAGCACCGCCTTCTCGTTGAAGTCGAGGAAGCCAATCATCTGGGCCAGTTGATCCTGCTGGCGGCGGGACTGCCACTCGTCACAGGCCCACTCCCAGGCGATCAGGAAGCCCTGACTGCAGAAATAGGAGATGGCGATCAACATGCCGACCCCAAGCCAAGCCGCATGAGCCGTGGCCCACTGGCTCACGGCACCTTTCATCAATCCGGCCGGAAACAGCAGGATGATGCTGCAGCAGAGCAGCAGCCAGACCATCAGCCAGTTGAGGCGATTAAGCTGGTAAAAATGTTGGATCCACCGTTTCATCGTTCACCCTTCCCAAGTCAATGTGGACAGTAGCCAACTCGTAGCAATCGCTGTGCCAGCACAAGGATCCCCGTAAAAAGATCAGGATCCCGGACGGGAGAGTCGAGGGGGTTGTCACATCCTTTTACAACTTGTCGCGCGGATCATCTCCTGTTGGCCTTGCGCCTCACCGAGCCACTTGGTAAAAAGCCCGCACTGTCACTGGGGAGTAGCAACCCGCCCGAAATCCGGGCAGGGCCCATGTCAACACTCTTGGATCCGCAGATCCATGGCATGGGCGGCGATAGCACCTGTCGTCCTGCAAGACCTTTGGCCTCGATATGCACGCCAGCCGGGCGAGCCGTATCGGGTCCATCGGTTGTTCTGCTCGCCTGGCGGTTACTCATCATGCTGATCACCCTGCTGTTATTTCTGATCTCTGCCGTCACCATCTATCTGGCCTGCGAATACTTCGTCAACGGCATCGAATGGACCGGCCATCATTTCAAACTGTCCCAAAGCGCCACCGGTTCTCTGCTGGCCGCCCTCGGCACGGCCCTGCCCGAATGCATCGTCACCCTGACCGCCCTGCTGATGGAGGATGCCCCCGCCCAGCAGCAGATAGGCATAGGTGCTGCCCTCGGCGGCCCGCTGGTGCTGGCTACCATAGGCTATGCTGCCGTCGGCGTGACCCTGCTGCTGTGCATGAGCCGGGAGCACAGAGCCATCAATGGCGAGGTGCAGCGGGAGATAGGCCGCGATCAGACCTGGTTTGCTGGCATCTTCCTGTTGGCCGTGCTGCTTGGCATGGTGGCCTTCACCGGTAAAACCTGGCTGGCCCCCCTGTTCGTGCTGATCTACCTCCTCTATGTGCGACGTGAGCTGAAACAGACCGACAGCCACGATGCCGAATTGCCCTCCCCCCTCAAGCTGGATCCGCACGCCAGGATCCCGGCGCTCGGCAAGGTGCTGCTGCAAACCCTGATGGCGCTCGGTGTGGTGGCGCTGGCGGCTCAGCTGTTCGTTCACCAGCTGGAGAGCATGGGCGAGCTGTTCGGCCTCTCTCCGGTGCTGGCGGCCCTGTTGCTGAGCCCGGTGGCCACCGAAATGCCCGAGCTGATGAACGTGCTCATCTGGGTGCGGCAGGGCAAACACCGGCTGGCACTGGCCAATATCTCGGGGGCCATGATGATCCAGGGCACCATTCCCAAGGCGTTCTGCCTGCTGTTCACCCCCTGGCTGCTGGATAGCACCATGATGGCCTCCTCCCTGGTGACGCTGCTGGCGGTCGCGCTGCTGTGGAGGGGGTTCAGTCGGGAGCGGATGACGGCGGGCAGGCTCGCCCTGGTGGGACTGGTTTACCTGAGTTTATGCGGCTGGCTGATGATGAGCTGAGGGCCGGCATCTGCCTCTGGCGCAACAAGAAAGGGCAGGATCCCATCCTGCCCTTCATCTCACGGGGTAGTGTCAATCAGGCCGAGCCGAGGTCTTAGAACTGCTGGAACCAGCGCTGGATCTGGACCGGATCCTTGCTCTGGGTCAGGGCGAGCATCAGCAGCACCCGCGCTTTCTGCGGGTTGAGGGTCTCGGCGGCGACGAAGCCGTACTTGGCATCATCGATCTCCGCATCCAGGGTGGTGGAGCCGGTCGGCACGCGGGCGGAGCGCACCACTCGAATGCCGTCCTTGCTCGCCTTGGCGAGGGTGTCGAACAGGGAGTGGTAGAGGTTGCCGTTGCCCACCCCGGCGCTGACGATGCCGTCAAACTTGGCATCCACCAGCGCCTTGGCCGGCAGGTCCGAGGCGTTGGCGTAGCTGTAGACGATGCCGACCTGGGGCAACTTGTCGAGCTTGCTCACGTCGAACGGGGTCTTGCTGGTATGCAGACGGGCCGGGCTGCGCTGGTAGTCGATCTTGCCGTTGTGGATGTAGCCGAGCGGGCCGAAGTTGGGGGAGGCGAAGGTCTGCACTCCTGTGGTGTTGGTCTTGGTGACGTCGCGGGCATCCAGCACGGTGTCGTTCATTGCCACCATGACGCCACGCCCCTTTGAGGCGGGGTCGGAGGCGGTCACCACGGCGTTGTAGAGGTTCATCGGGCCGTCGGCGCTCATGGCGGTGGAGGGGCGCATGGCGCCCACCAGCACCACCGGCTTGTCGCTCTTGACGGTCAGATTGAGGAAGTAGGCGGTCTCCTCCATGGTGTCGGTGCCGTGGGTGATGACGATGCCGTCCACGTCATCCCTGGCCAGCAGCGCGTTGACGCGCTTGGCGAGCGTGAGCCACACCTCGTCGTTCATGTCCTGGGAGCCGATCTTGACCACCTGCTCACCCTGCACGTCGGCCACGTTTTTCATCTCGGGCACGGCGGCGATCAGCGTCTCGATGGCCACCTTGCCGGCCTCGTAGTTGGACTGGGTGGCAGACTGGCCCGCCCCGGCGATGGTGCCGCCGGTGGCCAGAATGTGCACGCTGGGCAGCGCCATAGCCATAGGGGAGAGGGTCAGGCCGAGCACGGCGGCGATCAGGGTCTTGCGAATGGGAAGGGTCATGCTGCAATCCTTTTGGATGAGGGAATTGCAGCATTTTTATTCTTTTTAAACGGGATTTAAGTGATCACTCTCACCAATAAAAAGAAGTAAACAGAATATTAGTCTGATTTATACCAATTAAGTGATGATTCACTCTACCTGAAAGCCTCTCGCCTCGATCAGGGCGATCAACTCGGCTTTGCTCAGATCGCTCTCGATGACGGCCTTGCGGCTGGCAAAGTCGACCGTGGCGGTGCGGACTGCTGGCTGGGCCAGCAGGGCCTTTCGCAGGCTGGCAGCGCAACCGCCGCAAGACATGCCGGTAACGGTGAGTTCGATGGTCATGGGCTCTCTCCTCTGTCGATGTGACATCAGCCTAAAGCTGCCGCCTCCGGCAAGGTCAAGGGTGAATGCCGATCCCGTCAACCCCAGGTCGTGCATCATGGCGGCGCCCCATCACCCCATCAGTCCCAGGTAGTTCATCAGGGTGGCCCCCAGGCTGGTGGTGACGAGCGAGCCCAGGGTGGTGGTGGCGATGATGTTGGCCGCGAGGGCACTGTCACCGCCCATGGCACGGGTCATCACATAGCTGGCGGCGGCGGTGGGGGTAGAGCTGATGAGAAACAGGATGCCGAGGGCCTGCGGGCTGAAGCCGAGCGCCCAGGCCCCCAGCACCAGCAGCACGGGGATGCAGCACAGCCGGTTGACCGTGGCCCAGCCGGTCAGCATGGCGCCGCCGCGCAGGGCCTTGAGGTTGAGGCTGGCACCGGTGCAGAGCAGGGCCAGTGGCAGGGTCATGTTGGCGAAATAGTTGCCCGTGCTGATAACCAGCTGGGGCAGTTCGATGCCGAGCAGACCGAAAGGCAGGGCCGCCAGAATGGCGATGATGAGGGGGTTTTTGACGATCCCCTTGAGTATGGGTGTGAGCCCCTTTCCGCCCCCCAGGCTGCGGGTCAGGGTGATCACCGCGAGGATGTTGTAGAGCACTGTGATGGAGCCCACCAGCAGGGCGGCGGCCCCTATCCCCTCCGGGCCGTAGGCGTTTTGCACATAGGCCAGCCCCATGATCCCCATGTTGCCGCGAAAGCTGCCCTGCACGAAGATGCCCCGCAGTTTCTGCTCGCTGATGAAACGGGCCGCCAGCACCTCCAGCACCAGGAAACCGGCGAGGGTGCCGAGCAGGCCGTAGAGGATGAGCCAGGGGCTCGGCATGGTGGAAAAATCGGTGCGCACCATGCTCAGAAACAAGAGAGCTGGCAGGGTGACCTGGAACACCAGACGGGAGGCTGACTCGACGAAGCTGTCGGGCAAAAGACCCAGCCGCTTGAGCCAGATGCCGAGTACCAGCACCAGACAAATGGGGCCCGTGATGGAGAGGGAGAAGTGCAGACTTGCCAACAGATCCATGATGCGCGTCCTGTGCAACGGCGAAGAAAGTCGCCTGGGAAAGGGCATTCTAACGCCATGGGCTTGTATTCACAGGAGTTAATCACAACAATGTCTGCATCCCGGTTGTCGCCCTCCCCTGTCACGGATCCCCCATGGAAAAGAAACTGACCATCCTCGATATCGCTCGCCTCAGCGGGGTCGGCAAGTCGACCGTCTCCCGGGTGCTCAATCAGGATCCCAAGGTCAATGCCCAGACCAGGGCCAGGGTCGAATCGGTGATCGCCCAGCACGGTTTCGTCCCGAGCAAATCGGCGCGGGCCATGCGCAGCCAGAGCCAGCAGGTGGTCGGCATCGTGGTGTCGCGCCTCGACTCCAGCTCCGAGAATCAGGCGGTGCGCGGCATGCTGGAGACCCTCTACCAGCGTGGCTACGACGCCGTGCTGATGGAGAGCAAGTTCTCCCCCGCCAAGGTGAGCGAGCACCTGGCGGTGCTGGAGCGGCGCGGGGTGGACGGCATCATCCTGTTTGCCTTCAACGATCTGGACTATGCCGCCATGGCGCCGCTCAGGGAGAAACTGGTGCTGATGGCCCGCGAGCGCCCCGGCTTCTCGTCGGTCTGCTTCGACGATGACGGGGCGGTGCGCGCCGTGCTCGCCCACCTCGGGGAGCGTGGCCTGACCGAGGTCGCCTATCTCGGGGTGGAACGCAGCGATCTCACCACTGGGCTGCGTCGGCATCAGGCTTACCTCGACTACTGTCGGGAACAGGGGCGCACACCCCGCAGCGCCCTCGGGGATCTCGGTCTGCAAAGCGGCTATCGGCTCGCGGCCGAGCTGCTCACCCCCACCACCCAGGCCATGGTCTGCGCCAGCGACACCCTGGCCATCGGCGCCGCCAAATACCTGCAGGAGCAGGGTCGCACCGACATCCTGGTGAGCGGCCTTGGCAGCAATCCCATGCTGACTTTCCTCTTTGCCAACACCCTCAGCCTGGATTTCGGCTACAAGGACGCCGGCATCCTGGCCGCCAGACAGCTGCTCGACCAGATTGAAGAGGGGCAGCCCCCCAGAGCGACCATCGCCCCCTGTCAGCCCCTGTAGTCTATCTTTTCCTCCATTCCCGGCGTTTTGCGCTTTTTGTGACCAGCGCCACGAATTGGGAACGTTCCCATTGCCGATGCCAGCCACTGGCTTCATGCTGATTGGGAACGATACCAATAAACGGGCGGTCCTTGGCCAGCCGGTAAAGACACGACCATTATTCATGGAGTCACAGAGGGAAGGCTCATGTCAAAAGTCAACACACAGCATCTGGCGCAGCTGATCGAGCGGATCGGCGGCAAAGAGAACATCACCACTGTCAGCCACTGCCTGACCCGGCTCAGGTTCGTGCTGGCCGATCCGGCCAAGGCCGACCCCAAGGCCATCGAGACCATCCCTTCGGTGAAGGGAAGCTTCACCCAGGGCGGCCAGTTCCAGGTGGTGATCGGCAACGAGGTGGATCAGTGGTACAAGGCGCTCACCCAGGAGATCGGCGTGAGCGGTGGCAGCAAGGAGGCCGCCAAGCAGGCCGCCCGCCACAACATGAACCCGTTGGAGCGCGGCATCTCCCACCTGGCGGAGATCTTCGTCCCCCTGCTGCCCGCCATCATCACCGGTGGTCTGATCCTGGGCTTTCGCAACGTCATCGGCGACATCAAGATGTTCGACGACGGCACCCACACCCTCACCGAGATCAGCCAGTTCTGGGCCCAGGTGCACGCCTTCCTCTGGCTGCTGGGTGAAGCCATCTTCCACTTCCTGCCGGTGGGTGTCTGCTGGTCTGCGGTGAAGAAGATGGGCGGCTCCGAGATCCTCGGCATCGTGCTGGGTATCACGCTGGTGTCGCCGCAACTGATGAACGCCTATGGCATCGGCCAGCAGACCCCGGAAGTGTGGGACTTCGGCCTCTTCGTCATCCAGAAGGTGGGGTATCAGGCCCAGGTCATTCCGGCCCTGCTGGCGGGTGTCTTCCTCGCCTGGGTGGAGACCAGCCTCAAGCGCATCATCCCGGCCTATCTCTACCTAGTGATTGTGCCCTTCATCTCCCTGCTGCTGGCGGTGATCGTGGCCCACGCCCTGATCGGTCCGTTCGGCCGCTGGATTGGTGACGGCGTCGGCTTTGCCGCCAAGGCGGCCATGACGGGTTCGTTTGCCCCCATCGGCGCAGCCCTGTTCGGCTTCCTCTATGCGCCCCTGGTCATCACCGGCATCCACCACACCACCAACGCGGTGGACCTGCAACTGATGCAGAGCATGGGCGGCACCCCCATCTGGCCGCTGATCGCCCTCTCCAACATCGCCCAGGCGTCTGCGGTCGTCGGCATCATCCTGATCAGCCGCAAGGAGAACGAGCGGGAGATCTCGGTCCCGGCCGCCATCTCCGCCTATCTCGGGGTGACCGAGCCGGCCATGTACGGCATCAACCTCAAGTACAAGTTCCCCATGTTGTGCGCCATGGTGGGCTCAAGCTGTGCGGCTCTCATCTGCGGCTTCGCCGGTGTGATGGCCAACGGCATCGGGGTGGGCGGCCTGCCGGGCATCCTCTCCATCCAGCCGCAATACTGGGGCATCTACGCCATCGCCATGCTGGTGGCCATCGTGGTCCCCGCCCTGCTGACCCTGCTGGTCTACAAGCGCCAGCAAGCTGCCGGCAAGCTGGATCTGGCCACGGCCTGATCCACACAACCTTGGCGGAGCCCTGGCTCCGCCCTTTATCGTTGCCCTGTTCCAACTAATCCGGTTTCAACCAATGAGCGAACCAACCATGACACAGACACCCTGGTGGCAAAGCGCCGTGATTTACCAGATCTACCCCAAAAGCTTTCAGGATTCCGGCGCCCGTGGCACCGGTGATCTCAAGGGGATCATGGCCCGCCTCGACTACCTCAAGACCCTCGGCGTCGATGCCCTCTGGCTGACCCCGGTCTACGTCTCCCCCCAGGTGGACAACGGCTACGACATCGCCGACTACCTGAATATTGATCCGGCCTACGGCACCATGAGCGATTTCGAAGCGCTCCTGGCCGCCGTCCATGCGCGCGGCATCCGCATCGTGATGGACATAGTGGTGAATCACACCTCCACCGAGCACGCCTGGTTCAAGTCGGCGCTGGGGGACAAGCACAGCCCCTATCGCGACTACTACATCTGGAAAGATCCGGTGGACGGCGGCGTGCCGAACAACTGGCAATCCAAGTTTGGCGGCAGCGCCTGGGAGCTGGACCCGACCACCGGCCAGTACTACCTGCACCTCTTTGCCCGCGAGCAGGCGGATCTCAACTGGGAGAACCCGGCCGTGCGCGCCGAGGTGAAGAAGATCATCCATTTCTGGGCGAAAAAAGGGGTCGACGGTTTCCGCCTCGACGTCATCAACCTCATCTCCAAGGATCAGGCATTCCCTGACGACGAGGTGGGGGATGGCCGCCGCTTCTACACCGACGGGCCGCGCATCCACGAATTTTTGCAGGATGTGAGCCGCGACGTCTTCGCCCCCGTGGGGGCCATGACGGTGGGCGAGATGTCTTCCACCAGCCTGGAACACTGCCAGCGCTATGGCGCGCTGGATGGCTCCGAGCTCTCCATGGTGTTCAACTTCCATCACCTCAAGGTGGATTACCCGGGCGGCGACAAGTGGACCAAGGCCCCGTTCGATTTCCTCGAACTCAAGCGCATCTTCAACCACTGGCAGAGCGGTATGCATGGCAAGGGGTGGTCGGCGCTCTTCTGGTGCAACCACGATCAGCCGCGCATCGTCTCCCGTTTCGGCGATGAGGGCGAGCATAGGGTGGTCGCCGCCAAGATGCTGGCCAGCACGCTGCACGGCCTGCAGGGGACGCCCTACATCTATCAGGGGGAGGAGATCGGCATGACCAACCCCGGTTATCAGCGCATCGATGACTATCAGGATGTGGAGAGCCGCAACATCTTCGCCATCAAGCAGGCGGAAGGGATGAGCGAGGCCGAGATCCTCGCCATTCTCGGCGCCAAGTCCCGGGACAACTCGCGCACCCCGATGCAGTGGAGCGCGGCCTCCAACGCCGGTTTCACCAGCGGGACGCCCTGGCTCAAGCCTGCCGCCAACTATTCCGAGATCAATGCCGAGGCGGCGCTGGCCGACCAGCACTCGGTGTTCTGGCACTACCGGGATTTGATCCGCCTGCGCAAGAGCCATCCCATCTTCACTCAGGGGGATTATCAGGAGCTGCTGGCAGGGCACCCGCAGATCTGGGCCTATGTCCGCCGCGCCGGCGGCCAGACTCTGGTGGTGGTGAGCAACTTCTACGGCGAGCCGGTGGAATTTGCCCTGCCTGCCGAGCTGCAAAGCGGGGAGGGGCGACTGCTGCTTGGCAACTACCCGGATAGCCCGGCCCGCCCGCAATCCTGCAAGCTGCGCCCTTACGAATCCCTGATCTGGCTGATGGAGCAATGATGACTGACGCAACGACAGTGCAGCGGCCCGCCGTGCGTGGCCCCGAGTGGCAGAAGATGGTGGCGGGAGCGCCCTATGATGCAGGGGACCCCGAACTGCGGGCTGCGCGGGAGCAGTGCCGCGCCCTGCTGGGAGAACTGAACCGGGAGCGAACCGATGCCCCTGGTTGGGATGAGCGCCTCACCCGCCTGCTGGGTGGCCGCGCAGAACGCTGTTTCATCACGCCCCCCTTCTTCTGCGACTATGGCGCCAACATCTTTGTCGGCGAGAATTTCTACGCCAATTTCAACTGCACCATCCTGGATGTGTGCGAGGTACACATAGGCGACAACGTGCTGCTGGCCCCCGGAGTGCAGATCTACACCGCTACCCACCCGGTGGCGGTAGCGCCGCGCATCAAGGGGGTGGAGTTCGGCAAGCCGGTGCGCATCGGCAACAACGTCTGGATTGGGGGCAGCGTCGTCATCTGCCCGGGCGTCACCATAGGGGACAACAGCGTCATCGGGGCGGGGTCCGTTGTCACCAGAGACATTCCGGCAGGCGTGGTGGCGGTCGGCAATCCCTGCCGGGTCTTGCGCCCCATGACGGCAGAGGAGCTGGCGCCCGGGGAACCTGGCTGACACAGAAGGGGCAGGCCGTACCTGCCCCTGTTCCTTTCCCTGACGGCGCTCCCGCAATGCCTGCAAGGCTTCGGCGCAACCCCCTCTTTACCCGGGCAGCAAGGCGCCGCAACGCTTGTGCTGTCCCATGACCACCAGAGTCTTGAAACTGCGCACCTGGTCCCTGGCATGGAGCACCCGACGGGTGAACTGCTCGTAACTTTGCATGTCCCTGGCGGCCACTTGCAGCACGAAGTCCTGCTCCCCCGTCACATACCAGAGATCCATCACCTCGGGTTCCCGCTGCAGGCTGGCGATCATCTCATCGACGATGCGGCCATGATCCCGCTCCAGGGTCACCAGCACCAGCATGGTGATGGGCCAGCCCATGGTGGACGGTGCCACCAGCGCCACTTCCCGCTCGATGAGACCGGACTCCCGCAAGGCGCGGACGCGGCGGTAGCAGGCTGGGGCGGAAAGACCGACCCTGTGGGCCAGCTCCGGCGTGGGCAGACGGGCATCCTGTTGCAGCTCGGCGAGGATGAGCAGATCAAATTTGTCGGTCATGGGGTTCATTAGATAAAAATTATCGCACAAGGCCAGTATTAGACCGGTTTTACCCAAGTCTCCAGATATATTTTACTGCCCATCGTCCTGCCCGGTATGAATACCATGCAACCCAATCCCAATGCCCTCTCCTCTCTTCTGGCCGTCCTGCTCGCCATGCTGTCGATCACCCTCGGCGCCTCCCTGGCCAAATCCCTGTTTCCCCTGCTCGGAGCCGCAGGCACGACCCTGTTCCGGCTGGGGTGCGCCGCCCTCCTTCTCTCCCTGGTGTTTCGCATCTGGCGTGTCCCCCTCGACCGACGCACCCTGCTGGGCGCCATCCCCTACGGCCTGTCGCTTGGGGCCATGAACCTGCTCTTCTATCTCGCCATCGCACGCATTCCCCTCGGTGTTGCCCTGGCCATCGAGTTCATCGGCCCCCTGACAGTAGCCCTGCTCTCCTCACGCCACCGGGCAGACTTCATCTGGCTGATACTGGCCATCGCCGGGCTGCTGCTGCTCTTGCCCCTGCGGGCAACACAGCAGGCCATCGATCCCCTGGGTGCCACACTGGCTCTCGGGGCTGGCCTCTTCTGGGGGCTCTATATGCTCACCGGAAAGCGGGCAGGAGCCTTGCTGGGCGCACAGGCTCCGGCGCTGGGCATGTGGGTGGGCACCCTGCTGGTATTGCCCTTCGGGCTGGAGGGTGCGATCGAGGCGTCATTCACCGTCCCCGTGATCCTCACCATCATCGGGGTGGGGCTGCTCTCGAGCGCCATCCCCTACTCTCTCGAGATGTTTGCCCTACGCCGCCTTCCCCTCAAGAGCTACGGCATTCTCACCAGCGGTGAACCGGCCATGGGAGCCTTGATGGGACTGGTATGGCTGGGCGAACAATTGCCCCCGTCCCAATGGCTCGGGATAACCGCCATCATCGCCGCCTCCATGGGCACCACCTGGCAGGCGGGTCGTCGACAAGCCGGCTCCGCCTGAACCAAAAAAAATCGGGGCCGGCGATGACCGGCCCCGGGGATGGCACGAGAGCGTCAGGACGAGTAGTCGTAACAGCGTTTGAGCTCGCCGAAGTCATAGAAGAAGCTGCCCACCGCAATGGGGGCGCAACCTGCCTTGAAGGCGAGTTCCTTCTCGTTGTAAAGCATCTTCACCAGCACCCGGCCGGCCTCGTTGCGGTAGACATCCCACTGGATGTTGGCCGCATAGGGAGAGACCCAGCCGCCACGCCATTCGTTGTTTTCCTGGCTCATCAGCACGCCGGGCTGGGCGCTCTGGCGGCTCCCTTCCAGCTTCATCAGGGCCGCCAGCGGGATCAGGGTCTCCGCATGTGCAAAGCGCAGCTTGGCGACATGCTCACCCGCCTCTTCCACCACCTGGGTCTGAACCTCGTTGAAGAGGCCGTCAAGCAGGGGCTGGGCCACGGCGTAGGTGGCGCTCTGGCTGGCAACACTCGGCCCCTTCTCGTAGAAGTCCTCGGCATCGGAAAGGTAGGAGAACCAGGCAGACTCCTCTGGCGTGATGAACTGCTCGAGATCCCAGGACCCGCCTTGTGCCTGCGCCTCCCGGATCATCCCCGGGCCGATGATGAAGAGGTTGTAGAGCATGAGGGCGGCGTCCACCTCGTCGCGCACATGGGTCTTGCCGCCGTCTTCCGGATTCACCGCCACGTAATCCACCCCGGCGGCCAGCTCGTCGACGAAGGCCTTGCTGTAGAGACGCTCGAGCATCTCGCGGGCCATCACCCGGGTCCTGGGCAGGGCCTTGAGCGCATCGAGGGCCTCGGTCAGCTCGGGAGCGGGAGCCACCCCGTTGTCTTCGTCCCCGACAAAGGCCTGATAGGCCTGGAAGGTGGGCAGATACCGGGTGTACTCCCCCTGCGGCTCGGTCTTGTGGAAGTAGAGCTCGAACTTGTTGCGCAGCCCCTTGTCGATCTCGGAAGGGTTCTCCTGGCTTACGTAACAGTCGGGGCTGTCGGTCACCAGAGAGACCCGTTTGGCCAGGCTCTGCATGAAGAAGTAGGCGCTTTCGTTGGCGCGATCCTTGCCCGATGTCTCGACCTTGAGGCAGAGGGGAGTCGATTCAGTGGCCAGCAGGGTGGGCAGCCGTTCGGCGAGCCGGGTCGCCAGGTTGGCGTGCTCCTCCTTGCCGAGCGCACTCAGCAGGCCATAGCCGAGGGTCTGGTTGGCGGCCGTGACGGCGTCCACCTTGGCGCCGAGCAGTTGGCCCAGCTCGGTCAAGGCACCCTGTCTCGCGGCCTCCTCCCACACCAGCTTGGTCAGCACATCGTATTTGGGGCTGGACAGCGAGCGGGAGCCATGGCGTGCCACCAGTTCGGTGAAGACGGGACTAAAGCCTTCAGGGGCAACCTCATAGCTGTTCATTGCCTGACGGGCGGCATAGACCGCCTTGGTGCTGTATTGATAGTCGCCGACGGCAGGCGAGGAGGAGTCGTTGCCCGAATTGCAGCCGCTCAGCAGGGTGGCCGCCACGCAGGCGGCAAGGGAAGAGACGCGAAACATAGTCATCCTTGAACCAGTGTGAAAATGAAGCCGCACAGTACGCACCGGATGTGACAATCTGGTGTCAGGTCTGGGACATGCACCTCTCTCCGGAAGGGTGACTCCCCTCCAACCCGTCTATGTCCCCCCACAAAACATCATTCATATTTTTTGAACGTGTAGGCCAGTTTATCTCGCTAACAATGACCGGGTGAGGCGCTTAATATTCACGCATCGCTTAGGCAGGAGCGCCAAGCCGCAAAACAATTGGTCGTTCATGGCAGTCCCTCATATATATGGGCGACAAACATCCGTGACAAAACAACACACCATTTGAATGACCTCTTGCAAGGATGCATTGATGCAGGCCTGTCAGGCCTTGCCAATGACATAAAAACCAAGAGAGTGAATGAACATGAAAAACGTGATCAAGATGCTGGCCGTTGCAGGCCTGATGAGTGCCGGTGTTGCCCAGGCTTCCGTCCCCGCCGACTTCAACGCCACCCCGGGTGTGCTGTTCGTGAACTGGCATGCCAGCGCCGCCATGGCCGGCAAGGCCAACCCCATGCTGGAGGTGCGCGATGAATCCGGTGATCTGGTGGCCTCCGTCCACGCCAACCTGATGGGTACCCAGCAGGTACAGATCCCGAGTCGCGCCCAGGGCAACCTGACCGTCAGCCTCGGCGATCAGAGCAGCGATTACCGCATCCCGTTCGGCATCGGCAGCGGCAATCCCCGCTGATCAACGCAGACGACGTCCCTCCCTGGTCTAGACACGCCGACCAGGCGAGAGATCAACGACAAGGGCGCCATCAAGGCGCCCTTGTCGTCGTTGCCGTCGGCACGCACGGCTACTGGGTGAAGACGGGACCGAAACCGGATCCCCACAGGATGGCCGTGGCAGCCAGCACGCAGACCAGCAACACCAGGCCGACCGTCACCACTGAGCTGGCGTAGATGAATCCCTGCTCCTTGGTGATGTGCATCAGGATGGGCACGCCGATATAGAGCAGGTAGACGGAATAGGTCAGCCCGACCAAACCGATGAGCATCACGAACCAGAGATGCGGGAAGAAAGCGGAGAAGCCCACCATGAAGAGTGGCGTGGAGGTGTAGGCCGCCAGCTCCAGCGAGGTCGTGTAGCTGGGATCCGAGCCGAAGGTATGCCCCATCCAGTGCACCAGATAGGAGAGTGCCAGCACGCCGATGATGAGGGTCACGTACATGGCGACCGACAGCTTGAATGCACTGTTGGCGGTCAGGGTGATGGGATCGCCGACCCCGATGCTCCAGCCGATGTGAACGGCGGAATAGTAGGCGCAGATGGGAGGGATAAGGGCCACGAGCAGGATGTGGGTCAGACTGTTTGTGAAGCTGTCGTGCCGCTCGTCTATGGTATGCCATTCGGTGTGGGGATGGGCATACAATCCCCATAAGTGATTCAATATCATAGCGTTATTCCTTCTCTACATCGGTGGTTGGCGGATCGATACCGGGCTTTCTCCTCTGATTGCGTCATGTCCGGGCGCTGGTGGCGCCATCGCTTGTCATGGCATGCGATGACTTTAAATAAAGTCGCTCCACCGCCGCTGCGTCAAGCAAGGTCGCCGGGACAGCCGGGAGGGATGGGAAGACAGCAGGAGGGCACCGGAGGCGGGCACTGATGGCACCCGCCGTCGGCGCTCCCGTCAATACTGCTTGGTTTTAGAGGCAAAACCCGCGAGGAAGAGACCGGTCAGGAACATGCCGCAGAAGGCTTCGATGGCCGACAGCAGTTGCAGCGGCGAGGAGGTCTGGGAGATGTCCCCATAACCCAGGGTCACGAAGGTGACGATGCTGAAATAGAGGGAGCGCCCCAGATGGCCGTGGGTTGCAGACTCCGGTGCCAGGAAATAGGTCAGGGTCGCCAGCAGGATCACCCCCATCGACATCAGCAGGCTTCTGATGGGACGCTCCCCAAACCCCCAGGTGATGAAGCTGATGAACTTGCCCGCGTACTTGAGATAGCACAACAGGGAGAGCCAGCACTTCGTCATCGGACCGCTGCGCAACCAGCGCTCCCGGAACAGCTCCCGCGGGCTCGCCAGGGACTTCATCTCGTGCAGCTTCTCCTTGTAGTAGCACTCGCCGGCGTCGACGGTGTCACCCACGCTGGAGAAGAGACGCTTGGCATTGCGATAGAGTTTGCTCGCCTCGTTGTGGTCGATCCGCCCATTGTCGTTGTAGACCACCTCCACCTTGTCCAGGTTGGTGTGCTCCATGGTGGCATCGAAGTTCTTGGCGCTGACGCTGAAGTTTTTCAGCACCGCCCGGGAGGAGTGGAAGCGGATCTCCTCGCACTCTATGGTGAAGTCCTGAAAGACCCCGTCCTCCAGCGCCAGCTCCCGCTTCTTGGCCCAGGCCCTGTGGTCCCACAGCAGGGAGTCGAACAGATCGAGCCCGATCACCCCGCCATTGACCCTGACCCCCTTGGCCGAGCAGTGCCACAGATAAACCTTGGAGTTGTTGACGGCCCCATCGAGAGAGAGCTCGTCGAGACAGGTAAAATCGAGCAACCGGCCGGAGATGATGGGGCTTTTGAGGGTAACACCGCCGATGTTGAGCAAACGATGCTTGCCCAGCACCTGGGCCTCCCCCTTGTTGTTCTCCGAGACCGAAAGCAGGCTTTGCACCCGTTTCACCTCGTCATTGCCATGTTTTCCCGCCAGCCACATGCTGTAAGGCTCGAAACGGGTCTCCGAGCGGATGAGGCCGCTCTTGCGCAGGGATTCCAGTGCACTCGAGGCGCTCTCATACAGGCGGACCTTGTCGTCGCTCATGTAGACACAAAGGCTCAGCACGCAGCGGGAGCTGATGAAGCGGGCGATGCCGATCTGGAAGATCACGCTTTTTTCTATCTTCTGCTCCGCCATCCAGTCGTCGAAATGGGGCAGCGACGCCACCAGCAGCGCCCAGATACGGGGATAATCGTTCTCACGCCGTCACTCGTTGAATTGCTCGGGGGAAAGCAGCCAAAGCTCTGTTGCATTCATAGATGACCTCAGTAATGGAGATGTTCTCGTCGGTGATTCTCTGTCAAGTGCAACCAATAGAAGCGAGCTTACAACAGCAACGAATGGCCCCTAAGAATCAGGAGAAAAAAAGTTAACCATTTGAAAAAAATGCATAAATGCTTTCTCACACACCAAAAAATGAACGCTCAGAGATAAAAAAAACTCCCGACCGGGAGCTTTTTCTATGGGCAGTACGCGATGGCGTTACGCCTCCAGGCTGATGCCGATGTTGGAGACGCCGTCCTGGGCCGCGAAGGCGCGGATGGCAAGGATGCGATCGCTGTCCCGTTCATGGGCCACCCGTTTGAGCAGTTCGACCTGGAACTCCAGCTCGGCCTCCATGTACTCGTGCTCATAGAGCTCCTCATCGCTGAGATCCCGCTCTTCCAGCATCTCTATGAAGCCGGCGACCGTGCCGACAGACGCATGGCTGGCGTCGTTGGCCTCTTCCCCCACCCGGCAGATCACCGAGTTGTAGGCACAACCCAGCGCCACGCAGGCGTCCAGTGCCGGATAGGCGCCGTAGGATTCAAACTTGCGGGGATCGGGAATGTAGACTTCAAACGCTTCCAGAATGGCACCAAGATTGACGCGGGATCCCTTGACCGTCAGGTAGTTCCACATCTGATCCAGCGCGTGACGGAATGCCCTCGCATCCCCGAAACCGGAGGCCTGGGTAAAGAGCACATAGTTGGGGTACATGCGCTCTGCCAGCGCCAGGGTATAGACGGTTTGCTGCCAGGGCTGCAGCTCGGCCAGTCGCTTATAAAACTTGTCACCAAACACTGGAGTCGGATCCTTTGCAAAATGTGGGGCAGATTGTAGCCCACGAGGGCCCCGTCTAAAAATGAAAAAGCGCCCTGCTCGACTATCTTGCCCGATCAACTGGGGTAAGATGGAGACAGCATCCCTCTCGCCTTGCCATAAACACGATAAGGAACAAGAGTATGAGCCAACGTACCCTGCTGCTGTTGAGTCAGGACAACAGCCACTATGAACGCCTGCTCAAGGCGGCCCATCTTCCCCATCTGCACATTCTTCGGGCCGACAATCAGGCCGAGGCCGAACAGCTTATCGGTGACGCTCATATCCTGATGGCCGAGCCTGCCCGGGCCAAGCCGCTGCTGGCCAAGGCCGGCAAGCTCAGCTGGCTCCAGTCCACTTATGCCGGGGTCGACGTGCTGCTGGACGCCAGTTGCCGCCGCGACTACCTGCTCACCAATGTCCGCGGCATCTTCGGCCCCTTGATGAGCGAGTATGTGTTCGGCCATCTGCTCAGCCTGACCCGCCAGTTGCCACTCTATCGCGAGCAGCAGCAACAGGGCGTCTGGCAGAGCCATCCCTATCAGGGCTTGAAGGGAAAGACGCTGCTGCTGCTCGGCACCGGCAGCATAGGGCAGCATATCGCCCACACCGGCAAACATTTTGGCATGAGGGTGCTCGGCATCAGCCACAGTGGCCGTGAGCGTGCCGGGTTCGATCAGGTGTACCAATTGCCGGCACTCAACAAGATGCTGGCCCAGGCCGATGTCATCGTCAGCGTGCTGCCCGCCACCCGCGAGACACGCCATCTCTTCACCGCCGAACGCTTCGGCCACTGCAAACCGGGCGCCATCTTCTTCAACGTCGGCAGGGGCAATGCCGTCCATGAGGGGGATCTGCTGGCGGCACTGCAAGCCGGCAAGCCCGCCATGGCGGTGCTCGATGTGTTCGAGCAGGAACCCCTGCCCGCTGACAGCCCGCTCTGGCACCAGCCCAATCTCATCGTGACGCCCCACAACAGCGCCTACAGCTTCCCGGAAGATGTGGCCCAGATTTTCATCCGCAACTACATCCGCTTCATCGATGGTCAGCAGCTGGACGGCAGGATCGACTTTGACAAGGGTTATTGAAGCCGTTCTGCAATGAAAAGGCCCCGCCAGTTTGCGGGGCCTTTTTCGTCAGGAGGGAGCCGTTCAGCCCGCCTCCATCTCTTTGCGGTAGCTCTTCACCTTGGCGAGGAACTGACGCTTGTCCTTACCGGAGAGCGGCTCCTCCATCGGCAGCTTGATCTTCATGGGATCCACCGGGCGGTTGTTGATGCGCACCTCGTAGTGCAGGTGAGCACCGGTGGAGCGGCCCGTGTTGCCGGAGAGGGCAATCTTGTCACCCATCTTCACCTTCTGGCCCGGCTTGACCAGCAGCTTGCTCAGGTGCAGATAACGGGTCATCAGGGTACGGCCGTGCTTGATCACGACATAGGTGCCTGCCAGCGGGTGGCTGGTTGCCTTGAGGACCACACCGTCACCGGTCGCCATGATGGGCGTGCCTACCGGCAAGGCAAAGTCGGTTCCCTCATGGGGCCGGACCTGCCCGGTAATGGGATGACGGCGATTCGGGTTGAAACTGGAGCTGACCCGGTAACGGCTGTGAGTCGGATAACGGCGGAAGCCGCGCTCCAGGCTGTTTGCCTGACCGTCATAATAGTTGCCATCTTCCGACAACCAAGCTGACACGGCCTTGCCCTGGCTGAACACCTCGACCCCCAGCAACTGGGTATTGCCCGTACTCTTGCCGTCGACCGTCTCCTGACGGACCAGCACCTTGAACTTGTCACCCTTTTTCAAATCCTTGGCGAAGTTGAGGCGCCACTGGAACAGGTTGGCAATCTTCTGGATGTGGTTGGCCGGGATCCCGGCATTGCGGGCGCTGACGTAGAAGCTGCCGTTGATGACACCGTCATAGCTCTTCTGTTGCCACTCCACCTCTTCATTGAGCATGTTGGCGCTATAGGTGTCGTCGGTACGCTCCAGCACCAGGGTCTGCTTGATGTTCAGGCGGATCTTCAACTGCTGCAGAATGTTGTCCTGATCGATCAGCAACTCGATGGTCTGACCGGGTTTGAGACGCGCCAAGTTGTTCTTGGCATCCGCATCCAGCACCTTGTAGAGGGTGGTGGTGGACAGCCCCAAGTTGTTGAAGATGGTGGTCAGGTTCTCGCCGTTGCGAACCCGGTAATCTTGCCATTGAGGCGTGGCATCGGCCGGGATGTCGTCTTCGGGAGCGGCTGACTCGACCAGCTCGTGATCCGGAATGTCGTTGAAGTCGGTGTTGTCTTCGTTGGTTGCGGTGCCCGTGGTGGCGATCGGCAACTCCAGACGCAGTGGCCGCTCCAGGATGTCACCGGGAGCTGGCAATACGGCTACCGCTGACAGCGTCATGGCCGTGAGCAATAGCATGGCATAGAAATGCTTGCGGGGAACCGGGGGTTCCCAATTGGCAGCCTGGGCTACCAAGGGACGGAGACGTTTCATCCGCTATCCTGTTATTAGATCTAAGGGTGGTGGTTGTGGGTCTGTTTTTATGAGTTTTTATTATGAAAACCGAATATCTGGCTTTTAGACCTAAATACTTACAAAAAGTTCATAGCTCCATGCACGAAACTCACATTTTATGCATAACCTTCCAGCATGGGCAGAAATGATCGTCATTTTCAGCCATTTTTTTCTATTTTTAAGAACCAAGTCCGGTTGTGGTGCTCTCCGGCCCAGAAAATGTTGCAAAAACATCTCCATGGAGTGGGTATGTCATTGGCAAAATTGGCAAAATTGTTAAATGTAATCATCCTAATCCTCTTCACCATCGGCGCCGCGCTGCTGCTCGTGCTGGAGATCACGACGGTACGACAGTCTATTCTCGACCAGATGTCGGCCAACCTTGAAACCGCCATCACCGCACTGGGGCTGGTGCTGCAGGGCACTCTGCTCAACGATGACAAGGTCCTTGCCGAGACCATAGTGAACGCCATGTTCGACGGAGGCTTCGTCAACTCCGTCGTTCTGCTGGATCCGGATGGCCAGGTGCTGTTCCAGAAGGTGTTCCACACCGCACAGCAAAATGTTCCAGGCTGGCTCCCCTCAGTTATCGACATGCCACCGGTCAAGATTGAGCAGGAGTTGACCGACGGCTGGCGCATTCTCGGTACCCTCACGCTCGAGGGACACAAGGGTTACGCCTACCAACATCTGTGGAACGCCATCAGTCGTACCGGACTTGCGCTGCTCGCCGGCCTGCTGGTGTTCAGCCTGGTGATCACCTGGGTGTGCCGCCGCCTGCTGCGCCCCCTCGAACAGATCAGTCTGCAACTGGCCCGGATCCGCAAACGCCAGTTCAGCGGCAACCTGCCAACCCCGTGGCTTCGCGAATTGCAGGAAGTCGTTGTCTCCATCAACCAGCTGGTCTCTGAACGCAAGCGGGACCTGCTGCAACAGCGGCTCAAGATCACCCAGCTTGGCAAGCACGACGCTCTCCCGACCCACCAGAAGCTCGTTGGGCTGGTCGACACCGATGGCAACACCTATCAGCAGCATTTCTTCTCCACTCAGGGGAGTATCAGGCTCTACAGCCGCCTGCTACCCAAGCCCCCCCCCACCACGGACAGTTCGCCGGATGAAATTCGGGGGCTGCTCAACGACTGGCTGACTCAGAAGGCGGAAGGGCTCCAGCTGCCTCTCAGCCTGCTCGGCCACCCAGACTGGGCGCAGTTTGCCCCCGTGCTGACCAGCGCTCGTGGCAAGACGCTGGACTGGCGCTGGGATCTGGCGATCTTCCCCCCCCTGGCCGAGGAACGACTGACCGCACTCCAGTCCCAGGGGATTGAGCTGGCATTCAGCAACATCCCGATGAACAACGACAATCTGGCCAGGCTCGACCCCATCAGACCTGTCTTCATCAGTTGCCAGCTCACCCAGTCCCCCCTTTATTGGAACCTGCTCTCCCAATGCCTCCATGCTTCCGGCTACACCTTGCTGGCGGAAGCCGGCGACGTAAGCGATGTGGACATGCTGCGCAGTTGGGGCATCGATGGTTATGCCACTCAGGAGAATGCATCATGAGGATCCCGCTGCTGCTGCTCGCCCTGCTGTGGCAACCGACCCTGCACGCGACCACCATGACCATAGGCACAGGGGGGGAGCAAGGCATCTATTACCAGGTCATCAAGGAGTTCTGCAGACTGGCCAAAAAAAGTGACCCCACGATGCCCTGCAAACTACAGGCCAGCTCCGGGTCCATCGAAAATCTCCGCCAGCTGAAAACGGGAGAGGTACCCTATGCGCTCGTCCAGTCCGACTGGCTCTATCAGGCCAGCCAGGGCACCGGGCCTTTCACTGCCCAGCCACAACCCGAGCTGAGGGCGCTCTTTGCCACCCACGCCGAACCTTTCACCATAGTGGTGCGAGCCGATGGGGATATCACCACCCTGGAGCAGCTCAAGCTGGCCCCCATCGACATGGGCCTGAAGAGTTCAGGGACTCGTCAAACGGCATTGGCCCTGTTCAATGTTCTGGGCGCAAAGGAGCAGGATCTCGATTTGAAGAGCGTCGCCAATCTCACCGAAGCGTTGTGCAATAAACAGATCGATGCCTATGGCCTTGTCATGGGTCATCCCAACCGCATCGTGCTGGACACCGCCAAGCGCTGCGCCGTGCGCTTCCTGGCGATCGAGGGGCCCGTAAGGGACCAGCTGCTCAAAGGGGTCAGGTATTACCAGCGCAGCCAGGTGCCGGCACGCATCTACCCGGGCAACCTCAAGGCAACCCCCACCTTCGCCATCGCCGCCACCCTGGTGACCAATGCCGCCACTCCCGATGACGAGGTCTATCGGCTGACCCGGGCCATGCTGAGCCAGCAAACCAGTTTCAACGAACAGACCTATGGCTATGCGAACCTGTTTCACAAGGCGCGCAACAAAATAGGCCCGGTGCTGAGTGTCGAACAGCATCCGGGCGCGGGAAAATATTTCGAGGAGTTGAAGGCGGCGGGCAAGTTATAGCTGGCGACGGGGGGAGCGCAGATGCTCGCTGGAGAACCGGCTCTGCATCGAGGTCCACTGGGCCAGGCGATCGGCACTCCCCGCCAGGGTTCCCTCGCGGCGGGATTTCATGATCCAGATGCTTTTGGCATCGAAACTGTAAACCGGCTGCAGATCATTGCGCTTGCTCCCCGGCAGGATGCGGCCATTGATGTTGTCCAGCACCAGGGGATCTGACTTGATGGTCGGGAAGTACAACGTCACCATGTGGAACTGGTTGTAACGAATTGCCTTCACATAGGCCAGCCGCAGCTTCTTCTCGTCGACCCCCAGCTCCATCAGGGTGTAGTACTTGGCAATGCTGTAGTCCTCGCAATCCCCGCCTCTCGCCCCGATGAACTCCAGCGGATTGGCCCAATAATCATCATCCCCCCACAGTCTGGGATCCTCGCTGTAGGTCAGGTTGTTGAAGTAGTTGTTCACCAGCTCCAGCTTCTGCTGGTCCGTCGTTCCGGCCCTTGGCGTCAGCAGACGAGAGAAGGCCTCGGACCGCTGGATCGCTCTGGCGCCATAGACCGCCTGCATTTTTGCCCTGAGTTCCGGGCTGGCGATGTGTTCGGAAAGACCGGATGCCTGTACGCCGGATCCCAGCAGGGTCAGCGTGCAGGCAGAGACGAGCAACCATTTCATGACTGACACTCCATATCAGATGCTGGAGGTCAGTATAGTTGGCCGCACCGCCTCTATCGTCAATGTCGGGCAAGGCCTAGCGGCACTGGGCGAAGGCGTCCGCCAACTGCTGCATGAATTGCGTATAACCGTCCGGACCGAGCGGCACCTGCTCGCCGACTTCGTCCAGCAGCAGCACCTTGGCCCCGGTATTGCGGGCAACCGACTCGATCACCGCCGGGGAGAACTGCGGCTCGGCGTAGATGCAGCTCGCCTTTTTCTCTTCCAGCGCCTTGCGGATGTCAATCAGCGTCTTGGCTCCCGGGCGACGCTCCGGGCTCACGGTGAAGTGTCCCTTGGAACTCATGCCGTAGTGGCGCTCCCAGTATCCATAGGCTTCGTGGAACACGAAGTAGCCCTTCTGATCTACCGCCTTCATCTGCACGGCGATCACCTTGTCTAGGGCGTCAACCTTGCCCTCGAAGGCCGCGAGATTGGCGGCATAGCGCGCCTGGTTGGCAGGATCCAGCTTGCCCAGTTCGGTCGCAATCGCCTTGGCAATCACCTTGGCCTGGGTTGGACCCAGCCAGATGTGGGGATCCACCCCTTCGTGGTGGTGCCCTTCATGGCCCTCGTCGTGCGAGCCGTGGTCGTGGGCGGCATGGTCATGATCCTTGTCATCATGGTGATGATCGTCATGTTCCCCCTGGGTCGCATAGTTGTACAGCGGCATGCCGGGAACCTGGGTCAGGGTCAATACATGAGGATGCCGGGCCAGGGGTTTGGCCATGAAGCCTTCCAGCTCGGGACCGACCCACACCACCAGATCGGCCTCCTTGATGTTGCGCATGTCGGAAGGGCGCAGGGAAAAATCGTGGGGCGACGCGCCGGTGGGCAGCAGCACCCCGGGCTCGCTCACGCCATCGGTGATCGCCGCCGCGATGAAGCCCAGGGGTTTGATGGTGGTCAGCACCTCGAGGGCACGGACAGGCAGACTCACCGCCATCAGGGCAGTGATCAGAGCAAGAATTCGCATAGAGGTCTCGTCAGGGAGTATGTGTGTGATAATATAACAAACCAACGTCGCTGTTATATTATAACTCTCACAGGCTGTAAACCCCGGAGCTGTCATGACCCAACTGGTGGAGCTGAAAGAGGTCTGTCTCTCATTTGACGGACGACTCGTGCTCGACAAGGTCTCCTTTACCCTGAACAAAGGCAAAATCACCACCCTGGTCGGCCCCAACGGGGCGGGCAAGAGCACTCTGAGCAAGCTGGTGCTGGGCTTGCTCCGCCCAGATTCGGGGGACATCATCCGGCGCCGCGATCTGCGGATCGGCTATGTACCCCAGCGCCTCTATCTGGACCCCACCCTCCCCCTGACGGTGCGCCGCTTCCTGCAACTTGGCAAAAACAGCCGCCTCTCCATCGAGGAGGCGCTCAATCGGGTCGGTGCCCAGGATCTGCTGGACAACCGGATGCAGAAGCTCTCCGGTGGCGAGATGCAGCGGGTACTGCTGGCCCGCGCCCTGCTGGTCAAGCCCGAGCTGCTGGTGCTGGACGAACCGGTGCAAGGGGTAGATATCACGGGCCAGATCGAGCTCTATGCCCTCATCAGCCAGCTGGCCGCCGAGTTCCACTGCGCCGTGCTGATGGTCTCCCACGATCTGCACCTGGTGATGGCCAGCACTCACGAGGTGATCTGCCTCAATCGCCACGTCTGCTGCCACGGCGAGCCGGAGAGCGTGGCCCGGCACCCGGAATTTGCCCGCCTGTTCGGGCGACCGGAGCGGGAGGTGCTGGCGGTCTATACCCACCATCACCACTGCGATGGCGAACACCATCATCATGAACCGCAGGCTCCCGTCATCCGCCTGCCCTCTCGCAACAACTAGGATCTTCACGTGGACAGCTTTCTGTTATACGCCCTCGCGGCCGGACTCGGCATCGCCCTGCTGGCCGGGCCCCTGGGCAGCTTCGTGGTGTGGCGCAAGATGGCCTATTTTGGCGACACCCTCTCCCATGCCTGCCTCTTCGGCATCGCCCTCGGCATCCTGCTGCAGGTGGACCTCACCCTGGCGGTCGTGGTCTGCTGCCTCGCCATGGCAATGCTGCTGGTCATCATGAGCCGCAACCAGCAGGTGGCCACCGACACCCTGCTCGGCATTCTGGCCCACAGCGCCCTGTCGCTGGGTCTGGTCACCCTGAGCTTCATGGACAACGTGCGGGTGGACCTGATGGCCTACCTGTTTGGCGACCTGCTCTCGGTGCAGCCCATGGACCTGCTCTGGATCTACGGCGGCGGCGCCCTGGTGCTGCTCACCCTGTGGCGACTCTGGGATCCCCTGCTCTCCATGACCATCTCGGAAGAGCTGGCCCGGGTGGAAGGGGTACGGGTGGATGTGCTGCGCTGCGTGCTGATGTTGCTGATAGGCCTGGTCATCGCCGTGGCCATGAAGTTCGTCGGGGCGCTCATCATCACCTCCTTGCTGATCATTCCCGCCGCCACCGCCCGCCGCTTCAGCCAGACTCCGGAGCAGATGGCCGGCTTTGCCGCCCTGACAGGCTGTCTCGCCGTGCTGGGGGGCCTTGCCCTCTCCTGGTATCAGGACACCCCGGCCGGTCCCTCGGTCGTAGTCTGCGCCACCACCCTCTTTGTACTGAGCCAGTTCAAGCGCACCTGACCCGCTCCTGATGGCCCTGGTCTCGCCAGTGCCATCAGGCCTCCCGAATCAGACTCCTGTGCCGTCCATTCTGCATAGGGCGCCCAGCACGTTCAGACGCGCCTGAGAGGCTCGTTTTCCCCGGGTCTCAGGCTCGCCTGCGACTCCTGCCACAGCCACTGACGCAACCGGCTGATGGCGGGTTCATGGGCGCGCGAGCGCTTGAAGACGAAATAGAAGTTGTCGCCGGTCTCGAGGGCGTGCAGGGGCAACCGCACCAGACGCGGATCTTCCGGCTGCAACATGTAGTCATTGATGAGCGCCATTCCCTGGTCCCAGTTCGCCGCCTCCAGCGCGAGCAGGATATGGCTGAAATGGTGCACCCTCGCCTCGGGGGGAATAGTCAGCCCCCCCATTTCGGCCCAGCGCCGCCAATCTTCCCCCTTCTCGCGGTAGATAGCCTGGATGGAGAGCAGCGGCAACTGCCACAGGGTGGCGGGCCACTCCCCTTCCACCTGCTGCCACATCCGGCGACTGCACACCGGCATCAGCCGCTCCCGATAGAGCAGATCGTGCATGTAGCCCGGCCCTTCGGGGGAGACGGTGATGAAACCGTCCGCCACCCTGTCGGAGAGCTCGGGATCTTCCGCCACCATCTCCAGGCTGAGATCCAGCTCGGGATAGAGCTGGCGCAGCCCGGCCAGGCGCGGGATCAGCCACTTCACCGCAAAGGAGCTGTAGACCGCGAGCCGCACCCGCATCTCGCCTCCACCGCGCAACTGCTCGCTGCTCTGGGCAATCTGGACCAACCCGGCGGCGATCCCCTCGAAATAGATCTCCCCCTGGGGCGTCAGGGAGAGCAGCCGCCCCTGGCGCAGCAGCAGCCGCTCCCCCAGAAAATCCTCCAGCAGACGGATCTGGTGACTGACCGCACTCTGGCTGACATTGAGCTCCAGGGCGGCGCGGGAAAAACTCAGCAGGCGGGCAACCACCTCGAAATATTGAACGGCGCGCAGGGGGGGCAGCTTCATTATCCAAATTTCTCATGCGTGATGATTTTTTATCATTTTACTGGATAACAGGCCGCGGGCTACCCTCCCCTCATCTGAATCTGGAGGTGGTATGAATGCAGTCGGGATAGGCATCCTCTATCTGGTGCTCGGCAACATGGTGGCGGTCTTCTCCGATGCCCTGGTCAAGGTGCTGGAGCCGGACCAGCCCATCTTCCAATTTGTCTTTTTCCGCCAGCTCTCCGCGGCCCTGCTGCTCGCCCCCTGGCTGCTCTGGTCCTGGCGGCGCAACCCGCCGGTAGCCCTCAAGTGGCACCTGCTGCGGGCCCATATCTGGGCCTTCGGTGTCTGCCTGATGGTGGTCGCCCTCACCCGGCTGCCGCTCGCCACCGCCAACGCCCTCTTCTATGCCGCCCCGCTGCTGATGGTGCCGCTCGCGGTCTGGCTGGCGGGGGAGGCACTCTCGCGCCAGAAGGTGCTGACGGCGCTGCTCGGCTTCGTCGGGGTGCTCATCGTGCTGCGCCCGACCGAGGTAAACTGGGCCGCCCTGGCGGCGCTCGGGGTGGCGCTCTCCCTGGCGGTCAACAACCTGCTGATCAAGCGCATCCCGCTCCAGCAGCCCATCGCCCAGACCCTGTTTTTCACCAATGTGCTGAGCATGCCCTTCATCCTGGCGCTGGCCTGGTGGGAAGGGGGCGAGTGGCAATGGCAGATGTGGTGGCCCGCCTTCGGCTCCTCGGCGCTCATCATGGTCTACGCGGGGCTGTGCGTGATGGCCTATCGCAAGGCGGAGGCGAGCAAGATCGCCTCGGCGGAGTACACCGGGCTGCTGATGGCGGTCGCCATCGGGGTGTGGCTGTTTGACGAACAGCCGGGGCTGCCGCTGCTGCTGGGGTGCCTGTGCATCATACTGCCGCTGGTCGCCATGGCCCGCAGCAAGCCCAAGCCCCAGGCCGAGCCGGCGCTCTAGCCTGCCGAGTCAAGCAGGGGGGCGACCCGCTGCTGCAGATGGGGGATCACCCCCTGCTCGAACCAGGGGTTCTTCCTGAGCCAGAGGGTGTTGCGCGGGGACGGGTGCGGCAGCGGCAACCAGGCCGGGCCATAGTCCGCCCAGTGTCGCACCGTCTCGGTGAGCGATCCTTTCGCCGCCGCCCTCAGGTAGTAAGCCTGCGCATACTGGCCGATGAGCAGGGTCAGCTCGATGTTGGGCAGCAGCATCAGTACCTTGTCGTGCCAGGTGGGGGCACATTCCGGGCGCGGCGGCAGATCCCCCGACTTGCCCCTGCCCGGGTAACAGAGCCCCATGGGCATGATGGCGATGCGGGATTCATCGTAAAAGGTGGCCTTGTCCACCCCGAGCCACAAGCGCAGGCGATCGCCGGAGGGATCGTCCCAGGGGATGCCGCTGGCGTGTACCCGGGTGCCGGGGGCCTGGCCGATGATGAGCAGACGGGCGCGCTCATTGCCGCGGATCACCGGCCTTGGGCCGAGCGGCAGGTGGGCCTCGCACAGGCGGCAGGCCCGGATCTGTTCAAACAGGGGATCGAGTCGGTTCATGGGCCAGATAGTACCAGAGTTTTCTCCCCGCTCCCGCTTGTGAAAGGGGCGGCGGATACTTATCATGCAGCCGCCATTGTTTAGTTTAATAAACGGAGACAGATGAAGAACTGGATGGGCACCGGCAGCGCGGCCCTCTCATTCGTGCTGTGGGGCATGCTGCCCCTCTATTACCAGTTCATGCCCGAGATCAACATGTGGGAACTGCTCTCCCACCGGGTGCTCTGGTCCGTGGTGCTGCTGGGAGGCCTGCTTCTGCTCCTCGGCCAGCGGGTGCCCTGGGGGGCCCTGCGCGGCGATCCCCGGCAGCTCGGCCTCGTGCTGCTGGCGGGCCCCGTGATGTCCATCAGCTGGTGCATGTTCACCTGGTGCCTGACCACGGGCCAGGTGCTGGCCACCAGCCTCGCCTTCTTCATGACCCCGCTCTTCAACATCGCTTTTGCGGTGCTCTTCCTCAAAGAGAAGCTCACCCCGCAAAAACACCTTGCGGTGGCGCTCGCCCTGGCGGGGCTCGCCTACATGCTCTTCTCCTACGGCGAGCTGCCCTGGTTCTCCCTCGTGATGGGGGCCAACTTCGCCCTCTACGGCCTCATCAAGAAGAAGGTGAGACTGGACGCCGGTACCAGCCTCTATCTGGAGTCCCTGGTGCAGTTGCCCGTCGCCCTGCTGATCATCGGCTGGCTGACCTTGCAGGGCACCAGCCAGTTTATGGCCGGTGACTGGACCGAGCGCCTGCTGCTGATGGGCAGTGCCCCCGCCACCCTGCTGCCGGTGGGGCTGTTCTGCTATGCGGTGGCGCGCACGCCCATGAGCACGGTGGGGCTGCTGCAATACATAGAGCCGAGCCTCGCCTTCCTGCTCGCCCTCTTCTGGTTTGGCGAGATCCCGGATCCGGTGAAATCCGTGGGCTTTGCCTTCGTCTGGGCCGGCCTGCTGGTGAGCCTGCTGCCCCTGCACCGGCTTGGGCGCCAGCGGGCCAGGTGGCGCACCTCGTGACCCTCGCCACCACCACTCCCTCCCGCTGGTTTGTCTATCTGGTGCGCACCGGCACCGGGGCACTCTATGCGGGGATCAGCACGGATCCCGAGCGGCGACTGCGTCAGCACCAGAGCGGCAAGGGGGCCAGAGCCCTGCGCGGCAAGGGACCCCTCTCCCTGGTATGGCAGCAGGAAGTCCCCGGCAAACCCGAGGCGCTGCGCCTCGAGTACCGCCTCAAGCAGCAGAGCAAGGCGTTCAAGGAGCGCCTGGTACACGAGCCGGCGCTGTGGCATGGCTGGAGCCTTTCCTGGCTTGCCACCCCGCACACCGACCCTGTGTCGCCCCCATAAAAAGGGCCACTGCAAGCAGTGGCCAAGGAAGGATGCGAAATCAGGGGGGCTTAACGGTAGGTGTTCGACTGCTTGCGCCTGTTGCTGAGGAGCCAGCACACCACCAGCACCACCAGCAACCAGGGCGCCAGCTTGATGATGAGGGCAAACATGCCGGCCAGGGCGCCAAACAGCACGAAGACCCCGCTCACCAGCAGCATGGCCAGCACGGTGAATCCGGTCAGCGCCATGCCGATCAGCACCAGGATCAAGACGATAAATTCCAGCATGTTGTGCTCCTCACGGGCTTGCACTTGCCGACGGGGCGATCCGGAGATCACCCCAGCCAGCGTTGAAGTTCACGGCGGGGAGGCATGACGAGCACCCCCACCAGATAGAGCGCCAGGGCCAGCGGCGGCATCAGGATCAGGGCGAGCAGGGCCACCACCCGCACCGTCACTCTGGACACCCCCAGCCCTCTGGCAAGACCGGCGCAGACCCCGGTCAGCTTGCGATGGGCGAGATCCTTGGGCCAGGGTGTCATGTTATGCCTCCACCTTCTGACCCTTGAGCCGGGCCAGTTCCCGCTCAATCTCGTCGTTCAGCTCCAGCTCGCGGAACTGGGCCTCAAGGGACGGATTCTGCCCCAGGGTCGCCGCCTCCAGCTGGGCCTCCAGCTGATCGACCCGGTTCTGGAAGCCGTCGAAGCGGGCCACCAGCTCGTGCATGCGCTGGTTGTCCACCTGGGCACGGGCGCGGATGCGGCTGTGGGCGGTCTGCTCGCGCAGGGTCAGCATCTTCTGCTTCTCCCGCGCCTCGGTCAGCTTGGCCGCCAGTCGCTCGCTGTCGGCGGTGAGCTGGGCCAGCACTTCGGCCACCCGCGCCTTGTCCTCTTCCAGCCGCTCGCACTGCTTCATCTCCGCCAGCTTCTCGGTGAGGGCGGCACGGGCCAGATCTTCGCGGCCCTTCTGGATGGCGAGTTCGGCCTTGGCTGCCCACTCCTGGATCTGGTTGCGCAGCGCCTGCTGATGGCGCTCCAACTGTTTCTGTTCGGCGATGACGCGGGCGGCCTGGGTTCTCATCTCGACCTGGACCTGCTCCATCTCCTCGATCATCAGCCGCAGCATCTTCTCCGGCTCTTCGCTCTTGTCGAGCAGGCTGTGCAGGTTGGCATTGATCACGTCGGTCAGGCGGCTGAATACGCTCATGGTCTGGCTCCTTGTTGATGGGGTGTCACTCTCTTCCCATGACATTACAAGAGCCGTGCCAGAACATTTTTTCCTTTATTTACAATTAGATGAAAGTTAACGATGGATGTCCATTGGATACAACGTGGTGAAAAAAACCAACAAGATGGTGATTTTCACCAATAAAAAAGGGAGCCAGCGGCTCCCTCTCTTCTCTGCAACCGGGCTCAGGCCGCCGGCCGATGGCCAAGCTTGCCATCCAGCTCCGCCAGCTTGGCTTCCATCTTCTCCCGGCAGGTGTCGGAGAGCTCGCGGATGCCGGCGGCGCCGTGCTCCTTGCTGCACACCGGGGCCATCACCTCCAGCAGCACCTCGCCGTTGTCCCAGCGGTTGAGATCGACCTGACCGAAGTAGCTGGAGCAGACGATGGGCACCACGGGCACCTCGGCCTGGACGGCAGTGTGGAAGGCCCCCGCTTTGAACGGCAGCAGACCACGCCCCTGGGAGCGGGTCCCCTCCGGGAACATCCAGATGGAGGTGCCACGATGCTTGATGCGATCCACCACCTGGCCGATGGTGCCGATGGCGCGGGAGCGGTTGGAGCGGTCGATCAGCACGTTGCCGGAGAGCCAGAAGATGAGGCCGAAGAAGGGGAGCCACAGCAGGCTCTTCTTGCCCACCGCCACCACGCCGGGCTGCACGGCGCCGGTCACGGTGAAGATGTCGTAGTTGCTCTGGTGATTGCAGACATAGACCGCCGGCCCCACCGATTTGACCTCGTCGGCCACCGTCACCCGGACCTTGAGGCCGATCAGCGGGCAGACCGCATGATACATGCGGGCGAAGACATAGACGTTGTTCGGGTGGCGCGGGCGCACCAGACAAAGCAACAGGCCGAACAGGAACCAGAAGACGAGCAGCAGTGCCAGCAGCAGCACACGGGCAAGTTTGAGCATCGAACACCTCGGAATTTGACTCGGCGCAGTATACTGGTCCCCCTTTTAGCGAACAAGCGTTCGCCAGACAGAACCGACCAGCCCCGGACGCCACCGGCCACCCCGGCTTGCCCCACCCGCCATTGCCCGCTAGGATGTGGCCATCTTGATGAACGGGGCGAGCATGATTTTGCAACAACGCGCGGCGACACGACTCCTGCTGCTGGTCTGCCTGCTGGTGCTCAATTGCGCGGCCCAGCCGCTGGCCCGCCTCGCCCTGCTCGATCACGCCGTGAGTTGCCAGACCCTGCCCCAGTTCGCCTCAGCCGACGACCAGGCTGACAAGGGCACGCCCGCCAGTGTGCAGCCCAACAGCTGCCAGCTCAACGGCAAGTGGCTGAGCGCCGCCAGTCTGCTGTGCGTGGAGCAACTCTTCTTCGCCATCGCCTTCGTGATTGCCCTGCTGGTGCCCCTGTCACGGCGCGCGCCGGCACTGCCTCCCCCCATCAATGTCTCGCCGCCAGAGCGGCGACTGCACCTCACCCTCTGCGTCTGGCGGGAATGAGTTCAGCCGCGCTTTTTCAGCCTGCTGTCACTCATTTTTTGCGAGACCCAACACATGTCGAATCTCTTCAAGGCAGCCCTGCTACTGGGCAGCCTGCTGTGGCAATCCAGCGGATTGGCCAGCGATACGGGGTGGCTCACCCGCCCCCAGAACAGTCACGCCAAGGTCAGGCTGCAAGCCGACCGCAGCGTCCCGGATCAGACCCGCATCCTGCTCGATGTCCAGCTGGCGTCAGGCTGGAAGACCTACTGGCACAGCCCGGGTGAAGGGGGCATTGCGCCCCAGATCCTGTGGGATGAGCCGGTCGGCGACTTCCAGTGGCACTGGCCCACGCCGCGCCCCTTCGAGGTGGCCGGGCTCAACACCCAGGGCTATCAGGAGCAGGTACGCTTCCCCCTGAGCCTGGGCTACCCGGCCGGGCAGCCGCTCAAGGGCACCTTGCGCCTCTCCACCTGCAGCAATGTCTGCATCCTGACCGACTACCCCTTCACCCTGGCGGCGGATGGGCAGACGCCGGCCGGTTTCGACTTCGCCTGGGCCCGGGCCATGAGCACCCTGCCACAGACGCTGCCCGCCGACACCCGGGTCGAGCTCGGCTACCAGCACAACCAGCTGCAACTGCGGGCCGAGCGGGTCGAGGGGTGGCAGGAGCCTGCGCTCTTCATCGATGCGCTGGAGGGGGCCGAGTTCGGCAAGCCCGCGCTCGAGGTAAGCGGCACCACCCTGATTGCCCGGGTGCCGGTCAGCGATGGCTGGCAGGGGGATGCCCCAGACTTGCGCGGTCAATCCCTCGGCCTGCTGCTCACCAGCGGCGAGCAGGCCTGGCAGACCCGCGCCACCATCGCCGATCCCCTCGCCCTGCCGGCCCCCGAGCAGCCACTTCTCTGGCTGCTGGGGGCGGCGCTGCTCGGCGGTCTCATCCTCAACCTGATGCCCTGCGTGCTGCCGGTGCTGGCCCTGAAACTCGGCACCGTGTTGCAGCAGCAAGAGAGCGAACAAGGAGGCGTGCGCAAACAGTTCCTCGCCGCCAGCGCCGGGATAATCACCTCCTTCTGGGTGCTGGCGGTCATGAGCAGCATGCTGCGCGCCACACAAGGGGCGGTCGGCTGGGGGATCCAGTTCCAGAGCGCCGGTTTCATCGGCTTCATGGTGGCGGTGACCCTGCTGTTTTGCGCCAACCTGCTGGGGCTGTTCGAGATAAGGTTGCCCAGCGATCTCAACACTCGCCTCGCCACCCGCGGCGGCAAGGGGCTCGGCGGTCACTTCCTGCAGGGGAGCTTCGCCACCCTGCTCGCGACCCCCTGCTCCGCCCCTTTCCTCGGCACCGCGGTGGCCTTTGCACTGGCGGCGCCCCTCGGCCAGCTCTGGCTCATCTTCACCGCCCTAGGCCTTGGCATGAGCCTGCCCTGGCTGCTGGTGGCGGCCCTGCCGCGCTTCGCCCTCTGGCTGCCCAAACCGGGCCGCTGGATGGAGCGACTGCGCATCCTGCTCGGGCTGATGATGCTGGGCTCCAGCCTCTGGCTGGCGAGCCTGCTTGGCAACCATCTGGGCACCACGGCCACCGGCTGGCTGATGGCCGCCATGGTGCTGGCGCTGCTGATGGGCATCCTCTGGCGCTATGGCCTGCGCGGTTTCACCCTGGCCCTCTCTCTCTCGGCACTCATCGGCGGCGCCCTGCTGCTGGGGGGCGCCCTCACGGTGAAAGGGGGTGGCAGCGTCGATCGCATCGCCTGGCAGCCGCTCTCCGAGCAGGCCATCGCCGACGCCCAGGCCCAGAACAAGCGGGTCTTCGTGGATGTCACCGCCGACTGGTGCGTCACCTGCAAGGCCAACAAATACAACGTGCTGCTGCGTGACGAGGTGCAGCGCGCCCTGTCGGCCCCGGACGTGGTGGCTCTTCGCGGCGACTGGAGCCGGCCGAGCGATGCCATCTCCGCCTTCCTGCGCCAGCGTGGCGCCGCCGCCGTTCCCTTCAACCAGATCTACGGGCCCGGCCTGCCGGAAGGGGAGATCCTCTCTCCCCTGCTGGACAAGGCCGACTTGCTCGACAGCTTGCACAAGGCCGGCCTCGTTCAGGCCGATGCCACCCATTTCTAAGGAGAATGCCATGAGACTGCGAACCCTGACCCTCTGCACCGCC
The DNA here is from genome assembly GCF_019048565.1 of Aeromonas sp. FDAARGOS 1406. Classification (NCBI taxonomy): domain Bacteria; kingdom Pseudomonadati; phylum Pseudomonadota; class Gammaproteobacteria; order Aeromonadales; family Aeromonadaceae; genus Aeromonas; species Aeromonas sp. FDAARGOS 1406. The sequence continues at coordinate 2,200,468 of NZ_CP077378.1, forward strand.
CTGGTAGCCGCCACCCTGGGCACCCCCACGCTGCACGCCGCCCCCTTCACCCCGGAGCAGGAGGCCCGCATCAAGGAGATCATTCGCGAGACCCTGATCGCCAACCCCGGGATCCTCGACGAGGCAGCCGAATCCTGGGAGAAACAGAACGCCGCGACCCAGCAGGCCCAGATGGGTGACTTCATCAAGGGCAACCAGGACGTGCTGTTCAACAGCCCCACCAGCCCGCGCCTCGGCGCCAAGCATCCCAAGCTGACCCTGGTGCTGTTCACCGACTACAACTGCCCCTACTGCAAGCAGTTCGACCCGGCGGTCGCCAAGCTGCTCGCGGCCTATCCGGACGATCTGGGGCTGGTGATCAAGTTGCTGCCGTTCAAGGGACAGACCTCCGCCAAGGCAGCCCAGTACAGCCTGACCCTTTGGCAACAGGATCCTGCCCGCTTCCTCTCCCTGCACGACAAGCTCATGAGCAAGCAGGGGATGCTGACCGAGACGGACATCAACAAGGCGCTGGCCGCCACCGACAACCTGACCCTCAAGCCCGCAGGCAAGGCCACCGAAGAGCTGCGCAACAGCCTGCGCATCGGCACCCTGCTCGGCGTGCAGGGCACTCCGGCGACCCTTATCGGCAACCAGCTGGTGCCGGGCGCCATTCCCTATGACGAGCTGGAGCAGCTGGTGAAAGCCGAGCTGGCCAAGCGGAGCTAAGCCATGGCCGAGGATGCAGGCATAAAGGCCCCCGCTGGCGCCGCTGGGGCAAGGAGGCGCTCTGGCTGCTGCTGATGGCGCTTGTCATCACCACCCTGGTGGATCTGTGGCGCAGCCCCACGCTGCCGGCGGGGGCCATGGAGGCCCCCTTCACCCTGCAGGACGGCACCACCACCACTCTGACCGAGCAGAGCCGCGGCAAGCCCCTGCTGGTCTACTACTGGGCCAGCTGGTGCGGGGTGTGCCGCTTCACCACTCCCACGGTGGAGCAGCTCTGGCAGGAGGGTGAAAATGTGCTGACGGTGGCACTGCGCTCCGGCAGCGATGAGCCGTTGCGCGCCGGGATGGCGAAGAAGGGGCTGACCTTCCCCACCCACAACGACGAGTTCGGGGATCTGGCCGCCCGCTGGCAGGTGGGGGTGACGCCGACCTTCCTCGTCATCAAGGATGGGGCTCTGGTGAGCAGCACCACCGGCTGGAGCAGCGCCTGGGGGCTCAGGTTGCGGCTGCTCTGGGCAAGCTGGTAGCCCCCCTTCATGCCAGAGATGCAAAGAGCCCGGTATCGCTACCGGGCTCTTTTTCATCAGAGGGCTGACAACCCGCCCTATTGGGCGGCCTCCATCGCCCGCTTCTCCAGATTGGCCTTGATGTCGAGACGCTCAGACTCCCCGATCACCCCGTCACCGTTCTTGTCCAGGCGAGAGAAGAGCGCCTCCTGCCGCGCCATGAACTGGGCCCTGGTGGTCTCCCGCGACGGCTTGAGCTGGCTCATCCCCTCCGGGACCGGCTTGCCAGCCTGTTGCATCACGCCAGCCAGCTTTGCCAGGTTGGCCTCTTTCTCGGCAACCGACAGCACGCCGTCACCGTTCTTGTCCTGCAAGGCGAAGCGCTGGGCGGCGCGCTCCATGAACTGGGCCCTGGTGACATCCCCCATCAGCGGCGAGGCGGGCAATATGTCGCTGGCAGAGGCGGCACTGCCTGCCAGCGCGAGCACGAAAAACGCGGACTTGACCATGGCGATGACTCCTTGTGACGGCAGAATCCGGATGGTTCGGACAAGAGGGGGCCGGGCAACGCCAGGGCCTGCCGCCCCCCTCTGCCAGTGTAGCCCCGCCGCCATCTCGCACCGCCCGCTCTTTTCGTACAGAAAGACCGCACTTTCATGGCAGAGGCGCCGGCTTTCCGTTAAAATCTCCGGTTTTTGCCGAGCCTGGTTTGCCGACGTTGCGCCACCAGGTCGACACAGGATGAATTCCACCATGCCAGTGAGGCAGGATCCGTCATGAACAACTACTTCCGGGTGTTGGGCGTCAAGTCCAACGCCAGTGAAAACGACATCAAAAAAGCCTATCGACGGCTGTCGAACCAGTACCACCCCGACAAGCTGCACGGGGCGAGCGAAGAAGAGAAAGAGCAGGCAGCCCTCAAGCTGCACCAGGTAAAGCAGGCTTATGAAGTGCTGTCCGATCCGAAACAGCGGGCCGCTTTTATCAAGGATTTCAACAACGTCATCGTGACCGATCCCGCTGCTGCCATGCAGGAGATGTGGGACCAGTTCTACCCCTGAGCCACCAGGCAAGAAGAGCGACTATGCAAAAAAAATGGGACCAGGCACGGCTCAAGGCCCTGCAAAGCGATGCCAGCGAGAACATCGAATCCTACCGGGATCAGGACGACCCCAGGGGGCTCGAGCAGTTCACCGACCAGATGAAGGCCCTGCTGCTGGCCGACATGAGCATGCTGGAGTTCATGCCCGAATACCTGCCGCTCGCCCTCTATGGCCGGGTGCAGTTCCCGCCCAAGGCCAAGTCGCAGTGGAACAAGTGGCTCGCCAGCGGTGAGCAACCCTCCTGGGACGAGTTCAAGGTGAGCGTCGGCTTCAACAACGCCATCCTGCCGCTGGTCAAGGCGGTGCGGACACAGAGCGAAGATCAGCTGATGGAGGCCTGCGCCGTGCTGTTCCTCCTGGACAACCCGCTGCCCCGCGGCAGCCACCGCGGTGATGACGACTATGAGTTGCGGGACGAAGAAGAGGAAGACGGGGAAGATGCCGACGCCGACTACCACGGCGGCAGTGACCGCTATGGTGATGACGACGGCGATCAGGATATGTACGACGAAGTCCGTTTCTAATTGGGGCAAGGCATGAGCAACAGTCTGATAGAAATTACCGCCATCGAGATCAAAGAGCTGGCCGTCATCGAGCCGAAGCAGGCCAGCGAGAAGTTCGAGCTGATCGCCAAGACCATGTCTGACGACCAGCTGGCAGAAGTGATTGAAAACATTGATATCGTTACCCTGACTCAGATCAACGGCCAGCACGACATCTCCTTCCCCTCCATCATCTCCGAGCTGATGACCCCGGAGCGGATCCGCGACATCGTCTGCCAGCAGCCCCTCTACTGGGAAGAGGCGATCAAGAACAACGCCGACGAGCTGCAACAGCACACCTTCGACTTCCTCAACTACCTGATCCGCACCCAGGAGAGCGAAGCCAAGCAGCGGGAGATCCTCGAGTGCGTGGCCGAGGATCCGGCCGGCCTCTTCTACCTCGCCATCCCCTTTATCGAGTTTTATCGCGGCGATCGCTATGAAGAGGACGAGGGCTATCGCGACGTGCTGCACGCCGAAGAGGAAGATCTCGAAGAGTCCCTGCGCTACAGCGAGCGCCAGCAGGCCGAAGACAGCCACGACTACGCGCTGGACGACCCCCGCAGCCTCTTGATGCTCATTCGCGAGCTGGCCCCCGAGGTGGAAAAATCCATCAAGTCGCTGCTGCGCAACGAGCACTCCACCTGGGACGGCATCATCAACAAGTTTGCCGCCGAGCTGGTGATGCAGGCCAAAGAGAAGAACAAGGTCGAGGAAGACGAGTACGGCGACGTCGACGACATGTTCAGCTTTCTGGATTAAGGAGCCCATTCATGCAGTTAGTCATTCGCGATGCCAACCAGGGCCCCTTTCTGACCCAGGTGCTGCGCTTTGGCCGCGACAACGAACTCTTGAGCCAGCAGCAGCTCGCCGCCATCAAGGGCAAGGCGGTGCTGATGAGCCTCAAATTCGCCGACAAGTACTACAACAAGTACAAGCTGCACCTGCTGGAGCAGGCCGCCCACGACGTCATCGGCGTGGTGAGCCTCGGTCTGCAGGAGCTCTCCCAACGGGATCCGGCCAAGGCCCTGGCCCTGTTGCAGGCGCCGGAAGGCCCCATCAAGCCGTTCCAGAAGGGTTGGTCCATGCTCATCACCGTCAGCCCCAAGCAGGCTGGCAACAGCCTCTACGGTGACGTGGATGCGCGGCTCTTGGACAAGATCTCCAGCCCCCCCGATGTGGAGGAGTGGCAAGGGTGGCAGGAGTACGAGAAGGCGCTGACCGAGCACAACAAGAGCCGCCTGATGGCGCTCATCGACCAGCACTTCTTCGCCTGCGAGAGCGACCACCCCACCATGGAGGACAAGCTGGCCGAAGCGCTGCTCTACCGGATCCTCTGCGGCAAGGGCAGTGGCGCCGCCCCGCTCAAGGTGAAGCAGGATCTCAAGCGCAAACTGGCGCGGGAGATTGAGCTCGACGAGGGCTGGTACGACACCGACTACCTCGCCGCCCAGCTGGCCCTGATGCTAAGCGCGCTGCCCGCCGACATGGCCGCCGCCCTGCGTCAGGAGCTGAGCCCGGGCTTTGTGCCCAACCTGCTGCACACCCTCGGCTTTGTGCGCCAGTACCAGCTGCTGCAAAAAGAGAACGCCTCGCCGGAGAAGCTCGACAACATGGAGATGCGCGCCGGGATCCGCCACCCCCTGCTCGGCTGGCCCCTCTACCACGACTTCTGATGACGGGCTTTCCCCTTCACCCTGTTCCAACGCCCGGCTTGCCGGGCGTTGTCATCTTTGCAGCTTGCAGATGGCGGCGCTGACCCTATCGGGCAATGGTCCACATGGCGCTCTGCATCCCGGTCTCCCGAAAATCGATCACCACGGGATAGTCGTTGCCACAGCCCGTCACCGTCCAGCGCTCCTGCCAGTGGCGACTGCCCGGCTCCCCCTCGGGAAGTTGCAGCACCACGGGCACGAAGCGCTCCGGCGCGTCACACCCCTTGGTGGCCACCCAGGATGCGACCCCCACCATGGCATCCCGGATCAGCTGCTGATTGGCCAGGGTACCTTCCTGCACGGGTTCACTCGGGCTGGCCTCGGCCTGGCACACCAGGGGAAAAAGCAACAGCAGGGCACAGGGTCTCATCACACCTCCAGAGGAGTCAGTCAAAAAGTGGTTCGTTCGGGGCTTTCATCATGACCCGAAACGGCGCCAGACAGAAGAGGCCACCAGGGGGGAAGCAGGCGCAGGATCCGGGGCGCGGTGGCGTGCACGCAAGGCGGACTACCTCCTAAGCGTCATTGGCCCACATTTTGTCAGGGATATAATGACTCCCCCATACAAGCCGCCGGGGAACGAGCCGTGAGCAGAAAGCCGGACCGCATGACCGCCATGCAGCAGATCATCGACGCCGTGAAGGCGGAATTTCCGCTCTATCAACCGGATACCTTCAAATGCGGGCCGGACAACACCTGCATCGGCTGCCCCAAGAAGCTGATGGAGCTGGTGGATACGGACCTCTGCTACTGGCAATATCAGATCGATCGCGGCATCCCGCCCAGCTTCGACGAGCTCAACCGCTTCGGCAAGATGTGCAAAAATATCCGCCGGGCCCTGGTGCGCAATGGCCGCATTCCCGCCTGATGAGAAGCAATATGCTGCCTTCATCGGTTTTTTGTGATGGTTTTATCCACCAGAATGAATCACCACCTTATTTAATGGCTAGGCATGCCTTGCTCACCGCCTATCGTGCTGATGGCCGACGCAGGTTCATTGCCCCAAGGAGCACAATATGACTCAGGAAAGCATCCAGACACGCTACACGCTGGATCCCGCCCTTGCCAGCGCCACCGAGCTGGAGCAAGCCATCGCCCGGGCCATCGAGGCCAACAAGCAGGACTTCTTCCCCCTGCTGGAGCGGCTGGTGGATGTGGGCGACAGCCGGGTCAAGCTCAGCCAGAAGGATCCCCTGCGGGTGCTGGGGGTGGAACTCGACGAGGCTCGCACCGGCGGCACTGCCCGCCTTGGCTACGAATCCAACTTTTCCGAGAGCTGCCGCCTTATCAACGAATACGACCAGCACCAGACCAGCGTGGCCTTCACCCTCGACGGAGATCAGCTTGTTTTCGATCTTGAGCTGCCCATCGAGTGGAACTTCGACAACTGATTGGCGGCGGTGCCATTCCCCTGGCGTGTTGTAGCCAGCGGCGCCTCCCCTCACCCTCTCCCAAGAGGAGAGGGGATCGTATCCCGCCAGCCAACCGGTGTAGCTGTCACACATTCCAAAATTGCTGCGATCTGGGCTCCCTTCTCCCACTCTTTGCCATAGATAAGGGGAGAAGGGTCGGATATTGGATTTGACCCCATAGGTCCAGACACTTTTTCCCGCTTAGGGTTGTGATACCCGACTGCGCAGAAATTCCCGTGGTGAACGGTATCCCAAGGCGCTGTGCGGGTGGTGCTCGTTATAATGCTCAAACGCGATAGCCAAATTGCCTACCGCTGTTCGGCTATCCGGTTTTGGCATCATCTCGATATAGTCTCGCTTCATCGTCTTCACGAAGCTCTCCGCTATACCGTTACTCTGTGGGCTTCTCACTGCTGTCGTTCTGGGCTCCAACCCGATTTCTCGTGCAAACGCGCGGGTCTCATGGGCTCGATACGCCGAGCCATTATCAGTCAGCCACTCCACCGGTGATGCCGGCAACGAATCCCCAAAGCGATGTTCGACAGACCTCAGCATGACATCTTGCACAGTGTCACTATCGTAACCCCCAGTACTGGCCGCCCAGTCCAACGCTTCCCTATCGCAGCAATCCATGGCGAACGTGACACGTAGTTTTTCACCGTTATCGCAGCGAAACTCGAAGCCATCTGAGCACCACCGTCGATTGCTCTCCTTGACGGCAACACGCCCCTTATGTGCCTGCTGGGCCAATGGTGCAGCTGGTTTTCTTTCCAGCAGCAAGCCATGTTCGCGCATGACGCGATATACCCGCTTAGCGTTTACCACAGGTTGTTCTGTTGCCTCAGACTGACGCCGTAACAGCGCCCAGACCCGGCGATAGCCATAGGAGGGAAGCTCTGCCATCGCCTCCATGATACGGCCAAGTAAGGCTGCATCATCACGCTGGCGATGATGACGACCATCTTGCCAACCCGGTTTTCGATGAACACGAACGGATAGCTGCGCACGCGATACATTAAGAGCCTGGCTCACAGCACTTAATCGTAGTCCCCCGGCAACAAGGGCGCATGCGCAATCCATTTTTTTGCTCGACCATACTCCACGGCTTCTTTGAGGATCTCGTTCTCCATGGTCTTCTTCCCGAGCAGACGCTGAAGCTCTCGGATCTGCTTGATGGCAGCAGCCAACTCGGAAGCAGGAACAACATCCTCACCGGCGGTGATCGCCGTGAGAGACCCTTCTTGGAATTGCTTACGCCATTTGAAAAGCTGGTTTGCGTTGACGTCGTGCAAGCGAGCAACATGAGAGACGGTCATCCCGGGCTCAAAGGTCTGCTGCACGATGGCGATCTTTTCTTGTGGAGTCCGGCGTCGACGGCGCTCGGCCCCTGTTAACACTTCGACCATCTTCTCGTTGTGACTAGTACTGAACATAGCTCCAAGACTACCTCTTAAGTTAAGAGGGGCGAAGTGTCTGGATCTTCAAGGGGCCAATCTAGATATGAGGGGGAACAAACCCTCACAACAGAAGCCACCGACAAGCAGCAGAGCGTTAAGGAAGGTGCGAATAAGTCATATGGCACGAGAGCATTTACTGGTAACCCATTGATATTAAATGACTAAAATTTTCATTTTTTGTTCGTGGGATACTTGTTCGCACTTTCCTTAGAAAATATTATCTTTAAATTTATCACTCATATTACTTCAGTTAAATGAAGGGCGCTTTAGCGCCCTTCTATATTAATCCGTCATTCCGCACCTGATTTTGCTATTTTCAGTGCTTGACGGCGATCGGCCGTTCTGATCTATTACTCTCTTTTGCAGGTAGATCATCATGGCCGCACCCGCTATCTCGATCCGTAACCTCGATCACCTTGGTTTGGTCGCCGCACTCTGCCAGGAACTGGGCATTGCCCGCATGATCGATGCCTTGCTCCCCAAAACCCCGCCTTTCAAGGTCTCACATGGTGAAGCCTTGGTCGCCATGATAGTGAACGGCCTCGGCTTTCACAGCAGCACCCTGCACATGTTCCCGCAATTCTTCGCTAACAAGCCGGTTGAGCGCCTGATTGGCCCCGGGATCTGTGCTGATGACCTCAATGATGATGTGCTCGGTCGCTGTCTCGATGCCCTCTTTGAGGCCGATGTCAGCGCCTTGTATCAGGTGATGGCGGCGCAAGTTGTCGAGCGGCTGGGGCTCAAAAGCACCGCAGTGCACCTCGATATTACCAGCTTCCACGTCGATGGCGCCTATGACTGTGCCGATGGGGATCTGGTCGGTAAGCTGCAACTGGTGCGTGGTTATAGTCGTGATCACCGGCCAGAGCTGAATCAAGTGATCCTTGAGCTCATCTGTGAAAATCAGGCCGGCCTACCTGTCTATATGCAGGCCCTGAGCGGCAATAGTAATGACACCAAAGCCTTTGCCCAGACCGTTCGTCGCCATTTGAGCAGTCTCAAGGCCGCGCAGGAGTGCCGTTATCTGGTCGGCGATGCCGCACTGTACTGCGCCGATACCTTGCAATTACTGGCGCAACAGCAGCAACTATTTGTGACCCGGGTGCCCGTCACTCTCAATGAGGCAAAGCAGGCCGTGGCAACCATAGGTGCACAACCGCTGACCGCTCTGGGCAATGGCTATCATGGCCGTTGGCAACACGCGAATTATGCCGGGGTCGCGCAACGTTGGTTGCTGGTGCGCAGCGAACAAGCCAGCCACCGCGAGCAGCAGACATTGGCCAAAAACCTGCTCAAAGACAGTACCCGCGAGCTCAAAGCCTTCGCCAAATTGTGTGCCCGACGCTTTGCTTGTGAGGCGGATGCCCAAGCTGAGTTGAGCTGTTTTACCGCCAGCTTGATGCTGCTGCAACTGGATGCCGAAGTGGTAGGTGAACCCGTTTATACAGGACGTGGCAGACCCAAGCGTGGCGAAGAGCCAATTGGCCATCAGTTTCAAATCACTGGGTTGGCGGCAACTAGCCTGGCTTGCGTTGAAGAGGCCCACAACCAGACCGGGGTGTTCATCCTGGCGACCAATGACCACAGCGATACGCTGACCATGGCCGAACTTTTGGCCACCTATAAAGCGCAGCAGAATGTCGAACGGGGCTTTCGTTTTCTCAAGAGCCCGGAGTTTTTAACCTCCTCACTGTACCTGAAAAAGCCGGAGCGGATTGAAGCGTTGCTCATGGTGATGACCTGTAGCCTGATGATTTACGCAGCGTTGGAGCACCGGATCCGGCAGGGATTAGTGGAGCAGAATCGCAGTGTGGCGGATATGAAAAAGAAACCGACCCAGCAGCCGACGGCCCGTTGGATCTTTTTGCGCTTTGGTGGCATCCATGAATATCGACTGGGAGAAGCTCCGCCACAAGTAACGGAGCTAACAGGAGACCAGCAGATCATTTTGGAGGTATTGGGTGAGCGCTATCGGCAAATTTATTCCTAAATCAGGTGCGGAATGTCGGATTAATTACCCTTCCTGATTTTCCCCGGCTGCCGGTTCGGTTCCGGCTGCGGGTTCAATCTCGATACGATCGACGCGCTGCAAGCCGCGGGGCAGCTTGGCACCGCGGCGGCCGCGCTCGCCGCGGTAGTAGTCAAGGTCAGATGGCTTGAGGGTGAGCTTGCGCTTGCCGGCAAACAGGGTGACGGACTGGCCTTGCGGGATGACGGCCGCCATCACCACAAACTCCTCCCGCGCCTTCACGCGAGCAGAGGGGATGCTGATGAGCTTGTTGCCCTTGCCCTTGCCGAGTACCGGCAGGGTATTGAGCGGGAACAGCAGCATGCGCCCCTCGTTGGAGATGGCCATGCAGAGATCCGTGTCCGGCGCGCCTATCCTCTGGGGCGCCATGACGATGCCCCCTTCCGGCACGGTCAGCAGCGCCTTGCCGTTCTTGTTCTTACCGATCAGGTCGTCATATTTGCAGACGAAGCCGTAACCGGCGTCAGAACAGATGAGATACGGCTCGCCCTCGTTACCCATCACCAGATGGCGCACCTCTTCCCCGGCCCCCAGCGCGAAGCGGCCGGTGAGCGGCTCGCCCTGACTGCGGGCAGAGGGCAGAGTATGGGCCTCCAGCGAGTAGGTACGTCCCAGGGTGGAGAGGAACACCGCCTGCTGGTTGCTGCGGCCATGGGCGTGGGCGAGATAGCCATCTCCCGCCTTGTAGGAGAGGCCCTCCACGTCCACGTCGTGGCCCTTGGCGGCGCGCACCCACCCCTTGTCGGAGAGGATCACGGTCACCGGCTCGCTCGGGGTGAGCTCCTTCTCGGTCAGGGCCACGGCGGTGGCGCGCTCCACCAGCGGGGTGCGGCGATCGTCGCCGTACTTCTCGGCATCCGCCAGGATCTCTTTCTTGAGCAATGTGCTGAGACGGCGCTCGGAACCCAGGATCAGTTCCAGCTTGTCGCGCTCTTCCGCCAGTTCATTCTGCTCGGCGCGCAGCTTGAACTCTTCGAGCTTGGCCAGGTGGCGCAGTTTGAGCTCGAGGATCGCCTCGGCCTGGGTCTCGCTGATGTTGAAACGCTCCATCATCACCCGACCCGGCTCTTCCTCGGTGCGGATGATCTCGATCACCTCGTCGATGTTGAGGTAGGCAATGAGCAAGCCTTCGAGGATGTGCAGGCGCGCCAGCACTTTGTCGAGGCGATACTGCAGGCGGCGGCGCACCGTCTCGCGGCGAAAACTCAGCCACTCGGTGAGGATGGTCTTGAGGTCTTTCACCTGGGGCCGGTTGTCCAGACCCAGGATGTTGAGGTTGACCCGGTAGTTCTTCTCCAAGTCCGTGGTAGCGAACAGGTGGGCCATCAGCCCTTCCACGTCCACCCGGTTGGAGCGCGGCACGATCACCAGACGGGTCGGGTTCTCGTGGTCCGATTCATCCCGCAGATCGGTCACCATGGGCAGCTTCTTGGCCACCATCTGGGCGGCAATCTGCTCCATGATCTTGGCGCCGGAGGCCTGATGAGGCAGCGCCGTGATGACGATGTCGCCATCTTCCTCGCACCACACCGCCCGCTGCTTGATGGAGCCCTTGCCGGTCTCGTAGATTTTGCGGATGTCATCGCGGGGCGTGATGATCTCGGCGTTGGTCGGGTAGTCCGGCCCCTGCACATGTGCCATCAGGGCATCCAGGCCGGCATTGGGGTTGTCCAAAAGCTCCACGCAGGCGTGGGCCACTTCCCGCGCGTTGTGGGGCGGGATGTCGGTCGCCATCCCCACCGCGATGCCGGTCACCCCGTTGAGCAGGATGTGCGGCAAGCGGGCGGGCAGCACCACGGGCTCTTTCATGGTGCCGTCGAAGTTCGGCGTCCACTCCACCGTGCCCTGGCCGAGCTCGGAGAGCAGCAGTTCGGAGAAGCGCGACAGGCGCGCCTCGGTATAACGCATGGCGGCGAAGGATTTGGGATCGTCCGGCGCACCCCAGTTGCCCTGGCCGTCCACCAGCGGGTAGCGGTAGGAGAAGGGCTGGGCCATCAGCACCATGGCTTCGTAACAGGCGCTGTCGCCGTGGGGGTGATATTTACCCAGCACGTCACCCACGGTACGGGCTGACTTCTTGTGCTTGGACAGCGCCGACAGACCCAGCTCGCTCATGGCGTAGATGATGCGCCGCTGCACGGGCTTGAGGCCGTCGCCGATATGCGGCAGGGCCCGATCCATGATGACGTACATGGAGTAGTTCAAGTAAGCCTGTTCGGTAAAGGTGCGCATTGGCTGGCGCTCGACCCCGTCCAGACTGAGCTCGATAGCATCACTCATAAGGTTGTTCTCTTGCTATGGCACGCCCTCAGAGGGCACGCCGGAAATGCGGGTCGGCAGGGGGCCGACGGTGAATCACAAGACCCCCTCCCAACCTCCCCCTCCATGAGGGGGAGGAGAGGCTTGGCCCCCTCCCCTTGCGAAGGGGAGGGCCGGGGTACTTGCGACTCGCTTTAGATGATGGCGAGGTTGCCCTTCTCTTCCAGCCATTCGCGGCGATCACCGGCGCGCTTCTTGGCCAGCAGCATGTCCATCAGTTGCAGGGTCTCGTCCCCATCTTCCCCTTCTGCCCCCCCTTCCGCGCCCATGGTGAGCTGCACCAGGCGGCGGGTGTTGGGATCCATGGTGGTTTCCCGCAGCTGTTTCGGGTTCATCTCACCCAGCCCCTTGAATCGGGTCACCATCACCTTGCCCTTCTTCTTCTCGGCCTCGACCCGTTGCAGCACTCCGTTCTTCTCGTCCTCGTCGAGGGCGTAGAAGACCTCCTTGCCGATGTCGATACGATAGAGGGGCGGCATGGCCACATAGACATGGCCCTTTTCCACCAGCGTGCGGAAGTGCTTCACAAAGAGGGCGCAGAGCAGGGTGGCGATGTGCAGACCGTCCGAGTCCGCATCCGCGAGGATGCACACCTTGCCGTAGCGCAGGCCACTGAGGTCGTCGGAATCGGGATCGAGCCCGATCGCCACCGAGATGTCGTGTACTTCTTGCGAGGCGAGCACCTGACCGGCCTCCACCTCCCAGGTGTTCAGGATCTTGCCGCGCAGCGGCATGATGGCCTGAAACTCGCGATCCCGCGCCTGCTTGGCACTGCCGCCCGCGGAGTCACCCTCCACCAGGAAGAGCTCCCCCTGCATGGGATCGGCGCAGCCGCAGTCGGTGAGCTTGCCGGGCAGGGCCGGGCCCTGGGTTATCTTCTTGCGCACCACCGTCTTGGCGGCGCGCATCCGGCGCTGGGCGCTGGAGATGCAGAGCTCCGCCAGCTGTTCGGCCAGCTCGGTGTTGCTGTTCAAGTAAAGGCTGAAGGCATCCTTCACCACGCCCGACACGAAGGCCGAGCTCTGGCGGGACGACAGACGCTCCTTGGTCTGGCCGGCAAACTGCGGGTCCTGCATCTTGATGGAGAGGATGTAGGCGCAGCGATCCCAGATGTCTTCCGGGGTGAGCTTGACCCCGCGGGGCAAGAGGTTGCGGAACTCGCAGAACTCGCGCATGGCGTCGAGCAACCCCTGGCGCAGGCCGTTGACATGGGTGCCACCGAGCGCGGTGGGAATGAGGTTCACATAGGATTCGGCGAGGCATTCGCCCCCTTCCGGCAACCAGCACAGAGCCCAGTCCACCGCCGACTGCTCGGAGCTGAAAGAGCCGACGAAGGGCTGCTCCGGCAGGCAGGTGAACTGCTTGACCGCATCGATGAGGTAATCCTTGAGGCCGTCTTCGTAGCACCACTCCAGCTTGATGCCGGTGTTCTTGTCGAGGAACTTGATGGTGAGGCCCGGGCAGAGCACGGCCTTGGCTTTGAGCAGGTGCTCGAGCTTGGAGACCGAGAAGCGCGGCGAATCGAAGTAGCGCGCCTCTGGCCAGAAGCGCACCCGGGTGCCGGTGTTGCGGCGTCCGCAGGTGCCGGTGATGGTCAGATCAGACACCTTGTCGCCCCGCTCGAAGGCGATGTCGTAGACCTGGCCGTCCCGGCGCACCGTCACCTCGACCCGATCGGAGAGGGCGTTCACCACGGAGATCCCCACCCCGTGCAAGCCACCGGAGAACTGATAGTTCTTGTTGGAGAACTTGCCCCCCGCGTGCAGCTTGCAGAGGATCAGCTCCACGCCGGAGACCCCTTCCTCCGGGTGGATGTCCACCGGCATGCCGCGACCGTCGTCGATCACCTCGAGGGACTGATCCTCGTGCAGGATCACCTCCAGATTGCGGGCGTGACCCGCCAGCGCCTCGTCGACGCTGTTGTCGATGACCTCCTGGCCGAGGTGATTGGGCCGGGTGGTGTCGGTGTACATGCCGGGGCGGCGACGCACCGGTTCAAGGCCATTGAGGACCTCAATGGCATCCGCATTGTATTGAGTGGACATGGAGGGCCTTGCGAATTGACGTTTGGGGGGAATCTTACTCGCTGGGAGGGCCCGGGACAAATGGGGCGCTCGCAAAGGGTGATCCAGAGGGGCTCCGGCCTCCCCGCCCGGGATCAGGCGGGTTCCCCGGGCAGGGCCTGCACAAGCTGGGAGAGGGAGCAGTGGAGTCGCCACACCAGCCCCGCCAGAGCCCGGGCCGCCGGATCTGCATGTTCCCCCAGCCCCAGGCTGATGCGGTCCAGCTCCGCCAGGGTGCGCCCCAGGGTCTCGTGCTGCACGCCCCCTTCGGTCAGAATCCCTTTCAGGCAGCGCAGACAGCCGTCACGCACCAGATAGAGGGCCGGATCCCGGCTGCGCCAGAGCCTGAGCTGCCAGACGATATGGCTGCAATTGAGCAGCACCACGCCCCAGCGCAGCACCCAGAGCCGGGCCCCCTGATCCTGACTCTGGCTGAGCTGGCTCACCGCGTGATAGACCCGGGACTCAAACTCCCCCTCGCTCTGCTGCGGGGCCGGGGCCAGCTGGTCCACGAAATCCCGCCGCAGACGATGCATCAGGCGGCGGCTCTTGCACCGATCCGAGCTGGGCCTCAGGAGCTGGAACGCCAGCCCTGCACTCATCACTCCCAGTGCCTGCGCTAGGCTGCTGTTGACGAAGGCGAGGTAGTCGTAGCTCGGCGGATTGGTGATGGCGAGGAAGGAGCCGAGCAGCACGATGAGCTGGCCCCAGAGCGCCGCCCCCTGGGGTCGCTGCAATTTCAGCAGTTGCAGGGTGATGAGGGCGGGGAACAGCAGGGCGCAGAAGATCCAGAAGTCGTCGATGCGGATCATCAGCCCGAACTTGACCCCGAAGCAGATAAAGCTGAGCAGCACGATGGCCTTGAGCATGGTCTGGGCCCCCTTGGCCGGGGCCGGGGTGGCGGAATAGAGCACGCAGCAGATGGCGAGCAGGGTCAGGGCCGCAGCGCCCGCATCCCACTGGCTGTGGATCCAGAAGGTGCAGCCCAGCATCACGCAGAGGAAGGTACGCCCCCCGTTGTAGGCCGCCTCCAGGCCGTCGGTGTGACTGGTCAGAGAGCTGTGGCGCGGCGGCGCCGGCCACTCCTGGCCATCGTGGCGGGCCAGCCTTTCCAGCCAGCGCTGACACTCCAGGTAGCTCCAGCAGAAGTGGCGCAGCCGCAGCCAGAAGGCCTGACAGCGATAATCGTCCCCCGAACGGGCCACGAAGGGCGCCATCAGGCGGGCGATGCGCAGCTTGTCGCAGCCCCCCTGTCCCAGCTCCCGCAGCACGGCGGCCAGCATGGGGGCCGGGTCGACTGCGTCCTCTGGCCAGTGTTGCAGCATGCGGCGCAGCCCCGAGATGAGGCTGACCATCCTCAGCTGGCGATGGAGCAGATAGTTCAGCAACTGGTTGTGGCGGCGCAGGCGGTGGTGGCTCCAGACGGCCTGGATGCGCAGCACGTTCAGGGTGAGGATCTGACCGATCACCCCCTCGTGGGCGGTGCGCACATCGGCGCCCGTCTCCCCGAGCCAGAGCAGCTGGGCATGTTCCAGCAGCCGGGTCTGGCTCTTGCCAAGGGAGTCCAGCAGGGTCTCGCCATCGGAGAAACTCGGCAGGATCATCATCATCAGGCCGCCGCAGAGGATGCCGACGATCACCTCGCTCACCCGGGCCTGGGCGATGTCGAAGATATGCTGCGGGTCGGTCAGGTTGACGCAGGAGAAGGCGATGATGGCGGCGGTATAGCCCGCCAGGGCGAAACCGTAGGAGACGTTGTTCTGATGGTGGTTGGAGATGTAGGTGCAACCCCCCAGCCAGAGGGCGATAAGCAGGCTGAAGAGCCAGGGATCACCGATGCCAAGGCCGGTGATCATCACCGCCGCCATGGCGCCGATGAGGCTGCCCACCACCCGCCCCAGGCTCTTGCTGATGACGCCCCCCACGGTGGGAAAGCTCACCACGGCGGCGGAGGTCATGGCCCAGTAGGGAGAGTCGAGTTGCAGCACGAACGCCAGCCAGAGCGACAGGCACATGGCCAGGGCATTGCGCAGGGCGTAGCGCCACTGGCCGCCGTTGGCCTTGCCCCAGGGGGTCTGGCGCCAGAGCGAGAGGATCACTCTAGTCCCCTATGGTGATGGTACAGGTCGTGCCCGCGATCAAGACCAGATCCGGGGGAATCGCCAGCAGCCTGATCCGCACCGGCACCCGCTGGGCCAGGCGCACCCAGGGCACGTTCGGCTTGACGTCGAGCAGCAGCCCCTCGCTGCCTTCCAGGCTCTGATCGTGAATGGCGCGCCCTATGCTTTCCACCTCCCCCCTGAGTACCCGATCCCCACTGTAGAGCACCACCTCGGCCGGTTTGCCGGGGGCGATGTGCCTGAGCTTGGTCTCTTCGAAATAGCCCTGCACATAGAAGGAGTGGGTGTCTATCAGAGCCACCAGGGGCACCCCGGCGGTGGCGTAGTTGCCGACCCTGACCTGCAGATTGGTGATGTAGCCGTCGCTCGCGGCGTGGACCTCGGTCCGGGCAAGGGACCATCTGGCCTGCTCCAGATTGGCTTGGACCACCTCATAGGCCGCCTTCATCGCCTGGGCATTGAGCCTGGACTCATCCACCGCCTCGGCGGAGATGACGGTGCGGGAGAGGCTCTGGCGACGGTTCGCCTCGTGCTCCGCCTTGTCGAGATCCGACCTGGCCTTGGCCAGGGCCGCGCTGGCGTTGTCCAGCGCGATGCGATAGGGCTCGGGATCCAGGGTGAAGAGCAGGTCCCCCGCCTTCACCAGCTGGTTGTCCTTGACCCCTATCCTGACGATCTTGCCCGACACCTGGGGCGTGATGCTGACCAGCTCGGCCCGCACCTTGCCATCCCGGGTCCAGGGGCCCTGCATGTAGTCGTTCCACAGCCACCAGAGCGACACCAGCGCCAGGGCAAAGACCAGCAGGGTGGAGAAGTATTTGAGGGTCGCAAGGGGTGATTTAGCCATGTAGCAATATCCATAGGGCGCCGCTGACGGCGAGGATGAAGAGGGAGAGATCCATCAGCAGGGGGTGCCAGACCTCGCCGCCGTAGAGCCAGTCCCGCAGCAGATGGTGCAGCGGCAGCCAGCCCAGCAGGCCGAGCAGCACGGCCTTGAACAGGGGCGGAAAGTAGAGCGAGGCCCCGAGGATCAGATCCGGCAGCGCTGAAGCAGTCGTCACGGGTGTGCCCCCTGTTGGCAGAGATGGAATGAAGAGAAAGGCCGGGGTCCGCCGGGAGACGGACAGGGCAAGGTTAACACAGCCATTGCGGGGGCTACACAGGCAGATGACCCCCTGAGGCGTCGTCACGGGAGTGGCGCGGCAACACCTCGCCCGTCCTCCCTGCCACCCGTCGGGCAGTCACCTCGCGTTCAATCGGCTACGGTATCTGCCGGGTGATGCACCCCGTCGCGGGTCGGCACCTCTCCCAGATCGAACGGGTTGACCCCCTCCAGACAGGCGAGGTTGTAGCCATATTCCGCCGGATTGGATCGGCGCTGGTGATGGGTGTAGATGCCGCAGACGCTGCAAAAGTAGTGTTTCGCGGTGCGGGTGTTGAACTGGTAGCAACGAAGCGCCGCCTCCCCTTGCAGGATGCGGATGCCGGAGAGCGGCACCGAGGCGACGATGGCGCCACGACGTCGGCAGAGGGAGCAGTCGCAGCGGCGCGGATCCACCACGCCATCCGGCAGGGTCAGCTCCAGCACCACGGCGCCGCAGTGGCAGCTCGCCTTGTGTTTCTCTTGAATGGGGGTATTGCCGATACGCTTGATCATGCTGCCTCCTTGCCGCAGTGTCAGGCTGCGAACCGGTTAATCGAACAGGGTATCCCCCCGCCCCTGCGACAGATGGTCATGCAGGGTGCGCAACTGGGACGCAACCACCCGGTGGCGGGAGAGTTCGGGCAAGGCGTCGATGGGGAAGTACCCCGCCCCTTTGGTTTCATCGGTGTCGGTAAGCAGAGCGCCCCCCGTCACCTCGCACAGGAAGAAGGCCTTGTGGGCGTGGGGTAGCTGCGGGGGATGGGGATGCTTGAGCTTGTCGAACAGGGCCAGCAGCTGCACCGCCCGACAGGCGAGGCCGGTCTCCTCGCTCACTTCCCGCACCACGGCGTCCGCAGGCGAATCGCCGATGTCGCACCAGCCCCCCGGCAGGGTCCAGCGCCCGTCACTGCGCTCCTGCACCAGCAGGACATGGCCCGCGTCGTTCTGAATGAAGGCCCGCACATCGAGCTTGGGGGTGGGATAGCCGCTGTCGAGGGCAATCCAGTCGCCGATGGCATC
The DNA here is from genome assembly GCF_019048565.1 of Aeromonas sp. FDAARGOS 1406. NCBI lineage: Bacteria > Pseudomonadati > Pseudomonadota > Gammaproteobacteria > Aeromonadales > Aeromonadaceae > Aeromonas > Aeromonas sp. FDAARGOS 1406. Next base: position 2,218,606 of record NZ_CP077378.1, read on the forward strand.
GGGAGCCAGCTCGCTCTGGCTGGCGATGAGCGTCACCGTGGCCGCTCGCAGCGCCTCGAAGCGGGCGATGTCGAAGGGATCGCGGGAATAGGTGAGCCCCGCCTGGGCCGTGGCCAGCACCTGTTCGAGGAAGGCGGCCAACGGCGGCTGCACGGCTAGAGCCCGAGGAAACGGACGATCTGGGCGGGGTAGCGCTCGAAGCCTGTGAAGGCGTGATCGCCGCCGTACTCCAGGGAGAGACGGGCAAAGCGGTATTCGTCCAGCGCCTTGCGATAGTCGAGCACCTCGTCCTCCTGCTGTTGCAGCACCCAGAGCCGCTCGGGGGCAGTCACCGGCACCGCCAGCGCTCTCAGCTCGTCCATGTGTCCGGGCAACAGTTCATAGCGTTCGCCGCTGTAGGGGTTGGTCTGGGGGCCGAGGTAGTCGCAGAGCAGCTCGTGGGGGCGCACCGCCGGGTTGATGAGGGCGGCGCGGCAACCGTACATCTCGCTCACTCTCGTGGCCATGAAGCCACCGAGGGAGCTGCCCACGGCGCCCAGTCGTAGGGCGCTGCCGTGGCGGGCCTTCAGGTCGGCGATGGCCTGCTCGATGGCAGCCCAGGCGGCCGCCGGGGTGTTGGGCTGGGGCGGGATCACCACCTCGATATCGGGCCTGTTCTCGGCCACCCAGGCCGCCATCTGCTGCGCCTTGGCAGAGCCGGGGGATGAATTGAAACCGTGCAGATAGAGCAGGACGGGCTTCATGGCAACCCCTCAGTAACCGGTGGCATTGGGATCGGGCACGAACTGCCCCAGCGGCAGGCGCCACACCTGGCTCGCCACCCGGCCATCCGGGTGCAGGGTGAGATAGCGCCAGCCCGGGCCGGATTCGTCCAGTGCGAAACCGTCGGAGAGCGGCTTGAACTGGATGCAGGTAGAGGGGCTGGCGATGAGCCGCACTCCGTGGTGCACCTCGTCAAACTCCTGATGGACGTGGCCGAACAGTATGGTCTTCTGCTGCGGGTGGCGGGCCAGCACGGCGAACAGGTCGTCGGCATTCTTGAGGTTGTGCTGATCCAGCCAGGCGCAGCCCACCGGCACCGCCTGATGGTGCAGGGCGATGAGGGCATGGCGCTCGGGATGCTGGCGCAGGGCCTGATCCAGGGCCGCCAGCTGGTGATCCCCCAGCACCCCGTGGGGTTTGCCGCGCACCTGGGTATCCAGCAGGATCACCTGCCAGTGCTCGCCTACCAGTTGCTTGGCCTCGCTGATGCCGGCCGCATGGAGGTATTCGGTCATCAGGGGGCCGTCGTCGTGGTTGCCGGGCAACCAGTAGATGGGGCGAGCCAGGGGCGCCATCATGGAGGCGAAGCGCTGGTAGGACTCCGGGCTGTGATCCTGGGAAAGATCCCCGGTGGCGAGGATGAGATCGAACGGGTGCTCGTTGGCCTGCACCCGCTCCAGCACGGCGGCCAGACTCTGCGCCGTGGGCACGGCTAGCAGCCGCCCCTCGGCACTGGCGAAGAGATGGGTATCGGTAATCTGTAACAGGCGCACACTGCCGTCCGGCGCCTGAGGTAGCTCTGTTTCCAAAATCACGCTTCTTTTTTATGGGTTCGACTAGAGGATGTTAATCAGGCTGGTGCCGTGTTTGAGACAAAATCTCAACCAATCGGCCAAGAATAGATTTACCTGCTCCTTTTCATCCCTGTGATGCATTTTTTGATTGGGATAATCATAACGTGGTTGCAACATTGAAATCTGTTGCGCCGCACACACTTCCGCCATTCGCACATCATGATACAAACGAATCTCTATCCGGGCTTGCAAGTAGCTCGGCAATTCGGGGTTGTGCTGGGCCAGGATCACCTGGCTGGTGAAGCGGCTCTCCTCGGTCACCGTGAGCTGGAACTGCAGGCCGTTGCCGACCTGATAGCGGCGCTCGGCACCCACGCTGCCGCCGGGCGGCAACAGTTTCATCAGCGCCATGTAATTGACCTCGCAAGTACGCTGCAAGGACATCAAATCAGGCACATAGCGCTTCATCGGGCTCTGGACTAATGACATGTCGCGGCTCCCTCAATCAGGGTCCATGAAGGGTGGACCCACTGCACAGTGTTCCAGTCGGACACAGGGCACCTGACCCGGGTCTGAACGAGCGTCACCTCAGCGCCCCGCCAGCCAGCGTGCCCGCAGCTCGCCGTGGTTCAGAGCCAGCCACTGCAGGGCGATGACGGAGGCGGCATTGTCGATGCGCCCCTCTTTGAGCCAGGCATAGGCCTGCTCGCGGCTCACCACGTGGACCCGGATGTCTTCCCCCTCTTCAGCCAGACCGTGGATCCCCTTGGCCTGACTGGCATCCACCTCGCCCACGAACACCTCGATGCGCTCGGTGCTGCCACCCGGGCTCACCAGATAGCTGATGGCGTGTTCGCAGCGTCCCACCTCGATCCCTGCCTCTTCTACCGCTTCGCGCCGCACCACTGCCTCGGCGGTCTCCCCTTCATCGATGATGCCGGCCACCAGCTCCAGCAGCCAGGGGGTGGAGCTGGTCTCCATGGCGCCGATGCGAAACTGCTCCACCAGCACGATCTCGTCCCGCACCGGATCATAAGGCAGCAGGGCGGCGGCATGGCCACGTTCGAACAGTTCCCGGACGATGGGGGCGTTCCAGCCACCGGCAAACAGCCTGTGTTGCAGGCGGTAGACATTCACCTTGAAGAAGCCATTATATCCAGCTGATTTTTCAATGATTTTCACATCATCGCTAGAGTAGTGGCAGGTTTGAGGCAAGGCTTGCTGTGACATTCGAGACTCCTGCCAGCTTGACTTGGCTTGGTTTGACCATAATATTCGGGGGCATGAATGAACATTCATTCACTCGCTCTCGCCGACGATGAGGGAAGGATTTTAGCAGCCACAGGGCATTTGGCTAGGCGCGTTGCCGAGAAAACTCGCCCCGGACCTTGACGTTTCCGCAGCTGGAAAAGAGACAGTTCGCAATGAAATCTGCTTATAGTAGAGTGGTTAAGCTGAAATCAAGCTTGGTCGGTGACAATCCCCCCTTCATCCAGCGGACAGCTTTGGGTTGATACAAAAGGTTAAAACTATCATATGAAAAGAACACTCTTGTCAGTCATGGTGATGCTGGGTGTGAGCGGCGCCGCTCATGCCGAAAACCTGCTCGATATTTACCAACAGGCCCAGATCAAGGACACCCAGCTGCTGGAATCCAAGGCCAAGCGGGACCTGGCCTTCGAGAAGATCAACGAATCCCGTGCAGCCCTGCTGCCCCAGATCAACCTGGGCGCCGGCCTGAACTACCTGCAAAACAAGAACGACACCATGACCAACACGGGCGCTACCGGCTCCGTGACCCTGGATCAATCCATCTACCGTCGCAGCAACTGGGTCAACCTGGATCTGACCGAGAAGAGCGCCACCCAGTCCGACGTGGCCTACAACCTCGAGTACCAGAACCTGATGCTGCGTACCGCCCAGGCCTACTTCGACGTGCTCAAGGCCATGGATACCCTGGAATTCGTGCGTGCCAACAAGACCGCGGTCGAGCGTCAGCTTGAACAGACCCAGCAGCGCTTCGAAGTGGGCCTGACCGCCATCACCGACGTGCACGAGGCCGAGGCCGAGCGCGATCAGGCGCTGGCGGACGAGATCAATGCCGAGAACACCCTGGACAACAGCTACGAGAGCCTGCGCGAGCTGACCGGTATCGACCACCGTCAACTGGACGTGCTCAACACCGATCGCTTCAGCCCGCAGAAGACCGCGTTCAACTCCGACAAGTGGCTGGAACTGGCCCTGGACAAGAACCTGGAGCTGCACAGCGCCCGCATCGGCAAGGACATCGCCAAGGAGCAGATCGATCTGGCCAAGACCGGTCATGAACCGACCCTGGATCTGGGCGCCGGCCTGAACGCCGGTTACAACGATTACAAGGACGAGATCCGCAACCCCGAGAGCAACAGCAATCAGGGCAACATCGGCCTGAACTTCAAGCTGCCCATCTACACCGGCGGGGCCACCACCTCCCAGGTCAAGCAGGCACAGTTCAACTACGTGGCCGCCAGCGAACAGCTCGAGCGCAGCTTCCGCTCGGTGCAGAGCACGGTCCGCTCCTCCTACAACAACGTGAACGCCAGCATCGGCTCGGTCCGCGCCTACAGCCAGTCCGTCATCTCCGCCGACAGCGCCCTGAAGGCGACCGAGGCCGGTTACGAGGTGGGCACCCGCACCATCGTCGACGTGCTGGACTCCACCCGCAAGCTGTATCAGGCCAAGCAGAAGCTCTCCGAGGCCCGCTACAACTACATCCTCAGCATCCTCTCCCTCAAGCAGGCCGCCGGCATCCTGGAGCAGAAGGATCTGGAAGAGGTGAACCAGGGTCTGATGCCCGCCGCCCAGGTTACCAAGAAGTCCTGAGCCAGACGCACACCATGAGAAAAGGCGACCCCGGGGTCGCCTTTTTCATCTCTGTTCGCCGCTGGAAGTGCGTTGGTCAGGGCCTGCCAGGCAGCGGCCATGTCACCGACCCGGCAGCCCCATCAAAAAACCCGGCCTTGGCCGGGTTTTACGCTTATCCGCGTTCGCGGATGGTCTTGATGATGTCGGTGGTGGAGCAGCCGTCCTCGAAGTTCAGCACTCGCACCTCGCCGCCATTGGCGGTCACCTCGGCATAACCGGCGATCTCTTCGGGCTTGTAGTCGCCCCCCTTGACCAGGAGGTCTGGCAGGATCTCGGCGATCAGACGCTGGGGAGTGTCTTCGCTGAAGGGGACCACCCAGTCCACGGCACCCAGGGCCGCCAGCACAGTCATACGGCGCTCGGTCGGGTTGACCGGGCGACCCGGCCCCTTGAGGCGACGCACGGACTCGTCGGTGTTCACCGCCACGATCAGGCGGTCCCCCAGCTTGCCCGCATTGGCCAGATAGGAGACATGACCCGCGTGCAGAATGTCGAAGCAGCCGTTGGTCATCACCACCTTCTCGCCGCGCAGACGGGCGGCCTGGACGGCCACCTTGAGCTGGGCCTCGGACATGACGCCAAAGCCGGTCTCCTGCTCGGTGTAGAGGGCGTTGGCCAGTTCCACCGGGCTCACGGTGGAGGTCCCCAGCTTGCCGACCACGATGCCGGCGGCGGTGTTGGCCAGGGCGCAGGCCTCATCCAGACTCTTGCCTGCGGCAAGGGAAGTCGCCAGGGTGGAGATGACGGTGTCACCGGCACCGGTGACGTCATAGACCTCGTGGGCCTGGGCCGGCAGGTGCAGCTCGGGCTGCCCTTCGCGGATCAGGGTCATGCCGTTCTCGGAACGGGTGACCAGCAGGGCATCCAGCTCGAAGCGCTTGACCAGCTCCAGCCCCCTGGCGACCAGGTCTTCTTCCCCCTTCACCTTGCCCACCACGGCCTCGAACTCGGACATGTTGGGGGTCAGCAGGGTGGCACCACGGTACTTCTCGAAATCGGTCCCCTTGGGGTCGACCAGCACGGGGATACCGGCGGCGCGGGCACGCCGGATCATGCCGGGCACGTCGTTGAGGGCGCCCTTTCCGTAGTCGGAGAGGATCATCACGTCCGCCTGGGGCAGCGCCTGCTCCACCTTGCCCATCAACAGGCTGGCATCCACGTCGTGGAAGGCCTCTTCGAAGTCGAGACGCAGCAGTTGCTGGTTGCGGGACAGCACCCGCAGCTTGGTGATGGTCGGATAGTCGGTCAGGCGCACGAAATCACAGGCCACCTTGACCCCGGCCATCTGGCTGGCGAGGGCATCGGCGGCTTCATCCTGACCGGTCAGGCCCAGCAGCACGGCCTGGGCGCCGAGGGCGGCGGAGTTGAGCGCCACGTTGGCGGCGCCACCCGGACGCTCCTCGATGTGTTCGACCTTGACCACGGGGACCGGCGCCTCGGGGGAGATCCGGCCGGTAGGGCCATGCCAGTAGCGATCCAACATGACATCGCCAACGACCAGGATGCGGGCTTTTTCAAACTCGGGCAGGGTGATTTTCATCTGTATCGGCTCTCAAAACCTGAAAAATTCAGCGGCCGATTTTATCACACTCTTTTCCGGGGCGTGAAAAAAGCACGGCCCTGCCCCCTGATGCCCCCTCTGACCAGATGACGGCGATTCGCGCCCGCCCCCGCTTTTCGGATAGAATCCTCCACATGCGAGTGACCGCATCCGCGCCGGGCCACCCCACACAGGCCCCCCGGTTCGGTCGGACTCCCCCCTTTGCCTTTGCGAACAAGAGACTCTTCATGGCCCAAGAACACGCTCCCCGCCTCGAACCCCGTCTGTTCCATCCCCGTTACTGGGGGAGCTGGCTGGGCCTCTCCCTGCTCTGGCTGCTGGTGTTGCTGCCCTGGCGCAGCCAGATGTGGCTGGGCCGCCAGCTCGGCACCCTGGCCCGCAAGCTGCTGAAATCCCGCGTCAAGATTGCCCGCCGCAACCTGGAGCTGGCGATGCCCGAGCTCAGCCGGGATGAGCGCGAAGCCCTCCTGGTGCAGAACTTCGAGAGCGTGGGCTGCGCCATCTTCGAGGTGGGCATGGCCTGGTTCTGGCCAGACTGGCGGATGCGCCGCCTGATGAAGGTGGAAGGGGAAGAGCACGTCATCAACGCCATGGAGAAGGGCCAGGGGATGCTGCTGCTCTCCTGCCACTTCCTGACGCTGGAGCTCAATGCCCGCTGCTTCGGCCTGGTGCGCCCAGGGGTCGGTGTCTATCGCCCCAACACCAATCCGGTGCTGGAGTACGCCCAGTACCACGGTCGCTGCGCCTCCAACAAATACCTAGTGGACCGGATGGACGTGAAGGGGATGATCAAGGCGCTGCGCAACGGCGACGCCCTCTGGTATGCACCGGATCACGACTACGGCAGCCATGCCAGCGTCTTCGTGCCCTACTTCGCGGTGGAGCAGGCCGCCACCATCACGGGTACCGCCACCCTGGCCCGGGTGAAGAACACCGTCACCCTGCCCTGCTACAACATCCGTACCCGGGAGGGCTACACCCTGCATATCGGGGCCCCGCTCGCGGACTACCCGAGCGGTGACGACATGGCGGATGCCAGCCGCGCCAACCGCGAGATTGAAGCCGCCGTGCGCAAGGCGCCGGAGCAGTACATGTGGCTGCACCGCCGCTTCAAGACCCGCCCCAATCCGGACGATCCCGGCTACTACTGATGCCCTCCCGCCCCGTCGACCGGGCAAGTCCAGACGACAGGACAGGATGGCACCGCGCCCCATGAAAAAGCCCTCGCACTGCGAGGGCTTTTTTGTTGGCTGCCAGCGTCTGCCTTACTGGCGGATCAGGCGGTAGATGGCGTAGCCGGGGTGCTTGGCGTCATCCATCGGCAGGGCGGACTGGTACGACAGATCCGCCCCCGCCAGGGCCTTGGCCTCGTCGGTCGGCGAGGAGTAGAGGCGCACGTCCACGTTGGCGGGCAGGGCCTTCATGTGCCAGTTGTTGTTGGCCGCCGGGCTGAAGCCGGCCGGGTTGTCCGCAGACTGGGCCTTCAGGTACTGGGCGATGATCTCCCGCGTCTCGAAGGGATCTTCATGGACGATGTTGCTGCCGTCGATGCCCGGGAAGTGGCCGCCGCCGCTGGCGCGGTAGTTGTTGGTCACCACGTAGAACTTCTGGGCCGGGTCCACGGGCTGGCCGTTGAAGGTGAGGCCGCTGATGCGCTGGCCGTCGCTCACCTTGACCCCGTCCTTGCTGTAGCGGGCCGGCTGGGTGATGTCCACCTCGTAGTTGACCCCGTCAATCACATCGAAGTTGTAGGTGGGGAAGCTCTCGTTCACCAGCCACTGCACCTCTGTCTTGCCGGTGTCGATCTGGTTGAACTGGCCGGCGCTCATCTCCAGCCACTCCTTGACGGTGGCCCCGTTCACCTCGACCACCTGCAGGGTGTTCGGATAGATGTAAAGGTCGGAGACGTTGCGCAGGGAGATGTCACCCTGGGCCACGTAGGTAAAGTCGTTGATGCCGTTGCGACCGCCACGGAAGGGGGCCGCCACCGAGAGGATCGGGTAGGACTCCTTGAGCAGGCCGTCTTGTTGCAACTGCTCCGCGTGGCGGCGCTGGGCATCGCTCACCAGCTGCACCGAGGGGTCGTCCTGCACCAGGGCGAAGAAGCTGTGGATGGGGGAGGTGATCTTGCCGAGCGGCTCGTCCAGCCACTGGTTGGTGGCGTCGTGATCCGACTGCACCAGGTCCACCACCCGCTGATCCACCGCACTGCCCTCGCTGGCGTCTATCTTGCGCAGGCTGGCCTGGCTCTGTTTCACCTGCCACTTGCCGTCCACCTGTTCCAGCTTGAGGTCGATGATGCCGAGGTGGTTGCCCCAGTAGCCGGGCATCACGGTGGGGATGCCGCTCAGGGTACCGGCCTTATTGTCCACCTCCGGCAGATCCGGGAAGTCACCCGGGAAGTTCTTGTGGGCGTGGCCCAGCATCAGGGCATCCACCCCCTTCACCTTGGCCAGATGCCAGGCGGAGTTCTCCATCATGGCCTCATAGCTGCTGGCATTGATGCCGGTGTGAGCCACCACCACCACGATGTCGGCGCCCTTGGCGCGCAGCTCGGGCACATAGTGATTGGCGGTCTCGACCATGTCGGCCACCACCACCTTGCCCTCCAGATGACGCTTGTCCCACTGCAGCACCTGGGGCGGGGTCAGACCCAGGATGCCCACCTTGACGCGCTGGCGCTGGCCCTTGTCATCGGTCACCTCGCGCTCCAGCAGCAGATAGGGGGTGAACTTGTTGCCGCTCCAGTCAATCTGTCCCTTGGCATCGCGCTTGAAGGCCCCCGCCTCGAACACGTTGGCATTCACATAGGGGAAGTCGGCTCCCGCCAGCACCTTGCCGAGGTAGTCCAGGCCGTAGTTGAACTCGTGGTTGCCCAGGTTGCCCGCGTCGTAGCCCAGCTCGTTCATCGCCTTGAACACCGGGTGCGCCTGCTTCTCGAGGTAGCCGGCACCGGACTGTTCGAAGATGTAGTCCGCCAGCGGCGTGCCCTGAATGAGGTCACCGTTGTCGAGCAGCAGGTTGTTGGGGTTCTCGGCGCGGGCGGCGCGGATCAGCAGGGCGGTGCGGGAGAGGCCGAACTTGCGATCCTCCTTGTTCTGGTAGTAGTCGTACCCCAGCACGTTGGAGTGGATGTCGGAGGTCTGGATCAGGCGCAGGGAGACGGTCCCCGGCTGCGCCTTGCTGTCATTCTCGTTGCTGCAGGCAGACAGCAGCACGATGGCGGCAATAGCCCCCAGCTTCATGGTGTTATTCACTGTTTTTTCCCTTTTATTATGAGTAACGCTTTACCAGCGCCGGGAATTTAACAGACGAATATGTCAGCAGATGGCACCGGGACTCATTTTTATGAAGCCCGGCACAAAAATAGCCTCATGAGGCCAATATAGCACCCAATGCCAGCTTGGCCGCCAGCACCAGCATGATGAGACCTACAACAAGATCAATGGCTTGCTGCACCCGGCCCCGGGCAAGCCAGGGGGAGAGTGCCGCCGCCCCGAACGCCAGTCCGTAGAACCAGACCAGAGAAGCCAGCATGGCCCCCGCCGCGAAGGCAGGTCTGAGCTCCTCGGCAAACTGGCTGCCGAAGGAGCCAAGCAACATCAGGGTATCCAGGTAGACGTGGGGATTGAGCAGGGTCACTCCGAGGGTCATGGCCAGCACGCTCTTGACCCCCATCAACCGGGGCGAGTCCGCCAGGGCCGCCTCCTGGCCGCGCCAGGCACTGCGCAGGGAACGGATACCGAACCAGCCGAGGAAGAGCACGCCGCCCCAGGTCAGCAGTGCCAGGCCGATCGGGCTGGCTGCCAGCAGGTTGGCCCCGCCGAACACCCCGATGCCGATCAGCACGAGGTCGCACAGGCAGCAGAGGGTCGCCGTCAGCAGGTGGTGGTTGCGGTGAATGCCCCGGCTCAGCACGAAGGCATTCTGGGCCCCGATGGGGATGATCATGGCAAGGCCGAGGGTAAAGCCTTGCAGGGTGGTGGCGAACATGGGGATGCGTTCCTGTGAAAGAGAGAAACGCACTATAAGGGGGCGCGGGCAATCAGAGAAATTCATTCATTTTCTGATGCATTCATAAAACTGATGAAAACCGGGCCGAAACCACACAAAGAAGGTTGTCAATTGCAGGATCTGACAATTGTGGGGTCACAGCCCCGCCCCGAGAATCGGCGGCAGGATGGGACGGCGCAGGACAGCGGTGATGGCGACAGAGGGGATGCCGGGCGACGAGCCGGTGCCGCCGGGCCTGTATTCACTGCAACAGGGAGGGGAAGTTGGTGACCACCACCTGCTCCAGGTTCGGCAGCAGGATGCCGCTGCTCACCCCCTTGGCGATGGCCTGGTAGCGGTTCATCGACCCCGTCTTGCGGGTGACCTGATTGAGGTGGTAGTTCACGGTGCGCTCCGTGATGCCGAGGATGCAGGCGATCTCCCCCGATGTCTTCCCTTCGCTGGCCCAGAACAGGCACTCGGTCTCCCGCTCCGTCAGGGGCTCCTGGGGATCGTCCTCCCTCATGCTCTGGCGCACGATCCGGATCGCCGCCTCGAAGATGTAGTTGGACATCCAGGAGAGGATGGGCGAGGACTCCAGCATCAGATCACTCGATGCCCGCTCCCGGGTGATGAAAGAGAGTATGCCGTTCTCCCCCGCCGCCCCGTGCAGCGGGAACGAGATGCCGTTGCGCAACCCGAATTCCGCCGCCAGCCCCATCACATCCATGCTCCCCTCTTGCAGGAAGCGCGCCTTCTCGTCCAGCCGGTTCCAGTAGATGGGCAGGGTCTGCCTGCGGGCGAGCTGGATGATGGGATCGCAGGCCAGCATGTTGTTCAGGGTGTAGGCCTGTACCCAGGAGTCGGGGCACTGGTTGAACAGCACCACCTTGGGCCTTTGCATCGACATGGGCAGGATGAGGGCGAAGCGGTAGTAGTCGTAGCCCATTCCCAGGGTGAAGCGGCCGATGAGCTCGGACAGCCGGTTGCCATCGGTCACCAGCGTGAAATGTTCCAGGTACTCAAGCAGTTGGTCGCGTGTCATAGGCAAGCCTCCCCTGGCCAAGGCCTTGGATTATAGCGCCTAACCATGAAATGGAGAGACATGAATGCTTGTTTTCAAAGGAAAATTGAAAGAACACCCCAGATGGGAGGTCGAAAACGAGCTCTACCGATTTCGCAACCGCGTCTTCTCCGATCGACTCGGTTGGGACGTGGAATCCCGCCGTGGCCTGGAGCGGGACAACTTCGACAAGCCCGACACCCACTGGGTGCTGATTGAAGACAAGCAGGGGTTGTGCGGCTGCATCCGTCTGCTCAGTTGCGCCCAGGATTACATGCTGCCCAGCATCTTCCCCACCGCCCTCGCTGGCGAAGCCCCGCCGCGCGGCAACGACGTGTGGGAGCTGACCCGCCTCGCCATCGACGCCGACCGGGCCCCTCGCCTGGAGAACGGCATCAGCGAACTCACCTGCGTCATCTTCCGCGAGGTGCTGGCCTTCGCCAGGGAGCAGGGGATCCGCGAGCTGGTGGCCGTGGTCAGCCTGCCGGTGGAGCGCATCTTCCGTCGCCTCGGCCTGCCCATCGAACGCCTCGGCCATCGCCAGGCGGTGGATCTAGGGGCCGTGCGCGGGGTCGGTATCCGCTTCCACCTGGACGAGCGTTTCGACCGCGCCGTCCATCGCCCCCTGCAGGGCCATTACCGGCCGGCGGGGGATGCTCTGCTCGCCGTCATCTGAGCAAAAAAAGTCCCGGGACCGGCCCGGGATTCAAGACGCTCGCTATGGTCCGTTTCCACCCCATGCAAAAACGGACCGGGTGAGTATCTTATGAATCTCATGTCAGGACTACTGTCACATCTCACAGGGGCGGCCCCGGAGACGGGCCCCCTTCATGGGGGCGGTCAGGTTGTCCTCTGGCGCGCCCTTGAGTAGCATTCTTGCTGAACTCCCTCTTTTCATAAGGAATGCTGATGAAGACGCTGGACTACAAGCTGCTGCTGGCCCTGGACGCGGTGATCCGGGAGCAAAACTTCGAGCGCGCCGCCCAGCGCCTGCACATCACCCAGTCCGCCATCTCCCAGCGCATCAAGCAGCTGGAGCAGCAGTTTGCGGAGCCGCTCATCATCCGCAGCCAGCCGCTGCAGGCCACGGGGCTCGGCCAGAAGCTGCTGGCCCACTATCGCCAGGTGCGCCAGCTGGAGCTGGAGCTGGCCGGCGAACTCTCCCCCGACGAGCCCAGGGCCCCCATCCGGGTCAGCATCGCCGTCAATGCCGACAGCCTGGCTACCTGGTTTCTGCCCGCCCTGGCGCCACTGCTGGAGCAATACCCCATCGAGCTGAACCTGCTGGTGGATGACGAGAGCCGCACCCTGGACCGGGTGCGCGAGGGGCAGGCGTTCGGCGCCGTCAGCCTGCAACCCCAGCCGCTGGCGGGCTGCTGCGTCGACGAACTCGGCGAGATGCGCTATCTGCTTACCGCCAGCCCCGCCTTCGTCGCCCGCCACTTCCCGAACGGCCTCACGGCGGCGGCCCTGGCCAAGGCGCCGGCGGTGGCCTTCGATCAGCGCGACGACATGCACATCAGCTACATGGCCCGTCATTTCGCCCTCCCCCCCGGTGGCTACCCCTGCCACACGGTGCGATCCTCCGAGGCCTTCGTCGCCATGGCGGAGCAGGGGCTGGCCTGCTGCCTCATCCCGGAATTGCAGATCCGCCAGCAACTGGAAGAGGGGCGCCTGCTCGATCTCAACCCGGATCACCACCTGGTCGAGCAGCTCTACTGGCACCGCTGGGTGCTGGAGCGGGGGCTGCACAAGCAGATATCCCAGCGCCTGATCCAGCAGGGGCGACGGGCACTGCAACCCCGTTGAGGGGGCCATTCACCTTGGCTTTGGGGGGGTAAAAACGTATAGTGCTGGGCGATTAACCATCAGGTCTCCACTCAGGTTCCCCATTTATGTTCCAAGACAATCCGCTGCTGGCCCAGCTCAAGCAACAAATCCGCGAAAACATCCCCAAGAAAGAGGGTGTGATCCGCGCCTCCGATCGGGGCTTCGGCTTCCTGGAGGTCGATGAGAAGACCAGCTATTTCGTGCCGCCTCCCTACATGAAGAAGGTGATGCACGGTGACCGGGTGAGCGCCCTGATCCGCACTGAAAAAGAGAAAGAGGTGGCCGAGCCGGATGCCCTGCTGGAGCAGGCCGTCACCCGCTTCGTCGGCCGAGTGAAGATGTTCCGCGACCGCCTCAACGTGGTGCCCGACCACCCCCTCATCAAGGACGCCATCAAGGCCCGCGCCAAGAAGGGTCTGGACGAGAAATCCTTCAAGGAAGGGGACTGGGTGGTGGCGACCCTCAAGCGCCATGCCCTGGTGGACGGCAACTTCTCCGCCGAGATCACCCAGCTCATCGCCACCCAGGAAGATCACAACGTGCCCTGGTGGGTGGTGCTCGCGCGCCACAACCTGGCCCAGATTGAACCGGCGGACCTGCCGGAGTGGAAGGTGATCGAAGAGGAAGAGCTGCCCCGCCGGGATCTGACCCAGGTTCCCTTCTTCACCATCGACGGTGCCAAGACCAAGGACATGGACGATGCCCTGGCCATCACCAAGCTGGAGAACGGCTGGGAGCTGCTGGTAGCCATCGCCGACCCGACCGCCTATGTGGCCGAGGGGAGCGAGCTGGACAAGGAGGCCGCCCAGCGCGCCTTCACCGTCTACATGCCGGGGCGCAACGTGCCCATGATCCCGCGCACCCTCTCCGACGAGCTCTGCTCCCTGAAAGAGGGCGAGGAGCGCAACACCCTGTGCGCCCGTCTGCTCATCGCCGAGGACGGCCTGCTGCTGGAGGAGACCGAGTTCTTCGCCGCCCGCATCAATTCCCATGCCCGTCTCAGCTATGACGACGTCTCCGACTGGGCCGAGCACGGCAAAGCGCTGGATATCGACGCCGGCGTCCTGGCCCAGCTGCCCCTGATGAAGGCGATGACGGAGGCCCGCATCAAGTGGCGCACCGAGCATGCCCTGGTGTTCCCGGACAGACCCGACTACGACTTCGAGCTGGGTGAAGACGGCGAAGTGCTGGCCATCCACGTGGAGCCGCGCCGCATCGCCAACCGCATGGTGGAAGAGTCGATGATCGCCGCCAACATCTGCGCCGGCCGCGTGCTGGGCAAAGAGGTCGGCTACGGCATCTTCAACGTCCACACCGGCTTTGACGAGGAGTCCCTGGACGGCGCCATCGAGCTGCTCAAGACCGCCGAGGCCCCGTTCGAGAAGGAAGAGATCGCCAGCCTCTCCGGCTTCTGCGCCCTGCGACGCTGGATAGACAACCTGGACACCCGCTGGCTGGACGGCAAGATCCGCCGCTTCCAGAGCTATGCCCTGATGTCCGCCGAACCGGGTGCCCACTACGGCCTGGGTCTGGATGCCTACGCCACCTGGACCTCCCCCATCCGCAAATACGGCGACATGGTCAACCATCGCCTGCTCAAGGCGGTCATCGCCGGCAAGACCCCGGGTGAGCGCCCCAGCCTGGAGCTGACCGAGCACTTGACCGCCTGCCGCCGCCTGCACCGCATGGTGGAGCGCGACATCGGCGACTGGCTCTATGTGCGCTACCTCAAGGCCGATGCGGGCACCGACAAGGTGTTCAACGCCGAGATCATCGACGTGATGCGCGCCGGCCTCAAGCTGCGCCTGCAGGAGAACGGCGCCGTGGTCTTCATGCCCGCCCGCCATATCCTGGACAACAAGGATCGGCTGGAGTGCAACTGGGACAACGGCCGCGTCTATCTGGACAAGACCGAGGTGGTCTACGAGCTCGGCCAGATCATCGAGGTCAAACTGACCGAAGCGGTGGAAGAGACCCGCTCCCTCATCGCCAAGCCGGCAGTGGATCTGGTGCCGGGTCCGGCGCCGGTGGCCCCGACCAGCGAGGCCGATGCCGCGCCTGCCGACGAGGCCCCCAAGGCGCAGTGATCCCCCTGCTTGTCTGCTCTGCAAAAGCCCGCATCCTGCGCAATGCTGTTCACTTAAGCGGAGCCGCATTGCGATTTACCGGAAAACGGGTCTTTGATATCTTCACCGCCCTGGGTCTCGATGGCCTGGGGCGTTTTTCTATGAACATGACGCCTATGCAGCCCCGCAACTCCGCCAACCTCCGTGGCGTATGGGCTGGCGATAACGCGCCCGCCATCACTGCCATCTGGTTCGCGATGAACTGACAGGCAAACTTAAAGCTCACCTCATTGGGCGCTCGCTGATGGGCTACGGCGGCCTGGCTGGCCTCCCGCCTGACCAGATTGTATCCAAGCAGCAATCCCCACAGCTCCTGATAGACCAAGTCCACTTTCTTGCTTCTCAGCGTGATGGCGTTGTGCTGCATCGCGCTTTTGATATCCCGGTATCCCAGCTCGATTTCCCAGCGCTCGTGGTACAGGGTCGCCACCTGAGCTGCACTGAATCGCGCCACGGGCAGGGAGGTAAAGACCGTTTTCTCCTTGCCTGCCACCTCATAGGTCACTGCGCGAACTTGCCAGTGTGTCGGCAACGCCGGGTTTTTCTTGCTAGCCTGAGGCGAGACCGTCATTTGCAACAGACGGTCACCGTCGCCATAGCGCTCAAGTTCCGTGTATACCAGCCCCTTGCGTTCCGGGATGAGCCAGTGACGGTCGGTGTCTTCGGCCTGAATACGCAGCAACAGGTCGGCACCGAAGAAGCCTTTATCCAGCAGGGTCACTGACTTGTCCGGCAATGAGTGAATGAACTCGCTGGCCAGGGGGATTTCCCCTTTGCGGTACGGGCTGATGGCCGCGTTGGCAATGACATGCGAGCGGACATTCATGAGCGTGACCAACCGCAGCATCGGGTAGGGTGTCTGCCGGTTGGTTGAGGTGTTACCCGAGCCGAAATGTGCTCTGAGTTCAGGCATATCCTGGGTTCGGAACAGGGCCCCATCGATGGCAAAGACCTGTAAACCGTGCCAATGGTCTTCAGGATAACGTTCCCGCCCCCACACATCGGCGCACTGTTTGAACAGCCACTCGAGCGGCTGTTTGCCGAGTCGCTGACGGGCCTGAGACAGGGCACTGTCCGCGAGCAAGGCATCATTGGCCAACCCTTCTGCACAGATGTTGAGGCGCCGAGCGACCTCGGAGATGGGCTCATTGCGGAAAAAGGCCATCCCCACGACGAGCCACAAGACCATATCAGAAGGTAAGCGGCGTCGGCGGATAGTGGCCTTTTCAGACAAGGCGGCAGCGGCAGTAATCCATTCGTCGGGAATATGGTCGGCAAAAATGGCCAGCCGAGCCAGCATGTCGCCAGATGCCTCAACAACATCGTTCAGATCGTTTGCAATAGACATAAAAAATCCGGAACTAGTGATTGGTTCCGGATTGTCCTACAGCAGAAGGATCGGTCAATGGATCCTTAACTGATCAGCATTGCGCATCCTGCGGGCTTTTTTTATGGCTGCGCTCCGCGGGCAGACGGGATGGGAGACCCGCTCGCAGGCCCCTGCCTGCGTCGCGACCGGCAGGGAGGATCGAGACGGGAGCGGATCAGGATCCGCCCCCCGGGCGTCACAAGAGGCCCTTTCAGAACCGATCCTCTCGGGGGAAAAACTGAAAGTGGGTTACAAAATAAATGATTCATTGGTGATTAACGATGAACTGCGGCATATCCATCGTTATTCCTTGCAAATACGAGGCGACAAACCATGACTCATTTGAGTGCAAAATTTGGTTTTGTGACAACAGTCACGTTGACACCGCATTTTCGCAAACCACAAAACGAGACATCAATCACAAAAAATTGACACCCAGAAGCGAGAAGATCGAAATGTAGCCGAAATACAGCGACTAACTGTGATCTTCATCACTATATCGGGAGGGGGGAGGTCGGGGTATTTGAGACCCAGGTCACAAGACACCCCGTTTTCAGCCTAATTTGATCACAAGCTGGTAGATTGAAGTTGCTTAGACGACTGGGATGGGAGTTCGGCAAAACTCGTCATCCCGACTACCACTTTTAATCACACAGGCTTAAAACGGGGTCCCGACATGTTATCACCGGATACCAAAGTCAAGATACAGAATTTTGGACGCTTCCTGTCCAATATGGTCATGCCCAACATAGGCGCCTTCATCGCCTGGGGCTTCATCACCGCCCTCTTCATCCCCACTGGCTGGCTGCCCAATGAAACCTTGGCCAAGCTGGTTGGTCCCATGATCACCTACCTGCTGCCGCTGCTCATCGGCTATACCGGCGGCAAGCTGATCGGGGGTGACCGGGGGGCCGTGGTCGGTGCTATCACCACCATGGGCGTCATCGTGGGGACCGACATCCCCATGTTCATGGGCGCCATGATGGTCGGCCCGCTGGGTGGCTGGGCCATCAAGCGCTTCGACAAGGCGATGGAAGGTCGCGTCAAGAGCGGCTTCGAGATGCTGGTGAACAACTTCTCCGCCGGCATCATCGGCATGTTGCTCGCCATTCTCGCCTTCTTCGTCATCGGTCCCTTCGTCAAGGTGCTCTCCGGCGTGCTGGCGAGCGGTGTCGGCTTCCTGGTGGACAACCACATGCTGCCCCTCACCTCCATCTTCGTCGAGCCGGCCAAGATCCTGTTCCTGAACAACGCCATCAACCACGGCATCTTCTCGCCGCTCGGGATCCAGCAAGCCACCGAACAGGGCCGATCCATCTTCTTCCTGATTGAAGCGAACCCGGGTCCGGGCATGGGTGTGCTGCTGGCCTACATGGTGTTCGGCCGTGGTGCCGCCAAGCAGTCCGCTGCCGGTGCGTCCATCATCCACTTCTTCGGCGGCATCCACGAAATCTACTTCCCGTACGTGCTGATGAACCCGCGCCTCATCCTGGCGGTGATCGCAGGCGGCATGACCGGGGTCTTCACCCTGACCCTGTTCAACGCCGGTCTGGTCTCCCCCGCCTCCCCGGGCTCCATCTTCGCCGTGCTGCTGATGACGCCGAAAGCCTCCCTCATCGGAGTGTTGCTCTCCATCGTCGCCTCCGCCACCGTCTCCTTCCTGGTCGCTGCCGTGTTCGTCCGTGCCCAGCAGCCGGAAGCCGACGAGGCCGATGCCCTGGGTGAAGCCACCCGCAAGATGAAAGCCATGAAGGGTGCCAAGCCCGAGACCACCGCCGCCAAGAAGCCGGAAACCGAGCTGACCGCAGTGCGCAACATCGTCGTCGCCTGCGATGCGGGCATGGGCTCCAGCGCCATGGGCGCCGGCATGCTGCGCAAGCGGGTGCAGGCCGCCGGTCTCGACATCAGCGTCACCAACCGTGCCATCAACAACCTGGACGATCAGGTGGATCTGGTCATCACCCACAAGGATCTCACCGACCGTGCCCGTCGCCATGCGCCGCATGCACAGCACATTTCGCTGACCAACTTCCTCGACAACGCCCTCTATCAGGAGCTGGTGCAGAACCTCAGCCTGGCCAACGCGGCCAACGATGACGTCGCCAACCCGCAACTGCTGGTGGCGGCCAACGACGACAGCTACGATCCGCAGGAGCCGGAAGTCTTCACCCTGAGCCTGCAGGACGTGCACCTGGGCCTCAAGGCCGAGAGCAAGGAAGCGGCCATCGTGACCGCCGGCAAGCTGCTGGCGGAGCGGGGCTACGTGGCGCCCGACTACGTCGACGCCATGCTGGAGCGCGAACAGCTGGTCTCCACCTACCTCGGCGAATCCATCGCCGTGCCCCACGGCACCATCGCCGCCAAGGAGCACGTGAAGCGTACCGGCATCGTCATCTGCCAGTACCCGGCCGGAGTCGCCTTCGGCGAGGGCGCCGATGAGGTAGCGCGCCTGGTCATCGGCATTGCCGCCCGCAACGATGAACACATACAGGTCATAACCCGCCTGACCAATGCACTGGATGAGCCCGGTCTCGTCGACCGTCTGGCCAGCACCCAGGATCCCCAGGAGTTCCTGGATCTGCTGGGGGCCGAGCAGGCCGCGTAATCATCCGTCATCGTCTTTGGTTGTAGAGGTTAATATCATGAAAACATTGCATTTTGGTGCCGGTAACATCGGTCGGGGCTTCATCGGCAAACTGCTGGCTGACGCCAGCCATCAGGTCACCTTCGCCGACGTCAACGAGACCCTGATCGACCAGCTCAACCACCGCCAGGAGTACAAGGTGCACGTGGTGGGCACGGATCAGAAGCTGGACGTGGTGCGCAACGTTGCCGCCGTCAGCTCCGCCGGACACGAGGTGATCGCCCGTATCATCACCGCCGATCTGGTCACCACGGCGGTCGGCCCCAACATCCTGGACAAGATTGCCAGCACCCTGGCCAAGGGGCTGCAGGCCCGCTTCGATGCTGGCAACCTGACTCCCCTCAACGTCATCGCCTGCGAGAACATGGTGCGCGGCACCAGCCACCTCAAGGAGGAGGTACTCAAGTACCTGCCGGTCGCGTATCATGCCACCCTCGAGCAGTGCGTCGGCTTCGTCGACTCGGCGGTGGATCGCATCGTTCCGCCCGCCGCGGCGAACGACGATCCCCTGGAGGTGACGGTGGAGAGCTTCAGCGAGTGGATCGTCGATCGGACCCAGTTCAAGGGGGAGATGCCCCAGGTAGCGGGCATGGAGCCCACCGACAACCTGATGGCCTTCGTCGAGCGCAAGCTGTTCACCCTCAACACCGGCCACATCGTCACCGCCTATCTCGGCAAGCTCAGGGGATATCGCACCGTGCGCGAGGCGATCGAGGATCCGCTGATCCGCAGCAAGGTGCGCCGCGCCATGGAGGAGAGCGGGGCCGTGCTGGTGAAACGCTACGGCTTCGACCCGCGCCTGCACGCCGCCTACATCGAGAAGATCCTCTCCCGCTTCGCCAACCCCTATCTGGTGGACGAGATTGACCGGGTCGGTCGCCAGCCGCTGCGCAAGCTGGCGGCGGGGGACAGGCTGGTGAAG
The DNA here is from genome assembly GCF_019048565.1 of Aeromonas sp. FDAARGOS 1406. NCBI lineage: Bacteria > Pseudomonadati > Pseudomonadota > Gammaproteobacteria > Aeromonadales > Aeromonadaceae > Aeromonas > Aeromonas sp. FDAARGOS 1406. Next base: position 2,238,574 of record NZ_CP077378.1, read on the forward strand.
CCGCTGCTCGGCACCCTGGAGTACGGCCTGCCGAGCGATCACCTGCAGGAGGGCATCGCCGCCGCACTGCATTACCGCAATGAGGACGATCCCCAGGCGGTGGAGCTGCAGGCCATGCTGGCGGAACTTGGTCCGGCACGAACCCTGGCCCGCGTCACCGGCCTGGATGAGCACAGCGATGTGGTACGCACCATCGTCGCCCGTTACAACAACTTGAAGTGACCTGATGGGGTGGCGTCACACCGCCCGTGACGGACCCCGTACGATACAAACTGGGGGAGGGCCTGCTCTCCCCCTGTCAGCCGGACCCGAAGCACTTATGACCACACACCAGGAAGATGAAGTACTGGAGCGACTGAACGAGCAGGATGGCCCCCGCGGCTTCTTTCTCGAGGTCGTGACCATCCTGGAAGAGGCGGTCGACTCCCTGATGCGGCGAGCCTTTCGTCAGGAGGAGTATGCCGTCAAATACGCCATCGAACCCCTGCTCAACCAGAGCGGCCCCCTCGGCCAGCTGGAGGTGCGCCTCAAGCTCATCTTCGCCCTCGGCCTCATCTCCCTCGAGCGCTATCAGGATCTCGAGGCGTACCTGAAGATCCGCGACTTTCTGGTACGCGACCCCAAGGATTACCGCTTCAGCGACAAGCCGGTCCGCGATCTGCTCGAGCGCCTGAATGCCATCCAGCAGGGCAGCATGATGCCGCAGGATCCCCCGGCCAACGAGGAGGACTGGCCCCTCTACCAGATGCAGCTCAACCGGCTCGATCAGATGGTGCGCTCCGCCCTAGTGCTGGCGGTGACCGATTGCGTCACCGAACTCCACAAAGAGAGCCCCATCTGATCTGAGCGGCTCTCCCCTGCACGCCTGGCGGGTGTCATCTTGCCCCCCTTCCCCGCTACACTAGGTCCAACCCCATCACCTGTACGAGGTTGGCATGATTGCTCTCTCCCTCGCCGGAATAGCCCTCATCTCCCTGCTCGCCCAATGGCTTGCCTGGTCCGTGCGCGTTCCCGCCATTTTGTTCCTGTTGCTGAGCGGCCTATTGCTCGGCCCGGTGACCGGTCTGCTCGATCCCGATCAGTTGCTGGGGGATCTGCTGTTTCCCCTGGTTTCCCTCTCGGTCGCCATCATCCTGTTTGAAGGGGCGCTGACCCTGCACCTGACCGAACTCAAGGGGATCGGCAAGGTGGTACGCAACCTCTGCTCCACCGGCATGGTGACCAGCTTTGCCGTCATCGGCGCCGCCAGCTACTTCCTGCTTGGGCTGGACTGGCGGGTCGCCATGGTGCTCGGCGCCGTGCTGGTAGTGACCGGCCCCACGGTGATCGCCCCCATGCTCAACGTGATCCGCCCGGTCCGGGAGGTGGACAAGATCCTGCGCTGGGAGGGGATCGTCATCGACCCCATCGGCGCCCTGTTCGCGGTACTGGTGTTCGAGGCGGTGCGCCTCGGCAGCCAGGGGGATCTGGTCGGTCATACCCTGCTGGCCCTGGCCAAGACGGTGGGAGTGGGGTCGCTCATCGGGGTCGGTGCCGGCTGGCTCACCACCCTGCTCATCCGCAAGGACTGGCTGCCGGTCAGCCTGCACAAGTTCGGGGTACTGGCGCTGGTGCTGGTGACCTTCACCCTGTCTGACTGGCTCAGTCACGAATCCGGCCTGCTGGCGGTGACGGTGTTCGGCATCTGGCTCGCCAACCAGGACGGGCTGGATCTGGAGGAGGTGCTGGCCTTCAAGGAGGATCTCGCCGTCATTCTCATCTCCTCCCTCTTCATCCTGCTGGCGGCCCGCCTCGATCTGGCCCAGCTCTGGCAGCTCGGCCCCATGGTGCTGGCCCTGCTGTGCGTGGTGCAGTTCGTGGCCCGCCCGCTCTGCATCCTGGTCTCGACCCGGGGGTCGGACCTGCCCTGGCGCGCCCGCGCCCTGCTCGCCTGGATAGCCCCCCGGGGCATAGTGGCGGCGGCGGTCAGCGCCTCCTTCGCCATCAGCATGCACGAGGCCGGCATCGAGGATGCCGACAAGCTGGTGCCCCTGGTGTTTGCGGTCATCATCTTCACCGTGGTGCTGCAGAGCCTGACGGCCACGCCATTGGCCAGATTGCTCGACATGCGCCAGAGCGCCCCCAATGTCTGGCTGCTCATCGGCGCCAACTCGGTGGCCCGGGCCATCGGCAAGGCGCTGGCGGACCAGGGGATCCCGGTGCAGCTCTCCGATCCTGCCTGGGAGCACTGCAAGCTGGCCCGCATGAGCGGCCTGCCCTGCTACTTCGGCAACCCCCAGTCGGAGCACGCCGAACGGCACCTGCCCCTCACCAGCATCAGCACCGTGCTGGCGCTCTCTCCAAGCCGCCACAACAACGCCCTCGGGGTGCTGCACTTCGCCCACCTCTACGGGGAGGAGAAGGTCCACTCCCTGCGTTCCAGCGAACAGCACGGCAAGGCCAACCGGGAGAGCGCCACCTTCCGTGCCCGCCAGAACCTGTTCGGTGCCGACATCAACTTCGCCAGGCTGAGCGGCCTGCTGAGCCGGGGCGGGCAGATCAAGGCGACCCGCCTGAGCGACACCTTCGACTGGGACCAGTATCAGGATGCCAATCCCGGCGCCATTCCTCTGTTCGTGCTGGATGCCAAGGCCAGACCCAGGGTGGTCACCGGCCCTGTCACGCCGCTGCCCGGGGAGCTGCTGATCGCCCTGCAGCCACCCCGGGAGGGGGCGACGGTGCCCTGATCCGATGACGGCGCCACCGGGAAGGAGAACTAGACTTGAGGGTGGCGCCATGAGTCATAGGAGGATGTCATGACAGTCAGTGAATTGCGCGCGCTTCACCAGCAGCACAGGTTCAAGGAGGCGGAGATCATGCACGACATCGTCTCCCCCGGCTGGATCGTGGAGTTCAGGGGGCAGGACGGCCACCTCTACGTGATGACGGACACCCTGGGGTGCCCCATGAGTTTCTCGTCCACCGAGGAGGCACGGGACCACATCCACCTGGTGGCCGACTGCCCCGTCCAGGTCGAGCACCTCTACCGCTTCTTCGAACGCTGAACAGCCATCGAAAAAGGCTCCCGAGGGAGCCTTTTCTCATTCCGGCTGCGTAGGCTCAGCCTCCTTTCCCTCCAGCCGCCTCACCGGCTTTTGCAGAATAAGGTTGGCCGGATAGGTGACCAGATCGCCGTTGTCATCCCGCACCCGCACGTAGAAGAGGCCGATCTCGGTGATGATGCCGGTGACGGAGTCATCCTTGTCGAGGATGCGGATGCGATCGCCAATCTTGTAGGGGAAGGCGAAGAAGATGGTGATGCTGGCGGTGATGTTGGAGAGGATCGACCACTGGGCCACCATGGCGACCCCCAGTACCGCGAAGAAGGAGGAGGCAAGCACCACCAGCCGGGAGAAGTCGAGCCCCCAGACCCCGGCCAGGATCAGCAGGGTGGCGCAGCCCAGCAGGAAGTGGAATACGTGCTCCACGTAGAGTACCCGGTTCTCGCTCACCTGCCGGCTCTGGCCAAGGGCCATCAGGCTCTTGTGAATGAGGCCGCGCACCAGGGTGTGCCCCAGCAACAGCAGCAGGGTCACGCCAAAAGATTCCCATGTCGTCATGTTCACTCCTTACCACCAGCGCCTGTGCTTGAGCCAGACCGCCAGTCCGGTCGCCAGCACCAACAGGAAGCCACAGAACACCCAGAAGGCGGTCGGACTCTCGGCCCCGGGGATCCCCCCCAGGTTGATGCCGAACAGGCCGGTCAGGAAGCTGGCGGGCAGGAACAGCAGCGCCATCACCGACATCTGGTAGGCACGGCGGTTGGTCGCCTCCGCCATCAGGTTGTTGATCTCGTCCGCCAGCACGGCGGTGCGCGCCACCCCGGCATCCAGATCGTCGAGCCAGCGCCGCAAGCGGTCGGCGATGTCGAGCAGGCGTCGCCTGTCATCTTCGTCCAGCCAGCTGATCTTCTCGTTGGCCAGGCGCGCCACCAGATCCCGCTGAGGGGAGAGGTAGCGACGGATCATGATGAGCTGCTTGCGGATGCGCGCAAGCCGACCGTTGGCGGGCAGGTCGCGCATCAGCACCATCTCCTCCAGATCCAGGATCTGGTCGTGCAGCTCCTCGACGAACTCCCCGGCCCGGTCGGTCAGGGCGTCGCATATCTCCACCAGCCAGTCGGCGGGTGTGTCGGCACCGCCACCCAGCGACAGCTGCTCGAACACATCTTTCTCGGAGAGCAGCGGACGACGTCGGCTGCTGATGATGAGATCCGGCGTGATGAAGATCCGCAGGGCCACCATCTCTTCAGGCCTGTGATCCTTGTTGTGGTTGATGCCGCGCAGGATCAGCAGCACCGTCTCCCCCATCCGCACCAGCTTGGGACGATTGCTCTGGCCGAGCAGGGCCTCCCGGGCCGCCTCCCCCAGCAGCGGCGTCTGCAGCAGCCAGCGCGCCGACTCCGGGTTGCCATAGTCCAGATGCAGCCAGCCGGGCTGGGCACAGGGGATCTCGCTACCTTCGGCCAGCGGGGTCATGCCCCCCTTGCCGTCCAGGGTCAGGCCATAAATCACGTCACCGGGCACCCGATCCATCTCGTCTCCTTCTCGTTTCATGTGCAGGCCCCAGCTTACACCAAAGGCGGGGACGACTCAGCCCCGGGGCAGCCGCCCCGCACCAGCCATGCTAAGATGCGCCACCCGTTCCAGACACAGGAAGCCATGCCATGCCCATCTGGGTTGATGCCGATGCCTGCCCCATCCCGGTCAAGGAGATCCTCTACCGCGCCGCCCACCGCGCCCAGGTGGTGACCACGCTAGTGGCCAACCAGGGGCTCAGAGTCCCCCCCTCCCCCTTCATCAAGACCCAGCAGGTGGAAAAGGGCTTCGATGTGGCAGATCATGTCATCGCCCAGCAGGTCAAGCCAGGCGACCTGGTGATCACCGGCGACATTCCCCTCGCCTCCTGGGTCATCGACGCCGGGGGCGAGGCGCTCAATCCCCGGGGTGAGATCTACACCCGGGAGACCATCCAGGCACGGCTCGGGATGCGCAACTTCATGGAGGAGCTGCGCTCTGCCGGCGTCCAGACCGGTGGCCCTGCGCCCTTCAACGCCGCCGACAAGCAGCGCTTCGCCAATGCGCTGGACAAGTGGCTGGTCAGGGGCAAGCTGAGCTGATCACCCTCTCCCCGGCCCACCGCCGGGGAGAGCCATTCATTTCCCTTTTCCCTTAATTCTTCCTTAATGCTCCTTGATTAGCCTTGCGACTGTTGACCCAACCACCCGCAAGGAGCAAGCAATGAAACTGACCCCCCTGTTGTTACTGATCCCCCTGTTGAGCGGTGCAGCCCTGGCCGACCCCCAATGCACCCAGGCCGACAAGAGCAAGTGGATGAGCGAAGCCGACGCCCAGCAGCAGATCAAGGCGATGGGCTACGACATCAAGAAGTTCAAGGCCACCAAGACCGGCTGCTACGAGATCTACGGCTGGGACAAGGAGAAGCGCAAGGTCGAGATCTACTTCGACCCGACCGACCTGAAAAAGGTGAAAGAAGAGATCGACGAGTAACGCCGCCCCGGCCGGTCTTCCCCCGGCCCCCACCATGGAGCCTTGCCATGACACCTGCCTCCGAAGTGAAAGTCTGGGATCCCCTCATCCGGGTGTTTCACTGGGCGACCGTCACCCTCTGCCTGCTCAACTTCTTCGTGCTGGAAGAGGGCAGCAAACCCCACAGATATGCTGGCTACGCGGTGGGCATCCTGCTCATCATCCGCCTACTGTGGGGGCTGATCGGCCCCTATTACGCCCGCTTCGGCCAGTGGTGGCCAACCCCTGCCCGGGTCCGCTACTACCTGCGCCAGCTCGCCCAGGGGCGCCACCCCTACTACCTCGGCCACAATCCGGTCGGCTCCCTGATGATCTGGCTGCTGCTGCTGTCCCTGGTCGGGACCGTCGTCACCGGCTGGCTCACCACCTGGGATGCCTTCTGGGGCGAGGAGTGGCTGGAGGAGCTGCACGGCATCATCGCCAACACCCTGATGGCCGCCGTTGGCGTCCATGCGGCAGTGGTACTCCTGACCGATCGCCTCACCCGCAGCGATTTGGTCCGCGCCATGGTGCTGGGCAAAAAGCGGGTCCCCGCCAACATCAAGGTGGAAGACCCCCGCGCTTGATGGCCGGGCTGCCGACCAGTCCCCTCCTCTGTTCACCCGCTCATCTGCCCAAAAAAATCTATGGTCACCCCCTTTTTTGCAACCTTGATTTCGGGTGTTGTGGTTGGCTTGCTTAAATCTATCCGGCGTCTTGATGGAGAATGTTCTCCGCGCCACGATGAGAATCGCGCCTGACTGTCCTAAAAAGACCCTCGGCCTAGAAAGCCTATTCTTTTACCAGGTTATCAGTCAGGCCGGTATGCCGTTCACGTCATCCAATATCACAGTCGCAAAACCAGGTGGGTGTGTCAGTACAAAAGTAAATAGGGGCGCGTCAGGTTGGCATTGCCCGAAATTCGGTATGCCGTGCCGCCAGCGCCCAAGCCGTGCGGGCCAACTTGTTGGCTAGTGCACAAGCCACAACATTCGAATGTCGCCGAGTCAACATAGACCTGACCCAATCAGCCAATCGTCCCGTTTGCCGCTCTAGCCGTTGCATATAGGCTCGTGCACATTGCACCAACAATCGTCTAAGATTTTTGTCGCCACGCTTGCTGATACCCTTCAGGTTTGCCCGGCCCCCAGTACTGTACTGGCGTGGCACCAATCCGACTGACGCCGCGAAATCACGACTACATCGATAGTGTTTTCCGTCACCGAGCTCGGCGGCCAACACGCTGGCAGTGATCGGGCCGACACCAGGGATTGTCATCAGACGCTGACCAAGATCGTCATCGCCAAGCTGGCTGGCCAGTTCCTTGTCGATCTCGGCAATTTGCTGCTCCAGATACTTGAAATGGGCATGCAGCCTCTCCAACATGGTAATCAGTCGCGCTGGTAACTCGTGTTCAGCCATCACAGAAGGCAGGCGCTTGATGGCGGCATGACCGACGGGCAGACTGATGCCAAATTCGAGTAAAAAGCCGTGTATCTGGTTCGATGCCTTAACCCGATCGCGCACAAACGATTCGCGCACACGATGCAGTGCTCCCAACGTTTGCTGGCTTTCGGTCTTGGGCGTTACAAACCGCATGGAGGGACGGCAGGCGGCCTCGCAAATAGCTTCAGCATCGATGAAGTCGTTCTTGTTGCTCTTGACGAATGGGCGCACGAATTGAGGCGAAATGAGCTTACTCTCATGCCCAAATTCAGCCAGCCGACGAGCCATGTAATGGGCTCCGGCACATGCCTCCATGACGATGGTGCATACAGGAAAAGTTGCGAGGGATTCGATGAGCTTTGTCCGGTTGAACTTCTTGCGAAGAAGAGCCTTGCCGAACCGGTCTTGACAGTGAATGTGAAAAGAGTGTTTACCGAGATCAATACCAATAAGCGCAACGTTTTCCATGATGGCCTCTCCTGAAAGAAAAACACCCTGTCAGCGTACCGCTCACAGGGTGGGGGTGACCATCTCATTAGACCCCCTGCCAAGGCAGGGGGTCGTCATGAGCAGCGCGGGGGGAGGACCTAGATCATCACACCGGCGATAACGGCGGAGAGCAGGCTCACCAGGGTGGAGCCATAGACCAGCTTCAAACCGAAGCGGGAAACCATGTTGCCCTTCTCTTCGTTGAGCGCCTTCACCGCACCGGCAATGATGCCGATGGAGCTGAAGTTGGCGAACGACACCATGAAGATGGAGAGGATGCCGACGGTGCGCGGGGAGAGCTCGGCGGCAATCTTGCCCAGATCCATCATGGCCACAAACTCGTTGGTCACCAGCTTGGTCGCCATGATGGAGCCGGCCTGCAGCGCTTCACTGCCCGGGATGCCCAGGATCCAGGCAACAGGATAGAAGATGTAGCCCATGACGTGCTGGAAGTTGACGCCAAACGCCGCCTCGAACAGGTAGTTGATGAGGGCGATCAGGGCGATGAAGCCCACCAGCATGGCACCGACGATCACCGCCACGGTGAAACCGGCCATGATGTATTCCCCCAGCATCTCGAAGAAGTTCTCCTTCTTCGGCGTGTGGTGCTCGTCACCCTCGGCCAGCGCCTTGGCATCGGTCACGGTATTGTCGGGCTCGTAGGGGTTGATAAGGGAGAGCACCACGAAGGTGCTGAACATGTTGAGCACCAGCGCGGCCACCACGTAGCGCGGCTCGATCAGCTGCATGTAGGCACCGACGATGGACATGGAGACGGTGGACATGGCCGTCGCCGCCAGGGTGTACATCTGCTTCTCGTTCAGGTGCGGCAGTATGTTCTTGAGGGCGATGAAGTTCTCGGACTGACCGACGATCATGGAGCTGATGGCGTTGAAGGACTCCAGCTTGCCCATGCCGTTGATCTTGGCCAGCACGGTGCCGATGCCACGAATGACGATGGGCAGCAGACGGATGTACTGCAAAATGCCGATCAACACGGAGATGAAGACGATGGGCATCAGCACCATCAGGAAGAAGGAGAAGGCCCCTTCGTTGACCAGACCGCCGAACACGAAGTCGGTCCCCTGCTTGGCAAACTCCATCAGCTTGGTGAAGCCGGCGGCAAAGCCACCCACCACCGCCAGACCTACTTCGGAGTTGAGCATGAACCAGGCGAGCGCCAGCTCGACCACCAGCAGCTGGCCGATGTAACGCAGCTTGATCTGTTTCCAGTTGCGGCGGTTTGCCAGCAACGCCAATGCCAGGACCATCACGAGTCCGAGCACGAAATGAACGTATTCCATACCAGTAGCACCCATTGAATTGTTATTTTTGACCGGCGCCATCATAAAGAACTGCATATTTAAAAATCAGAGAATCATCACAATCCGCGGTAAAAATATGCATGCGGAATAATACAAACGTTTTTAAATTAATTGCCAAGACACATGATTATTAATCGTCATTGAGAAAGCTTAAAAATAAATAAAAAACAATAAGTTATGCTCTTTCATTCATTTTATCCCTCATTCGTATATATTTCATAACGGCTATATCCCATATGGCATCCTCCGATGACTCATCATCACCAGGACATGTTTAATTAAAAACGTTTTCTCGCCATTCATCATGATCTGGCCATGACCACCCTGTTCCATTGTGCTCTTTTTACATACCGCAAGCCCGCCAACGCAGACAGAAGCCTCCATCGGCAACCCATGACACCAACCGTTCAAATATTCACCGCATCCGGCGGCACATTCTGGTATGATGCGCCCCCTTGCGCACCGCGCCCCCCCATTTCTGATTTTTCGACATAGAGTCCTTTTGTGAACAACAGCGAATTTAGCAGCCTGAACCTCTCCTCCGCCCTGCAGGACAACCTCGCCAGCCTGGGCTATCTGCAGATGACCCCGATCCAGGCCCAGAGCCTGCCCCTGGTGCTCGACGGCAAAGATTTGATCGCCAAGGCGAAAACCGGCAGCGGCAAGACCGCGGCCTTCGGCCTGGGTCTGCTGGCCAAGCTGGACGTCAACCGGCTGGCCGTGCAGGCGCTGGTGCTCTGTCCGACCCGCGAGCTGGCGGATCAGGTGGCCACCGAGATCCGCCGTCTTGCCCGCACCCTGCCCAACGTCAAGCTGGTGACCCTGTGCGGCGGCACCCCGACCGCACCGCAATCCGCCACCCTGGGCTTTGGCGCCCACATCGCCGTCGGCACCCCGGGCCGGATCCTCAAGCACCTGGAGCAGGGCACCCTTGAGCTCGACGACCTCAAGACGCTGGTGCTGGACGAAGCGGATCGCATGCTGGACATGGGCTTTGGCGAAGACATCAACCGCGTCATCAGCCATGCCCCGCGGGATCGCCAGACCCTGCTGTTCTCCGCCACCTATCCGGAAGGGATCGCCCAGATGAGCCGCGGCGTGCAACGCAACCCGGTGGAGGTGAGCGTGGAGTCCCTGCACGAAGAGAGCGCCATCGAACAGAAGTTGTATGAAGTGCCGGCCGGCCAGCGCCTCGATGCCCTCACCTGGCTGCTCAGCCACTACCAGCCGGGCTCCTGTGTAGTGTTCTGCAACACCAAGCGCGCCTGCAACGACGTGGCCGATCACCTGGCCGCCAAGGGCTTCTCGGCGCTGGCGCTGAACGGCGATCTGGAGCAGCGTGAGCGGGATCAGGTGCTGGTGCGCTTCGCCAACGGCAGCGCCACCATACTGGTCGCCACCGACGTGGCGGCCCGCGGCCTCGACATCAAGGAGCTGGGGGCCGTCATCAACTACGAGCTCACCTACGACCCCGAGGTGCACGTGCACCGCATCGGCCGTACCGGCCGCGCCGGCCAGCAGGGCCTGGCCCTGAGCCTCTACCAGCCGAACGAGGCCCAGCGCGTCAACTTCATCGAGGAGTACCAGCAGGCCCCCATTCCCCAGGGCGACCTGGCCGGGATCGGCCGCGACATCAAGCCGATCGCGCCGCAGATGGTGACCCTCTCCATCGATGCGGGCCGCAAAAGCAAGGTGCGTGCCGGTGACATCCTCGGCGCCCTGACTGGCGAAGGCGGCATTGCCGGGGCCGATGTGGGCAAAATCCAGATTTCCGAGCAGTACTCCTACGTGGCGGTGAAGCGCCAGGTGGCGAGCGCCGCCCTCAAGCGGTTGCAGGAAGGCAAGATCAAGGGGCGCAGCTACCGTGCCCGCAAACTGGGCTAAGGTATTTCACACTCCCGGCCAGACCACAGGCGCCTGACAGGCGCCTGTTTCATATCATTCGCCGCCATGCGGCAAGACAGGTGACATGACCCAAGCAATCCAGAGCGATGTGAGCTGCCAGAACTGCGAAGCCTGCTGCTGCCGCCTCGAGGTGATGCTCTTCACCGACACCGGCGTGCCGGACCGCTATATCGAGGAGCGGGAAGGAGAAGTGCCCGTGATGCACAGACTGGAAGATGGCTGGTGCGCCGCCCTCGACCGCAACACCATGATGTGTCGCATCTACGAGGTGCGGCCGCTTATCTGCCGTGAATTCGAGATGGGGGAGCCCGACTGCCTCGACGAGCGGGACAAGTGGTTCATCAGGCTGGAATGAACGGGAAGTTCAACCCGTGCTGACGTGGTTCTCCTTGCCTTGCAGCCCCTCGAGGCGCTGTGTCAGCCAGTGGATGGCCTGCGCTTCCTCCTCGAAATAGCGCACCTCCTGAAAGGGAAGCTCGCTGAAGACGTGATCCGCCAGATAACGTTTGAAATCCCCGATCATGACCACTGCCAGAAAGGCGCAGCCATGGGTGGCGCACCAGTTGAACTGGCGACGAAAACGGGCCAACACCTCGGGGCCGGCGGCCTCGAACTCGGTCGCGACCTCGACGATGCCCCAGGGTGCTCCCTGCAAACGGCTTATCTGTTGGCTGAACTTGCCCTCATAGGCCATGGCGCCTGCCAGGTTGAAAGGGCCGCTCGGCCGACAGATCAGCAGTTGCCCTTGTCGCTGCATCTCAAAATGGCCGTGTGCTTGCACGTTCACCTCCTGCCTTGAGTCCTTCGCTGCGGCTGATATGCCCTGTGTTGCCACAAAGTAAGAATTTATCCCCGAAAAGTCCATGAAGCTCCCCGCATTGTGAACGGAAAGCTCCATTCAACCCCCGTTTTTACCCCGGTGGCGGAATGTACATTTCTTCGACATGTTCTGTTGCAGTTAACAAAACGTTGCTGCTATTATCCGCGCCACTCAAAACATTCCACCTACTGAAACCTTTTGGCGTTCACCCAGGGAACAACGATGAAGCAACAAGACGCAAGTTATTACCAACGGATCTGGCGCTGGCATTTCTATGCCGGTCTCTTCGTCGCCCCCTTCCTGATCCTGCTCTCCCTCACCGGCATCGTCTACCTGTTCAAGCCGCAGCTGGACAACCTGCTCTACCCCCAGCTGATGAAGGTGACGCCCGCCACCCAGACCCTGAGTGCCGACCAGCTGCTGGCCAAGGCAACCATCGCCATGCCGGACGCCAGCCTGCGCAAATACCTGCCCCCGGTGGCAGCGGACGCGAGCGCCCAGATAGTCGTGATGCGTGAAGGGCAGGAGCTGACCCTCTTCATGGATCCCGCGAACGGCGCCTTGCTCGGTACCATGGACAACAAGTGGAACCTGCAGGCGGTGGCGCGCGCTCTCCATGCGGAGCTGATGCTTGGCACCACGGGTGATCGCCTGATCGAGCTGGCCGCAGGCTGGGGAATCGTGCTCCTCGTCAGCGGACTCTATCTCTGGTGGCCCCGCAAGGGACCGGGTGTGGGAGGCATCCTCTGGCCGAGAATGCACCAGCGCGGCCGTCTCTGGTGGCGTGATCTCCACGCCGTGGTCGGCTTCTGGGGCGCAGGTTTCCTGCTGCTGCTGCTGCTGACGGGCATGACCTGGACCGGTTTCTGGGGCGGCCAGTTCGCCGACGTCTGGAATCGCTTCCCTGCGGCCATGTGGAACGAGGTGCCCAAGTCGGCCCCCCTCACCCGCAGCCTCAACCAGGCTCACGAACAGACCGTCTCCTGGGGAGCCGAGACCCTGCCCATGCCGAGCTCCCAACCCACGGCAGAGAGCCATGATCACAGCGCCATGACCCATGGCGGCGGACACGAGGGCATGGTCATGGCCAGCCATCGCATTCCGCTGCAACAGGTGGTCGACATCGCCAGCGAGCGTGGGGTCAGCCCGGGTTACAGCATCACCCCCCCGGTCGGTGAAACCGGCGTCTATACCATCGCCATCTTTGCCGATGATCCCCGCAACGACGCCACCCTGCACATCGACCAATACAGCGGCAAGGTGCTGGTCGACGTGCGCTGGCAGGATTACGGCCCGGTCGCCAAGACGGTGGAAACCGGCGTCATGCTGCACATGGGCAAGCTCTACGGCTGGCCGCACCAGCTCGTCATGCTGCTCATCTGCCTGATGATTCTGGCAAGCTCGGTGAGCGGGCTCTGGATCTGGTGGAGCCGCCGTCCCAGTGGTCGCCTCGCCGCCCCGCCCCTGCCCGCCAAGCTGCCTCCCATGGGCAGTGCCATCGCGGTGCTGGTCGTGCTCGGGATCTGCTTCCCGCTGGTGGGGGCCTCCATGGTTGCCATCTGGCTGCTGGACTGTCTCTTCTTCTCTCGCCGCACGGCCGTAGCCCAGGCAAGCTGACCCAGGGGCAAGCCCGCCTCATGCACTCGAGGGCTCCCTGTCGGGGGCCCTCGTCGTCTGCATCACCTGGCATCATCCTTCGCCTGGCGGCATGCTCCTCCCCTGGCGATCATCACATCGGTCTGATGAACAACAACGCATCGACACATCAGCAAAAAGGGCTCCCGTTCGGGAGCCCTTTTCATTGCCAAACGCGTCGGCCTCAGGTGAGCGCCAGCCCGGCGGAGAGCAGCAGGCTGAACAGAAATGCGCTGATGGCGGTCTTCTTGAGGGCGCCGGTCAGCACCTCGCCATCGAAACTCTCTCGCAGGGTACGGGCGGCATCGGTGAGGGGCTTCATGGCGGGCAGGAAGATCCAGGGCCAGAGGCTCGCAGGCTGGGTCAGCAGGAAGGCGATGGTCGCCAGCAGCGCAGCCCCCAGCAAGACCCAGTGATAGGCGATGGCCCGGTTGCGGCCAAGGCGTACCGCCAGGGTGATCTTGCCGCTGGCGGCATCGGTCTCGATGTCCCGCACGTTGTTGATGTTGAGCACGGCAGTCGCCAGCAGGCCGCAGGCGGTGGCAGGCAGCAACAGGTCCCACTCCAGGCTATGGGTGAAGAGGTAGTAGGAACCGAGCACCCCCAGCAGGCCGAAAAACAGGAATACCGAGATGTCCCCGAAGCCGCGATAGCCGTAGGGGCTCTTGCCCACCGTGTAGGTGATGGCCGCGACGATGGCCGCTCCCCCCAGCAGGATGAACGTCAGGATCTGCTGCCACGCCTCCCCGAAGGCGCAGACCAGCAGGGAGAGGCCGCTCACCACGGCCGCCAGGGCGGTCAGCCCCATGGCCACACACATCTGGTGCCGGGTGATGAGGCCGGAAACCACGGCGCGCTGGGGACCGATCCGCTCCCCGTTGTCGGCACCGGAGACCGCATCGCCATAGTCGTTGGCCAGATTGGAGAGAATTTGCAGCAAGATGGCGGTCAGCAGGGAGAGCCCCATGATGGTGCCGTCAAACGCTCCCCGGCTGGCTGCCAGCCCCGAGCCCAGCAAGATGGAGGAGCACGCCAGGGGCAGCGTTCGCAAACGCGCCGCCAGCAACCAAACAGAGAAGGTATTTGTCATATTGTGATGGCCAAACAATCAGATATTGATCGTGTTAAGGGTTATCGAACCGGATTTAGGTATACTTGGCTGCGCGGGGGCGTCGGCTCCCCCGGGCAATTTACATGGACGAATGGGCAGATAATATATAGGAAATCGTCGCCCTTTGGCATCAACCTGCGCCATCCTCCCCCGGAGCGATCGCGATTATCCGGCTCAGACTAGACATCCATGTTGGCTCAGACCCACCTCAAACAACAACTGGACGCCCTGCGTCACAGCACTGTCAGCGGTTTCGTGCGACTGCGCGTGGCCGCTCACGTCGACGTCTTTCCCGGCTGGTTGGCGGCCCAGATGCTCTACCCCCGCATCTATTGGCACGCCAGAGGGCAACAGAGCCCCGAGTACGTGGCGCTTGGCGCCATTCACGAGCTGACCCGGCCGGAGGATATCCAGCGGGTCTGCGACCTTGCCGGCACGGCCAGTGAAGACAGCCCTCGCTACTACGGTGGCCTGGCGTTCGACCCGGATCTGCCCGGCTGGCAGGGTTTTGGCCCCTGCCGCTTCGTGCTGCCCCGTATCGAGCTGGTACGCCGGGGGGAGTGCACCAGCCTCTGCCTCAATCTCTGGCTGCCCGCTCGGGAAGAGGGTCACGCATTCGAAGCCGAACTCTGCGCCGCCGAGGCGGCGCTCGATGCCCTGCAACCCGAGGCCCCTCTGCCCGCCCTGCAAAAGCGGCCATGGCAGCGCCAGGACCTGCCGGGCCCTGCCCAGTGGCAGACCCTGGTGGAGCAGGTCACGGCCCCCGACTTCCAGGCCCGCACCCCCAAGGTGGTGCTGTCGCGGGAGAGTCTGCTCCAGAGCGAGGCGCACGATGCGCCCCTCTGCCCCTGGTCCCTGCTGACACAGTGGGCCCGCCACGCCCAAGAGTGCTTCCACTTCGGCTTTCAGTTCTCCCCCGAGCAGAGCTTCATCTCCTGCTCCCCCGAGCGCCTCTACCGCCGGGAGAAGGGCCACCTCTTTACCGAGGCGCTGGCAGGCACCATTCGCCGTTCCGGGGATGAGGCGACCGACGCGGCCCTGGCCGCCGAGCTGCTGGCCGACAGCAAGAACCGGCTGGAGAACCGGCTGGTTCATGCCGACATTCTCAGCCGCCTGGCCCCCCTCACGACCGATGCCACCCTGACCGAGCCGCGCATTCTGAAATTGCGGCTGCTGCAACACCTCAAGTGCGACATCGAGGCAGAGCTCAAACCCGGCGTCTGCGACTGGCAACTGCTGGCTGCCCTGCACCCCACTCCCGCCGTGGGGGGCGCCCCCCGCGAGGCGGCGCTCGCTTTCATCCGTGAATGCGAGCCCCATGATCGCGGCTGGTATGCCGGTGCCTGCGGCATGCTGAGCCGGGAGACCTCGGAGTTCTCCGTCGCCATTCGCAGCGCCCGGATCAGGGGCCCGCGCATCAGCCTGTTCGCCGGTGCCGGCATAGTGGCGGGATCGGAGCCCACCGCCGAGTGGGCCGAACTCGACAACAAGATCGCCAACGTGCTCTCCCTGCTGGGATAGCGTTTCTCACCGACTCCTCACTGCGAGAGCTTCATGTCCGCGCATCACGCCTTTGCCAGCCATCACGCCACCTTCAACCATGTCTGGTCCTCCCTCTTGCTGGAAGAGCTCTTTCGCCTCGGCGTACGTGACATCGCTCTGGCCTCCGGCTCCCGCTCGGCGCCGCTCACCATGGCCGCCGCAGCCCACCCGGGCTTTCGCCGCCATCTGCACTTCGACGAGCGGGGTCTGGGCTTCATGGCGCTGGGGCTGGCCAAGGGGAGCGGCCGCCCGGTGGCGGTCATCATGACCTCGGGCACCGCGGTGGCCAACCTCTGGCCCGCGGTGGCAGAAGCCCAGCTCACCGGGGTCCCGCTCATCATTCTCTCTGCCGACAGGCCACCCGAGCTCATCGACAACGGGGCCAACCAGGCCATCGATCAGCCGGGGATCTTCGGTCGCTACCCCGTCTATCAGCAAAATCTGCCGAGCCCCACTCCCGCCATTCCGGCGGCCTTCGTGCTGAGCTCGGTGGATCAGGCCCTGGCCCGACAGGCGCACACCCCGGGGCCGGTGCATTTCAACTGCATGTACCCCGAGCCCCTCTACCCCGGCGACCACTATCTGGACTTTTCCGATTACCTGGCGCCCCTCGGCGACTGGCTGCACTCGGCCAAGCCCTGGAGCCCCTGGCTGGCGGGCGAGCCGGGCTGCCCCGCCCAGCCGGACTGGGGGGAGCTGAAGGGCAAGCGCGGTGTCATCGTCGCCGGACGCATCCAGGATCCGGTGCAAGGCAAGGCGGTGGCCGAGCTGGCCGACCGCCTCGGCTGGCCCCTGCTGGCAGATCTGCAAAGCCAGATCCGCTTCGATGATCGCAACCTCGTCCACACGGATCTCGCCCTGCAACACAGCGACTTCGTGGCCGAGCTGGCCCGCGCCGAGGTACTGCTGCAATTCGGCGCCCGCCTCATCTCCAAGCGCCTCGGCCAGTTCATCAAACAACACCCCTGGCAGGATTACTGGCTGGTGGACCCGCAGCCGGCACGCCTCGACCCCGACTACCGGCTGCGTCGTCGTCTGGTGTGCGACCCCGCCGCCTTTGCGGCCGCCCATCCAATCCCCCATTCGCAGCAGCCCTGGCACCAGTTGGCCGCGCGCCAGCAGGCCATCAGCCAGCAGATCCGCACCGCCTGTGATCGCTTCTCGGAGCTAGGGGTGTGCCACCGCCTGAATCAGCTCATCCAGGGTCAGTTGTTCGTCGGCAACAGCATGCCGGCCCGGCTGATGGACATGCTGGGCGAGGTGGGCAAGGGCCCCAGCCGGGTGATGACCAACCGCGGCGCCTCCGGCATCGATGGCCTTATCGCCACCGCATACGGCTTCGCACAGTCGGTCCCGCCTGACAGTCGCGAGCCCACCACCCTGCTGCTCGGGGATCTCAGCGCCCTGCACGATCTCAACAGCCTGGCGCTGCTCGGCAAGGGGAGCCGCCCCCTGGTGGTGATCCTGCTCAACAACGACGGCGGCAGCATCTTCCGCATGCTGCCTGTGCCCACCCAGGACGCGCTGCTGGAGACCTACTACTGCCTGCCCCACGGCCTGCACTTCGAGCACGCCGCCGCCATGTTCGGCCTGCACTACCGGACCCCCACCACCCTCGACGCATTTGAGCGGGACTATGCCGCAGCCCTGAAAAACGGGGTAACCCTGATTGAAATCAAGGTACCGAGCAGTGAAGTCGCCGAGGATCTCAAGGCACTGGGAGCCGCTATCCGTGGTCTCTGATCCCGCCGCGCCGCTGGTGCTGCTGCACGGCCTGCTGGGGGACGCTGACGACTGGCGACCTGTCATCCAGGCCCTGCCCGGCGTCCCGTGCCATGCCCTGGATCTGCCGGGCCACGGCCGCAACCGGGCACTGCGGGTGAGCGGCTTTGACGAGGCCCATCGCTGGCTCTGCCACGAGCTGGCCGCGCGGGATATCGCCCACTACCGGCTGGTGGGGTATTCGCTGGGGGGGCGGCTCGCGCTTCATCACGCCAGCCATTCCCCGGCGGGGTTGCAGGCCCTGCTGCTGGAGAACTGCCACCCCGGGCTGCCTGCCGGTGAACGTCCGGCCCGCATCGCTCACGATGAAGCCTGGGCCCGGCGTTTCGAGTGCGAGCCCCTGACCCGGGTGCTTGCCGACTGGTACCGCCAGGGCGTCTTCGCCGACCTGGACGACGATGCCCGCACCCGCCAGGCCGCACGCCGCCTTGGCAACGACGGCAAGGCCGTGGCCGCCATGCTGAGGGCCACGTCCCTGGGGCGGCAGCCGCATCTCGCCCCCTGGCTTCGGGATACCCGGCTGCCGGTGCAGTGGGTCTCCGGCAACCGGGATCACAAATTCCATGCCCTCGCTTGCCAGTTGGTAAAGCAAGGCTGCAATATCAAACACTTGGCTCTGGATGGCGGACACAATCTGCACACAAGCCAGCCCGATACCTTTGCCCGGCTCCTGCAGGAGTGGGCTCACCAACCAGAAGAGAAGATCCATGATTGAAGCAATGACGGAAGCCGAGCTCTATGCCCCTGTCGAGTGGCACGACTGCTCCGCCGGTTACGAGGACATCCTCTATCACAAGTCCCCAGAGGGCATTGCCAAGATCACCATCAACCGTCCCCAGGTGCGCAACGCCTTCCGCCCCCGCACCGTGAAAGAGATGCTGCAAGCCCTGGCCGATGCCCGCTACGACGACAAGGTCGGCTCCATCATCCTCACCGGCTTCGGCGAGAAGGCCTTCTGCGCCGGCGGCGACCAGAAGATCCGCGGCGACTACGGTGGCTACAAGGACGATGAAGGCACCCATCACCTCAACGTGCTCGACTTCCAGCGTGACATCCGTACCTGCCCCAAACCCGTGGTGGCCATGGTGGCTGGCTACGCCGTCGGTGGCGGCCACGTGCTGCACATGATGTGCGACCTGACCATCGCCGCCGACAACGCCCAGTTCGGCCAGACCGGCCCCAAGGTGGGCTCCTTCGACGGCGGCTGGGGCGCCTCCTACATGGCCCGCATCGTCGGCCAGAAGAAGGCTCGGGAGATCTGGTTCCTCTGCCGCCTCTACGACGCCAAACAGGCCCTCGACATGGGGCTGGTCAACACCGTCGTGCCCCTGGCCGAGCTGGAGCGTGAAACCGTGCGCTGGTGCCGCGAGATGCTGCAACACAGCCCCATGGCCCTGCGCTGCCTGAAGGCGGCCCTCAACGCCGACTGCGACGGCCAGGCCGGTTTGCAGGAGCTGGCAGGCAATGCCACCATGCTGTTCTACATGACCGAAGAGGGTCAGGAAGGGCGCAACGCATTCAACGAGAAACGCCGTCCCGACTTCTCCAAATACAAGCGGAATCCCTGATGACACTCGCCCTCTACCGCTACCAACTGCCCTTTACCCAGCCCCTGGCCTTTCACGGTCAGTTGCAGGTAGCGCGCGAGGGCCTGCTGGTACGCATCGACGATGGCTGGGGGGAGATAGCCCCCCTGCCAGGATTTTCCAAAGAGACCCTGGCCGACGCCCAGGCCGAGGCCCTCGACTGTCTGGCGCAGCTGGCGCGGGGACAGACCCCGACGCCACAGCTGCCCTCGGTGCAGTTCGGGCTCGACTGCGCCCGTCGTAGCTGGCCCGAGCAGGGTGCCCCCCTGCCCGAGCCCTATCCGCTGATCCAGGGCTCCCCCCAGGAGCTGCTCAAGAACTGGAAGCAGTGGCTGCACGAGACCCCCCTCAAGGCCAAGCTGAAGGTAGCCCGCTACCCCATGCGCGACGAGCTGGCGCTGATCCGGCTGCTGCTCGATCGGCGCCCCAACCTCAAGCTGGTCCTGGACGCCAACCAGGGCTGGACCCGCGAGGAGGCCTGGGCCTTCTGCGGCCACCTGGATCCGAATCGCATCGAATACCTCGAAGATCTGTGCGCCGACTTCGAGGACATCGCCTTCGTCGCCAGCCGCACCGGCATGCCGGTGGCGCTGGACGAACTGCTGGCCCAGGGCAAGCCCTGGGAGCCCATCCCGCAACTGCACGCCCTGGTGCTCAAGCCGACCCTGCTCGGCGCCCTGGCCAACAGCGAGGCACTGGTGGCCCGCGCTCGCGAACTGAAGCTCAAGGTGATCGTCTCCTCCTGCTTCGAGTCCGGTCTCGGCCTCGGCCAGCTCGCCCGCCTCGCGGGGGAGTGGGCGCCGGATCAGGCCCCTGGCCTCGATACCCGCCGCTGGCTGGCCAGGGATCTGCTGGACAAGCAGGGGCAACCCGATCCGGGCAGGATGGACCCCCTGTTTCACCGTGACTGACCCATGGTGACCCGTCAGATCCCACGGCAGGAAACCTGCCCGGTACGACGCTGGGCGACACTGGCCCCTCATCGTATTGCCATCCACAGCGGGGAGCCTCTTAGCTACCAGCGCCTCGACCTGCGCCTCAACAGCCTGTGCAATCAGCTCGCCCGAGCCGGGCTGGAACGGGGAGATCATCTCGCCGCCGTGGTGCGCGGCGCCCTGGAGGATGTGTTGCTGGCCTGGGCCTGCGTGCGCAGCGGCATCGTCTTCTGCCCCCTCAATCCCGCCTTTCCGGCAACCAGACACAGCGAACTGGCGAGCCAGCTCGAGGCCCGGGCATTCTGGTCGGCAGGCGAGATCCCGGCGGGCGACTGGCAAGCCCTCAGCCTCGACTTCACGGGCGAGCTGGCCGCAGATGGGGAGTCCCCGCTGGTACCCGACCAGCCGAACAACATGATCCTCACCTCGGGATCCAGCGGTACCCCCAAGGCGGTGGTCCACCGCCTCGCCAACCACCTCGCCTCCGCCCGGGGTTCCGCCACCCTGATCCCCCTGGACGAAGCCTGCGGCTGGCTGCTCTCCCTGCCACTGTTTCACGTCGGCGGTTACGCCATCCTGTTTCGGGTCTTCCTGGCGGGAGCCGCCCTGGTGCTGGACGATCGCACCCGGCCCCTCAAGGCGCGGCTCGAGGATCAGCCCATCACCCACCTCTCGCTGGTGCCGACCCAGCTCTGGCGCCTGCTGGCACAGGGGTTCGACCCATCCCGCACCCGGGTGCGAGAGCTGCTGCTCGGGGGCGCCGCCATCCCGGCGCCCCTGGTCAACCGGCTGACCGCTCTGGGGCTGGAGCCCAAGGTGAGCTATGGCCTCTCCGAGATGGGCAGCCAGGTCTGCACCGGGCAACCCTGCGCCGCCGGCGTGGTGGGTCGCCCGCTGCTGGGGCGGGAGGTCTGCATCCGCCAGGGGGAGATCTGCGTGCGCGGTGAGACCCTGTTTGCCGGCTATTTCAGGGAAGGCGAGCTGGTGCGCCCCCTCGATGAAGAGGGCTGGTTCCACACCCGGGATAAGGGCCGCCTCACTCCGGGGGGTGATCTGGTGGTGGAGGGGCGGCTCGACAACCTCTTCATCTCGGGAGGGGAGAACATCCAGCCCGAGACCATAGAACAGCGGCTGGTGGATCACCCCGCCGTGGCCCAGGCGCTGGTGGTGCCCATCCCGAGCGACGAGTGGGGGCAGCGCCCCGCCGCCTTCATCGACTGGCACGGCGAACCTGCCCCCCCTGCCGAACTGGCCGCCTGGATCAGGCTGTCGTTACCCGGCTTCATGGTGCCGGACCAGTGGCATCCCTGGCCGGATCTCGGCGGCAATCTGAAACCCTCCCGCACCCTGCTCGCCCGCAGCTTGCGACAAGAGGAGTGACGCCTCCCCCATATGGGGCGGAGTCCTTGCTATCAACACAGCCCCCTTTGGGGCTGTTTTTATGTTGTTTGTTCCCGAATGCATCATTTCGCTGCGCCATCTGGCCAATTGATATTCCTTTGGAGCCCAATAACCTCTCTGGTCCCCACGCCTCTCCATCCACCAAAGGGATCATGATGAAGCACCTCTCTCCCCGGCTGCTGCTCCTGGCAGCACCTAGCCTGCTCGCCACTTCGGCGCTGGCCAACTACTCCCCCTCCTACTGGCAACAGTATCAACTCAAAGGCGAATCCAGCCGTCAGCTGGGGGATCGCCTCACCGAAGTGACCTTTGAACTGAGCGCCCGCAGCGGCGACGCCTCTTATCAGCAGCTGAGGGTGTATCGCCGCTTCGACTGGCGCGACGCCAACCTGGCGGCCCTGGCCGAGCAGCTGTGCGGCGAGCCGCAGCTCAAGGTCGAGCAGGGCTGGCAGATCCGCTACCTTAGCTGTGAAGAGGTGGTACCGGCCGGCAAGGCCGTCCCGGCCAGCAGCTATGACTATGGCTACGGCATGAAGCAGGGCCGCTGGGAGCCGCTGGCGGGCACCCCGACCGCGCCGCGTCAGGATCGTCTGCCGCTGGCTGAGCGGGTCATCCTGGGTCACAGCGAGCAGGAGCTGGATCGCTGCGAGCTCAACGCCGAAGGCCGCTGCGCCGAGCAGGCATGGCAGTACCAGCCGCAAAACTGGCAGCAATTGAAGGTGCTGGAAGAGACCCCCAATGAACGGGATGGCCGCCTCGAGCAGATCTTCTTCCGCCTGCAGCCCATCGCGGGCAGCCAGGCCGCCAAGCAGGTGAGCGAGTTGCACGTCTGGCGTCAGTACACCTGGTTGCTGGAACAGGCAAAGGCCCAACAGGAGTGCGATGAACCCCAGACCCGTCAGGAAGGGGACAAGACCATCAGCTATCGGGTGTGCCGTCAGACCCTGCCCGCCGGCAGCGAAGTGCAGGTGGTCTTGAAGGACACCGGCTATCAATACCCGGTGGGGGGCAGCGAATGGCAGACCCTGCCGGAAACAACCGAGTGGCAGGAGAGCCGGGTGCTCAACCGCCCCATCGTGCTGGCCAGCAAGGAAGAGCAGCTCGACTGTCGCCGTGCCGACGGCCGCGCCTGTTCCGAGACGGATCTGCCGGGCACCGAGCTACTGGACGCCGAAGCGGCCAAGATAATGCAGGATGCCAGTGGCCAGCCCGCACCGGTCTGGCAGGAGAACTATGGTCACGATGACACCAAGCTGCTGGCCGTGTCGCGCGGCATCCAGAGCCTGCTGGCGGCCAATCAGCCGGCTCATCCGGCCATGAAGCTGCTGCTGGAATACGTGCGTGCCCACAACTACCACAACTACGGCAAGCACAAGGAAGACGGCCCGGCTGCTGCTGAGGCGCTGGCCGAGGCATTGACGGCACTCGGTGCCCATCCGCTGCTCTTCCCGGAGCAGGCCAGCGACGAAGTAGGCGCCGTCATGGGAGCCTGGAGCATCGCTCTGCACGGTCAGTTCAAGAGCCCGGCAGTGCAGAGCCGCTTTGGCACCCTGCTCGGCGAGTTCAACCAGATGCTGGCCTACAGCACCCGCCATGCCAGCGAGATCAACGGTCAGCACGCCTGGGCAACCGGTCTGTTCGATCTGCTCAACTTCCTCGACTTCGCCAGCGACTACAGCGATCCCTTCGCCAACGACTTCCGCCAGCAGGATGGCGAGCTGCGCAAGCAGCTGCACGCCCTCGGCATGAGCGAGCTCGCGTTGTGGCAAGGAAGGGATGGCGCCGATCTGTTCCTGCTCAACAACGTGCTGGATGCCTACACCCGCCTCTACCGGGTCGCCCGCTACACCCGACAGGACGAGCTCGACGGCTATCGCAAGCTGCTGGATGACTCCGTCATCGCACAGGTTCGCCACCACGACCTGATCCCCGGTGGCCAGCAGAGCCAGGATCTGCTGGCAGACATGTCACTGACCCTCTCCACCTACTACCTGACCTACACGGACCGCACCAGCGAAGCCTGCATCAGCGGTGACTTCGCCGGGCTCTGCACCCCTGTCCGGGTGGAGGACGTGCTGCCCTTCGAGCACACCTGCTCACCGACCCTGCGCCTGCGGGCCCAGGACCTGACCATGAGCCAGGCCGAGGGCATCTGTCGTGAGCTGGGTGCCGAAGAGCAGCAGTTCCACCAGCAGATGGAGACCGGCTGGCAGCCGGTGGCGGATGATCACAACGAGGCGCTGGAACTGGTGCTCTTCAACTCCTCTGCCGACTGGAAACGCTACGGCAGTGCTCTGTTTGGCGGCGTATCCACCGACAACGGCGGCATCTACCTCGAAGGGGATCCGGCGCGCCCCGGCAACCAGGCCCGCTTCTTCGCCTACGAGGCGGAGTGGAAACGCCCTGCGTTCCAGGTGTGGAACCTGCGCCACGAGTACGTGCACTACCTGGACGGCCGCTTCAACCAGTACGGCAGCTTCGGCCACTACCCGCTCAACCGCACCACCTGGTGGTCGGAAGGGCTGGCGGAGTTCATCGCCCACGGTCAGTGCTTCGCCCGCGGTCTGGACAACGTCGCCGGCCGCCCGGCCAACGACCGTCCGGCCCTGGCCGACATCCTGCACCTGGATTACGACAAGGGCGGCGAGATGGTCTACTCCTGGTCCTACACGGTGCACCGCTTCCTGAACGAAACCGGTCGCAGCGCCAGCTGGCTGGCCATGGCCCGGGCCCTGCGAGGCCCGGATCGAGAGCAGGCCATGAGCGCCTTCGAAGCCGAGCTGGACCAGCTGATTGCCAATGACAGCGAGGCCTACCAGCAGTGGCTCGGCCGCGAGCTGCTGCCTTGGTGGGAAGCCAACAAGGACTCCGACGAGTGCAAGGCCAACGACTCTTCCCACTGAGAACGAGACGGCTATGACAAGGGGCGGCCATGGCCGCCCCTTGTTTATGGAGCCGTTTGATAAGCCCGGGATCGGGGCGCGCGCTGCGACAACCTCTGCCCGAGTGAGCCCCTGCGCCGCCATCAAACCTGACGCGCCACAACAACTTGTAATAGAATGACCCCCTGTCTTCTCTTACTTCAGACCCGAACCGCACCGCGCATGAAGAAGTTTGCCAAGATCCTGCTCGCCTGCCTCTGCCTGTTGCTGGCCTCCATCGCCGCCCTGCTTGGCTACAGCGAGTGGACCGTCTCGGACGCCCGTCACTACACCTACGACGACGTCAACGCGGTGCCCTACAACCGGGTCGCCCTGGTGCTCGGCACCTCCAAATACCTGATTGGCGGCAGCCCGAACCACTACTTCAAATACCGGATCAAGGCCGCCGCCGAGCTCTACAACAACGGCAAGGTGGACTACATCCTGGTCTCCGGCGACAACGCCACCGTGCAGTACAACGAACCGCGCCAGATGCGGCGGGCCCTGATCCAGGCCGGCATCCCGGCCAACGCCATCTACAGCGACTACGCCGGCTTTCGGACCCTGGACTCCATCGTGCGTGCCAAGGAGGTGTTCGGTCAGGCCCACTTCACCGTGGTCTCCCAGGCCTTTCACAACGAGCGTGCCATCTTCATCGCCCGCCATTTCGGCATCGAGGCGGTCGGCTTCAACGCCGTGGATCCCAGCGCCTATCAGGGCATCAAGACCCGGGTGCGCGAGGTGTTCGCCCGCCTGATGGGGCTGCTGGACCTCTACGTGCTGGACAAGGGTCCCAAGTTCCTCGGCGAGCCCATCGTCATCGGCGGCCCGGTCCCCTGCCAGGCGTTGAGCACCATAGGGGCGAGCCAGCCCTGCCTGCCCATTGCACCGCCCCCTCATCAGCCGAAAGCCAAGCAGGCAGCGGCCGTGAGCGCGGCAACCGCCACCAGTGCGGCGGCTGCAACCAGCAGTGCCTTGGCCACCAGCGCAGCCGTGCCGAGCGAAGCTACGCCCGTGGATAATCCGGCTGCCGCCAGTGCGGCAAAGCCAACCGGCAGCACACTGACTCCTCAATAGCAGAGACCCGCCAACAGGCGGGTCTCTTTCATTGGGCTCGGTATTTCCGGCGATCAGGCCAGCGCTGCCACATAACGCCGTGCCACCTCATCCCAGTCGATCACGTTGTAAAACGCGGCTATGTAGTCGGGACGCTTGTTCTGGTACTTGAGGTAGTAGGCATGCTCCCACACATCCAGCCCGAGTATCGGGGTGAGCCCCTCCATCAGGGGGCTGTCCTGGTTCGCGCTGCTCACCACCTGCAACTTGCCGCGCCCATCGACCACCAGCCAGGCCCAGCCGCTGCCAAAACGGCTCAGCGCCGCCTGGGTAAAGGCCTGCTTGAAGGCCTCCAGCCCACCCAGATCTCGCTCCATCGCTGTGGCCAGCTCGCCGTCCGGCTCGCCGCCGCCCTGTGGACTCATCACCTGCCAGAACAGGCTGTGGTTGGCGTGGCCGCCGCCGTGATTGCGCACCGCCCCCTGAACCTGGGCCGGCAGGCTGTCGATACGGGCAAGCAATGCCTCCAGCGGCAGGGTAGCCAGCTCCGGCAGATCGGCCAGGGCAGCATTGAGGTTGGTGACATAGGTCTGATGGTGACGGCTGTGATGGATCTCCATGGTCTTTGCATCGATATGGGGTTCCAGTGCGTCATAGGCGTAAGGAAGGGCTGGCAGGGTATGGCTCATGTTCATTGTCTCTCCTGTTGGGCTCAATGCAGTTGATGGGCAGAGCCGGTCTGACACAGACATTGACCCAGGCTGCGCTGGATACCGTCGTGATGACCGTGTTTGCCCAGAAAGGCGAGCAGCTCGGTACGGGTGCTGCGGGCGTGGCGAACAGCCGCCTCCCGCAGGGCAGCGGAACTGGTGGGGGACTGGCTGGTGGCCAGCAGGCAATCATGGATGTGACACAGCAGGTCGGCGGCCCGATCCGGCAGGGTCATGGCCACCAGCAGATCCGCCAGGTTGTGATGGGCCACCACCAGGGCCGCCACCGCTTCGTCGGCATCATGCCAGTCGGCAAACTGCTGGCGGGCAAGCCACAGCGCCTGCTGATAGCAGTCGAGCGCCCTGGCGTACTCCCCCGCATCGAAATGGCGGTTGCCACTCAGGGTCTGCGCTTTCCAGTGCGCCATGCTGCTGTCCGCTCCGGTGGTACCGACCCACCCCTTCACCCAGGTTCCCGCCATGACTCGACCACTCAAATGATAATAATTATTATTTAACTTATTTGATGAGCAGACACAAGGAATAGTTGGTGCCGCCTTTTTTGCCCATATGGGTAGGGTTTTTCTGCAATCCCCGGTTTAGTGATCCCACCCACAGATACATTTGAGTTCAGCTACCATGCTGCCGGTACTGGCATGAGGCCGGTGCCTGCCCCGGTGACGACCAGAATGCAGCCGGTTTTTTCACAAGGACGGTGAAGATGAAAAGATGGCTATTGATGCTGTTGTGCGCCCTGCCCATGCTGGGTCAGGGGGCCGGTTATACCCAGACCCGCTACCCCATAGTGCTGGTGCACGGTCTGTTCGGTTTCGACAAGCTGCTCGGTGTCGATTACTTCTACGGCATCCCCCAGGCCCTGACCCGGGATGGCGCCAAGGTCTACGTGGCCCAGGTCTCCGCCACCCAGAGCTCGGAGCTGCGCGGTGAACAGCTGCTCAAGCAGGTGCAGCAGGTGCTCGCCATCACGGGGGCGGAGAAGGTGAACCTCATCGGCCACTCTCACGGTGGCCCCACCATTCGCTACGTCGCTTCGGTCGCCCCCGAGCTGGTCGCTTCCGCCACCAGCGTGGGCGGGGTCAACCATGGCTCGGAGATCGCCGACCTGGTGCGGGCCAAGGTGACGCCGGGCTCGGCGGCCGAAGGTCTGGCGGTGGCCGCCGCCTCGGCCCTGTCCGGGGTCATCTCGCTGCTCTCCGGGGGCAGCCAGCTGCCGCAGGATCCCCTCGCCGCCCTCGACGCCCTCACCAGCACCGGCGCCCAACGCTTCAACCAGCGCTATCCGGAAGGGCTGCCGAGCCAGCATTGCGGCGAAGGGCCCATGCAGGCCGCCAACGGGGTCTACTACTTCTCCTGGAGCGGACGCGGCACCATGACCAACATCCTGGATCCGGTGGATCCCGCGCTGGCGCTGACCGGCAGCTTCTTCAAGGAGCCCAGTGACGGCCTGGTCGGGGTATGCAGCAGCCACCTCGGCAAGGTGATCGGTACCCACTACCGCATGAACCATCTGGACGAGGTGAACCAGTCGTTCGGCATTCGCCACCTGTTCGAGACCGACCCGGTCAACCTCTATCGCCAGCACGCCAACCGCCTGCAGAGGCTGGGACTATGAACAGGGCATGGCTGATGGCCGCTCCGCTGGCGGCGGCCCTGCTGCTGGGGGGCTGGCAGTATTGGCCCTCCGCTGACGCAACCGCCCCTTCGCCGCAACATGCCGGGCCCGCTTCCCCTCTGGTCAGGCAGGCCGCACCGCCGTCGGATAAGTCCTCGCTGCAGGCCCGCCATGAAGCCTTTCTCGCGGCCGAGGGCGGCCTGACGGTGCCGACGGATCCGGGCCTGGCCAGCTTGCAGAAGCTGTTCGACGAGCGCGAACAGTTGCGCAGGCAGAGCTTCACCCCGGTCGAGCAGGAGCAACTGTTTGCCGAGGACAGGCTGATGGAGCAGTGGACCCTGCGCCGCAAGGCGCTGGCGGAGGCCAGCGATGCCGACAAGTCGCTGCTGGCGAGCGAGCTGGAGCTCTGGCTGGCGGAGCAGCCCCAGTGGTTTCGGGAGGCGGAGGCCAACAGCCGCCTGCTGGGCGATCTGCAGGCTCTGGAGCAACTCCCCGCAGCCGGGCGTGACGCCGCACTGCGCGAACAGTTGGGACCGGAGGCGGCAGACCGGTTGCACCAGCTGGCAGAGAGCCAGCAGGGGTTCGAGCAGCAGCTGGCCGGCTATCTGGCCGAGATCAGGCCCCTGCCTGCCGAGGCCCGGGTCAGCCAGCAGCCGGAGATCCTGGCACGCTGGTTCGAGCCCGGTCAGTGGCGACGGGTGGAGGCCCTCACCCGGCTCACCCTGGGCGAGCAGTAACCGGCATGAAAAAGGGGCCCGCAAGTGGGCCCCCATTCTTTGACGCTGCCGCCCTTACTGCGGCTTGTTGGCACCCGGCAGCGGCTGCCAGGTGAGGCGAGTCACCCGGTTGCCCTGCACCTCGCAGGTGAGGCAGAGATCCTGCCACCCCTTCTCCTGGCGCAGGGAAACCTCTCCCTTGATGCCCTCTGCACTCCTCTTAAGTTTGGCCGGCTCGAAGGTCACCTTGTCACCTCCGGCGAGCGCCATCAGCTTGCCGTTGCAGAGCCACTGGGCGAGCTCCGCCCCCTTGAGCTTGACGCCCCCCTTGTCAGCCTTCTCCTCGGCGGTGCTCGGTGTAAACAACCCGCCCAGCTCGGCCGCCCGTCTGGTCAGCCAGGCTTCCCGCTGCTGCATGCTCATCTTGCTGACAAACTCCGCAGGCTGCCCCTTGTCGTCCAGCCATTGGGTCAGCTTGCCACTGCCATCGAAGGCGAACTGGGCGGCGGGCTCCTTCACCCCGAACAGCTTGCCGCCCTTGAAGTAGTAACGGCTCTCCCCTTCCTGTTCGCCCTGCTCGTTCAGGATGGGGACGGCGATGATGACGGGCGTGCCGTCGACCCAGGCCTTGATGTCAACGCCATCGTGGCTGAACAAGCGGGTATCGAGGGCGCTGTCGGCCCCCTTCTCCATCAGGGTGAACTGCTCGGCCAGGGAGGCGGCAAATGAAGGCAGGGAGCAGAGTCCCAGTCCCAAGCCGAGGCTCAGGGCGATCGCGGTTGTGCGCATAAGTGTCCTGTGGTGGGCCCGAAGGCCGGATTAACTCTCTACCAGCCAGACCCTCAGTCCCTCCCGGTGAGCCTCGCTCAAAGGGATGGACTGCCGGGTCCGGTAGTCAAAATGGATCAGGGTCGTCTCGGCGGTCACCGCCAGCTCGCCGCCCTGCCAGGCTTCCTGCCAGAGCGTGAAGGAGCTGGTACCGATACGCCGCACGCCGGTCTTGATCGACACCATCTGGCCATAGAACAGCTCCCGTTTGAATTGCACCGTGTAGCCCGCGATGATCAGATGCCAGTCATGCACATCCAGCTCGGGCGAGAAGAGGCGAAACAGGGGATCACGGGCCGATTCAAACCAGACCGCCGGCACCGTGTTGTTGATGTGGCCGAGGGCGTCCGTCTCTTGAAAACGGGGTTGGATCTGCATTTCCAGCATGGATGTCGACTCCTTGTCGTAGGACCGCGCACAGGCTAGCGCGCCAACCCGTCCGACTCAAGCGTCCCTGCCTGGGGGTGAGAGCCACCGCCGGTTTCCGGCTCCTGCGCCACCTGCTCGGGCTTTAACCAGGCGCTGCGAAAATCGAACCAGCCGAGGGCCGTCATGCGCACACCGTGCACGCCGACCCGGCTCTCCAGCTCCAGCCAGTGGTGAAACAGCGGCACGAACCAGCTCTGGCGCTGCACCTCGGCCAGCAGGGCGCGGGGGCCGGGCTCTTCACCATGGGCGCGCCACTGCGTCAATCCCTGCCACAGGGCCTGCTGGCCGCCCCACACCCGGCGCAGCAAGGGGGTGCCCTGAAGCCAGGCGTAAGGGGCGAAGGCGTGCTCATGCTCCAGGTTGAGGGTGCCGAACCAGAGATCCACATCTTCATCCTCCCCGCTCACCCAGCGGCCGTAGTCCAGGGTACGTACCTCGAGCTGGATCCCCTGCTCTGCCAGCAGGCTGCTCATGGCGCTGGCGCACTCGTTGAATTCCAGGTGCTGGTTGAAGCAGGCCAGTACCAGCCGCGCTGGCAGGCTGACCGGGCCGGGCTCGGGAAGAGGCAGGCTCTCGCGCCAGTGGGGCAGGAGGCCCAATGCGCTGGTCCAGCCCCGCTGCAGTTCGGGTGCCACCCGGGCCATCAGGGCGATGGGGTTGAGCAGCCGGGTCAGCCACTGGCGCAGGGCCGGGTCCTGCAGGGGGACCGATCTGTCGTCCTGCAGCAGGAAGTAGCAGCCGGATTCCAGTTCGGACTCCCCGCGCATGGAACCAAGCTCCGGGGTGTCGCTGCCCAGCCTGACGTGGCTCTCCAGCCGCTCCGCCAGCTCCGGCAGCATCCAGATGTCGATCTCGTCGAGCAGGGCCCGCAGCCCGAAGTAGTCGTCAAATGCTTCGAGGCACAGGTGCAGGGGGTCGTTGGCGCTCACCCGATAGGGGCCGGTGCCCACCGGCTGCAGGGCGAAATTCGCCTCCCCCTTGAGCTCCCGCGGCAGGATGGCCGCCACCGGCTCGGCCAGCAGGTGCGGCAGCAGAGGATCCGGGCTGTCGAGATGGATGTCCAGGGTGCGCGGCCAGCGGCTCTCCAGCCGTGCCAGATGGGCGAACAGCGGGCGATCCCGCAAGGCCTGCAGGCTCTCCATCACATCCTCCACCACCAGTTCGCGGCCATGGTGAAAGCGCACCACGGGGCGCAGATAGAAGCGCCAGTGACAGGGGGCCAGACACTCCCAGTAGTGGGCGAGATCCCCCTCTATTTCCCCATTTTCCTCGTTTCGCCGGGTCAGACCGTTGAAGATCTGGCGGCTCAGGTGAATTTCGGAGCGGCGCAAGGGCGCGGTGGGCAACAGACCGGGCAGGGGCCGGTAGTAGGGCACCCGCAGGATCTGGCGCCCCTCCCGGGTGGCCTGGCCGAGCTGCTCGATCAGCAGCGGAGTGAGCAGATCCAGGCGATCTTCGGCCAGCCGCACCGCCTGCGCCAGCTGGCCCTGACTCAGCAGATCCCGCAATCGGCGCCGGGTCAGGCTCTCCTGGTTGTCGAGCAGGGTGAGGCGGGAGCGCCGCCCCCGCCCTGCCTCCGCCGTCCAGCACAGCCAGCCCTGCCCTTCCATGCGGCGCAGCAGCAGGCGGGCATTGCGGGGGGTGCAACAGAGCAGATCCGCCACCTCGGCGAGGCTAATCTCCCGCTCGTCGCAGCCAAGCTGCTGGGCGAGCCGTTGAAATTGCTGATAAAGGCGGCTGGTAGGCATAAAAGAGGAAATCCTGTAGCTGAAAGTCATCAGTTTTTACTTCCGCATTTTAGCTCAATACTGCTGGCGAACGTGAGAACCACAGCACAGGAGCACCATCATGAGCCACGCCAACCCCCTCAAACCGAACCGGATCCAGCAAACCCTTCGTCGCTACTTCCTGAGGATCCTGCCCCGCCCTCTGACGCTGGTCGAAGATCCCATGGTGCAGCTCAACCGCCTGATGCAGTGGGACATGCACCAGATAGACGACAGGGAGTATCGCCGCCGTCTCTGAGGTCGCCGTCACAGACGCCATCCGGTCACCGCCATCCCCCGGCATTGCTTTGCCGGAATGGGTGGTTTACATCGGCGCTGGGCCTGATAGATTGGACGTCTATCCATCCATAATGGTGACATCCAACAAGGAGTGTGTGATGAAAGATGCGACCCTGGCCCTGCACCACGGCTTTGCCAACGACCCCACCACCAAGGCCGTTGCCGTGCCCATCTACCAGACGGTGGCCTACGAGTTCGAGAGCGCCCAGCACGGGGCGGACTTGTTCAATCTGGCGGTGCCGGGCAACATCTACACCCGCATCATGAACCCCACAAACGATGTGCTGGAGCAGCGGATGGCCGCCCTTGAAGGGGGGATCGCCGCCCTGGTGGTCTCGGCAGGTTCCGCCGCCATCACCTACGCCATCCAGGCGCTGACCGCAGCCGGTGACAACATCGTCTCCACCCCCCAGCTCTATGGCGGCACCTACACCCTGTTCGCCCACATGCTGCCAAGTTTCGGGGTCGAGGTACGCTTCGCCAAGGATGACAGCGCCGAGGCCATCGCCGCCCTCATCGACGACAAGACCAAGGCGGTCTATTGCGAGAGCATCGGCAACCCGGCGGGCAACATCGTCGACATCGCCGCCCTGGCCAAGGCCGCCCACGCCCGCGGCGTGCCGCTCATCGTCGACAACACGGTCGCCACTCCGGTCTTGTGCAAACCCATCGAGCACGGCGCCGACATCGTGGTGCACAGCCTGACCAAATATGTCGGCGGCCACGGCAACTCCCTGGGGGGCGTCATCGTCGACTCGGGCAGGTTCCCCTGGGCGGATCACGCCGAGCGCTTCCCCCAGCTGACCCAACCCGAGCCTTCTTATCACGGGGTGGTCTACACCGAGGCCTTCGGCCCGGCGGCCTTCATCGGCCGGGTGCGCACCGTGCCGCTGCGCAATACCGGCGCAGCGCTGGCGCCGATGAACGCCTTCCTGCTGCTGCAAGGACTGGAAACCCTGAGCCTGCGCATGGAGCGCCACGTGGACAACGCTCTGCGGGTGGCCCACCACCTCAAGCACCACCCCAAGGTGGCCTGGGTCAGCTACGCCGGTCTGCCGGGTCACCCCCACTACCCGCTGGCGGAGAAGTACATGGCCGGTCGCCCCTCGGCCATCCTCTCCTTCGGCCTGAAGGAGGGCTACGAGGCGGGCGTGCGCTTCTACGATGCCCTCAAGATCTTCAAGCGGCTGGTCAACATCGGCGACGCCAAGTCCCTGGCCTGCCACCCCGCCTCTACCACCCATCGCCAGTTGAGCGAAGAGGAGCAGGCCAAGGCTGGAGTGAAACCTGAGATGATCCGGCTGTCGGTGGGGATCGAAGCCATCGAGGACATACTGGCGGATCTGGATCAGGCGCTGGAGGCCTGAGTCAATCGACGAAGGAGCGGGCACCACGCCCGCTCTTTTTCATCCATCAGTGAACCTGCTGCCGGGGCGCTGCGTATCACCGCCTTCCGTCACTGCGTCGAGGTTTCCATGATAGTCCTGCACCACCTGAACAAATCCCGCTCCCAGCGCATCATCTGGCTGCTTGAAGAGCTGGGCCTGCCCTACCAGATCAAGGCCTACCAACGCGATGCCGCCACCTTTCTGGCGCCGCCCGAGCTCAAGGCCGTCCACCCCCTCGGCAAGTCGCCGGTCATCGAGTTTGACGGGCGGGTGCTGGCGGAATCCGGTGCCATCACAGAGTACCTGATCGCCCGCCACGCCCCGGACCGGCTGGCACCGGCCGCCGACAGCCCGGAGTATCCCGAATACCTGCAGTGGCTCCACTTCGCCGAGAGCTCCGGCATTCTGCCGCTGCTGCTCGACATGTTCGTGCGCAAGGATGGCAGCCCGATGCGCTTCCTGCCGGACTACGCCAAAGCCGAGTGCGCCAAGGTGCTGGGCTATCTCGATGAGGTGCTGGCAAACCGCCGTTACCTGGTGGCCGATCGCCTCACCGGCGCCGACATCCTGAACTCCTTCCTGGTGGATCTGCTGGCCCAGAGCGGCCAGCTGGCCCAGTTCCCGCACCTTGAGGCCTACTGGCAGCGACTCAACACCTATCCGGCTCGCCAGAAGGCGGCAGCCCTGGAGCGCGAGCTGGACCGCAGCGCCAAATAAACGGCGGTGCCCCGGTGACACCCTGCAAAACGCCCCGATGATCGGGGCGTTCTCTTTTCCGTTGGTCAGCCGGTGATCAGAGGACGAGGGAAAGGATCCGCGCCACTATGGTTGCCAGGATGACTTACAGCGCGTGGGAGAGGATCCTGGCTACCTTGTCGGGATCGATGTCCTGCTGCTCCCCGAGGGCGGTCAGCCCGAAACGCTTGAGGTTGGAGCAGATGCCGGGGATGCAGCCCTCGCTCAGCCCGTAGTCGGCAAGCCGGGTACCCACCCCCATCTGCTGGAAGAGCTGCTCGGTGCGGATGATCGCCTCCTCAATGCGCAGCGCCTTGTCCTCCCGGCTGGAGTGCCACACCCGCTCGGCGAACTGGGCCAGCTTCTCCTGCTTCTGGGCCGCTTGCTCCCGCAGCAGGGAGGGCAGCACCACCGCCAGACTCTGGGCATGATCCAGCCCGTGCAGGGCGGTGAGCTGGTGACCGATGGCGTGGGTGGACCAGTCCTGGGGCACACCGCGACCGATGAGGCCGTTGAGGGCCAGGCTGGCAGCCCACATCAGGTTGGCACGTACCTGGTAGTTGGTGGGCTCCGCCAGCGCCCGCGGACCGTTGTCCACCAGCACCTGCAACAGCCCTTCCGCCAGCCGATCCTGCACCTCGCCCCCCACCGGGAAGGTGAGGTACTGCTCGAGGATGTGGACGAAGGCATCCACCACCCCGTTGCCCACCTGGCGCGGCGGAAGGCTGTAGGTGGTGGCGGGATCCAGCACCGCAAACACCGGTTGCACCAGCGGATTGTAGAAGGAGAGCTTGGCCTCCCCCCGGCTCACCACGGCGGCGGGGTTGCTCTCCGAACCGGTGGCCGGCAGGGTCAGCACACAGCCGAGCGGCAGCGCCCCCTTGATGGGGGCCTTGTCCCGCAGGATCTCCCAGGGATCGTCCCCCTCGAAGCAGGCCGCGGCGGCCACGAACTTGGTGCCATCCACCACGGAACCGCCACCCACCGCCAGCAGGAAGTCGATACGCTCGCGCTTGACCAGATCCACCGCCTCCATCAGCTGGTCGTACTGGGGGTTGGCGCCGATGCCGGGAAACTCCAGCCACTCCCGGCCCGCCAGCGCCTGGGTCAACTGCTCATAGACCCCGTTCTGCTTGATGCTGCCACCCCCGTAGAGCACCAGCAGACGGCTGCCGACCGGGATCAGCTCCGGCAGAGTGGCTATCTGGCCTTCACCAAAGCAGATGCGAGTGGGATTGGCATATTGGAAGTTGTACACGGCAGAGCCCTCGGTTGATTGCATGCCGGGGAATTGTGCGCCTGCCGTGCCATCAGGTCAAAAACGGGAGCCTGTCGTCAAAAATACGATGCCAGCCTGCCGATGCCGGGCGCTCCTGCCCGGCTTTGCTATGGTGATAGCGGGCAGACGAGTTCGTCGCCCCCTCAAGCCCCTCCCGGGGTCCCTTTCCCACTCACAGGGTCTCTATCATGAAACTGAAGCACGCCTGGATTGCGGGTGCCCTCACTCTCTGTGCCCCTCCCCTGCTCTATGCCGCCGAGGTCACCACCCATGTGGCCGTGGCCCCCGGACAAGCCAGTCTGGCCGAAGAACTGACGGCCAGGGCAACCGTCACCGCCATCGACCTGGCCACCCGCAAGGTCAGCCTGAAAAATGCCGAAGGGCAGACCCTGGATCTGATCGCCGGGGAGGAGGTGACCAACCTTCCCCAGCTCAAGGTGGGAGATGTCGTGGCCTTGAGATATCTGCAACTGCTGGACCTGACCCTGCTCAAGGGCACCGCCGGGGTGAGAAAACGGGTGGTGGAAGTAGAAGGGGGCAAGGCGGCCGCCGGGGAGAAACCCGCAGCCGGCGCCGGCATGCAGGTAACCATCTATGCCGACGTCATCGACGTGGACAAGGCGCACCAGACCATCCGGGTCAAGGGGGTCGACCATACCCTGACCCTCAAGGTGCAGGATCCGGCCCAGTTCGCCCTCATCGCCAAGGGGGACCAGATCAAGGCCGTGCAGACCATCGCCATCGCCATCGGGATCGCCCCCCAGAGTCCCTGAGCCCTGACCACGGCAGGCCGTGCCTCCCACTGCCTGCCGGCCCCGTGGCAAGGGGGCAACCCCTTGCCTTTAACGCCCAAAGATTGCCGTTTGAATCACATCATGCCTGGGAGGCGGATTTGCCGGTGAGGCGATCCATGGCCTCCTTGAGCATGGCATCGCGCTGCGCGGACAGGTCCTTGCTCTGCGTTTCGCGCTCCTCGGCAGAGAGCGTCTTGTCATCCGCTATCCCCTTGAGCTGACGCTCGAGATCGTCAAATTTTTTGCGATCAAAGCCCAGGGCCTTGTCCACCATCTGCTGCACCCGCGCATCCTTGACGCCACCGGTCAGGACTGTGTTCTTGCCGTTCCTGGCCAGATGCTCGTAGGTCAGCGCCTGCTGCGCCTTGCCGGTCAGCACCTGACTGGAGAGGCTGACCTGCTGAGACCAGCCGCTCTGCTTGTCGTCGCTGTCGCTGAGGGTCGCCAGGGCACGGTTCTGGGACGCGCTCTGGGCAAGTTGATGACCATAGGGTTTGATATCCATGAAGGCTCCACGCTCACTGCCGGCCTCGCCGGCTCCGGGGACGGGTTCCCCGCCATGGGCCGGAGACGGCAAATTGCAGGCCAACTTGAGTACCCCCCTCTTCCGATGGTTCAGCACGGGGTCACAGCACGCCTCCTTCTGCACTCCATGACGAGTGCGACCAGATCCATCAAAAAAGGCGCCCGAAGGCGCCTCTTGTGGACAGAAGTCGGCTCGTCATGACATCAGCGACGGCTGATGTGGAGCGGACCGAAGGTCTGGGCCACCGGCATGATCTCGATGCTGTTGATGTTGACGTGGGCAGGCTGCTCGCTGATCCAAAGTACGGTATTGGCGATGTCTTCCGGCAGGATGGCCTGCACCCCCTGATAGACGGTGGCCGCCTTGGCGTCGTCGCCGTGGAAGCGCACGTTGGAGAACTCGGTGCCGCCACACAGGCCGGGCTCCACGTTGGTGACACGCACCGCCGTGCCCGCCAGATCGGCACGCAGGTTGAGGCTGAACTGCTTCACGAACGCCTTGGTCGCGCCGTAGACGTTGCCGCCCGGATAGGGGTAGGTCCCTGCGATGGAGCCGATATTGATGACGTGGCCGCAGTTGCGCGCCACCATGCCCGGCAGCAGCAACCGGGTGATCAGGGTCAGGCCGCTGATGTTGGTGGCGATCATCTGCTCCCAGTCCTCAAGGTCTGCCTTGTGGGCAGGCTCCAGCCCCAGTGCCAGGCCGGCGTTGTTGACCAGCAGGTCCACCTGTTGCCATTCGGTCGGCAGCCCCTCGATGGCGGCGCGGGTGGCAGCCTTGTCCTGGACGTCGAACACCAGGGGCAGGAACTGCTCGCCCAGATCCTCGGACAGGGCGGCCAGCCGTTCGCCGCGGCGCCCGGTGCCGATCACCCGGTGGCCAGCGCTCACCAGCAGGCGGCTGATGGCCTCACCAAAGCCGGACGAGGCGCCCGTTACCATTGCAATCATGTGAACCTCCATTGTTATTTGTCTTCTTGAAAAATCAGCACGTTATATGTCGCGTTTGCCCAGCTTTCGCCATGCGAACACCGCCAGATGCAGCAGGAAGAGACCCGAGCCCCCCAGCGCAAACAGCAGGCCGGTCAGGGCGTTGACCGAGGTATCGGCGCCGCACCACCACCAGACCAGCCAGCCGACGACCCCGATGAGAAAGGTCTGGGCGGCACAGACCGGGCAGCGCCCGAGCTTGGCCCTGATGGCCGTAGCCAGGCAATCTTCGCAACTCATGATGGCGCCTGCCGCTCATTCCCCAGCGCCAGCACCAGGCGGTGGGCATGCTGGCCGGGCCCGTAATAATCGGGCAGCCGTACCCCGGGGCGAAACCCCAGCCCCTGATAGAGGGTCCTGGCTTCTGGGTTGGCGTCGGCGACCTCGAGGCGAATCGCCCCCCAGCCGGCCTCGCGCCCTTCCCGGATCACCTGCTCCAGCAGGCGGCGTGCCCACCCCTGACGGCGGATGGTCCAGCGGATGGCGAGGGTCTGGATGATGAGACGATCCCAGCCTTTGTGCTCCAGCACGCTCACATAGCCCATCACCTGCGCCTTCTCGTCTTGCAGCAGCAGGGTGCGCCCCTTGGCCTGATTGAGCAGATAGTGCCAGCGGCTGCGGCCGAAGGCGACCTCGGGGGGAAAACAGTAGCGTTCCAGCTTCACGATGGCGCCCAAATCATCGGCTCGGGCGGCGCGCACGGTCAACACGGGGAGTCCTTGTTCGGTTATTTATCCTCAGCACCAGAAATGCGACTTGTATCACAAGTTACCAAGGCAGAATATTAGGCACTGTAACCTCTTGTTTCCCCTCGCGCCATTGTCGTGCTTGTCGGTGCATCGAAGCCCACTGGGGATCCTGCCGTTTCTGGCAGTCCTTTCTGTGGAGCCTGAAAATATGAGTACCTATGTCATCGTCGAGGAGCCGGGCGACTGGCCCTGCCATGCCGACTATCTGCTGACCGCCCGCACCTACCTGCAACACGGTCTGCCCACCACAGGGGGGCGTCCGCGCATCATCAACCTCTGCCGCAGCCTGGAACACCTGGGGGCCGGTTATTACTGCTCCCTGCTGGCCCAGGCCCGCGGCCACCACTGCCTGCCGGGATTGCAGGCCATCAGCAGGCTGCAACCCCAGCAGCCTCCCGCCAAGCTGTGGCGCAAATTGCAGGGCTGGCTGGCCCAGCAGAGCGAGGACAGGATCCGGGTGCGCGCCATCTTCGGCCAGTGCGAACAGAGCGAGCTGGCGGGGCTCGCCCGCTATTACTACGGCCTGAGCCAGTTGCCGCTGCAGGAGCTGACCCTCAAGCGCGGTCGCCACGGCTGGTCGGTGCGCCAGCAGGAGAGCCTGTCACCGCTGGCGCTGAGCCCGAGCGAGAAGGCGCTGATGGTGCAGCACGCCCAGGCGCTGGTGGGCACGGGGGACGAGGAACAGACGGCGCCACGCTACCAGCTCGCCATCCTGGTCGACCCCAACGACGGCCGCGCCAGCAGCGATGCCCTGGCGCTGGAGCGTTTCATCAAGGCGGCCGCTGCCCAGGGGATCCAGGCCGAGATCCTGCCTCCCTCGGCCATCGAGCGGTTGCCGGAGTTCGACACCCTCTGGCTGCGCGCCGAGACCGCGGTCGGCCACTACACCTTCGAATTTGCCCGCCGTGCCGAGCAGCTCAAGATGCCGGTCATCGACAGCTCCCGTGCCATCCTCGCCTGCAGCAACAAGCTCTATCTCTACGAGCTGATGGTGCGCAGCGGCGTGCCCATGCCCCCCACCACCGTCGTGACCCGCCGCGGCCGCCAGCATGTGGACGAACTGGTGCAGCGCCTCGGTCTGCCGCTGATGGTGAAGATCCCCGACGGCGCCCAGGGGCGCGACCTCGCCATGGCCAGCGATGACATCCAGCTCGCCCGCCTGCTGGACGAGGGGCTGGCCCGCTCCGCCCTGCTGCTGGTCCAGAGCCGGATCCCTGCCGAGTTCGACTGGCGCATCGGCTTTCTCGACGGCTCGCCGCTGTTCGCCTGCCGCCGCTACCGACCCGAACCCGGCAACCGCATCCGTCGCCGCAAACACCCCCTCGACATGAGCCGCATCGAGGCGCTGCCCCTCAGCGACGTGCCGGAGCGGGTGCTGCAAACCGCCCGCCGCGCCGTGCACCAGCTCGGCAACGGCCTGTTCGGGGTGGATCTGCGCCAGCAGGGTCAGGGCTGCGTGTTGCTGGAAATCATCGACAACCCCTGGATACGTGGCGATATTGAAGACAGGGAGGCAAAGGACCTCTACGAGCGCCTCGCCCGGGCCTTCCGCCAGCGGCTGGAGAACCGGGGGCAGAGCGCGACAGGATAACAAGCATCGCGAGCAGAGGTGGATATGATGACAATGCAGTGGTGGGGACATCGCGCCCCTTGGCTGGGAGAACATCCTGGTCTGTCTGGTGTGTGGCACCCTGGTGGGGCTGGAGCGGCAGCTTCGCGGCAAGCCGGTGGGGATCCGCACCTCTTCCCTCATCGTGCTCGGCACCTACTGTTTTCTCGCCATCGGCGCCGCCGTCAGTCCTCAGGGCGCCGATCAGGCGCGGGTGCTGGGTCAGCTCATCACCGGGGTCGGCTTTCTCGGGGCCGGGGTCATGATGACCCGGGATGGTCAGGTGCTGGGGGTGACCTCCGCCGCCGCCATCTGGATGCTGGCCGCCCTCGGCGCCCTCATCGGCATGGACATGCTGCATCAGGCGCTGCTGCTCACCGGCGTCACCCTCTCCATCCTGGTGGGGGTGGACTACTTGGAAGCCAGCTTCAAGAGCCTGCGCCGCGGGGTGCACAATCGGCTGGAACACTGGCGCCACGGGGCCGAGCCCTCGGTCTCTTCCCGCCGGGACGATCTGGGCAGCGGCATCGAGAAGTAAGCCGCCACCATGAAAAAGGGCTCCACTATGGAGCCCTTTCTGTTGTCTGCCTCCCTCAGCGCACCAGCAGGAAGCGGCCGGTGAGGGGCGGCAAGTCCACCGTCACGCTGCTGCCACCGATGGCCAGGTTCTCGCCGCTCTGCAGATCCACCAGGGCGCTGCCGCTGCGCAGCTTGCCGACCGGCACGGCGTAGCTCTGAGGCGTGGTGGAGACATTGAGCAGGTAGACTACTTGCTCGCCCGCCGTCTGCTTGATGTCGCCATAGACGCTCCCCTCGGCCACCAGCTTGACCCGCTCCCCCTGATAGAGGGCGGGGTGGGCGGCGCGCAGGGCCAGCAGAGCGCTCAGCCACTGCTTGAGCTCGGCCTGCTCGCTGCTCGGCACGAAGCCGGTGACACCGGGGACCTTGCCATCGCTGCGGGCCACGTGATCATCGCAGAGCCCCTGGGCCGCACAGTCGCCCCCCACCTGACTGGCAAAGCCAGGCACCTCGTCGCCAAACTCCTCGCCATAGTAGAAGGTAATGGGACCGGAGCGGGCGGCCATGAAGCTGAAGGCCGCCTTGTGGCGCTGCCAGTAGTCCGCCCCATTGAAGTTGCCCCGCTCCAGCAGATCGCCGAAGCGCACCAGATCGTGGTTGCCCAGCATCAGGTTGGGCATGGCATGGTCCGGGTAGTTCTCCACCTTGTTCCAGCTGGCGTCGAGCACGCTGGCCCCCTGCCCGCCCTTGCCGGACTCTTCCACCGCCAGCGCCTGTACCAGGCCGTAGCGCAGGGGGAAGTCGAACGCCGAAGAGAGCGCCGGGTTGTCGCTCGGGCCATAGGCCTGGGCGCGGATCTCGTCGGCGCCCTTCCACACTTCCCCCACCATGTAGCCGAGGGTGCCCCACTGCTGGCCGGCGGCCTTGCGCGCCGCGCTGGCCTGGGCCACCTCGCTGCGAATGGCGCGCCAGTCATCCAGCCCCAACTGATAAGCCTGATCGAGGCGCCAGCCGTCGATGCCGTACTGCTCGACCCAGTAACGGGCCACCTCCTTGAAGTAGGCCAGACTCTCGGGCTGGCCGTAATCCACCAGTTGACCCGGGTAGCCTGCGCCGCCGCTCTTGAGGGCAGGCAGCCGCCCCTCTGGTGAAGGCTTGCTCACCCCCACCTTGTTGACGTGGCCGAACACCCCGTCGAGGAAGACATAGAGCCCGCGCTGGTGCGCCCCGTCCACCAGTTTTTTAAGCTTGGCGT
This sequence comes from Aeromonas sp. FDAARGOS 1406, assembly GCF_019048565.1. NCBI lineage: Bacteria > Pseudomonadati > Pseudomonadota > Gammaproteobacteria > Aeromonadales > Aeromonadaceae > Aeromonas > Aeromonas sp. FDAARGOS 1406. The sequence goes on from NZ_CP077378.1 coordinate 2,280,320, forward strand.
TGCTGCCGAAGTTGGGATCCACGTTGAAGAAGTCGCAGGCGAAGTAACCGGTGGCATCCAGCCGGTCGTCCCCGGCCTGGCCGGCGCAGGAGTCAAACACCGGCGTGAGCCAGATGGCGTTGACGTTGAGGCTCTTGATGTGGTCGAGGCTGTCGATGATCCCCTGCAGATCGCCGTTGTGCCGGGAGGGGCCGTAGCCGACGCCGTAGTTGGCGCTGCCATCGCCGTCGACGAAGGAGTCCACCATCACCTGGTAGGTGCGCAGGTTGCAGGCTGGCTGATCATTGCCGTAGCAGGCGCGGCTGGCCGACGCGGGGGGCGGATTGACCACCGGAGGCTGGGGGTCACTGCTGCCACCGCCTCCCCCGCTGCCGCAAGCCGTCAGTAACAGGGCGGCCCCGATGAGGCCGCCACGACGCAACGTTCCTTGTTTCATTGTTATGTTCCCGCTGTGGTGGATGGGCGCCCAAAGCGCCGCACTGGGGTCATGATAACGACCTGACCGACGCGGGTCTGTGACTGAAAACGTTACCTGACTCAACGAGTTAGCATGTCAGAAGCGATGCATGTTGCGATCGGGGAAGGCGGCGCGCTCGTCGATGGGCAGGATCAGGTGGTAAACCTCGTGGGCCGCCAGGGTGAAGCCCGAGGGCCACGCCAGTTGATGGCGATGATCGATGAAGACACGGGCGAAGCGACGCTCGGTCTCCATGGCCGCAAACAGCGGCTGGCCGCGCCAGGGGGTGAGATCCAGCACGCCTGTGGTGCCGTCGGAGAGCACCACGAACAGAGACCAGCCCTGCATATATTCCACATCGATGAAGACCGGCATCCCTTCGGCTCCGATTGAGAAATCCGGCGCCATTATAGGCACGACCATTGTCTCGATGTGCCAGCAGGATCACAGTTTCCCCAGCGTTTTATGCTCTCTTCGAACCCTGCATCCCGTCACAAAAAATCATAAAACGTGCCAGCTTCTCCATTTATACCTCACCCCTATGCAACCTTTGCCAGGCGCCACTGTCATACTCCTGCACCATAACAACAATGCGTCCGGGGACTGGGCGCAAACAGGTTTGCAGGAACAATATGACCACCATCAAACAATGGCTGGGACCGGTTTGGCCCATCGCCGTCTTTTCATTGATCGCGCTCATCTCCCTGACCGTCAGCCGCCTTGGCCTGGGCCTCTGGCAACTGGAACGGGTGGATGCCGTCTCTGGCTGGCAGGAGATGCTGCTGCAAGGCATTCGCGTCGACGTTGCCACCCTCTGCTGGGTCTGGGGCGTACCCGCCGTCTTGACCCAGTTGCTGGCCGGGCCCCACGCGCCGGGGCGGCTCTGGATGCAGCTGATCCGGATCTGGCTCACCCTGGGGCTCTGGCTGATGCTCTTTCTCGAGATCTCCACTCCCGCCTTCGTCACCGAATACGGAGTGCGCCCCAACCGCCTCTATGTGGAGTACCTCATCTATCCGAAGGAGGTGCTCTCCATGCTGTGGGCTGGCCGCAAGGGCGAGCTGCTGCTGGCCGTGATCTTCAGCGGCGCCGTGCTGGGCGGTGGCTGGTGGCTGAGCGGCCGCCTGGTGCGTGACCTAAGCTTTCCCCGCTGGTACTGGCGCCCCGCCTTCGCCCTGCTGATCCTCGCCGTCGGCTTTCTCGGCGCCCGCTCCAGTCTCGGCCATCGCGCCCTGAATCCGGCCATGGTGGCCTTTGCCGACGATCCCCTGGTCAACGCCCTCACCGTCAACTCCGCCTACTCCCTCTTCTTTGCCATCAAGCAGATGGGGGCCGAGGAGGACGCCAGCCAGTTTTACGGCAAGATGGCTGACCATCAGGTACTCGACATAGTCCGCGAGGAGAGCGGCCGTCCTCTCGGCGATTTCACCTCTGCCGATCTGCCGAGCCAGACCTTCAACACGGCCAGCTACCAGGGCAAGCCCAAAAACCTGGTGATCCTGCTGCAGGAGAGCCTGGGGGCCCAGTTCGTCGGCTCCCTCGGCGGCCTGCCGCTCACCCCGAACATCGATGCCTTGTCGAAAGAGGGTTGGGCGTTCGAGCAGCTCTACGCCACCGGTACCCGTTCGGTACGCGGCATCGAGGCGGTGCTCACCGGCTTCACGCCGACCCCGGCCCAGGCCGTGGTCAAGCTCGGCAAGAGCCAGACCAACTTCTTCACCATCGCCGACCTGCTCAAGCAGCGAGGCTATGACACCAGCTTCATCTATGGCGGCGAGAGCCACTTCGACAACATGCGCAGCTTCTTCCTCGGCAACGGCTTCACCACCATCGTCGAGCAGAAGGACTTCAAGAACCCGGTGTTCGAGGGATCCTGGGGCGCCTCGGATGAAGATCTGATGGCCAAGGCCAACGAGACCTTCGCGGCGCTGCACAAGGAGGGCAAACCCTTCTTCAGCCTGGTGTTCAGCTCCAGCAACCACGATCCCTTCGAATTCCCCGACAACCGCATCGCCCTGTACGAGCAGCCCAAGCAGACCCGCAACAACGCCGCCAAGTACGCGGACTACGCCGTCGGCGAGTTCTTCAAGAAGGCCAGGGCATCGGACTACTGGCAGGACACCCTGTTCCTGGTCATCGCCGATCACGACAGCCGGGTCGGGGGAGCCAGCCTGGTGCCCATCCCCCGCTTCCACATCCCGGGGGTCATCCTGGGGGACGGCATAGCACCGAGAAAGGATCCCCGCATCGTCAGCCAGATCGACATGGCCCCGACCCTGCTCTCCCTCATGGGCATCAGTGCCGACTACCCCATGCTGGGCAAGGATCTCACTCGCATGCCCGCCGACTGGCCGGGACGCGCCATCATGCAGTACGACAAGAACTTCGCCCTGATGCGTGGCAAGGATGTGGTGATCCTGCAGCCCGAGCGGGCGCCGGAAGGCTTCATCTACGAGGATGCGACCGAAACGCTCACCCCGGCGCCGCAGCCAGGCGCCATGAAAGATGCCGCCCTGGGGCTGGTCCTGTGGGGCAGCCTGGCCTATCAGCAGGGGCTCTACCGGACGGCGCAGGACAGCCGGCTGGCTCTCAACTGAGGAACCGCCCACAAAAAAACCGCCCTCGGGCGGTTTTTTCTTGCGGCTCACCCCATCAGGGGTGGGGGAAGCAGGGGAGCGAGCGGCTGAACCTGTGCTCGAACACCAGGGAGGTCTCGAGGTGCACCACCTCTTCCCGGGAGGTGAAGTGATCGAAGACGAAATTGCGCAGGTGTTCGGTATCGGAGACGCACAGGTGCACCAGGAAATCGTCCTTGCCGCCCATGTGGAACAGGCTGATCACCTCGGGCAGGGCCAGGATGGCGTCGCGAAACGCATCGATGATCTGGCGGCTGTGACGGGCCAGTTGCAGGGAGACCATGGCCTGGATGTGACCGCCCAGGGCCTGGTAATCCACCTCGCAGTGCGCCCCCTTGAGCACGCCATCCTGCTGCAGCTTGCGCACCCGCTCCAGACAGGTGGACGGCGCCACCCCGACCAGGGCCGCCAAATCCTTGTTGGTCATGCCCGCATCGCGAAACAGATGGGCCAGGATGTCCAAGTCCAGTTGATCCAGGTTTCTCATCTTTACTCCTTGCATCGCTCGATTTTTTTAGACTCTGCCCGTAAACCGGGCCGAACACAACGCAGATTGACATCGCCTCCGGCCCCTCTATGCTGTGCCGCACCCGCGGGATGCCGATCCCGTTGATCCCGACCACCACGAGGACCCCCATGCTCAGTGCCCATCCCTTCTGGAGCCTGGACGTTCCACGGCTCGACGGCCAGCTCCTGCTCACCCCCTGCCCCGGCAGCCAGCAGGTCCCCATGGCCCACGCCCTTGCCCAGTTGCAGTTGGCCGGTGCCGGCGGGGTGCTGACCCTGATGACGGTGGAGGAGCTGGCCCTGTGCGGGCCCCTCTCTCTCGGGCAGCTGGTGCAGGCCAGAGGCATGAGCTGGTTCCATCTGCCCATTGCGGATGACGAGGCACCGGATGCCGCCTTCGAACAGGCCTGGCCCGGGGTGCAACCCCGACTGCTCGCCCTGCTACGCGAGGGACGGCACCTTGCCATTCACTGCCACGGAGGAAGCGGGCGTACCGGGCTGGCGGCCGCCCTGCTGCTGATGACCCAGGGGCTGCCCCAGCAGGAGGCCATGACCCTCATCCGGGCCAGACGGCCACGGGCCTTCACCCTGGCCTGCCACCGCCACTGGCTCGATACCCGTGGGCGGCGGCTGGCCGGAGCGGACTGATGGGCTCTATCCCTTGGGCTGCTGGTAGGTAAAGACCTTGCCGATGTCTTCCACCTTGTAGCTGGTCAACTGGTAGACGTAATAGTTGAGCCAGTTGGAAAACAGCAGGTGACCGTGGCTTCGCCAGGTGGCGCGCGGGGTCTGGCTTGGGTCGTTGTTCGGGTAATAGTTGACCGGAATGACGGGGGTGAGCCCGGCCGCCAGATCCCGCCGGTATTCCCCATCCAGGGTCAGGGCGTCATATTCCGGATGGCCGGTGACGAACACCTGGCGACAATCCTTGGTGGCGGCCAGATAGACGCCCGCCTCTTCCGACTCGGCGAAGATCTGCAGATCGGTGTGGGCGCGGATGAGATCCCCGTCGAAGGCCGCATAGCGGGAGTGGGGCGCCACGAATTCGTCATCGAAGCCGCGCAGCAGCGCCTCGTGCTCGTCGAGGCGGTGGTGGCGATAGACCCCGGAGAGCTTCTCGCCGTGGGTCTGTTTCTCCATGCCGTACAAGGCTTTCAGCGCCGCCTGCACCGCCCAGCAGAGGAAGAGGGTGGAGGTGACATGCTGATGGGACCACTCGATGATCTCGACGATGCGGGGCCAATAGACCACCTCCTCGAACTCCACCAGCCCGAGCGGCGCCCCCGTGATGATCATGCCGTCGTAGTTGTTGCCTCTCACCTGCTCGAAGTCGTGATAGAAGTTCTCCAGGTGCGCCTGGGGCGTGTTTTTCGACTCCCGATCGTCGATGCGCAACAGATCCACGTCCACCTGCAAGGGCGAGTTGGAGAGCATCCGCATCAGCTGGATCTCGGTTTCTATCTTCTTGGGCATCAGATTGAGGATGAGCACCCGCAGCGGGCGGATGTTCTGGGTGACGGCCCGGGATTCCGTCATCACGAAGATGTTCTCCTGCCCCAGCACTTCGGCGGCGGGCAACTGGTCCGGGATCTTGATCGGCATGCTGACTCCCTGTACTGCATCGGTAAATATGTCTGGACATCTAGAAGCCTATAATAAAGCGCTCCCGCTGTCATCAGATACCTTTTGTATTCACCCCGCCCTTTGACTAGCATACGGCTCAGTGTGTCCCTCGTGCCCAACCCCATGACAGGAATCAAGATCTCCGTAGAACGGCTGCAAGTCGGCAATTATGTCTCCCTGCCTTTGGGATGGCGTGAGCACCCGTTTCTGTTCTCCAGCTTCAAGCTCAAGAGCGAGGAGGAGATCGAGCTCATTCGTCGCCTTGGCCTCAAGCTGGTGACCATCATTCCCGACAAGAGCGATGCGCCGCCCAAACCGCTGAACCAGATCCAGGCCCAGCCGGTAGAGGCGCCGGATACCTCCCATCGTCAGGCCGAGATGCAGCTGGAGAAGGAGCGCCGCATCGAGCAGCTGCAGCAGTATCGCCGCGATCTTCAGCAGTGCGAGAAGCAGTTCCAGCAGTCGCTGGCCCAGGTGCGCAACGTGATGAGCAAGATCCAGTCCCGCCCCCTCAATGCCATCGGCGAGGCGCAGGAGCTGATCAACGCCATGACCGAGCAGCTGCTGTCGGTGGACGAGATGGTGCTGCACCTGGTCTCCGACAGCGAGGACGGCAACAACCTCTACTTCCACTCCCTCAACGTCAGCGTGCTCAGCATGCTGCTGGCCAAGGAGTGCAACATGTCGGCCGACGAGATCCGCCAGGTCGGCATGGGAGCCCTGTTCCACGACATCGGCAAGCTGAAGATCCCGAGCCAGATCCTGCGCAAGACCGAGCCGCTCACCAAGCCGGAGCAGAACCTGATGGCCCAGCACCCGCGCTACGGGCTGGATCTGCTCAATCTGGCCAAGGACTTCCCGGCCGAGGCGAAGGGAATCGTGCTGCACCACCACGAATACCTGGACGGCAGCGGGCCGGAGGGGCTCAAGAAGGGGCAGCTCGATCCGCTCACCCAGATTGTGTCGCTGATCAACGAGTACGATAACCTCTGCCACATGCAGGCCAAGGTACCCTACTCGGCCCTGAGCGGCCTCTACAAGCAGCGCAAGGCCCAGTTCAACCCGGACTACCTCGGCATGCTGATCCGGCTGATGGGGGTCTATCCCCCGGGCAGCGTGGTGCAGCTCTCCAACGGCCAGGTGGGGCTGGTGATGTCGGTCAACGCCTCCCGCCTGCTCTACCCCGCCGTGCTGGTGTACGATCCGCGCATCCCGCGCCAGGAGGCGGCCATCATCGACCTGCAGCAGGCCGAGCTCTCCATCGCCAAGGTGATCCATCCCAAACGGCTGCCGCCGGCGGTATTTGAGTACCTCAACCCGCGCACCCGCATCAGCTACTACTTCGAACACACCAAGCCCTGATCGACCCGGCCACCCAGGTGGCCCCCCCAGCCCAGCCGTCAGCCCCGAGGAGCCCGCCATGCGCATCGAAATCATCAGCACCGGAGACGAGATAGTGACGGGTCTGGTGGTGGACACCAACGCCGCCTGGCTGAGCGCCCTGTTGCTGGAGCAGGGCTGGCAGGTGCGCCGCCGCGTCACCGTGGGGGACAACCTCAAGGACTTGAAGGCCGTGCTGGCAGAGAGCGCCAGCCGCGCCGAGGTGGTACTGGTGTGCGGCGGGCTCGGCCCCACCGCCGATGATCTCACCGCCCAGGCGGCAGCCGAAGCCTTCGACCAGCCGCTCACCCTGTTCCCGGACTGGCTCGCCACCATCGAAGCGCGTTACGCCAACCGCGGCAGGCCCATGCCCGCCAGCAACGCCAAGCAGGCCTGGCTGCCGCAGGGGTGCGAGATCCTCGACAACCCGGTCGGCACCGCCTGCGGCTTTGTGGTCACCCACACAGGCCACCAGGGCCCAAGCCGGCTCTTCTTCACCCCGGGCGTGCCGTTCGAATTCAAGCAGATGGTGCGCGAGCAGATCATGCCGCGCCTCAAGGCGCTGGCTGGCGAGCAGACCGACACCGAACTGCGCCGTTTTTATACCTTCGGCGTCTCGGAGTCAGCCCTCAGCGACATGTTGGATGCCGCGCCCTGGCCCGCCGGCATCGAGCTGGGCTACCGCTCCTCCATGCCGCTCATCGAGCTGAAGCTTATTAGCCACGGCGCCAGCACGGCGGACATGGACGCCGCCGAGGCGCGGCTGCTTGCGGCCATCGCCCCCTGGCTGGTGGGGCGTGGCAACGAGGCGCCTGCCAGCCAGATCCTGGCCCTGCTGGGGGAGCGGTCGCTGCACCTGCAGGAAGGGGAGAGCCGGGGCGCCCTGCTGGCCATGTGTCACGGGCACCCGGCCCTGACCGCCGGCTTCAGCCACACCCTGAGCGACGACCTCACTCAACTGGCAGTGCCCGCCGCCCCCCTGAGCCTCACCATAGGCCGTGCCGGGCCGGACGGCGTGCCGCTGCTGCTCTGCGCCGACGGGCAACTGCACGGCCAGACGCTCAGGGTCAGCCACCCGGATCCCGCGAGCGGTCGCCGGATCCTCGCCTTCGCCGCCCTCGACATGCTGCGCCGCCACCTGCTGGGGCTGCCGGTGCTCGCCGATTACCTCACCCTGGCCCGAACGGCCAGGTGCCAGGAGGGCGCCCGGGGCTAGAAGTGAGCCAAGCCTGCACCGCCATGGACCCAGTACCCGGCGAGCGCCAGGGTCAGCAGGCAGAAGGCCCTCTCGTAACCCCCGCCGCTCTTGAGGGGCAGGCCGGGCAGGCGAAAGCGCCGACGCCAGGGCCAGAGCAGGGGAATGCCCATGGGGGTGAGCCAGTCCCCCAGCAGATGGCTGAGATAGCCCACGATGAGGGCATCCTTCACCGCCCCCGACAGCAACCAGGGGGCTTCCACCTGGGCCAGCCCCCAGACCCCCATCCCCACCGCCAGCAGGCTGTGGGTGAAACCGCGATGGCCGAACAGCCGGGAGAGCGGCCCCGAGATCCAGGGCAGTTGCCGCCCGAGCAGGGAACGGGGGTGATCGAGATCCGGCAGCAAGGCGCTCGCCAGGGCCATGGGGACGATGTGCCACAGGCTGGCATCGGCCAGGGCCGGAGTCAGTTCGACCTTGTGGGCAAGCAGGACGCAGGTGACGGAAAACAGCAGGTGGCCTTGGGCGGTCATGGGGCTCGTTCGGTTGGACAGAAAAAGGGGCTGATCGATGGCGACCAGGGTCCTCGCCCTGGGGCGGCGGCAGATTAAAATCCTTCTCTTCCTGCCTGGCAAGGTGATTTGCATCGCCACCTTCAACGTGGTTGACACTCTGGATAGCGAAAGCATAAAACGTCAGCATATTGCGCTAAAAAACTGCAATGGAGCCCATGGCATGGCCGGCTCTGCCCCTCTCCCGTCAGCCGATATTTCCTCAACCCGGCTCACCCATTTGCATTCAGATCGTTGACCCGGAAGGAAAAATACCCGAATACTGCGCGTTGGATCCGCCCCGGCGGCATTGGATGCCGGCAAGGAGAGGCCCCGGCATGGGGCAAACCGGACAGAGACAACGAAGGAGGGCCCGGTGTTAAGCAAAGCGTGGTTTCAGCTGTCGGCCGACATGAGCTATGTCTGCCTGTGCATCACCCCGGGCCTCACCGAGCCCATCCAGGAAAGCGACGTCCTGGCCCTGCTGCGACTCTCCAACTGTCGGCGCTACGAACCCCTCGGCGAGGGGATCCGCGAAGCCGTCACCCTGCTCAACGCCCTCATCGCAGAGCCGGATGCCCCCGCGCATCCGCCAGTCCCCATTGCCCGGCGCCAGGATGCCAGGCTGCTCATCCAGGTGGACAAAGACCAGATGAGCGCCAGGGCGCAGATCACCGCGGATTGGGGTGGCCAGCCCCTGACCCTGGCCCAGTTGCAGGAGGCCCTGGCGGCCAGCACGGTCAAGCAGGGGGTGAGCGAGCGACTGCTTGCCGCCGCCATCCAGGCGGCGGGTGAGGCGGCCCCCGGTGCCCAGCTCAATCCCGTCATCGCCCTCGGCAAGGCCGCCAGGCACGGCCTGGATACCCGCCTGGAGCGGCTGGTGGAGACCGCAGCCGAGCGGATCCTCAAACCCCAGGAGCGGGATCACGGCAAGGTGGACATGCGCGACCTCGGCCCCCTTCTCACCGTCAAGGCGGGGGCGTTGCTGATGCGCAGGCACCCCGCCACCCAGGGCATCGACGGCTTCACCGTGACGGGCCAGACCCTGACCGCCCGCCACGGCAAGGAGAGCGCCATGACGCCGGGTGACGGCACCTGCCTCTCCCCCGAGGATCCGGACCTGCTGCTGGCGACACGCCCGGGGCTCCCCTGTCAGGAGCGTGCCGGGATGCGGGTCGATGAGGTGCTCAACGTCAAGCAGGTCGACATCCGCCACGGCCACGTCGAGTTCGAGGGATCGCTGCTGGTCACCGGGGACGTCATGCCCGGCATGCGCGTCAAGACCAGCGGGGACGTGGTGATCGGCGGCTTCGTCGAGGGTGGCTACATCGAATCCGGCGGCACCATCACGGTGCGCAACGGCATCATAGGGCGCAAGCTGGCGGACGACGAATACCTCTGCCACCTCAACGCCGGAGGGGAGATCCACGCCAGCTATGCCCAGTACGCCAGGCTGGAGGCCGATGGCGACATCCATATCCTGAGCCAGCTCAGCCACTGCTATTGCCGCAGCGGCCAGGATCTCAAGGTGGGGGATAGCGCCATGCGCAAGGGGCACCTCATCGGCGGCATCAACATCGCCAACCGGCTCATCATGGCACCGGTGCTCGGAGCCTCGGCGGCCAACCGGACCCGGTTGCAGATCCTCGGTGGCTATTTCAGCCAGAAGGAGCAGGAGCTGGCGCTGCGCCAGCGCAAACAGACCTGCGCCGAGCAGATAGACAAGCTGCAGGATCTCATCCTGCGGCTGCTGCAACTGCCCCGTGACAAGCGCAATCCCGAGACCCTGCAGAAGATCAAGGCGCTGCGCACCCGCCAGTTCGACGAGAGCAAGAGCCTGGACGAGCAGCTCGCCGAGGCGCAGCGGGAGCTGCAGGCGCTCATGGCCAACATGGACATCATCGCCACCCAGCGCCTCTTCCCCGGCGTCGAGGTGGAGATGGCCCACCACCACAACAGGGTCGACATCGAGCACGGCCCCATCCACTTCGCCATCCGGGAAGATCAACTGCAACTGACCCCCTACCAGGGCCAGCGCTGAGGGGCAACGTGCCCCCGCTTCGGCAGGCGGCGTGATCCCGGCGGCGATTTTCGCTACACTCAGCCTCCCCATGGCCCCATCGGGCGGGCCGGCCAGACTCAGGTAGTGAGAAGATGTACAAGCTGATCGCATTGGATATGGATGGCACCCTGCTGACCCCAGAGGGCCGAATCTCCCCCCGCACCCAGGCCGCCATCGCGGCAGCCCGCGCCAGGGGCGTGACCGTGGTGCTGGCCTCCGGCCGCCCGCTGGAAGGCATGACCGCCGCCCTGACCGAGCTGGGCCTCACCGGCCAGGATGACTACGTCATCTGCTACAACGGCGCCCTGGTGCAGCAGGTGTCCGAGCAACGCATCATCCGCAGCCAGTTGCTGACCGGCAGCGACGCCCGTGCCATCGCCCACCTGGCCTGTGAGCTGGGGGTGAACATCCACGGCTTCTCCGTCCGCCAGGGGCTCATCAGCCCCAGGATCAGCCCCTACACCGAGCACGAATCCCGCCTCATCGGTCAACCCATCAACCTGGTGGACTTCGCCACCCTGCCCGACGACGAGCAGATCATGAAGGTGATGATGATTGACCCAGAGCCCCTGCTCTCCCGTGCCATCGCCCAGCTGCCCGCCGAGCTCCACGAGCGCTATACCGTGGTGCGCAGCGCACCCTATTTCCTCGAGTTCATGAACAAGCGCAGCAACAAGGGCACCGGCGTCGCCACCCTGGCCGAGCACCTGGGGCTGGATGCCTCCCAGGTGATCGCGGTGGGAGATGCGGGAAACGATCACCACATGATCGCCTACGCCGGACTCGGGGTCGCCATGGGCAACGCCACCGACGAGATCAAGGCGCTGGCACAGCACACCACGGGGCGCAACGATGAAGACGGGGTCGCCCAGGTGATCGAACGTTTCATCCTGAACGCCTGAGTCGACAAGGGGCCCTGTGGGCCCCTTCTGCTATCCGGCCGCCCGGCCAGATGTTTAATATATCCACCATCAAATCGCTCGCCGCGCCAGGCATTCCCCCTCAAGCCCCTTTAAATAGGACTAAGAGCCGTATCCCGGCATCAACGGTTAACATAATTGCATCATTTTGTTTGACATATTGAACGGCCTTGGCAGACTGGAAGCAGGATCCAGGCTGTCGTTGCCAAGGCTGACCGACGATTCTGGCACTCTGGCGCGACCCTGATCCCACGACCATGCCTTGAGGCATGCCCTTGCGAGCCGAGGCGGCAAGGGCCTTCCCAAGGCGCAGGATGAGACCGCCAAGGATAGCCAAGGTGACCTATGCCCAACCTCAGTTCCCATAACAAACCCGTCGTGCTGATGACCATGGGGGCCCAGGCCCGCAGTGGCCACGCCTACCAGGTCATGACCCACAAATACATCAAGCCTCTGGTGGAGATCAGCGGCTGCGTGCCGCTGCTGGTGCCCACCTGCTGTGGCACCGAGGATCTGGAGCAGTATCTGGACCTCGCCGACGGGGTCTATCTGAGCGGTGCCGGATCCAACATCGATCCTGCCCTCTATGGCCAGGAGAACCTCACCCCGGAGAAGCCCCAGGACAGGGACAGGGATCTGTTCGATATTCCCCTGGTGCGCGCCGCCCTCGACCGTGGCCTGCCGATCCTCGGGATCTGCCGCGGCATGCAGGAGATCAACGTGGCCCTGGGAGGCGACATTCACCAGAAGGTCTATTGCGAGCCGGGTTATGACGATCATCGGGAGGATGCGGATGACCCGGTGGACGAGCAGTATGGCGAGAGCCATCAGGTCGAGCTGGTGCCCGGTACCTGGCTGGCCGAGCTGATGGGGCAGCCGTCGATTCCGGTCAACTCCCTCCACGGGCAGGGGATCAAGACGCTGGCCAAGGGGCTGGCCCCCCTGGCCCATGCCGAAGACGGGCTGATCGAGGCGATCCACGCTCCCGCCCTCTCCCCCTTCCTGCTGGCGGTGCAGTGGCACCCGGAGTGGAAGGCCAGCGAGAACCCCCACTCCATCAAGCTCTTCACCGCCTTTGGCGACGCCTGTCGCCGGTTCAGGCAGCAGGTCGGCTAGTCGCCGACCCCTTGCCCTTGAGCCTGGGCAGGGCCTCGTACATCGGGGGCTACCCAGAGGCATCCGACGTGACGGGCCTGTGACCCCCCCACGCCATCAAGCTGCCCACTGCTTTCGGCGACGCCTCCTGCCCGTTCAAGCAGCAGAAGTGCTAGTCGCCAAATCCCTTGCCCTTGAGCTTGGGCAGGGCCCCGCGATCAGGGCGCAGGGTTCGGCAGACATCCAGCCCCTTGAGGCCCCGCTGGATATGGTCCGGGGCCTGCCCGAGCACCATGCCGTTGCCGCGATAGAGACGGGCATCCTCCAGCTCGAACAGCTCGCCGCCGATGAGCAGTTGCTCCCGGCCATTCACCACCTTGCCCCGTTTCAGGGGCAGGGTCATGTCCACCTGGATCTCGCCGGTGGCACACCCCTCGCGCCAGCGCGCCTCGTCGGAAAACGGGGAGATGGCGATCTCCCGCCAGGATCCGTCCCTGAACTCCATCCGGTAACGGTCTTGCACCAGATCGCATCCCGCCAGCATCACGGGGATCGCCAGCCAGATGACACCCTTCATTCCCTTCACGCCCTTGCTCCCTTGTTATTATTGCCAGATATACATCACGGAATCTGTCCCTCATCCCCAGCTCAGAGCAGCAGGGTGGCCAGATCCTGCAGCAGCCCCAGCTCCACATCCGGCAGCAGCGACAGCGACTGCCAGGACTGACCGCTCTCGTTGAGCCAGGCGGCCCGAAAGCCGTGCAGCCTGGCCCCCAGCACGTCGGTCACCGGGTGATCCCCCACATGAAGGATGCGGCCGGGGGCCAGCCTCAGGGCCTCTTGCACCTGCACGAACATGTCGGGCGCCGGTTTCATTCTGGCTCCCGCTCCCGCCTTGCAGACCAGGGTGAAGTAGCCAGCCAGACCTGCCTGCTCCAGATCCAGGTTGCCGTTGGTGATCACCGCCAGCGGGTAGCGCGCCGCCAGACGAGCCAGCAGGGCGTGAGTCGCCTCGCTCACCTCTATCTTCGAGCGCTCGGCCATGAAGCCGGTGAACACCGCCCGGGCCTGCTGCTCCGCCAGCCTGGGCTCCATGCCCCCCTGCACCAGGGCCTCGCGAATGCCACGCTGGCGCGTCAGGCTGACGTCGTGGCTAAGCGCCGGGTGGTCCAGCAGCAACTGGCGCTTGAGCGCGAGCCAGCGCGGCTTGTCCAGCATGGCGGTAGCCAGGTATTCGCTGCGCAGGTGGTCCAGCATCCACTGTTCCGCCCGCGCGATGGCGGGGCCGTTGTCATAGAGGGTGTCGTCCAGATCGAACGAGATGGCGGCCACCGGCTGCCAGCGACGGTAAAACTGCATGGCTGTTCCTCTTTACTCCTCATCCTCTGGCGTTGCGGGCTCCCGCCTGACCCGGGCGACGTGGAGATTGTCATCCCCGCAGATCGCACACCACATCACTCATCCTCCGGCGTTTCCGGATCTCGCTTCGCCCGCGGGTGGGCACTGTCATATACCTTGGCCAGATGCTGGAAGTCGAGGTGGGTATAGATCTGGGTGGTGGAGAGATCCGCATGCCCCAGCAGCTCCTGCACCGCCCGCAGGTCGCCGGAGGATTCCAGCATGTGGGTGGCGAAGCTGTGGCGCAGCTTGTGGGGATGCACGTGGGCATTGAGAGCCTGCTTGTTGCCCCAGCCGTCGAGCCGCTCCTGTACCGAGCGGGCCGAGAGCCGCTGCCTGCGCTTGGAGACGAACAATGCCTCCCCCTCGTCACCGGCCAGCAGGGGGCGTACCTTGAGCCACTTGTGCAACCACTCCACCGCCATCCGCCCGATGGGCAGCACCCGCTCCCGTGAGCCCTTGCCGATCACCCTGAGCTGGCGCTCGTCGAGCTTCACGTCCGCGAGGTTGAGCCCCACCAGCTCGGCAAGGCGCAGGCCGGAGGAGTACATCAGCTCCATGATGGCGCGATCCCGCACCGCCAGCGGATCCTGCTCGTCGGTGATGTTGAGCAGCTGGTACATCTCGTCCACGTCCAGGTTCTTGGGCAGGGGCCGCCCCTGCTTGGGGGTGACGATGCCACGCGCCGGGTTGGCGGTGAGCCGCCCCTGGCGCACCTGCCAGTCGCAGAAGCTGCGCAGGGCCGACACCTTGGTGGCAAGGGAACGGGGCGCCAGCCCTCCCTTGTGCATCCGGGTCACCAGACTGCGCACCTGGCTCGCCTCGAGCCGGGCCCAGTCGTCGACCCCGAGCTTCACCAGCTCGGCGGTCATGGCTTCCAGGTGGGCCTGATAGTTGCTGCGGGTGTGGGGGCTGAGCTGGCGCTCGACCCTCAGGTATTCGATAAAGGCGTTCAGCTCCCCCGCCAGTGCGACCGGCAGGGGGTCGGCGGCAGGGGGCGTCCTGGCAGGGGATCGGGTCGTTGCCTTAGCCACGGGCCAGCTCGGGCAGACGCAGCTGCAACAGACGCCCCAGCTGACCCAGCAGCAGGGTGTCGTTGTGGGGGGTGAAGTGGCTGGGATCCGAGCTCGCGAAGGCCAGCACGCCGAGCTCCCCGAGCCGCATCAGGGCCACCGAGTTGACCAGCACATCATTGCCAAACAGTGCCTGCTTCTCGCTCTGGTTGAGGCGACCGAAATAGTAGTCCGTGCCGGGCAGGCGCTGCCCCAGCAGTTGTTCGAGCTGTTTGCCCTGCGCCAGGAAACGCTGCTCGGGGCCGCTCAGCTGGAAATGCCTGGGATTGAGCCAGAGCCGCAGGCCGGTGAGTCGCAGCCGCTGGACGAAGGCCTTGCCCATCACGGCGCTCAGCTCGAACAGGGTCTGGCAGCCGTAGATCTCCCCGTAGAGATCCGCATAGACCCGGAAGATCCGCTCGTTCTCGCTGGCGACCCCCATCAGTTCGGTGATCTCCTGCTCCAGCTGCTCGATGCGCTCCCGCTGTCTGTCCAGCTGGCGCTCCACCAGGGAGATGGTGCCCTTTTGCGCATGGGGAATGCGGATCTTGTCCAGCATGGCCCCGTGACGCAGGAAAAACTCGGGATAACGGGCCAGGTACTCCAGCACTGTGGCTTCATCCACCAGTGATTCCTGCCGTTTGAGTTCGCTCATAACTTGGTTGATCCATCCGAAAAAGGGGCCAAGGGCCCCGATATGATCCGTTGATGGAGCGGGATCACCCGCTCCTTGTCTACAACTCTATCTGGCCGTCAAAGACGTGCTCGGCCGGCCCCGTCATGTAGACGGGCTGACCCGGTCCCTTCCAGGCGATGGTCAGCTTGCCACCCGGCAGGGTGACGGTGACCCGCTCCTTGAGCTTGCCCTGGCTGATGCCTATCACCACGGCCGCACAGGCCCCGGTCCCGCAGGCCAGGGTCTCCCCCACCCCGCGCTCGAAGACCCGCAGCTTGATCTCGCTGGCGTTGGCCATCTCCATGAAGCCGACGTTGACCCGTTCGGGGAAGCGCTCGTGGCGCTCCATGATGGGTCCCAGGGTCTCCACCGGCGCATCGGCCACCGAGGGCACCTCGATGACGCAGTGAGGGTTGCCCATGGAGACGGCGCCGCACATCACGGTGTGATCCTGGGCCCGCAGCAGATACGTCTTCTCCGCCTTCTGGGCACGGAACGGGATCTTGCCCGGCTCGAACTGGGGCACCCCCATGTTGACCGTGACCTGGTTCTCCCCTTCCAGCTGCAGAGTGATGCGGCCCCGAGCGGTGCTGACCGCGATGCGATCCCGGTTGACCAGCCCCTTGAGACGCACGAAACGGGCGAAGCAACGGGCCCCGTTGCCGCACTGTTCCACCTCGCTGCCATCGGCATTGAAGATGCGGTAGTGGAAGTCGAGCTCGGGGTCATAGGGCGGCTCCACCAGCAACAGCTGGTCGAAGCCGATACCGAAGTGACGATCCGCCAGCTTCTTGATGATGTCGTTGCTGAAGAACACCTTCTGGGTGACACCATCCACCACCATGAAGTCGTTACCGAGGCCGTGCATTTTGGAAAACTCAATCAACATCGCGCGTTCCTGTCTCACCGTTAATCACGCTCTCACATGGAGGAACGCTGAAAATCCATCCATCACGGCAGCAGGTGCTCGCCACGCCAGAGATCCGCCAACTGCTCCCGCTCACGGATGAGGTGCGCCTGGTCACCGTCCACCAGCACCTCGGCCGCACGGGGTCGGGTGTTGTAGTTGGAGGACATGGTAAAGCCGTAGGCGCCAGCGGAGCGCACCGCCAGCAGGGAGCCCTCGGCAATCGCCAGGGTACGCTCCTTGCCGAGGAAGTCGCCGGTCTCGCACACCGGGCCCACCACGTCATAGAGTGCCTTCTCGTGGGTCGCCCGGCTGTCCACCTCGATGATGTTCATCCAGGCGCCGTAGAGGGAGGGGCGCAGCAGATCGTTCATGCCGGCGTCGATCAGGGCGAAGTTGCGGGTCTCGCCGGGTTTGAGGAACTCGACCCGGGTCAACAGCACACCGGCGTTGGCGACGATGGCGCGGCCCGGTTCGAACAAGAGGGTCAGATCCCGGCCCGCCAGCTTCTGCTTGAGCGCCTCGGCATACTCGGTGGGGTGCGGCGGCTGCTCGGCGCCGTAGTTGACCCCCAGACCGCCGCCCACGTCCAGGTGATGGATGTGGATGCCTTCCGCCGCCAGCTCGTCGATGAGCTTGAGCAGCTTGTCCGCCGCCTCCATAAAGGGATTCAATTCAGTGAGTTGCGAGCCGATATGGCAATCCACCCCCTTGATCTCGATGTGGGCCATGGCCGCTGCCTTGCGGTAGATGGCGGGCGCCTGTTCGATGGGGATGCCGAACTTGTTCTGCTTGAGGCCGGTGGAGATATAGGGGTGCGTGCCTGCGTCGATGTCCGGGTTGACCCGCACCGAGACCCGCGCCTTCTTGCCCATGCTGCCTGCGACCCGGTTCAGGCGCTCCAGCTCGGCTTCGGACTCCAGGTTGAAGCAGAGGATCTCTTTTTCCAGCGCAAGGCGCATCTCGGCTTCGCTCTTGGCGACGCCGGAGAAGACCACCTTGGCCGGATCACCGCCCGCCGCCAGCACCCGGGACAGCTCGCCGCCGGAGACGATGTCAAAGCCCGAACCGAGGCGTGCCAGCAGATTGAGCAGGGCCAGGTTGGAGTTGGCCTTGACCGCATAGCAGATCAGGTGGGGAATGTCGCCAGCCGCCTGGTCGAAGGCATGCCAGTGGCGTTCCAGGGTGGCGCGGGAGTAGACATAGAGCGGAGTGCCGTACTGGTCGGCAAGCTGTTGCAGGGGAAGCTGTTCGGCCTGAAGCTGACCGTCTGCGTCGTAGTTAAAGTGATCCAAGGGGGCGGTTCCTTCCTAGATTATTGCGGCGCGGCCTCTGAGGCCGGTGTAGCGGTCGCAGGCGAGGCGGCTTGCGGTGTACTCTCTGTCATGGGCTGTGTCTGCTCTGCAGGTGCGGGCTGTTCGGCCGGCGGCATGTAGAGCGGCCCCGTCAGGCCACAGGCGGCCAACCCGAGCGACAGCGACGCGGCAAACAGGCACTTGGTGAACTGGGTAATCATAATGGTTCGCTGCGAAAAAATTTTTGGCCCTCTATAATCGCACTCACATTGTTAAAAGCAACAGGATAAACCGATGAAGGATCACGAGTATCACGCCCTGACCGACGCCTTTTTCCAGTATGTGGAAGACACCATCGACGAGGGGTATCCGGATATCGACTGCGAACGCGCCGGCGGGGTGCTGACCTTGAGCTTCGAGAACAAGACCAAGGTCATCATCAACAAGCAGGAGCCCCTGCACCAGATCTGGGTCGCCACCCGGGAGAACGGCTTCCACTTCGAGCTGCGCGGTGACAGCTGGATCGACAACCGCTTCGGCGACGAGCTCAAGGCCCTGCTGACCCGGGCCTGCACCACCCAGGCCGGCGAGCCCGTGGTCTTCTCATGACGGATCTGCATCCCGAAGGTGCCCGCCATGCGGTGATCTGGCTGCACGGGCTGGGGGACTCCGGCGCCGGCCTCGCCCCCCTGGTGGAGGCGCTGGCCCTGCCCGCCGACCTGCCCGTCCGCCATCTGCTGCCCGATGCGCCCGAGCGCCCCATCACCATCAACATGGGCTACCGGATGCGCGGCTGGTACGACATCAAGAGCTTCGAGGATCCGGCGGATCGCGCCGTGGAGTCCCATG
The DNA here is from genome assembly GCF_019048565.1 of Aeromonas sp. FDAARGOS 1406. NCBI lineage: Bacteria > Pseudomonadati > Pseudomonadota > Gammaproteobacteria > Aeromonadales > Aeromonadaceae > Aeromonas > Aeromonas sp. FDAARGOS 1406. Next base: position 2,298,923 of record NZ_CP077378.1, read on the forward strand.
TCAGGGAGTCAGCGGCCCGTATCGCCTCGCTGATCGAACAGTTGGTGGCCGAGGGTTTCGCCCCCGAGCGCATCGTGCTGGCCGGCTTCTCCCAGGGGGGCGTCATCGCCTCCTTCACCGCCCTGCGTCATCCGGTGCCCCTGGCAGGCCTGCTCTGCATGTCCACCTACCTGGCTGCGCCCAACACCCTGCCCGGCGAGATGAGCAAGGCGGCCCGCGCCCTGCCCATCTGCTACATGCACGGCATCTATGACGACGTGGTGAACCTCTCCATGGGCTGGGACGCCAAGAACCGGCTGGAAGCGGCGGGACTCAGCCCCGAGTGGCACGAATACCCCATGCGCCACGAGATCTGCCGCCCCCAGCTGGGCGACATTCGCAGCTGGTTGCTGGCCCGCCTCGGCGCCTGATTGTCGGATAACGGGTAAGACAACGGCCTGCATCAGCAGGCCGTTTGCTTTCATCCCTGACGGCGATGCTCGACGGCATCCCCCCACTGGCTGCGCCCCCTCCACGCCTGATTCCCGCACCACGGATAGGACAACGGCCTGCATCATGCAGGCCGTTTGCCATCTTGCCGGTGCTGTTATCAGCGCATCATCCTACTTCCCGCGCCGCTCCTGGGGTGTCCCGCTGCGGGCTCTGGCTGCGGTAGGGGATCACATCGAGTTTGTCACCCACCTGCACGATTTCGTAGTACTGGGGCAGGTTGAAGTTGCTGAACTGACCCGCATTGCTGAATCGCTCGTGACCCGAGGTGTAGAACCGGTTCACCCCCTGTACCAGTTCGTCCTTGTTGCCGGCGAAGTGCTGGTAGATCTCCACCCGGTTCGCCTCGTCCAGGATATAGATGTTGGTGCCTGCATCCCGGGTATCGAAGAAGAACTGCACCAGCCCTTCGCTGGCGTAGGCGTCGACGATGCCGGGCAGGTGCTGGCTGTGAGTCTTGTCGAGGCGCAGCGGCAGGTGATCCAGCTTGTTGTGGGAGATGTGGCGGTAGAAGTCGATGGCGTTCTCCAGCTTCTTCACCGACACGCCGCGCCGCTCGAAGAAGATGCCGTACTTCTCCTTGCCAAGCGCCAGCGTCTTGACCAGCTGCTGCTTGTCCCGGGCCAGACGCAACTCGATGCATTCAGCCACAAGCTGCTGGAAGCGGGTGCGCACCAGGGAGCGGAAGTGCTGGCTATAGCAGAACACCTCGATCATCTCGGGGGCCGCGGCATCTTGGTGCATCTTGCCGAGTATGGTGGTGAGGGCGTCCACCACGGCTTCCTCCCCCTCGAAGTGCAGGGTGCGGATCTCGCTCCAGGAGTTGCGATAGACGAGATCCACGGATCCCACCAGACACTCCTGGTTGCGACCGAACGAGAAGACATCGGCGGCGTTGGCATCGAACTCGATCACCTGCCCCACCCAGTGGCTGGACGGGTCCGTCTCCAGGTTCAGGAAGATGGAGAGCTGGCGGATCTCGCACGGCCGGCTCAGGGCCAGGTTGGTCGCGCGGGGATACTTGACCGGGAAGGTCCCGGAGAGATCGCGACAGAACTGATGCAGGTTGTCGATGTGCAGATCCGAGCCCTGGTTGAACAGGTGCACCCGGGACTGGGGCGTCAGCAGGCCGTTGAAATAGGCCCAGGCCACCAGCTTGCTGATGTAGCCGTTATATTCGAGCGGCGCCCGGCCGATGATGTCGGCGGGTTCGAGGGAATGCTTGTAGAGATACCAGCCGGCGCGATTCAGGCGGCCGTGGGGTACCTGTACCAGGCTGAGATCCGGCTCGCCGAGATCCGGCGCAATCTTGAGGTTGATGCGCTGCACCTTGCCCGGCAGGCTCTCGAATGCGGCATAGAGCTTGCGCGACAGGATGCCGATGTCTTCCGGGTTGATGGACTCGCTGATGTTGTTGCGCCGGGCGAACTGGATGAGATTGCGGTAGCTCTGCATCAGAGCCTCCAGCAACTCGGCGTAGGCCACCTTGACGTCCTCCACCTTCCACTCCTGGCGGTGATCAAGGTGGTAAAGGCGCTCCGGACTCCAGCCCCAGTAGGCCACCAGCTGGGCCATCTGCTCCCGGCGCCAGTCCGGGGAGTGATCTTCCTTGGGATGGCTCAGCCCGTCGCACACCTTCAGATAGAAGCAGCGACGCACCAGATCGAGGCGCTGCATGTCGCCGATGGACTTGAGGTAGTTGGTCACCTTGTCCAGCATCAGGCAGTAGTTGTCGAGGCGGTAGTGCATCCCCTCGTTGTGCTGGAACCAGTCGCGACTGGTCACCGACAGCAGCCGGGTGTTGGGATACTCGTGGGAGTAGGCCTCCATCAGCACCGACTTGAGCACCGCCTTGTAGGGGGAGTCGATCCCCTTGTAGAGCTGCCACAGGGCGGAGCCGAAATACTCCTCGGCAGGAATGCGATCAAAGCCGCCGAGATCGAGCCAGTCATCCTGGCTCAACTTGCCGTGGGCAAACAGGCCGTTGACGTAGTCGTCGTAGTGGTCGTCATACTCGCTGGGCACCAGATACCAGAGCAGCCGCTTGCCGGCGATGTGCATGGCGCTGCGGTAGAACTCGTCGAGCAGCAGCAGGTGCTGGGCGCTGCCGCAGCTCTCCCCCTGCATCTGGGCATCGTTGCGCTGACGGAACTTGTCTTCGGGGATCAGGAAGAAGTTGAGATCGACCCCCCGCTGCTCCGCCCACATGGAGAGGTGCTGGCACTTCTGTTCCAGCAGGGCGAGGCGCTCGCTCGACAGACCGGCCACATGACAGACCCAGATGTCGAGATCCGAGTGGCAGCACTGACCGATGGAGGAGGTGCTCCCCATGGAGTAGAGGCCCTGAATGGACTTGTCGTGGGTACTGAGACCGCCCTGGCAGTTGGCGTTCTGGCAGAGATCCTGGATGAAGGCCTGCTGGGCCTCGTTGGCGACAAAACTCCAGATACCATGAGGCACATCCCCTGCCACATAACCGGGCAACAGGGGGTGATTGAAGTGCAGCATGACAGGCAGCAAGTGGAAAACCTGCTGCCCGTAGCGACTCATGAGATCCAGCGCTCGTTGCGTCTTGAGACGATTGAGTTCGTCGTAGCGCGCCACCAGCGTGTCGAGTTTAACCAGCAATGCCCTACCTATGGGGAAGAGAAATGACGCACCAAAACGGGGAGACGTCAAAAAAGTGTGATCATGTTAACAATGCAAACAGCAGTGGTAAACAAGCCCGCACACAATCACCGGATTATTTCTGACCCCGTTCGTAACGGTATCAGCGGAAAGCAATAAAATTGCTTGTTTTCAATAACTTAAAATCAATTATTGGCTGAATGAAAATAATTTTCAGCCCCCGTTTTTGAGCTTGGCCCCGCTTTTGCGGGCTGCGCCATGAAAGCCCCAGCAAAGGGTGGTAAGATCGTTTTCCTCTCAAAAGATGAAACAACTGATTGATATGGCAGCCCGAACCCTGAGAATTGCCACTCGAAAGAGCCCACTGGCCCTGTGGCAGGCCAATTTTGTGAAAGATCGGCTGGAGGCACTCCATCCGGATCTGCAGGTCGAACTGGTGCCCATGAGCACCCAGGGTGACAAGATCCTCGACACCCCCCTCGCCAAGGTCGGCGGCAAGGGGTTGTTCGTCAAGGAACTGGAGACTGCCATGCTGGAAGGGCGTGCCGACATCGCTGTCCACTCCATGAAAGACGTACCTGTGGAGTTCCCCGACGGACTCGGCCTGCACACCATCTGTGAGCGCGAAGACCCGCGTGATGCCTTTGTTTCCAACCATTTCAACCAGATAGACGAGCTGCCTCAAGGGGCCGTGGTCGGCACCTCCAGCCTGCGCCGTCAGTGCCAGCTGCGCGCTGCGCGCCCTGATCTCGTGATCCGCGACCTGCGGGGCAACGTCAACACCCGCCTCGCCAAGCTGGATGCCGGTGATTATGACGCCATCATCCTGGCCGCCGCCGGCCTGAAACGACTGGAGATTGCCCATCGTATCGCCGCCTTCATCGAGCCCGAGCAGAGCCTGCCCGCCAACGGCCAGGGGGCGGTCGGCATCGAATGCCGCCTCGACGATCACGAGCTGCACGCCCTGCTGGCGCCGCTCGAACACCCCGAGACCCGCATCCGGGTGCTGACCGAGCGCGCCATGAACCGCGCCCTGCAAGGGGGCTGTCAGGTTCCTATCGGGGCCTATGCCCTGGTACAGGGAGAAGAGGTATGGCTGCGCGGCCTGGTGGGCAGCCCGGATGGCAGCCGCGTCATTCGCGACGAGATCCGCGGCCCCCTGGCAGAAGGCGAGGCACTGGGCCACACCCTGGCCCAGCGCCTGCTGGCCGCCGGCGCCGACGTCATCCTGGCCGAGGTCTACCGGGCATGAGTGCAGCACAGCCAGGTTCGCGGTCATCTGCTCGGAGCGCCCCCTGATGGTCCCCCTGGTGGTGCGCCCGGCCGCCCAGGCCAACCAGCTGGTGCAGATGCTGCACCAGCTGGGTCACGCACCGCTCTGCTGTCCGTTGCTGGAAACCCGGCCGGGATGCGACCTCCCTCACCTGGGTGACATGCTGCGGGAGGCGGACCTCGTTATCGCCGTCAGCATGCATGCCGTTCATTTTGCACATCATTTTCTGTTGCAAACTGGTCAGACCTGGCCACATATTGATTACTTTGCAGTCGGCCAGGCGAGTGCGGATGCCTTCGCCGAGGCGGGCATCCAGGCCCTGTGCCCGGCCGATCCCCGCAGCGAAGGGCTGCTGGCCCTGCCGGCACTGCAAGGGGTGAGTGGCCGCCGGGTGCTGATCCTGCGCGGCAACGACGGGCGGGATCTCATCGCCCGGACGCTGGCCTCACGGGGCGCACTGGTGCACTATTGTGCCACCTACGATCGCCACTACCCCGATCTTGACGGGGACGCATTGACCCGCCACTGGCAGGCAGCCGGGCTCGACAGCCTGCTCATCACCAGTGGCGAATTGTTGCAGCGGTTGCTGGCCCTGGTGCCCGGCCCGCAGCACCCCTGGCTTTATGACCGCCTGCTGGTGGTGCCCAGTCCCCGGGTGGCCGAGATGGCAGAAGGGGCTGGTTTTACCCGTATCGTGATTGCCCAAGGTGCATCCAACCAGGCTCTGGTGGCCGCCCTGGAACTGAGGAAGATGGAATGACTGAACAGCAAGAAGTCCAGCCGAGTGCCGCGGCCGCCGTGGCCGACAACAACAAGCCCGCGCCCGGAACGACAGGGAGCAAGAAGGGCAGCTCTGGCACCGTGCTTGGCGGCATCGCCATCCTGTTGGCCCTGGGGCTGGCCGGTGGTCTCTATGTCCACGGACACCAGAACGCCGTTGCCCAGCAGGCCGAACTGGTAGCCCTCAAGCAGCAACTGGCCGGCGCCATGACCAGGATTGATCAGGGCAGCAGCAAGGATGCCGAACAGATCGGTGCCCTCGGCAAGAGCCAGCAGCAGTTGCAGGAGGCGCTGGACGCCTTGCAGACCAAGGTGCTGGATCTGGACGACAAGCGCCCCAACGACTGGATGCTGGCCGAATCCGAATACCTGGTGCGCATGGCGGGCCGCAAGCTGTGGCTCGAACACGACATCGTCTCCGCCATCACATTGCTCGGCAACGCCGACGAGCGCATCAAGGCGCTCAACGACCCCAGCCTGATGCCCATCCGCAAGGCGCTGGCGGAAGACATCGCCAAGCTCAAGGGGATGCCGCGAGTCGATCGCGAAGGGTTGACCCTGAAGCTGGCCGCCCTCTCGGACCAGATCGAGCTGCTGCCCCTCTCCACCGTTAGCATGCCGGAAGCCAAGAGCGAGCCCGACCAGACCGTCAGCACCAACCCGGACGAGTGGCAGAGCAACCTGAAGAAGAACTGGGTCAAGTTCACCGAAAACTTCATCACCATCCGTCGCCGCGATGGCGCCGTGGAAGCCCTGCTCTCCCCGCAGCAGGAGATCTTCCTGCGGGAGAACCTCAAGACCAAGCTGCTGCAGGCCCAGCTCGCCGTCTATCGTGAACAGCAGTCCCTCTATGTCGACAGCCTGGAGAAGGCCCAGCGCTGGCTGACCCAGTATTTCGATGCCGACAACAGCGCCACCCAGTACATGCAGTCCGAGCTCGACAAGCTCAAAGGCGAGCAGATCCAGTTTGACTACCCGGATCAGTTCAAGACCCAGACCATGCTGGAACAGGTGCTGACCGAACGCCTGCAACGCATCCTGGCCGGCAACTGAGGAGGAGACCATGATTCGTCTGATCGTCATAGTCGCCGTGATGGTGGCGGGCCTCATCTTCGGTCCCGAAGCCTCCGGCAACAAGGGTTATGTGCTCATCTCGCTGGGCAACTACACGGTGGAATCCTCGGTCACCAGCGCGGTGATCCTGGCGGTGCTGTTCTACGGCGCCCTGCTCATCGTGGAATGGGTGCTGGCCCGCCTGTTCGGCCTGCGCCGCAAGACCCAGGGCTGGTTCGGCTCCCGCCGCCGCCGCAAGGCCAACCTGCAAACCGTCAATGCCACCCTGGCCATGGCCGAGGGGCACTACAACCAGGCCGAGAAGCTCCTCATCAAGGGCGCAGACAACAGCGACACCCCGCTGCTCAACTACCTGAGCGCCGCCCGGGTGGCCCAGGCCCGGGGCGATGACGTGCGCCGGGATCACTACCTGCAGAAAGCTCAGGAAGAGAACCCCAAGGCAGAGCTGGCACTGACCCTGATCCAGACCCAGTTGCAGATTGAGCAGGGCCAGTACGACAGCGCCCTCGGTCGCCTCGAGTCCATCTATGCCCTCAACCCGCGCCACCCCATGGTGCTGGATCAGCTGCGTCAGGTGTATCTGGCCCGTGAAGACTGGGCGGCCCTCATCGATCTCGCCCCTGCCCTGCGCAAGGTGGGCAAGCTGACCGCCCAGCAGGAAGAGACCCTGCTGCACCAGGCGTGGTGCGGTCGTCTGGAGGCCGCCAGCGGCTCCCTCGACACCCTGCGCACGGTCTGGCAGGGACTGCCCCGCAAACAGCGCCAGGATCCCGTGTTGCTGGCCAGTTACGGGGATCGCCTGCGCCGATTGGGGGCCGATGCCGAAGCCGCCGATCTCTGGCTGGAGGCCCTGCGCAAGGATCCCTCCCCCGAGCTGTTCGCCCGCCTGCCCAAGCTCAAACTGGACGACTACCAGCCCATGCTGACCCTGCTCAGAAAGATCCAGGATCAGCCTGGCGCCGAAGCCGCGCTGGCCCGGGTCTGCCTGCTGGCCGGCCAACTGGACGACGCCCAGCGCCTGCTGGAGCAGGAAGTGGCGAAGGCGCCGGATGCCGCCCTCTACCACGCCCTCGGCCAGGTGATGGACAAGCGCCGCCTGACCAACAAGGCCAACGAGTACTACCGCCAGGCATTGCAGCTGGCCGACGTCTGATCGGCGCATCTGCCTGAATATGGTTTGCATCTTCTCCTCCGAATAGATGGAGATCTCGATGGGACAGGGCGTAAACGAACACAATACAATTACTCTGATTTTTAAACTGGCCCTGGTCGAGCAGATTGAAGAAGGCAAGCTCACCTATAAACAGACGCAGACGCGTTATGACACTCAGGGCCGCTCTACCTGAGCTAGGTGACGGACACCTGCTCACGCAAAATAGTGGCAACTAAGAGATGAATGCCGAGTCGATGGTGATCGAGAAAACACTGAAGCAACAACGTGACCACGGAAAGCTTATTCATCATTCGGACCACCAGGTGCAGTATTGTTCGGGGTTGTATCAGTCATTGCATGAACAACACGGGGTCAAATGCTTGATGACAGATACTCATAACTGTCACCAAAATGCACTGAGATCTTGAAAAGAGAGTCACTGCTGCAAAGCCTGCAGAGGCTGGCGCAGGCGGGGAAAAGTGCGAAAGGCAGTGGATACTTATAACCTGGAGCAACCGCATCAGGCATTGAAATACAGAACCCCTGATGTGACGCATCGGGGGTTCTGAGTGCTAAAAGCTAGCTGAAAATGTGTAGACCTATCTCAGGACTAGACACCATAGTCCAGATCGGACGGAGGGGATCAGTGCCCCGCCAGTTTCATCTGCTCGACCAGTACGGAGCCGGTCTTGAGGCTGGAACGCTCATCCTCATCACTACCCACCGCCACGATATGGCTGAACATGTCGGCCAGATTGCCAGCAATGGTGATCTCCTCCACCGGATAGAGGATCTCGCCATTTTCAACCCAGAAACCGGCTGCGCCGCGGGAGTAATCACCATTGACGATGTTGACCCCCTGCCCCATCAGCTCGGTCACCAGCAGGCCGGTACCCATCTCCTTGAGCATGCCCTGGAAGTCCTGGCCGGTATTGGAAACCTGCCAGTTATGGATACCCCCGGCATGGCCCGTGGTGGTCAGGCCCAGTTTGCGGGCGGAGTAGGAGGTGAGCAGCCAGCTCATCAGCTCGCCGTTGCGGATGATGTCCATGTCGCGGGTGCGAACCCCTTCCCCGTCGAACGGGGTGCTGGCATGTCCTCCCGGCAAGTGGGGGAACTCCTGGATGGTGAGCCACTCGGGCAGGATCTGCTTGCCCAGTTTGTCCAGCAGGAAGCTCGACTTGCGATAGAGGTTGCCCCCGCTGATGGCCATCACCAGATGGCCCCACAGACCGGCAGCGGTATCGGGGTGGAACAGCACAGGGGCATGGCGGGTGCTGATCTTGCGAGCCCCCAGGCGGGAAACAGTGCGCTCCACCGCCTCGTCAGCGATGCGCTGGGGGCTCCACAGCCCGTCCAGGGAGCGGCTGGAGGAGTAGCCGTAGTCGCGCTGCATGTCGCCATCCTGCTCGCCGATCAGTACGCAGCTCAGGGAGTTGCGCGATGCAGCATAGCCTTTGACGAAGCCGTGGCTGTTGCCATAAACCTTGACGCCCAGGTGGCTGGAGAAACTGGCTCCGTCAGAGTGCTTGATGCGGGCATCCCGTCCCAGGGCCAGCCGCTCGCACTCGATGGCCAGCGCGATGCCACGCTGGGGATCCAGCTCGATTTGGTGGCACAGTTGCAGGTCCGGGGCATCCCAGGCCAGCAGATCCGCATCCGCAAGACCGGCGCAGTCATCGGGAGAGGTGTGGCGGGCGATCTCCATGGCCGCTTCCACGGCGGCGCGAATGGCCGGCTTGGTCAGATCCGTGGTGGAGGAGGACCCCTTGCAACCATCGCGATAGACGGCGATGCCGAGTGCGCCATCCTTGTTGAATTCGATGCTTTCCAGCTCGCAGCCCCGGGTGTTCACCGAGAGGCCGGTCTGTTTGCTGATGGAGACTTCGGCAAGCCCGGCGCCCAGCCCTTTCGCTATCTCAAGGGCCTCGGCGACCACGGCCTCGAGATGGGATTGATCCTGGCGGATTTGATCTTGCTGGTCCATAACTCACATCTGTATGAAGGGAAGGAAAGGGGCTAAGCATATCAGACCCCTGCGCCCAGCGGGAGAAGCTGGTAACATATCCGCCAAACGTGAATGACAGGAATACAGAGACCGATGAGTCAATATCAAGACGACAACGAGTGGGAAGACTGGGGCCCCAGCAAGAGCCAGCTCAAGCGTGATGCCGAGGCCTTGCAGAAGATGGGGGAAGAGATCGTCTCCCTAAGTCACAGCGAGCTGGAGAAGATCCCCCTGGATGAAGAGCTCGCCGAAGCGGTCGAGCTGGGTCGCAAGCTCAAGCCGAAGAAGGATGAGTCCTTCCGTCGCCATCTCCAGTTCATCGGCCGTCTGATGCGTAGCCGCGATGTGGCCCCCATTGAAGAGGCCCTCTCCATCATCAAGATGCGTCACTCCACCGTGAACGCCCGCCTGCACCGCCTCGAACAGTGGCGCGAGCGGCTGATCACCGAAGGCGACAGCGCCCTTAACGAGCTGATGTCCCAGTTCCACGAGCTGGATCGCCAGAAGCTGCGTCAGCTGATCCGCACCGCCAACAAGGAACGGGAGCTGAACAAGCCGCCGGTAGCCTATCGCGAGATGTACCAGTACCTGCGCGGTGAAATTGAAGATCTGTTGTAAGTGATGACTCACGTCCGCCTCAGGGCGGCGTGCAGTACACAATCAAACGGGGCCGCAATGGCCCCGTTTTTTCATACGCTATCCGCTCAGCTGCCCGCCACGCACTGGGTGTGAGTAGCGGGTTGCAGATAGGGGACCAGCAGGGGGGCCATCCCCTTGAGCACCTGTACAGGCAGCGCCGACGTGAAGCGGAACTTGTCGGACTGGCTGCCGGGTACATAGGCCGTCAGCGTGCCGAAGTGATCATCCCCGATGTAGAAGACGAAAGTCGCAGTCCGGTTGCGAGCCAGTGAACTGGTCACATTGCCGTAGCGACCCACCGTCTCGATCCGGTTGTCCCCGGTCCCCGTCTTGCCCCCCAGGGCCAGGACAGTACCATCCTGCAAGGCGAAGGCCCCGGCGATGCGCCGCGCCGTCCCCCCTTCCACCACCTTGGAGAGTGCATTGCGCAAGGCGTTGGCCACCTCGGCAGGCATCACCCGTGCCCCCTGGGTGTTCGCCGGCTCAAAGACGGTGGCGAAGGGGGTCCCCTTGGCAAAGGAGAGGTGCTCGATGCGCAGGGTCGGCGCACGAATGCCGCCGTTCTGGATGATCCCCATCAGCTCGGCCAACGCAGCAGGACGATCGCCCGAGCTGCCCAGTGCGGTCGCCAGGGACGGAACCAGGTGATCGAACGGGTAGCCCAGGCGAGCCCAGCGCTGATGGATGTCGAGGAAGGCCTCAACCTCCAGCATGGTGCGGATCCGGCTATCCCGGGCACTGCGATGACGGGTCTTGAACAGCCAGCTGTAGACCTCCTGACGCTCGTCACGGCTGGCGGTTACCGCATCGGTAAAGGTGGCCTTGTCAAACTCCTTGAGATAGGCAAGCAACCACAGCTCAAGTGGATGCACCCGTGCGATATAACCTTGATCCGGCAGAGAATATTTGCCAGGGCCGTAATTGGTATAGAGCTGCTCGATGCGCTTCTCGGTCAATTTCTCCCGCGGCAGGCGCTTGGCCAGGAAAGCGGCAAAGTCGGCCTGGGAGGCTTCCGGCATCAGATAGCGATGCACGGCGGCGAGACGCACCGCGCTGGGTTTGAGACCATCGAGGAAGGTATCGAGCTGCTCTTCTGCACTCTTGCCACGATATTTGCGCCAGAACCTCAGCAGGTAGGTCTGGCCCTCCTTGTCAGCAAACTTGGCCAGGTACTCGGTACGGCGAGGATCCCTGTCATCTTTCAACAACTGGGCACGATTTCCCTCCTTGTAGAGGCTGTAGCGGACGATGTCCCGCATCAAGCGCACGAAGGGCAGGTTGATGGATTCCCGCAGCGCATCGCGAATGGGCGGGATGCGACCGTTGTCTTCCTTGCGGAAGTTGTTGAAGGTGTGCATGCCACCGCCGGTAAAGAAGCCTTCATAGGGACTTGCGGAATACTTGCGGTCCAGTGCGGCCTCCAGCATCACCGGCAGGCTTCTGTCCTTGGCACTCATCAGATAGGCGATGGCCCAGCGGCTGATGTTGTCCTGATCGGACACTTCGATCTTTCGCAGGCTCTCCACCGGCATATTGCCGTAGCTGTCATGCAACTCGGTGACAATCTCGAGATAGGTGGTCAGCACCCGCAACTTGGCGGTGGATCCCAGTTCAAGCTTGCTGCCCTCGTTGATATCGAACGGCTGGTCCGTGTTGTCGGTCTGCACCCTCACCTTGACCCCTTCCGGCGTCTTCTCGAACAGGGTAAAGCTGTACTTCACATCACCCGTCTTCTCCGGCGAGAGCAGGCGCTCACCGAACAGGCCCACCTGGGCTGCGAATGAAGGGTCTGCCAGTTGCTGCAGATACCGTGACACCTCGTTCTGCAGCGGCATATTGAGGGTGGTGTTGGCCATCAGATCCATGCGATCCAGGTCATAAAGCTGCACCCCGAGCTGACGACTGAGACGAGTGCGAGCCACCTGCAGCCCCTTGTTGTTGTTGACTCGAGTGATGGCAGGTGCCTGCAGGAAATCGCGGAAGACCAGCTTGGCCTTGAGAGCCGACTCCATCAGGGGGGGGGTGATCATTCCCTCCTGCACGAAGAGTCGCAGATAGCTGTCTGTCAGGGTAGACAGTACCTCTCTCCCCTGCGCCAGGTAATAGGAAGGACGGCGGTGGGCGATCATCAGAGAGACAACCTGGCGCAAGGCAAGGCCCTGCTCGGCCAGGGTAGAATCCTGGTTGCGAGCGGGATCCAGCAGTCGATTCACCTCATCGACATTGGCGCCAAACCAGACCCAGAGGCCATCACCGAGACCGTGCACCTCGCCATAACCGGGCGCCGCAGAGAGCGGGACCGAGTTGAGGTAGGCCCAGGCAACCAGCTTGCGGGCCTCCAGTGTCTCGGGCCCCAGCCGATAGGCACGAACGCTGGCCGAGACCATCTGGCGGATCTTCTCGGTCGGCGAAACGGTCAGTCCATCGGGAGAATGACGATACTTTTCCACCTGGGTCGCCAGGGTGCTGCCGCCAGCAGATTGATCCTGCATATCCAGCGCCTTGCCCACCTGAGACAGCGCCGCCTTGGCAAAGCGCGGCCAGTCTACGGCCGGGTTGGCCAGCGGTTCCTTGTTGCTCAGGAGGTCACGGTTCTCGATAAACAGCAGAGACTGGATGACCAAGGGCGGTATGGCATTGAAATCCGGATAGTAATGAGTCGGATACTTGTACTGGTAGAAAGGCTCAGCACGGCAGTCATAGAGTGTCAATCCTGCCTGGACCTTCTCGGTATAAGGCACGAAGAAACCGTGGCTGGCGTAGTTGTAGAGCGCATCGGAAAAACGGACCTGCTCGCTCACCTGGTAGCCACGCTGAACGAGACGTTCCTGGATCATGGGCATCAGCACATAACCGAGTCGCTTGTCGAACGGGCCGTCGTCGGGGAAGGCTATCTGCTTGCTGGGGCCGGGTTCGAGCTGATAGGTCAGGGTGGCCGCATAGCGGGAGATCTCCTGTGACTGCAGTCGGGAGGTCTTCATTTCATAACCCACCAGGGCGATCACGGCAGCCAGGCAAAGCAAGAAGATAAAACAGAACAACCAGCGCCACCAAGGTCGGCGTTTACGCTGTTGTTGTCCGTCCGCGTTAGGTACGGATGAATCCTGAGATGCCACTTTATTTGAATCCGTCTGTTTTGATGCGCCCATATCAGCCCCACCATGGTTGCGCAATTTATTGTCTTTCAATCAAGCTTAGTCGTTTCAAGTCAAGGGCTTGAAATCTATTGACCGCTTTGCAGCGATGTTAACAGGGCGATTGTGAAAATGGGAGCCGATTGTTGCAACGCGGCAAGAGATCCGAGCTGCGGCATGAAAATGAAACACCGGCCAGAGGCCGGTGTTGACGAGAGCGGGGCGGGATTATTTGCTGGTGCTCATGCTCTTCAGCTTGGTACTCAGCTCCTTGCGCTCCTTGGAAAGCTCGGCATTTTTGATGATATGGTCATCTACGCGCTCTTCATAATCGGTCCGCATGTTGGCGATGATGGCCTGAACCTCGTCAATGCTCATACCGGGCTTGATATAGTCACTCAGGTTGTCGAGCAACAGTACCCGCTTCTGGTTGTCACGGATCTTTTTCTCGTTGTCCGCGATTTCACGCTTGAGCTTGTTCTGACGACGGGACATACGCACATATTCCAGCACATCGTTGAAGGTTGACTTGTTTACTTGTTCCATATCGGTACCACTGAGTGAAGGTGAATGAAAACAGGCGGAGAGTCCCATACCAGAAAAAGAAACCGAGACCATGGCACGGGCAAACCCGGAATGCCCCTTACTCTACCGAGTTATGATTCAGATACAACCCCAATCGCAGCGCGGGCGGTGGGTTTAGACAGAACGGCTCCGACTGGGTTATTACGCTAAAAATGATGAGAACGGAGAGAGCCAATATGTGGGTTCAATGCGGCCAGAGCAGGCGCAACTTTTTCCGGTACAGGCAACAAGTGAACGACGAACAGCACCATAGTGCCCGCTTGCACTCCAGTGAGTGCTTAATTTCAGGCAATAAAAAACCCCGCTCGAGTGAGCGGGGTTTCTTGTATTGGGTGCCTGGCAGTGTCCTACTCTCGCATGGCGAATGCCACACTACCATCGGCGCTACAGCGTTTCACTTCTGAGTTCGGCATGGGGTCAGGTGGTTCCACTGCGCTATTGCCGCCAGGCAAAATCTTCAATCTGAAAAAGCTGATGTAAGTAATTCGTTCATTCGCTACAAGGCCAGAAACACTTCTTGGGTGTTGTATGGTTAAGCCTCACGGGTAATTAGTATGGGTTAGCTCAACGTATCGCTACGCTTACACACCCCACCTATCAACGTTGTGGTCTCCAACGGCCCTTTAGGACCCTCAAGGGGTCAGGGATGACTCATCTCAGGGCTCGCTTCCCGCTTAGATGCTTTCAGCGGTTATCGATTCCGAACTTAGCTACCGGGCAGTGCCACTGGCGTGACAACCCGAACACCAGAGGTTCGTTCACTCCGGTCCTCTCGTACTAGGAGCAACTCCCTTCAATCATCCAACGCCCACGGCAGATAGGGACCGAACTGTCTCACGACGTTCTGAACCCAGCTCGCGTACCACTTTAAATGGCGAACAGCCATACCCTTGGGACCGACTTCAGCCCCAGGATGTGATGAGCCGACATCGAGGTGCCAAACACCGCCGTCGATATGAACTCTTGGGCGGTATCAGCCTGTTATCCCCGGAGTACCTTTTATCCGTTGAGCGATGGCCCTTCCATTCAGAACCACCGGATCACTATGACCTACTTTCGTACCTGCTCGACCTGTCCGTCTCGCAGTTAAGCTGGCTTATGCCATTGCACTAACCTCCTGATGTCCGACCAGGATTAGCCAACCTTCGTGCTCCTCCGTTACTCTTTGGGAGGAGACCGCCCCAGTCAAACTACCCACCAGGCACTGTCCGCGAGCCCGATTCAGGGCCCTGCGTTAGAACATCAAACATACAAGGGTGGTATTTCAAGGACGGCTCCAGCGCAACTGGCGTCACGCCTTCAAAGCCTCCCACCTATCCTACACATGTAGGTTCAATGTTCAGTGCCAAGCTGTAGTAAAGGTTCACGGGGTCTTTCCGTCTAGCCGCGGGTACACCGCATCTTCACGGCGAATTCGATTTCACTGAGTCTCGGGTGGAGACAGCATGGCCATGGTTACACCATTCGTGCAGGTCGGAACTTACCCGACAAGGAATTTCGCTACCTTAGGACCGTTATAGTTACGGCCGCCGTTTACCGGGGCTTCGATCAAGAGCTTCGCTTGCGCTAACCCCATCAATTAACCTTCCGGCACCGGGCAGGTGTCACACCCTATACGTCCACTTTCGTGTTTGCAGAGTGCTGTGTTTTTGATAAACAGTCCCAGCCATCTGGTCACTGCGACTCCCGACAGCTCCATCCGCAAGGGACTTCACCATCAAGAGCGAACCTTCTCCCGAAGTTACGGTTCTATTTTGCCTAGTTCCTTCACCCGAGTTCTCTCAAGCGCCTTGGTATTCTCTACCCGACCACCTGTGTCGGTTTGGGGTACGATGACTTGTAATCTGAAGCTTAGAGGCTTTTCCTGGAAGCAGGGCATCAATGGCTTCCGCACCGTAGTGCGTTCGTCTCGTGTCTCAGTGTTGTGTCTCCGGATTTGCCTAGAAACACCACCTACGCACTTTCACCAGGACAACCGTCGCCTGGCCCACCTAGCCTTCTCCGTCCCCCCATCGCAATTACAAGTCGTGCAGGAATATTAACCTGCTTCCCATCGACTACGCCTTTCGGCCTCGCCTTAGGGGTCGACTCACCCTGCCCCGATTAACGTTGGACAGGAACCCTTGGTCTTCCGGCGAGGAGGCTTTTCACCCCCTTTATCGTTACTTACGTCAGCATTCGCACTTCTGATATCTCCAGCATACCTCTCGATACACCTTCGCAGACTTACAGAACGCTCCCCTACCACTCACGCTTAGCGTGAATCCGCGGCTTCGGTGCCTGGTTTGAGCCCCGTTACATCTTCCGCGCAGGCC